>CBDCYU010000003.1:0-2273213 GCA_965224345.1 Dehalococcoidia bacterium | reverse complement strand
TGATCACTGCTTGCTATGTTAATGAAGCAACTTCAAATACCAACAAAGTTAGTGGATCGCCTGAATGATATTTATACCATTAGTTATGATGTCCAGACTCTCATAATGGTTTTCTGCGTAATGGCCAAGGAGTAAGGGCATGTCGTGGAAAGTTGCTTGATTGTGTGGCTCAATGATGATATCAAAACAATCATCGGTACCAGCTGCACTGCTGACTATTCTTGTCATATGACAGTGCCTTGCCAGTGCCATTACTGCAATGTGGTCTCCCCATGCTCCGTCTTTTTTTAGAGTGCCTAAATACTTCAGCCAGTCCCCACCAATCACAAACTGTCCCATGTTTAGCGTTTGACCATGTGAATCCTGGATGAAGAAATTTCATAAAATTGACACCCTTCAATACTAACAATGTAACATGATGCAATTACTTACAACAAATGGATCATCTGTAAGTTGCTTTATAGCTAGAGCTATGGACAATTATCTGTAAGCTGTGACGAAGAAATAAGCACAACTGTAGTGTCAGCATGGTGGAATCATTAAAATTGAGGACACCTTCACCATAGTCTTGATATCTGTAAAAGAGATTACACGTGGGGCACCTCTTGCAGTAGATTTTGATGTCTGCGGAAAAGGTAAGGATGTTATATCTAACAACAATGTACCCAGCAATAACTTGCTGCCTTACTTTCAACAACTTGATCCAGCCCTATGACTTTACCCTTAGTTGTTATGAGGAAAGGGCCTTGAAGTTGAACCCCATTACAATACTTGCACATCACTTCAGATGGTGTGAATTGCATAACCTTGGATGTGCCTGATACCAAGTGACTCTCAAGATCAAGTGGGATGGTTTTGTATTGCTTTAGGTAGTCCAACGTTTTTATGAGCAAGTCCCCTTTAGGAGGATAGGAAAGTGAGACCCTAGAATCTTCTTTTGCCTCTTCTGCAGGTTCTTGCTCTGGAACATCTTCAGAATCACTGTCATCAGTTGACCACATTAAATGAGAGTGCTCCTGATGGCATAGCCATTTTGTTACTGCCCTGTGGATGCATCCTCTTTGTTGAGAAGCAGAACAGCGGCAATTCCACTTCATGGTCTTGGTATCCAGACAAACAACAGTTCGGCTCAACCGACCCCAGTAATGTACTCCTTCAGCATACACCGAAAAGAAGACATACCTATTACCAGTAGGAGTGAGTTAACTAACTGGTCATTCAGCATACCTAGAAAGGATAAAAGACACCTACCGGTATTCCCGGTTGGGGTGAGTTGACTGTTCATTGAGCTCACTGCAACAGGGCAGTTGGCTCTTGTAGCTTTGCTTTGCAAAGCTAGGCAGGCTGTTCTTCGACTCTCTGAGAAGAGATGCCGTTTAACAAGGTCATCAAGGCTGTCATCCTGAAGTGTCACCAAAGGTAGAAAGCTGTCAACATAAGCAACTGACTGCACGTTATCACATTCAAATGATGGCCTCAAGCTTCGAGCAGCTGCTTTCTTGGCATCAAGACAGGTACTAAGCTCACACATGGATGCTGAATTTCCTGGAAGTGTGATCTTCTGTACGTGTATTGGATGGGGAACTCCTCTTAAAGTTTGACTTACAAGATACACTCCTCTACTAGTATCAACACCAACTACAAGATGATGCCTGTTGTGACTGATTACTTTACTTGATGTAGTGTGGATGGTCCTCTTGTGACATGCCAGGTTTTTTGACAGCAGCTCGAGACAACACAGGTCACATTTTACTCTTGACTCTGTAGCACCTGATTTGACCTTACTACCCATGGTATAGATGTACTGCTGACATGCATGTTTCTTAGATGGTTCATTAATGTCCATTGCATCTTTCAGGTCATCTGCAGTGTGTGGTTGCTCTGCAGCAGCCTTATGCAATGTTGAGGGTTGTGGAACTGTCTCAGATGATTGCACAGATGAATCAATCAACTGACAATTGGCTGAAGCGGGACTACTGATGGTTGTAGCATATGTCTCAAAACAAGATGAAGTGGAGACATTGGCAATAGAGAGGCCTTGAGTAGAGTCAATTTGTGACGTGATACTTTGCACAATTGGTACTGTTGCTGTGTGGTGAGTAAATTGTGACATTGTTACTCTGAATGGTCAATTGCTGATTAATAATGCTTACATGTTGAATGAAATCGAGACAAATGAGTTATAAAGTGATCCTTTCGCCCACATGTGACATAACATATGGGGCAGTGAAAGTGACTTCGATGAACATCTGTGGATCTTGTAGTACATTGTAGGTAGCAAGGTAGTACTGTAACATCTGTAGATGAACTGAATTATTGCGCCAGTATCTGTAAGTAGTTAGTAAAATAAAAGCATGGGATTCATACCTCTTACTTGTACAGAGTGTTTGCTGTGGGTACTAAGGTGCTTGACAAGCTTTGACTTTGTGGTTGGCTTGAATGCTGCTTTTGGACAAAGTGGGCAGGGAAGTTCTGACTGACTTCTTCCCATTGCTACCTGCTGTTCAACAGTCACTTCCACCCACTGCTTGAAACTGGTAGTATGCACTATTGATTGATGATTGGTAAATAGATCTGAAATAAAACTTAATTGAATGACATCATTATGGGACTTGGTTGATCAGTCAAAATATCAAGATATTGTGGAAGTCAAGTGGCTGCAGCTGTTCAAGTGTTGAATGCTATTTAACTAAGTGTCTTGGGAAGCCTAGCCCATGTCTTCATCTGTCATTGTTGCTGATTATTTCAGTGCTTTCAATCGTTACACTAGAAAATTGTGACCAAAAACATAGCCTCCACAGTGCCACGTGGGGCTAAGAAAGCTATTCCTGCTCTAATCGTCGTGCTAATCCAACGTCTAGGTGAAGAACGACAGCAATCAACTAGTCCGTTACTTACCCATTGACGGTTTCAGCCTAGATATAGAACAGGAACAGTTCCGGAAGTAATCTCTCTCTAGCGAAGGAAGGTCACGTGCTGGTGTCATGTGCTTCCGTTCTTCTCACCGGTAACGTGCTTGGGGTATCGATACTCACGTGACTTCCGGTCTCACGCGTGCAGCAGCCCCATGTGGCAGCAATGTCCCGGATGATGTGCGTTAGAACTCGTGTATATATACGGCTCTGCTGACACCGGTCGCATATATTTGTGAAATATGATCGCATATATATTGGTGACATCACATATATTTTATGGCAGGCCAAGCGTTGCATTATTCGATTTTCGGGCAAATATCGTCGATTTTTTGCAGATATATGCAATTTTCCGTTAAATATATGCGATCCTGTCACATATATGCGATCCTGTTTCACAAATATATGCGATCCGGTGTCACAAATATCTGCGATGTTACAAAGATATGCGATCCTGTTTCACAAATATATGCGATCAAGTGTCACAAATATATGTGATGTCACAAAAATATATGCGACCGGTGTCAGCGTACCCTCGGAGCCCCAGGGCCGAGTACGCGCGAGGCTAGACCGGAAGACAAAAGTCCGCCATGTTGGTTTTGAAACGGAAGTTCTCAAATATCAACAAGTCAACGCCTACCTTACAGTGAATTTTAAAACTATATTCCTACGTATTTTATGTATTTCCCAGAAAGGTCTTACAGACTTATGTCCCGTCCGTAAATTGCTGCAATGCGCTTCCCTCCCAACCGTATGCGCCTGTTTGTTTTCAATATTGAAATCATTGACAGAGAGATACTAAAAAACAAAACAACCCAGATACGCACAGACAGACAGACAGACAGACAGACAGACAGACAGACAGACAGGACAGACAGACAGACAGACAGACAGACAGACAGAGACAGACAGACAGAGATTGGTTTATTGCATAAGCTGTGAAAATTACAAGCTGAATAACGGTAAACTAACTACTCAGTTCACTATGCATTTTCGCTACTCAACTAGAAGCCGTTTGTTAAACTAATAAATAAAACTATTGACAGGCAGACAGACAGACAGATTGTTTTATTTTTCTAAATCTTCTATGAATACAATAACATCTCTGAAAGTAAAATTGTCTAGAGTAATTAGTGACAGACAGACAGAGAGACAGACAGATTTATTATGTAACACTGAAACAATTACCTTGTAACAATATTAATTACATAACGATAAAACAACAATTTCTGTAGTACATAGTACACTATTCGAAAGTCATAGGACCCAACGATCTAACATCCCAGTCCTATAGATAACTGACAACTAGATATCCCTACTATACAAACAGAAAGACAGACAATGTTACAAGCCTCTACGCGATGTCACACGCCTATATGCGATCCGGTTTCAGAAATGTTCGATAGAAGAATGACATGCACTAGGTAATATCGAAGATATTTAGAGTCGATATCGAAGATATTTACAGTTTATTTTTGCAAAGGGCCACGTTTCAGACAAACTGGAATCCTGGATATGAAACTTCAAACCAACCAACCAATAAATTCCAGTATGTCCACTACTCTTCTAACCATCCCAAACATGTAAAAAAAATGCAATCGTAACAGGCGAATGCCATAGAGTCCTGAGAACAAATTCATTCCAGTGTAACAACATTTCACAAACACAATCAGGGACCACATAACAAACCTACAGAAACGAGGATATCCCAAACACCTGTGTATGAAATTAAATTGCACACACCAGAAAAAATTGCTGAAACTCGAGAAACCAGCCTCAAGAAGGAAAAACATCAAGGATAACCCACTACTAGTTTTCAGCACCACATACACACCGTGGTATGAAAACATCAGTGGGACATCATTGAAAACGATGAGCACCTAAAAGCACTCCCCCCAAAAAACCGATGATTGCCTGTAAGAGAGGCAAAAATATTGCCAACCGCCTAGTCAGAGCCAGACCCAAAGAGGAACCAATACCAATACATATGCATGGGAACAAAATTCACCTCTGAAGCTCAACCCAAAAGCATCGGATGTACTGATCAATATAAACAAGGCTGTCCTCTGTTGTCCTGCTCTACAGCTGTCACCAATCCATGTAAACGCTGTGGAATAAAATGGAATAACCAAACACTGTCGCAAACACACAAATGAATTCATTCATAACAATCCAAACCCCCTGTACAAACACTTTAAACGTAACCATGTATTGGAGGGTCTCAAACACTAAGAGAAATGATGATGCTGATCCATTATAAAGAATGGATAAACACTCATGACAAATTATCCCATTATCCCTATGCCATATTCAACAAAACATCGCCTTAAAACCCTTTCTTTTAAAACCCTTTCTTCAACTCCATCAAAACCACCTAGCATATCATGAACTGTAACAAGAATTCTAGTACAAAATAGGCATGTCGCTGGAGAAATCAATCTTTAAAAATATACCAAACGTGAAAACCACTATGTTGCACATGTGAACAAAATACCCAACTCACAACGGATGCATACTCTGACTTAGGGAGAGATCCCAATCTGCAAATGTATTGGATGGCAGTCAGTACATTCTTGGTGACCCGACACGAGGCCTCACCGAATGGTGATCCCTCAACCCTTCGCAGCAAAACGAATCAGTCCACCGCGTTAGATAGCCCCTGGTTTCCACTTCAGTACCCGTCAAAATAAACCAGTATTCTGCACTTCCAATACACTACACTTACACTTTCAGTACACTACACTTTAGTGACTTACACTTGAAGACTACAAGTGGTCGGAGTCTATGCTAAATTGTGTCTGCTATTACGCTAAAATCCCCTGTGCTGTTGCGCCAAAGGTAAACAACATTCCTGCACGGCTTTTGTGTATCACACCTCTATGGTACTTCTATCCTATGTAGTTATCATTTTACCCGTATGTACTCTAAGTCTACCTACATGTACCTACACGAGGTGTTATTTATTGAAGGAATGTTTAGTTTAGAATGCTTAGAATTTTTAGTATATTAAAAAGTGTAAGTGTAGTGTAAGTGTAGCGTACTGAGAGTAATTAAGTGTTGTGTACTGGAAGTGTAAGTGAAGTGTAGAACTTTTTGGAGGTTCGATCATCAGTCGTGCTCGTGCTACGAACGTCGCGGGCGATCCGCTTCTCGTAGACCAGGGAGCGGTACAGCCTGGACGTCTTGCCGTCTCCCAGGATGGCTGCCGCGATGTCCAGGGGAGCCTCGGCCTCGTCGAAGAGGGGGAGCGTGGGCCACGAGAGGTACAGCCTGGGAAGCTGCACCCTATCGTGTATCGCCAGAGACGCCTGCCCCGCCAAGCTTGAGTCCCTCCGGCCGACGCGGCTGACGCCGGCCCCCGGCGGGATGTCGCCGAAGTAGCGCTCCACGAGGGCCTCGACGTCGTCTCTGTCGAAGTCGCCGGCGATGGCCAGGCTGGCGTTGGAGGGGGAGTAGAAGCGCCGGAAGAACTGCTTCACGTCTTCCAGATCGGCCTCATCCAGGTCCTTCTGGGAGCCGATGGTGGGCCAGCTGTAAGGGTGGGGAGGCGGGAAGACCGCCGGCTGCAGCGTCAGGTAGGCCATCCCATAGGGCCTGTTCTCGTAGGACTGGCGGCGCTCGTTCTTCACCACCTCTCGCTGGAGATCGAACCGCTCCTGGTTCAGCGCGTCGAGGAGGAAGCCCATCCGGTCGGACTCCAGCCACAGCACCAGCTCCAGGTAGTTGGGCGGGACGTTGGCCCAGTAGTTGGTCCTGTCCGGAGTGGTCGAGCCGTTTACGACGGCGCCAACCTCCTGGAGAGGCTCGAAGTAGCTGCGGTTGTGGTGCTTGGAGCCCTCGAACATGAAGTGCTCGAAGAGATGGGCAAAGCCGGTCCGCCCCTCCTCTTCGTCCTTGGAGCCTACGTGGTACCAGATGTTGACGGCGACCACCGGCAGAGAGTGGTTCTCGTGCAGGACGACGTCGAGGCCGTTGGACAGCGTGAGCTTTTCGTGGGGGATGTGGATCATGGGAATCTCCGGCAGGGGGCGATTGGCGGCCCGCGCGGCGTGGCCGCAGATCCGATTATAGCACTCCGACCGCACGGGCCGAGGGAGGATATGCCGCGCCAATAGCTACGCGGGTCGGGTCATCGGCTGAGCGTCACCGCCACAGCGAAGTGGTCCGAGGCCAGGCTGTGGTGAGTGGAGAAGTCCGAGGCCTTCAGGTCGGGGCTGGCCCAGACGTAGTCGATGCGCTGTCGGGGGCTGTCCGCGGGGGAGGTGAAGCCGTCTCCCGTTGCGCCTGAAGCGACGAATGCGTCCCTGAGGCCGGCGCTGGCGATCAGCACGATCTCCGGGTCGCCGGGGGGAGCGTTCAGGTCCCCCAGCAGCACCGTCGTCCGGCTGCCGTCCACCGCCTCCAGCACCGCGCGGGCCTGCGGGACCCGCAGCGCCGAGTCGCCGTCCCCGGCGTGGAAGTGGGTGGCCACCACGTCCAGCACCTCTCCGCCGCCCAGGTCGATCTTTGCTGTCAGGAAGGCCCGGTCGAGGCGAATCGTGTCGTTGTTAGGCATCTCATGGTTCTGGTACTCGGCAATCGGGAACCGGCTGAGGACCGCGTTGCCCCACACCGGGTCCGTCGCCGGACCCCAGACGTAGTCCATCTCCAGGCGCTGGGAGAGCCACGCCAGCATGTCGACGGAGCCGTTCACGGTCCAGCCCCTGGACACCTCTTGCAGCGCGACGATATCCGGGCTCTCGGCCTCTATGACTCTTGCCATAGCCTCCATCCCATGGCGTCCGTGAACGTCGAATCCCTGGTGGAGGTTGTAGCTCATCACCCGGACGGGGAGTCCGTCCCCCGCAACCGGAGACACCTCCTTCCAGGCCGCCAAGTGGACCAGCGGGAGTATCAGCAGAAGCAGCGCGGGGACGCTGGCATACCTGGTCACCGCCACTCCGCCGGTGTGGGGAGCGATCCCGGCCCTGAGGGCCGCCAAGCCGATCAGCAGGGCCGCCAGGGGACGCACGAGCTCCTTGGGCAACAGGACGTCGGTATCGTAGCTCGCATAGTAGAAGAAGAGCAGCGCCAACAGCACAATCATGCTCACGCCGATCGATGCCGAGACGCCCGACGGAGGCTCACCCGTACTCCTGATGACGGACACCAGAGCCACCGCAATCACAACATGACCGGCCAGCACGATCAGGGCCGCCTGGGCGCCCGACCGGTCGTCGGCGACCATCGCAATCAGCAGTCCCGCCAGCAGCGCCAGGATGGGCCACGGTAGGGCCTTGTCCCGTCGCGCCAGCTCGACCGCTACCGCAGCCCCGATGAGGTTGACCGCGAGGACCCACGCGAACACCCACGGCTGCTGCCAGCCGATGAGCACCGTCTGTTGAGGAACGTTCTGGAACAGCAGGATCTCCAGGAACAACGCTGGGCCCAAGGCCAGGTAGGCCAGGCCGGCGCCGGTGCAGCCCTCTTCCCGCTCTTCGCTCCCCCCGAAGGCGAGCCGCCGTACCATCGGCGCCAAGAGGAGCTGCTGCAGCATCACAAAGCCTATCACTACAGCGTGCCCCGCAATGCCGTCCACCCACGAAGGGTCGATGGTGCCGAAGATGCCCTTGACGGCGGTATCGGCGGAGAGTCCCAGCAGGATGGCGACCACCGCATGAGCGCTGTTGCCCTGTCCGGCCGTCCCGATCGATCGAAACAGGAGGGGCAGAGACCACAGGAACAACACCGTGCCCGCGATGGACAGGCCCAGGTCGATGGGAGGGTGGGAGACGATCTGCTCTGCCAGCCGGACCGCTCCCAGGCCAATGATGACGGCTGGCAGGGCGCTCCGTCCGAATAGGCGTCTCACGAGGGGCTCCAAGAGCCCGCACGAGAAGACGGCAAGCCCCATGACCCCCACCAGGATCGAGCTGACATCTCTGACCTGCGTCAGGTAGACGGCCATATCGACGATGAGCGTCCGCATCAGCTGCAGCCCGAACATCACCGTCAGGGCGCCCAGCAGCAGATTCGACACCGAGGCCGCGGCAGGGTTCGATAAAGGGTTGAGACGGTTCACGGATCACTCCTCGATTGACGGCTGTGTTAACGTCCCGCGGTCTTGACGTTGCGATCCTCAATTTGACTGCCGGGCAGCCATGCGGTAAGTTTCTGCCACTGTACACCTTCGTGCAAGCGAGGATTCGATGGACTCCAGACCCAACATCCTGTGGTACTGCACCGATCAGCAGCGCTTCGATACCATCGGCGCCCTGGGCAATCCCCACGTGCGAACGCCGACCCTCGACCGTCTCGTCGAGGAGGGCGTGGCGTTCACCCACGCCTACTGTCAGAGTCCCATATGCACCCCCAGCCGCTCCAGCTTCCTGACGGGGATGTACCCCAGCCGCCTCCACAATACCCGCAACGGCAACGACTCGTTTCCCGATTTCCCTCCGATTATCACGAAGCTGATCGCGGACAGCGGCTACGAGTGCGGCATGATCGGCAAGTTCCACCTGCAGAGCTCTGGGCAGAGGACGGAGCCGCGCATAGACGACGGCTACACCTACTGGAGGTTCAGCCACGCGCCGCGGGACGACTGGCCGGAAGGGCACGACTACGCAGAGTGGGTGCGGAGCAAGGGGGGCGACCTGGACGCCCTGCGCGTCAGCGACGACCGGGTGCCGCCGGAGCTGCACCAGACGACTTGGGCGTCGGAGAGGGCCATCGAGTTCATCGGGCGGGAGCGGAGCTGCCCGTGGCTCCTGAGCGTCAACATCTACGATCCTCACCCCCCGTTCATCCCTCCCAAGGTGTACGAAGACCGGTTCGATCCGCGCGAGATGCCTGGTCCCCACTTCCGGGAGAGCGACCTCCGGCAGCAGGCGCGGCTGGAGGGCATCGACTTTCAGGGCGGAGCGATCAGGCCCCAGGAGCGGGACGCCAAGGCGATACAGGCCAAGTACTACGCGATGATCTCCCTGATCGACGACCAGCTGGCGCGAATCTTGGACCTCCTGGAGGAGACGGGGCAGCGCGAGAATACGGTGATCATTCTCACCACCGACCATGGCGAGGCGCTTGGCGATCACGGCCTGCTGCAGAAGGGCTGCCGCTTCTACGAGGGGTTGGTCCGGGTCCCCCTCATCTTCAGCTGGCCCGGGCAGTTCGAGAGCAACCTTCGCAGTGACGCGCTGGTTGAGCTTCTGGACATGACCCCAACCATCCTGGAGCTGACCGGGCTGGAGGTGCCGGGGTACGTGCAGGGCAAGAGCCTGCTGCCCATACTGCGGGGCGATGCGCCGCCCGGCCACCACAGGGACTTCGTGCGCTGCGAGTACTTCGACGCCCTGGACTCGTCCCACACAGGGGGAGAGTCCGGCCCGCTGGGCACTGTGTACGCCGCTGGACGCGAGAAGAGCGATCCAGAGGCCTACGCGGAAGCGACGGGGACCTTCGCGACGATGTACCGCGACCGCCGGTACAAGCTGATCGTCTACCACGGCCACAACCTCGGAGAGCTCTACGATCTTCAGGAGGACCCGTGGGAGTTCGACAACCTGTGGGACGACCCCGGCTCCCAGCAGCTCAGGAGCGAGCTGGTGTACGCCTCCTTCGACGCCCACGTGATGCTGACCACCGACGTAGGCTCCCGTCGCATCGCTCCCATGTAGCGATGGGGAGGTGAGTATCGAGCTCGGACCTGCCCTTGACAACTCCTCGAACGCGGGTATACTCTTTTTCTGCGAGAACGAGCTTACCGAACGGTTCGGCAAGCTCTATTCGCAGGGTGTCGATACCGTTGGAGGAGTCAGGGATTCCGATGAGTAGCTCAGCTCTGAGCCTGTCGCGTTACTATTACTTCTACTTTGGCGGCCTCGTGGGGGCCGGCGAGGTCTTGGTGCGCGGCGATACCTAGCCAACGGAGACAACGAAGAGATACCAAGACCCCGACCGGCGACGGTTGGGGTCTTTTTGTGTGACCCATAGCTTGGATAGCTCGCAGAGACTGAGAAGAAGATAGAGTTCAAGGGAGGATGGAACAAATGCAAGAGTCGAAGACGAGGGACGTGAACGTGCGCAGCGTGGACTCTCTCATGAGTCCGGTGGATCTGGTCTCTATGCTGCCGCTGACACCCAGGGCCGAGGAGACGGTGCTGGAGGGAAGGAGGCAGATCCAGGGTATCCTGAGCGGCGAGGACAGCAGGTTCCTGGTAATAACGGGCCCGTGCTCGATCCACGACGGCGAGGCGGCGCTGGAGTATGCTGGGCGGCTGGCGGAGACCGCCCAACGGGTGAGCGACCGGATGTTGATGGTGATGCGAGTCTACTTCGAGAAGCCCCGCACTACGGTCGGCTGGAAGGGGCTCCTGTACGATCCGATGATGAACGACACCTTCGACATTGCGGGCGGGCTGAAGATGGGCAGGAAGCTGCTGCTCCAGATCGCCGAGATGGGCGTTCATACTGCCACGGAGTTTCTCGACCCGATAGTGCCGCAGTACCTGGCCGATCTGGTAACCTGGGCCGCCATCGGCGCTAGGACCACAGAGAGCCAGACCCATCGCCAGATGGCCAGTGGGCTCAGCATGCCCGTCGGCTTCAAGAACGGTACCGACGGCAGCACCCAGATCTCGGTGGATGCCATGGTGTCGGCCCGCGCTCCCCACGGTTTTCTCGGCATAGACAGCGATGGCCGCACCGCGGTGATCCATACGGAGGGGAACGCCTACAGCCACCTGGTGCTGCGCGGCGGGAACGATGGCCCCAACTTCGAGCGGTCCCACGTGGGGGATGCGCAGAGGAAGCTGGAGGAGGCAGGGCTGCCGTCCCAGCTGCTGGTCGACTGCAGCCACGGCAACTGCAACAAGGACCACACGAAGATGCACATAGCCTTCAGGGATGTGGTCGGCCAGCGCGCGAAGGGCAATGCGGGTCTCATAGGCAGCATGCTGGAGAGCAACCTCAACGCCGGCAGCCAGAAGCTCGACGGGGACGTATCGGGCCTTAAGTACGGAGTCTCCATCACCGACCCATGCATCGACTGGGAGGAGACCGATGCGCTGCTGAGCTGGGCCTACGATGAGCTGGGGGCCTCCAACGGTTCGTGATCCGGCAGCCGCATCCTTTGCGACGGCGAGCGGCCCCATGCCTGATGCTACGCGGGCAAGGGGCCGTATCTGCCAGTAACCACGGGCGAGAGGCCTGACCTATGGAGCCTGTCAGACTCCTGGAGTTGGATGGCGCCTACAACGTGCGCGACTTGGGCGGGTACGAGACCGTCGACGGACGCCGTACACGCTGGAAGACCTTCCTGCGGTCGGACGGGATGCATCGGCTGACCCCCAGGGACCGGGAGAAGCTCCTGCGGTATGGCGTCCGCACGGTCATGGACTTGCGCCGGAGCTTCGAGGTCCGGTCCGCGCCCAACGTCTTCGCCGGGTCCGACAGGGTGACCTACATACGCCGCAACCTCACGGGAGACGACTGGAGGTCGGACGCATCGGACGCGGCTGCGGGTCTCGACGAAGCCCACACGATGGCTCTCAACTACGTGCGAAGCCTGGATACCCGGCAGGACAACTACCGAGAGGCCCTGGCCACCCTGGCCTCGCCGGGGGAGCTGCCCGCCATCTTCCACTGCACCGAGGGGAAGGACAGGACCGGGAGAATCGCCGTCCTGATCCTGGGCAACGCCGGCGTAGACGAGGAGACCATCGTCGAAGACTACGCCCTCTCGGCGCGCTACCGCTTCCAGGCGTACCTGGCCGACCCTTCGGACCAGCCCGGCGTGCCCCGCGACGTCGAGACGTGGCAGGAGTACCAGGGCATCGTCTCGTCCCCGCAGACCATGCGGCTTGTGCTCAAGCACCTGAACGACCGCTACGGAGGCGTTCCCGGCTACTTGCGGGCCATCGGGCTTACCGATGACCAGATCGAGAGCCTCCGAGACGCAGCCCTCGAATAGCATCGCTACAACCAAGATTGCAGAGAGAGATGCAGCCCCATAGACACCTGGAGTTGGACGGCGCCCACAACGTGCGCGACCTGGGTGGGTACGAGACCGTCGACGGACGCCGTACACGCTGGAAGACCTTCCTGCGGTCGGACGGGATGCATCGGCTGACCGCCGCCGACCAGGAGAAGCTCCTCCGGTACGGCGTCCGCACCGTCATCGACCTGAGGAGGACGGAGGAGGTCCGGTCTCAGCCAAACGTCTTCGCCGACTCAGACAGCGTGGCGTACCTGCGCCGCAACCTCACGGGAGACGACTGGCTGTCCAACGCCTCGGACTCCATCCCCGACCTGGACCAGGCCCAGCAGATGGCCCTCAGCTACGTGTGGAGCCTGGATACCCGGCGGGACAACTACCGGGATGCCCTGGCCGCCCTGGCATCGCCGGGGGCGCTGCCCGTCATCTTCCACTGCACCGCGGGGAAGGACAGGACCGGGATAGTCGCCGCGCTGATTCTAGCCAACGCTGGGGTTGCTGACGACGCTATCGTCGAGGACTATGCCCTATCGGGCCGCTACATATTCCAGTCGTACCTCAACGCCAGGGACGAGGGCTCTTCCGAGCTCGACCAGTTCATCAGGGTCGAGACCTGGCAGGAGTACCAGGGCCTTGCCTCCCCCCCACGGACGATGGAGCTAACGCTGAAGCACCTGAACGACCGCTACGGGGGCGTGTCCGGCTACATGCGGGCCATCGGGCTTACCGATGACCAGATCGAGAGCCTCCGAGCAGCGGCGGTGGAGTAGCGCTGCTCCGCTCCTCTGAGCCGATCGACGGTAGGAGACTTCATGAACAGCAGTCAGGACACTTCTGCCGGCGAGCACTTCGATGCTGACCGACCTATTGAGTGTCGAGAGCAGGACCGCCTAGGGAGGCGGTCCTTTGCCGAGGCGATATCTCGGCAATTACGTGCCGTCCCCGCTGAGCATGGTTTCACCATCGCCGTTGTGGGCGAGTGGGGATCGGGCAAGACCTCGGTTCTCAATATGGTCGCTGAGACGCTTGAGGATGACGCGGACGCTGCTGTTCTGCGCTTCAACCCCTGGCTCTTCAGCAGTGCAGACGATCTGGTGACGCGGTTCTTCCGCGAACTGAGTGCCCAACTCGGTCAAGACCGATTTGATGGACTGAAGGAAGTGGCTAAGGCGCTCTCCGACCTGGGGCAGTCTTTGGCGCCGCTGAGTCCCGTAGCTGGCACGACTGGCGCTGCCAACTTACTTGCGAGACTGATAAACCACCGGACGAAGACACCGAGTCTGCATGATCAGCGTGATCATCTCAGGAAGGCTCTGGCCGCGTCCGATTCGAGAGTCGTTGTACTGATTGATGACATTGATCGACTAGAGGCCAGCGAGAGTCGCGAACTAATGCGACTGGTCCGTCTGACATCTGATCTACCGAATGTCGTCTTCCTATTGGCGTTCGATAGGCGGCATGTCGCAAGGAGCTTGGGGGAAGACGAGATAGAAGGCCGACAGTACTTGGAAAAGATAGTCCAGGTGAGCTATGACCTTCCCAAAATACGCGAAGCGATATTGCCTGGGATGTTCTTGCCGTGGCTCGACGAATTGATAGGAGGCCGAGACCTCGCTCAGTTGGATAGAGAGGTGTGGGGGCGCGTCTTTTACGACGTGATCAAGCCTCTTCTTGGCAACCTGCGAGATGTGAAACGCTACCTGTACGCGCTTCCCGTAACACTTGACTTGATCGGGCAAGAAGTGGCACTGGCTGATCTTCTCGGCCTGGAAGCACTTCGTATCCTCAGACCGTCACTGTTCGATGAATTGAGAGCTCACACGGAGTACCTGGTGCACTCCGAGTCAGTATCTGGATTATTGATGACCGAAGATGCCCGAAATAAGATCAAAAGGGAACTTTCGGAGATGCTCGACCGTGCGGGGGGCGAGCGCGATGTATTGAGTTCCGTCCTCGAGATCATGTTCCCAGCAACGCAAGGTCCCCTTGGTCGTAGCTCGCATGGCCCGGATTGGATTCCGAGTTGGCGGAAACAGAGGCGAGTGGCCTGCGAGGAGGTGCTACGCATCTACCTGCAAGCTGGGCTTGACGAAGACACGATTCCATCTCGTGAGGTCCAAGAGCTGGTAGGAGCGCTGACTGACGGGAAGAGACTCGCGGCCCTGCTAGATGCTCTGGATGAGCAGCGCTTCGAGGCAGCTCTTGAGCGGCTTGAGGACTTCGAGGGCGATTACCCGGCGGAAGCTGCTCCTGTAGCCGTCCCTGCACTCGTGAATCGAATGGGGCAACTGAGCGACCATTCCACCGGTATGTTCGATTTGTCACCGCGATTCAAGGTGACTCGTGTTGTCCTTCGGTTGCTGAAGAGGATCGAGGGTCCGGAGGACTTGATGGCCAGCGTGTGTTTGATGCTTGGAGAGATCGACTCCCTGTCCGGTTGGTTTGAGCTAATCGAAATGGTTGGACACCGCCAGTCGGTTGGACACCAGCTCATCAGCGAAGACCAAGCGAGGAAGCTTGAAGAGCAGCTCGTAGAGCGGCTAGAATCCGCGACGGCAAGACAGCTCATGGGCGAATGGAACCTATTCGCCCTGTCACTGCGGACACGGCATTGGCTTGAGGACGAAGATGGCTCCCAACTAGGTGCTAGATTGCGTGAGCACCTCGTTGAGGATGGATTCGTCCTTGCCCTGTTGCGTACGGCCGTCAACTATGCGCATTCCAACGGACGCACCGAAAAGCGTCTCTTCTGGAATGAACTGATTGAGGTTTTCGGTGAAGAGCTTGTGGACGCCGTGGACAGGCTGGCCCGCGCGCCATCGTACGGCGACCTAGCCGAAGAGGACCAGAATACGATCGACCTCGCACAGAGATATGCGTCAGGGGGGCGTCCGAAAGCGTGGCACGAACGTTAGAGCGTTCCGTGCTTGTTAGGAGGGTGCCGTCTTCTTTCCCCCGTGGATGCTCGGCTCCGAGCACCATTAGCCTCAGTAGGTCGAGCGGCTCCAGCACGCTCCTCGGTAGATTCAGCATGTCAATCAGGACACGATGGTCCAACTCCTGCCGCGAGTTGTCGTGATACGCCTCGTTCGCCGGAAGGAACTGCGAGCCCTTCATGTCCTCGAAGATCTCCTCTGCTATATCGAGCTGCGACGGCGTCCGATCTCGCCGAGTCTCCAAGCAGATGCCGGCCTATCACGCTCTATCTCGGGCATCGAGTGCTTCACCAGTACAAGCCTACCCAAGGCACCCCCAATCGAATGTCTGGTTCCCAACCCTCTCCCAGACTTCGAGGAGGGGATTGGATCGGCTCAGGGCCGTACCAGCCGGCGGTGGGCGGTCAGCTCCTCCAGCAACTCGTCGTATGCTTGCCGGTCGACGGGCAGGCTCACCGCTTGGCCGCGGCAGCTGGACATGATTATCGCCGCGATCAGCTCCAGCGACCTGATGCCCTCTTCCCCGGGCACGGCGGGCTCCCTCCCCTCTGAGAGCGCTTGGACGAAGTCCTCGACGGCGTCCTGGTGCCTGGTACCGCGCGGCACGACCCCCGTGGGCTCCTCTTGCGCTACCGGCCTTTGGAATGCCTGCGTCGCCCTCTCCGAGAACTCCGGGATCGACTCCTCCAGCTTGTGGTGTGTCAGCTGGTCGTTCTTGAGGACCAGGCCGCCGCGCTCTCCCCAGAGCTCCAGCTGCTCCTGGGAGGGGAACTGCACCGTGTCGCAGTGGACCATGCCGTGTCCGCCGTCGTCGTACTCCAGCAGGGCGCTGGCGGCGTCCTCCACCTCGATGTCGTGGGCCAGCGTGCTGGCCATACCGTGGACAACCTTCGGCATGCCTCCCAGCCACTGCAGGAGATCGACGAAGTGGACCGACTGGTTCAGCAAGACGCCGCCGCCCTCCAGTCCCCAGGTGCCGCGCCAGGCAGCGGTCTCGTAGTAGGCCTGAGATCTGAAGGCCGCCTGGACCAGGATCGTCCGGTAGAGCCTGCCGAGGGCGCCGGCCTCTATCAGCTCGCGCATACGGCTGACCTCCGGCCTGAAGCGGTGCTGGAAGACAACCCCCAGGGTCACGCCGGCCTTCCGGGCGGCGGCGACCATCTCGTCGGCCTGCGTCAGGGTCGACGCGATGGGCTTCTCGGTCAGGACGTGCTTCCCGGCCTGGAAGGCTGCCATGGCGATCGTCGGATGGAGCGGGTGCGGCGTGCCGATGGTTATGGCGTCCACGTCCGGGTCCACCAGCACGTCTTCCAGGGTCTGGTAGAAGCGGACGCCGTGCTCCCGCGCCTGCGCCCGGGCACCCTCGGTGTTGACGTCGTGGACTCCCACCAGCCTGGCGGACTCCATGTTCTGCAGGTCTGATACGTGTGTGCGGCCAATGACGCCGGCAGAGCCGACTATGGCCAGTCCAACTTCACTCATGAGCGGCTCCTCCAATTGCTCCCTCTCCCACGGTGGGCCCACGATGGGAGAGGGCTGGGATAAGGGTGGTCCCGCGACGGCCCACCCTGCTGGGAGTGTAGCAACCTACTCCCGACAAGGTCAATCATAGCAACCGGCGGTTTCCCTCGCGGCAAATGCTGTAAACTGCCCACATAGCGTCAAGGGAATGAGGGAGGGCTTTGAGAATGTACTCGGCTAGGACAGCGGCGCGAGTAGCCCGTATCCCCGCTCAGCGCCTTCGGGCATGGCGAAGAGCCAACCTGGTGCATCCAGGCAAGTTCAGGCATGGCAAGCGGGTTGAAGACATTTACAAGTATGACGACCTCTTGCTGATACGGCTCATCGTGCGTTTGAAGGAGCAGGGAGTCAAGCCCAAGCCCATAAGGGTAGCGTTGGACACGATTGCACATATGAACGATGGAGACCGCAGCGCATGGAAACTGGTCTCGATGCACGTGTGCGATGGCCTTATCGTCGTGATTGACCCCAGCAACAAGGCTTGGAACCCCATTGCTGCATCGGAAGGCCCCCAGAAGATGGCGGTTGTGTTCTTTCCTGAGTTGATAGAGGAGTTGGAAAGGGAGCTCGTCCCGCCTGATAGGTTCAAGCACATAGGAGTTGATCCAGAGGTGCTCGGGGGGGCCCCGACGGTGAAGGGAACACGAGTCTCTACCGCCGCCATTGCGTCTGTCCTGGAGTCTGGAGGCAATCCCAAAGAGGCCTATCCGACCCTGACCGACGAACAGATACGGGAAGTGGACGACTACGAGCGAGTATTCTTGCAGGCGGCGTGATGCTGGTGGCCGATGCCGACGTGCCCGGGCCAGTCATAGCAGCGCTCAAGATACTGCGGTATCCAATCGCCACCCACGTAGACATCGGTGCGCCTGTGCGTCCTGATACGGCCCTGATGGACAGTGTGCTCGCCCATAGCCGTGTCCTAGTCACCAGGGATGCGGGGATACCGTCTCAGGCGTATGTGGCACAGTACCCTCGACGAGGCCTGACTGTCGTGCTTCTTCGATGGAAGACCGCGACATTCAAGGACTTCCAAGAGATGGCGCAGATGATCTTGAGGGACGGTATAAAGTGGGAAGAGATCGCATCTCACACTCCGTCCGTGATCAGCGTCAACAAGCGAGGCAGTCGCCACCGAGCGTGGCAGCACGTCCCTTTCCCGTACGCTTCCGCATAGACGGCCCACAGCGAAAGCCTCGTTGCAGATTCGGGCCCCGGAGACTATCATGGCGGCTAGGCGAGCTTGGCCCTGATCGCGGACTGAGATATGCCATTCAAGAGACTTCGCATAGCCCAGGTGAGGGCGTACCCCAAGAAGGGCGCCCTAAGCGCCAACCACGTCCGGCTGATGCGTATCCTGGGCGACGTGTCGGCCCACAGGCCGGACGTCGTCGTCACCCCCGAGTGCTACCTGGACGGATACGTGTCGACGGAGGCCGAGGTTAGCAAGGGCAACATCGTGGAGTACGCCATCGATCCATCGAGCTCGCCCTATGCGCAGGAGGCGTCCGAGTGGGCCTCCCGCAACAGCGCGTGGGTCATCTACGGCTGCACGAGGCTCGCCCAGGGCGGCGCATACAACACCGCCCTGATCTTCGATAGAAGCGGCAGTCTGGTCGGCAGCTACGACAAGACTCACTGCCAGAATACCGACGCGAAGTACCTGGAGGGGCGTAGCCTGCCGGTGTTCCAGTCCGACTTCGGGACCTTCGGCGTGATGATCTGCGCTGACCGGCGATGGCCGGAGACGGTGCGGACCCTCGCTGCCAAGGGGGCGCGGGTGATCTTCAATCCGACCTACGGGATGCACGACGCGCGCAACCTGCGTATGATGCAGACCCGCTCCTACGAGAGCGAGGTCTATATCGCCTTCACCCACCCTGGCCAGTCGCTGCTGACGGGACCGGCTGGAGACGTCGTGTGCAACGAGACATCCTCCGAGTCGGAGTTCACCATCTGCGAGGCCGACCTTGCGGAGGTGGAGAAGATCAGGTCCAGCAGCACGTCGCACCTGAAGGACCGCCGCGTCGAGCTCTACGAGACGGGCTGAACCCGGAGGGCTCGCGGGCCGGTAATGGGCTCACCCGGCGGCCCGCCAGGCTGTCTCAATGGCACGCCGGAGCCGGCTGGGGCATGAAGTACTCGGCGGGAGGACGTAGGAGAGTATGGAAGCCAACGCAACCTTTACCCTGAGCGCCTTCGGCGACGAGATCGACGCCGACGTGGACGCCCAGCTGCGACTGCTGAGGGAGCTGGAGATAGGATTCCTGGAGCTGCGGAGCGCGTGGGGGACCAACGTGCTGCGGCTGGACGACGACCAGGTCGCGGCGGTCAAGAGCGCGTGCAAGAGACACTCTGTCGCCGTCAGCTGCATCGGCAGCCCCATAGGCAAGTCGCCCATACTCGATCCCATCGAGACCGAGCTGGCGAACCTCGACCGAACCCTCCAGGTGGCCGAGGCGCTGGACACCAGCAGCGTGAGAATATTCTCCTTCTACCCGCCCGAAGGGGAGGCAGACGACTTCATCGACGAGGCCGCCGCAAGGCTCTCGCACATGGCGCGGGCCGCGGAGCAGCGCGGAGTCGTACTGCTGCTGGAGAACGAGCGCGACCTGGTCGGAGACACCCCGGAGCGCTGCCTCGCCCTCCTGGAGGCCGTCGACAGCGCCAGTCTGACCTTCGTCTGGGACACGGCCAACTTCGCCGTCTCCGGGGTAGAGCGGCCAACGGACCGTGGCTGGCCGCTCTTGGGCCCGCACCTCGCCTGTGTGCAGGTGAAGGACTACAGCGTGTCCGACGGCTCCATCTGCCCCGCGGGAGAGGGCGACGCCCAGGTGCCGGAGCTTCTGGACAGGCTCCTGAGCGTCGGATATCAGGGCTTCCTCGCCCTGGAGCCCCATCTGTTCTCAGCCGGACGGAGGGGCGGATTCAGCGGCCAGGAGGGCATGCGCCGGGCGGCCTCGGCGCTCCGTAAGCTGATGGCCGACGCCGGCTGCCGGGAGACCAAGGCCCCGCCTTGGTAGGTCAAGACCCAGCGCGATTGGGAGGACTCCCCGGATGCGAAATACACGAAAGGAAAAGTGGGAGGACACTATGGCAGCCAACAAGATCATCGAGAAGATGCGGGCAGGCGAGAAGGCCCTTGGACTGGCCTTGAACTTCTACTCCGAGGACCTGATAGAGGTCGCGGGGCTCATGGGCCTGGACTTCGTGAACTACGACGGCCAGCACGGCCCCGTGACTCCCGAGACCATCGACCGCATGTGCCGCCTGTGTGACGCGTATGGGCTGACACCGGCCATGCGGGTCCCGGATCAGATCCCCAGTAACATCCTCAACTACCTGGACCGGGGCATCAGGGCCATCACCGTGCCCGACCTGGAGACCAAGGAGCAGGCGGAGGCCCTGGTACAGGCATGCTTCTTCGGGCCCGTGGGCAGGCGGAGCTACACCGGCCCGCGCATGACCCGCTACGGTCTTACCGGTCCCAAGTCGATGATGGAAGACGCCAACGCCAACTTCCTGCTGGTACCGCAGATCGAGAGTATCACCGCCTACCGCAACCTGGAGGAGATCCTCACCGTTCCCGAGATAGAGGTCTTCGCCGGAGGGCCCAACGACCTGGCCCAGTCGATGGGACACCCCGGAGAGCCGGACCACCCGGACTGCCTGAGAGTGACCCGGGAGGGCCAGGACAAGATACACGCCGCCGGCAAGAAGGTCTCCTCGGACATAATGGACTCCGTCGCCGCCACGGCGTCGGTGCAAGAGGCCATCGCGGGGCTCCTGAAGCAGAACGGGCGCTAGGGTCTGACCCGGCGCAGACGGGGGCGAGACCTTGCAGAGCTACATAGTCACCGGCAGCGCCGGATTCATCGGCTCCCGCGTCTCCGCCCTGCTCATGGAACGGGGCCACCGTGTCACCGGCGTCGACGACCTGAGCGACGGCTACGACCCCCGGCTCAAGGAGTGGCGGCTGGCGGAGCTCCGTTCGGTACTCCTATCACTACCTGCACGGCATCGACGCCACCGTATTCCGGTTCTTCACCGTCTACGGACCCGCGGGCCGGCCGGACATGTCGATATTCCGATTCGTCAGGGCCGTCGCCGAGGACGAGCCCATCACCCTCTTCGGGGACGGCGGTGAGCGCGACTTCACCCACGTGGACGACGTCGCCAGGGGCGTAGTCGCCGGGATCCGGCCCGTCGGCTACGAGATAGTCAACCTCGGCAGCGACCGGCCCGCGAAGATCACCCAGGTCATCTCCCTCTTAGAGGACGCTTTCGGCAAGACCGCCGCCATAGAGACCCTCCCCCGTCCGGCTGCCGACGTTGCCTCTACGTGGGCCGACATGTCGAAGGCCCGGCAACTGCTGGGCTGGCGCCCGGCAGGGCCTTTTCAAAGTCAGGATAAGTTGAGTGCGGCATTGGGTTGAGCACAGAGTCTTTGCGCTCTGGCGGTGAGAGGTTCCTTGGGGGACCAGAGCGAGCATACTCCCCTGAGCAGGTTGACCGCCACGTTCCGAAGCAGGCTGAGGGCTTCCCCACTGCTATGTCGGTGCATCACGTGACGGTCTTCTCGGAAGCTGTCGTCCTTAACGTGGAAGAGGCTGTTCTCGATGCTCCAGTGTCCTCGCACCAGCGATAGTGCTCTGAGAGGCGAGAGGTCGGGGAGGCTGCTCACGGCGTACTGGACGCTTTCGGTCACCCTGCCGTCTTTGAGGTGTTCGACCCTCTTTCCAATCTTGATCACGCTGGACAGGCCC
Organism: Dehalococcoidia bacterium; assembly: GCA_965224345.1. Taxonomy (GTDB): domain Bacteria; phylum Chloroflexota; class Dehalococcoidia; order Lucifugimonadales; family CBDCYU01; genus CBDCYU01. The sequence goes on along the minus strand of CBDCYU010000003.1, from coordinate 2,251,102 downwards.
GGGAAGTCGCTGTAGCCGACGAGCTGCTCTGACACCCATACCCTTCGGCGCTCCAACCGCCCGTGGCCCTTGTCGGTCACATCCAGGTCGGGCTCGGACGGCTCTGAGAAGAGCATCTCGACGTCCTCATGGAGTTGGGGTTGGTTTTTTTGAGCTTGACCACATAGTCCTTGCCCTCGGCCAGGACCGCCTGGGCAAGGTCCACGTTGGCATAGAGCGCATCACCCGTCAGTACACGAAGACCCGTGAAGCTCCTGGACACCTGCTTCACCCACTTCAGAGCCGCTCTGGGTTCGTCAGGGTGGTCACCTATCCTCACCTGGTCCAGGGCGACCATCCCCTCTCGACTGAAGGCATGGAGCGTCCTGAGCTGTTCGCCGTCCTCCCAGACTCCTCGCACTGTCTTTTCGTCCATCGACACCACTTCTGTCCTGCTCCCGCGCAACTCCACAAGGCTTACCACAAAGCTCAGCAGGGCTTGGCGCATCTCCGATACCGACACCATTCGCAGCAACCTCGACAGCGTCGCCACCGAGGGGCTGCGTCTCAATCCCAGCCCGCTCAATAGGGTCGGGTGGGTGTCCCCGAATCTGTAAATTGCGCTCAGAGACACCTGACCGCACATCAGCGCCAACACCGTAAGGGCCAATACTCCATCCAGAGGATGGACTCTACCGCGCCTGTAGCGCCGGTCCGTGATCTCTCCCAGCTCCCTCCTGAGCAGACTGAACTCCTCCGGCAAAGTCGACGAGTCTTCCATCTCTCACCTCCTTCCCAAACATCTTCTACCTTTTCTTAGAGGGTGTTTTCAAAGTACATCATGACGGAGCTAAGCGTCGGAGCATGAGATGAATCGCAGCTATGTGCAGCCACGCTTCCGTTGTATCGGTCAAGGCTTCATAGTCCTTGCTCAACCGGCGACAACGTCCCAGCCACGCCAGTGTTCGCTCAACCACCCACCTGCGTGGCAGCACCTCAAACTGATGGCTGGCCCTGGGACGCTTGACGATCTCCAAGACCCAGCCCGACATGGACATCACCCAGTCCACCAACTGGCCGCTGTAGCCAGCGTCAGCCCAGATGAGTCGCAGGCGTGGGAATCGTCCTATCAATTTATCGATGACCAGCCTCGCCCCATCTCGGTCTTGGATATTGGCAGGATGCACCACCACCGCCAACAGCAAGCCCATGGTATCTACGATGACGTGTCGCTTTCGACCGTTGATCTTCTTACCAGCATCATAGCCACGAGGCCCCCTTTTTCAGTCGTCTTCACGCTCTGGCTATCTATGATCGCTGCGCTGGGAGTAGGATTTCTACCTTCGGCCTCTCGGACGCAGGGGCGTAGCGTCTCATTGACTCGTTCCCACGTTCCATCTATGGTCCAACTGCGGAAGTATTTGTACAGGGTCTGCCAGGGAGGCAGATCGTGCGGGACCATCCGCCAGGGGCATCCGCTCCGAAGCAAATACAGGATGCCGTTCACTACCTCCCGCAGGTCCACTGTACGGGGCCGGCCTCCGGGCTTGGCTGGTGGGAGTAGGGGGCCGAGGATCTCCCACTGTTCGTCCGTCAGGTCGCTGGGGTACGATTTGCGGCTCATTCATCAAGTTTAGTACAAGTTCAAGACTTTGCAAACACCCTCTTAGAGGGTGTTTTCAAAGTACATCATGACGGAGCTAAGCGTCGGAGCATGAGATGAATCGCAGCTATGTGCAGCCACGCTTCCGTTGTATCGGTCAAGGCTTCATAGTCCTTGCTCAACCGGCGACAACGTCCCAGCCACGCCAGTGTTCGCTCAACCACCCACCTGCGTGGCAGCACCTCAAACTGATGGCTGGCCCTGGGACGCTTGACGATCTCCAAGACCCAGCCCGACATGGACATCACCCAGTCCACCAACTGGCCGCTGTAGCCAGCGTCAGCCCAGATGAGTCGCAGGCGTGGGAATCGTCCTATCAATTTATCGATGACCAGCCTCGCCCCATCTCGGTCTTGGATATTGGCAGGATGCACCACCACCGCCAACAGCAAGCCCATGGTATCTACGATGACGTGTCGCTTTCGACCGTTGATCTTCTTACCAGCATCATAGCCACGAGGCCCCCTTTTTCAGTCGTCTTCACGCTCTGGCTATCTATGATCGCTGCGCTGGGAGTAGGATTTCTACCTTCGGCCTCTCGGACGCAGGGGCGTAGCGTCTCATTGACTCGTTCCCACGTTCCATCTATGGTCCAACTGCGGAAGTATTTGTACAGGGTCTGCCAGGGAGGCAGATCGTGCGGGACCATCCGCCAGGGGCATCCGCTCCGAAGCAAATACAGGATGCCGTTCACTACCTCCCGCAGGTCCACTGTACGGGGCCGGCCTCCGGGCTTGGCTGGTGGGAGTAGGGGGCCGAGGATCTCCCACTGTTCGTCCGTCAGGTCGCTGGGGTACGATTTGCGGCTCATTCATCAAGTTTAGTACAAGTTCAAGACTTTGCAAACACCCTCTTAGACTTTGAAAAGGCCCTGGGCGCCCGGAGATCGACCTCGAAACCGGCGTCAGGGGCGTGGTACAGTGGTACCTTGAGAATAGGCAGTGGGCCAGCACCATAGAGTTGTAAGCCAATAGGCGACCTCTCCCGACAGTCTCCTCTCCCAAGCCTGGGAGAGGGTCAGGGTTGATGGGGTTGGGAGCCGGGGTAGCAGATGAAGATAACCGTCATCGGACTTGGGCGCGTCGGCACCGTTGCCGCGGCAGGCTTGGCCTCCGCCGGCCACGATGTGCTGGGCGTGGACGTCGACCGCCAGCGAGTAGCCCAGCTCGGGACCTGGACGCCGCCGACCGACAGCGGCTCGGCCGACCTGCACCAGGTCCGGTCCCCCCTCCCCTGAACCAGGTATACACCGCCTGATTGCCGCGGGTTCCCGCTAGGACGGGGGCCTCGCCAGTCTGCCGTCCCTACTCTCTTCGTCTATACAGAGTGTAGCCCTCAATGTCTTCGAGGACATGGTACTCCCTTTCGACGAGGTCGAACATTGGCTGGAACACGTCCGCCTCTCGGGAGTACTTCCGCCCACTGCCTCTTGGATCCGCTTCCCATTGGCGCCGCTTGGCACTGTCCAGAGGGGGCAGCCTCCCGTTGTACGTATCGACTATGATGGCTGGCTTCCCTCGCGAAATGCTCGAAAGGAACTCCTCGCGGATAGTAGAATTGGCGTAGCCTGTCTTGACCAGGGGATACTGGTAGAAGAAGCGGGTGGGTGCGTCACGCTCCGAGAGCAGGTACAGCTTCGACTCGGCGCCCCAAACGAGGATGGAGTCCTCCGGCGCGGTGACTTGGCGGATGCGCTCGGCGACAGAGACGTGCCTACCCTGCACGGTCTCGCCGGGGTTGCCGTAAGTGGAGATGAGCTGAGCTATGCTCCTGTGGGGAGGATGGTAGTAGACCACGGCGACTAGCAGCGCGGCCGACAGGAACGTCGGCGCTGCCAGACCTTGGTCAACGAGGAATCTCACCAGGAAGGCCAAGAGCACCGTTACGACAGGCAGCATCGTCAGGTAGTAGTGAGGCCACTGATGGCCGGATAGGGAGATGAGCGCCGCTTCGATGGGGGCCAGTATCAGAGCCAGCGACAGGAGGCCGTCCGCTCCCGCTCCCAGGGTCCTCCCCGACAGGCGATACCAGAGGCCCGCGGCCCAACCGGCGGCAATTGGCAGGGACACGACGTAGAGCTCTGCGCGCATGTCCCGCAGTACTCTGGCCCTGTCCAGGAACGATACGTCGACGTAGGCGAGGTTGTACTTTATCACTGCATCCCACAGAGCTCCCAGTCCACCGACCCAGGCGAACGCCGCCGAAGCCAGCACTAGGACCGACGCGCCTGCCAGGGCCGCCCACAGAATCGACCTCAGGGTGTTGTCCCTGGTCTTCAGCTGGAGGGTCCACACTACTCCTATGGACAGCCATACGCCGACGATGTTAGGCCTCAGCAGAAACGCAGCGGCTCCCAGGACGCCGATGGAGAGGGGCAGCCACATGCTGCTGCCCCTCTGACGCTGGTCCCTGGTGAAGAGTAGGAGGGCGAGGAGCTGGAACAGCAGGGCGTAGTGCTCCGTGAGATTTCCGCCCTGGATGAACTTAGTGAAGAGCACCAACATTACCGCTACCGAGAACAGCGCGGCGTTCGGTCCGAAACTGTCTCTCGTGACCACGAATGCGAGCCAGACCGAGCCAATCGAGAAGGCGACCCCAACTATCCATATGCCCCACAGGCCGCCGATGGCCAAGCCCAGCAGATTCAGGGCGTATATCAGGGGACCTTTGTGGTCCCAGCGGTCGAGGTAGGGAACATCTCCGTCGAGGATGCCGTCGGCCACGTATATGAACGCGCTTGCGTCTCTGCCGGGCATCACGTTGATTGAGCCAATGGCGACTATCAGCAGAACGCCGACGGCGATGGCCCAGGCGACGCGCGTCAACCGATCGACATCGACTTGGCCCAAGTACTTCAAGTAGTCTCGTCCGTGGGACTTCAAGGCGATACGTCCAATTTCGGTTGGGGTGTCCGGCAGGGTCGGGAGGAATGAGTCTACCACGGCCGGCCGCATCGGGGACGCTGAGCTCGCCCAGCCTATCATTGGTATGTGTCGTGTACAATGTCTGAGGCATGTCCGCTTGCGACCTACCATTTGCGGCCGACTCCACAATTTGCCAGATGACTACCCCCGGCAGAAGAGTCTCGGTAATCGGCTTCGGCTACGTGGGGCTCCGGCTGGGATGCTCGACCGGACCGCCGCGCCGAACGGGATCGCCCTGTGGAGGCTGTGAGACCAACCCAGGATGAGTCCCGCGGTGAGACTGGGTCTTGGGCAGGACGACCAAGGGGACATGCTCCTTGAAGCCAATCCGCGAGACAGACGAGGCCGATAGAGCGCCGCAGGCGGCCGGCCAACGAGAGGCGGCCCTCGTGGTCGTGGGCCAGGTCGTGCTCCTGCTGGGCGGAGTGGCAGCCCAGAGCCTCCTCGCCTACACGCTTCTGCCCGATGGACGAGGCGCCTACGCGGTCTGCCTTCTGTTCGGCACCTTTCTCGGATTGGCATCCACACTGGGCGCTGAGCGCGGTTCACAGTACTTCGTGATGACCAGAGGGATCAGCGTCTCCCAGGGTGTCTCGGCCTCGCTGACCATATGTTCGGTGGGAAGCGTGCTGGCGATAGCCCTCGCCGCTCCCCTTATTAGCAGTGGCATACCCTTCTTCCAAAAGGCGGACGCCGGCTCGTTCTACCTGGCGTTGGCGTTGGTACCGATACTATCCTTCGGCTCCGCACTTACGGTCCTGATGGCGGGCCTGCGGCGCTTTGGTCCACTGGCGCTCTGGACGGCAGCTCAGTCGGCCGCCAGTCTGCTGTCCTTGGCTGTGCTGGTATTGGGGCTGGGTCTGGGTGTTGACGGCGCCATAGCCTCCTTTGCCGTCGGCCACGCCGTGCTCATCCTGGGCTGCCTATGGGATCTGCGGAGAGAGTTCGCGCTGTCGCTGGAGCTGCCGCGTCGCTCCTCGCTGCGGCCCGTCATCGGATACGGAATCAGGGCCTATCTCGCCCAGATCGGACACGCCGGCGACCTTCAGGTGGGGGTGCTGCTCCTCGGGCTGTTGGCTGTCCGCGCCGACATCGGGATATTCGCGGTGGCGAGCGGCCTGATGGTGAAGCTCTTCATCTTCGGGACCGCCCTGAGCGCCGCGCTGCTTCCGCGGGTGGCGGGCGATCCCGAAGGGAGGCCGGAGCTGGTCGCCCAGTGTTTTCGGGTCTCGGCCTTTGTGACCGGATGCGCGCTGATTGGCGTGCTCGCCTTAGGCGCCCCCATGGTGCGGGTGGTCTTCTCTGAGGCGTTCCTTCCCGTAGTGCCGTTGCTCTGGATCATGGCTCCGGGGATACTGGTCAACGGCGCCGCTGGCACTTTCGTGACCTACCTACGCGGCACCAACCGGCCGGGTCTCTGTTCTTGGGCCACCTGGATGGGGTTGACGGCCAACGTCGCCGTGCTGGTCGCCCTGTACCCGGTGCTGGGCGTAACGGCGGCGGCGTGGGCGATGACCGTAAGCTTCGTGGTCCGAGGCGCTTTTGTCGCGATTGCCTACCGGAAGATTAGCGGGAAGCCATGGCTCGCCACCCTGGCGCCTCGAAGGTCCGACGTGAGGCTCCTGCTGTCATCCCGCCGTGTCATATTCAGACGCACTGCCGCGTGAACGCTTACCCTGTGTGCTCATCGAATCGTATGCGAAGAGGCCCAATAGCGCGAGACCCAGGTAGGCCTGGAGTACTGCCAGAACTGTATGGCGATGTATCTCCATGGGATCGCCATGCCAGGCCAACCAGACGTGTGGGATCGATAGGGAGATCAACGCAATCGAAACCAGCGCGATGGAGTCTGTCGGACATCGCTGCCCGCGCCCAATCGTTGTTCGCCTCCACATCAGGTAGAGAAGCGAGACGTAAGCGGCCAGAGCCGCGAAGAGGGTTGGGAAGGCAACCGTGGGGTGCGACAGAGCCCGCCTGATTACTAATGGATAACGTAGGCCATGGAAGCTCTGGTCCCTGTGAGCATACCTTCCCATGTCCAGCAAATAGATTACTGGAAGCTGATGTAGGGGGGCGACTATCGAATAGACAGGGTGCAGGATCAGAAACTTCATGTAAGCTGTCTTTCCATGGCCATCGCTCCAGGCGCGAAAATCCTCCAGCCTGGGGTCCTGGTAGAAGGCCCGCTCATCGCTGCTGGCCCACTTTCCCGAGCGATCGAGCAAAGCCTCGCTTATCGGCATGTCTTGCTCCCGGAAGAAATCGAGGTGTTCCGAGTCGGGAAGTATACGTTGGCCCATATTGTTAAAGAAGGGAAACTTCCAGCGTTCTCCTGCATCGGCGGAGATGCTGGACGCCGCGAATGTGATGCCGAGCCAGGCTGCTAGAAGCACCAATGCGTACGAGAGGGCACGGCGCCGACGAACGAGCGGAGCGGCTCCCAGCAGCGCCCCGGCGATCAGGACCAGCAGGTAGGCATGAGTGTCGCGCGTTGCCGCAAAAGCCAGCGCGCCTGCCGCAATCCCAGCCAGCCAAATGACTCGCTTGCTCTGCAGAAAGAGTATCCACAGGGCGACGAAGACAGCGAAGCACGACAGCGCCAAGGACTCGCTCAATGCCACGAGGTTCCAAAGGGCTACTTGAGGGATGAGGCTGAAGAACAGGGGGCATGCGAACAGCAGTAGGCGGCCCCTCAGAGTCCGGGCCGACCTCGCACAGGCAAACGCCAAAAGCGTCCAAGCCGCGACGCTTGATAGTGTCTGGGCATACATCAACAGTGCATCGTCAATGAGAGTCAAACGCGCATCGAGCGGCGACCGATCCTCGAAAGCGTCATAAGAAGCCAAGTATCTGTAGAACAGTGGCGTTGCCGGAGGTCTTGAGCCTCCCCAGAACTCGGCGCTGGTCAGGGGGAGACGTGAGGCTCGGTAGAACATAGCGCTGTCGGGGTACCCGAGAACACCTTCCACACTGAGTAGATAGTAGCAATGGACGAGAAATACGCCCAGCCAAATCGCGCAGTAGGGCAGTCGCCGCTTCCACTCCAGGCTAGTCTTAAGACAGGGGATGTTCATGGGCTGTCACACATCATAAGGGCAAATCGATGAGCTGGACAATCAGATTCCCCTCTCCCTTGCGAGCCTGTGTCACAATCTCCGTGCAACTACCTCTCCTCCCTTTAGGTCAACGTGATGGTTAGGAGGTGGCGTATCTTTGGATGCCGCCCTGACCTTATACAGGGTGCGTCGTTTCTGGTAGTCTGTTGTAGCGAGGATGGAATCGGTGACCACGACTGCGGCCTACAACCCAGCAACAGTCATAAGACACGTCGGGGAGGCAAGGTACCCCGTCTTTCCCTACTCCCCGCCGTTGCGGTATCCTGAGTTCGAGAGCTGGCTTGCGGCCGACCTCGATCCCCAAAATGGGGTATACGAAGCCGTTAGGAGCATCCTGCGTGATCTAGACCTCGATAGTCGCAACTTCGGACGGCCAGACTGGAACCCGCTGCGCGGTCTCGTCAGCCGGGGCCAGCGGGCGCTCATCAAGCCCAACTGGGTGCTCCACGCCAGCCGGCTCGACGGCTCCATCGAGTCGCTGATTACCCACACTTCCGTCATCCGCGTCCTGCTCGACTACCTCATCCTCGCCCTCGACGGACGCGGGACAGTGGAGGTGGCTGACGCGCCCATCCAGGGCTGCGACTTCGAGGCGCTGCGGAGCCGCTCCATGATCGATGACCTGCTGAGCTCGTACCGGAGCCGGTTCCCTGACGTCAACTTCGGAGTCATTGACCTGAGGAAGACCACACTCACACCTGTTGGCAGGTGGTCCCAGGGCTTGGAAACCCAGTCCCAACAGACCGGCGATCCGCGCGGCTACACACTGATCGATCTCGGCCAGGAGAGTCTCCTGACTGACATCCATGATCGTTTCGACCGGTTCCGCGTTACCATGTACGATCACCGCCTGATGCATCAGCACCACAGTCAGCTCGTTCACGAATATCTGGTGGCCGACTCGGTGCTTTCGGCGGACTTCGTTATCAACGTTCCAAAGCTCAAGACACATATCAAGGCGGGCATTACCGGGGCCCTCAAGAATCTGGTTGGCATCAACGGCCATAAGGAGTACCTGCCGCACCACGTCAACGGAGACCCAGAGACGGGCGGTGACCAGTACCGTTATCGGAGCAGGATCAAGCCCTTGATCAATCGCCTGGATGACAGGTACTGGAGGGGCCACACCCGCCGCGGTCGGATTCACAACTTAGTGCAGGCATCCGTCATCAAGGCTCTTAGGCAACCCTCGAAGCTCCTGGACGATGACCGCCTATTCGACGGGGGTTGGTCCGGCAACGACACGATCCCAAGGACTACCCTCGACCTCAACAACATCACGTACTTCTATGACTGCCGCGGAGGGCGCCTGTCGTCGACTCCGGTCAGGTCCGTCCTCCACGTGGTTGACGGCGTGATAGCGGGAGAGGGGTACGGTCCGCTGAGCCCGTCGGCCAAACCGGCCGGGATTGTCATGGGGGGTTGGGACCCGCTTTCAATCGACGCCTGCGGAGCGCGCCTCATCGGGCTGGACCCGATGAAGATACGACTCATTCGCTACGGCTTCGAGCATCCCAAGAGCCTCCTGGCCGGCCTGTCCCGCCGTCCGTCCGAGCTCCGAGTCGTCGCGGACGGAGAGCGCCTCCCGCTGGCCAGGACCACGCCAATGGCGTTTCAGCTCCCCCGGGAGTGGGAAGATGCGGCTATCTGAACGGGCGTGGAGATTTCGCCTGTATCTGCTGCTTAGGGGAAGCTCCCGGACCTATCAGGACTACGCCAAGCGTATAGACGAGATGGCCTCCGTCGACCCGCTCGCCATGTCCTCCGACCATCTCACCCGGCTGCTGTCCTTTGTGTCGGAGCACAACAGGTACTACGCCGGGCTCCTATCGAACGGTGAGACACTCCGGTCCCTCCCCATTCTGACCAAGGAGGTCATCCGACGACGCTTCGATGACCTGCTGAGCTCCCCGCAGCCTGCCGGGACATTCAGAAACAGCTCGGGCGGCTCGACTGGTCGCCCCGTTACCTTCATCCAGGACGCCAACTACGCCAGCTGGACGAATGCCACGCAGGGCTACTACTTTCGAGAGTTCCTCGGCGTCGAGATGAACTCCGTGAGGAATGTCTGGTTGTGGGGCTCGGAGCGAGACTCGTTGCGGCTGAAGGAACGCCGGATACGAAGTCACCTGTCGCTCTTCATGAGGAACCAGGTTTTCCTCAACACCTTCGACGTGGGCGAGCGGCGGTGGCTTGAGTATATCGAGCGGATCCGGCGATTCCGTCCTCACTACGTCGTCGGATATGCGGGATCTCTCTACCAGATTGCTAGGGCAGCGCGCCGGCACAACGTCCGGCTGTACCGGCCCGCGTTCGTCTACTCGTCTGCGGAGATGCTCCGTGACTTCATGCGTGCGGAGATAGAGGAGCAGTTTGGAGCAAAGGTCTATGACTACTACGGCTCGCGCGAGGTGGGCGCCATCGCGGGAGAGTGCGCCTCCGGCAACAGGCACGTCTTCGCAATGAACAACTCCGTTGAAGTCTTGGACGACAGGGACCAGCCGGTTGCCGACGGCTCGGAGGGGCGGCTTATCGTTACGAACCTTCACAACCGTTCGCTTCCAATGATTCGATACGATATCGGGGACACCGGGGCCCTGGGCCCTCAGGGTTGCCAATGCGGCTCGGCGCTTCCGGTCTTGAAACGGCTGACTGGACGGATCACGGACCACTTCATCCTCCGTGACGGGACCCTCGTACACGGTGAGTTCATAACCCACCTGTTCTATTACCGTGAGTGGGTCGACCAGTTCCAGGTGGACCAGCTCGACTACGACCGGCTCAGGATCAGGGTGGTGACGCGCGGCGTGGTCGACGAGAACGACGTGGGCGAGATAGCGCACGGCGTGCGGCTCGTCATGGGGACGGGCTGCAGGCTGGAGTGGGAATACGTCGGTTCGATTGAGAAGTCCCCGCAGGGCAAGCACCTATTCACCAGGTGCCTGTTGCCGGACGAAGCCAACAGGCCGGCGTGAGGACATGCGCAGCTTCAGGGCGACCCTGGTAATCGATGTCCTCAGCTCCGGCGGCGCGCAGCGGCAGATCTGTATGCTGGCCGAGGGCCTGAAGAGGCGGGGGCACGACGTCGCAGTCCTCGTGTACTGGAGCGGCGACTTCTTCGCTGGCCAGCTGGAAGACGCCGGAGTCTCCATCGTGAGAGTGTCGGCCCGCAACAGGCCTCACCTGGTCTACCGCGTGAGGAAGGCCATCGGGGAGATGCGCCCCGACGTGGTCGTCGCCTTTCTCCCGGGACCCAGCCTGCTGATGGAGCTGGCGGGCCTGCCCAGGCGCGGCTTTGCCCTGATCGTGTCGGAGAGGAGCCTCGACCCGCCGAGGATCGGCATGGGCCGCCGGTTGAGACTCAACCTCCACCGCCTCGCCGACGCGGTGGTCGCCAACTCCCACGCCCAGCACGACCGTATCCGGCGGGCGGCGCCGTACCTGGCCGGCAGGACCAGCGCCATCACGAACGGTGTCGACCTCCAGCTCTTCGCGCCCGCCGAGTCTCCGCGGCGGATGGAGCCCGGCCGGTTGAGGCTGCTGGTCCTGGCGAGACCTTCAGCGGAGAAGAACCCCTTCGAGCTGCTGGAAGCGGCCGGGATCGTCCGGCGCGAGCGCCCGGACATCGACTGGAGCATCGACTGGTACGGCGACCCGGGCATCCCGGTGGCCCGAGACGGCCAGCGATGGGCGCGGAGAGGGAGGTCGCACCATGAGGCCTACTTCAATGGTCTTATGGCGGAGATAGAGCGCCGCTCCCTCCAGGAGAGGTTCAAGTGGCATCCGCCGTACCACGACGTCGTCAGCCTCTACCATGCGGCGGACGCCATGTGCCTGCCATCCTTCAGTGAAGGCACCTCCAATGTGATCGGCGAGGCCATGGCCTGCGGGGTCCCCGTGTTGGCGAGCCGCGTCAGCGACAACCCCCTGCTGGTGGAGGACGACCGCACGGGGCTGCTGTTCGATCCCGGCTCGGCGCGGGACATCGCCGACGCGATGGTGAGGTTCGCCGACCTGCCGGCGGAAGCGAGGGCGAGGATGGGCCTGGAGGGCCGGCGGAGGGCGGAGGCGATGCTGTCGCCGGAGACGATGATCGACAGCTTCATCCGGCTCATGACCAGGCTGATCCGCGACAGGCGCGGCCAATGAGCCTGCGCCCGGAGCCGAAGACTCGTCAGCCATGAGGCCTGCTCGGCTTACAAGTGTTGCGATTCACGCTCTCGTTGGCCTGATGATGCTGGTCTTCCTGACGGTCTTCGACCAACAGCTCATACTACATGACGTACTCCCCCTCCACGGAGTAGTGGTCTTCGCGTCGCTGGCCTCGGTCACGTTGATCGTGGCCGCCGCCACACGCACCATCGAGATCGGCGAAGTCTACTCGGAAGCCGTTCATATTCTCAGCCGTTTCAGACTGTTTGCCATCGGCTTCCTGGCGCTGGTCCTGCTGACCCTCATACACCTGGTGATACCGCCCCGCCCCTCGCTGACGGACGCGCTATACATCGCGAGCCCCCTGGCCGTCTGCGCCTTGACGGCGCTGCTTTCGTCCATCCCACAGGTTCGGGCGAGCCTCCGGAGCTATCTGTCCGTGGCGTTCGCGGTCTACTGCGTAACGGTCTGGGTCGACGTGCTCCGGCCAGCCACATTCTCCGCCACGGAGTCCCAGGCGTCAGGCTTCGCGTCGAACCCCAACGCGGGAGCACTCCTGCTGGTGATGCTAACAGCTCCACTCCTCAACTACCGCCGGCTGACGCTCACGAGCCTGCTCTTGCTGTTCGTATCTGGTCTGACTGCCTTCACGATCCTGTCCATGGCTGGCTTGCTGGGATATCTCGTGTTGGTCGGCTGCTACACGTGGATGATTCCGGCGCCATACCTCAAGCGCCGCCTCGTCAACTTTGCCCTGGTGGGCGTGATGGGCCTCGGCGTGCTGTCCGCATCCCTGGTCTCGGTCCGGACCTTGAGCTACTTCGACAACCCGATCACGAAGGCCAGGGTGCATCTGGTTTTCGGGACCGGCAGCCTCGAACACGCGGCCACGATAGCGTGCAGAGTGGCCGGGTCCGAAGAGTGCCCCGATTGGATCCAGAGATTCTTCTCTTTCGAAGTCGACCCGCTGGTGGACGTGACTACCGATTACGCCAGGATACGTGATCTGTTGAACGGCTTGCGCCGTATCAAGGAGGCCCCGATACTGGGACACGGACCACGTTTCGACGGGCGCAGCGAGTCCGCCAGCCACAACATGTACGTGTCGGTGTGGGTAAACCTGGGAGTGGGCGCCCCCATAGCGTACCTCATGATACTGATGGGCGGCATTTGGAGCTTCAGAGCTGTTGGATTCCGCGCGGGAGTTGCCCTGTTATCGTTAATCGCCTTCTGGAGCTTGTTCAGCCATACCATGTTCGATAAGCGCCCCCTCTTCATCATGCTGGGACTCCTCTTGCCGTTGGCCGCGGCCAGGAGTCCTGAGCGTGACAGGGACGCTCCGCCGCCTGCCGGCCCAGGTCCGCCGGCCCACCCCGTAAGGGTCCTGATGGTGTCGGCGCTGCCGCCGCCTACCGGGGGCGTCGGCACGTGGACAGAACAGGTTCTCAGGGAAGGTCTCCCGGCAGGTTACGAGCCCTATCTTGTAAATACCAGCATTAGCAACCCGCGCCGTGTGCATGGCGCGTCGGCGTGGGCCGGGGAGGTGAGCCGCACTACGCGCATAATTGCATCCCTCCTCTCTCAACTGGTCCGCGTCCGCCCACATGTCGTTCATCTGAATTGCAGCCACTTCGTTAGGGGGATTGCGAGGTCTCTCGTCTGCGCTCGCTTGGCGCGTATCTTTAGGGTGCCCGTGGTGAGTCATTACCACGGTGACACTGCAAGATATCTGGCTGGCAGCAGGAATGGGATGCGCCGGCGGCTGCTCAGAGCGCTCGTCAGGACATCGCAAGTCAACGTTGCCATGAATCGACCTTCCCTCACGTGCCTGTGCAAGTTGCAACATGAAGAGCAACGCGCGGCGGTACTGCTCCCAAACTGCATTGCGGACTCCGTATTTCGTCTACCCGTTCGCACCGAGGCGCCGCGCGAACGGGTACGAGTGATCTACGCGGGCCGGATCATGGCCGCCAAAGGCTGCCACGAGATACTGGCCGCGGCTCGGGAATTGCCGGAGGCGGACTTCGTCTTGCTGGGTCCCGTGTTGGCCGACATGCAGGAGCATGTGCGGTGCCTTCCTGCCAACGCCAAGCTCGATGGAGAGGTGCCACCCGACGTCGTACTGCAACAGATGAGGGCGAGCGATATTTTTCTGTTGCCCACCGACACCGAAGGCTTCCCAATGGCCGTACTGGAGGCCATGGCGGTGGGGCTGCCCGTTGTTTCAACGAGGGTTGGCGCGATACCGGAGATGATAGATGAGAATGAAGGTGGATTGCTGATCGACCCGAATGAGAAGGGGAAGCTGACACCCACCCTCCGAACTCTGCTGGAACATCCGGCAATGCGGCGCCGGATGGGTCTCCATAATCGTCGCAAAAGTCAGGACGAGTACGCGTATTCCGTGGTTATCTCACGACTTGTTGCCATCTACCGACAGGCCATGGAATCCGTATAGTCGATTGGCGCTATGGGACGGGGAGCCAAGGAGCATGCCAAATTGTACAAAGTTGCAGTAATCGGGACGGGGTTCATATCGGTTAGAAGGCACTTGCCTGCGTGGCTCAGGCTGAGACGGTCGGCAAGGGTCGTAGCCCTGTGCGACGTGGACGAAGCTCGCGCCAAGCAAGTCGCAGCTGAGTTCGATGTCCCGGGCGCTTACGATAGCGTTCAAGTCATGCTCGAAGCAGAGAAGCCTGATTTCGTGGACATCTGCACGCCGCCTCGTACTCATGCGGACATAGCCGTGCTGGCGCTCAGCGCGGGGGCTCACGTTCTGATTGAGAAACCTATGGCCATTAACGTTCAGGAATGCGATAGAGTAATCGAGGCTGCTCGCGTTTCCGACAGAGAGGTGTGCATCATCCATTCGGAGCTGTTTTATCCGTGCTTCATACAGGCGCGCGAACGGGTCGCCGTAGGAGATATTGGAGAGTTCAGAGGGATGAGGACCTTTCGCTCCACGCCTAGGGGCTACATGACTTCCGTGCCGGACCATTGGGCCAACCGCCTGCCGGGCGGAGTGATCGGGGAGACCGGCCCACACGTAATCTATAGCACTCTCGCCTTCATCAACCCCATCAGCGATATCTGGGTCCATGCCAGGAAGCAGATGCACGAATATCCGTGGTCACCCTTCGACGATTACCGACTGGAGCTAATGGGGGCGGATGCGACGAGCAGTGCCGTCCTGACCTATACGAACGAACACTGGGCGGCCCAGGTGGATATATGGGGCAGTGAGGGTATGCTCAAGGTCGATCTGCAGAGTAAGACCCTCGTCCGCTACGACAGAGTTAGCCTATCGCCCAAGGTAGTCGGGTATTCGGCCATAAGTGAAGCCGCACAGACGGCTGGCAGCACGCTCTCCACGGCGGCAGGCGTCCTCGCTGGACGATTCCGGAATACTCATGACATCCTGATAAGAGAGTTCCTGCACAGGACCGTCCGAGGGCTTCCATCCCCGGTGACTGCCCAAGAGGGCCGGGAGGCGGTTCGCGTAATGAGCTTAATCGCCGGGCAATTGGAGGGTGCGTGATTAGGTGTTTCCCAAGCCACAGAACGCCAATGAGAATCTCCATCGTGACTCCAGTGTTCAATGACGTGCGGGTTGGACGCGCCCTGGAATCCATCTTTGCTCAGGAGCACGAGCATGAGCTGGAGACAATCGTGATCGACGCCGGATCGACCGATGGAACGATGGATGTCTTGGAGCGGTACAGGTCTGACGTCGACATCCTGATTAGCGAGCCGGACCGCGGGATCTACGATGGGATGAACAAGGGAATCCAACTATCGACCGGAGACGTGGTTGGGATACTGAACGCGGACGACCGCTACAGCGATCCCCATGTGCTGACCGACGTACTGGACACTTTCGCGGACGAATCTGTCGACGCGGCATATGGTGACATCGTCTACATGGACGAGGCGGGGGCGGTCTCACGATACTGGAGATCGGGGGCCCCAGGGCTATGGGCGTGGTACCTGGGTTGGATGCCGCCGCATCCGAGTTTCTTTGTCAGGAAAAGGGTGTACGATAAGTACGGCGTGTTCGATCTCGACTTCTCCATCGCGGCTGACTACGAGCTCATGCTGCGATTTGTCGTCAAACACCGCATCACCACCAAATATGTGCGTAGGGTGCTGGTCAACATGGCGCCGGGGGGCAACTCCACCAAGTCCATCGCCAACATCGTGAAGGCCAACCTCGAGGTGGGCCGCGCGTGCCGGAACAACGGCCTGCGCGGCGGCTTCCTGGTCCCCTTCCTAAAGCCAGCCAGAAAGATACTCCAGCTTGTAAGCCGCCCATAGCGGAAAGGTGGGCGAACGATATGACCCTGACTAGAGTGAAGTTCGAGCGGTTCACCGCCTTCGATAGCCTGGACTTGGAGCTTTCTCCCGGCATCAACGTCCTCGTCGGCGCCAACGGCACGGGCAAGACTCACCTCATGAAGGTCTGTTATGCGGCGTGCGATGTCTCGAAGACCGACATCTCATTTGCGGAAAAGCTGGTGGAGGTATTTCTCCCGTCGCGCCGCCATCCGGGACGCTTGGTCAAGCGGCAGAAGGGGAGTAATAGGGGAAGAGCGGAGGTGTATCGGGAACAGGCCAGGCTTGCGGTCTCGTTTAGCAATCATGCCAGGGTACCGCGGTCTGTTCGGACAACGGGAGCGCGAGATTGGACGAAAGCGCCGATGGAGAGCGTGTACATCCCCGTAAAGGAGATGCTCTCCAACGCGCCCGGCTTCCTATCGCTCTACGCCCAGCGTGAGGTCAATTTCGAGGCAGTATATGCGGACATCTTGCACCGAGCCTACCGTCCAGTGCTGCGCGGCCCCACCGATGCTTCGAGGAGGCGCTTGCTTGGGCGGCTTCAGGACACCATCCATGGCAAAGTCCATCTCAGCAATGATGAGTTCTTCCTGAGAAGTAGGCAGGGCAACCTCGAGTTTACGCTGCTTGCGGAGGGGATGCGCAAACTTGGGTTGCTGTGGCTGCTCATACAGAACGGCACCCTGACGAACGGCTCGGTGCTGTTCTGGGACGAGCCGGAGACCAACCTGAACCCGAAGCTGTTCGGTGTGCTGATGGATATAATTCTGGAACTTCAGCGCAACGGCGTTCAGGTGCTCTTCGCCACCCACGACTACGTCATACTCAAGGAGCTCCACCTTCGGAAGAAGGATAGCGACAACGTGGCGTTCCACTCCCTCTACCACGATGGCGACACGGGGGAGATAGCCTGCGACACTGCGGACGACTATCTCGAAGTCCATCCGAACGCCATCGAAGAAGCCTTCACGGATCTCTACGACCGAGAAATCGAGCGCAGCATGGGGAGCTTCGGACGATGACCACTATCACGGAACGTGACCTGCAAGTCTCGTTCGATGACGCAAGCGGCGGGCGGAAATTCGATGGTGACGACCACGGACTCAGCCACTGCATGAAAGCCGTGGACTTCATCGTAGAGTTTGACGATAGATACCTGTTCATCGAATTCAAAGACCCCCAGAATCCTAAAGCGCCGGAAGAGAGGGGAAGAGAGTTCATTGAAGATCTTAAGAGCAGTCGGCTAGACTGCGAACTCAGGTACAAGTACCGGGACTCGTTCCTCTACGAATGGGCATCCGGAAGAGCGGACAAACCCATCCACTACATTGTCGTGGTTGCTTGGGACGGCCTGAGTCCCGCAGACTTGATGACCAGGGCCGACGCACTGAAACGCCTGTTGCCCCGGAAAGGACCCAAATCGGGCTCTTGGAGCCGCCCGATTGTCGCTGATTGCGTTGTATTCAATCTAGATTCGTGGAACAGGATATTTCCAAGATATCCGATCATCCGCCTGAGTAGTAGAAGCCGCCCATAGCAGACTCCGGAGAGACCAATGAAGATCGTCGTTACGGGAGCCGGGGGATTCATCGCCCATCACCTCGTCAAGCGCCTGAAGTCCGAGGGGCACTGGGTCCGGGGAGTCGACGTGAGCCTCCCGTCATTCGAAGCCAGCGCGGCGGACGAGTTCCTGATTGCCGATCTGCGCCACTTGGAGGGCTGTCTCCAGGCTACGGACGGTATGGATGACGTCTACCAGCTTGCCGCGGATATGGGCGGGATCGGCTACATCACGGCGAATCACGCCTCGCTGACCCGTAACAACACCCTTATCAACAGTCATATGCTGGAGGCGGCCCGGCTGTCCAAGGCGCGCCGGTACCTGTACACAAGCTCCGCCTGCGTCTATCCCAGCTTCTTGCAGGACAGCGAGGACGTGACTCCGCTGAGAGAGGACGAGGCCGTTCCCGCCGACCCCGAGAAGGGGTACGGCTGGGAGAAGCTGTTCGCGGAGCAGCTGACGACCTACTACCACGAGGAGTGCGGTCTGGACGTGCGGATCGTGCGGTTCCACAACATATACGGCCCGCTGGGCACCTACGACGGGGGCAAGGAGAAGGCTCCGGCGGCCATCTGCCGCAAGGTGGCCCTTGCGCCCGACGGCGGCGCCATCGAGGTGTGGGGCGACGGGGAGCAGACCCGCAGCTTCTGCTACATCGACGACTGCGTCGAAGGGCTGCGCCGCATCATGGAGTCCGGCTACACCAGGCCGGTCAACCTGGGCACCGACGAGCTGGTTACCATCAACGACCTCGTGGACGCCGTCTGCTCGGCGTCGGGGAAGCGCCTGGACCGCCGCCACGACCTGACCAAGCCCCAGGGCGTGAGGGGACGCAACAGCGACAACACGGTGCTGAGAGAGGTGCTCGGCTGGCAGCCGGGCATAATGATGGCCGAGGGCATCGGGTACACCTACGACTGGATAGCCGGCGAGATAGCCCGGAGGTAGCTACTCCCGGGGGTGCAGCAGGACCCCGCGGGAGACGCCCTCCCTCATGCGTCCGTACTCCGAGCTGAGCTCGGCCCCGAGGATCAGGATCAGGCTGCTGACGTACACCCACAACAGAAGGATGACCACGTCTCCCAGGGAGCCGTAGACATTCTCGAAGTTGGCGAATCTCTCCAGGTAGAACAGGAAGACAGCCTTGCCGATCTCGAACAGCACCGCCGCGACCATCGCCCCCGGCCACACGTATCGCCAGTAGGTCTTGGTGTTGGGCAGCAGCTTGTATATCAACAGAAAGGTCGTCAGCGTAAGCATGAAGGAGGCGGTCTGAAGGAACACCCGGCCGCCGAGCTCGATCAGGAAATCGGGCGTCGGTAGGTCGGACCCCGCGTACCCCTCCGCCGCGCGGACGAATGCCGCCGCCGCAAGAGACGTGGCGAACAGCACGCCCACCGTCAGCGCCATGAGGAGCTGCCTTGGCTTGCTGACAAACAGAGGCCGGTCCTTGTGAACGTCCCATGCCCTGTTGACGACCTTGGTCACCGCACCGAAGATGGCGCTGCCAGACCACAGCAGCCCGAATATGGCGAATACGCCGAGGGCCCCGCCGACCTCGATATTGCGGACAAGGAGGCCCTCGGACCCAGGAAGGTAGTTGGATAGAAAGTCCGTGAGCTGCGCCTGCCCAACCTCCGACGACGGCATCAGGTTGAAGATCGCGATGAGCCCGATGAACAGCGGGAACAGCGAGAAGACGGCGTAGTAGGCCACGCCGGCGGCCATGTGGGTGGCGTCGTCATCGGACATCTCGCGGACGGTGCGCACCGCGAGGGCGACCGGAGGCTTGCCGCGCAGGGGTCTCCATGACATGTACGCCAGGCGCCGGACGAAGGCGTCCAGGCGCCTCAGCGTAGGATTGTCCAGGACCCTCTCGATCGTCCTATCTATCATCGGGAGTCCTCATGGTCAGCGGCGCGACGCCGGGCGTAGACCGCTCCCACTCCTCGCGGAGAATGCCGTAGCAGACCTCGTCGACGCGCTCGTCCCGCGACTGCACGTTGCTCCGCGGCACACCCTCCCGGCTCATGCCCAGCTTCTCCATAACGCGCCAGGACTGGCGGTTCCTCAGATCGGCGACAGCGTAGACCTTGCACAGGGCGTACCTCTCGAAACCCCAGTCGACCACGGCCCGCGCGGCCTCCGGCGTGAGCCCCTTGCCCCACTGGGGTCTCGCCAGCGCGTAGCCCAGCTCGGCCGTCCGGCGCCGCTCATCGACTCGCAGGTTGATGCCCCCGACGACGTGGCTCTCGAAGACGATCGCGAAGGTCGGCCGGGTCGACCAGCCGTCCAGCCCCGCGCGCGAGATGAACTCCACGGCGTCGCCGCGGGTATACGGCTGCGGCAGCGGGAGGTATCGGCTGAGCTCCGGCTCCGACGCGTAGTCCAGAACGTCCTCGACGTCTCCGAAGTCGAAGGGCCGCAGCAGCAGCCGCTCCGTCTCCAGCTCGACTCGCTCGTCCAGCTCTTGGCTCATCAGGTTATCTGCGCTTCCTCCAGCAGATGCTCATCGATGTTGATGGTGACTCTTCTTCAGCTCTTCGTGCCCAGGAACCGCTGAGACTCATATTATAGCGGACTGCCTTGTGAGTCACGACGACGCAGTGAGAGCCATGCGAGCCCCGCTTGGCGCAGCTACCTTCTCACCCCACGCGGACCAATCCTCTCAGGGAGTGGCTCTAGCCGGCCAGGAGCTCCCACGCCGACGCTGCTATCAACACGAGGCCCAGCAGGACCGCCAGCGGCCCGAAGCTCACCCTTTGGGCAAGCGACAGCAGCCCGCGAATGGTCACCAGTCCGAAGACGAAAGCCACAGCCGCTGCCGCCATCAGCTCCGCCGAGAGAATGACCCCGCCCTTGGTTATGGCGAACAAGCCGCCCGCGGCGCTGGCGGGAATGCTCATCAGGAAGCTCAGTACGAACGCCTCTCTCTTCTCGATGCCTCGCGCCAGCAAAGCGGCCACCGTCAGCCCCGAACGGCTGAATCCGGGCAGGACCGAAACGCCCTGCGCCACTCCGGCCGCGAGGGCATCGAGGAGGACCAGGCTGCTCCTGTTGCGGTGTCCGAGCTCACGCCCGCGCATCTGAGCCGCCCCCGTCACCAGCATCAGTCCGCCTATCAGCGCCATGACCGAGGCGCCCACGCGTCCGGAGAGGGCGCCGAGCCCCAGCGCAAGGGGCAGGCCCAGCACCACGCTCAGAGACGTGGACAGCACCAGGAATAGCAGGAGGGGCGTCGGCGGCGTGGGCCTTCTTACCAGGTCCGTGCACAGCTGCGCCACCTCGCGCCGCAGGGCGATCAGCGCGGCGGGTAGGGTGCCCACGTGGAGCCAAAGGGCGAGCCCCACCGCCTCGTCCAGGGACCGGCCTTCCAGGAGAGTGTAGGCAGCGGCGACGACGCCCTCGGAGCTCACCGGCAGCCACTCCGTTACGCCCTGCAGCACACCCAGCAGGACCGCCGTCGTCATGCAGCCCGCGCTCTACGCATCCTGGCCCTTGTCGATCTTATAGTAGAGCCTGGGCTCGGTTCCCTTCACGATGCCGGGAATCCTCGAGGCGTGCCTGATGAAGACGATGATGCCCAGGAGCGTCACCTGGAAGGCGGTGTCCGGGAACCAAGCGTAGGCGACAAAGGGAGTGACGACCGTCGCGAGGATCTGCCCGAGAACGAGAATCCTCGTGGTGACCGCCGTCACCAGGAAGCCGGCTACCCACACGGCTACCAGAAGGGGTTGGAACACGAAGAGCACCGGCAGAGCGGTGGCGATCCCCTTTCCTCCCTGGAATCTCAGGAAGACGGAGTAGTTGTGGCCGATCACAGCGAATATTCCGCCGACGGCCACGGCGCCGTCGACGCCAAGCCCCGCGGCGGCTGCGACGCCGAGGCCCACCAGCATCGCCAGAACGCCCTTCGTCACGTCGCCCGCGAGATTCGCCGCGGTGAGCATCTTGGAGCCCGTGGCGCGGAGGACGTTCAGGGTCCCAACGTTGCCGCTGCCCAGCTCCATGATGTTCTTGCCGGCGGACCGGCGGACGATCAGATAGGCCGTGGGAAACGAACCTATCAGGTAGCCAGCAGCCGCTATTGCCAGGTACAGGGCCGGATCAACCACGCCGTCGCCGCCTTTCGACCCCGGTATTCATCTAGCTCAGCTCCTGTTCGGGCCGAGTGTGCGAAAGCTCACGCGCACCCGATGCCCCTCACTCACGGCCCCACCACCGGACCTGCCATCCGCGGCTTCGGGCCATCCGCCGGAGACGCCTGTCCGGGTTCACGGCGACGGGATGCCCAACGCACTCCAGTATCTCGCGGTCGGCGTAGCTATCAGCGTAGGCGTAGCTCTGCCGCATGTCCACCCCCATGGAGGCCGCGATGTCCCGTGCGGCCTCCGCTTTTCTGCCGCCGCTGAGGGGCCCCTGAACCAGGCGCCCCGTCAGCCGTCCGTCCTGCGTCTCAGGCTGCGCCGCCACCAGGGCGTCCGGCGCGATGATCCGCGCCAGAGGCTTCAGCACCGGCTCTATGCCCCCGGTGACCAGTACGATCCGGTGTCCCCGCGCCCTGTGATCCTCGATCTGACTCAGCGCCTTGGGGAAGAGCCGGGGGGCCCAGTACTCCCGTCCGGCTTCGCTCCCCCAGCGCTCCAGCTCCGCCTCGAGGACGTCGGCGTAGCAGTGGTAGAACACCCGGCAGAACCACTCCCTGCTGAGGGTGTCCAGGGCGGCATAGAAGGGGACCCTGGGAAGAAACAGCGCCGACTGGACGCCTCGTCGAAGGGTCGACGCCCCGTGGAGCCGGAAGTCCAGGTAGGCTTGGACGACGTTGGTAGAGCTCAGGGTACCGTCTACGTCGAAGAACCCCGCGGCATCGCTCTCGCCCGGCTGCTCTCTGTCGGCGGGGTCGGTCAGCTCAGCCCCTCCACGGCCTTCTGCACCTCGTCGGTGACCCTCCGGGCCAGCTCGGCGGTATCGCCGTTGTCGGACTGAAGATACGGCTTGACGGAGATGGCGGAGCCGAAGCGGACGTGAATCTTGTGACGCCTGGGAAACCACATGCCTTTGGCCATCGCCTCGTAGCTGCCTGTTATTCTGGCGGGGACTATCGGGGCCCCCGACTCCAGGGCCAGCACCCCTATTCCCGCCTTGAAGGTGCGCATCTTGCCGCTGGTGCTGCGCCCCCCCTCGGGGAAGAAAAGCAGAGAGTGGTTCTGCCTCAGCAGGGCCACCCCCAGCCCGAGACTCTGGGTGAGCTGGGTGTTCCTGTCGAAGGGCACCGCGTCTATGAAGGTGTGGGACACCCAGCTGGCGATACGGTTTCGGAACCAGTAGTCCTTGGCGGCCAGGGGATGCAGGCACCGCCTGCGGTTTGCGAGAATGACCAGCAGCGCTCCCGTATCCAGGTGGCTGTTGTGGTTGGAGACGACGATGAAGGGCCCCGAGCCGGGCACCCTATCGACTCCCTCGACCTTCATGCCCAGGTAGAGACGGTAGCCCACCGACCACAGCCACCGGGTCACGGTCCTGGCCGGGCGGCGCAGCCACTGAGATCCCAGGTGACTCGCAACCAGCCTTGGGTCGGGAAGGGTCGATATGAGGGACTGCCTTCTCCTATCGCTTCCCGGACCAACTCGCTTCCTGGAATCCCCGGCGTCTTGGTTGCCGGTGTCCGTTCCGGGGCTCATCCCCAGCAGGAACCGCCTTATGCCCGGGATGTGTACGTCCTGGATGTAGAATCTCCAGTCCAGCGCCCGGATATCGAAGTCGAAGCGCTCGCGCTCGTCCTGGGAGAGCCCCTCCAGCACCTCCCACATGCGGCTGGACTGGTACCGGCAGAAGACGTCGCTGTACGGCGAGTAGATATTCGCCCAGTGGGCCAGTCGGCCCAAGGCCGACCGCCGCGCCCGCAGCGTGGCACGTAGGCGCCGGACCCAGGGGATGGGCCACCCGAGAGTCGACAGTGCGTACAGGGCCGCCAGGGGCAGCATGTAGCGAAGACGCAGGCGGAGCATGAACCGCGTCGTGGGGGTGAACGTGAACCGGGGCATGGCCCTGGCGGTCCCGCCGCGCCCGCTCAGCGGCTCTCGCTCGAAGTACTCCTGGACGAGGTCGGCGAACGCCTCGAACGTGAGCGGATTGTCTGCGCCGGTGGCCAACTGATAGACCACAGGCTCCGCGTGGCCGTGGCCGGTGGGTATGCAGGCGAGCAGCGCGTTCACGACCTTGTCCACCGGCACCAGGTCCATGATCGACTTGGTGTTGGCGGGAAAATCGTGCAGCTGCCTCCGTCCATAGGCGACTATGAGGGGGTCCATCATTCGAAAGCCCTCCAGCCAGCCGCGCGTTGGCTCGTCGACGGCGCTCTCGATGATGGAGGGCCGAAAGATTATCGTGTCCACGTCGCCGCGATTCCGAGCGATCAGCTGCTCGCCCATGGCCTTGGTGTACGTGTATACGTCGTGCCACCCCCTGCGCCTGGCGGACCGGGTACCCTCCTCCGACAGCTCACGCTCGACCCACTCCTTGCGAAGCTCCTCTGCCGCCTGCGGCCTGCCGCCGGAGCTGGCTCCGTCCCCCTGCCGCCGCGCCGCGTAGGCGAAAGAGGCCCTGCGTATCAGGCCGTGTGAGCGGCGCTCCACCTTGCGGATCCGTTCCAATACGGCAGCGACCTCGTCGTCCACGTCGTAAGGCCCGGTGTTCGGCAGCAGGTCCGCTTTGGGGTCTAGGGGCACCTCTCTTCCGGCCCCTTCTCTGGTGCCGTGGACGTAGCAGGTCGATACCTGGGCCACCAGCGGCGACTCGCAGCCGCGGGCGAAGTCCAGTACGCGAAGAGGGCCCAGTGTGTTGAGGTCCAGGGCTTCTCTGAGGGAGGCGTCGAAGGAGACCGTAGCGGCGCAGTTGATGATGACCTTGACGCTCTGCTGGAGGCTTCGGCGGGTCTCCGGCTCTATGCCGAGGTTCTCCTCGGAGAGGTCCCCGCCCACGACCCGCACCTTCTCCCGTACCAGCGCGGCAAGCCCCTCGTCGCCATGCGCTTCGCGCAGCCTGTCGAAGGCGCTGGAGGTTAGTATCTCCCTCTGCAGGCGCTCCTCCGGCGTGACCCTCCGGCCGTTGCGGGTCACCCTCTCGCGAATCAGTAGGTGCACCCGGCGAACGTGGGGGAGATCGCGAAGTATCTTCTCTAGCAGGGCCTTCCCCACCAGGCCGGTCACGCCGGTGACCAGAAGCTCCTTGTCGGCGAAATATCCCTGTATACTCATCGGCTCGCGGTGCTATCCGTCCGGGGGCGCCCCAAGACCGATAGTCCGCCGGGCACGACCTCGATGGTCGCCGGCGTGTGCGTAATGGGCTCGCCATCGGCCCACAGCGACAGGGGCTCTCGGGAGTCGATCTCCAGTCGCCGGGTCCTGTATATGGAGACGGCCGGGTGCTCCACGTGGCTGCCGTTGAAGGTCTTGGGAATCATCCGAAGCACGTCCAGCCGCGGCACCGACCGCACCAGACAGACATCCAAGAGCCCGTCATCGAGGAGCGCCGACGGTGTCACCTTTATCCTTCCGCCGTAGCGGGTCGTATTGCCGGTCGCCACCAGAAAGATCTCGCCCTGGTACTCTCCAAAATCCCCCTTCAGACTCACCCACCGGGTCCGGTACCTGATCAGCTTGACCACGGCCCCGTAGACGTAGGCGGCGGCGCCTCTGAGATACGATGGGGCAGAGCCCTCGTCGACGTACTGGCTGATCTCGCTGTCGAAACCCAGGGTGGCTATGGTCGTAAAGTAGCGGCCTCCAATCCTCCCTAAGTCTATGACACGGACCGGACTGCTGACCAGATAGTCTACGGCCTTCCTGGAGTCTTTCGGAAGGCCCAGCGCGAAGCTGAAGTCGTTGCACCTGCCGCAGGAGAGGACCCCGAAGGCGACGCCGCTGGAGTCCCTGTCCGCCGACTTGATTCCATTGACGACCTCGTGAACGGTACCGTCGCCGCCGCACGCGACCACCCTCGTCGCCCCGGAGCCCACCGCCTTACGCGCCAGCTCCTCTGCGTTCCCGGGACCCGCCGTCATCGACACCTCTGCCGATGCGCCGCCCCGTTCGACGGCACGGGCCAGCAGCTCGGCGCTGCCACGCGCACGGCTCCGGCCCGCCGTGGGGTTAGCTATGATAGCCCAAGAGTGCGCGGACATAGCTCTACTCCACGTCGCACATGAATATCGGGGGCATGTGGAACGCCGTCACGTCCGGGGCGGCCCCCACCACGTCCTCCGCCATCTCCAGCGCAGACGCCAGGTTGGGTGCGGTGTCGTATCCCAGGGTATCGGCGACCTGCCGGTCCCGCGCGCCCACGACTATGATCTTCCCCAAGTAGCTCTGAGCGTAGCACGCCCAATACCACATGTAGAAGGGATGCACGCCATGGTAGGAGTAGGAGTTGCGGTACCGGTCGATGTACCGGGGGTCGGAGGCGAACCTCTCCTCGAACCTCTCCTCTATCTCATAGGGGTCTCGGGTTTCCGGCAGGACCTGGTTGTAGAAGTCGATGTATGAGGGGTGGTGCACCTTGTGGAACCGATTCTCCAGTGGGTGCATGAAGATCAGTACCCCGCCCTCCCGGACCACCGGCCTTCCCCGGTAGAGGTTGAACAGGTACCCCACCGCGTTGCAGTGGACGAGGATCGGGTTGAGGATGGAGTCGACGTTGTAAGGGCAGAGGTACGGGATTCCGTATACCAGCACGTCCGACTGCCCTTTGACCGGCACCGCCTGTTGGCGAAAGACGTTGTCCAGAGTCCGCTGATGCACGGCGTCGGTGACCCCGGCGTTGACGCCGGTCACCCCGTAGGGCGACCTGAGCCCTTGGAATATCGCCCGCCGGACTCCGTAGGGAGCGATGTCCATCGAGAGCCTGTTGACTGCGAAGACGGCCCTCTCCCAGGCTCGCCACTCTCTTTCGGGCTTCTGGAGGTGTCTCAGCACGCCCGGGAAGGTATTGCTGTTCAACGTCGTCTCGATCTTGAACACCCGCACCTGCTCCTCGACGAGGGCCCCCATCCGGTCGCACGAGTGGTGCAGCGCGGAGTTCGGCGGGTCCATGTAGGACTTCGAGCTCATCAGGGTGTGGACGTTGTGATGGTGGCGCAGCGTGCGATAGGTGATCAGTCCCGTGTTGATCGACTTGTGGCCCCCATCCATGGACACCAGGTTGACGTTCACGTAGATGAGCAGGTCTGAGTCCAGCACCCTCCGGGGCAGCTCGACCACCTCTCCCTGGGAGGTCTTCCCCACGAACACGATGTTGTCCTTGTCCTCGGCATCGTGGTTGTAGAGGCGGTCCGGGTGGTACTGGTTGAAGACCCTGGGCCCCAGCATCCTCCTCAGCTCTCGGGGGGTCATGCGGCGGTGCAGGCCCAGCGCCGCTATGAGGTGGACGTCGTCCACCCCCTGGTCCGCGAGGACCGAGAGCACCTTCTCGACGACCCGCTGCCGTATGTCCGGAGTCTGCATTGGCGGCAGGGGGACCGAGATGTCGTCGAAGGCGATGGTGACCTTCATCCCCGGACGAATCAGAGCGGAGAGCGGGTCGCACCCCAGGGGCTCCTGGAGGGCCGACTCTATCTCTTGGTCGACGTCGAGGATGCCTGGCAGGGGAGGAGGCGGATAGATCACGCGGGCGCCGGCCGGCAGCCTCTCGTATCGGAACCCCTCCCCGCTGTGAAACGCGTACCGGGCCTTGGGGTCGTCGACGTAGGTGACCAGCTTCTCCCTGTCGACCTCAATCATATCCCTGCCTCTATCCTTCACGTTCCCCTCCAAAGTCGAACGCCACTTTCACGGCGCCGGAGCGCCCGGACCGCATCGCCGTCGCTATCGCTTTCCTGTGCTGAGTTAGATCGAAGCGGTGCCTCACCATCGCCGCCAGACGGTCGCCCCACCCGTCCTCGGACAGCATGCGAAGCGCCATGCTAAAGGTCTTCACCCCGGACCTGCCGTTGCTCTCCAAGGAGTATCCGTAGGAGCCGCTGACGCGGAGCTCCTGGTACCACAGAGGCGTCAGGTCGATCTTGCCCTGGGACGGCATGCCCGCAATGACAAGCTGGCCTTGGGAGCGGGTCCACCTGATGGCATCCTCCACTCCGTACGGGGAGCCCGTACACTCAAAGGTGACGTCAAAGCCGCCGAGCACCGCCGGCCCTCCCATAGGCATATGGTAGGACGACCCGCCGGACAGCTGCGCAAGCCGCTCGTAACCCCGGCCGCCGGGAGGCACGACGTGCTCTGCGCCGAAGGCTAGGGCGAGCTCCCTCTGATGGTCGTACTTGGCCACCGCGGCGACCGCCGCCTTGGGGGCCAGCGCGCGCAGTGCGGCTATGGTCAGCAGGCCGATGGTGCCGCTCCCCACCACCAGCACGGACGCCCCGTCCGGCACTTGGGCCTCCAGCACCGCGTGTATCGCACAGCTCAGTGGCTCGACGATGACGGCGGCCTCGTCGGCGACCCCATCGGGCACCGGATGCAGCTGGCTCTCGTGGGCCACGAAGGCGGAGCCCCAGCCTCCCCCCGTATCGCGGCAGTACCCGGTCTGCACACCTGCGGAGACGTCTCCTTGCATCACCCTCTCGCAGTTGGCGTAGTGGCCATTTCGGCAGGGGTAGCACCGGTCCGGTATGCCCCGAACGTCGCACCCCAAGGCCGGCTCCAGCACGACCCTATCGCCGACCTCGACCCGCGTGACCTGAGGGCCTGCCTCGACCACCTTGCCCACCACCTCATGTCCCGGAACGAAGGGGAAGGACGTGAATGCCGACATGTAGATGCTGCTCTTTCCCGCGACGGTCGCCAAGTCTGAGCCGCAGATGCCGCTGAGAGTGGGGCGCACACGCACCCACAGCGGGGTAGGGAGCCTGGGCTCGGCGATCTCAGCCAGTCGCAGGACTCCACCCGGCGCGGTCACTGTGAAGGGAAAGCGCCCACTCATCAGCTTGACCCAAAGGTAACGTGGAACACTCTTCTTGTACTGTAGAGCCAGCATGCTCCCCTGTTTCCTCTGAAGACAACGCCACCATCGTATTCTAACACAGCGCCCGTACACCACCGCCGAGCTGCGAAGACCCCGCCGCGGTTGACGTATGGCCGGATTTGGCCTAATTTGTGGTGACCACTACGGTCATCGACAAAGCAGTGAGACTCGAATCGCCAGTCTGAAGGAGCACTCCCTTTGACCACCCGAGTAGCCGCCATTGGCGTGTGCCACTGGCACTCCCTGTACGACGCCGCCTACCTGCGCCACCTGGCTGCGATGGACGGGGTTGAGATTGTCGGCATCCACGACGCGGACGCGAGCATCGCGGCCCACAGGGCTGGCGAGACGGCGGCGAGCTGTCCGATCTTCAGCGACTACCGCGCGATGCTGACGGAGGTCGACCCCGACTTCGTGCTGGCGCTGGGTCCCCACGACGCCATGGGAGGGACCGCCCATCACCTGCTGGACCTCGGCATCCCCTTCATCATGGAGAAGCCGATGAGCTATAACGCCCGGGAGCTGCGCGTCGTCGTCGAGAAGGCCGAGGCCGTCGGGGGCTTCGCCGCAGTGCCCCTGAGCAACCGCTACCTCCCCGTCATCGTCAAGGCCAAGGAGTGGGCCCGCAGCGGGACCTACGGCCCGATGACCCACTTCTACTCTCGAATGAACCGCCCGACCTCCGGGCGGTACCCCGGCTGGGGATCGGGCTGGATGTTGGACCCAAAGGTCTCCAACGGGGGCTGCCTCAGGAATCTCGGCTCCCACGGCCTCGATGCCTTCGTACACCTCACGGGCGAAGGGGAGGGGATAGAGGTGGTGGGCGCCCAGCTGAGCTGGTCGGTCCACCGGCAGCCCGTGGAGGACTACGCCTCGGTCCTCCTCAGGTCGGCCAACGGCGTCCTGGGTACCGTCGAGGTCGGCAACGGCTTCCCGTGGGACGGCACCGACGGCGAGTGGAAGGTGGCGTTTCGCGACGCGATACTGACCCTCAAGGACGGTGTGCTCAAGCTGAACACCGGGGATGGCGAGGAGGTCATTCCCTTCGATGGCCCCGACATTCCGGCCCCGCAGGTGCTCCGAGACACCATAGACGCGGCCGCCAGGGGCGGCAGCCCTCCCATCAGCGTACTGGACTGCTACCGCGCGGTACGGCTCATCGACGCAGCCTACATAGCCGCCGGGAACCCATACGGCGGCGCGGAGCTGTAGACCGCTACGACGGCGTGTCCTTCAGCCCCGATCCCGTTATCGGCACGACCACCGTGTCGGAGCCAGCCACGGTGCCGTCCCGGACCAGCCGCTCCAACCCCGCGAGAGCGGCCGCGGACGTGGGCTCCGCGTAGATACCCTCGCTCTCGGCGAGCAGTCGCTGCCAGCGAAGGATGTCCCCGTCGCCGACGGCGGCGGCCGCTCCCCCGGACCCTCTCATCGCCCGCAGGATCTCTCTCGCGCGAGGGGGAGCTGCCGCCGAGATTCCCCCCGCCACCGTCGACGCGCCGGTCACGGGCGCCCACTCGCTCCCCTCGTAGGCCGCGACCAGCGGCTTGAAGGCGCTGGCCTGGATGCAGTGAAGCCGGGGAATCCCGGCAACGCTTCCGCTCTCCCTGAGCTCGAGGTAGCCCTTCCACGAGCCCAGGTACAGGGAGCCGTTGCCCACGGGTACCACGACGTGCCCCGGCGGGTCGTGGGCAAGCTGGGCCGCAACCTCGTACGCGAAGCTCTTGGTGCCCTCGGTGAAGTATGGGCTCAAGTTGTGGGGGGCGTAGACGAGGCCTCCTTGGGAGGCGAAGCTGGCGGCCGCTTCGGTGGCCACCTCCCTGGGTCCCTCGACGGTGTGGAGCCGGGCGCCGTACATGCCGATCTGCCGGAGCTTGGCGGCGGGTGCGGACGCCGGGGCGAATACGTGCGCCTCGATGCCCGCCTTGGCGGCGTAGGCGGCGACGGAGGCCCCCGCGTTGCCCGAAGAGTCCTCCACGATCTCCTCCACCCCCAGCTCTTTGGCCACGGAGACTACCACCGCGCTGCCCCGGTCCTTGAAGGAGCCCGTCGGATTCAGGAGCTCCAGCTTGGCGTAGAGCCGCCGGAGCCCCAACAGCCCGCCCAAGCTCTCCATCTCCACGATGGGCGTCCCCCCCTCGCCCAGCGAGACCGCCGCTCCGGCGTCACGTAGAGGCAGGGGCACAGGCCTCCCAGTTCCCCTTTTCGTTGGTCCTTCGACATGCTCGGGAGGAATGGAGCTCGCCAGGTACTCCACCTCCAGAGGAGCATCGCAGGACGCGCAGCGCAGCGCAGACATGTCTGCGGCATGCGCCGCCGCGCACTCGGTGCAGCTGAGAGAGAACCCGCCCATCCGCCTACCTCCAGTCGGGGTCTGGATGGGCCTCTATGTACTCCAGGTCGAGCTCCACGCCGAGGCCGGGCCGTTCCGAGAGGTGCAGGTAGCCGTCGCGGATGTCCAACGGGTGGTCTATGAAGGCGTTGTGGGTATCGAGGGCCGCCCTGCCGAACTCCAGGCGGTACAGGTTGGGGACCGTCATCATCGTGTGGGCGCCGGCCAGTATGTTGATGGGGCCGCTGGCGTCGTGAGGGCTGATGGGGACGTAGTAGGCCTCGGCCATGTTCGCCACCTTCCGCAGCTCGCTGATGCCGCCCATCCACACGACGTCGGGCATAACGTACTCGGCCAGGCGGTCCTTGAAGATGGGCACGTAGTCGAATCGGGTGTAGAGGCGCTCCCCGACACTGATGGGTAGGTTGATGGACTCCCTCACCTGGCGGAGGGCCTCGTAGCTGTTGGGGGGTACGGGCTCCTCGAACCATCCGATGTCGTAGGGCTCCATCTTCCTGGCCATGTTGATGGCCGTGGGGACGTTGAAGTTGCCGTGGCAGTCGATTAGAAGGTCGACGTCCGGTCCCGCCGCCTCCCTGATGGCGGCCATGTTCTCCACCGCTCCGGCCGCGCCCTCAGCCGAAATGGCCCCTCGCATGTACCGCCGGTGGTGCTGCCTCATCTCGACGAAGGGGTCGGTCTTGAGAGAGGTGTAGCCCTCGGCCAACAGCGACCTGGTCTGCTCCGCCGCCGCCTGTGGGTCTCCGGAGCCGACGTGGGTGTATAGCAGGATGCTGTCCCGAACCGGCCCGCCGAAGAGCCTGTAGATGGGCCTGTCCATCACCTTTCCCTTGATGTCCCACAGCGCGATGTCGATGCCGCTGAGCATCGTCGTGACGAACCCGCCGTGGCCCCCTCCCCCGGTGAAGCGTCGGAAGAGCTTGTGCCAGATCAGGTCGATGTTGTCGGGGTCCTCGCCCAGTAGGGAGTCCCTGAAGTCGACGGCCACGGTAGAGTCGCGGAGCAGCCGGAGCATGTGGCCCACGACGAGGCTGCCGCCCCCTCCCGAGCTTGTGGCCTCCCCGAACCCGCTGACCCCCTCGTCCGTATCGATCCTCAGGAACACGAAGGTCCTGGTGGAGCCCTCAGGCTTGGTCAGCCAGACCATCAGGTCGGTGATCTTCATACTACCTCGCTCTTACTGCTTTGCCCTTCGATGACAAGAGAGCCCGCCAGCCAACCGAGTCCCTCTCAGCCAAGCACACGCGGTCACTTCAAGCCGAGCCTCTTGCCCTCGGCCAGAAGCTCGATGGCCTGGCGAAGACGCCTCGCCCTGGTCTCCTCCCGCTTGGCGGAGTCGATCCACCCCACGTACGCCCGTTTGTCGGACGGTGGCAGCTTCTCGAAGTGGCCCCACGCAGGCGGAATAGCCCTCAGGGCCTCCTTGACGTAGCGCGGGACCGCCGCCCCTGGCGGCGGCTTCGGGGCATCGCCGCTCCGGCCAGTCGGCCCGCGCCTCAAACCAGGCTCGGCCAGCAGGCCTCGCGACTCCAGGTCCGCGTAGCGGCGCCTGTTGGCCGTCGACCACCTGCTGTCCGGCCTTCGCGGGGTGAACTTCCTCGCGTACCTGGCGTCATCCAGACGCCTTATGAGGCTGTCCACCCAGCCGAAGCACAGCGCCTCCTCGACGGCGTCGTTATATACGATGGACTGCACGCCCGTGTGACGCTTGTGAAAGACGAGCCAGATCTCGGAGACCGTGTCGTGGTGGCCTTCCAACCACGCCCGCCACTCCTGGCGGCTCCCCACGTCCAGGGTCTCGATCTGCTTTGTCGGCATCGGCGTTCCCGCTGCTAGATCGCGTTTTCCTCGATGAACTCGAAGTTGATGTCTTGGCCCAGCCCGGGCTCCTGAGGGAGATGCACGTACCCCTCGTCGTCCAGCGAGTCTATGGTTGTCTTGAGCCAGGGCTCCCGACCCTCGTGGTAGGTGAAGGGATGCAGCAGCCCCCGCTCGTAAAACTCGCCGGGGATTCCCATGGCCCCCAGGGCATGCAGGTTGCCGGCGCCGCCGCCGTGGACCTCCATGGCGACTCCGAAGGCCTCGCACAGGTGGACCAGCTTCATGAGGGGCGTCAATCCGCCTACGTCCCCCACGCCGCCCCGGCTGATGTCCGAGGCGCCGCGCACGATCCACTCGGCCCTCGTCTGCATCTTGCCCTCCGCGGTCTCCGGGCCTACGACCGCCATGTCCAGCTGCTCCGCCAGCCACACGTAGGAGGAGGTGCTGTGCTCGTCCATGGGCTCCTCGAACCAGTGGAAGTTGAGCTTCTCGAGCTCGCGGCCGATGTAGAGCGCCTGCTCGCGGCTGTAGAAATGGTAGGAGTCCAGCATCAGGGGGACGTCGTAGCCCACCGCCTCCCGAACCGCGGCGCAGGCCCGGACGTCCATCTTCGGGTCGGGTGCCCACTTGATGGGGGGCATCCAGGTGTGCAGCTTGAGCGCCTTGTAGCCGCGCTTCATGCACCACTCCGCGAAGGCCCCGTAGTCCTCGGGGGAGCTCAGGCCGCCGGGCAGCTCGTCGCCGCACATGGTGCTGGCGTAGGCCAACACCTTGTCCCGGAATCCCCCCAGCAGCTTGTACACGGGCTGGCCCAGGTGGCGGCCTGCCAGGTCCCACAGCGCCAGGTCCACGACGCTCAGCTGCTGGTCCGTCAGCCCGCTGTTACCCCGCTGGAACGTCCTCAGCTTCTGCCAGATCTTCTCCCGGTCCATCGGGTCCTCGCCCACCACCACAGGCTTGACGATACTCTCCATGACCGAAGGGTCGGCGCCGAAGTAGTAGCCCTCGGCTCCCTCGTCGGTGACCACCGTCAGTATCGTCTGCATCGCGTCGTGCTCCGGACTGGGGTGCGTGTGACCCTCCGAGTCGTTGTCCACGATGGACTTGCAGTTGAAAGCCTGAGTACGGATATCGACTATCTTCATGCTCTGCTCCCTCGGCGCGACAACTCTTATACCGGCCAACACTACCACCAGTATCGCCCGTTAGTCCACGTGCCCTTTGGCCCTTTAACCTCCAATGGCTGCTTCGCAGCCGGCGCTCAGCTGCCCGTGGAGAGGTAGTGACGGACCCCAAACTCCCAGGCGCGGAGGCAGACCAGCAGGAACAGGAACCCGATCAGCGGCGACAGGTACTGGAACAGCAGGGGGAAGCCAAGGGGATCGGCGCGTCCCATTATCGCGATGGCCGGGAAGTAGCTGACGCTTCCCAAGGGCACCACGTAGATGAATATCCTCTGGAACCAGGGCCGGTAGATGGATAGAGGGTACTGGGTCGTCTCCACTCCGCCGTAGGTGACGGTATTCATGATCTCCAGCGTCTCGGTCGTCCAGAAGGCGAGGGTGGCCTGTAGGACGATGAGTCCCGAGAACAGAGCGACGCCGCCGGCAACCGCCCCGACCAACAGCGCGGCTTCGAGCATGGTCCAGCTCAGCTCCAACGAAACGCTGGCCCATATGAGAACGAGCAGGCCCTGGGCGAAGCGGCCCACCCTGCGGAGCGTCAGCTCCTGACCCGCAAGCTGCAGCGCCGTAGACCGGGGCCTGAGCAGCAGGCGGTCGAAGTCGCCCGACTTGACCATCGTTCCGAACGTGTCGAATCCCCGTGTCGCGGCGTCGGAGATCGAGAACGTAATGTTGACCAGCCCGTACAGGAACGCCACCTCCGGCAAGCTCCAGCCCTGGAGAGTGCCGAACCGCCCGAACAGCACCAGGATGCCCAGAAACTCTACTCCGGTGACGGCAAAGTGTCCCAGCGAGAGCATTGCGAAGGAGGCGCGGTACTGCATCTGGCCGCGGGCCGAAGTGCCAAGGTAGCGGCCGTAGAGCTGTAGAGCGTTCAGCATCTTTATCCGCCCTGCACCACGAGACGGCGCAGGCCCTGGGACAGCGCCCAGCGGCCCAGAAGCACGATGACCGCCGTCCAGGCTGCCTGGTGCGCCAGGTGGAGGAGCACGTCGCTGGCGGGAATATGGCCCAAGTAGAGACGGATCGGGGTGTCGAGAAGCCCACGGAATGGCAGGATGTTCAAGGCCGTCTGCGCCCAGTCCGGATAGAGCGGCAGCGGTACGATCATGCCTGAGAAGATGGTGATGATGCCCGCGGCGAGATGGGTCGCCCCTTCCCCGGAGATCGTCCACGTGAGTGTGATGGTCAGCAGTGTCGTGATCGCGCTGCTCAGTAGAATGGCGCCGACCATAGCCATGGCGAAGGCCGCTGCCGATGCCGGCGACGCGGGCAGCTCCATGCTGAGAAACAGCCCGGCGATGATGAGCATGGGGACCGCCCGGAGGAGCGTCGGCGCCGTGCGCCATGCCAGAGACCTGCTGTACCATGCGCTGTAGAGGTCCCAGGGGCGAAGAAGCTCGTAGCCGACCCCGCCGGATCTGATCAGCGCGGCTATGTCTCGGTCGACGTTCCAGGGCAGCAGTCCCAGGAAGAACGCTTGTCCCAGCCACACGTACGTGACGACGTCTTCGAGAGCGATGGGTTGTGCGGCGGTGGTCGAGCGGTAGAATGCGGTGAAGATCATCACCCGGATAAGACCCCAGAAGAGCTGGGTCCCAAGCCCCGCCACGGCAGCCGCACGGTACTGGAGCAGCGTCCGAAATCGGGCGCTGACGATAGCCCAATAGCCGGTCACGCGCTGCTGTCACCGTACATTCGTGCGATGACCTCCTCTATGGGAGGGTGCTCCACGAATAGGTCGCGCACCGGGTGTCTGGCCGTGATTCGCGAGATCAGCTCGGCTGCGGAGACCACCTCGGGATCGAAGCTGATGTGGACCCGCCGTCCGTCCACGTGGGTGACAGTCGCGTCCGGGTCCGAGACGTGCTGGTCCGGTTTGTCGAGGTCTACTACAAGCCGGCGCTCCAGCCTCACCCGGCCCCGCAGGTCCGCCAGCGTACCGTCGGAGAGGATGCGCCCTTCCCCGATGACCATCACCCGCGTACACAGCGCCTCGATGTCGTCCATGTCGTGGGTGGTGAGGATCACGGTGACGCCGCGCTCGCGGTTGAACCGCTTGATGAAGTCACGGAACGCCAGCTTCGACACGGCGTCCAGGCCGATGGTCGGCTCGTCCAGGAACAGGATCGACGGCGAGTGCAGGAGCGCGGCGGCCAGGTCGCACCGCATCCGCTGCCCCAGGCTGAGTTGGCGCACCGGAACGTCCAGGAGCGGCTCCAGGGCCATCGTCGATATCAGATCGTCGCGCGTGGCCGCGTACTCGCGCGACGGCACCCGGTAGATGTCCCGCAGCAGATCGAAGGACTCGATCACCGGCAGGTCCCACCACAGCTGTGTCCGCTGTCCGAATACCACGCCGATGTCGCCCACGTGCGCGACGCGCTGCCTCCACGGCACACGGCCCAGTATCTCGCAGCGGCCGGAGTCCGGCACCAGGATGCCGGATATGACCTTCACCGTGGTCGACTTCCCCGCCCCGTTGGGCCCGATGTACCCGACCAGCTCGCCCGGCTCGATCTCGAAGGAGACGCCGTCGAGGGCCTTGACCGTGCGGTAGCGCCGCCGGGCGACGCCCCGCAGCGCGCCCCAGATTCCGGGCGCTCGCTCGGCGACCTTGAAGCTCTTCTTCAGGTCCTCCACCACGATCTGCGCCATCAGCTCGTCCCCATCGGGCGAGAGGCCGCGATCAAGGCTGCACGACTTGGGAGCCGCCCGCCGCGGCGCGCCACTGCTCGACGAGCTCGCTCACCGATTGGTACCGCCGCGCGCGTTCCGAGCTGGCCGCCCGCTCGACGACCTCCCGCATCTCCTTGGTACCCCTCCAAGCGTCCAGGGAGCCGGTCCCGTCGCCCAGGAGGACGGCGGCTGCACGGCCCAGATTGAACACGTTGGTCACCTGGTCTATGGTCGCTCCGCGCCGAAACTCCTCGGGGGCCATGAAGCGTCTGGAGCCGTAGGCCCGGTCCATATCGAGGACGAAAGTGCCGTCCCGGTACTCGTCGAGGTCGCAGAGGAAGGCCCGGGACCCCTCGAAGTCGTAGATGATGCAGCCGTCGTAGAAGTCGGACGCCACGAACCCGCTCTCGGCCAGCAGTAGGTGGACGTCGAAGATCGTGTCCAGGGCGTCGATGATCCTTCCAACCGGGAGCGCTCGGAAGCGCACGTGAGGGTGGGCCGGGTCACTGACGCGCTGCTGGGAGGTGAGTCTCGGGTCGTTGAGCACCTCGCCGGGCACCCACTCGTAGACCAGCGCCAGCCCGCCGGGGACCAGGAAGGAGTTGTGGAGACGCGGCAACGCAGGGTGCCGCACTCTCGTGTTGAGGTGCAGGGCGCGGCGGAGGGACTCGACGATACTCGGGTCGTCGGACGGCTTCACGAACCAGCGCCGGCCGTCGACCAGCACCCCGTAGGAGGTCGTTCCAGAGTCCTGGTGACCGAAGACCCGGAAGACCTCCCCAACCTCCCGCAGGTATGCCTCCACCGGCGTGTCTATCGAGGCCACCGAGGTGAGGGGGTGGGTCATGGGACGCTGGCTCCCCGCACTTGGCTCACGCAGCCTAGGCAGGAGCTACGTAGCCCAGCTTCGACAGGCGGACGTTGGCGGCGGCCTTGGACACGGCGAAGGCCTGGGAGACGCTCTCCACGAGCTCGGAGTGGCGTCGATCTCCCTGCCGGACGTGCTTTGCGATACCCCACTCGTCCAGGGCGGCTTGGACTATCGCGGCAAGAGGCGCGATGGGCATGAGCAGAGCGCCGCCCGCGTAGCCGGCCTGCCACTCCATCCAGTCTGTCTGCGGAGAGGCCACGACCCTGGACCGACGGCAGCGTCGAAAGTGCGACGACCGGACCGGTCCGGGCTTGCGGCCGCCGTCCTCCAGAGCCCAGAGGAAGCCGTGGAAGACGACGTGAGCATATTCGTGGGCCAACGTGCTGCGGAGCCGGTTCTCCCTGGCCGGTGACTCCGAAAGGTACCTGGCGATGCGCACGGAGGGCTTCTTCCTGCGCCGGAGCTCGGTGACCCCCTCGACGCCGCGCCCCTCACCGGCGAGGTTGGCGTACAGGTCGAGCTCGGCAACGTCCCGCTCGATCATCACCGTCAGGTCATCGGTCGTAATCGGATAGGCTGCGGAGCCGTACTTGGCCTTCAGGAAGCCCGCCACAATCTCCTGGCACTGTTCGTCGAGCTCGTGCTCGGCGTAGTAGGGGCGCTGCTGGAAGCGGCGCGTGCGGTCGGCTATCCACCTCATCGATTGTCTCTCAACGTTCTTCGGAATGCCTTGAAGGCCTCGGCTATCTGCTTCGGGCTCCTGGAGCCTGGGCGCATGTCTGACGGGAACTTTCCCGCCAAGAAGTAGAGGTAGTCCCCGTCGAGCTTGAGGGCCTGAGAGAGCTGCTCCAGCAGGTGGTCGCCGGGAGGGTTGCGCCGGTCCCGCTCGATGTCGTTCAGGTACTGGGGCGATATGGGTGTGCCATTTTCCTTGACGACCTTGAGCGCCAGCTCTCTCTGGCTAATGCTCAGATCTTTGCGGGCCGCCGCTATCGCCTGACCGAACGTCATCCCGGTCCCTCTCGCCCATCCTCTCGAAGCCCCGAAGGGTAGGGCGCTGCGCCATCAGACCCAAAGTACGCAAATCAGCATATCAGCTAATCCGATGTAATGCAACACGCGGGGTAACTGCTCAGACTTGATGAAGTGAACCTAAAGACGCTAGTACGCAGGCTGTAACTGTTTGGACTCGAGGAGCAAGCCCAACCTCTCCCCCTCACAGGGGGAGATTAAGAGGGGGCCGCCGCCACTCCCAGGTCCTCCAGGACCACGTGGGCCGCGTTGTGGCCGGGGGCCCCGGTGACCTCGCCCCCGGGATGGGTCCCGGCCCCGCACAGGTACAGGCCGCGCACAGGCGTCCGGTAGCTCGACCACCCAGGCAGCGGTCGACGGGACATCATCTGCTGCGGGACCATGTCCAAGTGCCTGATGTTGCCGTCGGTGAGCCCGATGCGCTCCTCAATGTCCTCCGGGGTCAGCAGCGTCCAATCCGAGATGGCGTCCCTGAGGTTGGGAGCATACTGGGACACCAGGTCGATGAGCTTCTCCCCGAGCTCCTGGCGGGTCTCCGACCAGGAGCCCTCCCTGACGTGGGGAGGGAGGAAGTAGGCCCACATCGAAAGCACGTGACGGCCTTCTGGCGCCACCGTCTCGTCGTACACCGACGGAATCTGTACCTGGATGATGGGGGTGTCGGTCACCCGGCCGTTCTTGGCGTCGTTCCAGCTCATCTCGGAGGTATCTATCGAGGGACAGAGCCCCACCATCGCCAGAAGCTTGGGGTCGTGCTCGGGCCCCAGGAAGCCTGAGAAGTCGGGCAGCTCACGCATCGCGCATAGCAGCTTGACCGAGGCCGCTTGGGTCTTCAGCGCCTTCACCTCCGCGACGAGATCGTCGTCCAGGTCGGCCTCCCTCAGCAGCCCGAGGAAAGTCCGCTTTGGGTCTGCGTTCGATATCACCACGTCCGCGTTCACCACCTCGCCGTTCATCAGCTCGACCCCCGTGGCCGCCTCACCCCTTGTCAGGATACGCCTGACCTCGGCCCCGGTCCTTATGGAAGCGCCCCTAGCCTCCGCCGACCGCCTCATGGACTGGGTGATGCCGCCCATGCCGCCGCGGACGATGCCGTAGTTCTCGACGTCGCTCCTGTAGGCGGCGTACCTGTACAGGGCCGTGACGTAGGCGCTTCCGGGCGCCCCTATGTCCCCCATGTCCATGACTCCTGTGCTGACCATAGCCCTCACCTCCTCCGACACGAAGTACCGGTCGATGAGGTCCCGAAGCGGGACGGTCAGCAGCGTCTCCAGAAGCTCCTCTTCGCCCTCCTCGCGGAACCTGTCCGACAGCTGGGCCAGGGAAGGGGGCGGGGTCAGGTAGTAGTCGCTGAGTATGCGGACCGCGCGGTGCCAGAAGTCCGCCCACTCCGGCCACGCGTCGGCGTCGTGGGGCGAAAACGCGCGTATCTCGGCGGCGGTGAGCGCGTCGTCGTGCCAGAGCCTGATGACGTTGCCGTTGGGAAAGGGGTAGATGCGCGCGGGGTCCATGGGGTAGACGTAGAACCCGTATCTGCGCAGCTCCAGGTCGTCGATGACCTTCTTCTGAAGGACGTGACAGATATAGGAGCAGGTCGAGATGCGGTAGCCGGGGAACCACTCCTCCGTCACCGCGGCGCCGCCCACGACGTCCCGCCGCTCCAGCACCTGCACCTCCAGCCCCGCCCCGGCCAGGTAGCCGGCGGCGACCAGGCCATTGTGACCCGCCCCGACGATTACGATCCTCTTGTTCTCGACCATGGCAAGCTCCTGTAAGCCGGAGCCGAGCAGTCGGCGTGCGTCTGGAAGGCTCCGATGGTGACTGCAGACTAAGACCCGCCGCCCGCCCGTGTCAACCCGCAACGGAGCGGAAGGCGCCCGCCGTCGTCAATCACACCCTTGAACCTGAAATTGACACGATCGACCGGGATAGAGTAGAATCAGCTATTGCCTTGAAGGGGAGTAGTACCGGAGCCACCGGCTGTCAGAGAGTCGGCGGCGGTGGGAAGCCGACGCTAGGAGCTTCGAGAACTCGCCCTTGAGCATCCGGCCCGAAGTTGGGCACATGTCTTCTGCGTAGGGTCGGACGGTTGGCGCCGTTACAGCTTTCGAGCGCCCCGACTGTTCGGGGAACCAGGGTGGTACCGCGGGAGCGTCCGACATCCCGTCCCTTTTGAGGACGGGTTTTTTTGTTTCTCCGAGCGGGCGGCTTCTCCCGAAGGGCGCCGCAGTCGGTCACCGAAGCCGCCGACCAACAGGGAGGTATAG
The DNA here is from genome assembly GCA_965224345.1 of Dehalococcoidia bacterium. Taxonomy (GTDB): domain Bacteria; phylum Chloroflexota; class Dehalococcoidia; order Lucifugimonadales; family CBDCYU01; genus CBDCYU01. The sequence continues at coordinate 2,210,152 of CBDCYU010000003.1, read as the reverse complement.
GGATGATCCGAACCGGAGCGCAGCTAATCTGCGAGAGCCTACTCCGGGAGGGCGTCGACGTCATATTCGGCCTTCCCGGGGGGGCGATCCTTCCCCTCTATCAGACGCTCCCCCAGTACCCCGGGCTCCGTCATATCCTGGTGCGCCACGAGCAGGGGGCAGCGCACGCGGCCGACGGCTACGCCCGAGTCACAGGCCGCCCCGGCGTGGCGTGGGCGACCTCAGGCCCGGGTGCCACCAACCTCGTAACGGGCATAGCCACGGCGCAGATGGACTCGGTGCCCATGGTCGCCGTCGTGGGCCAGGTCATGAGGGCCGCCATCGGCAGTGACGCCTTCCAGGAGACGGACACGACGGGCATCTCCCTGCCTGTGACCAAGCACAACCACCTCGTCCTGTACGCCGAGGAGATCCCGCGGATCGTCAAGGAGATGTTCCACATCGCCTCCACGGGCCGGCCGGGGCCGGTGCTCATCGACGTGCCCAAGGACGTCCAGACCGACGAGGTGTCGCTTCCCTTCGACAGCTTCGACGAGTACTACGCGAGCGTGGAGATCGATCTGCCGGGCTACAGGCCGACGCTGGAGGGCAGCGGGCGGCAGATCAAGAGGGCCGCCGAGCTGATCGACCGGGCGGAGCGTCCGGTGATCCTGGCCGGCCACGGCGTGATCTTCTCAGAGGCCTTCGACGAGGTCCGCGAGCTGGCGGAGAAGGCTCAGATACCGGTGATCACCACGCTCCTGGGCATCGGCGGCTTCCCGGACGATCACGTCCTGTGCGTCGGGATGCCCGGCATGCACGGCATGGCCTACGCCAGCCTGGCGATAGAGGAAGCGGACCTGTTGATCGCCCTGGGGATGCGGTTCGACGACCGGATTACGGGCAGCCCCAGCGCCTTCGCCAGGGGCTCGAAGAAGATCCACGTTGACATCGACCCGTCCGAGATCGGCAAGAACGTGCAGGTCGACGTTCCGATAGTCGGCGACGTGAAGCGCGTCCTGCGCAAGCTGAATCCGCGCGTGGCCGAGAGCAGCCATACCGACTGGCTGCACCGGATCGACCGGCTGAAGGCCGAACATCCGTCCATGAGGATCAGGGAGACCGACAAGCTCCTGCCGCAGTACATCATGCGGGAGCTCTCGGAGGCTACCGACGGCGACGCGATCATCGTCACGGGGGTCGGCCAGCACCAGATGTGGGCGGCGCAGCACTACACCTACAAGCACCCCCGCACCCTGATCACCTCCGGCGGCTCCGGCGCGATGGGGTACGAGGTGCCGGGAGCTATGGGCGCACAGGTCGGAGCGCCCGACCGGGTGGTGTGGTCCATCGCCGGAGACGGGGGCTTCCAGATGACGATGGCGGAGCTGGCGACCATCGCGGAGAACAATATCCCGGTCAAGTTCGCCATCATCAACAACAACTACCTGGGCATGGTGCGCCAGTGGCAGCAGTTCTACTATGACTCGGACTACGTTGCTACCGGCTACACCGGCAATCCCGACTTCGTCAAGCTGGCCGAGGCCTTCGGCATAATGGGCATCCGCGTGACGGACAAGATCCAGGTGCGTCCGACCATCGAGCAGGCGAACGCTCACGACGGGCCGGTGGTGGTGGACTTCGTCGTGGAGGAGGAGGAGAACGTCTACCCCATGATAAAGGCGGGAGGCACCATCGACGATCTGATGGAGGAGCCGTCGCCGGAGGGTGTGCGCAGATGACGAGCCGGAACGGGGCCCCGATGCAGACCATCAGCGCCCTTGTCAGAGACAAGCCGGGTGTCCTCAACCGGATATCGAGCATGTTCCGCAGGCGGGGCTTCAACATAGCCAGCCTTGCCGTCGGCCACAGCGAGGAGCTGGACCTCTCGCGGATGACCTTCGTCGTCGAGGGGGACGACCACACGGTCGAGCAGGTGACGAAGAACCTCCACAAGCTGATCGACGTGATAAAGGTGACCAGTGTCGCCCCCGAGAACGTGGTGTCCAGGGAGCTGGCCCTCATCAAGCTCCACACCAACGACGAGTCGCGGGGCGGAGTCATCCAGATTGTCGAGATTTTCAACGGGAAGATAGTGGGCGTCGCTCCGGACCACGTGATCATCGAGATCACCGGAGACCAGGACAAGATCGAGTCGTTTCTCGGGCTGGTCAAGCGTTTCGGCCTGATGGAGGTGATGCGCACCGGCACCATCGTCATGGAGCGCTGGATGGGCAGCCTCCATGGCGGCGAGGACGGCCGACCGCGGTCCCGAAGGACGTGGGGCGAGGCGGCTTCAGTATAGCGACGACCGGATAATAGGAGCAGTTCAATGGCCAAGATGTACTACGAATCCGACGCTGACCTTTCGATTCTGGAAGGCAAGACCATAGGGGTCATGGGCTACGGCAGCCAGGGCCACGCCCACGCCCTCAACCTCAACGACTCCGGCATCGACGTCGTCGTGGGCCTTTACGAAGGCAGCAAGAGCTGGCCCAAGGCCGAGACGGAAGGCCTGAAGGTCGGAACGGTGGCCGACGCGGCCGGCGAGTCTGACATCGTCATGATGGCGCTGCCGGACACGGCCATGGCCGAGGTCTACAGAGAGTCCGTCGAGCCGCACATGACCCACGGCAAGACCCTCATGTTCGCCCACGGCTTCAACATCCATTACAGGACCATCGTCCCGCCCGAAGCCATCGACGTATCCATGGTGGCGCCCAAGGCCCCCGGACACCGGATGCGGGAGGTCTTCACCAGGGGCTCCGGCGTCCCCGGCCTGCTTGCGGTCCACCAGGACCCCTCCGGCACGGCTCACGACGTCGGGCTGGCATACGCCAGGGGCGTCGGCTGCACCCGCGCCGGCGTGCTGGACACGACCTTCAAGGAGGAGACTGAGACCGATCTCTTCGGCGAGCAGTCGGTGCTGTGCGGCGGCGTGACCGCTCTGATCAAGGCGGCCTTCGAGACCCTGGTGGAGGCCGGGTACCAGCCGGAGTCGGCCTACTTCGAGTGCATGCACGAGCTCAAGCTGATCGTCGACCTCCTCTACCAGGGCGGCATGGAGTACATGCGCTACTCCGTCAGCGACACCGCCGAGTACGGCGACTACAGCCGCGGCCCGATGGTCGTCGACGAGCATGTCAAGGACAACATGAGGAAGGTACTGGCGGCCGTGCAGGACGGCAGCTTCGCCCGCGAGTGGATCGCCGAGAACGACGAGGGCCGACACCGCTTCACCCAGCTCCGCAAAGAGAACGCCGAGCACCCCATCGAAAGGGTCGGCAAAGAGCTCCGCGACATGATGAGTTTCCTAAAGGATGCGGACTAGGGTGTAGCAAGCATACGTGACGAGGTTCGGGTCTTCAGAGACGGTAACAACTGTGGGAGGCGCCGACAGCAAAAGCAATAAGTGATGGTATTTGTGGACTACGAAGGTCAACAAATCGTCCTGACGAACTCGGCTGAGCAACACATCATCTCAGGACACTACGAAATCAGGGAGTTGGGAATACGCGAGGTCATAGAAGAAACCCTTGCCTCTCCGGATGTAGTAGTAAGCCATAATCGCGCTTTACATTACCTTCGCATGCGACTGAATACACAGTTTGGCGACAAGTACATTCGGATAGTGGTATCGGAGGATGCAGGTTCAAGATACATCAGGACTGCTTACATCACCAGTAGAGTAGGGAAAGGAGCGGTGGTATGGGAAAGGGTTCTGTTGCATTTTCAGGGTAGGATAGGGGAAATAACCTCAATCAGAAGTGTTGCTATAAGGGTTATGGGTGTGACGTGTGTTGCGAGACATGCGTCGATTCATCGGCGTGTGCGGTTCACGGAGGGAGGGGAGATACCGATGGGGAATATCGAGCGGTATAAAGGTCGCCTGATAAAGGCCAACCCCAACGACCGCCGGAACTGGTACGTGTACTGTGTCGGCGCTCCGAGAATCCCGGTTCTCTACATCGGTATCTCGCCCGCCCCGTATCGGCGCTTTGAGACTCATAAGGAACGGTTCAAAGAGGCCCCACAACCGTTGACTTTGAGGGTGTGGGACAAGCCTTTTCAAGTGGTAGAAGCCCGCCGCCGAGAAATTGACTTGCACGAAAAATACCCCCATGCCCGGACAAGAACGACCGCGCTGGAGTACCTTCTGTCGCTCTGCCGTGAACGTGCGTTTGGGCTACCATTCGGGGAGATACCCTGAAAATGCAACAGAACCTGGGAAAGAAAAGCATGAGTATTTCGTACCTTGCGGACATCGACACGCTTTACATCCACTTTGAGCCGAAAGCTGGGTATTACGACGCTATACCTGGATATGACCATGTTCAAGCAAGATATGACGAGAACGGCAAGGTCATAGGGTTCATGGTTGAGGGCCTCAAGGACATGCAAGGATGGCTGGACATCGAGTTGGCTGACGCGGTCGTCGAAGCCATGAATCAGTGACAGCGAACATCCGGTTGCGACATACGCTCAAAGCTGGCACAGTGAGAGGATCTAATGACCGATAGAAGAGGGGGATACTGCGTAGTTCGCCATGAGGGACCCGGGCTGCCGGGCCTTGGGCTGGCGGACTGCGTTACTCTTCGATAGCCTGGCGCATATCCGTCCCAAAGTGGGCAAGAACGAGTAGCCGAGGGCTAGAGGAGAGAGAAGCCATGACAACCGACGACAAGGTAGTAATCTTTGACACGACGCTGCGGGACGGTGAGCAGTCGGCCGGCATTGGGCTGACGACACAGGAGAAGCTGGAGATAGCGAAGCAGCTGGACAGGCTCGGCGTCGACGTGATCGAGGCCGGCTTCGCCGCCAGCTCTCCCGGCGACTTCCAGGCTGTGCAGACCATATGCTCGGAGGTCCGCAGGCCCGTCATCGCGTCCCTCGCCCGCTGCGTGCCCAATGACGTGGAGCAGGCGTGGGCCGCCATCAAGGACGCCGCACACCCGCGGGTACACGTCTTCATCCCCAGCTCCGACATACAGGTGATGCACCAGCTCCGGAGCAATCCGGAGGAGGTCCTGGACGTGGCGGTGGCCTGCGTCGAGCAGGCCAAGAGCTACTGCAACGACGTCGAGTTCTCTCCCATGGACGCCAGCCGCACGGACATCGAGTACCTGTGCGAGCTTCTGGAGGCCTGTATCGCCGCGGGGGCGACCACGGTGAACATCCCCGACACCGTGGGCTACTCGATGCCCTGGGAGTTCGCGGAGCTGATCCGCAACATCCGGGGCAACGTGGCCAACCTGGACCGGGCGGTGCTGAGCGTTCACTGTCACAACGATCTGGGCCTCTCTGTCGCCAACAGCCTCGCCGGAGTGGCGGAGGGCGTCCGCCAGGTCGAGGGCTGCATCAACGGCCTCGGCGAGAGGGCCGGCAACGCCTCGCTGGAAGAGGTCATCATGGGAATCGAGACCCGCAGGAACATCTTGGGAGTCTCCACCAACATAGACACCACCCAGATCTACCGGACCAGCCGCATGGTGAGCGACATTACGGGGTTCCCCGTGCAGCCCAATAAGGCGATCGTCGGCGCCAACGCCTTCAGACACGCGTCGGGGATCCACCAGGACGGGGTGCTGAAGGAGAGGTCGACCTTCGAGATCATGGACCCCCAGGCGGTCGGCTGGCCCAGCAGCACGTTGGTACTGGGCAAGCTGAGCGGGCGGGCGGGTCTGCGCGCACGCCTGGAAGAGCTGGGGTACATGCTGTCACAGGACGAGCTGAACGTCGTCTTCGACGATTTCAAGACCCTGGCCGACCGGAAGCGCGAGGTCACCGACGCCGATCTGGAGGCGCTGATGTCCAACAGGAGGCGCGCGGTTGACATTCCCGCCGTCTACCAGCTCGAGCACGTGCAGGTGTCCTGCGGCAGCAACGAGATACCGACGGCCACCGTGAGGCTCACGACACCGGACGGCTCCAGCGTCGTCGACGCCGCGACCGGCACCGGCCCGGTAGACGCCGTCTACGAGGCGATCAATCGCGTGGTGCAGGTGCCCAACCAGCTGACCGAGTTCCGGGTGGATTCGGTGACCGAAGGCATCGACGCCATCGGCGACGTGACCATCCGCATAGAGCGCAACGACAAGGTGTACGTGGGCCGCGGCTCCGATACCGATATCATCGTCGCCAGCGCCAAGGCCTACATGAACGCCCTCAACCGGCTGCTGGCCATGGAGCAGATCGAGGCGGAGCCCGCGGGCACACCCGCAGCGTAGGCCCGCCCTCGGCTGCCGCGAAACCGTCGCTGTGAATCGGCACTAAGGCCCCTACAAGCCGGCAAAGGAAGACGCCATGCCCAAGACAATCTTCGAAAAGATATGGGACGCCCACGTGGTCCACCAGGAGCCCGGGGAGCCGGCGGTCCTCTACGTCGACCTGCACCTCGTGCATGAGGTGACGTCGCCCCAGGCCTTCGACGGGTTGCGTATGGCGGGGCGCCAGGTTCGGCGCCCGGACCTGACGGTGGCGACCGCCGACCACAATACCCCGACCTGGGACCTCTCCCTGCCCATCACCGACCCCATCGCAAAGCAGCAGCTGGACGCCCTGACCCGAAACTGCGAGGAGTTCGGCCTGACCCTCTACGACAGGTACAGCCCCCTCCAGGGCATCGTGCACATCATCGGGCCGGAGCAGGGCTACACGCAGCCCGGCAAGGTCATAGTCTGCGGCGACAGCCACACCTCCACCCACGGTGCCTTCGGCGCCTTCGCTATGGGCATAGGCACGTCGGAGGTCGAGCACGTGCTGGCTACCCAGACGATGCGCCAGCTCAAGCCCAAGACGATGGAGATTCGCGTCAACGGCCAGCTCCCCGGCGGTGTCACTGGCAAGGACGTGATCCTGGGGATCATAGGCAAGATAGGCGTCGCGGGCGCGACGGGCTACGCCGTAGAGTACACCGGCGAGGGTATACGCTCTCTCTCCATGGAAGGCCGCATGACCGTGTGCAACATGTCCATTGAGGCTGGCGCGCGAGCGGGGATGATCGTTCCCGACGAGACGACCTTCGAGTACATGCGGGGCCGTCCCCAGGTCCCGCAGGGCGACGACTTTGAGGCCGCCGTCGAGGAGTGGAGCAAGCTCACATCCGACGGAGGGGCCGCCTATGACACGGTCGTGGAGCTCGACGGAGCTTCTCTGGAACCCCACGTTACCTGGGGAACGAACCCCGGCATGGTCGCGCCCGTCACCGGGCGAGTACCCGACCCCGGGTCCTTCGAAGACGCCGGCGAAAAACAGTCCGCGGAGAGCGCCCTGGAGTACATGGGGCTGGAGCCCGATACCCGGATCCAGGATATCGGTCTGGACAGGGTGTTTATAGGCTCCTGCACCAACTCCCGGATCGACGATCTCCGCGCGGCGGCAGAGGTTGCCAGGGGCAAGAAGGTCAGCGACAGGGTCTACGCCATGGTGGTGCCCGGCTCAGCCGCCATCAAGAAGCAGGCCGAGGACGAGGGCTTGGACGCGGTGTTCAAGGATGCCGGATTCGACTGGCGCGTGGCCGGCTGCTCCATGTGCCTGGGCATGAACCCGGATATCCTCCAGCCCGGCGAGCGGTGCGCCTCAACCTCCAACCGCAACTTCGAGGGGCGGCAGGGCAAGGGCGGACGCACTCACCTGGTGAGCCCACAGATGGCTGCCGCGGCCGCCATCGCCGGCCACTTCGTCGACATCCGCGAGTGGTAGAGGGGACATGGCATGACAGGCTTGCTGGCAGAAGCGTGGTTTCCGCCAGCCATGCCACGCTTCGGATGAGGGAACGCAACATCGCTCTGCAGGACGTGGTGACGATTGCTGACATGGGTGAAGTTATCAAGAGGTATCCAAGCGGAGCAGCCTATCCGAGCGAATTGATACTCGGCTGGATTGGTTCGAACCCCCTCCATGTTGTCTTGGCGTACAGTGAGACAGGGAATGCGGTTACCATCGTGACAGCGTACAGGCCTGATATCGACACATGGCATCCTGACTTCAGGAGGCGAAGGCGATGAAGTGTTCCATCTGCAGGTTTGGCGAAACTGCGCCTGGCACGATGACGTTCAGCCTGAGCTACGATTCGATGACCCTCGTAGTAAAGGACGTCCCTGCCGACGTGTGCGACGCCTGCGGTGAGGGATACACGGACCTGGGGACCACAGCGCAACTGGAAAAGATCGCCAAAGATGCGGAAGAGGCTGGGGTGGAAGTACTGGTAAGGAAGTACATTCCTGTCGCAGGTCAAGGGGCGAATGGCGTGCCGCGGCAACCTGTGGAGGAGTTTATTGAAAGACTGGGACTGACATCTAAACAGTACACCAAGCAAGCACACGGAAATGGGTATCGACTCTATGTCAACGCTCAAACAAGACGCCCACCTAGATTCGGGTACGTGCGGCTTAATATTGGCGGACGCGATCCGGGCAAGATAATCGTATACGCCAACGGGGACTTTACGGACCCAGAAAACAGGTTCACGGCACAACGAAGCAGTCCTAGGGATGCTTCGTACAAGTTCTGGCCGGATGACAAGGCCTCAATGGATTACGCGGCGAAAGTTGTGAAATCGGCGTACGAGAGTAAAGCGTAGTCGAGGCGTACTTCGTCTCGGTGGAGAAGTTCCCATGGGAACCTCCATCACGACGACATCGAGGACTACAAGCGAGACGCCGACCGTCCCATAGTCGCGCGGATTCTGGCCCTGGCCATCTGAGGATAGTGACCGACCGCAAGGAGCAGCTATGGAACCATTCACGAAGCACACCGGTGTCGTCGCGCCCGTGGACCGGGTGAACGTCGATACCGACCAGATCATTCCCAAGCAGTTCCTCAAGCGGATCGAGCGCACCGGGTTCGGCCAGTTCCTCTTCTTCGATTGGCGCTTCCTGGAGGACGGCTCTCCCAACCCCGACTTCGTGTTGAACAAGCCGGGTTACGAGGGCGCGTCCATCCTGGTTGCGGGGCGCAACTTCGGCTCCGGCTCCTCCAGGGAACACGCTCCCTGGGCGTTACAGGACTACGGCTTCCGATGCATTGTTGCCCCCAACTTCGCGGACATCTTTTACAATAACTGCCTCCAGAACGGCATCCTGCCCGTGACGCTCTCCGAGGATGCGGTAGCCCGGCTGATATCCAACGCGTTGGGGAACCCAGGCTGCAGGATCACCGTCGATCTGGACGCTCAGCGCGTCTGGGACGACTCCGAAGAGGTGGTCGAGAGCTTCGAGATCGACGCCTTCCGGCGGCACTCGCTGATGAATGGCCTCGACGATATCGGGCTCACCCTCCAGCACGAGGAGAGGATCGCCGACTTCGAGGCGCGCCGCGGCCCTCATGGCGGCGTCCTGACCGGATAGATATACTCCAGCGTTGGACCTGGGACCCGCCGGCCCGTATTCCAGGCCATGGAGAAGGGCTAGGCCTTGGCCTCGGTGTCAGAGGCGGGCCGGTGAGACAGATGTGACAGTATGTCCTCCTGCTCGTCCACGGGGTCGCTGCGTCGACGCCTGGCGATCCGCCTAACCCCGGTTGCTACTAGCCCTTGGAGCCCGTTGACCTCGCGGGTGATCGCGGCCCTGAAGTGGGAGCCGTACTCACCGATGTTGCGAAACTTCTTGTACCTGAGCCTGAGGAGCCGCCGCATGGCAAGTGACTGGAGGTCGACCATCTCCTGAAGGAGGATGCGCCTCAGCAGACGCGCGGCCTCGTCCGGCTGCGTGTGGGCGCCTCCGGGAGGCTCGGGCACAATCAGATCTACGATCCCCAGCTCCCGGCAGTCCTCGGCGGTGAGCCTCAGCGACTCCGCCGCCTCGTCGGCGCGGGCCTCGTCCTGGTAGATCAGCTCCGCCGCCTCCTCGGGAGAGATCACCGAGTATATGGCATTCTCCATCATCAGGACTCGGTCGGCGACGCCGAGACCCAGCGCTCCTCCACTACCGCCCTCGCCGATGACCACCGAGATCGACGGGACATCGAGCCCTGCCATTGCGGACATAGTCGTCGCAATCGTATGGCCCATACCCCTCTCCTCCGCATCCAGGCTCGGATCTGGACCGGGGGTATCTATCAGCGTTATGAGGGGGAGCTGGAACTTGCTGGCTATCCTGATGGCGCGTTGAGCCTTTCTGAAGCCCTCCGGGGACGTCCTGCCGTCGCGGTGCTCGAGGGACTTCCGTCCCCGGCCTCGCTCCTGTCCCACCACCACCACCGTCTGTCCTCCCAGGTGGCCGAGGCCGCACACGATTGCCGGATCGTCGCCGAAGGTCCGGTCCCCGTGAAGCTCGATGAAGTTGGTGAGCACGCGCTCTATGTAGTCGAGGGAGGTGGGCCGGGACTCGTGCCGCGCCAGCTGTACGGAGCTCCACGCTTCGCGCCGTTGGGGCTCGATGGGGGTGTTCCGCTCTCTCTCCTTCGCCGTCAGCTTGTACTGCGGTCCCACGACCTCCAGCAGAACGGCTAGAGTCGTCCTGAGCTGGGCCCTATCGACGACGGCGTCCAGCATTCCGTGCTCCAGGTGCGATTCGGCCATATGCGAGCCTCTCGGCAGCGGGCCCTCGCTCGTCTCCCTCATCACGCGCAGCGGCGAAACTCCGACGATCGCGCCTGGCTCCGCAATGAGTATGTCCGCGAGGTTGGCAAAGCTGGCGTAGGCTTGGCCGGTGGCCGGATTGGCTAGGACGGAGATGAACGGCAGCCCCTTCTCGTCTAGGCGCCGCGCCGCCAGGGAGGTCTTGGCCATCTGCATCAGCGAGAGCACACCCTCCTGTAGGCGGATACCCCCGCTGGTCACCACCGCTACCGCCGGCAGCTTTCTCTTGGCCGCGCCCTCGAAGGCGAGGGCCACCTTTTCGCCGACGACGCAGCCCATAGTGCCGCCCATGAAACCGAAGTCCAAGGCTATCATCATCACCGGACTGCCCCCGATGGCGCAGCTCCCGGTAACCACGGCCTCGGTGAGGCCGGTGCGGCGTTGGTCTCTGAAGATGCGCTGCTTGTATGACCCCCTGGACGAGAAGGACAGGGGGTCCAGCGAGACGATGGAGCGGTTGGTCTCCCGGAACGAGCCCGCGTCTGCCAGGGACTCAATCCGCTCGCGGGCGGTCAGGCTGTAGTGAAAACGACATACCGGGCATACCCGGAGGTCGTCGTACGATTGGGACTCGAGCAGACTGGCGTCACAGGCGAGGCAGGACTCCCTTATCGGTATTGCGGGCTCCTCGGGGCTCTGTCTTCTGACAATGGACCTCAATCTGCCCGGTGCTTTTCTGACCAACTAGCGCCACCCCCTCGGGCGCCTGCAGCTCCGTGCGCCCTACAGTAGTCAGCCGATTATAACATCCCTGGACTTGGAGCCGTCGCTTGGACCAACTATGCCCTGCTCCTCCAGCTGGTCCATCAACCGGGCGGCGCGAGGGTAGCCGATCCTCATCCGTCGCTGCAGCAGGGACGTCGACAGCTTATTGTAGCTATGGGCCAGCTCGATAGCCTTGTCCAACAACTCGTCTCGCTCGGCCATCCTCTGATCCTCCGAATCCCCAGCCGTCCCCTCTTCCGCAATGTGCAGGGGGATCGCATCCAACGACGCCCACGGCGTGGTCTGCCAGTAACGCACGAGCTCCTCGACCTCTTCGTCCGAGATGAAGACCCCCTGGACCCTCTCGGGACGTGAAGCGTCCAGCGGCAGGTACAGCATGTCCCCCTTCCCCAAGAGCTTGTCTGCCCCTGCTGAGTCCAGTATGGTGCGGGAGTCTATGTGGGAGGTGACCGCAAAACTGATCCTACTGGGGAAGTTGGCCTTGATCAACCCAGTCACGACGTCGACTGAAGGCCTCTGCGTGGCGACTATCAGGTGGATTCCGGTGGCGCGTCCAAGCTGAGCTAGGCGGCACAGGGACTGCTCCACGTCGAAGGCCGCGGACATCATCAGGTCGGCCAGCTCGTCGACCGCCACCACCAACAGGGGCATCTTTTCCGCCGCGCGTTGGTTATAGGTGGCAATGTTCCTGACGCCGACCCCCTCGAAGCGGCGGTACCGGTCCATCATCTCTCGTATCAGACCCTTCAGCAGGCCGACGACCTGGTCCGTCTCCACCACGACGGGCGTCATCAGGTGAGGCACCCCGTTGAAGGGCGTCAGCTCCACCCTCTTGGGGTCTATGAGCAGCAGCCGCACGTCGTTGGGCGTCTTCTCGAGCATCAGGCAGGATATGATGGAGTTCAGGCAGGCGCTCTTCCCGGCCCCGGTAGCGCCGGCGATCAGGAGGTGGGGCATAGCGGCCAGGTCTATTACCACTGTGTCGCCGCCGCTTCCCCTCCCCAGCGCCACCGGCAGCTGGGCTTTCTTCCTCATCCCCGCGAACTCCTCACTCTCCATCACCGATCGCAGCGTGACTCTGCTCGGTGTTGGATTGGGTACCTCGATCCCCACGAGCGACTCGCCCATCACCGGTGTCTCGATGCGTATGCTCGGAGTCTTCAGGGCCAACGCGAGGTCCTTCTCGCGGGAGAGAATACTGTCGACCTTGACGCGCGTCTTGCTCTCCTCCCTCACAGTCATCTGCTTGCCGAACTGGTCCAGTCTCGGCTTGCCATCCGTGCCCTTCACCCTAACCTGCTTGTATCGACGCACCCAGCCCGGCGTGAGACCGTACATCGTAACCGCCGGACCGGGCTTTATCTGGCCTATCGCCACCTCGACGCCGTACTCCTCGAGGGTGCTCCTGATGGTCTCCGCGGTAGACTCCAGGTCCCGTTTCGATATGCCGCCATCGGGCACGTCTTGAAGCAGGTCCAGGTCCGGAAGCCTCCATGACAGTGCGGCGAGCCTGGAGACAGAGGCGGAGGTGAGCTCCTGTATATGGGGGGTGCTCACGTCGGCGGCTGCCCCATTGGATTCGCCGTCTCTATTGCCTGAGTCCCAGAATCGGTTGAACTTGCCTCCAGGAATTGGCGTCAGCCCGGAGGCCGGCGTTTCGGACAGCGATGGAGCTGCGTCTGGGAGTGGGTCCGGAGCCTGATCCTCGTCAAAGACGAACGCATACTCATCGGTGTCCACCATAGACGTCTCCTCCTGCTGCTGGAAGGGTTCCTCAACTGCCGGCGAGGCTCTACCAGGCTCGTCTGTGTTCGCCGCTGGTGGGGAGGACTCCGAACCTATTATTGGGGCTGTATCGGGCTCGTCTGTGCCCACCGTCGCCGAGGAGAAGTCAAGAGCCATCGCGGGCTCATCCGGACCTGCCGCCGGGGCGAAGGAGTCGCCTGCGGCGCCTGTCTGCCGCCAGGCAAGACCCTCTGGAATCGTCGTCCCCTCGACGTGCTGCCCAGCAGTGCCGGAAGCGTTGCGAGCGTCTGCTCGGGCCGGCCGGTACATCCGGCGCAGCGCTCCGCCGGTAGCTACCGCAGCTACGTAGGCGAGGACCGACAGGGATGCTGCCGCCGTCACGGCGGCGCCGGCCAGGGCCGGAGAGGCGACCGCGGCGCCGATGGCAAGTATGGCAGCGAGCAGTAACGCTCCCCTCCACATCGACGGCCCGGCGAGGGCCGCGCCCATCTCGCCACCCAGGGATACCTCGCCGTCCAGGGTGAACGCCGCCAGAGGGCCGTCTGCGGGCTGGAAGAACCCCAGCACGCCTACCGTGAACGCCACCAAGGCCAGAGAGCCTATCCAGAGGTTGACGCTGCGGAAAGACGATCTGTGTAGAGTCAGGCTCCATAGAAAGACGAGGCTCCACAGGGATATCGGTACGATACCCGCTCCCAGTGATTCGATAACGGCCCTGGAGGAGTCGCCTACCTGTTCGCGCATCAGGTAAAGCGACAGGGTTGCGCCTATCGCCGCGACGACGATAGCCCCTACGATCCAGCCCCACGACGACAACGACCTTATGCTTGGATTAACCATAGTCACAAAACCTGCCCACGATGAGATATGTAGCGCTCGGTGCCAACTTGTGCCGCTGCACAGGCTCGTGACCGGTCTCGTTTGCCGCAGCAAGGAGAGGCCCGCCGGAGATCCCAGGCTTGGCTAGAAGGCTCTTACACTTCTTCGACAAAGGCCAAGACGACGGGCCGCATGCCGGTCTCTTCATAGAGGAAGTCGGACACCGCCTCGGCTATCTTGACCCTAGTGTTAACCAAATCTAGGGTGCGAACTCGCTCTCGGTCTAGGGTAGTAAGGGCCACGTTCGAGGCTCTTGTGAACAGATCGTGTTGGTCTTCGGTCCGCATGAAGCCTGAGGAGGTGATTACCGGGGCCTTGATCACTCCGCCTGAGTCCCTGCTGATGGTGATAGCCAGCGCGACCGTCCCATCCCTTGCCAGCCGGCGCCGGTCGGCGAACACGTCGCTGTCTGACTCCCACGTCCTTCGCCTGTCGACGAACGCCGGCACAGCCGGTACGCTGTCCACGACTCTGCCCTCGGCGGGCGTGATCTCGAGGACGTCGCCATCCTCCAGGACGAAGACCCTGTCGTCGGCGACTCGCATGGACCTGGCGATGTCGGCGTGGGCCATCAGGTGACGGTACTCCCCGTGGACCGGCACGAAGTAGCTGGGACGCACCAAGCTCAGCATCATCTTGAGCTCTTCACGGCTGGCATGGCCGTGGACGTGGACCATCGCGGTCCTGCTGTAGAGGACCTTCGCCCCAAGCCGGTACAGGTTATCGATGGTGTTGGCGACTACCGTCTCGTTGCCGGGGATAGGTGAGGCCGAGATCACGACGGTGTCGCCCCGCTCGAGCCTGACGTCTCTGTGCTCGCGGTTGGCAATGCGCACCAGCGCCGACGTGGGCTCACCTTGGCTGCCGGTCGCGACGATGACTACCTGGTCGTTGGGCAGCTGACGAGCCTCGTTCACCGATATGATCGTCCCTGCCGGCGCGTCCAGGTAACCCAAGTTGACGGCCATCTTCACGTTGTTGATCATGCTGCGGCCGATTACAGCCACCTTCCGATCGTTATCGACCGCCGCGTCCAGGACCTGTTGGATACGCGAGATGAGGGATGCGAAGGTGGCCACCATCACCCGGCCATCGGCCTCTCCGATGACCCTGTGGAAGGTCTCCCCAACTATCTGCTCGGACTCCGTATAGCCTTCGACCTCCGCGTAGGTGGAGTCCGAGAACAGCAGCAGGACACCACCCGCGGTGATCTTCGCCAGGGCCGGAAAGTCGGTGGCCTTCCCGTCCACGGGGGTGTGGTCGATCTTGAAGTCTCCCGTGTGGATGACCAACCCCAAGGGCGTCGTCACGGCGATGCCCATGGCGTCCGGGATTGAGTGGCAGACGCGGAAGAACTCGACGCGGAACGCCCCGATTTTGAAAGGCGCGTGGGGCTCCACCACGTTCAGCCTGGCGTCTGGGAGCGTACCGAAGTCCCTCAGCTTGACCGTGATGAGACCGTGGGTAAGCCTGGAGGCGTAGACGGGCACGTCAAGCTGGTCCAGCACGTACGGAAGCGCCCCGATGTGGTCCTCGTGACCGTGGGTCAGGAGGATGGCCCGGACCTTCTCCTTGTTCTGGACAAGGTAAGAGATATCGGGGATGGCGAAGTCCACACCCGGGATATCCTCTTCCAGGAACAGGATCCCGGCGTCGATGACGACTATCTCGTCGCCATACTCCAAGACCATCATGTTCTGGCCAATCTCGCCGAGGCCCCCTAAGGGGATCACTCGCAGAGGAGTTTCGTTCATAGACCTCCCTCGAAGCATCTGAGCTGGCTATCGCCTTGGCGCCTCTTTAGCAGCGCACGTGCTACTCTAAAGGATACTATCAAAGTGCGCTCCTGGGAATACCTCAAGTATCCTCTGCGTAACCGGCCAATTGCCCCCGAGAGCTGTCGCAGCTGCCTCCTCTCCATCAAGGGGGAGGAGGCAGCCGCGGGAGAGCGTGAGAGAGGCTATTCGCGCGGGGGAGGGGCCGACTCGTCGGCGTCAGTGTAGATGTGGGGGGCGTCGGGGGTCGTCACCGCCAGACGCCAAGAGAGGCCGGTCCCAACCGTGCTGATATGGTGCCGCATCCCTTTGGGGACGAAGACGATGTCCCCGTCCCTGGCGTGGATCAGGGGCCGTCCGCTGCCGACGTCCCAGGTCAGCTCGCCCTTCAGGACCGCCCACCACTCGTCGAAGTCGGGGTGCCAGTGGGCGTTGTTGGTCATTCCGGGCCCGTGGCATATGAGGTTGCCTCGGTTGCGGTCGTCGGCGACTATCGGCTCGGACCAGGGCGGGGCGCCGAAGTGCGCCTGGATGGCGCCGGCGCCGGTGTGCAGCAGGTTGGGCGGCAGCTTCCGATCGGGCAGAGGCAATATCTCTGTCCCGCGATGGCCCTTGTCGTCGTGGCTGGAGCCCGGCTGGGTGATCCCCAGCCTCAGCGACGACTCATCGCCCTCCGTCCTGATGTGGTGGCGAAGGCCCGCCGGGCAGAAGATCACGTCGCCTTTGCCCGCGTGGACCGGCTCGTAGTCGCCGATCTCCCATACGAGCTCCCCCTTCAGTACGATCCACCACTCGTTGAAGTCGGGGTGTACGTGGGCGTCGTTGGTCTGTCCGGGTGCGTTGCATATCAGGACCGCAAGGTTGCGGCCGTCGGCCAGCAGCATCTCGGACCACGGCGGCTTCCCGCGGCGCGAAGTAACGTCGCTGACTCTGACGTGCAATGGCTCGGTGGGGACTGTGTGCTGCTCCACTGTGACCTCCTTCAGGGCGGGATCATGCCTGCCCGCAACGGCTGCAGGGCCGTCATTATACCTTCGAGTATGTCGGCGAGGCCACCTCCGTGCCGTCGGGCAGGACGTCGATGGAGAAGTCTCCGAACAGCAGGGGGGCCTCCTTTTGAAGGGTCCGTAGGACCGAGATCGCCAGGCGCCTGATCTCCAGGTCCGCGAAGGAGGCGCCGCGCATCTCGATGAAGTGCCTCCAGGAGCGGACGTTGGCGGTCACGAAGATTTTGGTCTCGGTTGCATTGGGCAGCGCGGCCCTCGCCGCCTGCCGGACCGCCTTCCTGCGGTCCCTGGGATGGTCGAACCAGCCTTCCGGTATGGCCCGCTCCAGCGACGTGACGATGCTCCGATAGCTGTCGGCCGCAGTCTCCACTGCCTCGTCCAGGAGCCTCTTCGCCTCCGTCGAGTCTATGGCCCCGTCGGCGAAGAGGGGCGGGAGCACAAAAGAGGCCTGCCCCTCGTCGACGTACCGTTGAGACCGCTGGCTGTAGGCGAAGCCCGCGCGGTGACGGACAAGCTCGTGGGTCAGGCTGCGGGACACTCCGGTGAAGACGAAGCCGTAGTTGACGTGCTCGAAGACGCTGCCGTCCTTGGAGGAGAGGAGGTTGTTGATGAAATCGGTGATGTCTCTGCGGCCCCTGCCGTAGCTCATGTAGCACAGCCTCGCCGAGATCTCGACGATTGCGCTGGACTCGTCCTCGCCGGCCCTGATGCTGTCCGGCACCGGAGGGACGCCCTCGTCCTCGAGGAACGCGGCGACCTGCTCCCAGTCGACCGATGGGCGAGTTACAAGGTAGACCTTGGGTTCGCTGTAGCTTCTCATCGGCTCGTCACACGGAGCAGGACCTCCTCCTTCCTCTGACGACTCGGGCGGGCTCAAGCCCTAGACCAGGAGGTGCATGGGGTTCTCCAGCAGGCGCTTGACCTCGCCGATGAACCGAGCGCCGTCGGCCCCGTCCACCATCCGGTGGTCGGCGGACAGGGTGGCCGTCATTATCTGCCCCACGGTCAGCTCGTCGTTCTTCACGACCGGTCTCTTGGTTATCGTGCCCACGGCCAGTACCGCCGTCTGGGGAGGCTGGATTATCGCCGTGAAGCTGGTTACGTCGAACATGCCGAGATTGCTGATGGCGAAGGTGCCTCCGGCGTACTCTTGCGGACTCAGCGTCCCGGCGCCGGCCCTGTCCACCAGGTCCTTGGCCGCCGCCGCGACGTCGCCCAGGGACCGCCCCGCGCAGTCCAGTATGGCGGGGACGATCAGCCCCTCGTCGGTGGAGACGGCGATGCCGATGTTCAGCTCGTCGTTCATCCGGATGCCGTCGTCGCCGTAGTATGCGTTGAACCTTGGGAACCTCTTCAGCGCCGTCGCGCACGCCTTGATGATCAGGTCGTTGACTGTGATATGGATGTCCTCGCCGGCGAGCTCGGAGTTGAGCTGTTGGCGCAGCTCCAAGACCTTGGCCATGTCGACGTCGGCCGAGATGTAAAAGTGGGGCTTCTCCTGTTTGCTCCTGGCCGTAACTCTCGCGATCTGCTCGCGCATCCTGGACAGTGGAACTTTCTGTACCTCTTGCAGGGCTTCTTGTTCGGCTTCGGGCTCCGGCTCTTCCTCCACGCCTTCGTCTACGACCTGGACCACCTCGTCGACAGGCTGTACGACCTCGGGCTCCGGCTCTTCTTCCGCGTCTTCGTCGACGACCTGGGCCACCTCGTCGGCAGGCTGTACGACATCGGGCTCCGGCTCTTCTTCCGCGTCTTCGTCGCTGGTCTGCTCCACCTCATCGACAGGCTGTACGACCTCGGGCTCCGGCTCTTCTTCTATGTCTTCGTGAACGGCATGCACCGGCTCGGCTACCTGGGGTTCAGCCTCGACAGCCACGTCTTGGTTGACGGTGTGCACCGACTCAGCGAACTCCTGGGGTAGGGGCTCCGTCACCTGGGTTTCGGCCTCGGCTACTTCGAAGAAAGGATCCTGGCGCTCGCCGGGCAACGGTATGGCGGGCCGGTCCGCCTGCGCCTCTTCCTGTTCGAGCGCTGCCTCCTGAACGGACTGGGGCTCGAAGTCGAGAACGTCGTCCCTGGTGATCCTGCCCCCGGGGCCGGTGCCCTCGATCTGGGAGAGGTCTATCTCTCGCTCCTCTGCCAGCAGCCGCGCCACGGGCGAGGCCCGCACCACTCGGGCGGGTTCCAGAGGAGGACCGTCTGTCGGCTCTTCAAGGCGGGCTCCCGGTCTGGGAAATGGGGATTCCGCCTGTTCGTGAAAGGCATCGATGTCCGCCTGAGGGGCCTCGTCCTCTTTGCGAAAGACCTGGCTGCCTGACTGTATGGGTTCGTGCTCTCTGTGAAAAACCAATTCATCCTCCTCGCCTAGTACAGCTATAGGTTGGCCGACGGACACGGAAACGCCCTCTTGCACCAGGATGGTCTTAAGGATGCCCGAGGTGTGGGACTCGAGTTCCACGATAGCCTTGTCCGTTTCGATCTCGGCGATGGGCTCGCCAACCTCGACGGCTGAGCCCTCGTCCTTCAGCCAACGGACGACCGTTCCTTCGTGCATGTCGTGCCCCATCTGGGGCATGTTCAACTCGATAACCGTGATACTCCCGTCCTTCTACATTACTACGAAAAAGCCCACCTTCATACTAGGCTGGAGTCGTTGGTAGAACGAAAAATCCCAAAAGTACGCTCGATGGCCCGCAGGACGTCCCCCGGTCCCGGGAGGGCAGCGGCTTCCAGATCCGCCGCATAGGGGGCTGGGACATCGGCGCCGGCGACCCTCGCAACGGGACCGTCGAGCTGGTCGAAGGCTGCCTCCTGGACCGCGCTGGCGATCTCGCCGGCGAAGCCGCCCGTCCTCCATCGCTCCTCGACGATCACGGCCCTGCCGGTCTTCCGGACCGACTCCAGAATGGTGTCCATGTCCAGGGGACACAGGGTGCGGAGGTCGACCACCTCCGCCTGAAGACCTCCCGCGGCCTCCAGCTCCCGCGCCGCCTCAAGAGCGACCTGGACCATCCGGGAGTGGGCCACCAGGGTAACGTCGCTTCCCGAGCGCCGGACGTCTGCCTTGCCCAGGGGCACCTCATACCAGTCGTCGGGCACGTCGCCGCGGGCCTCGTACAGGAGGGCATGCTCA
Organism: Dehalococcoidia bacterium; assembly: GCA_965224345.1. GTDB lineage: Bacteria > Chloroflexota > Dehalococcoidia > Lucifugimonadales > CBDCYU01 > CBDCYU01. The sequence goes on along the minus strand of CBDCYU010000003.1, from coordinate 2,190,328 downwards.
GCGTACAAGACCGGACCGGCCTCCCGGACGGCGGCGCGCAACAGGCCCAGAGCGTCGTGCGGTGTCGAGGGCGCCGCCACCTTCAGCCCCGGCACCGAGGCGAACCATCCCTCCAGGCTCTGAGAGTGGGACGCTCCCATCTGCGCGCCTCCGGTCACCGTGCGGATGACCATGGGCGCTTGGAGCCGACCATTGGAGACGTACCTGATCTTGGCGGCGTGGTTGACGAACTGGTCCATAGCCAGAAGGGCGAAGTTGATGGTCATCATCTCGACGATGGGCCTCATCCCACCCATCGCCGCTCCTATGGCCGCCCCTGCTATCGCAGCTTCGGAGATTGGCGCGTCCCGGACCCTCTGGGGGCCGTACCGGTCGAGGAGTCCCTCCGTCACCCCATAGGCCCCACCGCAGGCGCCTATGTTCTCGCCCATCAGGAACGTCGTGTCGTCGCTGTCCAGCGCCTCCCGCAGTCCCAGGGCGATGGCCTCTCGTATGGTCATTTCGGGCACCCGAATACCCCCTATCGACTCCGGCCCGACGACGGCTGCGGGAGCTCGTCCCACCGAGGCGAGGCTCCGGGGCGGGGTAGATTCGAGCAGAGACCCTGAGTGGAGGTCGTGCGGAACAGGCGCCGGAGAGGCGGCCCTATACCGCGCGCTCGAACACCTGTATCCGGTGACGGTGCTCCTCGGTTACGTAGAGCCGGTCGGAGTCGTCGAGAATCAGGGATACGGGGCCCCAGAACAGCTTCTCGATATGGGACGACTCCTCGTGAGGATCTTCGTTGAAGAACTCTATATCGGGCTCCATATTGGTCCTGGCTCGCACCTCCGCCTCCTCGACGTTGACCCTGAGGAAGTCCTCCGCCCACTCCGAGTGGGTCGCCTCGCCCCTCAGCTTCTGGACGAACCGGCCCTGGGCATCCAGTACCTGTACGCGCTCATTGCCCCAGTCCGCTACGTAGATGTACCCATCGGACCCTACCTCCACGGCTGCCGGCTTAATGAGCTGACTGTCGCCGCGCCCGCTGCTTCCGTACTGGGCCGCAAACCGCCCGTCGGGGGAGAACCTCACTATACGGTCGTTGCCCCAGTCGGCCACGAAGACGTCGCCGCTCGGGCCGGCGGTCACTCCCCAGGGCATGTTCAGTTGTCCTTCGCCCCCGTCCGCGCCGAAAGCCGACAGGAAGCGGCCGTCCTTGGTGAACCTCTGGACCCTGTTGTTGCGAGTATCCGACACCAGCAGGTTGTCGTCGGCGTCGAAGGCGATGCCCGACGGGCCGTCGAGCTCACCTTCTCCGGCGCCGTGGACGCCCCAGCTGGATGCAAAATCGCCGTCTGCGCTAAAGATGGAGATCCGGTGGAGGTGCTCGTCGCTGATGTAGACGTGGCCGCCACCGTCGATGGCGACGCCGCGGGGCCAACGGAACTCGCCGTCGCCGTCGCCCATCCTGCCGAACACGCCGAAGTACTCGCCCTCGATGTTGAGCACCGTGACCCGCACGGTGTCGGGACTCGACCTCTCCGCCGAGCGGCTGACCGTGTAGATGCGGCCATTCTGTCCCAGGGCGGAGTCAACGGGGTAGTAGAATCCCCGGCCCCGCATCGTGGTCATTCCGACCGTGCGGTGATACTTGAGAAGCTGAGTCTGTTCTCGGAGGTCTGCTGTGGTCATACTCACTCCTTCGGCTTCGCGTAAGACGCCAAGCGCCCGGGCCGCCCGGAAACCGCCAGCGCACCGCCCGCTCCCCCGGCGGAGGGCAGGGCGGAGCCGCCTCGTCTCTCCCTAACCGATGAGTACGGTGCGGGGGTCCGTCAGGCGCGCTGGAACTCCGGCGTCGCCGCGATCAGCTGGACCACGTCGGCCACGCTTTGCTTGGCCTTCTCGTCGAGCTCCAGCCCGTCGACCCTGACGTCCCCGCTCTTCGTGCTGTACTCTACGATCTGGGCGCGCGTCTCCTCCTTCACGGAGATGGCCCCCAGGTGATCCAAGCAGATGTCCACCAGGCGCTCCGGCGTTACCGTGCCGCCGTTGTCCTCGGCTATGCGCTTCATCAGCGCCTTGGAGCCGGGGGTCTTGGTGTTGCCGAGCTCCTCGGACGCGAAGTTCATCCTCTCCACCAAGGCGCCGGTGTCGATCCACGCCAGGCCGCCGTCCCATCCCTCGACCGAGGGCGGATTGCTCAGCTTCTGCCCCATGAAGTCTATGCGCAGTCTCTTGTTGCCCACGTCGTAGCGCGGACGGTCCAGCAACTCCGTGAGCCGGAGCACTCCCGTCACCAGCTCGGACGGACTCTTCACCTTCTCGTACCAGCAGCTCTCCGACTTGAAGAAGTCGGAGTTGAAGAGCGCCCGAAGCATCGCGCTGATGTCGTAGTTGCTGTCGAAGTAGGCCTGGCACAGCTCCTCTATGGCCTCGGGGTCCCTCGGCGACTCGTAGGGCCACTGGGGAACGGGCGGCTCGTCGGCGACGAAGAAGTGGTACATGTGCCTGGCGATGAACTGGGCCGTCGCCGGTTGCCTGCAGATGATCTCGACTATGTCGTCGCCGTTGAAGTTGCCCGTCTCACCCAAGAACCGCTTCTCACCCTCGTCGTGGTCCTCTTCGTCGTACACGAAGTGCCAGGAGATGCGGCCGTAGGGCCAGTCGGAGTCCCTGGCGGAGCGTATCTCCATGTACTCGCGGTTGCCGATGGTCCATCCGGTGAAGGCCCGGGCGCACTCCTTGACGTCGTCCTCGGTGTAGTTCCCGACACCCATCGAGAACAGCTCCAGCAGCTCCCTGCCGTAGTTCTCGTTGATGGCGCCCTTGTGGTTCTGCTGGTTGTCGAGCCAGATGATCATCGCCGGGTCTTTGGACAGCTGCAGCAGCATCGTAGGGAGGTCGCCCATCGCGTAGCGCCTGAACATCCTGATCTGGTCGGAGAGGGGCTTGGCATTGATGACCTTCGGGTAGCCCGTGGGGAATATCCCGTGCCAGAACAGGACCGTCTTCTCCAGAAGGGGAGCGGAGCTAGTGGTCATGCGATAGAACCAGGCGTCTATCCCGGCGCTGCCAAGCAGCATGCTGGACTCGTCCGGGTGGTACCTCCGGATGAGATACTCGGACATCCCCGCCCCGCTGCCGGTGTCCAGCAGCCTCTCCACCGTCGCCTCGTAGCCGTCCTGGGCGCAACGCTCTAGCTCCTCGCGGGTCGCTCCGAAGCCGGCGCGGCGCATCAGGTGAGCCAGCAACTGAATATCACGTTCGGCCATGTCCACACCTCCGGTTCCCTGGTCGGTTTCCAGTCTCGTCTATGCTCTGATGATTGTACGGAAAGCGCGGCCTCTCAGTCAATCACTGGAACTGCGGCGATTCCGCCTCAGACCGATACACCCTCCAGCCACTCCTTGGTCACCTCCATGCCGAAACCGGGAGCGTCGCTGGGCTTCAGGTAGCCGTCCCGGATGACGGCGGTACCGGGCAGCAGCACCATCTCCTCCAACGGCACCCCCGGCGGGGAGACACCCTCGGAGCGCTCTCCCCAGGGTATGACCGGCATGGCATATGCCAGGTGCTGGCCAAAGGGGTAGTTCATGCCGCCGTGGCTGATGACGGTCAGCCCGTGGGCCTCGGCGATGTGGCAGATGCGTACGCACGCGGTTATCCCGCCCACCCACTGGACGTCCGGCTGAAGGATGTCGACCAGCCCCTGCCCGGCAGCCAGGGCGAATGGGTGAATCGTGTACCAGTGCTCGCCCGTGGCCAGCGTCTGGCCCGGCAGCCGCTGTCGGGCCTTGACGTAGCTGTCCATGTCCTCCGGGGTCAGATAGTCCTCCAGCCACTTGATCCGGTAGGGCCTCAGCGCCTCCGCAAGCCGCACGGTGTACTCTAGGTTCAGGGACATCCACGCGTCCACCATTAGCTCCACGTCGTCGCCGACCTGCTCGCGGGTCCGGGCGACCAGCTCCTCGTTGCGGCGCAGGCCCTCCAGTCCGTCCTCGGGGCCGTGCCGCAGAAAGAGCTTCACGGCCCTGAAGCCAAGCTCCAGGAACCAGTCGATGCTGTTCTCGGTGCCGTACGAGATGTCCGTGTTGCTGGCGTAGCAGAAGATGCGGTCCTTTTGCGGCCCGCCCAGCAGCTCGTAGACCGGGCGGCCGAGCAGCTTGCCCTTCAGGTCCCACAGCGCGTTGTCTACGGCGCTGATGGCGTAGCTGGCAAGCCCGCCCGTTCCGTACTGGGAGGTGATGCGCTGCATCATGTCCCAGGCCTTCTCGGTCGCCATGCAGTCCAGCCCGACGAGCACGGCGGAGAGGTGGTCGTTGATCAGTGGGACGAGAGGGCCGCTGAACTGGGTGAAGCCCAGCCCCCAGGTGCCGTCTTCCGCCGTCACCACACAGGCGGTGCGGCGCCAGCTGCCGCCCCCGCCGCTCCAGTCGGACTTCCTCACCTCAGGATACCGCATCATCGGGCTCACCCAGTCGGGAACCTCCCGCCTGGGGACCCTCGACGGGGTCCGAGGCGTGGGAGAGATGTCCACTGCTGCGGCGCGTATCTCTTTGATCTTCATCTCATCCTCACGCGTAGACGTGGTCGCTGAGTGTTGCGGCGTCGGGGATGGGGCTCTCCTCGGCGAACCGTACCGCCTCCTCGATCTCCGAGGCTGCATCGGCGTCGATGGCCTCTAGCTCCTCCTCGGTGGCCGCGCCCTGCTCGATCACCCTGACCCTGAAGCCCTCTAGCGGGTCCGGCTCCGGCGGCTTCCCATCGCCGGACGGATCCCCGGCGGAGCGGCCCCCGGGCCGAGAGATCGGCGCCTCGATGAGCACCGGGCCGGCGCCCCCGCGCGCCTTCTCCAGGGCAAACTTGGCAGCCGAGCGGACGGCTACCGGGTCCATCCCGTCGATCTGGCCGCCGGGCATGTGGTAGGCGTCGGCCAACCTGTAGAGGTCGGTGTCGCCCCCGCGACGGGTGTCGGCGCATCCAACCGCCCCGTAGAGGTTGTTCTCCAAGAAGAACAGGATGGGCAGGTCCCAGAGCGAAGCCAGGTTCAGGCTCTCGTGGAAGATTCCCTGGTTGACTGCGTCGTCCTCGAAGAAGCACAGTACCGCACGGCCCTCCGCCTTGAGCTTGCAGGATAGGGCCATGCCGGTTGCGATGGGCAGATGGCCTCCCGCCGTCCCGTACCCGACGAATCCCAGCGACGCGTCGAAGAGGCCTGTCGAGCCACTCCTCCCTCCGCTGCTGCCGGTGGCTTTGCCGCAGAGCTCCGCCATGACGGCCTTGGGCTCCATGCCCCTAGCCAGCGCGTGGCCGTGGCTCCGGTGGTGGCTGAAGACGTAGTCCCCATCGTCGAGGGCGGAGGCAGCGCCGGCGGCGATGGCCTCTTGGCCGACGTAGAGGTGAAGGAGCCCCCGTATCTTCCCCCGGGCGTACTGGCGGCTGCTGGCCTCTTCGAAGCTGCGGATCAGCATCATGCGGCGGTACAGTCTGGCCATCTCGCTCTTATTGAGGGGCGGGGACGTGCTCATAAAGTGCGCTGTCCTACATGTGTGCGAGGACCAATGTGGCTGGAGACCGAAGCGGCGCTGCCTGCAGAGTAGCCGAGGCCTGAGTCGGCTGCGGTGCGCTGAGCTACATCATCCTCTTGAGGATTCTATCGGCCTGCTGCTCGTTCAGGCCCAGGGGCCTGGTGGCCAGCGGCCCCCCCTTTCTGAGTACCGGCTCCGACTGGCCCAGGGTCGGCTTGCCCTCCAGCTGTAGGAAGACCCCGGTGTATATGGTATCGCCCCATACGAGGGCCTTCTCGCAGGCGCTCTTCCAGTCGCTGGGGTCGTGCTCCTCGTCCTCGAGGTCCTCGAGTTTCTTGACGCGCTTCTTGAAGAAGGGGTAGTCGTTATCGAAGTTAAAGGTCACGCAGGGGCTGAATATGTCTATCAGGGAGAACCCCTTGTGCAGAATCGCCCGCTTCATGAGCTCCGTCAGGTGCTTGGGGTCTCCGCTGTAGCCCCGGGCGACGAAGGTGGCCCCGTTCATTATCGCCGAAGTGAGGGGATTGATGGGGGACTCGATGCTGCCGAAGGGCGTGCTCTTGGTCTTCATGTCCAGGGAGCTGGTGGGAGAGACCTGTCCCGTGGTGAGGCCGTATATCTGGTTGTTCATCACGAGGTAGGTCAGGTCCACGTTGCGGCGCGCGGTGTGGGTGAAGTGGTTTCCGCCAATGCCGTACCCGTCGCCGTCGCCTCCGGTCACCACGACGTTGAGCTCGTGATTGCCCAGCTTGGCCCCCGTGGCGACCGCCAGCGCCCGGCCGTGCAGGGTGTGCATGCCGTAGGCGTTGAAGTAGCCGGGGAAGTTGGAGGAGCAGCCGATCCCGCTGACGGTGAGGACCTCGTGGGGCATGAGCCCCAGGTCCGCGCATGCGGTCTGAAGACCGCGCAGGACGCCGAAGTCGCCGCACCCGGGACACCAGTCCGGGTCTACGGGCCCCTTGTAGTCCTTGGCGGTCAGCTGTATGGCCGGGACCTCGTCCGTGAGCTCCGTGGTAGTTGTTGCTGCGCACATAGTTAGACCTCTAAACGATCACTTCCTGTAGGGGAACGTACTGCCCTACTCTTCCATCGATCTGCGCCATCACGCCCTCGACCACGTGGTGTGGCATGAAGGGCTCGCCATCGTACTTTCTGATGTGCCCGTCCGCCGAGAAGCCCGTCTCGCTGCGGAGATAGCGGGCGAACTGGCCCGTCTGGTTGTTCTCGACGATTATCGTCTGCTTTGCGCGGTCGAGGATATCACTTACAGCCTCGACGTGGAGCGGCACGATCCACTTGATCTGCAGCTGGTTGACCGCGACCCCCTTTTGGCTGAGCAGCTCGATCGCCTCTTTGATGACGCCGTCGGTCGAGCCCCAACCGATGAGGGTTACGTCGGCGTCTTCCGGCCCCTCCAGCGACGGAGGGTCGATCTCGCCGGCGGTCCGCTCGAACTTGCGGGCTCGCTTCTCCACCATCATGCGGCGCTTGAGGGGGTTGGTGAACTCGTCGCTGATCAACACCGAGTCCTCATCGTGCTCGTCGGTGGCGACGATGTGTACGTAGCCCTCCAGACCAGGCAGGGCCCGCGGGGAGATCCCGCTCTCGGTGTCCTTGTACCGCTTGTAGCCGTCCGTGCTGGAGTGCTCGGTGATCAGCTCCCCGCGGTCGATCACGGGGTGCAGGTCGATCTTGTCCGGGTCGACGCTGAAGGTGCCCTCGGAGATGAGGAGGTCGGACATGACGATTCCGGGGCACTGGTACTTGTCCACTAGGTTGAAGACCTCGGGGATGGTGTTCAAGGCGTCCAGGGCGTTCCTGGGGGCGACGATGAAGCGTTGGAAGTCTCCCTGGCTGGCTCCTAGCGCCTGCCAAAGGTCCCCTTGCTCCGTCTTGGTGGGCACGCCCGTGGATGGTCCGGCCCGCTGTACGTTGATGAAGACGGCGGGGGTCTCCATCATTCCGGCCATTCCGATGGCCTCGGTCATGAGGGCGAATCCGCCGCCCGAGGTGGCGCACATGGCGCGGCAGCCCGTGTGGGCCGCGCCTATGGTCATGTTGGCGACGCCGATCTCGTCCTCGACCTGGCGGACCATGATGTCCAGGTTGCGGGCGTTGACCGCCATCCAGTGCAGGATGCCGGTGGAAGGGCTCATCGGATAGGCGGCGTAGAACTTGACGCCGGCCGCGGCGCCTCCCATGGCAAGGGCCTCGTTCCCCGTCCATACGGCCAGAGGCTTGGGGCCGGAGGTGACGGTGACGTCCAGCGGCTGGAAGTTGGCGAGGGCGTACTCGAACCCGGCGCGGGCCACGCTGAGGTTCTCGTCGACCACCGCCTGCCCTTTCCGCTGGAACTGGGCTATCAGGCCCTCCTCCAGCCCCTCGAAGCCCATGCGCAGCAGCGACATGATGGCGCCCAGCGCCACCGTGTTCTGTACCAGCTTGTTCCGGGTGTTGTTCGTCAGCTCCCCTATGGGCAGTCCGCAGAGCTGGACGCCGGCGCTGACCTCCGCGGGCCGGATCGTATCGCTGTTGAACAGCACCGGGTCGCCGTTGCCCAGGTGCCGTACGTGCCTGTCCATGGTGTCCTGGTTCAGGCACAGCAGCAGGTCCATCTTGTCCCCGTGAGTAAGGACCTCCCGGTCGCTGACCCGAAGGGTGAGGAAGATGTGACCGCCCCTGATGATCGACTGGTAGGCGTTGTACGCGTGCAGGTGAAGACCGAGGCGCACGAACATCCTGGCCAGCGAGTTGCCCGGCGTGGCTATCCCCTGTCCGGCCTCACCGCCTATGCAGATAGCGAAGTCAAAGTTTCCCTCGCTCATGAGCCCACTCCTCTTCCCTAAGATTAGCAAAGCCGGGCGCCCGCGCTCCCCCGGGACCACGGGCCGCCAACTCTTGTAGTCCTGCACATTCTAACACGGCTTGGCTGACTACCCAAGCGGCCTCGCCAGAAAGAGAGTCCGTCAGATGTGGATGGCCTGGCCCTCCGCGGCGAGGGCCGCCTCCTTGAGGGTTTCGGAGATTGTGGGGTGAGGGTGGACCAGCCATCCCAGCTCGGTCGTGGTCCCTTCCAAGGTCTTGGCGAGGGCCAGCTCTCCCAGCAGCTCGCTGACACCGGGGCCTATCATGTGTGCGCCCAGGATCTCCCCTATCTCCGAGTCGATCACCAGCTTGACCATCCCATCGGACTCATCGACGGCTAGCGCCTTTCCGCTGGCCGCCAGGGGGAATCTGCCGGTCTTGACCGAGTGCCCCGCCTCCCTGGCCTGCGCCTCGGTCAGGCCGAGGGCCGCCACCTGGGGCTCGCAGTAGATCGCCCTGGGCATCAGCGCATAGTCCAGGGCCGGCGGGTCAAGGCCCGCTATCGACTCCGCGGCCATCACCCCCTGGGCCGAAGCCACGTGGGCCAGCGGCATCTTGCCGGTGACGTCCCCCACGGCGTATATACCCGGCACGCTGGTCTCCATGTTGCCGTCCGTCGATATGAAGCCGTCACGGGTCTCGACTCCGACCCTGTCCAAGCCTATGCCCTCGACGTTGCCCTGGATACCGACGGCTACGAGCACCCTGTCGCATTCGACCACGGAGCCTCCGCCGTCCTTAGAGACGGACACCCTGACGCGACCGTCTTCAATGGAGACCCCCGTGACCCTTGCGCCGGTCACGGCCTGGATACCCTGCCGCTTGAAAGACATCTCCAGGGATCGGCCTAGGTCCTCGTCCTCCTGGGGGATCAGCCGGGGCAGCAGCTCGACTATCGTAACCTCCGCGCCGTAGGCCCTGTAGAGGAAGGCGAACTCGGCGCCGATTGCCCCTCCTCCCACTATGACCACCCTGGACGGCAGCGTTCGCAGCTCCAGGGCCTCGCGGCTGGTGATGATCCTCTGTCCGTCGACGGGCACGGTTGGCAGCTCACGCTCCCTGGCGCCCGTCGCGATGACAATGTTGTCGGTCGTGAGGGTCCGCCGGGAGTCGACCTCGACGGCGTTGGGACTCGGAACGGCCCCGGTCCCAGCGATCTGCTCCACGCCGTTCTTGGATAGCAGGCCCCGGACGCCGGCTGTCAGACGCTTGACGACCCTGCGGCTGCGGTCCACGGCCGCGCCGAAGTCGTACCTTAGGTTGTCGAATCCGATGCCGAACTCACCGGCGCGCCGCACCAAGCTCAGCACCTCGGCGTTCTTGAGGAGGGCCTTGCTGGGGATGCAGCCCCAGTTGAGGCAGACGCCGCCAACGGCTTCCCGCTCGACCAGGGCCGTCTTCATGCCCAGCTGCCCCGCCCTGATGGCGGCGACATATCCGCCCGGCCCCGCGCCCAGCACCACCAGATCGTAGTCTGCCAAAGGCTCACCTCTCCGGCCGGGGCTGCCTTTCCGGCCCTGCTCCCGACGGCGCCATTCTACAACATCGCCTCCATGCGGTGCGGCGCCCGTCTGGAAGACGGACCCTCAGGCGGAGTGGGACGCCTCGGCCACGCGGGCGCGTGCTGCCTCGATCTCGATGCCGGCCTCCTTCAGGACCCGAGAGGCCAAGCTGTCGTCCAAAAGCACCATGCCAAGCAGGAGATGCCCGGCGCCAAGGGGGCGGTGGAGTTGGGGGAGGTGCGATTCCGTCCTCGCCAGGCGCAGCACCCGTTGGCTCGCCTCGCTCAGCTCCGGCTGCGCATCGGACGCCGCCCCGCCGCGCTGGGACTCGTCTTCCAGCCTCGACCGCACAGCCTGTGGGTCCGCTCCCAGGTCCGCCAGCACCCTGGCTCCAGGGCCCATGCCTTCGCCCTCGGTGGCGAGGGCATGGAGTATGTCCTCCGGCTCGATGGCCTCGTGTCCGAGACGCGTCGCCTCCGCACCGGCCCGGCTCAAGAGGCCTTTGACCTCCTCCGAGTACATGCCGCCCAGGTTGTCGACCCAGAGCGGCGGCCAATCGAGGTCTGACGAGATGGCGTCGTCGAGGGCGACTCCGCCCCGGTCGAGCACGTCCTCCTCGACCATGATGGGGGCCCCGCAGCGGACGGCCAGAGCGATGGCATCGCTGGGCCTGGAGTCACGCTCGATGGTCGTCCCGTTTCGCTGGATCACGACCTTCGCCAGGAACGTGTCCTCCCTCAGGTCGCTCACGATGACCTGCGCCACCTTGGCGCCTAGGTCGCCGATCATAGAGTCCATCAGGTCGTGGGTCATCGGGCGGGGCAGCTCCTTGCCCTGGAGCTTCATTGCGATAGAGTCGGCCTCAACCGGGCCGATCCAGATGGGCAGGTACTTGCCCGCCTGCTCCGATTTGAGGACTATTACCCGCTGATGGCTGGCGGGATTGATCCGGATGTGGTCAATGGTCATTTCGAGCATGTCGACTCTCTCCCTTCGTTGGATGTGTGCTTGCATGTGCGACCAGCTGGCGAAGCCGTGCTCCATCGCCACCACGCGCTGAGCGTCGCGGAGGGATAGGGCCAGTCGCGCAAGGTGTTCGTCCGACGCCGCGGACAGTCGGGGCAGGGACTCCCAGAAGCGTACGAAGGCAGCGGGTTGTCCGGCTCGGTACGCTTTCAGGAGGTCCTTGGCCTGGTTCTTCAGCTGCTGAAGGTTCGGCCTCGGGGGCAGAGAGGGAGGGGGCATAGGCACTCCTTTCCGTTTAGCCTGGTGTCCGCGTGGTCAGGCAGAAAAGAGTGTTCGCTATGTCGGAACCGGGTAAGGGGGTAGGCTCAGCCCTTGCGCGGACTCGGACGCTTCCCCCAAAGCACGGCCCCATCATAGCAACGGCGGCCCCCGCCGTCAATTCCGGGGCCGGCCCTTCCGGGGAGGGTCGATGCAACCCAAGACCCTGAGGGGAACTACCTACGGGTACCCTTGGCGTACCTGATGGAGCCGGTCTCGGCGTTCTCTCCCGCGAGCTCGAAGTAAGCGACGTGGGGGAGGCCGTCGGGGCCGATCTTGAGGGAGACAATCTTCCCCAGGGTTGCGCCGTCCGTCTCCGCCACGGTCTCGGTCCGCCAGGATGCGCCGTCCCAGGACGCCAGCGCCACGGTCTTCTCGTCCGTGTAGGCTATCCAGGGACGGTTGCTCCGGTCCAGGGCCAGCGACGTCAGTCTCTGGGGGCCTCGCCAGGGCAGCGAGAGGTCCTCAATGATGCCCACCACCTGTATCTCCCACCGGGAGTCCTCCATTCCGATGGAGCCGTACTTCACGGCGGCGCTGGTCGTCCCCGTCTCCATGAGGTAGCTGACGTGGAAGCGGCCGGAGTCGTCTATCACGAGGGACGAATTCCGTCCTGTCCCCTTCTCTTCATCGATGATATCCAGGTTCCATCCAGCCTCGCTGCGGCTTGCCAGGGCGAGGTTCTCCTGGCCCGTGTCGAAGTATGTGACGTGGGGAGCTCCGAAGGGGTCGATGGCGATGGAGGAGGTGTCGTCCCAGGACTGGAACCCGGTCTCTATGGGCTCTACGACCCAGAGTCCGCGGTGGTCGACGGTCAGGTACTCGATCCCATGCGTCCTTCCGAAGGGTTTGACGGCGCTCACGTGGGGCCGGCCTGAGGAGTCCACGGCTATGCTGTTGTCAAAGCCTCCCCGGTCGCGTCCCATGGTGGTCTGAAGCTCCCACTCGCGGCCGCGTAGGACCGCGTAGGACGTGTCGCCCCGGAGGCGCCTGAACCTGCCGCGGTACATCCTGGGGGGCTGACCGCTGTGGTACGAGACGTGGGCTGCGCCATCGACGTCCGTAGCCACGTGGAGGAAGCCCGCGAACTCTCCTTCGGCGATGGTGGTGATCTGCCAGCCGGACTCATCCCTGACCGCGCTGCCGACGCCGCCTCCCTGCTGTTTCGCGTATACGAGTCGGGGCTCGCCGTCGCTTCCGAGGGTGAGGGCGGGGGAGATGCCGGCGTCGACCTTCTCGATCTCCCACGTGAACGCCGGTACGTCGGCAGGCTTGGCGGCGGGGACCTGGGCCGCGGCGGGAGCCTCGACGGCCTCCGTGACCGTCGCCGACTCCTCGGCCTCAGGGTTGGCCGAGCACGCCATCGCGGCGGCTGACAGCAGCAGGCAGGCCAGCAGCCTGAGATGTTGAGTCATACCCGCATCACCCTGGGGACTGTCCTTCTATAGTGCGGCAGCTTCTAGCTCCTCCCTGGTCAGCTCTACGCCGAAGCCGGGTGAGTCGTTGGGCACCAGGTAGCCGTCTTGGGGAACGGCTACCCCCGGAGTGCGTTGCGGGGCCTCATCGAGAGGCACCCCCGGAGCGGTGCTCATGAAGAACTCGCCCATGGGAATGTTGGGCATCGCGAAGGCCGCGTGCTGTCCGTAGGCGTCGCCCATGCCGCCGTGGGGGATGACGGAGATCCCCGCCGCCTCGGCTATGTGGCATATCTTGACCACGGCGGTGAGCCCCCCGACCCACTTGATGTCGGGCTGCAGGATGTCCACGACCCGGTCGGCGGCGGCCTGGAAGAATGGCAAGGGGGTGTACCAGTGCTCTCCGGTGGCCATGGTCTGCCAGGGCACCCGTCTTCGCAGCTCGCCGAAGCCTCCGAAGTCCTCGGGTATCAGGCAGTCCTCCATCCACTTGAGCCCGTAGGGCCTGAGCCTGTCCGCCAAGCGGACGGCGAACTCGACGTCCAGGGACATCCAGCAGTCCAACATGAGCTCCACGCCGGGGCCGATCAGACTCCTGGTCTCGGCCACAAGCTCCTCGTCCTTTTGGAGCGCCTCCAGCCCGTCGGCAGTGCCGTAGGGACATGCCAGCTTGGTGGCCCTGAAGCCCAGCTCCATGTGCCAGTCCGTATCGTTGCCGGTGGCGTAGCAAGGGATGCGCTCACGGGACGGCCCTCCCAGAAGCTCGTAGATCGGCCTCCCCAGAAGCTTGCCCTTCAGGTCCCATAGGGCCAGGTCGACGGCGCTGATGGCGTAGCTGGCCAATCCGGCGGCGCTGTAGGGAGAGGACAGGCGGAACATCATGTCCCATAGCCTCTCCGTCGCCAGGCACTCCTCGCCCCGGAGCAGCGGGGCGTAGTGGCCGTTAACTATCGACACCACGGGATCGCCGAAGGTGCTCATGCCGAGCCCCCAGGTCCCATCCTCGGCCGTCACGACGCACGCCACGAGCCCGCCGGGCGGGCTCCACAGGCTGCGGTGGGACTTGAACCTCGTGTAACGGGACATCGGCCCGGCCACCTCGGTCCCCTCCACCCACGAGGCGCGCCGAGACTTGGCCGCACCGCCGCCTCCACTCGGGAGTTGGACGACGGCTGCCTTAATGGACTCGATCTTCATCTCAGACCTCGGCGGAGACTCATCGGTACCATGATACTGCATCGGGCACACCAGGGCGGGCACCAGGGCGGCACACTAGAGCAGGCACACCAGGGGCAGGCACAAGACCTGCCCTACAGGGTGGTCCGGGGACACCGGGGCAGGCACCCTGGGGTGGTCCAGAATCCGGGGTCGGTCAGCGGGAGGCGCTGACCATCTGGGCGGAGACTAGCTGCGCGTAGAGTCCCCGTCTCGCCAGCAGCTCGTCGTGGGTGCCCTCCTCGACCAGGCGGCCCTCGTCGAGCACCAGGATGTTGTGGGCGTCTTGGATCGTCGACAGGCGGTGGGCGATGACCAGGGTCGTCCTCCCCTTCATCAGACGGTCGAGGGCCTCCCTTACGACCGCCTCGCTGGCGGCGTCCAGATGCGACGTGGCCTCGTCGAGGATGAGGACCGGAGCGTTCTTGAGGATCGCGCGGGCGATGGATACACGCTGTCTCTGACCGCCCGACAGCTGCATCCCGCGCTCGCCCACACGGGTATCGTAGCCGTCTGGGAACGACGTTATGAAGTCATGCGCGTTCGCCTGGCGGGCGGCCTTCTCGACGTCGGCATCGGTCGCATCGTGCCTCCCGAGACGGATGTTCTCCCGGGCGGTGTCGTTGAACAGGTAGGTGTCCTGGGCGACCAGCGCGATCTGACCTCGGAGATGGTCCAGCTCGAAGTCGGTCAATGGGTGGCCCCCCAGCGCCACGACGCCGCTTTCCGGGTCCCAGAACCGCAACGCCAGGTGGGCGCATGTGGTCTTGCCGGCCCCGGACCTCCCAACGAGGGCCACCGTCTGGCCCGAGCCGACGTGGAAGGAGACTCCCTTCAACGCCTGCGGGTCGCCATCGGAGTATGCGAAGGCGACGTCTTGAAAGGTGATCGAGGGCGCCGCCTGAGACCGCCCGCCATCGGTGGTCCGCACTCCCGGGCCGTCCCGCACCGGCACAGGCTCGTCATGAATGGCGAGGATGCGCCTAGAAGCGGCCAGCGTCTCCATCAGCTGCTTCATCGTCCGCGCCAGCTCTATGACCGGGCTGAAGGCCGACAACGCAAGCACGCTCACCAGAGGCAGCTGTGTTCGCTGGAGCTGGCCATCCAGCACAAGCCAGACCCCCATCGCGAGGACTGCCAGCCCGCCAAGCCCCATCATCGCCTCGATGAAGCCTATCTGAAACGCCTGGGACTTCTGGAATCGTACGAGATGCCGGGCGTACTCCCACCCCTTGGACTCCAGCTCGTCGTTCCTGTCTGCGCCTCGACCGAAGGCCGATATCTCTCGCATCCCCTGGATGCAGTCCACCATGAAGGCGTGTATCTCCCCCATCCGACCGCGGATCTCCTGGCCCAGACGCTCGGTGCGCGAGTTGGCGAAGAACGGGCTGACCGCGACTGCCAGCAGGAAGGGCAGCAGCACAGCCGAGATCTGCCACGAGACGAAGGCAAGGCCCACCAGGAGTCCGCTGGGCACGAGCACGGCGACGATCATGGGCGAGACCGCGTGGGCAAAGAAGAACTCGACCGTCTCGACGTCGCCCCCGACGATGCTCACGACGTCGCCCGAGCGCCGGCGCACCATGTAGGCGGGCGCCAGCGGCTCCAGCATGTCGTAGATCTGGCTGCGCATGCTCGCAAGCAGCCTGTACGCCATGTCGTGGGCCTGCCACGACTCCAGGGAGTAGAGCAGCGCCGAGAGCGGAGCGAAGACGGCCACCAGGATGACAGGGACGGTCAGGTCCTCCCCCCTGAACACAGAGCCCACCAGCAGCGCGCTCACCGCCCCCAGCACGATCACCGAGCCATGGTTGAGGATACCGAGGGCCAGCGTGAACAGGAATTGGAGCTTCACCGGCCCCACGAGGCCCAGGAGCCGGACCCAGACCGACATCGAACGTAGGTTGACCCTGTCGTCCGCCGCCTCGGCGCGTCTGGGGGGAGCGTGATCGTGACCCCCAATGGATAGCTGCGGCTCCGACGTCCGGTCGACGTGTACGTGGGCCCGGTCCATCACGGCTCCATCAGGCCGGGCGCCGTCGACGCCGGTCCGCGTCTGCTGACGCATCAGCTCCGCGTACACGCCGTCGGAGGCCATCAGCTCCGAGTGGCTCCCCGTCTCGGCGACGCGGCCCTCGTCCAGCACGAGGATGCGGTCGGCGTTGGCCACGCTCGATAGCCTGTGGGCTATTACCATGGTCGTCCGGCCCTCCATCAGCCGGTATAGCGCCTCCTGGATCGTGGCCTCGTTCTCCGCGTCGACGCTGGAGAGCGCCTCGTCCAGCAGCAGGATCGGCGCGTCCTTCAGCAGTGCTCGGGCTATCGCCACCCGCTGGCGCTGGCCTCCCGACAGCCTCACCGCCCGCTCCCCGACCACAGTGTCGTATCCGTGCGGCAGCGCGGCGATGAACTCGTGGGCGTTCGCCGCCCTGGCGGCCCACTCCATCTCCTCCCGGCTCGCGTCCGGCTTCCCGAACCTGAGATTGTCGGCGACGCTCCCGTGGAACAGATAGGTGTCCTGCGTCACCACCGATATCGTCTCCCGCAGCTCGTCGATGGCCATCTCGCGGATATCCCGTCCTCCGAGCCGCACCGTCCCCTCCTGCGGATCGTAGAAGCGGTACATCAGCCATACCAGCGTCGACTTGCCCGCCCCGCTCGGCCCAGCGACGCCGAGGGTCTCGCCCTGGCGGAGCTCGAAGGAGACGCCCTCCAGCGCGGGCCTGTGGCCGCCGTCGTATGCGAACGATACCCCCTCGAACGATACCTCGGGGCGGACCCCTCGGCCCCTTCCGGGGGCGGCCGAGCCTCGTATCGGGCCGCGTATCGTCACAGGCTCGTCGATCATCCCGAAGACGCTCTGGGCCGATGACAGCACCGCCATGCCCTGATGGTACAAGTTGGTCAGCTCGCGCATGGGGCGGAAGACCTCCACACCGAGCATGAGGACTATGAGCAGCGGACGCAGCTCCATCTCCCCGTTGCTGACGCGCACGGCCCCGAGGGCCAGAGCGGCTCCGGCGCCCACGGCCATGAAGAAGATGGACGTTCCGCTGGTTGCTCCGTTCGCTGCGACCACCCCCATCGTGCTCCGGTACAGGTGTCTAGCGCGCTCCGCCAGCAGCCGGCCTCGGACCCTGCTTTGTCCGAAGGCCTTGAGGGTCGCCAGCCCCTGCACGTTGTCGAGGAAATCCGAGCCGAGGTCGCCGTACGACTGGCGGCGACGGAAGCTGCTCACCTTGTTCCAGCTGTGGAACAGGGCGGGCAGGACCAGGGTAAGGAAGGCGAACACAATGAAGACGGCGGCGATCACGAGGTCGAGTGTCGCCATGTAGACGAAGATGGCAACCGGAGCGATGGCCGAGACGATGATCTGCGACAGGTACTGCCCGAAGAAGGTCTCCAGCCTCTCGATGCCCTCGACCATCGTAAGCACTACGTCGCCGGTGCGGTTCCTGTCGAAGTAACTGGGGCCAAGCTCCAGGGAGTGGGCGTAGAGGCGGCGCCTCAGGCCGATCTTGACCACGTTCGCCGTATGGTGGCTGTAGGCGTTCTGCCAGTACTGGAAGAGGCTGCGGACGACGATGAGACCGGCGATGACGAGCAGCGGCCCCGCCAGGGCCGAGAAGCTCGCCTGCCCGGTGAGGACGCGGTAGATGACGACCCCCGAGACGGCCAGCCGGGACACGCCCGCGCCGACGGCGATCAGCCCCAAGAGCGCGGCTAAGAGTATGCGCATTCTGACCCCTCGGGTCAGTGCGAACAGCCTACGATCGAAGTACATCTATTGCCTTTCCGGCAGCCCCTGGCGGCCACACACCGCACCACTCGCCCTACGCCAGGGCCTCGCCGAGCGTATTTTCCTCCAACGCCGCCCGCTCCGCAACCTGGCCCAGTATCGAATCAGCGTGGAGGTCGAGAACTCTTCCGGCAACCTGGAGAACATTCCCTGACCTTGGGCCCCAGCCTACGCTGTCTTGCGGTACTGACGTGGCTTGTTATACAGTCACCACAAAGATGCGGAGAGGTGCCCCATGAAGCTGCTGGTCGTCTCCGGCGGCAACCACCCATACGAGGAGACCATGCCCATCCTGGAGAGTTTCCTCGCGGCCGCCGGACACGACGTCACTGTCACCGAGCGGTCGACGATACTCGGCTCCCAGGCCATCGGCGACTACGATTGCCTCGTCTTCAACACCCTGCGCGCCGGAGACCTCGCCGTCGAGCAGGGCTTGGTACTGACCGAGGACGAGCGGACCGGCATGACGCGTTTCATCGCCGGTGGTAAGGGGTTCGTGTGCATACACGTCTCCGCCCAGCGCCCGGACGACTGGCCCGAGTTCCACCAGATAACGGGAGGGGGATGGATAACCAGGGTCTGCAAGCACGCACCCTACGGCCGGTTCTCGGTCGACGTAAGACAGGCCGACCATCCATGCTCCCAGGGCATCACCGCCTTCGAGACCGACGACGAGCTCTACTACGAGTGCCCTGGATTGCCCCTCCAGTTGGGCTGGATGCCGGGGAACGAGGTCTTCCTCACGTCGGAGTACGAGGGCAAGTCGAGGCCCATGGCCTGGACCCGGCGCTACGGCGAGGGCAGGGTGGTCCAGACCCTGCTGGGGCACGACGGACGCAGCTTCCGGACGCCCGAGTTCCAGAGGCTGATACTCAACGGCGTCGAGTGGACGACCAGCCGCGAGGGCGCATCTACAGGGTAGGGGCGCCCCGCACTTAGGAGGCTTCGGACATGCCAGTAAACTGGGGAGTCATAGGTTGTGGGGGAATCGCCAACCTGCGTACCATCCCGGAGGCGATGCTCCCGGAGGAGACGGCGGAGCTGGTGGGGGTCACCGACCTCGACCCGGAGCGCCGCAACGCCACCGCGGACAGGTTCGGCGCCAAGGCCTACGCCAACGCCGAGGAGCTGCTATCGGACCCGGCTATCGACGCCGTGTACCTCCCGGTCCCGCCGGCGGCCAGGGCCGACCTAGCCGTCATGGCCGCCGGATTCGGCAAGCACGTCCTGTGCGAGAAGCCCATGGCCATGAACGGCGCCCAGTGCGAGGAGATGGTGCTGGCGTGCCGCGAGAGAAACGTCACCCTGGGCGTCGGCTTCATGATGCGGTTCCACGCGTGCCACCGGAAGATGCGCCAGATGATCAACAATGGGGACATCGGGCGCCCGGTTGCGGTCCACGTCCGCTACTGCCTCTGGTCTCCTCCCAGCGACGGCAAGGGCTGGGGCCACGACCCCGAGATCGCCGGAGGCGGCCCCCTTCAGAACCAGGGGTCCCACGCCATCGACATCCTGAACATGATGTTCGGGCCCATACAGTCGGTTAGCGCCCTCTGCGACAACGTGACCCACAGCTATGCCGTGGAGGACATGGACACGATGCTGGTGAAGTTCGAGAACGGGGCCCACGGCGCGCTGGACATATGGGCCGGCGTGCCCAACTGGCGCGGTCGCAGGCTCCTGGAGGTCTTCGGCAGCGAAGGCGTCCTGGTGGCGGAGGAGACGATGGGCCAGCTGCCCACTGGGCGCCTCTGGTACCAGAAGGCGGTCGACGGCGGAGGGCCGGAGTCGGAGCCTGAGGAGATCGACTTCACCCCCGTCAACACCTACCGGGCCCAGATACGGGCCTTCTCGGAAGCGATTGCGGCCGGCCGGGCCTACGAGGTCCCGGGCGAGCAGGGGCTGCACGTGCAGCGAGTGATAGACGCGGCCTACCTCTCGGCGGCAGAGGGTCGAAGGATGGCGGTGGACCCGTCCTTGCCCTAGCGGCCCGGACGGCGACCTCCGGCGTCCATCTTGGAGACGACAGGAGCAGCATGAAGGGCATTACCGGCGGGCAGGCGGTGGTACGCTGCCTGGAGAGCCAGGGGGTTGAATACGCCTTCGGCATGGCCGGGCACGCCAATCTGGCCCTGCTGGACGCCCTCATCGACTCCAACATCAAGTTCGTCACCGTCCCCCACGAGCAGATCGCGGCCCACGCCGCCGACGCCTACTTCCGGGTCACCCACAAGCCGGCGGTCGTCCTGACGACGGTCGGCCCCGGCGCCACCAACACCGTGGCCGGCCTTGCCGACGCGCTGCTGGACAGCTCGGCAATGGTCGTGATCTGCGGCGGCATCCCCAGCTTCTACGCCGGCATGGGCAGCTTCCAGGAGATGGACACCCATCACGACGACGAGCAGTTCGAGATATTCAAGCCCATCACCAAGCGAGTGTGGAAGGTGGCGCACCCCAGGCTCCTCCCGCACGTGCTCTCCAACGCCTTCAACCACGCCCTGACGGGCAACCCCGGGCCTGTCATGGTCCACGTACCCCTGGACTTCTTCTCCTATCGGATGGACTACGACCTGCGGGACGTTCGCGCCCATCGCGTCACCACCGGCAGAGTGCTGGCCGATCCGTCCGAGGTGGAGCACGCTCTCCGCCTTCTCATGGACGCCCAGCGCCCCCTGATCTACGCGGGCAACGGAACGCTGTTGAGCGAGGCGACGGCGGAGCTCACGGCCCTCGCGGAGTACGCGCAGATTCCCGTGGCGACGACCATGAGCGGCCAGGGAGCCATCAGCGAGGAGCACCCCCTGTCGGCGGGCTTCACGGGCACCGTGGGCACCCCCGTGGCCAACCGGCTGGCCCGTGAGGCCGACGTCATCCTGGCCATGGGGACGCGCATGCCGGAGATGGACAGCAACTCGTGGGCGCCGGGCCGGTTCTTCGACATCCCCAGGGCCAAGCTGGTCCACGTCGACATCAACCCCCACGAGATCGGGAAGATCTACCCGGTGGAGGTGGGCGTCGTCGGAGACGCCCGCGCCGTAACCACGCAGCTTCTGGAGGCGGCCAAGAGCCTCGGCCCGGCCCGCCAGCCGTCGCAGTGGATCGCCGGGATGCAGCGAGAGCGGGAGCGGTGGTGGGCGGAGCTGGCCGAGTCCGAGCAGTCCAACGAGACGCCGATAGCGGTGGAGCGCCTGCTGGGCGAGGTCCGCGAGGCGCTGCCGCCGGAGGGGATCCTGGTCAGCGGCGTCGGCCTGCGTCACGCCCTGGGCCAGTACGTACGGTTCACCCGGCCAATGACCCACGTGGTGGGAAGCGGCTACGGGACCATGGGCCAGGAGGTGGCGGCGGCGCTCGGCGCCAAGCTCGGCAGGCCGGACGTCCCGGTGGTCGCGGTGGTGGGCGACGGCGCCTTCCGGTCGACGATGCAGACCCTCATCCCGGCCGTCGAGTACGGCGTCAACGTCGTATGGTTGGTCCAGAACAACTTCTCGTACAACATCATCGCGCTGTACCAGAGGCGGCACTGGAGCCGCGTCACCGGCACGGAGTTCAGGATCGAGGGCGAGGAAGGGCCCTACAACCCCGACTTCGCCGCCCTGGCCCGCGCCTTAGGCGCGGAAGGGCGGCGGGTGGAGCGCCCCCAGGACCTGAGGCCGGCCCTGGAGGAGGCCATCGCCGCCGAGCGCCCCTACGTCCTGGACGTGATCACCGCGAACAAAATGCAGAGCCGGGCGTCCGGCTACTGGGCCGTCAACGATATTCTGACGTCCGAGTGGTCAGGCGAGCCCGTCTGAGGCTGTATCCGATGCCAGACGACCAGGGGACCGCTCCGAGGAGCACCATCACCGCCTCCACCGACGCCCTGTACGAAGGGCGCGCCGCCAACGTCATACTCATACTGTCCGACGACCAGGGGGCGTGGGCGGCGGGCTGCTACGGCAACCCCGAGATACGCACCCCCAATCTCGATAGGCTCGCCAGCACGGGAACCCGGTTCGAGAGCTTCTTTGTCGCCACGCCCGTATGCTCGCCGAGCCGGGCAACTCTGCTGACCGGCCGGATTCCGTCCCAGCACGGCCTGCACGACTGGGTGAAGAACGGGAACTACGGCCCCGGGGGCATCCAGTACCTGGAGGGGGAGGTCGCCTACACCGACGTGCTGGCCCGGCACGGGTGGACCTGCGGCATCTCCGGGAAGTGGCACCTTGGGGACAGCCAGATACCCCAGCACGGCTTCTCCGACTGGTACGTCCACCAGAGGGACGGCGGCCCCTACTACGACGCCCCGATGGTGCGCAACGGGCAGCTCGTGAACGAGCCGGGGTACGTGACGGACCTGATCACGGACGAGGCGCTGCGGCTGCTGGACGGATATGCGGACGGCGAGCATCCCTTCTACCTGAGCGTTCACTACACGGCGCCCCACGGCCCGTGGATCGACAACCACCCCCAGGAGATCGTCGACTCGTACGACGACTGTGCCTTCGACTCCTGCCCCCAGGAGCCGCGCCACCCCTGGGCCCTGGGGCTGACCGACGCGCACCTGGGCGACCGCGAGGCCCTCAAGTGCTACTTCGCTGCCGTGACCGCCATGGACGCCAACATCGGGCGGATCCTCGATAGGGTCGAGAGGCTTGGCCTGCGGCAGAACACCCTGATCGTCTTCCTGAGCGACAACGGCTTCTCCTGCGGGCAGCACGGCTTCTGGGGCAAGGGAAACGGGACCAAGCCTCGAAACCTGTTCGAGACCTCCATCAAGGTGCCCGCCATCTTCAGCCAGCCGGGCCGGATCCTCCAGGGCCGCGTCGAAGAGGGCATGGTCAGCGCCTACGACTTCATGCCGACCCTTCTGGAGTATCTCGACCTGCCGGTCCCAGACGACCGCAATCTGCCAGGTCGGAGCTTCGCTCCCGCCCTGCTGGGCCGGCCCTTCGAGGGCCGTGACAGCGTGGTGATCTACGACGAGTACGTCTCGGTGCGCATGGCCCGGACCAGGGAGTGGAAGTATGTGCACCGGTACCCCGCCGGACCCCACGAGCTCTTCTACCTGGTCGACGACCCCGACGAGCGGGCCAACCTGGCGGAGGAGCCCGCCCATGCCGGCCGGATAGAGGGGATGAGGACGATGATGGAGGACTGGTTCGCCGAGTTCGTCGACCCCAGGAGGGACGGTCTGCGCATGGATGAGCCGGTCCAAGCCGACGGAATCGCCCACGGCCAGACGCGCCTGATGCGATGATCGGCCCGCGCGGGGCCTGGCATCGCAGCCCAGCGGATCGCTCCTGCCCCATCGTTGGCCTTGGGGCTATGCAGCTTGACAAGTATGGGCCGAGCCGTAGTATCATAACTCAAGAGTATTGTCTCTCGGCAGGGCTGTCGGCTCCGTTTGGGGAGTCGCGCCATCAATTGAGGTACCAGAAGGAGAGCATGATGAGGAAATTCGCGCTTAGCACTGCACTGTGTCTCGCTCTGGCTGTCGTGCTGGCAGCGTGCGGCGGAGACGAGGAGCCCACGTCGCAGCCAACGGCGATGGCAGAGCCCACCGCGATGGCTCAACCCACCGCAATGCCGGAGCCCACTGCGATGCCGGTGCCTACCGAGCCCGCCGCAATGGCGACGCAGCCTCCGGCAAGCGAAATGATGATGGGCGAATACAATGAGGCCCCGACGCTGGCTGAGCTCGTCAGGGCCGGGTCTCTACCCCCGGTGGAGGAGCGGCTGCCGGACGAGCCGATGGTGGTGGAGGTGTTCGACGAGATCGGCCAGTATGGAGGGACGCTGCGGCGGGCCTTCAACGGCCCCAACGACTTCTGGGGCTTCGGCAGGCTCGACCGCGCTGGCCACCGCTTGGTCCAGTGGGACAATGCCGGCTTCGAGGCGATACCTGCCGTGGCCGGTAGCTGGGAGATCTCCGACGATCAGACGACTTTCACCTTCCACCTGCGCAAGGGCCACAGGTGGTCCGACGGCGAACCCTTTGACGCCGCCGACCTGGAGTACCAGTGGAACGACGTCGTTCTGAACGAGGAGCTCACGCCGAAGCCGCCCGCCACGCTGATGGCGAGCGGTCAGCTTCCGGCCTTCGAGAAGATCGACGACCTGACGGTCAGGTACACCTTCCCCGTGCCCAACTCGTACTGGCTGCTGACGCTGACACAGGTCGACGCTCTGGGCGGCGCCAACCGGCTGTTCGGACCCTCGCACTACGAGTCGCAGCTGCACGCGGATCACGTCGGCATGGACGCGGCCAATAAGATGGCCAAGGACAACGACTTCGACACGTGGGTCGACTACTACCTGGATGTGAACCAGTATGGTAGGCCCAGGGCCAACCCCGACTTCCCGGTCCTGAACCCGTGGATCCTCACCAAGGGCTTCGACGGCCAGCTCGCTGAGGGGGAGCGCAACGCCTACTTCTACGGCGTCGACCCCGAGGGGAACCAGCTGCCCTACATCGACAAGGTGCAGCTGACCTTCGTGGAGAGCGTCGACGTGCTCACCCTGAAGGCCATTGCCGGCGAGATAGACATGCAGGGGCGCCACGTAAAGAACAGCGACTTCCCCGTGCTGATAGAGAACGAGGCCAAGGGGGACTACACGGTCTACAAGTGGCCCCAGTTCGGCGGCACCAACGCCGGAGTCTACTTCAACCAGAGCTGGGAGGGGGACGAGGCGGACCTGATCAAGAACAGGGACTTCCGCTACGCTCTTTCCCTCGCCATCAATCGGGACGAGGTCAACGAGACCGTCTTCCAGGGCCAGGGCGTGCCCCGCCAGGGCGTGCCCGCTCCGGCGAGTCCCGAGTATCCCGGCGATCAGTGGGCCTTCTTCATGACCGAGTACGACCCGGACAAGGCCAACCAGATGCTGGACGACTTGGGCTTGGACAAGAGAGACTCGGACGGCATGCGGCTGATGGCCAACGGCGAACGCCTGGCTCTGCTGATAGATGTGTTCGAGGGCTTTGGCTCCTGGGCCGACTCCTCGGAGTCGGTGAGCTTCTTCTGGGGCAAGGTGGGAGTCAGGACCGGCGTCAACCTCGGGCCCCGCGGCATCATCGACACGCGGACGGCGGCCAACGAGAGCATGCTCATCAACGCCTGGGTGGAGTCGACCTGCTGCACCTTCAAGCCCGGCGCCAGGACTGATCCCGGCGGCAACGGGCACATAGGGCCGCTGATCCTCAAGTGGTTCACCACCGACGGCGCCGAGGGCATGGAGCCCCCGCAGGAGATGAAGGAGCTCCACGACCTGCACCTCAAGGGGCCGGAGAATGCCACCGCCGAGCGCAACAAGATCGGCCAGGAGATATACGAAAGGTACGCCATGGAGATGTACCACATCGGCCTGGTGGGCTTGGCCCCGGACCCCTTCGTCGTAAAGAACAACCTGTACAACGTTCCGGAGATCTCGGCCCACGGCTGGCCGCACCGGACTCCCGCCGCCGCGCGGCCGGAGCAGTGGTTCTTCAAGTAGGACCCCACCGGCTCCGACCGTCTATGGACTGATGTCCACTGGGGGCCGGCGCCGCATAGCGCGCGATCTATGCAGGACTACCTGCCGAGGGCGATCCGCAACAGGCGGGTCGCCCTCGGCAATTAAGCTATCGACGCTCTACCCATCCCTCTTGGGCATGGAAGAGAGCGCGCCGAGGAGGAGCACAGCGGCGTGTTACAGCTTGTCCTGCGTCGCCTGGTCATCTACGTCCCCATGCTCTGGGTCACCTCCATGGTGGTGTTCCTCATCATCGTTGCGCCGCCGGGCGATTACCTCTCCGACTACATCGCGCAGCTCACACTCAGCGGCCAGGACGTCGACTACTCGGAGATCGAGCACCTGAAACGCAGGTACGGCTTCGACCAGTCGGTCGTCGTACAGTACTGGAAGTGGTTCTCCGGGATCCTGGTCTGGGACCTGGGAGACTCCCTGGAGTACAGACGGCCGGTGACCGAGCTCTTGAACGCGCGCCTGGGTATGACCGCGCTTCTGGGGGCCCTCACCATACTGTTCACGTGGACCATGGCCATACCCATCGGCATCGTCTCCGCCGTGAAGCAGTACTCCATCATCGACCACACGTTCACCTTCCTGGCCTACCTGGGGGTCGGCACCCCCAACTTCGTGTTGGCCCTGGTGATCATGTGGACGGCCTTCTCATACTTCGACATCAGGATCACGGGCCTCTACTCGCCGGAGTACGTCGACGTTTCGTGGTCCTTGGGGCGCGTCATCGACGTGCTCAAGCACATCTGGGTCCCCATGCTCATCCTGGGGACCGACGGGACGGCCAGGTTCACCCGGATAATGAGGGCGAACCTGCTGGACGAGCTCAGCAAGCCCTATGTGGAGACGGCCAGAGCCAAGGGACTGGCCGAGTGGAAGGTGATACTGAAGTACCCGTCCCGCATCGCCATCAACCCCTTTATCAGCACGGCGGGCTGGGCGCTGCCCCAGCTCTTCTCCGGCAGCCTGATCGTCGCCACCGTGATGAGCCTTCCCACCGTCGGGCCCCTCCTGCTGAGGGCCCTGTGGTCCCAGGACATGTACATGGCGGGCTCCATACTGTTCATATTGACCGCCCTGACGTTGCTGGGCACCCTGATATCGGACATCCTGCTGGGATGGCTGGACCCCCGCATCCGATTGGCAATGTGACATGGCAGCAGCCGCAAGGGAATCTGTCCCATCCACGCACGAGGAGCGCGTATTCGTAACCTCCCAGTGGCGGCTGGTGTGGTGGCGCTTCAAGCGGCACCGTATCGCCCTGCCCGCCCTGGCGGTTATCGTCTGCCTCTATCTCGTCACGGTCTTTGCGGAGACCCTGGCGATCCAGGACCCCCACGACCAGCTCTCGCGGAGGGCGTTCATCCCGCCGCAGATGATACGGCTCTGGGACGGTTGGGACATCGGTCCCTTCGTCTACGCGATAGACACACAGCGGAATCCCTACACTCTGAAGATGGAGCACGTCGAGGACCGCACCAAGAAGTACCCCATCGCATTCTTCGTCCGCGACCCCCAGCATGAGTACAAGCTCCTGCGGCTCTTCACCACGGATATTCACGTGATGGGTGCGAGGAAGGAGGACGGCTCGCGAGCGGACTTACACCCGCTTGGGACCGACCGCTTCGGCAGGGACATGTGGTCGAGGCTGATGTACGGCACCCGCATATCGATGAGCATCGGGTTGGTGGGCGTCAGCATGAGCCTCTTCTTGGGCGTGCTGTTGGGCGGCATCTCCGGCTACCGGAGCGGCCTGTCGGACCTGGTTATTCAACGCCTGATAGAGTTCCTAAGGTCCATGCCCACGATTCCCCTGTGGCTGTCGCTGGCCGCCGCGATACCCGCGGACTGGTCCAACATACGCGTCTACTTCGCGATAACGATAATCCTCTCCATCATCGGCTGGACCGGCCTGGCGCGAGAGGTCCGCGGGCGGTTCCTGGTCATGAGGGAGGAGGACTTTGTCGTTGCCGCCAGGCTCTACGGGTCTTCGGAGCTCAGGGTGATCTTCCACCATATGGTGCCCTCGTTCCTGAGCCACCTGATCGCCTCCACCACGCTGGCGATACCCGCCATGATCATCGCCGAGACGTCCCTCAGCTTCCTGAATCTCGGGCTGAGGCCCCCCACTATCAGCTGGGGCGTGCTGCTGTTCGAGGCCCAGAACATATACTCGGTTGCCGCCGCGCCATGGCTCCTCATGCCGGCTCTGCTGGTGATCGTAGTGGTCCTCAGCTTCAACTTCATGGGCGACGGCCTGAGGGATGCCGCCGACCCCTACTCCGTCGCGCGCTGAGGCCGCCCGCGACCCGCTCTCAATCTCCACCTGCGAGGGGGAGCCTGTCCACCGGGGACCGCATCCCGCTATACTGTACGTGGGAATCACGCGCCGGGAGCGGCTGTCCCACTGTGTGCGGCGGCTCGCTCCCGGCCGCCGCGCCGTATTCGATGACAAGGAGGAAGAGCGATGCTAAGCAGCAGGCTCCAAAACGCTATCAACGACCAGCTGAACAGCGAGCTGTACTCGGCCCATCTCTACCTGTCCATGGCTGCCTACTTCGAGGCCGAGCACCTGAGGGGGTTCGCGCACTGGATGAGGATGCAGCACGACGAGGAGGTCTCCCACGCGATGCGCCTCTTCGACTACATCGTCGACCGGAACGGTCGTGCGGTCATGCAGGCCATCGGACAGCCGCCGACCGAGTTCGAGTCGGTGCGGTCCGTGATCGAGATGACCCTGGAGCACGAGAGGGAAGTAACCGCGATGATCGAGGAGCTCTACCGGGAGGCCGACTCCGAGAACGACTACGCCACCCAGGTACTGCTGGAGTGGTTCATCGAGGAGCAGGTCGAGGAGGAGAAGTCCGTCACCGAGATCGTCGATCACCTGAAGCTCGTGGGGGACGACGGGACCGGTCTCCTCATCCTGGACTCGCGGCTGGCGGCGCGTACCGCTGAGCCGGCCGCCGGAGATACCGCCGAGTAACGCCCCGCTGCGGCTCCCACGGGCGCGAAGCGTCAGCCGTCCTGGCTCCATGCGACGGTGCCGGTAGGGGGATGTCCGGGAGGCACTACACGGAAATCTTGGCCGCCACGTCCCCGACCCGGATCGTGCCCGACCGTACCACCCTGGTGTTGACGCCCCGGAGCCTCAGGTCCGTCCCCTTCGGCGTGGCCGTGATCCGCAGGGCGTCCCGGCCGAAGCGCGCGGAGAACTTGGCGCAGCCCGTGTGCGGCTTCGCCGAGACCTCGATCACCGCCGAGCCGATGGACAGCTGCGTTCCAGGAGGCAGGTTCTCGATGCTCAGGTCTAGGTCCACGAGGAGCTGATCGCCGGACAGCTGCCATCGCTTCTCCGACTGCGCTATCAGCGAGAGGAAGCGCGCGTTGATCATCGTGATCTGCGCGACCGGATTTGCGCTGCCGTCGGGGGTGCCGGTGCTCCCCCGCGTCTTCCAGTTGTCCCCGACGAGGCCAATGTCGACGTCCAGCTGACCCTCCGCCAGGACCTCCCGCTGGTCCATGCCGGGCCGCCGGACGATCTTCACCAGGGGCCCCCTGTCTGCCGGAGACCGCAGGATGTGCTCCATCCCGGTTTCGAGCTGCTCCGTCGTCAGGTGGCTGGCTACCCTCTCTGCATGGATCATCTCTAGCTCCTTGATAGGTACTGAGGCTCTGGGAAGTAACATGCCCGAATAGAAGCACCGTAAGCATACCAATTCGTCGAGGCGCGTCAAGTGCGCCGGAGGATGCGGCCTGGCGATTCTCTCCCCCTTTCTCGCCGGGAGGGCGGCTTGGCCTATGCGCGAAAGAGTGTTGCCGCAGCCTGCCGGGTGATATGCTGACCGCCTAACTCACACTCTCGGCTTTTCCCTTGCCCTATGAGAACAGGGGTGCTATCATCTTGCCGAACAGAGCAATCTCGCATGCCTTGACCAATCCCAGAGAGGGATAGTTGGTAGCCAAGGGATGCCAACTACTGAGGTGCGATTATGGCCGGAACGTCCGAAACAACGCCTGACGGCTTTGGAGGACAATGGACTGTCGACAAGCTATCCATCCTGAATGCCTACACTACCGCACTGAAGAATCAGTCCTTCAAGTTGATGTACGTAGATGCTTTTGCCGGTACAGGTAGCGTTAGCCCGCGTCTGGCAGATGATGATGCACGAGCTTTCATAGACGGCTCGTCAAAGCTGGCGATTGGTATTGACGACAAGGCGTTCGACCGACTGATCTTCGTTGAGAAGGACACTCAACGATATAATCAACTGGCAACCCTACGCAAAAAAAATCCCGGGCGGGACATCAGAACTGAGAACTCCGACGCCAACACTTTCTTGAGCAAGCTGCAAGAAGATTGGAGGGTATGGCGAGGCGTCCTCTTTCTCGATCCGTTTGCTACTGAGGTTGAATGGACTACAATCGAAAGGATAGCGGGCTTCAACGCCCTCGACACTTGGATACTCTTTCCAATATCCGCGATCGCCAGAATGCTGCCTGTCTCGAGGAACCCGGACGATATCTCTGACGCCTGGGCCGACAGGCTGACCAAAATCTTTGGCGATGAAAGCTGGAGAGAGCTATATTACGCCAATCCCCAACAGTCCCTATTCGGCGATCAAATGTACCAGAGGGATCCCGGCGTTGAGGGAATCAGGAAGATATACAAGGCCAAGCTGAAAGCCCTGTTCGGTCAGAGATTCATGGAGACATCCAAGACCCTTATGAACTCGAAGAACTCACCCTTATTTGAGTTTGTGTTCTGTGTCGGCAACCCGAACGGAGCGGCTGTTGCCAAGAGAATAGCCAAGTACATCCTCAACGCAAGCGGGTGATCTCGTGTCCACACTCTCCAAGATCGAATGGACTGAAACCACCTGGAACCCGGTCACCGGCTGCACCAAGATCAGCCACGGCTGCAAGCTTTGCTATGCGGAACGCATGGCCAAACGCCTCCAGGCAATGGGAGTGGAGAAGTATCGCCGGGGATTCGAGGTCGTCGTCCACGAATCAGTGCTTCGAGAGCCCCTGAAGTGGAAAAAGCCGAGCCTCGTCTTTGTGAATTCGATGAGCGACCTATTTCACAAGGCCGTGTCTTCTGAGTACGTTCAGTCGGTCTTCGACGTTATGAACCAGGCGTCTCAGCACACATTCCAGGTTCTTACTAAGCGCCCCGGCCGCGTCAAGCAACTCAATGCCAAGCTCGACTGGACGCCAAACATCTGGCTGGGCACGAGCATAGAGTCCGAAAGGTGGCTGCACCGCCTGGACTTGCTAAAGGCCACCGACGCTCACACCAAGTTTCTCTCCTTGGAGCCGCTGCTGGGACCGATGCCCAACCTGGAACTTTCCGGTATCCAGTGGGTCATCGTGGGAGGTGAATCGGGGCCGGGAGCGAGGCCCATGAAAGCCGATTGGGCGAGGGAGATACGGGACCATTGCGTAAGAAATAAAGTCCCGTTCTTCTTCAAGCAGTGGGGAGGCGTGTTCAAGAAACGAACCGGCCGCGTCCTGGATGACCGTACGTGGGACGAGATGCCTCACAGCGGGGACGCGTAAGCGCAACGCAAAGATCAACGGTGCCTCACGATGCCCAAGACCCTGCAATACGCGATAACCTGGACGTGCTGCGTAGTTGCTACTTCCGGGTCCCAGCTTGATCTGACCAGTCTGACCGGTTATGCTATCGGGCATGGACATTACCTATTCGACGTACGAGGCCAAGGCCCGGTTCTCCGAGGTCATACGCCATATCCGTGAGGGGAGGACCGTGACCGTGTCCTACCGAGGTGAGCCGGTTGCCGAGATCCGTCCGGTGGAAAAGGCGAAGACGGCGATAGAGCAGCGGACCCAAGAGTTGGAGCGCCGAGGGGCCCTGTCTGCCCCTCGCGGGCCCAGAGTGGCCTTTAAAGGGGGTGTCCACGTGCCGGGCGCTCTGAAGAGGTTCCTCGAAGAGCGCGACCGGTGAGCATCGCCTACGTCGACTCTTCCGCCATCGTCGGCATTGCGTTCCAAGATAACGGATGGACCGCCGTGGAGCGGCGCCTCGGTCGGTTCTCCAGCCTCTGGTCGTCGAATCTGCTCGAAGCCGAGGTCCGGGCCGCGTACGGACGGGAGAGAAGGGCTTTTGACGTCCGTGTCCTCTCCGGCGTCAGGTGGGTCCTCCCGGACCGTCCGTTGACCACGGAGATTGCGTCCATCCTGCAGGCCGGATACCTCGGGGGAGCCGATCTGTGGCATATCGCGACGGCCCTCTACGCCGCCCCGGAGCCCAGCGACATCTCCTTCGTCACTCTCGACGACCGTCAGCGGGCCGTGGCCGCAACCCTCGGATTCCGTATCTGATCCGATATCTGCTGCGCCTCAGGGTTGCGTGTCGAGGACAGCGCGTCGATTTCAAGAGCCCTCGAACATTATGACTAACACCCTGTACTACGGCGACAACCTGGACGTGCTGCGCCGGTACGTCCCCGACGAGTCGGTGGACCTCGTCTACCTCGACCCGCCCTTCAACTCCAACGCGTCGTACAACGTGCTGTTCAAGGAGAGGTCCGGCGAGGAGTCGCCCGCCCAGATCAAGGCGTTCACCGACACGTGGGAGTGGACGCAGGAGTCGGAGCGGACGTTCGAGCAGGAGATCGTACTGAACCCGGAGACGCCGCCCAACGTCAAGGAGATGGTCTCCGGCTTCCGCCAGTTCATCGGCAGCAACGCCATGATGGCGTACCTTGTCATGATGACGCCGCGGCTGGTGCAGCTTCGCCGGGTGCTGAAGCCCACCGGCTCCATATACCTGCACTGCGACCCGACAGCGAGCCACTACTTGAAGCTGCTGATGGATGCGGTGTTTGGGGCTGAGAACTTTCGAAATGAAATCACATGGAAGCGTTACGGTGCTCACAACGATGTGGGTCAGGGGTCTACTCGATTTGGACGAGTGCATGACATCATCCTGTTGTATGGCAAGAGCGCATCTGTTACCTGGCATCAAGGATTCGTTCCACTGGATGAAAGCTATGTCAGGAGTACGTACAGATATGTTGACGAGGAGACTGGAAGAAGATTCAGGACCACTCCGCTGACGGGACCAGGTGGTGCAGAGAAGGGCAATCCTGTATATGAGTGGAATGGACATACGAGAGCATGGAGGTACAGCCAGGCTACCATGCAGCGCCTACACGAAGAAGGCCGCCTGTACTACTCGAGGACTGGGTATCCTAGCAGGAAAACTTACCTCGACGAGTCTCGGGGGGTCCCCATGCAAGATGTGTGGGCAGACATATACTCATTGTCCGGCTCCAATAAGGAACGTCTCGGCTACCCAACCCAGAAGCCGCAGGCCCTCTTGGAGCGCATCATAGAGGCCTCATCCAACGAGGGCGACGTGGTGCTGGACCCCTTCTGCGGGTGCGGCACGGCGGTGGCCGCCGCGGAGAAGCTGAAGCGCCGGTGGATGGGCATCGACGTCACCCATCTAGCAGTCGCGCTGATGAAGAACCGCCTCAAGACCGCCTTCGACATCGTGCCCGGCAGGGACTACGAGGTCGTCGGCGAGCCGGCGGACGTCGGCGGCGCCCGCGCCCTGGCGGAGCAGGACAGGTACCAGTTCCAGTTCTGGGCCATGTCCCTGCTGGAGGCGTCCCCCCGGGAGCAGAGCAGGCGCGGCGCGGATAGGGGCATCGACGGTATCGTCTACTTCATCGACGGCCCCCGGCGCTCGCCGCGGAAGGCCATCGTGCAGGTCAAGAGCGGCAGGGTCTCGTCGCCCCTCATCCGCGATCTGAAGGGCACCGTCCAGCGCGAGAAGGCGGCGATGGGCCTCTTCATCACCCTGGAGGAGCCGACGAGCGCCATGCGCACCGAGGCCGTCAGCGCGGGTTTCTACCACTCGGACGTGTGGCAGAGGGACTACCCGAAAATACAGCTGCGCACCATAGCCGAGCTGCTGGAGGGCAAGACCTTCGATCTGCCGCCTCACCCGTCCATGTACCAGGCCGCCCAGCGAGTGAGGCGCGCCGAGGGCCGGCAGGGTAGAATGGGCGAGACGGTGTGATGAGCGAGCTGGACTACATAACCGTACGGGGCTTCAAGAGCATCGAGTCCATCGAGGAGCTGGAGATCGGACCGCTGACGGTGCTCATCGGCCCCAACGGCTCCGGCAAGTCGAACTTTCTTGGCGTGTTCTCTTTCCTGAATGCCATCCGGGAGGGCCGTTTGCGGGAGTATGTGATCAAGGCAGGCGGCGCCGACAAGGTGCTGCACTTCGGCTCACGAGTTACCAAGCAGCTGCATATTCGCCTCTCCTTCGAAGAGGGGAAAAACGAATATGATCTCACTCTTGAGCCGACTGGTCTTGACGAGCTGGTTCCATGGGATGAAACCGCATGCTTCCGGAACAAGCCGAATTCCAATCCTTACATGGTGCAGCTTAGGAGCGCCGAAGGAGAAGCCGGGATCAGCAACCGGTTCTTAGTGAGAGTTGGAGGATATGTCAGGCAGCGTCTAGATAGGTGGCGCCTCTATCACTTCCACGACACCAGTGCCAGCTCTCCCATGAAAAAGACGGCTGACGTGAACGACAACCGCTATCTCCGCACCGACGGAACGAATCTGGCGGCCCTTCTCTATCTCCTCCGTGAGAAGCACGAAGATTCGTATCGCTCCATCGCGCGGACGGTCCGGCTGGCAGCGCCGTTCTTCGAGGACTTCGAGCTCAATCCCCAGGGGCTGAACCCTGACAAGATCAGGCTCGAGTGGAGACATGAAGGAACGGACGCCTATTTCGACGCTTCATCGTTATCGGACGGGACGCTGCGCTTCATGGCCCTGGCTACGCTGTTCCTCCAGCCGGTGAAGTTCAGGCCGTCGGTAATCCTGGTAGACGAGCCGGAGCTGGGGATGCACCCGTACGCCATCACCCTGCTGGCGTCGCTGATGAGGCAGGCGTCAATCGAGTCGCAGGTGATCGTCTCGACCCAGTCGTCCCTCCTGTTGGACCACTTCGAGTCGGAGGAGGTGCTCGTGGCGGAGCGCGTCGACGGCAAAACGCAGCTCAATCGGCTCGAATCGTCCGAGTTGGAGCCCTGGTTGGAGAGCTACAGCTTGGGCCAGCTTTGGGAGAAGAACGAGCTGGGCGGACGGCCGAGGCGGGAGTAGCGGGATGCCCCGGTTACTCGTACACGTCGAGGGCCAGACGGAGGAGAGCTTCGTGAATGGAGTCCTGGCCCCGTACCTGTACAGTCTTGGATATACGAATGTCAGCGCCCGCCTGATCGGTAATGCTCGTCAACGGAGCCGGCGCGGCGGCATCAGACCATGGGATTCGGTGCGCAACGACATCTTGAATCACCTGACATCGGACCGGGATACGTTTGCGACGACCATGGTGGACTACTACGGGCTGCCATTCACGTGGCCGGGACGGGAGCGGGCCGCACGTAAGGAGACCTTGAAGGAGCGAGCGGCCTCCGTCCAGCAGGCCCTCCTGGAAGATGTTTCGAGCTCCCTGGGCGGCGCTTTCGACCGCCGGCGCTTCATCCCTTACGTGGTGATGCATGAGTTCGAGGGGCTTCTGTTCAGCGACCCGGAACGCTTCGCCCGAGGAATTGGGCGACCCAACCTATCGGCGGAGCTTCAGGCGGTCCGCGCCGAATTCGGGACCCCTGAGGAGATCAACGACTCGCCGGACACGGCCCCCTCCAAGCGTGTTCGCGACCTGTACGAAGGCTACCAGAAGCCCTTGATGGGCGTCCTCGCAGTGGAGGAGATAGGTCTCAGCGCCATTCGCGGCCAATGTCCCCTTTTCAAGCAGGTGGATAGAGGAGCTCGAGGAGCGAACCGGGCCGTAGCATGAGCAAGATGCCGCCCGCGCTGTTCTCCCCGGACAGGAAGTACAGGTTCCTGCTTACTCGAAGGGTCGGGCCCGGAGAGAGGGCAGTCAACTTTCTGATGCTGAATCCCTCCACCGCGGACGAGGAGTGTAACGACCCCACCATAAGCCGTTGCGCGGGGTTCGCCCGCATGTGGGGGTTCGCCTGGCTGCTGGTGACCAACCTCTCTCCCTTCAGGGCCGCCCGCCCCAGGGACCTGCTGGAGCACGGCCCGGAGCCCGACGCCGTGGCGCGGAGGAACCTGGCGGAGACGCTCGAGGCGGCGTCGAGGTCGCGCCTCGTCGTGCTCGCCTACGGCAATAGCGGCGAGTTGGAGGGCAGGGCTCGGAGGACCCTCGCTGTCCTCCAAGAGAGGGGCGTCGAGACCCACGCGCTGGGAGTCACCTTGCAGGGGCACCCGCGCCATCCCCTCTACGTCAGGGGAGATACCAGGCTCGTCCGGTTCAGCGCAGCGTGAGTGCTGGGGCTCTTAGCCGCCGGGCGATTTGACAACCGCGGCGCTGGGTGGTATCGTCCATTTTGGTCTGACCACCTGATGCTCATACCGCAAGGAGGCTGGAGCTGCTCAGAGCCGTAAAGAAGACTCGCATCCCCGAGGAGATCGTAGGGCAGATCTATGAGCTCATCAGGAAGGGTGAGCTGAATCCGGGTGATCGACTGCCACCCGAGCGGGAGCTGGCGCAGATGCTGGGCGTGAGCCGCGCCTCGGTCCGAGAGGCGATGCGACTCTTGGACATGAAGGGGCTGGTGGTGATCCGCCCCGGCGCGGGGACCTTCATCACGGAGGACGCGATGGAGGCCATCGTGCAGGCGTTTTCGTCTCTTCTGGACGACGACAGCGCGGCGAGCGACGTCTTCGAGATGCGGCTGCTCCTGGAGCCCCACGTCGTATCTCTTGCGGCCCAGCGCGCCACCGAGGCGGACCTCAGGCTGATGGACGAGCACCTGGTCCACCAGGAGGCCGACATCGCCGCCGGCGGCACGGGCGTCGAGGACGACGCCCGGTTCCATTTCGCCATCGCCGAGGCGACCAAGAACGCCGCCCTGATAGCCGTGACGCGGGCCATCTCGGACATTCTGAGCCAGAGCCGGGAGGACTCCCTGCTCTCCCTTGAGCGCTCGAGACTCTCTCTTCAGTCCCACCGGGAGATCCTCGGCGCCATCCAGCGGGAGGAGCCGCCTGAAGCAGCCCTGGCGATGCGCAGGCACATCGCGGACATCGACAAGGAGATACACAACCTGTCGCCGGGGGCGTCTTTCTAACCGCAGCGGCGCCAGGATGTGAGATACTAGGTAACGACCGGGAAGCATTGATCAGGCAAATAGTGTAGGAGGCGTGCGCATGGCGGTATCAGCAGTAGAAGTAGTCTATAGAGGCATATTTCAGAAGTCGTTGTCCAGGAATATCTGTCGTACTATCGTTCTCGCCGCTCGCAAGGAGGGCAAGATCGGAACGGCCTTTGGCCGTTACGGCGACTCCCCAGAGCGCAACGGCATCCCGGCCAAGTACTTCGCCGTGGTTGCCGACGACCCGATAGAGCTGGAGGAGAGCCTGGCCAAGTACGAGCCCACGGAGGTCGACGTATCCATCGTCGTCGACGACACCCTCTGCAAGGGCGTCGAGTCTTGGGCGTGGTACGGCCTGCAGCCCATCAACGAGCTTACCGTGGAGGGCGGCACGGTCCTCGTCACCTCCATACAGTCCAACGACGACCTGGTGGAGGACATCCACGTAAAGGACGTGCCCTACAACCTGGCCATCGTCAAGGGAGCCAAGAGCTTCTCCGGCCTCTGGGTGTACAAGGACGACCACACCGACGTGCGGATCCTGGGCGCCCTGGCAAAGGTCTGCCCGAAGCTGGTGGGCCTGGACGCCTACAAGGACGCCATCTCCCAGCAGTGGGGCGACGAGCTGAAGGTGGGATCGGCGGAGCGCTCCTACCGCTCGGTCACCGAGTACCCCATCGAGCCCGGGCAGGGCAATTCCGAGGAGCCGTTCAGGTTCGACAAGCCCGGTTGGACCGAGATGAAAGAGGCCATCGTGATAGAGGGCATCGGAGTCGGCGGCGGCTTCCGGGGCGGCGATGAGGGGTTCCAGCCGGAGCGCAACGAGGTGTTCAAGAAGTGGTCCACCCGGACGATGAGGCCGGTGGTCAACTTCGAGACCTGCACAAAGTGCACCCTCTGCTGGCTGCAGTGCCCGGACTCCTGTTTCGATGTCACGCCAGAGGAGCTCTACGACTCGGACATGGAGTCGTGCTGCGGCTGCGGCGTGTGCGAGGAGGTCTGTCCCGTCCCCGACTGCATCACAATGGTGAACGAGGAGTCCTTCAACGACAACGCCAGCCAGTACGACCACTGGAAGCGCGACAGGGACGGCTACATGGAGTGGCTGGAGGAGAAGATAGCCGTGGCCAAGGCGGAGAAGGGCGACGTTGGCCGCTCCCACGGCTTCCACTCGTGGGGGACCTACGAAGAGCAAGTTGAAATGATGGGAGTTGGCGATGACGATTGAGACGACTACGCAACCCGATCTGGAGAGGGAGGAGCTGATCAGCGGCTCCGAGGCTATCGCGATAGCCTGCGCCCTGGCGGACGTGGACGTAATAACGGCGTACCCGATCCGTCCCTACGACACGGTGATGCAGTTCGTATCGAAGCTGATCGCCGATGGGGACCTCAAGTGCGAGTACATCGTCGCCGAGAGCGAGCACTCCCAGTTCGAGATCGTCAAACACGCCTCGGCGGTGGGGGCCAGGGTCTTCTCCGGCTCCAGCGGCGTGGGCTGGTTCTACGCCTTCGAGGCCCTGGCGGTCACCTGCGGCCTGCGCCTTCCGATGGTCGCCATGGTGGGGAACCGCGCGCTGGACGATCCCGGGGCCTTCGGCTGTGAGCACAACGACGCGCTGGCCGTACGCGACCTGGGGTGGATGCTCCGGTGGGTCGATACGGCGCAGGAGGCGATGGACGCCGCGTTCATGGCTTGGCGCGTGGCCGAAGACCCGAGGGTGTTCCTCCCCTGCGCCATCAGCACCGACGGCGCCTTCCTCACCCACTCCCAGCAGATCGTCAAGGTGCCGGACCAGAAGCTGGTGGACGAGTACCTGCCCCCCTACGATCGGGGCGAGTTCCAGCTCCATCCCGACAACCCCATCACCATCGCCCCCCAGGTCAACGAGGACTGGCTGATGGAGATACGCAGGCAGACCGACGCCGCCATGAGGCGGGCCAAGGGCGTGATAACCGAGGCCCACGAAGACCTGAAGCGTGTCTTCGGGCGAGGCGGCGACAACCCCTTCATCGAGGAGTACATGACTGAGGACGCCGACGTGGTCCTGGTCGGTATGGGGACCTTGGCGCTCCCCTTGAGAGTGGTCGTGAGAAGGTTGAGAGAGCAGGGCAGGAAGGTCGGATTCGTCAGGGTCAGGTGGTTCCGCCCCTTCCCCGACGATGAGCTTCGAGAGACGCTGGGCAGATTCAAGGCGGTCGGCGTCATCGATAGAGACTACTCGCTGGGCGCGCCGGACAACGGAGGCGTGCTGTATAATGAGATCCGATCGGCCCTGTACGATGCCGACAAGCGCGTCCCCATCATAGGTTTCATCGCGGGGCTCGGCGGCCGCGAGATCACGGTGCCTATGGTCACGGAGATGTTCGACGACGTTGAGAAGGTAGCCGAGACCGGCCAGATCGAAGAGCCCCTTCGCTGGGTGGGTGTAAGGTAACGAGGAGTCGACGAGTTAGCCTAAAGGAGCAGAGCCAATGACTACCGCAAGCACACTTCCCATGATCAAGGGGGTCCACAACTCACCCCTCGAGGAGTACTTCACCTCCGGGCACCGCACCTGCCAAGGCTGCGAGTCCGCGCTCGTGATGAAGCTGATGATAAAGGCCGCGGGCCCCAGAACCATCGTGCTGGGCAGCACGGGCTGCATGTACGTGGCCAACACTACCTACTACTCGACGCCGTGGGTGGTGCCGTGGATGCACACGCAGCTGGGCTCCTCAGGGTCTGCCGCGACGGGGACCGCCGCGGGGCTGAAGGCGCTGATGTCCAAGGGCAAGATCAAGGATGAGCCCATCAACGTCATATCCTTCTGCGGCGATGGTGGAGGCGCAGACATGGGCCTGTCCGCGATATCCGCCTCCCTCACCCATCCTGAGTACAACCACCTGGTACTTCTGTACGACAACGAGTCCTACGCGAACACAGACATACAGGTCTCGGGCTCGTCTCCTTGGGGCGCCAACTCCACCTTCTCGCCCCCCGGCAAAGTCCACAGGATCATGAACTCCAGGTGGAAGAAGAACACGGCGGCCATGTTGGCAGTGGGCCATCCGGGCGTCAGGTACGTGGCCACGGGCTGTGCGTCATACGCCGTCGACATGATGAACAAGGTCCGAAAGGGCCTCACCATAGGCGGCCCGACCTTCCTCCACACCATCGACCCGTGCCCCAAGGGGTGGGACTACGACCCGATGTACTCCCACGAGCTGGGGATGCTGATGGTCGAGACCGGTATCTGGGTGCAGTACGAGGTGGAGGATGGCGTGCTGAGCCTCAACGGGCCTTCTCGGATGATCGCCGAAGGCCGCCGCAAGCGCAAGCCGGTGGTCGAGTTCCTAAAGCGCCAGGGGCGCTTCGCCCACTTTATCGACGAGGACGTCGACTACTTCCAGTCCAGGACCGACGAGATGTGGGAGAAGTGGTGGCTCCCGGGAGTCATCCCAGTGCAGGACCCAAACAAGGCCAAGGCGTAACATACAGCCGACGCCGGAAAGAGGGGCCCGGACCGAATCCGGGCCCCTCTTTCGTATGGGATTTTGTTACCAAAGTGAGGCCGCCTACCTTGAGGTGAGACGCGTACCCCCAGTAACGTGACCTCGCAAGAGGTGACACTATGGCTACGCTGACGCTCCCGACCCTATTCGAATGTTCCCCGATGACGCCACTGCCGAGCAGTGGCTCGTCGCGTCCAGGTGGCCCACTGGCATGGCGTGCCCGCGTTGCGGCAGTCTTAACGTCTCGGAGCGCACCCGCCACGCGACCATGCCGTACTGGTGCCGAGATTGCCTTCGGTTCTTCAGCGTCAAGATCGGGACGCCCATGCAGAGCTCGAAGATCGGCTATCGCAAGTGGGCGCTGGCGATCTACCTCGTGACCACCAGCGTCAAGGGTATCTCCAGCGTCCGGCTCGGTCAGTACATCGGCGTCTCGCAGAAAACCGCGTGGCACATGGCGCACCGCATCCGCGAGGCGTGGGTCGAGCGGCCCCCAGTGTTCTCCGGCCACGTGGAGGTCGACGAGACGTACATCGGCGGCCTGGAGAAGAACAAGCACGCCAGCAAGAAGCTCCGAGCCGGCCGCGGCGCCGTCGGCAAGACGCCGGTGGTCGGGGTCAAGCACCGCGAGTCTGGCGCAGTCTCGGTCGCGGTGGTCGAACAGGTCAACAGCGCCACGCTCCAGGGCTTCGTTCGGGAGCGCACCACCGCCAGCACGACGGTCTACACCGACGAGGCCTACGCGTATCGCGGCCTGCCGAACCACGCGGTCGTCCGGCACAGCGCCGGCCAGTACGTCGACGGTGAGATTCACTCCAACGGAATCGAGAGCTTTTGGGCGGTGCTCAAACGCGGCATCATCGGGACGTACCACTGGATCAGCCGAAAGCACACTGCGCGCTATGCGACGGAGTTCGCTGGACGCCACAACGGACGGCTCAAGGACACGGTCGACCAGATGGCCGATCTCGTCCGCGCGATGAACGGCAAGCGCCTCCGCTACGTCGACCTCACGGCCTGACACCCCATATATGGGGTGTCTCAGTGGATAACTGACGGCAACCCACCATATATAGCGGTGTCCCATATATGGTGGATGTCTGTGGATAACGCTCACCCCTTCACCTACATGTAGGGGTTAGACAGCGATTTTCCAACGAGTTACGTCCGAGGGGGTTGACCTAGCCCCCACCGTGTGGGATGATAGCCACCGAGCAGGAACGCCGACGAGCATGCTCGTCGGCGTTCCTGCATAGGGCAAGGGGGCGTGTCAGAGTGGATTATTGTGCTCGACTTAAAACCGAGTGGGGTGCCACAGCACTCCCGTGGGTTCGAATCCCACCGCCCCCTATGGCCAGCAATTATATGAGTTTCTGTAATAATGTCAAATCTCGTCCGCGCGATGAACGGCAAGCGCCTCCGCTACCAGGACCTCGTGGCCTGAGCGAGTGCCTTCTGGAGATGGACGCGCCGCTGCATCTTGATCAGCTCGCCGTAGTCGACGCTGGTCGGTCGCTCCTTCTTCTGGCGCTCCACGTCAATGCGGATCGTCACCTTGAACTTGGCAAGCTGCGGCATTGCCGGGGGAGACCTTGCCAAGCGCCCCCTGGGCGAAGCGCGCCGCCCATCGCCTTGACATAGAGCCAGACCCGACTACGACACGGAGGATCGCCATAATTGCACTCGTGCTCGCCGGCCTCGTGGCCCCCCACTCTGGTACTTCCTCAAGGGCTGAGGTGAGAGGATGGAATCTATGAACCGTAAAGTGTTGCTCCTGTCGTTCCTCGTCCTGGTGGCCCTC
Organism: Dehalococcoidia bacterium; assembly: GCA_965224345.1. GTDB lineage: Bacteria > Chloroflexota > Dehalococcoidia > Lucifugimonadales > CBDCYU01 > CBDCYU01. The sequence continues at coordinate 2,148,762 of CBDCYU010000003.1, read as the reverse complement.
AGCATGGCTATCGGCTTGACCAGGTGGACGGCCTACGCCGACTATCCAACAGAGTGCGCCGCAGAGGAACGGGAGACACCCGACAACCCGTTCTCCCCCTGTAAGTGGGAGACGGAGAGTGTCGCAACCTCCGCAGAGTACATGGTGGAGATGGAGTATCCGCTCTGCCTGCACCACCTCTATCTCCGTGGAATGTCTGAGCTGCCGCCCGGACATTCAGGTAGTTGGCGGGCATGGGACATCCACGGCAAGCGCCTCCACTACGACTGGGAAAGTATCGGAGAACCGGGGTCTGGCCGTGACTACAACTGGGAAGTCGTGGCCGGGTCCGTGCGCATTAACGTCGACCCTCAGGAGTACCAGTCGACCTACAGCTTCAGCGTGACGGATAACACGCCAAAGTTCCAGACACTTATCCCTCGCCACGACGCCACCTCACGGCCGCTGGGCCGGCTCCACGTGAAAGGGTGGGTGGCAAATCGAGACGGTACGGGTTCTTACTCAGTGACCCTGGCCGACCTGCCGGCAATAGACAACCTCGCCGTCCACAAGGCGCTGACCTACTCCTGCCACCAGCAGATCAGGATCGAGAAGCAGAGGCGGGAGGACCTGGCAGCGGTGGAGGCACAGAAGGCAGCCGACGACCAGGCACTGGTCGTTCTCCAGGCTGAAGAGCAGGCTAGGCTGGACGCCAACAACGCCAGGATCGCACAGGAGAAGAGGAACACCGCCGAGCGTCTCCGCGTCACACAGGAAATCTCCTCCGAGATCGACGCGTCCAACCAGGCGTGGATCTCGGAGCTGTCCGAGATCAAGGCGCTCGAGGTGGCTATCCAGGCCGACCTCAACCAGCGGACACTTGCGTCCATCGAGTCGGCGCGCACCATCAAGGACGAGTACATCGCCATCGCCACACTGCGCCTGACGGAGACGCAGAACCGGGTCAACCTCCTGAACGATTGGTACCAGGAGGAGCTGGACTCGTGGGAGACGTTCGAGGGACTCGCCGATCAGGTGTGGATCGAGATCAACATCAACGAGGGAGAGATCGAGGCGGCCAAGTCGTCGATAGCCAGGATTCAGACCACGTTCGACCAGACCGTCACGGCGATCAACGCCCGCATGGAAGCGTTCCAACGCGAGGTGGGCGACCGTGATACGGTTGTCCCCACCAGCACGCCAACACCCTAAGACGCGCCCACCATCTTGACAATGTGGTGCGGTGACTTTACCGTAAAATCATACCGTGAACAGGGGAGGTAAACGCGATGGCTACTGTGACGAAGGAGGAGATGGACGAGCGGTTCGACCGGGTGGACGTTGGCATCGACCAACTGACCGACATCGCTCACATGCAGACCAAGACGCTGGACAAGCTGGTGAGCATGATCGCCCGCCATGACGAGCGGATCGCCCACCATGACGACATTCTGGCGGAGCTACGGCGCGATAATGCCCAGACCCGACGGCTGTGGCTCCATCTTTGCCGGAAGTACGGGTGGCTCGACGACGAGGACGTACAGGCGGGGAGGTAGACGATGGCGGAGGAGAAACGGAAGCGCGGACGCCCAGAGCTCAAGATGCCCGAACAGATTGACGCTCCGCCTGAGGAGGTGGCTCGCGCCTTCATGAACACGCCGCCGAAGAAGCCCGACGAGTGGAAGTACGCAAAGCGCCAGCACTGACGGACGGCGGGCCAACTGGCCCGCCGTTTCACTCACGGTTATAATTCCCTTTCGTATTGGGGATATCCACATAGACGATGATCGACCAATCCCTGTCGTTATTGTCTCCGCTCGTTGGCTACTTCCGCCGCAGCCGAGCGGAGGTAGCCGCCGGGTCGTTCAAGCTCCTATTCGCCGCGCTGGTCATTGCAAGCGCGTTCTGCGCCGCGTACGTCGATCCGAGGGCGGTCTTCTCGGCGCCCGATGTGTAGGGAGCGGCAGCCCTTGGTGTAGTCGTCAACGGCTAGCTGCTGCTATAGAGGGGCCTACGCCAGGGCCTCGACCGCTGCTATTCTCTCCTTTGACTCTTCGAGTCGTCCTCGGACTATCATCGCAAGCCGATCTGCCGTCTCTCGGTAGGTCACGTTGGGATTGGCCTCCACCTTGGCAACCCAGGACGACGGAAGGCCGGAGGCGCCGTGCAACGCGCCCACGACGCCGCCGATCATCGTCGTGATCGTGTCGGCGTCGCGGCCGAAGTTGGCGCCCCACAGTATCGAACGCTCTGGATCGCCCTGGGCGAGGGTCAGTAAGGCGAGGGTGGCCGGGATCGTCTCCATCGAGTCCGCCGTGAGCGACCTTAGGAACTTGGAGTAGAACCCTTCGCGAAACCGCTCGTACGATCCCGCCTCTGCGGCCAGCTCCAGCGCGGCGGCGATGGTCTGCCTAATCTCGCCCGCGCTCACGGGCAGAAGGTGCCGCGTCGCGGCGGCGACCACTGTTTCGATGGTCGCATCGGCCTCGAAGCAGGCCGCGATCGCAGCCGCCATCGCGCAGGCGGCGTCCCGGCAGTAGCCCGACGACGGGCCGTTGTGAATGAAGGACGCAACGTCCATCGTCTCCAGCACGGCCTGGCGGGGATTGCAGGCGTTGATGATTCCCATGGGAGATATGGCCATCGCCGTCGAAGAGCTTTGCATGTTGCCGATTCCGGCATAGGCGGGAAGCTCCAGCCCCTGTTCCAGCTTGTAGAAGGCGTTGCGCACGGGGACGAACCACAGGTGCCGGTTACGCTCCTTGAAGTCCAAGAACGACTGGCCGAAGTGGTCGACCGTCGGGCGCCCGTCGCTCTTGAAGATGGCGTCGATCAGCTGCTCCCGGATCGCGGTGTCGTCCGTACCGACACCCTCGAAGTCGGTCACGCCGTTGGGGCCAAACTCCTCTATGATCTTTTTGTAGTGCATGCCCTCCGTAGGAGCTCCCATCGCGTCTCCGATGAGACCTGCCGTAAGGCACCCATATATCTTGTCTGTCAATCGGTCATTAGCCATGCGGCACCTCACTTTGGTTACTTCGTGCGAGCCATTGTACGGACGCCCATCATGTCGGTCAAATCACGCCGACCCGACAAGCGCTGTCTAGAGAAGTCGCCGGTACCTGCGTGAATCGTCCTACGGATGGGGCAACATGAACCAGTATGTCTTGACGCGGGCGCCGTCCATGAGTAGGCTATTTTCGATGTGACGTGTGACTCGCATACTTGGCAGGAGGTTCCCTTAGATGATCCACGAGATACGCACCTACGACCTGAAGCCGCGCAGTTTGCCGGAGTACGAGAGGCGGACCGCCGAAAAGATCGGCAACAGGGTCAAGTACTCCCAACTGGGCGGCTTCTGGAGGACCGAGATCGGCCCCCTCAACCAGGTGGTCCACATATGGCCTTACGAGGACCTGAACCAGCGGCTCGAGATACGCTCCACGGTCATTGCCGACGGCATCTGGCCCCCGAACAACGCGGAGTTCACCCTCGACATGCGGTCGGAGATATTCCACCCCGCGCCCTTTATGAGGCCTCTTACCGAGTGCAGCATCGGCCCGCTATACGAGATGAGGATATACACCTACCCCAACGAGACCATACCCCAGGTCTTGGAGGACTGGGGAAATGCCATCGAGGAGCGGGAGAAGCTGTCGCCCCTGGCTGGCTGCTGGTACTCGGAGATCGGCGGCCTCAACAGGTTCATACACATGTGGGCCTACCGCAGCGCCGATGAGCGGAGCCGCATCAGGCAGAGGGCGATGGATAGCGGCGTCTGGCCGCCGAAGTCGGACGTAGTGCCGGTGCGACAGGAGACCAAGCTGCTCCTGCCGCTGAGCTTCTCGCCGATGCAGTAGGCGGGGAGTTTCCGCGGCGGCCGGAGATGGCCTGCCCCAGAGTGGTCGACCCTGGGTGATGAAAAGAGACGTCAGAGGTCGCCGATGGCCTGCCGCTGGGCCTGCAGCAGGTCTCCCACACCCTGTTCCGCCAGCCTCAGCACCTCGTCGAGGGTGGCCTTGGAGAAGGTCTGGCCCTCGGCGGTGCCCTGCACCTCCACGAACTCGGCCCGGTCGGTCATCACCACGTTGAAGTCCGCGTCGGCCCGGACGTCCTCCTCATAGCAGAGGTCCAGCAGAACGCCGCCGTCGACGATGCCCACGCTCACGGCGGCCACGGCGCTCCTGAGGGGCAGCTCCGAGACGGCCTCCCGCCGGACCAGTCCGTCCAGCGCTTGGCGCAGCGCCACGTACGCCCCGGTGATCGCCGCGGTACGCGTGCCCCCGTCGGCCTGCAGGACGTCGCAGTCCACGGTGAGGGTGCGCTCTCCCAGGCGCCGCAGGTTCACGGCCGCCCTGAGAGACCGTCCGATCAGGCGCTGGATCTCGCGGACCCTTCCTCCCTCCCGGGACTCCCTCGGTGTGCGGGTCGTGGTCGAGCGGGGAAGCATCGAGTACTCGGCTGTGATCCATCCCTGGCCGGAGCCCCTGAGGAACCCGGGGACACGCTCCTCGATGCTGACGGCGCACAGCACCTTGGTCTTTCCCGTCTCGATCAGGACCGACCCTTCGGCGAACTCCTGGGCGCCGAGCTCTATGCGCAATGGCCTCAGCTGGTTGGCCGCGCGGCCGTCGGTGCGTTTCAAGGGCTGACCTCCGGATGGAGAGTGGGGGGACGAGTATAGCATAGGGCGTTGACAGATCAGCGCTCTGTGTCGACCCACAGATTCTCGCCGTCGGTGGTTATCTCGACGGCGCCGCTGTCGCTGGTAACAAACAGCCCCGCGTCGGGGACCCAGGGCTGCAGCGCCTCCAGCGTCTCCCCGTGGGGATGGCCGAAGCTGTTGTCCTTCCCGGCGGGGACCACGGCGATGGCCGGGCTGACGGCGGCGAGGAATGCGTCCGACGAAGAGCTCCGGCTTCCGTGGTGGCCGACCTTCAGGACGTCGCTGTCGACGCCGGCCCCGGCGGAGACCAGCGCCCTCTCGGCCTCGGCGAACATGTCTCCGGTCAACAGGAAGCTGATGTCTCCGTAGACCAGCCTGATGACGACGGAGGCGTTGTCCACGTCGGACCGGGTGCCTCGAAGGAGGGTCTCCGGCGGGCCGACCACTTGAATGAGCAAGCCGTCGTCGGTCGTGATCATCTGACCTCGGCGCGCCTCGATCACCTCGGCGCCCTCCAGCTCCACCGCGCTGCGCCACGCTTGGTACGAGGGGCTGTCGAGCTCGGTTTCCCGTTGCAAGATTCGCTTGACCTCGAAGCGGCGGAGCGCCTCGGTCAAGCCGCTGACGTGGTCCGCGTGCCCGTGGGTCAGCACCACCAGCTCGATGGTGCGGTCCATGAAGGGCATCCTCTCGCCCAGCAGGTGCATCAGACGATCGCTGTCCGGGCCGCCGTCCACGAGGATCTGGCGTCCGCCGGGGGTCTCGATAAAGGCCGCGTCTCCCTGGCCGACGTCCAGGAAGGTCACCTGTAGATTATCGCCGGGGAGCGTCAGCGCCGCCGCCCACACCAGAGCCCCTGCGGATATGACGGGCAGCAGCAGCCACCTTACGTCTCTATCGACTGCGCGGGGCAGGGGCATCTCCAGGTTCCTGAGACCGCGCGTCCAGCGCACCAGCCGTTGGCGGTGTACGACGGTGGCGTACACCGCAGCCAGGGCGCCGTAGTATGCAAAGACGAGGGCGTGGGCGACCCTGCCGGTCTCGACAGAGGCGACGGGCAGACGCGCCATGGCGTGGGCCACCTGTGTGACGTACACGGTGGGCAGCCACGCGAGCCAGCCCAGCGGCTTGGCAATGGTCGTGTCGATCATCCCGACGGCGCCCGCCGCGGCCTGCGTCACAAGGACGCCCGGTACCGCGGGCAGCACCAGGGCCGTGGTCGGCAGCCCCACCAGCGACACTCGCTGAAAGTAGAAGGCGATCAGGGGCAGCGTGGCGACGGTCGCTGCGACCGTCATTGCCGTCGTGGACGACAACGCCCTCAGGGCCGGCGCCAGGAGCTTCGACCGGTCCAGCCGGTCTGCGGACATGCGCCGCATCCACTCGTCCATCGGCTCCGCCAGTAGCGCGATTCCCCCCATGGCGGCGAAGCTGAGCTGGAACGAGACGCTCCAGACCACCTCCGGGCTCACCGCCACCATGACAGCCGCCGCCAGCCCCAGGGCCGGCAGTACGCTGCGGGGCCTACCCAGGAGCATTGCGGCCAGGTAGACGCTCCCCATGATGGACGCCCTGATGGCCGACGGGGACATGCCCGAGACGACAGCGTAGAGCCAGATCAGGAGCAGGGGGACCAGCAGGTACAGGTGTCGGCGTCTTCCCAGCGCCCAGGTGCTCAGGGCCAAGCTCATCGCCAGCAGGATGCCGACGTGCAGCCCTGAGATGGCCAGGATGTGGGAGGCGCCCGTCTCACGAAAGCTCTCCACGAGCTCTTCCGGGAGGCTGTCCCTGATGCCCAGGAGCAGCGCCTTGCCCATCGACGCCTGCGGCTCCGGCACGACTCGCTCCAGGGAAGCGGCGAAGTCGCGACGGTAGTCATGGAGGAGTGTAAGGGGGTGTAGGGCCCTCTCCGGATCGACGGTAATGTCAGGGAAGGAGACCACCGTGCCGATACCCTGCCGCGCCAGGAAGGCGGGGTAGTCAAACCCCTCCCACTTCGGAGGCGGCTCGAGTCTCCCCTCCAGCTTCAGCCGGTCGCCGTATTGGATGTCTCGCCCCTCCTCGACCCCAAGAAGGGCGAACCGGCTATGGGTGACCAGCACCACCCCGGCGGTCTCTTCCCACGCACCTTCTGTCCTGATCCTATCCACCCGCAGAGGGAATCGGGCGACCGTGTGGTCCACGCTGGGCTCCTCGGAAACGGTCCCCTCGACCTGTACGGAGGAGCCGTGATACGCCTTGAGCGCGATGGTGGGGTCTTCCCAGGCTAGGTCGACCCGCATGACGCCCAGGACCAGCGCCACCGTCGCAACGGCCGCAAGAGGGCTCCGCCGCATGCTGATTAGCAGAGGCACGGCCAAGAGGCCCGCCAGCAGCAGGAGCAACAGGACGGAGTCCCGCACGTCGACCTGGGAGGCGAGGAGGACGCCGAAGACGAAGGAGGCGGCTATGATGAGCAGGGTCACGTGGGGCGTTAGGGGGGCTCAGCGGGCCTCGACCAGATCGCGGACCTGCTCCAGGGTCTTGGGGCCGATACCGTGGACATCCAGCAGCTCGGCAACGCTGGAGAACCTGCCATTGGCCTCTCGATAGCTGACGATGGCCTGGGCCCGGACGTCTCCGATGCCGGGCAGTCCATCCCTGAGCTGCGCTACGGTCGCAGAGTTGATATCGATCTTGTCCACGGAGGGTGGAGCCTGTGCGGACGGCGCGGGGTTGTCGTCGGGTCTGGCTGTATCGGAGGGGCTCTGGACCGTCGCGGAGACCGTGCTCTCACCCACCTTGGGGATGTACCACTCGTCCTCGTCCCTGACGCGGCGAGCGAGGTTGATCGCCATCAGGTCGGCGTCGGATGTCAGGCCGCCCGCGGCCTCGATGGCTTGCTCCAGCCGGTCGCCGTCGTTTAGGGCGTAGACGCCCGGATGTCTTACTTCGCCCTTCACGTGGATACGGATATCAAGCTTGGGCGTCGCGGTGGCCGCAGGCAGGATGACCTCCACGCCGCCTGGCGAAGATGTACGGAACAGGAGGACCATAGCCCCGACGACCGTCAGGGCTATGGCGGCTATCAGGACTAGCTGGAATGTGCCCTTCATAGTATGCTGCCGTGCTCGGGATGGGAATGGCACGGCATGGTACGCTGACTGTACAAAATCGAGAACCGATGCTGCCTCGCTGGCAATCCCCTTGGGCGGCATGGGCATTGTATACGTGGAGGGAGGCATCGTTCCCAGCGATTTCGATGCCCTTTGCGAAGTTTCGCATGAAGACTCGCCGTTTCCGAGAGAGTCCCCTCTTTGAGGGTGAAGATGCCCCTACGCGTAGCTCTCTCGAGACTGCGCTTTCTGACGGGCGACACTCCAGGGCATGCGTTTGAACCGGCGGCCGAGGCCCCGCTCGATCTCCCGCCACTTCTGCTCTTCATCCGGAGTGATGAACGTCACCGCCTCGCCGGAGCGGCCCATACGGCCAGTTCGTCCGACCCGGTGTGTGAAGAGCAGCTCTGTGTCCGGCAGGTCATAGTTGATGACCTGTTCGATACCCTCGACGTCCAGGCCTCTGGCAGCGACATTCGTTGCAACCAGGATTGGGGCGTCGCCGGAACGGAAGTCCTTCATCACACGCTCGCGGGCGTTCTGACTGAGGTTGCCCTGAAGCGCCCCAACGGGATAGCCCATGTTGTCGAGCTGTTTCGCCAGCCTCTTGACACCGTGCTTGGTCTTGCCGAAGACAATAACCAGTTCGCCGCAACGCTCGTTCAGCAGGTCTTGTAGGACCTCGATCTTGTCGCTCTTGCGGATGGTATACACGAGGTGGTCCACCGTGGGCAGGGATTGCAGGTCTGGGTCCACTTCGACCGTTACGGGGTCTTTCAGGTGCTTAGCCGCGGTCTTGGCAACCCACTCAGGCATCGTGGCGGACAGGAGCGCCGTCTGGCGTTCCGAGGGAGTCTCGCCAAGGATCGCCTCGACATCGTGGGCGAAGCCTCTGTCCAGCATCTCGTCGGCTTCATCCAGCACCATGAATCGTACTGATCGCAGGTCGAGGGTGCCTTGGCGCAAATGGTCCAGCGTCCGGCCCGGCGTGCCAATGATGATCTGAGCGCCGCTCCTCAACGCTGCATGCTCTGGCCTCAACGACCGGCCGCCGTACAGTAACGTCACGCGGAGGCGCTGCGATGATGCCAAGACCTCTGTGACTTCGGCCACCTGAATGGCCAGCTCCCGCGTGGGCACCAGCACAAGCGCCTGAATCCGCCGGACCGACGGGTCGCACTGCTCCACCATGGGGACGGCGAACGCGAGCGTTTTACCGGACCCAGTGCGTGCCTGACCTATCAGGTCACGGCCCGCCAGCAGGTGCGGAATGGTCTTCTCTTGAATGGGTGTGGGTTCGGATATGTCCATCCGTGCAATCGCCTGCCTGGTAGTGGCCTTCAGGGCCATTCCGGGAAATACGGGATCCACGGCGTTGGCGGTATCATCGCGGGAGTCATGGCCCGTCACCGGCTCGTTGACGGGTGATTTGACCGCGGCTGGAGGGCAGTGACGACGGGATTGATGGCACGGGCCGCAGTACACGGGCCTGTCAGGATTTGGTAGGAAGGGGACGGACGTGGACGCATTACAGGCGGTACATATCACGGGGTGGCGCTTCGTACGGTCGGACCGACGGGTGCGGGTTGTCATGGGTATGGATGGCATACGGGGGAAAAGTACCTCTTTCTAGTGGATTGGAACAATGAGCCAGCGCGGATTGGAGAAGACGAGACAGTGGGACAGATGATAGCCCACTTCCGCATAAGCCCGGGTGCGCTGGTCACGTGCGTTGATCTATTTTAGCAGAAACTCCGTGAACGTCTCCTCGCCTGCTTGCGCCGCCGCAATATCATCGGCAGCGGGGGCCGCCTACTCTCGGGCTCGGGCTCCGTCGCGGCGCTTACGCTTGCGGTCCACGGCGGAGAGCTCCATCTTGCGTAGTCGCAAGTTCTGGGGAGTGACCTCCACGAGCTCGTCATCAGAAATGAACGCCAGCGCTTCCTCGAGGCTCATCCTCATCGTGGCCTTTAGGCGCTTCGCCACGTCGGCCGTTGACGAACGAATGTTGGTCAGCTTCTTCTCCTTGCAGACGTTGATCTCGATGTCGCCCCCGCGGGAGTGGGAGCCTACGATCATGCCGGCGTAGATCTTGGTGCCGGGGTCGATGAACGTATCGCCTCTGCCCTGGGCGTTGAGCAGACCATAGGTGACGGCGACGCCGTCCTCGGATGCCACAAGCACGCCGCTGCGCAGGGTCTGAATTTCTCCTTCCATCGGTTCGTACGAGGTGAAGATACTGCTCTTCACCCCGTCGCCGCGGGTTGTGCGGAGGAAGAAAGCGTTGAATCCGATGAGCCCTCGTGTGGGAATCTTGTACTCCAGGTAGACGTGACTGTCCTCGCCGTACCGTATGTCTCGCAGCTGGCCCAAGTTGGCGGATAGGTGTTTGGTCAGCACGCCCACGTACTCTTCGTGCGTGGTGATGTTCAAAATCTCGCAGGGCTCGTGTACTTTGCCTGCGATGATCTTGGTGACGGGCGCGGGGCGGGACACCTGGAACTCGAACTGTTCACGGCGCATGGTCTCGACCAAGATGGACAGGTGCAGCTCTCCCCGTCCGGAGACCACGAACACGTCGGGGCTGGACGTGGTCTCCACCTGCAGGCTGACGTTGGTCCGCAGCTCTCTCGTCAGCCGTCCGTAGAGATTGCGGGAGGTGCAGTGGTCTCCCTCTCTGCCCATGAAAGGGGAGGTGCTGACGCCAAAGGTCATGCGCACAGTGGGTTCGTTGATGTCGATGGACGGTAGAGCCTTCGGGCTTTCGACAGAGGCGATGGTGTCGCCTATGGACACGCCCTCAGGGCCGGTGACGGCCACGATGTCCCCTGTATGGGCTTCGGAGACTGCAACCCGCTCCGTCCCACGAAACACGAATATGCGCTCGACGAGATGGGAGGTGGGCTCAGCGTAGCGGCCCAGCAGGGCCACTTCGTCGCGCAGCCTGAGTGTGCCGTTGGTGATCCGGCCGACAGACACTTGTCCGAGGTAGCTGTCATGGTCGAGAGCCGCAACAAGCATTTGCAGCGGGGCGCCGGGGTCCCCGGTCGGCGGCGGCACGGAGTCGACGATAGCTTCAAAGAGGGGTTGCATGTCCGCCCCAGGCTCATCCGGGCTCGTTGTGGCGTAGCCCTCCCGGGCAGATGCATAGAGCACGGGGAAATCCAGCTGCTCTGCATTCGTAGCCACCTCCAGGAACAGATCCTGGACCATCTCTACTACCTCAGGCACCCGGGCCTCAGGTCGGTCTATCTTGTTGATGACCACCATGGGGGTGACGTTCTGCTGGAGCGCTTGGCGCAGCACGTAAGTGGTCTGGGGCATGGGTCCGTCCACGGCGTCGACCAGCAACAGACAGCCGTCGGCCATATTCATGACACGCTCCACCTCGCCGCCGAAGTCCGCGTGGCCCGGCGTGTCGATGATGTTGATCCTGATTCCCCCATAGGAGACCGAGGCGTTCTTGGACAGAATCGTGATGCCGCGTTCTCGCTCCAATGGGTTGGTGTCCATAATCAAGGCTCCCACCTGTTGGTGGGGCCGGAAGACCTGACCCTGTTTCAACAGCGCGTCGACCAGGGTAGTCTTGCCATGGTCGACGTGGGCTATGATGGCCAAGTTACGGATATCGCTGTTCTGATGGTCACTCAAATTCATTGCCCTCAAATGCTATCATAGAACACTCTACTAAGAGGTCACCCCCTGCTACCGCGTGGCCACCCACTGGAAAGTTCGCAGTAGAGCCTGTCTCAGAGTCTGACGCTTTCAAGGTCGTCGATGCCTGGATGCCAGCTTCCACTGGCATAACGATATTCGCTGACGTATTCTGTGGAGAAGATCATCTGTTACGTTCGGGAGATGCAGCGCGCCGACGGCATTTCTGAAGGTGACGCTACTTCAACTACGTGCTGAGCGGAATTCACTTCGGCGGCGAGTCAGACACCGATGCACCAGGAGGAGCCTTGCTAACAGTTCGCTGCGTCCGCTCCATCGCTGTGAGAGCCGCCGGTTGCGCTGCCGCCTTCGCCATATTGATGCTCGCCTGGGTCTTCTTGACTGCTTGCTCGTCTTCTCCTGGCGAAGATATCCCGACACCGGGCAGCGTCCCCGCTGTTCAGGAGCCTCCAACGGGTCGAGAGATATTCGCCTCAAATTGTGCTGGCTGTCACGGAGTTGCTGGCGAGGGTCAACCGGACTGGCATATTGGGAAGGCCGATGGCACACTGCCGCCGCCTCCCCTCAATGGCGATGGGCATACGTGGCACCATGCGGACGGCCTCTTGTACCGAATTGTGAGCCAGGGTGGAAAGATGCTGGAGGACCCTCGCTATTCGGACTTCAAGAGTGCCATGCCGGCATTCGGGGACCGACTAAGCCACGAAGAGATAGTCGGGGTGCTCACATACATCAAAGGCCTCTGGGGAGACAAGAGGAAAAGGGGTTTGTCGATCCGGGAGTCGCAGGCGTTGGTTAGTGAGCAGGACCCGTTCCCGCCCGAGGAAGGTTAGGATTAGGCTGTTGGACTAGCGTGTGTGTCAAGGGCAGAGAGATGGGGTGGAGGCAGAGTTATGGCAGACGAGCGGCTGGCATACGAACCGGCGACTGAGTTGCTGGAGCTGATTGCGACGAAGCAGGTCTCGCCGGTGGAGCTGGCGGAGATGTTCTTCGAGCGCATCGATCGACTCGATCCGCAGCTCAATTCCTTTATCCTGCTGACGCGCGACTTGGCGATGGAGCGGGCGCGCGCGGCGGAGGACGCCGTGATGCGGGGCGACAAGCTGGGTGCGCTGCACGGCCTCCCCGTACCCGTCAAGGACACCCAGATGACCGCGGGTGTTCGGACGACCATGGGGTCCGTCGTGTACGAGAACCGGGTGCCGGAGCGGAACGCTGCCTTCGTCGAGCGGGTCTTGAACGCCGGGGCGGTAATGCTGGGGAAGACCAACGTGCCGGAGTTCGGCATGGTGGGCACGTGTGAAAACTCCCTGGGGATTCTGGGACACAACCCGTGGAATACCGACCGGACGCCCGGAGGATCGAGTGGTGGCGCGGCGGCGGCCGTGGCGGCGTACCTGTGCCCCGTGGCAACCGGAAGCGACGGCGGCGGATCGCTGCGGATACCTGCCAACTTCTGCGGCATTTACACCATTAAACCGACGCAGGGCCGCGTATCTGGCTACAGCGGGCTCGACGGGCCTCCGATGCCGAACATCTTCTCGCAGCCAGGCCCCTTGGCGCGGACGGTGCGCGACGCCGCGCTGCTTCTTCAGGTCATGGCGGGCTTCGATCGTCGAGACCAAGCGTCCATCCGGCAAACGCCGCCCGACTTCATGGCGGCGACGGAGCGGGACATCGACGGACTTCGGATCGGATGGAGCGCCGATTTCGGGTTCGCCCCGGTCCTCCCCGAGGTCGTGGACGTTACCTACAAGGCCGCGATGGTCTTCGAGGAGTTGGGCTGCGTGGTCGAGGAGGTGAACATGGTGCTCCCTGAGCCGTACGACTCGTTCGGCCCTATCCAGTCGGCGGGCGCGTACGACAGCTTGGGGCAGTACCTCGACGAGTACGGCGACCGGATGACGGAGTTCGCGCGCTTCTTCATCGAGATGGGGTCGCGGGTCACTACCGGCGACTACATGCGCGCCGAGGGACGTATAGCGGAGCTGAAGGCAACGTTCGACGACGCGTTCGAGACGTACGATCTCATCATGTCGCCCGTGTCGTCATTCCCCGCCTTTCCGAATGAGACCTTCCCGGGCAGCATCACGGGAAGCTCGTCGTATCCCGTGCAGTACTGGAACGGGGCGTTCACGATGCACGGCAACGCCATCGGCCACCCTGCCGCCTCCGTACCCGCAGGATTCTCACCGGACGGTCTGCCCATCGGCCTTCAGATTATTGGCCGCAGGTATGACGAAGAGAGTGTGCTTGCCGCATCCGCGGCGTTCGAGCGAGCGCGCCCGTGGATCGGACACAGGCCGCCGGTGTCGTGATGGGGAACGCGCATGACTGCAAAAGGGAATCGAGAAGGCCGCCGTGAACATGGGGAGTAGGGCGCCGGCCCCCACCGGCCCCACCCGCCGCACCTGCACCAGCGTGGACACGCCAGCGACCAGCAGAGAGGCGAAGACCATCCACACCAGGTAGGAGTCGTCCCGCCCCGACGCCTTGGCTACGACAACCGGCGTTGCCAGCAGGGTGACGGATGCGACCACGCTGAACTGCGCGGCGAAACCCAGAGAAGCCGGCAGGGATGGGTTCTCGTGCGCCTCGTAACGGGGGTTTCGAGAAGCTGCTGACAGGATCGTCTCCCAGCCCGGATAGAGTGGCAAGCCAAAGGCAGAATACCACGATTGGGCACTTGGAAGGCAATCCTGCACTCACCAGCGTCTCGCGTCAACTGTTGGAGTTACCAGAGATTGACCGACATCGGAATACCATATACGATGCAGCCATCTCGTTTGGCTGCTCTACTGAACCCGAGTACGCTTCCTGTGGGAAGCCACGAGCCAAATGCCCTCCGCTAAGGAGCGTAAGTTGCGACCCATATCCTGGAAAACGATTGTCTTGCTTGGGCTGCCGGTGTTTCTGATTCTTGGCTGCGGTTCAGACCCAACGCCAACCCCTGTCGCCGCGCCTGAGGCCATCACCGCGGCGGCCACGGCCGAGCCCCCTCCAACGGGCATGGCGATGGCCGCGGACGAGCCTTTCGTGATTGGCGCAATGGACGCTCTTACCGGGGTTGCCGAATCCTACGGCAACCCCCTGCACCAAGCCAGACTGCTGGCCGTGGAGGAGATCAACGCTGCTGGCGGAATCAACGGCCGGATGCTGGAGCTCATAGTAGAGGACTCCAAATGCGCCGCGCAGGATGCCATTACCGCCTACAACAAGCTGACCGATGTGGACGGCGTCAAGATCATCCTGGGTACCACTTGCAGCGGCTCGATGCTCGGCGCGGCCCCTCTGGCCGAAAAGGACGGCGTCATCCTCTTTTCCGCGTCCGCCACCAGCCCTGACATCGCCTCCGCCGGCGACTATATCTTCCGTACCGCGATCAACGATCTCCGGCTGGGCATCGACATGGGCAACACCCTCTGGGTTGACGGAGTGCGCAGCATCGCCACTATCACCGAGTCCACGGACTACGCGGAGGGCACGCGCCGAGCTGCGGTCGCGCGATTCGAGGAGCTGGGCGGCTCCGTGGTAGCGGCGGAAGGCTACTCTTCCGACGTTATCGACTTTCGCAGCCAGTTGACCAAACTGTTCAGCGAGAACCCCGACGCGTTGCTCTTGGCCGCCCAGGGCGAGGCCTCCGGCGGCACCATCATCAAGCAGGCCCGGGAACTGGGATACGATGGCCTGATCTTTTCCGAAATCGTCCCCACGGCCCCCGATGCCCTCAGCATCGCCGGTGACGCCGCCACCGGCCTGAAGGCCATCGTACCCAACCCTGACCTGACCAGCGCCTCCGGCAAGGAGTTCCTGAAGAACTTCAAGGCCCGCTACGGCGCCGTTGCCTCATTGCCCTGGTTCCAGGGTTCCGCTTACGACGACGTCTACATCGCCGCCGAGTGCCTGAAGCGGACCAACGATGACCAGGACGCCGCGGGCTTCCGGGACTGTCTGTACGGCCTTACCTGGAGTGGAGCCATCGGTGACAACTACAGCTTCGACGAAAGCGGTGACGTGATCGGACTGTCCAACGTGGTGATCGAGGTCCTGCCCACCGCCGAGCGGACTGAGGACAATCTGGGTTACCGCGTGCTGGGACCCGCTCCCACCCCGTAACCCTCTCAACCCGCCGGACGGACTCGCAAGAGGAGTAGTCGCCACAAATGGCGCTCACTCCTCGGCCGCCTCTGCCCCACTCACCTTGCCCTCGCATACACCGACCACCGACGCTACCGGGGAGTGTCGGGCAGACAGATCGGCAACGACTCCGAAGTGGTCTGACAGTTTTCTCCCGTCGTAGATGTTGCTGATCACACCCAGAGACTCGGCTGTCAGGTCCTCACTCAATACGATGTGGTCGATGGCTCTGCGGCCTCGGAAACCAAGCGCCGAGGTAGCGATCATCATGGCCGGCGGGAAGGCACTCTGAAGCGCCAATCGAAGTTCACGGCGCGCACGGCTGTCCGGCCCGATCCGCTGATTGAAGTCCCCCATCACGATCAGGCGCCTAGCTGACGCCTGTCCAAGAACTTCAGTGAGACCGGTCAGATACTGTTCATGGTCTTCCCACTGCATCTTGCGTTCCTGCGTTCGTTTGGCTTCAGTCCGTGATCCGAACCAAGGGATACAGACCCCGATAACCGTCACCTCGCCCACCGAGGTCTGTGTGACGCCGGACACAAATCGTCCGGGCGGCATCGAACCGATTCCCACGTCATCGACCTGCTCCCACGGCTGCCTCGACCACAGCAGCACCTTCCGCCGACCCTCTCTGATGGCGTATCCGTAGTCGGGCTGCGAGCAGATCGTGTGCCCATCTTGAGACAGCAGCCCGTCGTGCGTCTCGGTGAGACAGACGATCTCGGGGGCATGTCCATGGATGCGGTGCAGGACCTC
This sequence comes from Dehalococcoidia bacterium, assembly GCA_965224345.1. Classification (GTDB taxonomy): domain Bacteria; phylum Chloroflexota; class Dehalococcoidia; order Lucifugimonadales; family CBDCYU01; genus CBDCYU01. The sequence continues at coordinate 2,132,451 of CBDCYU010000003.1, read as the reverse complement.
ATCGCGGCGCGGCGACCTGGGCGTCACCCATTCGACATTCCAGTTGACCAGCTTCAGTGACACGACACGATATCCCCCTCTTTGGCATCGTTGCCTGGCCTTACGATGTTCCCCGCATGGGGATCAACCCACTCCATCCCTGCGGTGCAATCCCATCTACGGAAGATCTTCCGCAGCCTTCCAAGAGCAACTCTTTTGCGGGGTACAGCGAGTCTATGATTCACCGCGCCTATCGCTGTGTCTTTCCGCTCAGCGCTCCGCGCCTGCCTGCTCCTCCGTCCCTGTTCCAGGCTACACGCCTACTGGAACAGGGACGTGGTAGCGGGCTGCGGCTGCGGCACTTAGGTTTCACTGGCCCCTTGGCCATGAGCTCCGCCCAGGGCAACAGCGGCTGCTGTCGATTAGTTGTGGAGACAGTACAGGTAGGCCGTAGATGGTACCCCCGGCGGGATTCGAACCCACGCTCCTGGCTCCGGAGGCCAGTGCTCTATCCACTGAGCTACGGGGGCACGGAAACCAAACTATACCAGGTACGAAACCCGGACGACAAGGCGTTGGCGGCGCCCGAGCTCCGTCGCCCGATTCGACATTGCGAAACCACGCTCGCCGCCCTATGCTATGGGGGCTCCTCTAATGGCTGTCCGGCAGGCTCAGAGAGGCTGGCTGGAGGGAAGGGGCAACTTACCTGCAGACATGTCGGAGAAACACTTGACATACAGGGGCGCTGTTAATATGATTAACGCGCCGTTTGAAGGTGTACTTACGGAGAAATAGGTCTGTTCATATCCATGATTGTGAAGGGGGTCAGATGAGAAAGAGTATTCTGTCAGGGGGCTTGGTCCCAATCCTGCTAATCTCGATTCTCTCGGTTGTCGCTCTCATAGGGTGTCAGGGCGATGTAGGATCCGCAGGGCCTCCGGGCCCCACGGGTAGCCAGGGAGCTCGAGGGGTGGACGGCATCGACGGGGCTCCCGGGGGGACTGGCGCACAGGGCATCGTCGGTTCACAGGGGGTGCAGGGACCAGGGGGTCAACAGGGTTCGAAGGGCGACGCGGGTTCTGCCGGGCCGTCGGGTCCTCCGGGCCCTCCAGGTCCTTCTGGATCGTCCGGATTGGCCGGCGCCCAGGGCGCCCAAGGCGCCTCAGGCACACGGGGTCCGCAGGGTCCTGCTGGGCCCAAAGGTGACCCAGGTGAGGCTGCTCCTGCGCCTATGCCCGCGATGCCCGCACCGAGCCTGGTAGCGAATGCCGTGGAGACGGGCGGGATGACGATGGTCTACGGTTCAGGGTTCACGGCGGACGAGGAAGTGACCTTGACCGTCATGCAGGGGGGTGGCGCGGACGTGATCCTGGCCTCCGCCACTGCAGACGGTGCTATGACTTTCATGGTCGAAGCTGAGGTAACCCTTGATCCAGGTCTGTACACCCTGGCGGCTACCCGGTCCTCGGGTTCCCCCGGGGTAACCGCACCGCTGCTGGTGGTGGAAGAAAAGTAGCCGGCGGCGCGAGGTGCGCGCACGATCAACAGTCTGAAGAAAATCAAATAGGTGCTTCAGCGAGTGTCGTCGAGCTGAAGCACCTATCAATGTTGCGGCCGGGACCAGTTGGAAGTAGGGAAGATAGCTTCTAATTATGTTCCCGGTCGTTTCTTTTGTGAAGACGGTTTACAGGGTCCCGCACCGTACCCGTAACGGTGCTCCGAATGGTCTCTCTAGCGCCCGCGGCAATCGCCCTGCTGTCGGATAGGCGCCCGTGTGTCTTTGGCCGTTAACACGTAAGTACTCAATGCGTATCGGAGGGATCAGGTGAATAAGAGTGCACTTCCAAGGTTACTGGCGCTTGCTCTGCTGCTCTCGGTTGCGATGCTGGCCTGTACGGGCGACGTAGGCTCTGCGGGTTCAGCCGGGCCCACAGGGCCCCAGGGAGAGCCCGGCATCGACGGCATCGATGCCATCGATGCCGTCGATGGTGCTCCGGGCGCCGATGGGGCGCAGGGGCTCCGCGGCCAGCAGGGCCTCCAGGGACTTAGGGGAGAGCCGGGCGAGCAAGGTTCTCCCGGGGTACAGGGCCCCGTCGGGCCCAGGGGCACACCAGGCGCCCCCGGAGCTGTGGGCTCGCCGGGACCACAGGGTTCTCCCGGGGATCCGGCCGTTTCACCTCAGGCCGCTCTGATGACCAGCAAGTCCACGGTTGCGCTGGATGAGCCCTTGGCCATTGCCGGCTCCGGATTCCGGCCCTCGGAGGCGATAACCCTGGTGCTCGTTACACCGGCGACCAAGATCATCATAGGCGGCGGCTCCGGAAGCCAGGTAACCGCCAACGGCGCGGGGGCTTTCGTCCTGGACGTCGCCGCCATCGGCGGCTCTGCGTCCGAAGGTGTCCATACCCTTATGGCGGAGGGCTCCGACGGCAGCGTCGCCAGCCAGCCGATTGTGATCGCTCCCCCGCCGCCTGAGCCGCCGATACCGCCCATGCCGGGGTCGAGCCTCGTGGCCAACGCGGTGGAGCCAGGCGGGACAACCACATTCTGGGGAGCCGGATTCCACGCCGACGAGACGGTGACCCTCACGGCGCTGGCAGCCAGCCAGGGCCAGGACACGATCATCATAGCTACTCCCAGCAACAGCTCGGGAGCGTTCACCGTGAATGCGGAAATCGAGCTGGCCGTCGGAATATACACCGTAAAGGCGGTTGGGACCATGGGCTCTGAGGCGACCGCCCCATTGTGGGTGTCCGAGGCTAAGTAACTATCTCAAAGCCCCTTCCCCGCAAGGGGGAGGGTTAGGATGGGGGCCTAGCCGGCCTATGAGAAAGAGCCCTCGCCACTGGCGAGGGCTCTTTCATTACTGTCCACGTCCACGCAGCAATCAGGACGACTCTTCCGAGGAGGCTGTGCTTCTCCACACGTGCAGCTGCTTCGGGCGCCGTCCGATTGTGGTGATCACCTTTACCACCAGACCGTCGTACTCCACGGTATCGCCGGCGCTGGGGATCCTCCCCAGGCGCTGGTATACGAACCCTCCCAGGGTGTCGAACCCGTCGCCCTCTACCGATACGTTCAACAGGTCGTTGAGCTGGTCGATGCTGACCTTGGCGTCCATGGCGTAGTGGGAGTCGTCGACGAGCTCGACGTTGGGCTCTCCCACGTCGAACTCGTCCTGGATCTCCCCCACGATCTCCTCCAGCAGGTCCTCGATGGTTACGAGTCCCGAGACCCCGCCGTACTCGTCGATGACGATGGCCATGTGGACCCTTAGCCCTTGAAACTCTTTGAGCAGCTCTTCCAGGGTCTTGGACTCCGGGATGAAGAGGGTGGCGCGCATCAATTCCTTTTGGAGCAGCTTGCTCGGATCTCCACGCACCATGTGCTCCAGGAGGTCGCGAGCGTGAACGACGCCCTCTATGTGGTCGAGGTCTCCGTTGAACACGGGGATTCTGCTGTGTCCTCCCGCCACCATCTGCTCGGCCAGCTCGTTGATTGGCGAGCCCAGCTCTGCCGTCACCATGTCCACGCGGGGGACCATAATCTCCCTTGCCACGGTCTTGTCTTGTTGGACCACCGCGTGGATCATCCGGACCTCTCGCTCGTCCAGGGGCTCTCCGGCGGACTCGGCTGGAAGCTCAATCTCGGTGGGAACCAGCTCGGAGGCAGCGTCCAGCGGGTCGTTGACCCCTCGGCGCCGGGCCAGGAGGGAGTGGACGGCTAGGACCGGGTTCAGTATCCAGGCGAGGGTGCGGGGATAGAAGGACGTTCCCAGGGCGATCCGCTCCCCGAAGGTTGCTGCTGCCACCGATGAGAGGGTGTGGATCAAGCCGAGGAGAGCCAGGGCGGCGATGGAGGAGAGAGCGATGCCCGGCCAGCTGACGCCTTTGAAGACGATGAGGACGGCGACGGAGGATATGACGGCTGCAACCAGCGCCAAGAGCCTCGTCAGAGACGTGGAGCCTGCCGGCCCCATTGGCAGGGAATGGAGGCGCTCGACCTTGGCCGCTCCTGGCCGTCCCTCGGCTATCAGACGTTGCAACCGCTCTCGGCGGACCGACCGCAGGCTCGCGTCAACGATTGACGTAATGGCGAAGCAGGCGGTCGACACAGCCAGGGCCAAAATCGATAACCAAGTGTCGCTTTCCACTGATTACAGCCCTTCACGCAGGTCAGAGGCTAGGCCTTGCTTCTTGGGCGAAACCCTAGCCGGTACGCCGACGGCCAGCGAGTCTTCGGGAACGTCGCGGGTCACTACCGCGCCCGCGCCCGTCGAGGAACGGGCTCCCACTTTTACCGGCGCCACCAGCATGGTGTCGGAGCCGATGAAGGCGTCGTCGCCGATGGTCGTCCTGTTCTTCCGTTCGCCGTCGTAGTTGCACGTAACGGCGCCCGCACCTATGTTCACGTTGGCGCCCACGTCCGCGTCTCCTATGTAGCTGAAGTGGGAAGACTTCGTACCCGGCCCAAGGCGGCTGCCCTTCACCTCGGCGTGGGTCCCGACGTACACGTCCGACTCCAAGCGGGCGCCTCCGCGGATACGGCTGAAGGGGCCAACGCTGACGCGGTCGTCGATGGTAGAGTGCTCGATCACCGAGGAGACGATACTGCATTCGTCCCCCACGCGGGAACCGTCGACTATGGAGTTCGGTCCGACCGTGCACCGCTGCCCTATGCGTGTAGCGCCCAAAAGGTGAGTGTTCGGGAGAACGATGGTGTCTTGACCTATCTCGGCCTCCGCGTCGATGTAGACCGACGACGGATCGGATAGCGTCACCCCGCCAAGCATCCATCGCTCTCTTATGCGTTCTCGGCAGAACGCCTCCGCTTGGGCAAGGGCAACTCGCGTATTCACACCCAGCGCCTCGATCTCGGACTCCGGTCTGACCGACTCGATGGCCATACCCTGCCCAGCGGCCAAGGCTACGAGGTCGGTAATACGCACCTCTCCGGAGGGAGACGGCGGCATCGAGCCCAGGTTGCTCCAGAGCCAACCAGCCTCGAAGCAGTAGACTCCACCGTTCACCTCCTCGATAGGCCGGCTCTCTTCGTCTGTGTCCTCATCCTCGACGACGTTCACTATCGCACCCGTAGCCGACCTCACTATACGCCCCATGCCAGCGGGGTTGGCCCCTGTCGAAACCATTAGGGCAACACACGCCCCGCTCCGACGGTGGTGCTCCGAAAGCTTGCTGAGGGTGACCGAGCTAATCAGAGGGACGTCCCCGTTGAGCACTGTCACCTGGTCCGCGCTGCCCAGGGAGGGCTCTGCTTGGAGCAGGGCGTGACCGGTCCCCATCGCCTCCGGCTGCACCGCGTACGACACCCCGCTCTTGAGGGCGCTGCGGATATGCGCCCCGTCCCGAGGCACCACTACGACGATGGGGTCCAGGCGGGCTGCGCGGGCTGCGTCGACCACGAGCCGCACCATCTCCAGGCCACAGACACGATGGAGTACCTTGGGGGTCTGTGACTTCATGCGGGTACCTCTACCCGCTGCCAGCACTACGGCCGCCTGGGTGCTCATGGGATGGGTACGAGGTCAGGGGCGGCCTATCGCTGGACTCGGCAGCCCAGCGCTAGGCGTATGGTAGAGGGTCTCTCACCAGGGGATTCGTCCACTTCGCCGTTCATGCTACCAGAATCGAAACTTTCCGGTCAATCAAGACGTTCGACGGCAACTGTTCGGACCTGAGGAGCAAACCTGCCTCTCCCCCTGAGGGGGTCTTCACTGGGAGATTGAGATGACCTCGCTCTGGACACACATAGCTGGGCTGACGTATTCTAGTGCCGTCTATCCGGAGTAGATTGAGAGAGGAGACCATATGGCGAAGTACAAAGTAGCGGTACAGGGGGCGGGCGGAGACTCCTACGACCTGGAGATGGAAGCCTTGGGGCCCATCGATGCCGAGGTGGTCCAGGTGGAGGCCGAGACCGAGGAGGAGTTCATAGCGGGAGCACGGGATGCCGACGCGTTGGTCGCCTCGGGGATCCGACTCAGCAAGGGCATCATAGACAGCCTGGAGAACTGCAGGGTGATTTCCCTGGGAAGCGTCGGCTCGGATGCCGTGGACGTCGCCGCCGCCACCGAGCGCAACATTCCCGTGACCAACGTGCCGGACACGTTCATAGAGGAGGTCGCCGATCACACCATGATGCTGATTCTGGCCACCTACCGGCGGCTATTGACAATGGACCGGTTCGTCAGGGAGAGCAGGTGGGGCGAGGGCAGGCCGCTGCTGAACGAATTTCCGAGGCTCATGGGCCAGACCCTGGGGCTCATCTCCTTCGGACACGTGGCAAGGGCCGTGGCGATGCGCGCGAGAGCCTTCGGCGTGCGAATGATCGCCTACGACCCCTACATAGAGGAGCTGGTGATGAGCCAGTACGGCGTGGAGCCCGTCGGACTGAGCGAGCTGCTCCAGCGGTCGGACATCGTCTCAATGCACGCGCCGGGTACGATCGAGGCCAACAGGATGCTCAGGGAGGAGCACTTCCGTATGATGAAGCCGGAAGCCCTCTTCATCAACAACGGCCGGGGCGCGACCGTGAATGAGGAGGCCCTGACCAAGGCCCTTCAAGAGGGTTGGATCGCGGCTGCGGGGCTGGACGTCCTGGAACAGGAGCCGCCCGATCCCGAGAACCCCATCCTGCACATGGACAACGTGATTCTGACACCCCACGTCGCATCGGCCTCTTCCAGAATGAGGCCGGAGGCTCGCAGACATGTGGGTCAGGAGATTGCCCTGGTGCTCACCGGGCGCTGGCCCAAGGCCTGCGTTAACCCGTCGGTGCTGGAGAAGACAGACCTGAGGCGGTGGCAGCCCTACTCCATGGAGAGAGGCCCGGCAACCTAATCTATCGGTAACTGTTCAGGTCTGGTGGTACGTGGCACGGCGGCTTCGTCGTCGTGCCGACCGTAACCGTTACGCCTCGACCAGCTCGTAGGACTGGGGCTCCGGTACCGGAAGGCCCTCTTCCTTCAGCGCCTCGACGTAGAGCGCGATTGCCTCCCGAATGAGCGTGTACACTTCCTCCCTTGTCTCAGCGGCGGCCACGCATCCGGGTAGATCGGGCACATGCGCCCCGTAGCTGTTCGGTCCCTTCTCAATCACTACTGCGTACTTCATAGGATAGCTCCGGCGTTTGCCCCGGACGGACGACAATGCTAGAATCGATTCGCAGGGAGAGGCGATTCCAAACTGCAGCTCTCGGTATATCCGGTACCCAGCGCTGCTTGAAGCGCCCCCCATTCGGGGGGCATGTGAGGGGGGGAAGCTTAATTTGTCAGATATAAAGGTCGCCATTATAGGAGCGGGGAACTGCGCGTCGGCCCTGGTGCAGGGGCTTACCAAGTACCGCGACGTCGGCAGCGGCGATACCGTGCCCGGTCTGATGCATCCGGTCTTGGGAGAGTACGGCGTCGGCGACATCAAGGTGGTGGCCGCCTTCGACGTAGATGCCGACAAGGTGGGCAAAGACCTGTCCGAGGCGCTGATTACCGAGCCGAACAACACGATACGCTTCGCCGAAGTGCCCCACATGGATGTGACGGTACAGCGCGGTATGATCCACGATGGACTGGGAAGCTACGTGTCGCAGATCGTGGAGAAGGCTCCCGGGCCGACGGACGACGTCGCCGGCATCCTCAAGGAGCGCGAGGTCGACGTCGTGGTCAACTACCTGCCCGTGGGCTCCGAAGAGGCGACGCGGTGGTACGTCGAGCAGGTACTGGACGCCGGCACCGGCTTCGTCAACTGCATTCCCGTCTTCATCGCCAGCGGAGAGGGCGGCTACTGGCAGCGCCGGTTCAAGGCCGCGGGCGCCCCGATCATCGGGGATGACATCAAGTCGCAGGTGGGTGCGACCATCGTGCACAGGGTGCTCACCCGCCTGTTCGAGGACCGCGGGGTCCATCTGGACCGAATGTACCAGCTGAACTTCGGCGGCAACACCGATTTTCTGAATATGCTGGAGAGGGACCGGCTAAAGTCGAAGAAGATATCCAAGACCCAGGCGGTGACCTCCCAGATGGACGAGGAGATCGAAGAGACGCGCATCCACGTGGGGCCCAGCGATCACATCGCCTGGCTCAACGACCGGAAGTGGTGCCACATACGCATGGAGGGCACGAGCTTCGGGGATGCCCCCATCAACCTGGAGCTGAAGCTGGAGGTCTGGGACAGCCCCAACTCCGCAGGCGTGGTGATCGACGCCATCCGCTGCTGCAAGATTGCCAAGGACAGAGGCATGGGCGGCCCGATACCGGGACCCTCCGCCTACTTCATGAAGTCCCCCAACCGGCAGTTCACCGACGACGTTGCCAGGCAGATGGTCGAGGACTTCATCGCAGGACAGGACGGACATCTGGAAGTGGACTTTGGGGATGCGTGAGGCTTCTCTACGCGTGGGGAGGGGTTAGCGCACGAACAGCTCGAATCGGCAGGTCAGGAAATCCTCTCTCCCTGCGGAGACGGGTATAGCAGCCGAGATACTTGCACATGGACAGCCCCATCAAGATAGCGCTGGTGTCGCCCTACGACCATGCGTTTCGAGGCGGCGTCACCGACCACATCAACAACCTGGCCTCTCAGTTCAGGGCTTGGGGCAACACCGTACGCGTCATAGCGCCCTGCTCGAACCCGGAGGCGGCCACCGACCCCGACTTCATCCCCATGGGGCGGTCGGTAGCGCTGCCTGCGGGCGGCTCCATCGCCCGCGTGTCCCTCTCGGTCTGGCTGCGTCCGCGGATCAAGGAGCTGCTGCGGCGGGAGGCCTTCGACGTAGTCCACCTGCATGAGCCTTTCGCCGGGTTCACCACCTTCTGCGTCCTGGCCGAATCGAAGTCCATCGACGCCGTCAAGGTCGGCACCTTCCACTCCAACAACGGGACTCGCCTGTACAAGACAGGCGTGGGGAGACTCGCCAGGCGCTACTGCGAGAGGCTGGACGGACGTATCGCCGTGTCCAAGGCCGCCAGGAGGTTCGCCACCCGCAACCTCCACGGGCGGTACGAGGTTATCCCCAACGGTATCGAGGTGGACGACTTCACGAATGCGGTCCCGTTTCCCCATCTGCAGGACGGGATGATCAACCTTCTCTTCGTGGGGCGAATCGAGAAGAAGAAGGGTCTGAAGTACCTGCTGGGCGCCTACAGCATGCTGAAGTGGGACTGGCCGAATCTGCGGCTCATCGTCGTCGGGCCGGGCAAGCCCGACGACGACTCCTACCGCATAATGAGCGAGCGAAACCTGCAGGACGTCGTCTTTGCGGGAAACGTCTCGGATGAGGACAAGGCCAGGTACTTCAAGACGGCGGATATCTTCTGTTCGCCGACGACGGGCAGGGAGAGCTTCGGCATCGTGCTGGCGGAGGCGATGGCAGCGGGTACGCCGATTGTGGCAAGCGACGTCGATGGATACTCCAGCGTCATAGAGAACGGGCAAGAGGGCATCCTGGTCCCTCCCCGGAGCGACGTGGAGATCGCCAGGGCGGTCTCCACACTGCTGAGGGACCCGGAGCTGCGGGCGCGCATGGCTGCCAACGGCCGGCGGAGAGTCGAGAGGTTCCGCTGGCAGAGGGTCGCGGCGCAGGTTGGCGACTACTACGCAAGTCTCATAGACGCGCGTCTGATCGCCATCGCGTGAACGGCGCATGAACAGGGCGGCCACCCGCAGGGCTCTCACAACCTACCTTGGAAGGCCCGTAGCCAGGCTCCTGGCGAGAGGCGGGGTCTCTCCAAACGCGGTTACCCTCTTCGGCCTCCTCGTCGCGGGGGTGAGCGCACTGCTTCTTGCCCTGGGGAACCTGTGGGCCGGCGGCGTGGTCGTTCTCGTATCGGGGGTGTTCGATCTCTTCGATGGTGCCCTCGCCAGGGAGACCGGCCGCGCGACTCCCTTTGGCGCTCTGCTGGACTCGGTGGTAGACCGGTTTGCGGAGGTCGTGGTCCTGCTGGGCCTGCTGGTCTACTACCTGGACCGCTCGTCCGTGGAGGGGTCGGTCCTGGTATATCTGGCCCTGGCGGCGTCGTTGATGGTGAGCTATGTGCGAGCCAGGGCGGAGGGCCTCGAGATCGAATGCGAGGTGGGCGTCATGACACGTCCCGAGCGAGTGGCCCTGCTGGGCGGAGGTCTCGTCCTTGGCCACTGGTGGTCTACGGGGCTCCTCGTCATCCTGGGAGTGTTGGCGGGGCTGGCCCTCGTCACCACCATCCAGAGGGTGGTCCACTCCCACGGCGTGCTCAGGGACCGGGAGTAGATTCGCTCCAAGAAGCTACGGTACAATTGATGTAGTCTGCCGTGCCAGAGTCCGGCAGACCGTATTCGCGGAAGATATGGGGAAGACAGGACGAGGATGCCGATCCTAGAGCAGAGGGCGCAGGACGTGGTCCGCGAGAGATTCGAGAAGGGTCTCCATCGGAACGTCAAGCTGAGGCTGGTTACCCAGCGTAACGCCGGCGGCCTCTACATACCCGGTCGAGAGTGCGCCTCCTGCGGGGATACGGAGCGAATGCTGAAGGAGGTGAGCGCTCTCTCGCCCAAGATAGACCTGGAAGTCATAGACTTCTACGGCAGTCCCCGGACTGCCGAGGACCTGGGTGTTGACAAGATACCGGCGCTTATCGTCGGTGCGGGCGGCGCACGGTTCTACGGTCTTCCCGGCGGGTACGAATTCTCCGTACTCGTGGACACCATCGTCGAAGCCTCCAGCAACGGGAGCTCCCTCGACCGGGCGACGCGGAAGCGTTTGAGGAGACTCAAGGAGGAGGTACACATCCAGGTGTTCGTGACTCCCAGCTGACAGTACTGCCCCGAGGTGGCCCGTGTGGCCCACGCGATGGCCCTGGAGTCTCCCAAGGTGGTCGCCGACGTGGTGGAGGTGCAGGAGTTCTCTCACCTGGCGCAAGCGTACCGCGTCATGAGTGTACCGAAGACTGTAATCAACGACACGGTTCAGATCATGGGCGCTGTCACCGAAGAGGAGCTCCTGAAGCGAGTCCTGGAGGCCGCGGGCGAAGGAGATTCCGAGACTGACGCAGGCGAGCCGGCCTCGGACCGGGCCACCCGGATATCGTGAGCGAGCCCTCCGGCTGGATGGGGCAGGGACACGTGAAAGTGAGACTCGTCAGACTTGGCATAAGATCCTTAGCGCTCATAGCGGTGATGCCCCTGCTGCTCTTGTCGGCTGGGCCCGCCGAGGCACAGAGCCCCTTCAAGTTGGTCTCGTCCTCGGTTACCAGCCACTTCCCCGACGCCATCCGGTTCACCGCCCAAGTCGAAGGGGCGGCTGCGCTGGAGTCGATCGCGATCCGTTTCCGCATAGGCCAGGCGACGGTGGGCTCGTACGACTATCTGACCGCCGAGACAGAAGGAGCTGACGATTTCCAGCTGCTCTGGCGGACGAACACTTCGGCGAGGTACATACCGCCCGGTACCGTGATCACCTACAACTTCGAGATGGAAGGGGAAGGGACTCGCGTGGATACCGAGCCCCAGGAGTTTGTCTACGAGGACGTCCGTTTCGAGTGGAACGAGGTAGAGGACGGACCGGTCTTGGTGGCCTACCATGGTCCCGTTGGCCGGCGCGCCGAGATCATCCTCGAAGCGATTGTGGATACCCTCAACCAGTTGGGTCCGATCCTGGGCGTCGACATCACCATACCCATCCGAGTCACCATGTACAATAACGTCAAGGAGATGCTGGAGGCTCTCCCGCCGGGGAGCTCCACTATCCGGCGAGAGCTGATCACAGAGGGCCAGGCCTTCACGGACATCGGAACGCTGCTGGTGCTGGGCAACGGCAGGCTGGCCAGGGGCACGGCATCCCACGAGGTTACCCATATCCTCAACCACCGCGCCGGAGACAGCTCCATTGGGAGAGTGCCCTCCTGGCTCGACGAGGGCTTGGCCGAGTTTGGAAACGTGGAGCCCGGATTCACCTATGGGGTAGCGCTGGACTTTGCCATAGCCACGGACCGTATGCTTCCCATAACGCAGATGCGCACCCTTCCGGGGAATCCCGAGCAGGTGATCATCTTCTACGGTCAGGCGCGCAGCCTCGTCGAGTACATGGTAGGCCGTTTCGGGCCGGAGAAGATGCGAGACCTCATGGCAGTCATGAAGCAGGGCAACAGCGTTGACGTTGCCCTCAACCAGATATATGGGCTGGACCGGCTGACCCTGGAGAATCAGTGGAGGTCCTTTGTGGGAGCGCCGCCGCACATCCCGCCGGCCCGGGGCCGAGCCTTGCCCACGCCGATCCCTCGTCTGGAGATTGTACCCTTCGGCCTGACGCCCTCGGCTCTTGTGGCTGAGGGCGTGCCCCAGGTATCCACGCCGGAGCCCGTGGAGCCGGCTCCGGCCCCCACGACTCCCCCTACGCCGGAGCCTGCGGCGTCCCTGCAGCCCACCGTCGGGCCGGCCACGGGCTCCCAGCCGCCAGTAGGCGCAGAGGGGGGAGGCCCCTGTACCGGCTCCGGCGGCGGCTCAATGACCATGGACGCGTCGCTGCTGATGCTCACCGCGGGGCTGGCTTGGCTGGCGGCCCGGCGCCTGAGAGTGAAGAATGGACCCTGAACACGCGTGGAAGAGGGCCATCGAGCAGAGCTGGGTGGTGCGGTTCCCCAAGGTGCATCTGACCACCTTCGGGCTTACCAACATCGCCTACTACGTCGTCACGGAGCCGATCTACAACGACCTGGTCCCGGGCGGCTCCGAGGGTGAAGAGGGGGTCGTCCGAACGGGCCGGGTGATCGCCGAGCGGCCCGCCGTGGTCACGCCCACCTACGCGATGAACCTCCAGGGCTTCAGCGACGAGGCCTTCGAGTATCTCCAGTACACCGCCCGGACCTATGGGCCAAACAGCGCCGGGATACTGTACCAGTACAGAAACCAGGCGGAGAAGTCCAACATAGTCAGCGGCGCTCCCCGGGAGATAGCCCACAACATCAGCGACGACCTGGACCGGCGCAACGAGAACCTGGCGGTGGTGATGGTGGGCGTGGACGAGCTCTGGGACGTCGCGCTGTTCAAGTTCATCTACGAGTTCACCGCCAACTCCGCCAGGCACAACATCCAAGAGCTCCGCTCCAGGGGGATGTTGGACCCCCAACCCGGCTTGGGTGGAGTGCCCAGGGCCGCGGTAGACCAGATAGAGCAGCTCTTCCGGCAGGTGAGGGCCGGCGGCGACCCCGAGCTGCTCAAGCGGGAGCTGGACCGCTGGGGCCTGTTCGGGTTCTACGAAGACCGGTTCCTGAGCCTGTTCGGCCGCTGACGCCGCCGCCGGCCCGGCCCCTACTGGTCCTCTTGGACGAGCACTCGTATCTTGTCCACGTGCTTGGCGATGTCTTCGAAGCTCTCGAAGCTCTGGTGGGGCAGTCCCGCCTCGCGTAGGTGCGTCTCCAGGACGGCTCGGGCGATGGCGAAGTCGGCCTCCGTCGCGGCCGCGATATCCGACTGCCCGTCACCGACGTAGATCACCGTGTGGCCCTGCTCCTTGAAGTGCCGCAGGTACGACTCCTTGAAGCCCCGGGTGAGCGGCCTCCCCGCCGGGTCGGTGTAGCTGACGGCGACCCCGTTCTGGGTGACCTCTGCCTTGGCCGAGTACACCTCGATGTGGTCGTAGCCCAGCAAGTCCAGGGCCGGCTCGATGTACATGTCGAGGCCGCTGCTGACGATGACCAGCCTGATCTCCACGGCCAAGCAGTATTCCACGAACTGCTCGAAGCCGAAGCGCATCACCACGTTGCCCACGACGAAGTCCTCTATCTCCTTACGGGTGGCGCGCACCAGCGGGTACTGCCTGGTGTTGCTCTCCTCTACGCTGAGCTTGCCGTCCAGGAACTCGCGTTCCATGGAGCGCCACTCATCGAGTGCGAACACCTCGCGGATCGCCTCGCTGACGTTGCCGTCGGTGACCGTATCGTCGAAGTCACATTGTACTAAGAGCAAAGTTCACTCCTCCGGTTGGGAACGCGGCGTCAGGTGCGCGACGGCGCGGGAACGTACTATCGGAAGGGCATCGGAGTCAGGCTACATGGCTTATATCAGGCTCTCGGCCGGGTGTCAATCGGCCTGGAAACGGGAGACGGGAAGTACACCAGAGCCACGAGAGGGGGTCTACTCGTCCCCAATTCGTCCCTAGGGCATCAGGAAGATACGCGAGACGTGCTCGAAGAAGCCGTCCTCGGCAGCGCCGCTCCGCCTCAAGACCGTCTTCTTGACCAGCGTTGGATCAAAGACCTCCAGGAGGCCGGCCACGTAGTCGTCCGCTTCGTCTCGTTCGATCCCGACCAGGTGGTCGTGCAGGAGAAGCAGGCTGTCCGCCGTTAGAAGCCCGTTCCTCTCCAGCTCACTCTTCAGGTCAGCCAGGGCAGGGTCGTTCAGCACGGCGCTCCACAGCAGGGCGCGTCCTCGTTGATGCTGTTCCGTCACGTCGTGCAGGTCACCCTGGAGCCTGGACATCCAATTGCTGATCCGTTGTACCACGTTGTGTTGGCTGGGGATGATGGCGGCGTTCACTCCCGTGTACTCCCCCAGCTTGCGGATTACAGCGGCCTGGAACGCAAACGCCTGGGCTTCGTGGAGGGCCCCGACGTTGGAGTCGCGCGGCCCGCGCTGACCTGGGTTACGTGACCTCTGTCGGGCATGGCCGGCCTCGTGGCCGATGGAGGAGACAACCGAGTGGGCAGGCTCGCTTCCCTTGATGATAAGCTCCAGATTTCCGTCCTCGGTGCGTCGGCAGCACCAGGCCGCCGCTCGTGCCAATTCGGGGTCGCGGGTCAGATGCTGGAACTCCTCTCGAGGAAACACTAGGGGAATCCAACGGGAGGGTACGCCCGTGAGCAGGAAGTGGGCAAGCTCGTACAGCTGGAAGACCTCATCGATGGTGGAGATTCTTTCCACTCCTCCGTCGGCGGTCGACCGGGTGCCGCCCAGCGCCTTCCACCTTCTCGACTCTTCCACCAGGTCGCGCGCCTCTTCGGGGCTGAGGGGGATGAAGTCCGGCGTAGAGGAGGCGACCAGGGTTGCCGACATCTTCAGCTCCGTTCCCGGCGGGATGCCCGCCGCTATCGCGTAGAGCGCGTTGTCCCGCGACCCGGCGTACACAGTACCGTTCAAGACCGCTACCGTTGCTCTTATGTCGCCCTCAGTGGCGAATCGCCAGGCCAACCCGCCCGTGGCTATATCCACGGCGTAGACGCCGTCGTCGTAGGAGCCGAAGTAGGCCGTCCCGTCGCTTACCGCCGGCGTCGACCTGATTTCGCCTTCCGTGGCGAAGCTCCACCGCAGGGAGCCGTCGGCGGCGGCGAGGGCGTACAGACGCCCATCGGTAGCTCCCACCAAGACGAGGTCTCCGTGAACGACGGGAGACGCCCAGATGGCGGTCTCCCCAAGCCATTGGGTCCAGAGGGAGCGGCCCGTCTCCACGTCGAAGGCATACACCCGACCGTCGAAGGCTCCGACGTACACTGCGCCGTCCCCGATACTTGGTCGAGTCGCGGAACCGCTTACCATGGCCGCTCGCCACAGCAGTGTACCGTCGGATGCGTCCAGGGCGTAGAGGGAATAGTCGTATGAGGGGAACAGCAGCGTGTCCCCGTGGAGCCGCACTCCGCCGATGATGCTATCGGCCGTATCGTACTGCCAGACGAGGTCGCCGGTTGCGGCGTCCACGGCGTATACGCTGGCGTCCTTGGAACCCACGTAGACAACCCCGTCCGCCACCACGGGACCGCGCCACAGCTTGTCACCTGTCTCAAACGTCCATTTGACCTCTCGGCGGAGGGTGTCGATGGCGTAGAGGTTGTGGTCCAGCGAGGACACGTAGGCGATGCTGTCGACCACGACGGCCTCACCCGTTATTCCACCCCCCACCTCGTGAGACCACCTTCTCTGCCCCGTCTTCTCGTCGAGGGCGTATAGGTTCGCGTCCTGGGAGCCGATGTAGACGGTCCCGTCGACTATTACCGGGGCCGCGTCCACCCAGCTTCGAGTGCGGAATCGCCACCGCAAGCTGCCTGGCTGCGGCGGGGGCGTCGCCGTCGCCGTCGGCCGGGGCGTCGGGGTCAGAGTTGCCGTAGGTATCTGAGTGGGCGTGAAGGTAGGCGCGGGGGTTGGGGTCAACGTCGGAGTCGGAATGAGGGTCGCCGTGGGCAAGGGGGTTGGGGTGAGGGTCGCCGTGGGCGAGGGGGTTGGAGTGAGGGTCGCTGTGGGCGAGGGCGTCGGCGTGAGGGTCGCTGTGGGCGAGGGCGTCGGCGTGAAGGTCGCCGTGGGCGAGGGGGTCGGAGTGAGGGTCGCCGTGGGCGAGGGAGTCGGAGTGAGGGTCGCCGTGGGCGAGGGAGTCGGAGTAAGGGTCGCCGTGGGCGAGGGGGTCTGGGTGAGGGACGCCGTGGGTGAGGGAGTCGGAGTGAGGGACGCCGTGGGTAAGGGTGACGGAAGAGGCGATGTTGTGGGCGTGGGAGTAGTGGGAGTGGAGCAGGCGGCCAAGCAAAAGAGGACGCACGCGGCGATAAGTCGCTTCATGAAGGCCCCCTTACGGCATCACGTAGGTGACTGCTTGCCGCAGCAAGCCACAATTGGGCCGATAGGGGTGCGCGCAAAGCGCCTCCTCACGATGCAGCGGGGCGCCGACCCCACCGTGGCTTCAATTTGCTGTGACGGTGGGAGTGTAACATCGCCCCTGTGTCCACGAAAGGGGGGCACGCCGGGCCGCGGCGCGGCTGCCGAAAGGTAGTTTGGAGTCTCTATCTACCTATCTACCCTGCGCTTTTTCTTGACGCATCTGCGATAATGTACTCTGCGGAGCCGCGAATCGAGCAGGAGGTGACATGAGGAGAGCAGGAGGCGGTGGCCTCATCATTGCCGCGATACTACTGATAGTCGTCGGTTTGCTCATACAGTGGGACCTCTTGGCGGCGCTGCTGAACGTGATTGGCTGGATCTTGGTCATTTTAGGGGTGATTCTGGGGGTCGTAGGGCTAATATCCCTGTTTAGCGGCGACCGAGGCAGATCAAACGGCTTCTAGCCGTACGCGCGCTCCCTGCTGGGGGGCGTTCAGCTGAGAGGGGGCAGCAAGATGGGAATACTTTCGAGGATGTCCACCGTCGTCAAAGCCAAGATGAACCGTATCGTGGACGATGCGGAGAATCCGGCGGAGAACCTGGACTACGCCTACGAGAAGCAGCGGGAGATGCTGCGAGACGTTAAGCGCGGCGTGGTCGAGATGGTGACTGCCAAGCGTCGGCTGCAGCTGCAGGCGGCCAAGGTCAAGGACAATATCGACCTGGTGGATAACCAGGCGAGGCAGGCGATGGCGGCCGGCCGGGAGGACCTGGCGAGGTTGGCCCTCCAGCGGAAGCAGACCGCAGTGTTCGAGCTCGAAGGGCTGGACGACCAGATCGCCAACATGGAGCTGGAGCAGGAGAAGCTGACCAACGCGGAGCGGCGTCTCCAGGTGAAGGTAGAGGCGTTCCGCAACAAGAAAGAGGTCATCAAGGCCCAGTACAGCGCGGCCCAAGCGCAGGTGCGCATTGGCGGAGCCCTCTCCGGCATCTCGGAAGAGATGGGAGACGTCTCCCTGGCAGTCGAGCGGGCCGAGCAGAAGACCGAGGCCCTGAGAGCCAAGTCCGGCGCCATCGACGAGCTGGCCGAGCTCGGTATGCTGGATGACTTCTCGGGACGCAGCGACCCCCTGGGCAAGGAGCTGGCGGCCATCGCCGCGTCTCAGAACGTCGAAAACGAGTTGGCGGCCCTCAGGACACAGGCGCCTTCCGGGGCCCCAAAAGCGCTTCCGGCGGGCGGGTCTCAGAGCGTCGAAGACGAGCTGGCGGTCTTCAGGACACAGGCGCCTTCCGGGGGCAACAGGGGACCTTCGGAGGGCGGGCGATGATCGTTCGCATTCTCACCGAGGGACAGTACAACCTTCCAGGCGCCTACGTCGACCGGCTCAACGAAATCGATAACCGTTTGGTGGAGGTCGTCGAGGACGGAGACCGCGAGGGTTTCGACCGCCTCCTGAAGGAGATGCTGGACCTGGTGAGGGAGAACGGGACGGAGGTCCCGCTCGACGAGATAGTCGAGTCGGACCTGGTGCTTCCCGAACCTGACATCACCCTCGAGGAGGGCGAGCGTCTCTTCACCGGCGAGGGCGTGCTTCCGGGCTAGACGAGGGCAGGCTCTACCAGGGGGGAGCCCGCGGTGTATATCTCCCTCGTGTAGGCGACGATGGAAGGGTCCGGGGCGTGAGCGACCGAGGTATCCTTCCCCTCGTAGTCCATCAAGCTGAGAACGTGGCGCATGGCGTTGATCCTCGCCCGCATCTTGTCGTCGGACTTGATGATCGTCCACGGCGCTCCGGCGATGTCGGTCAGGAGGAACATAGCCTCCTTCGCCTCCGTGTACTCGCTCCACTTGTCCTTGGATAGCAGGTCGACGGGGCTGATCTTCCACTGCTTGAGGGGGTCCTTGGCGCGCTTCTTGAAACGCCGGAGCTGCTCCTTCCGGCTGACGGAGAAGTACAGCTTGATGAGGTGGATGCCGCTTTCGACGACCATCCTCTCCAAGACCGGCACCTGCTGCATGAACATCCTGTACTCTCTGTCGGTGGAGAAGCCCATCACCCGCTCGACACCGGCGCGGTTGTACCAGGACCGGTCGAACAGGACGATCTCGCCGGACGACGGGAAGTGGCTGATGTAGCGCTGGAAGTACCACTGTCCCTGCTCCACTTCCGAAGGCTTGTCCAAGGCGACCACGCGCGCGCTCCGAGGGTTCCAGTGCTCCATGAAGCGGCGGATGGTGCCGCCTTTGCCAGCCGCGTCGCGCCCCTCGAACAGTATGATCATCCGCTCCCCGGCGTCTTTGATCCAGTTCTGGAGCTTGACCATCTCCACCTGTAGAGGGAACTTCTGGTCGTAGTACTCGTCGTAGCTCATGCGGTTGCGGTAGGGGTAGAGGTTCTCCCGGAAGTACCTGATGCGGCTTTCCGTGCCAATACTCGGGGGGTCGTGCAGGGGCTTCGCCCCGCGTACAGACGAGGGCCTTTTGACGGTTTCGTGACCGTCAGCGTAGAGGTCGTATCGGCGAACACGCCTTCTCTTCGGCATCGGCAGACCTCAGTGCGTACTGGTATCGTACCGGAAGCGCCATTTTATGACGAGTGGACTGAAATTGCAAACCCATCCGCGGATATACGATCGCATTTGAAGGCAATGAATTTGAGTGACCATCAGAACAGCGATATCCGTAACTTGGCAATCATAGCCCACGTCGACCATGGCAAGATTACCCTGGTCGACGCACTGTTGAAACAGGGTCAGGTCTTCCGGGCCCACCAACAGGTGGGCCTTGGCTTCGCTTATCCGACCGGACCTGTAGAGACGGTACAGGTCTGGACCATAGCGCTCCTTCAGCTCCTCGTCGTGCCGGGCCTGCTCGTCAAGCTGAGAGATCGCGGCTGCCCTCCGCGCCCTCCGCTCTTCACCGGCCTTCAGGATGGCCTGCAGCTCCTCTTGCTCCTCTGAGAGCTCGCCTCCCTGATAGGGCAGCAGGTGTTGCTCCTCGATGCCCGGCTTGGCCTTGATGCCACGCTCTAGTAGGAACTGCCTCTCCAGCTCTTCCGCGTCGATCGCCTGCTCGCCCACTGCCTTCTGGAACCGGTCAAGCTCGTCGTGGACAGCGCCCGGCAGGCTGGACACCTCACCTGCCAGCCTATTGAGTCGGCTGGCCAACTCGTCAGGTGTCAACTGTCTCGCGCCTTCGCAGAAGGAGCACAGACGCGGCTTGCGGCGCTGCCAGGTAATCCCGCTGGCATTGCATACCGAACAGTCAACTTTCTCGTGGTCCTGGTCGCCCATCCTAGCCACCTGCCTCCTCACCGTCGATCTCGAACCGGATGGTCATGGGGAGACTCTGGTTCTGAAGTACATCCTGGATGGCGCGGGAAAGCACTCGATTGGGGTCCATGAAGCCGTTGCGCATCAGGACTTCCCACGACTCCCCACAGAGCGGCAATCCTAGGGCACCTTGTATCGCGGGAGCGCCTGGACGACCTCGCCCTAGCAGTGGCCACACTGAAACCGGACCGCCTTCACATCAACTGGCTGGAAGGGCTGGTCGACCGACGCTAAGCTGGGGCTGTCCGACGGTTCATGTAGGCTACGAAGACGTTACCAGCGCCGTCGACCCGATAGAGGATGTGCCAGCTGTCATCTATCAGTTCCCTCGTCCCCGTTGGTACGTACGGGTGGCGTTCGTCCAGAGGGAACTTGATGTGATAGTCTACATCGGGGTCAGTGAGTAGGGAAAACAACGCGGCTATGGCGTCAATGTAGTCGCCACATGACGCCAAGAAGGACTGAACGCCGGTTGAGAGTATAAGCCTAGCGTGATCTTGCACGTGAGGCGACTAACTCCTGGAGTTCCTCTGGCGAGCTTGCAGAGTGGCTCTCGCCGCAGTCAAGTTGCGTGAACCCCTCGGCGATCGCAGCCTGTACCTCCGGGTCATCGCGTAGTCGCTCCCGCTCCACTTCAAGATCTTCCTGCCACTCGGCCCAGTAGTACTGTCCGATAAGGTCATTATCGATGATGGGGTTCGAGAGCGAGCTCTCATTCTTTGCGTTATACCACGGTGCGTCTGGGGCGTGAGTCAGTTTAGATAGCTCCTGACCGCCCAATTGGCGGTACTTGGCAAAGGCCCAGGCGATAGTGTCTTTCTCCCTCGTGGACAGACCGGCTGGCATAGCCATCGGGATGGCTGCCTTCACCCGCATTGGGCCGTTGTCCTTGAGCGCATCATACAACGTGCGGATCACCGGCCCGAGCTTCCACGCCTCAAACTTCTGGGCTAAGAGTGGCTCCCCATGTAGGCTCAACATGCGGGCATGAGCAAAGTAGACCAGCTTCTGGATCTGCATGTGTGTGAGTGAGGAGCCCCGCTCCTCTGAAAGCCGGATGAACTCATTTGCAACGTGTCGAGAATCAAGCATGGCGTACCTCCTGACCAGCTTTCACTGTCCGAATAACTCGCCTCCTGAATGGAATGTACGTTCTACTCCTGTGGGGCGGCACACTACCATACGAGAGCGGCATCTGTCAACCGGTATTTACACACATTCGGGCCAGGGGGTCAAGACCCAAATGCCCGAAACCACTTAGCGACACGGGGATATTGACGCCGGGATTCGTCGTGAGCTTCTGGACCCTCCCCGATCCTCCGACACTAACACGGTCTGTCTGGAAGTCGCCCGTCGTAACCTCTGACGGGGCCTGAGACACCCGCTCTGGGCAATCCGGCCTCGGTGATGTCGCAGAGCGGCACTCCGATGCGCTGGGGGCCTTGCTGGGCGGCTCATCAGCCGACAGTCTCCGGATCAGCGAGACTGCACGGTCGATGAAGGCATCGTCGACGTCCACAGCTGGGATGTAGACCTCATGGTCCTCGTAGACGATGAGGCCGTCGAACGTGATGTCCCGGTGCAGGGGCAGGGCCCTCGGGACCGCGTACATGTAGAGCATGACCTGGGCGATGTGGGCCGGGCTGGGTCGCCCCGTCTTGGCGTCCACAACCACGCCGATCCTGTCCCTGACGGCGATCATGTCGGGCTTGCCGGCCAGGACCTCGCAGCTCCCCCGCAACTTGAAGTAGTTCTGGCCCTCAAGCCACAAGCTGAACTTCCGCTGGCGCCACTCGTCCTGGATCTGACTGAGCAGGGCGGCGTGTCGGATGTGCCAAGCGTCGAGCGAGGGCTTGGAGACCCTCTGCCAACTGTTCGGGTCGTGCCGGGCCCTGAACCATGCGGCCCACTCGCAGGAAGAGTCGCCCGCGAGTATCTTGGCCAGCCACGTCACCCAGGTGTACGGTAACCCGTCTCGTAAGTCTGCCATCGTCCTGTACCCCTGTTCCGATTAGGGCCTGTTCACACTAATTAACCAGATCATGTTACAATCCGGGAATGGAAATCACAGAAGCTCAGTACCAACTTATTGCACCAATCCTTCCCGTTCAACGTGGCAACGTCAAGTTGCCGAACCTGCAAGTTCTCAACGCCATCTTGTATGTCGCCGAGCAGGGCTGCAAGTGGCGGGGGTTGCCGCCTCGATTTGGCAACTGGCACACTGTATACATGCGGATGAACCGTTGGTCAAAGAATGGGGTGCTAGACCGGGTATTCGAATATCTGCAACGGGAGCAGATAGTGCGAATCAAGCTCGAGGCGGTTTCGATGGACAGCACCATCGTCAAGGTCCATCCCGATGGTACGGGTGCGTTAAAAAAACGGACCCCAGGCCATCGGCAAGTCCCGTGGCGGTTGGACCACCAAGATTCATATGGTTGCCGCGGATGCTAGGGAAGGTCTGAACAACTGAGGGTATCTCGTATGTGATGGACAGTAAGTGGACTGTCCGAGGTGTTTCTTCCTCCTACCGTGTGTCGATGAGGTCTTGTGGTCCTGAAACGGCTCTGCTAAGGCGTATCTACGTTCGTTTGTCCAGCTTGGGCGCACTTCGCCCTCGTCAGGCTGCCAAGTACTGCTCCGCCCTTATCAAGTTCGTCATCCCCAGTAGCAACATCAGTCGTTGCGTGTTCTTTGCCAACCCTCGGTAACGCACCTTGGCGTATCCGAAGTGCCGCTTCACGTACAGGAACGGATGCTCCACCTTCGCCCTGGTCGACGCCTTGCGCTTCTCCATAAGCGCCTCATAGCTTCCCGGCTCCAGCTGCCGACGTCTCCCGGGTCTCATCGCTACCTGCCAGTCCACATCCAACTCGCGATTCTCCAATCGCTTGTCGACTCCCTGATACCCCGCATCGCCCCACACCCGTTTCTCTCCACCGTGCAGCAGCCGGTGAGCCTCCGTCACGTCATGAACGTTCGCAGGTGTCGTTCTTACGCTATGTACTACTCCCGTCTCAGCGTCCGCACCGACGTGTACCTTCATCCCGAAGTGCCACTCATTCCCCTTCTTCGTCTGACGCATCTCAGGGTCTCGCTTACCTGCACGATTCTTCGTTGACGATGGCGCCTCAATGATGCTCGCGTCCACGATCGTTCCCTCCCGAAGCCGCAGCCCCTGGGACTCCAGATGACGGTTGATCTCCTCGAACAGACCCTGTCCCAACTCGTGCTCTTCCAGCAGATGGCGGAAGTTCAGGACCGTCGTCTCGTCCGGGAGCGGGCCCGACAGCCTCAACCCTACGAACCGTCTCACCGACTCGACCTCGTAGAGCATGTCCTCCATACCAGGATCACTAAGGTTGTAGAACATCTGCACGCAGTGAATCCGCAGCATCACAGACAACTCATAGGGTCGCCGGCCCCGGCCTGCCCTTGGGATAGAACGGGCGGATGCGTTCTACGAGCTGTTCCCAAGGGATCAGACCGTCCATGCGCTCCAGGAATATCTCCCGCCGGGTCTTGCGCTTCTTGCTCTCGTACTCCAAGTCGGCAAATGTTGGCTGGTCCATCGTGTCTTCACCCCAAACATCTCTGCTTTGTGTATGGCATAGTACTATGCCACAACACACCAGAACTTGTTCAGAGTATCCCTAGAACAGCCGTAACGTTCTCCCTCTCTCCAGGACAGGCCCACGACGCGCCAGAGGGGCGGAAGTTGTTGACACGCCTCGGGTCACAGAACCGGAAGCCGTTCCTGATAATGGACCGGGCATACGAGGGAAATGAGACCCGCCAACTGGCGTTGGCGCTGGGGTTCACGCCGGTTGTTCCGCCCCTGAGCACCCGAGTTGACCCTTGGGAGTACGATCGGGAGATGTACAAGAGGCGGAACGAAATCGAGCGGTTGTTCCGCCGGTTGAAGGGGTTTCGCCGCATCTTCTCTCGCTTTGAGAAGCTCGACACGCTCTTCCTCGGGTTCATCCTGTTTGCCCTCATCTTCGATGCGCTACGTTAGTGTGAACACGCCCTAGTCCAGGAGCCATCGTCCGGCAGAGCGGGCCGGTGGTCAATAGGTGCAGGCGGCGCTAAGTCAAAGTGAGACACTACCCGCGGGTAGGGCCCGTGCTTCCACGCCCGGCTACCCGCACAGGCGCCGTGCTGGTATAGTGTGGTCTTGGACGAGGGCAATCGACACCTTGAGTTCTCAGCGGCACATAGAGGTCAAAGCGCTTACCCACGTGTACGGCTCCGGCCGATCTTCCCTCACGGCCATCGAGGACGTAGACTTGAAGATCGAGAAGGGAGCGTTCGCGTCTATAGTGGGCCCCAGCGGCGGCGGTAAGACGACGCTGCTCAAGGCTATCGGCGGGCTGCTGACGCCCACGTCGGGCTCCATCCTGGTGGAGGGTAGGTCTCCGAGGGAGGCCCAGGCCCGCAAGGCCATCGGCTTCGTCTTTCAGGATGCTTCACTCCTTCCGTGGCGCACGGTGGAGCAGAACATTCGCCTTCCCCTGGAGTTGAACGCCAACGGCGCCGCCGTCGACACTCGGCTGTTGGAGCAGGCACTGGAGGGGGTGGGGCTGGCCGACTTTCGAAACTACAGCCCTCACCAGATCTCCGGTGGGATGGCTCAGAGGGTGTCCCTGGCTCGCGCCCTCGTCTTCGATCCGGCCGTGCTCCTCATGGATGAGCCCCTGGGAGCCCTGGACGAGATAACCCGCACCGCCATGCGTTACGAGGTGCTGAAGCTGTGGGAGCGGTCGCCGAAGACGGTCCTCATGGTGACCCACAGCATCCCCGAGGCGGTGACGCTGTCCGACTGGGTCGTGGTGATGTCGTCGCGGCCCGGCCGCATCCTGAAGAGGGTGAAGATAGAGCTGCCCCGGCCCAGGGCCGAGTCGCTGGAGCATTCGGCCCTGTTTCTCGACTACGTCTTGGAGGTCAAAGAGGCGTTGTCGTCAGGAGTACAGGATGGACAACCCGTTCACTGAGCGCCTCCCGGGGGCCGGCGTCGACGCCGGCCGCGGCGGCGAGGCGCTGCGGCGTCCTTCCGTACCGTGGGGGCAGGCTGCCGCCTACGTCGTCCCCGCGGCCGTGGCCCTGGCTGCAATGGCCGCCGCCTGGGAAGTCTGGGTCCGCCTGTTGGACGTCAAGGTGTACATCCTCCCAAGGCCGTCGCTGGTCTTAGAGCGGTTATTCGGCGACATAGGCTACTTCGCCGGCCACGGCTGGACGACGCTGTGGGAGGCTATGGCGGGCTTCGGCCTGGGGTGTGCGGTGGCGCTGGCGGGGGCCACCATCATGGCGCACTCCAGGGTCCTGGAGAGGAGCCTCTTTCCCCTGGCGGTCTTGGTCAAGGTGACGCCCATCGTGGCGGTCGCCCCGCTGTTCGTCATCTGGTTCGGCTTCGGCTCCTTTCCCAAGGTGCTGATCGCGGCCCTCATCACCTTCTTTCCGGTGCTGGTCAACGGGCTGACGGGCCTGCGCTCCGTAGACCCGGGCGCCCTGGACTTCTTCACCTCTCTCCACGCATCCAGGCGGGAGGTCTTCTTCAAGCTGAGGGCTCCAAGCTCGCTCCCGTACCTGTTCGCGGCCTTTCGCATCTCGATTCCTCTCTCGGTTATCGGCGCGGTTATCGGCGAGTGGTTTACGGGCGACCAGGGCCTTGGAGCCGTGATCATCGTGGCCCACAACAACCTGGACATGCCAACGCTGTTCTCGGCGGTCTTTGCGCTGGCTTTCATAGGAATCTCCCTCACGATGTTGACATCCTACACCGAGAAGCTGGTACTGTTCTGGCATGACTCTGAGATATCCAGGTGAAACGAAAGAGCTGGGCATGACTCTACGAAGCAGGTTGATGGCGGCGTTCATCCTGGCTGCGGCGCTGGCCGCCGCCACGCTGACGGGAGGCGCCTGTTCGGACCCACTGGAGACCGAGCGGGTCGTCTTCATGGCGGGATTCAAACCGCAGGCCAACCTTCCCTTCGCTGCCGCCTACGTGGCGCAGGAGAAGGGATACTTTGCGGACCAGGACCTGGAGGTGGAGATCCTTCACGCCTCCACCGGCGAGCACCTGAAGCTTCTGATGGCCGGCGACGTCGACTTCACGACGGCTTCGGCCGCCTCGGTCCTGAGTCGAAGGTCGGACCCGGACCTTCCCATCTACGCCATCGCACTGTTCGGCCAGGCCAGCCAGCAGGCGTTCATCGCCCTGAGGGACAGCGGCATCGAGTCGCCCGAGGACTGGGAGGGCAAGACCTTCGGCTACAAGATCTCGCAGCCCCCCGAGTACCTGGCGATACTGGAGGCGAACGGCGTCGACAGGTCGAAGATACGGGAGGTCCGGGTCGGCTTCGATCCCAGGGTGTTGACCGACGGCGAGGTCGACGTCCTGGCGGTCTTCGACTCCAACGAGCCCGACACCGTGAGGAGGACCCTGGGATTCGAGGTGAACCAGTGGCAGGCCTCCGACTATGGACTGCCCAGCATGGGCCTGACCTATATCACGCGCCGCGAGCTGGGAGAGCAGGAGCCCGAGAAGGTCGAGAGGTTCCTGAAGGCCACCCTGAAGGCCCTCGACTATATCGCGGAAAACCCCGAGGAGTCGGTGGACGTCGTCCTGAAGTACGCCCCCAACGAGGAGAGGGAGCACCAGCTGTTCATGCTGGAGACGGAGCTGGCCGACGCGGTCAGCGCGGTCACCCGGAGCCGCGGCCTGGGCTGGATGACGGACGCGCAGTGGAAGGCGTTCTACGATCAGTTCATCGAGTTCGACGCCCTTCCCAAGGCCTTCGACTACCGGACCGCCTATACCGACCGCTTCCTGGAGGCGGTCTACGACGGGGACAAGCTGGTCTGGCCCTGACGGTCTGTCCGTTGGCAGGGGTCTCGCGGCTGCGCGAACCGGGGTGCTGTTCGGTTGGAGAGTGATTCGAGAGGTAGGAGTGCTATGGACTTCACCAAGGTCAAGGCGATGACGTTCGACGTGTTCGGTACGGTGGTAGACTGGCGCGGAAGTATCATCCGCGAGCTTAGACAACTTGGGGAGGCCAAGGGCATCAGCGCCGACTGGGAGGCGTTCGCGGACAGGTGGCGAGGGGACTACGGCCCTTCGATGCAGCGGGTCCGCGGCGGCGAGCTGCCCTGGACCAAGATCGACGCACTGCACCGCATGATACTGGACGATCTGCTGGAGGAGCTGGGGATAACCGGTCTCTCGGAGGACGAGACCGATCATCTCAACCGCGCCTGGCACAGGCTGGACGGGTGGCCGGACTCCCCCGGAGGCCTCGCCCGCCTGAAGAGCCGCTTTGTGATAGCGACGCTCTCCAACGGGAACGTGGCCCTCCTGACCAACATGGCCAAGCACGCGGGCCTCCCCTGGGACTGTATCCTCTCCGCCGAGATCTTCAAACACTACAAGCCCGATCCGGAGGTCTACCTGGGGGCGGCGGACATGCTGGGGCTGAGGCCGGAGGAGGTGATGATGGTCGCTGCCCACAAGGGCGACCTCAAAGCCGCGAGAGTCCTGGGACTGAAGACGGGCTTCGTCCCCAGGCCCCTGGAGAGAGGCCCCGGGGCGCACGTCGACGCGGCGCCCGAGGAGTGGATCGACGTCGTCGCGTCCGATTTCGAGGACCTCGCCGCCAAGGCCGGCGCCTAGTCCCAAAGGTGGAGGAGGGGACCGGGGCCTCGGCACATGCGGGATAGACCAAACAACGTCTTGATAGCACAGTCCGGCGGACCCACGCCGGTGATGAACCGGAGCCTGTTCGGTATCGTCAGGGAGGCGGCTAGGCACCCGGAGCTCGGCTGCGTCTATGGCGCCGTGCACGGCCTCGACGGGTTGCTGTCAGGCTCACTCCTGGACCTTGCTGGCCCCTCGGAGGCCGTCTGGAGGCGCGTTGCCGATACCCCCGGAGCCGCGCTGGGCTCTTCCCGGCGCAGGCTCGTCGAGGAGGACGTGCCGGCCGCCCTGGAAGCGCTCTCGGCCCGCGGTATCGGGTACCTGTTCGTCATCGGCGGCAACGACTCCGCCGAGACCGGGCGCCGCCTGGGGATGGGAGCCCGCGAGCAGGGCTGCGATCTGACGGTGACTGCGGTCCCCAAGACCATCGACAACGACCTGGTCGAGACCGACCACACGCCCGGCTACGGCAGCGCCGCCCGGTTCGTGGCGCTGGCTACGATGGGCGCCGGCAGGGACGCGGAGGCCATGGGCCAGGAGTCGCCCATCACCCTGATCGAGGTCATGGGGCGCGACTCCGGTTGGTTGGCTGCCGCGGCGGCCCTGGCGAAGCGAGAGGAGCGAGACGCTCCCCACGCGCTCTGTCTACCGGAGGTCCCGGTGGACGAGGAGCGGTTCCTGGCCGTCATGGAGTGTGCGTACGCGCGCTTCGGCTTCGCCGTCGCCGTGATCGCCGAGAATGCCCGCGGCGTCGACGGCGTTATCGGGGGACAGGAGGAGCCGTGGTACGTCGACGACTTCGGCCACGCCTACTTCGAGGGGCCGGCTCGATACCTGGCGGGCCTCGTCAGCCGGCGTCTGGGAGTTCGCGTCCGCTGCGAGAAACCGGGGACGATCCAGCGCTCGATGATGGCCTGCGTCTCGGAGACCGACGCCCAGGAGGCCGAGATGGTGGGCCGCGCGGCGGTCCGCTACGCGCTGGACGGCCACCGCGACTGCATGGTGACGCTGGTGCGGGAGGGAGCGGACCGGCAACGGGACGACGAGGAGTACTCATGCACCACCGGCCTGGCGCCCCTGGGGCGCCAGGCCGGGAGGGTCAGGCCGATGCCCGAGTGTCACCTGGACCGCTCCTCGTACTTCGTCACGGAGGAGTATCTCGGCTACGCCCGGCCGCTGATAGGCGCTCCGCTGCCGCGATACGGAAGGCTCTACTAGCACGGCGGGACGGCCCGCGCAGACGACAGAGGAGGGTACTCAAGGATGTCAATTAGCTCACCGGCTTTCCCCTCCAGGGGAGAGCTCAACATCTGCTTCGCCCACATAGCCTATCCCATGGACGAGATTTTCGAGAGACGGGAGACCGGCCTTGGCTACTTCCAGGTGCGCACGCCGGAGGATCTGGACGCCAGGATTGGCGAGGCGGACGTCCTGGTGGTGTCGGGATTCTGGGACGACCGGCTGCTGGACCTGGCGCCCCGGCTGCGGTTCATCCAGTCCATCGGGGCGGGGTACGACCAGTTCCCCCTGGATGAGCTCGCCGCCCGCGGGCTCAGGCTTGCCAGCGCCAGCGGGGTCAACCGCAACGCGGTGAGCGAGCACGCCTTCGCCCTGATCCTGGCCTTCTCCCGGCACATACACACTGGCCGCGACAATCAGCGCAGGCGCTTCTGGAGGGGGATGATCTCCGAGATAGCGAGCCGCGAGGACGAGCTGTCCGGCAAGACGCTGGGCATAGTGGGCCTCGGAAGCATAGGCTCCCGGGTGGCGAGGCTGGCCAAGGCCTTCGACATGCGGGTGGTGGCGACCAAGCGGGACCCCAGTACGGCGGAGGGGCCGGCTGACGAGATCTACACGCCCGACGGGCTGCCGGACCTGCTGCGGCAGTCGGACTTCGTCGTGTTGAACTGCCCGCTCACCGAGGAGACCCGGGGCATCATCGACCGTGAGGCCTTCTCACAGATGAAGCCGTCGGCGTACCTGGTGAACGTGGCGCGGGGGGCCTGCGTCGACGAGCCCGCGCTGCTGGACGCGCTGGAGAGCGGCGAGATCGCCGGCGCCGCCATCGATCACTTCCTGGACGATCCGCTGCCGGAGGACAGCCCCTTCTGGGACATCGACAACGTGATCATCACCCCTCACACCGGCGGCGAGACCCGCATGTACGAGGAGAACGTGATAGACATCCTCCTGGAGAACCTGGACCGCCTCTGGCGCGGCGAGCACGACCTCGTCAACCAGGTGGTCTAGGGGCTGGCATGAGCCCGCCGCCGTCGGACAGACCGGCTCCCTCCACTGCGTGGGACGCCGCGGACTACGACTCGTGCGGCGCCTTCGTCTGGGAGTATGGCGCAAGCCTCATCGAGCTTCTGGGCCCGCGTTCGGGGGAGCGGGTACTGGACGTGGGCTGCGGCACGGGCCACCTGACCGCCAAGATCGCAGAGGCGGGCGCGAACACGCTGGGCATCGACGCTTCGGAGTCGATGGTCCAGCGGGCCCGCGCCAACTACCCGCACCTGGACTTCCAGGTGCTCGACGCCCTGGACATGGGCCTGGCGCCCCGCTTCGACGCGGTCTTCTCCAACGCCGCCCTCCACTGGATCACCGAGCCGGAGACGGCCGCCGCCGGCATCTTCAACGCCCTCAGACAGGGAGGGCGGTTCGTGGCGGAGCTGGGAGGCGAGGGCAACATCCGCGCCATCATAGCCGCGGTCCATCGGGCCCGCGGGCGAGTGGGAGCCCCCTCCATCGACCGGCTGCCGTGGTACTTCCCCAGCGCCGCTCAGTACACGGCGCTGCTGGAACGGCTCGGCTTCACGGTCCGGTCAGCCGAGCTCTTCCCCCGGCCCACGCGGCTGGGAGAGGGTGACGGGGTGCTGGTAGCCTGGCTCAGGGTGTTCGCCCTGCCCCTGCTATCGGACCTGTCGGAGCCGGAACGGAGCCGAGTGTGCGGCATGGCGGAGGACGACCTGCGGGCAACGATGCTCTACGATGGGACGTGGGTGGCGGACTACGTTCGGCTGAGAGTTTTCGCGTTGAAGCCGGACGGGACGGGTCGACCGTCCATCTCCAGGAGCAAGGACAGAGGACAGCGCCGCGAAGAGATAGGGTGAGACATGAGCAGCCTAGAGACAGCCTTCACCATCGATACCTCCAGCATCAAGCACGGGCCGGGGGTGACCCGCGAGGTCGGGTACGAGATGCGGCGCCTCGGCGCGCGGAGGGTGATGGTGCTCACCGACCCCGGCCTGTCCGACAGCGAGCCGGTCCGGGCGGCGCTGACGTCGCTGCGCCGAGAGGCCGTCGACGCTGTGCTGTTCGACGGGGTGAGCGTCGAGCCCACCGACGTCTCCTTCCAGGAGGCGGCCCGCTTCGCGGCGGAGGGTGGGTTCGACGGCTACGTGGCGGTGGGAGGGGGATCGACCATCGACACGGCTAAGGCGGCGAGAACACGCGGACGCTGCCCAAGATGGTGACGGCCTGCAGCGGCCTGGACGTCCTGAGCCACGGCCTCGAGTCGTACACCGCGCTGCCCTTTCACCGACGGCCCGCGCCGGACAACCCCGGCCTGCGGCCGTCCTATCAGGGCTCGAACCCCATCAGCGACGTGTGGGCCGCCCAGGCCATCGAGATGGTCTCCCGCTACATCTGACGTGACTCGCGTACCCAGCTCGTCCAGTGTCGCCATGCTCGACGCTCCTTCTGAGGATAGGCACCACCGGTTGCATCATACACCGCCGCCCCATGTCATTCCGAGGGCAGAGAGGAATCTAAGGAGCCATGCTCTTGTGCCACCATCTTAGATTCTTCAACTCCGCTGCGCTCCGTTTCAGAATGACATGATGTGAGAGCGGCCCCTGGCACTTTCTGTTGGACGCCTTGACTGCCGGGGATGGTCGGGTACACCGAGGACGACCTGGTCGCCGGGGCTCTGCCCCAGGACAGGGTGATCAAGCTATCGCCCCGCCCCGTGGACGAGGCCGACCTGCGGCAGCTCTTCCTGGACTCCCTGACCCTC
The DNA here is from genome assembly GCA_965224345.1 of Dehalococcoidia bacterium. Classification (GTDB taxonomy): domain Bacteria; phylum Chloroflexota; class Dehalococcoidia; order Lucifugimonadales; family CBDCYU01; genus CBDCYU01. The sequence goes on along the minus strand of CBDCYU010000003.1, from coordinate 2,100,863 downwards.
TGGTAGCGGCGCGGGGGCGTCGGTCAGAAGAAGATGCGGAGAGGGTTTCGGGTGTCGGACTTCCGCTGGCCCGGCGGGGGCTCGCGGTTGGTGGAGGTCTTGGGGTCCGGCGCCGCGACCTTCGGGCGGGGATGGCCGGGTGCGGTCCGCGGGAAGTCGTCGTGATCGGGGTCGCCGGGGTCGTCGTGGGACGGGGCGGCGGCTTCGTCGTCGAACTCGTCTTCGTGCCGATGGTCGACTGGGTAGTCGTCGTGGTCAACGGCGTCCCGCCGGTCGTCGACGGGCTCCTGGCGGACGGGCATGGGAGCGTAGCTGTTGTGGTCGACGGGCTGCTGCTGACGCTCGGCGACGGGCTGCCGGACGGCGGGAGGCCGGCCGGGACCGTCGCCAGGGGCGTTGTCGAAGCCGCGGCGTAGGAGCTCCCTGGCGGCGGCGAGCCTGTGGTGGGGCTTGAAGCCCTGGAGGGTCCCCAACATGACGTCGACGAGGAAGCGGATGGCGACTCTGCCGTCTTCGGTCTCCTCCCGGACGATCTGTGCGAGCTTGCCGGATATGGCGACCGGGGTTTTGCCCCTGGATTCCGGCGCGTTGCGGCGGCGGTGCTGGGTGTTCTGGTCGATGAAGACCTGGGCGCCGGTGAAGCCGAGGTTGACGAGCTGACGGGCGGCGTGGAGCCTGTGTGAGGGCTTGGAGCCCTCGAGCCGGCCCTCCATGGCGCCGACTAGGAAACGGACGATGGCCCTGCCGTTGTCGGTCTCCTGGCGCACGATTTCTTGTATTTCTTGTATAGGCGCAGCACCTTGGCCTTCGGGGTGTTCCTGCTTGCTCTGTTGCAGGTGTCCGTTGGGGTCGGATGTAGGGAACATATGAGCGTATTGTAGGGGAGGTGTGGTACGGGCGTCAAGGGTGCGGCCATCGCGTAACCGTTCAGGCTCGATGGGGAACGAGTAGTCCGCGCATGGCGTTAGTCAGTGCCTTGATGACGTTCTCGGAGGTGTCGGGGATCGCGGGGATGACCTTTCGGGGAGCGGCCAGACTTCCGCTTGACCGGTCGTGCAGGATGCTAGGGAACCTCTGAACAACTCGCCGTAGCCCCCTCCGGTCCGCGGGATGTGTTGCGCGCAGCGCGGGGGAGGAGACAGGGCTTCTTAGCACCGACGTCTACGGGCAATAGCCGTCCACGGTTTCCGGCAGGTAAACCTCTAAGCCGCCGCGTTCCAAACTGGCTGGAGCGCATCCGCTCAACTGGTTGCCGCTGAGCACCAGCACTTCCAGGTTGGCGAGGCTGCCCAGCTCCGGCGGTATCTCCCCGCTCAACTGGTTCCCGCCGAGAGACAGGCTTCCCAGGTTGGCGAGGCGGCCCAGCTCCGGCGGTATCTCCCCGCTCAACTGGTTCCCGCCGAGAGACAGGCTTCCCAGGTTGGCGAGGCGGCCCAGCTCCGGCGGTATCTCCCCGCTCAACTGGTTGTCGTCGAGCGACAGGCTTCCCAGGTTGGCGAGGCGGCCCAGCTCCGGCGGTATCTCCCCGCTCAACTGGTTCCCGCCGAGAGACAGGCTTCCCAGGTTGGCGAGGCGGCCCAGCTCCGGCGGTATCTCCCCGCTCAACTGGTTCCCGCCGAGGTACAGCTGTACCAGTTTGGCGAGGCTGCCCAGCTCCGGCGGTATCTCCCCGCTCAACCGGTTCCCGCCGAGGTACAGCTGTACCAGTTTGGCGAGGCTGCCCAGCTCCGGCGGTATCTCCCCGCTCAACCGGTTCCCGCCGAGGTACAGCTGTACCAGTTTGGCGAGGCTGCCCAGCTCCGGCGGTATCTCCCCGCTCAACCGGTTGTAGTCGAGCGACAGACTGGCTACGCGTCCATTGTCGTCAGTTTCGATGCCGTACCATTCGCCCAGGGGCGCGTCACTCAGCCAGTTTTCATCGGATTCCCAGTTCGGACCGTCTGTTGCGTTGTAGAGGGCAACCAGCGCCTCCCGGTCCGTTGCCGCCGAGGTTGGCCCAATGGTGCGCGGAGGCGCTGTCGTAGCCGCCGGTCGGGGCGCAGCGGTGGCGGTGGGCGCGTCCCCCCGCATGGGGGTGGAAGTTGCTGCTTCCGTCTCGGGCGAAACCGGCGGCTCATCGCCGCCGCAGGCTATGAGGACTGCCGGCAGCGCCAGCGCAAGGACAATGCCCAGCAAGGTAAGCCATCTCGCCGGTCCCGTACTCGCCATTATCGTAGACCTCCCATCTCTGTTTAGCGCCGGCCTCTACGGGCAATAGCCGTCCATGGTATCCGGCAGGGAAAACCCGTCGCGTTCCCAACTGAGCCTGTCTCAGAAGTCTGGGGTGGCGTTGGGTATGGGTCAGGTGTACGTTTGAAGGGACATCAAGATGGGAGATATTGAGATGCCACTTCGACCGATGGGCCGAGAGCAGATGTGGATGTTGCCGCCGACGCTTGACGAGCTGTTGCCGTTGGATCATCCGGCGCGATTCGTGGCCGAGTTCGTTGACGCCTTGGACAGGGATAGCTGGACGGAGCTTGGCGTGGACATAGAAGGTGACTCGATGGGGGCGCCAGCCTACCATCCTCGTGCGCTGTTGAGCGTGTGGCTATATGGCTTCATGACCGGGGTGCGCTCGAGCCGAAAGCTGGAGGTGGCCTGCCGGGACCAGATACCGTACCTATGGCTGACCGGGTGGCAGCATCCTGACCACAACACCCTGTGGCGGTTCTACAAAGGGCATAGGCAGGCTATGAGGAAGCTGTTCGAGCGTACCGTGCGTACGGCGGTGGCCATGAAGTTGGTGGACAAGGAGGTCCAGGCGGTGGATGGTACGAAGGTGGTCGCCAACGCCTCAGTGAACAGGAGCTACGATGCCAAGGGGCTGAGAGGGCTGTTGGATCGGTTGGAGCGGGCGATAACCGACCTTGAGGCACAGAACGAGGCGGGAGAAGAGGCCGCCGTCGCCCGTCTGCCTCAGAAGTTGGCGGACAAGGAGGTCTTGAGAGAGCAGGTGAAGCATGCGATGGCCGATCTTGCGAGTCAGAAGCGCCACAAGCGCATCAACCTGACCGACCCGGAGGCCCGGCTGATGAAGGGAAGGCAGGGCATCGTGGCTGGCTACAACGCCCAGGCTATGGTCTCACCCGTAGAGGTGGATGGGGGAGGGACCGGCATGGTGGTCACCGCCGTGGACGTGGTTGATGCGGCCAATGACAATGCCCTGCTGGTGCCGATGATGGAGCAGGCCGAGGAGACTACGGGGACGAAGTCGCAGATGACATTGGCCGACGCCGGATACTTCGCTGCCAGTCACCTGGCGGAGTGCGACCGTCGAGGTCAGCAGGTGGTGGTGTCAGAGGCACGACAACGGTTCCTCGAAGACCCCTACCACAAGGACAGATTCACCTATGACGAGCACAGCGACAGCTTCAGGTGTCCCCAGGGACAGACGCTCGCGTTCGTCCGCATACAGCATGCGAACGGAGTCCCGTTGCGTCTGTACCGGGCTGCAGGTGCTGTCTGTCAGGCATGTCCGGCCTTCAGAGCCTGTACCAGAGCCAAAGAGATTGGGCGAAGCCTGGCCATAGGGCCGCACGACGCAGTCCTACGTGGCCATCGCGCCTGGATGTCCACCTCAGCAGCCAAAGAAGCTTACGGGCTGAGAAAGCAACTCGTCGAGCCGGTCTTCGGAATCATCAAGGAGCAACAGAGGGCACGTAGGTTCCTGCTGCGCGGCCTCGTTAACGTGGCGGCCGAGTGGACCATGTTGGCAACAGCCTTCAACCTGCGCACTCTCTATCGGGTGTGGAGCTCCTCCCGCCCCTTCAGCCATCCCTTTCCACGGTCCGAAGCCTTGTCCTGTCTCGTGAACTGAGGCGATGACAGCGACCAGTCTCCACACCGTCGTCTTACATCAGACCTTCGCGTCAGAGTGAACCTGTTCACAGATGTTCTTCTGAGACAGGCTCAACTGGCTGGAGCGCATCCGCTCAACTGGTTTTCGTAGAGGTCCAGATTTTCCAGTTTGGCGAGGCTGCCCAGCTCCGGCGGTATCTCCCCGCTCAACTGGTTCCCGGCGAGGTACAGCAATGCCAGTTTGGCGAGGCTGCCCAGCTCCGGCGGTATCTCCCCGCTCAACTCGTTGTCGTCGAGGTACAGCCTTCTCAGGTTGGCGAGGCTGCCCAGCTCCGGCGGTATCTCCCCGCTCAAATCGTTACTGCGGAGATCCAGCACTAGCAGTTTGGCGAGGCTGCCCAGCTCCGGCGGTATCTCCCCGCTCAAATCGTTACTGCGGAGATCCAGCACTAGCAGTTTGGCGAGGCTGCCCAGCTCCGGCGGTATCTCCCCGCTCAACTGGTTATCGTCGAGGTCCAGCTCTTGCAGGTTGGCGAGGCGGCCCAGCTCCGGCGGTATCTCCCCGCTCAAATCGTTGCCGTAGAGCCTCAGACGGACTACGCGTCCATTGTCGTCAGTTTCGACGCCGTACCATGCGCCCAGAGGCGCGTCACTCAGCCAGTTTTCATTGTCGTCCCAGTTCGGGCCGTCTGTTGCGTTGTAGAGGGCAACCAGCGCCTCCCGGTCCGTTGCCGCCGAGGTCCGCCCAATGGTGAGCAGAGGCGCTGTCGTAGCCGCCGGTCGCGTCGCGTCGGTGGCGGCGGGCGCGTCCCCCGGCTTGGGGGTGGACGTTACAGCGGTGGCGGTGGGCGCGTCCCCCCGCATGGGGGTGGAAGTTGCTGCTTCCGTCCCGGGCGAAACCGGCGGCTCATCGGAGCCGCAGGCTATGAGGACTGCCTGCAGCGCCAGCGCAAGGACAATGCCCAGCAAGGCAAGCCATCTCATCGTTCCTGTACTCGTCATTATCGTAGACCTCCCATCTCTGTTTAGCGCAGACCTCTACGGGCAATAACCGTCCACGGTATCGGGCAGACCCACCGATAAGCTGTCGCGTTTCAAACTGGCTGGAGCGCATCCGCTCAAAACGTTGCCGTAGAGCCGCAGCGATTTCAGGTTGGCGAGGCTGCCCAGCTCCGGCGGTATCTCCCCGCTCAAATCGTTGTCGGAGAGCGTCATCGTTACCAGGTTGGCGAGGCTGCCCAGCTCCAGCGGTATCTCCCCGCTCAACTGGTTCCTGCCGAGGTCCAGCCCTGTCAGGTTGGCGAAGCTGCCCAGCTCGGCCGGTATCTCCCCGCTCAACTGGTTGTCGGCGAGGTACAGCTGTACCAGGTTGGCGAGGCTGCCCAGCTCGGCCGGTATCTCCCCGCTCAACTGGTTCCCGCCGAGGTACAGCCCTGTCAGGTTGGCGAGGCTGCCCAGCTCGGCCGGTATCTCCCCGCTCAACTGGTTCCCGCCGAGGTACAGCTGTACCAGGTTGGCAAGGCTGCCCAGCTCGGCCGGTATCTCCCCGCTCAACTCGTTCCTATTGAGGTACAGCGTTACCAGGTTGGCGAGGCTGCCCAGCTCCGGCGGTATCTCCCCGCTCAACTCGTTGCCGTCGAGGTACAGCTGTATCAGGTTGGAGAGGCTGCCCAGCTCCGGCGGTATCTCCCCGCTCAACTGGTTTGTACGGAGGTCCAGCACTTCCAGGTTGGCGAGGCTGCCCAACTCCGGCGGTATCTCCCCACTCAAATCGTTGTAGGGGAGCTCCAGCCTTGTAACGCGCCCGTCGTCGTTGGTGGTGACGCCGTGCCATTCGGCTAGGGGCGCGTCACTCAGCCAGTTTTCATCGTATACCCAGTTCGGACCGTCTGTTGCGTTGTAGAGGGCAACCAGCGCCTCCCGGTCCGTTGCCGCCGAGGTCGGCCCAATGGTGAGCAGAGGCGCTGTCGTAGCCTCCGGTCGGGGCGCAGCGGTGGCGGTGGGCGCGTCCCCCGGCATGGGAGTGGAAGGCGCTGCTTCCGTCGCGGGCGAAACCGGCGGCTCATCGGAGCCGCAGGCTATGAGGACTGCCGACAGCGCCAGTGCCAGGACAATGCCCAGCAAGGTAAGCCGTCTCGTTGGCTCTGTAGTCGTCATCATCGTGACCTCCAATCTCTAGGGAACCTCTGAACAACTCGCCGGAAGCCCTCTGGAGGGGCGGGTTTCATGTCCATCCTCCGCATCCACGGGACTTATTCAGGCCTTCCCTAGTTTATTCCTTTGCCAGGTCCTCATCATCGAGTAAGTCAAGCTTCCGACACGCCAGTATCCACAGCCTCCGCGTGTAGTTGGCCTCGCGCCGCGTCTCCTGCAGGATCGTCTGCTGGCGCTCTGCGATACTTGTCAGCAGTTTGATAGCCGGCTCAACTGATGTGAGAGGGGCCCTACTGTCCTGGTACTTTCTGCTGGACGCCTTGGCTGCCGGGGATGGTGATGGCGCCTCCCGGGCCGCCGAGGCCGGGGAGCTGGAAGTCGACGCCCTCGGGGATGACCGTTATCGTCTGGGCCTCGACGCCGCCGCTGTCGCCGCGGGGGCCCATGACCGTGACGAAGCTGCCCGCCTCGAGGTCGGCCGGGCCGATCTCGGCGACCTGGTGCAGCGTCGTGTCGTCGCCCAAGGTGACCGTCACGGGGCCGTCCGGGGTGTCGACGGTGAGCTTGGAGCCGTCGACGGCGGCGATGCTCCCGGCGACGCCTCCGAGCATCAGGCTGGCTGCGCCCTCCTTGCCGGGGGCCATGCTTCGCATCTGCGCCCGCATCTGCTGGACGGACTGGTCGTCCAGCTTCACGCCGGTGCCCAGCTCTCGCCGGAGCGCCTCCAGCTCGCCGGTGTCGATACTCCCCCCAGTCATCAGGAAATCTCTATCTTCCGGCTGGGTCTCGGCCCGGCCCTCTCCGACGAAGGTACCCCCGATGAAGGCGCCCGCCAATGCGCCCCCAAAGAGCATGGCTGCTACTATCAGTACGATGAATGCCCTGGTGCTCATGATTTTCTCCCCAATGAAAAGATCTGCTACTCGTGCCTGAGCGCCTCTATGGGATGCAGGCCGGCGGCCCTGAACGCGGGGTAGATTCCGAAGAAGAGCCCGATGGAGATGGAGACGGTGAGGACCAGGACGATGACGTCCGGCGTGACCATCGTCTGCAGCTCCGACCCCTCTCCGGCAAGGGCCACCCCGCTCACGAGCCTCGACAGCCCTATTCCCAGCAGCGCTCCCGCGATGCCGCCTCCCAGGGTCAGAAGGACTGACTCCAGCACGAACTGGGAGAGGATGTCACGCCTCTTGGCGCCCATTGCCTTACGGACGCCTATCTCGCGGATGCGCTCGGTGACGGAGACCAGCATGACGTTCATGATCCCGATGCCCCCGACCAAGAGGGATATCCCCGCCACCGACCCCATGAAGATCGTGAAGGCGGTCAGGCCCTCGCTGACCGCCTCGATGATGGACTGCGGGCTCTCTACCTCGAAGTCCGGTGCGTCGACGATACGGTGCCGCAGCCGGAGGATGGTGTCGACCTGCTCGGTGGCGGCGTCGATGGCGTCGACGCCCGTGGTCTGGACGTAGATGACGTCGGCGATGACAGCCCCGGCTCTGGCGATCCCATTGAGCCTGTAGTAGGCGGAGGTAATCGGGACCAGGACGTTGGAGTCGATGTTGCCGAAGCCCAGGTTCCCGCGGCTCTCCAGGACGCCGATGACCGTGTGCTGCCTCCCGTTTATCCTCACCGTCTGCCCGACGGGGTCACGGAAGCCGAACAGCACCTCGGCCACGTCTGGGCCGAGGACGGCCACATCGGACATGTTCCGTACGTGGACCGCGTTGACGAACCGGCCGGAGCGCAGGTCGTAGCTGCGCACCTCCAGGAACTCGGGCGTGACGCCCAGCACCTGGCCGGACGTACTCTTTCGGCCGGCGACAATCTCACCCCCCGTCTCCACCTCCGGGGCCACCCTGACCACGGACGGCGCCATCTCCGGGTCGACTAGGGCGTAGGCGTCGTCGAGGGTCAGCTTGGACTCGAACGCCCCGTACCTGAAGTTAGGCCGGACGAAGAGTGTGTCCGTCCCAAGCCCCTCGAAGGAGGCCGTGATCTGGGCCTGGACGCCGCGGCCGATGGCCAGCATCACCACCACGGCGGCCACGCCGATGACGATGCCCAGCAGCGCCAGTATCGTGCGCAGCTTGTTGGCCCCCAGGGAGAAGGCCGCCGTTCTCATGACGTCCAGGGGGTTCACTCTTGGGTTTCCTGGGGGCTCTTCCTGGCGCCCGGCGTCCGGGGGGCGCCCGGCGTCCGGGGCACAGGCCGGTCGCTGACGGTCAGGCCGTCCCTCATGGAGATGGTCCTGTTCGTGCGGCCGGCCACGTCGAGGTCGTGGGTGACGATGACGACGGTCATTCCGTCCTCCGAGTTGAGGCTCTGGAGCACGTCTACTATCTCCTCGCTGGAGCCGCTGTCCAGGTTTCCGGTGGGCTCGTCGGCCAGCAGGACCGAGGGCTGCTTGGCCAGCGCCCTGGCTATGCCCACCCGCTGCTGCTGTCCGCCGGACAGCTCCGCCGGCCGGTGCTTGACCCGGTCTCCCAGGCCGACGCGGTCGAGGGCGTCGAGGGCCCTTCGCCTCCGGTTCTTGCCGTTGCCGTAGAGCATCGGCAGCTCGACGTTCTCCAACGCGCTGAGACGGGCCAGCAGGCTGTAGGTCTGGAAGACGAACCCGATCTCCCGGTTCCGGATCTCCGCGAGGCCGTTGTCGCTGAGAGAGCCGACGTCCCGGCCCTGGAACCTGTACACCCCGGACGTCGGGACGTCGAGACAACCGAGAATGTTCATCAGAGTGGACTTGCCTGAGCCCGAGGGACCCATGACGGACACCAGCTCGCCCCGCTCTATGGCGACGGTGACGCCGTTGAGGGCGGCGACGTCCACGCTGCCCATCCTGTAGATCTTGGTGACCTCTTGGATCTCTATCACTGCTTCTTCATTCCAGGCCCTTGCGCTGGCGGCTCCACGCTCTCATTCTTCAATGATGGTGACGCTGCCACCGCCGGACCACCCGAATCGTCCAAAACCGCCGGCGTGGCGCGTCTCCAGCACCACCATCTCCCCTTCTGCGGCCCCGGACTCGACCACGGCCCAGAAGTCGTCGGTGCTGCCGATCCGGATCTGCCGTTCTTCCAGCAGCCCGTCGGTCATGACCTTCAGCATCGGCTGATCGAAGGTGCCGAACAGGGCGTCTATGGGCACCAAGAGGACGTCCGGCTCCTCCTCGATCAGCACCGAGGCGAGGGCGGTGAGGCCCTCCGGCAGATCGACACCCTCGGGCGGCTGCACCTGGATGGTGATGGGGTAGAGCACCGAGCTGGTCTGCGGGCTGAAGGGGTTGAACTGGCCGCCCTCCTGGCTCGTCGTCTGCGCGCCGATCTCGGTCACGGTCCCTATCAGGACCTGGCCTGGAAGCGCGTCCAGCGTGATGGCGGCCTCGGTGCCCTCCCGTACCAGGAGGACGTCGATCTCGTTGATGGCGCCCGCAACCTCGACCGTTGCCGGATCGACCATGTCGATAGCCGAGACGCCGAGCCCGACGTCCTGCCCCTCTTCGACTCTCACCTTGGTGACGATCCCGTCCCAAGGGGCCGTGATCACGGACTGTTCGAGCTGTTCGTGGAGCGCGGCGAGGGTGGACTTGGCCGCCGCGACGTCCCCCTCCCGCAGGGATACGACCAGCGGGTCCGCGCCGGCCTGGACCTCCGCCAGCCTCCGCTTCAGGTCCGCGATGTTCGCGTCCGCCAGCGCGATACCCTTGAGGCTTGCTTCCACCTCCACCGGGGCCGGCTGCGCCAGCAGGCTCTCGAGGCTCGCTTGGGCCGAATCCAGGTTGATCCTCGCCTTGACGATCTGAATCGTCGCGGCTTCCACCTCTCCATCCTCCGGGCCGGACTTCAGCTCCTCCAGCGCTTCCCTTGCCGCGTTCAACGCCGTTTCCGCGTGCTCCACCCGCTGTCTCCGCTCCTCGACGTCCAGGTCAGCCGGGCCGGTCAGCTCTGCCAGGGCGGTTTCGGCGCTCTCCAGGGCAAGGGCCGCGGCGCCGACGCGGCTGCGCGCGGCCTCAACTTCCAGCTCGTCGGGCTTCTCCTGAAGCTCCACCATCCTCTTCTGCACGTCGGTGATGGCCCTTTCCGCGCGGACGATGGCGCTCTCGCTCCGCTCGATGGCCCTCTGCGCCTGCAGCTTCACGGTCTCCAGGGCGACTCTCTTTGCCTCCAGGGCGGTCCATGGCTCTTCCAGGTCCCGCATGATGCAGATTCCCAGGGGCGGAGCGGCTCCCTCGCCGCACGCGGCGACTATCTCGCCCGGATAGAAGTTCACCCACAGGAAGATGAGCAGCTCGTTCCACGGGGTCTCCGGATCGTCGCGGCGGGTTTGGTCCGACGATATGGCCGTCCTGTAGCCGCCGTATCGTTCTGTCCCCGCCAGCAGCGCCTCCAGGTCCGCGTCCCAGGCGGCAAGGACCGCGCTCGGGGGCGACGCCAGCTCCTCTTCCGTGAGGGTTGCGCCCAGCCACTTCACAAAGACTGCCGCGTAGTCGTCCGAGGCCGTACTCACCTTCTCTTGCGCCGCATCCAGGCTGTCGTTCCACTCGATCCTCGTGAGAGAGCGGTCGAGCCGCGTCTCTTTCAGTGTGGCTTGGGCCGCCTCGAGGTCGGATTGGGCCTTGGCGAGCAGCTCCTCGTCGGCCCCCCCCGTCAGCTCGTCGAGGGCCCTCTGGGCTCTGTCCATCTCCTGTTTCGCCATGGTGATAGCTGCCTCGGCGGCGGAGATGGCGTCGGCGGAGGGCTCGACCAGCTCGGCGAGCGCCTGCTGTGCCTCCCGCAGGCTGCGCTTGGCCATCGTGATGTCGCTCTCCGCCTTGGCGACCATCTGGGCTGACGGCGGCTCCATGAGCCGGTCGGGGGCCTCCTGGGCGTTGCGCAGGGAGAGCTCGGCTGATGCGATGTCGGCCCTGGCCCTGGCGACCGCTTGCGGGTCGGGGGTGCTCATATCTCCCAGCGCCTTCTCGGCCAAGGCCTTCGCTGCCATTGCGTCGGCGATGTCGGCCTCGGCCCGGGCCAGGTCTACGCCGGTATAGGGGTTTCTGGCCTCCGCCAGTGCCTCCTCGGCGCTTCGAAGCTCCCCCTCGGCCTGCACGACCTTCCTCTCCAGCCCGGATATCGTCTCGCCGTCGAGGCGGGCAAGCACGTCGCCTGCCCGTACGCGCTGCCCCTCGTCGAAGGCCACCTCCGACACGGTGCCGGCAGCTCCGAAGCTGAGGGTGACGCGGTTCGTGAAGACCAGGGCGCCGTTCACCGATATCTCGTTGACGAAGTCCCCGCGCTTCACGGCGACGAGGCGCTGGTCCTCCTCCAGGTCGGTGGCTTCCTCGGCGGTGGCCCTCGTGAAGGCCGCGTACGTGCCGGCGGCGGCGAGACCGACGACTCCGAGGAGTACGACGATCTGCCAGACCCTGATGCTCTTCAGCACTTCAAGTGCGCTGGTCAATGCTCTCTCCCGTCTGGACTGGGATTCGTGGGATTAAGGGATTGCCTCTGATTTTTACTTCGGAGCCCTTACACCCATGATAGCATCGGCGCGCTGCCCCAGCCGCTATACTGTGGGTCACATTGCGGGAGATGAGCCATGAGATTCGAGGCGCCGCTGGGGCGGTCGCTGACACGGGAGCTGTTCGAGTTCTGGGTCTCGACAATGGAGGGGCCGTTGGACCTGCCTCCAGAGGTCTTCCTGGGGAGCGAGGTCGAGCAGAGCATCAACGTGGTCTACGCGGAGAGGCGGGAGGGCCGGTTGGCGGGTACGTGCGGCCTCAATCTGTCGAGGGCCGCGCCGTACCTGGGGGGAGTGGGTGAGGTGGCGACCGATCCGGCGCTGAGGCGATCGGGCATAGCGACCGAGTTGTGCCGCCAGGCCGTGGGCGAGTTTCGCGGCGGGGGCGGGCAGGCCCTGTTCCTGGGCACGGTCAACCCGGACGCCGCCCGGATCTACTACCGCCTGGGATGGCGGAAGCTGGCGGGGGCCAACGTGATGGCGAACATCACTTCGGGAGACTCCCCCGAATCGTTCCTCGTCGACCACTTCCGCGGGGTCGGCTCGGCGCCCGTCCGCCCGGCTTCCCCCGACCTCAGGATTCCCATCATTCCGCTGATGGTCGCTCCTCACGATTGGCACGTGCTGGACTCCAACGCGGCCATGTGCTCGACCAGGTACGCGACTCAGAGCTCGTGCATGGGCCTGTACCGCCGCTATGAGCACGTGGCCAGGGGGGGAAGGGGGGCGTGGTTCGCCGCCGCCGCGGGCGACGGCAAGGCCGTGGGGCTCTCGACGGCACGCCTGGACGTCGATGGCGGCTGCCAGGTAGACGGGTTCACGCTCCGCAGGCACCTGGACAGCTGGGACGGCCTGATGGAGGCGGCGATCGGTTGGGCAGAGGCGTCCGGGGCCCGCGGCGTCCGGGCCGTCGTCTCCGACGAGGACGCGGAGAAGAGGGCCCTCTTCGAGGCGCTGGGCTTCACCGGGACGGGCCGCGGGCGGTCCTTCGACCTGGACGGCCGCCGCGTCGGCTCCGAGGTCCTGACCAGCAGCCTGTGACCCCCTCTCAATCTCCCCCTGCGAGGGGGAGAGGTGGGGTTTGCTCCCCCTGCGAGGGGAGAGTTTGCCTCCTGGGAGGGAGAGAGTCTTACCTCCTGATGAGGGGTGGGGTTGCTTCCTTCAGGCTGAGGAAGTTGGCTATCGGACCGTCACGTCGGAGACGCCGGCGTTTATCTTCAGCTCTATGCGGTTCTTCAGCCTGCTGAAGCCCGGGGACACGTAGTAGTCGCCCGTCCTGGGAAAGCGGCCCCTGTCGACGTTCAGCTGGCCGATGGCCGCGTCGGCGTCGATCCTCGCGCCAACGCCCCGGGGAATGACGATCATCATGCTCGCCGCCCCCGCGTCGATGTCGGCTCCGACGTGCCCCGCCGCCTCGGGCATGATGATCTCGACGTCCGACGCGCCAGTGTCGATGGAGAGGTCGCTGACCCTCAGGTCTCGGAGGTCCACATCCATGTCGGACACCCCCGCGTCGATGGCCAGGGCCATCCGGGGGGCCGGCGATAGGGACACGTTCCACTTCGCGGCGCCGAAATCGAAGACGCTGAAGCTGTAGGCGTCTCTCTCCGAGATGTCCAGCTTCGCATATTCCCCGGAGCCGGAGCGCCTCAAAGACGTATCCGCCTCCCGGCCTTGAAACTCGGCCTCGACCAAGCTGTTGGAGCCTGCCGGCAGGGAGCTTAGAGTCAGCTCGCCTGCGCCAAAGTCTATCTCTACGTCGACGGCCTCCAAGCGACTCAGGGGCTCCTGCAGAAAGCCCCTGACGTCGGACCTGGCGACATCCACGGCGTAGCCGAAGATGAACACACCCACGCTGGCCAACACCACCAGGAAGATCAGCAGCGCCGCCAGCCAGGGTACGCGCCTCCCCAGGGCCATGTTTACGCCCAGGACTATGATGAGGACGGGCCACAGCCGCCAGATGCTCGACCACGCCCCCCAGGGGAGCACTCCCGTGGTCTGCAGCAACAGCAGTACCCCCAGGGCGATGAGGACAAAGGGGAACAGGGGGAGGCCGCGGCGTCCGGCGTCCGCGCCGCCGCCTCGTCTAGACATCGTCCCTTTTCCAGAGGCGGCCGGCCAGTAACGCCACTCCCACGCCTATGAGGAGCACGGGCCAGAAGACGTCCCACCTCCACCAGGAGAGGACGCCGAGATTGCTCAGCAGGAATACGGCGCCGACGGCGACTAGGACAAGGCCGGCGAGAGTTCGGCCCCTCTTGCCTCTCCCGGTGTCTTCCTCGTCCGAGGTGATGCCCAGGGCGTCCCCCGCCTCGGCGGCATCGGCGGGCAGATCGCCCAGGTTCTCGCGCACCACCTCCGACGGCTCCGCGGCGCGGGGCTCCTCCTTGGGGACCACTATGGCCAGGATGACGTAGGCAAGCAACGCCACACCGCCCGACGCCAGGATGGCCACCACCCACGCTATTCGCATCAGCGACGGGTCGACATCGAAGTGTTCGGCCAATCCGCCGGAGACTCCGAATACCATGGAGTCGCTCTTGCTCCTGTGCAGCCTCTTGGAGTTTGCTTTCACGTCAACCTCCTTCCCCTGGATCCACCACGCTCCGAGAACTCGGAGCCGCGGGCCCCCAAGCCCTTTTGCCTCATGTTATCCAAGACGGAGCCTCTACGCACGCCCGAACTCTCGCTCCAGCTGGCTGGAGGTAAGGTGGAGCATCGTGGGGCGGCCGTGGGGGCAGGTGTTGGGCTGGATGCACGCCTCCAGGGAGCGCGCCAGCTCGGACATCTCCTCTCGCGAGAGGATCTTGCCCGCCCTGATGGCGCCGTGGCAGGCGACGGAGTAGGCTGCCCTCTCCTCCCACTCCTCGAAGCCCCCGCCCTCCGCCATCGAGTCGAGAACGTCCCGCAGCTTCTCGGCGGGGCTGCCGTCGACTATCTGGGCCGGCACGGCCCGCAGCAGATAGGTCTGCGGCCCGAAGGGCTCGACTTGGAAGCCCACGCGGGCGATCAGCTCCCGCTGCTCCGACCAGAGCTGCTCCTGGCCGGGGTTCAGCTCCACGCGCAAGGGCTCCAGGAGGGTCTGGGACTCCGAGGTCCGGGAGCGGGCGTTCTCCACCACCCTCTCGAAGACGATTCGCTCGTGGGCCGCGTGCTGGTCGATCAGGTACATGCCGTCGGGGCCCTCGGCCGCGATGTAGGTGGACTGCACCTGTCCCAGCACTCTGAGCATTGGGAGCGCCTGCCTGGGAATGGGCGGTCCGGCGTAGGGCGGCGTTCCGTCAGGCGGGCTCGCTCCGGGGGAAGGCGCGGCGGCGAAAGGAGCGGTCGGCCAGAATGTGGCGCCCTCCCTCCCGGAGGCCGCTCCCTGGCCCGCTCCGGCGTGTGCTATCTCGGGTACGGGAGAGTGGTCTACCAGGGTGCGCCGCACCGCCTGTTGCACCGCGCCGAAGACCTGGTTCTCCTGCCGGAAGCGGACCTCGGCCTTGGCCGGATGCACGTTCACGTCGACGTCCTGGGGAGGCAGCCTTATGTCGATCACCACCACAGGGTAGCGCCGCTCCATCAGGAAGCTGCGATAGGCCTGATCCACCGCGTAGCCCAGGGAGCGATTCTGGACCCACCGGCCATTGACGAAGAAGCTCATGTAGCTCCGGTTCGCTCTATCGATGGACGGGGGGCTCACCAAGCCCGAGACCAGGACGCTGGGCTCCTGGTCTTCCCTCGGGGACGCGGGCGAGAGCTCCAGCATCGCCGCGGCGGCCTCCGGGCCGTTCACGGCCGCTACGGCCTCCCGCAGGTCGCCGGAGCCCGGGCTGGAGAAGATGGTGGAGCGCTCCGTGCTGAGCCGGAAGCGGACCGAGGGGTACGCCAGGGCGCAGCGGGTGACCAGCGACTGGATCCTGGATGTCTCGGTGGCCGGGGTGCGCATGAACTTGCGCCTGGCCGGGAAGTTCCTGAACAGGCGCCGCACGGTCACAACGGTGCCGGGGGGCGCAGCCCGCGGCTGCTTCGACACGATGCGCCCTTCGTCCACCTCCAGGGCCACGCCCCCGTCCGCGTCGCCGGTGCGGGTCACCATGGTGACCTTGGAGACGGCAGCGATGCTGGGGACGGCCTCGCCCCGGAAGCCCAGGGTGCTGATGGACTCCAGGTCGTCGGCGCAGGCGACCTTGCTGGTGGAGAACCTCTCGAAGGCGTACTCGACCTCCGCGGCGGGGATGCCGCAGCCGTTGTCGGCCACGCGGATGTACTCCGTACCGCCCGCCCTGATCTCGACGGACACGTCGGTGGCGCCGGCGTCGATGGAGTTTTCGACCAGCTCCTTCACCACGGAGGCTGGCCGCTCCACGACCTCCCCGGCTGCGATCTTGGACGAGACCTCTGGAGCCAGCAATCGTATCGGCATGGTTACCGCCAATGTTACCACGCCCCATCACGCCTCAGAAACACCGCATCGCCGAGCGCTTGTCAAGTGCGGCTTGGTCTACTCCACCGACAGGTCGGTCTCATCTGCGTAAGTCTCATGAGTGACCCGTTTACGGAGACTTCCAAAGACGAAGACAGCGGCGAGACCAACGAGATCGATCCCGATAACCGCAACGGCAGCCGTGGTGGCGCCCAGGTAAGCCATGTATCCTGCCAACACCAAAACGGCGAGGACTACGACAAGCCCGATCCGCTGTCCCGTCCGTGCCAGCGTGTGGTCAGAAGAGGCTTCACGAGCCTCTAACTCCATACGGTGTTCGGCCTGCCTCTCGGCCATTGAGAGGATTCGTGCAGCCCCGTTCGGTACAGCGTCGTTGTATTCGGCCAGAATAGCGGGTGGCGGCAACGGTCCGGACCACAGTTGCCGATGCTCGCCGATCAGAACTGGGGCGTCTGCGGGGGGCCTTCTACGGGGCGGTCGGAACTGTCAGGCTCAGATGGCGGCTGAGCAGCAGAATCTGGCCGGATCGCTGGCCGCTGCTCGTCGTCAGCCAATCTCTTGGGCGGAAATACCGTCGTTCAGAGGCCTCTCCGGCTTCTGGCGGCCAATGACCGTCATCAGATCATCGCCGACGGCTTCCCAGTCCCTCCGGAGCGCGCGTCGATCGGCAACGTTGGGGGGAAGCACCCTCTTGGGTGGGTTCAACGATCCCGTGAAGTCGAAGATGCGGGCAATACCATCCCAGAAGGGCCTGCGAGCAGTACGCACGGCGAGCGTCCTGCCCCTTCCTATGCCATACCGGGCAGGACCGCTTGGACTACGCCTGTGTAGCAACCCGTGCCTCGTCTTGAAGGCCATCTACAGTTTCCCCAACTCCATCATGGGCCCACGGCCTTTCCTTACGTTTAGGACGCTTAGGTCTGAGCCCCAACAGATTCCTTAGCCACCTCATGGAATCCTCGGCGACTGCGCGAGGACCCCCTTGGTGCGAAGAATGTCCAGATACGATTCTCAGCCCAATTTACAGCTAATGGCTTCACGCAGCTGCTTGTCGTTTAACTTCAACTGCTGGCGGATGCTATGAAACATCGGAAGATCTCCGGCAGACTGCTTTGAGCGCCGAGTTCGCACGACAACTTGACCGTCAACTATCAGCCAAGCATGGAGGTCCCTGCCATGCTTGGTCTCGAAGCCAAACTTTCCGGTCACGCTGTCAAATTCTTGAGCGGTCAGCGGCATCAACTTTCCGAACCTTTTGAGAGAGTATGGCCCAAACTGATTCCAAGTCTGGCCCCAAGCGCTGCTGCTCGATTTCAAGAGTCAGATAGAGTTCTACGATAGCCGCTTGTAGGTCGCTGAGACTTTCGGAGAGGTTATCGCCGAAGCCGAACTCGTTCAACTCAGGGGCCTCAAGGACGTGCTTGCCCCCCTCTGTCCGCAGAACGACTTCGATGGGTTCTACAACCCGAAGGCGTCTATCGCGTAGGCTACCCAGGGTGAAATTCTCGGGCAGCAAGGGTATTGCTTCGACAAATTCTGCCTCTGGCTCTGGGGCCTCGGGTAGCCAGGCCCTCTCGAATTCCACCTCCTTGTCGTCCAGGACAACATCGCGCATTCTTGCGTCCCTTACTTGTATTCGAGTAACCATGCAGTCAGACCCTCCTCCGCTTAGCCCTTATGGATGTAGAGCCTAAGAACATTGAATTAGCCCATACTTGGAATTCGTATCGGCCCGCGCTAGGAATTGGTAGGGGGGGGAACGGTACCAACACATCGGCAGCAGTAAGTCGGTCGTCTACTATCAGTTCTCCTTCAGCCTGACCAAGCACCTCCCCCGTGCCAACTTGAACGTAAGGCATCCTCACTTTGTAGAGTCCTTCGGCATCCGTTACCTTGATATACAGGGTGACTGGCCTCTGTGTCGGGAATCGCCCCACATTCACCACGTCGAAGATACCAAGGAGGCTCTTCTTGCCCGTAGTGGGGTCGGTAGCCGCAGTGTCGCATACGAGGACAGCCATCAATATTGGGGGTATTTGGCTCAGTGGCTGCTCATTGTCTTGCGTCACGTTCGGTCTCCGGCATTGGCCCTAGGACAAAAGCAGGCGCGCCCGTGACCCAGAAACCCCTTCTAGGTCGCGGGCGCGCCTGCAATTCCAGAATGTCATATCGGACGGGTGCTCGAAAGCCTGAAGGCTAAAGAACCGCTCTGGCAGCCTCGGAGCTGCCTTTCCTCCTAACCGGACCACTTCAATGGGGTGAGGCCCCTTCAGGGACTCATTTTGACGGTACAATTGTATCAGACGGAGACAAAGTGTGCGTTGTGGCGCGCATAATGTCAAGGCCTCTAAAACCTTATCCTGCCCGGGTTCGAGTCCTGGCACCTCCACTCGTTGATCATCATAGGGTAAGAGGCGTAGCGACTGTCAACGCTATACAAAACTACCGCTATGGTGGGGGAGGAGACGCAATGGTAGACGTAGCGGAACTACTGAAGAAAAAGACGGCTGCGATGCGGGAGTTACAGGAGGATATACGTGCCCTGGAGCGTGTCCAGCGCATGTCCCCCAACGGAACCCAGCGAGCTTTGCCGATAGAGGAGGCTGTCACATCTATTTCCCTTGCGGAGCTTCGGGAGGAGCGTACCCAACAGGATGCACTGGACTTCATCGCTGACCGTAACGGCGGGTATCTGAAGGTTAAGGAGGTCAAGAAGCTGATGATCGATGCTGGTTTCATCCACGGTAATCCGAGGTATGCTTCTCTTGGCTGACTAGTGACGCGAGTATCATCCTGCAACCTTCAAGGTGTGTCAAGTATCTAATTGCCACGGGCACCGCCGTAGCAAGAAGCGGAGGTTGCCCGTTATGTATATCGTAGTCCAGCACTCTCTACTCATCGGCGCAGGATCGGTCGCGGCTGTCATGTTCGTGCCCTACCTTGCGGTCCGCTTTCTTCCTCGCCGGTGGCGAGCGCAGGTCCGCCACCATGCCCTTGCAGGCAAGATGGGCAGTGTCGGGATTGCCGTGGTCGCCTTGGTAAGCCCGGCGCTACTGGCGCTGGCGTAAGGGACGGGGCGGCTCTCTTCGCGGGGTGGACGGGGCCATCGGTATGCCCAGGCGCTGAAATAGCCGTTCTGAGCGGCTGGGACGGCCCCCAGCGCGGCCCGATTCGAGTTTTGCACTTCCCTCTGATGTGCACTCTTCCGTCTTTCGCGGGTGCCGCGGATGGCGTATCCTGTAGCCGCCCAGGGAGGAGGACACTTCACACTATGACTGACCGTCCCACTCTTCAGCAGGTCTACGAAGCGAGGCAGCGAATCGCGCCGTACGTTGTGCGGACGCCGCTGCACCGGTACCTGTCGCTGGACGACCTGATCGGCGGGGAGGTTTACGTCAAGCACGAGAACCACCAGCGCCTGGGGGCATTCAAGGCCCGGGGCGGGGTGAACCTCATGGCCCAGCTGTCGGAGGATCAGAGGCGGCGGGGGGTGGTGTCGGCGTCCACGGGAAACCACGGCCAGTCCATCGCCTACGCCGCTGGTCTCTTCGGCGCCAAAGCGACCATCGCAGTGCCCGAGGGGGCCAACCCGGGGAAGGTCGAGTCGATCCGAAGCCTGGGAGCGGACGTCATATTCCACGGGCGGGTCTTCGAGGACGCGCGGGAGCACGTCGAGCGGCTGGCCAGGGAGGAGGGGTACCGGTACGTCCATTCGGTCAACGAGCCGATGCTCATAGCCGGAGTCGCCACCTACGCCCTGGAGATCGTGGAGGACCTGCCCGACGTGGAGGTTATCATCGTCCCGGTCGGAGGCGGGAGCGGCGCCTGCGGCGCGTGCATCGTCGCCAAGGCGATGGACCCGGACATACAGGTCATCGGCGTGCAGGCGGAGAGGGCGCCCGCGGCGTACCTCTCCTGGAGGGAGGGCGTCGTCGTGGAGGCGCCGATGGAGACGGCCGCCGAGGGCCTGGCGACGCGCAGCGGCTACGAGCTGGCCCAGGGCATCCTTCGCGACCTGCTGGACGACTTCGTCCTGGTCAGCGAGGACGAGATGAACGAGGCTATCGTCCTGCACCTGGAGAAGACCCACAACCTGATGGAGCATGCGGGAGCGGCGTCCTTGGCGGCCGCCCTGAAGATACGGGAGCGGCTGGCGGGGAAGAGGGTGGTGCTGGTCGCCAGCGGAGGGAACATCTCCCTGGATCATCTGCGGGCCGCGCTGGACCATAGTCACCCGGATAGCTGACGGAGGTACGCTATGACGCAACAGCAGGTCTCGGACGAGTCGCCGAGGGGCGTTCTCTTCCCGGAGTACGCGGCGCTCTACGACCTGATCGCCGACGAGGTGCGGGGGCTGTCGGACGAGCAGCTGGACTGGGAGTCGGACCGGTGGGAGTGGAGCCGGTGGAGCATCAGGCGGCAGGTGAGCCACATGTCGTCGCTGATCTACCGGTGGCTGCTGCTGCGCTGGGGCGACGTCCTGTACCCGGAGGGCGGCCACGGCGTGGCGGACGTCCAGGGGATCGCCAACTCGGAGTTCGACCGACGCATGGACGAGGTCCGCTACTGGGAGCTGGGGGTGATCCTGGAGTCGCTTCGGGGCGGGATCGACCTGGCCCAGCGGGTGATGGAGGAGCGGAGCGTCGGGTTCCTACGCAGCCATACGATCACCCGGACCGACCAGACGGGCCAGGCAGGCCAGCAGTCGCTGATGGCCGGGGCGCATCCCTCCGGGGCCACACCCACGGAAGAGCCCGGCACGTCGCTGCTGACGCTGGAGTGGACGATGCGCCACATCTACTTCGAGGAGACGACACATCTGTACAACATCCAGAGGCTGAAGCGCGCTCAGGGCTTGGATGCGGTGGTGGATGTCCCAGAGGTGGGTTACTGGGTCCTGGAGGGCTGGGACCGCAGCGAGGCTTAGCGCCCCGCTCTATGCAAGAGACTCGTACGCCGTGGTCGACAGGCGGCGGCGTACCTCATCGGGGATCGAGCGGGACGCCCAACGAGGCCGGTGCCGGTCGAGATCGGCGGCGGAGACGGCCGCCTCCGCGATCAGGTCGACCCCCGCCAGGTAGTCGGAGAGGCTGATGTACTCGGCGCCCACGCCGCCGTCGGGGTCTGGGATGCGCGTCGTCGCGTTATGGTAGTTGCCCAGTGGGAAGGCGATGCCCGTTACGCTGTAGCCGAAGGCGCCAAAGGCGGTGGCCTCGCAGACGCCTCCGCTCATGAGCTGCCGCTGGCGCCGGAACTCGGGGTTGCGCGCCTGGACCGACTGGCTCGCGACCATCAGGAGCTGCTCCGCGCCGGCGTCGAAGGTGCGGGCTGCGTCTCCGACGCGGATGATCGGCCCCTCGCCCTGGGAGACTCCCGGCACCACCGAGCTCGACTCGACGGAGACGACCAGCGTCTGCTGGGGCAGGATGCCGGACTCCGCCAGAAGGCGCGCGCCGAAGAGCCCGACCTCCTCGGCCCGGGTGAAGACGGCAAACACGTTGGCCTCCGCCCCGCTGGCGGACAGGCGCTCCAGGGCCGCCAGGATGCCGGCGCAGCCGGCCAAATCGTCCAGGGCACGCATACGGATGAGGCCGCCGTCGAGAGCGAAGTCGGGAAGGTCGAAGACGACCGGGACCGGCGGCTCCAGCACCTCGTCGGACCGCAGCCGGACCGTGACCGAACGCTGAGACCCCTGCTCGCCGGACGGCTCAGCCTGGGCCGGGATTCGGCGGCCGCCGGGGGCGAGGACCAGGACCGGCGTCGGCTTCCGGAGGGAGGCGGCCGGCACACCGCCCAGGGCTTCGGCGGCGTAGGCGCCGCCGGAGCGCGACACGATCTCAAAGCCCGGGTGGTCCATGTGCGCCACGAATGCCACGGGCGGCCGGGCATCCCCGGCCCTGTCGTAGTGGGCGACGATGTTCCCGTAGTCGTCCCTCTCGACCTTCACGGTTAGCCCTTCCAAGAGCTCCATGACGTAGGCGGCGGGGCCATCCTCAAAGAAGGGTACCGCCGGCAGGGCCCCAAGGTCCCTGAGGATGTTCAGCGCGCGCTGGTCGCTCTCCTTCATGCGTCGGCCTCAGATCTGGTCCGAATAGGCGGTCTGCCGTGTCGGACCTGCGTTGATGCGCTCTGCAAGCTATCATATACTGCGGACGTCGGCGCGTCGCCGTAGCTGGATGCGATGAGGAGGCCTCTCCATGGAAGTCGGATACTTCACCATGCCCCTGCACCCTCCGGGCTCGGACTTCACCCAGACCCTCCAGGACGACCTGGAGCAGATAGTCACCCTGGACCGGCTGGGGTACAAGGAGGCGTGGATCGGCGAGCACTTCACGACCGTATGGGAGAACATCCCCGCCCCGGACCTGTTCATCGCCCAGGCGCTGGCCCTCACGAAGAGTATCGTGCTGGGCACCGGCGTTACGTGTATGCCGAACCACAACCCCTTCATGCTCGCCCACCGTATCGCCCAGCTGGACCACATGGCCCGGGGACGGTTCCACTGGGGCGTTGGCTCCGGCGGCTTTCCAGGAGACTTCGAGGTGTTCGGATTCGATCCGAAGACGGGGGAGCACCGCGGGATGACCCGGGACTCCATCGAGATGGTGCTCAAGATATGGGACGACCCGGAGCCTGGCCTCTACGAGCACAAGCATTGGAGGTTCGCCATCCCGGAGCCGGTGGACTCCTTTGGCCTGAGGGTGCACGTCAAGCCGTATCAGAAGCCGCATCCGCCCATCGGCGTGGCGGGCGTGTCGCCCAAGTCCGACACCCTGGTGCTGGCCGGTGAGCGCGGCTGGATTCCCATGAGCATAAACCTCGTCCCCGCCTCGACCCTCAGTACCCATTGGGAGGCGGTGGAGGAGGGCGCGGAGAGAGCGGGTCTGTCCGCCGACCGGTCGACCTGGCGGATAGCCAGGGAGGTCTACGTGGCCGAGTCCAGCGAGCAGGCCCGGGAGGAGGCGCTCAACGGCGTCATGAGCAGGGACTTCAGCCAGTACTTTCTACGGATCCTCCCGGAGATGAAGATGCTGGACCTTCTGAAGACCGACCCGGATATGCCGGACTCCGCGGTTACCCCCGAGTACCTCGTGGACAACATATGGGTTGTCGGCAGCCCGGACGAAGTGACCCAGAAGCTGGAGGCCCTGTACGAGGATGTGGGGGGCTTCGGGGTGCTGCTGGCCATGGGTCACGAGTGGCAGCCCCGGGAGAAGTGGGTGAGCTCCATGACCATGCTGGCGCACGACGTGGCGCCTCGGCTGTCCACCTACGCATAGGCCCCCGCCGGAACGCGGCGCGAGCGGCGCCGGAGGGTCGAAACGTCCGAACAGGAGTCCGTCATGGGCTTGAGGCACCGACCACATAGAGTGAGGAGCCTGCCAGGGCCTCTGCTCCTCGGTGGATGAGGATGCAGCAGGGGGAGATAATAGTCGCCCGCTTGAGGGGCGGCCCTACCATCGGCCGGTGCCTCGACCCCCCTGTGCCGTCGTCCAAGGGCAGCGCCCGCAGCGTCAGGGTATCGATGGGACGAAACAGGGAGGCGCGCCTGCCCGTGGAGCGGGTGGCCCTGGCCACCGGAGTCGCCGCCGAGAGAGACGAGGAGGTGGAGGAGCTCCGGCGGCAGAGCGAGGGGCTGTCGGCTGACATCGACCTGTCGGAGGTGTGGGGGGTCGTCCGCGAGGAGGCCTCCGCACTGACCCTGGACGAGATAGCCGAGCTCCACTGGGAGTCTGCCGCCGACACCGCCCGCAGGATAGCGCTCTGCCTGTACCTGGAGCGGGAGCAGGTGTTCTTCGCCTCCGAGGGTTCGACGTACAGCCCTCGCAGCGCGGGTGAGGTCGAGGAGCTTCTCTCGCGGCGGCGGCGGCGGGAGGAGAACAGGACCGCCTCGGCAGCCCTGGTGGACGCCCTCTCCCGGGGAGAGCTGCCGACGGACCCCAGCGACCACCAGAAGACGCTTCTGAATCACCTGCGGGAGTACGCGGTCCACGGTGACAGCTACACCCGCAGCGCCGTAGCACAGGGCATACTGGCCCAGGTGCAGGGGGAGACCCGGGATCTCCAGAGGCTCGCCTTCGAGCTCTTGGTGGAGACGGGGTCTCTCTCAGCCGATGAGCCCCTAGAGCTGGAGCGGGCGGGAGTCCCCAGGGAGTTCCCCCGCGATGCCGTCGAGGCCGCGGTCGACCTCTCAGCGGAGACGGCTGTCCGGGACGCCCTACGCACCGACCTCACCGGCGTCGAAGCCTTTACAGTCGATGACGAAGAGACGAGGGACCGCGACGACGCCCTCTCTCTGGAGGTGCTGGAGCCAACCGGGTCCGGCGAGGCGGTCTACAGGCTGGGCGTCCACATCACCGATGCCGGCGCCCTCATACCCGCGAGAGGGGCCCTCGACCGGGAGGCCGACCGCCGTATGGCGACGCTGTACCTGCCGGACCGCAAGATACCCATGCTGCCGCCGGAGGTGTCCAGCGGCAAGGGAAGCCTCACACCCGGCGAGACCCGGCCCGCCATGAGCCTGATGATGCGGGTGACCGCATCGGGCGCGGTGCTGGACCACGAGGTGCTGAGGTCGGTCGTCAGAAGCCGGGCGGCGCTCTCCTACCGGGAGGCCGACCGCGCGCTGGGGGACCCGGGGTCCCCGTGGCATCGAGTGCTTGTCCCCCTGGAGAGCATCGCCAAGACACTGCGGAGGAGGCGGGAGGAGGCGGGCGCCGTGGAGATGGAGCAGCCCGAGATGGTCATCAGGGTGAGGGACTCCGGCTCCGTGGAGGTGACCGTGGGCTCCAGGTCCGCGCCCGCCAGGTCGACGGTCGCGGAGCTCATGGTCCTCTGCAACTCGCTCCTGGGAGAGTACTGCGCCAGGGAGAAGCTGCCTGCCGCCTACCGTTCGCAGCCGGCGCCCGACCCGAGCCGCCCCCCGGCTGCCGATCTGCCGGATGCGGCGCTGAGGTACGTGGTGATGAGACGCCTGCGGCGGGCGGAGGTGAGTACCGTTCCCAGGGCTCACAGCGGCCTGGGCCTACCGGTCTACGTCCACGCAACGTCGCCCCTGAGGCGGTACCCGGACCTCATCCTCCAGCGGCAGATCGGCCACTTCCTCAGTACGGGAGAGCCGCTATACTCGACGGAGGAGGTGGCGTCGGTCGCCCAGAGGGCCGAGGTGCAGCTCCCCGAGCTGTCTCGGATCGAGGAGCAGCGGAGGCGGTACTGGTTCCTGAGGTTCCTCAAACATCGCCTGGAGGGCAACCGAGACGCCGCCGATGAGGCCCTCTTCGACGCCGTGGTGCTGGACAACCCCGCAAGGCGTCCCGCCCTCCTGGAGCTGGCCGACTATCCCTTCCGCTTCCGCGCCGAGCTTCCGGCGTCCTTCGTCCTGGGCGGCACGGTCATACTGAAGCTGCACGGGGTTGACCTGTGGCGCCGGACGGGCCAGTTCGTACACGTCCGCGAAGAGGCCTGAGGCGGAGGCAACGGCTGGGTAGTGTCTCAGTTTGAAGTCAGCCTTCCCCGGTGGCCCCTCTTTCTTCCATTGGACCGGCTCCTAGACCTGCCATTCACGATCTTCGCCGTAATCTTGGCGGTGATGACGCGATGTTCTTCGCGAAGCAATCGTTGAAGTTGGAGGTGGGAGTGGGTTCACTGGCATGGGCTACTTGATCGATTTGACTCCGGTAAGCAGATACTCGTCCTTCATAGGTCCAGCGAAACCGTTGACCCCAAAAGGATAGCGCCTTCTTGTGTTCTTTATGGTACGGCCGGTTGCTACTACAGAAGAGAAGCCGCTGCGCTTCAGAAGATCCTCGATGATTGCGGAGACCGGCAAGACTGTTCCAGCAATAACGTTGTCAGCGACAACAATAACCACCTTTGCTCTTGCCTTAACAACTCGATGGAGTTGATCTATAACCGCGCGGCGAGATCCATTACATAGGGTGAGATCGTCCTGTAGATTGGCATGTCTATAAAAGGGGCAAGGTGCTCGGAAAGAGCAGGAATAACCGACAAACAGTCTTCATCGCTATTGTTAGCAGCAGACTGGCGTAGTCCCAAGTATTCAGATCGCCCCAAAGGTGCTGTCTGCGGAGATAGCCACCACTGAGAGAACTTGTGAGCGCGGGGATAATCAATTGCATTGAGATACGGTGGGGAGGTGAGAACGAAATTTATGGAGTCCGAGTCAAGCATGGATAATCGACGGACCGCGTGACCTTCAAGAATCGTCGCCGAGGACTCGACGAATGCGAGATTGTCTTGGATACCTAAGATGGTGTCTTTTACCCGACCTAGAACTCGATGAAAGAGGGCGAATTGAGCTTCGATTGTTTGTGCTCTCGGGCTATGAGGCCTATGTGGACGCGAGTGGTCAATATCCATAGCGTAGCTGAGCGTGTTTGGCCACTTTCTGATGATGGAAGATGAAATCGCGACCTCAAAGGCTTGGCGAACGAGAGAATCTCGCTCGCAGGCAACCATTTCGCGGACAATGGAGAGTGTTGCCATGTGGCTGGGGTCGAACCAGTAGGCGATGGCTGGCTCGCCGGGGACGCGGAAGGCACAAGAACCTATCTTGAATGTGCTTCCGGGACCCAGATCGCGATACACTTCGGGTTCTGAGGTGAGCAACAGTTCAAAGCTGCGCAACCTCTCTTGAAGATACTCGGTGGCAGCGACCAAATACGGGGCATCAAAGCGTGATGTGAGAACCCGGCTGATTCTGCATGCTATCGGGTCTACGTCGATGCCGATCGCATTACGGTTCAACAAAACGGATTCCAATGCGGTAGTTCCCGCTCCGACAAACGGATCGAGGACAACGCTTCCTTCTTCCGTAGATTCCTGAATAAGCTCGGACGACAAATCTTCACCAAAGCTGGCCGCGTAAGCATGGATGCGGGGAATCGATCGTTGCCTAGAGCGTTGAGTCATATGCGATTCTCTGGAGTTCCCTGACCCACGAGGTGAAAACTGGCAAGCCGGGTTTTTGTTGTTGGTGGAGGAGGTGTTCGGGTTCCAGACGAAGCATCCCGAGCTTCGCCTGAAGTGCGGCATATCTAAGGCGTGTCTTCTCGCCCGGATGGACCAAGTAATTGCGGAAATCGGTGAGCTGTCTGGGTACGAGGGTGGGGCCTAGGACAGACTCGAGGTGCCGCAGATTCCTGAGCTCTATGAGAGTGCCGACTTCAACTACGAACGATGGCGCATGCCAAACGGGTGAGCTGAGTCCACGATTCTTGACCGCACAAGTAGTAGCCGCCTTCACGATTCTTTCGGCATCGGCCCGAGTCTCCACACCCGCGACTGCCTGCACTGATTTCCGTCTCGTCCGGCCCGTGCCCAGTGCTGATGCAATAACTGATTCTCTCGTAAAAAGTCTGTGCAGGTCGAATTAGAACAACCGTACCCTTGCCTGGGTACAATATACAGTCTCTGTTCCGTGTACTACCCCAACATACGGTAGCGCTCAGATGTGCTAAAGCGCTGGAACTTCCTCAAAACGGGTTTTTACGAGGGAATCAAGTCATGGGCGAGGGTATTGGAAGTGAGGGATAATAGGAGCGGGGAAAGTGGAGGAGTGAAGGCACAGGAGTAGGTGGTCGATGTTTCAAGCACGGGAACCGCAGGAGAGCCTGTGGCAGTCGGAGTTTCTGATCACGCCGAGGAAGGCGAAGCTGATGCGGAGGAGCTGGGCGGAGGTGTTCCGGAACGAGGCTCTGGTTCTGATAGAGGAGGAGCGGTTCGCTCCGCTGTACAGCCCGGACATGGGCAGGCCCAATCGCGCCGTGCAGACGGTGCTGGGAGTGCTGGTGCTCAAGGAGATGTTCGATCTGACGGACATGGAGGCGTTGGAAGAGTTGGAGTTCAATCTGCTGTGGCACCACGCGCTGCGGCTGGAGATGGAGGAGGCGCATCTTGCCCAGAAGACACTGCATAACTTCCGTGTGCGGTTGATGGAGCACGACGGCGGGCGGTTGGCCTTCTGCGAGACGACGGACCGGATGATAGAGGCCCTGGGACTGCGAACAGGCAAGCAGCGCCTGGACTCGACGCACGTCATGAGCAATATCGCGGTGTTGACGCGGTTGGGTCTGTTCTGCGAGACGGTCCGGGTGTTCCTGTTAGCGGTGAGCCGTGAGCACCCTGGTCTGGGTGAAGGGATTGGGGATGGACTGGCCCAGCGGTACCTCAAGGAGACCGGCGAAGCATCGAGGTACGAGGACGCACGTTCAGGTGAGGGGCGTCGCCGGCTGTCGGTGTGTGCGCGAGACGTGTACCGGCTGGTGGATAGGTTCCGTGGGACGGCGGTGGCAAAGATGGAGGAGTACGGGCTGTTGGAGAGGCTATTGGGGGAGCAGTGCCACGTGGGCCGGCACAGGGACGGTCGTCCCGGAGCCGATGACGACGATGCGGCAGAGGGTAAGGTGCCGATCGCGCTGAAGGAGGCGAAGGAGGTGCGGTCGTACTCTATGCAGACGCCCCACGATCCGGAGGTGACCTACAGCGGACACAAGGGGAAGGGGTACGAGGTGCAGGTGTCTGAGACGTGCGAAGAGGGGAACGCAATGCAGGTGATCACCCACGTGGAGGTCACGCCGTCGAGCGGTGGCGACGCCGGTGTGACGGTGGGGGTGATAGACACGTTGAAGGAGCGAGGGATCGGTCCTTCGGAGCTATGGTGCGACACGTCGTATGGATCCGGACACAACGGATGGGAGGCAGAGCGTAGGGGGACGGAGTTGGTGAGCCCTGTCGGGGGCCGGGCGCCAGCGGAGGCCGACAGGGGTGATGGGCTGGTCAGGCTGACGGCTGCTGACTTTGACATCGACGTTACGGCAAGGAGGTCTGCGGTGTGTCCTGCGGGACATGAGTCCGAGTACGAGGATGAAGACGCTCCCGAGCGAGTGGAGATGCACTTCGCCCGGGAGGTGTGTGAACCCTGCTCGCTGCGCCCACGGTGTCCTGTGAGGTGGCGTCGTCGTCCTGAGCTCGGGGGAGAGTGGTCGCCGAGTGGAGCCTACGTGCTGAGTGCGGACCTCGCCAGGGTGAACATCGGACGTAGGCGGCGGGCCGAGTCGGATGGACAATAGCGTAAACGGTACGGGTTGCGTGCGGGGATAGAGGGTACGAGCTCGGAGTTGAAACGGCGCCATGGTCTTGGCCGCCTACGGGTACGTGGAGGTGAGAGGGTCCGGCTCGCCGTCTACCTCAAGGCACTGGCGTGTAACGTCAAGCGAATGGTCCGGGCACGGTTGGACGAGATGTTGGTCCCACCGGCTGTCCTGGCGACCGCTCCCACCGCTGCATGAAGCTACAGGAGCCGTTGCGAGCCCGCTGATGCCTACCCGGACGGGGTATGGCGCACCACAACGACCTCATCGGCCACAACACAAGCCCCGATCGGAACAACCAAATCCCTCACGCCTAACCGCCCTCACGCCGCAGAACCAACCCGAAAGCCCCTTGTTACGAGGGAATCATGACTTGTTACGAGGGAATCAGACTTGGTCGAAGCGCTCTTCTGAGTCGTCGGGAATTGTTGAGTCATAGCGTTCGTACAGTTTGTCAATCTTAGGCTGGCCCCCATCAGTCACTCCATCTAGAATGACGCCTAGGAGTTGTGCGACAAATTCATGGTGCAAGAGTCGAACGCGATTTCGCACGCTAACCACATGGTACCTCGACCATAGGAGCTCCCAGCGCTCAGCGGCGTTGATGACTGCCAATCGGAACGTGCCTTCATATCGACCGCCTTGGAATTTGCCGTGGCGTAACTCCTGTCTATTCAGCGAGATACCATAGGCATTGATGCGATGGAAGATATCAAGGACCGTATCGTCATCAGCCCCGAAGAGTTGTTCAACACTCATCTGATATGCGAGGAAGCCTTGCTGATCCTCGTCGTCGAGAGTATCGTAGGTCTTGCCGATGAACTCCTTGGATCGCTTGTCGAGAGTGAGTTGACCGTCGATGAACTTGACGACGGTAGTTAATCGCTGCTGGCCGTCGACGACTTCTCTATAGTTGGTCTTGGTTTCCAGATCTGTAACAAGGCGAATGTAAATGGGTGGGATAGGAAGGTCCCTTAAGAGGGTATCGATGAAATAACTCTGCGCTGTTGATGTCCAGATATCGCCCCGCTGGAAGTGGGGCGCCAGAATCAGGTCTTTGCTCTTGATCCACCCATACAGGTCTGAAATTGGGTATTGCTGGTGTTGGTGCATGGAGACCTCCCAATAACTGTGGATATATTATCATTCACCTACCTTCCGCACCACCCTACCTCCGAGAGTCCTAGGCCATGAGGGTGGCTACTTGGCGGCCCATGTGCATCGAAGAGTTTGTGCCGCGGTCCGCTGGGTAGATCGGGGGGGCATTCGACGAGGTAGAGGCCGAGGAGGGCGTGCCGTGAAGGAGATCGGGCCTGCCTCCTTACGAGGGGCAGGTGTTACTGTCATCGATGGGTCGGGAGCCCGACGCCGTGGGCCTCTCCTGCCTACGACGCGTCTTCAACACCCTGTGCTAGGGCCTCTGGTGCAGGGTGTTGACCAAGGGGACTCCAAGCCCCTCTGTCCACGTACCTCCAGACACTGCTCGCCTCCGCCGCCGGCTGCACACGGGGCAAGAGACGGTCTTCGACCCCGCGACCGGCGTCCCCATCGTCTAGGTCCCTCCATTGTAGACCAAGAAGTATCCTCGCGATATTCGGTGGATCGACGGGTTGGTTGATGAGCGAGCTCCCGCCCCGCTCTGAGGCACCTACAAATCCAAGATTTCAAACTGAGACACTACCAACGGCTGCTGTCTTTGCAGGTCCGGCGCAGCAGATGGTACGATTTACGATGGACTGGATTGACTTCGGGGTGTAGCGCAGCGGTAGCGCGCCTGCTTTGGGAGCAGGAGGTCGCCGGTTCGACCCCGGCCACCCCGATCTCTTTCTACTCTCTCACGGCCCCGGAAGTTGATTCGGCGGGCCGGATGGAATAGCATAGCCTACGGACGACAACGCGGGAACGAGATGGCGGAGAGCGGCGTCTCACGGGCCGCCGGTCGGCGGTCACGCGGGTAGGGGCGCTCTCATGTTCACAGGAGGTGCACAGTGACTGAGTATGCCCATCCGGAATCCTTGGTTGACACCCAGTGGGTCGCAGACCACGGCAGCGATCCGAATGTGCGGCTCGTGGAGGTCGACGTAGATACGGCCGCCTACGATCAGGGTCACATAGAGGGCGCCGTAGGTTGGAACTGGGAGTCCCAGCTCCAACAGTCGGTACAGCGGGACTTGGTAAGTAAGCCGGACCTCGAGGGGCTGCTGGGCAGCTCGGGGATCGACAACGGCACCACGGTCATCCTGTACGGAGACAACAACAACTGGTTCGCGGCCTGGGCCTTCTGGCAGCTCAAGTACTACGGCCATGGCGACGCGCGGCTGATGAACGGCGGGCGCGCCAAGTGGGAGTCCGAGAACCGTCCTCTGACCACGGCGGCGGCCAGTCCGGCTGCAAAGAGCTACACGGCCAGCGAGCCCGACGAGGGCATCAGGGCCTACCGCGACTACGTCCTGGACGCTGTTCGCGGCGGAAGCGTCTCCCTGGTCGACGTAAGGGCGCCCGCGGAGTACAGTGGGGAGCTCCTCGCTCCGGAGAACCTCCCGCAGGAGGGGTCGCAGCGAGGGGGACACATCCCCGGCGCGGCCAACATACCCTGGGCGACCGCCGTCGCCGAGGACGGCACCTTCAAGTCGGCGGACGAGCTTCGCGAGGTGTACGGCAGCAAGGGGATCGACGGCAGCGGCGAGACCATCGCCTACTGCCGCATCGGAGAGCGCTCGTCCCACACCTGGTTCGCCCTGACCCAGCTGCTGGGCTTTGAGAACGTCCGCAACTACGACGGCTCATGGACCGAGTGGGGGAGTATCGTACGAGCGCCCATCGAGAGGTAGCGGCTGGAGGCGGACGCCAGCCATCTCCAGGCTGCCTCTCGTCCATGGGCCGTCTCGGTCCCGGCGAGACCTCCAGAATCCATGCGGTGCAGCACCGTAGGCGGTTCAGGGCGATCCGCAAGGCCGCCCTCGACCTGAGGAGGCGCTCGTTTGGGCGATGACCCTGTCCAACGCGGCAGACCGACGGCAACCGCGGGCCCCGGCGCCCCCGGGGCGGCGCGCCGGTCCGGCTCTCGCGTCTGGAGGGCCGTCGGGCTGAGGCGTGGGAGAGGCGCCGCGGTAGACCGCGACCTCACCAAGGGAAGCATCCCCAGGAACCTGCTATCCCTTGCCTGGCCGATAATCACCTCGAACACCCTGCGTATCGTCGACCAGCTGGCCGACTTCGTCTGGGCGGCTTGGGGATTCGGGACCGCAGCCATCGCCGGCATCGGGGCCGCTCAGCAGTGGTCGATGCTGGCCATGACCGGCCGCATGGGCCTGGACACGGCGGTGCGCGCCATGATCTCCCGGGCGGTCGGGGCGGGAGACATCGCCCTGGCCAACCACGTGGCCCTCCAGGGGTTCACCGTGAGCATCAGCTTCTCCGCGGTCATGGGCCTGCTGGGCATTCTCCTGACGCCCATACTGCTGAGGCTCTTGGGCGTCAGCGAAGAGGTTGTCGATCATGCCACCGTCTACCTGAGGGTGCAGTTCGTCGCCGTAACCACCACCGGCCTGATGATGATAAGCGCCGCGATTCTCCAGGCCTCGGGGGACGCGATGAGCCCTCTGAAGGCCGACCTCGTCACCCGTGTCTTGCACCTGGCCATGAGCCCGTTCATGATCTTCGGGTGGCTCATCCCCGGCTTCGACGGAATGGGCATAGCGGGCGCGGCCGTCTCCAACGCGGTGGCGGGGATGGTTGGATTCTTCCTGCTGGTAAGGGTGCTGTTCACGGGTAGGTCGCGTCTCCACCTGTCCTTCAGGGAGTACTACGTAGACTTCCCCCTCATATGGCGGATCATCCGCCTTGGGACTCCCGCCGCGGTCACCAGCATGGAGCGCTCCCTGGGGCACCTGGTCCTGTTCATGTTCGTGGCGCCCTTCGGCACCACCGTGGTCGCGGCCCACTCCGTGGTACGCCGCACCCAGACGCTGATCAACCCTGGCGGCATGGGCATGGGACACGCGGCCGGTATCCTGGTCGGACAGAACCTGGGAGCGGGCGAGCCGCGCAGGGCGAGGCTCACCGTTGCCTGGGCGCTGTGCCTCATCATCGGGCTGAACCTGGTCACCGGCGGGCTGGCCATCGCGTTCCCCACCATGTTCATGGCGATCTTCAATCCGAGCCCGGAGCTGTTGGAGGTGGCAACGGTCTGGCTCAGGATTCTGGCGTTGAGCTTCATCCTGACCGGCGCCAGCATGGTGTTCGGCAACAGCTTCAATACCGCCGGCGACACGCTGGTCCCGATGATCGTGACCCTGGTTACCATCTGGGGCATGCAGCAGCCGCTGGCCTATCTGCTGCCCAAATATACGATCCTGGGTGAGTACGGGGTCGCGTGGGCGGCGGTCATCTCGTCAGCCGCCAGGGTGGGCATGTACATTCCCTACTTCTTCTGGGGGCCGTGGCTCAAGAAGAAGGTCATCTGAGCGAATGGTAGAATTGCAGAGACGCCCATCTGCGGTACGAAGATGCAGCACGAGACGACACCCTGGGAGACCCAGCCGGATCCGGCGTTCCCGCCATTGACGGAGGGCGGCCTGCGCTCTCGCGCTCTGGAGCTGTTGGACTTCCCCGCGGTGCTCCGGCAGCTGGCTGATCGGACGACCTTCTTTCCCGCCCGGCAGATGGCCTTGCGATTGACACCGTCATTCGACGAGCTGGAGATCGAGCAGCTGCAACGGGAGACGGAGGAGGGCAGGCTGCTGCTGGAGAAGGGGGGCGACATCGCCCTCCATGCCGCGGTCGACACCTCGGAGTCGGTCACCAGGGCTGCCCTGGGAGGCATGCTGACGGGGATGGAGCTTCTGGAGGTGGGGGAGTCCCTGGAGGTACAGCGGCGCGCCCGAACCGCCGTGCTCCGGGCCGAGACGGCGGCGCCCCTGCTGGCGGCCATCGCCCGCGGCATCCCGGACCTGCAGGAGCTGTCCCGTCAGATCAGCGTGCGGATTGGAAGCCGCGGTGAGGTCTTGGACAACGCCACTCCGACCCTCCGTACCCTCCGCAGACAGGTCAGGCAGTCCTACGAGGAGGTGGCGTCCGCGCTGACGCGCATAATCCAGTCGGCCACGGGCCGGGAGGCGCTGCAGGACCATGTCATCTCGGTGCGCGGCGACCGGCTCGTCGTCCAGGTGAAGAGGGAGATGCGCCGCCGCGTGCCCGGCATAGTGCACGATGCGTCCAACACCGGCGCGACGCTGTTCATCGAGCCCTCCTCTACCGTGGACCTGTGCAACGTCTGGCGCGAGATGTCGCTGGAGGAGGAGCGGGAGGCCGCCCGCGTGCTGCGGGACCTGTCCATCCTGGTGGGGAGCCTGGCCGAGGACATCCGCAGGGGAAACGAGCTGGCCACGGCCCTTGACTTCATCCTGGCGAGGGCCCGGTACAGCGCGTCCCTGAACGGCGTCAGGGCGCTCACGGCGCCAAGGGGTCCGGGCGGCGGTCCGGAGGCCTCCGTCCGGCTGATCGGGGCCAGGCATCCCCTCTTGGGCGAGGAGGCTGTGGCCATCAACGTCGCCCTCGGCCCCGGCTGGGTGGTGCTTGTGATCACGGGCCCCAACACTGGCGGCAAGACGGTGGCCATGAAGACCGTCGGCCTGCTGGCGCTCATGCACCAGTCGGGGCTCCAGGTATCGGCTGCCCAGGGGAGCTCTCTCCGGGTGTTCGACGGCGTCTACGCGGACGTGGGCGACCAGCAGAGCATCGAGCAGTCGGTATCCACGTTCGGCTCCCACATGCGAAACGTCATCGACATACTGGAGGAGGCGGGGCCGTGCTCCCTGGTCCTGCTGGACGAGCTTGGGACCAGCACAGACCCGGAGGAGGGCTCCGCCCTGGCGAAGGCCATCCTGGACCACCTCGCCGCCGAGGGCGTCTCAACCATCGCTACGACCCACCACCGCTCCGTCGCCACTCACGTCGAAGCCTCCCCCTCCATGATGAACGCCAGCGTCGCCCTGGATGCCGACTCCCTTCTGCCAACCTACCAGCTGACGATGGGCATACCCGGACGAAGCTACGCCATGTCTGTCGCCTCCCACCTGGGTCTACCGGACGAGATTATGGAGAGCGCGCAGCAGCTGCTGGAGCCCCAGCACCGACGGTTCGAGGACTGGCTCAACGAGCTGCAGAGGGAGCGCACCCAGCTCCAGACCAGGCTGCAGGAGGCGGAGCAGTCGCTGGCGCAGGCCGAGTCCATGCGGCGGGACGTGGAGGCGGAGCACGAGTACCTGGCGAGCCGGCGGGAGGAGCTGGTCGGTGGCATGCGCAGGGAGCTGCTGGCCCAATACGAAGAGGTCAGGCAGAGGCTCGGCAGGACCAGGGCCGCCCTCTCCTGGTCCGTGCCGCCTCGAGACCTGAAGGGCGTGGAGAGGGAGGTCTCGTCCCTGAAGGCGGAGCTGGACGCTCCGGTCTGGAAGCCTACGCTACCGCCCGCGGGTGAGGACGAGGGGCCCATCGGCGTGGACGACGTCGTCCACGTCAAGGGGCTCAACCTTCGCGGAACGGTGGTGTCCCTGGACGAGCAGACCGGGGACGTCGAGGTCAACGTGGGAAGCGTCCGGCTGCGGCTGGACCTCAGCCGGATATCGAAGTCGGAGCAGGGGCCGGTCGTCGAGCAGCCGGGCGTCAGCTTCAGGCTGGGCCCCGGCCTGACCACGGGCGACCTGGACATCCGGGGCCTCCGCGCCGAGGAGGCCCGGCTCAGGCTCGAAGAGTTCCTAGATAGGGCGGTGCGGGACGGATACAGCTCCATACGGGTGATCCACGGCAGGGGCACCGGAGTGCTCAAGAACGTCGTGCGAGAGCAGCTGAGCCTCCATCCCCTGGCCAGGTCCTTCGACGACGAGGCCCCCCAGCGCGGAGGCGCCGGCGTCACGACCGTCGAGCTGGCTTGAGCTCTAGCCGCCGACGGTAGAGCATGATTGTCGAAAGGGTGTACGCGTCCCTGTTGTTCGTCCTGCTGGCGGTCCTTGGAGGGACCGACTGCAGGGCGGATGACCCTCCGGCCTCTGCCATCGCCTCCGTTGGCGGCGTGGAGTTCGAGATCGAGGTAGCGCACACCCCGTCCGACCGCGCCAGGGGCCTGTCCAACCGCGACAGCCTGCCCCAAATGGCAGGCATGCTCTTCGTGTTCGAGTCGGGAGAGGCGTCGTCCTTCTGGATGAAGGAGATGCGTTTCCCCCTGGACTTCATCTGGATAGGTCGAGATTGCAGGGTGGTCGATACCACGGTAGACGTCCCTCCTCCCGCGACGGGGTCGCCGGGCTCTCCGCTGCCAACGTATGAGTCGGATCCCCCCGCCGCGTACACGCTGGAGGTCAACGCCGGTAAGGTGAGAGAGCTTGGGGTCCGTATCGGGGACGCAGTCCGCTTCTCGGGGCTGCCGGACGGCGTCAATGGAGCCGACTGTTGATGGGCGGCCCATCTCTCAGGACTGTGTTCATGGGGACGCCGAGGTTCGCGGTCCCGGTGCTGTCGGCGCTCCTGGACGCCGGCCACGACGTGGTCGGGGTGTTCTGTCAACCCGACCGGCCCGCCTCCAGGGGGAGACGCCTCCTCGCTCCCCCGGTCAAGGCCTATGCCGCCGAGCGCCGCCTTCCGGTGTTCCAACCGGCCTCCCTCAGGCGCGCCATGGAGGCGCGCGGGCAGCTCGCCTCCATGGCGCCGGACCTGATCGTCGTGGCGGCCTACGGCCAGCTTCTCCCGTCAGACATCCTCGCCATCCCAAGGCTCGACTGCCTGAACGTCCATCCGTCGCTGCTGCCCCGCTATCGAGGTCCTTCGCCCGTGGCCTCCACCATCCTCGACGGGGCAGCCGTCACGGGGGTCACGGTGATGAAGGTGGATGAGGGCATGGACACCGGCCCCATCGTTGCCAGCCGGGAGACACGCATCGGTCCCCGGGAGACCGCCGATGAGCTGACGGAGCGCCTCTTCGGCATGGGCGCCGATCTGCTGGTGAGCCGGCTGCCCGGCTGGGCGGGCGGGCGGCTCCATGAGTCGCCGCAGGATGACTCCCAGGCCACCGTCACGCGGCGACTGTCGAGGCGGGACGGTGAGATGGACTGGACACGCTCCGCCGACTACCTCGCCCGGCAGGTCCGCGCCTACCATCCCTGGCCCGGATCGACGACCTTCTGGCAGGGAAGGCGGCTGAAGATAGTCGAGGCGCGGAGGGCGGACGCGGCTGCCGCGCCGCCGCCGGGGGAGGTGGTTGCCTTGGAGGGCGGTGTCGGTGTCGGCACAGGCGGGGGCGTCCTGGAGCTGAGGCGCGTGCAGATGGAGAGCAGGGGCGTGACCACCCCAGAGGAGCTCGCAAGGGGACATCCGGGGTTCGTCGGCTCGATACTGGGGGAGCCCGCGGAGGTGTAGCATGGAGAAGGCATTACAGGGCTTACGGGTACTGGACGTGAGCAGGGTGCAGGCTGGCCCGTCGTGCGCCCAGCTTCTGGGATTCCTGGGAGCGGACGTCGTCAAGCTGGAGGACGTCGACGGCGGAGACGGCGCCCGCGTCGAAGCTGCGGACCGCCAGGGTGTGGACAGCGTCTACTTCACCGTCTTCAATGGCAACAAACGCGCCATCACGTTGAACCTCAAGACCGATCGAGGCCGGGAGCTCTTTGCAAGGCTTGTCGAGTGGGCCGACGTAGTCGTCGAGAGCTTCTCCAAGGGCGTCATGGAGCGGCTCGGGTTCGGGTACGATGTCCTGAAGGGGATCAACCCGCGGGTCATCCACGCCAGCGTCAAGGGCTTCGGCGAATACGGCCCTTACAGCGGCTACCGGGGCTTCGAGCTCTCGGCCCAGGCGGCTGGCGGGCTGATGGCCGCCAACGGCTGGGACGGCGGCCCTCCGATGAACGCGCCGGAGGGCGCCGGAGACTCCGGCGCCGGACTCCACCTGGCCGTCGGCATCCTGGCAGCCCTACGGCAGCGGGACAGGACAGGCGTGGGGCAGCACGTCGAGGTGTCGCTGCAGGACGGCGTCGTCAACCTGATGAGGAGCAGACTGATGCAGGGCCTCGCCTCCGGGGATACGGACCGCAGGCGCGGCAGCCTCGCACCGAACGGCATGCCCAGCGTGTTCCCCTGCGCCCCGGGCGGGTACGACGACTATATCATGATCAACCTGGGCGGAGAGCACTGGGAGGCGGTCCTGGCGGTCATCGGACGAGACGACCTCATAGGCGACGAGAGGTACTCTGCCAACGAGGCGCGGTCCCGACGGTTCGGCGAAGTGGAGTCCATCGTCGCCGCGTGGACGTCGAAGCGCAGCAAGTACGAGGCGTTCCACCTGCTGGCGCCCATGGGCGTCTGGTGCGGTCCCGTCCTCAACCCCCGGGACATTCTTCAGGACGGACACCTCCGGGCCAGGGAGATGGTCGTGGATGTCGAGGACCCGGTACGGGGCGGCTACCGGATGATCGGCTGCCCCATCAAGCTGGAGATGTCGCCCGTGGAGGTCACCGCGGCGCCTCTCTACAACCAGCACACCGCGGAGGTCCTCTCCACCATTCTCGGCGTCCCCGATGACGAGCTCGCGGAGCTGCAGCGGCAGGGCGTCACGGCGTAGAGGCCTCTTCTCTGCGCCGTCAGTCGAGGCCCAACAGCCGCGGCTGCACCGCATCCCGGTCGGGCTCGGGGGAGTCGAGCCCCGACACGCCGACGCCCACAAGGCGGAACATCCTTCCGGGCCGCACCTCCGCGTCCAGCAGCTGGGCCGCGACGCGGGCGACCTCCCCGGGAGAGCTGACGGGCTCCGGCAGCGTCTTCTGCCGGGTGAAGGTCGTGAAGTCCGCGAGTCGGAGCTTCAGCTTTACCGTGCGGCCAATCCACTCCCTGCGGGAGAGGGAAACGGCCACCCGCTGGCTTAACCGGTCGACCAGCTCGTGGAGCATCTCTGCGTCGTCCGAATCGCGGGCCAGGGTGGTCTCGGCGCTGATGGACTTCCTGGCACGCTGCACCTCCACCGCTCGGTCGTCCTCGCCCAGCGCCAGCCGGCGCATGCGCGGTCCGGTCCGTCCGAACCTGGCGGTGAACCACGACTCAGGCCTATAGGCCAGCTCACCGATGGTCTCTATACTCTCCGAGCGGAGGCGGGCGGCTGTCTTCGGACCCACTCCCCAGAGCCGCTCCACGGGAAGCGGCGCCAGGAACTCGCGCTCTGAGCCCGGGGGCACGACCGTCAGGCCGTCGGGCTTGTCCACGTCGGAGGCGATCTTTGCCAGGGACTTGCCCGTTGCCACTCCGACCGAGATGGTCAGCGAGAGCTCGTCCCTCACGCGTCTCTTGAGGTCCCGGGCTATTGCCACGGCCTGACGCTGGTCGGCTGCCGTACCGGACACGTCCAGGAACGCCTCATCCAGGGACAGCGGCTCGACCAGGGGCGTGATCTCCCGGAATATGTCCATCACCCGGCGGGAGACCTCGTTGTACCGGTCGAACCTGGGCGGGACGCGGATGGCCTGGGGGCATCGTTGGAGGGCTGTGCGCATGGGCATCGCCGAGCGCACGCCGAAGCGGCGCACCTCGTAGGACGCGGCCGCCACGACTCCCCGCGTCTCCGGGCTGCCGCCTACGACGACGGGCTTGCCCCGCAGAGACGGGTTGTCCAGCTGCTCGATGGAGGCGTAGAAGGCGTCGAAGTCTGCATGCAGAATGTGCCGCACGGCTCACCCCAATCCTCTCCCACGACTGGGAGGAGGAGATTACGCCACCCTTACGAGGGGGCAGGTACGAACTTGAGGCAGACGGGCATCGGGACCTCGGCGACGTGTCCCGCGGGGATGAGGTCTCCGGAGGCCTGGTCGATCCGGAAGGTGACGATGGTGTCGCTGTCCTGGTTGGCCGCCAGGAGGAGCTGGCCGCTGGGGTCTATCCCGAAGTTTCGCGGGGTCCTGCCCTGCGTCGGCGTGTGGCCTGTGGGCGTCAGCCTGCCGCTCTCCTGGTCGACGGAGAAGCGGGCGATGCTGTCGTGGCCGCGGTTGGAGCCGTAGACGGACCTGCCGTCCGAAGAGACGTGGATGTCGGAGCAGGTGGTGGAGCCCTGGAAGCCCTCAGGCAGCGTCGACACGGTGTGGATCGGGCTCAGGGCGCCCCTCTCGGCGTCGTAGTCGTAGGCCGTGATCGTCGAGGCGAGCTCGTTGATGACGTAGGCGTGCCGGCCGTTGGGATGGAAGTCGAAGTGGCGCGGGCCCGACCCCGGCTCCGCCTCCACGAAGGGAGGGTCGTTGGGCTCCAGTATCCCTGTCTCCGCGTCGAACCTGTAGAACATTACGCGGTCGGTTCCCAGGTCCGGTACGAAGGCGAACCGGTTCGCCGGGTCCAGGTTGATGGAGTGGGCGTGTGGCCCCTCCTGCCGTTCGGGGTTGACGCTGGAGCCCTCGTGCTGGAACGCGCTGACGGCCTCGCCGAGACCGCCGCCGTCGTCGATGGGGAAGGAGGCGACGCTGCCGGAGCCGTAGTTTGCCAGCACCAGGTAACTCCCGGCCCTGTTCACCTGGACGTGGCACGGGATGGTCCCGCCTGTCAGCCGACGGTTGATGTAGGTGAGCTCCCCGGTCTCCGGCGAGATGGAGTAGGCCGATACGGCACCGGTGGGCTGTCCCTCGAACTCGTCGACCTCCGAGACGACGTACAGGTACCGGTTCTCCGGGTCGGTTGCCAGGAAAGAGGGCTCCTCGATCCCGGTCGCCTTGCTCGAGTACTCCAGCTTACCCGTGGCGCCGTCCATGCGATAGACGTAGATTCCCTCGCTGTCCCGCTTCGTATAGGTGCCCACGTAGACGAGATAGTCTGCCGCCATCTCTTGACCTCCTGTAGGTGAGTGCCCGCCGCACCGGCCACGGGGTTCTAGGACATTCGCGAGAAATACCTGGTCTCCAGGTAGTCCAAGTATTCGGAACTAGCTTGCCCAGAGTCCTTGAGACTTTCAAAGACCTCCTGGTAGGTGAGCGCCTTGAATCTGATCTCGACCCCCACTTGTTTGTCGAAGAAGTCGGCCTCCCGCCTGTGCGTTCCTGGCCTCTCCCCAGGCCAATCGTAGTACAGGTAGTAGAGCCTGAACCTGTTGCCCAGCTGCTCAGCCAGACCAAGCGCGTGCTTGAGGAGTTGTCGCGGGTCCAAGTACTCGAACCGCTGCCTACCTCCACCGAGTTCTTCAGCCCGGAGCTCTTCTGCAAACGCCTGACAAGCCAGCAGGTCCTTTGCCTTCCAGAGGCCTTAGGACTCGGGGAAATACGCCGCCGTAAACTTGGATTTTCCTCTGGTGGAACGCTTCAAGTGCTCGGTAAACTTGGCCTCGATCGCAACGACGAAGCCATTCATGTGAGTGATGGCTACGTCGAGATGTGGCGGAGTGCCTCGTAGCCCGGTGGGGAATCGCGCTTCGAAATCCAGTGAGTTTTCGCCTCCGGCATCAATGTCCAACGCAGACAGAACGGGAGTCATGGCCCTTGAAGTCCAGTAGTCGAAGAAGTTTGCCGCCAGTGCCGAGGATGAGTGGAGCGCCCTCATGTGCCCACTGAGCTCCGAGCCGGCCCCTCTTTCGAAATTCTGCCGTGCGCGAGTCGAAAGAGGTTTCCACAGGTTGTCCTCAACCTGCCCCACATAACCTCGCGAGTCGAACTTGATTTTCCTCGACCTCGCCCAATTCTGCTGCTCGCTTTTTATCTCTTGTTCAGCGTCCATTCCATACGGTTCCCGATTACGATTGCTCCTCCCGCATTCCCTTAGAGGGTGTTTTCGAAGTACATCATGACGGAGCTAAGCGTCGGAGCATGAGATGAATCGCAGCTATGTGCAGCCACGCTTCCGTTGTATCGGTCAAGGCTTCATAGTCCTTGCTCAACCGGCGACAACGTCCCAGCCACGCCAGTGTTCGCTCAACCACCCACCTGCGTGGCAGCACCTCAAACTGATGGCTGGCCCTGGGACGCTTGACGATCTCCAAGACCCAGCCCGACATGGACATCACCCAGTCCACCAACTGGCCGCTGTAGCCAGCGTCAGCCCAGATGAATCGTCCTATCAATTTATCGATGACCAGCCTCGCCCCATCTCGGTCTTGGATATTGGCAGGATGCACCACCACCGCCAACAGCAAGCCCATGGTATCTACGATGACGTGTCGCTTTCGACCGTTGATCTTCTTACCAGCATCATAGCCACGAGGCCCCCTTTTTCAGTCGTCTTCACGCTCTGGCTATCTATGATCGCTGCGCTGGGAGTAGGATTTCTACCTTCGGCCTCTCGGACGCAGGGGCGTAGCGTCTCATTGACTCGTTCCCACGTTCCATCTATGGTCCAACTGCGGAAGTATTTGTACAGGGTCTGCCAGGGAGGCAGATCGTGCGGGACCATCCGCCAGGGGCATCCGCTCCGAAGCAAATACAGGATGCCGTTCACTACCTCCCGCAGGTCCACTGTACGGGGCCGGCCTCCGGGCTTGGCTGGTGGGAGTAGGGGGCCGAGGATCTCCCACTGTTCGTCCGTCAGGTCGCTGGGGTACGATTTGCGGCTCATTCATCAAGTTTAGTACAAGTTCAAGACTTTGCAAACACCCTCTTAGAGAGTCGTAACGCTCTTATACTGAGCCGTCTATGACGACGTCCAGCAGGGCGGGCTCCCCCAGGTCGAGAGCTCTCTTCATCGCCGGGGCCAGATCCGCCGGGTCCTCGATGCGGCGGCTGTCGACGCCGAAGGAGGCGGCGATGCCCTCGAAGTCGAAGGGCGCCGGGAAGTCCATCCCGATGTACCGGCTCTCGGGCGCCTCGTCGTTCAGTATGTGCCGCTTGTAGGTGCCCATGTTGAGCTTGAGTATGCGGTAGGAGCGGTTGTTGCAGATCACGTAGACGACGGGGATACCTTCGTTGACGGCGGTCCACAGGGCTTGGACGGTCATCATGGCGCTCCCGTCCCCGACGATGGCCACCACGGGGCGGTCCGGGTTTGCCAGCTTGAGGCCCAGGGCGCCCCCCATGCCCCATCCCAGGGAGCCTCCTCGCTCGCCGAAGACGCAGCCCGGCTCGTTGAGCTCGATGGCTCCCTGGACGGAGGCCCGCGTGGTGACGGAGTCGTCCGCGATAATGGCGTCTCCGGGCAGTACCCCGGCGACCTCGGTCATCATGCGCTCGGTCGACATGGGAGAGAGGCTCCACCGCTGCCGCAGCCGTTTTGCCCACGCCTGCTTCTGGGCCTGCTTCTCCTCGGCGGCGGCGGCGGCGCGCCCCTTGGCCGCCTCCCGGGCGGAGCCCGTCATGTTGGACTCCAGGCTGTCCGCCAGGTGCGCCAGGGCAGTCTTGGGGTCGGCGATGATGCCCAGGTCGGTAGGCTCGCTCCTCCCCACCTCTCGCGGGTCGGAGTCGACGTGGATGAGTCCAGTGTCGCGGTCCAGAGCCCGGCCCGAGGTGTAGAAGTATCCCGACGAGACGTTGGCGCCCACGCAGAGGACGACGTCCGACGACGATAGCAGTGCCCTGCCGGCCGGCAGCAGGCCGCTGGCCGGCCCCAGGAACTGCGGGTGGCCGCTGGGGAAGTTCATTTCCGAGTAGAAGGGCGCGTAGACCCTGGCGCCGACGATCTCCGCGACCCTCACCGCCTCGGCCGTCCCCCGGGAATGGGCCAGCCTCTCGCCGACCAGCATCACCGGCCTCTCGGCCTCCTCCAGCATCCGGCTGGCCTTGTCTATGGCGACGGCGTCGGGGGCCGTGCGAAAGTAGCCCTGGGACGAAGGAACGATCTCAACCTCCGCCTCGTCGTCCAGGGCATTGGCGGAGAAGGCGACGTATACCGGGCCCGTGGGCGGGGTCTTGGCCTCGTTGAAGGCGCGGCGAAGGACCGCGGGCACCTGCTCCGGGTGAGTGACCTCGGCGCTCCACTTGGTGAACTGCCTCGTCATCTCGACGAGGTCCGTACGCCCCTCGGCCAGCTTGCGCACGTCGTTGTTGCAGGAGGTCAGGACCATGGGGGTCCCGCTCTCGCTGGCGTTGTGGAGCAGGCTGAGGCCGTTGGCCAGCCCTGTTTGGATGTGCAGGTTGACGAAAGAGGGCTTGCCCGTGGAGCGCGCGTAGCCGTCGGCCATGCCCATGGCCGCTCCCTCTTGGACGGCGAGGACGTATGTCATCTCGGGGAAATCCTCGAGGGCGTCGATAAGAGGCCCCTCGCTGGTGCCGGGGTTCCCGAAGATGTACTCGACACCCTCGGCCCTCAGCATCTCCATCACCGCCCGTTTGCCCGCAAGTCTGGCCATGGTCTACCTCATATCCTGCTGATGATCTCGTCGATGGCGCTCTCTCGAAACCGGTCCAGGTCGTCAGCGTCCTTTATCAGGGCTCCCAGCGTCCTCTCCACGTTGTGCCGGTCCAGGCGGTCCAGGCTAAGTATGACCATAGCCTTGGTCCAGTCGAGGGTCTCGGACACGCCCGGCGACTTGCCCAGGTCGAGCTCCCTGGCCCTCTCCACGAAGCGGCAGGCCTGCCGGGCGAGGTTCTCCTCGATGCCCGGCACCTTCGCCCGGACGATGCGGAGCTCCTTGTCGAGATCGGGGTAGTCGATCCATAGGTAGAGGCATCGCCGTCTGAGGGCGTCGGACAGGTCTCGCGACCGGTTGGAGGTGAGCACCACGAACGGGCGGTGCGCCGCGCGGATGGTGCCGAGCTCGGGGATGGTCACCTGGAACTCGGACAGCACCTCCAGCAGGAACGCCTCGAACTCGTCGTCGGCCCGGTCGATCTCGTCTATCAGCAGCACCGGGGCCTTATCCCTCTGCGTGAGGGCAGCCAGCAGCGGGCGCTCCAGGAGGAACTCCTTGTCGAATATCTGCGCCTCCTTCTCCTCGGCTGTGCGCCTGCTCCGCTCGTCCAGCTTGATCCACAGGAGCTGTTTGGGGTAGTTCCACTCGTAGAGGGCC
Organism: Dehalococcoidia bacterium; assembly: GCA_965224345.1. Classification (GTDB taxonomy): domain Bacteria; phylum Chloroflexota; class Dehalococcoidia; order Lucifugimonadales; family CBDCYU01; genus CBDCYU01. Next base: position 2,055,880 of record CBDCYU010000003.1, on the reverse strand, counting down.
GTCGTAACGTCCAGCCCCTCGTAGCACTGGAGACGGATGAGCTTCGTGTCCAGGAGCCGGGCCATTACGTTGGCGACCTCGGTCTTGCCGACACCGGCGCGGCCCTCGATGAGCAGGGGGCGCTCAAGGGCTTGGGCCATGTAGATGGACGTGGCTATCGACGCGTCAGCGACGTAGCTCTCTGACGCCAACCCGTCGAGGATCTCCCTGATCGGGTCCGCTTCCTCTGCCTGCACGGCGTCCCTTCGTAAAGACCGCCCCGACGGGTCGGGGCGGCCATGTCGAGCTTACGGAGTCTTCCAACCCTCTCCCGGACCTGGGAGAGGGGACGACCTATGACCCGTGTATCAGGCGCCACACCTTCTCGGACTTCGCCGGCATGTCCAGGTGGCGCACGCCCAGGGTCGACAGCGCGTCGACCACGGCGTTGATGACCGCGGGCGAGGCCGCGATGGTGGCCGTCTCCCCCGCGCCCTTGACACCCATCGGATTGACCTGCGTGGGGGTCACCGTCCGGTCTGTCTCGTACATGGGGAACCCCTCGGCCGTGGGCACCGCGTAGTCCATCATGCTGCCGGTCAGCAGCTGGCCGCTGTCGTCGTAGATGGCCTCCTCCTGCAGCGCCTGGCCGACGCCCTGTGCGATGCCTCCGTGGACCATGCCGTCGACGATCATCGGGTTGATCACGTTGCCGACGTCGTCCACGCCAACGTACCTGACGAGCTCCACCTCGCCGGTATCGGGCTCGATCTCGACGACCGCTATGTGGGTGCCGAAGGGCCACGTGAAGTTCGAGGGATCGAAGTAGCTGGTGGCCTCCAGGCCGGGCTCCATGCCCTCGGGCAGCGCCTCGCTGTAGACGTGGGCGGCGAGGGCTATGTCCTGGATGCTCTTGGCCTCCGCCGGGGCGCCCTGTACGAAGAGCTTTCCGTCCTCGTACACGATGTCCTCTTCGGCGGCCTCCAGGAGGTGGGCGGCCAGCTTCTTGGCCTTGTCCTTGATCTTGGAGACGCTCAGGAAGATGGCGCCGCCGCCGACGGCGGCGCTCCTGCTGCCGAAGGTGCCGGGCCCGAACTGGACCTGCTGCGTATCTCCGTGGACGACCTCCACGTCCTCCACCGGCACCCCCAGCTCCGAGGCCGCCAGCTGGCTGAAGGTCGTCTCATGCCCCTGGCCGTGGGCGGAGGAGCCCGTGAAGACCGTGACCTTGCCCGTGGGATGGACCCGCACGAGGGAGCTCTCCCACAGGCCCGCCCTGGCGCCCAGGGTCGTGGCAATGGCGGAGGGGGCTCCTCCGCATATCTCCACGTAGCTGGCCAGCCCGATGCCCAGGTATCGGCCCTCGGCCCTGGCCCTCTCCTGCTCCTGTCGGAGCTGGGAGTAGCCCGCTACCTCCAGGGCCCTGTCCAGGGCTCCCTCGTAGTTCCCGCTGTCGTATGCGACGCCGGTGGGTATCTCGTAGCCGTCGTCGAAGGGCGGGATGAAGTTCTTGCGGCGCACCTCTGCGGGGTCCATGCCGATCTCGGCGGAGAACATGTCCACCATGCGCTCGATGAGGTAGGTCGCCTCGGGGCGTCCGGCGCCGCGGTAGGCGTCCACCGGCGTCGTGTTGGTGAAGGGCGCTATGACTTTGCAGGAGACGTTGGGGAAGTCGTAGCAGCCGACGAACATCAGGCCGTAGAGGTATGTTGGGATCAGAGGCGCGAAGGTCGAGAGGTACCCGCCCATGTTCGAGTAGGTCGTGGCCCTGAGCCCGGTGATCGTACCGTCCCTGTTCCCCATGATCTCCACGTCGCTGACGTGGTCCCGCCCGTGGGTCGTGGCCAGGTAGCCCTCCGTGCGCTGCTCGATCCACTTAACCGGACGCGCCAGCCGCTTGGCGACCATGGCGGTGATGACCTCTTCCGCGTATAGGTAGAGCTTGCTGCCGAACGCGCCTCCTACGTCGGGGGCGATCACCCGGAGCTGGTGCTCAGGATGGCCGGTGACCAGGGCCATCAGCAGGCGCACCAGGTGGGGTATCTGCGTGGATGTCCACACGGTCAGATGGTTGGTGCCTGTGTTGTAGTCGGATACCACTCCCCGGGTCTCCATGGCGTTGGGGATGAGCCGCTGGTTCACCAGCTGCTGCTTGACGACGACGTCGGCCTCCGACGCCGCCTGGTCGCAGTCGCCGCCTCCAACCTCCCACTCGAAGGCGATGTTGCCGGGAGCGTCGTCGTGGAGCTGCGGGGCGCCGTCCCTGACGGCGTCCTGCATGGACACGACGGCTGGCAGGGGCTCGTAGTCGACGTCGACGAGGGCGGCCGCATCGTCGGCGGTGGCCGGATCTGTGGCCACAACGGCCGCGACGGCGTCCCCCACGTACCTGACTCTTCCGACGGCCAGGGGCGGGTGGGGCACCTCCTTCGTATCGGGCACGACCCAGCCCACGGGAAGCGATCCCAGCTGCTCCTGGAGCTCCTCGCCAGTGAACACCGCGACCACGCCGTCCACCGCTTGCGCCGCTGAGGCGTCGATCCCCCTGATATTTGCGTGGGCGTGGGGGCTCCGCACGATCACCATGTGTAGCATGCCGATCAGCTTGATGTCGTCGACGTAGTTGCCCTGCCCCGTGATGAGGCGCGGGTCCTCCCGTCGCTTGATGCTGGATCCGAACACTGCCGTAGTCATAGTCTCCTCCTGGCTGCGCCGGGTACGGGCGCTTCACTCAAGGCTTGGCGCTGTCTCCATCCGAGTTACGATAACTTATCCTACTGAAGCGGCTAAGGCAATAGGAGATGTACGACCCTGATTCCCCACCTGACATGGTTGGGAGCTGCTTGGTGTGCTTTCAGGGGGTGTCCGGGTGTCGACCAAGGGTGACGCATGACATGATCGGGCATCGGACAGGGTTTCGGGTGCCGTCTTTGAGGGTATCGGCAGCGGTTCGCTGCCAATTATGGCTGTTCTCAGGCCAAAGAAGGCATGGCCGAGCCTGGCAACTCGGCAGAGCCGCCTACAAACCGATGCTCCAGGGAGGGTCGCCTATGCTCGATACGGCTCGGCAGCCAGCGCCAATATCCTCTGCCGCGCCCTGAGCAGCAACTCGTATGAGGGATGGCCCCGGGCCAGACGGATGATCAACCTCTTGGCGTGACGCATCACACGGCCCGGTAGGGCGATCAGGGCGAAGCGCACCGCCTTCAGACGCTTGCCCACCCACTGTTCGCCCAACACGTGCCGCTTCATGGCAGAGTTCAGGTTGAAGGCCAGCACCGATATGGCCCACCATGCGGCGTTGGCCCCGAACAGCCCCGACGGCATCCGGCCCCCAGCCAAGTCACTCTTCACAACGCTGTGGACCTCCTCGCCCTTGCCGCACCTCTGTCTCGACCACCAGATCAACTCATCTGCCGCAATGCTCCGGTTGGTCACCACGCCGAAGACCTTGTACCAGCCTCTGTTGGACAGCTCCATCGCGGGGAACGGAAGCTCCATCTGCCCCTCCATCCCCGGCAGAGGCTGTTCGATCAACCGCTCCCTGGCAGCTATGAACCGATACTCAGGGCTGTTCTTGGAGTGCCCTATCCAGTTGGGCACGAAGTTCACATCAGCCCACTGCTGACCCGTGTCCACACGATGCTCCCCAAGTTTGCGGTACAGCGTCTGCCAGTCTTGCTCGGCGACCTCGGACACCGCACGGCGGAACTCCGTCGTCACGTCGACCCCAACCGCGAACTCAATCACCCCGAACCGCTCGTCTCTACCCTCCGCGCAGTACCGCAGCAACTCCCGCTGGTACCCCGCCGTATCCGACCTCAGCATCACCTTCTCCACCCCCGCAGGCAGACGGCCCAGCGCTTCAATCAACACTCGCAACTGCTGATGGCCCGCAGGTACGTTGCCGTCCCGAAACTCCGAATGCACGATCAACTCGGCCTCTGACCAGTAGGTGGTCAGCGGCTGGTACGCCCTGTACTTCTTGTAGCTGGGAGCGCCTCCTGCTTGCGCGTCTCCACCAGTGTGGCATCCATGTCCAGAGTGGCCTCGGTCTGAGGCGAACGGCTCTGCGCGAAGCCCACCAGGGCGGCGTTCACCTTGCACAGACCCTTCATAGCTCCATTGGGAGCAGGTATGAATGCTCTCTGAGCTTCCCGCATCGCCTCCTCGCCCGCGTCATGGAACCTCTCCAGATACCGGAACACCGCAGACTCCGACGGCACGCTCCGACGACGCTCGACTCGCCATCTCTTCTCCAACGCCCTGCGCTCGCTGAGACGCATACCACAGGTCTCGAACTCTCGAAGCATCCTGCACAACCCTCTGTCCTTCTCAAGGAGATCAAGGTCGGACACCGACTCGCCGCCTGCCAAGTTCAGCAGCATCAGCGAGATGATCATCTGGCTGTCCGTCCAGCCCTGACCTCTCTCCCGCAGTCTCACGTGGCGCTCTACCGATGACCTTAAACCCGCTGCGTCCATCAACTCCACGTACGTCATCAGGCCGGACAGCCCCGTCATACCCGTCGAGCCCTTCTCCTGCTCGTACTGGAATGCCAGTAAGCCTTGCTTCATAATAGCTGCACCTCGTTGGTGATCGTTTCTCTTGGTCAAGAAACATCTTAGCCCCCTTCGTGGCGGGCGCCAACGAGGTCTTTCTCTTATCTAGGTGGGGAATCTGGGGCTCCCAGTCCGCTTGCGGCAGCCCTGAGGCTAGTATTGGAATCCCGAGCCCCAGCAGGCGATGGAGCTGTCCCGCTTCACCCCGCAGCTGTGGTAATACCCCGCGCATCGCTGCGCTCGCGCGCGTCCCCTCCCGTAGACGGGAGGGGATTGGGGCGGGGTTCCGTACCTCGGCTATGATTCATCCTCTCCCCACGGCGTGGCCTTGCCATATTCGTCATTGCCCCAGCAGGCGACGGAGCCGTCCCGCTTCACCCCGCAGGTGTGTTTCCCCCCGGCGCTGACGGAGACGAACTCTCCGGCCGGCGACGTGGCCGCGCCATATCTGTTACCGCCCCAGCAGGCGACGGAACCGTCCCGCTTCACCCCGCAGGTGTGGCTGAGCCCGGCGCTGACGGAGGCGAACTCCCCGCCCGGCGATGTGGCCGAGCCATTATGGTCACTGCCCCAGCAGGCGACGGAGCCGTCCCGCTTCACCCCGCAGGTGTGCTCGCGCCCGACGCCGCTGACGGAGGCGAACTCCCCGGCTGGCGGCGTGGCCTTGCGAAAAAATCCGTCTTCGCCCCAGCAGGCGACGGAGCCGTCCCGCTTCACCCCGCAGGAGTGTGCCCACCCGGCGCTGACGGAGGCGAACTCCCCGGCCGGCGGCGTGGCCTTGCCATGTTCGTTATCGCCCCAGCAGGCGACGGAGCCGTCGGTCTTCACCCCGCAGGCGTGGTACCCCCCGGCGCTGACGGAGGCGAACTCCCCGGCCGGCGGCGTGGCTTGGTGGCCATAGTTGTCATTGCCCCAGCAGGCAACGGAGCCGTTCCGCTTCACCCCGCAGGTGTGGATCGCCCCGGCGCTGACGGAGGCGAACTCCCCGGCCGGCGGCGTGGCCTGGCCATGTTCGTCATTGCCCCAGCAAGCGACGGAGCCGTCGGTCTTCACCCCGCAGGAGTGTCCCCACCCGCCGCTGACAGAGGCCCACTTCACCCCTGTTATCCAGATGTTTGCTCTGTCGATTTTGGACCTCACGCTGGTCATCAGATGGCCCAGTTCCGGCGGTATCTCCCCGGTCAGCCCGTTATAGTTGAGGTCCAGTGACCGCAGGTTGGAGAGATTGCCCAACTCCGGCGGTATCTCCCCGGTCAACTGGTTGTTCTGGAGGTACAACCGTTCCAGGCTGGCGAGGCTGCCCAACTCCGCCGGCAGCTCCCCGGTCAGGTCGTTCTCGGCCAGGTTCAGAGCTCGCAGGCTGGCAAGGTTGCCCAACTCTGCCGGCAGCTCCCCGGTCAATCCAACTTCCTGCCTCCCGGTCAATCTAAATCTCTGCCTGTGCAGGTCCAAGGCTGCGACGCGGCCAGTGGCGTCTACGGAAACGCCTTGCCACTCGCCGATGGGCTCCCGGCTCAGCCAGTTGCCGAGGGCGGGCTGGCCCCAGGCAGTATGCAGGGCAATCAGCGCCTCGGTGTCGCCGGGATGGTCTTCGGGAGTGCATACCGGAATCTCGCCGCCGGAGTAAGACACGTAGTCTCTCAGGAGGTCGGATATACATCCGCCAAGCCGGTTCTCGGAGATTCTGAGATATCCCAGGGTGAAGGCGAGGTTTTCCAACTCCGCGCGGGTATCTCCCCGGTCAGCTGGTTGTTCTGGAGGTACAACTGTTCCAGGCTGGCGAGGCTGCCCAACTCCGGCGGCAGCTCCCCGGTCAACTGGTTGTCGGCCAGGTTCAGAGCTCGCAGGCTTTCGAGGCTGCCCAGCTCCGGCGGCAACCCTCCGGTCAGCCAGTTCCCTTTCAGGTCCAGATATTGCAGACGGGCGGCGCTGCCCAGCTCGGGGGGAATCCATCCGCTCAACTGGTTGCCGCCGAGGAAAAGTCGGGTGAGGTTGGCAAGGCCGCCCAGCTCGGGCGGCAGCTTTCCGCACAACTGGTTGCCGGCCAGGTCACGCTCCGCCCAGGAGAAGAACCTGCTCTGTTCCGGCAGAATCTCCAGTTCACTCCGAATCTCCCGGCTCACGCCGCCCAGCGCCAGGGTCGTCAGGTTTCCGAGGTTGCCCAACTCCGGCGGAATCTCCCCGCTCACGCCGCCCAGCGCCAGGGTCGTCAGGTTTTCGAGATAGCCCAACTCCGGGGGAATCTCCCCGCTCACGCCGCCCAGCATCAGGGTCGTCAGGCCGGTGAGGTGGCCGACCTCGGGCGGAATCTCCGCTCCGCCCAAGATGACGATGAGCTGGACGACGCGGCCGGCCTCGTCGGTGGTTACGCCCTCCCACTCCCCTATGGGGGCGCGGCCAGCCCAGGTGCCGCTGTCGTCCCAGCTGGGGTCGTCGGTGGCGTTGAAGATGGCCAGAAGCGCGTCCTTGTCGGTCGCCGCCGAGGTCTGCGCCAGAGGCGGGTTGGGGGCGCGCCCAAGCGGGCGGACGTCCAGTTGGTCTCGAGCATACAGATCGACCGGCACGCAGCCGTCCAGCCGGTTCCCGCCCAGGTCCAGCAGGATCAGGGCGGTCAGGGCGCTGAGATCCGGGGGCACGGTCCCGACGAGGTTGTTGTCGTTGAGGCCCAGGGCGGTGACCTGCCCGGAGTCGTCGGCGGTCACGCCGTACCACTGGCCGATGGGGGAGTCGCTGAGCCAGCCGTCGTTGTCGGTCCAGCTATCGCCGCCGGTGGCTTCGTAGAGGGCGACCAGGGCGTCGCGGTCGCCGGCGCAGAAGGGCAGCCCGGCCAGGTCCGAACCGGGGATGTTCAGTTGGCCTCGCAGGTTGGCTGGCAGGCAGCCGTCCAGCCGGTTCCCGCCCAGGTCGATCTGGGCCAAGGCGGTCAGGGAGCCGAGCTCCGGGGGCACGGTCCCAACGAGGTTGTTGCCGGTAAGGGCCAGGGCGGCGACCCGCCCGGTGGCGTGGACGGTCACGCCGCTCCACTGGCCGATGGGGGAGTCGCTGAGCCAGTTAGCGTTGTCGGTCCAGCCGTCGCCGCCGGTGGCTTCGTAGAGGGCGACCAGGGCGGCGCGGTCGAGTTCGGCGGCTTCATCCACGGTTATGGTTGGGTCGGCTGCCGATGTCGGGGTTGGGTCGGTTGCCGAGGGTCCGGCCTCCGGGGTCGCTTCTCGCTCAGCTGCCCGCTCGAGGAGCGAGGGGGTTGGGGTTGGGTCGGTTGCCGAGGGTCCGGCCTCCTGCGTCGCTTCTCGCTCGAGGAGCGAGCCGGGAGTCCCATCCGGGGTCGCCGTCTCGCAGGCCGCGAGGGCCATCATAAGGGCCAGCGCAAGGACGACGCTCAACAGGGTCCCGTATCTTGTCGCTCGTGTACTGATCATTTTCTCTCCATTCATGTTGTTGATATCCGGCGTAAGCGTCCTCCCTAACTGGCCGGCAGGAGTGTCGTCGGTCTCGCATCTAGCCTTTGGACCTGTTCAAGCGGGGGATGAGCTGCAGCACGGTCATCGCCATGAAGCACCCTCCCACCACGAACCAACCTATGTGAGGAATCGTAAGTATACTGACGTTGGAGCCAACGCCGGCTCTTTCGAAGGCGGCGCCCCACAGGTGCTCGGATAGGGCCGCCGCGTTCACGTCCGTGTCGAATCCCACGGGGACCTGAATCGACTCGCGGACTGCGCCGACGATGTCGGTGTTGCTCCACCCGGGCTTCGGGGTGGAGGTGATCCGGCCGTAGCCGGCGGAGGACCGGTCCAGGTCCACCGGTCCGAAGGAGCCGATGCCCACGGCCGCAACCCGCTCTCCCGACAGAAGGAAGTCAACGACCCGGGCCGTCGTCTCGGCCGGCGTGGTGGTCGGGAAGACGGCCTCCGTCCGCACATCGTCCGGCCCGGCGCCCGTCGCGCACACGAAGTGAGTGCCGCCGGCCTCGACGCCGCCGTAGAGTTCGGCCACGGTTCCTCCTTGATGGGAGAGGGCTGGGGTGGGTGTGATGGAGCCGGAGTGGCTTTGGCTACTCCTCCGATACCTTGACCAGGAGCTTGCCGAAGTTCCCTCCGTGCATCATTCCGATGAGCGCCCTGGGGGCGTTGGTCAGCCCTTCGACGACGTCCTCGCGGTACTTCAGCCTGCCGTCCAGGAGCCACCGGGTGAGCCGGAGGCGCGCCGCCTCCGCCCTGCCGGCGAACTGGTACACGAGGAAGCCCTCGATCCTCACCTGCTTCCCGACCAGGGAGCGCAGGTTCCTGGGACCCATCTCCGGCTCCGCCAGGTTGTACTGGGATATCTGTCCGCACAACGCCACGCGGCCCCGGTCCGCCATCAGGTCGATGACGGCGTCCGTAACGTCGCCGCCGACGTTATCGAAGTATACGTCGACCCCCTCGGGGCAGGCTGCGGCTAGGTCGCCGCGAAAGCCGGGACCCTTGTAGCTGACTCCGCTGTCGAAGCCCAGCTCGTCGACTATGTAGTCGATCTTCTGCTGGGTCCCGGCGATGCCCACCACGCGGCAACCGGCTATCTTGGCCAGCTGGCCGACTACTGCGCCCACGGCGCCCGACGCGGCGGATACTACGACCGTGTCGCCCGGCTCCGGGCATCCCACTTCGAAGAGGCCGAAATAGGCGGTGAGCCCCGGCATGCCCAGGACCCCCAGTGCCGTCGAGATGGGAGCTACGCCGTGGTCCACCCTCCTGAGGTTGTGGCCTTCCGATACGGCGTAGGCCTGCCAGCCCAGGGACCCCTCGACGTACTCGCCAACCGGCAGGTCGTCCCTTCTGCTGGACACAACCCTGCCGACCGTGCCTCCAACCATCGTTCCTCCGATGGGTACGGAGGACGCGTAGGTCTGGGCCTCGTTCATCCGGCCGCGCTCGTAGGGGTCCAGGGATAGCCAGAGTGTCCTTACCAGCACCTGCCCATCCCGGACCTCGGGTATCGGTTCCTCTACGATGGAGAAGTCCGACTCCTTGGGATAGCCCACCGGCCGCGCGGCCAGGGCGACCCGTTGATTGACGTTTTGCTCGTTCATCTGGTCGCACCTCTGAGACAGTCTTGTACAGGTTATCATAACAGTTGGAAGGGGCTGGCACGCCACCTCTTGATTCGTGCGATAATCGCCGTCGAAGGGAGCCGAGCGCTTCTTCTCCCTGGAGCGGACGACACGTCGAGGAGGGCAAGTTGAAGGTAGTTGACCTGCGGACCATGGTAGTTGAGAACGAGCCGCCCTACAGGGGAGGCAGATACCTGCTCTTTGTGGAGGTCATGACAGACGAGGGGATCACGGGCCTTGGCGAGCGAATCACCGGCAACACATACTCTTCCAATCTCGACGACTTGAAGTCGCAGATCAACCTCATCGAGGAGATCGGACGCCAGTTCGTCGTTGGCGAGAACCCCATCAACATCGAGAAGATGTGGCAGAAGGCCTTCGGCTCCAAGCATGACTTCCGCCACCCGAGCCTCCACTTCACCCCGGCGTTGAGCGCCATCGAGATCGCCTGCTGGGACATTGCGGGCAAGGTGGCGGGCCAGCCCATCTACAACCTCCTGGGAGGCAGGTACCATGACAAGCTCAGGGCCTACGCCTACATGCCCGAGGGCGGGTTCAGGGAGCATCCTGAGCGGGCTGGGGAGATCGCGGCCCAGCTGCTGGCGGAGGGCAACTCGGCCTGCAAGCTAGACCCCTTCATGCCCCTGTACCCGATACCCCGCGACATACCCCTGTCGGAGATCGCCCACGCGGCGAAGATCTTCGAGAGCATCCGCGACGCCGTCGGCAACGAGCTGGAGGTCGGGATCGGCACCCACGGCCAGCTGACCACCTACAGCGCCATCCGCGTCGCCAGGCGCCTGGAGGAGTACTCCCCCTTCTGGTTCGAGGAGCCGGTGCCGCCGGAGAACGTCGATGAGATGGCCAGGGTGGCTGCCCATACCAGCATCCCCATAGCCACCGGCGAGAGGCTGGTTACCAAGTACGAGTTCGCCGAGGTGCTGGAGAAGCAGGCGGCCCAGATCATACAGCTGGACGTCGGACAGTGCGGCGGCATCCTGGAGGCGAAGAAGATCGCGGCCATTGCGGAGGCGCACTACGCGGTGATCGCGCCGCACATGGCCTGCGGGCCCATCGCCGCCGCCGCGGCGATACAGGTGGACACTTGCTCGCCAAACTTCCTCATCCAGGAGGCGAACCAGGGGCCCCTTCATAAGATGATCTTCAAGGAGCCGATCCTGTTCGAGAACGGCTACATCACGCCGCCGGAGGGTCCCGGTCTCGGCGTGGAGCTGGACGAGGACGCCCTGAAGCACCACCTCGTGGGTTGAAACGGGCCGGCGGGCAAAGTGGGCTCCGTTGACATGCGGGATGACCTGAGGGCGGACATCCGTAGAGGAATGGCCGTCGGTCTGCTCCTCCTCGTCTGCATTATTCCGGGGGCGTTGCTCACCGCATGCCATAGGGGAACGCCGGAGCCTACGGCCTCGCCTCGGCCACCGGTCGCAACCTCCGAGCCCTCGCCCTCACCTCCCATCGCCGCCCCTGTTCCCCCACCCGCATCGCCGACTGTCACGCCCGTACCTCCGCCGTCGCCGCCTGCCGCCATGCCCCAGCCTTCGCCGCCACCGACCGCCACTCTCGCGCCGCCGCCTGTCGCCGTCCTCACGGGGCCGGCCCTTCCGGAGCGGCCCATCCTCTACCACGGCCTGGTGCGGACCGACTGGGGGCAGATAGTGGCAACGCGAGGCGTGGATGCCGACGGCGCGAGCCTCGGCACCGTTGTGCCCGCCCTGGGAGCCCGATGGTCACCCGACGGCTCCAAGTTCGCCTACCTGACGCCTGGCGGCTCCTCGCTGAACGTCGCCACGCTGGAGGGAGAGGAGCGGACCGTCTTCAACTCCACCTACGAGTTCCGTCCCATCTACGCGTGGCCCGAGTGGTCGCCCGATGGCTCTCGCATCGCCTTGATAGAGGTGCAGTGGTGCGGGCACGGCTCCCGGATCAGCTACGTCGTCGTGGTCGACGCAGAGACCGACAAGGTCCTGTCCCGCCACGGGCCCTTCGACTTCTGGGATGCGGAGGCGGACCCCGAGTACGGACCAGGCAACTTCTCACTGCCGGAGGCCCTGCGATGGTCCCCCGACGGGAGCAAGTTCCTGGTGTCATGGGACACCGCCGGGGTGGTCGACCTGGCCACGGGAGTCGAAGACGTCGTCTCGAAGAGCCGCGTCGTCGCAGCCTGGACCGCGTCCGGCGATGCGGTGTACTACTTCTCCACCACTCAGCCCGATCAGGCAGGCAACCGCGCCGTAACGGGCTTCTTCCTGAAGGAGCTGGGCGCCGATCCGGTCCAGCTGTTTGACGCCCAAGCCCTGTCTGAGGTCGGCTTGCTTGGGACACCGGGTAGGGCTCCCGCCCTCATGTCCCTCTCACCCAGGGGCTCGAAGCTGGTGGTGGCAACGGAGCCGGCCGGTCAGGGCATCAGTGTGCTCAGGGTCTACGGCTTAACCGAGGAGGGCCGGATCGCACTGGACCGGCCCTTCCAGACCGTCCCATCCAACGGCGAGATATTGGCGATGGAGTGGGGACCCAACGACGCCCGTATCGCAGCCATCGCCCGCCACGAGTCGGGGGACGCGACCCTCGAGGTGCTGGACCTCGCCACATAGACGTGGAGGGTCCTCCCCGTATCGGACATCGACCCCGGCGCGCTCGATAGGATCGACTTTGCGGAGAAGGTGCTGAGCTGGTACTAGTCCGAGGAACCGGGCTCAGTTCCTCAGGAAGCCGACCTTGTCGTACTCTCCCTGAACGATCGGCTTGGCGTCGAGGCGCATCCAGTCTTCGAGGATCTCCGTGTACAGGCCGCGGAAGTCCAGGTTGAAGGCCAGGTCGCCCTCGATCAGCTTGTCCGCGTCCAGCGACGGATACTCGCTGTAGTGTCCGCCCCTCACCCCGTCGCCGATGAGGAAGGCCACGCCGCCGGAGCCGTGGTCCGTGCCGTTGCCGTTGTCCCTCACCCGCCGCCCGAACTCGGAGAAGACGAAGATGAGCACGTCGTCGCTCTCGCCGTGCTCCCTCATGTCCGAGTAGAAGTCGTGGATGCCGCCGGACACGTCTCGGAGGAGGCCCTCCTGGAGGGCGATGCCGTTGGTGTGGGCGTCGAAGCTGCCGTGGGAGGTGTAGCAGATGCGGGTGCCGACGTCTGCCTGCAGCACCTGGGCGGCTCCCTTCATGCTCTCGGCGAAGGAGTTCGAGGCGTACTCCACCGTGGAGGAGTACTTGCCCGGCACGGTGCCGAGGATGTCGGCCCCCCTGAGAGCGGCCAGGCCTGTCTGGCTTAGGAAGTCCATCACCGGGCCGCTGCCGATGGCCTGCGTGTACATGTCCCTGAACACGCCCAGGGCCTCGTCGCGCTGGTCCTGGGCGTCCTTGTAGGTCATGAGCCCGTAGTCCTCCAGGTCGGTCACGGACGCCACGGGGGCTCCCTTGGCGACGAGGGCCCGCGGCAGGGCCGCCCCGAAGTTGACCGCCGCCACGACGTTGTCTCCCTTGGGGTGCATCTGGTTCACGGCGTTGCCGAGCCAGCCCTCGGCTCCCAGCTTGGAGGGCTCCGCCGTGTGCCAGATGTCCATCGAGCGGAAGTGGGAGCGGTTGGGCTCCGGATAGCCGACGCCGTGGATGACGGCGACCTTGCCCGCGTCGTACAGTTCTTTGATCGGCTGCATGCCCGGGTTGAGGCCGTATCCCCCGTCAAGGGGTATCACCCTGTCCCCCGTGATGCGCACGTTGGGGCGGCTGTCCACGTAGCGGGGGTCGTCGTACGGGACGATGCAGTTCAGGTAGTCGTTCCCGCCCGAAAGCTGCACGACGACGAGTTTCTTGCCCTCTGTGTTAGCGTCCATTTGCTTCTCCTATGAGAATATGTGTCCAATTGCGCGGGAGCCAGTCCTTATGAGGCTATTCCCGCCGACTCTCACGATGGTCTGAAACCCAAGGTGGAATCTCGGAGAAGGGATAAGCGTGTGGCGCGTAGTGTCCGCGATCAGCCCCAAGCTCTGTAGGGAAACCGCCCCCAGGATGTAGACATTCTCCGGCCCGAATACCACGGGGGTGGTTCGCTCCCTGTCTCCATACCTAAAGCGCACTTCCCCGATGCTGTATTCACGCTTACTCCCATCAGCAAGCTCGAAAGTCTCCCTGTCTCCTTCTGTCGGCGACAGTCCCAGGGCGCCCTCCAATAGGGAAGTAGGCAGCATGGAGAAATCAGCGCCGGCATCCACCAGCAGATCCATCTCGGAAAAGACTGGATCGATCGGACTGCCCACTTCGATTCGTACACTGAAGACGCCCATGGGTTTCCTTTTCCTTTGCCTGGATGTTCCAGCCGAGAGAGCCTTCTGCGGCCTCACGCTCTCTCGTAGATCTGGAAGCGGTGCCTGCACACCTCCAGGACATAGAGCCTGTCCTCGTCATCCAGGACGACGCTCACCGGGTCCCAGAAGTAGGGCTCGATTCGCGCCGAGGTCTCGTTGGGATCGGCGGTGTCGACGTCGTAGACTGGAACGAAGGTGGCGCGGGCTTCGTTCTCGTCCGCCTGGGCGTCCAGGTACTCCAGCGCCCAGGGGTTGAGCGTCGCCTCGCCCCTCAGCTTCTGAAGGAAAACGCCCTCCGGGTCCAGCACCTGCACGCGCTGGTTGCCCCAGTCGGCGACGTAGACGTTGCCTTCCGAGTCGACGCCTACGCCGGACGGTCTATTGAGCTGACCGTCGCCGTCGCCGGGCGTTCCGAAGGCGGCGAGGAAGTCGCCTTCGGGGGTGAGCTTCTGGATGCGGTCGTTGCGCCAGTCGGCGACGTAGACATTGCCGTCCCCGTCCTGGGCGATGCCCCAGGGTAGGTTGAACTGGCCGGGGCCGCTGCCGAAGGAGCCCCACTGGGACAGGTACCTGCCGTCTTTGGTGAACCTCTGGATACGGTGGTTCTTGTGGTCCACCACCAACAGGTTGTCTTCGCTGTCGAAGAGGAGGCCCGATGGGCCGTCGATCTGGCCGTCGCCCGAACCCTTGGCGCCCCAGGTCGAGACGACCTCGCCCTCCCCATCGTACACGGTGATCCGGTCCAGGAAGTCGTCGGCCAGGTACAGGTTGTCCTCGCTGTCCAGGGCCAGAGCCGACGGCCATATCATCTGGCCGGGGTCGCTGCCGTAGCCCCCGATCTGTCCGAAGAAGTCGTGGCGGCGGGTTACCGCCTGGATGCCGACGATGGTGCGCGCCGTATTGTTGCTGCGGCTGGCGACGAAGATCCTCCCGTCGCCCCTCGGCACCATGGCCGTGGGCATCAGGAAGCCGCGCCCTCCCTGGTCGGCGGCGAAGCCGACGTTGTCAACGTACTTCAAGGCGAAGGTGGTCGTAGTCATATCGTCAATCTCCCGGTGGGTGCGGCTGCCCCTACACCAGCTGGTACTCCTGCGTGGAGACGATCAGCTGGATGACGGCAACGATGGCCTCGTCGGCCCTGGACGCCTCCCGCTGATCGGCGAAGCGCAGGGGGCCGTACCTCGCCGCGTAGTCGATGAGGCTGCTGCGGGTCGAGTCCAGCACCCTCATCGGCCCCAGCACCTCCAGGCACGAGTCGACCAGCTCTTCCGGCGAGAGCGTAGAGCCGCGCGCCGACCGGGCGACGCGGTCGATGACAACCCTCACGCCCGGCTTGTTGGGATCGCTGAGCGTCTTGCCGACGAAGTTGAGGCGCTGCACGTAGGCCCCGGTGTTGATCCACTCGCTGCCGCCCTGCCACCCCTCGACGCTGGGAGGGGCCAGGAGTCCCTGGCCCATGCCGCCGCAGGCGCCCGCCGCCGCGTAGGTCTCGCTGCTGGGTATCTCCAGGCCGCCGGCGAGCCGCATCGCGCCGACCACCATCTCCGCGGGGCTCTTGGTCCTGGCGAAGTGCGAGGCCTCAGACTTGAAGAAGTCGGAGTTGAACATAGCCCTCAGCATCGCCTCGATGCTGTAGCCGGAGTCGAAGTAAGCCGCGGTCATGACGTCGATGGCCTCCGGGTCCCGGGGCAGGGTGTGGGGCCACTGGGGAACGGGCTCCTCGTCGGCTACGAAATAGTGGTAGAGGTGCCTGGATATGAACCTGGCCGTGGCCTCTTGCTTGCAGATGATGTCGACGGCGTCCTCGCCGTTGAAGTCCCCGGTCTCGCCCAGGAAGGTCTTCTGGCCGTGGTCGTGGTCGTCATCGTCGTACTCGAACTGCCACGACATGTAGCCGAAGGGCCGGGCGGTGTTGTTGCGCATCTTGATGGACATGTAGTCGGGGTTGACGACGCGCCATCCGGTAAAGGCCCTGGCGCACTCCTTGATGTCGTCCTCGGTGTAGCTGCCGACGCCCATGGAGAAGAGCTCCAGGATCTCCCTGCCGTAGTTCTCGTTGATGGAGCCCTTGTGATTGTCTTGGTTGTCCAGCCACATGATCATGGCGGGATCGCGGGAGAGCTGGACCAGGAGGTCCCGCAGGCTGCCCATCCCGTACTGGCGGAACATCTCTATCTGGTTCATAAGGGGCCTGGACTGGATCAGCTTCGTCGCCGCCGTGGCAAAGACCCGGTGCCAGAAGAGACATATCTTCTCCCGCAAGGGGGAGCCGGTCATGACCATGCGGTAGACCCAGTACGAGCCCGCCGCGCCGGAGCCGCGCAGCTCCGACTGGTCTATGTGGTACCGGCGGATCAGGTCTTCCGGCAGGACGTCGGGAGGTCCGGGGTCCAGCAGATCCTTCACGGTGACCTCGTAGCCGGCCTCCATCGCCCGGTCCAGCTCGTCGGGGGTTGCTCCGAAGCCCGCCCTCCTGAGGAGATGGGCCATCTGCCCGCGAGAGGTGTCTTTTGTGGTCTGAGTCTTCGTGGCCATGGCGGCCCTCCCTGACTATCTTTCGAGACTGTTATGTCCACCGATTAGATAGACGCTATCGTACACGCCTTCGCGTAAACTGCCAAGCTGTTACCCGGGTCGTGGTATGCTAGTCGACACGATGGGATCTGAGTCTGTCAGGGTGCTATCGTTGCCATGTCCGGGCTGGGCGATGGCAGGCGGTCTCCCGATATGGGACAGATGGGACGCTGGACTTGAAGTCGCCGATGGGATGCCTCACAGGGGCTTTGCTCGCCGCCGCGGCGTTGGCGGCGGCGTTTCTGTTGGCGGTCTGCTCCGGCGAACCGGCAGCCACTCCGGCGCCGGCCACGCCGACATCGGTCCCCACTGCGACGCCCCGGGCCGATCCTGCCGCGGCCAACCAGCCGGCGCGTCTGACGATACCAAGCTGGCTCGATTGGTCCGATGCGTTCCCGGGGTCCGACGCCGCTCCTCCCGAGGGTCCCCTGGTGCGAGCCGGAGGCTCTCACGGCTTCTCCCACTACGTGCTGGAGGAGGTGGGCGGCCGAGTGGTCACGACCCTGGTAGAGGGGCCGCGCGAGGAGCAGGTGCGCGTTCCCATATCCTACGCCCAGCTCAAGGAGCTGCACGAGAGCGGGGGCCCATTGGAAGAGGTCCGGATGTCACGGGAAGAGCTGGCAACCCTGGTACGGCAGCTTGACGAGGTGCGAGAGTCCACCGAGAGGTATCGGGACATCGACGCGGCCCTTGCCGACGGCTTCGTCAAGACCACCGACGAGGTGCCCAACATGGGGACCCATTACGTTCACGCGGGGCGAAGCCTCGACGTGGAGTTCAATCCCTCGGAGCCCGAGATACTGCTGTACGCCACAGGCGAGTCCGGGGAGATGGAGCTGATGGGCACGGCGTTCGTCCTGCCGATCCCACTGGTCAGCCCGGAGCATCCCGACGCCTTCGCCGGTCCGCTGGACAACTGGCATGTACACTACAGCCTGTGCACCGGCCCCCTGTCAGCCTCTCGCTCCGCTACCGCGGAGGGGTGCGAGGCGTCGGGCGGGATCTGGGTCCCCGCCTATGGCTGGATGATCCACGCGTGGGTGTGGGTGGAGAACCCGCTGGGGGTGTTCAGTATGTGGAACAGCCGTGTGCCTCCGGCAGCCGATTCAGAGGAGATGCACCGGCTCACCCGCGCTGACGGCGCCGGCGCCGTGGCTATCGAGAACTTCGGCTTCGGGGTCAGGGAGATCCAGGTCGGCGAGACCCTGACGTGGGTCAACGTGGATGGCGTACCGCATACGGTAACGTCGGACTCGGAGGGGTTCGACTCGGGAGTCATCGCGCCCGGCGGCGCCTTTGCCTTTAGATTCGACAGCCCCGGGGAGGTCCGCTACTCCTGCGCCCTGCACCCCTTCATGACCTCCAAGGTCGTCGTGAAGCCGTGACCGGCAGCGAGGCGCGGGATGACTCGCGGGAAGTGGGCTGAGGGAGGCTGGATATGCTTGACTTCGGCATCGTCGATACTCACGTTCACCTGTGGGACACCGGCAACCTGCGGTATCCGTGGCTCGACGAGATCCCACTGTTGAACAGGCCCTACACGCCGGAGAGCTATAGGGTCGCCATTGGGGATGTTCCCGTCGACAAGATCGTGTTCCTGGAAGCCGACGTGGCCCATGGCAACGAGGTCGATGAGGCCATGTGGGTTGCGTCGCTGATAGCCGATGAGCCGAGGTTGGAGGGCATAGTCGCGTCGGCGCCCTTGGAGGACGGCGCCGCCTCGGCGGAGGTTCTGGAGCGGCTGGTGGAGATACCCCGGGTGAAGGGGGTCAGGCGCCTGATCCAGCCGCATCCCATCGGCTTCTGCGTACAGCCAGGCTTCATCGAGGGAGTCCGGCTTCTGGAGCGGTACGGCTTCAGCTTCGACATCTGCATCAACCACTCGCAGCTGGCAGACGCCATCGAGATGGTGCGCCGGTGCCCCGGTGTGAGGTTCATCCTGGACCATATCGGCAAGCCGGACATCGCCGGTCGGATGCTGGAGCCGTGGAGGTCGGAGATTCGCGAGCTGGCGGATATGGGGAACGTTCACTGCAAGATATCCGGCTTGGTCACGGAGGCCGATACGGAGCACTGGCGTCGGCAGGACCTGAGGCCATACGTCGACCACGTGATCGAGAGCTTCGGCCCCGACAGGGTCGTCTTCGGCAGCGACTGGCCCGTGGTCTTACGGGCGGCGGAGCACGCCGAATGGGTGGAGGCGTTGCGGTGGGCTGTGGGGGGAGCGTCGGACGCCGAGCTCCGTAAGCTCTTCTGCGACAACGCCATCGACTTCTACCGCTTGGGGTCTTTCGCCCCTAAGAGGGTGTTTGCAAAGTCTTGAACTTGTACTAAACTTGATGAATGAGCCGCAAATCGTACCCCAGCGACCTGACGGACGAACAGTGGGAGATCCTCGGCCCCCTACTCCCACCAGCCAAGCCCGGAGGCCGGCCCCGTACAGTGGACCTGCGGGAGGTAGTGAACGGCATCCTGTATTTGCTTCGGAGCGGATGCCCCTGGCGGATGGTCCCGCACGATCTGCCTCCCTGGCAGACCCTGTACAAATACTTCCGCAGTTGGACCATAGATGGAACGTGGGAACGAGTCAATGAGACGCTACGCCCCTGCGTCCGAGAGGCCGAAGGTAGAAATCCTACTCCCAGCGCAGCGATCATAGATAGCCAGAGCGTGAAGACGACTGAAAAAGGGGGCCTCGTGGCTATGATGCTGGTAAGAAGATCAACGGTCGAAAGCGACACGTCATCGTAGATACCATGGGCTTGCTGTTGGCGGTGGTGGTGCATCCTGCCAATATCCAAGACCGAGATGGGGCGAGGCTGGTCATCGATAAATTGATAGGACGATTCCCACGCCTGCGACTCATCTGGGCTGACGCTGGCTACAGCGGCCAGTTGGTGGACTGGGTGATGTCCATGTCGGGCTGGGTCTTGGAGATCGTCAAGCGTCCCAGGGCCAGCCATCAGTTTGAGGTGCTGCCACGCAGGTGGGTGGTTGAGCGAACACTGGCGTGGCTGGGACGTTGTCGCCGGTTGAGCAAGGACTATGAAGCCTTGACCGATACAACGGAAGCGTGGCTGCACATAGCTGCGATTCATCTCATGCTCCGACGCTTAGCTCCGTCATGATGTACTTTGAAAACACCCTCTGAGACTGAACCGACGCCGTTGTGAGAGTCCTGGGGCAAGCCGCCGTGAGCTTGCCTTTATAGTAGAACAGAGTGGGAGGCAGCCATGAGACAAGGGTCGTATGAACGTCCCAACATCATTCTGATACTGGCCGATGACATGGGTTTCTCGGACATCGGCTGCTACGGCTCGGAGATACGCACCCCCAATCTGGACCGGCTCGCCGGAAGGGGGCTGCGCTTCTCCCAGATGTACAACATGGCGCGTTGCTGCCCGTCGCGGGCGGCGCTGCTGACCGGCCTCAACCCGCACCAGGCCGGGGTCGGCCACATGGTCAGAGACCTGGGATACCCTTCGTACCGAGGGTTCCTCAACGAGAGCTGCGTCACCATCGCGGAGGTGCTCCGCGCCTCCGGCTACACCACGCTGATGTCGGGCAAGTGGCACGCGGGGGGAGAGTACAGCCTGGGCAACCGCTCCGTCGTCGAGGGGCCGGGAACGCCCGGGGACGACTCGCACCCGCTGCCTACCCAGCGTGGGTTCGAGCGCTACTTCGGCACCGTCGACGGGGGCGGCAGCTACTTCAATCCGGTCAGCCTGATGCGAGACGAACGGTTCGTCCGGCCCGAGTCCGACGACTTCTACCTGACGGACGCCCTCAGCGACAACGCCGTCTCGATGCTGGAGGGGGACACGACAACAGGGAAGCCTTTCTTCCTGTACCTGAGCTATACTGCGCCCCACTGGCCGCTGCACGCCCTGGAGGAGGACATCGCCAGGTACGAGGGCAGCTACGCCAACGGCTGGGACGATCTTCGGACGGGCCGCCACGAGGAGCTCAAGGGGCTGGGCATCCTGGACTCCAGGTGGCCGATCTCGCCGCGGCATTCCGATGTCTCGCCGTGGGAGGAGGCGCCCAACCGAGAGTGGGAGGCCCTGCGCATGGCAGTGTACGCGGCGCAGATAGACCGGATGGACCAGGGGATCGGACGAGTCATGGCCAAGGTACGGGAGATGGGCGCGGAGGACAACACCATCGTGATGTTCCTGTCGGACAACGGCGGGTGCGCCGAGCTTCTGAAGGAGGACTCGAGCCAGCCTCACCTCCACCGGTACGACAGACCGACGCGGGACGGACGGCCGATGACCGTCGGCAACATTCCGGCGTTGCGGCCCGGCCCCGACGACACCTTCATGAGCTACGATATCCAATGGGCCAACGCCAGCAACTCGCCCTTCAGGCTCTTCAAGCACTGGGTCCACGAGGGCGGCATATCGACGCCCTTCATCGTCTCCTGGCCGGAGCGGATCGACCGCGGCGGGACAGTGGCGGAGCCCGTCCAGGTGATCGACATCTTCGCGACGTGCATAGACGCCGCGGGCGCAGCCTATCCCCAGGAGCTCGACGGCCGCCAGATAACCCCCCTGGAGGGAGAGAGCTTCCTGCCGACTATCGACGGGAAGCCATGGTCGCGGGAGCAGACGATGTTCTGGGAGCACGAGGGCAATCGGGCTGTCCGGTCGGGGCAGTGGAAGCTGGTCGCTCAGCACGGGCAGGACTGGGAGCTCTACGACATGGAGGAGGACAGGACCGAGCTGAAGGACCTCAGCCACGGCAACCGCGCCAGGGTCCAGGAGATGTCCAAGCTGCACGACGAGTGGTCGCGTCGATGCGGCGTCCTCTCCTGGCCGATAAGCCCTCGCACACACGAGTAGTGTCCTCACCCAGACTTGGGAGAGGGTTAGGAGTGAGAGATGAAGATCGTCGACGTCAAGACCTACGTCGTTGAGAATCCGCCTCCCAGCAGGGGAGGCCCTAGGTGGATATTTCTGAAGCTGGTGACCGACGAGGGGATTGAGGGGGCCGGCGAGTGCACCTACCACAATCGATTGACCCACGTGGCCGTGGAGCTCATCAAGGACCTGGGGGAGCGCTTCGTCATCGGCTCGGACCCCTTTCGCATCGAGAAGCTCTGGTGGGAGATCTACGAAGGCCAGGGCGCCCGGCACTCGGGCCCCATCACCACGCCGGTGATGAGCGCCATAGAGATGGCGTGCTGGGATATTGTGGGCAAGGCGCTCGGTCAACCCATCTACAATCTGCTGGGCGGAGTGTTCCACGAGAAGCTGAGGGCCTACTCGTACCTGTCGGAGTTCAGGCTCGGCGACGAGCCAAAGCGGGTTGGCGAGCTGGCCCTGAAATACGTCGATCAGGGCTACACCGCCGTGAAGCTGGACCCCGTCGATCCCAGGACACCCGACCGACTGGAGACTCTCAGGTATGCGGAAGAGGTCATACGGGCCATCCGCGAGGCCGTGGGGGACAGGTGCGACATCCTCATCGGCACTCATGGACAGTTCAACACCAACAGCGCCATCCGGTTCGCCAGGCGGGTCGAGGAGTACGACCCGCTCTGGTTCGAGGAGCCGGTCGCTCCCGAGAACATCAAGGAGATGGCGCGGGTGGCGCAGTCCACGACCATTCCCATCGCCACCGGCGAGCGCCTGCTGACCAAGTTCGAATTCGTGGAGCTGCTGGAGAGGCAGGCAGCGACCATCCTGCAGATGGACCTGACGATCACCGGGGGAATACTGGAGGCCAAGAAGATCGCCGCAATGGCGGAGGGGCACTACGCGCAGATCGCGCCTCACATGTACGGCGGCCCCATCGGCGGCGCTGCCAATATACAGGTGGACGTCTGCAGCCCCAACTTCCTTATTCAGGAGGGCATCCAGACTTGGGGCGGTCTGCACGCAGAGCTGCTGAAGGAGCCGGTCAGGTGGGAGAACGGCTACATAATACCGCCGACCGGTCCGGGCCTCGGTGTAGAGCTGGATGACAGGGCGCTGAAGAGGTACGCTGCCACGCCCTAAACCGGCTTTGGTTTGGGTACAGCCCTAGCCTGGAATAGGTTTGGAAATTGAAGGGCCGAGCTGCTCCGATTTGGTCGAAAGCACGACCCAAATCGCATTGACTCGCCCAACTACCCCACGTCAATATTGGGTATGCATCTAAGTGGGGTTTGAGAAATGTACAAAATAAAACTAGGTCTAGTCCTCATAGCCATCTTCACTCTCTTCGGCGTCGGTAGTCAATCGGCGCTGGCCTCGTCACGCTCCGAGCAGATGGTGGTCATCTTAACCGATCGGCAGGTCGTGGCCGAGACCCGGGGAGGTCTGGACCTGGCATGGTCCGTGAGCTCCCTGGTAGCGTCCCTGAGCGATGGGCAGCCCTTCCTCTTCATCGCCGCGGACCAGCCGGCGGAGGCGCTTGGACCGCTTCCCTCCGAGGATCCGGAGTTCAAGGCGTCTCGAAGCTCCATCGAGGACCGTCTGGCGTCCATCGTAGCCAGGCGCGACCCCGACATGGTGACCGCACTGACCGCAACCTTCAACCTGCTGGGGAGCCACCGGGCAGCCCGCGGCTCCACCGTCTACGTAGTCTCAGGCGGCACTCCCACAAGCGACCTGGATGAGGCCGCTCATCGCCTCGGACCGACGGCCTCGTTGTTCGCGGAGAACGGATGGCCCATCGTCGGTCTCAGCCTGCCGGGGGCCTCGCCCCAGGTGACCCGGTTCCTGGACACGGTGTCCAAGGGCTCGGGAGGCGAGTCGATTCCACTTTCGGTCCCCGAGGGCTTCATAAGCCTGTCGGACCTGATCTTCAAGGAGGGAGCCAAAGGGCTCCTGGATCCAGTCAACGAGACGCTGCTCCCTTCCGACAGCGTCGTATCGTACTCCATCGGCATTCCACCGGGAACCAGCGAAGCGAAGCTCATATTCTTCAGGGACGACAGCTCCGGCTCCTTCCGGCTGAACAACCCAACGGGGCGGGAGACATCGAGTGGAGACCGGTCCGTCTCCTCTGTGATCGAGGCGCCGCACGTGGTGATGTGGCACCTGATGGACCCGGACCCGGGTAATTGGAAGGTGGACATACGGGGCGCCAGCGGAGTGGTGTCCGCTTGGAGCTACGCGGTAAACGGGCTCGGTGTGGCCATGAGCGACATGGGGACCATTCCCCTCAACGAGCCCACGGCGATCGTCGCCTACGCGACAGACCAGCAGGGGCTGACGGTACTCGACTCCGTCTCCATAGTGGCGCGCATCACCTCTCCAGGCGGTAAGGTGTTCGCGTACGACCTGAACGACGACGGCGTCGCCGGCGACGCTGTTGCGAGTGACGGCTACTACTCCACTACGATCTCGCCCCTGACAGAACAGGGCGAGCACCAGGTGGAGCTGGAGCTGACGTGGCAGGACGTCTCATACAAGTTGACCAGCCATGCTTACCTCACCACCGGGGAGTTCCCCACAATCCGGGTCAGCTGGCTGCAGACCGGGCAGGTCGAAACGGGGGTCAGGACCCAGGTTGCAACGATAGAGTCCTACGTCGCCGGACAGACGTTTGCCCTAGCGTCGGACGAGCTGCTCCCGATCATAGCCTCCAGCGCCGAGCGGCCTGGAAAGGTTGAAGTGGTGCCGGTCGACCAGCTGAGCGATGGCCGTGCGTGGTACTTCGACGTCTTCTTCACCCCCGAAGAGTCCGGACAGCACTCGCTGAGCTTCGAGATGAACACGGAGTACGCCGGCCGGCAGTACACCCTCTCCACCGAGCCCTCGACGATATGGACGCCCATGGTGGAGCAGAAGTCCAACGTGGTAGTGCATACGATACCGGCGCCGGAGCCGGTCATCGTCACCTCGGAGTCGCCTCCGCGCCCGGTGCGGATTGTGAGGGAGAGGCCTGTCCGGGAGCCCGGTGCGGCACCGCCCGCGCCGGTGACTCCTCCGATCGTAGTGGTATCGCCTCCGGTGGTAGCGCCTCAGCCGGTCCCTGCCTCCTCCTTCGAGGTCCCCTCTTGGGTTCCTGTGGCGGTGTCCTCGGCGTTGCTGCTCGCCCTGATCGTCGCCTTCGTCTACTGGATCACCCGAGCCAAGCCCTACGGCTACCTGTATAACGACAAGGACGAGCCGGTTGCGGACTTCGGCAGCTTTGAGCGCCGGACGAGTCTGAAGCTCCTGTGCAGGAACCTGGTCTCTGGTAGAGAGCTGGGATTGCCGGGGTTGGAGGAGGTATCGTTCAAGTTCTTCTGGCGTCGGGTCGGGGTGATCGTCGATAAGGGCTCCACCACCCTCCGGGTCAACAACCATCCGGTGATCGGTGAGTCGACCATCCGCGACAGGAGCTGGATAGGGGCCCATGGGAAGCTCTACAGCTTCTTCACCTCATTGCGGCCGACCCCCGCTCCTGAGCCGGGCGCCGCCGACGACTAGAGGCAACGCCTCGACGGTGGAAGCGTCCGCGCGCCGGGCGGAGTGTAGGACCCCTCTTCGAAAGTCCCCTCTCCCACAAGATGGGAAAGGGGACTTTTTCCACGCTGGCTGAGCTCTCAGGCATGCGCCAACCCCGGTCAGCGAACGGCTATCACCCTCACCCTATTCCTTCTCCGGAGAAGGAGTTGCCAGCTTGAGGAGCAAACCCACTTCTCCCCCTCGCAGGGGGAGATTGAGAGGGGGTCCTACTGGAACAGGCTCAGCTGTTCCGCTTCTTGCCGAGTGGGGCTCTCGGCGGCGGGCTCCCCGACAACCTGGTCTACGAGGGACGGTAGCCGGCTGAAGTCGCCCTCTATCACCGGGCGCAACGTCGGATTGTGCAGCGCGGCAGCGGGATGGTACATCGGGTAGACCATGATCTCTTTCCACCTGCGGGGCTTGCCCCGTGCCCTGCTTATCGACTCGCCCGGGAAGAGCTTACCGAAGGAGAACCGCCCCAGGGTCACGATGACCTTGGGTGAGATAAGGTCGATCTGGCTGTCCAGATAGGGCTGGCACGCGCGTATCTCGCCGGGCAGCGGGTCCCGGTTATTGGGCGGACGGCACTTGACCATGTTGGTTATGTAGACATCCTGCCTGCTGAGGTCGATGGAGGCCAGGAGCTCGTCGAGGAAGTGCCCGGCGGGGCCGACGAAGGGACGGCCATCGCGGTCTTCGTAGAACCCCGGTCCCTCCCCTATGAACATGATGTCAGCCGCACGAGACCCTTCCCCGGGCACCGCGTTGGTCCGTTTCTCCGACAGACTGCAGAGGGTGCACGAGTGGATCTGGTCGACCAACAGATCGAAATCGGCCTTCGTATCGACCATGGCTTCCGTCCTAACTCCGGTCGCTCCCCTGGAGAGACCAGCCGTGATGGTGCAATCGTAGCAGCGTCTAATTTGGAGTTTCAACGTAGCGGCCCAGCGGATTTGACCGGAGTTTGCACCGACTCGATCCTCGTACAGCCGACCCCGACGGCTCGCTGATATACTACCGTTGGAACCCAAGCCGCGTCCTGCGAACGAGAGGCCAAGTGGAGAGAACCCTGCTGTTGGGAGGCATGTTCAAGAAGTGAAGGAGGAGCTCAAGACCCAATACGCTGGTATATTCGGCTATCCGCTGGCTCACTCGATATCGCCGGCCTTCCAGCAGGCCGCCTTCGACTACCATTCGCTGCCGGTCCGATACGATGCGTGGTCTACGCCGCCCAATGATCTCGCCTCCGAGATACGGAAGCTGCGGAGCGACGCCTTCCTGGGGGCCAACGTTACGGTGCCCCACAAGGAGGCCGTGATGAGCTTGATCGACGAGGTCGAGCCCTGGGCGAAGCGGATCGGCGCCGTGAATACGATTGTGAAGGATCAGGGGCGTCTGACCGGGTACAACACCGATGCCGGCGGGTTCATCAGGGCCCTCCGCGAGAGCGGCGGCGTGGAGCCCCGGGGGAAGAGGGTCCTGGTGTTGGGCGCCGGCGGCGCGGGCCGGGCCGCGGTGTTCGCTCTTGCGGGGGAGGGCGCGGCTTCCATCATCATCGCCAACAGGACCGTCAGCCGGGCGGAATCCCTCGTCCGGGACCTGGGTGAGCTGGCGAAGGACGTGAAGGCCGTACCCATCGAGGGCGGCCATCTGGCCAGGGCATGTCTGGCCGCCGACATCATCGTCAACTGCACCTCGATAGGGATGGTGCACAGCGATTCCCAGGGCCGCGCGCCAATCGATGCACGGCTGGCGCCGTCGACCTCCCTGGTCTACGACATGGTGTACAATCCTGCCGAAACGCCTCTGCTGATGGAGGCGGCCCGCGCCGGCGCAAGTACACTGGGAGGGCTTTCGATGCTCGTCTACCAAGGCGCCGCATCCTTCGAGCTCTGGACAGGGAGGAAGGCCCCGATACAGGCGATGTTCACGGCTGCCCGGAAGGCGCTGGCCGATGGGCGCCTGCCGCCCTCTCGCACCGTGGAGGCGCCTTGAAGTCGAACATATTCATCACCGGGTTCTCCGGCTCAGGGAAGACCACTGTCGGGCGGATAGTGGCCCAGCAGCTGGGTTGGCGCTTCGTCGACATAGACGAGGTGATATCCGGCGGCGAAGGAACGTCCATCGAGGCGATCTTCTCCACGCTGGGGGAGCGGCACTTTCGACGCCTGGAGCGGGACCGTCTGTCCAGCGCCGCCCAGGGTACGGAGCAAGTCATATCGACCGGCGGCGGGGTGCCCGTGGACCCGCGAAACCGCAGGGTGATGGAGTCCAATGGCCTCGTCGTGTGCTTGGAGGCCAGGCCGGAGACCATCCGGCAGCGGCTTCTGAAGCAGTCTTCGGAAGAGGAGGATCCGGCAGCCCGGCCCATGCTGGCGGACGCCGACCCCGCGAAGAGGATACGCACCCTGAAGGCCGAGCGCCAGCCCAGCTACAGCCTGGCCCACTGGACCGTCCACACCGACAGCCTGACGCCCTCCGAGGCGGCGGACGAGGTGGTCAGGGGATGGAGGGTGCTTGCCGGGTCCGGCGGCGCGGTCAGCGGCCGCGAGGACGGCGACCTGGCAGCACTGGTCAAGACCTCCTCCGGCGACTATCCTGTCTGGGTCGGATGGAACATCCTCGACAGTCTCGGAGAGCGTGTCAAGGAGAGACTGTCTCCCGGAACGGCGTACATCGTCAGCGACGAGGGCGCATTCCGGCAGGCGCGCCGCGCCCAGGCAGCCCTGGAGTCGTCCGGGATACCGGCACACATGCTCCTATTGGACCCGGGAGAGCAGAGCAAGACCCTGGAGTCGGCCCAGCACGTCTACGGGTGGCTCGCCGGACGGAAGGCCGAGCGGTCCGACCTCGTGCTGGCGGTTGGCGGCGGCATGGTTGGGGACCTGGCGGGATTCGCCGCGGCGACCTATGTGCGGGGGATGCCCTTCGCCCAGGTGCCCACCAGCATGCTGGCGATGATGGACGCATCCGTCGGAGGCAAGGTCGCCGTCGACCTGCCGCAGGGCAAGAACCTTGTGGGCGCCTTCTACCAGCCGAAGTTCGTCTTGGCCGACGTCACGGCGCTCAAAACGCTGCCGCGGCGAGAGCTCGTATCGGGATGGGCGGAGGCTGTAAAGCATGGCTTGATCCTCGACGCCGATCTGTTCGCGACCTTCGAGGGGCAGCGCGAGACGATCCTCTCCCTGGAGCAGAGGGCTGCCACCGACGTGATCCGGCGCAGCGTGGCAATCAAGGCCAACGTCGTGTCGCAGGACGAACGGGAGACGCTGGGCATAAGGATCCTGCTGAACTACGGCCACACCATAGGGCATGCCATCGAGGCGGTCACAGGGTACGCCCGCTACCTCCACGGGGAGGCCGTGAGTGTCGGCATGATGGGAGCGGCCCACATCGGTACGGCGATGGGTATGATGTCGAAAGATGATATGGAGCGTCAGAAGGCTGTCCTGGAGGGGATCGGCCTGCCCCTCAGGTGTCCCGGCGTGGACCCGGAGGCGCTCTCCCAGGCGATGCTCTCGGACAAGAAGGTCGCGGGCGGGGCGCTTCGCTGGGTGCTGCTGGACGAGATCGGAAAGGCTACCGTCAGGAGCGACGTTCCCCTGGGCCTGGTGCAAGAGACGTTGACGCGGTTGTCGCAGTAGCCCAAGCCGTGGAATCTCTTCCGCAGTTGCTCCAGGGGTTCGTGGAGCCTATCTCGCTGTTTCTGCTGGGATTCGGCACCGCCGCCTACGGGGCGATGGTGGGAGCGGGCGGCGGCTTCATCTTCAGCCCGGTGCTGGTCTTCATAGGGTTGGAGCCTGCCGTTGCGGCGGGGACGTCCCTGGCCCTGGTCACGGTGACCGGAATATCGGGAACCCAGGTCTACCGCAAGTCGGGGCTGATCGACCTCAGGAGCGGCGTCCTGTTCGCTGCCGCGGCTATGCCGGGCTCCGTGATCGCTCCCTTCGTCGTGTCAATGGTGAGCGGGAGCATCTTCAAGATACTGTTCGGAGTGCTGCTGGTCGGGCTGTCCGTCCTGATGCTGGTGCGACCCAACCCGGGCGAGAGCGGCGGCGGGACCGACGACGCGGCGGCAGATGCCGCCCATGGAGGTCGGCGAATCGTTGCCAAGGACGGCCGTGTGTTCAAATACAGGTTCAACGAGCCGGCCGCAACGGTATTCAATCTCGTGCTGGGGTTCATCTCCAGCTTCTTCGGAATAGCCGGAGGCCCGATCCGGACGCCGGTGTTGGTGCAATTCTTCAACTTCCCAGTTCGGGTGGCCGTGGCGACCTCGCTATTCGCCCTTTCCTTCTACGGGGCCGCTGGCGCGGTCGTCTACATGCTGCTCGGCCACATCGAGCCGACCTTCCTGTGGGCCGGAATCGGCTTCATAGCAGGTGCCCAGGTGGGCGCTCGACTGGCAGAACGGGTCGCGGGCTCGTCGCTTCTGAGGCTCCTGTTGGTGGTCCTGTTCGCATTGGGAGTCCTGCTGGTAGTCCAAGGCATCCGTGGCTGAGCGGGAGCCATGTTCGAGGTACACCACAGCGACGGCAAGGCCAGAACGGGCATCGTACGAACGGCGCACGGGGAGCTGCCGACGCCCGTGTTCATGCCCGTGGCCACCCTGGGCTCCGTGAAGGCCCTGGACCCCAGGGACCTCAGAGGCGTGGGCGCCTCCATCGTCTTGGCCAATACCTACCACCTCTACCTGAGGCCCGGGGTAGAGATCGTCAGGAAGCTCGGCGGACTCCACTCCATGATGGGATGGAGCGGACCCATACTCACCGACAGCGGGGGCTTCCAGGTCTTCAGCCTGGAGCATCTGCGAAAGCTCAGCGAGCGGGGAGCGCTGTTCAAGTCCCACGTAGACGGCAGCATGCACGAGTTCACCCCGGAGGCGGCCATCGCCTACCAGGAAGGCCTTGGCGCGGACATAGTGATGCCCCTGGACGTGTGCGTACCGTCAGACGCCGACCGCTCGACGGTGCAGGAGGCTGTGGACCGCACGAGCCGTTGGGCCGCCCGCTGCCGAGAGGCCCACTCCCGATGGGACCAGACCCTATTCGGCATCGTACAGGGCGGGCTGTTCCCGGACCTGCGCCGGCGGTCCGCCGAGGCGATCACACGGCTGGACTTCCCGGGATATGCCATCGGGGGCCTGAGCGTGGGCGAGTCGAAGGAGCAGATGTACGAGGCTGCGGAGGTCACGGCCGGCCTGCTGCCCGCGGACCGTCCCCGCTACCTCATGGGGGTGGGATCGCCGGAGGACCTGGTGGAGGGCGTGGCCCGCGGCATCGACATGTTCGACTGCGTCCTTCCCACCCGTATCGCCCGCAATGGCTCCCTCTTCGTGCGGGAGGGAAGGCTCAACGTGGACAAGGCCCCCTACAGGAGCCGGGAAGGTCCCATAGAAGACGGGTGCGACTGCTACACGTGCGGCGCCTTCTCAGCAGCCTATCTGCACCACCTCTTCAAGGCCAGGGAGCTACTGGCCTACCGGCTGGCCACGATCCACAACCTGCGCTTCGTCCTGAGGCTCATGGAGGAGATGCGCGCCGCAATAGCGGAAGGGCGGTTCGAGGAGTATAGAAGTGGGTTCCACGCTGCGTTCACGCCGCCGGACCAAGAGACCCGCCGCGTCCAGCGGCGCAAGTGGCTGATGGCGCAGAGGAGACCGTCCCGATAAGGGACGGGCGCCTCAGCCGCCGGCGACGGCAGGAACGATGCTGATCTCGTCGCCAGCCTTGACCCGGCTCTCCAAGCCCTGGAGGAATCGGACATCCTCCCCGTTGACGTAGACGTTGACGAAGTTCCGCAGCTCACCCGTCTCGTCGCAGAGGCGCTCCCTGATCCCCGGATACTGGGCATCGAGCAACCCGACTATCTCGGCCAACGTTCCCTCACCGACTATGACCTTGTCCTGTCCGTTGGTCACCCTGCGAAGGGGAGTCGGAATCCTGACAGTTACACTCATGTCGTAAGACCCTCCATCTATCCTCGCGTTGCTCTCCTTGACAGCCGGGATCTCCTGGCTCCAAGGCGGATTCTCACCGGTCAGCTGTCTAAGCCACCTATCCCTCGACCACGTCGCCCGCCACCGGGTCCACCCTGACTCCGGCGTCGCGCACCCAGTCGAGACCCTTGGAGATCTCGCAGTCCTCACCCTCCAGCTCCAGGACTACCCAACCCATGTCTTCTCGGACGTCAGCCCTTCGGATGTTGGTGACCACCTCGAACTTGTGCCCAAGCTGGTAGATGATCGACTCGGTTATCAGGTCCTTGGGAAAGGTGAATCTGACTCTCTTATTGGCCATGAGCTACCCCCTGTGAGACACTGCATAGCCGTGCCCGCACCCGGCTCTCACGTCCGGCCATGCGGTGGCTCCCTATGCCGTACCGCTACGCCTTTACAACCGACTCGAAGGACTCGTAAGTGGGGTCGATGAACAATGGGTCCACGAAGTGTTCGACCACCTCCTGGGTCTTCAGGCCATTGCCCGTGATATAGGCTACCGTAACCTCGTCGGGCTTGATGATGGACATCCTGGCGAGCTTTCGGAGGCCGGATATGACGACGCCGCCGGCGGTCTCGGTGAAGATGCCCTCTGTCTCGGCCAGCAGCCGTATCCCTTCCACGACCTCCTCCTCGGGAGCGGCGACGGCCATCCCGCCGCAGTCGCCGAGGGTCTGGAGAGCGTAGGTGCCCGCCGCCGGGTTGCCTATGGCCAGCGACTTGGCGATGGTATTCGGTTTGACGGGCCGCACCTGGGTGCTCCCCAGCTCGAAGGCTTCCACGATGGGAGAGCAGCCCTGGGCTTGGGCCAGGTGCATCCTCGTGTTCACCTTGTCTATCAGCCCGACGTCTCGCAGCTCTAGGAGGCCTTTCCATATCTTGGTGTACAGCTCGCCTGAAGCTCCGGGAACTACGCAGTGGTCCGGCGCCCGCCATCCAAGCTGCTCCGCCACCTCGTACCCCAGCGTCTTGCTCCCCTCGGCATAGAAGGGCCGCATGTTGATATTGACGAAGGCCCATCGGAGGTTGTCCGAGAGCTCGCTGCAGAGCCTGTTCACCTCGTCATAGGTGCCGTCTACGGCGACCAGGGTGGGGCCGTAGATCGCCGCGCCGACGATCTTGCCCCTCTCCAGGTCCGCCGGGAAGAAGACCATGGTCTTCATGCCAGCCCTCGCGCCGTGGGCGGCAACCGAGCCCATCAGGTTGCCGGTGGAGACGCAGGCGAGGACGTCGAACTCGAACTCCAGGGCCTTGGTGGCGGTCACCGAGACAGGCCGGTCCTTGAAGGAGTAGGAGGGGTTGACGCTGTCGTTCTTGATGTAGAGGTTCTCCAACCCCAGCGCGCGCCCCAGGTTCTTGGCCTTGATCAGCGGCGTCATGCCCGTGCCCATGTCCACGGCGTCCTCCGCCTCCACCGGCAGGAAGTCGTGGTACCGCCACATGGAGAGCGGGCCCTTCTCGATGCTCTTCCTGCTGACGCTCCTGGCGATGGAGGCGTAGTCGTAGCTGATCTCCAGCGGCCCGAAGCAGTAGTCGCAGACGTTGAGCGGCTCCACGGGGAACTCCCTGCCGCACTCGCGGCAGCGCATACACGTGATGTGGGTCAAGCAACCACTCCTCAGCAACTCTCAGGGGATGGGGACGGGAGCCTCGACTCAGTGGGGGCGAGGCCGTGCTTTCCAGCTTGGCGATGGTACCAAGCGCAAAGCGCCCATGTCAAGAATACCTGCTCCTAGCCTCCGGCGGAACACCGACAGGGTGTTCCCTGGGTGCTCCACCGCGGATCCTCTTTCCCACGGCTACATCATCACCACCGAGCGCAGCACCTCGCCGCGCTCCATCCTGTGGAACGCCTCCTCCACGTCCTCCAGCGAGATGGTCTCGGACACAAAGCCGTCCAGGTCCAGGCGGCCCTGGAGATACAGGTCGATGTACAGGGGAAAGTCCCTTGTGGGCAGGCAGTCTCCGTACCAGGACGACTTGAGCGCGCCGCCCCTTCCGAACACCTCCAGCAACGAGAGCTCGATCTTCATGTCGGGGCTGGGGACGCCGACCAGCACCACCGTTCCGGCGAGGTCCCGTGAGAAGAAGGCCTGCTCGTAGGTGGCCGGGTTGCCGACCGCCTCGATAGCGACATCGACCCCGTTGCCTCCCGTGAGCTCGCGGATGGCGTCTATGGGGTCCGTCTCGGTGGAGTTGATCGTATCCGTGGCGCCGAATCCTTTGGCCCACTCCAGCTTCCTGTCGTCGATATCGACGGCGATGATGGTGTGGGCGCCGGCGAGGCGCGAGCCCGCGATGGCGGCGTCTCCCACGCCTCCACAGCCGAAGACCGCGACCGAGTCGCCCCGGGTCACGCCGCCGGTGTTGATGGCGGCGCCGAGCCCCGCCATGATCCCGCAGCCCACGAGTCCGGCCGCCGCGGCTGACGCCGCCGGGTCCACCTTCACCGCCTGGCTTGCGTGGACCAGCGTCAGCTCCGTGAAGGCGCCGATTCCCAGCGCCGGAGAGAGGGGGCTCCCGTCGGCGAGGGTCATCGGCTGCGCCGCGTTCCTGCTGTCGAAGCAGTACCAGGGGCGGCCCCGAAGGCAGGAGCGGCAGCTGCCGCAGGGGGCGCGCCACGCGATGATGACGAAGTCACCGGCCGCAACGTTGGTCACACCCTCTCCAACCGCCTCGACGACCCCGGCCGCCTCGTGGCCCAGCAGGAACGGGAAATCGTCCCCGATCACGCCTTCACGGTAGTGAAGGTCGGTGTGGCATACGCCACAGGCCTGCACCCTCACCAGCGCCTCGCCGGGCCCCGGATCGGGCACGAGAATGTCCTCGAGAGCGACCGGCGCTCCGGCCGATCCGGCTATTATCCCTTTGACCTGGCTTGCCATGAGTCTCCACCTCCTGCTGCTGAATGGGAATCTACTTGGCTGCTGCCGGCGGCGCCCCAGACAGTCCTACTGTCTGGCCGCCCGTCCATCATACCGGCTACAATGAAACCAGAAGCTGGGCAGTTCTGTCTAGGAGCCTGCTCACTGGTAGCCCCCCACTCGATCTTCTTTTAGAGGGCGACCCGACGGGTCGCCCTCTCCTGGTTGCTCTTGTAGCATAACCCAATGGCTGTCGTTCGGATTCGGAGACTCGAGGCGGCGCCCGTCTACCTGGTTGTCCAGGGCTTCGGAGCCGCCGCGTTCGCCATGTACGCGGTCGTGGCCTCCGTGTACCGCATCGTGGAGGCCGGTCTCAATCCGCTGGAGCTCATCCTCGTCGGCACCGTGCTGGAGGTCTCGGCCTTCCTGTTTGAGGTTCCCACCGGTGTTGTCGCAGACGTCTACGGCAGGCGGCTTTCCGTGATCGTCGGCACATTCCTCGTCGGCGCCGGGTTCATCATCGAGGGCCTGTTCCCTATGTTCGGAGTGATCCTCGTCGCCCAGGTCCTCTGGGGAGTCGGCTCGACGTTCGATTCCGGGGCGAGGCAGGCCTGGATTGCGGACGAGATCGGCGCCGGTCGGGTAGGGCGGGTATTTCTCAGGGGGTCGCAGGCCGCTCAGATAGGGAGCATCGTCGGCATCGCGGCGGGCGTAGCCCTCGCCAGCGGATACGTTGGCCTTCCCGTACCAGACCTGGCCCTTCCCCTGGTCGCGGGTGGCTCGATCTACATCGTGCTGGGGCTGGTCATGGCCCTCACCATGCCTGAGGAGGGCTTCCGGCCGGCGGCCCGGGGCGACGTAACGTCGTGGGCGGCGACGGCCCGGACCTTCGCCGCCGGCGCGAGGATCGTTCGGCGCCGGCCGACGCTGGTTGCCATTCTCGCCATCGGCCTCTTCTACGGCGCATCCAGCGAGCCCATCGACCGGTTCTGGAACTTGCATCTGCTGACTATCGCCGACTTCAGCCTGCCCGAGCTGCCGCTCCTGGAGCCGGTAGCGTGGTGGGGGCTCATCGACGCCGCGGCCCTGCTGCTCGGAGTCGTCGCCATGGAAGCCGTGCGCCGCACCGTCGACGTAGACGACTCGCAGGCCGCCGTGCGGCTTCTCTCCGTGCTGAACGCATGCGCCATCGCCAGCACCCTGGTGCTCGCCCTTACCGGAAGCTTCGGAGTGGCCATCGCGGCCTACCTGGCGTATCGACTCGCCCTGAGAGTCGGCGGACCGATTGGCGAGGCCTGGACCAGCTCGCAGCTGGAGTCAAGAGTCCGGGCCACCGTCTTCTCCATGAGGGCCCAGGCTGACGCCTTGGGCCAGACAGCGACCGGTCCGGCGATGGGAGTGTTGGCGACAGCCGTGACCGTCCGCACGGCCCTCGTGGCTGTGGCCGCTCTATTGGCGCCTCCGCAGGCCATCTACGCCCTCCTGGATCGTCGGCGCGAGGGTCCGGCGGCGTGATAAGGCGACGTGCCAATCGTTCTCTTGACGGTTCCGATTTTTTCGTATAGCTTTCGTCCATTGTGCCAGCCATCGTGAAGGGATCACGTTCCGAACATTGGCTGACTACCACCACCAAGGCTGAGCCTACCCAGGCAGCAGCTTCCCGAGGTACTCACACGTGGCCGGTTCCTCCCAGAGGCCTGATCCCCTGTTCGACTGGTTCATACCCATCGACGGAGACGGCGCTCACATCGGTACGCATCGGGCCGAGAGGCCGCCGACCTTCGAGTATCTGAGACGGGTGGTGGAGACGGCGGAGGAGCTGGGCTTCAACTCGCTTCTGATCCCGACGAGGTTCACTAACGGGCTCTTCGACGAGGGCGCCCCGCTGGCCGAAACGTGGACTACGGTGACGGCGCTGGGGGCCGTCACCGACAGGATACGCTTCCTGGTCGCGGTCCGCCCCGGCTTTATCTCTACGGGGCTGTTCGCACAGATGGCAGCCACGCTGGACGAGATAACCGGCGGCAGGCTCGATATCAACGTCGTCCCCGGCGGCATTCAGGGCGACTACGAGCGGATGGGAGACGCCAGCAGCCACGGCGACCGCTACGCCAGGTTCGAGGAGTTCATCGGCGCCTGCCGCGCGCTGTGGCGCTCCCCGGGGCCGGTGACCTTTCAGGGCGAGTACGTCAATCTGAACGGCGCCGTGTGTTCTCCCAGCCCCGGTGGGGACGGACCGAGGTTCTACTTGGGCGGCGCGTCCGATAGGGCCCTGGCGCTGGCGGGCCGCCAGTCGGACGTCTACCTGATGTGGATAGGGACGAGTTCATCCTGTCGGGCTACCCTCACGTCGAGGAGTGCCGACGGGTCGCGTCTGACGTTCTGCCCCTGGTCAGATCACTGATTCGCGGCGAGATGGACGAGTAGGGCAAGAGGAAGGGCCATGCAGCTGGAAGGGAAGGTAGCTATCGTAACGGGCGCAGGCCGCGGGATTGGGAGGGCCATCGCCTTGGCGTACGGCCAAGAGGGAGCCTCCGTCTGCTGCGCAGCCCGCACCGTCGACGAGATCCGGGATACGGCTCGGCGTATCGACGAGGGCAACGGCAAGGGGCTGGCCATCGAGGCAGACGTGACCGACTGGGACTCCGTCGACAGGATGGTCCAGACGGCGGTCGACGAGCTCGGAGGCCTGGACATCCTGGTGGTGAACGCCGGCGCCAGCCTCGACCGTGGCCGGAAGGTGGAGGAGAGCGACGTCGCCGACTGGCGCGCAACGATAGACGTCAATCTGATGGGGGCCTACTACTGCGTCAGGGCGACCATCCCGCACCTCAAGCGTCGAGGCGCAGGGAAGGTCATCACTATCGGCTCCGGCAACGGCCACCGGGGCCGAGTGGGAGGGTCGGCCTACGGCGCCTCCAAGGCTGCCCTGTGGATGCTCACGCGCATCCTCGCCCAGGAGCTATGGGAGCACAACATCAGCGTGAACGAGCTGGTCCCGGGACCGGTGCTGACCGAGATGGCAAGGGGGTCGGCCGGCAGGCCCGGATCGGTCTTCGGCATCGATAGCGAGTGGGTGAAGCAGCCGGAGGACCTCGTGCCCATGGCGCTGTTCCTGGCGACCCAGCCCGACGTGGGCCCCACGGGCCAGACCTTCAGCTTGATGCGGAGGGACATGTGATATGGCATCCAACAGGGGAGAAGCCAGCCACCGGAGGGTCGTCTCGAAAAACCCCGACGCCAGGGAGGCGCTGCTGCCTAGCCTGGACTCGTGGACCACGCCGACGGAGCGTTTCTACGGCCGGAGTCACTTCTCGGATATTCCCCAGGGAGACGCCGCCTGGCGGCTCATCGTCGACGGCGAGGTGGACCATCCCCTGGATCTGAGCCTGCAGGACTTGGCGTCGATGCCCGGCAGGTCGATGGCGATAACCCTGGAGTGCGCGGGCAACAGCCGGTCGTACATGACGCCTCCGGCGGAGGGGATCGGCTTCCTCCACGGTGCGGTGGGCAACGCGGAGTGGACCGGCGTCTCCCTGAGGGACCTGCTCTCCAAGGCGGGGCCCAAGCGGGGGGCCGTGGAGGTGCTCTGCGAGGGGGCCGACGTGGGCGAGGAGGAAGAGGAAGGAGAGACGGTGGAGGTCAGGTTCGCCAGGAGCCTCCCCCTGGAGAAGGCGATGCACCGCGACACCCTCGTGGCCTACCGGATGAACGGGGAGCCCCTTCGGCCCGTTCACGGCTATCCGCTCCGGCTGGTCGTCCCCGGCTGGTACGGCATGGCCTCCGTGAAGTGGCTGCGCCGGCTCACCCTGCTGGCGGAGCCCTTCGAGGGCTTCTTCCAGAGCCGCCGCTACGTCTACATCCCCAGCGGAGAGGCCCAGGCTCGATGGGAGCCGGTGACGTCGCTGAAGGTGAAGTCGCTGATAACCACGCCCCGGCACGGCGAGGTCGTGAGGCGTGGAGGGTACACGGTCGAGGGAGCCGCCTGGTCCGGGGAGGGTCCGATAGCGAGGGTGGAGTTGAGCATCGACGGGGGAGAGAGCTGGCGGGAGGCCGAGCTCTTCGGCCCCGAGGCACCGGGCGCCTGGAGGCGGTGGAGGCTCCGGTGGGACGCGGCGACCTCGGGCCACTTCGTGCTCATGTCCAGGGCAACGGACTCCGCGGGCAACACCCAGCCCATCAAGGTTCCCTGGAACTTCCGCGGTTACGCCAACAACTCCGTCCACTCCATCGCGGTAGAGGTGCCGGCCCCTGCCTGACGCAGCCTCAGGGTTCGGCGCTGTCCGCGGCCCGCGCGATGGCGTCTAGCTTTGCGCTAATGTCGGGCTCGATCTCATCGTCAGGGACATGTCTGACCAGCTCGTAGAAGTCCTTCTTATTCATCAGATTCGGCAGGCCGAGCTCTCGGAAGTAGGTCCTAAAAAGGGGAGCCAGGAACTCATCGCTTACCTTAGCGTCGCCCTGCCAAGGGGAGCCTCTACCCAGGGTTTCCATCGCGTCTTCGACATCCCGGATAGCCCCATGCATCACCTCCAAGCGTCTCTTCACTTCGAGCGGCGCAAATAGGGCCCCCGGCGTTTCGGACTCTGCCAACGCCCGCGCATAGTTTTCGAGGGTACGCCGGGAACAGAAGTAGCTCTCGATTTCACGCCGCTCCCAGGTCAAGAGCTCCAGGGGGCCGCTATCAGGAGGGGCGATCTCCAATCTGTCGAGGATAGCTATGCCACGTAGCTTAGGGAGCGCCTCCCTCAGGCCAAAGTAATGGTCAAGCACCTTTGGCGGTTGATTCCCGACATAGTGAATGAAGGGGCTCTCGAGAGCCTCGATGGCCCTCTCGTGCTCCAGTCGCCGAGCGAAGGCCTGCAGGACCGCTAGGTCCGTAGAGCCCTCCAGATAGAGCACCCATCCGGTCTGTTCAGCTTGGTAGTAGTGGTCGAACCCGATGTCTATGAGGGACTTTCTGACCTGGCTTCCGCGGTCATCGATTCGATGCGGTCTCCCAACGAAGGCAATCACCATGTCTCTGTCGGCAGCCTCGTTCAGGAGTATCTCAGAGTGGCTTGCCGCGATCATCTGACTGCCGCTCTCTGAAGCAACTTCCGTTATCAGTCGATATATCTGGCGCTGGCGGAGTATCTCAAGATGAGCGTCGGGCTCGTCCAGCAGGAGGACGGTGCCTGGGTTGGCGTACATGTATGCTAGTATGAGCAGGGTCTGCTGCAAGCCCCTCCCGCTGGAAGAGAGGTCCAGCCTTACGCCTTTCTCCCTGTAGCTCATGACGATCTCCCCCCGCTCAGCGACGTACTGGGGAGTACCGAGCTCGGCCCCGAACAGGGCGCGTATCTGGGATACGAGCCTATCCCACTGATCGGGGCGCTCCGACTCGATGCGAGAACAGAGATTGCGGAGCACCTCGGCCGTGCGCCCCTCGCCGATTCGCACGTTCACCGCCCCCGCGTCTAGGCGCGTCTCCGTTGCCGCGAGACCCGACATGGGAGGAAGGAACGCTATTCTCACCCCCGCGGCCTTCTCCGGGATGGGCATTCTGGGTGGGACACGGCCTTCGCTGAGCCTGAGCGGGCGACAATAGAAGGACTCCTCGTTGGCGTAGTCGAACTCCAGCCCACATTTCCATGCTTCGCTGTGGGTAACTCCCTCTACTACGATTTCGACCCTGATGTTCTGGGTAGTTTGCCCGTTATTCCTCACTATGTTCCGCACGTGGAGGCCATTCCATAGCAGACGTGCATTCGGCACAGGTATGGCAACGAGGTCGCGGCGATTGACGGTGACGCCGGGGCGCCTCTCCGGCGTGCTGTTGCGAAACCGCCTTTCGTTCCAGCGCTTCAGCCCGATGTCCCAGAGCGCCAGGGCTTGCATGGCCGATGTCTTACCGGAGTTGTTGGGCCCGATGAAGACTACTGGGCTTCCCAACTCTATGTCGACTTCTCCAAGCGCCTTGAAGTTGCGAATGGTGAGATTGGTAAGCATCAGATGCCTACGTTCACTGTCGTCTCTCCCTGTGCCAACCTGGGCGGCGGCGCAACGTGCCCTCGACATTCGGGGCGTGCTAGTGCCGCAAGCGCTCCCCTCCCACTGGGCTTGAGTGGGACTTCAGGACAGCCTCGAACTTGGGGAGAGTGAGGCCCTCTAGCCGGCTCGGCCGGTGGCGACGAACGGCTCGATCTGCTCGAAGGCGCCGTTGACGATGGGTGCCGCCTCTACTCCCAACCACTGCTGGAGGACGGTCGAGTACAAGCCGCGGAAGTCGTAGGTGTGCTCGAGGTCCTCGCCCCGGGCCCACCGCTCCCGCTTCATCGACGGGTACTCCGAGTAGAGGCCGCCCATCACCCTGTCGCCGATGATGAAGGCGCCCCCGCCGGTGCCGTGGTCGGTGCCGCTGCCGTTGTCGTGCATTCTGCGCCCGAACTCGGTGAAGACCATCATCACGACCTCCTCCGAGGCCTGGTGGTCCCTGAGGTCCTGGAAGAAGTCCATGATGCCCCGGGACAGGTCCCGCAGCAGTGGGGGATGTAGCGGCATCTCGTTGGCGTGGGTGTCGTAGCCGCCCTGGGAGGTGTAGAGGACCCGTGCCCCGACGTCGGCCAGGTGCACGCGGGCGACGTCGCGGAGGCTCTTGGCGAAAGCGTTGTCAGCGTACTCCACGTCCGAGCTGTACCTGCCCGGCACCTCCGCCAGCATGTCCTGGCCTCTCAGCACGTCCTCCCCGGTGTTGGCCAAGAACTCCATGACGGGCCCTGATCCGATGGCCGGGCTGTACATCTCCTTGAAGACGTCCAAGGCCTCCGTGCGCTCTGCCTCCTCGGAGATGCCGGTCATGAGTCCAAAGCTGTCCAGGTCGCCCACCGATGCCACCGGGACGCCGGCGGCGGTCAACGCCCTCGGAAGCCCGCGGCCGATGTTGACGCCCGTGAGCACGTTCTCCTTGTTGGGGTCCAGCTCCCGAATCGTCTTGCCCAGCCAACCCTCCAGCACGATCCTCCTGGGCTCGCAGGTGTGCCAGATATCCATGGCGCGGAAGTGGGACCGGTCGGAGTCCGGGAAGCCGATGCCCTGTACGATAGCCACGTCGCCCGCGTCGTACATCTCCTTGAGGGGCGCCAGGTTGGGGTTGAACCCGATGGAGTCGTCGATGGGCAGCACCTCGTCCTGCTCGACCTTGATCTTCTTCCTCACGTCGTGGTAGACGGGGCTGGCGTAGGGGACGATGGTGTTCATGAAGTCGTTGCCGCCCGAGAGCTGTACGACCACCAGAACCGGAGGCTTTCCGTTACCTGCCATAGCTTCGAACCTCAGCTGAGGCTTCCCTTCCCGTAACGATAACAGCGATGCTAGCATCGGCCCCCAACACTGTCAATCACTTTTTGCGACCCCAGATCCATCTAACGATAACAGCGATGCTAGCATCGGCCCCCAACACTGTCAATCACTTTTTGCGACCCCAGATCCATCGTATAATGGCGCCGCGGCTGCTCCGACACTGCCGCCGAGAGGTGATCGTTGGCGGAATCCCCCTGGGACGAGATGTACCGCGCCTTGGCCTGGCTCCCGGGCGGGCGCCTGAACATCGCCCACGAAGCCATCGACCGACACGCCAACGGCCGCCTCCGAGACAAGACGGCGCTGATGTGGCAGGGTGCGTCGGGGGAGCGGGAGACTTACACCTTCGGACAGCTCAAGCGGCTGACCAACCAGTTCGCCCACGTGCTGATGAGCCTCGGCATCGGGAAAGGCGACCCCGTCTTCACCTACATGACCCGGGTCCCGGAGCTGTACGTCGCCCTGCTGGGCACGCTGAAGACCGGCGCCATAGCAGCCCCCCTGTTCTCAGGCCTCGCCCCGGAGGCGGTCAAGCACAGACTGCAACAGGCGCGCTGCAAGGTGCTGGTTGCCCAACCTCATCTCCGCAGGCGGATAGCGCCGCACATACCGGAGCTGTGGGACCTCCAGCACATCGTGGTGGCCGATAGGCCCGACCGCGGCTTCGGCCCCCTGGACATGGCGGACCTGAGCTACGTCGAGGAGATGAGCAAGTCTCCCCTCGACTTCGAGGTCGAGCCCATGAGCCAGTACGACCATGCCCTGCTCCACTACACCTCCGGCGGCGCGGGAGCGGCGAAGGGCGTCCTTCACTGCCAGGCGGCGGTCGCCCAGCACCGCTCCAACGGCCGGTTGGTCCTGGGTCTCAGGGACGACGACGTCTACTGGTGCACGGCGGACCCCGGCTTCGTCACCGGGACCTCATGCGGGGTGCTGGCGCCGTGGACCAACGGCGTCACTCAGCTGGTCTACGAGGACGGCTTCGACCCGGAGGGATGGTACGAGGCTATCCGAAGGAACAGGGTGACAGTGTGGTACACTGCACCCGCGGCGCTGGACATGCTGATGGGGAGCGGCGAGGAGGTGCTGGAACGGTACGACACATCGAGCCTCCGCTCTCTCTACACCGTCGGCGGCCACGCCGGCAAGGCAACCGCTGACTGGGCGGAACGGGTCTTCGGCTCGACGCCGCGAAGCACTTGGGCGCAGACCGAGACGGGAGCCGTGCTTATCGCGGGCCAGCCCGGAGCGGACGCCCCCGCCGGCTCGATGGGACAGCCCACACCCGGCGTCGAGGCTGCGGTCTTGGACGACGACTACGAGGTCGTGATGGACCCGTCGGTCCAGGGCCATCTGGCGGTGCGTCCCGGCTGGCCGTCGATGTTCCGGGGCTATTGGGACGATGAAGGCCGCTACAACGCCAGGTTCCGCAAGGGGTGGTACATCAGCGGAGACCGGGCGCGGAGAGATGAGGACGGATACTTCTGGTTCGAGGGACGCGACAAGGCCGAAGATTAGGAGCTGGATATGAAGGTCAGCTGGTTTCACCTCATGCCCTATCGCCACCTGCCGGCGGACTTCCAGGACAACTATCGGAGCGTCTGGGTCGACATCCCCAGCCACCTCTTCGATCCTGAGAAGGCGCACCACCTCTACAACGAGTACCTGGACGAGCTGGAGTTCGCCGACCAGGTGGGCTTCGACGGCGTCTGCGTCAACGAGCACCACAACAATGGCTACGGCATCATGCCGTCGCCCAACATCATGGCCGCCATGATGACCCGGCGCACCACCAACGCCGCCATCATCGTCCTCGGCAACAGCCTGGCCCTCTACAACCCTCCCATCAGGGTGGCGGAGGAGTTCGCCATGCTGGACGTAGCCAGCGGTGGTAGGCTGGTGGCGGGCATGCCTGTCGGGACTTCCATGGACACCAACTTCGCCTATGGCCAGAACCCCTCGACCCTGCGGGAGAAGTACTACGAGGCCCACGACCTCGTCATCAAGGCGTGGACCGAGCCGGAGCCCTTCGCCTTCAACGGAAAGCACAACCAGGTGCGGTACGTCAACATCTGGCCGCGGCCCCTGCAGAAGCCCCATCCGCCCGTCTGGATCCCCGGCGGCGGCAGCGTCGAGACCTGGGAGTGGACCAGCCGTATGGACTACGTCTACTGCTATTTGAGCTACTCCGGGTACAAGCGCGGCATCCAGGTCATGGACGGGTTCTGGAAGGAGATGGACAATCTAGGGATACTCTGAACAAGTTCTGGTGTGTTGTGGCATAGTACTATGCCATACACAAAGCAGAGATGTTTGGGGTGAAGACACGATGGACCAGCCAACATTTGCCGACTTGGAGTACGAGAGCAAGAAGCGCAAGACCCGGCGGGAGATATTCCTGGAGCGCATGGACGGTCTGATCCCTTGGGAACAGCTCGTAGAACGCATCCGCCCGTTCTATCCCAGGGCAGGCCGGGGCCGGCGACCCTATGAGTTGTCTGTGATGCTGCGGATTCACTGCGTGCAGATGTTCTACAACCTTAGAGGGTGTTTTCGAAGTACATCATGACGGAGCTAAGCGTCGGAGCATGAGATGAATCGCAGCTATGTGCAGCCACGCTTCCGTTGTACCGGTCAGGGCTTCATAGTCCTTGCTCAACCGGCGACAACGTCCCAGCCACGCCAGTGTTCGCTCAACCACCCACCTGCGTGGCAGCACCTCAAACTGATGGCTGGCCCTGGGACGCTTGACGATCTCCAAGACCCAGCCCGACATGGACATCACCCAGTCCACCAACTGGCCGCTGTAGCCAGCGTCAGCCCAGATGAGTCGCAGGCGTGGGAATCGTCCTATCAATTTATCGATGACCAGCCTCGCCCCATCTCGGTCTTGGATATTGGCAGGATGCACCACCACCGCCAACAGCAAGCCCATGGTATCTACGATGACGTGTCGCTTTCGACCGTTGATCTTCTTACCAGCATCATAGCCACGAGGCCCCCTTTTTCAGTCGT
Source organism: Dehalococcoidia bacterium (assembly GCA_965224345.1). Lineage (GTDB taxonomy): Bacteria > Chloroflexota > Dehalococcoidia > Lucifugimonadales > CBDCYU01 > CBDCYU01. Next base: position 2,011,716 of record CBDCYU010000003.1, on the reverse strand, counting down.
CTTCACGCTCTGGCTATCTATGATCGCTGCGCTGGGAGTAGGATTTCTACCTTCGGCCTCTCGGACGCAGGGGCGTAGCGTCTCATTGACTCGTTCCCACGTTCCATCTATGGTCCAACTGCGGAAGTATTTGTACAGGGTCTGCCAGGGAGGCAGATCGTGCGGGACCATCCGCCAGGGGCATCCGCTCCGAAGCAAATACAGGATGCCGTTCACTACCTCCCGCAGGTCCACTGTACGGGGCCGGCCTCCGGGCTTGGCTGGTGGGAGTAGGGGGCCGAGGATCTCCCACTGTTCGTCCGTCAGGTCGCTGGGGTACGATTTGCGGCTCATTCATCAAGTTTAGTACAAGTTCAAGACTTTGCAAACACCCTCTCAGTGATCCTGGTATGGAGGACATGCTCTACGAGGTCGAGTCGGTGAGACGGTTCGTAGGGTTGAGGCTGTCGGGCCCGCTCCCGGACGAGACGACGGTCCTGAACTTCCGCCATCTGCTGGAAGAGCACGAGTTGGGACAGGGTCTGTTCGAGGAGATCAACCGTCATCTGGAGTCCCAGGGGCTGCGGCTTCGGGAGGGAACGATCGTGGACGCGAGCATCATTGAGGCGCCATCGTCAACGAAGAATCGTGCAGGTAAGCGAGACCCTGAGATGCGTCAGACGAAGAAGGGGAATGAGTGGCACTTCGGGATGAAGGTACACGTCGGTGCGGACGCTGAGACGGGAGTAGTACATAGCGTAAGAACGACACCTGCGAACGTTCATGACGTGACGGAGGCTCACCGGCTGCTGCACGGTGGAGAGAAACGGGTGTGGGGCGATGCGGGGTATCAGGGAGTCGACAAGCGATTGGAGAATCGCGAGTTGGATGTGGACTGGCAGGTAGCGATGAGACCCGGGAGACGTCGGCAGCTGGAGCCGGGAAGCTATGAGGCGCTTATGGAGAAGCGCAAGGCGTCGACCAGGGCGAAGGTGGAGCATCCGTTCCTGTACGTGAAGCGGCACTTCGGATACGCCAAGGTGCGTTACCGAGGGTTGGCAAAGAACACGCAACGACTGATGTTGCTACTGGGGATGACGAACTTGATAAGGGCGGAGCAGTACTTGGCAGCCTGACGAGGGCGAAGTGCGCCCAAGCTGGACAAACGAACGTAGATACGCCTTAGCAGAGCCGTTTCAGGACCACAAGACCTCATCGACACACGGTAGGAGGAAGAAACACCTCGGACAGTCCACTTACTGTCCATCACATACGAGATACCCTCAGTTGTTCAGACCTTCCCTAGGCGTCGACGACAACCCCTACCGGGCCGGCTTCCTCCAGCTTGTGGCCGTCTCCGAGACCGACGAGCAGGCCGAGATCGACTACGGCCCCCACGTCGACTACTTCTACAAGAAGTGCCTGCACGTCTTCGAGGGGTTCGCCGACGCACCCGGGTACCGGACCATCCGGACCATGCGCACCGGCGCGTACAGCCAGGTCGGGTCGGCTGCCACCCAGAAGCGCAAGAGCCTGACCTGGAAGGACTTCGTGGACGACGGGTACGTCATCGCCGGCAGCCCCAAGACCGTGATCGAGAACCTGACGAAGGCAGTGGAGGGGCTGAGGGTCGGCCACCTCATGGTGCTGCTGCAGATCGGCAGCATGCCCAAGGACCTCACCATGAAGAACACCGAGCTCTTCGCCACGGAGGTCCTGCCCCACGTGCGGGACATGTGGGCCGAGTACGACGATCGGTGGTGGCCGAAGCCACTGGAGGAGCGGGCGGTCGTGGCCGGTGTCGGAGGCGACAGCCATGGTTGAGATGCTGGAAGTCCAGGTCGGACCCGCGCCGGTCCAGGTCGCGCGCTCCGGCGATGGCGAGCCGCTGGTCTACCTGCACGGCGCCTTCGGCTACGGCGGCTGGCCCCCGTTGCTGGCCCGCCTCGCCCAGCGCTACAGCGTGTACGCCCCCCTGCATCCAGGCTTCACTGAAGCCGGCGGCCTCGACGCCATCGACGACGTTCTCGACCTGACCCTCTACCACTTCGACCTACTCGACGCCCTGGGACTGGACTCTCCCAACGTCATGGGACACTTCTTCGGAGCGATGATCGCCGCGGAGATGGCGGCGATCCGTCCTGAGCGTGTCGGCAGGCTGGTGCTGGCGTCGCCCGCCGGCCTGTGGCTCGACGACGACCCCGGCGCTGACTACTTCGCCACCCCCGCGGACGAGCTGCGAGGGTTGCTGTTCAACGACCCCGAGTCGGCCATCGCCATGGAGGCCATGCCCGATCCCGATAGCGACGAGGACCGCGCCCGCATGGGCATCGAGCGGGCCCGAGCCCTCAGCACCGTCGCCAGGTTCCTGTGGCCCATCCCCGACAAGGGCCTCAGCAAGCGGCTCCATCGCATCAGGTCCGAGACGCTCGTCATCGTCGCCGACGGCGACCGCATCGTGCCCCCCTCCCACGGGGCCGAGCTCGCCGCCCGAGTACCGTCCTCCAGCCTCCACGTCGTGGAGGACGCGGGCCACCTCCTGATACTGGAGCGCCCCGACGAGATAGCACGCCTAGTCTCCGGCTTCCTCGAGTCTCGTTAAGCTGAGTTGCGATCGGCTTCCAGGTCGTACCTGTTTGCGACCGGGGTCCGAATGGTTATCGCGTCAGGAGGGTGGCAATGCCCAAGTACCTGTTCCAGGTTTCCTACACTCAGGAAGGTCTCCGCGGTCAGGAAGTCGGTGAGATACAGGCCCCGGAAAGCTAGGCGCTAGCCGGAGCGGCTGTCCTCGCCGATTAGGCCCTGGTCCAGGAGCTGCTCCAACACCTGGGCCACCCCGTCCTCTTCGGTGGGTGGAGCGACCCTGTCCGCGGCCTCCAGCACCTCGGGGACGGCGTCCGCCACCGCAACGCCCAGACCGGCCCACCTGAGCATGCGCACGTCGTTGTAGCCGTTGCCAAAGGCCACGGTCTCGCCTCTCTGCACGCCCAGGCGGCGGCACAGCCACGCCAGCGCCCTGTCCTTGCCCCCCTCAGGGTGCAGTATCTCGCAGAAGTGAGGGAGCGACCTCGTGACGTACAGCCTCGAGCCTATCCTGGGGATGAGGGCGCTCTCCAGGAGCCGGATCTCCTCTTCGTCCCCGACGACCACCAGGCGCGTAAGTCCCCGTCCCGCGACGCTCGCCAGGTCCCCGACGGCCCTGACGTCGGTCCCGTTGCGCTGGGCATAGGCTTCGGACCAGGGCGTCATCTCCTTAACATAGACCGCGTCGTCGTGGTAGGCCATGATTTCTAGGTCCGAAGAGCGGAGCGCTGCCAGGGCGTCCAGGGCCATCTGCTCGCTCAACGGCAGGTGGTAGAGCACCTCGCCGCTGGCGGGGTCGGCGACGTGCGCCCCCTGGGAGGTTGCGATGGGAGTCGAGATGCCGAGCTGGCGGCTGGCCCGGCGGGCCGACGTGAACATCCTGCCGGTCGCAAGGGTAACGGCGGCGCCCGCCTTCGCGGCCCTGGCCACGGCCAGCCGCGTGCGGTCCGCAAGTCCGCGCTCGTTCGTCAAGATGGTGCCGTCGACGTCAAGAGCGATGAGCTTGTATCCCATGACTCACCCTATGATAGAATCGCGTCCGTTCACTTTGGCCGCGCAGCCTCCGACGCTGCGCGGAGGAGCCTGGAGCTGCCGGCCCATGAAGCTTTCGCCCCGCGTGGTCCTCTGGATGATTGTGCTTCCCATAGCACTCTACCTTCTGGTCCTCGCCTTCAGGAGCTCCTAGAGCGCCGTCGCTAGCTCACCGGGGGTAGGGTGTCCGCCCAGGGCCGCAGCCTCTCGAAGGCGGCGGAGGCCCGGAGCACCGTCGCCTCTTCCCCCAGCCGGCCAACCAGCTGCAGACCGACGGGCAGGCCGCCGGCCGTGAACCCGCAGGGAATGCTCGCGGCGGGCTGCTGGGTCATGTTGAATACCTGGTTGAAGGGATTGAAGGCCCAGTCGGCCTCTACCTCTTGACCGGCGATGTTGGATGGCCGTTCGCCGACCGGGAAGGCGGGCACCGCCATCGTCGGAGTCGCCAGCAGGTCGTACCGCTCCATCAGCAGCTCTACTTGACGCCACATCTGCTCCAGGTACCGCAGCGCCCGGGCGTACTCGGCGCCGGTAACCCGCTTGCCCAGATCCAGCCGTCGCCGCACGAGCCCGCTGAGGTCAGATGGCCTCTCCTCGTGGAGGTGTCCGTATGACGCGTACCCGTTGGCCAGAGGGATGGCGTTCAGTTGGTTGAAGGGGTCGTCCAGCCGGATGTCTGTCTCCTCCACCTCAGCGCCAAGCTCCTCGAAGAGGCCCGCGGCCTGGGCGGTGATCCTGGAGACCTCCCCGTCGACGGCGGCGAAGCCCAGGTCCGGGCTCCACGCAATCCGGAGGCCGTCCACCCCGTCGTCGAGGCCGGCCAGGAGGTCCGGAGGCTCTTCCCGGATGGTGATCACGTCGTTCTCGTCGGGCCCGGCCAGCAGCTGCAGCATCAACGCGGCGTCTCTCACCGTGCGGGTTATTGGGCCCGGCTGAGAGACCGGATTGGGGCTGGGGCGCGCCACGCCTCCGAAGCGCGGCACCCTCCCCAGCGTGGGCTTTATGCCGTAGACGCCGCAGAAGCTGGCGGGGATGCGAATCGAGCCGCCGGCGTCGCTGCCCGTGGCCTGCGGGCACAGTCCCGCAGCCACCGCCGCGGCGGAGCCGCCGCTGGAGCCGCCCGTGGTCCGCGAGGTGTCCCACGGGTTGCGGCAGGCGTCCCCAAGCCGGTTCTCCGTGGTGCCGGACATGCCGAACTCGGGCGTGTTGGTCTTCCCCATGATCACCGCTCCCGAGCTGCGGATCCGTCTCACGACGCCCGAGTCGCTGTCGGGGACGTAGTCACGGTAGATGAGAGAGCCGAAGGTCGTCCGGATGCCGGCGGTTACCTCCAGGTCCTTGATGGAGATGGGCACACCGTGCAGCGGGCCCAGATGCTCGCCGTCCACGACGGCCTGCTCCGCCAGCTTGGCGAAGCCGAGAGCCTCGTCCGCCGCAACCGTGAGATAGGCGTTGAGGTCCGCGTCAAGCCCTTCGATCCTGCGAATGAATAGCTCCGTCACCTCCACCGGCGACGTTTCTTTTCGCGCTATCAGCTCCGCCAGCCGGTGAGCGGGCGCAAACGCAAGCTCTCTGTCCTTCATGGTCGTCTCCTTCCCTGTAAGTCATTGAGGCGGTGTTGCGGGGATGCTGCGCGACAGCTGCCGTGCCGCATCCCCGGTCCGGTCACACGCGTGATAGTATCACGGCAGCTTGGCATGACGCCGGGAGAGATGGATAGGTGGCTGCCGTGGACTTCGACGGCTATGATCTCGACCCAGCCATATACGATGAGATGTTCCTGCCGGACGGGGCTCCCCGAGAGCATTGCCGGCAGCTTTCATGAGACCCTGACTCAGCTCTCGGCCGAAGAGCTCGGCAGCATTCAGGAGCGGGTCACGCGCTCTTTCTCCAACGAGGGAATAACCTTTACAGTTTACGGAGACGACGAGGCCGACGAGCGAATCATCCCCATCGACTGTCTCCGCACCCCACGGAACGTGGGTCGCCATCTGCGGCACCGACTTGGTGCGCACGACGGCGCCTGCAGACGGAGGCCCTGGTGGACCGCCCGATTCGAGAGGTCTACTTTGGGTGGAGCCGCATCTACGACAGCATGGACCGGCAGCCTCCCATGGGCAGCCTGGAGATGGACAATGACGACGACTATACCCTGGCCGAGTCCACGATGTACCGCGACGACGGGTGGAGATTCATCCAGATCGGGCGCCTCATCGAGCGGGCCCAGCTCTCGACGGCGCTTCTCCTGACGCAGCTGGCCGCCGGCGCCGAGACCGGGGAGGCGTGCTGAGGCCCTCCTCACCTTCGCGGCGGCCTTCCGAGCCGCAAACCCAGGCTCTTGGGAGAGGGATGACTCCTACTCACTCAAAATCGAGGGGCGCGTTATGTTACAATCGAAGGCGCAATTTACCCCCGATACCATATCGAAACCAGACGGTGAGGAAGCCTATCATGGCAACAGAGACTAGGACGAATAAGAGTGGATACAAGGTCGTCGGCACGCGTCCCATCAGGCATGACGGTGTCGACAAGGTGACCGGCAAGGCACTCTATGGCGCTGACGTTCAGCTCCCCGGGTTGATCCATGGCAAGGTGCTGCGCAGCCCCCACGCTCATGCGAGGATCAAGTCCATCGACACGAGCAAGGCCGAGGCCCACCCCGACGTACGGGCGGTGGTCGTCTCGGAGGACTTGGCGCCCGTCTCCGACGGTCTCGCGAAATTTGTCCGTGACAAGGTGCTCGCCTCGGACAAGGTGTTGTTCACGGGCCATCCCGTCGCCGCGCTGGTCGCCGTCAGCCCCCACGACGCCGAGGAGGCCCTCTCGCTCATCGAGGTGGAGTACGAGGTGCTGCCCTCGGTGACCAACGTCGAGGACGCGATGGCGGCTGACGCCCCGGTCCTCCACGATCACATCACAACCGGCGAGAATGGGAAGGCGACCAACGTAGCGGCCCACCAGCAGTTCAAGTTGGGGGACGTTGAGAAGGGATTCCGGAAGGCCGACCGGATATTCGAGCGCGAGTTCCGCACGAAGTCCGTGCACCAGGGCTACATCGAGCCCCAGAACGCTACCGCCTGGTGGACGCCGGACGACCGTCTTACGGTATGGTGCAGCAGCCAGGGACACTTCGGCGTCAGGGACAGCACGTCCAAGGTCCTGGGCCTGCCGGTCTCCAGGGTCAAGGTGGTGCCCATGGAGATAGGCGGAGGGTTCGGCGGCAAGCTGGGCGCCTACCTGGAGCCGTTGGCTGCCCTGCTCTCCAAGAAGAGCGGCCTCCCCGTGAAGATGACCATGACCAGGGCCGAGGTCTTTGAGGCCACCGGTCCGACCTCCGGCAGCTACGTGAAGGTCAAGATCGGCGTGACCGAGGAGGGCCGTATCAAGGCGGTGCAGGCGCGCCTCGCCTTCGAGTCGGGCGCCTATCCGGGCTCCTCTCTGGGCGGCGCCACCGCCTGCATGCTCTCGTCCTACGACATCGAGAACGTCCAGATAGACGGCTACGACGTCGTGGACAATAAGACGAAGACCAGCGCCTACCGCGCTCCCGGAGCGCCCATAGGCACCTTCGCCGTGGAAACGCTGATCGACGAGATATGCGGCGACCTCGGCCTGGATCCCGTCGAGCTCCGTGTTATGAACGGGGCCCGCGAGGGCACGCGGCGTGTCGACGGCGTCATCAACGGCCCCATCGGAATGCTCGAGACGGCGGAGGCGGTCAGGTCCCATCCCCACTACGCGACCCCCCTGGAGGGGGAGAACCGCGGCAGGGGTGTGGCCATGGGCTTCTGGCGCAACAACACCGGTCCGTCCAGCGTGGTGGCCACTGTGGTCCCCGACGGTACGGTCATTCTGGTGGAAGGCTCCATGGACATCGGCGGCTCCCGGACGGCCATTGCCCAGCAGCTGGCAGAGGTCCTGGGCATCCGTGTCGAGGACGTAAACCCCCAAGTGGCGGACACCGATACCATCGGCTATACGTCCAATACCGGCGGCAGCGGCGTCGCCTTCAAGACCGGCTGGGCCGCCTATGAGGCCGCCCAGGACATCAAGCGACAGCTCATCGAGCGGGCCGCCATGATGTGGGAGGTCCCTGCCGAGCAGGTGGAGTACGAGGACGGCGAGCTCCGTCACGTGTCGGACCCCGAGCTTAGCACCACCCTCCGAGAGATGGCTCCGACATTGAACGACACCGGCGGGCCGGTCGTCGGCGAAGCCAGCCTGAACCCCCGCGGCGCCAGCGGCTCTTATGCCGCCAACATCGTCGACGTGGAGGTCGACCCGGAGACCGGCAAGGTAGAGATCCTACGGTACACCGCCTTCCAGGACGCGGGCACGGCCATACACCCGAGCTACGTCGAGGGGCAGCTGCAGGGCGGAACCGTCCAGGGGATCGGCTGGGCGCTCAACGAGGAGTACTATATGAGCGACGACGGCCGTATGCTCAACAATAGCTTCCTCGACTATCGGATGCCCACCAGCCTCGACGTGCCGATGATAGACTCGGTCCTCATCGAGGTGCCGAATCCGGGGCATCCCTTCGGGGTGCGTGGCGTCGGCGAGGCGCCCATAGTGCCGCCTCTGGCGGCGCTCTCCAACGCCATATACGACGCGGTCGGGGTGAGACTGACCGAGCTCCCGATGTCTCCCGGCGCAGTGACCAAGGCTATCGGGAGCGGCGACGGACGACAGTAGTACATCAATCACGAGGTGAGATAGATGGCTAAGCAGTTTCAATTCAGCGACGATGCCCGTCACGAGCTGATCCTGGGCATGGACACCGTCGTCAGGGCCGTGGGAGCGACCCTGGGGCCCACCGGACGCAACGTCCTCCTGGGACAGGAGGTCGGCGCTCCCCACGTGTGCAGCGACGGAGTCACCATCGCCAGGGACATAGAGCTGAAAGAGCCCTTCCAGAACATGGGCGCCCAGCTCCTCAAGGAGGCGGCCATCAAGACCAACGACGTGGTCGGCGACGGCACAACAACGTCGACGGTCTTGGCGCGGGCCATGATCCAGGAGGGGTTCAAGAACGTCACCGCCGGCGCCAATCCCATGGTGCTCAAGAGGGGCATAGACAGAGCGGTAGACGCCATTCGCCAAGAGATCGCGGGGATGGCGCAGTCGGTCCAGGGTAAAGATCAGATCATCCAAGTCGCCTCCCTGGCGGCGCACGATGACGAGATGGGAGCCAGGATCGGCGAGGTGCTGGACAAGGTCGGCCGTCAGGGGATCGTGACGGTAGAGGAGTCCCAGGGCCTTTACTACGAGGTCGACTACGTGGAGGGCATGGAGATCGACAGGGGCTACGTCTCTCCGCACTTCGTTACGGACCAAGACCGCATGGTGGCCGAGATCGACAACCCCTACGTCCTGCTGACCTCGGAGAAGATATCTTCCATGTCGGACCTTCTCCCGCTCCTGGAGAAGTTGAACCCCGTGAGCAAGAGCCTCGTCGTCATCGGCGAGGACATCGAGGGGGAGGCGCTGGCGACCCTGGTCGTAAACAAGGTCAGGGGCAACCTGAGCTGCCTGGCCATCAAGGCGCCCGCCTTCGGCGACCGCCGGAAGGCCATCCTGGAGGACATGTCGATCCTCCTGGGGGCGACCGTCATCAGCAAGGACATCGGACGCGATCTCGATTCCGCCGACATATCGGACCTGGGCAGGTGCCGCCGTATCATCTCCAACAAGGACGACACCGTCTTCGTCGAGGGGGCGGGAGACTCCGGGGCGATAGAGGAGAGGGTGGGCCAGCTGAGGCGCCAGGCGGAGGACACCACCTCCAGCTACGATCGCGAGAAGCTCGAGGAGCGTGCGGCCAAGCTCTTCGGCGGCGTGTCGGTGATGAGGGTCGGCGCCGCGACGGAGGGCGAGCTTCGCGAGAAGAAGGAGCGCCTGCAGGACGCCCTCTCGGCAACCCGCGCGGCTATGGACGAAGGGATCGTCGCCGGGGGCGGCACATCCCTGATACGGGCGGCCAAGACCGTCGCAGACAGGCTCGACGCCGACGGCGACGAGCGCACGGGGGTACGGATCGTCCTCTCCGCCGTGGACGCGCCCGTAAAGCTGATAGCCGACAACGCCGGTCTGTCCGGCGAGGTGATCCTGGACGGCGTCAAGAAGGGCGAGGGAGACTGGGGCTTCGATGCCGACGCCGAGCGCTTCGGCAACATGCTCGAAATGGGCATCTTGGACCCGGCGAAGGTGACGAGGTCGGCCTTGGAGAACGCCGCCAGCGTGGCGGGCATGGTCTTGACCACGGAGTCGCTGATCACCGAGCTCAATCCCATGAAGCTGCCCGAGCCCTGGGACGATTAGGACGGAGGAGTCTCATGGTTAAGGCCTATATCCTGATCGAAATGACGGCGGGTCACTCTAGAGGCTTGGTGGACGCCCTGAGGGGTCGGAGACAAGTCTTGCAGGTCGATAGGGTCACGGGGCCCTACGACGTGGTGGCGGTGCTCGAGGCGGAAGACCTGAACGAGATCAGCGAGGTCGTGGTCAGCGCCATACACACCCTTCCCGGCGTGGTCCGCACCAACACCTGCGTCTCGCTGGGGTAAGCGTCTCAGCCGTCGGGACCGTAGTCGAGGCCCTTGCCGGAGCGCGGCAGCACCACCGGCGTCCCACGCTGCGGATGTGACAGGATGAACACCTCGGCACCGTAGACGTGGGAGACGTTCTCCTCGGTAAGCACGTCGCGCGGGGCACCGTCGGCATACTCTCGCCCGCCAGCCAGCATCACCAGCCGGTCGCAGTACTGGGCTGCCAGCGTCAGATCGTGGATCGCCATCACCACCGTACCCTTGAGGCGGTGCTGCACCTCGGTCACCAGGTCCAGAATCCCCGTCTGGTGGGCAAGGTCCAAGCTCGAGGTGGGCTCGTCCAGCAGCATCACCGGGGCCTCCTGCGTCAGCGCCAGGGCGACCACCGCGCGCTGCTGCTCGCCGCCGGACAACGTGCCCACGGCCCGGTCCGCCAGGCGCCAGAGCCCTGTCATCTCCATGGCCGTCCGGGCGGCCTCCACGTCCCGCTCGCCCTCCCACTGGAGCAGTCCCAGGTGCGGGTTCCTCCCCATCATTACCAGGTCCAGGAGCTTGAACCCCAGGGGAAGCCTGGGGTTCTGGGGGACGACGGAGACGAGCCGGCCCCGCTGTGCGGCGGTAAGCGTCGTAATGTCGGAGCCGTCCACGAAGACGCGGCCCCGGGAGGGCGACAGGACCCCGCTGATCAGTCGCAGTATGGTCGTCTTGCCAACCCCGTTTGGGCCCACTATGCCGACCATCTCGCCCCGGCCCACCTCCATCGCAAAGCCCCTCAGCACCCCCTCGGACCCGTACCCGAAGTGCAGGTCCTGTACCACCAGCATAGAGAGGCCCTTCTCTCGCATCAGAAGCCCGTGATCCTTCGCCGCTTCAGAAGGTACAGGAAGAAGGGAGCCCCGCAGAAGGCGGTGACGATGCCGACAGGCAGCTCGGTGGGGCTCAGGACCGTCCTGGCCGCAAGGTCGGCCAGTATGAGAAAGCCGGCCCCGACGATGGCCGACATGGGCAGCAGGAACCGGTTGTCGTCTCCCCAGATGAGCCGGACGGAGTGGGGGGCGACGAGGCCCACGAAGACGATCAGGCCGCTGAAGGAGACGGCGGCCGCCGTGGCCAGTGTTGCCGCCGCCGTCAACACCAGCTTGGTACGCTCCACGTTGACGCCGAGCTGCTGGGCGTGCTCCTCGTCCAGCTGCAGCACGTTCAGTACGCGGGAGTATCCCAGCACCACGACGATGCTGGGAGCCAGGTATGGGAGCAAGAGGTAGCTGTGCTTCCACTGCGCCGATGCGAATCCCCCCAGCAGCCAGCTGAGCACCGGGCGAATGTCGGGGTCGCTCCGTATCAGGAGCATGCTGGAGACGGCGTTGGCCAGGTAGGCGATGGCCACACCCGCCAGTATGAGAGACGTCAGAGGCAGGCCGTCCGTCCGGCGTGAGACGAAGTATGCTGCGCTGACCGCGGCCAAGCCGCCCGCGAAGGCGGCCACCGGGACGAGGCTGACGCCCTGGAACGCCAGGGGTACCCCCGTGACCATGACGATGGTGGCGCCAAGCCCCGCACCGGACGACACCCCTATCAGCGATGGTGTGGCCAGGGGATTTCTGAAGAGGGCCTGGAAGGTGGCTCCCGATATGGCCAGCGCCACGCCCACGATGGCGGCCAGGAGGATCCGGGGCAGCCTCAGCTGCCACACGATGGTGTCCCACGTCTCCGGCCAGCTGGAGTCTGCGTCGACCAAGGGCAGCTTCGACGCCAGCAGATGTAGGACGGCCAGCGGCGGTATGCTGACGGACCCGATCCCGGCTGCCAGCAGGGCCGCCGCCGCCGCGACGGCCAGGCCGGCCAAAAGCCGCCGCCACGGGTAACGCCGTACCATCGGGGCCGACGGCCTCAATGAAGCGCCGCTCTACTCGAACAGATCGGGGTAGACGTACTTGGCAAGGTCCTCGATCCCCTGAATGAATCTCGGCCCCGCCACGCTCAGGGCGTCGGAGCCTGGTACATAGACGCGGCCCTCCTTGATCGCGGACACCTCGCTGAAGGCGGGATTGGTGCTGAGGGTGTCCCCGTAGGAGGCGATTATGATCGCCGGATCTCTATCCACGATCACCTCCGGGCTGAGCTGCGCGTAGTCCGTCAGATCGTGGGCTATATTTTGAAGCTTCAGAAGCTCGAACACCCGGGCCATGAGCGTGTCGGGCCCAGGGGTCCAGAGGTCCCCCTCGTCCTGGAAGACCGACAGCCCGCCCGGATGGTCTGTCAGCGCAGCTCTGATGCTGGCGACGCGCTCCTGGAAGCCGTCCGCGGAGGCCTCGGCCTGCGCAGCGCCCCCGGTGATGCGCCCCCACATCCGGATATTGTCCGCGATCTGCGAGAGGTCGTCCTGCAGGCTCTTCTGGTACAGCACCTTTAGGCCAGCCCGCTCCAGGTCGGACTTGAACCCCTCGGAGAAGATGAAGACCAGGTCGGGTTCCAGGGCGACTATGGCCTCCAAATTGAGGGTGAAGGCGTCGCCCACCCGGGGAACGTCGGCCACCTCCGGGGGATGTGAGGCGAAGTCATGGGTCCCCGCCAGCCTGTGGCCCTCTCCGATGGCGAACAGGATCTCGACCACCGCCGAGTCGTATGCGACAATACGCTGTGGAGCGGTGTCGAAGGTTACCTCTTCTCCGTTGGAGTCGGTAACCGTTACCGGGAACGCTTGGACTGTTGGCGTAGGCGCGGGTGCCGCCGGTTCGGGGGTGGGTTCGGCGTCGCCGCAGGCCCCCGCCGCCAGCGCCATGATGAGAGCTAGAAGTAACGCTGTCGAAACCGCCTTCAATCGCATCTTGCCTGCTCCTCAGGCCGTAGAGGACGCGGCGCCCGGCGGATGAAGGCAAAAGAAAGACCCTGCCTCGACAGAGATGCAGGGCCTCGGATAACCAACCATGCTCGTACCTTATCCTCGAAGGCCAAAACATGGACGAAGGCAGTGGACCGGGCTTGCTCCGCCATGGCGGAGCCTACCGTTGCGGGACAGCGCCGGACTCTAACCGGCTTCCCCTATTACGCCCTGCTGGGCACCTTCGCCCCACTTGAATATTGGCCCGCGCCACAGCAGGCCACGCTGACAGCATTTGACCACTCAACCGGGCGCGTTGTCAAGCTCAGAAGCAAACCTATCTCTCCCTCGCAGGAGATTGGTGAGCACAAGGGCGGCGTGAGGGTTTTCGGACGGCAAAATAGCCCTGCCGCGGGCCCCGTTTTGCAAGGCGTAGACGGCTCTAATGTGATACAATGGATATGTAATGTGCTTGGCATATTTCGGTACATGCGTTCAAGCAAGCCCGCATGTTCATTGAGCTGTCCGATCTCCGCGTCCACAGCTAGCCAGTCACACGCTTGGAGCTGGCCGTGTACATAGCGGACTGATTGGCAGACCCCAGGAGTTGGCTATGGTAGTTGATCAAAGGGTAGCAGACGCCGATCTGTACACTGCCGAAGACATCCAGGTCCTCGGGGGCATGGAGGCCGTGCGGCTCCGCCCCGGCATGTACATCGGCTCCACCGACCAGCGCGGCATCCACCAGCTCATCTACGAGATCGTAGACAACGCCGTCGACGAGTTCATGGCGGGCCGCTGCTCCCACGTGTCGATACACATCTCCGAGGACGGCGAGGTCCGTATCGAGGACGACGGCAGCGGCATACCGGTGGACACCCACGAGGCCACCGGCATCTCCGCCGTCGAGACGGTCATGACGACGCTGCACGCGGGGGGCAAGTTCGGGGGCAAGGCGTACGCCGTCTCCTCCGGGCTCCACGGCGTGGGCGCCTCCGCCGTCAACGCCCTCTCCTCGAGTCTGCGGGTCGAGGTGCGGCGGGGCCGCAGGCTGTACTACCAGGAGTTCTCCGAGGGTGAGCGCCTTGCCGACCTCAAGTGGCGGAGGCTGAGCCCCTCCGAGAACGGCGCCAACTACCACACAGGCACGACTATCATATTCAAGCCGGACACGGCGATCTTCCCGGAGCTGAGCTACGACTTCGGCATACTCTCCCAGCGCTTCAAGGAGATGGCCTACCTTAACAAGGGCCTCGAGATCCACTTCCGAAGCGACTGGCACTCGGGGTTGGCTGCCGACGCCAACGAGGTAAGGTACCACTTCGAGGGCGGCATCTCCAGCTTCGTCAGCAACCTCAACCAGAGCCGGGAGGTGCTGCACAGTGACCCCATCTACGTGGAGCGGCAGGTCGACGGCACCATCGTGGAGGCGTCGCTCCAGTACAACGATACCTTCAACGAGCTCGTGTACGCCTTCGCCAACTGCGTCAACACTATCGACGGGGGCACCCACGTCACCGGGTTCCGGGCGGCCCTGACCCGCGTCGTCAACGACTACGGGCGCAAGCAGAAGCTGCTGAAGGACAACGAGCCCAACCTGTCCGGCGAGGATACCAGGGAGGGGCTGACGGCCGTCATCAGCGTCAAGCTGAAGGACCCGCAGTTCGAGGGCCAGACCAAGAACAAGCTGGGCAACCCGGAGGTGCGGAACCACGTGGAGAGCGCCGTCGCTGAGTCGGTGCAGATATATCTCGAGGACCATCCCAAGGACGCCAAGCGGATCATCGAGAAGTGCACCACCGCCCAGAGGGCGCGCGACGCCGCGCGAAAGGCGAGGGAGCTGGTCATCCGCAAGAACGCCATGGACGGCGGCGGCCTACCGGGAAAGCTCGCCGACTGCTCCGAGAAGAACCCCGAGCTGTGCGAGCTATACTTGGTCGAGGGCGACTCGGCGGGCGGCACCGCCAAGATGGGCCGCGACCGCGCTACCCAGGCGATCCTGCCCCTCAGGGGCAAGATCCTCAATGTCGAGAAGGCCCGGGTCGACAAGATGCTGGGGCACCAGGAGATCAGGGCGATGATCACCGCCATAGGCGCCGGCCTGGACGAGGACATCAACCTGGAGAAGCTCCGGTACCATCGCATCATCATCATGACCGACGCCGACGTGGACGGCTCGCACATCAGGACACTCCTGCTGACCTTCTTCTTCCGCCACATGTACCCGCTGATCACCCACGGCCACCTCTACATCGCACAGCCTCCCCTGTACAAGATCACCAGCGGCAAGAGCGAGCAGTACGCTTACACCGAGGCCCAGGGCGAGGCCCTCCTGCAGGAGATGAAGGGCAAGCGCAACATCGGCGTCCAGCGCTACAAGGGACTGGGCGAGATGACCGCGGACCAGCTCTGGGATACGACGATGGACCCGGAGACGCGCATACTGCTGCGGGTCACCCTGGGCGACGCGGCCGCCGACGATGACATCTTCTCGATCCTGATGGGCGACGTCGTGGAGCCTCGCCGCAACTTCATCCAGACCCACGCTCTAGAGGTCAAGAACCTGGACGTGTAGGGCCTTGCTCCTACAAGCTCCCTTCTCTCAAGTCTGGGAGAGGGTTAGGGAACAGCTGTTTGTTCTGAGCCCGTCAAAGGGACTTTCCTGCGATCAGATACGGTTATGAGATAGTTTCTTAGCTTGGCTTTGAACAAAGTTGGATAGCAGCCATCGGGTATGAGTGCCGTTTTGGTTCCTCCCTGCCTATGGCGCCATGTTCAATTAGAGACGACGCCAGCGGCCTCAGTTGTCCCCCGCTGCATCAGCGGCTCGCCCCGGTGATCACCAGCCGCGGACATGGTCAGCACCGGCGGAGATGAGCGCCAGTACCGTTTCAGAGTAGCCCCCCACATTTGCCAAATCCAAGGGCGTCTGGCCACCGTAGCTCCTTGCGTTGATATCAGCGCCTGCGGAGATGAGCTCTAGGACCGTCTCGGTTTGACCAAGCCAAGCCGCCGCGTGCAAGGGGGTTAGGTTCTCGTCGTTCCTCGCGTTGATGTCGGCGCCTTTGGAGACGAGTGCCAGTGCCGTTTCGATATGACCAGTCCCAGCCGCCGCGTGGAGGGGTGTCGCACCCCTGTAGCCCCTCGCGTTGATATCAGAGCCGGATGAGATGAGGGCCTTCACGGTTTCGGTACGACCCCGCAAAGCTGCCGCGTAGAGGGCCGTCAAATCCATGTGGCCCCTCGCGTCGATATCATCACCTGCGGAGAGCGCCAGTGCCTCTTCGGTATGGCCATGCGCAGCGGCCTCATGCAGGGACATTAAGCCGTCGTCGTCCCTTGCGTGGATGTCAGCGCCGGCAGGACGGAACCCCTCGTGTTGTGAGGGCTTTTCGGGTGTCGGTGCCCAATTCGCATGAAAGTCGACGAGCTGCAAGCCGAACCGGTCGATCGTTGAGGCCAGCTCAGTCTTGAGCGGGCCGGAGATATCTCGCAGCAGTTCGCGGTTGCTACGCAGTTCGTCAGCCGTGTATCCGTGGAGGTCGACAGCCAGCAGTCTGGGTAGCAGTTCGGCCTTGATCACGTCGGCAATGTCGGACTTTGTGATGACATCGCCGTCCAGCCCCAGCAGCTGCAACAGGCGGTGGGCGCCTTCGGGCATAACTGATGCGAACATAGACCCCTGGGTTATGACCGACAGCGTGAGGTCAATCCGGCCCGTGAGGTGCTGTCCGTCGGCAGTCAAGAGCGGCGGGTCAAGTTCGATGTCGTCCGGTTGGGAGGGGCCGCCAGGGCCCTTGAACCGAAAGATCAATTTGAACGGCGCAGTGGAAGCTATGTAGGTCTGTAACTCACCTTCGGGAAGACTCCTCTTCTCCCCTTCAAAGACATACTCTACTATGCCGTCATGAATGATTATTCCAACCTGGTATGGCCCGACCGTGAAGGAGTCCGGTTCCCGTTTGCCCAAACTAAACGGAAAGTAGCCCCGTTTGGGTCTACTGGGCTTACGATGGCTCAATATGACGTCGTCACGCCTCGCCTCTTTCAAGCCAATCTCCGGATCTCTGTATCATCCCAACGCTCTCTGCCCGCCAGTCTTGGTTCTCACGGTGTCGGGGTGTGCAGAGGGCTATTGTACCCTAGTGGCCGCGACTCCAACATGTGCGGGACGAGTTGGCTAAGGGGGACACACGTCGGCCCCGCTACTCGAAGACCTGGATGGCCTCCGCCGGGGCATCGACGCTGCGCAGCCACGCGAGCAGGCTCTCGTGCAATTGGGCCACCACGCCGGGGTGCTCCGAGGCCACGTCGGACTCGGCGCAGGGGTCAGAGGCGAGGTCGTACAGCTCCGGCCCGGCCCCGGCGCCGATGGGAGCGTAGGCCCACCTCTCGGTGTAGAGCACCGGAGTCGTCCAGCTCGACGACTGGCGTGCGCCGCCATCCGGCCGCAGATGCTGCGCCGTGATGGCGAAGTCGCGAATCGGCTGGTCGCTCTCGCCTCGTAGGATAGGTGCGAAGGAGCGGCCATGGAAGGGCGCCGGGGGCGCGGCCTGGATGCCCGCCATATCCAGCAGCGTGGGCAGTGTGTCCGGTGGCTGCGTCAGCAGGTGAACGCTGCGACCGCCCTCCAAGCCCGGGGCCGCGATCATGTAGGGCACGTGGGCCACCTCCGGGTAGATGGGCCACGCCCGTTGGTCCCTCTCGCTGATGTTGGACTTTCCGGTCCGGCCATGCTCTCCGATGCTTATCCCGTGATCGGACGTGAATACCACGATGGAGCTGCGCCACAGGTCCAGGTCGTCGATCTTCTGCAGTATGCGGCCGATCCAGCGGTCCGTCATCTCGACCTCGGCTGCGTAGTGGGCCCGGAGGTTGCGGAGCTCCGCCCCGCTGTAGTCGCTGGAGAGGCCGTAGTTCGGGTGCAGCATCGGGGCCCCCGCGTACTCCGGGTCGTACCTCCTGACCATGTACTCGGGCGGGTCCCAGGGCTCGTGGGGATCGAAGAAGTCGACCCAGAGGAAGAAGGGGTGGTGCTTGTAGTTCTCCTCCAGCCACTCGACGGCCAGCCTGGCGGTGCGGGGAGCGAATCTGTCCTCTTCCCGGTACCAGTTCCAGTTGGTCCAGCCCGAGACGTCCACCAGGTTCCGGCCCTGGAAGCGCGACCCCTGCCTGGTCTTGTCCGATGGGACGGCCTCCTCGATGGGATGGTTCATCCTCAAGAGGTAGGCGTCCCCCTCCTGTCCGCGGGTCGCGTAGGAGCCGTCGAACCCCTCGTTGATGGCGGCGCGGAATAGGTGCGGGCAGTCGCAGATGAGCTGCGACACGTAGCCCGCCTCGCGCAGGATGTCGGGCATATGGTTGGGGCTGCTCAGGCGGCGGTCCTGCCAGGGGTGCCAGGGCCATGTATAGCGTCCGCTGGTCGTGTCGGTGCGCTGGGGGATGGTGGGGAAGCTGGCCGTGTACATCCGCTCCAGGCTGACGGCCCGCCGTGAGAAGCGGTCGAGCTCCGGCGTTCGGATGGCCATGCCGGCCCGGTCGAACAGGTTGTCGTACCGGAAGGTGTCGGAGATTATCAGGATGATGTTCACTGTCCTACCCCTGTTCGCGGCGCTCCCGGACGACGCCCTTAGTCCCACATGCTGGTGCTGAAGTAGCGTTCGCCGATGTCGTTGAGTATGGTCACCACGCAGCCTTGGGAGAGCCCTTGCGCCTTCTTGTAGGCCCCCAGCAGGTACGCGCCGGAGGACTGGCCGGCGAAGATGCCGTGGGAGGCCATCAGCTTCGACATCTTGTACGCCTCGTCCACGTCTATGGAGATCGTCTCGTCCACCACGCTCTCGTCGAAGGTGTCTGGCACGATGTGGCCCTGGCCCAGGGGCTTCAACCCCTCCACCCCCGGCCACTCGTCGAAGTTGATGAGCGCCACCTGGACGTCGGGGTTGCTCTCCTTGAGCCTCCTGCCGACGCCGCTGATGGTCCCGCCGGTGCCGACCCCCGCAACGAAGTGGGTGACCCCGGGCGCCTGGCGGAGTATCTCTTCCGCCGTCGTCTCGTAGTGAGCGATGGGGTTGTTTACGTTGCGGTACTGGTCGCAGTAGAAGTACCTGTCCGGCTCCTCCTCGTGCCTCCTGCGCACCTCCCGCAGGGTCTCGTCGTACCCCAGCATGGGGTCGGTGAACACTATCTCGGCGCCGTGGGCCAGCACGCGCTTCTTCCTCTCCTCGCTGGCGTTGGAGGGCATGACCAGCTGCACCCGGTACCCCAGCGTCGCGCCTATCATCGCGTACGCAATGCCGGCGTTCCCGGAGGTCGCGTCCAGGATGGTCTTGTCGCGGGTAAGCTCGCCCGACAGTATCGCCTCTACCAGCATCTTGAGGACGGGCCGGTCCTTGATGGAGCCGCCGGGGTTCAGGTGCTCGTACTTCGCGTGGATCTCGACGTCGCCTATATCCAATGGGAGGTCGAGCTTGACCATCGGCGTATTGCCGATGGCCAGCAGCGGGGGATAGTCGGCGATGAACTCCAGGAGCTCTTTGGAATGGGCCAAGTCTCTTTCCTCTGTCCTGCGGGTTTGGCCGGACGCAGTGTCCTTCAGGGGCCGCCTTCCTGAGTATATCCAGATGGAGCGGGCAGCGTCCAGTATGAGCTAGCTGCATTGGCAGCTGTTCAGACTCGAGGAGCAAACCTCACGCTTGGCTGGGATACGTGAACGAAGTAAGGCGTCTGCTCGAAAAGCGCCGCAAGGAAGAGTACGACAGAACAAAAGTCGAGCCGGCAGCATACGTCGAGTTGACCCACTCCCCCACATCCCCTATAATAGCTCATATGTTCCCCGCAACCCACACCAACGGACACCTGCAACAGGGCAAGCAGGAACACCCCAAAGACCAGGGCCTTACCCCTATACAAGAGATAGTGCGGGAGGAGACTGGTGATGGGAGGCTCATCGTCCGCTTCCTCGTCTCCGCCATGCAGGGCCAGCTGGAAAACTCCAAGCCCTGCCACAGGCTGAACGCCGCGCGGCAGCTCCTGGACCTCGGCTTCACCGAGGCCCAGGCCTTCATCGAGGACAACACCCAACACCCAAACCGGCGCCGCACGTCACCCTCTCCCCCTGCAAAACGCATCGTCCGGTCCGCCCTATGCAAGATAGTGCGTGAGGAGACCGACGACGGCAGAGACGCCGTCCGTTTCCTGGTGGATGTCATGCAGGGCAGCCTTGAAGGCTTCAAGGCCCACCACAGGCTCGCGGCCGCCAGGGAGCTCTTGCACCGGGGCTTCGACGACACCGAGCCTGACGACCCCGACCCTGGCTCCGAGCCGGAGCGGCCTCACGCCGACCGCCCCATGTCTGGCTACAGGCCGGAGTCCCCGACCAACCCCTATGGCCCCCTCTACCCTCGCGACACCGAAGACGGCAGCCGCGACAACAGCAACGACTCGAACGACGGCCATAGCCGCTACGACGACAGCTACGACCCGTACAACGAGCGTCCCACCCAGGCCGTCGCCGCCGAGCCGACCGGCGACGGCTCCCGTGGCGGCGACACTGCCATAGAAGAGCACGCCAGCCCGGAGGCCGGCGTGCCGCTCACTGGTGGGCCGGACGTCGACGATGACCCCGGCTGCTCCGACCCCGAAGACCCGGACTCCGCCAGCTGCGACCCCAACGCCGGCTTCCCCCAGGGCCGCGAAGTCTACTACGACTTCGCCGATCCTCCGTACCACGGGGAGGAGCCGGAGGCTAAGCCGAAGCCCGACCCCAATGCCCTGAGCAAGTGGGAGCTCAAGGCCATGGAGAAGGGCACCCTCGTCTGGGACTCCCCCGGATACCCCTACATGGACTCCACCACCCCCGGCAGACACTAGCTGTGCCGAGGGAGGCCCCTCTCCCAGTCCCCTCTCCCAAGTCTGGGAGAGGGTTAGGGTCGGTGTTGGGAGCATACGTGTCATCAAGTCTGAACAGTTATGTCGTAGCGTATCCCTTGACCGGTCGGGTTTCGCCGCTTACCATGCTGAGCCAGACGGAAAGAAGACGTGCAGATGTCCCGGCATGGGACAGTCTCAGGGAGCGGCCGCATGACAGACCTGGAAGCCACCGAGCGGGCGGCCCATCTCAGGGAGGAGCTGGACCGCCACAACCACCTCTACTTCGTCCTGGACCAGCCGGCCATCAGCGACGCCCAGTACGATGCGCTGTTGAGGCAGCTGCGCCGCCTGGAGGAGCAGTACTCGGAGCTGGTCACGCCGGAGTCGCCGACGCAGCGTGTCGGCGCCGAGCCCGCCAAGGGGTTCGCCGAGGTGCAGCACCCGGTCCCCATGCACAGCCTCTCCAACGCCTTCGACCCCGGCGAGCTCATGGCCTGGCACGCCAGAGCGGCCAACCTGCTGGAGACCAGCGCCTTCGACATGATGTGCGAGCTGAAGTACGATGGCCTGGCGGTAGCCCTCACCTACGAGGACGGCGTCTTCGTGCGCGGCGCCACCAGGGGCAACGGCGTCGCCGGCGAGGACGTGACCCTGAATCTCAGGACCATCAAGAGCATACCGCTCCGGGTCCTGGGAGACGCCCCGGCCGGGGTCTTCGAGGTCCGGGGCGAGGTCTACTTCCCCAAGTCCCAGTTCCGAAAGTTCAACGAGGAGCGAGTCGCCAAGGGCCTGCCAACCTACGCCAATCCGAGAAACACCGCCGCGGGCTCCCTGCGCCAGCTGGACCCGTCCAGCACCGCGGAGCGGCCCCTGGACATCTTCGTCTACGGGCTGGGCTACTCTGAGCTTGATGTCTTCGACAACCACTGGGACACCCTGGCCTACCTGGCACGGCTGGGCTTCAAGGTCAACGGGAACAACGCGCTGGCGCACACGCCGGAGGAGGTTGTCGACTACTATAGGGAGTGGCTGGAGAAGGTGGAGGACCTGGACTACGACTGCGATGGGGTTGTGGTCAAGATAAATCGCCTCGACTTTCGCAGCCACCTGGGAGTCGTCGGCAGGGAGCCCCGCTGGGCCGTGGCGTACAAGTTCCCCGCCACCCAGTCGGTCACACGCCTCCTGAAGATAGGGGTGAACGTGGGCAGGACCGGAAGCATGAACCCCTACGCCGTCCTGGAGCCCGTGAACATCGGGGGGGCGACCGTCAAACAGGCCACGCTGCACAACGAGGACTACATCCGGTCCAAGGGCCTCATGGTGGGCGACTGGGTCGTGGTCGAGCGGGCAGGGGAGGTGATTCCGCAGATCGTCAGCGCAATCACGGGGCGGCGTTCGGGCGGCGAGACAGCCTTCGAGATGCCCCCCGACTGTCCCAGCTGCGGACATCAGGTCGACAGGCCGGAGGGCGAGGCGATGTCCTACTGCGTCAACCGGGCCTGCCCGGCCCAGCTGGTCAGGCTGCTGGAGCACTTCGTCAGCAAGGGCTCCATGGACATCGAGGGCATGGGATGGAAGCTGGGACTAGCCCTGATCGAAGGGGGCTTGGTCGTGGACGTTGCGGACCTGTACTTCCTGAAGGAAAAGGAAGAGGAGGTCCTCGCGATGGACCGCATGGCGGAGAAGAGCGTCGCCAATCTGCTGGAGGCCATCGAGCGCAGCAAAGACGCGGGAATGGCAAGAGTTCTGGTCGCCCTGGGGATTGACCACGTCGGATCGGAGGTGGCGGAGCTTCTGACGCGCAGGATGCGGAGCATGGACGTCCTCATGGCGGCGCCGACCGAGGAGCTGACCGCGATCCCCGGAATCGGTCCGAAGATCACCGAGAGCGTCGTCCGCTACTTCCGCGACGGTGAGAACCTACGGGTCGTCGAAAAGCTTCGCCGCCGCGGCGTGCGCATGGCAGAGGAGCACGAGCAGGGGCCGGCGGAGCAGCCCCTCGACGGCCTCAGATTCGTGGTCACGGGCAGGCTGCGCAGCTTCAGCCGCTCGCAGATAGAGGACAAGATCAAGGAGCTGGGCGGCGTCGTAACGGGCAGCGTCAGCCGCCGGACGACCTACCTCGTCGCCGGAGAGGACGCCGGCTCCAAGCTGGCCGACGCCCAGCGCCTCGGAGTGCAGGTTGCCACCGAGGAGGATATCCTCGGCCTGATCGGCCAAAGGCAAGCCTAGAAGGGGCCTCTCATATACATCTCCCGCCTGAGCCTCCTCAACTTTCGCAACTACGAGAGCGTGGACCTGGATCTCGGGCCTGGCATCACCCTCGTCCACGGGGCCAACGGGCAGGGCAAGAGCAACCTGCTGGAGGCGGTCTACCTGCTCGCCATCGCCAAGTCTCCCAGGACGTCGTCCGACAGGGAGCTGATACGCTTGGGGTCCCCCTCCGAGAGCGGCTACTCCGGCGTCTCGGCGGACGTCCGGCGGGAAGACGGCCCCCTGCGTGTGCAGCTCGACTTTCAGACGACCTACCCTCAATCGGACGATCCGGGGCCGGCGGGCCCGACTCAGCGGAGCCACGCCGAGGGCATGACGGTCCAGAAGTTCATCAGGGTCAACGGTGCGCCGCGCAGGGCGTCGGACTTGGTGGGACAGGTCATGGCTACGATGTTCAGCGCCGACGACCTCCAGCTCGTCTACGGCCCCCCAACGCTCCGGCGCCGCTACCTGGACATCCTCATCTCGCAGCTCAACCGGCGGTACCTAAGGTCCTTGCAGAGGTACCAGCGGGTGGTCGTGCAGCGGAACCATCTCCTGCGGATGATGAGGACGGGAGGTCCGCGGGCGGGTGAGATCGACTACTGGAACGACGAGCTTGTGACCGAGGGGGGGTACGTGGCGGCGGAGCGGGCGAGGGCGCTGGTCGAGCTGTCCAAGCGGGTCGGTCCCATCCACGGAGAGCTCACGGGAGAGGGGGAGACGCTGGAGCTAGTGTACAGGCCCAGCGTGCCCGTCGGCGCCGGCGACTCTCCCGAGGCAGTCGGCGACGCGCTGCGCCAGGCTCTGGACGTGCATCGGTCGAGGGAGACCGCCCAGGGGGTCACCCTGTCCGGCCCCCACAGGGACGATGTCCAGCTGCTGATCGACGGCGTCGACGTCGGGATCTACGCGTCGCGGGGGCAGTCGCGGACCGCCGTACTGAGCATGCGGCTGGCCGAGGCAGCCTACATGGCCGACTGCAGGCAGCAACGTCCCATACTCCTACTCGACGACGTTCTCTCGGAGTTGGACGCGGACCGGCGGGCCCACGTGCTGGATAGAGCAGCCACCTACGAGCAGTGTTTCATCAGCACCACAGACGCAGACTCGATAGGCCAAAGGTACACCCCGCACGTGCGCCGGCTCGCGGTGCAGGCCGGCAGTGTGCGGGCGTCGGCCCCCCAGGGCACCGTCGCCGAGCCCGAGGAGCTGCCTCCACAACCTTGATGGGAGAGGGGACTGATTGCGCTGGGGCGCAGGCCGCGCTTACGCCGTGCCCACCTCTTTCGACGAGTCCCGCTGGTAGGTGGGCCTGATGATCAGCTCCGGTATGTTGGTCCGGTCTTCCAGCCTGGCAATCAGCGTGATCGCCTCGGCCGTGTCTTCGACGGTGACCATCGTGGCGCGGGCCTCGTCCGACGGAGGCACGGGCCGCTTGTCCAAGATAGGCGTGTCCACCTCTCCGGGAATGACGACGCTGGCCCTCACGCCGGTGTTCTTGAACTCTGTGTTGATGAACTCGGTGAAGTTGATCACGGCAGCCTTGGCGGCGCTGTATACCATCCCTCCCATCAGACCCGGCTGGACGCCGGCCATCGAAGAGATGTTGATGATCGTTCCCGTCTTGGCCTCGACCATGCTTGGGATCACGGCCTGTGTGCAGAAGATCGTGCCCACCAGGTTGGAGTCGATCACCCCGTGTATCTCCTCCGGGGTGGTCGTGAGCAGCTTGCGATGGGGGGAGCTGTGGCCGGCGCAGTTGATGAGGATGTCGACGCGGCCGTAACGCTCCAGGACCGCCTCTACCATCTGCCGTACCCCGTCGAAATCGGACACATCCAGGCCGAAGGCGTCCGCCGTGCCGCCGTTCGCCTCTATCTCCGCCTTCACGGCCTCGACCTTGGACGCAGTCCTCCCCACCAGCGCCATCTTCGTCCCCTCGCGGGCCATCATCAGCGCCGTCCCCCGACCGATGCCGTCACCGCCTCCGGTGAGGATGCACACCTTATCCCTCAGACTCATGGAACACCTCTCTAATTGGCCTATACTAGATTCTTCGTAGCGGCGGATTGAAGGCGGCTAGGCCGGTATGCCCAGCTCTGCGCGGACGGCCTTCAGCCGGTCGAGGTTCTCCTTGTCCGGTCCCTTCTTGTCGGGACCTGGCACCTCCAGGACGAAGGGTACGTCGCGGAAGGCGGCGTGCCCCATGATCACCTCGAATCCCGCGATGCCGATGTAGCCGTCGCCGATGTTCTCGTGGCGGTCCACGCCGGAGCCCAGCTCGACCTTCGCGTCGTTGGCGTGGACGGCCACGAGCTTGGCCAGCCCGATCTCGCGGTCGAACTCGTCCATGGCCGCGTCGATACCCTCTGGGTCCGCCAGATTGTACCCCGCGGCGAAGCAGTGCTCGGTGTCGAGGCATACTTTCACACGCGGGCTGTCTATGGCTTCGATGAGGCGCTGTATCTCGCCGAAGGAGGCGCCGATATGGGAGCCCATGCCGGCGCTGTTCTCTATGATGAGGGAGACGTCGTCAGGGCTCCGGGAGAGCACCTCCTGCAGCGCCCCCACCGCCTGGTCCAGGACCCCGTCGAAGCCGACGCCCTTGTGGCTGCCTCCATGGAAGATCACGCCGCGGGCGCCGATCTGGCCCGCCGCGTTCATGTGATCGGAGAGCGAGTCGATGGACTTCTGCAGCAGCTCCGCGCTGCCTCCCACGTTCACCAGGTATGAGCCGTGGAGGAAGGTCGGGCCGATCCCGGTCTCCTGCGACTTCCGGCGGAACTCCGACGCGTCGTCTTCCGGCACGGGCTTGAACCTCCAGGCCCGCGGCGAAGACGCAAAGAACTGGATGGTCTCGGCTCCCATCGCCTGGGCCCTGTCGATGGCCTTGTACACCCCGCCCGAAGCCGACACGTGGGCACCTAATCTCATCTTGTAGCCTCCCCGCTATGTGTCTCTCACCCGTCAGATGGCATTATAAGCCACCGGCCCCCCGGCGCGCACCTCTGACTGTCCTCCGCAGGTTGTCCCTCTTGCCCCGCTGGCCTATAATCGCCGTCGTAGCGTGCCTGGCTGCACGGTTCCACGGGAGAGTTATGAGGAGGCAGCGCCATGAAGACGGTAGCCATACTCAGTCCGGGCGACATGGGCCACGCCGTGGGCCGCGCCCTCGGAGACCACGGCCTGGACGTGATCACCTGCCTGATAGGCCGGAGCGAGCGGACCCGGAAGCTGGCCCAGCGGGGCAGATTCCGAGACACGCCCAGCCTGGAGGAGATGGTCGCCCAGGCGGACTTGGTCATGTCCATCCTGGTGCCCGCGGAGGCGATTGGGGCCGCCCGTCGGGTCGCCGACGCCATCAGGGCCGCCGGCAGCGGCACGCCCTACGCCGACTGCAACGCCGTCTCCCCCCAGAGCGCCCACGTGATGAGGGACGTCATCGTCGGCGCCGGGGGACGCTTCATCGACGCCTCGATCATCGGGGGCCCACCCGGCCGGGGCGCCGCCCCGCGGTTCTACGCCTCCGGCTCCGAGGCCGCCATAATGGGCGAGCTGGACGGTAAGGGCATCGTCGTTCGGCAGATGGGGGCCGAGGTCGGCCGCGCATCGGCCATCAAGATGTGCTACGCGGCGGGAACCAAGGGAGCGTCGGCGCTCCACGCGGCGCTCCTGACGGCCGCGGAGGCGCTGGGCGTATCCTCGGAGCTGGAGGAGGAGATGAGGTCCAGCCAGCCGGACGTATACAAGCGAATGGAGGGCCAGATACCTCGTCTACCCATCCCGGCCCACCGCTGGATCGGCGAGATGGAGGAGATCGCGGCGACCTTCGACCACGTTGGCGTCAGCCCGGGCTTCCACCAGGGCGCAGCGGACATCTTCCGCCTCCTCAGCCGGACGCCCTTCGCCAGTGAAAGCCCCGAGACGATGGACCCGGACCGCACGCTGGCCGAGACGATAGCCGCGGCTGCCCGGCTGCTGCCACCGCCCGTCGACGGCGCCGGCTAGCGTATCCCGGAGGCCCTCACGTAGGGGCAGGTTCCGGCTCGTCCTGGTCGCCGTCATGCCTCGCGGGCGTCGGCTCCGGGGACGCCATCACCTCCATCGCCGCCGGGTCCGGCGGCGATGCCATCTCCAGTCGCGTGACCGGTATCGCCGGCAGCGTGGTGACGTGCACCCCGGCCCGGACGCCCAGGTTCAACGAGAAGCGGGCGATGGACGCGTTGTCGGGAGCCTCGACCATGCTCACAAAGTCGTAGTTGCCCAGCACCCCGTACAGCCCCATCACCCTGACTCCCGGAGCGTCGATGGACTCCCCCGCGCTGATCAGGTTCTCGGCATCGTACAGCATCTGCTCCCGCCCTTCCGGCGTCAGGGTCAGCAGTAGAATGTACATTGACATGATCCAACCCTCACCCCCGGACCAAGTCCAGGGCAAGCTCTAACCTTCTCCCTCTGGGCGGAGCTGAGCCGCTCCGTGAAAACGTCACCGGGCGCCGAAGGGCGAGACCCGCCTGAATATCCGGCCGAAGTCGCCCACCTCCCACGATACAACCAGCTGGCTGGCGATACCTATCGAGCTGTACGTCCCCACGACTACGCCGATGAGCAGGACCAGCAGGAACGAGCGGATGGTGGGGCCCCCGAAGAGCATCATCGCCAGAAGGGTGAACAGCAGCGTCAGGCTGGTGTTCATGGAGCGTCCCAGGGATTCGGATATGCTGAGATTGACGACGTCCGGCAGCCCCCGGTTCGGGTAGACGGCGACGTTCTCCCTCAGCCGGTCAAAGACCACGATGGTGTCGTTGACGCTGTAGCCGATCACCGTCAGCAGGGCGATCAGGAACATCGTGTTGACCTCCAGGTCGATGGCGTAGCCAAGGATGGCGAATATTCCCACCACGATCAGGGTATCGTGAATGAGGGCCACGATCGCCGCGGTCCCGTACCTGAAGGGGCTGGGCACGTTGCGGAAGGCCCACCAGACGTAGAAGAAGATGCCGACCGCAGCCGCCAGTACCGCCCAGAGCGCCGCTGTCACCGTCTCCTGGGCCACCACCGGCGAGACGAAGTCGAAGGCCAGGTCCTCGACCCCCTTGGGCGACAGCTCGTTCTTCAGGGTCTCCACCAGGCGGTTCTTCTCCTTCTCGGTCAGCTCCTTGGTGTGGACCAGGAAGATGTCGTCCGCTACCTGTACCCTGGCGTCCGGGTGTCCCTGATCGGCCAGCTCCGTCCGCAGGTCGGCCTGCTCCACACGCTCCAAGAACCTGAGCTTCATCTCGGAGCCCCCAGAGAAGTCGATACCAGGCTCGAGACGGAAGAGGACCAGGAAGACGACGCCGGGGACAATGACCGACAGGGAAAGCAGGAAGAACCATCCCCTTTTTGCTGCGAAGTCCAAGGGCTAACTCCTCAGGGCCGCCGCTGCGGCATCGCGCTGCGGGAGCTGTGCCCCGCCGGCGGGCACGAATAGGCGGGCCCTTCCCGCCAGGTTGGTGCTGGCTATCACCCTCAAGAGGGTGCGGGTTATGACGATGGCCGAGAACATGCTGGTGACGACGCCTACGGCCAGGGCGGCGGAGAAGCTCTGTACCAGGCTCGCTCCCAGCTGGTCGGCAAACCAGAACAGGATGGCGCAGGTGATCAGCGTCGATACGTTGCTGTCTCGGATCGCCGGCCACGCGCGGTTAAAGCCGATGTTCACCGAGGACGTCAGGGTGCGCCCCGCCCGCAGCTCTTCCTTCATGCGCTCGAAGATCAGGATGTTCGCGTCCACCGCCATGCCGACGGAGAGGATCGCCGCGGATACTCCCGAGAGGTCCAGGGTGATGGGAATGATCTTGAAGATGGCCAGAATGAGGGCGGCGTAGATGAAGAGGGCCACGGCGGCGGCCGCTCCTGGAACGCGGTAGTAGAGGACCATGAACAGCAGGACCAGCCCCAGGCCGACCATGCCGGCAATCGCGCTCTTGCGAAGGGAGTCCGCGCCCAGGATCGCGTCCACCGTGCGCTTCTCGACCTGGTTGATGGGGATGGGAAGCCGACCGGCCTCCAGCAGCAGGGCCACGTCCCTGACCCTCTCCACCGTAAAGTCTCTACCCTGGATGATCGCGGCGCCGGAGGTAATGGCGGACGACACTGTTGGGGAGATCAGCTCCTCGTCGTCCAGGAAGATGGCGATGGCGTCGGTGGGGCTGCCCGCAATCCTGGAGGTGAGGTCGCCGAAGATCTTGGCGCCGCGTTCCTTGAACTCCAGGACGACGATGGGCGCGCCCGATTGGCTCTGCTGGCTCGGGTAGGCCCTGGCCAGGTCGTCGCCCGTCAGGTTGATGGACGTATCGACCTGGGTCTGTATCTCGCTGAACCGGACGGTGGAGTCGTCGCCCACCATCTCTCGCGCGACCTCTAGGTCGGTCACTTGCTCCCCCTGAGCGCCCTGGGGGAACGGGAGAACGAACCTCGTGGAGGAGCCGACCCGGGCGATGGCGATGCCGCTTATGTCGAATCTCAGGGGAGTCTCTCCCTCGATGGATACGTCGAGCCTGCTGGGAGGCAAGAACTCCCCTGTCTCTGCCCGCTTCATGCTCTCGTTGAAGTCATCCTTCAGCCTGTCGACGACGGCTGAGAACTTCCCCGCGCCCCCGGAGGTGAAGTCCACCACGAGCACCGGCGGCAGGTCCTCGGGAGTAGTGGTCGCGGTGGAGGTGGCGGTCGCCTCGGTGGAGGTGGCGGTCATGACCTCGGGAAATGCGGGCAGCGGCTCGGAGGAAGGCAGCTGCGCCGCTTCCAGCAGCTCGGCGGGAATGAAGTCGGCCTCGATGGAGAGGACGTCATCGTCCTCCAGCTCGGTCAGATCGCGGATAACGCCGTACTCCCGGTGCATGAAGACCAGCCGGGCGGTCTCGCCAATTATGCTCTCGGCCCGTTCGATGTCGCTGATGCCGGGCAGCTGGATGAGCAGCCGGTTCTCGCCCAATATCTGGATAATCGGCAGTCCCAAGCCGGACGCGTTCACCCTGCGCTCGATGGCTCGCTTCAGCGCCGCCATCTCATCCGGCGATGGCACCCTGCCCTCGCCGGTGACGGGATCGATCTCCTCTGCCTCGTAGACCAGATAGCTGCCGCCCTGGAGATCGAGGCCGAGGCTGAGCCCCAGAACGGTGTCTCCTCCACGCTCGAAGCCGCCGATCTGTATCCGTTGAAAGCCCAGGATGAGGCCCGCGAGGACCACCAGAACGACGACTATTGCGACTGTTCGCGCGTACCTACGCACTGGGACTCCCCACCTGGAGGTCGGACTTTATCAACTGTATCGCCTCACCTTTCGTAGTGACCTCTCCGTTGGCCTGGGCCTCTTGAATCAGGTCCAATAGGTGCCCGATCTCGGGCCCCGGCTCCAAGGACAGACACTCCATTATATCGTTACCGTCCAGGAGCTGTGGAAGGGAATCGGGCACTCTTTGTTCGAGACCTTGACGTAGGATGTGCCGGATGGTCCCCTTGCGGTCCGACCACTCCCCTTCGCCCATGAGGGGGCCGCGGGCCGCCAGATGGTCGGCCATGTTCAGGTAGAGCGTGTCTATCGCCGCGTCGCCCACGTCCCGGAAATACCGGTAGACCGCCTTCCCCGAGGGGAGCTCGCCCTCGGCCGCCATCTGGCCGGGGCGCAGATGGTGCCGCACCTCCAGCCGCACCAGCTCCACGCCGCGCCCACTGATTCGGAGCCTCCTGGCGATACCCTCGGCTACCTCCGCCCCTTTCGTGTGGTGCCCCAGGAATCGGATGCGTCCCGAGGCCTCCACCGTCTTGGTCTCGGGTTTGGAGACGTCGTGCAGCAGACATGCCAGCTTGAGCAGCGTGAGCCTCGTGTGCCCGTCGCTCACCGGCTCTGCGAAGTACGTCTCCATCCCATCGAACCTGGGAGTGTCCAGCCCCTGGTCCGGCCCCAGGAGCCGCTCCAACTGGCCGGGTGTCTCCAGCAGGTGGTTGAAGACGTCCCAGTGGTGCTCTTTCGGTTGGGAGACGCCCCTGGAGAGATCGAGCTCGGGGAGCGCCTGGGAAAGCAGCCCAAGGCGGTCCAGCAGGCGGATGGAGGCTGTCGACCGGGGTGCGGCCAGGAGCTTCAGCAGCTCGTCCCGGGTCCTTTCGGGAGATACCCTCCTCAGGAGATTCGCATGGCTCCGTATCTGCCCCTCGGTATCCTTGGAGATGGTGAAGCCAAGCTGTGCCGCGAGCCTCGGCGCCCGCATCAGGCGACCCGGGTCCTCGGTAAAGACCGATCCGGCGATAGACCGGACCACCCCGGCCCTGAGGTCCGAGATTCCGCCATGCGGATCGATGACAGCCTCCTGGGTTGGCACCGCATCTGCTTCGGCCAGGGGAACGGCCATCGCATCGCAGCTGAAGTCCCGCTGCGACAGGTCCTCGAGGATACCTGCGTCTATCGGCTTGAGGTCGACCGTACGCGCTCCGCCGCGCCCGGAGAGAAGCAGCCGCACGATCCCCCTCTTCCGGTCCAAGGGGACGAAGCGTGCGGACAGCGACTGCGCGAGCCGTCGTCCCAGCGCCGCCGTGTCGGTCCGGACCACGACGTCGACGTCCGGGCTCTCCCTGCCCAGCAGCGAATCCCTGACTACGCCGCCGACCAGGTATGCCTCGACACCCTCGGAGAGGATGGCTCGGCTGATTGGCCGGAGGTCCGACCTCAGATTCGATGAGAGCATGGACGGGAGTGTTGCTGCTGGTCAGGATGTCTCATGGTAGGTGCTGGCCCGTTGCTCCCCTTGGCAGTCCCTCTCCCACGCGTGGAAGTAGGGTCAGGGTGAGGGTTGGCAGGGATCAGCGGTGAGCCCTAGCTGACCTTGAGGGTGGCCGGTGACTCTCGCTGATCGGCGGCCCAGGAGGACGCCGGTCCTGGGGAGTCAACCGAGACGGGCTGAGGGGGGGCGTCGTCGTCAGCAGGTGAGTCGGCGCCATCGCCGTCACCCGGCTCCGGCGAGACCGGGATCAGCTTCTCATGCCTCTCCAGGTGGTCTACGTAGAGCATCCCGTTCAAGTGGTCAACCTCATGCTCCAGCACCTGGGACAGTAGGTCCTCTGCCCTCAGCCTGACAGTCTTCGACGCGTGGTCCAGCGCCCTGAACCGCACCCAGAGCGAACGCGTTATCAGCCCTCTGTAGCCGGGAATGCTCAGACAACCCTCCTCGACCCTCCTGCTTCCCTCGCGGTGTACGATCTCAGGGTTTACGTATATCCTCGCCTCATCCTCGTCCGGGAGCTGGACCACGATGACGCGGCGAAAGTCTCCCACCTGGTTGGCGGCGAGCCCGACCCCGACGGCCATGTGTAAAGTATCTACCATGTCGTAGGCCAGGCGCATCACTGACGAGTCGAGTCTCCTCACCCTCTTGGCCCTGCGTCTCAGAGCGGGGTGGGGCAGCTCCAAGATGGGCCGGACAGCCAAATTCGTCTCCTGGGAGCGTTCTAATCCTGCTATACTGAAATGCGCTTCATGATGATTATATCCGCCAGCACACCGACTGTAAACAATGCTCACGACCGCGGCGGCGGCCGATAGACGGCAAGCCACCCGCCCTCAGCGTCTCCGGCTCGCCCCTCTCCCTGGCGCAATCGCCCCCTCTCCCTCGATGGGCGAGGGCTGGGGTGAGGGTGATTGGCCCTTTTCCCACCAGGAGCAGAATTGAAAGTCCTAATACGGCTGTCGCGTTATGCGTGGCGCCATCCTTGGTACCTTGGGGGCGCTTACGTGGCGATGTCGGCGGCCACGCTGTCGGCGCTGGTCATACCGCCCCTGTTGGGCACCGCCATCGATAGTGCCCTGGAGAGCGGGTTGCAGAGGCAGCTGCTTCTGCTGGCCCTTGTGGTCATAGGCGTCAGCGTATTCCGGGCGGCCTTCTCCTACGGTCAGAGCTACCTGTCCGAGGCACTCGCTCACATAGTCTCATACGAGCTGCGTAACGACATCTTCGAGAAGCTCCAACAGCTCAGCTTCGGCTTTCACGACACCGAGGAGACCGGCGACCTGATGTCCAGGGCCACCTCCGACGTGGAGGCGGTGAGGTGGTACATAAGCGTGGGCATGATCCGCGGCCTCACCCTCGTCGTGATGCTGGTAGCCGTTGCCGCCCTGATGCTCACCACCAACTGGAGGCTTGGGCTGATAAGCATGGCCTTCCTTCCCGTGATCATGTGGCGGGCGGTCATCATGTCCAGGGACCTGGTGGTCAACTGGCGGCGGGTCCAGGCCGAGACGGGCAGGATGACCTCGGTACTCCAGGAGAACCTGTCCGGGATGCGAGTGGTGAAGGCCTTCGGCGCCAGGGAGTACGAGGAGGCGCGGTTCGACGAGAAGGCGACGTCCATCGCGCGCCTGAGGTACGCCGCCACCAGGCTGTTCGCGTCCCAGGGCTCGCTGATGACTTTCATGCTAACGGCTGCTACCGGCGGCATCCTGCTGTTCGGTCTGCGGGAGGTCGACGCCGGCCGGCTCACCTACGGCGAGGTGACGACCTTCATTCTGTACATAGGGCTGCTGGGCATGCCGGTGCGGATGACGGGCTGGGTCGTCAACACCTTCTCTTGGGCCGCCTCCGCGGGCCAGCGGCTCTACGAGGTGTTAGACGCGGAGTCGACCGTAAATGAGAAGCCGGGCGCCCTGGAGCTGCAGCGGGTCAGGGGACACCTCAGATTCAGCGGCGTGTCGATGACCTACGGCTCCGGCGACCCCACGATACGAGACGTCAGCTTCGAGGTGGAGCCCGGTAAGATGGTTGCCATACTGGGCGCCCCCGGATCAGGCAAGAGCACCATCGTCCACCTGATACCGAGGTTCTACGACATCACCACCGGCCGCGTGGAGATCGACGGACACGATCTGCGGGACGTCACCCTGTCGTCGCTCCGGAGCAATGTCGGCATCGTGCTGCAGGACGTCTTCGTCTTCGGGACGTCGGTGAGGGAGAACAT
Organism: Dehalococcoidia bacterium; assembly: GCA_965224345.1. GTDB lineage: Bacteria > Chloroflexota > Dehalococcoidia > Lucifugimonadales > CBDCYU01 > CBDCYU01. Next base: position 1,977,639 of record CBDCYU010000003.1, on the reverse strand, counting down.
CGCATACGGCGGCGAGAGCGCCAGCCTCGAGGAGATCCAGCGCGCGGCCAAGGTCGCGCAGCTGCACGACTTCATCCAAGGGCTGCCCGACGGGTACGATACCGCGGTCGGCGAGCGCGGCGTGACGCTGTCCGGCGGCCAGAGACAGCGGCTGGCCATCGCCCGCACCCTGCTTCTGGATCCCCCGGTGCTCATCCTCGACGACTCGACGTCCAGCGTCGACGTGGGCACCGAGCACAAGATACAACGGGCGCTGGATGAGCTGGTCAAGGAGCGCACCACCATCGTGATAGCACACCGCCTCTCCACCATCAGGAGGGCGCACAAGATACTCGTTATGGACCAGGGGAGGATCGTGGAGAGCGGCTCCCACGAGGAGCTGCTCTCCCGCGGCGGGTACTACCGGAGCATATACGACTCGCAGATCAGCAGCCAGAGCGTCGACGCCGCCATCGGCGGGCTGACGCCGGTCGGAGGCGATGCATGAGCACCTGGGGCATCGACCGCATCGCCGTCGAAGACGAGGACCGCGGAACGCTGTACGACCACAGCGTCGTGGTGAGGCTCATGGCCTATCTTCGTCCCCACACGGCGCGGGTCGTCGTAGCCGTGCTCTCGGTGATCGTATACACGGGCACCGTGGTGGCCCTGCCCTGGATCATCAAGTGGACCATCGACGAGTACATCCGGACCGAAGACCTCTCCACCGTCACCTGGGCTGTGGGCGCCTTCCTGCTGGTGGCTGCTCTGCAGCTTGCCTTCAACTACCTCCACCTGCGAGTGGGCGCCTTCGTCGCGCAGCAGGTGCTGTACAAGCTTCGGATGGACCTGTTCAGGCATCTGCAGGGGTTGTCCATGTCCTACTTCGACCGGAGCGAGGTGGGGAAGGTCATGTCCCGGATCCAGAACGACGTCCAGCAGCTGCAGGAGTTCCTGTTCATAGGCGTGATCAGCGTTGCGGACGTGCTGAGCCTAGCCGGAGTAACGGCGGCGATGTTCCTGTTGAGTCCCCGGCTGGCGCTGATCACGCTGGTGGTCGTTCCGCCGATGTTCGGTGTCCTGGCCGTATGGCAGTACTACGCGCGGGGGAAGTTCCTCCGGGTCCGGCAGGCCTTGGCCGTGGTCAACTCGGGCCTGCAGGAGAACATATCGGGCGTTCGCGTCGTGCAGAGCCTCAACCGGGAGCGGACCAACTTACGCCGCTTCCAGCGCTCCAACGACCACCACCTGGGCGCCAACATGCAGGCGACCCGATACCTGTCGGTGCTGCTGCCCTCGGTGGAGGTGCTCATCTCGGTAAGCCTCGCCCTAGTGGTCTTCTTCGGTGGCAGTATGGTCCTCGACCGGTCCCTGGAGGTCGGCGTACTGGTGGCCTTCGCCCTCTACATCCAGCGCTTCTTCGACCCGATACGCAATCTGACGATGCAGTACAGTGAGCTGCAGCGGGCCATGGCGTCCGGCGCCCGGATCTTCCAGCTCTTGGACGTCAGGCCTGAGATCGTCGACATTGAGGACGCCGCCGTTCTTCCCGACCTGAGGGGAGAGATATCCTACGACAACGTAACCTTCGACTACGGCGACGGCAACCCGGTGCTGGAGAGTGTCGATCTCCACGTGCGGCCCGGGGAGACGGTGGCGCTGGTGGGTCCTACGGGAGCCGGCAAGACGACCATGGCGTCGCTGGTGCTACGCCTGTACGATGTCACCTCCGGGCGCATTACCATAGACGGCCGCGACATCCGCGACCTTGCCCTTCAGCCGCTGGTCCGGCAGATGGCCATGGTCCTCCAAGAGCCATTCCTCTTCGCGGGCACCGTCAGGGAGAACATCCGGCACAGCCACGCGGAGGCGTCTGACGCCGACGTGGTCGAAGCGGCCAAAGTCGTGGGCGCCCACGACTTCATAACCAGCCTGGAGAAGGGCTACGACACCCAGCTCCACGAGCGCGGCAGCAGCCTCAGCACGGGCCAGCGCCAGCTGATCAGCTTTGCCCGGGCGCTGGTGGTCAAGCCGAGAATACTGATACTGGACGAGGCGACGGCCAACATCGACGCCCACTCGGAGGCCCTGATCCAGAGAGGGCTGGAGGGGCTCCTCAAGGACACCACCGCGCTGGTGATAGCACACCGGCTGTCCACCGTAAGGAACGCCGACCAGATCGTCGTGCTGGACGGAGGCCGCATCGTGGAGAAGGGGGACCATCGCCAGCTCATGTCCCGGGGAGGCCTCTACGCCCGGCTCCAGTCCTACACCGACGGCCAGCTATTGCCCTCGACCCCCGACGGACGCGCCTGAGACATCATCGGAACACGCATGAAGGTTCTGGTCACAGGCTCTTCCGGGTTCATCGGCTCCGCGCTGGCGCCCTACCTGGCCGGACAGGGCTGCTCCGTGACTCGACTCGTCCGCAGGCGGGCGCGGGGCAGCGACGAGGTGGCCTGGGACCCGGAGACCGGCGTCATAGATGAGGCCGGACTCTCCGGCGCGGATGCGGTGGTGCACCTGGCCGGGCGGAATATCGCCGAGGGCAGGTGGACCGACCGGCAGAGGGCGCTGATCAGGGACAGCCGCGTCCAGGGAACGCGCCTCTTGAGCGAGGCCGTCGCGCGGCTTGACGCGCCTCCCAGAGTCCTGGCCTGCGCAACCGCAGCCGGATACTACGGGAGCCGGGGAGACGAAACCCTGACGGAGGACTCCCCGGCCGGCTCCGACTTCCTGGCCGGTGTGGTCCGGGATACGGAGGCCGTGACGGAATCCGCCGGCGAGGCGGGTATCAGGGTCGTCAACATGCGAATTGGAGTCGTGCTGGACGCCGGCGGAGGGGCGCTTCGGAGGATGCTGCCCTCCTTCAAGCTGGGCCTGGGCGGACGGCTGGGGAGCGGCCGCCAGTATTGGCCCTGGATCTCCAGGGCAGACCTGCTGAGGGTGTTCCATCACGTACTGGTCACGGAGACCCTCGACGGGCCGTTGAACGTGTGCTCTCCCGGGGTCGTCACCAACGCCGAGCTCACCAAGGCCCTAGGCCGGGTGCTCTCGCGGCCTACACTCTTCAGAGTGCCCGCCCCGGCGCTCCGATTGGTCTTCGGCGGCGTATCGGAGGCCATGCTCTCCAGTCAGCGCATGGACGTGACGAAGCTCGTCGAATCGGGGTTCCAGTTCCAGCACCGCGATATCGAGGATACCCTTCGGGCTCTGTTGAGAGAGTAGCCCTTCGCCGTTCGAGCGGCTCCTTGTGTCACTATGCACGTCAACCCTGGTAGAGATGGCAAGTCGGCAGCTCTGGCTTCTTGGATCAGCCGTTTGACCAGGGATTGATCACTTCAATCCCACACCCTTCAAAGCCGTCTAAATCTCTGGTCGCTATGCCGGCCTGCCGTGAGCGGGCTATGGCCGCGATCTGGCAATCGGCGTGGTCGATGGGATGGCCTGCGGCGCGGCGGGCTCCGGCTACCACCGCGTAGGCCAGGGCAGCATCGCTGTCGAAGGGAAGAATGCGCCCGGCAAAGTCTTCCCGCAGCATCCCTTCGATCTCGACAAGCAGTAAGTCTCGGCGTTGGCCTGCGGGCATGATCTCAACTCCGTAGCGCAACTCGGCTTCGGTGATAGGTGATAGTAGAGAGGTACAGGTCTGTCGCCGGCTGCTGGGCTACCCACTCGGTCACGACGGAACTCGGACTCGGACGCATGAGCTCCGAGACGACGTTGGTATCGAGGACGATCATTGTCCGTCGGCTCAGTCGAACCGGAGCGGCTCGCGCATGGGTTCACGGGACGGCAGGTTTAACTCGACACCGCCAAGGGGTGCGAACCGGGCGCGAATAGCGCTGACTAGATCCTTGCCCGTTGAGGGTTCCTGGTCCAGTGCCGCTCTCAGAATGCCCCTAGCCTCTTGCTCCATGGACCTGCCGTTCTCAACTGCCCGGATACGCAGCCGTCGCTTCAACCCTTCCTCCAAGTTGCGCACCGTGATGCTAGCCATGACTGAGCCTCCATCAGCATTCTCACACAAGTGTAACATGCCTGCATTGACATCACTGGCAGGCTGCGGAAAACCTGCTCTGTGAGGTGGGATATTACCACCACGTAATGGATGTGACTGATCCATGATAGGAAGCCGTGATCCGCAGCGCCGATGCTGGCGCATCGGCAAGCAGGAGTGGCCAGTTTACCTGGATCGGGGTGCCGAGATGCCGTGGGACGGGAAGATGAGCTGCTCCACCGCCTGCGTGCTCGCCTCGGCGAATACCCTGGCGCTCTTCTCCACGGCCTCGGTAACCTCCAGGCCGCCCGAGTCTCGGAGAGAGTCGACTCCGTACCGGTCACGGTACGTCTGGGGGAGCTCTTCGTCGAAGTGCTGGGACGACATCACCCCGTAGGCCAGGGTCCACGCCCGCGCAACCGCATGCAGGTCGTAACCTCCGCCTCCCAGCGCGAGCCACCTGTCCGGAGCGACCCGCGCCAGCTCGGCCACCGCCTGCTCGAACCCCTGTACCGTGAGGCCCATGTGGGTGAGGGGGTCCAGGTAGTGGGAGTCTATCCCCAGCTGCGTGACCAGCACGTCGGGCTTGAAGGCGTCTATCATCGGCGGGACGACGCGCTTCAACACCCACAGGTAGACCTCGTCCGTCGTGTAGGGGTATAGAGGCACGTTGACGGAGTAACCCCTACCCCTGCCCGCGCCGGTCTCCTGCGTGAATCCGGTGCCGGGGAAGAGGAACGCCCCGGACTCGTGGAGGGAGATGGTCAGGACCTCGTCGGTGTCGTAGAAGGCGTGCTGAACGCCGTCACCGTGGTGGCAGTCGATGTCGACGTAGGCGACGCGAGCCCCTTCGGCCAGCATCGCCTTGATGGCAATGACGGGGTCGTTGAAGACGCAGAAGCCGTAGGCGTATCCAGGCATGGCGTGGTGAAGCCCGCCAGCGATGCTGAAGGCCGCCGAGGCCTCGCCGGACAGGAGCAACTCGACCGCCCTGAGGGAAGCGCCCGTCGATCTCAGTGCAGCCTCGTAGATGCCGTCGTAGACGGGGTTGTCCCCGGGGCCGAAGTTGTAGGCGGTCGGGTCGGTCGATGAGCCGCCGCCGCTCAGGTCCTCCACCGCCCTCAGGTACTCCTGCGTGTGGTGGCTCAAAACCTCCTGCTCGGTGGCCATTCGCGGCTTCACGACAGAGGAGCTGGGGGCGTCGAAGGCTCCGTAGGCGTCCAGCGTCTCGTAAGTATACCGCAGGCGCTCGGGCTTCATCGGGTGGGACGCCCCGAGGCTGTGACGCGAGAGGGCGTCGTCGTAGACGAATGCCGTCTGTCTCGCCATCACTCTGCGGAGGCGCGGGCGCCCGTAACGTGGCGCAGCCAGCGAACGATCACGGCGGCAGCCGCCACGAGCACCGCTCCCGCTATGACCGCCGGCGGCCCAATGGTTGACGGCGGCGATGGCGGGGGCTCCACGGGGTCGCCCGCGATGTAGGACAGCCACCGCCTCTCCAGCTCGTCCAGGCTCATCCCGTATGCGGTGGAGACCGCGCGCTCGATGCCTCCGCCGTCGTCGAGGGCTTCGAGAAGCGCGGCCATGCGCTCTCTGCCGTAGGCCCTTACCATGAAGTCGACCACGCTCCAGGCCTGGGCGTAGAACAGCCTGACGTCGCTTGGCCTGCCCGGCTGGCTCCCCATGGAGCGCAGGGGCAGCAGGGCGCCGCGGTAGGCGGCGCGGGCGACGGCACCTTCGTTGCCGTGGGAGCTCGACTCGAAGTGCATCGCCAGGCCCTCGTTGAGCCATGAGGGTATCCTGGCAAGGGGAGAGTCGACCGCCTCGTCCATCAGCAAGTGGACCATCTCGTGAGTCATTCCGTCGGAGTCCAGCCCCGCAAGAACGAAGACGTCCAGGTCGCCGAAGGCGAATCCGGCGTACAGGTGGTCCCTGCTCGCCGCGCCGCTCACCCTGGGGAAGTTCCTGCGCGCTTCGCGTTGGCTGTTGACTATCACCGCCTTCATGGGCATCGTCTCCGACAGTCCCATCAGCCTCTTAATCTCCTCCAGCCTCAGGGCAACGTGGTCTGCGACCCGGGCCACCTGGGACCGAGGGCGGTCATGCCAGAGCACTATCAGCCCCCCTGCCTGGTACCTCTGCCAGTCGTACCGCGTATCCAGGTACTCCAGGTGGAACCTCTCCGTCTCAGCGATGTTCCCGGATGCATCGCGAATCCGGTAGTAGTACTCGATATCCACGCCGCTGGGGATGTATTGGGCTCCGCCTGTCTTGACCTCGAAGGTCGCCGTGACCCTCTTGCCCGGCGTGAAGTCCGGGTAGCCAAAGATGTTGACCTCCTGACGGGCCAGCCTGTAGAAGAGCTTGACGTCGGTGATTACTTCGTTGGCCTCGAGCTCCAGCGTGAGCTCGACTTTGTCAGGGAATGAGACCTCATGCCCGGAGGAGAGCAGGCGAATTGGAGCGCGCGGCCCCGGACTGGCCGCCACGTCTCCCCCGGCCGCCGCGGCCAAGCCGAATACGATGCAGGCGGCCATGCCCAACAGCGCTATCGTCCGAAGGCGTACGCTGCTGGTCATGAAAAAATCCCGCCGATCTTGATGGTCGAGTGGGCCTTGTAGATGCGGTTGAGGTTCAGTAGGAGCGCTGTGAAGTCTTCGACGTAGCGGGCGTTCTCCAGCCCGCCGCCGTTCACCGCCCGCACGCCCTGTATCTTCTCCGCCAGACGCATGACCGTCTCCCTGGCCTCCGAGTCCTCGGAGCACACGACTACGTCCGAGTCTATGGCCCTGTCCGGGACCAGCAGCTCCTGGGCGCTGACGGTCTGGAACGCCGCCACGACCCTGGCGTCGGGAAGGACGGCCTGGGCCTGGAGGGCTGCGGACCCCTCCTCGACCGGTACGGCCTTGGCGCGGCCTCTCCTCACCGCCAGCGGCGCGACGACGTCGACGACGATCTTCCCTGTCAGCTCCGCCGCCAGCGGCTCCAGGGTGGCCCGGTGACCGGAGTACGGCACGGCCACGAAGACGATGTCAGACTCCTGCGCCGTCTCGCGGTTGACGCCCCATCGTACCCGCGCGGGGTCGATCAGGGACCAGAGGCTCTCCGCCGCCCGCAACGCCCTCTCCTCCTCCCTGGAGCCTATCATCACCCGCTCCCCGGCCAGGGCGAAGCGCAGCGCGAGCCCCCTGCCTTCCGGCCCTGTACCTCCGATAAAGCCTAGCATCTGCTCTCCTACAGCCCCGTCACGCGCCGAAGGCGGCGGCCCGCCGCTCACTGTCTACAACGGCGGACCCCGCGAATTGGTTACCCTGCCAAGAGTCGAGAGCTAGCTCGGCTCCGGCCTCACCCCCTCGTCGACCGTCAGCCCAGGGTCCGATACGTACAGTTCCCAGGGAGCGAAGGACTCGACGAAGGCCTTCGCCTCGCTCATCGTGGGGATTCCCTTCTGGGCGCGCCCGGGCTCGTACCCGAAGGTCTTGGCGAAGGCATCGAACCCTCTCTTGGTCTCTCGAACTCCCCCGATCTCCTCTTCCCTGTCGGCGTCGTCGGTACTTAGAATGAGCCGCTGGCCCCTCTTCCACTGTCTCCAATAAAGTTCCATGTCTCCCGACCTCCCTCGCTACTCGGGGCGATGGGACCGGAGTCCCACTTCGTCGCCCCTCTACTCTAACGGCAACCTTGATTGTACTGCAATCCGTCCACAGTCATGAGCCAGGGGTAACTGTTACCCATTCGGGCGTAGATATAGACATGCCGCTGACTTTGAAGTACATTCTGTTGGAAATGCTTATAGAGAGGGAGGTGAGTGGTATGTCCTGGAAGTGCGAGAAGTGCAGCAACGAGAACGGTCCGATGCGCGACGTCTTTTGCGGCAAGTGCGGTGAGAGGCGCCCGGGCTGGTAGACTGCGACCTCACAGCCGGCGTGAAGCCCATCCGTCGCTCCTCTAGCGGGTTGATGGTGGAGCCGCGCCGCAGGGAGACACCCTCCCATCGGCGGGGTGTCTCCCTTTCTGTACATCCTCTGTCCTGGTGCTTTGGCGCGGCCATCCCGGCGGATGGCGGCATTGCATAGGGGTATTGCATTTACTAAAATGGGCCGACATAGCAAGTAGGAGAGGAGACCCAGCATGGCCGGAACCACGACCAAACGTCTGCGCAACGTAGTGCTACTTTCCCACAGTGGAGCCGGTAAGACCATTCTCTCGGAGTCGATGCTCTACGCCGCCGGCGTCACCTCCCGCGTAGGCGCCATTGAAGAGGGCAACACGATCTCGGATTACGAGCCCGAGGAGGCTAGGCGACAGAGCAGCGTCCAAGCGTCCATACTGTCTTGCCCTTGGCGCGATCACAAGATCAACCTGATAGACACGCCGGGTTACGCCGACTTCCGGGGCGAGGTCGCAGCGGCCGTCCGCGTGGCGGATGCGGCGGTCATAGTGGTCGATGGGCCCTCGGGGTTGGAGGTTGGCACACGGCAGATGTGGGACCTTGCCGCCAATTGGGACCTGCCTCGAGTGGTGTTCGTCAGCAAGATGGACCGCGAGAACGCCGACTTCGGCCGGATAGTCGGCTCCCTGACGGAGACCTTCGGGAGGCACTGCGTCCCGGTCCACGTCTGCATCGGGTCCGAGTCGGACTTCAGCGGCGTGGTGAGCCTCCTGGACCCCGACGCCGATGAGCCCGAGGCGCTCCAGCAAGAGATAGAGGACGCCAGGGACCGCCTCGTCGAGGCGGTAGCCGAGACGGACGACGACCTGACGATGAAGTACCTGGAGGGCGAGCCGCTGTCGCATGAGGAGCTGACCGAGGGCTTGAGGAGGGGAATCGCCGCCGGTTCGATTGTACCCGTCTTTGCCGGAGCGTCCGCCGCCGGCATCGGGGTCAAGGAGATGCTGGACGCCATCGTCGACTTCCTGCCCTCTCCCGCGGACGTGCCCGCGCCGTCGGGCGCGAATGGCGACTCGGAGGAGAGGCCGTTGACCGCGGACAGCGACGGGCCGCTGGCGGCGCTGGTCTTCAAGACGACGGCGGACCCGTTCGTGGGCAGGCTCTCGTACTTCCGCGTCTACAGCGGCACGGTAAAGAGCGGCAACCAGGTGTGGAACAGCGGCGCCCACAGTGCTGAGCGCATCGCTCAGCCCCTGGACATCAGAGGAGAGTCCCAGGAGCCCAAGCCGGAGGTGGTAGCAGGCGACATCGCCGCCGTCGCCAAGCTCAGCTCCGTACTGACGGGCCATACCCTGACGACGAAAGAGTCCCCGGTTACCCTGCCGGGCATCGAGTTCCCCCCCGACACCTACCAGAGGGCCGTATACCCCAAGACGAAGGCTGACGTCGACAAGATGACCAGCTCCCTGTCGCGCATCGCTGAGGAGGACCCCAGTCTCACCGTCACTCGGGAGCCCGACACCCTGGAGATGCTGCTGGGCGGCCTAGGCGATACCCACCTGGAGGTGACTATAGAGAAGATCAAGAGAAAGTTCGGCGTCGACATCCTTCTCCAGTTGCCCAGGGTGGCCTACAAGGAGACTATAGGGCTCGCCACCAAGGTTGAGTACCGCCACAAGAAGCAGTCGGGCGGCCACGGACAGTTCGGCCACGTCTGGCTCGAGCTCGAGCCGCTTCCCAGGGGCACGGGTTTCGAGTTCGGCGATAAGGTCGTTGGCGGCGTCGTGCCCAAGGAGTACATACCCTCGGTACAGAAGGGTGTGACCAGGGCGCTGTCCGACGGTGCGGTCGCCGGTTTCAGCGTCGTCGACCTCAGGGCTACGCTGGTGGACGGCAGCTACCACTCGGTGGACTCCTCGGGGGTCTCCTTCGAAATCGCCGGTAACCATGCCCTCACCAAGGGAATCCAGCAGGCGAACCCCGTCCTCCTCGAGCCCATGATGAAGGTCCGGATCACCGTGCCGGACAGCTTCACCGGCGACATCATGGGCGATCTGAACAGCAAGCGCGGACGGATTCAGGGGATGTCGCCCCTGGGCGACGGCATGACGTCCATAGAGGCGGAGGTGCCCCAATCGGAGATGCTGGACTACGCGACGCAGCTACGCTCTCAGACTCAGGGCCTGGGCTACTTCGAGATGAAGTTCGATCACTACGAAGAGGTCCCGCAGCACGAGGTGCCTCGAATCGTGCAGGTGCTGAGGGAGCAGGAGGAGGCGAGGGCCTAGCCGCGCCGGAACATCAGTCCAATCGGTTAGGCAGTAGGCAGCTTGCCAGCGTTTCTCTGCGCCGTGGGGAATATGTTGCGTCGATCAAGCGTCTCCCAAAGATCACAGAGCGCCTGATCGGGGTCGAGGCGGAAGGCGCTTTCGCGAAGCCGCCAGAATGTCAAGCCGCATCGTTCCAGATCGCGCTGGCGCGCGGCGTCAGCCTCGTAGCGATCTGGGCCGTGCCAAACATCACCATCACACTCCACGGCCAGGCTTCCGTTCATGCCCTGCACCACGAGATCGATCCGATAGCCGCCGACCTCGTGCTGCGGAATCACGCGGTAGCCTCGGCGGGCGATGCGCAGGAACACGTCGAGCTCGAACCAGCTGTCGAACCGCGACGGCTGGTTACCTGGCTCCCGGCGGGCTTGGAGCGCCATCTGTTCCAGTTCGGGCACATCCAGGCCCGGCGGGTCCACCATCGCCACTGTGGGGTTCAGGCAGTACTGGAGGAGTTGACGCCGCACGCAGTCGGGATTCCCCGACAGGTCGTCGAGCGTTGCGGTGTGGAATAGGAACATCTGGTCCCTCGCGCGGCTGGCGGCGACGTTGAACCTCCGCTGCGACGCTTGATCGGTCAACGCCCTGATATTACGGTCCTCACTTGGCGCCGAGACCACCTACTGGTCAGAGGCCGAGTTGATCGTGCATTCGGAGTTTCGGGACGGCAACGTACCTGCGGGCCATCAGCAGTTGCGAGTGTTGATTGAAGCGCTGGGCCGTCTGCCTGCGGGGGTGGAGAAGGTGATGCTGAGGTCGGATACGGCGGGGTACCAGCGGGAGTTGCTGCGGTACTGCGCGGAGGGTAGAGACGAGCGGTTCGGGGTGATTGAGTTCGCGGTTGGGGTCGACGTGACGACGGAGTTCCGCCGAGCGGTGTCCGAGGTCACCGAGCAAGACTGGCAGACGCTGTACCGCAAACTTGGGGAGCATCGTGTGGACACGGGTCAGCAGTGGGCTGATGTGAACTTCGTGCCCAACTGGATAGGGCACTCCAAGAACAGCCCTGAGTATCGGTTCATAGCTACCAGGGAGCGGTTGATCGAACAGCCTCTGCCGGGAATGGAGGGGCAGATGGAGCTTCCGTTCCCCGCGATGGAGCTGTCCAACAGAGGCTGGTACAAGGTCTTCGGCGTGGTGACCAACCGGAGCATTGCGGCAGATGAGTTGATCTGGTGGTCGAGACAGAGGTGCGGCAAGGGCGAGGAGGTCCACAGCGTTGTGAAGAGTGACTTGGCTGGGGGCCGGATGCCGTCGGGGCTGTTCGGGGCCAACGCCGCATGGTGGGCCATATCGGTGCTGGCCTTCAACCTGAACTCTGCCATGAAGCGGCACGTGTTGGGCGAACAGTGGGTGGGCAAGCGTCTGAAGGCGGTGCGCTTCGCCCTGATCGCCCTACCGGGCCGTGTGATGCGTCACGCCAAGAGGTTGATCATCCGTCTGGCCCGGGGCCATCCCTCATACGAGTTGCTGCTCAGGGCGCGGCAGAGGATATTGGCGCTGGCTGCCGAGCCGTATCGAGCATAGGCGACCCTCCCTGGAGCATCGGTTTGTAGGCGACTCTGCCGAGTTGCCAGGCTCGGACATGCCTTCTTTGGCCTGAGAACAGCCATGATTGGCAGCGAACCGCTGCCGATACCCTCAAAGACGGCACCCGAGACCCTGTCCGATGCCCAATCATGTCATGCGTCACCCCTGGTCGACACCCGGACACCCCCTGAAAGCACACCAAGCAGCTCCCAACCATGTCAGGTGGGGAATCAGGGAGACCACCGTGTCCAGCGGCCTCCCTGGGTTGGCGGCTAGCGGCGGGGGGCAGACCAGATGGTGTGGTAGCCCTTACCCAAGACGACCACGGCCAGGTGGTCCTTCTCCAATCGCCTTAGCTGATGGAGCATAGCCTCGCAGTCGGATACGGCCTCCTGGGAGCCGGAGTCCGCCAGCCTGCCCGTCAGGCGCTCCCATACGCCGAGGTCGACCAGGCTGTCTATGTATCTGGGCCAGGGGATCAGGGTCAGGCTGCGCAGCCTAGGGAATCCGGGACGGAGCCTCCGGATGCTCCTGAGACGCTCCTGGGGAGACTCGACCATCGGCATTAGCCGGACCATCGCGCCGTTGGTGTCGTTTCGCCTGGCGTCTATTACCAGGGCCTTCCTCAACCTTGGGAAGAACACCGACAGGACCTCAGCCTCGTCGATGTTCTCCATGACCTGGTCGACGTCGTAGGCGAAGTCTTCATCCATCATCGGGGCCCCGCGGATCTACGGCTTTACCAGCTCGCGTACGGTTTCGATAAACGATGGGAGAACGTTCTTCCAGTCCCCGACTACCGCGAAGTTGGCAGCCTTGAGGATGTTGGCTCCGGCGTCGCGGTTGATGGCGACGATGTGTTTCGCCGCCGAGCAGCCGGCCATGTGCTGACTGGCGCCGGAGATTCCCACGGTGATGTACAGGTCGGGGGTGATGGTCTTGCCGGTCAGCCCCACCTGGTAGCTGTGGTCGAGCCATCCGGCGTCGCATACGGCCCGCGATGCGCCGACGGCGCCTCCCAGCAGATGGGCCAGCTCGTCCAGCATCGTAAAGGGGTCCGGGCCGCCCAGGCCGCGGCCGCCGCCCACCACCACGGTCGCGTCCTCCAGGCGCACCCCCGACGACTCGCGCTTCACCGTCTCGACCAGCCGGGACCTGATCACCGACTCGTCTAGGTCGGGCTCGACGGTGGTCACCTCCCCGGCCCTGTCCGGGTCGGGCTCCAGCGGCTCGAAGACCTTGGCCCTGACCGTAAGCACCTGCGGGTCGACGTCGGGAAAGGCCACCCTCGCCTGGGCGTTTCCGCCGTAGACCGGCCGCGTGGCGACGACCCTGCCGGTCTCGGAGCTGACCGAGATATCGACGCAGTCCTGGGCCATCCCTACGCCCAGCCGAAAGGCGAGGCGCGGGCCTAGGTCCCTCCCCAGGGAGGTCTTGCCCACCAGGACCACGCTGGGCTCCACCTGCCTGCACAGATGGTCGAACGCCGCCAGCTGCGCGTCGACGTGAGGCTCGGCCAGGATGGGGTCCTCCACGAGATAGACCCTGTCGGCGCCGTGGGATATGGCGTCCTGCGCCGCTCCGTCGAGGCCGCTCCCCAACAGGGCTACGGCAACCTCTCCGTGGAGGGCGTCGGACATTCCTCGTCCGGCCGCCAGCAGCTCGTTGGTAATCGACTGAGGCTTGCCCTCAGCCACCTCCCCCAGTACCAGTGTGCCCGGCATCGAGCAAACTCCTTGAAGCTAAATCAGGTTCTCTTCGCGCAGCCTGAGCGCCAGCTTGCGCCCCGCGTCGGCTTCATCCTCGGACTCGATCATCTCGCACTCCATCTCGATATCCGGGATGAACAGGTCGACCAGGCGAAGGGTGGGTGCGATTCTGGCCGTATCGATTCCCGCGTCCGAGGCCGTCAAGACGGTCGGGGTCTTGCGGCTGGCGGCCATGATGCCTCTCAGGGTCGGGTAGCGCGGCTCTCCAAGCTCGTTGGTCACGGTTACCAGGGCCGGCATCTGCGCCTCTACCACCTCATACCCGTCGGTCAGAGATCGCTGGACGGTCAGCCCGCCGTCCGCCGCCTCGATCTTCTGCACCATCGTGAGGCACGGCAGACCCAGCGTCTCGGCGACTCCCATGGGGACGTGGGCATTGTCCCAGTCCGAGGCCTGCCGTCCGCAGAGTATGAGGTCGAAATCCCCCACCTTCTTGATCGTCTCCGACAGGGCGTACGCCGTACAGAAGGCGTCCAGGTCTCGGAGGGACTCGTCATCCACCAGGATGAGCTCGTCGGCGCCCATTGCAAGGGGCTTCTTCATCACGTCCATCGCGAAGTCGGTGCCCACAGAGATCACGGTTACCGTGCCGCCGCCGGTGTCCTTGATGCGCAGCGCCGCCTCTACCGCGTGCTCGTCGAAGCCGTTCACCACCGGCGGAATACCGGGCGCGGGAATGACCTGCTTGGACTCCGGGTCGATGTGGAAGGCAGACATCGGCGTCTCGGGGTCAATCACCTGCTTCACGCAGACGACGATTCTTAGAGACATGTATACCTCCGTGGGGATCGCTGAGCTCGACCGTGAAGAGCCGTCTCCCTACTGTCCGCGCGGGAATAGTATTCCCATCGGTTAGTAGTGTCAACCCTATACAGGGACGCCTGAAGCGCGGGTCGATGGGCTTGACAACCGCACCTCCTCGCGAAAGAATTCGCGCATCGAAGGACATGAGACGGAGGTAAGAGAATGCCAGTGATGCCGGCGGCGCTCGCAACCGAGCTCAAGCGTATAGAGTGCATCGAGACGCCGGTCCCTGACCCGCGGCCGGGCAAGGTCCTGGTGCGGACCGACCTGGCGTCCATCTGCGGGAGCGACCTCCACATCGTCTACATGGGATGGAACGCCCACGAGTTTCCGCTGATGCCCGGGTATCCCGGTCACGAGGGCGTCGGCGAGGTGGTGGACGGCGGGGGCACCGGGTTTACCCCCGGCGAGCTGGTGTTGACGGCCCCTAACATATGGCAGTCGCAGGTCTTTGCCGGCTACCAGCTGGTCGAGCCCCACTTCCTGCTGAGGCTCCCGGCCGACGTGCCGCGGACCCACCTGCTCATGGCACAGCAGCTCGGCACCGTGGTGTTCGGGTGCCGCCGCTTGCCGTCTCTTCTGGGCCAGACGGTCGCCATACTGGGCCAGGGGTCGGTCGGGCTCTTCCACGACTTCATGCTCCGTCGGCTGGGCGCGCATCGCATCATCGCCGTCGAGCCGGTGGCCGAGCGCCTGGCGGCGGGGAGGGCTATGGGCATCGACGAGGCCGTGGACGTGACCGGCCGCCGCGCCACGGAGGCGGTGCTGGACCTGACCGGCGGGGAGGGCGCCGATCTGGTGGTCGAGGCGGTGGGGAGCGTCGATACCCTCAACCAGTCCCTCCAGATAGCGCGCGCCCTGGGCCGAGTCGCGGTATTCGGACTGCCGCCCACCATGGAGAGGGTGCCCTTCGACTGGGACACCTTCTTCCGGAAGAGGCTGGACATGCACACCGTCTTCGGCGCCCAGGACGAGCCCGGACTCCCGGCGTTCCAGCTGGCGGTGGACTACATCGCCAGCGGCCAGATCGACATGGCCCCCTTCGTCACCCACCAATTGCCCATCACCCAGGTCCAGGACGCCTTCGACCTGGCATACTCCAAGGAGGACGGGGCGCTGAAGGTGTCGCTGACGTTCTAGGCGCTTCCTGGGTCAACGCCTCAGATTGACTGAATGTATCGTAAGTGATACTCTGGGCGATACTCCGAGCCTGGGGAGAAATACACGAGAGGGCTTGATTTGACTGCACTCGAAGCGGTGGTGAAGAACGCAGACCGACTGATGACCTCCGTGCGAGCACTCTCTAGCGGTGTCGAAGTCACGTTCGCCGATGGCCGCTCGGGCGTCATCCCTTTCAGTGACACCCGGGGCATGGAAGGTAAGCAGCTTGCCGATATAGAGCTGCCCAGCCCACACGAGATGGTCCTCTTCACTACAACGGGAGAGCTGGTGGAGATCCCCTGGGATTTCGCCCGTCACTATTGTGACCCCTCGTACCGTTCTCGCGCGAAGTCAACCGCCTCGCGGGGCAGGCACGCCATGGGGCGCCGCATTCGCAGGCTTCGCAAGGAGGCAGGCATGACGCAAGAGAGCCTAGCGGAAACGGCAGAGATCGGCCGCGTCACCCTCGTCCGCATTGAGAGCGGGGAGCAGTCCCCGCGATTCGAGACTCTCGCCGCCCTAGCGGACGCCCTCCAGCGGCCGACGACAGAGCTGCTGATGGACGACCATGAGTGACCGGTACATCCAAGCGACGCAGTCCTCCAGATAGCCCGGCCCTTGGGGCGCGTCGCCCTCTTCGGCCTGCCGCCCACCATGGAGAAGGTGCCCTTCGACTGGGACACCTTCTTCCGGAAGAGGCTGGACATGCACACCGTCTTCGGCGCCCAGGACGAGCCCGGACTCCCGGCGTTCCAGCTGGCGGTGGACTACATCGCCAGCGGCCAGATCGACCTGGCCGACTCCAAGGAAGACGGCACCCTCAAGGTGTCCCCTGACGCTCTAGAGGGCGTTCAACTAGGAGGAATTACGCACTCTGCTTCTGTACTTGGATTACGCGATAGCCGTAGGAGGTATCCAATGACCCGGCGATTGACCGTTGAACAGCCATTTGATCTGGAACTTACGCTGGACATGGGCCAAGCCTTCCGCTGGAAAAGGCACGGGAAAGAGGGATGGTGGTCTGGCGTTCTAGGCAACCACCTCGTTCACATCCGCCAAACCGGTGAAGATGTCGAGTACCGTGTGGGTGGGCCGGAGGGTGAACTAGATGACATCGACTTGGAGGAACGGCTGCGCCGCTATCTCATGGAGGATCATCCGATCCAAGACATCTACGACAGTATCAGCAGAGACGAACAGGTAGGCGAGCTAGTGCGTCAGTATCCTGGCATGCGAGTCTTGCAACAGGATCCGTGGGAGTGCCTAGTGTCGTACATTTTGACAGCATCGACCAATATCGACCACACCAAGGCTGTGGTAGAGGCAATATCAAGTCGTCGGGGTTGCAAATTGAAGTTAGCAGGGGATGTTCGCCATACGTTCCCATCACCAGAGACGCTGGCCGATACCAGTACAGAGTTAACCAGCATGACCTACCCTAGTCTCCGATTTCCCCAGAGACAGTCCGAAGCTATAGTCGAGGCAGCTGGGCAAATACTCGCAGGAACTTTGGATTGGAGCATTTTGACAGGGAAAGCCTACCCGGTGGCCTTACGGACATTGAAGGCAATGAGGAGTGTAGGCTACAAGGTCGCCAACTGTGTAGCTCTGATGTCGCTGAGCAAGTTGGAGGCATTTCCGGTCGACACATGGGTGAGACAGGCTGTAGAGCTTTGGTACGAAGACTTCCCTGTTCCTGGGCGATGGGAGTACCCCTTAACAGGGGATCACGACGCTATGGCCTGGTGGGCCTGCAATAAATTCGGTCCCTACGCGGGGTATGCTGGCCAGTATCTGTTCCACGGGATAAGGCAAGTGGCCGAAGCACGGTGAGCGGACCAAGCTCCAGGCTATGTAGCCAAGTTAACTGTGCCGAAGGGAGTCAAGCAATCGACTTAGCCCACGCCTACCCCTTCACTCCTCGTACCGCGGGTGCCAGCCGGGGCCGGCCCAGGAGGTGATTGCGCGGGGGGTGATGCGGACGAGGGCGCGGGGGACGTGCTTGGTCTCCTGGTAGTAGCGTTGGCCTTCTGCAGGGCCAAGGTACCTGATCGACCAGGGCTCCCAGTTGCCGAGCCATGCGCCGTCGACGACCTCGGCCACGCCCTCCACCAAGACCCTGGTGTAGGGTGGATCGCAGGTGTCGATACACGCCGAGACGCGCTCGTCCTCACGGATGTTGGCCACCCATCGCGCCTTCCTCCGTCCGGCCAGCAGGAATGTCCCGCCCTCGTAGTGGTACCAGACAGGATTGACGTAGGGCCACCCTTCGGCGGTCAGCGTCGACAGCCTCATCAGGTGGCTTCCACCGGCCAGGAACCGGTCCAGCTGGGCTCTGCTCAGGGGCGGCATCGCTCTCCTCCGAATCTCCTCTTTGGTTGGCGGCCTCCGCGTATGATAACATCCGAGCCACCGACCGCGGCTGGGCCGCAATCGACCGGAGGGGCTGATTCCAATGCTCAAGTGCATCCAGGTACGAAACTACCGCATCCTGGAAGACGTCGAGATCGACGGGCTGAGCCGCGTCAACCTGATTGCCGGCCGCAATAACTCCGGCAAGACCAGCCTGCTGGAGGCGATATTCCTGTTCTCTGGAGCGGGGAACCCGCAGGTGGCGATCGACGCCAACTTGATGCGTGGACTTGGCCTTGGAGGACCGGCTGCAAGCAGCGAGGCGCTGTGGGGGGAGTTCTTCTCCGGCTTGGATTCGAACAGATCGATAGAGATTTCCGCTCATCATGCAACATTGGGAAGACTGTCTTTGGAAATAGGGTGGGGAGTACCGGGCCCCATTGAGGTGAGGCTCGATAGTGCCGGGGTACCTTCAACGACGAATCTCCGCAGTCCCCATGCTCTCACGTTCCACTACAGAGGCCCCGGGGACAGCGCGCCGGTTGAGGGCTTCATGCGAATAAAAGGAGAGGATATCGAGTACTCAAAGACACCTGGCGATATCCCATTTCCCGCGGTCATACTGTCGTCCGGAATCGGGAGCTTGCGGGAGGACGCCGTTCGTCTAGGACAGCTGCGGAGGCAGAAGCGGGGCGGCCTGCTGTTGGATGCTCTGCGGGTCGTTGAGCCGAGATTGCAGAGCGTCGAGGACAGCTTGGCCAGCGGCGAGCCCATGATTATGGGAGACGTCGGCCTGTCCGAGCTAATTCCCCTGGCGGTCATGGGGGAGGGCATGACCCGTGTCGCCCGGATTGTGCTGGCGATATCCTCCTCGCCGGGCGGCGTGGTGCTGATGGACGAGGTCGAGAGCGGCTTTCACTACTCTGTACTGCCGAAGGTGTGGCGGGTGATCGATGCGGCCGCCGCGCAGTTCGGTGTCCAGGTGTTCGCGACAACCCACAGCTTGGAGTGCATCAGGGCAGCGCATGACTCTCTTGACTCCGAGGCATTTCGCTATTACAGGCTCCAGGTCTACGATTCGAAGGTCTGCTGTGTGACCTACGAACCCGAAGTTATGAGCGCCTCGATACGGCACAACTTCGAGGTGCGCTAGCATGTTGGAGGACATACGGATCGAATCGAGCGTCCAGCTTCTCGTGGAGGGCCACGATCAGCGCAACTTCTTTGAGGCGTTTGTCGAACACCTGTCGCTGGACAACATGCAGATACAGAACTTCGGAGGCGTGGACGAACTGCGCAGCTTCCTTCTCTCGCTCGCGAATCTGGACGGCTTTGACACCGTTGCCAGTATCGGAATCGTTCGCGACGCGGAGGAAAGCGGCGAATCGGCCTTCCAGAGCGTCCGGTCGTCGTTGGCGAACGCGGGCCTGGCCGTGCCGGCCAGCCCCGAAGAGCGCACAGGGAGCAGCCCTCCGGTGACGGTGATGATACTTCCGGGGGGCGCCCAGGGAGGGATGCTGGAAACGCTTCTATGCAAGACCTTCGAGGGCAGCCCGATGGATGGCTGCATAGACGGCTTCTTCGCGTGCGCCGAGGCCCTGCCCGACTCCGTGGCCCGCTCCGACAAGGCACGGGCGCGGGCATACCTCGCAACGCAAGCCAGGCCGCATCTCTCTGTGGGGGTGGCGGCTAGGAGCGGCTACTGGGACCTGGACCACAGCGCGTTTGGCAGCGTGCGCAGCTTTCTCGGCGCGTTGTGATGGCCGAGCTACACGAGCTGACCGTTGCCGAGTCCGCGGCGCGTATCGCGCGGCGCCAGCTCTCTCCCGTAGAGCTGATGGAGTCCCTCTTGGAGCGCGCCTCGGTCCTGGAGCCGAGCCTGAGCATCTGGGTCACTCTCGACGCCGACGCGGCCCTGGAGGCCGCCCGGGAGAGCGAGAGGGAGCTGGACGCCTCGGGGCCCCGCGGACCTCTTCACGGCGTACCCGTCGGCGTCAAGGACATCTACTACACGGCGGGCCTGAAGACCACCGCCTGCTCGCCCATCCTCGCGGAGTTCGTGCCCGACTACGACGCCGCCTCGGTGGCGCTGCTGAGGGGAGCGGGCGCCATCGTCATGGGAAAGACGGTCACGACCCAGTTCGCCTGCGGCGACCCGCCGCCCACCCGCAACCCCTGGGACGCCACGCACACGCCTGGAGGGTCCAGCAGCGGCTCCGCCGTCGGCGTGGCGGCGCGGACCTTTCCGGCGGCTCTCGGCTCTCAGACGGCCGGCTCCGTGCTCAGGCCGGCGTCCTACAACGGCGTCGTGGGGCTCAAGCCCACCTTCGGCAGGATCAGCCGGTACGGCGTTATCCCCGTGGCCTGGTCCCTGGATACGATGGGCAGCTTCACCAGGAACGTGGAGGACGCCGCACTGATGCTGAGTGTCCTCGCGGGGCACGACCCGAGAGACCGCTCGTCGTCGACAAGGCCGGTCCCGGACTTCGTCTCGGCGCTGGACGGCCACCCCTCGCCTCCACGAATCGGGCTGCTGCGGCAGTTCTACCGCGATGCGTCCGACCGGGAGGTGCGGGCCCACACCGATGAGGCGGCGGAGCGCCTCCAACGGAGCGGAGCGCAGATCGAGGAGGTGGGACTGGTCTCGACGGACTTCGTGACGCTACTCGCGGCACACAGGGTGGTCATGACGGTGGAGGCGGCCGCGGTGCACGAGGCCGACTTCGCCGCGCGCCCGGACGACTATTCGCCCAACGTGCGATCGGTCGTCGAGGCGGGCTCGTTGACCCCGGCGGTGAGCTACGTACAGGCGCAGCGTGTCCGAAGCAGCTTCCGATGGGACATGCTCAAAGCCATCGAGCCCTTCGACGTGATCATGACGCCGTCGACCACGTCGCCCGCGCCCAAGGACCTGAGTACCACAGGAGACCCCAGGTTCCAGATCCCCTGGACCAGCTGCGGATTCCCCGCGATCACGCTGCCCTCGGGGCTGAGCCGGTCCGGTCTGCCCATGGGGGTACAACTGGCGGCCTCGCCCTTCGCGGAGGAGGCCCTGCTGCGGGCCGCCCGGTGGTGCGAGCAGGTGCTGGATACGCGGCTAACGCCGCCGGTCTGAGCCGCCTCGCTAGTCCCTCAGCGTGCCACCGCCGCCCTGGTGTCACTCCAGGGCGACGTACTTGGAGGGACACTTGACCAGCACGTTCTGGCTGTGAAAGAGGCCATCCTCACCGTACGCGCCCTCGAGGATGATCTCGGAGTGCTCGTTGAAGAAGAGGTCGGGAAGCACCCCTTCGTGGACCGCGTTCATGGAGCTCGTCCCGTCGGTCAGGGCAAACTGCGCCAGTGTCGAGTTGCCCTCTCGCAGAAAGGAGTCGGGGACCAGCTTTCCGCTGACCCGCACCGCTTTGCCCTCGGGTGTGGGGCCAAGCTCCCTCAGCTCGTCCACCGAGTAGTAGTAGACCGCGGCGCTCTGAAAGGCCGCGAATCCAAGGTATCCCAGGGCGCCGATCAAGACGAGCAAGCCGACCAGCAGCTTGCCCCTGTTCGCTATGAGGCCCTCCCCTTCCGTAGTCGCGGGTAGGGGATCGTACGGCAACTCTTGGGACATTCGAAACCGCCTTACTCTTTGCCAGCCTCTTCCTGGAGGCGCTCTTGCACGGTCCGCCTCAGCGTATCGATCTCCTGCTGCATCTCTCTCTGCCGCCTCGACATCACGAAGACGTACCCGAAGAAGACGGCCCACGTGATGATGAACACGGCGAAGAGCCACGGGAGCTCGGAGCCGCTACTTCCGTCCTCGCCTTGCTGCGGCGACTCCGGCATCTCGGCGGCGACGGCTGGGACCGAGTCGGCGGCGGACACCGCCGGCGCAGCCAGGGAGCCCCCGCCGATCAGGACCAGCAGCGCGATAGCAAGGGCAGCCTGCGCACTTCGCCTACGCGACGCGCTGAGATAGCTCTTCAAGGGACACCTCTGTTCGTCTCAGCGAGTACCTCTCCACCAGCAGGTACGCGTAGAGTACGGTGAAGGTTACCACCGAGACAAGCAGGGTGGCGTAGATTCTGCCGGAGGCCAGGGCGTCGGACTCTTCGGCCAGGGGTCCGGTGTTGAGCTCCGGGTGGGCCGTGTTCCACCACAAGGTGGCTACGTAGATGATCGGGGCGTCGATGGCCCCTATGACCGCGACTATGGCGCCGTATCGAGCCCCCTGAGACCCGGCAGGCGCGTAGCTCCTGATCATCAGGTAGCCCACGTAGATGAACCAGAGGATGAGGGTGGTCGTGAGCTTGGCGTCCCAGGTCCACCACCAGCCGAGGTCTCCCTTGGCCCAGATGACCCCCGTCACGAGGATCAGGCTGGCGAACACGACGCCCAACTCCGCGGTGGCGTAGGCCAGGCTGTCCCATCTGTCCCTGCCCGTGGCCAGATAGAGGATGCTGGCCACGGCGACCACCACCATCGAGAGCATGCCTATCCACGCCAGGGGAACGTGGAAGTAGAAGATGCGCTGGGATATGCCCAGGTTCTGCTCGGTGGGGACCCACAGGTATATGAGGTAGAGGGTCACTCCCATCAGCGCGGCGCTGGCCAGCAGCAGCCCCTCTCTCGAGTAGCTTCCTATGCCGCGCCGGGAAGCGGGCCCTACGGACTGCAACACGCCCCCACTATCCATGTGTGCAATGTATCACAAACGGGAGTGGGCGGCTATCGGTCGGCCACGGAGCCGTCGTCTCGGAGCGGCGTGTCGATCTCCCTTGGGGTGTACTCGTGGGATGCGAAGAACTCCTCGTTGAGCTCCACGCCGATGCCCGGCTCATCCGGGATGATGAGGTGGCCGTCCACCAGCGGAATCGGCTTCTTCACCATGAGGCTCTTGGGCGGGCGGTCCTCTCCGGTGTACTCCTGGAGGACGAAGTTGGGGATGCAGGCGTCCAGCTGCACGCACGCGGCGGTGCTGATGGGCGTCAGCGGGTTGTGGGGGATCGTCCCGACGTTGAAGGACTCGGCGACGGCGGCAATCTTCTTGCTGTGGGTCAAGCCTCCCGCGAGACAGACGTCGGGCCGGATGTAGCGCGCCGCCCTCTGCTGGAGCAGCTCCCGGAACTCCCAGATGGTGTGGAGGCGCTCGCCGGTGGCTATGGGTATGCTGATGCTGCGGGCGATCTCGGCCATCGATTCGTTGCTGTCGGGGGTCGTCGGGTCCTCGTAGAAGAAGGGCTTGAACTCCTGGATCTGCCGGGCGAGCTCGATGGCCTCCGGTATCCCCAGCCTCCGATGAATCTCGACGCAGACGTCCACGTCGTCCCCCACGGCCTCGCGGACGGCGGCGACCCTGCGGACGGCCTCCGCCAGCATGGCCGGATAGCGCATGTTGTAGTACTGCCTCTCGTCGTTTTCCACGAAGGGTCCGAAGCGGACGGCGGTGAAGCCGTCAGCAGCAGCAGCCTTGGCGCTGTCGTACAGCTCCTCGACGGTCTCGCCCCCCACGTGCATGTAGACCCTGGCCTTGTCCCTGACCTTCCCGCCCATCAGCACGTAGGAGGGCGCCTGGAAGTGCTTGCCGGCGATGTCCCAGAGGGCGATGTCGATGGCGCTGAGAGCGCCCATGATGGCCGCGCCCCGAAAGTGCGAGAAGCGGTAGAGGTACTGGAAGTGGTGCTCGATCCTGAGGGGGTCCTGGCCCACCAAGTAGCGGGAGAAGGCCTTGATGGCGCTCTCGGCGGCCTCGGGGACCCCGTGAAGCCCGGACTCGCCCACGCCGGTGATGCCGTTGTCGGTGATGACCTTCACCAACAGCCATCGGCTCTCCGCCATGATCGTCTCGACGCTTTCGATCTTCATTGCGCTTCAGTCTCCCTGCCGCACGTGAGTGTCTTCAGAGCGGTGGCGCGATATTCGGATTCGCCCGCCACGTATCGTTACGATTGCTCTAGCCTCCAGTGCCTGCCGATGGCTACCTATTACCTCAACCATCAGAGCAGTTCGCTGCTCGGCAGGTACGTCTGGAAGTCTCACCAATCCGGCATGGGGAACGTCATGCAGATATATCAGCTCCCCAAAGTCCGTATCGATCGTGATCAATATCCTGCCATCCGCTTCTGCAAGTTCCAGCAGCGCCCGGTCCCCAGGATCGGAGCCAAGCTCCCGAGCTTCCATAATGTCATGTCCATCACTGCGGAGCCGCTCCGCAAGACGATGGCCTGCACACCGGTCTATGAGGAATCTCACGAACTTGCAACGGATACGGCCGCCAATGAGTCTCCGGCGATGACGGCGTGCGCGTAGGCAGCGCAGGCGCGGATGTCTTCCGGTTCCAGTTCGGGGTAGTCGTCCAGGAGCTCCTCCTGGGTGGCTCCCTGGCTCAGCAGGCTCAGTATAAGCTCGACCGACACCCGCATGCCACGGATGATCGGCTTCCCGCCAAAGATGTCGGGCCGAGCGGTGATGCGACTTAGCAGATCGGGATCAGCAGCCACCGGCTCTCCTCCATTATCGTCTCGACGCTCTCGATCTTTATTGCGCTTCAGTCCTCACGCCTTGAGAGGCTGCTCGGACCTATAACAGCTGCGACACAGTGGCTTGCCGTAGGAAGTCTTCCTCTCTTGACCACAGCGATGGCAGTACCCTTCCAGATAGTCCTCGTTCTTGAAGCGGGACCACGTCTTGTAGCAATCGTCACACATCGGCCTCTCGGGATCGAAAGAGATGCGGTGGTCGCTAGACCTGATGCAGTACGCCTGGCTCTGCTCCCCTCCACGTATGAAGGCGTTCACAACCTCACCAGCGATGGCAAGTAGCCCAGCCCCATTCGGTCTATCGAGTGTGGTTGGACGAGACTCAGCCTCCGGCTTGCTCGAAGACCGGCCCTGACGATGGTAGGAGTCCGCGTTCGATATCAGCTTTTCGCATACATACTTGCGAATCTCTTCGGTGTCCTGGAGACGTACTGCGATCTCGCTTGAGTCCATTGCGGAGCCTTTGACGAGGTTCATCGATGTGATGATGGCCTGTGACTCGTTTAGATATAGCTTGCCGTGGAGCCGCTCCACCAGGTATACCTCTGCTCCGAGGTCGGTCAGCCGATCAAGATGCTGCTTTTCCTTCTGCTCCTGTTCGCTACGGCACACGGCAATGACGCGAACACTCCGATTGTAGGCTTGCTCAACGGCATTCCGCAGATGCACCGAGAAGTCGTTGTATGGAGAAACGAGAATAAGCTGCTCTTGTGAACTCTCGACCAACTCGATCACTGAGTTCATTATCTGTGTATCGAAGAAAAACTTGTGGGCATCTCTTGCCTGGGTCATGAGTTCGTCCTCGCTTTGCGATGGTCGTATCCGTCTGCTATGCAGTGCAAGGTTAGCAAGTACCTACGTCGTCACCGCTCCAACGGAGGCTGAGGAGACCAGCTTGGCGTACTTGGCCAGCACCCCCGTGGTGTAGTTTGGCTCCGGCGCCGTCCACTCGCTCCTTCGACGCTGGAGCTCCTCGTCCGACAGCTTGACGCTCAGCTCCCTGCGCTCGGCGTCCATCACGATCACGTCGCCGTCCCGTACGAGGCCGATGGTCCCGCCAACTGCGGCCTCGGGGGCCACGTGGCCGATCATCGGGCCGCGGGTCGCGCCGGAGAAGCGCCCGTCGGTCATGAGCACGACGCTGTCGCCCAGCCCCAGCCCCATGATGGCGCCGGTGACCGCAAGCATCTCCTGCATCCCCGGCCCCCCCTTGGGGCCCTCGTAGCGCAGCACCAGCACGTCGCCCGGCTTGAGCTCGCCCCGGGTCACCGCCTCGAATGCCGCGCGCTCTCCGTCGAACACCTTGGCCGGGCCCTCGTGGCTGAGATGCTTGGTCCCGGCGACCTTCATCACCGCCCCCTCCTCAGCCAGGTTGCCCTTGAGGATCACCAGCCCGCCCGTTGGGCTGCGGGGCGAGGACGCTGGGTGGATGACTCTGCTGTCCGGCACGCCGTCGAAGGCCGCCAGGTTCTCCTCCAGGGTCTTCCCGGTGACGGTCATGACGTCGCCGTGGAGCAGGCCGGCCCCCAGTAGCTCCTTCATCACCACGGGGATGCCGCCCGACCGGTCCATGTCGGCCATGACGAACCGTCCGCCCGGGCGCAGGTCGGTCAGGTAGGGGGTGCGCCGGCTGAGGCGGTCGAAGTCGTCTATCTCCAGGTCCACGCCCGCCTCGTGGGCGATGGCCAGCAGGTGGAGCACCGAGTTCGTGGAGCCGCCCATCGCCAGCACCACGGTGATGGCGTTCTCGAAGGCCTCGTGCGTCATGATGTCCCGGGGCTTTATATCTCTCTCCAATAGGTTGTACAGCACCGCTCCCGTACCCTGGGCCACCTCCTCGATCCGCGGGTCGACGGCGGGAATGGACGCCGCTCCCGGGACCGACATTCCGATGGCCTCGATAGCCGAGGCCATCGTGTTGGCGGTGAACATACCGGCGCAGGCGCCCTCGCCCGGGCAGGCGACCCGCTCCATCGCTGTCAGCTCGTCCAGGGACAGGGCGCCCTGGGAGTAGGCCCCGATAGCCTCGTACATGTCTTGGATATTTATGTCCTGGCCCTCGTACACGCCCGCGAGTATGGTGCCTCCATACAGGAAGACGGCTGGCACGTTGAGCCGCGCCATAGCCATCAAGGCGCCCGGCATGTTCTTGTCGCACGCCGCCACCACGATCAGCCCGTCCATGCTCTCGGCGAAGGTGACCGTCTCGATGGAATCGGCGATTACCTCGCGGCTCACCAGCGAGGCCTTCATCCCCTCGGTGCCCATCGAGATGCCGTCGCTGACGGTGATGGTGCCGAATAGAAATGGGACAGCCTGCGCGTCCCACACTCCCTGCTTGACCCTCCGGGCCAGCCTGTCCAGGTGGACGTTGCACGGGGTGACGTCGCTCGCCAGGTTGCCGACGCTGACGAAGGGCTTGTTCATGTCCTCGTCTTTTAGCCCAACAGCCCGCAGCATCGACCGGGCTCCGGCCCTGTCCGGGCCGTCCGTCACCATGTGACTCTTCCGTTTCAGGCTTGATCCCACCGCTGTTGCCATGGTTGGCCTCCTTCTCTCTTGGGAGTCGCCACCGGGGCGGCCCATGTTGGTAGGGCCGCGTCCCTGAGACGCGGCAGATTATATCAAGACGCGGGTGACATGGGAAGAAAGGCGCGGCGCCGCTTGGGCGTGGGCCCTATCCTAGTCGAGGCTCCAGCGGGTGGCGTCCTTGGGGAAGGCGATTCAGGCGAACACGACCTGGGGCTTCATGCGGTACAGGCTGCCCGAGTCCCACATGTCAGGCCCCGGCTCGTACCCGGAGGAGGCGTACGGCTAGCCTTGGTCCGAGGGTTTGTGCTTTTCGATGAGCCCTACCACGATGGGATCCAGCTCGGAGATCGAACGGCCCGCGTCATGCAGGGAAACCCCGAGATGGGCCTCGCGGATGAGCTTCTCGTAGATCGGTTTGCCGTACCAACCGCTCCGCAGCTCACCGTAGAGGGCGTCGAGGTGGTCTTTCTTGAACACTGAGCTGCACCTCTACGGGTCTGCCGCCTGATCGATATAGTACTCCGAGTGCCGGGCGGTTGGAGTGCTGGCCTGGAACTGGGCCTTCAGGTAGGCCAGCTGCTGCTGCTGCTGGGGACCGACGTTCCGGTGGACCCAGTCGTAGACCCACTCGGCGTTGTCGGAGCCTTCGTCGATCAGCAACCGCCTGGCCAGGTCCAGCTGCTGGGCCACGCTCATGTGCTCCCTCACCTCTGGGAGCACGAAGGCCTCTTCGCTCTCCAGGTGGTCGTCCTGACATATCTTCAGGGCGACGATCTTCCCGTAGAGGTGGCGCCGTGTGCGGGCGATCACCCTAGTCCGCCCGATCTCGCCGTCGAGGACCGCCAGCACGTCCTCCAGCCGCTCCATGAGCTCGACGTGCGTCTCCTCGTGGAGCGCGACGATGGCCTGCTTGACGCGCTGTTCGAGGCCCTTGTGATCGTCGTCGCTCAGAACGAACTCCTGGAGCTCTTCGATCATCTCTCCCAGATCGGCGTGCTCATTCTCGTTGTCCCTGGCCGGCTGGAAGTCCGTCATCGGCCCCGTCATGCTTTGGTCCTCGATGTCGGCATGGTACATGAGGGTGGTAGCCCAGAAGTTGAAGGCAGCCCTTATCGGCTGCAGGCTAGCCCCTACCTCCATCTCCTCGATCAGCCTCTGGACCGAGCTCGCCTCGGCCGACAGGGCCCCGTGGATCAAGTACATCACGTCTATCGGAGTGTCGAGTCTGGTGTCTTGGTTGCTCATGATCTCAGTGGCCTTAGGCCGTCAACCTCCCGGTCTTAGTTTGGCTCGCTGCGTCCGTGAGACTTACTCATCGCCCCTGGTGGAGTCGCCGGCGTCGATGATCTCCTTCAACTCAATGGCGAAGCCTACGGCCGCCTCGGTGGGCGGCGCGCCCTCCTCCTCCTCGAGGCGCTTCTTGAACTGGTCGAAGAGCGCCTGCTCTCTCGTCCCGTGGGGGATGTCGAAGAAGTCGCGGTCGAAGTGAGGCAGCTTACCGGGGCCAAAGTACCCCTTCCCCTCTATCGTATAGCCCTCCAGGTTGTCGGTACCCTTGCCCAGCACGTCGCCAGTCTCGACGTAGTGCTCCATGACAGCCTTGGCGCCGTACCGCTGGATGGGGCATACCTTCATGCAGACGCCGCAGCCCTCGTACCGCGTCATGACCGGGCGGCACCGGTCATAGATGAGCTTGTTCTTCTCCGCGCCGCGCCACCACACCTTCTCCTTGGTCAATGCCCTGCCGGGGCAACGGTTGACGCAGACCTGGCAGGTCTGGCAGAAGGAGTGGATTCCGTAGTCCACCGGCTCGTCGTATGTGATAGGCGCGTCTGTAGTCACTATGGCCAGGCGCGACCTGGAGCCGAAGTGAGGGGAGAGAAGCTGGCCGTTGGCGCCCAGCTGTCCCAGCCCCGCGGCGACGAACATAGGTATGTAGGGAGCGCTGTTGTCGTTGGCGCTGTGGATCTGGGCGTGGTAGCCCAGCGACCGGATGTAAGCGCACAGCTCCAGGGCCATCGCCCCCTGGTACTCGTAGGTCCCGAAGTGGGCGTACTCCGACTCCATGCTGGGAATCTGCTGCGTCTGGTGGTAGTCTTGCTCCAGAGCGAGGCAGATGGCGTGCTCGTACTTGACCCAGCGCTTCTTGCTGACGTAGGCGTACTTGCGGTCGAACTTGGTGAAGCCGACCTCTCCCCAGCCAAGCTCTCGCCCCCTGGTGCGGATCTCATCGGTCAGGTCCTTGCCGGACTCGGGAGTCCCCGTGGGCTGGAGCTCGCCCGACGTGAAGGCTGCGTCCACAAGCGGCCGCATCGTCTCCATGTGCTGATCGCGGAACTCCTTCTCCTCCTCCCCGTAGACGCCCATCACCCAATCTCGGTCGGCGGTCTTCTCGATGGTCTGGCTCTCTATCGGGTACTCCCTGTTGTAGAAGGCAACGTCCTTCTCTCGCAGGGGAATACCAGGCACCGTGGTAAACTCCTCCGGGACTGGGATCTCGATTTCGGGGTCGCCGTGTTTCCTTCCGGGGCGCTTTACGATGTGGTGGACGGCTTGGGGCATGGTGACACCTCTCCCTACTCTGAGCGTAGTATGACGGCGAGTTTACTCTTGGTTGCCAGCTAAGTCAAGATAAATTATGCATGAAACTTGCTGCGGTTTCGAGACTCGGAGGGGACGCGCATGCTGTTGTAACAGCTCTCCGGGCTCCTCACCTCGATCGGAGCTTCTCCAGGGTGCTAACTTCTGGCGGCGTACTACGTTATATGGATGATGGAGGTAGGGTTATGAGGGTCACGCTAAACAGGAAGATCTGGCTGGCCGGCATCCTCAGCGCCCTGACGTTGGCCGCCGCGGCGGCGTGCGGCAACGCTTCGGAGCCTGATGCCCAAGGAGACCGGGCCGGAATGGCCGCCCCCGCGGGAGTGGCGTCCGGCGCACCGGTCGTGCACACGTCCGACGGAACCGCGGAGCGTGTGCAGCTCCGCAGTGCCGCCGTCGGCGCACCGTCGGAGTACGCCGAGGACGAAGCTTCCGCGATGGCGGTGGCCGCTGCGAGTGGAGACCTCGCCGGAGCGGCCGTGGCGGCCTTTGAAGAGGTACTCAACGGCATCTACGAACGCACGCTTCCCGGCGTGGTCCACGTTCGCGCGAGCCAGACCGCTGGGGGCTCTGGGAGTGCGCCGGGGCTCGGACAGCTGTTCCCCCTGACGCCCTTGCTGGAGGGCGAGGGCTCCGGGTTCGTGTGGAGCGCGGACGGGCACGTCCTGACCAATCAGCACGTGATAGCGGGCGCGGACCTTGTCACCGTCACCTTCGCCGACGGGTTGGAGCTGGAGGCAGAGGTCCTGGGCAGCGACGCCGACTCCGACCTCGCCGTGCTCATGGTGGAGGCCCCCGAGGGCGGCCTCCA
This sequence comes from Dehalococcoidia bacterium, assembly GCA_965224345.1. GTDB lineage: Bacteria > Chloroflexota > Dehalococcoidia > Lucifugimonadales > CBDCYU01 > CBDCYU01. Next base: position 1,947,363 of record CBDCYU010000003.1, on the reverse strand, counting down.
CCCCGTCGATCTCGGTGACAGCGACGACGTTAAGGTGGGCCATTTCGTCGCGACCATCGGGAACCCCTTTGGCCAGCGGTTCACCCTCACCAGCGGAATCATAAGTGCGTTGGGACGCACCATACAGGGCAACAGCCGGTTCTCCATACCGGACGTGCTCCAGACCGACGCCGCCATCAACCCGGGCAACTCGGGAGGACCGCTCCTGGACCGCCTGGGACGGGTGATAGGCATCAACTCCCAGATACTGAGCCGCAGCGGCTCCAGCTCAGGCGTCGGATTCGCCGTGCCGGTGAACCTCGCCAAGAGGGTCGTTCCCGAGTTGATCGAGCATGGGCGGTACCAGCACCCCTTCCTCGGCCTGACGGGCGCCGCCCTCCGTCCCAGCCTGGCAGAGGCCATCGGACTGCCGGATGGCACTCGCGGAGTCCTCGTGGTTGGCGTGATAGAGGGAGGGCCCGTAGACGAGGCCGGCCTTATGCCGGTCACCAAGACGCGGCAGGTTGACGGAGTCGAGGTACCCGCGGACGGAGACGTTATAGTGTCGGTCGACGGTGTGGCCGTGCGTGGGATGGACGAGCTGATCACCTACCTGACACGCAACACCCGGCCCGGGGACAAGGTCTCCTTGGAGCTCGTGCGGGTCGACGGCGAGAGCGGCCGGATCGAGGTGGTCCTGAGAGCCCGCCCCAGCGAAGAGTAGTCTCACAACCTCTGCCGCAGCTACTCCCTCTCCCCTAATAATGGGCCCACAAAGGCGAGAGGGGACCTTCGAGGCCGCCCGCGGCGGCTCAATGGATGTACAATAGGGCAGAGAGAGAGTTCCCCCGTCGGCGCCGCCTATCCAAAGGGGGCGCCCGGTTGAGGAAGGCCCATGCCCGAGTTCAAGATAGCGTCCGACTTCGAGCCCACCGGCGACCAGCCTCATGCCGTGGACAGGCTTGTCGCCGACCTCGACAGTGGTATGCGCAACGTGACGCTCATGGGCGTCACCGGCAGCGGCAAGACCTTCACCATGGCTTGCGTGACGGAGCGGCTGCAGCGTCCGACACTGGTCATCGCTCACAATAAGACCCTCGCCGCGCAGCTGGCCACCGAGTTCAAGCAGTTCTTCCCCGGGAACGCCGTCGAGTACTTCGTCAGCTACTACGATTACTACCAGCCGGAGGCCTACGTTCCCCGCACCGACACCTATATCGAAAAGGACGCCGACGTCAACGAGGAGCTGGACAAGCTCCGCCACGCCGCTACCAGGTCGCTGCTCACCAGGCGGGACGTCCTGATCGTCGCGTCGGTATCGTGCATCTTCGGTCTGGGCTCTCCCGACGAGTACCAGAGCTTCGTTGCCTACATACGCAAGGGCGAGCGGCGCAGCCGCAACCGCCTGGTACGCCAGCTGGTGGACATGCAGTACGAGCGCAACGACTTCGACTTCGCCCGGGGGCGCTTCCGGATCCGCGGCGATACCCTGGAGATACTCCCGGCCTACGAAGAGGTCGGGGTGCGGATAGAGTTCTGGGGCGACGAGGTGGAGCGCATCGTCCAGCTCGATCCCCTGACGGGAGAGCTGCTGGCGGAGCGCCAGGACATCGAGATATACCCGGCCAAGCACTTCGTCACCTCCGAGGAGAAGATGCAGATGGCCCTGAAGGACATCGAGGTTGAGTTGCAGGTCCGTCTTGACGAGCTCAACACCCAGGGAAAGCTGCTGGAGGCCCAGCGCCTCGACTCCCGGACCCGCTACGACATGGAGATGCTGAGGGAGACCGGCTACTGCGCCGGTGTCGAGAACTACTCGCGTCACCTGGCCCAGCGCGAGGCGGGAAGCTCCCCCTACACCCTCTTGGACTACTTCCCCGAGGACTACCTCCTGTTCGTCGACGAGTCCCACATAACCCTGCCGCAGGTGAAGGGGATGTACTACGGAGACCGCTCGCGCAAGGAGGTGCTGGTCGAGTACGGCTTCAGGCTGCCATCGGCGCTGGACAACCGCCCCCTGAGCTTCTCCGAGTTCGAGGAGCGCATCAACCAGGTGATGTTCGCCTCAGCTACGCCCAGCAGCTACGAGTACGAGAACAGCCAGGACATAGTCGAGCAGGTCATCAGGCCAACGGGCCTGACGGACCCGGTGGTGGAGGTGAGGAAGACGGAGGGGCAGATCGACGACCTGCTCTTCCGCATCAGGGAGCGGGTCGGCCGGGGAGAGCGCTGTCTTGTCACGACCTTGACCAAGCGGATGGCCGAGGAGCTCGCCGATTACCTTATAGAGACGGGCATCAAGACGCACTATCTCCACTCGGAGATAGACACCCTGGAGCGCAGCGAGATCCTTCGCGACCTGCGGCTGGGCATCTACGACGTGGTTGTCGGGATAAACCTGCTGCGGGAGGGCCTGGACCTGCCGGAAGTGAGCCTCGTGGCCATCCTCGATGCCGACAAGGAGGGGTACCTGCGCTCCGGGACGTCCCTGATCCAGACCATCGGGCGCGCCGCCCGACACGTGAACGGCCACGTGGTGATGTACGCCGACGTGGTGACCGACTCGATGAAGCGGGCCATCGGCGAGACCGAGCGGCGGCGGCGCATCCAGGACTCCTACAACCTGGAGCACGGCATCACGCCCCGGGGCATACAGAAGGCCGTTCACGACATCACGGAGCGCGTCAAGTCCATCGCCGAGACCCGCGCCCCGTACGTCATCCAGGGCGACCTCCCCAAGGAGGAGCTGCTGCGGCTCATCAAGGACCTGGAGTCCCAGATGAAGTCGGCCTCCCGGAACCTGGAGTTCGAGAAGGCCGCGCTGCTGCGGGACCAGATCGTCGACCTGCGGAAGGTGCTGGCCGAGCCCTCGCTGATAGGATGACGTAGGCTGAGCCGGGAGATCTTATATCCTCAGGCCGGCCCCTGTTCTCTCTTTGTGACCCCGACGAGCGCTGCGGCCCGACGTGCGGCTGCCCCTGCTTCCGAACAACTCTGAGTTGCAGCGTATCAATGTTATTGCTACAATATTGGTAGATTACCTCAACTACTTGAGTCAGGCCGCCGTCAGAGCCGCTAGCATGGGCCGTTCACCGGCAGTGGACGGCCGGGGTGAGGATAGAGAGAGATGTTGAAGCCAGAGCATTTCACGGAGCGGGCGCGGGAGGTCATAGGGCACTCCCAGGAGATCGTCCGGCGCTTCCGCCACAGCCAGTGGGACTCGGAGCACGTCCTGATGGCGATATTGGAGCAGCAGGAGGGCGTTCCCGCGGAGATACTTGGCCGGATGGGTGTCTCCATCGAAGATGTCCGCCGCCGGCTGGCGGGCCTGCTGGAGGCGGCGCCCAAGGTGGCCCACGACTCCTCCCAGATATACGTCGCTCCCAGGGCCGCCGCCCTGATCGACAGGGCCAAGGCCGAAGCCGACCGTCTCAGCGATGAGTTCGTCGGCACGGAGCACCTGCTGATAGCCCTGACCCAGGAGGAGCGGGGCGACGTCTCGAAGGTGCTGGCCGAGTTCAAGGTAGACACCGAGAGGGTCTACCAGGCGTTGCAGAAGATACGGGGAGGGCACCGGGTCGACGACCCCCGCGCCGAGAGCAGGTACGGCTCCCTGGAACGCTACAGCGTGGACCTGACCCAGATGGCGCGAGAGGGGAAGCTCGACCCCATCATTGGCCGCGACGCCGAGACGGCCCGCGCAATGCAGAGCCTCATACGCCGCACCAAGAACAACCCCGTGCTCATCGGCGGGGCCGGAGTTGGGAAGACCGCCATCGCCGAGGGGCTGGCCCAGTGCATAGTGGCCGGCGACGTCCCGGACGAGCTGAAGAGCAGGCGGGTGCTGGCCCTGGATATGGGCGCTCTGGTCGCGGGAGCAAAGTTCCGCGGCGAGTTCGAGGAGCGCCTCAAGGCGGTAATGGACGAGATCAAGCAGGCCCAGGGCGAGATCATCCTCTTCATAGACGAGATTCACACCGTCGTCGGGGCCGGCGCCGCGGAGGGCGCGGTCGACGCCAGCAACATGATGAAGCCGGCGCTGGCCAGGGGCGAGCTCCAATGCCTCGGCGCGACGACGGAGGACGAGTATCGCCGGTACATAGAGAGGGACGCGGCCCTGGAGAGGCGGTTCCAGCCGATCCTGGTCGAGGAGCCCGACGTCGACACCGCAGTCGAGATGCTGCGGGGCCTGCGTCCGAGGTACGAAGGGCACCACAAGGTCACGATAGAGGATGCGGCGCTGGAGGCCGCGGTGCGTCTGAGCCAGCGCTACGTCTCCGGCCGCCTGCTCCCGGACAAGGCGGTCGACCTGATCGACGAGGCGGCCAGCAAGCTTCGTATCGACACCCAGCTCCTTGCCCCGGAGCTGCGGGAGAAGGAGTCCCGGCTGCGCCGCCTAGAGGACGAGGAGGCGGCCGCCTCGCAGCGGGCGGACTACCAGAGAGCGGCCGAGCTGCGCTCGGAGCGGCTTCGCATTGAGGAGGAGGTCGATGTGGAGGGGCCCGACGCGTCCGTTGGCGCCGGCTCCGACATGGTCGTTGGCCCGGAGGAGATCGGCAAGCTGGTGGCCATTTGGACAGGTATTCCGGTCCATCGGCTGCTGGAGAGCGAGGCCGATAGGCTGCTCCACATGGAGGAGAGGCTCCACGAGCGCGTCACCGGACAGGACGCCGCGGTGGAGGCCGTCTCCGACGCCATTCGCCGCGCACGGGCAGGGCTGCAGGACCCGAAACGCCCCATCGGCAGCTTCATGTTCCTGGGCCCCACCGGCGTCGGCAAGACGGAGCTGGCCAAGGCCCTGGCCGAGTACCTCTTCGACGACGAGCAGAACATGGTGCGGGTGGACATGTCCGAGTACATGGAGAAGCACGCCGTGTCGCGGCTCATAGGCGCTCCGCCCGGCTACGTCGGCTTCGAGGACGGCGGCCAGCTCACCGAGGCGGTGAGGCGGCGGCCCTTCCGGGTGCTCCTCTTCGACGAGATAGAGAAGGCGCATCCCGACGTCTTCAACGTCCTGCTCCAGCTTCTGGAGGACGGGCGTCTGACGGACGGCCACGGCAGGACTGTGGACTTCAGGAACACGTTGGTCATCATGACCAGCAACCTGGGCACCACCGGGGCCGCTCAGAAGACGGTAGGCTTCCTGAACGACCCGGAGGGAGGCGGCTCGGCCCGTCTACGCTCGTCCATAAACGAGGCGCTCAAGAGGACCTTCAGGCCGGAGTTCCTGAACAGGGTCGATGAGACCATCATCTTTGACTCTCTGGACAGCTGCCAGGTCCAGCGCATCGTGGAGACCATGGTGACGGAGGTGGAGTCGCGGCTGAAGGAGCACGGGGTGACGGTCTCGTTGACCGACTCCGCGAAGGAGTGGCTGGCCGCGGAGGGCTTCGACCCCGTCTTCGGAGCGAGACCCCTGAGGCGCACAATACAGCGCTGCCTGGAGAGCCCCCTCTCCAAGAAGATACTCTCCGGAGAGGTCGAGCCGGGAGGCCACGTCGTGGTCGAGGCCGGCGACGGTGAGCTCTCCTTCAGCACGTCTCCGGCAACCGGCGAAGCGGCCGCCTGAGGAGGCGCAGTCCGCCCCGGCCCATCTGCCCTGTCACTCTATTCACCTGACTACCGGCCGGTCCGCCCACACGAGGTGTGACACCTTCCCTATCTTCCCTCTGTAGCTGAGACGGCGCCCGCTAAGGTCCCATTCCTCGAGAGAACGAGACCTAGGGAAGGTCTGAACAACTGAGGGTATCTCGTATGTGATGGACAGTAAGTGGACTGTCCGAGGTGTTTCTTCCTCCTACCGTGTGTCGATGAGGTCTTGTGGTCCTGAAACGGCTCTGCTAAGGCGTATCTACGTTCGTTTGTCCAGCTTGGGCGCACTTCGCCCTCGTCAGGCTGCCAAGTACTGCTCCGCCCTTATCAAGTTCGTCATCCCCAGTAGCAACATCAGTCGTTGCGTGTTCTTTGCCAACCCTCGGTAACGCACCTTGGCGTATCCGAAGTGCCGCTTCACGTACAGGAACGGATGCTCCACCTTCGCCCTGGTCGACGCCTTGCGCTTCTCCATAAGCGCCTCATAGCTTCCCGGCTCCAGCTGCCGACGTCTCCCGGGTCTCATCGCTACCTGCCAGTCCACATCCAACTCGCGATTCTCCAATCGCTTGTCGACTCCCTGATACCCCGCATCGCCCCACACCCGTTTCTCTCCACCGTGCAGCAGCCGGTGAGCCTCCGTCACGTCATGAACGTTCGCAGGTGTCGTTCTTACGCTATGTACTACTCCCGTCTCAGCGTCCGCACCGACGTGTACCTTCATCCCGAAGTGCCACTCATTCCCCTTCTTCGTCTGACGCATCTCAGGGTCTCGCTTACCTGCACGATTCTTCGTTGACGATGGCGCCTCAATGATGCTCGCGTCCACGATCGTTCCCTCCCGAAGCCGCAGCCCCTGGGACTCCAGATGACGGTTGATCTCCTCGAACAGACCCTGTCCCAACTCGTGCTCTTCCAGCAGATGGCGGAAGTTCAGGACCGTCGTCTCGTCCGGGAGCGGGCCCGACAGCCTCAACCCTACGAACCGTCTCACCGACTCGACCTCGTAGAGCATGTCCTCCATACCAGGATCACTAAGGTTGTAGAACATCTGCACGCAGTGAATCCGCAGCATCACAGACAACTCATAGGGTCGCCGGCCCCGGCCTGCCCTTGGGATAGAACGGGCGGATGCGTTCTACGAGCTGTTCCCAAGGGATCAGACCGTCCATGCGCTCCAGGAATATCTCCCGGCGGGTCTTGCGCTTCTTGCTCTCGTACTCCAAGTCGGCAAATGTTGGCTGGTCCATCGTGTCTTCACCCCAAACATCTCTGCTTTGTGTATGGCATAGTACTATGCCACAACACACCAGACTTATTCAGAGTATCCCTAGATTTTCTGCCTTTTCGTACGGGGTTGCCTATAGGATAGGCTGTTAACTTGGGGAGTCTGTACCATAGGCGAGACTCGTCCCTCTCCCCGGTCTCCTTGGCTATAGGTGAGCAGGCGGTAGGGGACGGGGGCGCCAAGGTTGGGGGAGGAGATGCAGCTACGGGCTCAGCAAAAGGTATCCGCCCTGGGGCGGTACTGGCTGGAGCGAGACAGCCGGTTCCAGTTCGCTATACTCATCGCCGGCTTGGCGGCCGTGGTGGGGGTGACGATGGGCTGGCTGCTGAGTGGCGATGCCTCCGACGTCGAGCGCTGGAAGGAGCTCGGCTACCCGGGTGTCTTCTTCCTGAACTTCCTGGCCAGCGTCTCTCTCGTACTGCCGGTACCGGGGTTGATCTCCCTGTGCGGCGTGAGCCTGCTGCTGAGTCCCCTGACGCTGGGCGTCCTCGCTGGAGTGGCCGAGACCTTGGGCGAGACCTCCGGGTACGCCATCGGCTACGGCGGCAGGACCGTGGTGGAACAACGACGTTACTACGAGAGGATACGGGGATGGATGGAGCGGCGGGGCGTCTTCGTGATCCTCATCATGTCGGTGATACCCAATCCCCTCTTCGACTTGGTGGGGATCACCGCCGGAGGCGTGCGATACCCGCTGCTGCGGTTCCTGGTTACGGTGCTAATCGGCAAGACGATTAAGGGCATACTGGTGGCCTACTCCTGCTACTACGGCGTAACCTTCCTGCCCTGGGTCGAGTGATTGCTGCTCTTATCGGGCTTCCCTTATAATGGGGCGTAGGCGGTCTGGACGAGGCCCCATCAGGCGATATACCGAGGAGCGAGGTACGACTTGGGCAAGACACCGAAGAGCACGCACGGCTACTCTCGTAGGCAGATCCTGAAGGGGTTCCCGCTGGCTATCGCAGGCGCGGTGGTGTTCGGGATCGCCTCGAAGGCCCTATCGTCCACCGTTCGCCGCCGTCGCCAAGCCGCCGGATTGCCGGAAGGCTCCATCTTCTCGCCCCAGAAGCCCCCCGGAGACCGGTTGTAGCGCCGCAGGGGAGCACCCGTTGGTCCTCTAGCAGCCTGGGGGAGGACTCAGGTGAAGGCTGTGCGTTGCACAATGTCTTACCGCTATGCCAGTCGCCAGTTTCAGCCACGTAGACAGGCCTGAAAACGAGTCGGCACCTTAATTCCTCGCGTTCTACGGTATCTCCTCAGCCTCTCCCATCTGCGAGAAATTGGTGATGGCTACCTCGCCTTCAGGAAACTCGGCGACGATCTTCAGCTTTCCTCCCACAGCCTCGATGTAGGAACGCAGACTGGAGACGTACACGTCGGCCCGCTGCTCCAGCTTCGAGACGGCGGGCTGATTCACATTCAGCATCTTAGCCAGGTCCTGCTGGGTCAGCGCACGCGCCCGGCGCAGTTCATGCAAAGGCATTTCTGCGAGCAACTCCCTCTGGATGTCGTCAATCCGCCGGCGGCGCTCCGGTGAGAAGTCCCTAGTCAGCTCGCTGAACGGATGGCGTCCACTCATTCGATCAGACCCTCCTTTCGCAGCTCTTCCAGATGCTCGTCGTAGAGGTTGTCGGCAACCGGCACGTACTCCTCGTAGAATCCGTCGTTGCCGGTCTTGTCTCCGCCGATGAGGAGTATGGACGTTCGCCTCGGGTCAAAGGCGTAGAAGACCCGGATGGGCCTGCCGCCGCTCTGTACTCGAAGCTCTCGCATTACACCGTGGCGCGATCCCCTTACGTCCGAGGAATAGGGATACGGCAGGTTGGGGCCGTACGCCATCAGCAGGTCTACCCTGGCGGCCACCGCGTCCTGCTGGCTCTCCGAAAGTCCCTGCCACCACTGCCCAAACTCGTCCGTATACTCGACCTCCCACAGCATAGCTATATTATATTCCTAGTACGGAATCCAACGCAAGAGGCAACCGGACGCTTAGGTGGGGAACGGCCCAGGATGATGACATGCGTGACTCCTCATGAGGTGCAGCAGTCGCGGGGCTGTCTGGGATGTCGGGGAGTTCGGCCCCCACAGGCCCATTGCAGGAAGCAATCTGATTCCACAGCACGTTCAGGCCCCGGTGGATAGTCCTAGCTTTGAAGGTTCCTGATTTTGTCCAGATTGTGGAGCGAACCGGACTGGCAGGGTACCTCGTGGCTACGGGATACAATCTGGCGCGGATGGCGAACCTTGCTGTCGTGTATGAGCAGTCCAGGGCCGTCCAGTCCGTGTGATCGTGCCAAGGCGCCGTGAGCCCACAATGGCCTCACGGGTGCTACGCCCGGGGCCTTTGGACTCACGCCCTGCGTATCTTGTGCCGCGGGTTGGGATGGGAGAGGACGCCGGGGTTGACCAGGTTGTCGGGCATCTCGCCGTGGAGGACCCTCGCCACCTCGCCGGCGGCCCGCTCTTCGAGCTCCAGCGTCGACTCCTGGGAGAAGAACGCCACGTGAGGGGTCACCAGGAAGTTGTCCAGCATGACCAGCGGGTTATCGGGGGGCGGCTCGGCGTCCACCATCACGTCCACACCGGCTCCGGCTATCCGGCCCGTCGTCAGCGCCTCGTAGAGCGCCGCCTCGTCGATCAGCGGACCCCTGGCCGCGTTGATGAGGAACGCCTCGGGCTTCATCATCTCCAGCTGGGCCTTGCCAATCAGGTTGGTGGTCTCGATGGTCAGGGGAGAGTGCAGGGTAACGAAGTCGGACTCTCGGAGCAGCGTCTCCAGGTCCACCAGCTTCGCGCCCGACTCGGCGGCGGACTTGGGGGTCACGAAGGGGTCGGCCGCCAGTACGTCGAACCCGAAGGGCAGCGCCTTGGCCGCCACCGCCCGGCCTATCCTCCCGAAGCCGACTACGCCGAGCTTCTTGCCCCTCAGGCGCATCATCCGCATCGTCAGCGGCACGCTGCCCCAGCCGGTGGTCCTGACCGACCGGTCCAGGGGTATGATGCGCCGGTTCCAGGCCAGCAGGAGCGCCATGACGTGGTCCGACACCTCGTCGACGCAGTAGTCCGGCACGTAGGTGACGGCCATCCCCAGCTCCGTTGCCGTATCCACGGCGATGTTGTCCACGCCGACGCCGAACCTGCCCACGACCGCGCACTTGGAGGCGGAGCGGAGGACCCTCTCGGTCACCTGGGCGAAGCAGGTCATGATGCCGTCGACGCCCTTCGCCATGGACGCCAGGGTCTCTTCGCTGACGTCCGGGGCGACCTCTATCGCGATGCCAGCCTCCGCCAGCACCGCCCTCTCGGGCTCCACCGAGGGCCAGACGTAATCGGTTATCAGCACCTTGAGAGACATCGGTGTTCTCCCTCTAGTTGGCTAGCATAGGTCAACAGTTGCCCCGGCTATCAGTCAAAAGGAAACAGGTCTGATAGCTTTGCTTTCTTCTGTCCCCGCGGAAGCCTGTAAGGAGACGTTATCATAGGCCGGTCCCATAGGAAACTGTATTCTGGATGTCCTACGAGTAGTGCAGGTCTGCGTCCGTGCTGAGTGAGATACTTTATGTCTTCCTGCCAATTGCCAGGCTCACAATGCACATGAAGCTTAGACGGTACCAGATACCGCCAATAGTGCCATTTGGAATGAGGACGATCTGCTCCGTTCTTTGGTTTATAGATATCGCCGAATCTATCTAAGTGAGCGGCCTTCGCATTCTTTGTCTCTTCTGGGATGGAATCAGAAGACCAAAGGTCATGGTGAGATTCATACGCTTGTGACACCATCATCAAATAGAAGAGTTTGTTCGCGCCCATATCCATGACACTTGTGAATCCGGCGATCCACACACCCTTCCAGGACTCTGTGTCCAAATACGTTCTCATCAGATGCTTGCATGAACACAGTGTCACCAGGCTTCCTTGAAAATTGGGACCACTGCCTGTTTGGTACAAGCGACCTTGGTGATACTCTACCGTTGCGACAACGTAGGAATAGACCCTGTCCACTTGAAACGGGATAATCCGGTCCAACAAATCCTCGAGCGGGAGGTTGAGATTTTTCGCTAATTGTCCTGAACGCGGCATCGGCTGATAGCTGTTCTTGTTCATTTGTGTACCTCCTTGGCCATGTCCATGGGATTGAACATGCAGCCTTCGACGAAGATGTCGAAGAAGTCGGGGGTCGTCTCAAGCTCCACGTGCTCGATGCGGCCCACCAGCTCCTCGCCGGTCCGGCGCATCCTGTCCGATACCAGCATCATCGTAGCACCTTCCAGGGCGGCGTTGCCCACCTTGACGATCTTGTCCGCCGGTACGTTGGCGATGAAGCCGATTCCGACGGCGTTGGCGACGTTGACGTAGTTGGCGAAGCCCCCCGCCAGGTACATCCTGCTTATCTCCTCCGGAGCGGCCCCGAATCTTCGCAGCACGATGTACTGGCCCGAGTAGTTGGCGGACTTGGCCTGGGCCAGGGCGCTGACGTCTGCCCTGGACAGGGTCATGCCACGTTTCGGCTCGAAGAGGAACTCCCGGGCGCCGTTGTCGTAGGCGCCCAGCTCGTTCATCCGGCCCGTCCGCCTGAGCTCGGCTAGCAGGTCGACCAGCCCCGAGCCGCAGATGCCCTGGGCCTCCAGGCCGCCGATTGTCCTGCACTCGACCCCGCTCTTGGTGATCCGGACCGACTCCACGGCGCCGTCGTAGCCGGGCATGCCGTAGGTGATCTGGCCGCCCTCGAAGGCGGGTCCGGCCGGGCACGACGCCGCCATCATGTGGTGACGGTTGCCGACGACCACCTCCGTGTTGGTTCCGACGTCCACCAGCATGACCACGTCCTCCTCCTCGAACATGCCCACGGCCAGGAGGTCTGCGGCCACGTCGGCGCCGACGTGGGAGCCTATCAGCGGCCCGCCGTACACGTTGGCCTGGGGGTGGACCCGCAGGCCCAGCTCCGCGGCTTTCACGTTGAGCACCGTGCTCTCCCGGACCCCGGCCGCGGCCTCCGTCTCCGTCACCGACTTGTAGGGCTTCTCCCCGATGGGCTGAACGTCCAGCCCGAAGAGGATGTCCCGCATCGTGGCGTTGCCCACGATCACCGCCTCGTAGATCCTGCGGCGGTGGACCCCGGTCCGGCGGGACATGTCGCCGATCTCGAAGTTGATGGACGACAGCATGACCTGCTGCAGCTCCCCGGCGAAGGGCCCGGCGTCGTAGGAGATGCGGTGCATGATGTCGCTTCCCCCGAAGCGCTGCGGGTTCTCGAAGGACGCGTTGTAGACGATGGAGCCCGTCTCCAGGTCCACCAGGTTCAGGACGACCGTGGTGGTGCCGACGTCGATGGCGAGCCCGTACAGGTGGCCTCGGTAGTCGTCGATCCGGGTGTCGCCGAAGTAGACCCCTTGGCCGCGCCGGACCGTCCGCGGGTCGAGCTCGACCTCCCGGCGGATGGACTCGGTGAGGATTCTGGGCTGCCGCCGCAGGACGGCGAACTCGATGTCCCGCCCAGGGTCGACCACCTCGGCCTGGCAGGCCAGCCGGTAGCCGTCCCGCAGGAACGTCTCGGCCTCGGTGGGCGGAGTGAGGCCGTCCGCGCCCCGGCGAATCTCGACGATGCACTCGTGGCACTCGCCGGTGCGGCCACAGGAGGTAGGGACTCGCACCTTGAGGCTGTCGGCATAGTCGAAGATCGACTTGCCGGCGGCCAGATCGATGGTGCGCCCGTCGTAGTACAGGGGAGCCATGCGGCTATTGTAACAGAGGCCCGCGAGTCTCCTCCCACAGGCGGGAAGAGCGCGAATCGGATCCTCAGAGCTCCCAGGCGCTGCGGTAGTCCAGGTTGTCGCTGCCGGTGCAGATGGCGGGCTTGCCGGGCCCGTCGGCGAAGGACTGGTTGCGGCAGCCGAAGTTGGCGGTGCAGCGGTCCAGGGCGTTTTTATAGGGACAACGCCAAGTGGAGACCTCGTTGGCGACGGAGCCGATGTCCTTGTAGATCTCCCACAGCCGGGTCAAGCTGGCCTGGAAGCGTTCTTTGTCCCCCGCCGACTGCTCAGGCATGCGGTATTCCGTCGACAGGCTAGGAGGCCCTCGCGGCCGCGGTCCTGATCGCCCGCGCCGCGAACACGGTCGTGAGGTGGGCCCTGTACTCGGCGGAGGCGTGGACGTCCTCGTTGAACTCCATACCGTCCCCGGCCAGGGCAGCGGCTGCCTCGATGGCGGAGTCGTCTAGGCTGCTCCCCGTCAGCGCCTCCTCGGCGGCGGTGGCTCTGACCGCCTTGGGTCCCGCCCCGGTAACGCCGATGCTGGCGCTCTCGCAGCTGCCGTCGGCGCCCAAGGTTACGACCGCGGCGACGCCCACCACCGCGTAGTGGGAGGCCTTGTTGCCGAACTTGGCGTAGGCGGTCCCGGTGCGGTCGGGCAGGGCGGGCACCAGTATCTCGCTCAGTATCTCGTCCGGGCGCAGCGCCGTGGTCAGGAGGTCGACGAAGAAGTCTCCGGCGTCGATGGTGCGGTGCTCGCCCGTGGAGCTGGTCACCATCTGGGCTCCGAGAGCCATCACCACCGCGGGCAGGTCCGCCGCCGGGTCCGCGTGGGAGAGGCTGCCGCCTATGGTGCCCACGTTCCGCACCTGGGGATCGGCGACCTGTCCCGCCGCCTCGGCGAGCATAGGAGCCCGCTCCTGCACAAGGCCGGACGACTCGATCTGGGCCTGGGTGGTCATCGCACCGATAGCGAGGCCGCCGTTCTGCTCCCGTACGTACGCCATGCCGTCAATCTTGCCCAGGTCGATCACAACCCCCGGCTGGGCCAGGCGGAGCTTCATGAGCGGGACCAGGCTGTGGCCTCCCGCCAGCAGCTTGGCCTCGTCGCCGTGCTGGGACAGCAGCTGGGCAGCCTCGGCTACCGTGGTCGGAGCGTGGTACTCGAAGGCGCTGGTAGTCACTTTTATCCCCCTCCTAGGTCACTGGGATCACTGGGGTCACTGGTCCGGCGTGCCCGCCGCGAAGCTGCGCTCTAAGCCCATAGGGCCTGCCGGAGGGACTATGAGCCCATCTTGTCGGCGGCGAACCGGACCGCCTTGACGATGTTGTGATACCCGGTGCAGCGGCACAGGTTGCCCGCGAGGCCGTGGCGTATCTCCGCCTCGGACGGGTCGGAGTTACGCTCCAGCAGGTCGTAGGCCGACATTATCATCCCGGGGGTGCAGAAGCCGCACTGGAGCCCGTGCTCCTCCCAGAAGCCCTCCTGCAGCGGATGGAGCTCCCCGTTGCTGGCCAGCCCCTCGATGGTCGTTATCTCGGCGCGGTCCGCCTGCACGGCGAACAGCGTACAGGACTTGACGGCCTTTCCGTCCAGGATGACGGTGCACGCGCCGCAGTTGGTGGTGTCGCAGCCCACGTGAGTCCCCGTCAGGTTCAGGGTCTCTCGAAGATAGTGAGCCAGCAGGAGCCGAGGCTCCACATCGCTGGTGTGTTGGGTCCCATTTACTGTGACGGAGATGGTGTTGCCCACGGCGGATACCTCCACAGACGAGAATCGGTCATCCCTCTCCAAGACGGGGCGATTATAGCAGTAAACTTCCTGGCAGGCTACCACGTCTGGCCCGCACTGCTCCGGTGTGGTAGATTTGGTTGACGTTGGTGGAAGGAGCTAGCTGCAGAAGTTGAGAATCGAGGGCTCATACAGGCTGGCCGCCGGCCGCGAGACGGTGTGGACTGCCCTGCAGTCTCCGGAGGTGCTGCCTAGGTGCATCCCTGGATGCACAAGGTACGAGGCTGTCGGAGAGGACAGCTACAAGGTTGAGGCCAAGGTCCGCATCGCGGCCATATCCGGCTCCTTCTCCGGCACCATCGACGTGACCGACAAGGCGCGCCCCGAATCGTACAGGATCGTCATCCAGGGGCGCGGCGCGGGCACCTCCGTCAGGGGCGAGGGGGTCCTCAGCTTCTCCGAAGAGGAGGGTGGCGAGACCGAGGTGACCGTCGCCGGAGACGTCTACCTGACGGGAATCGTCGCCAGGGTCGGCCAGCGGCTCCTCGGCAGCGCCTCCAGGATGATGATGGACCAGTTCTTCGGCTGTATCAGCGAGCAGCTCGACGGAGCCGAGCCCAGCTCCTAGCGCCGGTACAGACAGACCGCGAGAACGTTCGTCCGGTGGCTGAGGGACAATTTCCAGCCTGGTAGTCCAGCTCGGTGCTGGGTATTCCTCATGGGCCTCTGGCGGAGTCGATGGGGAGGTCGGAGGCGAGGGCACGGGGGGCCTGTCTCTTCCGGAGATTGTACTTGGCTGCGCCTTTGTTGGCGGCGATGACGGCCGCTTTGCTGCCGAAGATGTAGAGGAGGGCGTTGTAGCCGTAGCAGCTCTCGACGTTGGGGTCCTCGGTGAGGAGTGCTACCTGCTCGTTCTCTGTCATGGAGGTGCGGTATTCGAAGTTGGCTCGGTTGGCCGCGCTGACGGCGTCTTCGCCGCCATAGATCTTCAGGAGAGCCTTGTGGCCGTAGCAGTCGCGCTCGTAGAGGTTTTGGCTGTAGTTGTGGAGGTTGTTGTCGTCGTAGTGTTTGGGGTTGTCGGACGACTGGGAGCGGTATCTGCGGGAGGAATCGTACTGGGGGCGCCTGCCGTTGCCGGACGCGGGTGCGTGTCGGTCGAGGGTCGAGGGGGCTTGGCGGGGCGAGGCGGGGGCGTCGGCGGGCTTGGGGAAGCCCCGGCGCAGGAGCTCCTTGGCGGCCGCGAGCCTGTGGTGGGGCTTGAAGCCATCGAGGGTACCGTGCATGACGTCGACGAGGAATCGGACGGCGGCTCTGCCGTCGTCGGTCTCTTTTCGTATAAGCTCCGCGAGTTTTCTGTCCACTCTGTCGACTCTGTGGAGAGACGCTGGAATGTTGCTGGCGTGGTGGGTCTGGGCGCCATTGCGTCTGGCGGCGCCGGTGGTGTCGGGGATGTGGTCTCGGGCCTCGTGGAAGCCGAGGGCGACGAGCTGTCGGCAGGCGTCGAGTCGGTGGCAGGGCTTGGAGCCTTGGAGGCGCCCCTGCATGGCGTCGACGAGGAATCGGACGATGAGCCTGCCGTCGTCGGTCTCCTCATGCACTATGCTGGCAAGGTCTTTTGTATGTTCGAATGCGGACATATGTGCTTATCGTAGGGGTGATGCGCGGGTGTGTCAAGGGCGGGTTCAGGGAGGGAGGTCCGCACCGTCGTTCCGGCCTTGAGCCAGGCCAAGTCCCCTGTCCCAGGTCTGGGAGAGGGTTAGGGTGAGGGTTGGGAGTCAGAAGCCAAGCAATGCTCCTAGCGCCGATACTGGGTGATCGCACGGTCGGAGATGGACTGCAGTATCTCCGACTGCTTCCCGGACCAGTGGATGCCCAGGTAGTGCTTGGCTCTCGTCGTCGCTAGGTAGAGGAGCTTCTTGTTGAAGAGGGTCGCGCTGAAGGCGTCGTTGACGCCCATGACAATGACCGCGTCGTACTCCAGCCCCTTGACGTCGGGGATGCGGGCAAGCACGGTGCGGGAGTCGCTGTGATGCTCTTGGCCTACGAGGACGATCCCGGCGATATCCCGCCCTTCGCAGAACTCCTGGAACCGGTTCAAGTTGGATTGGTCTCTCACGAGGATTGCGATGACGGCCTCCTTCAATTCATTCAAGGACCGTACCCGCTCCAAGTCGTCGACGATGCCTCGATACATGTCGGCTGTCGTCCTGTGTTGGTGGTACTCTACGCGGTGACTGTCTCGCTCAAAGGGAATGGGCGCCGGGATGTTCTGGTCGAAGGTTCTGAGGATCCTGTTGTTGAATGTGGTTATCTGCTTGCTGGACCTGTATGACCTACGGGCGCGCTGTACCTCGATCTCCGACCGTCCAAAGACCCGCTCCACGTCCCGCCATATCCTGATGCCGCGGTAGGGCGTGAGCCTTTGGACCGTGTCACCCAGCACCGTGAACCAGTTGTTGGCGGAGCTGGCCGCGAGCAGCTTGAACTCGATGGGGGAGATGTCCTGTGCCTCGTCCACCACGACGTGGCGGTAGCGACTCTCTATGGTGTCGTTCAGTAGGTGATCGAGGTAGGCTAGGGCCCCGACGTCGGAGTCGTCGAACCCTTGGCTCCGTATTCTCGCCGCCGATTTTGCCAGCTCGTCGGCGGTCTCATCCGACAGGCTGGACTTGGCCAACTGGGTGATCCGCTCGGTGTCCATGAGCAGCGAGGCGTAGGCCTCCTTAAAGTCCACCATCTTCCACACCGTGTCGCACCAATCAGCGACCGCTCTCCTCACGGCTGACCGCCTCCTCTCCAACTCCTCCCGGACCGGAGGGCGAGAGGCCCGGTCTGTCAGCGGGATCTGCCTCGTGACCCGATCAATGAACTCCCCTCGCTGCCCATTCAGCCGACGGCCCCTCTCGGAGTCGGGGAGTAGGCTGTTCAACATCGACCTGAGCTGCGCCTGGGAGAACCGCGCGCCCGAGCCGATCCCAGGAATCTCCGCCGGGAGCGCAAGGCATCTGCGCCTGATGGCGACGGCCGTCTCCGCCACGTGCCGGTCGAGAACGTCCGCCATGGCGAGGGACCCCTTGAACGACTCGGCCTCTTCATTGAAGCGAGTCATCTCCCCCCGTGCCAGCAGGTCGTTCCAGATACTCGGCCGAATAGGCGTCCTCGCAGACAGACGCCCGGTGAGCCATTCGCTGAACCTGACCTGTTCGATATCTTCCTGTATTCCCAGGGTCGGCAGAATGTCTGCTGCGTACTCCAGGAAGGCCTGAGACGGCCCAACGAACAGTGTGGTGTCCGGCGTGGGCCGCTCGCGTGCGGGAATCTCGTTGTGCGGAGACAGCAGGTAGGCGATTCGATGCAGCCCGATCTCGCTCTTGCCGCTTCCCGCCGCTCCCTGAACGATGAGCACTCTGTCGCTGACGTTGGCGATGCTCTCGTACTGGCCCGGCTCTATCGTCTCGACGATCACCTGCAGGTGGCCGTCATCGCTGCCGACCCCGCTGAGGGCCTCGGTCAGGATGCCCTGTCTGGCCGTGTCGGGAGCGGGGAGCTGCCGGCGGAATATGTCGTTCAGGTCTTCGAGACGGCTCTCCCTGATGCGGAGGTAGCGCTTCAGATCGACCCTGGTGGGGATATAGCCCCTGGGCGCCGTGTAGCCGTCCTCGTAGCTCTGGGTATACCAGAGCTTTGCCACGGGCGACGTCCAGCTGAAGACGTCGTGGCCGGGGATGAAAGTGATCCCTAGGTAGATCTTTCGCCGCTGCTTGGCAAGGTCGTCCGGTTCCTCATCAACCTGTCCTTGGACAGAGGCTATGTCGCCTTTATCGAAGTAGTCGATGCGTCCGAAGTATGGCCGCTCCAGCGCGGAGTAAAGCGTGTCGGCGTTCTCCTGCAGGATCTCCTGTATAGCGTCCGCCGCCTCCTGATGCGCCGCCGTCGCCGGCATCTGACCCTGCATGTTGTGGCGCGCCTCGGTGATGTACTGGACCACCTCCGTCAGCTTCTGGGCTTCCTCTTGGTATGCCGGGTCTTCATTTCTTGTCGAGATCATGTGGCACTCCCGTGCCTCAGCGCTTGGACAAGCCATAAAGTTTCCGGTAGTAGACCAACGCTACTTGGAGTTGGCAGTGTCGTGGCGGGCTTGGACTGAGTCTGCCACGCCATGAACCAAACGAGGCTTTCCCACATGATCCGATTAGCCACTCTGTGCTTATCGGTATGACCCCAGTGCCAACATTGGTGTTCACGACACCAGTATTCATTTACGCCGTAGCATACGGAGATTCGCCGTCTATGGGCGAGAGATGCCTTGGCGGCATCCGCTTGGATCGAGTGCCGCTCTTTCTCCGAGCAGTTCCATCGCTCAGGCGCAAGTCCTATCCGTCGATACATTTCGCTGCGTCTCATAACTCCTCCTTCTGACTCTGCTCTCAAGATTGACTGTCCGTTGCTCTTCACCATGCGACTTTGTCCTCCTCATCTGAGTCATCCTCTTCCTGATTATCGAAGAGACTGTCACTTTCTCCTTCGGGTTCGGTGCCAAATATGTCGGGCTCAGTGTCGTCTTGCGTCGTCAGGCCCCACACGCCTCTGCCTACATTCGTGAAACGCGGATCGATGCTCAGGTGTGCCCCCACGTTATTGATCGGGTCTTGGCCCCCCACGTGCACGCCCATCTCCACGAGGCGATCATGGACTTCCCGGCGGTGCAGCGGGCCTTCGGCCGCCAGTATTTGCGCCATTGCGTTGCGCAGGTCGTTATCGGCGCGCTTACGCTGGGACCCCGAACTCTCGAAATGGCCCTGCGTCGGAATCGAAGATGACGTGAGCTCTGTACCCGGCTCCGACTCCTCGAAGAACCGCAGAGTCGTGACTAGCGCACGATGCTGTTCTTCGATCCGGCGTCTCTCTGCCCTCAACTTCCCAATCGCCGCTTTCAAGTCGCTGATCGTAGATTCGTTGGCCATGAGATTCCTCCCTGATTCTGGTGATTTCTAGGTCAGCCGGGGCCACTATAGCGCTATAGTGGCCCCGGCTGACCTCATCGCCCATACAGCAAGTCCCTGAGGACTTCAACCATCATATCCCTGTCTTCACTAGGACTGCCCCCGCGAGGGAAAGCAATGCCTAAAGCTTCCTCAACGTTCCTAATGGTCTTTCTAATGGCCATGCTGGCCGCGCGGGCATTCTCCATGCTGACGTCCTGATGCCAATTTCCACTGCCCATTGTAGCCTCCTTTTTGCAAAAATGTTGTCTCCGAAAGGCGCTCTCGAATAATCGCAAACCAACCTGAATAATACCATGGTTATCGTAGCTTTGTCTATCCGTTAGATGGACCTTTTTGGAGCAATTCAGCCCGTTCTAGCCCTCAGAGGTAATGCCCTACGCCGGAGGGGCCTCCAAAAACCAGCGGATGGTGGCCTCGAAGGGGCCGGGGAGCTCTTGGTAGAACCAGTGGCCGCCGCCCTCGAGCTCGGCGAGGCGGGCGCGGGGGATGGCCTCGCGCATCCTGACGGCGACTTCGTGGGTCAGGAGGTTGCTCTGACGGCCCCTGGCGATGAGGGTGGGGCACTCGATGCGGGACCACTCGGCCCAGAGGTCGGGCCTCTCGTAGGCCTCGACGAGCCTGCGGTCCCGCTTCCACACCCTCTTCCCGCCGGGGGACTGCCGCGTCATGTGCCGGGCCTGGTGGGCCAGCGTCTCGTCGGTGGAGCTGGGTTGGCGGGAGCGCAGCCTCTCGATCACGGCGTCCAGGGAGCCCCACTCGTCGGACTCCGTCTTGTAGCGTTGGAACATGGAGGCCGACTCCGGGTTGGCGGCGTCGGGGTCGATGTCGACGATGACCAGGGCTCTCACCATCTCCGGGTGGCGCACGGTGTAGAGGAAGGCGTTGCGTCCGCCGGCCGAGTGTCCCACGAGCACGAAGTCTCGCAGGGAGAGGGCCTCGACCAGCGCCTTCACGTCCTCGACGTAGTCGTTGAGGCGGTACCGGTCGGCCCACTCGCTGTCGCCGTGGCCCCGGTGGTCCAGGGCCACGACGTTATAGTCGCGGGACATGGCGGAGGCGAAGACGTCCCAGCTGCGGGCGCAGTCCTGGAGTCCGTGCAGAAGCAGCATCGGCGGGGCCGAGGCGTCGCCCCACCGGAGGTAGTGGAGTTGGAGCTCCCCTACCTGTAGATGACCGTCTTGCGGCTGAGGGGGCATCGTCCGCGAGCCTCTAACCTACGTCTGAAATGTGCGGCTCCCAACCCTCACCTTAACCCTCTCCCAGACTCGGGAGAAGGGGACCCTAGTGGCTACTCAGGCAGCGGGCCGACCTTCGACTCGACGCCGAGCTCTTGGACCAGCCCCACGACCTCGTCCCAGGTGCTCTGTTCGATGGAGACGCCCTCGGCCAGCCTCTCCTTGCGGGTCATGGCTTCGATCTCTCCGGGGTAGAGCACGCCGCCGGAGCCCTCCATGGCGGGGGTGTCCTTGACGTACGCGACGATGTTGCCCACCAGCTCCCTGACGTGATCGATGGACGCCAGCCGGCTCAGGTCTATGGCCACGATGGATGAGCCGTTCTTCTGGGTGTCCATGGTGGCGCTCTGGTGTCCCAGGGAGCCCAGCACGGCGCCGAAGAGGGCGACCATGATGGAGAGGCCGTATCCCTTGTGGCCGCCGTCCAGACCCCCCATTGGCAGCAGCGCGCCGCCCTCGTAGTAGTCGTTGGGGTCCCTGCTGGGGACGCCCTCCTTGTTCAGCACCCACTCGCTGGGGAGGGTGTGCCCCCTGGCGCGGTAGACCCGCAGCTTGCCCTCGGCGGCGACGGAGGTGGCGAAGTCGAGGAGCACCGGGCCCTCCGTCGGCGAGGGGAAGCTCATCGACACGGGGTTCGTCCCCAGCCTCCTGGCGCGCCCGCCGAAGGGGGCGACGCTGTTGGCCGCCGTGCCCCCGACGAAGCCGGTCCACATCATGGCGGCCATGCCCTCGTTGGCGATTCTCTCGGGGTAGGTGCCGACGCGGCCCGTGTGTCCCAGGTTGTGCATGGCGACGAGGCCTATGCCGTGCTCCCGCGCTTTGTTCATGGCCAGGTCCGAGGCCATCATGGCCACGACCTGGCCGAAGGTCGAGTTGCCGTTGATCTGCGCCATGGCGCCCACGTCACGCTCGACCTCGGGTTCGGCCCTGGGGTCGATGTCCCCCTGCCTGATGTTGCCGACGTACTGGATGATGCGGATGAATCCGTGGGAGTCGTGTCCGGCAAGGTTGGCGTTGGCCAGGTGCGTGCCGACGGTCCTCGCGTGGCCCTCGGACGCCCCCGCCGCGTGCAGCACTTCCCTGGCGATGGTGCTGATCTTATCCGCCGTGATCGTGGGCATAACCGCCTCCTCAGCATTCTGGCGTGCGAATCTTACCACACAATGGTGTCGGTGAGAGGGTTAGGGCTCTGCCCGGAGTGTGCCGAAGGGGTGAGGACTGGGTCGCGGTGGCGAGCCCGAAGGTCGGGCCTAGTCGGCCCCTGCGGTTACGGCCTCCAGGGCGGACTTGGCTTGCCGCGCTATGTGCCGGTACTCCTCGAGGACGTCCTTGCTGCTGAGGACGGCGGGCTTCGACGTGTCCCGGTAGTCGGCGCGCAGGTCCAAGCGGCCCAGGAAGCGAAGGTCCAGCTCCGACGCCAGCGCCTCGCCAGCCCCGGACCCGAAGACCTCTCCGGAGAAGTTCTCGACCACGCCCAGGACGTTGACCTGCAGCTTGCGGATCATGTTGATGGAGCGCTTGGCGTCCACCATCGCCAGCTCCTGCGGCGTCGTCACCACGATGAAGCCGTCCATGTCCAGCGTCTGCATTACGGTGAGGGGAGCGTCCGAGGTCCCCGGGGGCAGGTCTATGACGAGGTAGTCCAGCTCGCCCCAGTCGGTGGCCTGCAGGAGCTTGTTGATGGCGTTGTGTACCATGGGGCCGCGCCAGATGATGGCCTCGTCCTCGTTCTGTTGGAAGAAGCCCATGGACATAACCTTGACGCCGAACCGCTGCGACGGGACCATGCGGCTGTCCTGGCCGACGAGGGGCGGCTCCGAGACCTTCATGGCCCGCACCACGTTGGGGCAGTCTATGTCCACGTCCAGAATGCCCGTGCGCATTCCGTCGTAGGCCAGCGCAGTGGCAAGGTTCACGGCGACGGTGGTCTTGCCGACTCCCCCCTTGCCGCTGTAGACGCCGATCTTGTGACCGACGCCCGACAGCGCGTCGGCGATGTTGCGGCGCTGCTCGAACTGCCGCTTCATCGACTCGATTTTTGCCCGCGCCTGCGCGGCCTGGGGGTTGTTCATCTGCTGGTTGGCCAATGCGGTCTCCTCAGCTATTCAGGGAGCGCTCGCCGCGGCGGGCGCGTCCGAAAAGGGCGGGGCTCTGTGTCGGCACCTCAGGCTCGTAGGCGTCGTGCGGGGAGCCCCAAGCTCAGTCCATGCCGAGGAGCCTCTTGCCCTCCTGGGTGATCATTTCGGGAGTCCACGGCGGGTCGTAGACGACCTCGACGTTGATGTCCTCGGCGCCGTCGATCTCGGCGAGACGCCACTCGGCCTGCTGCGCGATGTAGGGCCCCATGCCGCATCCCGCGAAGGTGAGGGTCATCTGGATGTCGATGTCGCCCTCGTCTACCCTTATGTCGTACACGAGACCGAGGTCCACTATGTTGACGGGAATCTCGGGGTCGTAGACCTCCCTCAGGGCTTCAACGACCTCATCATGAGTAACAACCGCTGTCTCTACCATCCCCTGCTCCTTAGTGGTCTGTTCCTTTATGGTCTCTCAAGGTCACGCCTCAATTCTATCCGCGCCTACATAGGGTGTCAATCTATTTGACGGGCAGCAGGCGGTCCTCGTTCCTTGACAGTCCCCTTGCGCATGTCATAGGCTGGCCGTACGAGACCCGCCGTAACGGCTAGGAGTGAGTCCCATGCCCTACGAGTTCAACCACGTCCACCTCAAGTCCCCCGACCCCGGGGAGACCGCCGACTGGTACGTCAAGGCCTTCAACTTCCAGATCGAGAGCGATGTCGTGCGCCCCTACGGCGACCGCTTCATCAGGTGCAAGACGCCCGACGGCGTCGCGGTCAACATCTCGGGGGCGCGCGCCAACGAGCAGATGGGCGACGGTGATGCCGTTCCACACTGGGGCCTGGAGCACTTCGGCGTGAACGTGGACGATCTGGACGCCGAGATCGAGCGCCTGTCGGGCCTCGGCGCCGAGCTGATGGAGGGCCCCATCGACGTTCCCAACGGCCCGCGCATAGCCTTCATCAAGGCGCCGGTGGACGTGCGTATCGAGCTGTTGCAGCTCCCGTGACCGGTGGGCGGGCTTCAACCCGCCTGTCCCCGGCACGGCATCTCCCGCTGGGATGAGGCCGCCTCGGAGAAGAAAATGCCAAGACAGACCTTCTTTCCCAACCCCGACAACAAGCCCCAAGGCTTCTCACCGGCCACCAGGGCCGGCAACCTGGTCTTCGTGTCGGGGCAGGTATCGACCGACGCCGGTGGAGGGCTGGTTGGCCGGGGAGACTGCGGCGCCCAGGCGGCGCAGTGCCTCGACAACGTGGAGGCGGCGCTGAAGGCCGCCGGCGCCGCCATGGGCGACGTCACCAAGATCACCGCCTTCCTGGTCGACGTCGACGACTACCAAGCCTACGCCCAGGCGCGGCTCCGGCGCTTCCCCGAGGACGGGCCCGCCAGCAGCACCGTCGTCGTGAAGGCGCTGGTCTTGCCCGATTACCTGGTCGAGATCGAGGCCATCGCGGTACTGGAGTGACGCTTCGCAGCTCCCCCCTTCCGGCAGGGACGGTCGGCGGCGTGAGCAAGAGGAGAAGCCTGAGAGCACCCCATGTTCGACGACTGTATCTTGTGCAAGATCGGGTCCGGTGAGGTAGAGAGCGACGTCCTCTACCGGGACGAGAGTTGCTTCGCAGTTAGGGACATCGCGCCCATCGCTCCCGTGCATCTGCTGGTGATACCCAACCGCCACGTGACCCGCCTGTCCGACCTGTCCGCCGAGACCCGCTCCGTCCTGGGGGACATGCTGGCGGCGGCGAGCCGCCTGGCCGCCGAGGAGGGGGTCGGGAGCTCCGGCTACCGCCTGACTATCAACCAAGGCGAGAATGGAGGGCAGACCCTGGAGCACCTCCATCTGCACGTCATCGGCGGTAAGCCCCTGGGAAGGATGGGATAGCCCGGTTGCGGCCGCTTCCCGACGCCGTCGAGGCGCGCCTCCGCGAGCTGCCCAGGGGACTCTTCCAGCACGTCGAGAGGGTGCGCGAAATCACGCGAGACCTCGCCGCTGTCCACGGCCTCGACGTCGAGAGGTCGGACCTGGCGGCCGCGGCCCATGACCTGGCCCGCGCGTGCGGAGGCGACGAGCTGCTGGAGTCGGCCAGCGCCTACGGTATCCCCGTCCGCCCCATCGACCGAGCCAGTCCTGTCCTCCTGCACGGCCCGGTCGGCGCGGCGTGGCTCCAGCGCGAGGCCCGGGTCGCCGACGAGGAGGTGCTGGAGGCGGTGAGATCGCATACGTCGGGCTCCCCGGGCATGGGCCCCATCGCCAGGGTGGTCTTTCTGGCGGACAAGCTCGACCCGTCCAAGGCGCAGCGCTACCCCTTTCAAGACAGCGTGTACGCGATTTCCCGCCAGGACCTCGACCGCGCCCTGCTGCGTTTCCTGGACCTGCAGCTGGTAGGCTTCCTGGAGCGGGGATTCGTCATCGACCCATCGTCCGTCGCCCTGCGCAACGACCTGCTCCTGGCGGATAGAGTGCCCCCTCCCGAGTACGTTTCATCCTCAGCGCCGCCGAGCTAGAGATTCAGGAGAGAGACCCGGTTGATCGAGATATACACGGACGGCTCCTGCCTGAAGAACCCTGGAGGCCCCGGCGGCTGGGCGGCTGTCATAGTGGAGAACGGCTCCGAGAGGGTCGTGCGGGGCGGAGAGGACTCCACGACCAACAACCGCATGGAGATGCTGGCCGTCATCAACGGCGTCGCCGCCGTCCCGGAGTCCGCAAGGGTCACCGTCCTCAGCGACAGCCAGTACGTCGTAAACACGATGACCCGCAACTGGAAGCGCAACGCAAACCGGGACCTGTGGGGTAGGCTGGACGCTGAGGCCAGCAAGCGCACCGTCCGGTGGCAGTGGGTCCGCGCCCACGTCGGCAATCCCCTGAACGAGAAGGCGGACGCCCTGGCCAATGAGCAGGCCCACCTGAGAGGTCCGGGAGGGAGGCGCCCCGGCCCCAGCGCACCGGAGGCCCCCCTGTCCCACGTCGATGAGTCGGGCAGAGCGCGCATGGTGGACGTCGGGCAGAAGCCGGATACCCAGCGCGTGGCGGTGGCCATGGGCGCGGTGGTCATGAAGCCGGAGACCCTGAGGCTGATAGAGTCCAACGGGTTCGAGAAGGGCGACGTCCTGGGGGTCGCAAGGATCGCCGGAGTCATGGGGGCCAAGAGCACGTCGCAGCTGATCCCGCTGTGTCACCCGCTGCCCTTGGACCAGGTGACGGTGGACTTCGAGCTCGACCGCGCCCGCAGCGCCGCCGTCATCACGGCCACGGCCAAGACGACCGCCAAGACCGGGGTCGAGATGGAGGCGATGACGGCCGTCGCCGTCGCCGCGCTGACCCTCTACGACATGTGCAAGGCGGCGGACCGCGGGATGCGGATCGAGGGTGTCAGGCTCGTCAGGAAGAGCGGCGGAGCCAGCGGCGACTACACCCTGGAGGAGTAGCGCCGCCATCCCCCCTCACCCTTCGATGCGAGAGGGCTGGGGTGAGGACGAATCAGGAGAAGCACCTGCGCATCTTACAGTCAGTCCGAAAGTCGCTCATCGGGCCAGGAGGCCCGCCCGCCCCCCGGGACCTGATCGTGGTCGGACTGGGCAATCCCGGCAGCGAGTACGCGAGGACGCGGCACAACCTGGGATTCCGGTGCATAGACCGCATCGCCAGCGAGTACTCCATCTCCCTCTCGCGGCGCCACAGGACCGCCCTCATCGGCGAAGGGACCGTGGAGGGGCTGCCCATAGCTCTGGCCAAGCCGCGGACCTACGTCAACCGCAGCGGCCAAGCCGTTGCGTACCTGCTGGCGCGGTACAGGGCGCCGCCCGCAAGGCTGCTGGTCATCTTCGACGACATCGCCCTCCCCTTGGGCAAGATCCGGCTGCGGCCCGATGGGAGCGCCGGCGGCCACAACGGGGCCAGGTCCATCACTGAGGCCATAGGCACCCAGGCATTTCCCAGGCTTCGGGTCGGGATAGGGGGCCCTTCCCAGGGCGCCGACCAGATCGAGCACGTCCTGGGCGAGATACCGGAGGAGGAGCTGGAGGTCGTCAACGAAGCCGTGGAGCGCGCCTCCCAGGCCGCAGTGGCCGTGCTGACCAACGGTATAACGTCGACGATGAACCGCTTCAACTGAACCCGTCCCTATTGCCTGCATACGTCATCCGATGCGCAGCCTTTTCCAAGTCGCGGCGGTCCCAGCCTCCAGGTGTGGGGCGCTCCTGCTCGTGGGAGCCGTACTGGCGGCGGCTGCCGCCTGCGGGGAGGGCGAAACCCAATCACCCGCCTCCGCTCCCACCGTAGCCGAGAGGGCCGCCCCCGGCGATGAGAAGCCCCCAGAAGTCCCGATAGAGACACCGGCCCCGGCTTCTGTCGCGGAGCCGCCGGAGCGGGACCTCTTCGAGCTCGCCCGAAGGCTGCGTCCCAACCCCGGCGGCGCCCTGTCACGCCTCGCCAATCCGGGGCCCGTGAGCTACCGGGAGGGGCACACGCAGGAGTTCTGGGTCCTCGACCTGCACGAGCTGCGGAGCTACACGGTGCAGGCCACGCTGCGGCTGGCCAGCGAGAACGCCTACTGGTACGTCGACGACGCGGCGGAGCTCGACGACGATGACATCGCGTCGGCCGCGGAGGCCTTCGAGGGCGATATTCTGCCCCTCATGACCAGGTCCTTCGGGGAGGTCTGGAACCCCGGCGTGGACAACGACCCCAGGATGACTGTGCTCCACACGCCTCTCCGGGGAGTCGGCGGCTACTTTGGCTCCGATGACGAGTACCCGGACGATATCCACCCGTACAGCAACGAGCGGGAGATCGTCTACATGAACTCGGACCTGAGGCCCGGGTCTCCGGAGTACCTGGGCACCTTGGTCCATGAGCTCCAGCACGCGATACACTGGAACAACGACCACGGCGAGGACGCTTGGATCAACGAGGGGATGGCGGAGGCGGCCAGGGAGCTGGCGGGCTACCCTTCGCCCTTCGTGGAGGCTTTCCTGTGGAGGCCCTCCACTCAGCTGAACTACTGGCCCGATGGGCCCGGAACGAGTGGGCCGCACTACGGAGCGGCTGTCCTGTTCCTCGCTTATCTGGTCCAGGAGCACGGCGGCCACGAGAGGCTCAGGGAGCTGGCGGCTGAGAGCGCCGACGGCATCAACGGCGTCGAGAGGTTTCTCTCCGGGTCGGGCGTGACCTTCGTGGACCTCTTCAGCGACTGGGTGGTCGCCAACTACGTCGACGCCCCGGAGGGGCCATACGGCTACCGGGGGCGCGACGTCAAGGTGCGGAGGGTGAGGCGCCTGGCCGCCGGATCTGAGAGAGGCGGCAGTCTGCCCCAGTTCTCCGCCCACTACTACAGCCTCCCCCTGGAAGGCGGCGCCGTCGTAAGCTTCCAGGGAGAGCGCGAGGTGGCGCAGGCCGACACCTCCTGTCACAGCGGACGCCGCTGCTGGTGGGGCAACCGGGGAGACCTCATCGACTCGACCCTGACACGGGAGCTCGACCTGACCGGCGTGAGCCGCGCCACCCTGGAGTTCAGGACCTGGTTCAGTGTGGAGGAGGGATGGGACTACGCCTACGCCGAGGTCTCCACCGACGGCGGCGTCACCTGGACGGTCCTGAAGGGAGGTCACACCTCCACCTTCAACCCCATGGGCAACAGCTTCGGAGACGGCTACACCGGCGACAGCGGAGGCTGGCTCCTGGAGAGGATCGACCTCTCCGACTACGCCGGCGGCAAGCTGCTGCTCCGGTTCGAGTACGTCACCGACGACGCGGTGCACCTGGACGGCTTCGTGATCGACGACATCTCCGTTCCCGAGGCGGGCTTCTTCGACGACGCCGAGCAGCCGTCCGGCTGGGACGCGGACGGGTTCGTACGCTTCGACAACACCCTCCCCCAAGAGTACGTGGTCCAGCTCATACTGATGGGAGCCGACGGTGCGGCGTCCGTCCGGAAGATGGAGCTGGACGAGAGCCGGGCGGGCCGGCTGCAGGTCCTGGAGCTCGGCCCGGAGCTCCTCAGCGCCGTGGTCGTCGTATCGCCCGTCACCAGGGGGACTCACCAGCCGGCCCCCTACAACCTGTCCCTCAGCCCCGCAAACTGACGGCCGGGCCAACTACCTCCTTTCCTCGGTGGGAGCGGCTGGGGTCAGGTGAAAATGCCAAATACGAAAGGGAATTATATACGAAATTACCCTAGAGGCGCGGCTGACCCACCGCCTGGGGAGAAAAGGTATTGACGGGAAGGACTAGCGCGTAGGATAATCGGGTACGAGGGGGTCAGGCGATGCCAGAGGCAAAGCGTCAGCGGGGCCGCCCCCCGCGCCCAGAGCCGGAGCCCATACCGGACATCCCGGAGAACATTGTGGCTGCCGTCGTGCGGACCCGCCCTAAGGCTGAGCTAGACCGCATCCTCAAGGGCTAACCCTTTGCCCATATTCCGGGAGTTGTGGGCTTGGGGCTTGTTCGTCGGACTTGCTACCGTAAGCGGGGTTGCGGTTGTCCTTACGACTACCCGCCCCGATAGCATATGGGAAGCCCTGGTTACTCGGAGGACACAAGGTTGGACCTCTATGGATAGGAGAAGCAATACTGGCATACACTATCACGGAGGGATTCACAATGTTAGCTGACTCATTCATGCGCAAGAATCGAGCTAAGGGACGGGAAGAAGCGCTGGCGGCTGTAGAAAGAGTGGTGGGGAATCGTCCAGACTGGACTCCTGAGGAGGTCCAGCGCGTTATTGATGAGGCACGAGAAATCATCCGTCGAAACGGCCGGGATAGCTAGTTCTCAAGGCGCTGGTGGCGCGCCCTTCAAAGAGGCGAAGAGGGGGGGGTGTTAGGAAGAATGAACAGGTGGTGGCAGAAAAACAAATGGTGGGTGACGTTGATGGGTGTACTGGTTGCGGTTGAGTGGCTAACCCCCGATTTGCCAGTCTCGGCAGGCTGATCGGCGCGATTACTAGTTCCCTGGGGAGTGTCGTATCCTAGTCTCGGCCCGATATCATCGGCAGTATCTATGAGCTAGGCCGCCTCGTCCTCCGCAATCAAGTCCTCGTACCGGAGCCGCTTCCCTTCCATCCCCCGTACCATGTGAGCCATCTGGTCAACCGTGTCGGCTGGCCGGTCATTGTGACGGCCCTCAAACTCCCCGATGTACCGGCCCAGGTGCTTAACGCTCATGTGGTGGTATGTACCGTGGTATCCGCGCTTGAGCGCAGCCCAGAATGACTCAATGCCGTTCGTGTGGGCCATGCCACTGACGTACTGGCCCACTGAGTGCTTGATGGTCTCGTGGTTGGGTAGCCCGACGTAGCCGCCGTGCTCATCGGTGTAGACCTTGGCCTCTGGCTCCATATGGGTACCGACAAAGTGCTTCAGGTAGAAGCTGCTTGTGGACGGTACCACCTGGGCGGACACCCGCTTAGTGGCGCGGTCCTTGACGCCAACGACGATGGCCTTGCCAGTCGGCCCCCGCCCGGAGTTCCGGCGCTTGTGTGGGTGCTTGTTCTTCTCCAGGCCGCCTATGAACGTTTCGTCTGCCTCAACGGGGCCGGAGAACGGCGCGTTGTCAATCTTCCACGCCTTGCGTATGCGATGGGCCAAGAACCAGGCTGTCTTCTGGGTGACGCCCAGGTCACGGTAGAGCTTCATGCTGGACGTGCCCTTGATGCCGGTCGTCAGTAGGTACATCGCCAGGCCCCAGGTCTTCAAGGGGAGCTTGGACGAGTGCATTACGGTGTCCGTCTTGACTGAGAAATCCTTGCGGCAGTCGTTGCACCGGAAGGGCTGAGGCTTGCGGGTGCGCCGGGTCTGTATGTTGAGGCTCCCACAACCGGGGCAGGCTACGCCGTTGGGCCAGCGTTGCTCAATGAACCACTGCTCCGTGAAGTCCGGGTCTACGAACATCTCAACAGCCTGGACTAGGGAGAGCCCCTTGCGGTAGTGCTTGCCTGGTGCGTTCTGTGCCATGATACCCGCCTCCGTAATTTACGGTACCATTTTACCCCAAGCGGCTGGCAGAAGTCGATAGGGTAATTTCGTATATAATTCCAATACGAAACCTGACATGGTGAAAACGAGCGTACTCCGAGAGGATTTGGTATACTTCACCTGCTAAGGCGGTACGGGAAAACCCATGCGCGCTCAAGGAGGGTGCCGTGGCCTCGGAAAACTTCTCCTTCTCCAAGTTCTCCGCTAACCCCTTCTACTGGTCTATTAACGCCCGGCTTGTCGACATGGCCGAGCTGAAGGACGGCCAGCGGATCGTCGACCTGGGATGCGGCACCGGCGGCGTCACGCAGCTGATTCTGGACCGGCTCCGGGACGCCCACGAGTCGGTGATAATAGCCATCGACCAGTCTGCCACGGCGTTGAAGCAGGCTATGGAGAACCTGAGAGGCGCGCGAGACGCCTCCGTGCACTTCGTGCAGAGCCGCGTGGAGCAACTCTCCGATTCGGTCAAGAAGTCCGCCGACACCATCGTCTTCTGCAACGCCATCCACTACGTCAACGACAAAGACGCGCTGATGGAGGAGATCGCCAAGACCCTCAAGCCCGGCGGCAAGTTCGTCTTCAACACCTCCTTCTTCGAGGGCGGCCAGACGCCTGAGTCGCTGCCCTTCTACCGGAAGTGGATGCTCAGGTCGTCGCGAATCCTCCGGCGCAAGTACGGCCTCGCTCCCATCAGGTCCGAGAAGGTAGAGTCGCGCAAGCACCTGACACCGGACCAGTACCGCGAGCTGGTGGAGAGCCACGGACTCTACGTCGTGAAGCAGGAGATTGACCTGGTCCAGGTCCCCCTGGAGGGTTGGCTGGACATCAGCGACTTCGAGGACTTCATCGTCGGCATCATGCCGGGCGTCCCCCTGGACAAGGCCAGCGCAGCCCTCAAGGAGGGCGTCACCCAGACCTACGAGGAGATGGGCATCAAGTACGTGGGCCGGAACTGGCTGGACGTCATAGCCGTCCGCGGCTGACCCTCGCGAGCCCCCCGCGCCCCGGATCCTGCCTCCTCTCCCAAGTCCGGGAGAGGGCTGAGGTGAGGGTTGGAAACTCCCCGCCAACCGACCCCATGTGCCAGGATGACTGCCGCTTCGTCCCGCCCCGAGCCCGGTTCGAGGGTGAAGGTCCGTCTTCCGCCCGCGAGCCGATCTTGCCGCAGCAGCGAGGAGTAGCACAGTGCACTACCAGACCGAGAGGAACCACGGCTGCCGCGTCTCGGACGCCTGGAGCTACCGCGGGCTGAAGACCGCCATACTGGAGAACGAGCTGCTCCGCGTCGTCGTCCTGATCGACAAAGGCGCCGACATATACCAGCTCGTCCACAAGCCCACAGACGTCGACTTCATGTGGCGCTCTCCGTGGGGCGTCCGCGACCCCTCCAAGTTCATGGCCACCACCTCCGATCCGGCGGCCGTCTGGATGGACGTGTACGAGGGAGGGTGGCAGACGGTCCTTCCGGGCGGAGGCTACCCGTCCAACTACCGGGGGGCCGACCTCGGCATCCACGCCGAGGTCAACACCATGCCGTGGGACTCCGTCATCACCGAGGACTCCCCGGACAGGGTTAGCCTCCGCTGCTGGGTCCGCACCTACAGGACGCCCTTCTTCTTCGAGAAGACCCTGTCCCTGGAGTCGGGCTCGCCCGTGCTGTCCATCGAGGAGGCGCTGACCAACGAGGGCGAGGAGGCCGTCGACTGCGTCTGGGGGCAGCACATCGCCATCGGGCCTCCCTTCCTCAGCGGCGACTGCGTCATCGATCTGCCAGGAGGCCGCCTGCTGAACCACGACACTGAGTGGGACGCCGCCAACCGCCTGGAGGCGGGCTTCGACGGACCCTGGCCCTGGTCGGACGCCAGGGACGGCGGGCGCGTCGACCTGAGCAGGGTGCCCGCCCGCGGCAGCCGCATCATGGACATGTCCTACGTCACCGACATGCCCGAGGGATGGTACGCCATCACCAACCGGCGTATGCAGGTCGGGCTTGGGGTGCTCTTCCCCCAGGACCTCTTCCGATACCTGTGGTACTGGCAGTCCTTCGGTGGCTTCGGCTACCCCTGGTGGGGCAGGACCTACAACGTCGGCCTGGAGCCCTTCACCAGCTACGATAACCAGGGCGTCGAGACCGCCGTCGCCAACGGCACGGCCCTCAGGGTCGAAGCGGGGCAGCGCATAGAGGCGTCCCTCAAGGCAGTCGCCTACACCGGCGCCCAAGGGGTCGAGGCGATACGACCGGACGGCTCCGTGGTCGCCAGGGAGTGACTCCGGATGCACTACCAGCTGGAGAGGAGCCACGGCTGCCGCGTCTCCGACGCCTGGAGCTACCGCGGGCTGAAGACCGCCATCCTGGAGAACGAGCTGCTCCGCGTCGTCGTCCTGGTCGACAAGGGCGCCGACATCTACCAATTCGTCCACAAGCCCACCGACGTCGACTTCATGTGGCGCGCGCCCATGGGGGTGCGAGACCCCTCCAGGTTCGTGGGTACCACCGCGTCGCCGGAGCTCGTGTGGATGGACGTGTACGAGGGTGGTTGGCAGACGGTCCTTCCCAGCGGCGGCGGCCACTGCAGCTATAGGGGCGCCGACCTCGGCGCCCACGCCGAGGTCAACACCATGCCCTGGGACTCCGTCATCACCGAGGACTCCCCGGACAGGGTCGGCCTCCGCTGCTCGGTCCGCACCTACAGGACGCCCTTCTTCTTCCAGAAGACCCTGTCCCTAGAGTCGGGCTCGCCCGTGCTGTCCATCGAAGAGGAGCTGACCAACGAGGGGGAGGAGCCGGTCCACTGCGTCTGGGGGCAGCACATCGCCATCGGGCCTCCCTTCCTCAGCGGCGACTGCGTCATCGATCTGCCGGGAGGCCGCCTCTTCAACGCCGAGAGCGGCGGCCCCGAGAGCCGCCTGAAGGCGGGATACGAGGGCGCCTGGCCCTGGTCGGAGGGCAGAGACGGGGGCCGCGTTGACCTGAGCAGGGTGCCCACCGGCGACGACAGGATCTCCGACATCACCTACGTCACCGACATGCCGGAGGGGTGGTACGCTATCACCAACCAGCGCACACGGGTCGGATTCGGGCTGGTGTTCCCACCGGACCACTTCCGCTACCTCTGGTACTGGCAGTCCTTCCGGGGGCTCGGATACCCCTGGTACGGAAAGGCGTACAACCTGGGCCTGGAGCCCTTCACCAGCTACGGCAACAACGGCATAGAGGGCGCCGTCGAGAACGGCACGGCCCTGCTGCTCCAACCCGGCCAGAGAGTTGCCGCCTCCCTCAAGGCCGTCGCCTACACGGGAGCCACCCGCGTCAAGAGCCTGAACCCGGACGGCTCGGTCGTCGCGGGGAGCTAGGGGTGTTGGGGAGAAGAATTACGGGGAAACCCGAAGTCGGAGAGATATATGAGGTACTCTGGGATACGATGCTACCCTAGAGGGTAAAGTTCCAGCACCACTGCGATCTCGTCAATTATTTCGCCTAGCGTGGGAAACTGGAATCGCCTTAACGTTTCATAGCCAACCAACTCACCGGTCTGTGGGTTAAAGACTCTGTGGTGGTAGTCTCGATCATTCCTGTGGATGTTGTGATAGCGTAGCACAGGAGCCTTTCCTTGTTGGGAGCCTCTCGGAATCCATGCAACGTATCGGTATCTCACTCCGCGAACCTTGAGGCTATTGCCCACGTAGGCCTGCCGGAGCGACTTATCGACTTCTAGAGTGACACCGCCCAGGCAGAACACCAGCCCTGACATATGGATGAGGCTTGAACTCAGATTTGAGTATCTGAGAGTATCAGGGGTGCGATGGTCTACGAACTGATGCTCAGAGAGACGCTTCTCGTGGATGAGCTTGTATCTGTCCCAGGTGTTCCAGTCGTGAGGGTCTGTTCCTCTATCATGGATTCCAGCACGTGATAATCGAACATCCATTCCAGTTTCTCTGCTGTCTCCCGCTCGCTTCCATTGGAAAGAGCTGTCACCATCTCAGAAGATGACATTTCATAGCGGTCCTCATATCTGAGGATACGTTCCTTGAGTATGTCTTTCGCCTGGTCGCTCAGAGTAAGGACGCGGATCGTCATGGGAGTTCCTCCTTAATCCAACGGTGCGCACGTACGCGCGCATTGTAGCATGGGCTATCAAACCTGCGTAGGGACAGGGTATTCAGGAAACCCGAGACCCTCTAGGCGTGTTCATGTCTTCAGTCGTTCAGACTGCGTCAAGATCGCCCCGATGCGCCGTGCGGTATCCGTGAAGTGCTGGACCTCTGACGGGAGTAGGGGCCTGCCCAGGACCTTGTGCTCGCGGTAGGAGAGCCACTTCTTGAGGACCTGGTAGCCGCCGAGCTTGTAGCTCCAGACGGCGGCTGGGACGTTGCGCCAGTAGGCGCGGTCGTTCAGGTGGACGTCGAAGGTCGTGTCGCCGAGAGTACGGGCGGACTCGCCCAGGGCGGCGCGCTCGTGTGCGGTGTAGGGGCGCTCGACGACCCGGCCCTGGCCCGGCATGACGGCTTGGCCCGAGCCGAAATGGCCCCAGCCCGCCGTCAGCGCGAAGTCGCCGCCGGCCATGTTGCCGCCCTCGGTGGTGGACGGCACTGCGACGGCGGCGGCCTCGGGGCGCAGCGTGCCCGTCGTGACGCCGGGAACGGGCGTGTCGGAGTCCAGCAGCGCGGCCAGCTCCCGGCCGCGCGCCGCGGACGCGGCCAGATCCTCCGCCGCTCCCTGCTGGTCGCCGTCGGGCCAGCCCGGAAGCGGGATGCGCGGCCACTCCATCCGCAGCGCCCCCGCGTTGGCCTCGCGGTAGGCGGGGTCGTGCAGCACGGCGAGGACGTGGTGGAACAGGTCCTCTACGCCTAGGCCCAGGCGGTCGAGGTAGCGTTGCGCGGCAGGTGACAGGTTGGGGCGTCGCTGGGTTCCGCCGCTGTAGAGTCCCAGGCCGTCTTCTCGGAGCCATACGGGGAACATACTGGCACCCCATTCATTCAGGTGAAGCGACGCCATAAGTTGCGTAACTGCGGACTGTGATTCCGTTGCGTCCCTCCGTAGACGAGGAACGGAGGAAAGCCACAGGTTGCCCTCGAATACATGTGGCTTGTATTCGGGTCGTGGACGATCGACCAGCTTCTCCCTAGGCTCCCAATAGAGCCAGCGGTTGTCGAACGGCCTGTAGGCGTAGCGGATGAAGCCTGCCGTCTCCGGGCCGCCGCGTTCCAGCAGGGCGCTTCTGACTGCACGAGCGTCGTACTCTCGGGGGTTACGCATTGCAGTTGGGTAGCGCCGTTCGATCTCGTCGTGGCTCAAGTCTGCGTTGAAATAGTCGTCGATGCGCCCCCTGAGCCGGTCTAGGTCGATGTCGACGACGAATGGGTCCCGGGCCGCTCTTGACCCCCGGAAACGAGGTTGGCAACAGATCAGGGAGTGATGGCCAATCGGACCACCCGTCGCTCACCGTTGTCCGCATGAAAGGCAGGCCTAGTGGCAGGTTCGGCTCGATTCTGTCGTAGAGCGCATCCGCCTCTACTTGCGCCGTCGCCGTCAGCTCCTCCAGCTTGGCTTGGCCCCAGAGGTTACGAAGACCGACGGTCTCGGCAGGCGCGTGGTCGGCCTTGCGCACCAGAGTCGTGATTGCCGTTCCGACCTGGATGCCAACCGGGTCCTCCGGCGTCGAGAAGATGCTGGGGTCGGGCGCGCCGTCCGGCGCTGTCTTGCCGGTCCTGTACTTGTCGCCGTTGAGACAGTCTATGCGGACCGCGTCGAAGGCCTCCAGGTAACGCTCCCTCATGCCGGTGAAGGAGAGACCGTCCAGCCAGGAGTAGTTGGATATGAAGCAGACGACGCCCCGGCCCGTCTTCTCGGCGATGCGGCGCTCGGCCATGCGGAAGAACCGGACGTAGAGGTCGTTGAGTCCCTGGCCCTCCGGCTTCCGCACCCGCTTGGTCGTCCGGTAGGCCGTGGTGAGTCCCCGCTCCTCGTCATCGGATGGGGCCATCCCCGCGAAGCCGTTGTAGGGCGGGTTGCCCAGGATTACCAGCACCGGCTCCTCCCGCTTCACACGCTCGGCGCGGTCCCGCTCCTCCTCCAGCTCCGGGAAGGGGAGCGGCTTCTGCACCCTGGGCTCCCAGCCGGTGAGGGCGTTGGTGAGGAAGACCCCGGCCCGCTCCGTCCCGTCCTCGGACAGGGGCGCGTCCAGCCCCTGCATCGTCAGCCCGACCTGCAGGTGGGCGACCACGAAGGGCGCGGGCATGATCTCGAAGCCGAAGACCCGCTCCGTGGCGGCCCGCTTCACCCGCGCCCCGGTGAGGGCGCCCAGGCCTCGGCCCTCCAGGTTGGCGGCGATGCGCCGCAGCACCTCCGCAAGATACGCCCCCGTGCCGCAGCAAGGGTCCAGGACGTAGACGTTCTCAGCCGCCAGCCCGTCGGCGATGCCCAGGTCGTCTCTCAGCGCCAAGTCGACGCGGGAGACCATGTAGCGCACCACCTCGGCGGGCGTGTACCAGACGCCCAGCTGCTTGCGCAGGGCGGGGTCGAAGGCCTCCAGGAACGGCTCGTAGAAGTAGGGCACGGCCTCACCCTCGCTGAAGCGGTCGAAGAAGGCCCCGCGCTCTACGCGGTCCAGCGCCGCCGCCGTCCAGTCCAGCACCTCGACCAGTCCCAGTGGCTCCAACCGGCCGGGATCGGACAGCTGCTGGAAGAGCGCCCGCAGCACAGGCGCGCGGAGGTGCCAGACGGCTGTGCGCCAGTCGAAGGCGCCGGTGGGCGGCGGCGTCTGCCGCGCCCAGAGCACCCAGGCGGAGAAGACGCCGTAGAAGAGGGTCTGCACCATCGTGGAGCGGAAGAAGGCCGCGCCACGCTCGCCCTGGAAGCGCACCCCCAGCGCCTCCTCCAGGGCCGTCCGCACCGCCCCGAGCGACGGCGCGTCGCCCGCCGCCTCGACCCGGGCCAGCCCGTCCCGCGCGTAGGACGCCAGCAGCCACGCCAGGTCCCTGGGCTCGACCAGCGCGGCGCGATGGGACAACGCCCGGCACAGGTACTCCCCCAGGCCGACTCCCACCTCCCTGGCGAAGGTACGCGGCGTCTCCAGCCGCGACTCGAACTCCGGGGCGGACTCCGCCAGCCGGAAGGTCTCCAGCTTCACGGGGTTGCCCTCCAAGTCCTCGCCGAGAAGCACGAAGTCGCGGGTGTTGGTCACGAGCACGAGGCGGTACCTGCTCCAGTAGCGGCTCACCTGATCGCCCTGGGCGGTCAGCCAGGCGTCGTCGCCGGTTGGCTTGACCTCCACCACGCCGCACTCGGGGAGCTGCCCCTCGCGGGGCCTTCCCCTCTGCACCTGCTTGGCGGCGTAGAGGCCGAAGTCGGGGTGTCCCGCGCCCTGCTGCGCTAGCTCGCCGACGCAGAAGACCTTGGGCCTGAGCGTCCCGCCGACGGCGTTCAGCAGGCTGGCCAGGGGAGGGTAGTAGGAGCGCTCGCCCGTGGCGCCGCCGGACGCCCTGACGCGGCGGAGATCGTCGAGATACTCCTGGACGGCCGCGGTCAGCCTGGCTCCGGTTGCCGCCATGGCCGCCTCCCTTCGCTGCAGCTAGCCATTGTTCGGCAGCACGGCCTCACACCGCGGTGCCGTAGACGTGCTCCGGCACGACGACGACCGCCGCGCGGCGGTCGTCCACCATCGCCCGGTCGTACTCGTCCCAGTCGGGATGCTCCTCGCCCGACGCGGCCCGGTAGACGTCCCTGAGGGCCTGCCGGAGCTCCTCGGCGCCGGTGTTGTCCGGCGCCATGACCCGCGCCCGACCCTCCAGGACCACGTATCCCCACCAGCTCTCGTGGGAGACGAGCAGGGAGCAGCGCGGATCGCGCTTCAGGTTGGCCAGCTTCGCCCTGTCCTCGGTGGTGGTGAAGGCCGCGCCATCGGAGTACGCCCCGGTCGTGACGATACTCATCTGGGCGGCCCCGTTGCGCCGGAAGGTCGTCAGCACCGCCCGATGGTTCTCGCTGACGAATTTCTTTACTCTTTCAGGCAGCATCTTCTTCCCCTACGGTCTTCTAAGCACTCAGGTGGTCGTCGAACCATTGGAGGGCGCGGGCCAGGTACTCCTCGCGCATCTTGGGGTGGCCGCTTCGTAGGAGGCTGTGGGCGCACCCCGGGAACCGGACGAGCTCGACCTTCTTGCCCAGCCTCTTGAGGGCCACGAAGTACTGCTCGCTCTGCTCGATGGGGCATCGCACGTCGTCCTCGCCGTGGAGAAGGAGCACCGGCGTCTCCACGTTGGGGGCGTAGGTCAGGGGAGAGCGCTCCAGGAAGGCGTCCAGGTTCTCGTGCCTGGGGCCGCCCCACTCGACCTCGCCGAACCGCACCCCGATGTCCGACGTGCCGTACATGCTGGAGAGGTTGATGCACGGCGCTCCGACGACGGCGGCGGCGAACCTGGTGTCGTGGCCGACTATCCAGCTCGTCATGTAGCCGCCGTAGCTGTAGCCCGTCACGCCCATGCGTCCGGCGTCCACGTATGGGCGGGCGCTCACCTCGTCCACCGACGCCATGATGTCCAGGTAGTCCTCTCCTCCCCAGTCCCCTATCACGGCGGCCATGAAGTCGGCGCCGTAGGTCGAGGTGCCCCGGGGGTTCACCGCCAGGACGACGTAGCCGTTGGTGGCCAGTACCTGCTGCACGGCGTTGAAGGAGTCGGAGAAGACGCCGTGGGGCCCGCCGTGGATGTCCAGCAGCATCGGGTACCGCCGTGAGGGGTCGAACTCCGGCGGCAGCAGCAGCCGGGACTCGATCTCCGTCCCCTTCCTCTCGATGACGAACTTCTCCAGCCTCGCCGCCGGGTGCTCCGCGAAGTAGGCGCGGTTGTACTCTCCCAGCCTGGTAACGGCGCCGGTGGCGCACTCCAGCATGGCCAGGTCTCCCGCGCTGTCCGGGGGTACGATGACGGCGGCGGCCCTGCCGCCGGCAGCATCGAAGCTCGCCGCGCCCATCTGGAAGCCGCCTCCCGCGACGGGCCGCTGGCCTCCCCCGGACTCGGAGACCTGGTAGAGGTACGACTCGCCGCGGGCGTCCGCCACGAAGCGGACCGAGCCGTCGCCGGTCCAGCGCATCTCGGGCGGAGGGGTTATCGGCGTGTTGCCGCCGGTGGGGTTGATGGAGTCGTCGGTCAGCCTCCTGGGGGCCTCTCCCGGCTCCAGGACGAACACCCAGCCCTGCCAACCGGCGGCCAGCCGGGGGTCGTCGGAGCCGGCGACGGCCAGCCTGGCGCCGTCGGGCGACCACGCCAGGGCGACGACGCTGGACAGCCCATCAGACCACAGCTCCGGCTCGCCGGCCTCCGCCGGTACGACGTAGGCCCCCGACGCCATCGCCACCTCTCGGGTGTCGCCCCGGTCCGAGATGAAGGCGACCTTCGAGCCGTCGGGAGACCAGACGGGCGTGGAGTCCTCGCCCTCGCCGCGGGTGAGCTGGCGGCTCTCCCCGGTCTCGGCGTCGGCCACGAAGAGGTGCCGGAAGGAGTCGCCGCGCCAGCCGACGGTGTCCGCCCTGTACCGGATGCGCCGCACGACCCGGACCGTAGGGGTCCTCTTGCCGTCGCGGCCGCTGGGCGGCCGGTCGGGGTCGACGTCCGAAACGAAGGCGAGGCTGCGAGAGTCGGGCGACCAGGCGTGCTCGGCGGCCCCTCCGGGGACCGAGGTCAGCCGCCTGGCCTCCCCGCCCGACGTGGGCATGGTCCACAGCTGCCGGCGGCCATCGTCGTCGGGCCGGACGAAGGCCAGCGACCGGCCGTCGGGGGAGAGCCTCGGCCCGCGGTCGTCGGGTCCGCCGGTGAACTCGAAGGTCCGGCCGTCCGCGAGTCTCATCATCACCTGAGAGCGGGTCTCCATCGACTCCCGGTCGATCCGCGAGCGCACGAAGGCCAGCCGGTCCCCGGACGGGGCCAGTGACGGCTCGGACACGGTCGTGAGGCTGTAGAGGTGGTCGGGGGTGATGGGACTGGACACAGGCTGCCTCCTCTGGTCTACCGCGCGCCCTTCAGGTAAGCGCCCTCCGGGTCGACCTCCTCTCGGAGGACACGGAGCTCCCGCTGAGTCGGCGGCTCCACCCCGACGATCTCGGGCGGCTCCAAGGGCTCGAAGCCGGTGTTCTCCCGCACCTGCTCCATCGACACGCCGGGCATCAGCTTGGTCACGCCCAGGACGCCCTGCTCCCTGTAGATGGACATCACGGCCAGGTCGGTTATGACGAAGATCTCCGGGTAGGCGACGGGAAGGCCGGCCCTCTTGCGGCCCTCTGGGCCGTCGATGTAGCCGGGGCTGGTGATGTAGTCGCAGCGCTGGGGGAAGCGGCGCTTCTCGTGGGGAGCGATTATGAGGATTTTGCCGGAGTGGGAGGCCAAGTCGTTGGCCCCGCCGCTTCCGGGGAGCCTGACCTTGGGGTCGTCGTAGTCTCCGATGACCGTCGAGTTGACGTTGGCGAACCGGTCGATCTGGGCCCCGCCCAAGAACGCCACGTCCACCAGCCCGCGCTGCAGCACGCCGCCCAGGGCGTCTATCAGCGAGCCGTGCTGCACGGCGCGGTACATCACCCTGGGGTCGGAGACCGATATCGGCGTCGGAATAACCTCCGGGGCGATGGGCCCCGTCTCGACGATGTAGCACATGTTGGGCGCGTGGGTCTTCAGCGCGAACAGCCCAGCCACCATCGGCAGCCCGGTGCCCACCAGCACGTTGTCCCCGTCCCCGATGTAGCGCGACGCCTCGATTACCATCAGCTCGTCGAGGCCGTATCTCTCCTGTGTCATACCACTCGCCGCATCGAGCTGTTGAGCTCCCTCCTCCTGGCCTCGGGCAGCGCCTTGGCCAGGAAGTCGTCGAAGTCGCCGCAGCCGTAGACGTTCTCCCGGAGGTACTCCTCGTAGGGCTCGCCGCCGGTCCGGGCGCGGGCCTGGTAGCTGCGTAGGTGCTCCTCGTCGTGCTCGTAGTACCTGTAGACCGAGGTCGGATAGGCCCCCCAGGGCTGCTCGACCACCGCGTCGACGAAGAGGTAGGGGATGGTCGTCCGGTCCGGCTCACGCCTCACCTCGTCGGAGCTCACCAGCTTCTCGCAGCTGGCTATGACCGCCCTGGACGCCTTTACCATCTCGACCTCGTGGGTCGTGAAGCCGGCGACCATCAGGTTGCCCAGCTCGTCCGCCGTCTGGACGTGGACGATGGAGACGTCGGGCGTACACGCCCGCAGCAGCACGACGGGCTCGTCGGGGTCCCACGGGTTACTCACGACCTCCATCGTACTGCCGTCCCGCCTCTTCTTCAGGATGTCGCTGCCCAGGAGGCTCTTGGATGGCATGAAGGGGAGGCCCAGCGACCCGGCCAGGAACCTGGAGGCTATCGCAAGGTGGCTGAAGTCCTCGACCTCCAGGCGGCCCTCCTCGATGGCGCGGCGCCACCGGAACGCCGTGCCGAACCGCTCCAGGTTGCCCGTGCCGCACTCCGTGCGCTTCACCAAGCCCGCACCGACCATGAGGTCCATGGACAGGGAGAGGTTGCACCCCACCAGGGTCAGGCCCCCCTTGCCCTGGCGGACGATCTCATGGGACAGGGCCATGGAGCACCGGCCGATACTCTGCCCGCCCATCCCCACGGTGGCGCCGTCGGAGACGAACCTCTCGACGGCCTCCCTGGCCGTCATCACCTTGTTGCCCAGCGGTTTGCCCAATGCGGTCGGGTCTCCTGAAAAAGCCCTTAGGTCTTACCATCAGCCACCCCACCCACCAAGAGAAGAAAGAAGGAATCATTTCTGAGGGACACCCTCAGACTCCCGGCAAGGGGCTACCGCCCCTCTGCACACCCCGTACTCAGCGGCTTAATAGGCCCGGGCCTGCTTGGTCACCGCCTCGATCATCGCCTGCATGTAGCCGTTGGCGAAGGCGCGCCCCCGGTGGCCCCACTGGGTGTCCTGGTAGGTCTGGGGGACGTGGTCGTCGATGAAGAAGCCGTCGAAGCCCACCTCGTGGTAGATGCTCATCGCCCTGTGCATGTCGACGTAGCCGGTGTTGATGAACTCCTCGTGGAACCTGGGCACCTGCCCCGAGACGTTCCTGAAGTGGACGTACAGTATCTTGTTCCTCTCCCCGAAGTAGCGGATCATCTCGTAGATGTCCTCGCCTTCCATCTCTGAGAAGGTCCCCTGGCAGAACTCGATGCCGTTGGAGTCGGAGGGGTATATCTCCACCAGCCGCTTGTAGGAGTCGAAGCTCCGCAGCAGCTGCGGGATGCCGCCCAGCTTCTCCACGGGCGGGTCGCACGGGTGGATGCCGAGCCGGATCCCCTCCTCCTCCGCGATGGGGGTGATGGTCTTGATCCAGTACTCCAGGTTGTCCCACATCTCCTGTTCGCCGTACTCCCGGTCGTGGGTATTGGGCAGCTGCTTGGCCAGGTCGTAGTCGAAGGCCGTCGCCACCGCGCCGCAGCGGATCACCGCCGACGGGGTGCGCCAGGTGTGCGAGGGCATCCAGTTGTACCCGAATATCGGTATCCCCGCCCGCGCGATGTTGCGCACCGTGTAGATCATGTTCTCCATCTGCTCGTCGCGCCTTGGCCCGCCCAGCATGATGTGGTCGTAGAAGGTCGTGGGGACGTTCTCGATGGCCGACAGCTTGAGGTCGTGCTGCTCGACGTTCCTCCGCAGCCGGACGAGGTCATAGAGCTCCCAGCGGCCGCCCGCCGACGGCAGCACCGGTATGTTGAACAGCACGTCTGTCGCTCCGAGCTGCGCCGCGAACCGCAGGTACTCCGGGCTGGCCTCCCTGAACTGTCCGAATCCGACTCTCATGGGTATCTTCTGCAGTCCCTTCTCCCCACGGGGGAATGTTAGGAAGGGGGGCCGTCGTGACCCCCTCTCAATCTCCCCCTGCGAGGGGGAGAGGCGCTAATCACTGCTCCTCGCCGAAGCGCCTGAGCTCCTCCTCCAGCTCCTTGGGTATCTCCCTGGGCACTACGCCCTGCCTGACCTTGGCGCTCTGGACCTGCATCCGGATGTCCTCCACCACCTCCGGGTTCGCCAACGTCGTCGTGTCGCCGACGTCCATGAAGTTGGAGATGGAGGCTATAACGCGGCGCATGATCTTGCCCGAGCGGGTCTTGGGGAGGTCTTCGGTCACCCAGACCTGGGACGGCCTGGCTATCGGGCCAATGATCTGGGTGACGGCCTGCTTGGCCTGGTCCTCCACGCCCTCGGTGGCGTCGTAGCCCGGCTTGAGGGAGAGGTATATCTCGGGTACGCGGCCCTTGAGCTCGTCGTAGGCTGGAACGGCCGCCGCCTCGCCCACGGCCTCCACCGTGAGCACGGCGGACTCCAGCTCCTTGGTGCCCAGCCTGTGGCCCGCGACGTTGATCACGT
Source organism: Dehalococcoidia bacterium (assembly GCA_965224345.1). Lineage (GTDB taxonomy): Bacteria > Chloroflexota > Dehalococcoidia > Lucifugimonadales > CBDCYU01 > CBDCYU01. The sequence continues at coordinate 1,903,340 of CBDCYU010000003.1, read as the reverse complement.
CGTCCAGCCTGCCGATGATGCGGAAGTATCCGTCGGCGGCCTCCGTCGCGCCGTCTCCGGTCATGTACGGCCAGTCGCGCCAGTCCTTACTCTCCGGGTCCTTGCAGAACCGGCTGAAGTAGGTCTCCACGAAGCGGTCGGGGTCTCCCCAGACCGTCTGCATGAAGCCGGGCCACGGGTTCCTGATGCAGATGTTGCCCGCCTTGCCGCTGCCCCGCTCGACCTCGTTTCCCTCGTCGTCGAAGATCACCGGATTGATGCCCAGCACGCCGGGCCCGCAGCTGCCGGGCTTCATCGGCTGGAGGGCGGGCGCCGTGGAGCCCAGGAAGCCGCCGGTCTCCGTCTGCCAGTAGGTATCGACGACGGCCGCCTCTCCCTTGCCCACGACCTCGTAGTACCAGCGCCACACCTCCGGCTCGATGGGCTCCCCCACGGTGGTCATGTGCTTGAAGTGGTAGTTGTACTTCGCGGGCTCGTCGGGACCCGACTTCCTCAGCATACGGATGGTCGTGGGGGCCGTGTGGAAGATGTTGACGCCCAGCCGCTCGGCTATTCTCCACGGCCTACCGGGATCGGGGTAAGTGGGAACGCCCTCGTACAGCACGCTGGTGGCGGCCAGGGCCAGCGGCCCGTAGACGATGTAGGAGTGGCCCGTGATCCATCCGATGTCGGCGAAGCACCAGTAGACGTCCTCGGGGCGGATGTCCTGGTAGTACTTCGCGGTGCCCGTGACGTAGGACAGGTATCCGCCGGTGCTGTGCTGGCAGCCCTTGGGCTGGGCCGTAGTGCCGCTGGTGTACATCAGGAACAGCGGGTCCCCGGCATCCATCGACACCGGCTCCACCCTCTTGCCCCGGTGCTCCTTCAGCAGCTCGTCGACGAAGTAGTCTCGGCCCTGGACCATGGGGGTCGGCGAAGAGTACTCTCCCGGGTACCGTCGCCAGACCAGCACCTTGTCGACCTTGGCGCCTCCCGCTTCGGCCTGGGCGACGGCCTCGTCGGCCTTGATCTTGTGGTCCAGGAGCTGGCCGTTGCGCCAGTAGGCGTCCATGGTCACGAGGACGTGGCTGCCGGAGTCGACGATCCGGTCCCCGCAGGCAGAGCCGCTGAACCCGCCGAACACCTGCGAGTGGACCGCGCCAAGCCTCGCGCAGGCGAGCATCGATACCGGAAGCTCGGGCAGCATGGGCATGTGGAATGTGACCCTGTCCCCGGCCTTCACCCCGGCGGACTCCCTCAGCAGGGACGCGAACTCGTTGACCCTCACGTACAGGTCCTGGTAGGTGACGACCTGGTCGTTCTCGTCCTCCTGCTCCGACACCCAGATGAAGGCAGCCTTGTTCCTGTGCTTCGCCAGGTGGCGGTCGACGCAGTTGTAGGAGGCGTTCAGCTTGCCGCCGACCCACCACTTCCAGAAGGGCGGGTTGGACGAGTCCAGGGTCGTGTGCCAGTACTTGTCCCAGGTGAGAAGGTCCGCGTACTCGCGGAAGCACTCCGGGAAGCCGTCGAGGCCGAACCTGTCGAAGGCGGACCGATCCGTGAGGTTGGCCTGGGCGACGAACTCCGGGCTGGGATGGATGCTCTCCTCTTCCTTCCAGTGAGACGCAATCTCCGCTTCGCTGACGTCACTCTGTGTCATCTCTGGGTCCTCCTACCCGCTTCTGCGGTCCCGCCTGTCACCTCGAAGGTCGCGGATGCCAGCACCGAATCGTAGCCGTCCCTGGACGCCAGGGCGTCGATAGCGTAGACGCCCTCGCCGTCTCGCGCGGCGTCGGTCATGTAGGTGAGGCTGGCCGCACCGTCCGCGCTCGTAACCGTCTCGGCCGCCCTCCCGATGCCGGACGGAGTGGTCACCTCGACACGTACCGTCACACCTTCAAGCGGCCCGCCGCAGTCTAGCGCCAGCACCGTCAGCAGCGCCTCCTCGGAGTCCCCGTAGACGGCCCTCTCGGCTGCGGCTTTCGCCTGCATAAGCGATTGGTGCATCGTTGGCTTTTCTGTTCCGATGAGGAACCGGAGGGCTGGAGGCGTCTCAGGGCGGTTACGGCCCCGCTAACTACGGTGTTTTCGGATTGCAAGAGTATCAGCCCGCCAACCTCCTTTCAAGCCCGTATGTAACTGTTCATGGTTGGTGTGGCATGTCCTTCAACCCTACTCCTAGTGAGACGGGCCATGGCAACGCCGGCGCGGCGAATTGGTATACTGGCGCGGAAGGGAGGGAGCCATGCTACTGAAGGGCAAGAAAGCGCTGATCACAGGATCACGCCGGGGAATCGGACGGGGGATAGCCAAGCTGTTCGCCAGCGAGGGGGCGGACGTCGGCATCAACGACATCGAGCGGGACCGGGACGCGGAGCAGACCATGGAGATGGTGCGGGCGGAAGGCCGCGCCGTGAGCTGGCACCTGGCGGACATCGCGGACAGCCGTCAGGTGAACAGAATGTTCGATGAGTTCCTCTCGGAGCACGGACGCATCGACATCCTGGTCAACAACGCGGTCTCCAGCACCAACTACTCCTTCCTGGAGATCACCGAAGATGATTGGGACCACCTCGTGAGCAACGCGCTGAAGGGCTACTTCCTATGCAGTCAGAGAGCGGCTCGCGAGATGGTGGCACAGGGCCAGGGAGGGCGCGTGGTCAGCATCAGCAGCGTCCACGCCTTCCGCTCTTGGCCGGGGGACCTGGTGTACGGGGTCTGCAAGGCTGGGCTCGTTCGGATGGCCAAGAGCATGGCGGTCGACCTCGCCGGCCAGGGCATCGCCTTCAACTGTGTGGCTCCGGGATACATCGACAGCCGCAGCCTCCCACCCGAGGAGGAGCACCTGAGGGCCGGCCCGGCCTACCTCGGCGGCGCGATGGAGTGGATCCCCTCCCGCCGCGGGGGCTTCCCCCACGACATCGCCAGGGCCGTACTCTTCCTGTCTTCCGATCTGGGGGACTACGTCAACGGCGAATGCATCACCGTGGACGGCGGCTTCCTCGCGGGCGGCACACCCGACAACTAGCCGGGCACTACGCCGCCGCGGCCTGGGATGGACACGCGCGGAGGGACGCTACACGAAGCGCCCGGCGGATACGCCGGCCTCGTGCAGCCCGCCGTCGCGCATCTCCTTTACCTCATCCGCCATCGCCAGCAGGGTCGAGTCGTGGGTGACGGTGACGACGCTCAACCCCTGAGTGCGGACCATCTCCTCGAATAGCCTGAAGATGGCGCGGGCGTTGACGGAGTCCAGCTCTCCCGTCGGCTCGTCCGCCAGGACTATCGGGGGACGAGTGACGACGGCGCGGGCGATGGCTACCCGCTGCTGCTCGCCGCCGGACAGCTCGTAGGGCCTGTGACTTGCCCTGCGGGTGAGGCCCACCATCTCCAACACTTCCTGTACTCGCGGGGCGCGGTCCCTCCTTCTCGTACCTGAGATTCGAAGGGGAAGCTCGACGTTCTCGTAGGCCGACAGCAGCGGTAGAAGGCCAAAGGACTGGAACACGAACCCTATCTTGTGCCTGCGTATCTGGGTCAGCTCTCCGGAGCTCATCTGGGAGAGGTCCTGGCCCTCCAGCAGCACCCTGCCCGAGGTTGGCTTGTCCAGTCCCGCCATCAGGTTGAGCAGCGTCGTCTTGCCCGATCCGGACCTGCCGACTACGGCTACAAACTGCCCGGGTCGCACCTGCATGTTCACGTCGTGGACGGCCACCACCTCATCGGAGCCGACTTGAAAGCTGCGGCCTAGGTCCCGCGCATCGATGATAGCGTTCTGGCTGCTCATCGCTACTCCTCCTGTGCGACGATGGTGACCTTGCCATCGGTCAACCTGATCTTCGCTCTGCCGGTGATATCGACTTGCTTCAGGAACTCTTCGGGTATCTGGATCCTGCCGGAGCCGTCAACCAGGGCGTACTCCTCCGTGGCCCCCGGCTCACCGCCTTGGGAGCGCCGGCGGAATCCGTCCGCTTTCCGCAGCTCGGAGGAGGTCTTGCCATCGCTGATTCTGACCGCCCTATCGACCTTGCTGACGATATCGGGGTCGTGGGTCACGATGACCTGGGTGGTGCCGAACTCGTCGTTTAGCTTGCCTAGCAGGTCCAGGATCTCGCCGGCCGTCGCATCGTCCAGCTCGCCGGTCGGCTCGTCGGCCAGCAGCATGGAGGGGTTGTTGGCCAGCGCGACGGCGATGGCGGCCCGCTGCTGCTCACCGCCGGAGAGCATATCCGGTGTGTGCCCGCTCCGGTGGCTGAGGCCCACCATCTCCACCAAGCTCTCGCTCCTGTCTCTCATCTCGGAAGGCCCCAGGTTGGTGATCATCATCGGCAGGTCCACGTTCTCCAGGACCGACAGGTATGGGAGCAGGTTCCGGCTCGTCTGCTGCCAGATGAAGCCGACCTCCTCCCTGCGGTACGCTTCGACGCCCCTGGCCGACATGTCGAGGAGGTCCCTCTCGCCGACCGTCACGCTGCCGGCTGACGGCGTATCGTATCCGGCGAGTATGTTGAGCAGGGTGGTCTTGCCGCTGCCGCTGGCGCCCACGACGGCCACCACCTCACCCCTGTCCACAGTCAGGTCCAAGCCGCGAAGCGCCACGACCTCCAGGTCGGCGATCTTGTAGATCTTGTACAGGTCGTCGCAGACGACGTAGGGACTCCGATCATCGTTCGACATCTTCCTCTCTCCTTGAAAGGTGTTACCGCTCTCCCAGTCTGAGAACCCGGTGCAGCGAGATCCGGTGGATCATCACCAGCAGGCTCAGGCTTATGGTGGCGAACACAACGAACATGGCGGCATACGTGAGAACCAGTGCTCCGGTGTCGGTGTGTATGGCGAAGGGAGGCAGCACCTGCCCGCCCCAGTCGTCGTGGCCCAGGAAGGGCATGACTGCGGCGCTGATTCGTCCGCCCATCCAGGTACCCAGGGCTATGCCAATGGCCACTATTACCACCTGCTCCAGCCAGATCTGCGCCGTCTGCTGCCAGACGGAGAAGCCCAACGTCCTGGCGAAGGCGAACTCCACCTCCCGGTTCCTGAAGGAGACGTAGGCGTGTACCAGGAATCCTAGGCCGCTCAGGATCAGCACCGCCACGAAGGCGAGGAGCAGCAGGGCGCTCCAGCCTGCTCCCACCAGGGGATCGACCCTGGAGATGTTGAGCCCCTCCAGGGTGTCCCTGGAGAAGCGGCTGCGGTACTGGGGGACGCTCTCCAGCCTCTGTACGAGCCCCTCGCGGTCCGGGGCGCCTTCCGCCGCCGAGGCCCAGAGCTCCATGGGAAAGGTGCCGGAGCCGCGGTATAGCAGGTTCGCGTTGCGGCTTACGGCCGTCAGGTCGGCGACCAGCAGCCTCTCGTCGTGGTCCAGGATGGTGGGGAAGTAGTCTACAACACCGACCAGCGTAACCCTCATCTGGTGTCCACCGAAGAGGTCCTCGCCGACTGCCACCTCCAGCTCGTCTCCCACCGCGTAGTCGGTGGACTGGATGAACGATCGGTTCACCAGCACAGGCACGGCCTCCGGCTCGGAGCCGTAGTAGATGCCTCGCGGCTCCAGGAAGCCCCCCCTGGACCAGGAAAAGAGCAGAGAGCCGGACTCGCCTTCGAGCACCTCGTTCGATGCGTAGACGGCGTCGGGGACCGCAGCGGTCGCATTCCTGACCACCCTCCAGTCAATGGCATCGTCAAAGTCCTCGATGGCACTCACGGCCCCGTCGCCGGTCGTAACGGTGATCTCATCGATCAGCAGAGAGCCCGAGTCGAGAGAGTTGCCCACCGCTATCTCCTCCACGTAGAGGGATACCATGGTCAGCGGACGTCTGAGGGAGAATGAGCCCAGCTCCTCCTGGGTCAGGCCCACCGTGAGAACAGTCCACTCGCTGTCGCTCAGCGTCCCCAGAGAGACGTTGGAGTGCTCGTCCTGGGCGTTCCTCAGCCGGACGTTGACCGAGACCGAGGGGAGCAGGCGGTCCGGCCGCAGCCGCAGGCTGAGACGCTCCGCATCTACCGGGAGCGGCAGACCCTGCGGGGACTCGACGAGGGACAGCTTGTCGAGAAGGCTCTCCAGGGACTCGTTCGCGAAGTCCTCTCGGAACCAGGCCACCTCGTGGAAGCTCTCTCCATCTACGGCCAGGACCGTGAAGTCCGTCGCACTGCCTCCACGCAGGTCCAGCCCTCGCGTACGGAGGACCGAGCTCACGCGGTCGACCCCCGGCACCTCTTGGAAGGCAGCCGTCATGTCCTGTCCCGCCTTGTACTCCTGCGGCTGAGCGTCGAAAGAGACGGCGCCGGGCACGGGGGACACTTCGTCCAGCCTGACGTCGCTGCCGGTGGCGTAGAGGACGCGTTCCCGGAAGTTGGTGTCCAGGGTGGCCTTGAAGCTGGAGGCGAATATGCCCAGGCCGGCCGCCAGGATCAGCAGCAGCGACAGCCGGGCGTAGTGTGATGGGTTGCGCGCCATCTGCCATGCGCCCATCGTCAGCCCGGCGGGGAACACCGCCGCGGCCACGCGGCTCACGAGGCCCATGGCCAGCGGGAAGAGCCTGAGGAGGACCATGGCCGATGCGACCAGGATCAGGCCCGGCAGCGCCAGGAGGGCTTCGTTGGCAACCGACTCGCCCAGGGTGTTGGTCGCAACCACGGAGCCCTGCTCCGTCAGCTGCCGGAACAGCAGAATGCTGATCACCAGCAGGAAAACGTCCAGGTAGTAGCGCTGGAAGGCGGGCAGACGGGTGGGCCGAGCCGCCTCCTGGCGATGGCGGGTGACCCCGACCCGGGACACCTGCACGGCGGGCACCATCAACGCGACGAAGCTGAGAACGGCTCCCAGGGCGCTCAGTATGAAGGCGACCGGCGTCAGCGCCACCTGCAGCCTGGAGCCGTCCGTGAGCTCGGAGAACGAGGGCGTGTAGCCCATCAGGCTGACGGCCACGGCCGCCAGGAACGGGGCGGCGACCGCGGCAAGGATGGCGATGGTTGCTCCCTCCAGCGCAAACACCGCGATGATCTGGATGGAGCTGGCTCCGCGGCTGCGCAGCAGCGCCATCTCCCCCCTGCGCTCCTCCACGACCAGCGAAGCCAGCATCGCCACGTAGTAGACGACGACCACGGCTACCAGGATGAGCACTACGAACATCGGCAGCCTGCTGAAGAATATCCTCCGGTCATACTCCTCCAGGGTGCGGTCTAGGGCGGTGGCCTGGTGATAGTTCGGCAGCGCCGATACCGAATCCACCCGCAGCGCCCTCAGGTCGTCCAGGGCACTCTTGGAGTTGATGGCGGTGATCCGCTGGGGACTGATCCTCAGGAGCCAGGCGTAGGTGCTCTCCATGTTGGAGAGGGCCCCGCCCAGAGTCTCCAGGAAGGCCGCCTCGGAGACGTAGAAGGGCATCGTGCGCTCTATCGTCCTCGTGGAAGCGCTGAGGACATCCCTCTGGAGGCGCCAGACGTCGTCCTCCGGATCATTGACCCGGAAGATCCCGCTGATGACCACCTCAACCCTGTCCGTGCTGTCCTCCCAAGTGGGTCCGGCGGCCATGCGGTCTCCCACGCCGACACCGAACAGGGCGGCCTCCTCCTCCGGCACGACGGCTTCCAGCACCGTCACACCGTCCGGCGACAAGGTTCCGCTCTCCGCCGGGGGGCTGCCTCCGGGCAGGATGGTAACGAGCCCCTGTTCGAACAGCCGGGGTAGGAATGCGAAGTACGACCGGGCGTCGCTCTGACTCGGCTGGGCGTCCGGACCCGCTCCGGGCTCCTCCAGGTACATCGTGGGAGACTTGCCCATGCGCACCCTATCCGTTACGAGCCACCCCAGGCGCTCGTCGACCGACCGGCCCAGCACGGCTGAGGCCGTGTCGTACTCGACCCTGGTGGTAGGCCCCCGCGTGGTCTGTATGACGATGGCCAGCTCTGACGACGACCGGCGCTCCAGGGCGTGACCCAGCGCCACCTCCCTCAGGGCGTTGAAGTAGATCACGGCGCCCGACAGGACCGACGCCGCCAGAAGAACGCCAATAACGACCGTTGACAGAAGCCGCCAGCGCGAGAGGCTCCTCTTGAAGGTCATCCTCCACGTGGTCAGGAAGGTATGTACCGATCTTGAGAGCATCGTGCGGGGGGAGGTCTGCACTAGACTTCTCCTCTTCTGACGATGGAGCTGAGGTTCGCGTCTCCCGCCCTACGGCTCAGCACCAGCAGACCGACAAGCAGGAAAGCGGCCTGTATGGCGAAAATCGGTATCAGTAGGCCCCAATCCGTGGTCATCACGAAGGGGGGAACGAGTCGGCCTCCCTCCGTCGTTACGGCCAGCGGCGAGACGATGGGGGAGCGCGTCATGAAGCTGGCCCAGACGCCCACGCCAATGCCTATCGCCGCGATGGACAGGTGCTCGAAGACCAGCAGCGCCAGAGTCTGGCCCCTGGAGAGGCCGAGGGACGCCAGGGCGCCCATCTCGACGCGGCTGCGCCTGAGGAAGAGCACGACGTAGGCCATGTAGGTTACCGCGGTGGCTATCAACGCCATGCCGATGGACAGATAGGCCACCGGTCTCCACGCCGCCGTCGTGAAGGGGTCCAGCTCCTGCTCGTCCACCAACGAGGCCAGGTCCATGATCTGGCGCGGCGCCGGTTCGAGGCCTGCCAGCGTGTCGACCAACGCCTGCCGGTCTGCCGCGCCGGTATCTATGAGCAGCTCGTTCGGCTTGGTCGACACCTGGGCCGGGAAGGCGTTGAGGTGTGCCTGGAGGCTCTCCAGATCGGCGAGGATGAACGGCCGGTCCTCGTCCGTCGTGGGGAAGTACTCCACGATATCCGCGATCCGGGCCGGTATCCAGCGGCCTCCTATCTCGACCACGAAGAGGTCCCCGACGGCGGCGGCGGATGGCGCATCCAGGGACGAGCTGACCACCACCGGCATGGCGCCCGAGGATGGGCTCGGATAGAAGCCGCGGAAGCTGTTGAGGCTCCGGATACCGAAGGAGAATAGCCCGGCTCCGTTGCCGTCGAATGCGTCCCCGGCCAGGGAGAACTCGCTCTCGGATGCCAGAGTGGAGAGGGCGATGGGCACCCACGTCCGCTGGCCCTCGAAATCTTCGAGTACGATCTCCTCCTGCAGCACGCCGGCCGTTACGTGGAGATTGTCGACCTGGATCGATCCGGCCAGCGGCAGGTTCATCCCCGGGGGTTCGAAGGTCACCACGGATGCCAGGTGGCGGGGCGCCTCGGAGGCAGCCACTTCCGTTCTCAGAAGCTGCCAGTCGGAGCTGGCTACGGTCCCCAGGAACACCAGCTCAGTCTCTCCCTCCGGGTCGCTCAGCACCACCGCTACCGACTGGGACGCTCTGATATCCACGCCCCGGACCCACATGCCGATGCTCTCGGTGTCCCGGGGAATAGTGATCCGCGGGGACCGGGGCTCGGGGCTGATCCGACCCATGATGCCCTCCAAGGGGAGAGAGGAGAAGTCGTCCCTGTACCATGAGACCGCCTCGAACTCGTCGGGCTCCACCGCCAAGACATCCACGATGTCGGTGCTCACGGTTCCGGCTGTGCGGTATACGACGGCTGAGCTGACGCCAAATCGAGAGAGATGCTGCTCCCTCAAAGCGGCCACACCCCCGGGCATCATGTCGACGCCGGTAAGGCGAAGGTCGGACCCTACGGAGTAATGAAGGCTGTCACGGCGTCCCCTATCGAAGGTCTCTCCGACGGTCGCCGCCAGGACCGCAACGCCCGTTACCAGGACCATGAGGAGGACCAGCCAATTGTACTGGACCGAGTTCCGCGACATGTGCCACAGCCCCACTGAGACCCATGCGGGCAGCCCGGCGGCGGCCTCCCTGAGGCCCCGGAACAGCAGCTGCGCGGGAACAATCGACAGGAGGACGATTAGCGGTGCGAAGAGCAGATCGCCCCTCTCGGGGCGTTGGACCGCCAGGACGGCCGCCACCAGCGCCGCCTGGACCAGGAGTCCCATCACCTGGGGGTACAGGCCGCGGATCCGGTTGGTGACCCAGTACACGGCCAGTAGGCCCAGGAGCAGAAGCCCCAGGCCGACTCTGAGGCCCAGCTCTTCGCTCTCCGACTCGACGACCGTGCCGACTGCGACGGCTGCCGCCGCAGCGACCGTTACGAGATGGAGCAGGGCGGCCGACTCTCCGCTGAGGAATCGAACGATCAGCGGGAAGAGCCTGTTGAAGATCAGCGCCGCCGCTATGAGGAAGAGGCCCGGCGCCAGCAGCAGGGTCTCGTTCACCTCGACGTCCTTGAAGAGTCCCCCGGACACGAACTGCCCCCTGGAATCCAGCTCCCAGAAGACGAAGGCCCCGATGGCCATGAGGACGATGTCGAGGTAGTAGCGCTGGAAGAAGGGTGTCTCCGACGGACGGGACGCGCTGAAGCGCCCCACCAGCTGCAACCGCATTGCGGAAAGCACACCCAGGACTACGAACATGACGTGGCACAACAGCCCCACGGCCAACGCATAGACGATGGGCGTCAGGTCCGCCCTGAGGGGCAGCGGGTCCCCATCGGTCAGATCTTGGAAAGAGGGCATGGTCCCGGCCAGGGTTACGCCGCCCAGGGCCAGGAGTATGCCCGCCACGGTGGCGGCCGGCGCTACGATGAAGCCCTCCAAGACGTACAGGTTCAGGAGATGCGATATGCCCAATCCCCTGCTCCTCATCATGGTCGAGTCGCTCTCGCGGGTCTGCACCAGGTGGAAGACCATCATCGCAAGGAACAGCAGCGCCACGCCGACCAGCACCGTCATCTGCAGCCTCAGCGGAACGCTGGACAGCAGGTTGCTGTTCGCCTCCTCCGCGGTGAGGCCTCTCACCGCTCCCGGGCTTATGTCCACTCCCGGCATGGCTCTTTGCAGCGCCTCCTCGAAGCCCAACAGGCGCTGGCGCGCCTCGGAGATGGGGAGCTCCTTGAGCGCCTCGGTATCGATGTCTATGAACCACGTGGCCCTGGCGAGGGACCCCGGGAAGGTTGCCGAGGTAGCCTCCGCCAGGACCTCCTCGGAGGTCATCAGCGGCAGCGGAGGCCTGCCGCTGGGCTGCACCCCCAGAGGGATGCCCGGAGCGCGGACGAGGCCGCCTTCGGGCTGCTCGTCGGGGTCGGCGTCCGGTCCTCCGGGCGCCGAGTCGGACACCAATGACGACGGTATGAGGTACCCGAACATCAAGCTCCAGTAGGCATCGGTCCTGTCCGTCGGCTCGATGATTCCCGTGATCTCCGCCGTGATGCTGGTGTCCAGCCCCAGGGATGGCGACAACTCCACTGTGTCGCCCACCTCCAGGTGGTACCGCGTCGCAAGCTGCGTGGGGATGACCGCCTCTACCCTCTTTCCATTGGGGCCGTCGACGACCCGGCTGCCGGCCATCCGACCCTCCAGGAAACGCGCGTGCTGCTCCAGGTTCGAGAGGTTCTGGAGGTAGCCGATATAGGCCAGGATCCCCGTTCCTCCGGACAGGGGCAGCGGCCTGGACGGCAGGCCCACCAGGAGGGTGTTGCTGGCCAGGAACACCTCCTGCTGCAGCGGAGCGGCAATAGTCGGCTCGCCGATGGCCTTCAACAGGGCCTCCCTGGTCACGAATACGGACACCGGCGGCTCCTCCGGGTCGACCTGTATCAGCAGGGGCGGCGGCTCCGTCAGGGGGTCTGGGGCCAGCAGGGGGGCGGCGACTCTCCAGAGATCGCTTGTGGGGTCCTTCGGCTCGATTATGCCGACTATCCGGGCCAGGGCCGCGTCCAGCGACTCTATGCCCGGGGAGAACCCAACCACGTCGTCCAGTCCCAGGGAGAACCTGCTGGCCGTCTCCGACCCGATTACCGCCTCCACCTCCAACCCCTGAGACGTCAGCTTCGTCTCGTCGGTAGCCATCCGGCCTTCCAGGAACCGAGAGTGGCTCTCCAGGTTGGATAGGGACTGCAGGAAGCCCCGCGAGAGTAGCACCCCCTTTCCGCCGCTGGGGGGTATCGGACGGTCCTCGACGCCCAGCAGGGAGTTGGGGCCCTTGGTGGCCTTCTCGCGGCTGAGGTAGATTGGCGAGAGGTGGGTCTCGATGGCCTCCGACAGCGAGGCCTCGATCTGCTCAAGCGCGCTCTCCGACGCAGGTGTGTCGGGTCCGAAGACGAGCAGTGTAAGCGTGGGGGCGTCCAGCCTGTCAACGGAGGCCTCGAAGTCCACCTGGTCCAGCGACCTCAGGTACAGCGGCCCTCCCGCTGCCAGGGCGGTAGCAGCCGCTATGCCGAAGAATACGGCTGTCAGGAGCTTCCAGTCGTTGGTGAGACGCCGTATTAGGAGCTTTGGTAGAGACAGATGTTGCATAAGTCTATGCCCGCCACCGCAGCCGCCCTCATAACAGGGGGGCAGCGCTGGGGGCCCCTACTGTGCGCGGGGGCTGAGGTCTAATGGATCGTTGCGTGTCGATTCCGGTCGGACAGATCCTTGACAACGGTATCGCGGTCCGTACCATCAGACCAGGGAGTGGGGAGCTCGTGGGAGCCCAACATCCTGATCAGCTGCTCGTCGGGCTCGCCGTCGATGGTATGGCGCGTCATCCAGACACCGTCCTTGACGAACACTTCGATGTCTCGATCACGCCCGTTCCAGCCGAAGCTCACGTAACTCATCTTTTCTCCTCCTGAATCACTCTATGGCGTCACGCCTGCCCTGGAAGCAACCCTGTCACATATATTAACGGTTGGCGCTTGGCCGAAGTTAGCAGTCACCGCGTTCGACTGCTAACCTAGAGTTTAGCCTCCCCGCTCAACGGGGTCAACGGATAGCCGCAGTGCAAAGGGCAAAACCGAATGCGCTATGCGCTTCGATCGGCAGTTGGCAATGTGCGTACCACCGCCCCGACCCTCCGGTCGGCGGCAGCGAGGTCGAACTGCGCCTGGAGGTTCAGCCAGAATTGAGGATCAACTCCGAACCAGTGTCCGAACCGCAAGGCGGTGTCGCCGGTCACGGAACGCTTGCCCGCGACAATCTTGGCGAAGACGACCCCAGCGGTATACGAGCCGAAGACGGCAACGGTCAGCGTCAGTGCTATCAGCCCCAGGATTAGTCGTCGGTCCATTATTCGTCCTCCTGGAAGAATGGGAACAGAGCTTTATCGCTCTCCGAGCCGTAAAGGATGCCGGACTGGTCGATTCCAACCTCGACATTCCCCTTTCGGTAAAACTGCACAGGGGCATCGACACATGGCCCAGGGGGTAAGCAATAAGCGAAGATAGCGGTCCCGGACCACACTGCCCAGTCCGGCAGGCTGATGTATCTTCCAATCGTCGCTAGGTAGACCCACTTACCTGATGTGGGCTTGGTGGCGCTGTCCAAGGTACTGCTCGGTACGAAGGTCGACTCGCTTGGGACAATCTCGTACAGTTTCTCGACCTAGACTGAAGACCCCTCGATCTGAAAAACAGGACCGGTGGAGGTAGCCACAATCGGGTTGGGATCGTCCGATGCGGGCTCAGCCCCGACGGGACTGAGGTATACCCCAACGATGAACGCCGCCAGGACGGCGAGGACTCCCCCTGCCCACCAGTGCTTAATTGACATCCGTTTCCCTTCTTCTCCTTTCCGACCTCATAGCCGAGGACGCGGCCTAGCTTACTCGTCCAGGTCCAACTCCATCTTGGGTGTCTCCCCAAGTCGATGTTGCCCATGATTCTACCACAGGAGGATGATATGGCCTCTCGCCCACGACCTACCACCACACCTCCACCAAGCCATGTTTGGAGGGTCTGCCAGACCTGCAACGGCGCCGGCGAGATAATGGCCCGGTGGACGGAGAAACTCGGCGGAAAACTGACTAGATGCCCCAGGTGCTTCAAGGTCGGCTGGATTGCAACGAAGCATATGGAGAAAGATAAGCGCCAGCGCCGTCGCCCGGTACGACCGTTAAGTCTCGAAGAACTCCTGAAGGACGTCGACCTCACCCTTCCTGACAGAGGCCCGCCACCCCTCGGAAGCGCGGTGCCTGCGTCACCTAAGCGGACTTCTCCAAGGCGCAGTCAGCCACAGTCGAATCCCCCGATTCAGCGCGGGCAGACGTACACGAGTCGCAGCGGCCGTGGTAGGTACAGGCCGCCGCCGCGTCGTCCCCCTGCTAGGACCACTCGGCCTGCACGTTCCGGTGGCGGTGGGCCTAGACTGGGAATCCTGATTGTCGCGGCTCTCATTGCAACGTTCGTGGTGGGGTTCATCGTCTACGGGAACGGGGATGAGTGGTTTAAGGCCCGGAAGGTCGACCTGGAAGAGTCATTGGAGTGGATTGGGGTCGAGCCGACTCCGATACCCCCCAACGTAGCGGCCACTGTGGAGGCGGCCGTGGCGAAAGCTCTGGCGACGCCGCGCTCAGGCCTTGGGCCGAACACGCAGGCGACAGTAGAGGCCCAGGTACAGGCAACCGTCCGGGCGCTGTATGGGACGCCAACATCGACCTCTACGCCGGGGCCTACCTCCACGCTCGTGCCGACAGACACGCCCGTGCCGACGGTCACTCCCCCGACGTCGACAGACACGCCCGTGCCGACGGTCACTCCCCCGACGTCGACAGGCACGCCCGTGCCGACGGTCACTCCCCCGACGCCGACAGACACGCCCGTGCCGACGGTCACTCCCCCGACGCCGACAGACACGCCCGTGCCGACGGTCACTCCCCTGACGCCAGCGGTCACACCGACAGGCACGCCCGTGCCGACGGTCACGCCTAAGCCGACCGGAACGCCCGCGGGGACCACGACACCACCCTCGCTTCCTCCCGACCTGCGCCACGTGGAGGAGAAACGGTACATGTTGGAGCTGATCAACGCGGAGCGGGCCAAGGTGGGCGTCAGCCCCGTGGTCCTCGGCGACAACGTTGCCGCGCAGATGCACGCCGAGTCGGCGCTGGAGAGCTGCTTCTCGTCCCACTGGGGCATCGACGGCCTGAAGCCCTACATGAGGTACAGCCTTGCCGGAGGCTACCAGTCCAACGGAGAGAACGGGCGTGGATCAGACTACTGCATCAGGGCATCCGATGGCTATCGGGCCATCCGTAGTATCGAGCAGGAGGTCCGGGAAGCTATGGATGGCTGGATGGACAGCCCAGGACACCGGCGCAACATCCTCGACCCCTGGCACAGGAAGATCAACATCGGCCTCGCCTGGGACCGATACAACGTCATGGCTTTCCAGCACTTCGAGGGCGACTACGTGGAGTACGACCAGCTGCCAGCAATCGAGGACGGCGTTCTCGCTATGTCTGGAACGACAAAGAACGGCGTGATGTTTGAGGACGAACAGGATCTGAGAGTCCAGATATACTACGACCCGCCGCCTCATAATCTCACGCGAGGTCAAGTCTCTCGGACCTACTGCTACAGCCTCGGCCTTTCGATAGCCTCGCTAAGACCGCCTCTATCCGGAGGCTGGTTCTACGACGAGGACGAGTACACGACCACGCACAAACCCTGCCCCGACCCCTTCGACGTTCCGCCGGATGCGCCCGCGCCGCAGTCACACAACGAGGCGCACCGGTTCTGGCAAGCGGCCTACGACGCGAGCCACCTCATGGAGGAGCGCATCACTATCGTGTCGCGGGTCACCGCGCGGTCGTGGCGCGCAGACGGCGCGTCGTTTGAGGTGAACGCGGACATCGGCGGCCTGCTGAGCAGGTACGGGAATGGCGTCTACACAGTCCTCGTGTGGGCCGCTCTCGGCGGCGAGGACCTGGTTATCTCGGAATACTCCATCTTCCACGGCGTGACGCCGCCTGACACGTACAACTGATGGGCGTGGAAAGGGGCACCCCCCTCTCGATCTCCGCTGCCAGGGGGAGAGGTCGGTTTGCTCCCCTTCAAAAGAACCCCTTGGGTTCGAGGCCGAGGAAGAACTGGCCGGCGGTCTCGTAGTGGGACAGGCGTCCCTGGATCTGCTGGGTGATGACGTGCACGTCTTGGAAGCGGCGCTGTACGGGATTGGCCGCGAAGATGGAGCTGGAGCCGCAGACGTTGTAGGCGACGTCCACGACCTGCGCCGCCGCGTGGATGGCGTGGGTGCCCGCCACACGCAGCAGGATGCGCTCCTCCACCGACAGCGTGCGGCTCTTTCGCGCGCTGTCCCACGCCGCCGCCGCGCTCTCTCGCAGAAAGGCCCATGCGGACCTCCAGACGGCCTCGGCGGTCCCGATCTGGCGCTGGACCGTGGGCTTGTCCCGCAGCACCTCCTGGTCCACGTCCTTGCTGCCCGACAGCTCGATGGCGGCGTCCAGGCTGGCACGGGCGACGCCCAGCGCCACCGTCGCGAATCCCATGGGAAAAAGCAGGCTCGTCGGTATGACGTACAGGGCGCCGTCATCCCTTGACCCGTCGGACGGGCCGTAGGACCGGTGACCCGGGACGAACAGATCGTCGACCTCGAAGCTGAAGCTTCCCGTGCCCCTGAGGCCGCTGACCTCCCATACGTCCACCAGGCGCACCTCCTCCCTCGGCACCAGCAGCGTTCGCACCTCCCTGCGGTCCATCGATCCACCGTCTTCACGGCCAATGGGAGTGAGGGCGGCAACCCAGGTGGCGTGGCGGATGCCGCTGCTGAAGTTCCACCTCCCCGTGAGGCGGTAGCCCCCATTCACCGGGACCGCTATCGCCGACGAAGTGGGAGGACCGTTAGTCACTACGGCTCTCCTGTCGCGGTATATCTCCCTCGCGGCCCTCTCCGGCATTCGGACGGAGTTGGTGGCGAACACGTTGTTTTGGTTGATGCACCATGCGGTGCTGCCGTCAGCCTCGCCGAATATCCGGACAATCTCCAGAAAGTCCAGGTAGTCCATCTCCGCACCGCCCAAGGTCCGGGGCATGAGCAGACGAAAGAGGCCCCTATCCGCAAGCTCGGCGGCGAGACCGGGAGGTATCTCGCGCTCGCGGTCTATGCGGTCCGCCTCCTCCGCGGCGCGCGCCGCCAACGTGCGGGCAGCCTCGATGTAGTAGTCGGAGCCGTTCTCCAAGTCCGCCACCTGTTCCTCTGTCGTATCGCTGCCTTCGCCGCCGCCAAGGCCGGCATCGAAGAACCTACACGAGTGGCCCCCGCTCTGGCAAGGGCCGGCCACCGGATCACAGCCAGCACAGGGTCTTGACAAGAACAGAGATGTTGGCGGATGCTGGATCCGAAAGTGACTCTCTGGAAGGCGGGCGCAACAGCCCTCGCGGCAAGTGCCGCAAGGTGGTCCTGGAGCGGCCCGGCCTCGCCCCCCTCGGCGCTTTGCTATACCTCATCAGCAACACCGTCGAGTTAACTCGATAGTGAACTAGCTTGACGCGTCGTAGGATCCAGCGATACATTGTGACCAGAGAAATTCATAACCCTGAAGGGGGTAAACAGTGGGAAACCCAGTAGTGCACTTTGAAATTGCCGGCCCGGATGGGCCTGCGTTGCAGCAGTTCTATCGCGACTTGTTCGGATGGAAGGTTGACGTGCAGAGCGAAGCGATGGGCGACTACGGTTTGGTGTACACAAACGAGGGCGGCATCGGTGGCGGCGTGTTTCCTACGACTGCGGATATGCCGGCGCGCAGCTACGTTACCTTCTACGTGCAGGTTGACGACCTTCAAGCGGCGCTGGATAAGGTGGCCGGTATGGGTGGGAACGCCATCATGTCACCGATGGAGATAGCGCCCGGCATGGGCTCCATCGCTATGTTCGGGGACCCCGCCGACAACACTATAGGGCTGTATTCACTACCGCCGGAATGGGACGGACAGATGCCGCCCAAGGGGAACGCTCCGCCGGTGGTGCACTTCGAGGTTGGAGGCAGCGACGCAGCGGCGCTCGCCGAGTTCTACACCGGAATGTTCGACTGGCAAATCCACCATCACGAGGAGGTCAACTACCGCCTTATCCAACAGGAATCTGGAGGGATTGGCGGCGGCATCTTCCAGCACACAGAGGATATGCCGCCCAACCATCCTTCCGTTGCCGTTATGGTCAACGACCTGCAAGCCTATCTTGACAAGGCCGTAAGCCTGGGCGGCAGCGCCTTAATGCCCCCCACAGAGATTCCCGGCGGATTCGGCTCGATTGCCATATTCTATGACATCGCTGGCAATCGCATATCGCTCTTCAAGTCGTCTGAGTAGAATGTTACACGGTTCATGGTAGAGTCGAAGTCTTTCAGGAGCACGGTGCCGCCAGGCGCGAGGGCTTTTCTCACCATCTGAAAGACAGAGGCCCGTTCCGGGTTGCTTCCCGGTAGAGCGAAGGTGCTCGTTATCAGATCGTAGCGGCCGTCCGGCCTCCAAATGGTCGCATCAGCCACGAAAAGCTGTGCGTTGATGCCTCTAGTCTGAACAATCTTCCTCGCTGCCTCGATTGCCTTGGTCGCTAAGTCGATACCGGTCACTTACCATCCCCTTCGAGCGAGAGCGACGATGATTCCCCCCGCGCCGCAGCCAATGTCAAGTGCACGCCTTGGTCCCCGGGTCTAAAGGTCACAGCCTCTATCGACCATGATACCCGCACTGGGTGTTATAATCTCGGCAGGCCATGCGGTCACACAGAGAGCAACGTCGCGAGGAGGCGAGCTGCCATGGTAAGTACCGTCAAGATCGGGTCCGGCGGATTTACATACGAGATCGCGGTCGACTGGGAGAAGCTCCCTCCCGGCTACTCGTGGACCGACGCCGCCGCGGTCGCCACTGACTCCCAGGACCGTGTCTACGTCTTCAACCGCGGCGAGCATCCCATGATCGTCTTCGACAGCGAGGGCAACTTCATCAAGTCCTGGGGTGAGGGGGTGTTCACCAGGGCCCACGGGCTAACGTTCGCCCCCGACGGGACCCTCTACTGCACCGACGACGGCGACCACACGGTCCGCCAGTGCACCCTGGACGGCGAGGTGCTCATGACCATCGGCACGCCGGGGCAGGCCGCGGACCTCTACGGCGGCCAACCCTTCAATCGCTGCACCCACGTGGCTATCGACCCTCGAACCGGAGACCTCTACGTCTCCGACGGCTACGGCAACGCCAGGGTCCACAAGTACTCGCCCGACGGCAAGCTGCTGTTCTCATGGGGCGAGCCCGGCACGGACCCCGGGCAGTTCAACATCGTCCACAACATAGCCACGGACGGAAACGGCTACGTCTACGTCGCCGACCGGGAGAACCACAGGGTCCAGGTGTTCGACTCCCAGGGCAGGTACTAGACGCAGTGGGTCAACCTTCATCGGCCGTGCGCCCTCTACATCTCTGACGAGCAGCACGTCTACATTGGAGAGCTGGGCTACGGTATGAGCGTGAACCGCGACCATCCGAATATTGGCCCCAGGATCACGGTGATGGACACCTCGGGAGAGCGCCTCGCCGTCGTCGGCCATCTCGGCTTCGGCCAGGACGTCGGGCAGTTCATGGCTCCCCACGGCCTCTGTCTCGACTCCCGGGACAACATCTACGTGGGGGAGGTGGCCTGGACCAACGCAAACAATAACAACCTGCCCGCCGCCGGCGTGCGCAGCTTCCAGAAGCTGGTGAAGGCGGTATAGACGGGGACTCGTACAGGCCCTCTCCGCAGTCGGGGAGGGGACAGAGTGGTGTCACTCGGGAGGTGATCGATGGCTACAGACGTGGAAAAGAGGAGCGCGGCGGCAGAGATGTCCGAGGCGGCCACTGGCTTCCTGGACAGCCTCGACCCCGCCCAGACCGAGACGGCGACCTATCGCTATGAAGATGGGGAGCGGGTCTTCTGGTACTACCCCCCCATGAACCGGCACGGCCTGGCCCTCAGGGACATGGAGGCCCACCAGAGGGACAACGCCTACGCCCTCATGGCCACCGGCCTGACCGACAGGTCGTATGAGCAGGCGAAGCAGATCATCGAGCTAGAATCAGTTCTGGGCCCGCTGGAGAAGGAGGCGGGACAGGTCACCTTCCTAAGAGACCCGGCCCTCTACTACTTCACGGTGTTCGGAGACCCCTCCGGCAGCGACCCCTGGGGCTGGAGGGCGGAGGGCCATCACGTCTCGCTGCACTTCAGTATATGGGACGACAAGGTGGTCTCCGTCACGCCCTTCTTCTTCGGCGCCAATCCGGCAGAGGTCAGGAAGGGGCCGAAGAAGGGACAGCGCGTGCTCGGCGACCGGGAGGACATGGCCTTCGAGCTGATGGAGAGCCTGGACGCGGGCCAGCGCTCCAAGGCGACCATCTACGACGAGGCGCCCTACGACATCCTCACCTACAATAGCTCCAAGGTGTCCCTGCCCAAGGAGGAGGGACTCGCCGCAGCGCGAATGACGGGGACGCAGAAGGAGCTGCTGGTGGGCCTGGTGGCCGAATACGTCAACCAGGTGCGGAGCGACCTATCCGAGGAGAGGCTACGAGCCCTGGGCGAGGAGGGCTACGACGGGCTGCACCTGGCGTGGGCCGGTCCCATCGACGGCAGCGACGCCCACTACTACCGCATCCACGGCGGGGACTTCCTGGTGGAGTTCGATAACAGGCAGAACGGCGCGAACCACATCCACTCGGTCTGGCGGGACGTCGAGAACGACTTCGCCTCGGACGTGCTGCGGGAGCACCTGCTCCTCTACCACGTGATCTAGCGGGCTTTAGCCGCTGGCCGGCTCCTCGTCAGGGGGAGGGCGCACGCTTAGGGCGTCCTCCACGCTGAGGACGCCGGCCACGGAGGCCACGGCCTCGACGACCGCCCGCCTCGCGTCATCCGAAGGGACCCACCCCTCCATCTGTACGGTCCCCAGCTGCGTGTGCGCCGAGACGCTGCCCGCCAGCTCCGGCGCCACGTCGGCGATGCCGGACGCTGCGGCGAGCTCGATCTCCCAGTCGCTGACCAGCCGGTTGTCCACGCCCGCGACACCGCCCACGGATCGGACGATCCGCTCCGCATCGGAGATGGCCGTCGCGCTTCTGGCGTTGCCCTCCAGCCTCACGACCCCTTCCGATACCTCCAGCCTCATGCCGCCCAGGTCCACCGGAGGGACGGCCTGGGAGTCGTACAGCGTCTCCCACAGCTCCTCCTGGACGGCGTCGTCGGCCCTGTGCGTGGGAAGACCCTCCAGCTCCGCCGCGTCGACCGCCAGCCTTATCCCGGCCGCGCTCAGCTCCACGACCATAGCCTCGGGCGCCAGGAACCGGCGCCCCGTCCGCCGAGACCGGCTGACGACCAGGTGGCTTACCGAGCCCTCGTCGCCCCGCACCCGCAGTCCCCTGACGTGAAGGACGGCACCGTCCGAGGCGGCGACACGCGTACCGGAGGCTACGGCCACGGACGGCGCTTCCGGCTCCCGGCCTGAGCGGAATCCGAAAAGGGTCGTCGTATCGATGTCCAGGTACAGGCCATCCAGGTCCCAACGCCGCAGGTGTGCCATGGGAACGGCGTACCGCCTGGGGAAGGCGAGGCCCCGCTTCACTACGAGGCGCGTGACGGCACGGCGGTCGACGGCCAGGACGGCTCCGGCCACGGTGCCAGCCCACGCGTCGGTGGAGGCTACGGGCTGTCCCCAGATCAGGTCCATCGGATGCACCGCTGCAAACGCGCTATGGGCTTCACGACGACGCCTTGGGGGGCTCTTCGCCGTCCACCTCGCGGAACTCCCCTTCGACGGTACCGTGCGGGGGCTCGCCGCCCGCCTCGGAAGAGGGGTCTCCCTGGCTGGGGCCGCCGCCGGGCGGCGCTCCCCCGGCCTGGCTGTATATCTCCTGGCCGACCCGCTGTATCGATGTCTGGAGCTCCTGGAGCGCCGTGTTCACTTGGTTCACGTCGTCGCCCTGGAGCGCGGTCCGTAGGGCGGCGACCTTGCCCTCGATCTCCGCCTTGAGCTCTTCGTTCACCTTCTCGGCGTTGTCGGCCAGCAGCTTCTCCGCGCTGTAGGCGGCGGTCTCCGCCATGTTGCGGGTCTCCACCTCCTCACGACGGTGCCGGTCCTCCTCCGCGTGCTCCTCGGCGTCCTTGACCATCTGGTCGATCTCCTCCTGCGCCAGGCCGGAGCTGGCCGTGATGGTGATGCGCTGCTCTTTGCCGGTCCCCTTGTCCTTGGCGGACACGTTCAGGATGCCGTTGGCGTCGATGTCGAAGGTTACCTCGACCTGCGGCACCCCCCGGGGCGCCGGCAGGACCCCTTCGAGGATGAACCGCCCGATGGACTTGTTCTCGGCAGCCATGGTGCGCTCCCCCTGGAGCACGTGGACCTCCACGCTGGTCTGACCGTCCGCGGCAGTGGTGAAGGTCTCGCTCTTGGAGGTCGGGATCGTGGTATTCCTGGAGATGAGGCTCGTGGAGACGCGTCCCAGAGTCTCGATACCGAGAGTCAGCGGGGTCACGTCCAGCAGCAGTATGTCCTGCACGTCGCCCTGCAGGACGCCCGCCTGTATGGCCGCGCCGACGGCCACAACCTCGTCGGGGTTCACGCCCTGGTGGGCCTCCTTGCCGAACAGGTCGGTAACCGCCTGTTGGACCGCGGGCATTCGCGTCATTCCTCCTACGAGGATCACCTCGTCCACCGACGCGAACCCGGCGTCCTCCATAGCCTGTTTACAGGGAGCGACGGTCTTCTGTATAAGATCGCCGATCAGCTGCTCCAGCTTGGAGCGGGTGAGGGTCATGACCAGGTGCTTGGGGCCCGAGGTGTCGGCTGTGATGAAGGGCAGGTTGATCTCCGTCTGCATGAGGGTCGAGAGCTCCACCTTGGCCCGCTCGGCCGCCTCGCGCAGACGCTGCAGCGCCATGCTGTCCTGCTTCAGATCGATCCCCTGCTCCCGCCGGTACTCGTCGCATATCCAGTCCATGACGCGCTGGTCGAAGTCGTCGCCTCCCAGGTGGGTGTCTCCGTTCGTCGCCTTGACCTCGAACACACCGTCGCCAAGCTGCAGTATGGTGATGTCGAAAGTGCCGCCGCCCAGGTCGAAGACCGCGATGGCCTCCTCCGTCTTGGTGTCCAGCCCATACGCCAGGGAGGCCGCCGTGGGCTCGTTGATGATCCGGAGCACCTCGAGCCCGGCTATGCGCCCCGCGTCCTTGGTGGCGTTGCGCTGGCTGTCGTTGAAGTATGCGGGGACCGTGATGACGGCCTGGTTGACCGGCTCCCCCAGCTTGGCCTCGGCGTCCTGCTTCAGCTTCTGGAGCACCATGGCTGAAATCTCCGGCGGCGCGAAGGGCTTGTCCTGCATGACGACGTAGGCGTCGCCGTTGGTGTGCTGGGTCACCTTGAACGGCACTAGATCGACGTCTCTCTGAATGGTCTCGTCCGTAAAGCGGCGGCCCATGAAGCGCTTCACCGAGTTGACCGTGTTCTCCGGGTTGGTCACCGCCTGCCGCTTCGCGGTGGTGCCTACGTAGCGCTCCCCCGTTCTGGGGTTGGTGGCTACCACCGAAGGTGTCGTCCGAGCGCCCTCGGAGTTCTCCACGACTCGAGGCTCCCCGGCCTCGATGACCGCCATGCACGAGTTGGTCGTGCCCAGATCTATTCCTAGGACTTTGGGCATCGTTACGCCTCCTGATCGTCTATTTCCGGTCCGCTATCCGGTACCGGCGCCTTCGATACGACCACCTGGGCCGCTCGAAGGACCCGGTTCTGCAGTGTATACCCCTCTCTGACTATCCGCACCACCGTATCCGCGTCGCAGTCCGCCGCCTCCTCATAGGTGACGGCCTCGTGCTCCCACGGGGCGAAGGGCTTGCCGTCCGCGTCGATCCTCCTGACGCCCTCCGAGTCCAGCAGATGCTCGACGTTGCGCTTTATCAGCTTCAGCCCGTCGAGCCAACCCTCGGCGACGGCATCCTCCGGGACGAGGGCCAGCGCCCTTTCCAGGTCGTCCATGACCGACAGGACCTTCAAGAGCAGCCCTGTGTTGGCGGTGCGCCTCACCTCCTGCTGCTCCTCCGACGCGCGGCGCTTGAAGTTGGTGAGGTCGGCCTGGGCCCTCAGGGCCATGGTGCGAAACTGGCCCTTTTCCCTCAGCGCCTCTTCCAGCTCCTCGCGGACCCCCGCGGTCTCGTCTCCATCCGACGCAGCCGCCTGCTCCTCCTGGAGCTCGCACTCCTCCTCGGAGTTCTCCACCATCTCAGACTCTTCCTGCTGTCTCTGCTCGGACATACCGCAAGGCCTCCGCCGTTTTGACCCTCCATCACAGCCGGGCGTGGAGAATCTCCAGCATCTCGTCGATGCTCTCGTCAAGGTAGCTCTTCAGAGCCTTCCCCTCCCGCACTCTTACCTGGGCCCTCATCGTCATCAGACGATTGAAGAGCCCCAGCGCCAGCTGGACTCCGGCCAGGTTGAGCCTCAGCTCGCCGACGAGGTGCTTGATCAGCCTCAGCCGGGCGATGTCCTCCGCCGAGTAGAGCCGCAGCATGCCGTGGGTCCTCGATGGGGTGACGAGCCCTATCCGCTCGTACTTGCGGAGGGTCTGGGGGTGCATGTCCAACATCCGGGACGCGACGCTGATGATGTAGACGCCCTGAAGCTCCTCTTGCCTCCGGCGCCGCGTGACGGCGGTCCGGAGCTCCCGCGGAATCACTCGCGCCTCCCGGCGGCTATGTACGGGAGCGGCTTGGGAAGCCGCCCGTCGAGACTACTTTCGCAGCAATCACGGCTAACCTCCGCCGCGCCAATTCGTTTTAGTATGTGAGACGGCAACATGGTCGATTCGCAGGAGAGTAACAGGGTCAGCGTCATTATATGACTTGATATAGAACGTGTCAATCGGTATTATACAAATACCTTAGAGGGTGTTTTCGAAGTACATCATGACGGAGCTAAGCGTCGGAGCATGAGATGAATCGCAGCTATATGCAGCCACGCTTCCGTTGTACCGGTCAAGGCTTCATAGTCCTTGCTCAACCGGCGACAACGTCCCAGCCACGCCAGTGTTCGCTCAACCACCCACCTGCGTGGCAGCACCTCAAACTGATGGCTGGCCCTGGGACGCTTGACGATCTCCAAGACCCAGCCCGACATGGACATCACCCAGTCCACCAACTGGCCGCTGTAGCCAGCGTCAGCCCAGATGAGTCGCAGGCGTGGGAATCGTCCTATCAATTTATCGATGACCAGCCTCGCCCCATCTCGGTCTTGGATATTGGCAGGATGCACCACCACCGCCAACAGCAAGCCCATGGTATCTACGATGACGTGTCGCTTTCGACCGTTGATCTTCTTACCAGCATCATAGCCACGAGGCCCCCTTTTTCAGTCGTCTTCACGCTCTGGCTATCTATGATCGCTGCGCTGGGAGTAGGATTTCTACCTTCGGCCTCTCGGACGCAGGGGCGTAGCGTCTCATTGACTCGTTCCCACGTTCCATCTATGGTCCAACTGCGGAAGTATTTGTACAGGGTCTGCCAGGGAGGCAGATCGTGCGGGACCATCCGCCAGGGGCATCCGCTCCGAAGCAAATACAGGATGCCGTTCACTACCTCCCGCAGGTCCACTGTACGGGGCCGGCCTCCGGGCTTGGCTGGTGGGAGTAGGGGGCCGAGGATCTCCCACTGTTCGTCCGTCAGGTCGCTGGGGTACGATTTGCGGCTCATTCATCAAGTTTAGTACAAGTTCAAGACTTTGCAAACACCCTCTTAGAGTTTGTGACATCCTGCAGCCACTCCTTGTGGGAGACGCAGGCCGTCATACGATGCAAGTCCGAGATACAGCGCTCGAGGAGGTGAGCAAGATGCTAGAGCTCAAGGCATGCCCCCGGTGCAGGGGAGACCTCAACACCAGGCGGGATATGTACGGAAAGTACGTGGGCTGTCTCCAGTGTGGGTACATGCTGGACATACCGGAGCCCAGCCCCCTTCTCTCCGTGCCCCTGACCGAAAAGAAGAAGGTGGCCTGATTGCTGCCGCAGCGGCCTCGCAGCCCGCCGATCCTCCCGGTGCCCTACGCTATCGGCGCCTCGGCTCGGACCCGGCCGGGGAGAGCGGTCCTCTATCGGAGGGTGTCCCAAAACCGCTCTTCCCTGACCGGGTCTCCGTTCATGTGGTAGCCTCGTGCCTCCCAGAACCCCGGCGAATCGGCGTCCATGAGCTCGACACCGTTCATCCACTTGGCGCTCTTCCAGCCGTAGCGCTTTGGGACCACCAGGCGCACGGGGCCGCCGTGCTCGGGCGCCAGCGGCTGACCGTCGTGCCGGTAGGCGAGAATCACGTCCTCATCCATCAGCACGTTCAGGGGGACGTTCGTGCTGTAACCGCCGTAGCAGTGGGCCATGACGTACAGGGCCTCCGGCTCCGGCTTGGCAAGCTCCATCAACGCCGAAAAGGGCACGCCCTCCCAGGTATTCTGAAGGCGGCTCCATTGGGTGACACAGTGAAACGGAGCCTCCACGACGCGCATCTCCAGGCCCTTCAACCCGTCCCAGTCGAGGGTGACCTCGCGGTCCACCAGCCCGAAGACTTTCAACTGCCACGAAGCCGTATCAATCCGCGGAGTCCCACCGAAGGTGAGCACCGGAAACTTCTCGGTGACGAACTGGCCCGGAGGAACGTCGAGGCCCTCCTGGTCCTGCCTGATGGTCGTCCGCTTCCACAGCTTGTTGAGCATCCGGGCACCTCGCCGACGAATGACAGGCCGCCGGTCTCCGGCGAGTCCTGAGCTTCCCTCCTCATATTGTACACCAGCAAAGGCGTCCCCAGTTTGAACTCGGCGCGGTCCATGTGCTAGGCTCGACGGCCAGGAGGGGTGAGGGCCGGACGGTCCCCGCCGCGACGATGGAACGATCTGACCAGATGAGCGAAGTCGTCCAGGGGCTCCTCAGGGGCTCCATAGATATGCACGTCCACTCGGGTCCGGAGCCGGGCCGGCAGCGCCGCATGGATGCCCTGGAGACGGGAAGGCACGCCTACGAGGCAGAGATGGGCGGCTTTGTGCTGAAGTCCCATCTCTACCCCACCGCGCCCCTGGCGGACATCCTCTCGCGGATGTACCCCGGGCTTAGGGTGCACGGCGCCGTGGCGCTGAACGCAGCGGTGGGCGGTCTCAACGCCGCCGCCGTGGAGGCAGCCTCGGACCTGGGCGCCAGGATGGTGTGGATGCCCACGTACAGCGCCCGCTCCTCGATGCGGGACCGCCAGGGGAGCATCGCTCTTCTGGACGAGGCGGGCCGCCTTACCCAGGAGGTACACGACGTCTTGGACGTCGTGAGCAGCCGCGGTATGGTGCTGGCCTCCGGCCATGTCTCGCCGACCGAGGCGATAACACTGTTCCAGGAGGCTGGCTTCAGGGGAGTCCGCGGCATGGTGGCCACCCATCCCACCGGCGCGGCAACGCCGGAGGAGCTGAGGAAGATGGTCTCGCTGGGGGCCTACGTCGAGCTCACCTTCCTTGCCTGCATGCCCTCCGTGGGTCGGACTACCCCGAAGAAGATGGCGGAAGCCATCAGGGATCTGGGAGTGGCAAGCTGCGTAGTCACCACAGACTTCGGCCAGTGGATGAACCCCCCTCCGGCGGAGGGAATGAGGATGGCCATCGCCGAGCTGCTGAACGCCGGCCTGGAGCCGGACGAGGTCTCCACCCTGGTGAAGGGCAACCCGGCGAGTCTGCTGGGCGGCGCGGTCCAGCGCTAGGAGGCGTCTTCTATCAGCTCGATCCAGTTGCCGTCGGGGTCCTGGAGATAGCAGACCGTTCGGCCCGGCGCCACCTTCGCGGGCGGATTGAGCCTCCGGGCGCCGCGGCTGATCAGCTGGTCGAAGGTCTCGTCGATACCCTCGACGTTAAAGGCCAAGTGCGTGGCGCCCAGGGTGTTCCGCTCCTCCGTGGGACGTGCGGCCCCCTCCGGGTGAACGTACTGGATAAGCTCCAGGAAGTGACCGTCCGCCACGCTCAGGAGCGCCCCCTTGATGTGGGTCGCCTCGTACCCCAGCACCTGCGATATGGCCGGCCCCTCGCGCTCCAGGGTCCTCGTCAGCTCCAAGCCCATCACGTCACGGTAGAACTCGATGGACTTCTCGATGTCCCTCACGACGAAGCCGGTGTGGTTCATCTTCACTATCACTGTCTCTTCCTCCAAGTCCGAATCGCAGTGCCCCCCGGGGCGTGGCGCGATGCCATGATACCAGCAGCCCCGCCGTTCCTCTAGAGCGTATAATCGCAGTATGAAGAGCCTCTTCGCCGTCATCCTGGCGGCCCTCGTGGCCGCGGTCTGCACAACTTCCGCCGACGTGGAGGACTCCTTCGGGGAGGAGACTCCGCTTCCCACACCGGCGGCTGCCTCCGTAGAAGCCCTGGCTCCCATGGAGATCGAGCGGGCGTTTCCCGGACTGTCCCTCCGGGGAATGATAGCGATGGCGTTCCCGGACGACGGCAGAGACCGGCTGTACGTGGCCCAGAAGCATGGAGTGATCGCGGTCTTTCCCAACGATCAGGCCGCCGACCGGGCGGCGACGTTCCTGGACATCACGGACAGGGTCAGTGACCGCGGGACCGAGGAGGGGCTGCTGGGGCTGGCCTTCGACCCGGGCTTCGCGGAGAGTGGGTATCTCTACGTCTACTACTCGGCGTCGGGGCCCAGGCGGATCGTCGTGTCCAGGTTCCAGTCTGCCCGGGGTAGGCCCGGCGTCGCCGACCCTGACAGCGAGCGGGTCGTCCTGGAGGTGCCGCAGCCCTACGCCAATCACAACGGCGGGCAGCTGGCCTTCGGGCCCGACGGCTACCTCTATGCAGGCATAGGCGACGGCGGGAGTCGAGGTGATCCCCATGGCAATGGCCAGGACCCATCTACCCTCCTGGGAACGATAATCAGAATAGACGTGAGCGCGATAGACTCCCTTGGCGGCTATGCCGTACCCTCGGACAACCCCTTCGTCGACTCCGGCGGCGGCGCGCGAGAGGAGGTCTGGGCCTACGGGCTGCGGAACCCCTGGCGGTTCGCCTTCGACCGGCAGACCGGGACCCTGTGGGCTGCCGACGTCGGCCAGTGGGAGTACGAGGAGATCGACGTGGTCCGGCCGGGCCTGAACTACGGCTGGAGCTTGATGGAGGGAGCCCACTGCTACTCGCCCCGCGTTGGATGCGATCGAACAGGCTTGGAGCTGCCGGTGGCCGAGTACGAGCATGACCTGGGCTGCTCCATCACCGGCGGCTACGTCTACAGGGGCGCTCGGCTGCCGGCGCTCTTCGGGGCGTACCTCTACGGAGACTTCTGCAGCGGGCGGATATGGGCCCTCAGGTACGAGGGCGCCCAGGTCCGGGAGCAGCTGGAGCTCGTGGAGACCGACCTCAGTATCTCGTCCTTCGGGGAAGACCAGTCGGGCGAGATCTACGTGCTGGACTTCGACCCCTCAAGAAGCGCCGGTATCTATCGCCTCGTCCCACGCTAGCCCGGCCCGCAGATGCCCCTATTCCCAGGGGCCGTGATATAATTCTAGACGCGGCATTTGCTTTTTCTCAGGAGTCGTCCGTGAAGATAACCCAGAGCGAGATCGTAGACATGCAGACTGTGCTCCACGTAGAGCTTCAGGAAGAGGACTTGGACCCTTACCTGAACATGGGGTACAGACGCCTGGTCCAACAGACCTCGATTCCCGGGTTCCGTAAGGGCAAGGCTCCCCGCCGCATCATCGAGGGATTTCTTGGCCGCGAAAGGCTTCTCAGCGAAGTCATCGACTCGATGCTCCCGGAGGCCGCCTCCAGGGCCATCGAGGACCAGCAGATCGAAGCTGGCGGCGCGCCCAACATCGAGCTGCTGGACATGGCCCCCGT
Organism: Dehalococcoidia bacterium; assembly: GCA_965224345.1. Classification (GTDB taxonomy): domain Bacteria; phylum Chloroflexota; class Dehalococcoidia; order Lucifugimonadales; family CBDCYU01; genus CBDCYU01. The sequence continues at coordinate 1,873,675 of CBDCYU010000003.1, read as the reverse complement.
CACCTTCGAGGCAACCGTACCCCTGAAGCCCCAGGTCGACCTCGGTCCATACACTGAGCTCAGGGTCCCGGAGGAGGGGGTGGAGGTCACCGACGAAGACGTCCAGGCCCGTCTCGAGGAGATGAGGAACGGCATGGGGAGCTGGGAGCCGGTGGATCGACCGCTCCAGATGGGTGATCTGGTCACTATGGACGCCGTATCCAAGATCGAAGACAGGGTCCTGCTGGACGTGAAAGACCAGTCGCACCTCCTCCAAGAAGATGGTTCCTCATACTTCCCAGACCTCTCCCAGCACCTGGAGGGCATACCCCCGGGCGAGGACAGGGAGTTTGACATCCAGATTCCCGGCGACTTCCATGACGACTCCGTGGCGGGAAAGGAGGCCCACTTCTCGGTCACGGTAAAAGAGGTGAAGGAGAGGATCCTGCCGGACCTTGACGACGAGTTCGCCAAGGGAGTCGGCAGAGGATATCAGGACCTGGCGGAGCTGCGCGAGGGAGTCGCGGCCGATCTGAGGACCGAGGCTGAGGGCGCCGAGACAGGAAGGTACCGCGAGGCCGCCATGACGGCCCTGGTGGACGGCACCTCCTTCGAGCTCGCCGAGGTCATCGTCGAGCACGAGGTCAAGCACCTGGAGCAGCAGCAGCTGACTCTTCTGAGCAGACTAAACATTCGGCCCGACGACTACCTGAGATCGATCAACTCGACCGAGGATGAGATGCGCCTCAGCATGTACAACGACGCTGAGGAGCGGGTCAAGCGCGCTGTCGCCTTGGAGGAGCTGGGCAGGGCGGAGGGCATCTCGGTATCCGACGACGAGGTTGAGCAGCGGGTCCAGGAGATCCTGAGCGAGTCGGACAGCGGGCGTCGACAACCAGACAAGGAGAGCGTGAGGAGCTCGGTTAGCCAGGTCTTACTCGCCGAGAAGACGATGGACCGTTTGGTGGCCATCACCAAGGGACAGGGGGGCGCTGCCTCGGCTCAAGACGAGGGTGGGCAGACCGAAGATACGCAAGATACGCAAGACGATGAATCCAAGAGGGACGAAGGAGAAGCTAGTGATAAGCAGGCCTGAAGACTTGATCCCGATGGTGGTTGAGACCGGCGCACGCGGCGAGCGGGCGTTCGACATCTATTCGCTTCTGCTCAAGGAGCGGATCGTCTTTCTCGGTATGCCCATCGTGGACCAGGTCGCCAACAACATCATCGCACAGCTCCTCTATCTGGAGCGAGAGGATCCCGAGCGCGACGTCAACCTCTACATCAACTCTCCCGGGGGAGTCGTCACGGCGGGTCTGGCCATCTACGATACGATGCGCCTCATCCGGCCCGACATCTCGACAATATGCGTTGGCCTGGCGGCCAGCATGGGAACAGTGCTCCTGTGCGCCGGCGCTTCCAAGAAGCGCTACGCCCTGCCCAACTCCACAATCCACATGCACCAGCCCATGGGCGGCGCCCAGGGTCAGGCGTCCGATATCGAGATTCAGGCGCGGGAGATCCTCCGCATGCAGGAGAAGCTTCGCCTGATAATCTCCGAGTTCACGGGCCAGTCCTACGATAAGGTGGCCCAGGATACCGACCGCGACTACTACCTGAGCGCCGAGCAGGCCCAGGAGTATGGCCTGATCGACGAGGTGCTGAAGCAGCGTCCGTTGGCAGACGATGCCTAGTGGACCTCACGGAGATAGACGCTTGATACCCGAAGCCCGCGCTTAGCGCCCGGAGGTAGACCGTCTATGACCATCAGAAGCGACTTCCAGTGCTCCTTCTGCGGGAAGGCGCAGACCCAGGTGAAACGCCTCATAGCGGGGATGGATAGGGTCTGGATCTGCGACGAGTGCGTTACCCTCTGCGATCAGATCATCGCGGATGAGAGTCCCTCCGAGGCCCCCGAGTCTGCCAGGGAGGTCGCCAAAGGGCTCAACCCCAAGTGGATCTACCAGAAGCTGGAGGAGTACGTCGTCGGTCAGGAGATGGCCAAGAAAGTTCTGAGCGTCGCGGTCTACAACCACTACAAGCGGGTCTGGTCGGGCAAGCAGATCGAGGACGTAGAGCTGCAGAAGGCCAATATCCTCATGCTGGGCCCCTCGGGCTCGGGCAAGACCCACCTCGCGCAGACCCTGGCCAGGATACTGGAGGTCCCCTTCGCCATCGCCGACGCCACCTCGCTGACCGAGGCCGGATACGTCGGAGAGGACGTGGAGAACATCCTGCTCCACCTGATACAGGCCGCCGACTTCGACGTTTCCAGGGCGGAGCAGGGGATCATATATATCGACGAGATAGACAAGATCGCCCGCAAGGGCTCGAACCCGTCGATCACGCGGGACGTCTCCGGCGAGGGCGTGCAGCAGGCCCTGCTCAAGATCATAGAGGGCTGCGTCGCCAACGTACCTCCCCAGGGAGGACGCAAGCACCCCCACCAGGACTTCCTGCAGATCCGTACCGACGACATACTGTTCATGTGCGGCGGTGCCTTCAGCGGCATGACCGACATCATCGAGAGAAGGGTCTACAAGGGCAGCCGTACCATCGGATTCAGGGCCGACGCCATCGGCGACGCGGGCCCCAACTCCAGGGAGAAGGTCCTGGAGCACTGCGGTCCGGAGGACGTACTGGAGTATGGCTTCATCCCCGAGTTCGTTGGCCGCCTCCCGGTCATTGCCACCCTGAAGAGCCTCGACGAAGAGGCGCTGATCCAGGTGCTGACGGAGCCCAAGAACGCCTTCGTTCGCCAGTACCAGGCCCTGTTCGGCATGGACAACGTGGAGCTGCTCTTCACCGAAGACGCCCTCAGGACGGCGGCCCAAGAGGCCCTGAAGCAGAGGACCGGGGCCCGCGGGCTGCGGGCTATCCTGGAGTACACCCTGCTGGACGTCATGTATGAGCTTCCAAGCATGAGCGGCGTGAGCCGGTGCATAGTGGACACCAGCGCCATCCTCGGCGAATCTCCGGTCAGGCTCGAGACCGAGGCCGGGGAGCGGCTGATGATGCCCCCTGAGAAGAAGTCCGCCTAGGCGACCTCTCTATCCCCCTTCGGCCGTCTCCCTCTCCAGGTGGTGGTCGACCTCCTCGTTGAGGAGCGAACCGCTCGACGGAGCTCCGTCGGCATCCAGGACGCGCCCGCCGGATATCCGCAGACGGCCGTCGTCCAGAGCCCTGATCGTCTCCAGCAGCAGGGGCCTCTCCCGGCGCATCCCTTCTTGGCGGATCCGCTTGAACAGGGGCTGCTCCTCCCCCTCTGCCTTGAGGTCCTTCAGGGAGGCGTTCTCCGCTCCCTCCCAGAGCGGGTCGAAGCCAGGGCCGCGGATGGGGAAGCTGCAGTAGGATATCAGCGGCCCCTCGTCCCAGTCCTCGGTGGCAAGATGGACCATGACCCCGGTCTCCGCAGCCCTCTGCCGGATAAGCCCCCAGATCACCTGCTGCCACGTCCCCACGGGGCCGCCGGGGAGCGCCGGATGGAGGTTGACCGCTGTGTACCTTCTCACCATGTCGTCGCTCAGGAACACCATGTAGCCGGCGAGCACGGAGATGTCCGGAGCGAACGCGGAGACCCGACGCATGACCTCGTCGTGGAAGGCGTCGCGGTGTCTCGACATCGAGCCCCCGCCGTGCTCCCGACGCCATCTGGCGGACGAGAGGGTGACCAAGGGCAGGCCGTGGCCCTCCACGAGATCGAAGAACTCATCGCTGCCCTCGGCCTCGCCGCGCTCCCGGTTGCTGAATACGAACTCGATCCGCGCACCGAGGTCGCCGGACTCGATTCGGCCCTGCACCAGCTCCAAGAAGGCCCTGGAGCCCGGTCCCCTACCGGTCGAAAACCATCCAACCTTCAGCATGGGATAGTCCCCTTTAGCCTGAGGGCAGGAAGGGCGATGCCTACGGGTTCAGGATCACCTTGGTGTAACCCTCGACGCGCTTGTCGAACTTGTCGTAGGCGTCCGGGGCATCTTCCAGGGGTACCTCGTGGGACACCACGAAGCTGGGCTTCGCCTTGCCCGCTATGATCAGGTCCCGGAGATAGGCGTTGTAGCTCTTGACGTTGCACTGGCCCGTGCCAAGCCTCAGCCCCTTCTCGAAGAGTCGCCCGAAGTTTAGGGATAGGGAGCCCCTCTTGGCCTCTTCATCGACTCCGCCGGGATCGGTGGGCACGTATAGGCCCGGAATCCCCAGCGCTCCGGTGGGGTTGACCACGTCGATGATCTGGTTGAGCACGATGTTGGGCATCTCGTCGGCCTCGCCGCCTGCGGGCGAAGAGCCCGGAACCGTGGCCTGGTAGCCGACGGCGTCGATGGCCTTGTCGACGCCCTCCCCGCTGCGGTGCTCCTTGATCTGCTCCACCGAGTCGCCCTCGTCGAAGTTGATGGGAATCGCGCCGATCTCCTCCGCCTTGTCCAGACGCTCCTGGACGTGGTCGACGGAGTACACCTCGGCGGCGCCCCGGATCACGCAGCTGTAGGCTGCCATCAGGCCCACGGGACCCGCGCCGAACACCGCCACGCTCTCCCCCGGGCTGACGTCCGCCAGCTCAGCGCCGTGGTACCCCGTCGGGAAGATGTCGGCCAGCAGGGAGAAGTCGGCCTCGAACTCGTCCCCGGCCGGCAGGGGCAGGCAGTTGAAGTCGGCGAAGGGTACCTGGAGGTACTCGGCTTGGCCGCCGCCCCACGGTCCCATCGACACGTAGCCGTATGCGCCCCCGGCGAAGCCCGGATTCACCGTGGTGCAGAAGCCCGTAAACCCCCTTTGGCAGTTCTTGCAGAAGCCGCACGCCACGTTGAAGGGCATGACCACGCGGTCGCCGACCTCCAGTGTCTTGACCGCCGGTCCGGCCTCCGCGATCACCCCCATGTTCTCGTGGCCGAAGACGATGCCCGCCTCGGCGGCCGTCCGGCCTTCGTACATGTGCAGGTCCGACCCGCATATGCAGGAAGAGGTAATCTTTACGATCACGTCGTTGGGGTGCAGTATCTTGGGGTCCGGCACCTCCTCGACTGCGACCTCGAATGGGCCCTTGTAGACTACGGCTCTCATAGCTGGTCCTCCGTTGCGGCTGCGTCGTCTTTGGGCGGGCTACGCCCTCTGGTATATCTGCATCCGGTGGCGGCTCGACTCCACAACGTAGAGTCGTCCCTCCGTGTCCAGTCTCACCGAGACCGGTCCCCAGAAGTATGGCTCGGACTGGGACGAGGTGTGGTACGGCGTGTTCAGGTGCGGCGGCAGCTCCGGGAGCAGATTGGACCTCACCCGCTCCTTCATCTCGTCCGGGTTCGCGGCGAAGAACTCCTCGGCCCACTTCGAGAGCGTTGCCTCGCCTCTGAGCATCTTCTGGAAGCTGCCGTCCGGCCGCAGCACCTGCACCCGCTCGTTCCCCCAGTCGGCCACGTAGATGTAACCGTCCGGGTCCACCGCGACCCCCGACGGCCTCAGGAACTGGCCGTTGCCGTTCCCGGACTCGCCGTAGGCGGCTAGGAACGTACCGTCCGGGGCGAACTTCTGGATGCGGTCGTTGCGCCAGTCGGCCACGTAGACGTCGTCGTCCGAGTCGACTCCCACGCCCCACGGAAGGTTGAACTGGCCGGGGCCGCCGCCCGGACCTCCCCACTGGAGCAGGTGCCGGCCGTCGGTCGTGAACTTGTGGATGCGGCTGTTGCCCTGGTCGACGACGTACACGTTGTCCTTGGAGTCTATGGCGATCCCGGACGGCCCCTGGACCTCCCCGTCGCCGCTGCCCGCGCCGCCCCACTGGCGCAGGAAGACGCCGGAAGAGTCGTACACGGTGACCCGATGGTTCTGCTCGTCGGTGACGTACAGGCTGTCCTGGCTGTCCATTGCCATCGCCACGGGCCAGATGAGCTGGCCCTCTCCCGAGCCGTAACCGTTGCTGAACTCGCCCAGGTAGTCCTCGTCCAGGTTGCATATCCCAACGCGGACGGCAATGGCGCGAGCGGTATCGCACCTGTTCAGGACGAAGATTCTCCCGTCCCTCCCGATGGACACGTCGTAGGGGTTGGCGAACCCTCTTCCGTTGAAGCCGTTGTTGACGATGCCTATGGTCTTGAGGTAGTCGAGCCGGAAGCTCTGCTTGGAGGTCTGGGTAGTCACTCTCGCACCCCTGTGCGCCGTAAGGGAACCGGCGATTCGAACGACTCCCAGCCGCCCATCAGGTCAGGCGCCGGGAACGAGGGAGAAGGGCGGTTGCGGGCCGCCATCAGGCCAGCTGGAACTCCCTTGACGAGGCCACTAGCCTCAGCACGTCGCCCACCCGTTGCTCGGCGTCATCCCCCGGCTGATGCTTCCTGAGGTCCACGTCGCCGTTGGCCGATGCGTATTCGATCAGCGAGGAGCGGGTCTCCTCCGACGCGGGGATCGGACCGAGAAGGTCCAGGCACTTGTCCACCAGCTCCTCGGGCGAGAGGACGCCGCCGTTGTCGGCGGCGATCCTGTCGATTATGGCGCGGACGCCGGGCCTGCTGACTTCGCTCACCTGCTTGGAGGCGAAGTTGACCCGCTCTACCAGCGAGCCGCTCTCGATCCACTCGACGCCCTCGTGCCATCCCTCGACGGTGGGCGGCTGAAGAAGGCCCTGACCCATGAAGCCCGCCTGGGAGGGCAGCTGCTCCACGCCTATGGTCGGGGTGTCGTAGCCGCCAGCCTGGCGTACCGCGCCGACCACGACCTCCACCGGCGCCTTCATCCGGGCGAAGCGCGCCTTCTCGGACTTGAAGTAGTCGGAGGTGAACAGGGTCCTGAGGACCGAGCGCAGCTCGTAGTCCGACTCGTGGTAGGAGGCCATCATCGACTCAATGACCTCTTCGCCGTCATCGTCCACCTCGTCCGCGGCGAAGAACTGGAACAGGCGCGTGCAGATGAACCTGGCAGCGGCCTCCTGCTTGACGATGATGTCGATGATGTCCTGGCCGTTGAATCTGCCCACCTCGCCAAGGAACGTCTTCTCGCTGTCGTCGTGATCGTAGTCGCGGTAGTCGAAGTGCCAGGCGATGCGCGAGTAGGGCCAGACGGAGTCTTTGCCGGCGCGGACCGCCATGTACTCCGCGTTGCCTAGCGTCCACCCCGTGAACGCCCTGGCGCACTCTTTCACGTCATCCTCGGTGTAGTTTCCGATTCCCATCGAGAACAGCTCCAGCAGCTCCCTGCCGTAGTTCTCATTGACCGCCCCCTTGTGGTTGTCGTTGTTGTCCAGCCAGATAATCATGGCCGGGTCTTTCGACAGCTCGATCAGGAGGTCTCGGAAGCTTCCCAGGCCGAACCGCCGGAACATGTCGATCTGGTTAGCCAGCACCCTGGCCTGGTTGAGCTTCGAGTACCCGGTGGCGAAGAGGCTGTGGAAGAAGAGGGCGACCTTCTCCTCCAGCGGGCACCTGGTGGTGATCATCCGGTACATCCAGTAGGCGCCGGCGCCGGCAAGCTGCCGCATCTCGTGCTGGTCCGTGTGGTAGCGCCGGATCAGGTCGTCGGGCAGATTCTGCGGGTCTACCGGGTGGAGGAGCTCCTCCACCACGGCGTCGTAGCCCTTGGCGACGTACTCTTCAAGCTCGTCTCGCGTCGCAGAGAAGCCCGCGCGGCGCATCAGGTGGGCCATCAACTCGATATCTTGACTGCTCATATCACTTCCTTCCAACGCGGATTGCTGATCTAGATAGCCGTCCTCCGCCTTCTTGAGCGTTAGCCCTGGAAGACGGGGAACTGCTCGAACTGACCGTTGACGATGGAGGGCGCGTCCAGGCCCAGCCACTGCTCCAAGACCGTCGAGTAGGTCGAGCGGAAGTCGTTGTTGAAGCGGAGGTCGCCCTCTAGCTGGGCATCCGGATTCAGCGACGGGAACTCCGCGTACATGCCGCCGTTGACCTCGCCGCCGATCAGGAAAGCCACGCCGCCGGAGCCGTGGTCTGTGCCGGCGCCGTTGTCCTTGATTCGGCGCCCGAACTCGGAGAAGACCAGGACCGCCGTGTCCTTCTCCCTGCCGTGCTCCTTGAGGTCGGCGTAGAAGTCGCTGATGCCGCTGGACACCTCGCTCCAGAGCCTGGCGTGGGTTACCACCTCGCCGGAGTGCGTGTCGAAGCCGCCGTGCTGGGTATAGAAGATGCGGGTGCCCAGATCCGCGAACATGACCTGGGCCACGCTCTTGAGGCTCAGGGCCAGGGCATTGTCGGCGTACTCGACGTTGGACGAGTAGATCGGCAGGGCCGTCCTGAGGATGTCCGCGCCCTTCAGGGCGTCTTTGCCCCTCTGCCCCAGGAAGTCCATCACCGCATCCTTGCCTTGTCCGCCGTACATCAGGGAGAACGCCCTCAGGGCTTGCTCTCGCTCCCTCTCGTCCTGGATGTCGGGGAACAGGCCATAGGTCTCCAGGTTGCCGACCGAGGCAACCGGTACGCCCCTGCATCCCAGCGCCCGCGGCAGGCCGCGTCCGAAGTTGACGCCCGTGAGCACGTTCTCGCCCTTGGGGTCCAAGTCCCTTATGGTTCGGCCCAGCCATCCTTCGTTTGCTATATGATCCGGCTCCGCCGTGTGCCAGATGTCCATGGACCGGAAGTGAGAGCGGTTGGGATTCGGGTATCCGATGCCGCTGATTATCGCCAGGTCGCCCTGGTCCCATATCTCCTTGATGGGCTCCATGTTGGGGCGAAACCCAAGCTGGTCGTCCAGGGGAATAATCGACTCCTGCTCCATCCTCACGGAGGGCCGGAAATCGTAGTACTGGCTGTCGTTGTATGGGATCACTGTGTTGAGGCTGTCGTTGCCTCCTGACAACTGGATTACGACGAGAGATCGACTATGTCCGTTCGAGGCCACGGCTTCCTCCTCATACTCAAATGCAATGCCGTCACAAGACAGGCGTCTCGGACTCTTCGCCATTATACAGAGCCGCCTAGCAATTGCCAACTTGTTCAAGGCACACCTTAGGCTGTCCTCCTTGGGCCCAATGCCGGGGGACGGCCTAGGGGAGCCTCCAAAAGCACCCAAGCGTCCAGCGCCCTACTATACAAGAGATCAGGCGAGCTGGTACTCCCGGCTGGAGACGACCATCTTCAGCAGCTCCTCCATGAGACGGTCTACCCCTTCGTCCTCAGGGTACCCGGAGAGGTCGGGGTCTCCGGCCCTGGAGGCGATCTCGATCAGTGAGCTCCTGGCCTCGTCGGAGACCTCCAGCGGGCCGACCACGTCGAGGCAGGCGTCCACGAGCCGTTGGGCCGTGGGCGCGGGCCCGCAGTCGGCGGCGATCCGGTCCACCACCCTCCTGACGCCCGGATTGCTCAGGTCGCCCACGTGGCCCGCCGCGAAGTTGACGCGGTCGACGAGGGCGCCACTGGTTATCCACTCCTCCCCCGTATGCCATCCCTCCACCGAGGGCGGATGCAGCAGCCTCTGGCCCATGAAGCCCGACTCATCCAGTATCTGGTAGGCCGTGAGGTCCTTGCCGTCCGGCACCGTGCACTCCCCCGTCATCCGAAGCGTGCCAAAGACCAGCTCCGCCGGGCTCTTGACCCGGGAGAACAGCGCCTCCTTGAAGAAGTCGGAGTTGAACAGCGTGCGAAGCACCGACTTGATCTCGTGACCCGAATCGAAGTAGGCTTCCGCCAGCGTCTCCAGAGCCTCCGGGTCCATGGGAGGCGTCTCCGTCCACTGGGAGACCGGCGCCTCGTCCGCCACGAAGAAGCTGTACAGGTGCCGGCAGATGAAGCGAGCCGTCGCCTCCTGTTTGCAGATTATCGCCACCACGTCCTCACCGTTCAACCTGCCCCTCTCCCCCAGGAAGACCTTCTCCCCGTCGTCGTGGTCGTCCTCCCGGTACTCGAAGTGCCAGAAGAGACGCCCGTAGGGCCAGATCGAGTCCTTGGCGCCCATCAGCGCCATGTACTCGGCGTTCCTAACGGTCCAGCCGGTGAACGCCCGCGCGCACTCTTTGATATCGTCCTCCGAGTAGTTCCCGACGCCCATGGAGAACAGCTCCAGGATCTCCCGGCCGTAGTTCTCGTTGATCGCTTCCTTGTGGTTGGTCTGGTTGTCCAGCCATATGAGCATGGCCGGGTCCTTGGACAGCTCGACGAGGAGGTCGTCCAGCCGCCCCAGGCCGTGCCTGCGGAACATGTCGATCTGGTTCTCCAGCGATCCCAAGTTGTTCAGCTTGACCTCTCCCGTCGCGAAGATGCTGTGCCAGAAGAGGGCGATCTTCTCCTCCAACGGGCACTTCGTGGTGACGATCCTGTAGGCCCATCGGATAGGGTTGTGGCCCTGGGCGGCGTGGGCCTCGACGTGGCGGCGGAAGATCAGGTCGTCGGGCGTATGGCCGGAGTCGATGGGATTGAGCAGGTCTTCGACCATCGCCTCGTACCCCATCTGGAGGTACCTGTCCAGCTCGTCGGGGGTCGCTCCGAAACCGGCCCTGCGGGCCAGGTGGGTTATCAAGCTTCGCTCATCGTTGGTCATTGGAGACCCTCCTCGTCGGGTTGGATTGGTGTCGGTGCGCCGGGCCGTGCGGCGATCGGGCCGCCCTACTCGTAGACCTGGATCCTGTGACGGCTGTGCTCGGTCACGTACAGACGCCCGTCGGAGTCGATCTTGACGGAGACGGGCCCCCAGAAGAGCTGGTCGGTCTGAGAGCCGACGTGGTAGGGCGTCAGCAGGTGTTCAGGCAGGTCCCCGAGCTCCAGGTCCGACCTCTTACGGGCTCCGAACTCGTCAGGGTTCACCTCCAGCCACTCCGTGGCCCACTTGGACAGTGCCCCCTTGCCGCGGAGCATCTGGTGGAAGCCCCCGTCCGGGCTGAATACCTGGACGCGCTCGTTGCCCCAGTCGGCCACTACGACCATCCCGTCGTCGCTGACCGCCACCGACGACGGACGGTGGAGCTGTCCCTCACCCTCGCCGGGCTCACCGAAGGACGCCAGGTACTCGCCGTCCGCCGTGAACTTCTGGATGCGATCGTTCCGCCAGTCCGCCACGTAGACGTTGCCGTCGGCGTCCAGCGTCACGCCCCATGGCAGGTTAAACTGGCCCTCTCCCGAGCCTTCTTCGCCCCACTTGAGGATCGACTCCCCCTCCGGGGTCATCTTGTGCACTTGGCTGCTGTACTGCTCCACCACGTAGAGGTTGTCGTCCCCGTCCACCGTGATGCCCGCGGGGCCGCTCAGGCCTGCGCCGTTCCCATTGGAGCCCCAGCTTCTCACCGGCTGCCCCTCACTGTCGAAGACCTTGATCTCGTTGAGAATCTCGTCGGTCAGATAGAGCCGGTCCGTGCTGTCGAAGGCGATGGACACGGGCTTTGCCAACGTGCCGTTCGCGAACTCTCCCAGCCACTCCTCGTCGAAGGTGCATATCTGGATGCGGTTGCCAAGGCCGCTGATGGAGCCCGACCTGTTCAGGACGAAGATGCGGCCGTCGCCGCTCCTGGCGGTGTCGTACGGAAAGTTGAAGCCGCGCCCTATGGGCTGATTGCTATTGAAACCGATGCTCTTCACGTATCTCATTGACGGTCACTCCCAATCGGGGCTCTCGATAGGCTCCTCGCAACTGGTTGAGATTGTAATCCCTGACGCCCCTCTCGACAAGAGTCCTCCGATAGGCTGCTCTGTGGAACCTCGCGGCACCCATTGTACCACCGGATCTCGTATCTCCTCGGGCCGCCGGCCAGCCGTAACCGAGCTTGACACCCATGAGGCTCTTGTTTACGATTCAAATAGGGGAGAGAGGCCTTGGCAATCGGCAGGGAAGAGGGCTTCCGGAGCTCTCTTTGGTGAGGAAGCGAGAATGCCGGAGAGATACCGCAGAGAGATAGAGGAGATCCTACGGCAGGTCGGCGAGCCTAGGAAGCCGCCAAAGGGCGGCAGGCCCAAGCAGAGCATCTTCCGCCTCGGATGGGCCTACGCCAAGCAGTCCCTTGGCGGCAGGGCCCTGGCTCTCACCTCCGGCAGGGTGATGGTGATAGCCGTCTCCCTGTTGCTAGTGGCCCTGGTTCTTCGCGTGGGCCTCTTGGCATGGGCGGGTCTCGTGCTCTTCATCGTGGGCTACGCGATGTTCTTCGTAAAGCCGCCCACCGTAGAGAAACGCTGGCGAGGCCAACCGTTGGACGACGTGGGCAGCTCTTGGTGGGACCGCCTGCGCCGCAGGGTCAAATAGCTCTCTACTCCCACGCCGGACCTCTCCCGATCCCCCGGAGAGAAGAAAGCCGGAAGCGCAGCTATACCGCGCACTCTCCTTCGCCACGTTCGAGGACGTACTTCACTGTTTTTTCCCAGTCGATGTACTGGTCCAGGCTGTCTCGATTCAGCTCAGGCACGTCGCCCAGCCCCTTCAGCATCGGCTCGAAGACGGCGGTGCCGACCCTCTCTACGAAGTCCCTGAAGAGCTCGCCCTCGTTGCGCTGCTCCTGGTAGTAGCCGATCACCAGCTGAAGCGCCTCGGGCATCCTCTTGGCGGGCACCTTCGACTTGACTCGCTGAGCGAGCCGGGAGTCCGCGTTGTCGTAGCTGCCGCCCAGGAAGAGCTCGTAGGCGGGTACCTGCCCGCCGGGCGCCTTCATCATCGCGCCGTGGAAGCCGATGTCGGCGATGTGATGCTGACCGCAGCCGTTGGGGCAGCCGCTCATCTTGACGTGCATCTGCTTGACCAGCGGGTCGTCGGTATCCATGTCGGAGATGGCGCTCTCGATCGCCCGTCCCAGTCCCATGGACGAGGTGATGCCCAGCTTGCAGCTGTCGGTGCCCGGGCACGAGACCACGTCGGAAATCTCGTGGGCGCCCGACTCTCCGAGGCCGATGCGGTTGAGCTCGCTCCAAACCTCGTGCAGGGCGCTCTCCGGGACCCAGCGCAGGGCCAGGTTCTGCTGATGGGTGATGCGGGCGCGGGCGCCGGCATGGCTGCGGGAGAGATCGGCCAGCTGGTGGAACTGCTCGGCCTGGATGTCTCCCAAGGGCAGCTTCACCGTGACGACGCGGTACCCCTCCTGCTTCTGGGTCAGCACGTTGCTCTCGACCCACCGGTCGAAGTCCGGAGCGCTCCCGTTGGTGGAGTAGCCGGCGTCCAGCGAAGGCGCGTCCAGCGACTCGTCCTCCAGGAACAGCAGGGGAGTGGGGTCGAAGGACTTCTGGGCCCACGGCTTCCTGAGCTCCTCCTCGACCAGGGGCCGGAACTCGTCCATGCCGATGCGGGCGATCAGGAACTTGATCCGCGCCCTCATCCGGTTCTTGCGCAGCTCGTCGGAGCCGTGGAACACCCGGATGACCGCCTCCGTGACCTTCAGGTACTCCTCGACCGGGACGAACTCGTACAGCGTCGGGGCAATCTTGGCCATAATCGAGGTGCCGCCGCCGGTGACCATCTTGAAGCCCCGCTTGCCGCCCTCGATGCGGGGAATGAAGCCCATGTCGTGGATCGAGGTAATGGCGCAGTCTTGCTCGCAGCCCGAGAAGGCCGTCTTGAACTTGCGCGGCAGCGCCTGTGTGTAGGGATGCCGGACGAAGTACCGGGAGTAAGCGGCGGCGTAGGGCGTTACGTCGAAGGGCTCGTCGGCGCAGACCCCCGCCTGCGGGCAGCCGGTGACGTTGCGCACCGTGTTGCCGCATGCCTCCCGCGAGCCCAGGCCCACGTCTCCTATGACGCGCATCGCCTCCGCCGTATCCTCCAATTCTATGTGGTGGAACTGGAAGTTCTCGCGGGTGGTCACGTGGCCCTTGTGGAGGGGTGCGAACCTCTCGGCCACAACGCCCAGGGCGTCCAGCTGGTCGGCGGTGAGCCCGCCAAAGGGCACCTTTATCCGGAACATCTGGGCTTCCGCCTGCCTCTGCCCGTAGACCCCTTGCCGCAGGCGGAAGGCCATGAAGTCGTTCTCGCTCCACTCCCCGGCCCTGAAGCGTTTGACCTGCTGCTCGAAGTCGTCAATCTCATCCGGGAGCACCTCGATAATCCCGCTGGACCGAGGCTTCCACGCTGTCTCTGTCATCGTCAGACTCCCTCTCTGCCCCTTATCCATTGGATGATGGACGGAGGCTACAAAAGAACAGCGCCCCGCTCTCAAAGGCAGAGCAGGGCGCTGCGACCGATCCGAACTGTGTCGCGAACCCTATGGGCGCTTCCTACAGACGCAATGCGAAATGCGTATCATCGTATACCGTAGCCAACACTCTAACAGGCACCGGAGGGCAGTGTCAACGACCTGGACAGCCTGGTAACTGTGCAGAGCTGAGGAGCAGACCTACCTCTCCCCCTCGCAGGGGAAGATTGGATTGGGAGGGGGTACAGACCGGGCGTACAGCATCTGATAAGCTTGATGGAAGCAGCCAGTAGGCGGCTGCTTCCATCAAGGAGAGCCATAGTCACCGGATAACGATGACCACCGTCTTCGAAGACATAGGCGAAGCGGGAGCGCTGAGAAGGTTCGGGGTCCCCGTCCTCGTGGCGGCCGTGTGCCTGGGCCTATCGGTGATCGGAGCGTTGCTCCTTGGGCAAGATAGCGGCAGCGACGTGGTCAACCGGTTCGTCGAAGCCCTCGCGGGCGACTCCCAGGGCTTTCTCGGGGGCAACCTCGCGCCTCTGGGCTTCGCCTTGGCCGCCGGCGCCGTGTCAGCGGTCAACCCCTGCGGCTTTGCCATGCTCCCCGCCTACATAGGGCTCTACCTGGGCTCCGGAGGCGCCGAGAACGAGGCTCAGGCCTCACCGCTGCGGAAGCTGGGCAAGGCGCTGGTAGTGGGCGGCGCCGTAACCGCGGGGCTTGTCCTGCTGTTCGGACTGGCGGGCCTGGTGATAGGCCTCGGCGCCCGCTCCTTCGTGAAGGAAATCCTCCCCTGGGTCGGCCTGGCTATCGGGATCGGCCTGACCTTCGTGGGCGCGTGGATGCTGGGAGGCGGGAAGCTGTACTCGAACCTGGCAACCCAGGCCTCGACCCACATAGGAGACCCCGCTTCCCTCAGCGTTAAGGGGTACTTCCTGTTCGGCATCTCCTACGGCACGGCGTCTCTGAGCTGCACCCTCCCCATATTTCTGACCATAGTCGGAACGAGCTTCGC
Organism: Dehalococcoidia bacterium; assembly: GCA_965224345.1. Classification (GTDB taxonomy): domain Bacteria; phylum Chloroflexota; class Dehalococcoidia; order Lucifugimonadales; family CBDCYU01; genus CBDCYU01. The sequence goes on along the minus strand of CBDCYU010000003.1, from coordinate 1,858,649 downwards.
GGCCTCCAGCATCGCAACCTCCCTCGGTCAGTACCTCCTCTACTCCCTGGGCATGGGGCTGGTGATAATGTCGCTGACACTGGGGATCGCGCTGTTCGAAGGCGCTATGGTGGGCGCTCTGAGGAAGGCACAGCCCTACGTCCAGCCCATCGGCACCTGGATGATGATAGTGGCCGGCTCCTACATCGTCTTCTACTGGCTCACCATCGGCAACCTGCTGGACTAGGGGGACCCCCTCTCAATCTCCCCCTGCGAGGGGAAGAGGGGTGTCTACTGCCTAACGCGGGCCTACTCCGCCACGACCGGGTTCCGCAGGACGCCGACACCCTCGACCTCCACCTCTACAGTGTCTCCCGGATGGATGTCGCCCGGAGCGCCCGGTGTGCCGGTCATGATCACGTCCCCCGGCTCCAGCGTCAGAACGCTGCTGACGAACTCGATGATCCTGGGTATGCCGTAGAGCAGGTCCGACGTCAGCTGCTCCTGTACCACCTCGCCGTTGATGCGGCCGATCAGCCGGACGTTGCCCGGGTCCAGGTCCGTCTCTATGTAGGGGCCCACCGGCGCGAAGGTGTCCGAGGACTTGGCCCGCCACCACTGGAGGTCGTTCCGCTGCCAGTTGCGGGCGCTCACGTCGTTCCCGCAGGTGTAACCGAGGATGTAGTCGAGAGCGTCGTCCGCGCTGGCCCGCTTGCACCGCTTGCCTATGACCAGCGAGAACTCGGCCTCCGGCTGGATGTTCACGCCCTCCTCGATGGCCTCGCGGGGGATCACGATAGGCTCGTCGGGCCCGATCAGCGCCGACTGCGTCTTGAAGAAAGGCTCCGGGACGCTGGGCGGCACCCTATCTCCCAGGTGGCTCTTGTAGTTGAGCCCTATCGCCACAATCTTTCCGGGCACGATGGGTGCCAGGAGCTTCACCTCCGACAGCCCGTGCTCATGGTCCGTTACCTCGTGGTCTTCCAGGGGTGAAGCGGTCAGCTGCTTCACAGAATCGCCCTCGACCACCCCGTAGGCGGTCTCGCCATGGGCCTCATACCTAGCGTACTTCATATCTGATCCTCCTCGTTGCCAATATCTCGACGCCGCCATGACCTCCGCGGCCCGCACAGTTACCGAAGACCGGGGCCAGTGTAGTCCATCGAGCCCCCGCACGCCAGTGGGCCCCCGGCTCGACCTGCGAAGGATAGTCAAGCGATCGACAAGGGCCGAATCGAGGCGTATCACAAGTCAAGCATCACTGTGCTACTATTTACACGTGATGGAGACAAGCAGAAGGCGGGTAAAGCGGAGACTGGAGCAGGATGGTTGGTACCTGGACCGCCATGGCTCAAGTCACGACATCTACAGGCATCCGCGCATCAGGGGTATCATAACCCTTCCCCGCCACCGGGTGCTCTCTAAAGGTATGGCCCGCACCATTGCACAGAAGGCGGGCTGGACAGAATAGGAGGATACCGTGATTCGATACCCGGCGCTGATAGACGGCGACGAGGGGGCCTATGGCGTGGTCTTTCCAGACATCCCCGGCGTTGGTGCGATGGGTCGCACCGTGGACGAAGCCCTTCTGAATGCGGAAGACGTGCTCCGGGACTACGCAACCGAGGCCGAAAGAGACGGCGACGAGCTGGCGTCCCCCACTCCATTCCAGTCCATCGAAACACCAGCTGGGAATCAGCTCGTCTCCATACCACTGATCCGGCCCTCAGGCAAGAGCGTCCGGGCCGGCTTGACCCTGGAAGAGGGAGTCGCAGAGTTCATAGATAGCGAAGCCCGCCGGCGCGGCATGACCCGCAAGACATACATCACGTGGATGGTCCGACGCATTGCGGCGATGGGAGGATAGGCCACGGCCCGCGTGGTTTCAGACTGAGACACCGCCGGCCTCCCAGGTGTGGTGAGCCCACTGGGCCGCGTCCCCCCATGCGGACGTGCTGTACCACTACACCCAGACCCGATGCCCGCGAAAGCCTCCCATCGGCAGTCATGAGAGGGAGCCCGTGGGCGCGGGCGGCTGCGACGTAGAAGGCATCGTAGGCGCTGACGTTCCGGTGGTAGCGCCAAGCCCATGTAACCAGGGACCGGTGGGAGATGCGGTCCACCGGCCAATGGGAGAGGTCATCGATGACCATCTGCGCCCTCGCCTCCCGGAGATACCCCTTCAGCACCGCCCACCGCAAAACCGACAGTACCTCTGCGTGCATCAGCTCAGGCGCAGCCAACGAGGCTCCCTCGATCATGTCGGCCACCGACAGGCTTGGGGGTGTCCTCAGCAGGTACTCGATGGCGACGGAGGCATCGACGACGCATCGGCTCCGAGTCCGACACCCATCGGGCGGCGCGGGATCACCGGCCGCGTTCGTCGCTCCACAGCAGGATGTGCAGCCGTGTGCTGAAGCGGTATCCGCGTTCGGCACAGGCTTCGGCCAGCCACGTCGAACGCCTGGCCAGGGCGTCGGCTGTCGTGCCTTCGGGCATCAGGACGACTTGGCCCGCCAGGATTCCGTACCGGTCCACAAGGGCGCTCACCTCATCGACGTCAGGAGGATCGACCACCACGAACTTGAAATAGGCGTTGCTCAGGTCCCGGAAAGCGGCGAGAGGCCCAGCCACCTCTCGCCGTTCGGTCCGGTTGCCCGAGGTGGAGAGCTTCGGCGACACGTTCCACTGGGATACGGAGTCGACCATCTCTGCCGAAGGTGCGAGGGTGCCGTTGGTCTCCACCTCGCAATGGAAGCCCTGGCGTTTCAGGGACGACGCCAGCGGCCCCAGCCGACCCTGCTGCATCAGCGGCTCGCCCCCGGTGATCACCAGCCGCGGGCATCCGAACCGCAGCACCCTCTCCTCGACCTCGGACACGGAGAGGCTGACAACCTCCCTCTCGTAGTCGTAGCTGTCCCAGTCCCAGGTGTACTTCGTGTCGCACCAGGAGCAGGCCAGGTTGCACGTGGCCAGCCTCAAGAATACGCTGGGCCTGCCGGAGGTGACTCCCTCGCCCTGCAGCGAGTGGAATATCTCCGGCTCTCCCGAAGGCTGCCTGCTGACCCTGAGTATCTTGTCCTGGCAATCGCTTGGGGGCATGAGAATTGCTGATTCGGCCCTGCGCCGGCCTCGCCCGTGTCCTGTCGTGATAGTCGCCGGTCTGTGCTACCCTTGACGAAGCCTCACCATCAGCGGATCGGGGATTCCGGCCTCCTCGAAACCCTTGGCCCTCAGGACGCAGCTGTCGCACTCGCCGCAGGGCGCGGCGCCGCCCTCGTAGCAGCTCCAGGTGCGGTCTATCGGCGCCTTCAGCCTCAGCCCCATCTTCGCAATCTCACCCTTGGAGAGGCTGATGATCGGCGTCTCGATATTGAACGATATCCCGTACTGGGTCCACAGCTTGCTCCCAAGCTCCAGGGTTCCCTTGATCTGCGAGTAGAACTCCGGGCGGCAATCGGGATAGCCGCTGTAGTCGATGGCGTTGGGGGCCATGTAGACGTACGCTTCTATATCCCGGTGGTCCCTTCCCCCCTCCTCTATGGCGTGGAGCACGTCGCTTTCGAGACGAGCGGCAGCCAGGCTCAGGAAGATGGTATTGCGCAGCGGGACATAGGTGATGGGAATGCCGAAGCCGATCTCCCGCTGCGACCGCTCCCGGGGTATCGGAAAGCGCTCCGGGCTGGTCAGCGCGGAGTACCAGGCCACCTCGCCCAGGAAGGAGATGTCCAGCAGCGTGAGGGGAATCCCCAGTATCCCGGCGACCTCCCTCGCGCAGTCCACCTCCTTGCTGTGGGTCTGGCCGTAGTGGAACGTGAGGGCCGTCAGGTGGTCCACGCGCCCCCGAGCGTAGGCGGCCACCGTCGTCGAGTCGAGGCCGCCGGACAGCAGCGTGATGCCGTAGCTGACCATGCCGATGGGGCCGCCTACGGCCTCTCGCGCCTTGCGGTGACGATCGAGTGCAGACCGCCCCGTACCCTGTAGTCCAGGGTCACCGTCATCCGCACGGGCTGGCAGAGGGCTGCGAGATCGTTGAGGATTCGGTGCGCCGCGTGCTCCTGCACTATCCCCACACCCCTGTACGAAAGGAGGTAGTACTTGAAGGACTTGAGCTCGATGCACGAGCGGTCCGGCTCGTACCGCACCGTCAGCGTGCCGTAGTCGGGCAGGCCGGTCCACGGACAGACGGCCGTAAACTCGTCGGTGTCGATGGTTACCTCGCCGCCCTGGCCGGGGTAGTCGTAGTCGAAGGCCAAGAGGCAGCCGGCGTCGATGGCCGCCTCCGGCGCGGCGTCGACGCGGTCGTCGAGTTTTTCGTATTTCTCTTGAAGCTCCTGGATAGTTGCCATGCTCCACACCTCCCGCAGCGGTCTGTTGCCGCTGTCGCTCCCTTTATACTACAGTTGGAGACGGATTATGGAAAGAGACGAAGCGCCTCCGGGCTTGGCCATCGAGATCAAGGGCCTTCGCAAGGCCTTCGGCCGCACCCGCGTCCTAGCGGGCCTCGACCTCGACGTGAGATGGGGAGAGGTCCTGACCGTGCTGGGGGCCAACGGCTCAGGCAAGACCACGCTCATAAACCTGCTGGCCACGCTGGCCAAGCCGGACGCGGGCGTCCTGCGGGTAGCCGGGCTCGACCTCAGCCGGTCCGGCCAGGCGGCTCGGCGCGCCATCGGGGTTGTCACCCACGACCCGATCCTGTACGATCACCTGTCGGCGTACGAGAACCTCAAGTTCGTGGGCCGCATGTTCGGCCTCGGCAGCCTCGACCAGCGCATCGGCGCCGTGGCAGAGCTGATGGGCGTATCCCGGCAGCTTCACCAGCGAGCTCATACCCTCTCCCACGGCATGAAAAAGCGCGTCAGCATCGCCCGGGCTTTGCTGCACGACCCGCCGATCCTGCTGATGGACGAACCCGACAGCGGCCTGGACCAGGAGGCGCTGGCGCTGCTGGATGGCGTCTTGGCTGGTCGGAGCGGACCCCGGACCGTGCTGATGACGACCCACAGCCTCGACCGCTCACTGGCCCTCGGACAGCGCGTCGCCATCCTGGCCCAGGGCAGGGTTGCCCACGAAGAGGTCCTAGACTCGGTCGGCGCAGGGCATCTTAGAAAGACCTACAGCCGCTACACGGGGGGAGCCGGTGGCTAGCTTCTTCCGCCCGGTGGCCGCCGTTCTCTGGAAAGACACCCTGCTGGAGCTCAGGACAAAGGACACCATCGTCCCCGTCTTGACCTTCGCCCTACTGGCGATAGTGGTCTTCAGCTTCGCCATCGAGCCGACGCCCCGCATGGTCGCCCTCGTCGCTCCCGGCATCCTGTGGATCGCCTTCGCCTTTGGCGGCGTGCTGGGACTCACCCGCTCCTTTGCCCTGGAGAAGGACGCAGGAAACCTGCGCGCTCTCATGCTGGCGCCCATTGGCCGTGACGCGGTCTTCTTCGGCAAGATGCTGGGCAACTTCGTATTCATGCTCATAGTGGAGCTGATGGCGTTCCCCGCCTTCGTGGTGCTGTTCGACCTCCCTATTTCCATGGCAGGGCTCATTCCTGTGGCCCTGCTGGCAACCCTGGGGGTTGCCGCGGTCGGCACACTATTCTCGGCGATGGCGGTGAACACCCGGTCGCGGGAGGTGATGCTGCCGCTCCTGTTCCTTCCCGCGGCGCTTCCCCTGATCGTCGCGGCGGTGGAAGCCACCGGTGTGGTGATCGGCGGCAGCGGCGCGGGCGGCCTGGTCCAGTGGCTCACGCTGCTGGCGGTCTTCGACGCGGTATTCCTGGTGGTCTGCCCTATCGCCTTCACCCTCGTGATAGAGGAGTAGCCAGGCCCTGGCTAAAGCGTCGGAGTCCGGCTCGCGGCTGGCCCAAGGGCATCTCGCCGCCCAACGCCAGGTCGCCCACGGCGCCGATGCGCGGAGTTGTGCAAGTATTCACAAAATTGACACCCTGAGCTTGCGCCTGTTATATTTCTAAGGAGCAAATGCCTGTTCGCGTCACCAAAGGCCGACTCCCTTTTGCTACCCATCCAACCATCACATGCACACACGTTCGCGCCCCCTCCAACAGGGGGCGTTCGAGTACTATGTCCCTAGGCGCAACGGGGATAGAGACTCGGCTGTCCGGAGGGGCCGAATGAAGAAGGACGACTTCGTAGTTCGGTTCGCCGGAGAAGGCGGCCAGGGCGTGGTGACCTCGGCAGAGGGTTTCGCGCAGGCCTCCGCCCAGACCGGCTACCACGTCCAGACCTTCGCCACGTTTCCCTCCCAGATCATGGGCGGTCCCACTTGGACACAGACCCGGATCTCGACGACAAAGATACTCTCCTCCGGGGATGAGCTGGATGTCCTCGTGGCATTTAACAGGCAGGCCTACGACAGCCACGTCGAAGAGGTGGGCGAGCAGGGCGTTGTCATATACAACAGCGAGGAGTTCGACCTGCCCGGCGACGGTGAGGGCTTTGGAATGGCCTTCGACGAGCTGGCCAAGTCGACCGGCAATACCAGGGCAGCCAACATGGTCGTCATGGGAGCCCTGGCATACCTGGTGAGGATGGACCAGTCCATTCTGGAGCAGTTCGTAGTCAAGCGCTTTACGCGCGGGCGGCCCAACGACGATGAGATAATACGGTCCAACATCGAGGCCCTGTCCCTTGGCCGCGCCGAGGCCGAGAGGAGCGGCTTTGCCATCGGAGAGCTGATGGAATCCCAACCTGTCGAAGGCGAACAGGTCCTCATGAACGGCAACATGGCTCTCTCTCTCGGCGCACATGCCGCCGGGCTAGACTTCTACGTTGGCTACCCCATCTCTCCGGCCACCACGATCCTCGTCTGGATGGAACAGAACCTATCGGGACCCGGCAAGTTCGTCCACCAGGCCAGCTCTGAGATAGAGGCGATCACCTCGGTTATGGGGGCCGGCTTCGCCGGCAAGAAGGCCATGAGCGCCACGGCGGGACCCGGCTTCTCCCTCATGAGCGAGGGGATAGGACTGGCGTGGATGGCCGAGATCCCCCTGGTGATCGCCGACATTCAGCGGGGAGGCCCTTCCACCGGCCTCCCCACGAAGACCGAGCAGTCGGACCTGCTCTCGGCTATGTTCCCGGGACACGGCGACGTCAGGCTGCCCGTCATCGCTCCCGGAAGCGTGGAGGAGTGCTTCTACGCGGCTGTAACGGCCTTCAACTGGGCCGAGCGATACCAGGGCCCCGTCGTTCTGCTCAGTGAGCACGCCCTCTCCGAGCGCCAGCAGAACATACCGAGGCCCGAGCTTGCCAAGGTCGTCGTCGAGAACCGAGCAGTCTACAGAGGCGGGAACGGCTACCAGAGATACGAGAGCCCCGAGCTCTCGCCGATGCCCATCCCCGGATCGGTGGGGAGCTACGTCGCCAACGGCAGCGAACATGACGGCATGGGAGACACCACACATCTCGCCGAGCGGCACATCCACATGACCAAACGGAGATTCGGCAAGCTGGAGCTGCTGGAGGAGGACCGGTACGAAAGCATCAACCCCGAGGCGTCCGCGGCCATTATGCCCTGGGGCGGATCCAAGGGGCCCGCCCAAGCTGCCTATGAGCAGCTCACCGCCGCCGGCGCGGACCTGGGCTGGTGCTACACGATGCTCCTTCACCCGCTGCCTCCGACGCTGCTGGAGGAGCTGCGCGAGAAGGAGCTGGTACTCGTCCCGGAGCTGAACTACCAGGGCCAGTTCTCGACCATCTTGCGCTCCTACGGGGTTAAGGCAGAGTCCATTACCCAGATATCGGGCCTGCCGTTCAAGGTGCGCGACCTCGTCGACAGGATATCCGACAGAGTGAGAATAGACCAGAAGGAAAGCGTTGCCGTATGAGCGCAAAGAACCCCGAATACGACTTCAAGTGGTGCCCCGGCTGCGGCGATTTCGCCGTCCGGCGAGCGCTGGAGAACGCCATCAAACGTCGCATAATCGAGTTTGAGCTACCCGTCGAGAACAACGTCGTCGTTGCCGGCATCGGCTGCTCAGGCAACCTGGTCCACCTCCTGGAGGGCAGCCAGCCCTACGGGTTCCACGGCATCCATGGCCGCTCTCTGCCCATCGCCATGGGCGTCAAGATGGGGCGTCCGGACCTCAACGTCTTGGTAGTAGCCGGAGACGGAGACTTCCTGGGCATCGGGTTGGAGCACATCGCGCCGCAGGCCGCCCGGAACCTCGACGTGACTGCCATCATAATGGACAACGCCGTCTACGGATTGACCAAGGGCCAGAGCTCTCCGACCACCTCTTCGGGAGTAGTCACCAGCTCGACGCCCTTTGGCAAGGTCGAGGAGGCCATCAACCCCTTCATGCTCTACCTCAGCATGGGCGTATCATTCGTGGCCTCCGCGATATCCACCAAGGTCAGGGACATGTCGCAGCTCATCACCGATGCCATGGACCACCCCGGATTCTCGATAGTCCACGTTCAGTCGCCCTGCACCACCTACAACGACACCTACGAGCTTCTCAAGGGAAGCGTGAAGAAGGGTATCGAGCCGCAGGCGTGGCCCATAGACGAGGACCACGATGCCTCCGACGTCGCCTCCGCCCGCAAGGTGATCGACTCCGGCGGCGTCCCCTTGGGTGTGATCTATCGCGACCAGACCCGCGCCACCTTCCACGAGCGCATCGAAGAAATCGGCCTCAAGACAAGGCCCAAGACCACCGAGACGCTGCTGGAGCGCTACGCCATCTAGCCGCGCAGTCCGGGCCGATTGCCCCTCTACCTCGAGGGGCGAGAGAGAACGGCTACGGGAACTCGAGGCCGTGCCTCTCCAACAGCTCCTGATCGTCGAGGATATCGGCTGTCGGGGCGTCCGCTACCACCACCCCTCCGTCGACGATGACAGACCTGGGAAATATCTCCCTGACCATGTGCATGTCGTGGGTGGTAATCAGGACCGTCTGATCCAGCTCGTCCAATAGCCTTATCAGTCCCCGCCTCGCCCTCGGGTCGAGGCCCGCCGACGGCTCGTCCAGCGCCAGCAGCTCCGGCCTCATGGAGAGCACCGTCGCGATGGCGGCCCTCTTCTTCTCTCCGCCGCTCAGGTGAAACGGCATCCGCTCCGCGTACCCGTCCAGGCCAACCTGCCGCAGCGCATCTGCGACCCTCCGGTCGATCTCCTCCTTTGGCAGCCCCATGTAGATCGGACCGAACGCCACGTCGTCGTATACCGTCGGAGAGAATAGCTGGTCGTCGGGGTCCTGGAAGACGAGGCCCACCAGGGCGCGGACCTCCCGGAGGCCCCGCGCGTCGCCCTCTACTACGGGCCGCCCCATGACGTTGACCTCGCCGCTGCCGTGAAGCAGGCCGTTGAGGTGAAGCATGAGCGTCGACTTCCCGGCGCCGTTGGGGCCGATGATAGCGACCTTCTCCCCCCTGCGGAGGCGGAGGTTGATCCCCCTGAGCGCCCGGCGTCCGTCTGGGTAGGCGAACCTGAGGTCCCTCACGTCTACGACGTAAAGGTCGGTGGCCGCGGTAGCCATCGTCATATCGCCAACCTTGCCAGCACCGCGATGGAGGAAAACAAGATCAGGGGCCCCGCCATCTGGGCGCATGACCATCCCCGTATCGGCGCGGAGTAGCCCTCCCTGATGCGCCCGTCGTAGCCCCTGGCCAGCATAGCCAGGTAGATGCGCTCGCTCCGGTCGAGGGTGCGGACGAACAGCGACCCCGCCATGCCGCCGGTGCCCTTGGCCCTCCATACCAGAGTGCCGCCCGATCCCGGCCCCGTCGATCCGCTGCGGGCGGTCCGGGCGCGCAGAAGCCGCTGCGCCTCGTCCACCAGCACGAACAGGTACCGGTACATCAGCGCTACGGTGGCCACCAGAATGGCGGGAAGCCTCAGCACCCTGAGCGCTCCCAGGAGCTTGTGGGGCTCCGTGGTGGACGTGAGCACCACGGCGGCGGACACGGATATCCAGGACTTGAGCAGGACGCTCAGAAAGAAGTCCAGGCCCTCATGTGTCGCCTGCGGACTGAAGAGCAGCAGGTCCAGCTCGAACAGCGGCGCGCCGGGTTTGGTGAACAGCGTCGGCAGAGCGATCAGGATGAAGGGTATGGCTATCAGCGAGCGCAGGAAGACCCTCAAGAGGCCGACCTGGGACAGCGCGGCCGCAGACCACACCAGCGCGGCCATCGCGCCGAAAGCGGCCCACTTGGACGGCGGAATCGACGTGACCGCCACGATGAGGCCCAGGGTCACCACCAGCTTGACGCGGGCGTCCAACCTATGGAGGAGGCTTCCACGGTCCAGGTATCGGTCCAGGATTCCGGTCGCGGTAGAGATGGGTTGGCTCAGCGGTTTCGGCTGGCGGCAAGCCGGTACAGCAGCAGTGCCCCTCCGGCAACCATGAGATAGACGATGGTGACGCCGATCACGCCCGCCAGGATCGTCGCGACCGCCTCGTTGTCGATGCCGGGGACTGCGTAGTCGGCGATAACGGCGTAAGGGGCCTTCTCGGCAAGCCGGCTGAAGCCCTCGCTCTCAGCGACCCGTTCCAGGCCGTCTGGGGAGCCTGAAGCCAGAGGCGATATGAGCGTGACCGCCAGCGCCGCAAGGTACCCCACGATCCACCACTTCGGCTTCACGACGCGCTCCCCGCGTACTGCGCCCGGCTTTGCAGTCCCAGCAGCTGCGGCCTGGCGACCCTGATGTACGACAGTGCGAATACCGTTATTAGCCCCTCGCCGACTCCGATCAGCGCGTGTACGCCCACCATCGCGGGCAGCGCGACGGCCAACGGCGACGTGCCTGATAGGGCCAGCGCCATCGTCACCACCGTTGCCGACGCCACCACCGACAGCCATGCCCCGGCGAACCCTCCCACCATCAGTCGGCGGGTGGAGACGCCCAGCCTGCGGACAGGCCAGAAGGCCGCGTAGCCGGTCAGTACGCTGACTATCGATATGCTGATCAGATTGATCCCCAGGGCGACCAGCCCGCCGTCCTGGAATAGAAGCGCCTGGAGCCCGACGACAGCTGTCATGGCCACTATCGCTGCCCACGGGCCAAGGATGATCGCGGCCAGCGCGCCACCGATCAGGTGGCCCGACGTCCCGCCGGCGACCGGGAAGTTGAACATCTGCGCCGCAAAGATGAACGCTGCCATCACAGCCATCATCGGGACCAGCCGCTCGTTCAGCTCCCTGTTGGTCCGGTGAATGGCGAACCCTATGACTAACGCCGCGACACCGCACCCGATCAACGCAACGGGCAGGCTGAAGAAGCCGTCCGGCGCGTGCAACGGCAACGGGACGGCATCACCGTGTACCCGGTTCCCTATCGCCTTCAGCACTGCCCTACTCCGGTCCCAGGGTGGACGGCACGGTGGCCCTCACTCCTTGCCCGCTCGGCAGTCCCGGCAGTACCCGAAGAGGGCAAGATGGTCGATATCGGCCTCGAATCCATAGGTGTCCATTATCTCCGAACCCAGAGCGCCTACGAACCTGTCGTCCAGCTGGATGACTCCGTCGCACTCCAGGCAGACCAGGTGGTGGTGTCGGTCGTGCTCGATCCACTCGTACGAGTGCTGGTCCCCTCCCATGTGGGTCTCGGAGATCAGGCGCATCTGCTTGAGCATGTCCAGGGTACGGTAGACGGTGGACATGTCGATGTAAGGATACGACGCCTTGACCTGGTCGAGTATGTCGGCGGCGGCGACGTGACCGGAAGAGTGCCTGACGGCAGATAGGATCATCAGCCGTTGCGGCGTTGGCCGGTGTCCAGACTCCTTGAGGGTCTGGACCATCTGATCTTCACAGCTCATAGAAGGCTCCGCGAATCTTTCGTATAGGCATGATACTACAGACACAACCTTTTGTTAAGACATGGAACAGGCGAATACCGCTTCCAGTTGTTGCAAAGTTTTGCAAAACAGGAGGACTCTCATGCATATGGGAGCGCGCAGAGCTGCGCGCTTAGGGACTATCTCAAAACCGGCGGGCACTCTCATGCAATAGAGCCAATCGCCCAACGGGGATGGCCCCACGCTAACCTTCGGAAGGGACTTTGAGGAGCCCCAGTAACCCTGTCGAGAGCTGCACCACTTGGTAGGCCCCTCCCTTTGACCCGTAGGCTATACTGATCCCAGAGGCACGCTCATGCGGGGTGGTAGATGGAACCTAACGGCAAGGAGTCCCATGGGGGATTAGGAGGTAACACATTGTGATGAATACAGAGCTGCATTACAAGACTATTACGGAGTTGGCGGGTTTGCTCAGAACCCGGAAAATCTCGCCTGTGGAGGTGACGGAAGCCATGCTCCGTCGGATAGAGGAGCTGGACCCTCGCTACAAGAGCTACGCTACAGTGACGACAGACTATGCGATGGAGGAGGCCAAAGGAGCTGAGGATGAAATAACCAGAGGGAATTACAAGGGGCCATTGCACGGAGTACCGATAGCTGTGAAGGACTTATGCTTCACAGATGGGGTGAGGACGATGGGGGGCTCCAAGGTGATGGCAGACCATGTGCCGAATTTTGATGCCACCGTGGTGGCGCGGCTGAAAGCGGCGGGGAGCGTGCTGTTGGGAAAGCTGAATCTTACCGAAGGTGCTATGGGTGGTTACAACCCGGAGTTCGACGTGCCGTTGAATCCTTGGAACGTGGATCGGTGGGCCGGTGCGTCCTCCAGTGGGTCCGGTGTGTCTACGGCGCTAGGGCTATGCTACGGTTCGTTGGGAAGCGACACCGGGGGGTCCATACGGTTCCCTGCAGCGGCGTGTGGAACGGTGGGGCTGAAGCCAACGTGGGGAAGAGTAAGCCGCTACGGAGTGCTGGCGTTAGCAGAATCGCTAGATCACGTAGGGCCTTTGACACGCAGCTCGGCGGACGCGGGGATTATGCTGATGGCAATCGCAGGCCTGGACCCGAAAGACCCAACGACACTACCAGCCCCTGTTCCCAACGTGCTGGAAGATATTGAAAAGGGTGTGGAAGGCGTTCGGATTGGAGTAGACGAGAGCTATATCACGGATGGAGTGGATCCGGAGCTTTCCCGAGCGGTTCTGGAGAGCGTGACGGTGCTGGAGGGTTTGGGGGCAGAGATTGTGGAGATTAAGATGCCTGAGGTGGACCGGTACATACCGTTCTGGCGGACTCTGTGCACGGCAGAGGCTGTGGCAGCTCATCGGAAATTCTACCCGTCGCGGCGTGATGAATACGGACCATATTTCCAAGGATGGCTGGACAAGGGGGCGAATGTTAGCGGGGCGGACTACGCCGAGGCGAACAACCAACGAAATGAGTGCAGTGGACTACTGCGGATGGCTTTGCAAGGTATAGATGCACTGGCTTGCCCATCCACCATAGGGCCCGCCTACCCGATCACGTTGGAGCGGATGTATGGCCCTATGGATCCGGACCGGAGTCCTGGATTCCAGCGGTTTACGGTGCCGTACGACTACAATGGCGCGCCAACGCTTTCCGTGCCATGCGGATTGAACAATGATGGCATGCCCCTGAGTCTACAATTCGTTGGGCATCCGCTTTCAGAGGCGTTGCTATGTCGGATTGGGTATACCTATGAGCATGCCACGGAGTGGCATAGGATGCACCCTCCGGTGTGATTCTTAGTTTCGCGCGCAAGAGGTCGCAGGTTCAAATCCTGTGTTGTCCGCCATTACTTTAGGTACAACTGGGTTGAGATAGTCAAACTCTCGCACTCAAGCAATCAGTCCCCTATCCCAGAGAGTGGGAGAGGGGACTTGGAGGGTGGAAGCGACTATACAAAAAACTAGCCGTCGCGGGATGGCAGGCTGGCAACCGCACGGCCCGGTGTGGTCCTGTCGCCGTCGGCGTTCTCCAGCCAGATATCGCACTCCACCAGGTGGTCGCCGGACTCGACGTGCTTCTTCGTCACCACGCCCTTGGCGTAGATCGGCGAACCTGGCACGTCCATGCCCCTGTACTGAGCGCTGAGCTTCCTGAGCGTGCCGGACTCGCCGATCCAATCGGTCATCAGGTGGCCCAGGAAGGCGTTCTTCAGCGCACCGTGCAGTATCACGTTGGGGAGCCCGTTCGACCGGGCGAACTCCAGGTCGTAGTGGATCTGGTAGTAGTCTCCCGAAGCGCCCGCATACCTCACAAGCTGCTGCGTAGTGGGGTCCTTCTGCAGGGTTGGAAGCTCCATGCCCTCGGTTACGTCCTCGAAATAGATCTGCTCAGACATATCGCCTCTTTCCATCGGCGGATCGGCTACGGCTGGTAGCTGATACCGGTGCTCCGTTGAGTTGCCGCCACCTGATCGAACTGGTTGACGTACCTCGTCTCCCTCACTATGAATAGCATACTTCCCAAGCGTCCCTGCCGCTCGAAGACGTCGACGACCCCGGTGGTCACGGTGATATGGTCGCCGGGACGCACCGGCTCAAAGTACTCCCACTCGCTCCCTCCGTCCAGGTTGGCCGGGTACGGGCTCTGGACCTGGGCCCTCAGCGGCCCGGGAGGCATGGAGCGCAGGAACGTGGGGGGCGCTGTCAGCCCGCCGTACCGCGACTTGCGGGCCGCCTTCTCGTCGTTGAAGATGGGGCTGGCGTCGCCGATGGCCTGCGCGAACTTGATGATGGCTCCCGCCTCCACCAGGTGGGTCGCGGGCTCCGACGCGACGCCTACGGCGTCGCGCATCTCCTGGGTTATCACCGACTCCTGGGCCATCGGACACCCCTCAGAGGGATAGAGCCTTCCAATGTGGCAAAGTCTAAGATCGCCCAGTGGCCATGTCAAGAAAGGCGGCAGCCACTTCAGGCGGGAGCTGCTATCGGGCTTCGATGGGGTCGCGGATGCGGAGCTCGGGGAACAGCGAGAAGTCGCGGTCTCGCGTCAGCAGCTCGTCCACCCCGTGCGCAACGCAAACAGCAGCGATCCGCGCGTCGTGGATGACCCCTCCAACCACACGGGGCCGCCGCGCGAAGCGGCCCAGAATCTCCAGAAAGTCCTCCGTCTCCCCAATCAGCCGAATCGACGGGGACGCGGCCCACGAGGCCAGCTGGCTCCACCCGCGCTCCGGCGTCGTGGCGTCATCCTTCCATATTCGCCGATTGGTGACCACACTGAAGAACTCGTAGCAGCATGGCCATGGGATCGCCCACACAGACTCTCCCTCGGCAAGCGATCGCACCACTGCCGCCGCCTCTCGGTGGGAGCGCGACTCGCGGCGATGCGCGTAGACGAGGATATTCGTATCGACCGCTATCATGGCAGCCCACGGTCACCGTATATCAGCTCCCGCAGGTCCTGCCACGAGTACGTGTCGAGGGGGTCGGCGCCATCCGGAGCCCCCACGCTCAGGTCGGGCAGACGGTATGGCTTGCGCTCCTCATTGGCAGACAGGACCCGCCTGAGACCCTCTTCCACCAGTGCGCGCAGCGGGCGGGCGGTCTCCTTGGCGCGGCGCTTTGCGCGATTGAGCAGCTCGTCATGGATGTCCAGGGTCGTCTTCATGCTACCCATACTACCCATATTGTGAACTATGGTCAACCCATATTAAGCAGCTCGCGCCGCGCGGCTACCTATCCACCTTCTCGAGGCCCGCGAAGCTCAGTAGCAGCCTCTTGACGCCGTGGCCCTCCTTGAAGGCCACGGTGGCCTCGAAGTCCACGCCCGACGGCTTGCAGGTCATCACGATGCCCTCGCCGAAGGTGGCGTGCCGCACCTTGTCTCCTGTCGACACCGCTGAGACCGCCGGACCCTGTGCGGGGCTCCCGGCTGCGCTCCTCCTCGCGGCAGCCGTCTCCGGCTCTCCGGCACCGACCTTCGTCGTCCAGCTCAGCGATCGAGCGCGGGCGGAAGGCTCCCGCTGCGACAGGATCAGCTCCGGCGGAATCTCTGCCAGGTAGCGCGAAGCGGTGCCGGGTTCGGAGCCGCCTCGGAACCCCCGCCGGAACGCCCGCATCAGGTAGAGCCGCTCCTTCGCCCTGGTGATGCCCACGTAGCAGAGGCGCCGCTCCTCCTCTATCTCCGACGGGCTGTCCATCGAGCGCACGTGGGGCAGGATACCCTCCTCCATGCCGACGATGAACACCACCGGGAACTCCAGCCCCTTGACCTGGTGGAGGGTGATCAGCGTGATGGCCTCAGGCTTCTCGTCGAGGCCGTCGACGTCGCTGATCAGGCTAACGCTCTCCAGGAATGCCGTCAGTCCGTCTCGGACTCCGAGATAGGCAAAGTCCTTGGCGCCGTTCCGGAGCTCTTCGATGTTCTCCCACCGCTCTTCGCCCCGATCCGCCTGTTCCAGCAGGTAGCTCTTGTATCCTGTACGCGCCAGTACGAGATCGATGAGCCCTACGAGGTCCAACGACCTCTCTTCGGACGTAGAGTCGACGTGGCCGGCCAGCCCCTTGATCAGGTCTCGAAAGCCTGTCAGCGCATGAACGGCCCTGGCGGCGAACGCTCCCCCGCCGTCCTTGGACCGGGCCACGTCCTCCACTACGTCGAACATCGACGTCCCGTAGTCCCTGGCCTGCCGCGTGAGCTCGTCCACTGTACGCCGGCCGATACCCCTCAGCGGTACGTTGATGACCCTGGAGAGGCTCACGTCGTCGCTGGGATTGGCTATCAGCCTCAGGTAGGCGATCACATCCTTGACCTCTTGCCGAGCATAGAACTTCTGTCCCCCCACCAGCTGGTATGGGATTCCGTACCGTATGCACGCCTCCTCCAGCGCCCGGGACTGGGCGTTCACCCGGTAGGCCACGGCGATATCTCCCAGCGAGTAGCGCCGGCCCTCCTCTCCACGGGTGAGGCGCTGGACATCCTGGACCAAGAGCTGCGCCTCCTCCTTTTCGTTGTACCCCTCACGCACGACGATGGGGACCCCTCGACCGTTATGGGTCCACAGCTCCTTCTCCAGACGCTGGGTGTTGGTGGCGATCAGCGTAGACGCGGCGTCTAGGATCGTCTGGGTGGAGCGGTAGTTCTCCTCCAGCGCTATCACCTTGGCCTCCGGGTAGTCTCTCTGAAAGCTGAGGATGTTCCGTACGTCCGCGTTTCGCCACGAGTAGATCGACTGGTCCGGATCTCCCACCACGCACAGGTTCCTGTGTACCTGAGACAGCTGCTTGGCAATCTCATACTGCACGACGTTGGTGTCTTGGAACTCGTCGATCATGAAGTGGACCAGCCGCTCTCGGTACCTATCGGCGGCCTCCGGGAACCTGGCGAAGAGAGAGTGTACCTTGAGCAGGAGGTCGTCGAAGTCCACGGCAGAGCTGCTTGCCATCAGCTCCTCGTAACGCTCGTAGACCCGGAGGACGACCTCGTCGAAGTAGCTCTCGCCGGCCAGCCTGAACCCGTCCACGCCAAGGAGCTTGCTCTTGGCGGCGGAGATGGCGCTCTGGATCGCTCTTGGAGAGAAGGACTTGGCGTCTACGTCCACCTCTCTCATGCTG
Source organism: Dehalococcoidia bacterium (assembly GCA_965224345.1). GTDB lineage: Bacteria > Chloroflexota > Dehalococcoidia > Lucifugimonadales > CBDCYU01 > CBDCYU01. The sequence goes on along the minus strand of CBDCYU010000003.1, from coordinate 1,841,269 downwards.
CGCTTTATCAGCTCGACCTGGTCGGAGTCGTCGTAGATCACAAAGTTCCTGTCCAAGCCCAAGCGCTCGCCGTCGCGCCGCAAAACGCGAACGCACAACGCATGGAAGGTGCTGACGATGAGTCCGCCATCCCTGTCGCCCCAACCGAGTAGTGGGGAGGGCGCGCCTTCGACGCTGGCCCCGAACAGGCGCTCCTTCATCTCGCGGGCGGCCTTGTTGGTAAAGGTGACGGCTGCGATGCGGTACGGCCTGACGCCGCAGACGCGGATCAGGTAAGCGATGCGATGGGTTATGACGCGGGTCTTGCCGCTTCCCGGCCCTGCTACGATCAGCAGCGGCCCCTCGACGGTTTCGACAGCCTCGCGCTGATTGGGGTTAAGGCCCGCTAGAATCTCGTCGGCCACGGAGTCACCTCGACCGGATTATAGCATCAGGCCAGACACTATTCGGACGCCGACGCCGGCGGTTTCAACCGCCCTCGATGGCTTACCGGGGGAAGAGGCGAACCCTGTTGCGCTGGGTGGGTTGGGAGACCTCCGCTAAGGGGCATCGCTGCAGAGCGCCAGGGACGCTGGCGCTGCGTGCCGCCCCCAGCCGCGTCTTAGCGACTCAGACCAGCCCGATCCCCCTCAGCTCTGTCAGGGCTTGCTCCACGGCGTACACCGTCTCGTCGATGTCCTGCTCTCGATGAGCGGCCGACAGGATGAACCTGTTACGGCCATGGACCCCGTGGTTGAGCAGCGACAGGTTCAACTGGTCATTCCGGACGGGATCGTCAACGACCCGCATCTGCTCAGGCGTCAGCACACACGCCTCCTTGTCGCACTCGTGGTCCACGCCGAGGCGCAAGAAGACCAGAGAGGCCACCCCGCAGCTGCAGCCGGGGATCTCCATCTTGGTGAGCAGGTCGTTCAAGCCCTCTTTCAGCCTGGAGGCCATCGCGTCCGCAATATCGTTGACGGGCGTCGTGGCGATCAGGTTCAGAGCGGTGATCCCGGCAGATGCCGACAGCGGGTTGGCGTTGAACGTCCCGTTATGCCCGATGCGCTGCCATTGGTTGTACTCCGGGTCGTCCGTCGTCTCTATCGTGTTGATGATCTCGGCCTTGCCCGTTACCGCACCTCCCGGCAGACCTCCCGCCAGGATCTTGGCCAGGGTGGTCATGTCGGGGGTGACGCCGTAGTATCCCTGCGCGCCGCCCTTGGACGTCCTGAACCCTGTTACGACCTCGTCGAATATGAGGACGACGTCGCGGCTCTCGGTCACTTCCCGGAGCTCGTTGAGGAAGCTCGGCCTCACCGCGTCGAATCCCATGTGGGCGCCTGTCGGCTCCAGTATGACGGCGGCCACGTCGTCATGCCGATCCAACGCCCTCTCCACCATCGATATGTCGTTGGGAGGCAACACGATCATGGTGCTCAGCGTCTCTTCCGGGATGCCGCCGAGGCCCGTCCCGCCTGCCGAGGCATAGTCGTGCCAGCCGTGGAAGTGGTCCTCGAACTTGATCACCTTCACCTTGCCTGTATACGCACGGGCCATCCGCATGGCCATCATTGTCGCCTCGGTGCCCGAGCTGTGGAAGCGGACCTTCTCCGCGCTGGGTATCAGCTCCTGCACCAGCTGGCCCCATCGGATCTCCAGGTCCGTCGAGGCGCTGAGATGGGTGCCCCTCGCCATCTGCTCGCTGACGGCTGCGACTATGTCGGGATGGGAATGTCCCAGGATCAGGGAGCCGTGTCCGGTCCAGTAGTCGATGATGCGGTTGCCGTCCACGTCCCACTTGTGGGGTCCCGCGCCGTGGGTCGCGTAGATCGGGAAGGGGCTGAGGCGCCGGCCGTCGTGGGTTACGCCGTCCGGGAAGATGTCCCTAGCCGTAGCGTGACGCTCGGCGGAACCGGGGTGTAGGTCTATGTAACGCTGCTCGATAGTGGTGACCATGTATCGTCTCCGTTCCCAGGTTTCTTGTAGGTTGCCCGTGCATTATATCGAGAGGCTCGGTCTATGCAAACAGCGCCGTCTCAACCGGAGCGGGCTTTGTGATACCATTCGTTGTCCATCTTGCCCTTGGGAGCAACAATGAGAAGCTATCTTAGTCACCTCGAATGTACCTACTGCGCCAACACGTTGCCGGCGGACAAGCTCCATCGCCTCTGTTCCGACTGCGGCAAGGTCCTGTACCCGCGATACGACCTGGCGGCAGCGAGGACGGCCTTCGACCGCAAGGCGCTTCCCGGGCGGCCGGCCAACATGTGGCGCTACTTCGAGCTGATGCCCGTTAGGGATGAGGCGAACATCGTCACGCTGGGAGAGGGTTTCACCCCCATCTTCCCCGCAGGGCGGCTGGGCCGGGAGCTGGGCTGTGACGCCCTTTACATTAAAGACGAGGGTCTGAACCCTACCGCGTCGTTCAAGGCCCGCGGTCTGTCCGCGGCCGTGTCCAAGGCCAAGGAGCTAGGCATCACGGCGCTGACCATGCCGTCCGCCGGCAACGCCGCCGGCTCTCTGGCCGCCTACGCGGCCAGGGCAGGCATCGAAGCCCACATCTTCATGCCCAGCGACGCTCCCCAGGCGAACCAGCAGGAGGTCGCCGTCACCGGCGCCAGCCTCACGCTGGTCGACGGGCTGATTACCGACGCGGGCCGTCTCTCGCGACAGGCTGCGCAGGAACAGGGGCTGTTCGACGTATCGACCTTGCAGGAGCCCTACCGGGTCGAGGGCAAGAAGACGATGGGCTACGAGATCGCCGAGCAGATGGGCTGGACCCTGCCCGACGCAATCATCTACCCCACCGGCGGAGGCACGGGGATCGTCGGAATGTGGAAGGCCTTCCAGGAGATGGAGGAGCTTGGCTGGATCGACGCCAAACGCCCCAAGATGTTCTGTGTCCAGTCCGAGGGCTGCGCGCCCATAGTGAGGGCCTTCCGGGAGGGGACCGAGTTTGCGGAGCCTTGGGACAACGCCCAAACCATCGCCGCCGGCATCAGGGTCCCGGCTGCCATAGGGGACTACCTGATCCTGAAGGCGCTGAGAGACAGCGGAGGTGGTGCGGTCACGGTCTCCGATCGTCAAATTATGGAGTCCGTGAGGCAAGTTGCCTCCCTTGAGGGGATGTTCATCTGCCCGGAGGGAGGCGCCACAGCAGCGGGCCTGAGCCGCCTTCTGACGGATGAGGCGCTCTCCCCGGATGAGTCGGTCCTGCTTCTCAACACCGGCTCCGGGCTCAAGTACCTGGAGCTGCTCTAGCCGAAGACCGGACCGTCGGGGCGGGAGGAGTGGACCGGTGCGGAGATCGACAGCCCCTAGGTTAGCTCCAACTCTCTGACGTAAGGGGCATAGATACCCAGGGACGACCGCAGCATCATCTCGACCATATCGTGGCCGGGAACGCACTCGGGGCACTCTTCGTTGACTCCCTTGTTGTAGTGGACCGCCAGCTTGCCGCCGCTGAACCCCAGGAACTCCAGGGAGCCTCCCTCGGAGGCCACGATCGTCTCCATGTTGTCCAGGACCGTCTGGACGCCGGGATCGATGTTAATCACTTCTTTGTACTCCACGCCATCGGCGCATTAACTGTAGACGAAAGGTAAGCACCGTGGCAGCCGGTGTCAAGGACAGCCAAGGCCCTCCGATGCTGGCTCACCTATCATGCGAGATCTCGGTGATCCCTCGAACGTGAGAGAAGTGGCGCTGGACGGAACGGACGAACCTCAGGTCGGCTGTCCAAAACTGGCAGCCCTGGAACTCCGCCAGGGCCATGTAGAGCGCGTCGTAGGTCGAGCCGAGATTCAGCTCTCCGGCCACCTGAAGGGCTCGATCATGCAGCTCTCGGGGCTCTGCGGTGGCTACGGCGGGTAGCAGGGTAGCCAGCAGGTCTCGGGCTTCCGGGTGGGTGAGCTCACCGCGGCGCGCTCGTCGATGAAGCACGTTGGTCACCTCCGACCTGAAGATCGGTGGAGCCAGGATCAGCTCGGAGTCTCGCTGCCACTGGTCGCGGAGGGCCAGGGCCTCGGCGGTGTACTCCTCTTCGAGGACCCATTTCAGGGCGACGCTGGCATCGACGACGACGGTCACGTGACGAGACTACACCCTGGGCCCGCTGCCGCCGGCGCCGCGTTCGATCCCGCGGGCGCGCTTGTCGCGCTCCTCGCGGATCATCTCTACGCTGTCACCGCGCAAGCCCCCACCCGTGGCTACGCGCGTGCGCGCCGCGTCCATGCGAGCCGCCAATTCGGCGGTCACCCTTCCGAACCCTTCGCCGGTCTCAGTTCTGTCAACCATGTCTGCTGTCTCTTCCCGGGGGAACCTGAACAAGGCGTCGACCTCGTCTTCGCGTAGCAGCGTGACCCGTTCGTCCCGGGGGTCCTTGGCGGCCTGCAGTCGGCCCAGCCTTACCAGGCGGTGCAGCTTTGCCCGGCTGACGCTGTACTTGGCCGCCACTTCCTTGATCATCATGTAGCCTGGTCGTTTCATTGCGTAAGATTATATCATAAATATACCATTCCGTCAACTATTATACGATAGGTCCATTACGTACCATATATGCTCACCGGGCCATGTTATCACTCTGCCGCCTCTTGCGCCGCGGCGTAGGGGTGGACGCGAATGGCGCGGCTACCATTGTCGCTGGAGTAAGGCTAAAATACAGGAGAGTCGCTGGCGTATTTCAGGCTTCCAAGGATACTGGCAGTATGGCTTGGCGCACCGCTGGGGCCTTGTTTCTGCAGCAGTCTCCACGGGCGCAAGGAGCATAGCTATATGCACGCGGTCATCCGCACCGAGGGTTTGACCAAGTACTACGGCCAGCATAGGGCCATCTCCGATATCAACCTAGAGGTGCGGGAGGGTGAGATATTCGGCTACCTCGGTCCCAACGGGGCCGGGAAGACGACCACCATACGCACCCTCCTTGACTTCATCCGTCCAACCAGTGGCGCCGCCTCGGTCTTCGGCTTGGACACCCGAAAGCACAGCCAGGAGATACGCCGGCAGGTCGACTACCTGCCGGGCGATACGGTGATCTACGACAGGATGACGGGAGAGGAGGTCCTTACCTATCTGGCCAACCTTCGAGGCGGGGTGGACTGGCGGTACGTCGAAGAGCTGGCAGAGCGGATGGAGTGCGACCTGTCTCGCCACGTGCGCACGCTCTCTAGAGGGAACCGTCAGAAGATCGGACTCATTCAGGCGTTCATGCACAGGTCGAAGCTGATTATCATGGACGAGCCGTCCAGCGGTCTCGATCCTCTGAAGCAGCAGGAGTTCTACAGCCTCGTCGAAGGGGTGAGGGAGGACGGGCGGACTGTGTTCATCTCGTCCCATAACCTGCCGGAGGTCGAGCGTGTCTGCGACCGCGTCGGTATCATACGCGACGGTGAGCTGGTCACAGTCGAGAACGTCGATGCCCTGAAGGAACGCGCGGTGTACAGGGTAGCCATCGAGTTCGCTGACCACGTGCCGCAGCGGGCGTTCTGCGGTCTGCCGGACCTCAAGGACGTGGTCGTGGAGGGCAACCGGGTCCGATGCACGGTAGTGGGCAAGGCCGACGCCCTCGTCAAGGCAGCCGCACAGTACGAGGTGGTCAAGCTGGTCAGCGAGGAGCCCAGCCTCGAGGACGTCTTCCTCTCCTACTACAACCAGGATGGCAGCGATGTTCCGTAACGTCTTCATGAAGACCCTCTGGGAGCAGCGCAGATCGCTGGTCTGGTGGAGCTTAGGCATCGCGGCGCTCCTGATCGTCACTACCCTCTTCTATCCCAGCTTCGTCGAGGCGGGTGACCTCAGCAAGATGTTCGAGGACTCCGAGGCCCTGGCGAACCTGTTCGCTGGCGGCTTCACCGATCTCACCTCTCCTGAGGGCTTCTTGAACAGCCAGATATTCGCTCTGACCATACCAATCGTCTTCGCGATATTCGCCATCTCCGCCGGCAGCGGCGCCATCGCAGGGGAGGAGGAGCGGGGAACCTTGGACCTCCTCATGTCCAGTCCTGTAACGCGCTCGGGGGTGCTGGTACACAAGCTGCTGGCGCTGATCCTTGCCATCTCCGAGCTGGGGACCGTCGTATGGATCAGCACCGTCGTGGGCGCCTCTATCGTCGATATGGACCTGGACCTGTGGCGATTGGCGCAGACGGTCCTGAGCGGGGTGCTTCTGGGAATTGCCTTCGGATCGTGCGCCCTCGCCCTGGGGAGCGCCACCGGGCGGCGCGGTCTCAGCATCGCGGTATCCAGCGCCCTGGCTATCGTGTCGCACTTCCTCAACGCTCTATCCCCGATGGTCGATGCCCTGGAGCCCTTGACCAAGCTGTCGCTCTTCTACTACTATCTGGACGCCGACCCTCTGACCAACGGGCTGGACCTCGTCCACGCGGCGGTTCTCATAGGCGTCAGCGTAGTGCTGGTTGCGGTCGCCCTGTTCACATTTGAGCGCCGCGATTTGGCGGTCTAGACTACTTCACCGTGCCGTTCAACCCAAGTGACGCTGAGGTACTCGGATGACAGTGAAGATGCAAAGACTGGGCATTGCGACCGGGGCGTTGGTGGGCGCGCTGGTGACGGCGCCTCTGATCGCGCTGATGTACTTGGGCAGAGAGCTGGCCGGGCTCCCATTCGTCCCGTTCGACCTGTTCGACTGGGCAACCCGCGTCCTGCCCGGCTGGCTGGTGACCTTCGGCATCGATCTGATGATCGACACGATGCTGCTGCTGGGGATAAGCGTCCCGGACGCCGCCAAGGCCGCCGAGCGGCTGATATCGCTCTTTCAGCTCTTCGCCGTAGGAGTGGCCGCAGGAGCGGTCTTCTTTGCGGTCGCGCGGCTCCGGAGGTCGCGGCCAGATCGACAGGTCGGTCTGGTAGCAGGCGCCATCCTGGGACTGCCGATGATAGCCATCAGCATTGCTATCGGCGGGTCGGAACGGGAGCCTATCCTCAGTATCCTCTGGCTGTTGGCGCTGTTCTTGGCCTGGGGTGTCGCATTGAGGGAGGGGTACGTCCGCCTCAACGTCGCGGGGGATCCGGAGCCCGTGCCTCAAGGGCAGGCGCGGACCGTTCGGGTGCTCGACCGGCGGCAGTTCCTGATACGGATGGGCGGTGCGACCGCCACGATCACCGTTGCCAGTACGGTGCTGGGCAGTCTCCTGGCTGCGGCTGCCCGGCGCGAGCTCGATGAGGAGCTGGAGTCGTCGATGGCGCACGAGGTCCAAGTTGGCACCGGGGCCCCGTTCCCCAACGCCGGTGACCCGTTGATGCCCGCACCGGGCACGCGGCCCGAGTATACGCCCCTCAAAGACCACTATAAGGTGTTCATCCGCGTCGAGCCGACCATCATCGACGGGGCGACGTGGACCTTGCCCATTATGGGCGCCGTTGAGAATCCCGTGACAATGACCCTCGACGACATCCGCAACAAGTATGAAAGCCGCAGCCAGTTCGTCACCATCTCCTGCATATCGGGCCGCATCGGCACCGACCTAATCAGCACCACTCAGTGGACCGGCGCGAGACTCCAGGACATCCTCGAAGACGTCAAGCCCACCGAGAAGGCTCGGTACCTGTACATCACCAGCGGCGACGGCTTCTACGAGACGGTCGACCTGGACCTGATCGCCTCGGACGAGCGGATCATGCTGGCGTACGATTGGGACGGCAACCCCATCCCTCTGGACCACGGCTTCCCTCTCCGCATATGGCTCCCCGACCGCTTCGGCATGAAGCAGCCCAAGTGGATCACCGGCATCGAGGTGGCCGAGGAGTACAAGGACGGCTACTGGGTGGAGCGCGGCTGGGACAAGGAGGCGCGGGTCAAGGCCACATCGGTCATAGATACGGTGGCCGCCCACGCGGCCTATGAGCGTGACGGGCAGACGCTGGTGCCCGTGGGAGGCATAGCCTTCGCCGGGGCCCGCGGGATATCCGGGGTGGAAGTCCGAGTGGACGGTGGTCCGTGGCAGGAGGCCATGCTGAGGACGCCCCTCTCCGAGACCACCTGGGTGATCTGGCGGTACGATTGGCCGTTCCAGTCGGGCAGACACGAGTTCGAGGTGCGCTGCGCCGAGCTCGAGGGCACGCCGCAGATCGAGGAAGAGCAGGGCAATCGTCCCAGCGGCGCAACCGGCATCCACTCCAAGAGCGCCAGGCTGTAGAAACGGCGCAGCTGGGCTGTCTCAGGTACGCTTCTCCGTCACACCCTGTACGGCCCTGCGGGGGCCGAGACGGCCCCGTCTGTTGGCGGATGTTCCGACCCTGATCCTGAGCATCTCCATGGCCGCCTCCCGGCTGGCGTCGTCGGACTGCGGGTAGCACTCGATCTCGCCTCCCCCCGCCGACGCGATGGGGACGCCGTCCCTGAAGACTACGTAGTTGCCCAGCACCGCGGGCACCCGCGCCCCCGGAGTGAGCACGCCCACCAGGTTGAGAGGGTCGCAGGCGGAGATGGAGTTTAGATGACCCTGCGGCTTCGCCTTGCCAAGGTTCCTCAACGCGTCCACCGCCTCGGGCAGGGCGAACTGCTCTCCGACGAACCCCGTGACGAACCGGCCGCCGCGAATCTCGCCCCGCGCCTCCAGGCGGCGGTACACTGAGAGCAGGGCGCGCCAGGGCGGCGCCAACGACTCGCGGGCCAACACCTCGGGGAAGACGATACCGTACCTGTGGAGCAGCTGCCACGCCCGCGATTCCACCGCGTCGTCGGGAGGCGTCACCGGGTCCAGCAGCGACCATCGGCTGGTGGGCGTCCATCTTCTCGCCCGCCGCCGGTTCCGAGAGTGACGCTGGATACGCTTCGCCGTACCGTCCACGAGCCCTCTCAGGGCGCTGAAGCCGTCCGCCGTGATCAACCCTGCCGCCACGAGCTGCCACAGGCCGTGCTCCACCTCGGAGGGCATGCGCCGCGTAGCGGAGACGATCTCCGGGAGGAAAGAGGCACCCCTGCGACTTAGGAGCTCCAACACCTCCGAGGCTGCTCCCGTAAGGCGAGCGCCATCGGCTGAGGGCTCGTCCAGCAGCCACTCCAGCGCCTCGCGCAGCCCCAACGAGACGGGCCCATTCTTGGAGAGGGGCGCGGGCCTTGCGGGGGAGTCCTCGTTGAAGAGACGGCGCTGGAACCTGCCCCAGACAACCTCGCCGGACAGGCACAGCTCGTCGAGCATTGAGGGGGAGAAGTCGGACACTCTGAGGGGCAGGATGTCCGACTCCCACGCCCCGGCCGCGGCTTCGAAGCCCTGGAGCTGCTCGACTACCTCGTGAAGCCCTTCGCTGCCGCGTAGGCGCCAGGTGTCGGATGCATGCTGCCATCGGAATAGGAACCTGACGTAGGCGGCCGGAGACACCGGCTGGATCTCATTGCGAAGCCGTCCGATTGTATCGCGATGGATTCTGGCCAGCACCAGCCGGTTGCAGACCTCTTCGCGGCCCGATCCGGGCGTGAACCGCCCCCGCAGTATGTTGCCCGTTGCCTCCAGCTGGGCCAGGGCGATCCTCACCGCCCCGGGCCGGATACCCAGGGTATCGGCGAGGCCGGCCTCGGTGGCGGGCCCCGTGCACTCCAGCCGACCGCGGACGATGGCTAGTACCGCCTCCTCCTCGGTTGGCGCCTCTCCCTGCGTTGCCAGGAGAGGGGGACTGGGTTCGAAGCGCGCGCCGGGAAGCGCCGCGGCGACCAGCGGGACGCCCTCGGAGCTGACCCATGCCGTGCGGCCATCGCCATAGTGGGCGCGCACGGCTCGCCTGTCCGCCGCCAGCTCCTGGAATAGGCCGGGCCAGTGACCGGCGATGCCGGGGTCTCCCTCCGGGACCATTCCCAGGGTGAGCAGGGCGTCATGGAGCTCGTCGGCATCGCGGACCAGGGGCCAGGCATCGCGGGAGGCGCCGTCTATGGCCTCCGGGTCGAGGCTTCCCAGGTCGTTGCTGGACTCCGGCAGCGCGCGGCGCAGGGCGACCGCCCTGGAGCGGCGCTCTTCCAGCGGGGCGTCGTCCAGGAAGGCGTAGGGCATGGCGTTGAGGATCTGGTGGCTGAACACCGATGGCTGGGTCGTGTCACGGGCCAGCACCTCGACGTCGCCCCGCTCTATGGACGCTATGACCTCTCTGAAGCCCTCGAGGTCCATCGCCTCGGTGAGGCAGTCCCGCAGGGTCTCGAAGACCAGCGGATGCTCCGGGACCTCGATGTCGCCTGCCGGGGCGTTGTCCTGGCACTCGACCTGCGCTGGGAAGACCGCGGCCAGCAGGTCTTCGGACCGCATCCGAAGCAGCGGGGCAGGCACCTTCCTTCCCGAGGTGAACCGCAGCAAGGCAAGGCTCCGCGAGGCGTCCCACCTCCATCGTATGCCGAACAGCGGCGCTTGGAGCACCGCCTGTTGAAGCACCTTCTCGGCGTTGCCAGACTTCACGTAGCGGAACACGTCGGTCAGCGGGAACGAGAGGGAGGGACCCAGCGACAGGCTGATGCCGTCGTCTGTGGCAGCGGCTTGGAGCTCGAAGTCGAAGGCACGGCAGATCTGCTTGCGCAGCGCCATGCCCCAGGCCCGGTTGATGGCCGCCCCGAAGGGAGAGTGGACCACCAGCTGCATGCCGCCCGTCTCGTCGAAGAATCTCTCGGCTACGATGCGTCTCTTGGTGGGCGCCGCTCCCAGTATGCGCACCCCCTCGGCGACATAGGCCGCCGCCTGCTGGGCGGCATCCCGCGAGATGCCGGTGGCGTCCACGAGCCAGCTCTCTCCGTCGCCGGAGTCGATGCGGCTGTAGAGCTCTTCTCTGAGATCGGAGACCTCGTCGGACAGCTCGGCAGTGCGGCCCGGCGCCTCGCCGATCCAGAAGGGGACCGTCGGCGCCGCTCCCTGGGCGTCCTCGACCCTGACCCGGCCGCTCTCGATGCGGCGAATCCGCCACGGGGTGTTGCCCAGGAGGAAGACGTTGCCCCGCATACTCTCGATGGCGAAATCCTCGTTGACTGTGCCCACGAAGGTGTTCTCGGGCTCGGCGATGACGTCGTAGTCGGCGTTGTCGGGGATAGCGCCGCCGCTGGTGAGGGCCGCCAAACGGGCGCCGCGGCGCCCGCGCAGCTTGCGGTTTACCGCGTCGCGGTGGACATGAGCACCCCGGCGTCCGTTGCGGGACGCGATCCCCTGGGAGAGCACCTGGACGACCTGGTCGTAGCGCTCCCTGGGAAGCTCGCGGTATGGGTACGCCCGGCGGACCAGCTCGAACAGCCGGTCCTCCTCCCACTCCCTGGACGCGCACTCGGCCACTATCTGCTGGGCCAGAACGTCCAGGGGCCAGGGCTGTATTCTCAGCCTGTCGAGGTTGCCCCTTCGCACACCCCGCATCAGCGCGGCGCACTCTATGAGCTCATCCCTGGTGAGGGGGAAGAGGCGGCCCTTCGGGGTGCCGCCAAGGTGGTGTCCGGACCGGCCGACCCGCTGGAGGAGCAGCCCCAGGGAGCGCGGCGAGCCCACCTGGCACACCAGGTCTATCGAGCCGATGTCGATGCCCAGCTCCAAGGAGGCCGTCGCTACGCACACCTTGACGTCGCCGCGCTTCAGCCTCTGCTCGGCCTCGTGGCGTCTCTCCTGGGAGAGGCTGCCGTGGTGGGCGACGACCGCCTCCTCGCCTAAGCGCTGGGATATCTGATGGGCGATGCGCTCCACCAGCCGGCGGGTGTTGACGAAGACCAGCGTCGTCCGGTGGCCCCCGACCAGCTCGGCGATGCGGTCCAGGGAGGAGTCCCACTGCTCGTGGGTGGCGATGGGGCCCAGCTCCCCTCTCGGGAGCTCCAGCGCCAGGTCGATCTCCCGGGCGTGGCCCGTATCGACGACGAGACAGCCGCTCCCGCCCGCCTCTCCGCCTTCACCCACCAGGAACCGGGCCATCTCCTCTATGGGGCGCTGCGTGGCCGAGAGCCCGATTCGCGTGATCTGCGACTCCGCCAGGGAGCAGAGGCGCTCCACCGATAGGCTCAGGTGGGAGCCGCGCTTGTTCCCGGCGACCGCGTGAAGCTCGTCCAGGATGAGGGTGCGCACGCCCCGCAGCGCCTTCCTGCCGCTCTCGGACGTCAGGAGTATGTAGAGGGACTCCGGGGTGGTGATCAGGATGTGGGGGGGCCGCTTGGCCATCGCTTGACGCTGGCTCTGGGGCGTGTCTCCGGTGCGGACGGAGACTCGGATCTCGCCCAGAGGCGTCCCTCTCTCCTCCGCGATGGCGGAGATCTCCGCCAGGGGCGCGGCGAGGTTGCGCTGGATGTCGTTGGAGAGGGCCTTCAGGGGCGAGACGTACACGACCTGGGTCTGGTCGCCGAGGCCCCCGTTCAGGCTCTCTCGAACGAGGCCATCGAGGCAGGAGAGGAAGGCGGCGAGGGTCTTGCCGGAGCCGGTGGGGGCGGCGATGAGAGTGTGGCGCCCCCGGGAGATGGCGGGCCATCCCTGCGCCTGCGCCTCGGTGGGCGCCGCGAAGCGGCCCTCAAACCAGGTCCGGACCAGCGGATGGAACTGCGACAGAGGCAACGAAAATCGGCTCCCTCGGCGCTACCGCAGCACGGCCTCCGCCATGCGCTCCAGCTGCTCGGCCATGGCCTGCTCGCTCTCCACCCTCTCGGGCCTGACGATGACCCGCTCGGCGCCGGCGTCGATGAACTCTCTGACGGTCGCCAGGTCGGGCTGCTGGCCGTAGACGGATATGGTTATCGAGGCAGGGTCCCGTCCGGCCTCGACTGCCAGGGCGTCGATTGTCTTACGGCTCTCCTCTATCTGGGCCGGGGTGACCCGGTTGGGCATCCAGCCGTCGCCCCAGCCCACGACACGCCTGAGGACGTTCCTGGCCATGCCTCCCAGCAGCACGGGCGGGTGCGGCGTCTGCGCAGGCTTCGGGTACGATCTGACCGCGGGGAAGTCGTAGTACCTCCCGTGGTGCTCGGCCTCCTCTTCGGTCCACAGCTTCTTCATCACCCGCACCGACTCCCGCACCTGCGTCCACCGGTGGTCGAAGTCGCCGCCCATGATCTCGGTCTCCTCGCGGTGCCAGCCGGCCCCGATTCCAAAGAGGAACCTGCCTCCGCTGAACAGGTCTAGGCTGGAGACCTCCTTGGCGAGGAGGAGTGGGTTGCGCTCCGGTATCAGGGTGATGCCGGTGCCCAGCTTGATGCTGCTGGTGGCGCCGGAGGCCCTGGCTAGGGCGATGAAGGGGTCTGCGAAGTGGGAGTACGAGTCGGGGACGGCGCCGTCGTCCGAGCTGGGGAAGCGGCTGGTGGTCTCGACGGGCATGATAGGATGCTCTGCGTACCAGATCGACTCGAAGCCCAGCTCCTCGGCCTTCCGCGCCATGAAGGCGGGGTCGATCTCGTAAGCGGGCAGCGGTGTGGTCGTGCCGACGTTCATACTACTCTCCTCACGTCCCATCGCTCATCGGGGCGGGGGAACAGGGGCATCTGGGTGCGGGGAACTCTCGGCTATGTTAGCAGAGTTGCCAGCCCCGATGCAGACCGGCGGCTGCCCGCCGTCCGTAGGGCGCGTCATGCAATGTCGAAGGTGGTCTCGCCCTTGTCCAGCACCCTTTTGACGTCGCCCGCAAACTCGACAAGCTCCGCCTCGTCGGGCACACCCTTGGAGCTGAGCTTCTCCTTGAACTGATAGAACAGCCAGTCCTCCTCGCGACCGTGGGGGAACTCGAAGAACTCTCGGTCGAAGTGAGGCAGCTCGCCCGGTCCGAAGTGCCCCTTGTCCTCTATCGAGTATCCTTCCAGGTTCTCGGTGCCCTTCCCGAGGACCTCGCCCGTCTGGACGTAGTGCTCCATGACCGGTTTCATCCCGTACCGCTGAATCGGGCAGACGATCATGCAGACCGCGCAGCCGTGGTACTTGACCATCACCGGCCTGCACCGGTCGTAGATAAGCTTGTTCTTCTCGACACCGCGCCACCAGACCTTGTCTCGTACGAGGGCCCGCCCCGGGCAACGGTTGACGCAGACCTGGCACTCTTGGCAGAACTTCTGGATGCCGTAGTCCTCCGGCTTGTCGTAGGTCACCGGCGCGTCGGTGGTGACGAGCATGAGCCGTGAACGGGAGCCGAAGTGGGGGGACAGCAGCTGGCCGTTGGCGCCCAGCTGTCCAAGGCCGGCCGCGACGAACAGGGGTATGTACGGGCCGCTGTTGTCGCTGCCGTCGTGGACCTGAGCATGGTAGCCCCTGGACCTTATGTAGTCGGCCAGCTTCAGGCACAGGTCTTCCTGGACCTCGTAGGTCTCGTAGTGCGCGTACTCGGCCTCCATGCTGGGCCCTGTCTGGGTCTGAGAGTAGTCCTGCTCCAGGGCCAGGCAGATGGCATGCTCAAACTTAGCCCAGCGCTTCTTCCCGGCGAAGGTGTAGTGTCGGTCGTACTTGGTGAAGCCGACCTCACCGAAGCCCAACTCGCGAGCCAGCCGGCGTAGGTCCTCGGTGAGGTCTTCGTCCGGCGCCGGCGTTCCCGTGGGCTCGACGTCACCCGAGGCTAGGGCTGCGGCGTACATGGGCTCCATACGCTCGTCCTGGACCTTGCGGAACTCGGTGAGGTCGTCCGGTTGGGTCGCCCACGCCCAGGGACGGTCGGCAGACTTCTCAATCGACTGCGTCTCCAGGGGGTACTCCCTGCTGTAGAAGGCCACGTCCTGCGGCCTTTGGGGGCTTCCGGGCCCAGTCGCCAGGTCTTCGGCGACGGGGATCTCCACGTCAGGGTCGCCGTCCAATCTGCCGGGCCTCTTCACGATATGACTTACATCCTTGACCATTTCACCCTCCCTCGGAGGCTACCGGCGGCTATGTTGCGGAGTGGCTCCCTGGGAAGCCCGTTGGCAGCTTCGGTGGCCGGCTATCCCTGGAGCCTGACCAGGCGGTACTCCCTGGCGCCGCGCCGGATCACGATGACGCGGCCATCCACAGCGTGCTCAAGTTTCACGCTGTGCCTGACGTCGGATACGCGCCGATTGCTCAGCGCGATGCCGCCGCCCTGTATGAGGCGCCGCGCTTCGCTGCGAGAAGAGGCCAGCCCCGCAAGCACCGCGAGCTCCTGCAAGGCTACTCCATCTCCTCCGAATCTCTCGCGCGGCAGGGACGAGGACGGAACATCCTGGAAGATATCCAGGAGCTCATCGGCGCTCAGACCGGAGACGTCGCCTCCGAACAGAGCGTCAGTCGCTGCCCGGGCCTTCCGAAGGGCCGATGCGCCGTGGGTCATCCGGGTGACTTCGGCGGCCAGTCTCTGTTGAGCTTCGCGCTTCTCCGGCCGCTCCGCCACCTCCTGCTCGAATTCGGCGATCTCGTCGGAAGTCAGGAGAGTGTAGTACTTCATGAACCGGACGGCGTCCGCGTCGGTGGTGTTCAACCAGAACTGGTAGAACTGGAACGGCGAGGTCTTGTCCGCGTCTAACCATACCGCGCCAGCCTCGGTCTTCCCGAACTTGGCGCCCGACGCCGTGGTGATCAGCGGTGTGACGAGAGCGTGGGCCTGAGACCCTCGCGCTCGGCGGATCAGGTCAACGCCGGTGATGATGTTGCCCCACTGGTCGCTTCCTCCCATCTGGAGAAGGCAGCCGTAGTTGTCGAATAGGGTCATGTAGTCGTAAGCCTGCAATAGCATGTAGCTGAATTCGGTGTACGAGATTCCCGCTGCCATCCGGCTCTGGACGGACTCCTTGGCGAGCATGTGGTTGATACTGAAGTGCTTGCCGACATCCCGCATGAAGTCGATGGGGTTCATCTGCTCGAGCCAGTCCGCGTTGTTTATGAGGAGGGCGGCGTTGCCTGGCGAGTCGAAGTCCAAGAATCGCGCCAGCTGGGCCCTGATGCCCTCCAGATTCGCCTGAAGGACCTCCCGCGTAAGCAGCGGGCGCTCCTGCGACTTGCCGCCCGGGTCGCCGATGAGGCCGGTGCCGCCGCCGGCAATGGCGATTGGCCTGTGACCATGCCGCTGCATTCGGACGAGCATCATGATCCCAATGAGGTTGCCGATGTGCAGGCTGTCCGCCGTGGGATCGAAACCGATGTACGCGGTGATCCTCTCACGCCCCAAGAGCTCTTCCAGGCCGGGAGTATACAGCTCCTGTCCGTCTTCGGTGACGTGGATCAGTCCTCTCCAACGGAACTCGTCGATGATCGAGTGGGTCCTTTGGACAGCCGTCGCCATAGTTAGAGTCCTCCTTGTGACGCATGACGCGCCCAGGGCCATGCTCTCTTCCGATACAGCGTCAATTCACTGCGCGAGCACGGTATGGGTCGAAGTTATGCAACTCCGACTATCCCATGCTAACATAGAGTCGAAGGGTCGGGGCCGGCCGTCAGATGTAGGAGCGTAGCTCAGCTGGAAGAGCAGCGGTCTCCAAAACCGCAGGTCGCGGGTTCGAGTCCTGCCGCTCCTGCAGCCCCTAACCGGCTGCGACACCTCCTCCTCCTCTACTGACCGCCCGAGCTCCCGGGTCCGCTGACATGGACTGCCGATTTGCTCCATTCTTCTGACGGGAAGAGGGTACTCGCCACGGTGGGCTGCGCGTCCGCGCCCGGCCGGACGACGCTGGTGGCTGTCGACGGCCTAATGTGCGCGGGAAAGTCCACCCTTGCGCGCCAGGTGGCAGGGGCGCTTCCAGACGCCGACGTGGTGACTCTGGACGACTTCTACCGCCACCTGTCGGCGGAAGAGCAGGCCCTCGATCTCGAGGAGGGCTACCGGCGCTACTTCGACTGGGAGCGGCTGCTGCGAGAGGTGCTGATACCTCTCCGGGACGGCTCCGGCGCGCGCTACCGGCGCTATGACTGGGTCTCCAAAAGCCTTGCCGAGTGGCGAGACGTCGAGCCGCGCGAGGTCGTCTTGGTGGAGGGCGTCTTCTCCACGCGGCCCGAGCTGAGGTCCTACTTTGGCGCGACGGTCTACGTCAGCACTCCAAGGGAGACGAGACTGGCCCGGCTGGCCGAGCGCGGGTACCCGGACCTGACCTGGGCCGAGCACTGGATGGCGGTGGAGGACTGGTACGTCCAGCGGGAGAAGCCGGCTACTCACGCCCAGCTCGTAGTACGCGGCTGGTGACGACTCCGCGAGAGGGCGGGGCATAGGCGGAATACTGGCGAATCTTGACAGCCATCTGCTGTGGAGACTACCATGAGCATGGCGCCGAGGTAGCTCAGTTGGTAGAGCACAGCACTGAAAATGCTGGTGTCGTCAGTTCGATTCTGACCCTCGGCACTCACCCCGATTTCGTAGCTACCAGCCCCGGTTTCCGTCCCCGATGCCGACGGATTGCCGACATCGTCGTAGCAAGAGCAGCAGCACTTCCCGTTGGTTATCTGATCCGGATAAGGTCGCCCTCGGAGTGTGGGGGTTCCGCTCCGACCGTGAAGGGCTGCGGGCATCGCGTGGACCACGAGAGGATGTCCGAGCGGAGCCTGCGTCACTTCCACATCAGCGTGGCTCTCCAGACTGGC
The DNA here is from genome assembly GCA_965224345.1 of Dehalococcoidia bacterium. Taxonomy (GTDB): domain Bacteria; phylum Chloroflexota; class Dehalococcoidia; order Lucifugimonadales; family CBDCYU01; genus CBDCYU01. The sequence continues at coordinate 1,823,840 of CBDCYU010000003.1, read as the reverse complement.
CAGAACATCGTCATGAGCAATCGGCTGGGACATGCCAGCGTGTCCATAACGTCTAACATCTACGCCCACTCGCTCCCCGGCTGGCAGAAGCAGGCCGCCGACGCCTTCGCAAGAGCTATGGAAGGAGAGTAGCATTACATGGGAATTGTATATTTGATTACCCAAAGAGGAAAGTCTGAGGGAAGTGCAAAATAAGCTAGGCGGTGTGTCAGAACGGGTGAGCGGGAAGAAGTTTCAGGCAACATGATGGGGGTCAGCTAGGGTGCGGAGTACAGATATAGTGTCCAAGGGAACCGGAGACCGAGGTTCTGGTGCTTGACATACACCTATATCCTCAGGAATAATCATCTTGAAAGAAGAACGCCAGCGTTGGAGCGCTGACGTTCTGAATCGGCGGTGACCTCGCCGGTAAGTTGTTACACTGAGTGTAGCATTTGAGGTTAGGGCAAACAAGCCCCCGCCGAATACCGTCGGCGGGGGCTTTCTCTTTGTCCCCGCGCCAGGGCGGAGACTCCCACAAGAGGGGCAGGCGAATTGTAAATAAGCCTGTTCTACGGGGTCAAGCCGGTGGTCGGTCACTTTCCGCCCTGGCGACGTTATAGAGGAGGTGGAGCATGGTCAAGAAGATCACGATCCGCCGCTGGATCCGCGTCACGACGCGAGTCCGCAGGCGGATCCGCAGGCTGCGCTAGCGGCCTAAAGTGGGTGCCTCGGCAGTCTGCCGAGGCACCCACGAAAGTTACCCGCCGCCGACACGTGACCCCCAGCCTTACCCCCAGGAAGAGGCGGGCCGTCAAGGGAAGTCGTTGCAGGAGTTCGTCTTCTGCGATCGGCTAAGGGCAGACATGCTCTCCTTACTCGGTTGGACGAGGAATGGTTGGCGACATGCGACTGGCTTCAAGAGCGTCTGCAAGGAATACTGACAACGCCAACAGCTATGCACTGCCGTCGACGTTTTAGGGTATACTGTGACTGTGACCCTCGGCACCTCGGTGAGGGTCGTCGAGGCCTTGCCGTCGCCCCGGTGAGCGGAAGTGGCTCAGTGGTAGAGCATCTCCTTGCCAAGGAGAAGGTCGTGGGTTCGAATCCCATCTTCCGCTCCAATCCCCCGTTTTCGTAGCTGGAACCCAGCTTTTCGGCCCAGATGCCGACATTTTGCCGACATGGTTGTCTAACCATTGGCTAAGAACCTCCTGTAGGTAGTCGCCAAGGCGAGTAGCCATCGACTCTCGTTCTTGACGTCAGGAGGCCCGCTAGTTTACAGTTCCAGTGGGGCTACACTCCCCTTGGGAGTCCTCGCCTTGGCGCGGATTCCATACAAAAAGTCCCCGTCGAAGGTTCGGCGGAGGCTTCCCTCAAACCAGTCTCCCGTCTACGATTCCAGCGAGACGTCCAGGGTGCAGATAGGGTTCACTGGTGGTGGTGCAGCGACAATGAGGACGGAGGGACAAACCGCGTGGCCGACCGCGACACCATCAAGGGAGAGGTACGCTGGGTCGGCCATGCCCTTAACGACGGCATAAGCTACGGACCATAGGGGGACGTATTGAGACTCACGTTGGCGATTCTTCTGCTCGCCCTGGCCTGCACGACAGACGTCCCGACGTCGGTCGTAGCTCCGACCGCGGAGCCGACCGCCGCAGCTCCCGCAGTTGAAGCGACGGCTGCCCCCAGCGCGACGCCCACACCCGCGCCTGAGCCGACGGCGGAACCGACCGCCACGCCTATCCCGACGGCCATGCCTGAACCGAAGTTGAGCCTTGACGCAGGTATGCACCAAGTTGGCGACGGCATCCTGCCGGGCATTTACGCTGGCATGGCGGGCGTGGACTTTCTTGACTCATGCTACTGGGAGAGACTCAGTGGAGCGTCGGGCGACTTCGATGACCTGATTACGAATGAGAACGTGAGCGGTCAGTTCTATGTCGACATACAGTCTACCGACAAGTACTTCAAGGTAGACTGCGAGGTCACACCGCTTAAGGACTGGCCCACTCCAAGCGAACCCCTCTCCGAGATCGGGACGGGAACATACCTCGTCGGTCGAGACATCGCTCCCGGAACATATCGGGGAACGGCAGGGGCAGACCCTCTTGACTCATGCTACTGGGAGAGACTCAGCGGTGTCTCGGGCGACTTCGATGACCTGATCACAAACGACAACGCGACCGGCTCCTACTTCGTCACCGTCGATCCTTCCGACTTTGCTTTTAAGACGGGATGCGATCTGGTGCGAACCGAATGAAAGGCTCACTCCGACACCGCCCACAGCTACTTGACAGCCCTCAACGACAACTTGGCGGCGAATCCCATCTTCCGCTCCAGGTTCCCCCTTGCGTCAGTCCTCTCCCACCGACGGGTCTTGCCGCACCTTTTGTATCAACCTAGCCCCAGCCGTCGCTCATGATGGGAGAGGGGTCAGTTGGGCTGGCGAGGCCTACTCTGCGGGATGTACCGTCACCTCTATGGTGGTGTCTGGGGTCGCCACGGCGACCGAACCGTAGAGCGGTCAGCGGCGCTTGTACGTCTCGACGAGCTCCTCGCCCTGACTTGTGCTGGGGCCCGTGAGGTCGAACTGCATCCGGACCTGATCGTAGGCCGAGTGCACCTCGTGCACCGCATCACGATCGCGGACCGCCTCGATGGCGATGTCGCTGCTTCGGAGGGGGATGTCGCCCTCTCGGGCGAGTCTCTCCAGCATCAGCACCGCACACGCCGTCACGCCCGCCAGGAACGACTCGGCGGCGGTGACGGCCTCGTTGGGCCCCTCGTTGTAGTCGGCGTCGTCGATGACGAAGTGGTTTGTCCGCGCGCTGTTCAGGCATCTCCCGGCCGTCCCGCTGCTGTATGAGCGCGCGCCTGTCGTACTGAATCGCTGGCTCACGTCTGCCTCCCGCTCGAAGATTCGTGGACTAAAGGTCTCAATTTGCCTTGGCTCAATCCGGCCCTCGAACAGTAACATATCACAACCCTTACGGTGCAGTAGGTTGACTACGTAGACGCGGCCCTTACAAACCCAACAGGTGGTTTTCACAGGGAGTTGAACTTGATGGATCGTAAGCTGGCCGCGCCCCTGTCGGGGGGAATGACAAGACAGCGCTTCTCGATATTCCGTAGATCCAAGCTCCTCAGTACCTGCACTGTCCTCTTCCTGCTCCTGGGCGCCCCGCTGTTGGTCCTGGGATGCAGCTCCGAGGCCAGCCCCATCGTCTTCAACTCCGACCTCGACGGCAACATGGATATCTACTCCATAGGGGCAGACGGAGCCGGGCTGACCAACCTGACCAACAGCCCCCAAGACGAGTCTTCGCCCATGGTCTCGCCCAACGGGAAGCTCATCTCCTTTCTGTCCGAGTCCAACGGGGCTTCGACCATGGAGCTCATGCCCATCGACGGCAGCGACAGGCAACGGATCACCCCCCACGAGGGGACCTACCACAGTCGGCGATGGTCGCCCACCAGTGACCGCCTCGCATACGCCTTCGAGCAGGCCGACAGGTCTCTCGTCTACGTGGCCACCACCAATGGCGAGGAGCCGGAGCTCCTCAGCCGCAAGACCGGGAACGAGGTGGGAGGCTGGTCATGGAGCGGCGACCAGGTGGCCTTCGTCGTGGACCAGGGTGACGGCCAGGGCATCTACATCCGCAACGCGGATGGTGTGAACGAGCATCGAGTTACCGATACCCCGGACTACAGTCCGGTCTGGTCGCCCGACGACCACACCATCGCCTTCCTGTCCACGCGAGACGGCAACGCCGAGCTCTACCTGATGGATGCCAACGGGAGCAACCAGAGGCGGATCACGGAGACGGACGCCGACGAATACCACATCTCCTGGTCGCCCAACGGCAAGCTGATCCTGTTCGTGTCGGAGAGGGACGGAAACGCGGAGGTCTACGTTACCGATTCTGACGGCGAAGAGCAGACGCGGCTCACCTTCAACACCGATCCAGACGAACAGCCCACCTGGTCGCCCAACGGCAAGAGGATCGCCTTCGTCTCCTACGTCGACGGCGACGCCGAGATAATCGTCATGAAGTCAGACGGCTCGAACCAGGTGCGGCTCACGAACAACGAGGCCGACGACACCGGACCCTCCTGGTAGCCGGGGAGGAGCGGAGGCCCCTCTCCCTCTATGAGAGAGGGCGAGAGAGTGTCCCCCTCGCGGGGTCAGGGTCTCCGAGCTGGGCTCGCAGGGTTGTTTGCGTAGCAATCCGGAGCCAGTTGCGCATACGCGCCATACTCGGGTCGATTCGGTGCTAGAATACGGTACCAGCGACCGACTGCCCGGCTACGGAACACATCCTAAGTGCGCATCTCCTACAACCTGCAAAGCCTCCCCGGGGACCTTTTCGGCGGCATTACGGCGGCGGTGGTGGCGTTACCGGTGGCTTTGGCCTTTGGCGTAGCTTCGGGTCTCGGTCCAATCGCTGGCATATACGGCGCCATCGCCGTCGGCTTCTTCGCGTCGGTGTTCGGGGGCACCCCCTCTCAGATCTCCGGCCCGACCGGGCCGATGAGCATTGCCATGGCGGTGATCGTCACCCAGCATGCCGACAGCTTGGAAGAGGCCTTCACCATCGTCATGATGGCCGGACTGCTCCAGATCGCACTGGGTGTGCTGAGAGTAGGCAGCTTCGTTGTCTACACGCCGTACTCGGTGATCTCCGGCTTCATGTCCGGCATCGGCGTCATCATAATAGTGATACAGACGCTGCCCCTCCTGGGCGCCGCCACCGTGTCGGGCCCGGCGCTAAACTCCATCCGCGCCTGGTCCGACGCAGTGGAGAGTCTCAACTCCGAAGCCCTGATGCTGGGCGTCATCGCGCTGGCGGTAGGCTTTCTCTGGCCCCAGAGGGTCGGCAGATTTCTGCCCGCGCCCCTGGCCGGGCTGATCGCGGGCACCGCTGTAGGGATCTTCTGGCTGAGCGGTGCTCCCACCATAGGAGCGGTGCCAACGGAATTGCCCAGCCTCCAACGGCCGGACCTCTCTCCCGACTTCCTGCTGGGCGTCCTGCAGCCGGCCTTCATTCTCGCCCTTCTGGGCTCCGTGGACAGCCTGCTGACCTCGTTGGTAGCCGACTCCCTCACTCGCACACGCCACAATCCCAACCGGGAGCTGATGGGCCAGGGGCTGGGCAACATGGCGGCGGGGCTGATCGGAGCGCTGCCTGGGGCGGGGGCCACCATGGGTACGGTGGTCAATATCCGCGCCGGAGGCCGCACGCCTGTCTCCGGCGTCTTGCGCTCGGCCATTCTGGTGGCACTGGTCCTGGGGGTAGGAAAGAGCACCGAGTACATCCCTCACGCCGTCCTCGCGGGTATCCTGATAAAGGTCGGATGGGACATCATCGACTGGCGCTTTCTCCTCCGTATACGCCACATCCGGCGCGACTACCTGCTGGTTATGCTGATCACCCTCGTACTCACCGTGGCCGTGGACCTGGTTACCGCGGTGGCCCTGGGGCTCATTGCGGCAGGACTCATGAGGGCCAGGGAGTCTGCGCGTCCGGAGCTGGACAGCGTGTTATCCGTGCCCCTGCTGGACCAGACATTCCTCTCAGACCAGGAAGGCGGAGGCGAGGGCGACTCCTACCTCGCCCGCGTTGGGCTTGTAGCCATGCGTGGCCGCTTCTCCGTCGCTTCGGCCAACGAGCTGGCCCGGGTGATCGGCCTGGACATCGCGGAGCACGAGGTGGTGATCTTCGACTTCTCCGACACCGTGTACATGGACGACAGCGCCGCCCTGGTGATGGAGCAGCTCGTGGACACCGCCGTCGAGGAGGGGACCGAATGCATCGTGATGAACCTCTCCGGCACCGTTGCCGACGCTCTCCACTCCCTGAATGTCCTGAAGGGCATTCCCAAAGACCGCTTCGTCGATACCTTGGACGAGGCAAGACAACTGTCCAAGAGCCTTCTGGATGACCGGCCCCAATAGACGGCATTAGGCAGCGTCTCCCTGATATAATGGGTCTTGTCTCCAGCCTGGTATTGCGCCAAGGGCGCCGAGAGTCCGTCGTGTCCCCTCAGAGCGTCAGTCCAAACATCCCGCCCGACGGCTCGTCGTCTCACCGGGTTGTGGTCAAGGCGGGATCAACCCTCCTGACCAACGGGACGGGTGGGCTCGACGGCGACGTGATACCCGCGCTGGTGGAGCAGATCGCCGCTCTTCACAAGCTTGGCATGGAGGTTGCGCTCGTCTCCTCGGGCGCCGTGGCGGCGGGCCGCCACGTGCTGGGGTCGCCGAAGGAGCGCAGGGACGTCCCCTTCCGGCAGGTGCTGGCGGCCGTGGGCCAGAGCCGCCTGATGCACACCTACGAGGACCTCTTCCGGGCCCATGACATTACGGTGGCGCAGGCGCTGCTGTCTCGCAGAGACTTGACCGATAGGCTAGGCTATCTGAACGTACGCAATACGCTGCTGGCACTGCTGGAGCGCCGCGTGATCCCGATAGTCAACGAGAATGACGTCGTAGCGGTCGAGGAGCTCACGGGGGAGGCCTTCGGCGACAACGATAATCTCTCCGCGATGGTGGCCAACTTGGTGGATGCGGACCTGCTGGTCATGCTGGGCACGGTGGAGGGCCTCTTCACCGCCGATCCCCACCTGGACGACGGGGCCGAGCTCATCGAAGAGGTCGAGCGCCTGGACGAGCGCATCGAGCCGCTGGGCGGCCCATCGTGGGAGAACCAGGGCCGGGGAGGCATGTCCACCAAGCTGGAGGCAGCGGCCCTCGCCACCGCGTCGGGGGTACGCGTGGTGATCGCCAGCGGCACGGAGCCCGGCGTCCTCACCAGGGTGGTGTCCGGCGAGAGGGTCGGTACGCTGTTCAGGGCCACCGGCAACAAGATGGAGAGCAGGAAGCGCTGGATGCTGAGTGGCCTCTCCACCAGGGGCGAGATAGTCGTGGACGAAGGCGCGGTGCGTGCGCTGAGGGACCAGAACCGCAGCCTGCTGCCCGCCGGCGTGGTCGGCGTGACGGGCTCCTTCCAGCGCGGCGACATAATCTCGATACTGGACTCGACCAGCCGCCAGGTCACCTGCGGCGTCACCAACTACGGATCACGCGAGCTAACGAAGATCAAGGGGATGCGCTCAGACCGGGTCCAGGAGGTGCTGGGCTACCACTACGGCGACGAGGTCGTACACCGGAGCAACATGGTGGTTCTATGATGGATGAGCTGGAGAGGAAAGGGCGGGCGGCACGGAAAGCTGCCAGGGCGCTGGCCAAGCAGGCCAGCCCGGTCAAGGACCGCGCGCTGCTCAATATCGCCTCCGGCCTGAAGTCTCGGCAAGAGGCGATACTGGCCGCCAATGAGCAGGACTGCGACAGGGGCCGCAGAGACGGGCTGACCGACGACCTGTTGGACCGGCTGCTCCTGACGCCGGAGAGCCTCGAAGACGCGGCCAACGACGTCCGGAGCGTGGCGGCGCTCCCCGATCCCGTGGGGGAGAGCACCGACGTGCGGGTGATGCCCAACGGCCTCCAGGTCAGCCGCAGGCGCGTTCCCCTGGGGGTAGTGGGCGCCATCTACGAGAGCAGGCCCAACATCACCGTCGACATCTCGTCCCTGTGCCTGAAGTCCGGGAATGCCCTGATCCTGCGCGGGGGCAAGGAGGCCATCCGCTCCAACTCCGCGCTGGCCGGCGTGATCAGAAGCTCGATTGCGGAGGCCGGTCTGCCCGAGGACGCGGTACAGTTCATAGAGTCGACGGACAGGGCCCTCGTCGGCCGGATGCTGGCCATGAAGGGGACCATAGACCTCATGATCCCCCGGGGCGGCGCGGCGCTGATACGCCGCGTGGCCGAGGAGGCCTCGATGCCGGCGATCACCGGAGGAGTGGGGGTCTGCCACACCTACGTCGACGCAGCCGCCGACGTGGAGATGGCCGTGGACATAGCCTACAACGCAAAGGTGCAGAGACCGTCCGTCTGCAACGCCTTGGACACCCTGCTGGTCCACTCGACCGTCGCGCCGAAGTACCTGCCCCTGATCGCGGACCGCTGGGCCAAGGCCGGGCTGGAGATCCGCTGCGACCGACGCGCCATGAGTGTCCTGGGTCCGATGGATGGCGCGAAGGTGGTGCCCGCCGCCGACGACGACTGGGGCACCGAGTTCCTGGCCCTGGTCGCGGCCGTGAAGGTGGTGGACTCGCTGGACGAGGCCCTTGCCCACATCGAGACCTACGGGTCGGGCCATTCGGACGCCATCGTCACGGAGAGCTACACGGCGGCGATGCGCTTCGTCGACGAGGTCGACGCCAGCGCCGTGATGGTCAACGCGTCGACCCGCTTCAACGACGGCGGCCAGTTCGGCCTGGGCGCCGAGGTGGCCATCAGCACCGACAAGATGCACGCCAGGGGGCCGATGGGCCTTCGCGAGCTAACGTCCTACAAGTGGGTCGTCCTGGGAAGCGGGCAAGTTCGCGGCTAGGGCCTGCCCCGGGCCTAGTCCGGGGGTGAAAGTTGATGTGCTCCCGACGCCGGGAGAGGTCGCCAAGGAGGTGGAAACGTGCTTGGTTTCGGCTTCGAGAGAGAGTGCAGGACGTCTCACTCCGAGTGCTTCACCGTCCTGGAGGGCGAGGAGGCCATCGGGAGGGTGGATATACATTTTACCGCGTCGATTGTACACGCGACTCTCACGGTAACGGACAGCCTGGCTACCGAGCGAATCCAGGTGCTGATCGACAAGATCGACCGGGAGCTGATGGACTCGGTGGGCATCCCCCGGCAGGAGGTGATCGTCCACGTGCACCAGGGGCGCGACTTGGGCGTCTTCAGCAGCGGCAGCCACGAGTTCGACGGCAACGGGGGGTACGAGCGAACATGATAGGAGCTCCATCCTGGCGGCCTGATCACTCTCAACCCGGCCCTCTTCCATCGGGGACCTCCCTCTCAATCTCCCCTGCGAGGGGGAGAGGCGGGATTGCTCCTCGAGTCTGAACAGAGAGGCTTCCGAAATCACGTTGTCACTCCGCCCGTCCGCATAGTAGACTTGAAGGAAGGAGCCGGACGGTCCGAGGCGAGGAACGCCCGACCATGCTGCGACCGACGTGGAGCTCAAATGCGCCTTCATCCGCCCATAGCCCCTCCGCAAGACAGTGCATCGCCGGTACGAAACGCTGAACCCCCTCCAACGCCTGACATGAGCGGTGTCTCACATATTCAACACTCCCGGGGACTCCTGAACGGAGGCTCCCGGCGCATCGTCCTGCTCTTCCTGGCGCTGGCGCCGATGGTACTGCTCACGGCTGCCGTTATCGCATTTCGGCCGCTGATAGAGGAGATGCACACCTTCGGCTACCTGGGACTCTTCGCCTGGAACGCCATCGCCAGCGGGACGCTGTTGATACCGCTGCCGGGGCTGGCCGCGGCCTTTGCCGCGGCCACCGTGTGGAACCCGGCGTTTGTGGCGCTGGCCGGCGCCAGCGGCTCGGCCCTGGGGGAGTGTACGGCATACCTGGCGGGACGCGGCTCTCACTCCACGATGAAGAGCCTCGCCGCTCACCCCTGGTACGCCCGGATAGATGGATGGGTGCAGCGAAGAGGCGCTCTGACGATCTTCTTCTTCGCCATCGTACCGCTACCCTTCTTCGACGTCGTGGGGTTCGCGGCCGGCTCCCTCAAGTACCCCGTCAAACGCTTCGTCATCGCGTGTCTACTGGGCAAGATCGTGAAGTTCTCCATAGTGGCGGCAGCCGCGGCCTGGGGGGCGTCCATCATTGCAGGATTTGCATCATGAGCACTAAAGGCAGGTGACCAAATGGCCGATTCGGGACGAGAGGAGCTCAGGGGATCACTGACGATACCCAGCGAAACAGAGCCGAGGCAGGCCGCCGTGCTCTTGGACCGCGAGCGGGAGACGGTATCGGTGCAGTTCGAAGAGCAGGTGGCCGGGGCAGCCGAGTGGAACGGCGCTTCCCTCAAGGTGGTCGACCGTCCCAAGTACACAGAGATCCAGTTCATCACGACGGACCTCCCCAAGGAGACCGTCGAGCTCGTATGGAAGCTCAACGCCAGCCTCGATAACGAGACCGTGGCAGGAGTGGTGGTGGCCAGACCCAACGCCCTGCGGGTATCGGGCGAGAAGGGCTTCACCCTGTTCAGGTCCGGCTGACGGGTACGCCGTACTCCGCATGAGGGCAGGCCACGACTACGCCAACAGGCTGCAACACGTAGCGTAACGGGCCGCTCGGCCGGGAGCGTTTGGCTGTCCCCGAGGTTTGGGATGCGTCGTCAGTCGTTCATGCGGTCGATGGCCCCGGCGGGTACTCCGCACCCTGAGAGCCTATGCCTGTTATCGGCGATCCATCTGTAGACCGGGACGCCGATGAGGCGCACACCGGGCAGCCACATGAGGGCGCCCAAGGGGGAGAAGGCGGGCAGCGCCGTCAACAGCCTGCGGAAGGCGAAAAATCCCTCGTAGTTGTCTCCCGGGGCGCATACCAGGTAGGCTGACCGTTCCAGGTCATCCCGTGTGAGACCCTGCGGCCAGCTCACCACATCCTGCGCCGCCGTCCAGGCAAGGCGGTTCCGCCAATCGAACCGTCTCAGCCACCTGACGGCGGAGGCGCACATCCCGCAGTCGGCGTCGTAGTAGAATGTCCAGGCGGCCTCTCTGTTCTGCATCGGGGTGTATCTGGCCTTACCGCTGGCTTGCACGCTCTTACTGATCTCCCGACATGGCTGCGTGAAGTCGGGATTCGGCGACCCTCATACCGTCTATCAGAGCCCTGGCATCGTCGAGACCCTGCCGTACCCTCTTCGCGCTGTACTTCTCTTCGTAGAAGTTGACGTGAAGGTTCTCCACCATTGCGATCATCCGCACATATTGTCTAGGGTCGTCCGAGCTGTCGATCAGTCTCTCAGCATTCTTGACCACGTCCCTGTGCGACCTGTTCGGCCAGCCCCTCGCTCTGGCGACAGACTTCACGTGGTGAGCCACCGCTCCCCATGCCTTTTCCGAGGCTTGAAGCAGGTCACCCTTCTCGAACTCACTCTCGGCGTGTTCGAGGAAGCTCTTGCTGATCTCTTGATGTCGGGCCGTCGTGGTCAAGGTCAACCTCGTAACTCTCAACTCCGATCATAGCATACGCCAGCTGCTAGAAGTGCGGACGAAAACCCCGTGCTGGGAAGAGCGATTGTGACGGCAAAACTGAGGTTGTCAGTATCAGCAATCGTCTCCGGCCGACACGAATGTCGTCCCGCCAGGTCGTGGATATAAGGGTGAGAGAGAAGTTGGAGAACCGAGAGCCGATTGCTGCTTCGCCCATCATCCCGACTCTGCCAGCCACCAGCGTCAGGTTGGCCACAGTCGCCGCCATCAACAACTGAAACAGCGTCTTGACGCGCCCGAAGTACCGCGCCTGTCTCATTCCAAGCTGTACCAGGCGCGCCAACCTGTGCTCCACCACCACCCGCCGCTGACGATACTCCGAATACCCTTCGCTCTTCTGCAACGCACGAGCCTGCTGAAGCAGCGCCTCCTGCGGATGAAGTCTCACCGTCCGACCGCTGCCCCTTGCTGATCCCACGCACCGCTCTCGTAACGGGCACGCTCCACAGACCGCAGCGTCGAACCGGAAAGCTCTCAGTTGGTGAGTGCGTCCCGTCCTGTCGGTCCGGGTACCCATCCTGTACAACTTCGAGGTCGTATGCCCCGCGGGGCATATGCAGGTGCCCGACTCCAGGTCTATCTCGAAGTCCTCCTTGGGAAAGCGCTTGCTGTCCGGGCGCCGGGGCAGCTTGGCTATCAGTGTGCGACCGGCGTCGGCAAATGCCTGACGTGTACCACCATCGCCGTAGGCCGCGTCCCCAATGGTCTCCTCAACCGCTGAGATCGTACCCTCCTCGCTTCGCTCCACCAACTCCAGCGCGCCGACGTTATCGGAAGCGTTGCCGGGGAGCACGTCCACAGCCGTGATCACCTGTGAGTCGGTGTCCACTGCCACCGACGCCTTGTGTCCGTCGAACCGCTTGCTGCTGCTCTTGTGCCCATGACGCATCTCGGGGTCGTGTACCGATACTATACGGTCCCGGCTCACTCCCTCCCTCAGACACACCCCGTCTTCGGTGCGCTCAACGTCCTGAAGCAGCAACTGCCCCAGCAGCTCGGACGCTTGCACTATCCGCTGACGCCCAGCGCTGTCCTCATCCAATAGTCCCTGGGCCCGTCGGCTCAACTCCAGCAGCCTATCGGCGTCGCCCACTATCCTGTGCAGAAGAGCTGCGCGAGCGGTCTTGTCGTCCCAGTCTATGCACGCTTCGCCCTTCACACTGGAGCCGACATACCTCCGGTATCCGTTCGCCGCCGCCCATTCGACCAGATCGCTCCTCTCAAATTCCGACAGCGCACGCATCAACTCCACTACCCCATCCGAAAGAAGGTTGTAGGTGTCCTTCACCGCCCCGCGTCCCAGGATGTAGGTCGTGTCTAGAGCCACCTTCATCCGACGACTCTTCAGGTATCCCGTCTCCCTGGCAAACCGCAGGCTGCGCTCGAACACCTCCCTCGCCTTCTCGTGCAGTATCAGGCGCGCCCGAAACAGCTGGAGCGTACTCTTGGCGAACGGCCTGTCTTCCACTTCGATACCCAGCGCCACCTTCCAGCGTATGTCGAAGTCCGCCCTCTGCTTGGCCTCGGCGTCGCTCGCCCTGTCATAGGTCTGAAGAAGCAGCGCGGTCGCCAACAGACTCGGCGGTACACTGTCCCTCCCGTTGTCAGCGCAGTACAACTCGGCGAACTCCTCATCCCGAAACAGCTGCCCACGCATAGAGGCCAGCAGGCCGTAGAAACTCCCACGTCCCACATGACCTATGTACAGACTGTCGGCTTCCCAGAGCCCTCTCTGGCCGGACTGCTTTCCCAACATGACCGTCCTCCGCTATCACTGATAGCTGCAAGTATAGTCCCTCGCTCACACTTTTCGGCCAGATCTCTAGGCGCTCAGCCCATCGACAAGGCCGCGGACCGCCGACTCGGTGTCAGATCCCAGGTGCAGGTGGGCGACCCTGCGTCCTGCGGCTCGGAGCGCGCGAAGGTCGCCGAGGGCCTGGGCGTCCGTGAGGCCTCCGAAAGTGTATGGCGCGTCCGGAATCTCCACGTCTCTCTCGTGGTCTGCAGTCAGCTGCAGGAAGAGGCCCGATGCCGGGCCTCCCTTGTGGAGCTGCCCCGTGGAGTGCAGCAAGCGGGGTCCGTAACCCAGGGTGGTGGCGATCCCAAATCGGCCCAAGACCAGACGGCGCAGATGGGACAGCGCCCGGTCCACCTCAGGGGTCTCCGGGACGTAGGCCATGATCGCCAGGTAGTCTCTGGGGGCAGCGCTGGACAGCAGCGCCCCAAGGGAGCTCGCACCGGCGGGCCCTCCCTCCTCCGCGTGGCCGCGCAGCACGCGGTCTGTCATATCCTTGGCCGCTTGGACGTCGGGTTGGTCAAAGGGGTTGACGCCCAGGAGGGAGGCTGCGACAGCGGTGGCGAGCTCCCACCGGAAGAGCTCCGCTCCCAGCTCATGAGGGGTCTCGATCCGATACCGCACGACCGGCTGGCCGGACCGCCGCAACTCCTCGACGGCCGGGCCAGTCTCGCTGTCGGCTACATCACCGAATTCGATACACACAAAGAGGCGATCATCGCCATAGGCGTCCGCCGGCGCCAGGGGCTCACCAACCACGGGTACCGAGCCCCCGCCCTCCTTGCCGAGGCTCTCCGCGATGAGGTGTTCGACCCACAGTGCGAAGCCGGCCAGGGAGGGCGGGGCCACCAGGGTCAGCTTGTCCCGCCCCGCCATTGCCAGCGCCGCGATGGTCGCACCCAGCCACGCGCACGGGTTGTCCCGGACGGGCACGCCGGGACCGCAAAGGCCGCGCATCCGGTCCGCGCTGTCCAGTATGGCGCGGATATCTACGCCGGCGAGGGCGGCCGGCGCCAGCCCAAAGTAGGACAGCACCGAGTACCGGCCCCCGATGTCGCCGGGGTTGAGGAGGACCCTGCGGTAGCCCTCCTCGCGCGCCAACGCCTCCAGTGGGGTTGCCGGGTCGGTGATGGCCGCGAAGCTGCGTCCGGCTTCCTCATCGCCCACGGCGGCGGCCACAACCCGCCGGAAGTGGCGGTAGAGGGCGTTGGGCTCGATGGTTTCGCCGGACTTGGAGGAGACGAGAAAGAGGGTTCTCGCGGGATCGATGGAACCGGCAACCTGCAACACGCGGGAGGGCGCCGTGGAGTCCAGCACGGTCAATCTCAGGCCGCTCCCGGCGGAGGCCGGGGCAACGCGGCGAAGGACCTCCGCCCCGAGGCTGCTGCCTCCCATCCCCAGCAGGACGACGTCGCGGAAGCCGCTCTCCCTGGCCTCGTCGGCGAAGGCCCTGAGCCCTGGCACCTCGCCGCGCATGGCGTCGGTGACCGCGAGCCAGCCGAGGCGGTTGGAGATCTCCTGGGGCGAGGGCTTCCAGACGGTGTGGTCCCCACTCCATATCCGCCGGACCACCGCCCTCTGATCGATCCAAGCCAAGGCGGACTCTACGCCCCCCTGGCAGGCGCCCAAGGCCTGGTCTGTCTCGCTGACGCGGGCGAACCGTTCCATGGGTCAAGCAGGCCGCGGCTACGCCGCGGCTGCGGCTCTCGGCGCGAAGCTGCCGATCTTGGTCAGGTAGTCGTAGGACTGTTGGGCGCAGTGCTCGATGCTCTCGCCATTCACGGGCGACTGGTGAACGGTAACGACGTCGTCATAGCCTATCTCGTCCAGGGCTTCCATTATCTCCTGAAAGTCTATGGTGTCGGGCTCGCCGAGGGGCGCATCGTCGTAGTCGACCCATCCGGGGTACCAGCGCAGCATCCGCTTCTTGCCCTTCTCCCACATCTTGGTGTTCTTGAGGTAGACGTAGCATAGGTAGGGAGAGATGCGCTTGATGGTCTCGCGCCCGACATCCTGAAGGCACCACACCCAGTTGGTGGTCTCGTAGGTCAGGGCGAAGCTGCGCCGGTTGACCCTGCGCACGTACTCAATGGACCCATCGACGGTCTCGAACATGCTCTGACCGTGGGCCATGTGGGTAAGGGTTATGCCTCGCTCCAGCGCCTCGTCGGCGGCCCGCTGGACCCACTTGAGGTCCGCCCAGCTCTTGATGCACACCCGCAGCAGCTTGCAGTCGAAGTCGTCGGCCACGTCCAGATGGGGCCCAATGTCGCGCAGCGCTTTCGGGCCATTGTCGTTGTTCAGCGGAACGTCGAAGTTGGCGGTGACCATGGTGGGCCTCAGGCCAAGCCTGTCGAGCTCCCGTTTGCGCTCCAGACGCTCCGCCCGCGGCGTCTGGACGCCTGCCAGCGACGCACGCATGCAGATTCCGTGGTAGCCGATGTCCGACGCGAGCCGGGTGAACTGTTCGAAGTCCATCAGCCCTCTCTTGTCGCTGCCCTCCATCATGAAGGGCGAGAGCGATATCTCCATTGTCTTTCTCCTTTGCCGCTGGGGTTTAGATCGGTCCTCTGAGGCCGATGCCGCCGTCTATGACGAGCATCTGGCCGGTAATCATGCGGGCGGCGTCGGACGCCAGGAAGACCGCCGCACCCGGGATGTCGTGGTATCGCAGTCCTGCGCCAAGGGGGAACTCAGAGTCCAGGGCGCCGGTCGCCGTTATCGGTCCGGGCGCAATGGAGTTGACCCTGATGCCGTACTGCCCCAGCTCCAGCGCCATGGCCCTACCCATGTGGGCGATACCCGCCTTGACCGTGGAGTAGGCGGAGCTGCCTTGTTTGACCTGCATCCCCAGGCGGGAGGAGATGTGTATCATCGACCCTCCGGAGCCGGTCTCCACCATCTGCCTGGCGACCGCCTGCGACATGAAGAAGGTGCCTCTGATGCCTATGTCCTGCATGTCGTCGAACATGTCTGCCTCGTAATCGAGGAATAGGGTGCTGGAGCCGTCCATCTTTCCGGCGTTGTTGACCAACACATCCAGCCGGCCCAGCTCGGCAGCCAAGACCGAGACCTGGCGCCGGATAGAGTCGACATGCCTGATATCCAGGGGAAGAAAGATGCCGCGCACGTTCCTTGCTTCGATCTCCTGGACCACGCTCGACGCGGCCTCCTCCTGGCCCGGAAGGTCCAGAATGGCCACGCTCGCCCCGGCAGAGGCCAGGGCGAGGGCCAGCTCTCTCCCCATATTCCGCGAGCCGCCGGTGACGACGGCGTTCTTTCCCTCTAGGCTGAAGGAATCGGGCATGGTCTCAGGCATTCTATTTCACCCTCACCCCAGCCCTCTCCCATCGAGGGAGAGGGGGTTAATTGTCCGGATGTGCAGAGGAGCTGCCTCCCCCTCAAGTGGTTAGAAGAAGACTCCGGACTCTTGGAGCTCGTCTATCCGCCGCTGCGGAAGGCCCAGCAGCTCGCCGAGGACGTACTCGTTGTGCTCACCTATCACCGGCGCTCCCCGGCGGACCTCCTTGGGGGTGTCCGAGAACCTGGGCACGCCTCTCTCTATCGTCAGTGTGTCGATGTTGCGGTCGTGGTGCCAAGCGTCGACGTAGAAGCCGCGCTCCTTCAACTGTGGGTCGCGCTCCATCATATCCTGGATGTTCTCTATGACGACGGCCTGGATGCCGGCCTCTTGGAGGATATCCATCGCTTCCTCGGCGCTGCGCTCCTGGGTCCAGCCCTCCACCTCTTGCTCCAGATCGCGCCAATGCCGGAGCCGGTCCGGGACCCCAGCGAACCTGGGATCCCGGAGGAGGTCGTCCCTCTCGATGGCCCTGCAGAACAGGGGCCACTCCTCCTCCGTGTAGACTCCGATGGCCACCCACCGCTCCTCACCCTGGCAACGGAAGGCCCCCTCCACGAAGGCCGCGGGATGGGGCATGCGGTTGCCGTTGGGCCGCGGCTCCCTGCCGTTGGCCTCGTACTCCAAGTAGGCGCTGCCCATGACGTGGGTCATGGCCGTGAGCTGCGGGCTGTCGATAAACTGCCCCCGCCCCGTCACGTTCCTGTGCTCGAGGGCCATGCAGATGGCCGCCGCGCCCTGGAGCCCCGCCATGGTGTCGCCCATAGCGCCCGCAACCACCGGCACGTCGTCCTCGTACCCAGACAGTTGGGTGTACCCCGACATGCCTTGGGGGATGTGGAAGTGGGACGGGTAGTCCTTGTAGGGACCGGTCTGTCCGTACCCCGACATGCTCAGGTAGATGATGTCCGGGCACGCCTTGCGCATCTCCTCGAAGGAGAGGCCCCACCTGTCCAGCACGCCGCCCCTGAAGTTCTCCGCCACCACGTCGCTGACCGCGATCAGGTCTTTGATGAGCTTCAGGCCCTCCGGGTCGCGGGCGTTGACCGTGAAGCTCAGCTTGTCGCGGTTCCAGTTGTCGAAGGCGCCGTAGGGAAAGGGGTCTGGAATGTCGTAGAAGCGGTTGACGTATCGTCGGTGGGGATCGGGCCGGGTGCGGGCCTCTACCTTGATGACCTCGGCGCCCATGTCCACCAGGGTCCTGGTACAGAATGGTCCGGCCAATACCCACGTGAATTCGGTCACGCGGACGCCGCTAAGTGGTCCTTCCATATCGGTCCTCCGGCGTTGCCGCCTAGATTATGCCCTTCTCCGCCAGCGCCGTCAGCTCGCCGCCGCCGAGCCCGAGCTCATCCCCGTAGACGGTGCCATTGTCCTCCCCGACCAGGGGCGCCCGGCGGCGCATCGACCACGGGGTCTCGGTGAACATGTAGGGCGCACCCGCGTAGGTGAACCTGCGGCCAAGCTCGGGGTGGCCCACCTCCACCCAGTGCTTCCTATGCCGGAGCTGTCGGTCTTCGAACACCTCGGCGATGGTATTGACGGGGGCGCACTCGATCCCCCTCTCATGGCCCTCGTGGAAGAACTCCGCCTTGTTCTTGGTCCTGGTCCAATCGGAGACGACGGCGACAACGTGGTCGATGTTGGCCCGGCGGTACTTGTCGTCCAACCACTTCTCGTCGGCCAGGTCGCCGGCGGCGTCCTCCTCGACCATCCAATCTACGATCCGGTTGCGTCCTTGCCGCCAGCCTATGTCGAAGTTCACCCAGCCGTCCTTGCATGGCAGCACCTTGGAGCCGCCGAAGTTGTTGACGTGGTCGTTGTTGCGGCGGCCGGAGACGATCTTATCGCCGACGTAGAAGGGCAGATCGCCCTCTACAGTCGAGGCCACGGCCTCCTGAAGGGAGATATCGACGTGCTGGCCCTTGCCGGTCCGCCAGCGATTCAGGACGGCGGCCAGGGCGCCGCTCACGGCGTAGAGGCAGCCGGTGTGGGCGGCCTGCCTCCCCCACGGACGCGTGGGACGCTGCCACGTCCAGCCCGTCGTGTACATGTAGCCGCTGGCCGCCCACCCAATGAGGTCTCCGCCCACCATGCCGCCGCGGGGTCCGCCGCGGCCAAAGGCGCTTATGGAGACGTAGACCAGCAGCGGGCTGACGCCTTGGAGTTCGTCGTGGGCCAACCCTCTGTCGTCCATGTAGCCGGGGGGCATGCTCTCCACCAGGATGTCGGCCCGCTCCGCCAGTCGGCGGAAGAGGGCTTGACCGTCGGCCCTGTCCAGGTCCAGGGTGATGCTGCGTTTATTGGTGTTGTAGCCCCAGAAGTGGAGGCTCCGGTCCGGATGCGGCCTGTCCTCCAGGAACGGGCCGATGCGCCGGGTCGCCGCTCCCCCCGGCGGCTCTACGCGGGTGACGACGGCCCCCATGTCCGCCAGCATCTTGCCGCAAAGCTCTCCCACATCCTCGCCCACCTCCAGCACCCGCAGGTGCCCGAGGGCGGTGGAGGCGGCTTGCGGCTGTTGTCTGGTTGGATTCTCGGTCATATGCCCTTCTTCCCGATTTCGGCGGCTCCGGCGCGGCGCAGAGGCCAGGGCCTACCTGTTGCGGTATACCGGCTTTCGTTTCTCTAGCCAGGCGCGGCGGGACTCCTGTGCATCCTCGGAGGAGCGCATACGCGCCGTAATGGCGTCCCACTGGAACTGCCAGGCCGTCGCAGGGTAGTCTATGGGCAGGTCCAACGCGCGCAGCGCCACCTCCTTGGCGGCCTGAACGGCTATCGGGGGGTTGCCGCACAGCGTCCGGGCGTAACGCTCCGCCGTAGCTATGAGCTTGTCCTGCGGCACAACCTCGTTGACGTAGCCGACGCTGTGCATGTACTGGGCGGACATGAACTCTCCGCTGAGTATCATCCACATGGCCACCCTGTACGGCACCTGCCGGGGGAGGTGGAGCATCCCGCCGCCGCCGGGAAGCCCCCCTGCCTGGCGTATCTCCGGGACTCCGAACTGGGCGTTGTCCGACGCGATGATCACGTCGCAGTGCAGGGTCATCTCCATGCCCCCGCCGACGGCGTAGCCGTTGACCGCGGCTATCAGCGGCTTCCATATCTCGGTGGGCAGATTTCCCGCCGAGCCCACCCTCTCGGGGTCTGACCGGTAGTCACGCTTCCAGGGAAGGGGCTCCCCCGGGTTCTCGGCGCTCCACTTGAGGTCGGCCCCGGCGCAGAAAGCCCTATCGCCGGCGCCGGTCAAGATCGCCACCCAAGCGTCGGGGTCGTCCCTGAAGTCGTGAAGCGCGTCCCATAGCTCCAGCTGCATCGGCGGGCTTATGGCGTTACGCCGGTCCGGGCGGTTCAGGGTTATGTACGCCAAGTGCTCCTTCTTCTCGTAGATGATGAACTCGTAGTCCATGCTGCCCTCGTCTTTCAGTAACTATCTCGAACGGGGATTGCGCCCCCCCATCCCGACCTTCCCCCTGAGGGGAAGGAGCTTCGAGGTAGTGTCTCCAGCGGCTATGCGCGAGACCCCTCGTCCAACAGGGGTATCCGCCCCCAGGTCACCGAGTCGGGGTCTTCTGCCAGGGCCTTAACGCGTATGGCTTCCCGGATGCTCAGCAGTGTTGCGTTGACCTCGTCCGTGACGTATACCCAATCGGGCGGCTCCGGGAGCCAGTAGGGCGATGTTATTCTGACCACCTTCTTTTCCTCTGGGTTCAGGTAGATTCCGAACTTGGAAGCGTGGGATATCAAGGCCGTCTCCTCACCGCCGAATCGAGTAGGGGTCGGCGGCGTCTCGTAGGCCGTCGCCCATGAAGTTGAAGCCCAGGATCGCTACGAGCACGAAGGGGCCCGGTATCATCAGCCAGGGGGCGTTGGCGACGGTCTGCAGGCTCTGGGCCTCGAACAGCAGTGTGCCCCAGCTTATGGCCGGCGCCCTCAGCCCCAGTCCCAGGAAGCTGAGGGAGGTCTCCGCGATGATGATCGCCGGCACAGCCAGCGTCGTGGTGGCGATGATGTGGCTCATGAAAGAGGGGATCATGTGGCGGAAGATGACCCGGAGCTCTCCGGAGCCGTAGAGCCGGGCGGCCATTACGAAGTCCTCCTCTCTCATGGCCAAGAAGCGGCCCCGGACCTCCCTGGCCAGCGTGGTCCAGCCTATGAGGGAGATGATGATGGTGATGGCGAAGTAGACCCTGAGTATCGACCAGTCGGTCGGCACCGCCGCAGCTAGGGCCAGCCACAGAGGAATGGTGGGAAGAGAGCGCAGGAACTCGATGACCCGCTGTATCAGCAGGTCTACCAAGCCGCCCCGGTACCCCGAGATACCCCCCAGCAGCACGCCGAGAAACAGGCTGAGGGCCACGCCCACCAGACCGATGGACATGGACAGCCTCGTGCCGTACATCAGCCGGGAGTAGAGGTCTCTCCCCAGTCTATCGGTGCCCAGTATGAAGAGGGCCCCAAGCTCCTCGGGGCGGCCCTCCCGGAGGCCTATGAGGTGCCTTGTTGTGGGAAAGAGACCCGCCAGCTTGTACTCCTTCCCGCTGACGAAGAAGGCCAGCCGGTACCGTATAGATTCGTCGATCAGATAGATCGCCTTGCGGGTTACCGGGTCCCGCGTCTTTTCGAGGCCGCTCACGTAAGGCCAGACAGGCCGGACCCCCTCGAACAGGTGGACCGGTTGAGGAGGAACGAAGTCCCTCTTGGAGGAGGTCGCCGCGGGGTCATGGATAGCCATGAACTCCGCGAAAATGGCAACCAAGTAGAAGGCGACGATGACCGCGGTGGCGACGAGGGCGAGGCGGTGCCTGAGGAACCGCCACCACATCAGCCTCCACTGCGAGGCAATATACTCTCGCTCATCGGCCGAGGGGGCATCTACGGGTAGTCTCTCGTCTATCGCGGCCATGCCCTATGCTCCCCCCATCCTTATGCGGGGGTCCACCGCGGCCAGCAGCACGTCGGAGAGAAGTGTGCCGATTATGGTCAGCCCAGAGAGGATCAGGACGATGGAGCCGGCGAGGAACATGTCCTGGCTGACCAGCGAACGCAGCAGCATGGGACCCATCGTGGGGAGACTGAGGACCTGTGCCACTATCAGGCTCCCGGAGAATAGCTGGGGGAGCTGCCAGCCGGCGGTGCTGATGAAGGGGTTGATGGCTATGCGGACCGGGTACTTCATCACCACCTTCCACTCGGGCAGCCCCTTGGCGCGGGCCGTCTCCACGTAGGGCTTGCCGAGCTCGTCCAGCAGGTTCGCCCGTATGATCCTGACGAAGCGCGCCGTCCCGTCTGTGCCCAGGATCAGCATCGGCACCCAGATGTGCTTCAGCAGGTCGATAACCTTGCCCAAGGTCCACGGAGCCTCCTTGTACTCCATGGAGAAGAGCCCTGTTATCTTCAGCCCGAAGAGGTCGAAGACGAAGTACATGATGACCAGGGCTAGGAGGAAGTTGGGAGTCCCCACCCCCATGTAGGAGAGGAAGGTGAAGAAGTGGTCTATGACGGAGTACTGCTTCACCGCCGAGATGATGGCGATGGGTATGGCCATCGTCCAGGTGAACAGGATCGTAAATATCCCCAGGGTCAGGGTCATGGCCAAGCGTTGGCCGATCAGCTCGTTCACCGACAGCTGGAACTCCAAGGACCTGCCGAAGTCCCCGTGCAGCACGATCCTGCTCATCCACTTGTAGTACTGCACGTAGAGCGGCTTGCCGAGGCCGAACTGCTGCTTCAGCTCTTCGGCCTCGGCCTTGGAGACAAAGTCGCCCTGGGCTATCAGCCGGTCTATGTAGCTGGTCAGGTAGTCGCCCGGCGGCGCCTGGATGATCGCAAACACGACGACCGACATGAAGAGCAGCATCGGAACGAGGATGAAGAACCGCCGTATCACGAACTGGAGCATGTCTGGTACTGGGACCTCTTTTCGTGCTAACCCAGGCTGCGAAGCAGATTCTTCGCAGGCCGCCGGGACGGAGACCGGTGCAATAGGGCCCTTTCCGGCGAATCGTAACAGAGCAACATCCGCAAAACCACCACCCAAGGGAGGAAGGGGGAGGGAGGAGATGGGCGAGTTTGCGCCGCAGCCTAACGCTACGGCTGTGATACAGCCAAGCGGTCCTTCCCTGGCTGATGGTACTGGCGCGCAGGCTCTTCGATGGTTATGACCTGGTCGCTCTCCAGGTCTTGGAGCACCTGGCGCACGCCGCTGGGCCAGAGGACCGTGATGGAGTCCACCCTCTCCGCCTTGCCCAGGCCGAAGTCGAGGCCCAAGCCGCTCATGGATTCCCGGACCTCCGCGACCTGCGTGGCGCTTGCCCCTCCGGGCGAGGTGGCCGTCAGGGAAACCCTGGCGCCCACGCCGCCGGCGTCGCTGCCGGTGCCGTCGATAGCCATACGCCCCCTCAGACGCAGGGTGATCCAGTGATAATCTCCCTCGTACAGGTTCGCGGCCGCTGCGCGTCTGGAATCTGTGATGGCCTGTTGAGGCACGGGTTTCAGGGGGAACAACCAGTCAGTACCGATGAAGGAGTCGTAGAGCCACTGCGACTGTGAGTCCAGGGTTTGCGGGGGAGAGGCGTAGGAGGCCCTGAGGCCGAAGTCGCGGCCCTCGGTCACTGTGGTGATTCCCAGCACGCTCATCCCGCCTATGACACCCACGACCCATATGGCCGCTCCAAAGCTGACGATGGCCTTCCTGGGCATGACCTTGGCCAGGCCCCAGAAGGTTATCGGCCCACCCGCGGCCGCCGCGAACAGCAGCGTGGCGGCCGGCGCGGTCCCCATTCCGGCCAGCAGCAGCGCGGCCACCAGAGGGATCTCGAAGAGCAGCGGCACGTTGATCAAGATGCCCAGCGTAGCGGCGATGCCGATGCCCAGGAGGTCGTCTCCCAGCCACGCGGTAACGGTATCGGGGCTGATCCACTGAATCGCCAGACCGCTGGCGAATCCCGCCACGACCATGATGGGACCCAGCCG
The DNA here is from genome assembly GCA_965224345.1 of Dehalococcoidia bacterium. Taxonomy (GTDB): domain Bacteria; phylum Chloroflexota; class Dehalococcoidia; order Lucifugimonadales; family CBDCYU01; genus CBDCYU01. Next base: position 1,800,589 of record CBDCYU010000003.1, on the reverse strand, counting down.
GAGGAGGTACCTGAGGCTGGCCCATACCCATTGGGGCAGGCTCTCCCTGAGCACCTCGCCCCACGTGGAGCCCTCCCCGTCATGGGCGTAATGAGCCTCCGACTCCGGGAGAAGGGTCTGCCCCCGCCCAAGGGCCAGCCTCGCAACGACGGGGCCTATCAGAATGGCCCCGACGATGCTCAGCGCGATACGCGAGCCCCCTATGAGGGGCGAGAAGACCATGGCGGCCATGATTATGGCCGGGAGGTTGAGGGTGGACGACCCCTGGGCGATGGCGATGGTCGCCTCGATCCCCGCGCCCCGCCGGCGAAACGCGGACGCCACCGGCACGATACACGCGGAGCACAGGTTCATGGCTGGGCCCACGAGGAGCCCCTTCAGGGAGCCCTTGACGCCCCTGCTGGCGAACCCCTGGAACCTGGAATCCGGGAATAGGAAGACCTCTGTGGCGCCGGCAACCAGGAACGCGAAGGTCATCCCCACTGTAACCAGGCGCAGGTAGGCCAGCGAGAAGTCCCACCACCTGGACAGCAGTGAGGTGTCCGGGTCCGACTCGAAGCAGAAGCCCTGGAAGCACTCGGCCCTGGGTGACGCCGCGGCCGCCAGGTCGGCCTCCACGGTATCGAGCTTGGGAAGGCGGTTGAAAGCCAGGAAGAGCGACAGAAGCACGGCCAGCAACACCAGCCCCACCACCCGTCTCTTCTTGGGTCCGGTGTCGTAGAGGGTATGTGGGAGGCTGCCGGCGCGCATGCTCACGCCGGGCGACTCCGCGTTCTGCATCGCGACCCTCATGAAGCAAGGCTCCTGGTCCCCATGGGGACCAGGAGCCTTATGAGCGATATAGGGCGCCTATCCGCGCACACTATTCCTTGAAGTAGAACTGCTCCGGGAATGCGGACATGGGCGTGTTGTACGCCATGTCGTTGGCCCACGTCTCGGGGACGTTGCCCAGCCTCTTGGATACGATTGCCACACCCATGACCATGGGACTCTGTCCGATGATGCCGCTCTGCACCTGGTTCTCCACATGCCACTTGTAGATCTCTTTACCTAGCCTGGCCTGGTTCTCGGGATTCGCGCTTTGGCCCTCCTGCCACCAGTCCAGCAGCTGCTTCAAGTAATCGGGAGGCTCCGGCCCTTCCGCACCCTTGCTGGTCCACCACTGCCCGTATCCGGGGGCCCAGTAGGTCCCGGGCATGGTCTTGGCAGGCCAGACAAAGACATCCGCTGTGTAGTCGTTGGCCCAGACGATGCCGTGCATCTCGCCAGCTCGAGCCTTATTCAGCAGAAGGCCGAACTCGGAGATCTTCGGCTCGGCGTTGATGCCCACAGCCTTGTAGTTGTTGGCAATATGCTCGGTGATCTCGGGCCACGCGCCGAAGGCGGGCGCGGTGCCTACGAAGTACTGCAACTCCTCTCCGCTGGGCAGCGTGCGATAGCCGTCAGATCCCCTGTTGGGGACTATCTTGTCCAACAGCTCATTGGCGCGATCCACGTCGTACTCTATGTTCTTGGTCTCCCACTCGGGGCCCGGATGATGGGGGTGTCCTTGGGTGGGAAGGATATTGCGGACCTTACCGAAGCCGAGATTGATCGTCTCCTTGACGAACTCTCTATCGATGGACGCCGCCAGGCCCAGTCGGAAGTTCTGATCGTTCAATACCTCCCCCATCTCCCCGCCGACGCTCACATTTACGGTCACGAAGGCGTCAGCTCCGCCATCCGTCGGCTGCAGCTTGATCACGTATCCGCCCTTGTCCTCGTTCTCCTTGAGGACGGGGAAGTCGGTTATCTGTATGTGACGGGCCTGGAAGTCCAGCTCACCCTGGATCGCCTTCAGCGACAGCACCGCTTTGTCCGTCACTATGTCCAGCCTCCAGAAGTCGATGTAGGGAAGCTGGTTCCCCGCCGGGTCGACTCCGTGGTAGAAGGGGTTGCGCTCCAGGATGATCACCGGGTCGGACGCGGGGTTGTTGAAGAGCCACGGCTTGGCGGAGGGCTTGTCCGGGTTCCACCGGTAGTCCAGCCTGTTGTTGTAGTAGGCCTGCCAGGTCTCGTTGCCCGCGTCCTTGGCAATCTTCTCCGCATCGGGGTTGTACTGCGGCATGAACTGCTTCATGTAGTGGGCGGGCGTATAGCTAATGTTCTGGTCGATGCACTTGATGGTCAGCCGCTTGGCCAAGTGCCAGTAGGGCAGGGGGTAGGTGAACTTCACGGTCGTGTCGTCCACCTTGGTGACCACCACCGGTGTCTCGCCGGAGCCCTTGTACCAGATGGCCTTGCCGGGCTTCAGCGAATCGTCTCCCTGGACCTCGTTGGCCATGTATACGAAGTCGTCGGCCGTGAAGGGAGCGCCATCGGACCACTTCATCCCCTCCCGGAGCTTCGCCGTCCAGACCGTGCCGTCCCCATTGGGATCGAGGGTGACGGCTATATTGGGGATGATCTCGGTACCGTCGTTGGTCCAGCGGACGAGGCCGCCGCCCGTGATACGGCCGGCGTTGCAGTAGACGTCCGTGGGACCTATGAAGCCGCGCCGCGCCGTGCCGCCGTACTTGCCGATCTCCCTGAAGACGGGTATCACCAAGGGCGGGTCGGGCACGCGCTCCTCAACCGGAGGCAGCTTACCCGCCAGCACCAGCTGCGCCAGCATGGGGGCCTCTCCCAACTTGGCCGGGGCCTCCACCTCCACGATCTTCTCCACCACCTGCGTCACCCCGGGTACCTGCACCTCGCGCACCACTTCCTTCTCCACCACCACCTCCACAGGCACCTCCTTGATGACCTCCTTCTCGACGATGACCTCTTTGGGCACCTCGATTACCTGGGGCTCGGGAGCCTCCGCTCCTCCACACGCGGCCAGAGCAACAGCCATGACTGCCACTGCCAGTGCGAGAATTGATACTCTAATCACTCCACTCCTCCTTCGATACTTGCCAAGCTTCAACCGACGTCTATCTATGCCGCCTAGCCTCTCGATGATTTCGCCTAATACTCCAAGTAACGCGGATGCTACACAATGCCGCATAACATGTCAAGCGTTCGTATCATCGACGAACAATCTTGCCGTATTGATGATGTCGAGCCCAATATAGCCGAGTCTCTGACGTCTTCGCCAGTTTCGGCACAGGCCGCCAGGTGCGGAGCAGGGGATGAGCGTCGACAATGAAGGGGAATAGGAGGACAGGAGCGTGGTCGGGGTGACTGGACTCGAACCAGCGACCTCCACGTCCCGAACGTGGCGCCCTACCGACTGGGCCACACCCCGATCACCGACGGCGGTTGGATTGAGCTCAATCTAACCGCCCGTAGCCTCCATTGTAGCCTGACGCGCCCTGCCGGACAACAGCGATTGGCCAGCAGCCCAGGAACCCGCTAGGCGTGGGCAAGCGCTCCTCCGTCGATGAAAATCGTCTGGCCCGTGACGAAGTCGCAGGCGTCGGAGGACAGATAGACGAGGAGGCCGGACAGGTCGGTGGGGTGGCCCTTTCGTCTCGACGGAAGGTACCTGACCAGCAGCTCCCTGCTCGACTCCTCCGTCTGCTCCTCGGGCGTCACCCAGCCGGCCCCTATCCCGTTGACGCGGATGTTCGAGCGCGCCCACTCCAGCGCCAGCGCGGAGGTGAGCTGGTGGACGGCGCCCTGGCTGGCGCAGGCCGCGGCCGAGCTCCACAGGCCGCGCACTGCCAGGCCGGAGCAGATGTTCACGATGCGGCCCCCTCCACGTTCCAGCATGTGCCTGGCAGAGGCCTGCGACCAGTGGAAGACCGACTTGACGTTGAAGTCCATGACAGTCTGCCACTCGGCCTCCGTGACCTCGACGAAAGGCTTGCCGAACTCCAACCGTGCGTTATTGACCAGAACGTCGACCCCGCCCAGCTCCGAGACGACCCTCCGGACCGCCGCCTCGACCTGCTCACCGTCTCTCACGTCGACGTCTAGGGTCAGCGCCGTTCCGCCGAGCTCCCGGACCGCCTGGGCGGCGTCGACGGCATCGGAGTCGTCCAGGGAGCCCGCTATGGCCACCTGGGCGCCGGCTTCTGCTAGGGCGGACGCGAGGAAGGGGGTCCAACCCCGCCTATCGGCGGTGATGATGGCCGACTTGCCGCTCAGGTCCCACTCTGCTGGTACGGGCATCGTATCTACCTCCATCTTCAGGCCTGCTATATCTCCAGTGGTATATCCGGGGCGTAGCCGGTGGGCGCGTAGCCGCCAGCCAAGCCGCCGCCGTCGACGGCGAACATCTCGCCGTTCATGTAGTCGGACGCAGACGAGGCCAGGAACACCGCAACCGGGCCGATCTCGTGGGTATATCCGACTCTCCCCACCGGTATGAACTGGCCCCTGGGCAGGTTCTCTCCGGACTCCGCGGTCCCCCTCGTAGGGATGAAGCCAGGCACGATGCAGTTGCTGGTGATCCCGTACCTGCCCAGGCTCGTCGCCAGGGTGCGGGTGAGCTGGACGATCCCACCCTTGCCGCAGGCGTACATGTAGTTGTCGCGGCCTCCACGGAGGCCGAACCCCGAGGAGACGTTGACGATCTTACCCTCGCCCCGCTCTACCATGTGCCGCGAGACGGCGCGGGAGCAGTAGAAGGCACTGGAGAGGTTGGTGTCGATGCCCAGCCTCCAGTCGTCGTCCCTGATCTCCCACAGCGGGATGCCGCCCTGTCCGCGGACTATGCCGGCGTTGTTGAACAGGACGTCCACCTTGGCGAACTCGTCCAGGGCCGACCGGATGAGCCTCTCCACTTGGGCCGAGTCGGTAACGTCCGTAGAGAGGGCGAAGGAGCGTCTACCCATCTCTCGCACCAGCGACGACACCTCCTCGATGGGCCCGATGCGGCGGGAAGCTATGACCACGTCGGCGCCCGCACGGGCCATGGCGAGCACCATCTCCCTGCCCAATCCGGTGCCGCCCCCGGTCACGACAACGGTCTTCTGGTCCAAACTCAGGCTTTCCAGCATCGCTTCTCTCCTTCACACCTGTAGGGTCACCTCTCCGGCGACGGCGGTGAAGACGGACCCGTCGGCGCGTCTCACCATCAGGTTTCCCTGCTCGTCCACGGACTCAGCCACGCCCTCGACCACCTGGCCGCGCCAGGCTACCTGCACGCGCCGCCCCAGGGTATCCATTCCTGCGGCCCACTCCTCCACCAGGGAGTGGCCCGCCCTGACACGTCCATACAGCGAGTCGAACCTCTCCAGGAGGGTCCGCAGCAAGCGGCCCCTGTCGACCTGCCGGCCGGTCTCGACGCGTAGGCTGGTGGCCGTCGACGCGATCTCGGGGAACGAGGAGGGATCGAAGTTCACGTTGACGCCGATGCCAACCACGGCGTGGTCGACCCTGCCCGCCTCCATCACCGTCTCTACGAGGATGCCCGATACCTTTCGCCCGCGGACCCGCACGTCGTTGGGCCACTTGATGGCAGAGGGAAGGCCCGAGGCCTCCGTGAGGGACCCGGACACCGCCAGTGTAGCAGCCATGTTCATGGAGGGGAGGTGGGCCGCCGCCGGACGAAGCAGCACGGAAAGGGAGAGGTTCTCGCCCTTGGGGGAGACCCACGAGCGATGGAACCTGCCTCTGCCGGCTGTCTGCTCCTCCGCAATGAAGACCGTTCCCTCCCTTTCCCCCTTCTCAGCCGACCGGCGGGCCTCGTCCATCGTCGAGCCCACAAGGTCGAAGTGTAGGATCCGGCGCCCTATCACGCGGTCCGAAAGAGCCGCCTGAACGGCTTCGACATCCAGGTCGCCCTCAGTCACCTTGCTCAACGGTGACAGGCCATCCGCAGGGCTTCGACTCTCTCGGGGGCCCCCTGGGCGACTCTATGTGCTTCGACTCGCTGCATTGTTCTATGTCGACGGATGCGGGACGAGGGGGGCTGCCGACCTGGACCTAAGCGTGAAGGCTCTTGATTTCGTCCAGCTGACGTGGGCGGTACTGGATTCGAACCAGTGACCTCTGCGATGTCAACGCAGCGCTCTAAACCACTGAGCTAACCGCCCGTACGGGCCGCGCCCTGGAACCTGATAATCAAGTCTAGCGGAGCGTTGGAAGGCGGGAAGGGGTCAGCCGAGCTGGGGCTCCTCGACAACCTCCGCGATCTCTTCTTCCGCTTCCAGGGGGTCGTCGGCGGCCGCGGGTTGGCCAACCTCTACCAGGTCGTCCTCTTCCGCCTCGTCATCCACGTCGAGGCCGTCGTCGATGGATCCGAAGCCCCCGTTGCCTCCGCCGTCGATGGCGTCGGCCAGCGGCGGGCCGGACAGGATGCCCAAGAGGTCCTGCTGGGGCTCGGTCAGCCCGAGGCGCTTGCGGCCCTCTTCAGACATGTCGAAGCGCGCCGGGATCAGGCGGCCTATGATGACGTTCTCCTTGAGGCCCTGCAGGTTGTCCACCTGGCCGTTCAGCGCCGCTTCGGTCAGCACCCGCGTCGTCTCCTGGAATGATGCGGCCGCCAAGAAGCTCTCCATGTTGAGAGAGGCCCTGGTTATTCCCAGCAGCACCGGGCTGGCAGTGGCGGGCTCGCCGCCTTCGGCAAGGATGCCGGCGTTGGACTCTTCGTAGTTGGTGCGGCCGACCAGCTCGCCTGGGAGCAGCTGAGTGTCGCCCATGGCGTCGATCCGTACCTTGCGGACCATCTGGGAGACGATCACCTCGATGTGCTTGTTATGGATGGTCACGCCCTGAGACCGGTAGACCTTCTGGACCTCCTCGATGAGGTACTTCTGCACGGCTTCCTTGCCCTGGATCCGGAGGATCTGCTGCGGGCTCTTGGGCCCGGAGGTGAGGGCCTGTCCGGCTATGACCGTGTCCTCGCTCCTGACGGTGATGTGGGCCGCCGCCGGGATCATGTACTCGCGGCTCTCCTCGTCGGTCCAGGATATGACCAGGCGCCGCTTCTTCCTGTTGACTCTGATGATCCCCGAGACCCTGGCTATGATGTCGGCCGGCTGGAGCGCCGCCTCCTCTTCGCTGGAAGAGTCATCGTCCTTCTTGGAGGGTTTGGGAGCGGCCAGCCGGGTCCCCATGCCAACGAGGTCGCCGTTGGATACCAAGGCGTCGTACCCGCTGTCCCAAGTGTATTCGTCGCTGTAGTCCTCGGAGCTCCGTACCGTAACGGTGCGGCCTTCGGGGCCGTCGGTGACCTCGACGAGGCCGTCTATCTCGGACAGCACCGCCTCGCCCTTGGGGGCCCTGGCCTCGAACAGCTCCTCGACCCTGGGCAGGCCGCTGGTGATGTCCACCCCGGCGATTCCGCCGGTGTGGAAGGTGCGCATCGTCAGCTGGGTGCCGGGCTCCCCAATGCTCTGGGCCGCTATGATGCCCACCGCTTCGCCCATGTTGGCCAGCTGCATGGTCGCCAGGGAGGTGCCGTAGCACATCTGGCATACGCCGCGGACAGCTTCGCAGGTCAGGGGCGACCGGGCAAGGACGCCGTCGACTTCGGCCTCCTCCAGCTTGGCCATGACATCGTCGTCAATCACCTCGTTGCGGTCGATCAAGATCTCCCCGGTCGAGGGGTCGGCCACCGGCGCGGCGGCGAGCCTGCTCCTGAGACGCTCGTCAAAGGGGGTCATCAGGGTGTCGTCGACCTGCTTTTCGATCCAGACGCCTCCCGTCGTCTCGCAGTCCTCGGTAAGTACGATCACCTCCTGGGCTACGTCGATCAGCCGACGGGTGAGGTAGCCGCTGTCCGCCGTTCTCAGGGCGGTGTCCGCGAGGCCCTTCCTGGAGCCATGGGTCGAGATGAAGTACTCGAGCACGGTGAGGCCCTCTCTGAAGTTCGATTTTATAGGGCGGTCGATAATCCGGCCCTTGGGGTCGGACATGAGGCCGCGCATTCCCGCCATCTGCTTGATCTGCGCGATGTTTCCCTTGGCGCCCGAGGTTGCCATGAGATAGATGCCGCCGTAGTTGTGCAGCGTGTCCTCGATCACCTTGGTTAGGCTGTCGTTGGCCGCGGTCCATATCTGGACCGCGTTGGCGTAGCGCTCCTCCTCGGTGATCAGGCCGTCCAGATACTGCTGTTCGAGCACATCGGCCTTCCCCTCCGCCTCCCCGATGATGACCTCCTTCTCGCTGGAAACCTCGATGTCGTTGATGGCGATGGTGATCCCCGACTTCGAGGCGTAGTGGAAGCCCAGCTCCTTGATGGAGTCGAGCACCTCCGACGTGCCCTCGTTGCCGAACAGCCGATAGCACTCGGAGGTGATGTCCTTGAGGACCGTCTTGTCCATCTCCTCGTTGCGGAACTCGATCTCCGGCGGGAGCACATCGTTCAGGATGATGCGCCCGACGGTGGTCTCCAGCCAGCTCGGGCCGCTCCCGTTGGGCTGCTCCCGGACCAGTATGCTGGCCCGCAGACCCACCACTCCCGTATCGTGGGCCAGCCGCGCGTCCTCGAAGGTCGAGAAGCGGAGGCCCGTGCCCTTGGCTCCCTCTTCGACCATCGTCAGGTAGTAGCAGCCTAGGACCATGTCCAGGGTGGGGGCCACGATGGGGTCCCCGGAGCTGGGCGACAGCATGTTGAAGGTGCTCAGCATCATCTTCTTGGCCTCGAGCACGGCCTCTCTGGAGAGGGGCACGTGCACGGCCATCTGGTCTCCGTCGAAGTCGGCCCCGAAGGCGTTGCACACCAGCGGGTGCACCTGGATGGCGCTGCCGTCGATGAGCACGGGCTGGAAGGCCTGGATGCCCAGCCTATGGAGCGTGGGGGCGCGGTTGAGCAGGACGGGCCGGTCCTTGACGACCTCTTCGAGGATGTCCCAGACCTCTGGGCGCACCCGCTCGGCCATGCGCTTGGCGCTCCTGATGTTGTGGGCGTACCCCTTGAGCACCAGGCGGTTCATCACGAAGGGTTTGAATAGCTCCAGGGCCATCCGCCGGGGAAGGCCGCACTGGTTCAGCTTCAGGTCGGGGCCCGCGATGATCACCGAGCGCCCGCTGTAGTCCACCCGCTTGCCCAGCAGGTTCTGGCGGAAGCGCCCCTGCTTGCCCCTGAGCAGGTCCGACAGCGACTTCAGCCTGTGATTGTGGCTACCTGAGACGGCGCGTCCCCGCCGGCCGTTGTCGATGAGGGCGTCCACCGCCTCCTGAAGCATACGCTTCTCGTTGCGCACGATTATCTCGGGCGCCTGCAGCTCTATAAGCCTCTTGAGCCGGTTGTTCCTGTTGATGACCCTGCGGTACAGGTCGTTGAGGTCGCTGGTGGCAAATCGGCCGCCGTCAAGCTGGACCATTGGCCGCAGCTCGGGAGGGAGAACCGGCAGCACCGTGAAGACCATCCACTCCGGCTTGTTCCCGCTCTTTCTGAAGGCCTCGAAGACCCGCAGCCGCTTGATGGCCTTCTTCCGACGCTGTCCGGAGGTGCTCCGCATCTCCTCCTGGAGCTCCATGCGCTTATCGTCCAGGTCGATGTTCTTCACCACATCGAGGACGGCCTCGGCGCCCATGCCGGCGCGGAAGACCATGCCATGGTTGTCGCGCAGATCTCGGTATCTGCTTTCGGTCAGGAGCTGGCCTTCTTTCAGGCTCTCCAGATCGTCGATCTGGTCGGAGAGGTCGCTCTCGAACTCCTTCTTCGCCTCCTCGACCTGCAGGTTGTTCTGCTTGATCTCCTCCTCTATCGGCTCCCTCTCCTTGTCGGAGAGCTTTTCACTCCCGTCCTCAGGCGCGGCGTCCAGCTTGGCTTGGAGCTCGCCGCCCCTCGCCTGTCCCTCGGCCTCGATCTCGGAGAGGCCATCCTCGATCTCCTGGTGGAGTCGGTCGATGGAGACGGTCCGCATCTCGTCGTCAACGCTGGTAACCAGGTACTGCGCGAAGTAGAGTACCCTGTCGAGGTTTCTCGGGGAGAGGTCGAGAAAGAGGCCTATGCGGCTGGGCGTCCCCTTCGAGAACCAGATGTGGGCCACCGGGGCGGCGAGGGTGATATGCCCCATACGCTCGCGCCGTACCTTGGCCCTAGCCACCTCGACTCCGCACCGGTCGCAGACGACCCCCTTGTAGCGGATCTTCTTGTACTTGCCGCAGTAGCACTCCCAGTCCTTGGTCGGGCCGAAGATGCGCTCGCAGAATAGCCCATCCTTCTCCGGACGAAGAGTCCGGTAGTTGATCGTCTCCGGCTTCGTCACCTCTCCGTAGGACCAGGTCTTCATCTGATCTGAAGAGGCCAGGGATATGCGAATTGCGTTGAAGTCGTTGCCAGCTTGGACCATACTTAACTCCTAAGTCTATCGGGGTGGAACCTGGTCGGGGCCGCCTCTAGTCGTCGCTGTCAGTCGTATCCTCCAGCCCTACCTGTTGGGCCTGGATGCCGTCCTCTTGGGCTTGGCCGCCGTCCTCGCCGTCCTCGTTTCCGTTGATGGTGACGGGGGAGCCGAGCACCTCATCGTCGACGATGCCGAGGGCGGGCAGCGGGTCGGACAGGGGATTGCCCTCGTCGACGTCGTCGGCGTGCATCAGCAGCATGGACAGGTCCTCGCTCTCCTCGCGGAGCAGCTCTACCGAGAGGCCGAGGCTCTGTAGCTCCTTCAGGAGGACGTGGAAGGACTCCGGTATGCCGGGCTGGATCACGTCCTCGCCCTTGACTATCGCCTCGTAGGTCTTGACCCTGCCGACCACGTCGTCGGACTTGACGGTCAGCATCTCCTGCAGATTGTAGGCGGCGCTGTAGGCCTCCATGGCCCACACCTCCATCTCCCCGAAGCGCTGTCCGCCGAACTGGGCTTTGCCCCCCAGGGGCTGCTGGGTGATCAGGGAGTAAGGGCCTGTAGAGCGGGCGTGGATCTTGTCCTCCACCAGGTGGATCAGCTTCATCATGTAGATGTAGCCGACGGTGATGGGCTGATCGAAAGGCTCTCCGGTCCGCCCGTCCCACAGTGTCGACTTTCCGAAGGTGGGCGCCGCTATCTGCTCCTCGCGGTTGAGCCTCAGCGCCTCCTCGTGCATCTCGTCGACGGTCATCTTGGAGGCATCCTTGCCTATTTCCTCCTTGAGCCATATCTTCAGGCACGCGTCTCGGGCCTCCAAGCTGGCGTTGTCGCCGAAGATGTCGTCGTAGTCGTAGCCGCGCTCCGCCAGCCACGACCTCGTTGCGCCGACGTCGATCTGCTTTATGCCATTCTGATTAAGAGGCTTCGGGTCGACGGCGCCGGACCTCTCTATCATCCAGGCTTGCGCCAGGGCGTTCTCCACGGCGGTGTCCGGGGCGCCGTCGAAGACCGGCGTGGTGGCCCTGAAGCCAAGGGTGTGAGCGGCCCATCCGAGATGGGTCTCCAGGACCTGCCCCAGATTCATGCGGGAGGGTACGCCTATGGGGTTGAGGATTATGTCTATGGGGGTGCCGTCCGGCAGGTAGGGCATATCCTCCTCCGGGAGGATACGGGCGATGACGCCCTTGTTGCCGTGGCGTCCAGCCATCTTGTCGCCCTCGTTTATCTTGCGGGTCTGGGCGATCCACAGGCGCACCAGCTTGTTGACGCCGGCCGGCAGCTCGTCCTTTTTGGCGCGGCTGAGCACCTTGACGTCTATCACCTTGCCCCGTTCGCCGTGGGGGACCCTCAAAGAGGTGTCCTTGACGTCCCGCGCCTTCTCCCCGAAGATCGCTCGGAGCAGCTTCTCCTCGGCGCTCAGCTCGGTCTCGCCCTTGGGGGTTATCTTACCCACCAGGATATCGCCCGGGCCGATCTCCGCGCCGGTGCGTATGATCCCATCCTCGTCGAGGTTGCTAAGGCTGTCGTCGCCGACGTTGGGTATGTCGCTGGTGATCTCCTCCGGCCCCAGCTTGGTGTCCCGGGCCTCCACCTCGTGCTTCTCAATGTGTATCGAGGTGAACTTGTCATCTTGGACGAGGCGCCTGCTGATGATGATGGCGTCCTCGAAGTTGTAGCCCTCCCAGCTCATGAACGCGACCAGGACGTTCTGGCCCAGCGCCAGCTCCCCCTGTCCGGTCGACGAGCTGTCCGCCAGCACCTGCCCTTCGTGGACCACGTCGCCCTTTATGACGATGGTGCGCTGGTTGACGCAGGTGCCCTGGTTGCTCCGGAGAAACTTCATGAGCGGGTACCTGTGCTCTTTGCCCTCCGGATCGACCACGGTGATTCTGTCGCCGGTGGCCTCGGTAACGGTGCCTCCCGACCGCGACAGGACGACCTGCCCGCTGTCCCTGGCGATCCTGCCCTCCATGCCCGTACCGACCAGGGGCGCCTCCGGCCGCAGCAAGGGCACCGCTTGCCGCTGCATGTTGGACCCCATGAGCGCGCGGTTGGCGTCGTCGTGCTCCAGGAATGGGATGAGAGACGTTGAGACGCTGACCAGCTGCATCGGGGAGACGTCCACGTACCCAACGTTGGCGGGGGGCTCCATCGAGACCCCGTCTCCGATCCGCGTCTCGATCCTCTCATCGAGGAACTGGCCCACCTCGTCTATGGGCGAAGTGGCCTGCGCGACGTGGACGGTCTCGTCCTCGTCGGCGGACAGGTATACGATGTCGTTGGGGTCCATGGACGCGTAGGGCTTCACGCTGAGTACCTGCTCGGGGAGGTTGTTGATCCGCTGGAGGGTCCTCTTCGTGATCTCCTTCCCAGCCGTCAGGATGGTCCTGCCGTCGGTGGCCACCACTCTCTGGGTGATGGTCCGGCCGAGTATGTCGGGAGACGTGTTCAGTATCTCGTTCTTGATCCTGCGGTAGGGCGTCTCGATGAAGCCGTACTCGTTGGTCCTGGCGAAGGTCGCCAGAGAGCCCAGCAGGCCGATGTTCGGGCCTTCCGGGGTCTCGATCGGGCATATGCGGCCGTAGTGAGAGTGGTGCACGTCTCGTACGTCGAAGCCGGCGCGCTCCCGGGAGAGTCCCCCGGGCCCCAGGGCCGACAAGCGCCGCTTGTGGGTCAGCTCCGCCAGCGGGTTCGTCTGGTCCATGAACTGCGAGAGCTGCGAGCCTCCGAAGAACTCCCTAACGGCGGCGACGACGGGCCTGATGTTTATCAGGGCGGCTGGCGTCGTGGTGGTCGGGTCCATCTGCGTTGTCATGCGCTCCTTGATGACCCGCTCCATTCGCAGAAGGCCGACGCGGACCTGGTTCTGTATCAGCTCGCCCACCGCCCTGACCCTCCGGTTACCCAGGTGGTCGATGTCGTCGGGCTCCACGACGTCGTTGTTGATCTGGATCATCTTCCTGATCAGGCCGATGATGTCCTCCGGCTCCAGGGTGCGCGTGCCGTACTCCTCGTCGTCCCTGATCTTCCGGTTCAGCTTGTATCGCCCGACGCGGCCAAGGTCATAGCGCCTGGGATTGAAGAACAGGTTGTCGAGAAGGTTCTTGGCGTTGTCGACGTTGGGCGGCTCTCCGGGGCGCAGCCGTCCGTAGAACTCGATAAGCGCCTCCTCCTGGTTCGTGACGCCCGTGTCCTTTTCTATGGTGGTGCTGATGAACCTGTGCTCGCTGTCCGTTTCGACACCCTCGAACAGCGCCAGCAGCTCCTCGTCGCTTCCCGTTTGAATCGGGCTGTTCTCACCGCGCCCGGCCATAGCCCGGAGGAGGGTGCTGACGGGCGTCTTGCGCTTTCGGTCTACCTTGACGGAGAGGATGTCGCGGTTGCTGGTCTCAAACTCCATCCAAGCGCCGCGATAGGGGATCAGCTTAGCCGACGACAGCGTCCTGCCGGTTGCCGGGTCCGCCGTGGTGGTAAAGTAGACCCCCGGCGACCTGACCAGCTGGCTTACGACGACCCGCTCCGCCCCGTTGATGATGAAGGTGCCGGTCCTGGTCATCATGGGGATGTCCCCGATGAACAGGGTCTGCTCCTTGACCTCGCCCTGGCCGGGGCCAGCGGCCTTGATCTGAAGCTTGACGGTAACGTGCAGAGGGGCGCTGAAGGTGATCTCCTTCTCTCTGCACTCCTCCTCGGTGTACTTGGGATCCTCGAAATAGTGGTCTTCGAGGGTGAGGTTGAACCGCCCTCCAGGGAGATCCTCTATAGGGGACACCTCGTCGAGAAGGTCGGCCAGGCCGTCGGTCTTGAGCCACTCAAAGGACTGGAGCTGTACCTGGATGAGATTGGGGACATCCAGTACGCTGGGGATCTTAGAATATGAACGTCGATCTGCTGTGCTACCCTTGGTTTCTCTGACTGCGAGAGACGAGGTCATACGTGCTCACACTCCTCAGTGCTAAAGGGCTTCCGTCGGACAATCGGGGCGGCTCGGACAGGAGAAAGGGGCGCAGCTTAACCAAGGTCGTGGTGGTGTGAAAGCTAGATGCCGTAGTTAGGGACATAACTCGACGAGTAGCAGGCTACCAAATACCGCTCCGGATGTCAACCCCTTCCTCTTACTTCTGTAGATGCGATGCTTGATTGGGGAACCGCCAATTGTTAGACTTTGTGCCCGAGGGACGGCTCGTCCTGCCGAGGGGGCTGTACCGGCTGCACAGGAGTCTTCATCAGAGGCCTCACGAGGTTTCATGGACCATCTGGCAAAGCCTCCGAGTCACGTCGACGCGCCGGGACGAGGCGCCGCGACAGATGGGTAGGAGAGATTTTCATTTGCCGAACCATCCAGAAGGCCAGGGATGAAGCTCGCCGCCATCGACGTTGGCTCCAATGCGATGAGACTGGCCGTAGGGAAGGTCAAGAGGCGCGGGAGGGTCGAAGTCATCGAGACAGCCCGCGAGCCCGTGCGGCTTGGGCAGGATGTCTTCTCCAGGGGAGATCTCTCCCCTGAGACCATCGACAGGACGGTACAGGCCTTCCGCCGCTTCTCATGCACCATCGGCCGACATAACGTCGAACACACGGCAGCCATTGCCACCAGCGCTGTCAGGGAAGCTGAGAACCGCGCCGAGCTGACCTCGGTGATACGAGCCGAGACCGGCATCGACGTGAATATCATAGGCGCGGCGGAAGAGGCCCGTTTGGTGTACCTTGCCGTATCCGGCAAGCTCGACATCGAGAAGGGCGAGGCTATGCTCGTCGATATTGGCGGAGGCAGCGTCGAGCTCGTACTCACCTCTCGAGGACTGATGATCGACAGCAGGAGCTATCAGCTGGGCACGGTCCGCATGCTCCAAGTGCTCTCCGATGATCGGCTGGGAGCCAGCCGTTTCGCTCTGCTGGTGGAGGAGCTCGCGTATGAGGCCCGGAACTGGACCAGCGGCGTTCTGGGACACTCGATGATCGGCGTCTTCATTGGGACCGGCGGCAACGTGGAGGCGATAGGGGACCTCAGCGGAAGGCGCGCCGGCAAGAAGGGCACGTCGTACGCATCCATGAGAGACATAGACCGGACGCGCTCGGCCCTGGAGACACTGGGATTCGAGGGTGCGCGGATGGACCTGAACCTCAAGTCCGACCGGGCCGACGTGATATACCCCGCCACCGTGGTCCTCCAGGCGCTCATGAGCGCCGTCTGGGCGCCAACCTTGACCATCCCCAGGGTCGGACTGAAGGAGGGCCTGCTGGCGGACGTGGCGATGCGTTGGTCTACCGTGGCGGCGGCGGTATGAGCATCCCCCGCTAAGCCAGCGGGGGCCGTCCGGTCCGGCGTATAGGCGGCTCACGAGGTTACTATGAACCTGTACGTGCTCAGACACGGCTTGGCAGCCGATCGTGACTCTCTCCAGTATTCCAGGGACGAGGAGCGCCCGCTCACGCCCAAAGGCACACGGAAGATGGCCCGCCAGGTGAAGGGTATGAGGTCTATCGGCCTCTCCATGGACGCGATAGTTACCAGTCCACTGCTCCGGGCCGTTCAGACCGCGAGGATCGTGCATACGCGGCTGCCCGCGTTGAGCACGCCGGTCACCTCCGAGAGCCTGACCCCTCTGGGAGGCCCGCATACACTGATGGATGAGCTGGCGGCAGGGTATCCGTCGGACAGCAGCGTGATGATCGTGGGCCACGAGCCATATCTGAGCGACCTCATCTCGGTCCTGATAAGCGGCGTCCCAGGGCAGCTTGTCCGGCTCAAGAAGGGGGCCCTCTGCAAGCTGCGCCTCCCCTCTCCGAGGTACGGCCGTTGCGGCTGGATCGAATGGTCTCTGACACCCCGACAACTGGTGAACCTGGGATAGGAAGATGACGCGTCTCGGCGACGATACGGGGACGGAGAACTTTGAGGATGGGGATATGCTTCAGCCGGTGAGCCGGCTGGCGAAGCGTACCCTCGATCACCGGCTGGGAAGAGTCTCCCGCCTGCTGCCAAGGGCCGCAAAGAGGCCGGACAGGGTCGAGCACGTCCACGAGCTGCGCGTCGAGGCCCGCAGAGCTGCGTCGGTACTTGGGATGTTCGCGCCATTCCTCCCAAGGGCTGCCGGTAAGCGAATGGTATCGCGGCTCAAGCGGATTCGCAGGAATGCGGGCCCTGCCCGCGATCTCGACGTCATCGAGCAGAGGATGTCCCGGCTGGCGGGGTCTTGGGGCATGACCCCACAGCTCGCCGGGGCCATCGACAGCGTCCGCAGAAGACGCACCAAGGCGCAGAAGCCGCTGACCAAAGCAGCCAAGAGGGCACGGAGGAGGGACTTCAGGCGCCAGATCCGCGACCTGACGGGCTCCGTACGGTGGAGGGGCGCGGGAGCTGAGCCGGAGATGAGCGTCTGGGCCGCCGCGGCGATTCGCCCGGTGCTTGATCGCTTCGTCGCCCGATCATCGGTCGATCTGACCGACGCCAAGTCCGTCCATCAGCTGAGAATCGCCGCCAAGCAGGTACGGTACTCCCTGGAGGTGATCGGAGGGGCCGTCGGCCCTTCTGGCGATAACGCGAGACCGGTCCTCCGTGAGCTTCATAGACGCCTGGGAGAGGTCAACGACCGCTCTGAGGCCCACGCGCTGATGGTGCACTGGCGGGAGATATCCGAGAGCGCAGGGCTGCGTGAGGTGTTCTCCCAGCTCGCCGCCTTCGAGAGGTGGAGCGGCAGCTACGCCCACGACCAGTTCCTGGCATGGTGGACGCCCGGAAGAAGGCTGGACCTACACCAGCGGCTCAACGCGGTGCTCGAAGAGATCGGCGAGACCGATCCCCTCGCCTCCGCGGGGGACTCGGAGACCCTCTCCTCCCTCCTGCCCCTCATATAGAGCCGAGCCCCATGAGGGTTGGCGGGATGGAGGCTCCCTACACCTCCAGCCGGTACAGCCGCGCCGCCGTGTCGTGGAACATAGCGGCCCGCTCCGTATCGGAGTAGCCCTTCGACAGGCGCTTGAAGGCATTGTACATAACGTTGTAGGAGTAGGAGACCTTGTCGACCGGGAAGTTACTCTCGAACATGGAGCGTTCGGGGCCAAACTGTTCGATGCAATATGTCATGAGGGGCGCCATCGCCTCGGCCAGCTCCTGGGAGCTGATGGGCAGGTCCCGCGCATGCCAATCGAAGCCGGTCCTCGGCATACCGATACCGCCCAGCTTGACGTTGACGTTGGGACAGGCCGCGGCGGCGGCGATGCCGCTGCGCCAAGCCGCGAGCACCTCGTCACTGTTCGCGTAGGGGCCCACCCGCAGCAGGCCTCCGACGTGGTTCAGGATGATGGTCAGGTCGGGGACGGCCTTGGCGAAATCCGCCAGCTCTGGCAGCTGCGTGAAGTACAGCCAACCCTCGAACGATAGGCCCCTTCTCGCCAGGGTCCGGGCGCCTGCCCGAAAGGCCTCGCTGGCCAGTTGGCTCTCCATGTTGTGCGCCGCGGTGTTCTCGATCTCCGGATGTGGGTCCCAGGTGACGCTGTGGCGGATTCCGCGAAACCGGTTGGGGCTGGCCGCCTGCAGGGCCTCCAAGACAGGCTCGACTCCCTCGCCGAGGTTGAGGTTGGCGTGACCGACTATAGCGGCGGCGGCACGGCCCGGACCGTACAGGCCGCTGGCGCTGGCGGCGGCCAGCCCCTGCACGAACTCGACCTCGCCGACGGGACGCATCTCCTCCGGCCCGTCAGCCCGGTACATCGCCCTAGCCTCGATGAACACGGTGGACCGGACATTGTGGCCGCTATTGATGTCGGCGGCCAGCTCGTGGAGAAGATAGCGCTGATAGGGGACTCGCTCAGGTCGGAAATCCCAGAAGTGGTGGTGAGGGTCGCAGATGGGGATCTGGGGCTCCAGGGTTGGCTCAGAGGTCAGTTCCAGCCAGTCATTACCTCCGAATGGCATAGCAGCTCCTCCGCTAGAGAGTTGGGTTGCCCCATACTATCACAGGCGTGTCCGAGTATCGGTACGCCGGATCACCAGTATCGTCCCCGTCAACAGCAGCGCGGCGCCGACTGCAAGGCCAAAGATCAGCAATGGTCCGCTTGATGGCGAGACACCGCCTGCCAAAGGCAGCTCGCGAGGCGGGGTTCGCACAGGGATGGTGTCATCGAGCTGCCGCTTGGCCAGGTCAAACGCACCCTGATCGATCACCAACGCAAGCTCGCCGAGGTGATGTATCCAGTTCGAGGTAATGGTCGCGACGCCGTTGCCATGCATGCTGAGCTCAGAATGTACCCTGATCCAAGAGTCTCCCGGCTCGCCTCTCAGCAGAAGCTTGAAGCCACCCATGGCATGGGCATGTATCAATACGTCCGGCCCGCCTAGCTCCTCCACGCGGCTCGGCCCCACCTCTATACTCAGGCCCAGATACTTGCCAGTCTGTATCTCGATCATCTGACCGCCGCCGGCGACGGTGGTCTCAAGTCTCAGAGGGTGTTTTCAAAGTACATCATGACGGAGCTAAGCGTCGGAGCATGAGATGAATCGCAGCTATGTGCAGCCACGCTTCCGTTGTACCGGTCAGGGCTTCATAGTCCTTGCTCAACCGGCGACAACGTCCCAGCCACGCCAGTGTTCGCTCAACCACCCACCTGCGTGGCAGCACCTCAAACTGATGGCTGGCCCTGGGACGCTTGACGATCTCCAAGACCCAGCCCGACATGGACATCACCCAGTCCACCAACTGGCCGCTGTAGCCAGCGTCAGCCCAGATGAGTCGCAGGCGTGGGAATCGTCCTATCAATTTATCGATGACCAGCCTCGCCCCATCTCGGTCTTGGATATTGGCAGGATGCACCACCACCGCCAACAGCAAGCCCATGGTATCTACGATGACGTGTCGCTTTCGACCGTTGATCTTCTTACCAGCATCATAGCCACGAGGCCCCCTTTTTCAGTCGTCTTCACGCTCTGGCTATCTATGATCGCTGCGCTGGGAGTAGGATTTCTACCTTCGGCCTCTCGGACGCAGGGGCGTAGCGTCTCATTGACTCGTTCCCACGTTCCATCTATGGTCCAACTGCGGAAGTATTTGTACAGGGTCTGCCAGGGAGGCAGATCGTGCGGGACCATCCGCCAGGGGCATCCGCTCCGAAGCAAATACAGGATGCCGTTCACTACCTCCCGCAGGTCCACTGTACGGGGCCGGCCTCCGGGCTTGGCTGGTGGGAGTAGGGGGCCGAGGATCTCCCACTGTTCGTCCGTCAGGTCGCTGGGGTACGATTTGCGGCTCATTCATCAAGTTTAGTACAAGTTCAAGACTTTGCAAACACCCTCTCAGGCAGGTCTCCAGGTTGCCGGTAGGGGGATCGGCTATGCAGCTGGCCGGGTTGACCTCAGACCTGACTCGTAACGCGCGGTCCACGTACCCGGCAGGGAATGTGAGTGTCGCGGCTGCATCAGGTACTTCAATCACAGTCTCCCGATCCGGATGAATCGAAGCGACGTCCGGTTCCCCAAGACCGACCAGTGGCGTCGGGGTAGGTGAGGGGGTAGCGGTCGGCGTGGTTGTGGGTGTCGGTGTAGGCTTGGGCGTTGGTATTGGAGTCGGTGTCGGGACTGGGGTAGGTGAGGGGGTAACGGTCGGCGTGGCTGTGGGGGTAGGGGTCGGTGTCGGTGTAGGCTTGGGCGTTGGTATTGAGGTCGGTGTCGGGACTGGGGTAGGTGAGGGGGTAACGGTCGGCGTGGCTGTGGGGGTAGGGGTCGGTGTCGGTGTAGGCTTGGGCGTTGGTATTGAGGTCGGTGTCGGGACTGGGGTAGGTGAGGGGGTAACGGTCGGCGCAGGTTTGGGTATCGTCCTGCCATTGCCCGACTTCGACCATTCGCCCGTGCCCTCAGGGTTTACGGCGCGCACCTGCACTTCATACGCAGTGCTCTGTAAGAGGCCGGTGATGATCGCGGTCGTCGTCGTCCCACTGTGGCCGGCGTCGGCGAACTCACCGAAATCCTTGATCCGGAACTGGACCTCGTAGCCGCTGATCTCCGGTCCGGTGTTGGCAGGGGCGTCCCAGCTTACGCTAAGAGGGTGTTTTCAAAGTACATCATGACGGAGCTAAGCGTCGGAGCATGAGATGAATCGCAGCTATGTGCAGCCACGCTTCCGTTGTATCGGTCAAGGCTTCATAGTCCTTGCTCAACCGGCGACAACGTCCCAGCCACGCCAGTGTTCGCTCAACCACCCACCTGCGTGGCAGCACCTCAAACTGATGGCTGGCCCTGGGACGCTTGACGATCTCCAAGACCCAGCCCGACATGGACATCACCCAGTCCACCAACTGGCCGCTGTAGCCAGCGTCAGCCCAGATGAGTCGCAGGCGTGGGAATCGTCCTATCAATTTATCGATGACCAGCCTCGCCCCATCTCGGTCTTGGATATTGGCAGGATGCACCACCACCGCCAACAGCAAGCCCATGGTATCTACGATGACGTGTCGCTTTCGACCGTTGATCTTCTTACCAGCATCATAGCCACGAGGCCCCCTTTTTCAGTCGTCTTCACGCTCTGGCTATCTATGATCGCTGCGCTGGGAGTAGGATTTCTACCTTCGGCCTCTCGGACGCAGGGGCGTAGCGTCTCATTGACTCGTTCCCACGTTCCATCTATGGTCCAACTGCGGAAGTATTTGTACAGGGTCTGCCAGGGAGGCAGATCGTGCGGGACCATCCGCCAGGGGCATCCGCTCCGAAGCAAATACAGGATGCCGTTCACTACCTCCCGCAGGTCCACTGTACGGGGCCGGCCTCCGGGCTTGGCTGGTGGGAGTAGGGGGCCGAGGATCTCCCACTGTTCGTCCGTCAGGTCGCTGGGGTACGATTTGCGGCTCATTCATCAAGTTTAGTACAAGTTCAAGACTTTGCAAACACCCTCTTAGGCTCCCCACGCCTCCGGTCACCGACGGGGTATCGGGACGAGAGGGCGCCTCGGCCACGTCGATGACGCTAACGGCCACAGTGATGGCGGCCGATCCTCCCCTGCCATCGACCGCGCTGACCACCACGATGTACGAGGACCTGACCTCGTAGTCCAGATCGGCGGACGCGGATACTCGCAGTTGGATCTTGGTGGTCGCGCCTGCGCCGCTCTTGTCGAAGTCGAACGGGGCGGAGGCCCCGGACAGGGAGACGGTCAATGGATCGCGGTCTGGGTCTGTCACGATCAACGGATCGCCGACCGGCTGTCCGGCGGCGGTGTTCTCCAGTACAGACCTGCTGGTCGTGTCGGAGGGGAAGGTCGGCGCCCTGTTGGACGCCCCCACCGTCAACGCTGCGCTCTCGGCGCTCTTCCCGGCCCCCTGCCCGTCGGTGTAGCTCACCATCACCCGCAGGAGCTTGCCCCTGTCGACGTCGTCCACCGTGTAGCTATCCGAGGCCGCTCCGCTGATATCGACCCAGTCGAGGCTATCGGAGTCTTGGGCCCTCTGCCACCGCCAGACCTCGTTCACCACGCTGCCGTCAGGATCGCTCAGGACAGCGGTCAGCTCCTCCCCCACGCTGGGCGTGGCCGTCGACAGGATCAGCGTCCCCGGCTCGTCGACGTTGTTGACGGAGATGGTTACCGCGAGCTTGTCAGTGCCCGCATACGCGTCGGCCGCGACTATCTCGATGTTGTAGGTGTTGTCCCGGTTCTTGTCGGCTGGATGCTCGTAGTCCAGGGTGTGCCCCTCACCAACCTGGATCTGGCCGGTCGTACTTGCGATGGCCAGGACTCCCGCATCCTCACCGGCCAGCGTGTGTGAGACTGTGTCGCCGTCGGGATCGGTCGCGGTGTAGGCGCTGCCTATCGCTTGACCCGAGAGCTTGCCCTCATCCACGCTGAAGCTGTCGGGGAGGGTGTGCTCGTCGAGCTCAGGGGCCCGGTTGGGCCGAGTCCTGGCCTCACCTGACTGAGACCAAGGACCTGTGCCCTCGGCGTTCCGCGCCCGCACCTGTACCTGGTAGAGCTTGCCTCGCTGGAGGCCGGTGATGATCGCGGTCGTCGTCGTCCCACTGTGGCCGGCGTCGGCGAACTCACCGAAATCCTTGATCCGGAACTGGACCTCGTAGCCGCTGATCTCCGGTCCGGTGTTGGCAGGGGCGTCCCAGCTTACGCTAAGGCTCCCCACGCCTCCGGTCACCGACGGTGTATCGGGACGAGAGGGCGCCTCGGCGACGTCGATAACGCCAATGGTTACAGTGATGGCGGCCGATCCTCCCCTGCCATCGACCGCGCTCACCACCAGCGTGTAGGAGGGTCTGACCTCGTAGTCCAAGCCGGCGGACGTGGATACCCTCAGCTGGACCGTCGTCGTAGCGCCTTCACCGCTCTTGTCGAAGTCGAACGGGTTGGAGTCGCCGGACAGGGAGACGGTCAATGGATCGTGGTCCAAGTCTGTGACGATCAACGGATCGCCGACCGGCTGTCCGGCGGCGGCGTTCTCCAGCACGGACCTACTGGTCGTGGCGGACGGGAAGGTCGGCGCCCTGTTGGACGCCCTCACCGTCAACGCTGCGCTCTCCGCACTCTTCCCGGCCCCATGCCCGTCCCTGTAGCTTACCACCGCCCTCAGGAGCTTGCTTTGGTCGGCGGCGGCCACCGTGTAGCTGTCCGAGTCTGCTCCGCTGATATCTACCCATGCGGGGCTGCCTGCGTCGTCCGCCCTCTGCCACCGCCAGGCCTGGTTGGTCACGTTGCCGTCAGGGTCGCTCAGGGAAGCTGTCAGCACCGTCCCCACGCTGGGCGTGGTCGTCGAGAGGAGTAGGGTTCCCGGCTCGTCAATGTTGATGACTCTAACCGCCACGGTGATGGCGGCCGAGCCTCCCCTGCCATCGACCGCGCTCACCACCAGCGTGTAGGAGGGTCTGACCTCGTAGTCCAGGCCGGCGGACGTGGATACCCTCAGCTGGACCGTCGTCGTCGCGCCTGCACCGCTCTTGTCGAAGTCGAAGAGGCCTGAGTCGCCGGACAGCGAGACGGACAGCGGATCGTGGTCCAAGTCTGTGACGATCAACGGAGCGCCGACTGGCAGTCCGGCGGCGGCGTTCTCCAGTACGGACCTACTGGTCGTGGCGGACGGGAAGGTTGGCGCCCGGTTGGCCTGCGTCTTGGCCTCCCCTGACTGAGACCAAGGACCTGTGCCCTCGGCGTTCCGCGCCCGCACCTGTACCTGGTAGAACTTGCCTCGCTGAAGGCCGGTGATGACCGCGGTCGTCGTCGTTCCACTGTGGCCGGCGTCGGCGAACTCACCGAAATCCTTGATCCGGAACTGGACCTCGTAGCCGCTGATCTCCGGTCCGGTGTTGGCAGGGGCGTTCCAGCTTACGCTCAGCCTCCCCACGCCTCCGGTCACCGACGGGGTATCGGGACGAGAGGGCGCCTCGGCCACGTCGATGACGCTAACGGCCACAGTGATGGCGGCCGATCCTCCCCTGGCATCGACCGCGCTGACCACCACGATGTACGAGGACCTGACCTCGTAGTCCAGGTCGGCGGTCGTGGATACTCTCAGCTGGACCGTCGTCGTCGCGCCTGCGCCGCTCTTGTCGAAGTCGAACGGGGCGGAGGCCCCGGACAGCGAGACGGACAGCGGATCGCGGTCTGGGTCTTTCACGATCAACGGATCGCCGACCGGCTGTCCGGCGGCGGTGTTCTCCAGCACGGACCTACTGGTCGTGGCGGACGTGAAGGTTGGCGCCCTGTTGGACGCCCTCACCGCCGACGCCGCGCTCTCCGCACTCTTCCCGGAACCATGCCCGTCCCTGTAGCTCACCACCGCCCTCAGGAGCTTGCTTTGGTCGGCGGCGGCCACCGTGTAGCTGTCCGAGTCTGCTCCGCTGATATCGACCCATGCGGGGCTGCCTGCGTCGTCCGCCCTCTGCCACCGCCAGGCCTGGTTGGTCACGCTGCCGTCAGGGTCGCTCAGGACAGCGGTCAGGTCCGACCCCACGCTGGGCGTGGTCGTCGACAGGATCAGCGTACCCGGCTCGTCAATGTTGATGACTCTAACCGCCACGGTGATGGCGGCCGAGCCTCCCCTGCCATCGACCGCGCTCACCACCAGCGTGTAGGAGGGTCTGACCTCGTAGTCCAGGCCGGCGGACGTGGATACCCTCAGCTGGACCGTCGTCGTAGCGCCTTCACCGCTCTTGTCGAAGTCGAACGGGTTGGAGTCGCCGGACAGGGAGACAGTCAATGGATCGCGGTCTGGGTCTGTCACGATCAACGGATCGCCGACCGGCTGTCCGGCGGCGGTGTTCTCCAGCACGGACCTACTGGTCGTGGCGGACGGGAAGGTCGGCGCCCTATTTGACGCCCTCACCGCCGCCGCCGCGCTCTCCGCACTCTTCCCGGCCCCATGCCCGTCCCTGTAGCTTACCACCGCCCTCAGGAGCTTGCTTTGGTCGGCGGCGGCCACCGTGTAGCTGTCCGAGTCTGCTCCGCTGATATCTACCCATGCGGGGCTGCCTGCGTCGTCCGCCCTCTGCCACCGCCAGGCCTGGTTGGTCACGTTGCCGTCAGGGTCGCTCAGGGAAGCTGTCAGCACCGTCCCCACGCTGGGCGTGGTCGTCGAGAGGAGTAGGGTTCCCGGCTCGTCAATGTTGATGACTCTAACCGCCACGGTGATGGCGGCCGAGCCTCCCCTGCCATCGACCGCGCTCACCACCAGCGTGTAGGAGGGTCTGACCTCGTAGTCCAGGCCGGCGGACGTGGATACCCTCAGCTGGACCGTCGTCGTCGCGCCTGCACCGCTCTTGTCGAAGTCGAAGAGGCCTGAGTCGCCGGACAGCGAGACGGACAGCGGATCGTGGTCCAAGTCTGTGACGATCAACGGAGCGCCGACTGGCAGTCCGGCGGCGGCGTTCTCCAGTACGGACCTACTGGTCGTGGCGGACGGGAAGGTTGGCGCCCGGTTGGCCTGCGTCTTGGCCTCCCCTGACTGAGACCAAGGACCTGTGCCCTCGGCGTTCCGCGCCCGCACCTGTACCTGGTAGAACTTGCCTCGCTGAAGGCCGGTGATGACCGCGGTCGTCGTCGTTCCACTGTGGCCGGCGTCGGCGAACTCACCGAAATCCTTGATCCGGAACTGGACCTCGTAGCCGCTGATCTCCGGTCCGGTGTTGGCAGGGGCGTTCCAGCTTACGCTCAGCCTCCCCACGCCCCCGGTCACCGACGGGGCATCGGGACGAGCGGGCGCCTCGGCGACGTCGATGACTCTAACCGCCACGGTGATGGCGGCCGATCCTCCCCTGGCATCGACCGCGCTGACCACCACCATGTACGAGGACCTGACCTCGTAGTCCAGATCGGCGGTCGCGGATACTCTCAGCTGGACCGTCGTCGTAGCGCCTGCACCGCTCTTGTCGAAGTCGAAGGGGCCTGAGTCGCCGGACAGAGAGACGGACAGCGGATCGCGGTCTGGGTCTTTCACGATCAACGGATCGCCGACCGGCTGTCCGGCGGCGGTGTTCTCCAGCACGGACCTACTGGTCGTGGCGGACGTGAAGGTTGGCGCCCTGTTGGACGCCCTCACCGCCGACGCCGCGCTCTCCGCACTCTTCCCGGAACCATGCCCGTCCCTGTAGCTTACCACCGCCCTCAGGAGCTTGCTTTGGTCGGCGGCGGCCACCGTGTAGCTGTCCGAGTCTGCTCCGCTGATATCTACCCATGCGGGGCTGCCTGCGTCGTCCGCCCTCTGCCATCGCCAGGCCTGGTTGGTCACGCTGCCGTCAGGGTCGCTCAGGACAGCGGTCAGCACCGTCCCCACGCTGGGCGTGGTCGTCGAGAGGATCAGCGTACCCGGCTCGTCAATGTTGTTGACGGAGATGGTTACCGCGAGCTTGTCTGTGCCCGCATACGCGTCGGCCGCGACTATCTCGACGTTGTAGGTGTTGTCCCGGTTCTTGTCGGCTGGACTCTCGTAGTCCAGGGTGTGGCCGTCACCAACCTGGATCTGACCGGTCGTACTTGCGATGGCCAGGACTCCCGCATCCTCACCGGCCAGCGTGTATGAGACCGGGTCGCCGTCGGGATCGGTCGCGGTGTAGGCGCTGCCTACCGCTTGACCTGGGGACTTGCCCTCATCCACGCTGAAGCTGTGCGGGAGGGTATTCTCGTCGAGTTCAGGCGCCCGGTTGGGCCGAGTTCTGGCCTCACCTGACTGAGACCAAGGACCGGCTCCGTCAGCGTTCCGCGCCCGCACCTGGACCTGGTAGTACTTGCCTCGCTGAAGGCCGGTGATGATCGCGGTCGTCGTCGTTCCACTGTGGCCGGCGTCGGCGAAATCACCGATATCCCTGATCCGGTACTGGACCTCGTAGCCTGTGATCGGCGAGCCGGTGTTCGAGGGCGCACTCCATTCGACGCCCACCTGCTCGCGGCCGCCTATGACGGTGGGTCTGGCCGGCTTGCCGGGTACATCCTGCGCGGACAACGCAGAGGGGAGCAGGGCAACAGCTGCGACCAACAGTATGATGACCGGTACGCCGCTGATTGTGGCATTCGCTAACGCAGAATCTACGGAGACTTTACTATGGCCTGTGGACGTCCGGAAGGCAGCCGACTCCTTACTCCTCGGGGTGGTGGGCTTGATTGCGCATGCGCCTCCATGCGCTCCCGCCCAGATCCGTCTGAACTCAGAAGCGGGCGAATTCTACTACGGGCAGCCCCAACAATACAATACTGGGGAACCCACATACCGCGCTTCGAGCTCATGCTGCGGGCGCCCGGGAGATGCAACCCTAAGAGGGTGTTTGCAAAGTCTTGAACTTGTACTAAACTTGATGAATGAGCCGCAAATCGTACCCCAGCGACCTGACGGACGAACAGTGGGAGATCCTCGGCCCCCTACTCCCACCAGCCAAGCCCGGAGGCCGGCCCCGTACAGTGGACCTGCGGGAGGTAGTGAACGGCATCCTGTATTTGCTTCGGAGCGGATGCCCCTGGCGGATGGTCCCGCACGATCTGCCTCCCTGGCAGACCCTGTACAAATACTTCCGCAGTTGGACCATAGATGGAACGTGGGAACGAGTCAATGAGACGCTACGCCCCTGCGTCCGAGAGGCCGAAGGTAGAAATCCTACTCCCAGCGCAGCGATCATAGATAGCCAGAGCGTGAAGACGACTGAAAAAGGGGGCCTCGTGGCTATGATGCTGGTAAGAAGATCAACGGTCGAAAGCGACACGTCATCGTAGATACCATGGGCTTGCTGTTGGCGGTGGTGGTGCATCCTGCCAATATCCAAGACCGAGATGGGGCGAGGCTGGTCATCGATAAATTGATAGGACGATTCCCACGCCTGCGACTCATCTGGGCTGACGCTGGCTACAGCGGCCAGTTGGTGGACTGGGTGATGTCCATGTCGGGCTGGGTCTTGGAGATCGTCAAGCGTCCCAGGGCCAGCCATCAGTTTGAGGTGCTGCCACGCAGGTGGGTGGTTGAGCGAACACTGGCGTGGCTGGGACGTTGTCGCCGGTTGAGCAAGGACTATGAAGCCTTGACCGGTACAACGGAAGCGTGGCTGCACATAGCTGCGATTCATCTCATGCTCCGACGCTTAGCTCCGTCATGATGTACTTTGAAAACACCCTCTTAGACTTGCTCCGGAAGCCCGCTAACGGTCTCCACGCCTGCTTCCAGCCGCAGTGCTGCTGTCTCGCCCTGCGCGCGCCACGCCCCTGATGGTTCTTTGGCGTGAGCACCATCGATGCGTCGTCGTCTCTCCGATGGGTCTGCCACCAAGCTGCGTCACGCGTTGCGAGGGGGAGAGGGGACTTTGCGAAAAGGTCAGTCGGCGACGGCGGGCACCCCGCAGAAGGCCTCGTAGTCGATCAGCTCGTCAATGGTAGGCGAGTCGCCGCACAGAGGGCACTCGGGGTTGCGGCGCAGCTTGACGGAGCGGAACTCCATGTCCAGGGCGTCGATCAGGAGCAGGCGGCCTGAGAGCGACTCGCCTATGCCCATGATGAGCTTCACCGTTTCGGTTGCCTGGATCGTACCCACCATCCCCGGCAGCATCCCCAGGACGCCCGCTTCGGCGCAGCTGGGCACCTCCCCGGGCGGAGGGGGAGTCGGGAACAGGCAGCGGTAGCAGCCCTGGCCCGGCAGGAAGACGCTGGACATACCATCGAACAGCAGGATGCTGCCGTCGACCAGGGGCTTGTCGGACAGATACGCCGCGTCGTTCACCAGGTATCGAGCGGGGAAGTTGTCGGCGCCGTTGACTATGACGTCGTAGCCGGCCATGATCTCCATCGCGTTGGCGGCGATCAGCGGCTCCTCGTGGGCGATCACCTTCACGTCGGGGTTGTAGGCTTTGAGCGTCTCGGTGGCCGACTCGACCTTGGGACGGCCTACGTCGTCGTTGAAGTGGAGGATCTGCCTCTGCAGGTTGGTCACGTCCACGTCGTCGAAGTCGACGATGCCGATGGTGCCGACGCCCGCCAGCGTCAGGTAGATCGATATCGGCGAACCCAGGCCGCCTGCGCCGACCATCAGCACCTTTGCGTCCAGCAGTTTGCGCTGCCCGGCGCTTCCCACCTGGGGCATTATGATGTGACGGCTGTATCTCTGAACTTGGTACGGGGTCAGGGGCCGCGTGGGAGTCTGAGCTACCATATCTCTATCAAATCCTCTCTAAACTCGGGGGTCGAGACTAGCTATCTTATGCAAGAAAAAAGTATAGCATGGCGACAGGCTCTTTGGCGCTCGTAACTGTCACAGTTGGTGTGACATGTCCCCCAACCCTCTCTCTGTGAGGCCCCCCCCCAATCTCCTCCTGCCGAAGGGGGAGGTAGGTTTGCTCCTCAAGTCTGAACAGTCTCCTTGACCGGGGAATTGTGACAGGTTAGTCTTGCCTCAACTTGGAGGTGGTCATGGAGTTCGGAACGTTCGTAGAGTTCCACCGGCGAGAGGGTGGAAGCCAGGCCCAGGCCTTCGAAGAGTCCTTCGCCCACGTCGACGCGGCCGAGGGGCTTGGCTTGGACACGGTGTGGCTCGCGGAGTCCCACTTCAACGCAGAGCGGTCGGTGCTCGCCGCGCCCCTAGTGCTGGCGTCCGCTATCGCCGCCAGAACCGAGCGCATCAAGGTCGGGACGGCGGTACAGGTGCTGCCCCTGGGGAATCCCCTTCGGATCGCGGAGGAGGCGGCGACCCTCGACCACGTCAGCGGGGGCAGGTTCGAGTTTGGGGTTGGCCGCAGCGGCCTGCCGGGGTCCTACGAGGGTTACAACCTCCTCTACTCGGAGAGCCAAGAGCGCTTCGCCGAGTACCTGGAGATCATCCTGAAGGCTTGGACCAGCGAGCGGTTCTCCCACGAGGGAAGATACTTCTCTTTCCGTGACGTGTGTTTGGTACCGAAGCCGCTGCAGTCGCCTCACCCGCCCGTCCGAATAGCGGCCAACTCCCCCGAGACGTTCCCAAGACTGGGCAAGATGGGGTTCCCCATCTTCGTGGGCCTGAGGCGGGCCACGATGACGGAGGTGTCCGGGCAGGTGCGGAGCTACGAGGAGGCCTGGGAGAGGGCCGGCCACGAGGGGCGTCCCAGCGTCGTCCTGCGCGTCCCTGTCTACGTCGCCGAGTCCGAGGAGCGGGCGCACACAGAGCCGCGGGAGAGTTTCATGACCCAGTTCCAGCGGTTGGGTAGGGCCGTCGCCAGCTCCGCCGTCGTTCCGGGCGCGGACCCCCGCGGAGACAGGGCTGAGAGTGGAGAGCAGCTGGCCGCCATGACCTGGGACGACGTCCTCCGAGAGGAGAAGGTCATCGTCGGCGCCCCGGAGACGGTCGCCGAGCAGATCCGCAAGGTCACCGACGAGCTGAGCCTCAGCGGAGTGGCGGCCGAGTTCAACGCCGGAGACAAGCTCCCCAGGGAGAGCATCGCCAGATCCCTCAGGCTCTTCTGCGAAGAGGTGGCCCCCGCCTTCAGGTAGCGCCGCGAGCAATCACTTTCACCCGCCCCTCTTCCATCGAGGGAGAGAGCGCAAGTGGCCTCATGGAGAACGGGGCGGATATCGGCTAGCGGCCACTCTGCGCCTTGGTGGTATAATACGTTGCGGAGATCGACCGAGCCCCGTGGATCGGGTCTCGAATGGCTGGTGAACCCCTGTGCCAGAAGACAACGTCGCAGTACTGATTGACTACGAGAACACGGGATTGGACTCTGTCCAGTACCTGCTGGACCAGCTGTCCGACGTGGGCCGCGTCATCGTCAGGAGGGCCTACGCCGACTGGTCCGTGGAGCGGGGGAAGCGGGACCAGCTCTTGGAGCTGGGCATAGAGGCGAGGCACCTCTTCCGGTCGACCAAGTCGGGCAAGAACTCCAGCGACATCCTGCTAACCATCGACGCCGTCGAGCTCCTCTACGTCCACAATATCGACGCCTTCGTCATCGTCTCCTCGGACAGCGACTTCGTGCCCCTGGTCAGCAAGCTCCGGGGCGCCGGGAAGACGGTTATCGGCGCCGGCCGACGGGACGGGACCTCCCCGACGCTGGTCAAGTCCTGCGACCGCTACATCTTCCTGGACGACGCCGCGCCGCCCTCTAGGGGATCGGGCAAGACCAGATCGCGGAGTTCCGATCCCGCATCCCTGCTGTCCCGCGCCCTGGAGGCGTCGATGGACGCCCAGGGTCAGGTTGTCGGCTCGAAGCTGTACCAGGCGATGCAGCGCATCGACCCCAGCTTCAACTTCAAGGCCCTGGGACACAGGACCTTCACCCACTACCTCGAGTCGTCCAAGGACATCAGGGTCGAGCGTCCGCCTGGGCGCGGGGACGTGATCGTTCAGCTGAACCACTCAAGAGACGCAGACTCCAGGAGCGGCGGCTCGACCTCCAACGGGTCTCTGCCGCCCACCTGGGAGCGGGACGTCGATGCGGCGTGGGCAGGCCGGGAGCGGAGTGGGCGTCTGTCGGGCCAAGCCTCGGCGGTGGCCGCGGCGCAGGCGCTGGGCACGTCGAGCCTGAAGGTGGCGGGGTTCCGCTCGCTGGACCAGCTCTTGGACGCCAGCCCCTTCCTTCGGGCCAAGTGGCGGCGCGATGGGAACGCTATCCTGAAGCAGTAGGCGTCTCCCTGAGACGCCGCACCAACTCTGAACAGTTACGACTCGTCTGCCTGTCTGGTCAGAGGGCTCCGTTCTTCTCACGGTTCCGGAGCTCCCAGTCCGACCGTAGAACCTCCATCATGAGGAAGTCGTACCCGCTCCGCCGCACCCGCTTTACGTCCTGAAAGCCCGACCTGTGGAAGGAGCGCTGGGCCCGCTCGTTCCACTCCAGGGTGTGCAGGTAGACGCGGTTGAGGGAGGTTGTCGTGAAAATGTGGGAGAGCAGCAGGTTGACCGTATCGCGGCCATAGCCTTTGCTCCAGTACTCCCGGACCCCGATCATGATGCCCAGCTCCGCCTCGCCCCTCTTAAGGTCGATGTCGTAGTACATGCAGTTGCCGATATGCTTGCCGTCCAGGGTGTCGATGGCCAGGCGCTTGGAGCGGGGGTTGGGATACCCTATCTCCTCTCGAGAGTAACGGACGTACTCCTCGTACCTCATGTGCAGGGGGCGCGTGGCGTCCAGCCGGGCCAGCTCCTCGTCGGTGCGCCAGGAGTAGTCGTCCTCGGCGTCCTCGATTCGCTTCTCACGAAGAACGACCTTGTCTCCCGTGATGTGCACTGCTTCCTGCCCGCTCGCCGGCTGCTCTTCCTGTGACCATGGCAACGCTCGCCTGAACAATCTGCACCTCACTATCGTAGCTCAGCGCCTCCAGCGCCTCTTCGACAGGCGCCCACTTCACAACGTCGAACTCGTGGTCGTGTAGAGATACGTCCCCACCGGTGGGCGACATCAGGTAGAAGTGTACGGTCTTGTGGCAGCGGACCCCGTCGTAGTGGCGGACGAACCAGTAGTCGATGCTATCGATATACCGGTCGATCTCGACCAGAAGGCCCGTCTCCTCCTCGGTCTCTCGTCTCGCGGCCTCCTCCCGGCTCTCGCCGGGTTCGGGAGTACCCTTCGGTAGGCGCCAGCTCTCCGGGGAGTCGAGGCCGCATATGGCGACCTCGAGGCCAACGGCCCCGCAACGGTGTACCACACCGCCCGCAGACATGAGGTTCTCTACTCGCCGTCTTGGCGCCATACGCATCCTGGGAGCTTTGTCTTGGCCTCATTCTATGTTTGGGCCGGTAGGCCGTCAAGGCGGCGGGCTGTCCATGATTCGCCACCTGGGGAAGAGAGAGCCCTTGTCGGAGCCCGGCATAGGCGGGCGGTGTGGGGTCGGGCATTCGAAGGGCTGCCGGTACTCCGCGCCGCCGGGGCGATTTGACTATAGGGGACTGACCGTATTACAATCCCCGCGTGTCTTTGGACGATTCCTCGGGAGGAGAGGATCGCAGAGCCACGCTCTCTATTGTGGACGTCTGTCCCAATGACGTGGCTGAAACGTTAGGAGGAGTGGCATGAAACGGTTACTAGCATTTGTCCTGTTGGCGACGCTCTTCGCGGTCGCCTTGGCGGCTTGCGGCCAGCAGGCCGCGCCTAAAACTCAGATCATCGAGGTGCCCAAGGAGATCATCGTCGAGAAAGAGGTGATCAAAGAGGTGCCGGTGGTGGAGGTGGTCGAGAAGGAGGTGGTCAAGACCGTCCAGGTACCCGGCGAGACGGTGGTGGTGGAGAAGGAGGTCGAGGTCGTCAAGACCATCGAGGTGGCGGTGGAGACGATCAAAGAGGTGGTGAGGGTGGTGGAGGTGCCGACAATGCTGCTGCCGGAGTTCGGCGAGGCGCCCCAGCTGGCCCAGTTGGTGTCGGCGGGCAAGCTGCCTCCCGTCGAGGAGCGCGTGTCGGAGGAGCCCCTGGTGATTACGGGTCAGGAGATCGGCCGCTACGGGGGATCCTTGCGCCGCGTCTTCACCAGCGCCCGTGACCACTGGA
Source organism: Dehalococcoidia bacterium (assembly GCA_965224345.1). Lineage (GTDB taxonomy): Bacteria > Chloroflexota > Dehalococcoidia > Lucifugimonadales > CBDCYU01 > CBDCYU01. The sequence continues at coordinate 1,767,475 of CBDCYU010000003.1, read as the reverse complement.
ACTTCGGAAGGATGGCGCGGACCGGTCTGCTCCGATGGACCCAGGATGGCCAGACCCTCATCCCTGGCGTGGCTAGGGCGTGGGAGTTCAACGACGACTACTCGACGTGGACCTTCCATCTCCGCAAGGGCATGAAGTGGTCTGACGGCATGCCCTTCACGGCCGACAACTTCGTGTTCCAGTTCGAGGACGTCATCAGCAACGACACCCTGGTCCCGTCGAAGCCGTCGAGGCTGATGGTGGCAGACAACCTGGGCAAGGTCGAGAAGGTCGACGACTACACGGTGAGGTTCGTCTTCGACTCGCCCAACTCCCTGTTCGGTGAGTCCTCATCCCAGATGGACGAGATCAACGGGGGCGCCAACACTCTGTACGCGCCCACCCATTACATGAAGCAGTTCCACGCCGACTATGCCGGACAGGCCGAGGTCGACAAGATGGCCACGGACGCGGGCCTGGAGACCTGGGTGCAGTTCTATCAGGACAGATTCAACACCATGTTGAACCCCGATAGGCCGAGCACCAGGCCCTGGCTCATCACGGCGGACATCACGCAGCCGCGCATGATAGGCGAGCGCAACCCCTTCTTCTACGGCATCGACCGCGAGGGGAACCAGCTCCCGTATATCGACCGGCTGGTATTCGAGTTGGTCCTCGACAGAGAGATTATCGTGCTGAAGGGCGTCGCCGGCGAGATCGACATGCAGGGCCGGCACATCCAGTTCAAGAACTTCCCCGTGCTGCAGGAGGGCGAGGAGAAGGGCGGCTATACAATCTACAAGTACGGCCCGGCGGGGCTCATTCAGGCAGGGCTGAAGTTCAACCTCACCTGGGACGGGCCGCAGCGGGAGTGGATGGAGAACAAGGACTTCCGCATCGCCCTCTCCCATGCCATCAACCGGGACGAGGTGAACGACATCCTGTTCTACGGGCTTGGATCGATACGCAACCACGTGGCACCCCCGGGCAGCTCTACGTACCCCGGCAGCGAGGCCGCGATGATCTACACTGAGTATGACGTCGACAAGGCCAACATGATGCTAGACGCCATCGGCCTAGACAAGAAGGATGCCGACGGCTTCCGGTTGCTGCCCAACGGCGACCGCCTCAACTTGGCGATAACGACCTATGCGTACGCGGACAACAACGAGCTGACTGCCAGCTACTGGAACGCCGTGGGAGTCCACACGGAGGTGGACCTGATCTCCAGGGGCCTGTGCGACGATCGGAAGCCCGGTAACAAGAACATGGTCACAGGCCAGGGCTCGCAGACGCTGGCCCAGTTCAGCAACCCGGTGTTCATAGCTCCCTGGACCCCGGCCGGTTGCGACGGCTTCGGCGGCATGGAGTATGCCCGCTGGAACGCGACCAACGGTGCGGAGGGTATCGAGCCCCCGGACGAGATCAAGCAGCTCCTACAGCTGGTGAAAGACGGCATAGCAGGAACCCCGGAGGACCGCGACAGGCTCGGCCAGGAGATCGGCAGGTTGCACGGCGAGTGGCAGTGGGTGATCGCCCCTGTGGCAGCGGTTCCCAACCCCTTCATTGTCAGCAACAACCTGGGCAACGTGGCGGAGGTGGCCGCATCCGTGTGGCAGATCAGGACCCCTGCCAACCTGTTCCCCGAAGTGTTCTTCTTCCGCCAGTAAGGCGGCCCTCTGTCCATCGGTGATAAGGTCGAATGGGCAGCCCGGATCCCCGGGCTGCCCATTCGGATTCCGGTGCCCGCGACTCGGCATCAGTGGCGCCGTACGATGATGAGCGAAAGGGGACCTGATTGCTCACGTTCATAATACGCCGAGCCCTCATCTTCTTCCCGATGCTCGCCCTCATGTCCGTGGTGGCCTTTGCCATTATCCAAGCGCCGCCTGGGGACTTCCTGTCCGACTACGTGGCGTCCCTCGCCGAGCAGGGCGAGTACATAGACTCCGGCCAGCTGGAGGCGTTGAGGATACAGTTCGGCCTTGGCGAACCCATCTACGTCCAGTACTGGAAGTGGGTGTGGGGGATCCTCCACTGGGACCTGGGCTGGTCCTTGGACTGGCGCAAGCCGGTGGCGGAGATGGTGAACCAGCGCCTCTTCATGACGCTGCTCCTCGGCCTCTTCACCGTCGTCTTCACCTGGACGATGGCCATCCCCATCGGTATCATCTCCGCAGTCAAACAGTACTCCTTCATCGATTACGTTTTCACATTCCTGTCGTACCTGGGCGTGGGCACGCCCAACTTCCTGTTGGCCCTGGTGATTATGTGGTCGGCTTTTGCCTACTTCGACCTGAGGATCACCGGCCTCTTCTCGCCGGAGTACATGGACGCTGACTGGAGTGTTGGGCGGGTCATCGACATGCTCAAGCATATCTGGGTGCCGATGATCATACTGGGGACCGACGGCACGGCCCGCTTCACCCGGATCGTGCGCGCCAACCTCCTGGACGAGATGAGCAAGCCCTACGTCGAGACAGCCCGGGCCAAGGGCCTCCCCGAGTGGAAGGTCATCTTGAAATATCCGACGCGGATTGCGATGAACCCCTTCGTCAGCACGGCCGGCTGGTCCCTGCCCGAGCTCTTCTCCGGCAGCCTCATCGTGGCTACGGTGATGAGCCTGCCCACGGTAGGCCCCCTGTTGCTCCAATCGCTGCTGGCCCAGGACATGTTCATGGCCGGCTCCATCGTCCTCATACTGACGGCCCTCACCCTGCTGGGCACGCTGATCTCGGACGTAGTCCTAGCCTGGACGGACCCCCGCATACGGATGACCGGGTAAGCGATGGCCAGCACCCACGAGGCAATACCAGCCGCGCAGGTCTCCACGGAGGAGCGGATCTACGTCGCCTCCCAGTGGAAGCTGGTGTGGATGCGGTTCCGGCGGCACCGCCTTGCCCTGTTCAGCGTGGCGATCATTGTGGCCTTCTATCTGGTAGTCCTGTTCCCTGAGTTCCTGGCGATCCACGACCCGCTCAAGGTGGACTCGCAGAGAGTGTTCGTCGGTCCTCAGCGGGTACACCTCTTCGATGGCCTCAAGCCCTCTTTGCCCTACGTCTACGGCCTAAACGTGACCCGGAACTCCAAGAGCCTCCGCTTGGAGTACGCCATCGATGAGTCTCAGAAGCATCGAGTCCGCTACTTCGTCCGGGGCTACGAGTACAAGCTTTGGACGCTATTCAGGACCGACGTCCACCTGATGGGCATAGATACGTCGGAGGGGATTCGCAACTTCCACCCCCTGGGCACCGACCGGTTGGGCCGGGACATGTGGTCGCGGCTGATGTATGGCACCAGGATATCGATGTCCATAGGGCTGGTGGGAGTGGCTATCAGCCTGTTCTTGGGCGTGCTGCTTGGAGGAGTGTCGGGCTACTTCGGGAGCCTGATTGACGTAGCCATACAGCGGCTCATCGAGTTCATTCGGTCCATACCGACGATACCCCTATGGCTCGCCCTGGCGGCAGCGGTTCCCCAGGACTGGTCTGTCCTCCGGGTCTACTTCGCCATAACGATCATCATCTCGCTTATAGGCTGGACGCGGTTGGCCCGGGAGGTGCGGGGGCGATTTCTGGCTCTGCGCGAGGAGGACTTCGTTGTCGCCGCACGCCTCTACGGAACGGGGCCCCTGAGGATCATCTTCCGGCATATGGTGCCGTCCTTCGTCAGCCACATAATCGCCACGACGACCTTGGCCATACCGGCGATCATCATCGCCGAGACCGCCCTCAGCTTCCTGGGCTTGGGAATGCGGCAGCCGGCCATCAGCTGGGGGGTCTTACTGAAGGAGGGGCAGAACGTCCAGTCGGTGGCGCTGGCGCCGTGGGTACTGGTGCCGGGGCTGCTGGTGATCGTCTCGATCCTGGCGTTCAACTTCCTGGGCGACGGCCTTCGGGACGCCGCAGACCCCTACTCCGTCCAGGGAGAGCGCTAGCCGAGGCTTCGGCGCCGGGTGCGACGTCCGGCTTCGTGGGAGAGAGCCGTGAGCATCTGATGCACGAAAAGAGAGTCCTGATCTTCGCCGGGCCGAACGGCGCGGGCAAGACGGCGTTCGCCACAGAGTTTCTGCCCAAGGAAGCGGACTGCCTGACCTTCGTGAACGCCGACCTCATGGCGGCGGGGCTCAATCCCTTTCAACCCGACCTTGCCGCACGCCGGGCGGGCAGACTGATGGTGAGCATCATCGACGAATACGTGATGCAAGGCCAGAGCTTCGCTTTCGAGACCACGCTGAGCGGGGCAGACCACGCTGCCAAGATACCCCTCTGGCGAGAGTGGGGCTATTGGACGAAGATCTATTTCCTGAGACTGCCGGAGGCGGAGCTCGCCATCGCTCGTGTAAAGCAGCGGACGAAGGAGGGCGGGCACGGCGTACCCGACGAGACGGTCCGCCGCCGATTTCACGTAGGGTGGCGTAACTTCGAGCGTACCTATCGACAGCTGGTCGACGAGTGGGTGGTGTATGACAACCTTGGCCCGGCCCCCCTGCTCCTATCGAGGAGGGGCATGATCGAGGGTGTGCCGAAAGAGGAGCCCATGGACGCCGACGATGCGGGGGCGCTGGCCGCGCTGGGCAGGGCGTCCGTCGAGGCGCGCCGCCGGGCGTTGGAGATCGGTGGGTCCGTGGCGACCTGGAGAGACGGCACGATCGTTTACGAGTCGGACGCCAAGCTGCTCTTCCCAGGGGGCACAGACGCCTAGGCCCTGCCGTCAGAACGTCAGGGGCCAGGCTCCTGTCAATGACGAAAGCCCCTGTCAGCGGGCTATCCGGGCCTGGATACGGGCGATGAGGGTCCGCACGGCCTCCGAGTCGCCGGCAGGCTCGGTGGAGGCCAGGTACCGCTCCAGGTCTTGCAGCGCCATAGGGTAGTCGCCCATACGGTACTTGACGATGCCCCTGTCCCTCAGCTCCACGGACGCCTGCGGCTGCGCTTCCAGGAGCCAGTCGATCATCCGTAAAGCCTTCACGTAGTCGTTCCGGCCCAGGTAGGCCCCCTTCAGGTTCCGCACCATCCGGGCGATGAGTGCCCTGTTGCTCAGAGGGGCCAGGTACCGCGGGTCCCAGGGGACCTGCCCCCAGTTCACCTGCTCGATGCGCTGGGCGCACTCCTGCTCCGTCAGCAGGATGCCCCCGTTGAACGGGTCTACAAAGTGACCATCAAGCTCCCGATGGCCCACGACAAGGTGTCCGGGGAGGCCGATGCCCGACAGCGGTACGCCCAAGCGCCTCCCCGTCTCGACGTAGACCAGGGACAGCGTTATGGGGATGCCCAGGCGCCGCGCCAGCACTTCGTTGAGGTAGCTGTTGCGCGGGTCGTAGTACTCCTCCTCGTTGCCGCGGAAGCCTATCTCGTCGAACAGGAATTCGCTGAGGGCGTTGAGGCAGAAGAGGGGGTCCCGCCGGTCCCCGAGTCTCCGCGCGGCGCCCGCCGCCAGGGAGTCCATAGAGGCGAGCTCCTGGCCGATGTCCAGGTCCGGGTACTCAGTGGCCGCCAGAGCCAGCGCGGACCGGTCCAGGACGATCTCGTCCTCTGGCAGGTGGGCGACGGCGAGGAGCTGCCCCCATGCCTCCTCAGCGTTCATCGCTCTTCCGGGCGGAGACCGCGTACACCGGGTCCGCCAGCAGCGCTGCTTGGATGCCGACGTCCAACGCCTGGAGCGACTCCCAGCTCCCGGAGGAGCGGAAGTAGGAGCCGATCAGGCCGGCCCTGAGCCCGTCGTCCAGCGTCTTCCAGATAGCCACCGCCTTGGTCGGGAACATGCGGGTGGAGTAGATGACGTGAAAGCCTCCCCCAGGCCGCAGGATGCGGTTCACCTCGGTGAACACCTCCACAGGCGTGACCATGTACTGGATGGACACGGTGACCACGGCGGCGTCGAAGGCGGCGTTGTCGAAGGGCAGGCGGGGGTCCGCGTTGAGGTCGTGGACGACCGCCCGGTCCAGCTGGGGGTTCTCCGCCATCTCGACGGCGTTCAGTCCCAGGCCCACGACACTCTGCATCTCCATGTCCCTGGGCAGGTGGGAGCGCCAGCTGCTCATCAGGTCCAGTATGACGCCGTCCCGGGGGAGAACGCGTCCAAGGTAGCCTGAGATGGCCTGGACGGCGTGGTCATCCACGTGGACGACCAGCCGGGGCTCTGCGTAGAAGAGGTCGTCGGAGGTCTCGTCCTCTCTGCGGAAGGCCCACGCGGGGTAGGCGTTGGTGCTGGTATCGGAGAGCGGCATGGCCTCGGTAGTCTCTCCCGGAGAGCGGCGGATGACAGCGGGTCTGCTGGATGGACGCGACCGCCGCGCGGCGGCTCCGCTAGTGCTTGACTGCGTAGGGGTCGGCGGCGTCGCGCAGCCCGTCGCCGAGGAAGTTGAAGCTCAGGACAGCCACTATCACGAAGGCTCCCGGTGCCAGCAGCCACGGGGCTATCGCCACGGTGCGCAGGTGCTGCGCCTCCGACAGCAGCACGCCCCAGCTTATGGCCGGCTGCCGCATGCCGACTCCCAGGAAGCTGAGGGAGGTCTCGGCGATGATGATGGCCGGTATGGCCAGCGTCGTTGTGGCGATTATGTGGCTGATGAAAGAGGGCATCATGTGGCGGAAGATGACCCGCAGCTGGCTCGACCCGTACAGGCGGGCGGCCACGACAAAGTCCTCCTCCCGCATCGACAGGAAGCGGCCGCGTACCTCCCTCGCCAGCGTCGTCCAGCCTATGAGGGAGATGATGACGGTGATGGCGAAGTATATCCGGAGGATGCTCCAGTCCTTGGGCAGCGCCACCGAGAGCGCGATCCACAACGGGATGGTCGGTATCGAGCGGAGAAACTCTATGAACCGCTGAATCGCGCCGTCGACGACCCCGCCGGCGTAGCCCGACAGCCCGCCGAACAGCACGCCCAGAAAGAGGCTGAGGGCGACGCCCACCAGGCCGATCGACATCGAGACCCTGGTTCCGTACATCATCCGCGACCACATGTCCCGGCCCAACCGATCGGTGCCCAGCGGGTAGAAGGGCTGCGGAGCCGCCACCTCAGGCCCCAGGCCCATCAGGTGAAGATCGCTCTTGAAGAGCTTCCAGTGCTTGTACTTGTGTCCCCTCACGAAGAAGCGTATCGGGTACCTTACCGACCTGTTCTCGCTGTGGTTCACCCTGAGGGTGACGGGGTCTCTCAGGGCGGTGAGGCCGTAGACGTAGGGCCGCACAGGCTTCCAGCCGTCGAAGAAGTGGATGCGCTGAGGGGGGTTGCGCGTGCGTGCGGCCGACTCGGCGCTGGGATCGTGGGTCGACAGGAACTCCGGGAACAGGACGGCACTGTAGAACGCAAGGAGTACCAGTGAGGCTCCCAGCGCGAGGCGATGCCGGCGGAAGCGCCACCAGATCAGCTGCCACTGGGACGCGATGTACTCCCGCTCTTCCTCCGTTACCGTCGGCGACGGCAGCGCCTGGGGTCGAGTGGCCATTGGGCTACGCTTCCATCCGGATTCGCGGATCGATCCAGGCTAGGAGTATGTCGGAGATCAGCGTGCCGATCAGGGTCAGGCCGGTCAGTATCATGATCATGGAGCCGGCCATGTGCATGTCCTGGAAGAGCAGCGCCTGCAGCAGCAGCGGCCCAAGCGTCGGCAGGTTCATGACGAAGGCGACGATCAGGCTGCCCGAGAAGAGCTGCGGCAGCGCCCAGCCGGCCGTGCTGATGAAGGGGTTTAGGGCTATACGGGTCGGATACTTCAGCACGACCTTCCACTCTGGGAGACCCTTGGCCCGGGCCGTCTCCACGTAGGGCTTGCTCATCTCGTCCAGCAGGTTCGCCCGCACGATGCGCGTGAAGCGCGCCGTACCGTCGGTCCCGAGGATGAGCATCGGCACCCAGATGTGCTTGAGCATGTCGATGAAGCGCCCGACGCTCCACGGCGCGTCTATGTACTCGAAGGAGAAGAGGCCGGAGATCGAGATATGGAACGTGGACAGGGCCATCCACATGATGATCAGTGCCAGCATGAAGTTGGGTGTCCCGACGCCCACGTAGGACATCAGCGTGAAGGCGTAGTCGATGATCGAGTACTGCTTGACGGCAGAGATAATCCCTATGGGAATCGCCAGAGTCCAGGTGAACATTATGGTGAAGGCGCCCAGGATGAGCGTCATGGGAAGCCGCTCGTTGATCAGCTCGTTGACGGGCCGCGGAAAGGAGAGGGAACGGCCGAAGTTCCAGGTCACAACCCCCTTGATCCAGCTGTAGTACTGAATGTAGATCGGCCTGTCCAAGCCCAGCTGCCTTCTCATCTCCTCGGCCTGAGAGTACCTCACGGAGCCTTCGGCTCCCGATAGCTCCATCGAACGGATGTAGTCGTCCACATAGTCCCCGGGGGGCGCCTGGATGATGCCGAAAGAGACTACCGACATAACGAACATCATCGGGATGAAGATAATGAAGCGCTTGAGGATGAACTTACTCAACTCTTTTTCCCCTGCGGTATGTCCTTGCTGTCTACGAACGTGGGGAACAAGGGGGCAGGCAGCACCGTTGGAAGTGCGAAATCCCTGCCACTATATGAGACGGGGGGCAGGCCTGCAACCTGCCCCCCGTTCCGTGATTCCGTCAGCCGGCCTACAGGCCCGCCGCCGCTCCTACCTGTCCCAGAAGAACTGCTCCGGGTAGCCGGTCGAAGGCGTGCGCGCCGGCCATGAGTTGGCAGCCTTCTCGGGCACGTTTATCAGCTGGTCCTTGACTATCAGCACGCCCTGGGTCGCCGGGCTGTTGGCTATGATGTTGATATGGTACTGCTTGTCGGCCAGCTGGGCGTAGATCTCGCGCCCCTTCTCAAACCGCGGCCCGTCGGGCAGATTGGGCCCCTCGTAGAACCGGTCGATTAACTGCTGGATCTCGGGGATCGGCTTGACGCCCTCCTCGCCCCCAGTCTCGACGTAAGTCCCGTAGCCGATGGCGTACTGCGCAGACGTGCGGTAGATCGGGATGAGCTTGTCGGGGTAGCTGAAGATCAGCCCGGAGGCGATGTGGTGATAAAGATGGGCTCCGTGCTCGTTCGACCTGAATGTCTCACCCATTTGCTGGCCCAGGTCCGCCTTGTTCTCGCCCTTGATCCCCACCTTGGCCCAGTCGTTGATGATCAGCTCCGCGATGTCCGGGAATGGGGCGAAGGACTCGGTGGACCAGATGTCGATTACGATGGGGTCACCGTTGTCCATCAGCCGGAAGCCCTCTTCGTCCTTGTTGGGCATGATTCTGTCCAGTATCTCGAGGGACTTAGCCGGATCGTGCTCCATGTACTTGAACTCGAGGTCCTCCCCTGGGAAGTAGGGGTGGCCCCTGGGGGGCATCAGGTTTCGCGCCACTCCGGTGCCCAGGAAGGCAATCTCGTTGACCTTTGCGCGGTCGATGGCGTATGAGAGGGCGTGGCGGAACTCTTCGTTTCTGAACCACTCGCCCTGGGGCCCCTGGTGAGAGATGTTCATGGCCAGCGCGGCGTCGTTCTCTTCCATGCTGGGCCACAGGAAAACGCGGAAGCCGCCGCCCTGCTCGTTCTCCTTCAGGATCGTGTAGTCCGACAGGTCGATGTGCCTGGACTGGAAGTCGATCTCGCCGCCGATGGCCTTGAGGTTCAGGGCAGCCTTGTCCTCGGCCTTGTCCCAGATCCAGCGGTCGATGTAGGGAAGCTGGTTCCCCTCGGGGTCCACGGCGTAGAAGTAGGGGTTGCGGTCTCCGATGATCCTCTTGCCGGTGATGCCGGAGTCGAGGATGACCATCCTCATGGTGGGCTTGTCTGGGGACTCGACGTCCGTGTTCCTGGCCAGATAGAGCTGCGACCAAGTCTCGAAGCCCTCGTCCTTCGCCATCTTCTCCAGAGCGGCTTCGCCGCCCTCGGCGTAGGCCGGGAAGAACTGCGAGAGGTAGTGCTTCGGCGAGTAGGGAATCCTGCGTCCGCCATTGCCAGGCCTGCCGCAGTCGGCGTCCATCACCAGCTGCGTGTCCATGAAGATGAAGTTGGGCGTGCCGTAGATGAACTGGATCGTGATGTCGTCCAGCGCCTTCACTTCGGCCAGCGTCTCTCCGTCCAGGGATACCCAGAGCGGCTTGGTGGCCTCCAGATCAGCGTTGGACACCCGCTCGTACTGGAACAGGAAGTCCTCGGATGTGAACGGCATACCGTCGGACCACTTCATCCCGTCGCGGATCTTGACCGTCCACACCTTGCCGGTCTCGTCGGGCTCGATGGACTTGGCTACCGCCAAGACTATGCTGGAGCCGTCGACGCTGGGCCGGACGAGGCCCTCTCGTATGGGCCTGCCGAAGTTGCAGCTTAGGTTGCTGCCGGTATAGACCCTGCGGATCTCTCCGCCGTACTTGCCGACCCTCTCATGATTCGGGATGACCATTGGGTCCTTGGGCAGCCGCTCCTCGACGGGAGGAAGCTTGCCCGCCGCGACCAGCTCGGCCAGCATCGGCGACTCCTGGAACTCTGCCATCGCCATCGTCTCTGGCGCGGCTTCCTCCGCCTTCTTCGTCTCCCCCATCATGCCGCCTCCGACCAACGGCGCCGCGGCCGTGGGTTGGACAACCGCCATTGCGGTGGGCATCACTTCGGGAGCCTTCGGCTCCTCCATCGCGGTCTCCTCCTCACCGCCGCAGGCGGCGAGAGCCAGGATGAAGACCAACCCTAATATCAGTGCTAGTCCTACTCTTCTCACGGCATTCTCCTTATGTGCTCTAGCAATGGGAACCCCATCGCCAACGCAAATGTATGACATTCAATACCTGAATGTCAAGACTCGGCTGCCTAGGTGTGGATGGGCTTCGGGGTGGTTTGACTCGTGCCTATTGAGCGTAGCTCAATCCGTGCCCGCCTCGTCCCGCTGGACGCCGGTGAGCTCCAGCTCCTGGGCATAGTGGCAGCTGGCGAAGCGGCCGGGGGAGACCTCCTCCAGCGTGGGCGTGTCGGTCCGGCAGAGCTCGGTGGCGTAGGGGCAGCGGGGATGGAAGTAGCAGCCGGAAGGCGGCGAGGCCGGGTTGGCCACCTCGCCCTCCAGCACGATGCGGCCCGAGCGCACCCGGGGGTCCGGCTCCGGGACCGCCGACAGCAGCGCCTCGGTGTAGGGGTGCTTGGGCGAGGCGAATAGCTCCTCCGTCGGGGCCATCTCGACGATCTTGCCGACGTACATGACCGCGACCCGGTCGCTGACGTGCTTGACGACACTCAAGTCATGGGCCACGAAGAGGTACGTGAGGTGTAGCTGGTCCTGCAGGTCCAACAGCAGGTTGAGCACCTGGGCCTGCACGGACACGTCCAACGCCGAGACCGGCTCGTCCGCCACGATCAGCCTGGGGTTCAGGGCGAGGGCCCGGGCGATTCCGATGCGCTGCCGCTGGCCGCCGCTGAAGGCGTGGGGGAACCTTCTCATGTACTCCGGGCCCAGTCCCACTAGGCGGAGAAGCTCGGCAACCCTGTCCTCCCGGTCGCTGCGGCTGCCGATGCCGTAGTTGACCAGGGGCTCGCTTACAATGTCCAGCAACGTCATGCGCGGGTTGAGGGAGGAGAAGGGGTCCTGGAAGATCATCTGCGTCTCCCGGCGCATCGATCGGACCCTTCGCTTGGGCAGCGCGGCGAGGTCGACGTCCTCTCCCTCGCCGGTCCGGAATATTATCTGTCCGGAGTTCGGCTTGAGGGCGCGCAGGATGCAGCGCGAGGTGGTCGTCTTGCCGCATCCGCTCTCGCCCACAAGGCCCAGGGTCTCACCCTCGTTGACGTAGAAGCTGACGTCGTCGACCGCGCGCACCTGGGCGACCACGCGCTTCAGGAAGCCCTTATGAATCGGGAAGAACTTTCGCAGCTTCCTGACCTCCAGGAGGCGCCGGCTCTCTTGGCGGACTGTCTCGACCATGGCTCAGCCTCCGTCGTGGTACAGGAAGCAGCTCACTTGGTGGCTGCCCTCCGTGGTGAGTAGCTTCGGGGACCGCACGTCGCACGTTCCCGAGATGAACTCCGAACAGCGCGGATTGAAGAGGCATCCCGTCGGCCTGTCGTAGGGGTGGGGCACCGAGCCGGTTATCGAGTCCAGCCGCTCCCTGGTGCGGGAGCGAATGCGGGGGATGGACCGCAGCAGCGCCTGGGTGTAGGGGTGCTTGGGCTCGTGGAAGATCTGGTCCACTGGTCCGCTCTCGACCACCTGCCCCAGGTACATCACCGCCACCTCGTCGGCCATCGCGGCGACCACGCCCAGATTGTGGGTGATGAGCATCAGCGCCATGCCGAACTGCTGTTGCAGCTCGCGTATCAGGTCGAGGATCTGGGCCTCCGTGGTAACGTCCAGGGCAGTCGTCGGCTCGTCGGCGATCAGGAGGCTGGGGTTGCACGACAGGGCCATCGCGATCATGGCTCGCTGTCTCAACCCGCCGCTGAGCTCGAAGGCGTAGGCGTCCACGCGCTGCTCCGGGAGCGGGATGCCGACCTGCCTCAGCATGTCGATGGCGATCTCGCGCGCCTGCCTCTTGTTGGCCTCACGGTGCAGCATTATCGCCTCGATCAGCTGGTTGCCTATCGAGTGCACGGGGCTGAAGGAGGTCATCGGCTCCTGGAAGATGTATGCGATCTCACTGCCTCGGATCTCCTGGAAATCGGTGCTGTTGGGGTGGAGGCCGGCCAGGTCCACGATATCCGTTTCCCTGTCGGCGCTTCGCCGGCGAAAGAGGATCTCGCCGTCTACGATCCTGCCGGGGCGGTCGAGGATGCCCAGGATCGAGCGGGCGGTGACGCTCTTGCCGCACCCGCTCTCTCCGACGACGCCTAGGGTCTTTCCCTCGCGGACGTCGAAGCTCACGCCGTCCGTGGCGATGACGTTGCCCTCGTCCAGAGGGAAGTGGGTCTTCAACCCCCGCACCGAGAGTAGGGGAGCCTCCTCCACGGAAGCGTCTACGTTACTGGGAGTATGGGTCGGCTGCATCTCTAATACCGTCTCCGAAGAAGTTGAAAGCAAGAATCACGACTATTACGGGGACCGCCGGAAGCAGCAGCCAGGGGGTGATCGCAATCACCTCGATATTCTGTGCAGCTTGGAGCAATACACCCCAGCTAATGGCCGGCGGCCTGATACCCAGGCCAAGGAAGCTCAGGGCCGTCTCGCTGATTATCATGGCGGGGAGGGCCAGCGTCGTGGCGGCTACGATATGGCTCATGAAGGAGGGGACCATGTGGCGGAAGATGATCCTCAGCCAACCTGCCCCGGATATCTCGGCAGCTAGGACGAAGTCCTCTTCCCTCAGCGCCAGGAAGCGGCCGCGGACCACCCGCGCCAGCTCCGTCCACGCCAGCAGAGAGATGATGATAGTAATGGCGAAGTATATCCTCAGCACGGACCAGTCGGTGGGCAGCGTCGCCGCCAGCCCCATCCACAGGGGGATCGTGGGAATCGACCTGAGCACCTCTATGGAGCGCTGTATGAGGGTGTCGAGCCATCCGCCAAAGAAGCCCGAGATGCCCCCCAGCAGGATGCCCAGGAAGAGGGCAAAGCTGACCCCAACCAGCCCTATGGAGAGGGAGATGCGGGAGGCGAACATCAACCGCGACCAGAGGTCTCGGCCCTGCAGGTCGGTGCCCAGGATGAATAGAGTGTCCTCGGCCCTTGCGTCCTTTACGCCCAGGAAATGGCGGTCGGTGGGGATGAGCCACAGGAGCTTGTACTCGAAGCCCCTGGCGAACAGCCGCACGGGAATCTTGGTGTCGGGGTCGACGGTGTAGACCCTTTGGAGGGTCATGGGGTCGCGCTTGCCCTCCACGGCCAGCACGTGGGGGCTGGGCTTCCAGCCGTCGAACAGGTAGATGCGCTGCGGAGGCGTCAGACCCCGCTTTGAGGCGGACTCTCGGGGACTGCTGGTGGCGAAGAACTCGGCGTTCAGCCCCGCGAAGTAGAATACGGCCAGAATGACGGCGGCGGCCATGGCGATCTTGTGCTTGCGGAACCGCCACCACATGAGCTTCCACTGGGAAGCTATGTAGATGCGCTCCTCGACGGTCGGGGCCGCGCCTGCCTCTATCGCCCTCTCAGCCATGACCAGCTACCTGTTCTCAAACCTGATGCGGGGATCGACCCACGCCAGGAGGAGGTCCGAAATCAGCGTCCCCACGACGGTCATGATCCCTATCAGCAGGATGATCGTCCCAGCCAAGAACATGTCTTGGGCGATGAGCGAAGAGTAGAGCAGGGGACCCACCGTCGGCAGGCCCAGGACGATGGAGACAATGATGCTGCCCGACACCAGGTAGGGCAGCAGGTAGCCCACGGTGCTGATCAACGGGTTCAGGGCCACTCGCACCGGGTACTTCATGATGAGTCTCCACTCCGACAGCCCCTTGGCCCGGGCGGTCACCACGTACGGCTTGCGCAGCTCGTCCAGCAGGTTCGCGCGAAGAATCCTGATTAGCTCCGCCGTACCCGCCAGCGCCAGGATCAGCGACGGCATCCACAGGTGCTTGAGCAGGTCCCACAGCTTGCCAATGCTGTAGGGCGCCGTGGCGTACTCATCGGAGAAGAGTCCTCCGATGCTGGCGTCGAACCAGACGAAGCCCAGGTACATGAGCACCAGGGCCAGCAGGAAGTTGGGAATGGCCAAGCCGACAAACCCGATGAAGGTAAAGGAGTAGTCGGCTATCGAGTACTGCTTGACCGCAGAGTAGATGCCTATGGGGATCGCCAGCATCCAGGTCAGCATGACGGCGAAGAAGGCCAGGGCCACCGTGAGCCATAACCGGTCGCCGATGGTCTCCATAACGGGCCGGCCCCACTGCATGGAGACGCCGAAGTTGCCCGTGGACGCCTGGGACGCCCACTTGAGGTACTGCACATATATGGGCTGGCCCAGACCGTAGAGCTGGCGGAGGTTCGCGGCCTCCTCCTCTGACACCGGCTCACCCGACAGCTTCAGCTGCGCTATGTAGGCCGAGACGTAGTCCCCCGGGGGCAGGCTGATGATGGCGAAGGAGACGACAGAGACGGCCCAAATCGTCACTAGCCCCAAGAGGATGCGCCGGACCATGTAACTCAGCACAGGCTTGCTCTCTATCAGCTTACCCGGGGCCGCGTCGCGCCGTGTGCGGCACGCTCACGCGGGAGGTGGGGCATCAACGGACGCCAGCCTCGTCTTGACGGGGCTGGCGTCCAACCGTTTGCTTCGGACTCCTTGGCGGCGCTACTTGAAGTAGTAGGTCTGGGGGCTGCTGATCATCGGGGGCTTCAGCAGGTTGAGGTTGGCCTGCCTCTCCGGGGTGTTCCCCATGTTGTTGTTCACGACCCGGATACCCATCACCGCTCCTGCCTGGCCAACGGTGCCTGCGACTACCACCTCGTCGAGGTACTTGCGCCAGATATCCTTGCCCAGCGCTATCCGCTCATCGCCTGCGACCGTGTGGCCCTTCTGCTGCAGGTGGTATACCTCCTGCAGCTCCTGGGAGGGCGCAACACCCTCCTTGCCGCCCGAGTTGAACCACTGCACCAGCCTGGGGCTGACCCAGCCGCCCGGGAGGAACCAGCCGCCGAAGAAGAGTACGTCGGAGCCGTCGTTGCCCCAGGACATGATCTGCTGCTTGTTGGCGCCGGCGTACGAGCCTATGAGGCTCCTCTCCATCTCCCTGATGTTGATGTCGATGCCCACGTTCTGTGCCAGCTGCTCCTTAATCGCCTCCATGATCTTCGTGTGCTCGACAAAGGCAGCGCCCATGGTGGTGACTGTGAACGAGAGCCGCTTGCCCGACCCGTCGGTCCGCAGCCGGAAACCGTCCGAGTCCCTATCGGTCAGCCCGACATCGTCCAGCATCATGTTGGCGTTGTCGACGTCCAGCGTGGCCCACTTGTCGCGCCACTCGGGGCCGGGCCAGTACTTGTTGTCCTCGGAAGGGGAAGCCGATCCTGGCACCCCTATGCCGACGAAGAAGGTCTCGTTTATCTCGTCCCTGTCCATCGACAGGGCTATGGCGCGGCGGAAGTCGCGGTTGGCCAGCCACTTGCCGATCTCCGGGTCCTCCTGGTAGTCGGTGTTGAACCACAGGCCGTGGTCGGAGCCGACCTGCATCGGGTCGACGCGCATCGTGTAGTCGCGCTTGTCGGCGTTCTTCAGGAACACCGGCAGCGTCCCGACGGTGATGTGCCTCGCCTGGAAGTCGTACTCGCCGGCCACCGCCCTAAGATTGAGGACCTCCAGGTCTTCCGCCAATGACATCACGACCCTGTCGATGTAGGGCAGCTGGTTGCCGGCCGTGTCGATGCCGAAGTAGTAGGGGTTCCGCTCCACCACGAAGGTCGGCTTGTTCATGGGAACGGAGGTCTTCCAGATCGTCACCACAGGAATGTCGGCGTTCGCCGTCACGTCGTTGAGGGACTTCATCAGGTTGACCCAGTTGTCGAACCCCTCGTCAGCCGCGATCTTGTCGGCGGTCTCCTGGCCCACGAAGTCGGGATGGAACTGCTCGAGGTAGTGCCGAGGCGAGAAGGGCCCGCCCCAGTTGCGGCCGGAGTAGGCGTGGCCGCCGACCACCGAGGCGAAGCTCAGGTAGTCGATGAAGGTGCCGTAGGGAGTGGCGAACTTGAACTCGACCGTGTAGTCGTCGATCTTGTTGACCTCGCCCGGCGTCTCCGTGCCGGGAGCGTTAAGGATCACGTGCCTGGTTGGAGTCAGCTCATCGTTATGCCACCAGCTTTCCCACCAGAACATGAAGTCGTCGGCGGTGAATGGCTGGCCGTCGGACCACTTCATCCCTTCTCGCAGGTGAAGCTGGAAGGTCGCGCCGTCGTCCAGGACGTCTACGCCCGCCGCCACGTTGGGAACGATCGTCTGGCCGTCGGATGTCGTATAGAGCACGGTGTCGCCGGCGCAGCATCGGTAGTGGTTCCACCTGTCTGCCGGGCCGGTGAAGCCTCGACGCC
The DNA here is from genome assembly GCA_965224345.1 of Dehalococcoidia bacterium. Classification (GTDB taxonomy): domain Bacteria; phylum Chloroflexota; class Dehalococcoidia; order Lucifugimonadales; family CBDCYU01; genus CBDCYU01. The sequence goes on along the minus strand of CBDCYU010000003.1, from coordinate 1,750,573 downwards.
AGGTGCCGCCGTACTTGCCGATCCCCTCTAAGGGCTGGTACACCAGCGGATCGTTGGGCAGACGCTCGGTAACGGGAGGCAGCTTGCCTGCCGCGACCATGCTGGCCAGCATCGGCGCCTCGCTTCGAGTCGTGGGGTACTGCGACTTGTCCAATATGACCGTCGGCCCCTGGATCTGCCCGATGAGGTGCTTACCGATCCTCTGGACCGTCTCCTCCATCGCGACGGGGACCTCTTTGATGACCTCCACCTCTTTCGTGACCACCTTCTCCACCTGCACCTCCACCGGCACCTCCTTGGTCACGACCACCGTCTCACCCTTGACCATCACCTCTCTGACGACCTCCTCCTTCACCACAATCGTCTCTCCGGGCACCTCCACCTCCTTGATCACCTCCTCCTTCACCACGACCTCCACGGGCACCTCTCTGATTACCTCTTTCTCGACCACCACCGTCTCGGGGGTGGCGTCTCCCCCGCAGGCCGCCAGTGCGACCGCAAGGACCAGCCCGAGCACTAAACCTAGACCGAGTCTCTTCATGACACTCTCCTTGTGCTTCCGCCTCATTGCTTACAAACTGATTCTACCGGAGCGTTCTGCATCCAGAATCTCCGAATGTGCGGATGTTACTGTACCTCTGTGATCATTGCAAGCCTCGAAGACGATGGCACGAGTTCTTTGCGCACCGCCCGCCCGATCCGGTTTGTATGCCCATCACAGAAAGTGTGGCCAACGGATATCGTAATCACTTGAGCAATTAGCGCCAGCGCCCTAGAAGTGCGGACGAAAACCCCGTGCTGGGAAGAGCGATTGTGACGGCAAAACTGAGGTTGTCAGTATCAGCAATCGTCTCCGGCCGACACGAATGTCGTCCCGCCAGGTCGTGGATATAAGGGTGAGAGAGAAGTTGGAGAACCGAGAGCCGATTGCTGCTTCGCCCATCATCCCGACTCTGCCAGCCACCAGCGTCAGGTTGGCCACAGTCGCCGCCATCAACAACTGAAACAGCGTCTTGACGCGCCCGAAGTACCGCGCCTGTCTCATTCCAAGCTGTACCAGGCGCGCCAACCTGTGCTCCACCACCACCCGCCGCTGACGATACTCCGAATACCCTTCGCTCTTCTGCAACGCACGAGCCTGCTGAAGCAGCGCCTCCTGCGGATGAAGTCTCACCGTCCGACCGCTGCCCCTTGCTGATCCCACGCACCGCTCTCGTAACGGGCACGCTCCACAGACCGCAGCGTCGAACCGGAAAGCTCTCAGTTGGTGAGTGCGTCCCGTCCTGTCGGTCCGGGTACCCATCCTGTACAACTTCGAGGTCGTATGCCCCGCGGGGCATATGCAGGTGCCCGACTCCAGGTCTATCTCGAAGTCCTCCTTGGGAAAGCGCTTGCTGTCCGGGCGCCGGGGCAGCTTGGCTATCAGTGTGCGACCGGCGTCGGCAAATGCCTGACGTGTACCACCATCGCCGTAGGCCGCGTCCCCAATGGTCTCCTCAACCGCTGAGATCGTACCCTCCTCGCTTCGCTCCACCAACTCCAGCGCGCCGACGTTATCGGAAGCGTTGCCGGGGAGCACGTCCACAGCCGTGATCACCTGTGAGTCGGTGTCCACTGCCACCGACGCCTTGTGTCCGTCGAACCGCTTGCTGCTGCTCTTGTGCCCATGACGCATCTCGGGGTCGTGTACCGATACTATACGGTCCCGGCTCACTCCCTCCCTCAGACACACCCCGTCTTCGGTGCGCTCAACGTCCTGAAGCAGCAACTGCCCCAGCAGCTCGGACGCTTGCACTATCCGCTGACGCCCAGCGCTGTCCTCATCCAATAGTCCCTGGGCCCGTCGGCTCAACTCCAGCAGCCTATCGGCGTCGCCCACTATCCTGTGCAGAAGAGCTGCGCGAGCGGTCTTGTCGTCCCAGTCTATGCACGCTTCGCCCTTCACACTGGAGCCGACATACCTCCGGTATCCGTTCGCCGCCGCCCATTCGACCAGATCGCTCCTCTCAAATTCCGACAGCGCACGCATCAACTCCACTACCCCATCCGAAAGAAGGTTGTAGGTGTCCTTCACCGCCCCGCGTCCCAGGATGTAGGTCGTGTCTAGAGCCACCTTCATCCGACGACTCTTCAGGTATCCCGTCTCCCTGGCAAACCGCAGGCTGCGCTCGAACACCTCCCTCGCCTTCTCGTGCAGTATCAGGCGCGCCCGAAACAGCTGGAGCGTACTCTTGGCGAACGGCCTGTCTTCCACTTCGATACCCAGCGCCACCTTCCAGCGTATGTCGAAGTCCGCCCTCTGCTTGGCCTCGGCGTCGCTCGCCCTGTCATAGGTCTGAAGAAGCAGCGCGGTCGCCAACAGACTCGGCGGTACACTGTCCCTCCCGTTGTCAGCGCAGTACAACTCGGCGAACTCCTCATCCCGAAACAGCTGCCCACGCATAGAGGCCAGCAGGCCGTAGAAACTCCCACGTCCCACATGACCTATGTACAGACTGTCGGCTTCCCAGAGCCCTCTCTGGCCGGACTGCTTTCCCAACATGACCGTCCTCCGCTATCACTGATAGCTGCAAGTATAGTCCCTCGCTCACACTTTTCGGCCAGATCTCTAGGGACCGTCCGGGCTGAGAAACCGAGACTCTCTGTTTCCGAGATAGTCTCATACAGCTACGCACCCCGGCGTCGAATAGCTTGTGCTGCCTCAAATGCCGCTCTCAATCCCCCGTGGGGAGACGGGGGCAGGCGTTCGATAGAACCAGATGGCGCCGCTCCGCTTCGGGAGTGCGAACGTGAAACCATCGTTGATCAGGTTCGAACCGGAGATATCCCTCGTCTCTCCGGTTTCGGCGTTGTCCAAGAAGTACATTGAGCCCGGACTGATGCCTGCCGGATGGACCGTGGCGGTCTCTTCCGGGGAGGCGGGCAGACGGATTCCCTGAATCAGTCCACGACCCGTTTCCGGGGAGTCGAACTGCCGGACGACCCACCTTTCGGCGCTGCGGTGGAACGGCGTGAGGGGGTAGTAGTCGCCGTTTAGCATCAGATCGGATGCTCTGCGCCAGATGTCTATCATGCTCTTGGCGAGGGCATAGTCGTAGTCGTCCCGGCGGATGTCCAGCTTGGTAGACAACATGGGGGCCATGGCGCAGTGAAAGGAGTAGCTGTCTACGCGGTCGACGACCCTCTCCCTTCCACCCCAGCTTGGTCGGCCGGCTGGTATGGGCGTCTCCCCGCCATCATCCCAGGAGAGCGGCCACTCCTTGAAGTAGGGCAACCACGCATACAGCGTATGTTGGAACGCCAGCTTCACCGGATGGTTCCCGTACCCGCAATCGGTATAGTGCAACGGCACGGAACGGCGCATCGTTTCGAGGTCGTTGCGGCGACCTCCGCTGGCGCACGAATCGATCCACAGACCCGGAACTCGCTCCAGCAGCTCATCCCAGAACTGAAGGTATCCCTGGACATGCAGGTTCTCATTCATCCCCTGACGATCCTGGCCCTCGTTGGCGCGCCAGTGTTCCAGTGGTGGGAAGTTGTGGTCCTGCCTGTATATCTTGATGCCGCTTTCTACAAGCAGCCTGCACATATGGTCGGTAAGCCACTGGCGGCACTCCGGGTCGCCCAGGTTCAACAGGCCGTTCTCGCTGTCTATAGTCCTCAGCAGCCATGCCGGGTGTTCCGTATCGAGTCTGGTGCCGGGTCGCACTCTTTCCGGCTCAAACCAGACCAGCAGGTCGGCGCCGTCCTGGGCCGCGCGGTCCGACACCGGCCTGAGGCCATTGGGATGCCTTCTGGGGTCAGGTTCCCAGGTGCCCGTTATCGGCCACTCTCGTTCTCCGTCCTTGTTGTAGCAGTCATACCACCCTGCGTCGATCAGCCAGATGTCAAAGCTGATTCCGCGTTGTTTGAACTTGTCGAGATGCCGGAGCTGGTCCTCACCGCTACAATCTCCCGTAGGTCCCGCCAGAGCATCATCGCCGTCACCCTGGCATGCGCACACCAGGAGCGGTTTCAGAGGCTGACCGTTGGGTCTGGGAAGGATGTGGGCGAGATACCAACGGCGCCACAGGTTCGCCGCTCTCGAAACGTCCCCCGTCCAGGACAGCACGGTTATCCGTGGTGTTCGGATGCTTTCTCCTGGCTCAAGCCTCAGGTTCGTCTTTTCCTGGCCCGCCCGAACATGTACGCCGTCGGTCAGTCCCGCAAAACTGGCCTCCCACTGTCCGGGCCAGCCGATGGCCATCGACAGACCGCAGCCCTCGAACATGACGCGGTAGTAGGGGAATGCGCCGTCGCAGGGCCGGCCACCGTTGGGGGCAAAGCCCAACGTGTCTCCAGCGCGCAGCGGAGTCTCCAGGGGGGTGTATCCTTCCTCACTGTTGAAGTCGCCATTGCAGTGGTACAGAACGGGCGAGGACCCCGTGAACGCTCCATCCACGGCGAGGATGTCGCTGATCACCGGCGTGGTCTCATGGCCTTTATTGGAAAACCATGCCACCCACTCCACCACCGGGTAGTCCTGGTACTCCGTGCACTCGACCCTGAGGTTCAAGCCGGACTCGGCCTCAGTGCCTTCGAAGACGGTCTCGATGATGTTGGCGTCGACGCGGCGCCTACTCGTGACCGGTTGCCACTCTGGCGGGATACCACTCATAGCTCCGCCATCGAACACGAAGGAGATCGGAAGTTCGGCGAGACCGGAGATGAAGCGTCCCGTCCACTCTCGACTCTGCGACATGTCCTCGGGCCTCGTGATTGGACTATTGTGTGTTGAACTCAAGGCACTCCCTCTCCTGTAGTCAGCCGCGGGGCCTAGCTGTTGAATCTGGCAGATTGCTTTCGCTCAGCTCAATGAAAGAGGAGGCCCAGCGGTTGGTATGTCATGTAGGGCTCTGGTACTGAGAGTAGGGGTCCGAAACAACGTCGATCTTCGTCATGAGGTACGTTCCTTTCGATTTCGCCCTGTGTCCCTCTCTGCCTGTCGTAGCGCCGCGGGAGTTGTGTCGACTATCTTATCCCCCACGCCGCAGCGAGGCCCCACAGCAACTCCATCCAGCAAATCTAGGCCCGCTTGACCAGCTTCTGAAGGGAGCGTCGCTCCTTGGTCGGATCCGTCGGAGGAGGTATCAGGCCGCCAAACGTTTCGGTGACAGGGACCTCTGCCACGTAGATGTCGCCCCTGGAGTCGACGGCGATTGCGTGAGGCGAGTTGAATCTGCCTGCCTCATCTCCGAAGGTCTGGTCGCTCAGCCTTGCATGCACCTTCCCATCCCCGGAGAGGATGCTGACTCTCGGCCCCAGGCGCATGCCGGTCGAGTTTGTAGAAAACCCCCCGAAGAACTCACCCACATAGGCCACCAGCTCGCCATCGCTATAGTTGACATCCAAGCAGGCAGGTCTGGAGAGATTGAGCCCCCACTGCGCCTCGAATCTGCCGTTCGGATCGAACACCTGAATCCGCTGGTTCTCCCTGTCGGCAACATATACCCAGCCATCTCTATCCGTGGCTATGTTGTGCGGTACGCTGAATTGGCCTTCGTCTGTCCCAGACTCCCCCCAGGAGAGCATATACCGTCCGTCTGGAGAGTACTTGTGTACCCGGGCATTACTGTAGCCGTCAGATACGTACAGGTCCCCGTTCCGCAGGTCAACAGCGACATGAGTTGGCGAGCTGAAGGGGTCGCCGCTCATCGGGAGCGCGGGCTTCCCCGGGTCGCCAATCGTCATCAGAAGCTTCCCTTCCGGCGTGAACTTGCGGACGGTATGGTCGCCGAAGTCAACGCAGTAGACCGAGTCGTCGGGGCCTATGGCCACACCGTGGGGGTTGTTGAAGACGCCCTCCCCCCAGGTCCGAAGAACGGCGCCCTCGGTGTCCAACACGATGATTGGGTGCGAACCCCGGTTGAAGACGTGGAGATTGTCGTGGGAGTCCAGGGCTAGGGCAGTGGCCTCCCGATAGCTCCACCCCTCAGGCAGGTCGCCCCACTCCTCGCCGGAAACCTCGTACGTAAACGGTCCCTCTCCAAGAATGACCATCGACTGCCTCCGCACCGCTACGGATGGGTGCCGCGCTTGAGGAAGCGGCCCTCTCCGGGTGTCCCGACGTACTCTCCGCCCTCAATGACCAGATTGCCGTGGGAGAGGACCGCCTCGGGCATCCCTTTCAGACGCATCCCCTCGTACATGTTGTAGTCGACGTTCATGTAGTGAGTCTGGGCGCTGATTACCCTCTCCTCGTCCGGGTCGAAGACCACGATATCGGCGTCGCTGCCAACGGCGATGGTCCCCTTCCGGGGGAAGAGGCCGAAGAGCATGGCCGGCGTGGTGGAGAAGACCTGGACCAGGCGGTGCATGTCGATGAGGCCGGCGGTCACCCCGTGGGTATAGAGTAAGGCCAGCCGGTGCTCGATGCCCGGGCCGCCGTTGGGTATCTTGGAGAAGTCGTCCCTACCGACTGCCTTCTGGTCCTCGAAGCGGAAGGCGCAATGGTCGGTGGACACGACCTGGACGTCACCTCGCCTCAGCCCCTTCCACAGTTCGTCCTGGTGCCACTTCTCCCTCAGGGGAGGAGTCAGGACGTACTTGGCGCCCTCGAAGCCCTCCTGGTCGTAGCGGCTGTCGTCCAGGGTCAGGTAGTGAGGGCAGGTCTCGGCGTAGACGTACTTCTGGGCGGCCCTGGCTGCCTGAACCTCTAGGAGGGCCTCGGAGCAGCTTAGGTGGACGAAGTAGACCGGCGCACCGGCCACCTCGGCCATGCGGATCGCCCGGTGGGTCGCCTCCGCCTCCGCGATGGTCGGCCGCGTGATGGCGTGGTACTTGGGCGCCGTCTTCTGCTCGGCCAGCGCCCGCTTCACCAGCACGTCGATCATCAGGCCGTGCTCGGCGTGGAGGCAGACGAAGGCGCCGTTGTCCGAGGCGCGAGTCAGCGCCTTGAAGATAGTTGCGTCGTCGACCATTACGGCGCCGGGAAAGGCCATGAACATCTTGAAGCTGGTCACCCCTTGGCGCACCATCTCGTCCATCTCCGGCAGGCGGCTGTCGGGGAGGTCTCGAATGACCATGTGGAAGCCGTAGTCGATGGCCGCCCTGCCCTCCGCCTTGGCATGCCAGGTCTCCAGAGACTCCGACAGAGCGTGGCCTGGCTCCTGCACGGCGAAGTCGACGATGCTGGTGGTGCCCCCCGCCGCGGCGGCGATGGTGCCCGTGCGGAAGTCGTCTGCCGTGACGGTCCCGCCGAAGGGGAAGTCCAGGTGCGTGTGGGGGTCGACGCCCCCGGGGATCACGAACTTGCCGGCGGCGTCGATGGTCCTGTCCGCCTCGACGCTGATATCGGTGCCGATGGTGCGGATCTTGTCACCGTCCACCAGGATATCGGCGACATAGTCGTCGACGGCGGTTACGACGTGACCGTTCTTGATGAGGATGCTCACGTCCCCTCCTCGTTAGCCCGGGGAGCAATGCACACGAAAGGCCCCCCTTCCTAGCCTTCCGCGGGGGAAGGGATGGGACCTCCCCCCCTCGCAGGGGGAGATTGAGAGGGGGTCGAGACACTAGCCGGCGTCGGCGACCCTCTCCAGATAGCTCTTGGCTCCGGAGCTGGCCCACTGCTCCCAGCCAGACATCAGGAACAGCGCGCCCTGGTCAAGGTACATGTCCAGGTTGTCGTCGGAGACGACGGCGCCGGCGTTGCGTCCGGCGGCGACGATGCGCCGGTTGGTCCGGTCGATGGTGGCGTTGACGTCGGGATGCCCGCTCGGGTAGCCCATGCTCTGGGCCAGGTCGCTGCCCGCCACGAAGAAGACGTCTATGTGGTCGACCTTAAGTATCTCGTCGAGGTTCTCGACGGCCACGATGTCCTCGATGAGGATGATCACCAGGGTCTCGTCGTTGGCCTTCTCGAAGAAGTTCTCGACCCCAATGGCCTGGCGGTTGCTGATCATGCCGCGGGCGCCGATGGGCTGGAACTTGGAGGCACGCACCACCGCCTGGGCCTGCTCGGCCGTGTCGACGTGGGGCATGACGATGCCCTGCGCCCCCTGGTCCAGGGTCCGATAGATGACGCCGGGCAGGTTGAGGTTCACCCGAACGATGGAGGTCATGCCCCAGAGGTCGCAGGCCCTGGTCAGGTCGGCGATGTCGCCGAAGTCGAAGGGGCCGTGCTCCGCCTCGATCCACGCTCCATCGAAGCCCAGGTTCCCGAAGAACTCGATCAGGTCTGACGTAATCGTTCCGGCGAGCACGGTGGCGGGCTCGCCGCGCATGAGCTTTGCCTTGACTCTATTTGGGCGTAGTTCTGCCACGTTCTCTCCTCATGGGGCGGCTTCCACCTGCTCGTCGGCGGCTCTGGACCGACGCCTCCCAAAGTGCGCCGCAGTATACCATCGGCCCCACATGCGGTCAATGCCGCTCCCCAACCCCAATCCAGACTTGGGGAGATGGGACTCAGTCCCGTCCACGAGCGCCCCTACTGAGAGTATGGGTCTGCCGCGTCTCTGATGCCGTCGCCCAGGAAGTTGAAGGCGAGGATCGAGACTATCACGGGGACCGCCGGGATCATGAGCCACGGGGTGACCGCTATGGCCTGTATGTTCTGGGCCCCCTGCAGCAGGACGCCCCAGCTGATGGACGGCGGTCTCAGCCCCAGGTTCAGGAAGCTCAGCGCCGTCTCGCTGATTATCATCGCGGGAAGAGCCAGGGTTACGGCGGTGATGATGTGACTGGCGAAGGACGGGACCATGTGACGGAAGATGATCCTCAGCCAGCCGGCACCGGCAAGCTCCGCAGCCAGAACGAAGTCCTCCTCGCGCAGCGACAGGAACCGGCCGCGGACCACCCGCGCCAGCTCCGTCCAAGCCAGCAGCGAGATGATGATCGTAATGGCGAAGTATACCTTCATGTTGGACCAGTCATTGGGCATGGCCGCCGCCAGCCCCATCCAGAGAGGGATCGTAGGTATCGACCGGAGGACCTCGATGGAACGCTGGATCAGCGTGTCGATCCAACCCCCGAAGAATCCCGATATGCCGCCCAGCAGGATGCCCAGGATGAGGGCGAAGCTCACGCCCACCAGACCGATGGACAGGGAGAGGCGGCTCCCGTACATGATGCGCGACCACAGGTCCCGGCCCTGCAGGTCGGTGCCCAGGATGAACAGAGTGTCCTCGGCCCTGGCATCCTTGACTCCGATGAAGTGGCGGTCCGTGGGGAAGAGCCACAGGAACTTGTACTCGAAGCCCTTGGCGAACAGCCGCACCGGGATCTTGGTCTCGGGGTCGACCGTGTAGACTCGCTTGAAGGTCATGAGGTCGCGCTTGCCCTCGACGGCGAGCACGTGAGGACTGAACCTCCAGCCGTCGAACAGGTGGACGCGCTGAGGCGGCATCAGGCCCCGTTTGGAGGCAGACTCCAGAGGGTCGCTGGTGGCGAAGAACTCGGCGTTCAGACCGACCATGTAGAACAGGGCCAGGACGACGGCGGCGACCAGGGCCACCTTGTGCCTGCGGAAGCGCCACCACATGAGCCTCCACTGGGAGGCTATGTAGATGCGCTCGTCCAGGGTAGGGGATGCCTCCGCCTCTATCGCCCTCTCGGCCATGACCGGCTACCTGTTCTCGAACCGGATGCGCGGGTCGACCCACGCCAGGAGAAGGTCCGAAATCAGCGTCCCGACCACGGTCATAATCCCCACGAAGAGGATGATAGCCCCCGCCAGGAACATGTCCTGAGCGATCAGCGACGCGTAAAGCAGCGGGCCCACCGTTGGCAGGCCCAGGACGATCGAGACGATGATGCTGCCCGAGATGATGTAGGGCAGCAGGTATCCTACGGTGCTGATCAATGGGTTCAGCGCTACACGCACCGGATACTTGAAGACGAGCCTCCACTCGGACAGTCCCTTGGCCCGCGCGGTCACGACGTAGGGTTTACGCAGCTCGTCCAGCAGGTTCGCCCGCATTATCCTGATGAGCTCGGCGGTGCCTGCCATCGCCAGAATGAGCCCCGGCAGCACGAGATGCTTCATCAGGTCCCACACCTTGCCCACACTGTACGGCGCATCGATGTATTCGTCTGAAAACAGTCCACCGATGCTTGCATCGAACCAGGTGAAGCCCAGGTACAGCAGCACGAGGGCAAGCAGGAAATTTGGGACGGCCAGACCTATGAAGCCAACGAACGTGAAGGTATAGTCTGCGACAGAGTACTGCTTGACCGCCGAGTAGATGCCTATGGGTATCGCCAGCAGCCAGGTGAACAGCACTGCGGCTAGGGCCACGGCGACGGTAAGCCACAGGCGGTCGCCGATGACCTCCATGACGGGGCGCTCCCATTGCATCGACACACCGAAATTGCCTCTAAGGACCTTGGAGCCCCATTTGTAGTACTGCACGAAGATGGGTTGATCTAGGCCATAATCCCTTCGAATGTGAGCAACTTCCTCCTCCTGTACCGGATCCCCTGAGGCTTGGAGTGCAGCTACCCTGGCCGTGACGAAGTCGCCGGGCGGCATGACGATAATAAGAAAGGACACTACGGATACTGCCCATACCGTCACGATGCCCAAGAGGATGCGACGGGACATGTAAGCTAGCAATGGATACCCTCTATGGTGGGGTCGCGCCTAGCCAACAACGCGCTCTCCGGGACACAGGCCCGGGGTGGTGTTTGGTGGTCGACGGGCTCACCACGAACGGAGTCTCAAACCCGGTTCGTCCTGTTCGACTCTTCGATCTGAATCGTGTCAGATTCCGAAGCTCCACGAAGGACCCTCCCGATTAGCCAGACGCCAGCCCCGACTTTTTGGGGCTGGCGTCTAAGTCCTTCCGGCCAGACCTGTTTCTCAGCCTACTGGTCTTTGAAGTATAGAGTCATGGGCCGAGACATCATCGGCGTTTTGTAAGTGTTGAAGTTGGGAGTCCTGGCTGGGGCATTGCCCAGGTTGTTGTTGACTACCCTGACCCCTTGAACTGCACCTGCCTGCCCAACAACACCGATCTCCCATACATTGTCGGCAGCGAGTTTCCAGATCTCTTTGCCGATTTGAATGCGCTCGCTCTCCTCCGCCCCTACTCCTTTATCGAAGAGCTCCATTGCCATTCTCAGAGGGGCCGGGGGCTCCACTCCCGATTCGCCTTCAGAAGCGTACCATGCGCCGTAGGCGCTACCCATGCACGAATGCAGGCCACTGGGGCCGATACCCCCCCATCCATTGATGAACACAACCTCGGTGCCGGCATTGCCCCAGGCTGACCGGCTCTGCATCGACCCGTCTGCGCAGCGCGCGCCTCCGAGACTGCGCTCGACCTCTTTGACGAAGAAGTCGATGCCGATATGCTTGAGCTGTTGAGTGATCGCTTCCGCGATCACGGTGTTGTTTACAAACGCGCGTATCGTGTCATGCTCCAGCACTACCCGGTTGCCGGAGCCGTCCGGGCGGACCCGGTATCCCTGGCTGTCCCTCTCTGTCAGCCCCAGATCGTCCAGCATCTGGTTGGCCTGATCTCGATCGAAGTGGGCCCACTTGGTGCGCCACTCCGGGCCAGGGTTGTACTTGTTGGCGTCTGCTGGGACTACCGACCCAGGCACGCCGAGACCGAGGAAGAAAGTCTCGTTGATTTCGTCCCGGTCTATTCCCAACGAGATGGCTCGGCGAAAGTCTACGTTCTGGATCAACTCTCCCATCACCGGGTCTTTGTCATAATTGAGGTTGAACCTAATGCTGAAATCGGACCCAGCCTCCATGATGTCCAGCTTTATCGAGTAGTCTCCTTTGATCGAGTTCTGCACAAACACCGGCAGCTTCCCGATATCTATGTGCCTGGACTGCATATCGAGCTCACCGGCTATGGCCCGGAGGTTCAGCACCTCTAGGTCCTCTGCCAGCGTCATCCGGATCCTGTCTATATAGGGTAGCTGGTTCCCGTCCGTGTCGACCATCCAGTAGTAAGGGTTCCGTTCCAGGACCCACGTGGGGTTGTTGATGGCGGAGGTGGTCTCCCAGGCGGTCAACGAGGGGACCTCTTCGTTGAGCTGCCAGCAGTTCTTGAACTTGATCAATTGCACCCAGGTGTCGTAGCCTTCGTCCTTGGCGATCTTGTCGACCGCCGCTTGCCCAGCGAACTTGGCGTGGAACTGCTTGAGGTACTCTGAAGGAGCAAACCCACCCCTCGCATTACACCCCGCACCGGCGTGGCCGCCTAAGTTGCTGGCGGAGCTCATATAGTTGACGAACAGAAAGTACGGGGTTTCGAACGTAAACCTGACCGTATAGTCATCTACCTTCTCGACCGTCCCAAACTCGTCGGAACCGGGGGACTTCATCTGCCTCTGGGGCGTCGGGTTGAGGTCTGGGTCCATCCACAAGTTCTCGTGTTGCCAGACGAAGTCATCTGCGGTGAAGGGTGAACCATCGGACCACCTCGTCCCTTCGCGCAAGAACAAGGTGAGCACCCTCCCACCGTCGCTGAACTCCCACCCTTTGGCGGCGTTGGGAATAGTCTCGCTTACGTCCCAGTTCACATACGTCATCGAGTCAAGTGCACTAGATCTGAGGCCGTTCCACCTGTCTGCCGGCCCGGTGAATGCCCGGCGCAGGGTGCCGCCGTACTTGCCTATCCCGTGCACAGGCTTTATCACCTGCGGCTCCTTCGGCAGACGCTCGTCCACCGGGGGGAGCTGACCGGCGCTGACCATCGCGGCCAGCATGGGCGCCTCGCTGAACGTGGCGGGGACCATCCCGGCGTCGCTGATGATCCTGGGGCCCTCCAGGTTACCCAGGAGCTCAGGGCTGACCCTGGGCGTCTCGATCTCCCGGATGACCTCCTTCTCTACCGTCACCTCCTTGACCACCACCTTCTCCACCTGCACCTCCACCTCCTTGATTACCTCCTTCTCCACCACAATCTCCACAGGTACCTCTCTGATGACCTCTTTCTCGACCACCACCGTCTCGGGGGTGGCTTCTCCCGCGCAGGCGGCCAGCGCCGCCGCAAGGACCAAGCCGAGAACTAGGGATAGACCGAACCTCTTCATGAAATCCTCCTCGGACCGCTTCCGCAGCTTTCCCTCATATCCTGCATATCCTGATAGATACAGTTGCGGGACATGATATTTGAGCGCTGTCCAAGAGTCAAGTCACGGCTGCTACGGTTAACGAAACCCGAAAGCTAGGGCCGCCGGCGTATTCGTTACGGAGATCGGCCTGCACCCGTAACGGATTGCATCAAGTCGTAAGATGAGCGGCATACGGCGACGAATGGACACCAAATCCGGCACGCAAGTATGAGCGCCCCATGCTGTAGACTTGACCCATGTTGGCCTGCGTGTCAAAGGAAGTCGAGGGCTCCGGGACTGCCCGAACGCTAGGGGAGGGAAGGCCGGAGGCCGGTGTCGGAGGGTCCGAGTGAGGCGCCTCAGGGAGGAGGCCGCCCAGCTGGGGATCGATCTGTCCGATCCGCAGCTCCGGCTGTTCCGGCGGTACTACGAAGAGCTGGTCCGGTGGCGCTCGCGGGTCAACCTGACCGCTGTGACCGACGTGGAGGGCGTCAGGAGTCGGCACTTTCGCGACTCCCTGAGCGTGGCCCTAGCCTTCCCGGGACCGGTCGGGGAGGGGACCCGTCTCCTCGACGTCGGCAGCGGCGCGGGCTTTCCGGGGCTGCCGCTGAAGATAGCCTTCCCCCGGCTCGGGACCACCCTCATCGAGGCTACGGCCAAGAAGACGGCCTTCCTGGGCCACCTCGTCGATGCCCTGGGGTTGGCCGGCGTGGAGGTGCTCACCGGCAGGGCGGAGACCCTGGGCCGCGAGGACGGGCTGCGGGAGGCCTTCGATCTGGTCGCCGCCAGGGCCGTGGCGGGCCTCCCGGCGCTGGCGGAGCTCACCCTGCCCTTCTGCCGCCTCGGCGGGTTGGTCATTGCGCAGAAGGGGAGCGCCGTCCAGGAGGAGGCGGCCGGGGCCGGACGCGCTATCGAGGCCATGGGTGGGGTGCTGAGGGAGGTCGTGCCCGTCCCCGCCTCCGGCCGACAGGAGAGGAGGACGCTGGTGGTCTTGGAGAAGGTCGCTCCCACGCCGGAGCGCTACCCCCGGCGCCCCGGCATCCCTGTGAAGCGGCCGCTCTGATAACTATCCCAGAATCCCTTCCCCAAAGTGGAAGGTTAGGATGGGGGCGTCGAGCTATACCTCCAGCGACATAAGCTCGTCAGAGAAGACGACCTCGCCGTCGTATATCTCCGATATGTCGCGCCGCCCCTTCTCCATCGGGCCCCGGCCCGACAGGTGCGGGCCGACATGGACCAGCACCAGCTTCTTGACCCCCGCCTCCTGGGCCATCCGCGCGGCCCCCGTGGTGCCGCACTGGAACGCGGCCTCCCCGTTCCCCTCCATCACCTCCTGGTCGTCCCAGCACATGCACAGCATGACGTCCGCCTCCCTGGCCAGGTTCACCACCGTGTCGCACGGCTGCGTGTCCCCGGTGAAGACGATGCTGCCGTCGGGGCAGTCCAGCCTGTAGGCCAGCGAGTCCAGGTACGGCTGCACGTGCTCCGCGTGCGCCGCCGTCATCTCCCAGTCCCCCCCCGAGAAGACCCTTCCGGGGCCGATGTCCTTGGCGGAGACCTCCGGGGGCTTGCGTGGAAGGGTGCCGCCCCGGTTGACGAACACCTGCTGGCTCACCGGGTGGCCTACCCGCGCCTTCCAGTCGTGGGCGAAGGCGCCCTCCTCGCCGATGATCGCCTCCGTGATCCGCTCCGTCAGCGTCGGCCCCAGCACCTGCAGCGTGTTCTCCTTCCCGATGCTCTGGTCCCACCGGCACAGCAGGAAGCATGGGAAGTCCACGTCGTGGTCGAAGTGGTGATGGGTGAAGAAGAGGTAGTCGATCTCTGTCGGCCACAGCCCCGCCTTCACGAGCTTGTGCGTAGCCGCCGGTCCGCAGTCCACCATTATCTGGTCGTCCCCAGTCTTCACCACGTAAGACGACCCGAACCGCATCGGCGTGGGCGTAGGCGTACCCGCCCCCAGCACATAGACCTCAGCCATAGCTCGCAGACCCTCCGTGTCCCTCAGGCTATCGAGTAGCCGCCGTCCACGGGGAGGGAGACGCCCGTGACGTAGTCGGAGGCCCTGCTGGCCAGGAATACGGCGGCGCCGCCCAGGTCCTCGGGCTCCCCCCACCTGCCCCGGGGGATGCGGGAGCTGATGGACCGGTGGCGCTCCGGGTCCTCCGTCTCTATCGGCGCCGTAAGGTCCGTGTTGATCCAGCCGGGAAGGATGGCATTGACCTGGATGTTGTCCCCGGCCCACGCGACAGCCAGGCTCTTGGTGAGCTGTACCACCCCGCCCTTGCTGGCGCCGTAGGCCGCCACGACGCGGCTGCCGAACAGGGAGAACATGGAGCCGATGTTGATGATCTTGCCGCCGCCCGACGCCGCCATGTGCGGATAGACCTCCCTGGCGCACAGGAAGGTCCCCTTCAGGTTCGTGTCGACTATGGTGTCCCACTCCTGGGGCGAGTAGTCCTGGGGACTCTTGCGCACGTTGATTCCCGCGTTGTTCACCAGGACGTCGACGCGGCCGTACCCGCTCAGCGCCGAGGCGACCATGGAGGCCACCGACTCGTGGTCGGAGACGTCCACCGACAGCCCCAGCGCTCCGGGGCCGCCGCTCTCCAGGGCCCGCACCGCCCCCTCGGTCTTCGCCTCGTTTCGGGCGGCGATGACGACCCTGGCCCCGGCCCGGGAGAAGGCGGACGCGATGCCCAGGCCGATGCCGCCGTTGCCGCCGGTGACCACGGCGACCTTGCCGCTCAGGTCGAACATCTGCCTAACCTCCTACCGGAACCGGCCGCCCTGGGCGACGTGGTCCATAAGGGTGCCGTCCCGGATCTCCTTCACCTCGTCCGCCATGGCCAGCAGCGTGGAGTCGTGGGTGGCGGCGACGACGCTGATGTGCTGGGTCTGCACCATCTCCTTGAATAGGCCGAAGATCGCCTGGGCGTTGACGGAGTCCAGCTCGCCCGTGGGCTCGTCGGCCAGTATCAGCGGCGGGTTGTTGACGATGGCCCGCGCTATCGCGACCCGCTGCTGCTCCCCTCCCGACAGCTCGTAGGGGCGGTGCTTGGCCCTGGGCCAGAGCCCCACGATATCCAGGGCCTCTCTGGTGCGCTCCTCCCTCCGGCCGGGGCCGACCCCGGCGATCCGCAGCGGGAGCTCCACGTTCTCGAAAGCCGACAGCAGCGGCAGCAGGCCGAAGGACTGGAAGACGAAGCCTATCTTGTGGCGGCGGATCTCCGTCAGCTCGTGCTCGCTCATCTCCGAGAGGTTGGCCTCCTCGAAGAGCACCTTCCCCGAGGTCGGCTGGTCCAAGCCCGCCAGCACGTTCAACAGCGTCGTCTTGCCCGATCCCGACCTGCCGACGACCGCGATGAACTGCCCGGGGCTCAGGGTGAAGTTGATCCCCCGCAGCGCGTTGATCTCCTCCGAGCCCAGGTAGTAGGTGCGCCACAGGTCCACGGCCACCAGGAGGCGCTGTACTCTGCTCACTCTCTCGCTCCTTCAGGCGCCAGGGTGACCTTGCCGTTCTCGACCTCCGCCACGGCCCTCTCGCCTATCTTCAGCTGCTCTAGGTACTCCTTGGGGATCTGCACCCTGCCGCTGGCGTCCACCAGGATGAACTCCTCCAGAGCGCCCTCCGTGTCGGCGGCGCCGGTAAGCCGCCTGAAGGTGACCTTGCGCCTGATCTCCGTGGAGAGCTTGCCGTCGCGTATCAAGACGACCCGCCCGACCTTGTAGGCGATCTCCGGGTCGTGGGTGACGATGACGATGGTGGTCCCCAGCCGGTGGTTGACCTCGCCGAACAGGTCCAGGATCTCCGCGGCCGTGGCGTCATCCAGCTCCCCCGTCGGCTCGTCCGCCAGCAGCAGAGGGGGGTGGTTGGCCAGCGCTATGGCGATGGCCACGCGCTGCTGCTCGCCGCCCGATAGCTTGTCCGGGGTGTGGTCCATCCGGTGGCCCAGTCCCACCAGCTCGATGAGCTCCTTGGCCCTGTCGGTCCTATCGCTGACGGGCACGTCGGTGAGCATCATCGGCAGAGCAACGTTCTCCAGGGTCGACAGGTAGGGGAACATATTGCGGCTGGTCTGCTGCCAGATGAAGCCGATCTGGGTCCGCCGGTACTCCTCCGCCCCCGCGCCTCCCATCTGCAGCAGGTCCGTTCCCCCCACGGTCACGCCCCCCGCCGACGGGGTGTCGTAGCCCGCCAGTATGTTCATCAGGGTGCTCTTGCCGCTGCCGCTGGCGCCCACGATGGCGACCACTTCGCCGGCGTCTACGCTGAGGTCTAGGCCCCGGAGGGCGACGACCTCCAAGTCTGCGATCTTGTATATCTTGAAGAGGTCCTTGCACTGGATGTACGGGGCCTCGCCCCTGATTGTCATACCGGCCTCCCACCGATGGTCCTTCAAGCTTCAGGCGTACCTACACCTCGCCCAGCCGAAGGATGCGCTGCAGCGAAATCTTGTGAATGAACCATACCACACCTGCGATGATCAGGGCGAAGACGAAGGTCATCGTGGCGTAGGCGATGACCAGGGCGGTCCAGTCCACCTCCAGCACGAATGGGGGCAGAACGTGTCTGCCGGTCTCGTCCTGGTCCAAGAAGGGCATTATGACGGCGCCCAGCCGGCCCCCCATCCAGGTCCCCAGCACCATGCCCGCCGCGATGACCAGCGCCTGCTCCAGCCAGACCAGGGTCACCAGCTGCTTGAGGGAGAACCCCAGGGTCCTCATCAACGCGAACTCCATCTCTCGATTGCGGAAGGAGACGTAGGCGTGGACCAGGAATCCCAGCCCGCTGAGGACCAGCACCGCGGCGAAGGCGATGAAGAGCAGGGCGCTCCACCCGGCCTCGACCAGGGGGTCGGCCCTGGAGGCGTCCAGCGCCTCGGCCCTGTCGTAGACCTCGCCGTTGAAGAATGCCTCGTTGGTGCTCAGCCGCTCGATCAGCCCCTGGGAGCGCCCCCCGTTGATCTTCTCCGCGATCCATATCTCGTTGGGCCGGAGCTCCGACGTGGCCGTCTCCAGGTTGGCGTACCGGGAGAGGGAGGTGAGGTCCGCGATGAGGTAGGGCTCCGTGACGGTGTTCAACGTGGGGAAGTAGTCGATAAGGTCCACGATCTTGACCCGCAGGCGGTGTCCCGACACCGAGACAGGCAGCTCGTCGCCCACCCTGCGCTCGGTCTGTGTGAGGAACTCCCGGTTTGCCAAGACCGGCAGGGGCGCCAGGGGCTCGCCGTAGTATATGCCCCGGCCTACCAACGGGCCGCCGTCGGACCAGCTGAACCTCAACGATCCGTCGCCCCCGTTCAACGCCGCGGGCGAGGCCGTCAGGGAGTCCGACGCCGACTCGGGCGCCGCCCTGAGGACGCTCCACGCGCCGGCGTCGACCATGGAATCGATTATCTCGATCCTCCCGTCGGTCGTCTGCACCCGGATGTCGTCGATGGAGACGGCACCGGCCCTGAGCCTGCGCCCGCCGAAACGCTCGTGTACCGATAGGGACACCAGGGTCAGCGGAGGGGAGGGCTGCAGGCGGGACCGCTGCGCGAACTGGCGTCCGCAGTCCCTGTTGGTCCGGTCTGCCACCATGATCTTCCAGTCGGCCGAGTCCAGGGCCCCCAGGCAGGGAGCGACGTACCGGTCGTTGGCGTCCCGCAGACCGGCGGCCACGACGACGGAGTCGAAGGGAGCGTCGGACTTGATGGTGACCACCAGGTTGCGGGTGTTGGGGGGGAGCTCTATGCCGACGGGCAGGGTGTCGCTGACCAGCGAGTCCAGCAGAGCGTCCATGGGCCGCGACGCGAAGTCGCTCCGGGACCAGCCGACCTCCCTGAACGCCTCCCCGTCCACGGCGAACATGGTGTACGTGGGCCCGAAGAACTGGGACAGGTCGGCGCCGAAGCCTCTGAACGCCGGGGCGACCTCCCCGACGCCGGTGATGCTCTGATAGACCTCGGCCAGGGGCCTCGTGGGGCCGAAGCTGTTGATCCGCACCCCTTCGAGCCTGATGTCGGCTCCCGTGGCGTAGAGGGCGCGCTCGAAGTAGCTCCGCTCCAGGGTGCCACCAAAGCTGGCCGCCACTATGCCGAGGCCCGCCGAGAGTATCAGCAGCAGGGAGAGCCGCGCGTAGTGAGTCGGGTTCCTGGCCATCTGCCACAGCCCGACGGAGTAGCCGACAGGCGCCCTCCGCGAAAATACCCTGAGGAGGTGGAAGAGGAGCTGGGCTGGAACGATTCCCACCAGGATCGGAAGGAACACAAGCCGCATCGGCAGAGTGGGGCCGGCCGCGATCAGGGCCACGATGAGGCCCGCCTGCAGTGCGCCGCCCAACAGCTTCAGACGCCGGTCCCCGGCCAGCGCGGTGGCCGCGTATGCGGCGGCCGCGGCCGGGAGCAGCACTATCTGCAAGATCCAGCCCTGTCCTCCCCCGTAGACCAAGGCATTGGCCGCGATGGCTGGGACCAGTACCAGGGTCGTGCCGCCGACCGTCAGATGGAGCAGCTCCGGGGAGTCCCCGCTGAGAAAGCTGATGGCCTTGGGAAACAGCCGCAGCAGCACCAGGGCGGACGCCGCCAGCACCAGGGCGGGCACCGCCAGGAGTATCTGGTCCACGGCCACGTCCCCGAACAGCTGGACGGCCACCACGGAACCCTGCTCGGTCAGCTGCCGGAACAGGAACAGGCTCACGACCAGCAGCATAATGTCCAGGTAGTAGCGTTGATAGAAGGGCTGGTCCGAGGGGCGCGCCGACTGCTGCCGGTGCCTGACCACCCCCATGCGAGACGCCTGCACCGACGGCACGATGAGGGCGATGAAGCTGAGCCCTCCCCCCAGGGCGCTCATCGCGTAGGCGCCGCGGGAGATGCCGGCGGGCAGGCTGCCCACTCCGCCCAGGGCGGTGAAGGCGGGGGTGTAGCCCAGCAGGCTGACGACGAAGGCGGCGAGCAGTGGGGACAGCAGCGTCGCCACAAGGGCGATGGTGGCGCCCTCCAGGACGAAGACGCCCAGTATCTGGGTCGAGCTGGCCCCCCGGCTCCTGAGCAGGGCGACCTCGCCGCGCTGCTGCTCCACCAGCAGGGACGACAGCGTCGCCACGTAGTAGAGGATCACCACAGCTATGAGGATCAGCACGACGAACATCGGCAGCTTCGCGAAGAAGAGACGGCGGTCGAAGTCCGCCAGCGTGCGGTCCAATGCGCTGATCTGCCAGTAGCTGAACAACAAGGTGGAGAGCCGCCTGTTCATAAGGCGTATGTCGAAGGCCGCTTGGCGGGAGTTGCTCGCGTTGATCCTCTCCACGTCGACGTCCAGCAGCCAGGCGTAGGCGCTGTTCATGTCCCGGAACCCGTCCCCCAAGACATCCATGTAGACGCCCTCCGAGAGGAAGAAGGGGACGGTCCGAAAGCCTATCGCCGTGGCGAAGCGAAATATCTCGTCCTCTATGCGCCAGAAGGGGTCGTCGGGGTCGTCGCGCTGGAACACCCCGCTGATGACCACCCTGGCGTAGGGAATCGCGTCGTCCCAGTGGGGGACCGCCGACAGGGAGTCGCCGACGCCCACGCCGAAGGTCTGCGCGGCGCTGTCGGGGATGATCGCCTCCAGCACCAGGGGGCCGCCCGGAGCGCTGAGCGCCTCCTCTACTGGCATTCTTCCGCCCGGGAGGAGGGTAATGCGCTCTTCCAGGCCGTCCAGGAAGGCGAAGTACGCTCTGGAGTTGTCGTCGCCCGCCGTCTCCTCGCTGCCAGTCGCCGTCAGGAAGAAGGTGGCCGACTTGCCGCCTCGCTCCCTGCCCTTCAGCAGCCACTCCACCTTGGAGTCGATCTGCTGGGTCATGGGTCTGAAGACCTTCTCGTACTCGGCAGAGGAGGTGGGGCCCCTTTCGGCGCGGACCAGGAGGTCGGCCTGGGCCTCCGTGAGGCGGTCCAGGGAGGTCTTCAGGGCGAACTCCCGCAGGGCGTCGAAGTAGACCACCGTCCCCGCCATGATGGTGGAAGCCAAGAACACCCCGATGATGACCGAGAGGAGCAGCCGCCAGTGGGCGATGCTCCGCTTTGCCACCAGGGGCCAGGCCCTGATCAGGTTTGGGATAGAGGTGACCATATCCGCCGCCGGCGGTCGGGCTGCCGCGAGAGCCCCGACTCGACTTGGGCTTTGTCCTTCAGATTTCCATCCTCGAGGCCGTCTGCAGGTCCACCCGGAGCATGCCCCGGGTCAGCCTGTAGAGAGCGAAGCAGAAGATGCCCACGAGCATCAGGTACACCGCAGACATGAAGAGCCAGTCGGTGGTCAGGATGAAGGGGGGCACCACCCCGTCGCCCCGGTCGGTCACCGTAATCGACGACACCATACTGGAGCTCATCTGGAGCCCCGCCCACGTGCCTAGGCTCAGGCCCACCACGACGATGACCAGGTGCTCTAGGCTCAGCAGCCCCAGTATCTGCCGCCTCGTGAAGCCGAAGGCCTGGAGGAACCCCATCTCGCTCCTGCTTCGACCGGCGAAGGAGATCAGATAGGTGGCGTAGCCCAGCCCGGCGGTAACGCCGATGATCCCCAGGCAGAGCAGCACCATGGCCCTCCAGCCCGCGGTGATCAGCGGATCGAGCCGTATCGCCGCCAGCATGAACTCCCTGTCCAGCACGTTGTTGGGAGACCGGGCCGCCCGAAGCACAAAGTCGCGCACATCCACGTTCGTCCCCGGCGCTTGGGACAGGAACAGCTCGCTGGGTCCCACGGGCGAGTTGGTCGCGGCTATGTTCAGCATTCGCGTCAAGCTGTCGAGCTCCGCCAGGAGGAAGCCGCCCCGGCGCGGGTCCAGGGTCGGGAAGTAGTCCACGACCCCCTGGATCACGACGGGGACCAGGCGTCCCTCGATCGTGACCACCAGCTCGTCGCCCAGGCCGGTCGCGGAGGTCTCTAGGAAAGAGGCGCTGGCCACCACGGGGAGCGGCCCGCCGCTGGGGCTGTGGTAGAACCCCCTGATGCCGCGGTCGGTCTCCTTCCCGAAGCTGAAGACCGCGGCTCCCTCCCCGGAGTGGACCTCCGAGGTGGTGGGGGAGACGGTGTCTTCGGATATCATGGAGGTGGCCAGCGGTACCCAGCCGTTCTGGCCCTCGAACCCGTCCAGCACCACCACCTCGCCGGTGGACTGCATCACTGCGTGGATGTCGTCGATCACCAGCGAGCCGGGCGTGCCGACAGGCCCGAAGCCCAGCTCGAATATCTGGACCGACACCACCTGCAGCGGCCCCGGTATCCAGCTGGGTATCTCCGAGCGCATCACCTGCCACTGCGGAGGTCCGAGGGGTCCCATGGGCAGCGTATAGTGGCTGCCATTGACGCTCTGGATCACCAGCCGGAGGCTGACGCCGCCGTAGGCGGCTTCGGGCTTCACCCACACCCCCAGAGCGGACACGCCATCGGGGACCTCAATGGGGCTGTTCCGCACCTCGTAGTGGAGCCCCTGCATGACGTTGATCAGGGGCCGTACCGAGAAGTCCTCCCGGTACCACGACATGTAAGGGAACTCCGACGACTCTACCGCGAACACGTCGAAACGGCCGCCCGTTCCCAGGGCCCCGACACTCCCGTCGGTCCGGAACCCCAGGGCCGCCGCCGTGACCCCCGGAATGGAGAGGTACCTCTCCCTCAGGGCGTCGCCCCGCGCGGAGCCCTCCAGCCCTCCGATTCGGAAGTCCGCGGCCACGTCGTAGAGGATGCGCTCTTCGTGGCTGCGGCTCAGCGTCCCGCCCACCGTGGTGGCCAGGTAGCCCATGCCCGTGACCATTACCAGCAGCAAGACGAGCCAGGTGTACTGGAGGGGGTTGCGGCCCATCCGCCACAGACCGACCACCAGCCAAACCGGGGCCAGCCTTCCCATGAAGCCCAGCAGGTGGAACAGGACCTGGGCGGGGACCAGCGCCATCAGGCCCACCGTGGGAGCAAAGCTCGCGGAGCTGGAGTCCGGCGGCTCGATCCACACGACCGCCGCAGCGAGGACGCCCTGAAAGACCAGCCCCGCGGCGTGCAGCCACGGGTCGCGGGTGCGGTGCGTGGCCCAGTAGACGCCTCCGAACAGGGCCAGAAGGGCCGCGGGCCACATCCACCCCAGGTTGTTGCCGGCGCTCAGCTCCCGCGCCGCTATCGTCGGCGCCAGGGAGGCCAGGGTCGCCACCGCCGCCACGTGGAGGAGCACGGGCGACTCGCCCACGAGGAACCGCACGAACAGCGGGAACAGCCGCATGAACAGCAGGGCCACCACCACCAGCACCAACACGGGCGCCAGAAGCAGCATCTCGTTTACCTGCACCTCCTCGAACAGCCCGCCGGAGACGATGTGGCCTCTCTCTCTCAGCTCCCAGAAGGTCAGCCCCCCGATCACCAACAGAGCGACGTCCACGTAGTAGCGCTGGAACAGGGGTATCGACGGCGGCCGCGACGATCGCAGCCTGTGGATCACCAGGCCCGCCCTCGCGCCCAGCAGGCCGGGTATGACCAGCATGGCCAGGATGAGCAGCCCGGCGCCGGCCGCCGCCGCGAACGGCGTCCAGTGAAACTCTACGGGGAGTATGGACCCGCCGGTGATTCCGGAGAAGTAGGGGAGCAGGCCCGCGATGGCGACCATGCCCATCGCCAGAAACGGGGCCGCGATCACCGTGAAGCCGGTGAGCACCAGGGCCTCCAGGGAGAACACCCTGAGGAACTGGTACGTGCCTGCCCCGCGCGTCCTGAGCAGCGCGAACTCCCTGTCCCTGCTCTGCACCAGGTACGAGACCAGCATTGCGATGAAGTAGAGGACCGTTATCAGCATGATGACAAGCATCATCAGCACGGGAACACGGGTGAAGAAGATGCGCTCCTCGAAGTCGCTGAACATGCGCTCGAGGCCCGTGATGACGGTCGCACGGTCCAGATGGGCGGACAGGTCCCTGCGAAAGCTCGCCAGCCTCTCGCGTCCCTCCGATATCGACCACTCCTTGAGGCTCTCCTTGTCGATGTAGATCGACCAGAGGCTGCTCGATATCGAGCCGGGGTAAGTCTTTCCCAGGGCGTCGACCATGACCTCACGGGTCACGAACAGCGACAGGTCCTGGTCGTCCCCCAGCAGGACCCAGTAGTGCTGCCAGAACTCGTCGTATATGTCGGCGGGCCTGAAGACGCCCACTATCGAGACGGTGATGACGGTGGGGTTGAGGAGCGACTGCCGCAGGGTGACCGTATCGCCCACGCGCACCCCCATGTTGGAGGCCGACGAGAAGTCCAGAACGCCCTCGACGATGGGCCCCTGCGGGCCGGTGACGATGTTGCTCGAAGCCATCCGCCCGTCGAGGAAAGTCGCGTGCTCCTCCAGGCGCTTCAGGTGGCCGAGATAGCCCTCGGGGTCCTCCTGGTCGGGGTCTCGTCTGATGGGCGCCCTGGGAAGAGCCAGGTCGTAGCCCTTCGACTTCACGTACCGCTCGTGTCCGCGGTAGACCCCCTGTATGTTGAGGCCGATGGCGTCCTCCAAGTCGGTTTCGGCGTCCTGGAGGCTGGCCTCATCCAGGGGGATGTAGGGGGCGTAGGCCGCTATCGCCAGCAACGCGCCCGGGGTGTTGTCGATGGCCGTGTTTATGCCCTGCCGCTCTAGGGCGTTGAGGTACACGGGAGCCCCTGCGACCAGGGTGGTAGCGATAGCCAAGCCCGGCAGGATGCCCAGTATGAGCTTCCTATCGCCTGACAGTCGCCTGAAGATGTAGCTCAGAGTGGTCAGGGGGAGTAACCCGCTGTTTAGAATCGACGCGGCAGGGCGGGCCCTGCTTCAGTATGGGTATAGTATACCTGGATGGCCCCCGGCTGTGACGCTCCTCCCAAAGTCCACCCCCGTCACCGATACGAAGATAGCTCGATGAGGCAGACCGACCGGAGTCCCAGGTCGAGCCCGTCGAGTCAAAGGGAGAGGAGGACCAGCTACAGGCCTATGGACTGGGCTACCTGCTCCAGGTGGAAGTCGCTGTCGCCGAAGGCGAGCTCGGCCGCCTTGGCCCGCCGGGAGTACAGCTGCATATTGTGCTCCTTGGTGAAGCCGATGGCGCCGTGGCACTGGTGGCCGATGGCGCACACCCGGGCGTAGGCGTCGCTCACCCATGCCTTGGCCATCGCCACCTCGCGCTCGGCGGGCAGCTCCTTGGACAGCAGCCACGCGGCCTGGTAGGTCAGGTAGCGTGAGCCCTCCACGTCCGTGGCCATGTTGGCGCAGTGGTGCTGGACCGCCTGGAAGCTCCCGATGGGCCTGCCGAACTGGACCCTTTGCTTGGCGAACTCGACGGTCATGTCCAGGACCTGCTGGGACCCGCCGACCATCTCGGCGCACTTGCCGACCGCGCCCCAGCGGACAACCTTCTCTATGGTGTCCCACCCGCCGTTGACCTCCCCCAGCACCCGGGAGCTCGGCACCTCTAGGCCGTCGAACACGACCTCCGACTGGCGGTCGGAGGCTATGGTCTTCAGCAGCGTCTGGCTGATGCCGTCGCCCCTGGAGGGCGTGACGAAGAGGGTGACGTCTCGCTCGCCCTCGCCCGTCCGGGCGGCCACGACCAGGTAGTCCGAGACGTGGGCGTTGGGGACGAAGAGCTTGGTGCCGTCGAGCACGTACCCGCCGGCAGTCGCTTGGGCGGTCGTCTGGACGCCGGCGGCGTCCCAGCGGGCGCTGGGCTCCGTCAGGGCGAGGCTGATGATGAGCCGCCCCTCGGCTATGGCCGAGAGAAGCTCGGACTTCTGAGCGTCGCTCCCGGCGTCCATGATGGCCATGCCGCCCATCACCACCGACGAGAAGAAGGGCCCCGGAAGGAGCGCCCTCCCAGTCTCCTCTAAGAGGATGGTCAGGTCCAGGAAGCTCAACCCCACTCCCCCGTAGGACTCCGGGAACATGAGGCCCAGCCACCCCTGCTCGGCCAGCTGGCCCCACATCTCTGGGGTGTAGCCTCGCTCGTCCTCTTCCATGTCCCGGACGTAGGTGTCGGGACACTCCGACTCGAGAAACGCCCGAGCGCTGGTCTTCAACATCTGTTGGGACTCGTCCAGTCCGAGGTCCATCTCACATCTCCTGAAGTCGGCGCAACCGGCCTGCCGGACGCCTCGCCCTGACCACCGCCAACGAAGGCGACCGGAGCCCCCTCTCCCCAGGTCCGGGAGAGGACTATCCACGGAAAACTACCCTCGCGGCAGCCCGAGGCCCCTGGTAGCGATGACGTTGCGTTGGATCTCCGAGGTGCCGGCGGCGACGGTGCCGCCGCCGGAGCGCATGTAGGCGTTCTCGATCCGGCCCTGCAGGGGCGCCCACTTCGAGTCGGGCTCCAGCTGGCCGTAGAGGCCCACTATCCGCATGCCCAGCCTGTACAGCCTCTGCAGCATCTCGAAACCGAAGGCCTTGGTTATCGAGGCTTCCTTGTTGGGAATCTGGCCCTGGCTCTGCATCCAGGCGACGTTGTAGCACATCATCCTGCACGCCTCGATCTCCACCGCCATGCGGGCGAGCCGGAACCTGATAACCTCGTCTTCCGACAGTGGATGGCCGTTGCGTCTGCTCTCCTTGCAGAGCTCGACAAGGTCGCGGTGTACGCGCCTGGCCCGAGCGGGGACGTCGACGCCGGAGCGCTCGAAGTCCAGGAGCGCGGCCCCAACGTACCAGCCCCGATTCAGCTCTCCGACGAGGTTGCTCTTGGGAACGCGGGCGTTCTCGAAGGTGACCAGGCTGCGATACGCGTTCCACATCATCGGGATCTTCTCGACGGTGATCCCCTCCGCGCTCATGTCGGCGAGCAGGAAGCTGATCCCCCGGTGCTTCGGCGCGTCGGGATCGGTCCGGGCCAGCATGAACATCCAGTCGGCTCCGGCGTGGGCGCCGTTCCATATCTTGGAGCCGTTGAGCACGAAGTCGTCGCCGTCCTCCACCGCCCGCGTTTGGAGCGAAGCCAGGTCGGAGCCCGCGTCCGGCTCCGAGTATCCCTGGGCCCAGGTTATGTCAGCCTGGGCGATGCGCGGCAGGAAGTACCTCTTCTGCTCCTCGGAGCCGTAGAGCATCAGAATGGGGCCCACCATGCGGACCCCGGGGTCCGCGGCGGGCACTCCTCGGTAGGCCATCTCCTCGTTGAAGATCATCTGGCTGATATGCGGCGCGGCCTGGCCTCCGTACTCCTCCGGCCACGCCAGGGTCAGCCATCCCCTGTCGGCGAGCTTCTTCTTGAACTCCTTGACCAGTACGGCGTCCGCGGGCTCCTCGGCGTCCACGCTTCGCGTGCGCCAGTCCCACGGCAGGTCGGACTCGACGAAGCCGGCGATCTCTTCACGAAAACGCTCGTCGGACTCGCTGAATTGGAAGTCCATGAGGTCTGATCTCCTCGCCCCAGGGGCATAGAGTTACGAGCTTGGGCCCTTAGACGCTTCCCTGCCGCCGGAGCGCGGCGGCGTCCGGGCCGACGGGCTTAGGAGCTGCCTACCGAGAGGCAGGTGACGGTGCGTACTATGCCGTTGATGGTGTGTATCTCGCTGGTAACCAGGTCCCCAACTGCGTTCAGGTCGGGCGCCGCCACGACGGCGATGATGTCGTAGGGCCCCGTAACCGCATCCACGTTCTCGACGCCCTCCAGCGAGCGCAGGGCGCCGGCCACCTCCCTCGACCTACCGACAGACGTCTCCACCAGGATATAAGCCTTGGTTGCCATCATGAACCTCCAGCGGGAATCGCCCAAATCTGACTCACTTCAGCCCAGCCGCCAGAGCGCCTGGGACGCGGACACTGGCATTCTAAAGGCGTTCATGAATCGGTGTCAAACGGGCGTGCCCAGTCCAAGCCCAGTCCACGTAACTGTCAAGACTTGAGGGGAACGAGCAGTCCACGTAAGGCGTCAGTCCTCTCTCCCAGGTCTGGGAGAGAGTTTAGGGTGAGGGTTGGGAGCATACGTCTCATCAAGTCTGAGCAGTTACACCACCGCCGGCGCTTTGACCGTACCTTGGGCCCATGCTAGAATTGGGCCAGCCATAGGGTTCGGGAGGGGCAGCCATGTCCGGTCACTCCAAGTGGTCCACCATAAAGCACGGTAAGGCCGCCACCGACGCGCGCCGAGGCCAGCTCTTCACCAAGCTGACCCGAGAGATCATCGCGGCGGCGCGGCAGGGCGGACCGAGCCCGGACACGAACTTTCGCCTTCGCATGGCGATACAGAAGGCGAAAGACAACAACATGCCGTCGGGCAACGTCGACAGGGCCATCAAGCGCGCCACCGGAGACGGCTCAGGCCAAGACCAGATGTCGGCGGTCACCTACGAGGGGTACGGTCCCGGAGGCGCCGGCATTATGCTGGAGACGCTGACGGACAACAGGAATCGCACCGTCTCGGACATTCGCTCCACCTTCACCAAGAGCGGCGGCAATCTCGCGGAGTCCGGCGCCGTCGCCTGGCAGTTCCAGCAGAGGGCGGTGGTGGTCGTGGAGGCCGAGGAAGAGGAGGCCGAGGAGCTGACCCTGATCGCGATAGACGCGGGAGCGGAAGACTTCGAGACCTTCGAATCGACGCTTCACGTCTACTCGGCCCCCGCCGAGCTGGAGGAGATACGGGAGAGGCTGTCCGAGCACGACGCGACCGTGAGGTCTTCGGATACCGCCATGCTCCCCAAAAGCACCATCACCCTCGACGAGAAGTCGGCCCTCCAGACGCTGCGCCTCCTGGACCAGCTGGAGGACTTGGACGACGTCCAGAGAGTGTTCTCCAACGCGGACTTCCCGGACGAGGCCTTGGAGCGTTACAGGAGTGAGTCGTAAGGACTCCCAGCCAGACCCGGCAAGCTCTTTCGGGTCGGCAGAGGTGATCCATTGCGGGTGATGGGAATAGACCCGGGGACCTTCAACATGGGCGTAGGGGTGGTGGAGTCCTGTGATGGGCGTCTCCGCCTGGCCCACTCAGAGGTCTTGACCGCCAGGCGGAGACACTCCCTGGCGAAGCGCCTTGGCCATATGCAACGGGAGCTCGATAGGGCGATACGGGACCTGGCGCCGGCCGAGGTAGCCATCGAGGAGCCCTTCGTGGCCCGCAACGTCCGTGCGGCCATGGCCGTCGGACAGGCCCAGGCCGTAGCGATGGTGGCCGTCGACCGCCATGGGCTGGAGATGTTCAGCTACTCCCCAAGGCAGGTCAAGAAGGCGGTCACCGACTACGGCGGCAGCTCCAAGGAGCAGGTCCAGGAGATGGTAAAGGTGCTGCTGGACCTGCAAGAGCCTCCCCAGCCCTCGGACGCGGCGGACGCTCTCGCCGTGGCCATCTGCCACATCAACGCCTCGCAGGGGCGCGATGTCCTCCTGCTCAGGCCGTAGAGGGACCCGAAGGCAGTGGTCTCGTCGCTGATCACGTCCATCAGAGGGAGCCTGGAGGGCGTCGGCGCCGACTGGGCCGACGTCGCGGTCGGTGGCGTTACCTTTCGGGTGAACGTTCCCGGCTCTTGCATCGAAGGCATCGGCGCGGTGGGAGACCGGGTGCGCCTCTTCACGTCGCTGCAGATGCGCGGGGAGAGTCTCTCCCTGTACGGGTTCGCCACGGAGGACTCCAGGAGGGCCTTCGAGGTGCTGCTGGGGATCAACGGCGTCGGGCCGAGGCTGGCCCTCAGCGTGCTGTCCCTGTTCACGGCGGACGCGCTGGCCGCGGCCGTAGCCGTCGGCGACGCCAAGGCCTTCAGCGCGGTGCCCGGAGTGGGAGCGAAGACCGCCGGCCGCATAGTACTGGAGCTCAAGGGCAAGCTCGACGGGGCCTTCGGCGCCGGCCCCGAGACCCTTGGGGACGCGGACACCATCGAGGCTCTCACCGCCCTGGGGTACACGCTGTCCGAGGCGCGGGAGGCCGTCTCCTCCATCGCGCCCGGAGACCCCATGCCCATCGAGGAGAAGGTCAGGACCGCGCTGCAGCGCATGGGCGGCGCCTGATCGCCAGCTTGCCTCTACCGCCAACGACCACAGGCTCGACGTGACTCCCTCGCCCTACGACCAGTGGGCCGACGTCTACGACTCGGTGTACTCATACGTCACCGAGGACATCCCCTTCTACGTCGGCGAGGCCTTGGAGGCCGGAGGCCCCGTACTGGAGCTGGGATGCGGCACCGGCAGGGTCTCTATCCCGATAGCGGACGCCGGGGTGGACGTCGTTGGACTGGACTCGTCGCCGGAGATGCTGGAGGTCGCCCGACGGAAGGCGGCGCTCTCCCATGAGAGGTCCGGTCGGCTGACCCTGGTGGAGGCGGACATGCGCCGCCTGAGCTCATCTCCGATAGTCGGAGAGTTCGGCTTGGTGATTATCCCGTTCCGCGGATTCCTGGCCCTGCTCAGCGTGGAGGACCAGGTCCGAGCCCTCGAGGGCATCGCGGCCCTTTTGGCCCCGGGCGGAAAGCTCATCTTCGACGCCTTCGTCCCCGACTTGGAGATGATGGTCCAGGAGGGCGACTCACCCTACCACCTGCGTGACGTCTCCGACGAAGAGACCGGGCGTAGACTCGTTCTGTGGCACCAGAGCGCCTACGACAACCACAACCAGATCGTCAGCGCCCGCATAATCGTCGAGGAGCTGGACGAGACGGATACCGTCAGCAGGCGCCTCTACAGGGACTTCCAGCTGCGGTATGCCCACCGCTGGGAGATCGACCACCTGCTGGCGCGCTGCGGCTACCAGGTGCTGGACCTATTCGGGGACTACCATCGGTCCCCCTTTGACGAGAGCAGCACCGAGATGGTCTGGGTAGCCAAGCCGCGAGACTGAGAGGGCCTCTAGGTGCGGCGGAAGCGGACCTGGAGGCGGCGCGGGTCGCTGTCGCGCACCTTTGCCCACTCCGCGATCCTCCAGCCGACGACCCAGGCTATGCCCTTGGGGGCGACCAGCAGGGGTACACGGTCCCGCCAGGAGCGGGGTATCTTGGAGTCGACCATGAAGTCCTGGAGCTTC
Organism: Dehalococcoidia bacterium; assembly: GCA_965224345.1. Lineage (GTDB taxonomy): Bacteria > Chloroflexota > Dehalococcoidia > Lucifugimonadales > CBDCYU01 > CBDCYU01. The sequence continues at coordinate 1,719,572 of CBDCYU010000003.1, read as the reverse complement.
TTGGACTGGGGCATGCCCAGGGGATGGAAGCGGTCGCCGTCCCGGCGCGGGCGCACCCAAAGCCGCAAGCCGACGCCGTCGCGGCCCAGGTAGGCGGTGTGCTCCCGAACGAGGGCTCCGGCCGGAGCCGCGGTCGGGCCTGAGGGAGGCTCGACGTCGAGGACGCGGGCCGTGACCGTCCAGCCCGCCAGCGCGGTCTCGCCGGGGACGGCGATCTCGCGGGGGCCGTCCAGGGGCGGCAGGGGAGTCGGAACGCCCCCCTTCGGCAGCAGCGTCGCCCGGGAGTAGCCCACCGAGAAGGAGAGGCCTGCGGGCAGGTCCAGGGACCTGCCCGCAGGTCCCGCCAGCAGGCGCATCATGGCGTCCACGTGCCGCCGGGTCACGTCTCTCAGGTCTCCCTTGACCTCTAGGACCGCACGCCTCAGGAGGGTGGCCGCCATGGCGGCGTGCAGACCGGACATCCCCTCCCTGTCCAGGGAGATCCCGGGACCGTCGCGGCGGGCGAGCTCGTCCCACAGGGGCCCGGCTGCGGCGTCCAAGTAGTCCGCGTCCTCAGCCGCCGAGCGGGAGAGGCGCAGGAGCGCCTCCCGGACAGCGGGATTGTACCGCTCCATCAGGGGAAGCAGCTCCATCCTGACGCGGTTTCGGGTCATCTTCGGGGACAGGTTGGACTCGTCTCGGCGGGGCCGCAGCCCCATCTCCCTGCAGTACGCCTCGGTCTCTCGACGGGTGACGTCCAGCAGGGGCCGCAGGAGTACGACCTCGCCGCCGGGGGCCGCCCGCACGGCCAGGGGCCGCATACCGCGCAGGCCCCTGGTCCCGGCGCCCCTGAGGATGCGCATGAGCACGGTCTCGGCCTGGTCGTCGGAGGTGTGGCCCAGGGCGACGCCCCGAGCACGCTGCCGCCGCGCTACTTCGGCTAGAAAGTCGAGGCGCAGCTCCCGGGCGGCCTCCTCCATCGAGAGGCGCTGCCGCTCTGCGAAGGAGGGGACGTCGACCTTGCGTAGGGTACCCTGGATACCCAGCTGGCGGAAGGTCTCGCCGACGAACTCGGCGTCAGCCGAGGAGTCCGGTCCCCTGATGCCGTGATCAAGGTGGGCCCCGTGGAGGCGCAGCCCCAGCTCCTCCCGGAGATGGTGGAGGGCGTAGAGCAGGGACAGCGAGTCGGGGCCGCCGGAGACGGCCACGACGACGGTCCCGGCGGCCCCGGCCCGCGCCATGGCCTCCCTCACGAGGCGGTGCAGCCTGGCTGTGACGGCGGCTCCATCGGTGCTCTGGGACGGCATGGCGGTCTGCTGCGAAGGGGTCTTGCGCGGTGGGTAGTGCGAGGTATGGCAGGCGGCCCGGGGCTCAGGCGGGCAGGTGCCCCGTCTCGTTTAGGGAGAGCACGGCCATCGACGAGGCCGTAAGCTCCAGGCGGGTGATGGAGCCGACCTCCTGGCGCAGCCGCCGGAAGTTTCTCAGCGGGATGCCCAGGACCCTGCAGACGATGGTCTGGATGGTGAAGTTGTGGGTGACGGCGACGACAGTGCCGCCATCGTTGCGGGCCAGGAGGCGCTCCACTGCGCTCCAGGCCCGGCGCTGCACCTCCGCCAGGGACTCTCCCCCCGGCATCCGCGCCGCGCCGGGGTCCTCATCCCAGCGGCGCGCGAAATCCGGGTGCCTCTCCCGCATCTCTGGGCCGGTGAGACCCTCCAGCTCGCCCGCGTCGGCCTCGGCAAGGCCCTCCAGCGGCTCCACGGGCACGTCCAGGGCCGTCGATATCGTCTGCGCCGTCTCCAGCGCGCGGACCACGGGGCTGGCGTAGAGCAGGAAGGGCAGCTCCCCGCGCAGGGCGCACGCCAAGGCCCGTGCCTGCATCCGGCCCGTCGAGGTGAGGCGGACGCCGCAGAGGCCCAGGATGCGGCCCGCCCTATTTGGCGGAGTCTCCCCGTGCCTGACCAGAATCAGCTTCAACCTGGGCCTCGCCTCCAGCGCTCTGTATCGTGACCCGAATGGCCTCGATCTTCAATGAATCGATCTCGATGATCTCGAAGAGCAGCAAGCCGTACTCGAACTGCTCCCCCTCGACGGGGATGTGCCCCAGTATCTCCAGGGCGAAGCCGGCGATGGTCTCGAAGTTCCCGCTGGGAAGACCGATCTCCATCTCCTCGTTAACCTCGTCGATGCTCATGCCGCCTTCCACCTGGAAGGTGTTGGTGTCGATGGCCTCGTACTCCTCCTGCGGCCCCATGCCCTCCTCGCCGACCGGTCCCACTACCTCCTCCGACAGCCTCTTCAGGGTCACGAGGCCCGCGAGGCCGCCGAACTCGTCGACGACGATGGCCATCTGGTTCCCGGTCTGGCGCAGCTCGTCGAACAGCTCGGGCACCCGCTTGGTCTCCGGTACGTAGTAGGCGTCCCGGGTCAGATCGGTCACCGGGCCGTCGTACTTGAGGCCGCGCTTGGACATCGCCCTCAGGATGTCCTTGGACGATATGAGGCCGACGACGTTGTCGATGGAGCCCTTGTACACGGGGAACCGCGAATGGGCGTTCTCGGCGTAGACCTCCAGGAACTGGCCCAGGTTGGCTCCCCGCTCGATGGACACCATCTCCGTCCGTGGCGTCATCACCTCGCGCACCTGCCGGTCGCCGAACCGGAACACGTTCTCCAGCATCTCCGCCTCCACCGGCTCGAAGGTGCCCTCGGCCTCGCCGATATCGATGAGGGTCCGGAACTCGCCCTCGGTGATGGACCTCTTGGCGGAGGAGGCGCCCCCTAGGATGGCGCTGGTCCCGCGCGTGGTCCACTGGAGCACCACCACCAGCGGCAGCATCATCAGCTCGACCCACTTCAGGGGCCGGGCGTAGAGGAAGGCCGCGCGCTCGGCCCTGCGGACGGCTATCGTCTTGGGGATGATCTCCCCGGCGATCAGCAGGATCGCCGTCCCGACGACAGTGGCGACGGCTATGCCGACCTTCTCTCCCAGGGCTTCGATGTTTACGATCAACACGGTAACGACCGCCGTGAAGGCGACGTTGACCAGGTTGTTGCCCAGGAGAATCGTCGAGAGCAGCCGCTCTGGCTGCTTGATCATATCGGACACTCTGGCCGCCCCCGGAACTCCGGAGCTGACCAGGTGGGTGATTCTGTTCCTCTGCAGGGAGAGGAACGCCGCCTCGGAGCTGGAGAAGAAGGCGGAGAAAACCAGAAGGACCAACATCAGGATTAGGCTTATCTCGAGCATGTGCCTACCTCCGGCGTCCGGCCGCCGGACGCGTCCCATGATTGGCTGGGTCTCCATCCGTACTGTACGACCGCTGTGAGTCTCTCATATCGTCCGTTTCATTCCCAGGGCGGCCGAAGAGCCTTGGATTCCTGGGCCCTCAGCTCTCCGCGTTGAGCTCCTGAGCCTCGCTTCTCTCGCCGCGCCTCTCGTCCCAGAGGTGAGCGATGACGGAGCGGCTGATGGACGGGCTGAAGCCCCGGCGGCGCAGGTAGCCCCACATGCGTCTGCGGAAGGCGGCGTGGTCGGAGCCGTCCAGCCGACGGGCATGTTTAGCGCCCGCCGTATAGGCTGCGTCCCTGTCGTCGATGTCCCGGACGGCGGAGTCGGCCAACTCTTGGGAGATGCCCTTGGCTGTGAGCTCCCTGCGGATTGCGAATGCGCTGCGAGGGCTGTGGCGGGAGCGGCTGTCGGCCCACAGAGCGGCGAACTTCGAGTCGTCGGTCAGTCCGCGGAGCGACAGCTCCTCTATGACGCTGTCGACGACGTTGGGCGGGAAGCGGCGCGCGAGTCGAGTTCGGACCTCCGACTCGCTCCTGGGCCTATGGGACAGGTAGCGAAGGGCGGCTGCGCTGGCGCGTTGGAAGGGCTCGCTATCGTTCATCGAAGGCCGTTACGACCCCGGATCGCTCCTTTGGGCTGGCGGCGGCTCGGAGATTGGCTCAAGGGCCGTTGTCCTGTCACCCGCGTCGGTCAGCTTGCCTTTCCATCCTGCGGCCGGCCCGCACCTGCGGGGCTGGTGGCCTCCACCGCGGGGGTGTCCTCGTCGGAATCGCCCCTGATCAGCCTCGCGATCTCGGCGAATATGTCGTCGTGGGCCTTCAGGAACGCCTTGGCGTTCTCCCTGCCCTGTCCCAGTCGAGTCTCGCCGAAGGAGTAGAAGGAGCCGCTCTTCTTGACGACGTCCGCCTCCGTCGCCAAGTCCAGCAGGTCCCCGGATTTGCTGATGCCTTCGTTGAACATGATGTCGAACTCGGCAACGCGGAACGGCGGCGCGACCTTGTTCTTCAGGATCCGCACCCGCACCCTGTTGCCCAGGATGTCCTTCCCCTGCTTTATCGACTCCAGCCTCCGCATGTCTATGCGCACGGAGCTGTAGAACTTCAGCGCCCGTCCTCCGGGGGTCACCTCGGGGTTTCCGAAGAAGACGCCCACCTTCTCTCGGATCTGGTTGATGAATATGACGGCCGTATTGGAGCGGCTGATGGCCGACGTGAGCTTGCGCAGGGCCTGGGACATCAGGCGGGCCTGCAGCCCGACGTGAGTGTCTCCCATATCCCCCTCCAGCTCTGCCCTGGGGACCAGGGCAGCCACGCTGTCGACGACGACCACGTCCACCGCACCGCTGCGCACCAGATACTCGCAGATCTCCAGCCCCTGTTCCGCGGTGTCGGGCTGGGAGACCAGGAGCTCGTCCAGGTCGATGCCGCACTTGGCTGCGTAGGTGGGGTCCAGCGCGTGCTCCGCGTCGACGTAGGCGGCGGTGCCGCCGGCCAGCTGCGCCTCCGCCATGACGTGATACGCCAGGGTCGACTTGCCCGAAGCCTCGGCCCCGAACACCTCGGTAACACGCCCCTTGGGGATTCCGCCCACGCCCAGCGCCTGGTCCAGGGAGATGGAGCCTGTCGGTATGGCGTCGACGGGGGTGAAGACCGTGGACTTCCCCAGCTTCATTACCGCTCCGGCGCCAAAGTGACGGTCTATCTGTCCGATGGCAAGTTCCAGGGCCTTCGCTTTCTGGGTCGTCAAGTCACTCTCCCGTCGCGTACTTATCTCGGCGGTCTGCGGGTTCCACTGTCGGCATCGAGGCCATGATAGCATGGGCACAATTGGCAAACAATAAAGAGAAAACCGATGGTCGGGAGTGCCTCACATGGCGACGACGGCCCCCATTCTAACAGGCAACGGGGGATATGTAAAGACATTTGTTCGCAAGTAGCTCTTCAGGGTTGAGGAGCAAACCCACCTCTCTCCCTCTCGGGGGAGATTGAGGGGGCGCCACCCTCATCTCCTCCATCGAGGCAGAGGCGGCGGTTGGGCTGGCGTCGTCAGGACGTTTTGGCCGGCGGGCCCTGCTGGCTGCCGACCCAGATCTCTCCGCCCTCGAAGACCTCCTTCTTCCATATGGGGACCAGCTGCTTGATGCGGTCGACGCTGTACCGGCAGGCGTCGAAGGCCGCCTCCCTGTGGGGCGAGGCGACCGCGACGACCAGGCTGACGTCGCCGATCTCCAACCGGCCCAGCCGGTGGGCGATGGCAGCGTCCTGGATGGCCCACCGCTGCTTCATCTCCTCGACTATCTGCGTCAGCTTGTTGTCCGCCATCGGCCTGTAGGCCTCGTACTCCAGGCGGAGTACCCTGCGTCCGGCGGTCGAGTCCCGCGTCGTTCCCAGGAACGTCACGACCGCTCCGTTGGAGTCGTGCCTAACCTTGGCCGTGATCGCCTCCGGGTCCAGGGGCTCGCGTGTGATCTCTATCATCGGCTCCCATCGTGTCGGAGGGAAGGGGAGGCGTACCCGCCGCCACTGACCGGGGGGATCAGCGCCGCCTCGTCTCCGTCGCTGAGCGGGTGGTCGTGCTCCCTGTACTCCTGATTGACCGCGACGACCAGCGCCTCCGGGTCGCGGATAATGCCTGGGTGGAGGCGCAGCACCTCGCCAGCTAGGTGGCCGACAGTGGCGCCCGGCGCCAGCTCCAGCTCCAGCTCCGACGTTCCGGCTATCTCCCGGTAGGACGCGAACAGCCTGACGGCGATCCTCAGCTCAACGACTCCTGGATAGGTACCTCAATTATAGCCCACGGCTCGGCTTGCGGCGTCGGCGGCAGGGGCCATCGGATGACCCGTCAGGGGTTGCCGGGACGGAGGCGGCTATCCGGCCAGCGCGCCTCCGTTCACGTGGACCGTCTGGCCTGTGACGTAGCTGGCTTCGTCCGAGGCGAGGAAGGCGCAGACCCTGGCGACCTCCTCCGGGAGCCCCAGGCGCCCGACGGGTATGGCGGAGGCGGTCGGCGCCGGAGCCGTACCCTGGGTGGCGTCCCTGGTGGTGTCGAAGGCGCCTGGAACGACGTGGTTCACCAGGATGCCGTACTGCGCCAGCTCGACGGCCAGCGCCCTGGTCAGGCCCAGGGCGCCCATCTTGGAGGCGCAGACGTGGGCCCAGCCGGGCCGGCCCTTGAAGGCGTTGAGCCCCGAGACGTTCACGATACGGCCCCAGCCGTTCTCGATCATCGACGGCACCACCGCCTTACTGCAGAAGTAGGGACCGTCCAGGTTTACCGCCGAGACCGCCCTCCACTCCTCCAAGCTCATCTCGGTGAAGGGGCTGGACTGTCGGAGTCCGGCGTTGTTGATCAGTATGTCGACGCGTCCGAAGGCCTCCATCGCCCTGTCGACCATGGCGTCGACCTGCTCTTGCACGCCAACGTCCGCCAGGGCGGCGATGGACCTGACGCCCAAGTCGGCGGCCTCCTGTGCGACCGCCTCCGCCTCCTGTGTGTTGCTCCTGGCGTTGACCACGACGTCGGCGCCGCGCCGCGCCAGCTCCAGCACGGTGGCCCGTCCGATGTTCCTGCCGGAGCCTGTGACTAGGGCGACTCTATTCTCGAGGGTCTTCAACTTGCACCATCCCACAGGCTGCGGTCCGCCCCGGGTCTCCCCTGTCCGACGACTTGGTGGATGGGAGTCACGTTACCGCCGACGGCTCCGCGCGCCGGACCACGCCGCTCTCCTCCAGGGCCCGAATCCGCTCTCCAGAGTAGCCCAAGACGTCGCGGAGGACCTCCTCGGTATGCTCTCCCACCATGGGCGTGGAGCCCACCACCATCGGCGTGCGGCTGAACTTGATCATCTTCCCCGCGACGTGGATGCTGCCGGCGATGGGGTCCGGGACCTCCATCAGGATCTCCCTCTCGCTGAGGTGAGGGTCGTTGGCGGCTTGGGCCACGTCGTTGACCGGGGAGCAGGGCACGCTGAATCTTGACAGGTGGTCCGACGCCTCCCGCATGGTATGCTTCAGGAACCAGCCGGCCACCTCCTGCTCCAGCTCCTCGGCACGGTCCGATCGCTCCTGCCGGGTGGCGAACCTGGGGTCCTCCAGTAGATCGGGCCTCTCCAGCGCTTCGCAGATTCGGGTCCACATCGCTTCGTTGTTCGCTGCTACGATCAGCCAGCCGTCGGAAGTCTCGAAAGCATTGCCGAGCCCAGAGCCGTTGCCCTCGCGCTCTTGTAGCTTGCCCTCTCCAAGGTAGGCCGTTATAGGGATCTCGTTTGCGGTGAAGCCGGTGTCGGCAAGGCAGACGTCTATGGCCTGTCCCTCCCCCGAGAGCTCCCGCTCCCTCAGCGCCGCTAGGGCGCCGATGGTGGCGTGCAGCGCCGTGATCCTGTCTATCAGCGGGAAGTGGGTCTTGACCGGAGGCCCGTCCGGGAAGCCGGTGAGGGACATCATCCCGCCCAGGGCCTGGCCTATCGGATCGAAGCCGACCCTGTCGCTGTAGGGGCCGTACTGTCCGTAGGCGGAGACGTTTATCATGACGATCCGCGGGTTCAGGTCCTTCAGCGTCTCGTAGCCGAAACCCATCGTCTCGATCGTCCCGGGGCGGAAGTTCTGTAGAAAGACGTCCGAGACCTTGACCAGCTCCCTTAGGACCCCCTTACCCTCGTCGGTGCGCAGATTGATAGCCAGGCTCTTCTTGCCGCTGTTGTACTGCACCCAGTAGGCGCTCTGGCCGCGCACCGTTGGCCCGTTCCCGCGGCTCTCGTCGCCCCTGAGGGACTCGACCTTGATGACCTCGGCGCCCATCCGCGCGAACATGAGGGCGCACCGGGGCCCCGCCTGGTACCGCCCCAAGTCGAGCACCCTTATTCCCTCCAGCGGCGGCTTGGGTGTTGAGGACATGGGCGTCATCTCCTCCCTTTCCTGGACAGGAACTCGTCGAAAGCCTCCAGTGCGGGGCCCGGCTGCAGCTCGTTCCGCAGTGCGTCTCGCTCGTTGTTCATCATCTGCCTCCAGCCCGCGCCCACGTCCTCGATCATGAGGCGCTTGATGCCCTGCACCATGCGAGGATCGTTGGCGGCGATAAGCCCCGCCAGCTCCATCGCCTTGTCCATGAGCTGCTCCGAGGGTACGAGGTGGTTCAGGAGGCCGATGCGGTACGCCTCTTCGGCCTCCACCACCTTGGCAGTGAACAGAAGCTCCTTGGCGATGGGCCACCCGACCTGTAGCGGCAGGCTCCAAGAGGAGTTGATCCTCCCATAGGAGGCTGCCAGGAAGCGAAATCTGCTCCTCTCGCAGCCGACGCGGATATCGAAGGTCGACGCCATGGCGGCCGCGCCCCCGTAGGCCAGTCCGTTGAGGGCGCCTATGGTCGGCTTCCGGCAGGCCGCTATGTGCCAAGAGTACTCGTCGCGCCTGGGGTCGGGCGGCGGCGGGTTAGGGTCCTCCGCTAATCTCGCCATCTCGTGGATGTCGCCCCCCGCGGAGAAGGCCCGCTCGCCGCTGCCGGTGAAGATGACCGCCTTGACCGCGTCGTCGGCCTCCATGTCGGTGACGGCCTCGTCGAGCTCGCGGGTCAGCTCCCTGCTGAGGGCGTTCAGCACCTTGGGCCGGTTCAGGGTTATTATCCCGACCCCGTCTCTTTTGTCTACGATGACATTGCGCTCGCCCAAGACCGCCTCCTCCTGCCGAGACTGCTCTCGCTGACTGGCGCTATTATAGGGACTCGCCCCAAGTACGGTCAATCGCCGCCGCGGCGCGCCCGGAGACCCAGACCTGCGTCCTCCCATCCGTCCATCGCGATGCTGTATGATCGCCGCAGTCGTGCCCTACGGGACCGAGCCCTCAAGCGTAGGAGGGGAAGATACAGTGAAGCGTATCCTGGGCGGCCTACCTGGTGCTTACGGCGGTTGCCGTGTTCCTGAACCTCATGCTCACGCCCGTGTACCACGACGGCTCTGCAGAGTATCCCACGTGGAAGACACTGAACTGGTTCATGGCCGCCGCCGTGCTGGTGTCTCTGGCCTCGAACTTCGTGCGGAGGCGCTCCATGGAGAGCGGGAGCGCCCGCCGGGGGGCCTGCACTCTCGACCATGTCTGCGCGGCCGCGGCCTGGTACGGGACCATCGTGCTCACGATGCTCTTCTTCTGGGAGTGGTTCTGGACGCTGAATCCAGACAGCGAGACGGGCGACGCGGTAACCTCCCACCTCATCTACTTCCCCATCGTGGACTCCCTCTTCGTGGTCGTCGCCCTCTCCACCGGGAGCTATCTGTGGAGGGATGGCGGCTCTGGGACAGCATCGACGGCGCCTTCGTTGCCACGAACGCCGGAAATCCCGAGGCAAAGAGGAGATTCAAAGAGTGTAGCGGAGCATGCGCCGGAGGGTGCAGAACATGCGCCAGAGGTTGACACGCCTCCGGCGGCGCGCCATACTGAGCATTAGCGAAATTACAGACAAAGGCTGCGAGCAGGAGTAGTAAGCCTCCAAGCGAGGTCCAGAGAGCCGGGTAAGCTGGAAGCCGGTACTGGCGCGGAGGCAGAATGGACCTGGGAGCCGCCAACCGAACCCGGATGATCCGGTTGTAGGCTTGGCCGGAAAGGGCGCCGTTATCAACGCCCGGGGCATCGAGGAGCCATCAGACGCTCCTCCGTGTTTGTGAGAGGTCGTCCGGTCTCGGATCGGGCGGCGAAAAAGGGTGGCACCACGGATTGACCCGTCCCTTGGCTGGGACGGGTTTTTTGTTGCCTGGGTTATGCTGTGCCTGCCCAGCGGTGGGAAGAAGAGCGATGGCGGCTGGCTCGAAGGGACCCTCAACGGTCGGCGGGCCGAAATCGGAGGAGGTCTATACAAGGAATGCAAATGAAAGAGCTTGCCGTGGAAGGGGAGACTGGACAGAAGAAGCGCGTCCTCAGCGGCATACAGCCGTCCGGCGACCTGCACCTGGGCAACTACCTGGGCGCGATCAAGGGCTGGGTCGAGCACCAGCACGAGAAGGAGAACTTCTTCTGCATCGTCGATCTGCACGCCATCACGGTGCAGCAGGATCCCAAGCTGCTGCGCCATCGCACGCGGGCTGTCGCGGCCCTCTACGTCGCGGCCGGCCTCGACCCTGACAGCTGCACCTTCTTCGTGCAGAGTCACGTCACGGCGCATGCGGAGGCGTGCTGGCTGCTCAACTGCGTCACGCCCCTGGGCTGGCTCCAGCGTATGACCCAGTACAAGGACAAGGCCTCCCAGGACGGCGGCGAGCGCATCTCCGCGGGCCTCCTGGACTACCCCGTGCTAATGGCGGGGGACATCCTCCTCTACAGCGCCAACGAGGTCCCGGTCGGTGAGGACCAGAAGCAGCACGTGGAGCTCTCCCGAGACATCGCCCAGCGGTTCAATCACCTCTTCGGCGAGACCTTCGTCGTGCCGGAGCCGGTTATCCCCGAGACCGCGGCCAGGGTCATGGGTTTCAACGACCCTGCCAAGAAGATGTCCAAGAGCTACGCCCACGTGGGCGGCCACCTGGTCAACATGGTGGACGAGCCGAAGCTCATAGAGCGGACGATCAAGCGGGCCGTGACCGACTCGGGCAACGAGATCGTCTTCTCCCATGTGCCTGAAAAGGCTGGCGTCAACAACCTGCTGGGCATCTACAAGGTCATCACGGGCAGAACGGCGAGCCAGGTAGAGGGCGACTTCGCCCACGCCAGGGGCTACGGCGACCTGAAGACCTCCGTGGCCGAGGTCGTGGTCCAGGAGCTTGACCCCATACGGCGGCGCTACAACGACGTCATGGGCGACCCGGCCGAGCTGGACCGGATACTGGCCAGGGGGGCCGAGCGGGCCCGGGCGGTCGCGGAGCCCAAGCTGGCGGAGATGAAGGAGCGGATGGGCTTCATGCCTCCCCTGGGCGGTGCGTCATGAGCGGACCGTACTACCCATCGCTCCCGCAGGTCGAGTCCTACGCCAAGGGCGCCAACCTCGTGCCGGTGTTCAGGGAGATCAACGCCGACCTGGAGACGCCAGTGTCGGCCTACATGAAGGTCGCGCGCGGCCCATACTCCTACCTGCTGGAGAGCGTGGAGGGCGGCGAGCGAATCGCCAGGTACAGCTTCATAGGCACAGACCCGCAGGAGGTCGTCAAGACCGGGCCGGCCGAGGCCCTGGGAGAGGTTGATCCGCTGAAGCCGGTGGAGAAGATGCTGTCCAGGTACAACCTCGCCGACGTCGACTACCTGGACAAGTTCAACGGTGGGGCTGTGGGGTACATCTCGTACGACGCGGTCCGGTACTTCGAGCGGCTTCCCACCCCCGACGTTGACCCGCTGGGAATCCCCGAGTCGGTCTTCATGCTGTCGACCACCTACCTGGTATTCGACCACTTGCGTCACAGCATCAAGGTGGTCAGCCACGCGCATCTGACCGGCGATACGCGGCGCGCGTACCAGGAGGCCGTCGATCGCATCGACGACATAGTCCGCAGGCTCGACGGCCCGCATATGCTCCTGGAGCCCAATCTCGACCGGCCGACGGACGCCGAGGTCGAGTTCAACATGACCCGCGAGCAGTACGACGGCATGGTGAACGCGGCCCGCCAGTACATCATAAAGGGGGACATCATACAGGCCGTGGTGGCGCAGCGGATGTCGCGCCCTACCTCGGCCCACCCGTTCCAGATCTACCGCGCGCTGCGGGCCATTAATCCGTCGCCCTACATGTACTACCTCGATCTCGACGGATTCCAAATCGTGGGCGCCTCGCCGGAGCTGCTGGTACAGGTGATCGATGGGCAGGTCGCGGTCCACCCGATAGCCGGGACCCGCCGCAGAGGCAGGGACGAGGCCGAAGACCTGGAGCTGGAGGAAGAGCTGAGAGGCGACGAGAAGGAGCGGGCCGAGCATATCATGCTGCTGGACCTGGGCCGGAACGACGTCGGGCGTGTGTCGAAGCCCGGAACGGTCGAGGTCACACAGGCCCTCGACGTCGAGCGCTACTCCCACGTCATCCATCTGGTGTCCCACGTCAAGGGGCAGCTCCGGGACGGCTACAGCAACTACGATGCGCTCCGGGCCTGCTTCCCCGCGGGCACCGTGTCCGGGGCTCCCAAGATACGCGCCATGGAGATAGTCGCCGATCTCGAGCCTGACCGGCGGAGCGTCTACGCCGGGGCCGTAGGGTACTTCGACTTCTCGGGCAACATGGACACGGCGATCTCCATACGGACGGCGGTCCTCAAGGACGGAGTCGCTCACGTCCAGGCGGGTGGCGGCATCGTCTACGACTCGAACCCCGATTCCGAATACATGGAGACGCTGCACAAAGCCTCTGCCGTGCTCAAGGCTATCGACCAGGCCGAGCGGGAGGCCGACCCATGACGAGCCAAGGGCGGCGTTACGCCCCGTGCGAGGGGCGGGGTGGGCAGTTGCCGAGCTGCTATTCGAAAACAGGCTGGAGGGGCGACGTTGATACTTCTGATTGACAACTACGACAGCTTCACGTACAACCTGTACCAGTACCTCTGCGAGCTTGGCGCAGACGTGCTGGTAGTGCGCAACGACCAGACGACCCTGGAGGAGATCGCGGACTCGGCCCCCGAGAGGATCGTGGTGTCCCCGGGACCGTGCACGCCGGAGCAGGCTGGCATCTCCAACGACGTGATCCGCCGCTTCGGCCCGACGACGCCGACCCTGGGCGTCTGCCTGGGCCACCAGTGCGTGGGTTACTCCTTCGGGGGCACGGTGGCGGGCGCGGGGGAGATCATGCATGGCAAGATGTCCCTGGTGCATCACGACGGCAGGGGGCTGTTCAAGGGACTGGAGAGCCCCTTCGAGGCCATCAGGTACCACTCCCTGGCGGTGTACCGGGAGGGCCTGCCGGAGGAGCTGGAGGTGACGGCCTGGACGGACAGCGGCCTTATCATGGGGGTGCGCCACAGGCGGTACCCCATCGAAGGTATCCAGTTCCACCCGGAGTCGATAATGACCAAGGTGGGGAAAGACGTCCTGCGGAACTTCCTCGACGTGCCCGCGGCACGACCAGCTTCTGGAGATAGACGATGATCCAAGAGGCCATCGAGAAGGTGGTATCGGGAGAGTCACTGAACAGGGACGAGGCCGCGGCTGTGATGAACGAGATCATGTCTGGAGAGGCGACGCCGTCGCAGTTCGGATCGTTCGTGACCGCCCTCAGGGTCAAAGGGGAGACGGTTGAGGAGATCACCGGGATGGCCCAGGTGATGCGAGAGAAGGCTACCCGCGTGAGAGTGGAGGGCTGGCTGGTCGATACCTGCGGCACCGGCGGCGACGCCTCGGGCAGCTTCAACATATCCACCACGGCGGCGTTCGTGGCGGCCGGTTCGGGAGTAAAGATCGCTAAGCACGGCAACCGGGCGATGTCCGGCTCCACCGGCTCGGCGGACGTCCTAGAGGCGCTGGGGGTCAAGATCGCGCTGTCTCCGGAGGCGGTCGCCAGGTGCATTGACGAGATTGGCTTTGGCTTCATGTTCGCCCAGGGGTTTCACCCGTCGATGCGATTCGCGGCAGGGCCCCGCCGGGAGATTGGAATTCGGACGGTGTTCAACATCCTGGGGCCGCTGACCAATCCGGCGGGGGCTACCCGGCAGGTGATCGGGGTAGGGGATGCTTCGATGGCGGAGCGCATGGCGCTGGTGCTGGACCGGCTGGGGAGTGAAAAGGCGCTGATCGTCCATGGCTCCGACGGCATGGACGAGCTGACGATAGCCGGCGGCTCGACGGTCTGGCTCTTGGAGGGCGGTGAGGTCTCGACCTACGAGGTGACCCCGGAGGAGTTTGGTCTGCGTAGTGCTGGGGCGGAGTCGATCCGCGTGACGAGTCCGGAGGACAGCGCTGGGATCGTGCGCGGTGTGCTCTCAGGAGAGACGGGGCCTGCCCGCGATGTGGTCTTGCTGAACGCGGCGGCGGCCCTCGTCGCCGCCGACCGAGTGACGGACATCGCCTCGGGTGTGGCCCTCGCAGCCGACGCCATCGACAGCGGCGCGGCCAAGGCCAAGCTCGACGCCCTCGTCGAGCTGAGCCCCAGCCTGGAATAGGACGCTCCAAGTGACAGACACGCCGGACATACTGAGGCGGATCGTCGAGGTGAAGAGGCGGGAGGTCGAGCGTCTCAAGGTAGAGAGGCCCGTCCCCGCTCTCGAAAAGCTCATCGAGGCGAAGCCTCCTCCCCTGAACCTCGCCGGGGCCTTGTGGGGCGACTCGGTCCGCATCATCGCCGAGGTCAAGAAAGCGTCGCCGGCGAAGGGTCTGCTGAGGCCCGGCCTGGACGTGGTCGAGCTGGCCTCCTCCTACGTGGAGAATGGGGCCGCGGCCATATCGGTCCTCACCAACGTCGACCACTTCCAGGGCAGCATCGAGGACCTGGAGCGTGTGCACGGAGTGGCCGCTCCCCAATCGGTCCCGGTGCTCCGTAAGGAGTTCATCTTTGACCCGTACCAGGTCTTCGAGGCACGGGCCCATGGCGCCGACGCCATCCTGCTCATCGTGGCCATGTTGACGCGGCCGCTGCTGCGGGAGCTGATGGAGGTCGCAAAGAGCCTCTGGCTCCAGTGTCTCGTGGAGGTCCACGACGAGGGCGAGATCGAGACAGCCCTCGAGGAGGAGGCCGAGATCCTGGGGATCAACAACCGCGATCTGCGTACCTTCGAGACCGACCTGAGCGTCACTGAGCGGCTCGCCAAGCTCGTGCCGGAGGGCAAGATCGTCGTCAGCGAGAGCGGCATCGGCAGCCGGAGCGACATCCGGCGCGTCTTGGGGGCGGGAGCCCACGCGGCCCTGATCGGCGAGGCGTTTGTGATCGCCCCAGATCCCGGCGCCAAGCTGCGAGAGCTGGTGTGACCAAGCTCAAGACCTGCGGCCTGCGGGAGATCGGGCACGTCCGGGCGGCGGTGGCCGCCGGCGCGGACCTCCTGGGCTTCAACTTCGTGCCTGGCGTCCGGCGCCGGCTTCCCGAAGAGGCGGCCAGGGCGCTCATCGCGGAGTTCCGCAGCCAGGTCGGCTCCGGCGGCCCCCAGGTGGTCGGGCTCTTCGCCAACCAGCACCTGGACGACGTCAACCGCATCGCGGGGTACTGCGAGCTGGACATGGTCCAGCTGTGCGGCGACGAGCCGCCCGACTACTGGCGGCGGGTGGACGTGCCCGTTATCAAGCAGGTGAAGGTGCGCGACGCCGCAGACAGGAGCCAGGTCTTGCCCAGGGTGCTGGAGGCGGTGGATGAGGTCGTCGCCCATGGCTGCATCCCCGTCTTGGACAAGCACGAGGAGGGCTCGCTGGGAGGGACCGGCCGCGCCTTCGACTGGGCCATCGCGGCCGAGGCGGCCGAACGCTGCGAGCTCCTGCTGGCCGGAGGGCTGACGCCGGATAACGTAGGCCGGGCTATCGACGTCGTCTCCCCGTGGGGTGTCGACGTCTCCAGCGGAATCGAGACCGACGGAGTCAAAGACCCTCGAAAGATCGCCCGCTTCGCCCAGGCCATCCGCCGCGCGGACGAGAATAGCGGGCGCCAATGACATTGGCCGTCAGGTAGTATCTCTGGCTCGAAGGCAGTTGGACGGTCCCGTGACTCACGCGCCCGACGATGCCGTCGGTCAGCAGGTCGGTAAGGGCTCGGTGAACCGTCGCGTGGGCCCTCGCTGAGGACGCCCGCCAGCTCCGCCGTGTCGATGAACGGCATCCTGCTGAGGGAGTCGAGCGGCTGTCTGTCAGAGAGAGCCATATGTTGAGACTACCAGAATTGGGACTCATGGCCGACACGCATTCTGCACAACACGGGCGGCAAGTAATCTGATTCCGGGGTTCCTTCTACGGTCATTGGTCACCCTCAGCTACGAGATGGGGAAAGTGGAACGTGATCATTGAGGGGAGGTGGAAAAGGCCATCCCAAAGCCTTCCTCTTTGCAAATAGGGGATTGAGTGGGATTCGCTTTAGAACATCTGCTATACTTCCGCCATCAACTCCCGCAACAGCGAACCAACCGGCGGCCCGGAGAAGGAGGCGGCGGACATACCCCAACAGACCGCACCAAACGCCAACAACGCCCTAGGCAGCCTGCCCCGCCGCATGATGCCCGACAGCAGGGTACTCTCCGAGAACTCCCGGACCTCCCTCCCCAGACCGGCCGTCACGCCGATGTGCTCATAAACGTGCTTGGGTGTGAGGAGTATGCAACTTGACTAGAGAAGACCGTCCTTGGATGAACGCTATACATGCCGGACACGCCGCGAGTGTTCTACGGAGGCTGCCAGGCGAGTCCATCGACTGCATCGTTACCAGCCCGCCGTACTACTCCCAACGCAACTACGGCAGTCTAGGGCAGATAGGTACTGAAGGGTCTCCAGCAGAATATATAGGGAAACTGCAAGAGGTGTTTTCAGAGTGCCATCGTGTTCTGGCACAGAGTGGGACACTGTGGTTAAATCTAGGCGATAAATATCATCTCGGTGAACTGCTTGGGCTCCCGTGGCGGATTGCGTTAGCCTTGAAGGACACCGGTTGGATTCTCCGCTCAGATATTATTTGGTATAAGCCCAATGCTATGCCATCCTCTGTCAAAAGCAGACCCACCACAGACCATGAGTACATTTTCTTCTTCGTGAAGAATCAAGACTACTATTATGATATTGACGCGACGAGAGAACCTCATGTGACTTTCACTTCCAAGAGCCGCATGAAGGGGGGCCGAAATCACTTCGGCCAGAGAAACGGGACCCCAGAGAATGGTAAGAATGAAGGCAACGGGAACTTGCATGACTCGCGTTGGGACCAAGCCTTTCATCCAAGGGGCAGGAACCGCCGAACTGTATGGGAAATCCCGCTTTCAAAGTTTCGTGGCGTACATTTTGCGGTCTTCCCTGAAAAGCTGGTGGAACTCTGCATTTCGGCGGGCTGTCCACCCGGCGGTGTCGTTCTAGACCCGTTCGTTGGAAGTGGTACCACTGCAGTCGTAGCTCAACGTCTGGGCAGAAACTATGTGGGCATTGACATCAACGCAGAGTATTGTCAACTTGCCGCAAGCCGTCTCACACAAGGATTGTTGGTCTAACAGGCTGCGGAAAACTCTGCTGCCTATGCAGGGCCGAGAACAGCCCGACGATAAACGCCAGCTTATCGCGTGTTCTGAACGAATGATGCGACATTGCCTATGACATGTCGAATGCCGCCAGGATAGTTGAGGCTCCATACACTGCGTTTGAGTGCCTTACCTTTTCGCAGCCTGCTAAAGGCCACTGATGTTTTTGAGCAAAGGTAACAGATCTACCTCCAGTTTTTCCGCTAACAACGGCTCTAACGAGGCGATTTGGTTTGGATTGGCTTGAATGTATATGTAAAGTTCGGACGAAAGCTCGTCCAAGTCCCCGGTCCACGATTCGGCTATCACTATAGGGACGCATGTGTGGCCCTGTTCGGTTGCAACTAGAATCGATTTGTAGATGTCTCTGGTGAACAACAGCGCATGTCCCCCACCCATCGTTTCGCGAGTCTTAACGGGAATAAGAAGCGTTTGACCTGGGCCTGTGACTTGCACGTCGTAGGTCTCGTCAGCAATTCTTGCCTGAGTGTTGCTCACCACTAGGGGCAGTTCATGATCACGGATCAGCATCTCCAAATTCCGCCTTACGATCCCCTCGAAGAGTGTGCCCCTCAATGCTCGCCTGCTGCCTTCAAGCCTTGAAAGCATGACCTCGGAAATGGCCGGCCACTCCCAGTTCTCTGCCTCTGGGAGCAGCGGGGCAACGAACTTCCGTATCTCATTGATCAGATAAGTTTGCCGTTCAATTGCCGTATTCCCCGGCATGGATCGTAGAAGTGGTTGGAGACGCTGGGTCGCCGCATCGCGAAGAAGCCAAGCAAGAAAGAACCATTTGGCCCTGGAATTGGAGTAAGGTCGGAGTAATCCATCATACAGTCTTGCGTCGCTCTGCCTGTTGAGGTAACGGTCTATTGTACCTGCCGCCCGCTCGTCCGATTGTTCCTGAACGAAGTCCAATACCGAACTGTACCCTTCCTTCTCTAGGAAACCGACGAAGTCTTGGTAGAAATTTCGGTTTTCGCGGACTATTGCAATCAACTCCCTTAGCCGTAGGTTATGCAGGACGAAGTCCATAGCCACTCCAACAGATGAATGGGTCTAGCAGGCTGCCGAAAACGACCTTGTGAGGTAGGATACCACGACGACTCAATGGAGGTGTCCGACTGATGCGCGGCAGACGGGAAACACAGGCGACGCTGCTGATGTTCGTGGATCTGGAGGAGCGAGTCGCAAAGAATCATCCTCCGAATCGTCAAGGCCGTGGCAGACGAGGCGCTGGAGCGCCTGATGAAGGCATGGTCACTCATCTTGACGCTTGGCCCGATACCGGGGTGGCGTAATTGGGCCTTCACTCACTGCCTCTAGTGGGCTATGACCCGGCAGGTCGGGATCAGGACTGACTAGAGGTCGAGAATGAACCTTATCACAAAGGTTCTTGAATCTGTCCATTCTGGTAGACTCAACTTGACTTCACGATGAGGCGAGTGGCAGACTGGGGCCACCCTCAGTCGGCCGGCGGTTGACGCTCTTGATCATAGACATACACACCCACACCTACCCGACCTCCGATGACAGCTCGCTCTTGCCGGACGAGCTTATCCAGGAGGCGATTCGGATCGGCCTGGACGGCATCTGCATAACCGATCACGACGGCTTCTGGAAGCCGCAGGACATCGAAGAGCTGTCCAAGCGCCACGGCTTCCTGGTGCTGCCGGGATGCGAGGTGACCACCGAGGAGGGGCACCTCCTCGTATACGGCCTGGACAGGTACATCTTCGGGATGCACCGGGCGGCCTTCGTCAGAGACCTGGTGGACGACGCGGGAGGCGCCATCGTCGTCGCGCACCCCTACAGGCGCGCCTTCGACGAGCGGGGCGACGACGCAGCCTATCGGGAGATGTTGGACAGGACGTCCGGCAACGCCGTATTCGGGCTGTCCGACGCGGTGGAGGTCCGAAATGGCAGGGGCACGGCGCGGCAGAACGCCTTCTCCCAGGACATCGCCGACCGGCTCGGCATGAGGGGCACGGGCGCCAGCGACGCCCATAGACTGGATGACCTTGGAACGTACGCGACCGAGTTCAGCCGGACGGTGAGCTCACTGGACGAGTTCGTAGCGGAGCTGCTGTCGGGCAGGTTCAGGCCGGTTGACCGGGAATCCTTCAGGTCGGCAGCCTCGGCCCCCTCAGCCGACCTACACTCCTGAGCAAGCGGCTCATGCCGCGAGGTGATGCGCCATGACCGAGGCGGCAGCGCCAACGCCGCTGCTGGAGATAGAGGACCTTCACACCCACTTCGACACGGAAGGATGGGATCGTCAAGGCCGTCAATGGCGTGTCGCTGACGGTGGACCGGGACAGCGTGCTGGGAATCGTGGGCGAGAGCGGCTCGGGCAAGACCGTCATGGCCCTATCGGTCCTTCGGCTGGTGCCCCTTCCCGGTGAGATAGTGAGAGGAAGCATCCGCTTCAATGGCACAGACCTCCTCTCCCTCAGCCGGGAGAGCATGCGGCGCATCAGGGGCAAGGAGATATCGCTGATATTCCAGGACGCCGCTTCGGCCCTCAACCCGGTGATCCCCATCGGGAGTCAGGTCGCGGAGATCATGCTGGAGCACACAGACATGGGAAGTCAGAAGGGGAGGGCGCGACAGCGGACGGCGGAGCTTCTGGGGGAGATGGGCATCCCGGACCCCTGGCAGACCATGGACCGCTACCCGTTCCAGATCAGCGGCGGGATGGCCCAGCGCGTCATGATGGCCATCGGCGTCGCCCTGGAGCCCCAGGTGCTCATCGCCGACGAGCCCACCTCCAATCTGGACGTTACACTGCAGGCGGAGATCCTCCAGCTCCTCAGGCGCATGCGGGAGAGGAACCGCTCCTCCATCGTGTTGATAACCCACGACCTGGGAGTGGTCGCCCAGACGGCGCACTCCGTCGCTGTCATGTACGGCGGCACCGTCGTGGAGCACGCGGACACCCGGGCGCTGTTCAAGAGGCCGACTCACCCCTTTACCTGGGGCCTCTTCCAGGCCCTGCCGCGCCTGAACGCCCCCGGCGGCACACTGAGGCCGATGCCGGGCGCACATCCGCAGATGATCGACCCTCCCGACCAGTGCCCCTTCCTCCATGCCTGCACGAAGGCGACGAACCAGTGCCGCACCAGCCCGCGGCCGACACTGGAGGAGGTCGAGCCCGGCCACAAGGTGGCCTGCTACAACCGGATCAGCTACGGCTGACCAGCGGTCCTTCGCCCCAGCCCTCTCTCACTCTTTGGGAGAGGCGAGCTGGCTGCGCGATTGGAGAGAATCGCAAAGGTAGCGGTCAGAACCCCGGCCTGGGCTCCGGGACAGTCCCGTCCCTCTGGAACATCATCCGCTGGCGCCCCAGCATCTGGACGAAGTCGCCGCGGACCGCATAAAGTCTGGAGCTATCGAGCCGGACCTCCAGCCGCAGCGCCTGTCCGGCCATCTGGGAGAGTGTCTTGCCGCTCTTCCACGTGGGCGTCCAAGCGGTGTCGTCTCCGGAGAAGGGCTCGCAGTCGTCGAAGGTGTAGCCCTCCAGGGGTGACGTCACGGAGCGGGGAGGGGCATCCCCGAAGGTGCGGCCCGCGTCGCAGAGCTGGGCGCGGACCTCCCCTCCCTGGGCCTGGACGTTGAGCTGCGCCTCGCCGCCGCGCCAGTACAGGGCCCTGGCGCCCACCGTACCGCGCCCGCCGGTGCTCTCCAGGTACGTGAATCCATCCCGGCGCATCGAGTAGGCGAGCAGCGAGCCCGCGTCCCCCGCCTGTACGTTGCCGTGCTCCAGGGTGCAGGCGGAGGCGTAGAGCCGCAGGGAGCCGTCCTCCTGCGGGACCATGCAAGAGGGGTAGACGGTCCCGGAGTCGGGATCGCCGGGCGGCCCGTTGGGGATGAAGGGATCGCGAAGCCCTCGCTGGAAGTGCCACCCATTCAGACTGTAGGCCAGCTGGCAGTCCATGTGGCCGCCCAGGTACTTGTTCGGCGGCTCCGGTGTGCAGTGGAAGAGCCACAGCAGCCCGATGTAGTAGCCCTCGTAGGGTATGACGGCCATGCCGTAAGCCTGCGTGAGGGGGGCGTCGAGGGCGTCGGTCTGCAGCACCAGCTCCGGCTCCGAGAAGCTCTTCCAGTCCCTCGTCTCAATGGCCGCGATGCGCCGGTCTCCGCCCTCTGGCCGCGTGGTAATGACGTAGCTGTCCCGCACCTGGTTCCGAAAGACCGAGGTCAGCGGATCGGGCGGCGAGGGGTGCCACATGGCGTCCCTCTTCACCTGCCAGCTCAGGCCGTCGGGCGACACCACCATCTCTGGGGTGGAGACGCGCCCCCGCTCGCCGGCTCCCACGGGCGCCTTGATACGCTCCGAGGGGTCCCCGGCGTCGTCCACGTAGCAATTCCACTGCCCATGCTGCGTCAGCGGCAGCACCTGGTGCGGGTGCTTCCGGTCCGGCAGATCGATCTCTCCGGTGGTGTCCCTGGGCGCCCAGCGCAGCCCGTCGTCGCTCTCGGCCAGGAGCTTGGGGTTCGGCTCTCCGGGGTTTCTGCCCTGGTAGAGCATTCGCCACCTGCCGCTGGCGGCGTCCTGAAAGACGGTGGGGTATCCGAAGTGCGTGTTGACGTCGGGGTCGATATAGACCGACTCCGGTATCAGTAGAGGCCGGCCCACCTTTCTGACCACGTTGTCCATGCGGTCCAGGGGCTGGTCGTCCAGAAAGAGCATCGTCGTCATGGCTGAATGGGTCCCTTCACAGAGTGCGCTCGTCTAGCTTCATCCCTGGGGATGGTATTAGCGGCGTCCGCGGATGTCAATCGACGGGAGCGGTCGCTGGGGGCGGCTTCGCGGTACAATGGCTCTGGCCCTACGGTTCCAACCACCCCTGCAGGAGAAGCTATGACGCCATCCACGAGTCTGATCCAGACAATCGCCGGGACAGGGCGAGCCGGGTACGACGGAGACGGAGGGCAGGCTGCGAAGGCCGCCTTCGACCAACCCTTCCACTGTGATCTGGCCGGCCATGGGAGCCTCTACGTGGCCGAGGCGGGCAACCACTGCGTCCGCAAGCTCGACCTCGCCACGGGAGTCATAACGACGGTGGCCGGCTGCGGCGCCGCGGGCTACTCCGGCGACGGAGGACCCGCGACCCAGGCGGCCATGAACGAGCCCTACGCGGTGCAGGTGGACGCCAACGGCGACCTCTACATAGTCGATAGGCTGAACGCGGCCGTACGCAGGGTCGACGCCGCCACCGGCGTCATCAGCACCGTGGCGGGGACCGGCGAGAAGGGGTACGGCGGCGACGGGGGCCCCGGCGCCGCCGCCAAGATGCGCGAGCCCAACGACTGCTATCTGGACGGCTCAGGCGGGTTGCTGATCGCGGACATCCAGGACCACCGGGTGCGCCGCCTAGACCTTCGGTCGGGCGTAATCGACACCTTCGCGGGAACGGGCGGCAGGGCGCGCACCGGTGACGGCGGCCCTGCCGCAGAGGCCGGGATAGACGGCGCGCGGGCTGTCTGCGGAGACTCGGAGGGCAACATCTATATCTGCGAGCGGGAGGGCAACGGTCTGCGGAAGGTCGACGCCAGGGGGATCATCACCACCGTCGCCGGGACCGGCGAGCGGGGCTATGCGGGGGATGGCGGTCCGGCTTCCCATGCGACCTTCGACGGCCCCAAGGCGGTGCGCTGCGACGACGAGGGGAATGTGTTCGTCGTGGATACGGAGAACCATGCCGTCCGGAGGATCGACGCGGTCAGCGGGACCGTCACCACCGTCGCCGGAGGCCGCCGCGGCAGCGGCGGGG
Source organism: Dehalococcoidia bacterium (assembly GCA_965224345.1). GTDB lineage: Bacteria > Chloroflexota > Dehalococcoidia > Lucifugimonadales > CBDCYU01 > CBDCYU01. The sequence continues at coordinate 1,696,441 of CBDCYU010000003.1, read as the reverse complement.
ACGGCGGCGCTGCCGCCAGTGCGGGCCTGGACCGCCCCCACGGATGCGCCATCGATTCCCGCGGGAACATATTCATCGCCGATAGCAACAACCACCGCGTCCGGTTGGTTAGCCCAGCCCCGCCCTGGTTGCGCAATGGAGAGAGTGCAGGGAAGGAATAGACCAACCCAAGGATAGGCTCCTTCGAGTAGGGCTGAGGGAATGGCATAGCACAAGGAGAAGCGATTGGTGACGGAGGACGAAGAAGAGGTCAAATCCCATTGTCATTCATGTGGCTGGGCGGAGAAGAACTATATCGGGTGTCCTGAATGTGATCACGCAGAGGATATGCCTGATTGCAGGGCGTTAGTCTGTTACGGCTGTGAGAGCAGTGATCACGAATGGGTGGCAACGCCTGTATAGACCGCTCCCTGCCGTGTAATTAGGTACATGATTCCCTGATCAAAGGTCTTCAGACTAGGGAGAGAGGAACGACGCCCTACGTGGACTGATCGTTTCCCCTCAACTCCGGACAGTTTCGGCAGGGGCTCTCAGGCTCGCCCGTCGTACCGGATGCCCGTGGGGATCACGTCCGTCTCCTCGCCGCGGCGCATCGCCTCGGCGGTCTCCAGGACGCTCTGCACGTCGTGCTTCGGCCTGTACCCCAACAGCCTCTTGATCTTGCTCAGATCGAACTCGAAGTAGTTGGACTCCGGCAGACGGGCGTCGACGTACTCGATCTCGTACCGCTCGGCGAAGTAGGGGACGACCTCCTCCCACCGGAACAGGGCCGCGCCGCCGAGGGTGAACTCCTCACCGACAGCCGCGTCCTTTTCCAGCGCCAGGGTTAGCCCCTGTACGATGTCGCGGACATCGGCGAACTCCTGCTTGTAGGGGCGTCCGTTGGGGTTCCGGCTCAGCAGGAGCCTCTCTTCGCCTGTCCAGAGAGACCGCAGCTCCCGGAGGATCTCCTGCTCCTCCGGATCGTCGGAGGTCACGTCCTTGTACCGCTCGTACGTCGGGCCGAAGAGGAAGCGGGCCGGGAGGCCGTCCTCGTTGAGGAGCTCGCTGGGCTCGATCACCGTCGCGAAGCGTAGGACCGTGGCGGGGACGCCGTACTGGTGGTGGTAGGTCATGCACAGCTCCTCGCCGACCCACTTGGTCAGAAAGTACGGCATTCGCTTGTAGCGGCTGACCATATCCTCCGTTATCGGCTCTTCGAAGTAGCGCCCCTTCTCCTCCAGCCTCCAGTAGATCGCCTCCGTGCAGGCGTACACCAGGCGGTGAAGATCGGGGAGGTCTGTCCGGACGGCCTCCAGTATGTTGAGAGTCCCCATCCCGTTGATGTTCAGGTACTGGAGATTGTCGAAGGGTCCTCCGAACGCGGCGGCCAGGTGATAGATGGCGTCCACGCCTTCGACGGCCCGCCTCACGTCGTCGAGGCTGCGCAGGTCTCCGCCGACCACCTCGACGCGGTCGTATCCGGCGAGCTTGTTCGCGCGGCTCGCGTCGCCCGGGTAGACCAGGCACCGGATGTCGTGGCCTTTCGCCAACAGGTTGGCGGCTAGGTTCGCCCCAATCCTTCCTGTCCCGCCGGTGACTAGTATCTTCATTCTCTCCCTCCCGTTGAGCCTATGCTTCAGCTGAGCTCGACGCGCACCGGTCCCTCCACTGCCTCCAGCTCGATCACGCAGCGGTCCGCCAGCGATTCGACGGCGATCTCCTGGCCGGAGACGGACGCGCGGCTGACGGCGGCCAGCGACTTGGGCGCCTCGATGCGGTACTGGCGCGAGCGCTTGACGCCGGCGTGGTCGCCCTCCACGGCTCCTATGTCCAGCGTGAAGCCTCCCGACTCGGCCACCGGGGAGACTCTGAAGGTCTGGCGGGACGACTCCCCGCGCTCGTAGGCGTAGCTCTGCCGGTCGTCGTCGTACATGGTAAAAGAGCCCTGCTCCGCGCCCGGTGTCACCAGCAGGACGAGGCGGTCGTCCGACTCCGACGGGACCGTGTCCGAGGGCTCCCGCATCGGCAGCACCGTGCCGACCCGAACGAACCAGGGGTCGTGTCCCAGGGGAGCATCCACCGTGACCCTGCTGGGGCCATCGAAAGGCTGCAGCGTCCAGTAGTGGAGCCACCTGCCCTCCGGCAGATAGACGCTCCTCTCCCGGGCTCCCTTCTGGTACACCGGGGCCACCAGGATGTTCGGCCCCCACATGAACTGGTCCCAGAGCTTCCTGGCCTCCATGTCCTCCGGGAACTCCATCACCATGGCGCGCATCATGGGGGTTCCGGTCCGGTTGGCGTGGCTCAGCAGCGTGTAGTTGTAGGGGAGCATGGACGAGCGCAGGCGTATGAGGGGGATGAATCGCGCCTCGTTCTCCGGCCCGAACCCCCACGGGAGGCGGATCCGCCAGTTCACTCCGTGCGACCTCATGAGCGGCCCGAAGACGCCCATGAAGGCCCAGCGGATGAACAGCTCGTCCGTCAGGTGCTCGGTTGGGAAGAAGCCTCCGATGTCGCTCTCGGGAAAGAAGATCCCCGACATCTGCATGTTCAGCAGCCAGACCGTCTGGGTCTGCATCATCTCCCAGCTGCTCCAGAAGTCCCCCTGGTTGCAGCCGGCGGCGTACCTCTGCATTCCGGGGAACGCCGTCCGGTTCAGGATGTAGACGCGGCGGTCGGGGAAGTCCCGGCGCTGCTTCTCGTAGAACGTCTTGGCGCGGAGCAGCGCCCAGACGTTATCGTACTCGTCGAGAAACTCCTTCGATTCGAACTTACTCATGTCCTGGGGGAGGTAGTCCGGCAGATAGCGCCGGGTGGTCCCGCCCCTGGGGACCACGTTGACGTACTCGGTGCCGTCGAGCCACCAGCCCTCCCAGCCGTCCTCGTACAGGTACTTGTGCTCCTGCCAGACGCTCTCGCAGGCCTCGGGGTCCGAGTAGTCGCTGGCCCAGTAGCCGTGGACGATGGGATGGAAGCCGCGCTCCCTCAGCCTTTGGATGTCCTCCGCGCCGCCCGGCAGCAGCTTCGGGTTGTACCCTGTATAGCTGCCGTAGGGGTTCCAGCCCTGGTACAGGTCGGGGTACCCGGCGTGAAAGCCGCGGGCGCTGCGGCCCACGCCGCCGTCGCCCCCGTAGGTGCTCAGCAGCACGAAGCCGTCGCAGGGGATGCGCTTCTCGCGAAAGTACGTCGTCACGAAGTCGAGCTCGCCTGGGTTCATCCAGGTCCGCGACGACTGCTCGTACCCAAGCGCCCAGGCCGGGTGCATGGGAGGCAGCCCGGTGAGCTTCACGAAACGGCTCACGGCCGCCGCCGGCGTGGGGCCGTTGATGAAGTAGTAGGTGCGGATGTTCTGGCCCTCGACGCCGAATCCGTCCCTGAGGTCCAGTGTCATAGGGAAGCTGCTATCGAGGAACAGGCCGAAGCCCTGGGCCGACAGCACCCACGGCATATGGTTGACCCCCTGGCCGGTCTCCCGGTGGTGGATCCGGTAGACCTTGTCTCGGCGGTCCAGGTCTATGTCCGTCAGCAGGTCGATGTCATGGGTGGTCCGCAGCTTCAGGGCGTTGTTGCCGCCGACGCCGTAGAGGGCGAAGCCGCGGTCGATGAAGATGGAGGCCGCCTCCGGTGTCGGTTCCCTGAGCTCGCACACCGGGTCTTCCCCCGCGTCCGAGGTTCGATAGATACGGATGCGAGGAGGGTCCGCCTGCGCCTCGACCCGCAGCGTCCCGGTCTCCAGCGACCATCGGCCGGGCCCATGAGCTTGGGCCGCCGCATAGGTCTCGCCCGGTTCGGGGACGAGGAAGGACGGCTTCGAGCGTGTGTAGTCCGTGGGGCAGTCGACCGCGATGACATCGTCGTCCAGGGCCCGGATCGTGAAGGGGAGGCCCGTCTGCGTACCGGCTTCGTCTGTAGTCACTGTGAGCACCTCTCGTTGTAATGGACACACTGTAGCACTCTTGGGCGGTCGGTCGGGCATGGCGTGGCGTCCTACCATGATGCCGCCGTAACGATGTGTAGTAGAATACGGTCTCGCCTGTGGCGGCGCCAATACCATACTCCAATAGATAGACATTGCGAAAAAGAGAGCCAAAGAGCACGGCCCCGACGGCGCGGGCCGGCGGCTTCCCGCAGACGCTGTACGACACCGGCCTCAAGAAGAGGCGGGTGGTCGGGCTGGCGCTTCTGGCGGTTCTGCTGACGCTGTTCCTCATCTTCAACCGCATCCCCAAGCTGGATACCGTCGAGGCCGATCTGGCCGCGGCCGCATCACCCAAGACCGAGTGCTTCCAGGGCTTCTGCTTCGAGACTGACCCCGATACGAGCCTGCTATCCCGGTGGTGGGACTTCTCTCTCACCTACCTGCGTCTGGTGACGCTGGGCATGGTCTTCGCCTTCCTGGTGGCCGGGGTTACAGAGGTCTTCCTATTTCCCAAGTCCGGGTTCGGGGGATTCGCCAGCAGGGGCATTCAGGGATCGTTGAAGGGCCTCCTGGTGGGGCCTGCGATGAACCTGTGCTCGGCGTGCATCGTACCGGTGGCGTCCGCCTTTCGCCGCAGGGGGGCGGGAATCGAGGCGACGCTGGCCATCGCCCAGGGATCGTCGACGCTGAACCTTCCCGCGATGATCATGGCCGCCATGGTCTTCGCACCGCTGATCGGAGGCTCGCGTATCGCTCTCAGCATCGTCGGGGCCATCCTCATCGGCCCCATCGTGGCGAAGCTGGTGAGCGGCGATCAGCAGTCCCTCTTGCCGGAGTCGGAGGATTCGCACCTCCACGGCGAGGAGGACTCGACGTGGGGAGAGGTGCTGTCGCAAGGGCTTCCGGAGTGGGGCCTGGCCAGCTTGCGGTTCCTCATCCGTCTGGGGCCCATCATGGTCGCTGCCGGATTCGCCAGCGGGCTGGCCATCCAGTGGATCAGCCCTGACACCGTTACCGCCTGGCTCGGCGACGACCTGCTGGGCATCGGGATAGCGGCCACCCTGGGCGTGCTCATCAACGTGCCGCTGCTGTTCGAGATCCCGCTGGTGGCGGCGCTTCTGCTGGCCGGAATGGGGACCGCGCCGGCAGCCACTCTGCTGTTCGTGGCGGCGGCCGGAGGACCGGTCACCTTCTGGGGCCTGGCGAAGGTCATGCCCGGGAGGGCCATCATGAGCTTCGGCGCGGCCATCTGGGTTGTGGGACTCATAGGCGGCATGGCCGTCCTGGGAATCACGACGGTGACGGAGGGCAGGGACTTCGGCCTCAGGGCCGCCTACGCATCTCCCGGGAGCTCCGCGGCCGGGGAGGGCGCGCAAGGGCCCTTGACTCCGCCTCCTTCGAGTCTCACCGAGGCCGTTGCATCCTCCATCATCCAGGCGCCGGCGGAGCTGGACCGGCGGCCGGCAGACGCGGATGGGACACCGGGAGAGCCCGCCTACCGGTCCGGTCCCACAGCCGCCGTCTCCGCCGTCTCGGCCGGCGTCAGGCCCTTCGTGAACATCGCGCCTCAGCTGGGGGAGAAGGCCTTTGTCGTAAACTTCCTGCCGGGCGTGGGGATTTTCGACTACGATAGGGACGGCCGCCTGGACTTCTACGTCACCCAGGAGGAGGGTTATCCCAACTACCTGTTCCACAACGAGGGAGACGGCGCCTTCGCGGAGGTGGCCCGGCAGGCGGGGGTGGACGCGGTGGTCAGCAACAGCACCGGCGTGGCGGTCTGCGACGTCGACAACGACGGCTACCAGGACCTGTACGTGGCGGCCCAGGGGAGGAGGGGGGACGAGCGGGACTTCAGCGCCGCCCGCGCCGATCCGGGGCTGAGGGATGCCGTGGTGGACCGCCTGTTCCTTAACAACGGCGACGGCACCTTCAAGGACGTCACCGCCTCGGCCTTCGGCGACGCGGCGAACACGCGGACGGGCGTGAGCCCCGGGTGCGCGGACGTGGACCTGGACGGATGGCTGGACATCTTCGTGGCAAACCGCAGCGACGTGGACCAGATTCACCCGGACCGTCCCACCAAGGGAAACGCCAACGTCCTCTACCGCAACAACGGCGACCTGACCTTCTCCGAGATTGCCGCCGCCGCCGGGGTCAGGGGCGAGCAGGTGACGACCTGGGCCTCCCTCTTCTTCGACTACGACAGCGACGGCGACCCAGACCTCTGGGCTGCCAACGACGGAGGCCGCCTGAACGTATACCGCAACGACACCCGCCCCGGGGTCGTCGCCTTCACCGACGTGGCGCGCGCCATGGGCATCGACAAGGTGGGCTCGTGGATGGGCTTCGCCCTGGGCGACTACGACGGCGATGTCGACCTGGACGTATTCGTAACCAACCTGGGATACCATCCCCGGATGCAGCAGCCCCAGATGAGCCTCGTCGTCACGGGGCAGGCCTGCCATATCTCGCAGCAGTACGAGTGGTCCACGTGCGACCACTTCTTGCTGCGCAACGACGGCGTGGCCACGGTCCCCCGCCTCGGCTCCGTGGGGCTCTTCGCCGATGTGGCGCCCGCGACCTTCGTGCAGCCCAGCCGGCTTATCCCGCCCCTGTCCATCGACCCTCTCAGGATCAACCCGTCATGGCAGGTGCCGACAGGCCTGGCAGCGTACGACTTTGGATTCGGCGCCGCCTTCTTCGACTACGAGAACGACGGCGACCAGGACCTATACTGGCTGGGCTCTACCATCGGACGAGGCGAGGGGTTGGGAGGCCACATCTTCCCATCGGCGGGACGGATGCTGGTCGGTGACGGAAAGGGGAGCTTCCGAGACCTTACGATAGAGGCGCACCTGCTGGACATTCAGAACGTCGACTACTCCATACTGGACCGTCGAGCCCCCGGCTTCGATCCCGTTAGGCAGCGCCTCCTCCCCGATCTGCACGAGAACGGCAAGGGACTGGCCAAGGGCGACCTGAACGGCGACGGTTTCACGGACCTCATCGCCACCAACAGCAGCGGGGGCATCCTCGTCGACGGCGAGACCCAGTTCGCCAAGGGCCCCATCTTCGTCTGGATCAACCCCGGGGGTGAAGGCCATTGGATCACCCTGCGTCTGAGGGGCCGGATGGCGATCGACGGCGCCGGGAGCAACGCTGACGGAATAGGAGCCCGCGTATTTGTGACGGCGAAAGTGTCGGAGGGCCGGAGCAAGACCCAGGTCGCGGAGGTCCTGGGAAGCTCCAGCTTCGTCTCCATGAGCAGCACGGCCCAGAGCTTCGGCCTGGGAGAGGCGGAGGTGGTGGACTCCATCACAGTCTTCTGGCCAAGCGGCGTCCGCCAGGTGCTCCGGGACATACCCGCCGATCAGGTCGTCACCATCGAAGAGCCGGCGCGCTGACGCCCGGGGTCTTCTATGGCAGCTACTGGATGGAGAAGACTGCCTGCACGCTCAGGCGCAGCTCCAGCTCGCCGCCGCTGATGGAAGTCGCCGGTGCGGCGGCTGTTCTCGTCATGAGAGCCTCCTCAAACCCGAAGCTCCGAACCACCGGCGTGCCTGCTCCCACCTCGCCGATGGACACCAGATCTCCGACGGCCACGCCCGTAAGGCTCGCGAAGTGGTCGGCCTTGGCGACGGCGTCTCGCACGGCCTCCTGGCGGAGCTGGGCCATGAACGGCTCCGGGTCCTCGACGCTGAAGTTGACGCCATCGATCCGGGTCTTGTCGCCTCCGGCCTCCGCGACGTCTTCGATGATGGCGCCGACCGCGTCGACGTCCCGTATCTTGATCCCGGCCATGTTGCTTACCGTGTAGCCTACGAGCACCTGCCTCCTGGTCCGCGTCCCCCCGCTGGTCACCTCAGGGTACTCGTACTGAGGCCAGATGTTGAACGACCGGGTCTGTACGTCCTGGTCCTCGAGGCCATGGGCCTTGACTGCCCGGACGACCGCGTCCATGGCGCCGGCTGCCTCGGCGCGCGCCTCCGCCACCGTGTCGGCCGTCGCCTCGACTCCTACGGTCAGCAGGACCAGGTCCGGCTCGACGGTGACTCTGGCGTGACCCGAGACCCATATTCCTGAGCCGCTGCTCGGAGCCTGCGCCGCGGTAGCGGCGGGAAGCACGGCGGCAAGGGCCGCTAGCTCCGACATGCTCTCCGCACCTCCCTCGACCGCCGCGGCGTCGCCGTCCCTGCAGCCGACTCCTACAACGAGCAAGGCGGCGATTCCCAACATGGCGGTGAGTCCTGTCTTACGGATCATCTGTAGCCCTCTCCTTTCATACGGAAGGTCTTGGCGGCATGCTCTCTTTAAGGGAAGCAATCGGCAGCGGTCTGTCGATCATGTGATTCTACAGCAATCCGCGTGCCCAAGCATGTCCAGGAGCCTTCGGACGCGCCCGAATACCCGAATGGCCTCCCTTGACACCAGCAGACGACTTTCGTAGTATCTTGCTAGTCGACATAAGTACTAGCGCGTGAAGGACCGTCTTGTATTTCACTAGGTTCGTCCTGGTATGCGCCTCTGCGGTTAACGATTTCCTGAGGAAGAACTGCCCCTATCTGGCGGCTTCCATCTCCTTCTACGCCCTCTTTTCGTTCTTCCCACTGGTGCTGGCCTTCATATCTATCGCCGGTTTCGTGGTGAGCTCGCCCCAGCAGCAGGCGGACTTGGCAGTGGAAATTGCCTCGGTCATACCGGTGGAGACCGATTTCATCGCCGGGACCATCGAGCGTGTGGTGAGCGCCAGGGCCATCACGGGAATCGTCGGCGCCGTCGGACTCCTGTGGGCCGCCAGCGCGGCCTTCGGGGCCGTCCGCAAGGGCATAAACGCGGCGTGGGGCATCGAAAAGACTCGCCCCTTCCTGACGGAGCGGCTCATAGACTTCGCGTTGGTGATCGGCGCCGGTCTGCTGCTGATGTTGATACTGCTGTATACGCCGATGCTGACAGTCGTGCAGGATACCATGGCCCAGATCAGTCCCGGGTCGGAGTTCCAGGGCCTGTACAACCTGACGACCAAGCTGATTACGCCGGTGCTCTCGTTCCTGACCTTCCTGGCGCTCTACCGCTTTCTGCCGAACACGGAGGTCCAGCTCTCCCACGTCTGGCTGGGGGCTTTCGCGGCTGCCGCCGCCTTCGAGGGAGCTACGTGGGGCTTCGTCATGTACGTCAAGTCCGTCCCCATCTACAGTGCGGTCTACGGGCCCATCGGCGCGATCATGGCCCTGTTGACCTGGGTCTACGTGTCCGCTATCATCCTACTGTTCGGAGCCCTCATTACCTCCCGCTACGCCGCCTATGCCAAGAGGGTCCCGGACGCACATGGCCTCAAGCTGGTGTGGACGAGCGTGTCGCGTGTCAGGCTTAGAGTTGAGACGCCTTCGGAGTCAATCGGGTGACCGAGGCTTAGGCCTCGCGGCAGTTGCCGTCGCCATCCTGCTGGCGGTGACAGTTTCGTGCGGAAGAGGCGCCGAGCCAAGTGCTTCCACCGAGACATCCCAGGATATGGCCGCCGCATCCGAGGCGGCCGCCCCTTCCACCCCGGCTCAGGACCCCCGGTTCGATGCTCAGGCGGGGTTTGCGCCCGCCCCGGTGCAGCGAGACCTCTCGGGGCTGCTCTCGCTATCGGACATAGTGGAGGACGTGAACCCCTCCATCGTCTCCATAGCGGTCGAGGCCGTTGCCATGGGCCTCTTCTTCGACTTCACGGACGAGGCGTCGGGATCGGGCATAGTCCTCCGGTCGGACGGCTACGTCCTGACCAACTTCCACGTAATCAAGGGCGCGACCAAGATCCTGGTGGGGCTGCCCGACGGCAGGGCTTACGACGCCACCGTGGTGGGCAGGGACCTCCTGACCGACCTGGCGGTCCTCAAGATCGATGCGGAAGACCTCACCGTGGCCAACTTCGGCGACTCGGACCGTCTGAGAGCGGGAGACTGGGTCATGGCCATGGGCCACGCGCTGGACCTCAAGGGCGGGCCGTCCGTCACCCTGGGAATCGTCAGCGCCAGGGGGCGTACCGTCGACACGGTCCAGGGCTCCCTCTACGACATGATCCAGACCGACGCCGCCATCAACGACGGCAACAGCGGTGGGCCGCTGGTTAATCTGGACGGAAGGGTCATAGGCGTCAACACCGCGATGCTGCGCCAGGCCCAGGGCATAGGCTTTGCCGTCAGCTCAGAGGTCGCGCAGCGTATAGCCGAGAGTCTGATAGATAGGGGCCGCGTCGTCCGCCCCCTGATAGGCCTTACCGGCAGAGACATGACTCAAGCCATGGCCGATGAGATGGGCATGGACCTCCCCAACGGTATCGTCACCACCCACATGTCCGGAACGGGCCCGGCCTTTAAGGCAGGGGTGCGCGTGGGCGACGTAATAACCCACATCGACGGCGTATCCACACCAGACATGGCCACGTTCCTCACCATCCTCTGGACCTACGACGTGGGCGACGAAGTCGAGGTCCAGTACCTCAACAGCGACGGCGAGAAGACAGCCTCCATCAAGCTGGTGGAGAGACCCAGCCAATAGAGCGGCTCCCTCCCCCTATTCGCCCTTGGTGCCCGATACGATGGCGACGGCGCCCAGGGCCAGCGAGCGCGTCTTCACCCCCCGGAGCCCCGACCGCTCCATCACGAGGGCCAGCTCGGCGGCGCTGTGGAAGGCCCGGACCGACTCGGGGAGATAGGTGTACGCTTCCCTGTCCCGGGCCAGCACCATTCCCAGCCAGGGGGTCACGCACCTGAACAGCAGTGGGAACAGCTTTCCCCACGCCAGCCTGCCCCGGCCCTTGACGATCTCCAGGACGACCACCCTGCCTCCGGGCGCCACGACCCTGACCATCTCGCGCATCGCGCGGTCGAGGTCCGCGTAGTTGCGGACGCCGAAGCCCACCGTGGCGCAGACGAACCGGTTGTCGGAAAAGGGAAGGTCGTGAGCGTCTCCGGTGACCAGGGAGACCGACGACGTGCCTCGTTTCAAGGCCTTGCGTCTGCCCACCGACAGCATCTCCAGGGTTCGGTCGAGGCCCACCACGCTGGAAACGGACCCGGCTCGGGATAGCTCCAGGGCGAGGTCGCAGGTGCCCGTTGCCACGTCGAGGGCGGGTCCCGGCGCGGAGCCGACCGCCTCCCGCACGGCCATTCTCCGCCATGCGTGGTGCCGGCCCGCCGACATCACGGTGTTCAGCAGATCGTAACGCCGCGCTATGCGGGCGAACATTCGCGTTACGTACTCGGACCGCTCCCTCCCGCGAAGATGCGCCAACGTGGTCCTTAATCCGTCCCTCGGCCGTCGGAGCCCTCGCGGAGCTCCCTGATGGCCAGCGGAAGGGCCTCCAGCAGGTCGCTGGCTACCATCCCCATCTCACCCAGCCGGTCTCGGACCCGCTGGCCCGCGAGGCCGTGGACGTAGACGCCCAGGGCCGCGGCATCGGCCAGGCCCAGCCCGTGGGAGAGGAGGCCGGCCACCGCGCCCGCCAGTACGTCGCCCGTTCCGGCCGATGCGAGCCCCGGATTGGCGAAGGGGCTCAGCATGACGCCCCGGGTGGGCCGCGCCACGGCAGTGTACGCGCCCTTCAGCACGACGACCTTGTTCCAGCCCACCGCAGCCTCCCGGGCCAATTCGATGCGGTCCCGTTGGACTGCGCCGGTGTCGACGTCCGTCAGCCTCGCCATCTCGCCCGGATGCGGCGTCAGGACAGCGGAGGGGAGCTTGGTCCACCACTCTCCGTCCTGGGAGCCCATCATCGCCAGGGCGTTGAGTCCGTCGGCGTCCACCACCGTCGGCGGCAGCTCATGGCCGGAGCATAGGAGCGTCTCGACGAGCCCCCTCGTCTCCGGCGCCTGCCCGAGGCCGCAGCCGACGAGCATGGCGTCGAAGTTCGGCAGCCTCTCCACGATCGTCTCGGCGGCGTCGGAGGAGACCACGCCGGGCGCGGACTCCGGCAGCAGGATGAAGGTGGGCTCCACTACCCTGGAGGCGATGGCGTCCCGGAGGCTTTCGGGTACGGCCAGCGTCACGAGGCCTGCCCCCACGCGGGTGGCCGCGGCTGCCGCCAGCGCCGCCGCGCCCACGTACGCTTGCGAGCCCGCCACCACCAGCGTCCGCCCGAAGCTGCCCTTGTGGGCGCCCAAGGGCCGGTCCGGCAGAGCCTCCCTGGCCCAGTCCGGCCCCACCAGCTCGACCGCCACCCCGCTGGAGACGCCCGCGGGCAGACCGATGTCCACCGTCTCCAGGAGCCCAGCGGCGTTGGCGCCGGGAAAGGCGAACAGGCCCATCTTGGGACAGCCCAGCGTGACCGTTACGTCGGCGGGAACGGTCGCCGAATCCACGGCCCCGGTGTCGGCGTCGAGGCCGGACGGAACGTCCACGGCCAGGAGGCGGAGCTCCGGCCTCGCGGCCCTGATCTCCGCGAGAGCCTGGAACACTTCCCCGATCTCTCCCGATATCGGGCGGATACGCCCGGCGCCGAACACGGCGTCCACCACCAGGTGGGCGCTCTCTAGGACGGCTCTCAGGGCATGACAGTCCTGGTCCCGCGACCGGTGCAGGATGGTCAGGTCCAAGTCCACGGTGCTGGCGAGCTGTGGGTCGGCCTCCCTCCGGTCCCGGCACACGTAGACCAGGACCGAGGCCCCCCACCCGTGCAGGCGCCGTGCCGCGACGAGGCCGTCGCCGCCGTTGTTCCCGGGACCGACCAGGACGACTATCGGCACGCCCACCAGAGGACCGAGATGGTGGCGCACACGCTGGGCCACCGCGAGCCCGGCGTTTTCCATCAACGTGCTTGCGGGCACGCCCGCCTTCTCCGAGCGAGCCTCTACCTCGCGCATCTGGACGGAGGTGACCACTTTCGCGGAGTGCATGGCGCGTCTCTCCGATCTCTTGGCTTGCCAGGGGTTCGAGACGGGACTTTCGAGGGAGTTTGCCGCTAACCCCTATGCAAGAATATTCTCCTCTCGACTTTCACCCACCACGGAGGCCACGGCGTACTCTTCGGAGTGGGAGAGGGATATGGCCAGGTGGTCGATCCCCAGGAGCTCGGCCCTCGCCAGGGCGGTGCCGTGCAGCCTCACGGTGGGGGCCTGCCCCCGCCGCCTGACCACCTCGATGTCTCTCCACCGGACGCCGCGGACGCCGGTCCCCAGGGCCTTCATGACCGCCTCCTTGGCGGCGTAGCGGGTAGCCAGCTGGGGGGCGCGGCCCCGGCAGTAGGCAGCCTCCTCCTCCGTATAGATCCGCTTGAGGAAGCGCTGGCCGTAGGTCTCCGCCACGCGCCGGACACGTCCGACCTCTATGATGTCGACTCCCGTAACCAGCAATCTACGTCCGCCGTCCAGGGCCGGGGCCGGCCGTCATGCGGCGCCGGCGATCCCGGCTTGGTCCAGGACCTCGGGAATCCGGGCCTCCCATCCGATGGCCATCATGTGGACCCCCTGGCACATGGGCCTTACCTCCCGCAGGACGCGGGCCGCGATCTCCACGCTGGTCTTGCGGCGATCCTGGCTCTCGTCCAGCTCGCGCACCACCTCCTCCGGCACCGTAACGCCGGGCAGGTTGGCGTTGAAGTTCCTGGCCATGTTGCCGGACTTCAGCATTATGAAGCCGGCGATGATCGGGACCCCCAGGCGGCTGGCGTCCGCCATGAACCTCTCGAAGGCCGCGGGCTCGTAGACGGTGTTGGTCTGGAAGAACCGGGCCCCCGCGTCGACCTTGTCCGCCATGCGGGCGATCTCTGCCTCCATGTCCGGGACCCCTGGGTTGGCCACGGCGCCCGAGAAGAAGGACGGCTTGCCCTTAAGCTCGGCGCCGCTCAGGTCTCTGCCGCCCTCCAGCGAGGAGATGGCCTCGAGCAGCGGAATGGCCCCGAGATCGAACACCGGCTTGGCCTCCGGGTGGTCCCCGGCGCCGGGGGGATCGCCCGTCATGCACAGGATGTTCGAGACGCCCAGAGACGAGGCGCCCAGCAGGTCCGACTGAAGGGCTATGCGGTTCTTGTCCCTGCACGTCACCTGGAGGATCGGCTCGATGCCCTCGTCCAGCAGCCGGTGGGCGGCGGCGGACGGCGCCATGGCCATCAGCGAGCTGTGAGAGTCCGTGAGATTGAAGGCGTCGACCCGCCCCCTGAGGCTCCTGGCCTTCTTGAGAATGGGCTCGAGATCGGTCCCTTTAGGCGGGTTCAGCTCCGTGGTCACCACGAACTTCCCCGCTCCCAGGGCATCGGCAAACTTACTCATGCTTCCTCCAATCGGACTGGACTGGTCGATAGAGGCCCGCAGCCATGAGCCAAGGGCCGCCGCCATTATAGTCTCCGAAGATGTGGATTTGAAGAGCGCTTTCGTCCAGCGGGCCGTCCCTCTATAATGACCCTTGTCCGGCTCCGGCGCCGTTTACGCCACAAGGGGCAGAAGATCGTTTCCGAATAGGGGAGAGAGCTTGGCCGCTAAGATAATCGACGGCACGGCGATGGCGAGGGAGGTCAGGGCCGAGGTCGCGGAGGGGGTCTCCGCGCTGAAAGCGTCGACCGGGTTGACCCCCGGGCTGGCCGTCGTGCTGGTGGGCGACGATCCGGCGTCCGCCGCCTACGTCCGAAACAAGGGCCGCGCTGCCACTGAGGCCGGCATCATGGCGCGGGACGTCAGGCTTCCCGCCGAGACGAGCCAGGACGAGCTGCTGGAGAAGGTCGCGGAGCTGAACGAGGACCACCGGGTCCACGGCATGATCGTTCAGCTGCCCTTGCCCTCACACGTTGACGAGCACGTAGTGACCGAGGCCATCGACCCTCGTAAGGACGTGGACGGCCTGCATCCCATGAACGTCGGCCGTCTGGTGGCCGGCAGGCCGCGATTCGTTCCCGCGACACCGGCCGGGGTGCAGCAGATGCTGCTGCGCAGCGGTTACGATCCGGAGGGCCGCAGCGTGGTCGTCTGCGGCAGGAGCGAGATCGTCGGCAAACCCCTCTCCATCCTCTTGATGCAGCGCCTCGAAGGCTCCAACGCCACGGTCACGGTGTGCCACACCAGGACGCGGGACCTTGCGGAGGTCACGCGGCAGGCGGACATCCTGGTGGCCGCCGTCGGCAGCCCCCTCTTCGTGACCGGCGACATGGTCCGAGACGGCGCAGTCGTTATCGACGTTGGGATAAACCGCGTGGACGCGCCCCAGCCAAGGAGGGGGTACCGTCTCGTGGGAGACGTCGACTTCGACGCCGTCTCCAAGAAGGCCGCCGCCATCACGCCGGTGCCGGGCGGCGTCGGGCCCATGACCATCGCCATGCTGCTGGACAACACCCTCAGGGCTGCCAGGAGTAGCCGCTGAACATTGCAAAGGTAATAGGGCCCCTGCTGGCAACCAGGCAACGCCGGGCCGTCATGCTGGCGATCACGGCGGCATATATGCTCGTGCAGCTGTCCAGCCTTCCCGTAGCGCTCTCCCTGCCCTCTCTCGCGACGTACTTCGGCACCTCCATCGGCGACGCGGCGTGGGTGATTGTCGTCTACCTGCTCATGCTGGGCAGCACTGTGCTCCTGGCCGCTCGCGTCGGGGACCGTTACGGGCACAGCAGGGTATTCTTCGTGGGCATCCTGGCCTCCACACTGGGGTCGTCGCTGATAGCGCTCTCCCAGGAGCTCTGGCAGATCGTGCTCTGGAGGGCGCTGACGGGGCTGGGCTCCGCCCTCATCATGGGCAACGCCAACGCGATACTGGCGGCAACCTTCCCTCCGGAGCAGCGGGGGAGGGCCTTCGCGATCCCCATCATGGGCTCGCGGTTCGGCACCCTGATCGGCCTCGCGCTGTTCGGGGCCTTCCTCCACTTCTTCAGCTGGCGGCCCGTGTTCGCTACCTTCGTGCCGCTGGGCCTGGTCTGCGCGCTCGCGGCCGTGCCCCTGCTCCGGTATCGCCATCAGCCTACGTCGGAGGACGCGGCGGGCTCCATTGACTGGCTGGGCGGCGTAATACTGGCGGCTACCGCCGTTGTCCTGATCCTCTCCGGCAGTCACCTCCACGGCGGAGAGGAGTCGTACATCTCCCCCGACGGGCTCAGCTACCATCTCCCGATGCACCTGCTCTTCCTGGTGATGCTCGCCTGCTTCGTAGTGGTGGAGCTCAAGGTCGGCAATCCCATCGTGGCCATGAGACACTTCCGCGAGAAGCCCTTCTCCCTCTCCTTGGGCTCCAACGTCATATACCACTTCTCGATGCTGGCGACCATGACCCTCATGCCAATCCTCGTCGAGGAGGGGTTCGGCAAGTCGCCGCTGTACGTGACCGTCGTCCTGCTGCCCAGCCAGACCCTGGGGCTTTTCATGCCGATGGTGGCCGGATGGGTCTACGATCGGTACCAGCCCAACCTCCTCAGGCCCGGGACCATGGCGATCATCGCCGGGGGGTTCCTTGTGCTGGGACTGTCCTCCGTCCACGTCTCGTTCTGGGCGCTGCCGCTGCTCATGCTGCCCATCGCCATCGGCACCAACATGTTCAATCCCATCAACAACGCAACCGTGATGAACTCGCTTCCCCTGGAGCACCGGGGGGTCGCATCGGGAATGTTGGAGACGACCCGGGAGCTGGGACACGCCATCGGGGCCACCGCGGCGGCCAGCGCCCTGGCGTTGGCGCTCCCGTCGGCGGTAGAGCTGCTCTCCGACGAGGCCTCCCGGGTCTTCTTCCGGGAGGCCTTCCAGACGGCAAGCCTAATGGTGGTCGTCACCCTTCTGGTGGGGGCGGCGCTGGCCTACTTCCACAAGAGCCGGCCCGTCTCGACCCCCGCCCCGCAACCCTCCCGCGCAGACTAGCCCTCGTGAAATGGCTTCGCGACTTTCGAGGACCTGCTGACAGATGGGGTGGCGGCCGGCGCCGTGGTAGAGGGCAGGCTGATAATGCATATCCTTGACATTATTAACTGGCCTCGTTAATATCGTCAGAAGTGAATCGATTTAGACATGACGAGGCTCAACGGCTTTTCGCCGCACAAACGGTCCGTCGATTGCCGCCAGATATCCAGCGGCGAGCGCGAGTGAGACTACAGCGAGTGGTGGCGGCTGCGGCGCTCTCCGACCTTCGTGTGCCGCCCTCCCACCGACTCGAAGCCCTGCGTGGGAACCGGGAGGGCCAGTACAGCATCCGCATCAACGACCAGTGGCGCGTGTGCTTTATCTGGACAGCCCAGGGCGCGATGGAGATCGAAGTCACCGACTACCACTGAGGAGGAAGTTCATGACCGCCCCCGAACCGATTCACCCAGGAGAGCATCTGGCTGAGATTATGGCGGAGTTGGGCATCACTCAATACCGCCTGGCGAAGACGATAGGAGTGCCTCCTATACGCATCCACGATATCGTCCACCGCCGCAGGTCCATTACGGCGGACACGGCGCTGAGAATCGGACAGGCCCTGGGAATGACTCCCGACTACTGGCTGAACCTTCAGCGGATATACGATCTGGACGTGGCCCGTGCCAAGACCGACGTCAGCGCCATCAAGCCTCTGGTTGAGGTCTCCTAATGAAACAACCGTGGCCGCGCAGCCATAAGTGTTTTCGACCTACCTAGAGGCCTTGGGAGTTGTGGAGATCTCCTACGGCTGGAAGGACATCACTGGTGTCCCTCCTCCCCTCGCAGGGGGACTTGGGAGTGCAAGGCTGGGACGAGTGGGAAGAGGGCCATGAAGACCAGCGACTTCGACTACCACCTGCCCCAGGAGCTCATCGCCCAGACGCCCGTTGAGCCCCGGGACCACTCCCGGCTGATGGTGCTCTCCAGGGCAGGGGGCAGCATCGGCCACCACCGCTTCTACGACCTGCCTGGGCTGCTGCGAAGGGACGATCTGCTGGTCTTCAACGACAGCCGCGTCATGCCGGCCCGGCTGCTGGGCAGGAGGACGGGCTCCGGCGCCAGAGTCGAGGTGCTCCTCCTCACCCGGCTGTCGCCGGGGCTGTGGCGGGCGCTGGTCAAGCCTGGGCGGCGAATGCGGGCGGGCGCCGGCTTCGAAGCCGGCGCCGTCAGGGGAGAGGTGGTCGAGGTGGAGCCGGAGGGGACCAGGCTGGTGAGGCTCTCCGGCGAAAAGGAGCTGTCCAAGGTGGGATCGGTCCCCCTCCCGCCGTATATCCACGAGCCGCTGGAGGACGGCGAGCGCTACCAGACCGTCTACGCCCGCAGCGAGGGCAGCGTCGCCGCGCCGACGGCGGGGCTCCACTTCACCCCGGAGATGCTGGGCCGCATGCGCCGTCTCGGGGTCGAGCTGGTCTTCGTCACGCTGCACGTCGGGTGGGACTCCTTCCGCCCGGTAACCTCGGACGACCCCGGGTCCCACCGGATGCACTCCGAGTACTGGGAGCTGAGCCGAGAGGCCGCCGACGCCATCAATCGCGCCAAGGCCGGCGGCAGGCGGGTCGTCTCCGTCGGCACCACTGCGGTGCGCCTGCTGGAGTCCGCCGCCAGGGACGGCGTGCTGGCGGAGGGATCGGGCTGGGCCGACCTGCTCATCCTGCCCGGCCACCGCTTCCAGATTGTGGACGCCCTGGTGACCAACTTCCATCTTCCCAAGTCCACCCTGCTCATGCTGACCTGCGCCATGGCGGATCGCGGCCTCGTGCTCCAGGCCTACCGTGAGGCCATAGACCGGCGCTACCGCTTCTACAGCTTCGGCGACGCGATGTTCATCGAATAGGGGGCTGCGGAGGCAGCAAGGTCTAACCGGGCGGCTGGTGTTATAATCTCCCGCGTGGTCGACGCCGTCAGGACGGAAGCGGAGACACCCGACAGAGAGAGGCTCATATGGCGCCGAAAGGCAACCCCGGGGACGTGTACAGAGCTATCGGAGTGACACCGGTGATCCACGCCGGAGGCACCAGCACCGCCAGCGGCGGGACCAAGCTGCGCCCCGAGGCGCTGGAGGCGATCAACGAAGCCGCGACGGTCATGGTCCGACTGGATGAGCTGAACGAGGCGGCGGGCAAGATCATCGCCCAGCATACCGGCGCGGAGGCGGGCTTCGTGTCCAGCGGCGCGGCCGGCGGCCTCGTCCTGCAGGCGGCCGCCTGCATCGCGGGCTCGGACCCCGCGGTGATGACCCGGCTTCCGGACGCCACCGGACTGAACGACGAGATCATCATCCACCGGATGCACCGCTTCTCCTACGACCACTGCTACCGCGCCGCGGGCGCCAGGTTCGTCGAGATCGGCGATGGCCGAAGCTGCGCCCCCTGGCAGCTCGAGGCCGCCTTCACCGACCGGACGGCGGCGGTGGCCTACCTCTTCTCACCCTACCTGAGCAGGCGCGCCGTACCGTTCCGGGAGGTGTGCGAAATCGCCCACGCCCGCGGCGTGCCGGTCATAGTCGACGCCGCGTCCTACCTGCCGCCCAGGGCCAACCTGCGCCGCTTCACCGCCGAGGGGGCCGACATGGTCATCTACAGCGGAGGCAAGGCCGTCCGGGGCCCCCAGGGGACGGGGATACTCTGCGGCCGCGCCGACCTCATCCAAGCGGCCGCGGCCAACGCCAGCCCCAACGCCTTCATCGGCCGCGGCATGAAGGTGGCCAAGGAGGAGATCGTTGGACTGGTCGCGGCCCTGCGGGTGTTCGTAGACGAGGACGAGGAGGAAGAGAACAGGCACTATCGAGAGATGTGTCAGTCGGTGGTGGACTCGTTCATAGAGGCGCCGGGACTGGAGGCGTGGGTGGCCCACGACGAGTACGATTTCCTGACGCCCAACGCCAACCTGAGGTTCACCAGGGAGTGGCGCGGCCCCGCCCCGGCGGAGGTCCTGGAGGAGATGGCCGCGGGAGACCCGCCCATTATCGTGAAGTCCCTTGGAAACCCCGATACGCTGAACGTCGACCCCATCAATCTGGACGAGGCGGAGCTGGAGATCGTCATCCGGCGCCTGCGCGAAGTCCTGCTCGGTTAGGCGGCGGACATGTCCATCCTTCGAGCCATCGTCCCCGCCCTGGCGGCGTTGTCCCTGGCTGCCGCCGCGCTCCCCGGCTGCGGCTCCGACAAGTCGGACACGGGTCCCTCCGCCGCGGAGGTCGGCGCCGCAACGCCGATCACGACGCCCTCCGGTATGGAGAGGCCCGTGGCGACGCCCACCGTGCGCACGGGAGTGTTGACGACACCGGAGGTCCGCATGGCCGCACCCACGGCGCAGCCTCCGGCGCCGGAGGCTGGCGCGGCAACGCCCGCGGCGACGTCCACCAGGCCGCCTACCCAGGCTGTGCCGGACGCCTCATACGACCCGACCCTGATGATGTACGCCAAGTTTCCCGGCCTCGACCGTAGCTTCGAGTTGACCGGGCCTGCCTTCGACTCCATCCGCCGTCATAACGACGTCTCCCAGGTCCCGGTCCTGGTCGATCTGCTGATGATCCTCCCGCCGAGCGCCAGGGACGACGTCGAGGAGCTGCTCCAGCACCTGACGGGCCAGGATATACCAGGCGAGTGGCAGATGTGGGCGGAGTGGCTCGGGAAGCACAGGGAGGAGTACCCGCCGCCGGAAGGATACGCGACCTGGAAGCGGGGGGTCTTCGCGGCCATCGATCGGCGCTTCACGATGCTGCTGCGGGGGGCGGAGGATACGGTGCTCATCGACCTCACGGAGCTTGCCTGGGGAGGAGTGCCGCCGGACGGGATCCCGGACCTGCAGGACCCGTCCGTGCTGTCCGCCGGTGAGGCGGACTACTTGGGCGATGACGAGCGCGTCTTCGGTCTCTCCATAGGCGGCGAGCACCGCGCCTACCCCCTGAGGATCATCAACCCTCACGAGATGGTGAACGACACCCTGGGAGGTGAGCCCGTCGCCCTATCCTGGTGAACGCTGTGCGGCACTGGAATCGTGTATTCCACAAGGATCGGCGGCGAAGCGACCACCCTGGGTACCTCCGGCATGTTGTACCGCAGCAACAAGGTCATGTACGACCGCCTCACCTACAGCCTCTGGAACCAGCTTCTGGGCGTTCCGGTGATGGGCCCTCTGGCCGGCAGTGGGATAAAGCTGGACCTGTTCCCGGTGTCGCTGACCACCTGGGCCGAGTGGGCTGCGGAGCACCCGGACACGACGGTACTGTCCACGGAGACGGGGCTCTACCCCGCGTCCTCCTATGGCCCGGAGAGCAGCCCTGCCTCCCTGTACTTCGACTACCGAGAGGACCCCGAGTCCCGGTTCCCGGTGTGGAATCGGGACGACCGCCTGGCGACCAAGGACGAGGTACTCGGTCTGAGCATCGGCCAGCAGGACAAGGCGTACCCCGTGGACCTGCTCAAGGCAGAGCGTATAGTCAACGACTCCGTGGGAGGCTCCGGCGTCGTGATCGTAGCTTCGTCCAGCTCCTCCTCCGCCAGGGTCTACGAGAGGTCGGGACAGGAGTTCAGCCTACCCGGCGGCGGCATGCCCGTCGGGCTGCCCGCGTCGCTGATTGACGCCGGAGGGACCGAGTGGAAGGTCACCGAGGAGGCCCTGGTAAACACAGGCGATACGTCCGAGACGCTGGAGCGCATCTACTCCCAGATATCCTTCTGGTTCGGCTGGTTCGCCTTTCACCCCGATACCCTGCTCTACGGTACTGGGGCCGGCGGCTCGTAGCGCGCTGTCCCAGCGCTTACGGCTCCAGGGAGACGCCCGTGCACCAGTGCAGGTACTTGGGGTTGTTGCCCCTTATCAGGTCGACGTACAGGTCATGCAGCTTGCCGGTGATCTCACCCACCCCGCCGTTGCCTATAGGACGGCTGTCCAGCTCGCCCACCGGGGTAATGTGGGCCGCCGTCCCGGTGAGGAATACCTCGTCGGCTAGGTACAGCTCGCTGCGGCGAATCCCTCGCTCGACGACGTCCAGACCGAGCTCCTCTCGCGCCAGGTGCATGGCCGAGTCGCGGGTGATGCCCACCAGGTTGTTGTCCGAGACCGGCGGCGTATACAGGACGTCGTTGGAGATGAGGAAGAGGCTCTCCCCAGAGCCCTCGGACACGTTGCCCTCCTGCGTGAGCATGATCGCCTCGTCGAATCCCGCCAGGGTCGCCTCGGTCTTGGCCAGGATGCTGTTGACGTAGTGGCCCGATATCTTGACCCTCGGGGGAATGATCGTATCGTCGATCCGCCTCCAGGAGGAGGTGCAGCACCGTATTGCGCCCTCGGTGTCGATGTACGAGCCGAAGGGGACCACTATGACGGTGAGGTCGGCGCCCAGGTCCTGCAGCCGGAGGTTCGCCACCAGCTCTTCGCTCTTGTAGGCTAGAGGGCGAACGTAGAGGTCCTGGGTATAGCCGCAGCTCTGGAGGAGGTCTACCGTGATCTGGCAGAGGTCATCCACGGAGTAGGGGATGTCCAGGAGCATGATCTTGCAGCCCTGCAGCAACCGCTCGTAGTGCTCCCGCATCCTGAACACGAACATCTTTCTCTGCGCCTCGTTCCAGTTGCCGCGGATCCCTTCGAAGACCGCCGTGCCATAGTGAAGGGCGTGGGTCATGACGCTGACTTTGGCCTCTTCTAGGGGCACAATATTTCCGCGGAAGAAGGCGAGGGCATCCGGCATGATGAGAGTATCCTTTCTCCAGGAAGCTGCCGCCCATTATAGTCGCGCCGCCGCTTCCAAGACAACAGGCTCCGCGGCGAGGGGCGTCCCTTTACACTGCCTGCGGTTTGTCCTACACTCTGGTTACGCGACTACCATATCAAAAGAGGAGGTATGCTATGCCGCGAGGACACGCCGCAAGGCGGGAGGCGAAGAAGCCCAAGAAGAGGGATGACAAGCGGTTGATAGAGCCGCCGACGATCTCACACACCCAGGTGGAGGTGGTGGGCAAGCGGAGGAAGGCCAAAGAGCGAGAGGAGTGAGAAGAGAGGGCCGGAAGCTTCTGGCCCTCTTCCTTGTTCCCTCCGATTCGGAGCTAACCGGTCTCCTCGGCGTCGTCCCCTGAAGGCTCCGGCAGGCGGCCGATGCAGTAGCTCTCGCTGTTGTCCATGAGCCGCCGGATGACCCTGGGGGAGACGTCTCTCGGGTACGGGTTCATCTCCCACTTCCCCGAAAGCACGTCGCTGACCTCCTTGGGGGTAGTGGGCTCGTTTTCGAGGGAGAGCAGCACCCTGAAGATCGCCTCCTTCAGCGGTGTGTCCGGCAGCAGGTAGTCTTGAGCTTCGGCACAGTGCTCCACGATACGCTGCATGTACTCGCCGGCCGAGTCGGCGGGGGGCTCTACGTCCGCCTGGGCGCACATGTAGCATCTCCGGTCGGCGATTAACGCCGGCAGCGAGCGGGAGCTGGTAGCGGCGGCGTCAACGTCTATGACGTACCGCAGCGGCTCCCCCTCTTCGGGATCATCTTCCTGGACCGACTGTGTGTTGCGCTGGGTGATCAAAATACTGCCTCCGGCCAATCTAGCATCTGTACGTCTACCTCCTGCCCGGCGCCCATCACGGGCGTCTCCTCCGGGCATATGGCAAGCCCGTTGGCCCTCGCCATGGAGGTGAGAAGGTTGGAGTTCTGGTGTCCCGTCAGCCGCGCGTGGTACACGCCTTCGCGCCTAGTTACCACCACCCTGGCGTACACGCGCCTGCCGTCGGTATTGTGTATGGGCTCGTCCAGGACGGCCCGCACCGTCGGTTTGCCGCGGACTCTCTTCCCCAGCATCTTGTGAATGGCGGCGCGCCCGAACTGCTCGAATGCCACCAGCGCGCTCACCGGGTTTCCGGGGAGTCCCAGGTGCGGGACCGGCTTGCCTGCGTCGAGGACTCCGAAAGCCAGCGGCTTCGCGGGGCGCATCCTCACGGACCAGAAGTCGATCTCTCCGTGCTGGGCGAGCACGTCCTTGACCATGTCGTAGTCGCCCTTGGAGACCCCCGCGGAGGTGACGAGCATATCGCAGCTGCGGGCCTGCAGGATGCTCTCTCTCGCCGAGTCGAAGTCGTCCCGCGCGATGCCCAGCTGCTTCGGGACCCCCCCGTACTGGATCACGCTGGCGGCGACGCTGTGGCTGTTGCTGTCGTATATCTTGCCGGCCTGGTGCTTCTCTCCCGGTTGGAGCAGCTCGTCGCCGGTGGAGAGTATCGCGACTACGGGTCTGCGTATGACGAGGGCAGTGGAGCGGCCCAACGACGCCAGGACCCCCGTCTCGGCTGCGCGGAGCACCGTACCGCGCTCCAGCACGCGCTCTCCCTTGCGCACGTCCTGGCCCGCCGGTCGTATGTCCGCGCCCGCGCCCACGGCCACGTTGACCCCTATCTTCGATAGACCCTCCGCCGAGGCGCGGCGGCTCATCTCGTCGGTGTCCTCGAAGGCGACGATGGCGTCCGCTCCCTCGGGAACGGGAGCGCCGGTCATGATGCGGACCACGCCGCCGGGGGTTACCCGCTCCCTGCTGACCTGTCCGGCCGCCACCGAGCCCAGCACGTCCAGCACCACCGGAGACTCCTCGGTCGCCCCCCGGACGCTGGCCGCCTGTACCGCGTAGCCGTCCATGGCCGAGTTGTCCAGGGGCGGGATGTCGATGGGAGAGACCACGTCCTCTGCCAGCACCTGTCCCAGGGCGTCCAGGATGGGCTTCTCCTCCGGCTCCAGCACCTCGAAGAATCCCAGGATCCGCTCCAGGGCCTCCTCGACGCTGATCATGGACTCCTGATGGTGCCTATGCACGTGCTCTACCAAGCGCCGGACCTGCCGCTTTCCTTCTCGTCGGGTTGTGTCCGCAGCTCGGCGCCAAGCCGGCGGCGCAGACGCCGCACGATGTCCCGCTGGGCCCCGTCGACCTGTCGGGAGGTCAGGGTAGACGACTTAGACTGGTAGACGACCCTGTACGCGATGGACTTCTTGCCCGCGGGGACACCCTCCCCCGAATAGACGTCGAAGGGAGTGGCGCTGGTCACCAGCCTGTTGGCCTCGATCAACGCCTTGACGTCGTCGGACGAGACGTCGGCGCCGACGATCAGGGCCAAGTCGCGATGGGACTCGGGGAACCGGCTGGCGCTCTCGTACCGCCTGTCGGCCTGGGCGGCGAGATTGGCCAGCAGCCTCAGGTCCACCTCGAACAGTGCCACGAGCTCCGAGCCCAGGTCGAAGCTCTCCAGAACGTTGGGATGCACCTCCCCCACGACGCCGACGGGCGTCCCGCCGCACGTCAGCCGGGCCGTCCTGCCCGGATGGAGGACCGAGTCCGCCCCGGCCTCATAGGCGACGGAGATGCCCACGACGGCGAACATCTCCTCCAGCATGCCCTTGGCGTCGAAGAAGCCCAGGTCGCCCTCGGGCGCCTGCCACGAGACCGGGAAGCGGCGGCCCGATAGTACGCCCACCAGCATCTCCCGTTCCTCCGGCAGCTCCCTCTCCTTGGCCTCTTCCTTCTGCAGATAGACTCGGCCGATCTCGAACAGCCTCATGGGACCGCTCTGGGATATGCGCCGGTTGGAGGCCAGGGTCTCCAGTATGCTGCCGCGAAGGCTCGTCTTCAGGTATTCGAGATCTCCGCTCATGGGGTTGGCGAGCCTGATGGGCTCTGGGCCGCCGTCCAGGGCGTGGACCTTCTCCAGGGTCGCCAGGCTGGTCGCCGAATAGGTGATCGTCTCGCGCATGCCGCCCGCGGCCAGGGTGTCCCTCAGCTGCTCCTTCAACGCCGCCATGGGCTGGGGCTCTGCGTGGGGTATCGGGCCGGATAGCATCGAGACGGGTAGGGAGTCGTACCCCTCGATCCTTGCTATCTCCTCGACGAGATCGTCCTCGATGGAGATGTCCGAGCGCCAGTAGGGCGCTTTGACGCTGACGGCCTCCGCGCCGGGTGCGCCGCACCGGTTGACCTCCTGGAATCCCAGGGACGCCAAGACCCCGGCGATCCGGTCCATCTCGAACCTCGCGCCCAGGACCTGTTCGATGCGTCGCTGGCTGAGGGTCACGGTCGGCGTCTCCTCGCGCCCCGGGTGGAGGTCCACCACTCCGTTGGCGGCCCTGCCGCCGGCCAGCCGCAGGATGAGCTGGGTGGCGCGTCGAAGCGCCAGGGGCGCCAGCTCGGCGCGGATCCCCCGCTCGAACCTGTACGAGGCCTCGGTGCTGAGTCGAAGCGACGCCGACGTGCGTCGAGTGTTTATCGGATCGAAGCTGGCGGACTCCAGAAGCACCGTCTTCGTGCCCTCGTGCATCTCACTGCTGGCGCCGCCGATGACCCCGGCGAGCCCCACCGCGTCCGAGGCGTCGGCGATGGTCAGCACCGGCGGGTCCAGCGTGCGTCTCTCCCCGTCCAAGGTGGTGATGACCTCGCCCGGACGGGCCGCTCGGACGACGATGGTGTTGTCCTTCACCGTGTCGAAGTCAAAGGCGTGAAGCGGCTGCCCGTACTCTAGCATCACGTAGTTCGTGACGTCTACCACGTTGTTGATGGGGCGCTGACCCGCCTTGACCAGGGCGTCCTGCATCCACTGGGGCGACTCGCCGATGGTGATGCCCGAGATGAGGCTGGCTGTGTACCGGCTGCATAGCTGCGGATCGGCGATCTCTATCTTGACCTGGCCGCCGATGGGCGGGCCCAGCTCCTCGTAAGAGAGATCGGGCTCCGTCGCCTCCTGGCCTGTCAGGGCCGCCGCCTCCCGGGCCACTCCTAGCACGGACATGCAGTCGGGCCTGTTGGGGGTGACCTCGATGTCCAGCACCGTGTCGCCCAGGTGGTCGATCAGGGGCGCGCCCAGCGGGGCGTCCGGGTCCAGCACCAGGATGCCCTCGTGATCGTCGCCCAGGCCCAGCTCCAGGGCCGAGCAGACCATCCCGCGGGACTCGACGCCCCTGATGGTGGCGGCCCTGAGGGGCTCCGCCTTGCCGGAGCGCGGGTTGAACAGCAGCGCACCCTCTTTGGCGAAGGCTATCATCTGACCGGCGGCGACGTTGGGCGCGCCGCAGACCACGGTGGCGGTCTCGTCGCCCCCCAGATCCACGGTGGGAAGGGTCAGCCGGTCCGCTCTGGGGTGGCCGTTGACCTCCAGGACGCGTCCCACGACGACGCGCTCCCGGTCCCAGGAGCCGCCGATCTCCTGCAGCCCGCCGACCTCCGTTCCCGCCATGGTGAGTCGATGGGCCAGCTCCTTGGGGGGCAGCTCGACAGGCACGTACTGCCTGAGCCAGGATAGGGGTACTTTCACTCGTAGGTACGCTCCGAATGGTGTGGGGGGCCAGTCGCCCCGTCTATGAGAACTGCCCCAGGAACCTCAGGTCATTGGCGTAGAAGTGTCGAATGTCGTCGATGCCGTGCTTCAGCATCGCCACACGCTCCACGCCGACCCCGAAGGCGAATCCGGTGTAGACGGCCGGGTCGTAGCCGACGCCTTCCAGGACGGCGGGATGCACCATGCCCGCGCCCATGATCTCGATCCACCCCGTGTCGCTGCAGATGCGGCAGCCCTGCCCGTCGCAGGCGAAGCAGTCGATGGCCATCTCGGCGCCGGGCTCCACGAAGGGGAAGTAGTCGCAGCGGAACCGGGCGCGGCGCTCCTGTCCGAAGACCCGGCGGGCGAACTCGTACAGCGTCCCCTTGAGATCGGCGAAGGTGATGCCCTTGTCCACGGCCAGCCCCTCGATCTGGGTGAGCTGCCACTCGTGAGTCGCGTCCGTGGCCTCGTACCGGTAGCACTTGCCCGGTACGATCACGCGCACCGGGGGGTCCTGTCTCTCCATGACGCGGGCCTGCATCGGCGACGTATGAGTGCGCAGGAGCATGGGGCGGTCGCCCTTCTCGTCGACGAAGTCGACCCACAGCGTGTTCCACATGTCCCGAGCGGGATGGTGCTTGGGGATATTGAGCTTTTCGAAGTTGTAGCGGTCCAGCTCCACCTCCGGCCCCTCCACGACCTGGAAGCCCATGGAGCCGAAGACCTGGCACAGCTCCCGGGTGGTTCGCGCCGTGGGGTGCAGGCTGCCGGAGGGCGTGGGCCAACCGGGGAGGGTAACGTCGATGGCGCCGGAAGTCAGCCGGCTGTCGACTTCCAGCTCCCTGAGGGACTGCTGCCGCTGGGCGAACTCCTGCTCCAAGGCCTCCTTGGCTTGGTTGGCGGCGGCGCCGACGACCCGACGCTCCTCATGTGGGCGGGCCGAGACCCCTCGGAGGACCTGGGTCAGCTCGCCTCTGCGGCCCAGAAATGCGACCCGCCACTCCTCCAAGGCCTCCACGCCGTCAACCGCCTCGAGCTCCGTGAGAGCGCGGAGCTTCAGCTTCTCGACCTGAGTGGCTACGTCCTGGGTCATCGATCCTCTTGGCGCCTGCGTCTCCGCCTTAGGCATGGACACACGCGACCGTCCGCGGGCGGCTCAACCAACCCATTATAGGTTTGCCCCCTCGACTCGGTCAAGACACGGCAGCAGGGTCAACACTTCACATATGCGGACACATGAAACCACGAAGTAAACTGCTCAGACTTGAGGAGCAAACCTACCTCTCCCCCTGGCAGGGCCCGCGGGGGGAAGGGTTGGGCCTCTCCCCCTGGCAGGGGGAGATTGAGAGGGGGTCCCAGCGTGGCAGCGCAAGAGGGTTTGCGTAACTTGGGACTCACGAGCCGAGCGTAGCGGTGGAGGGGTGTGAAGGCTGGGGATGAGAAAGGGGCTCCGGGTCCCGGAGCCCCTTTTCGGACGACCGATTGTGCGGGGCGCCTCCAGACCTGGCCGGAGGCGCCGAAGGAGTGCGTTACGTGGACTGCTTGCGGTTGGACTTGCGCATGCGGCTGGGCAGCAGCACGAACATCGAGAAGAGTATGACGAATGCCAGAGCTCCCAGTCCTGCCTCGATTCCCATATCCAGAAGTACCTCCGTTTTTGCCGCCCGGCTTTGCGGGCGTCAGATTGTTTGCTATCTGCATAACATTGTGGGGGAGCGGTGTTTCAGCGATGTTGCGCAGATGTTACCTTTTTGTTACAGGAGCTCGTACGGGAAGAATGAGATAGGGCCGGGCAGCGTCGCTGCCCGGCCCTATGCTACCGGCTCTCCGTAGGGGCCGAGGCCGCAGGGCCTCGGCGGGGTTGGGACTAGGAGCTCATCTCTGGATAGGCCGACACTCCATGCTCTTCGGAGTCGAGGCCCTCCAGCTCCTCTTTCTCGGAGGCCCTCAGTCCGATGGTCTTGTCGATCACCCAGAAGAGCAGGAAGCCCGTCACGAAGGCCCACGCTACGACGACGACCATGCTTATGAGCTGGGCCAGGATCTGCTCGACGTTTCCGGCAATCAGTCCACTGACGTCGCCGTAGCTGCCGTCCGCGAATATGCCGACCGCAAGCAGGCCCCAGAGGCCCGTGGTGCCGTGGACGGAGATCGCGCCCACGGGGTCGTCGACCTTCAGCACTCGCTCTATGAGGCTGACGCTGCCCATCATGACGGGGGCCGCGATGGCGCCGATCACTACGGCCGCCCAGGGCGCCACGAAGGCGCAGGGTGCCGTGATGCCCACCAGCCCGGCCAGGGCCCCGTTGCACGCCATCGGCAGGTCCGCCTTGCCGTTGCGGGCCATCTGCAGGTAGAGGGCCACCACGGCGCCGGCGGCGCCGGCCAGCAGCGTGTTTGTCGCGATGGTGGCTATGCGCGGGTCTGTCCCCGAAAGGGTGCTTCCGGCGTTGAAGCCGAACCAGCCGAAGAACAGAATGAAGGTGCCAATCACGACGTAGGGCATATTGTGCCCCTTGATCTCGTTGGCCGAGCCGTCCTCGTTGAACTTGCCGATCCGAGGTCCGACCACGATGGCAGCCGCTAGGGCGACCACCCCACCGACGGCGTGCACGACGCCCGACCCGGCGAAGTCCACGGCGCCTTGCCCTATGTCCAGGTTGCTCAACCAGCCGCCGCCCCATACCCAGTGTCCGTAGATCGGATATATGATCGCGCCCACGATGAAGCTGTACGCCAGGTAGGCGTTGATGCGGGTGCGCTCGGCGATGGCTCCGGCGATGATGGTCGCCGCCGTGCCGGCGAAGACCATCTGGAATATCCAGTTCAGTGCCGTGTCGTCGGCGTTGGCCTCACCCGCGAGGAAGAAGCCCGAGTAGCCGATGATCGCGTTGCCTTCGGTCAGCCCGCTGGCTGCCTGGGAGCCGCCCCACATGAGGGCGAAGCCGAAGGCCCAGAAGGAGAGCGCCGCAATGGCGAAGTCCAAGAAGCTCTTGGTCATATAGTTGACGGTGCTCTTGGAGCGGATCAGTCCCGCTCCCAGGAAGGCGAAGCCGGCCTGCATGAAGAAGACCAGGAACGCCGCTATCAGTGTCCAGCTGAAGTCGACGCCCTTGGCGACCTCCTCTATCGACTGGGCATGGGATACGGCGCCGCTTCCGACGAATATCCCTACGCCCAGCAATGCTATCAAAGCCAGCCTCAGCCTCAAGGGGCTCAACTTCAATCTTGCTATCGACAAACTCATTCGAGTACCTCCTGTTTTTCAGCTAAAGTGGCCGGTAGTCCGACTCCCACGTTAAAGGAGAGTTGTTACCAAGCTGTTACAGGACTGTTAACTGATTGTTTCAACCCATGCTCTCACATTGGGGAGACAGGGGATGAGGATGAGTCCGACTGGGATAGAGATGGGGTCTCCTCCGTGTGCGGGAGGGCCCGATACCCCAAGATAGGCTCTTTCGCGGACCGTCACGCCCGCCGGCGCCTCTCCGAGGTGACCTCGCAAAAAGAGCTAGAACTGGGTGAAGAGGGAAGGGGACCTGGGGGGAGGCGCGATGTCGTCCGGCCCCAAGGGTATCGCGTCCTTCTTGTAGACCTGGATGCGGTGACACGAGTAGTCGACGACGTACATCCTGCCGTCTCCGTCCACTCGGACCGACATCGGATTGCGCAGCAGCTTCTCCGGCTCCACGGGCGTCATCTCCCGGAGACGCATGCCCATGGGGGCCGACAGCAGGAACTCCCGCGCCTGCCTGGATAGGGACGCGTCGCCCAGGAACTTCTGCACGAACTGTCCCTCGGGGTTGAAGAGCTGGACCCTGTTGTTGCTCCTCTCGACCACGTATACGTCCCCGTCCTTGTCCACGGCGATGCCCGAAGGGCGGTTGAGCTCACCGTCGCCGTCGCCGGACCGGCCAAACCCGAAGATGGGCTCGCCGTCGGCGGTGAACTTCTGTACACGGTCGTTTCTCCAGTCGGCGACGTATATGTCGCCCAACTCGTCCACGGCGATGCCCCAGGGCATGTTGAGCTGGCCCTCCTGATCGCCCAGCTCGCCGAATCCTCCCAGGTGAGTCCCGTCCTTGTCGAATCTCTGGACCCTATGGTTCATCGTATCGACGACCAGAAGGTTGTCATCGCCGTCGAATGCGATCCCCGACGGGCGGTCCAGCTGGCCCTCTCCGCTGCCGGCCTCTCCCCACTGGGAGACCAGCTCCCCCTCCGTGGTGATCACGGATATCTGGTGGGTGCCTTCGTCCGAGAGCCAGAGGTTGCCGTCGCTGCCCATGATGATCGACTGGGGCCACACGTAGCGTCCGCCGCTCACCATCCGCTCGGCTCCAGCCGCTCCGGGGCCGAATCCGATCAGGTTGAACCCGTCGACGTCCTCGTCGTCCAGCGTGAGATGCCTTACGTAGGTGATGCCGAAGCCGCCGCGGCCCAGGATGAATAGATGCCCGTCCGGTCCGATGGCCACGTCCGACGCGGTCATGGTCAGACGCCGCATCCCTAGAGTGCGGTCGTAGGGGAAGCCGACCCTCAGCAGCGCGTGTGCTCTACCCATCTATCACCTCGGCGCGCCTAGTTTCTGAACGGATATATCTGCTCGAAGACGCCGTCGACCACCGGCGCCGGGTCCACGCCCATCCACTGGTCCACCACCGTGGAGTAGAGCCCCCGGAAGTCGTAGGTGTGACGCAGGTCCCCGAACTCCAGGTCGCCGGACTCCATCGACGGGTACTCGGCGTAGAGGCCTCCGTTTACCCGCTCTCCTATAAGGTAAGATCCGCCTCCGGCGCCGTGGTCTGTACCGCTTCCGTTGTCCTTGACCCTGCGGCCGAACTCGGTAAAGACCAGCATGACCACCTCGTCTGCGGCGTCATGATCCCTGAGATCCCGGAAGAAGTCGGAGACCGCTGCCGAGAGCTCGGCGATCAGCCTGGGGTGAGTCAACACCTCGTTGGCGTGGGTGTCGTAGCCGCCGTGCTGCGCGTAGAAGAGCCTGACCCCCAGGTCGCCGGTATGCACCCTGGCGACGTCCCGCAGGCTGCGGGCTATCCCGTTGCTGGCGTACTCCACCTCCGAGGTGTAGATCTCGGGGGCCCTCTTGAGGATATCGGCCCCCTTCAGGACGTCGAGGCCGGTCTGAGCGAGGTAGTCGCGGACCGGGCCGGTGCCGATGGCCTGGCCGTACATCTTCTGGAAGTTGTCCAGGGCCTCGGATCTTTGCCGGTCGTCCGACATGCCGGACATGAGGCCGTAGTTGTCCAGGTTGCCTATGGAGGTGGCCGTGACCCCGGGGGCGGCCATGGCCCGCGGCAGGCCCCGGCCGAAGCTGACGCCCGTGAGCACGTTCTCCTTGTTCGGGTCCAGGTCCCTGATCACCCGGGCAAGCCATCCCTCGGTGCCGATCTTGTCGGGCTCGCAGGTATGCCAGATGTCCGTGCTTCGGAAGTGGGACCTGCTGGAGTTGGGGTAGCCGATCCCCTGTACCACGGCGACTCTGCCCTCGTCGTACATCTCCTTCAGCGGGGCGGCCGCCGCATTGAAGCCCAGCTCGCCGTCTATGGGCAGGACCTCTTCCTGCGGGATGCTGATGTGCGGCCTCGAGTCGTAGTAGATGTCGTTGGAGTAGGGGATGAGGGTGTTCATGAAGTCGTTGCCGCCCCCAAGATTCACCACCACCAAGACCGGTTGCTTGTCGTTGTCGGCCATTGGTCCTGTACCTCCTTGCTGGAGAGTGTCCTCTTGTTCATTCGCCGGCGCCCCGTCGTTGGGGCCGGTGAGGACCATCCTATAGGTCAAAAAACTATCCGAACTGGTAGTCGACGGAGGTGGCTATCTGCTGGACCATGTTGAGCACGCGCTGGGCGCTGCCCTCCCGGTCCGCAGCGGCGCCGAACCTGAGCTCTCCGCCGGCCGCGGCGCTCTCGACCAGGGACGCGCGGGTGTCGCTGCCCACGTCAATGGGGCCCATCAGGTCCAGGCAGCGGTCGACGAACCTCTCCGGTGATAGTGCGCCGTCCTCCGTCTCCAGCCGTTTCACGATGGACTGGACCCCCGGCCTGGAGACGTCTCCCAGCTGGTTGACGGCGAAGTTGACCCGCTCGTTCATCGTTCCGGCGTCGATCCACTCTCTCCCCGTGTGCCAGCCCTCCACGGTCGGGGGCTGCATCAGGGTCTGCCCCATGAGTCCGGAGGCGCCCGATAGGCCCCTGAGGGCCGGCTCCGGGAACCGGTGTGTGCCGGCCAGCTTGACCGTGCCCACGACGAAGTCGATGGGACTCTTGACCTTCCCTGACCTCGCCTCTTTGAAGAAGTCGGAGTTGAACAGGGCTCTCAACACCGGGCGGATCTCGTGGCCGGACTCGAAGTAGGCCCTGGTGAGCTCCTCGATGGCCCGGGGGTCTTGGGGCGGGGTCTCGTTCCACGCGGGTACCTGGGGCTCGTCGGCAACGAAGAAGTCGTACAGGTGCCTGCATAGGAACTTGGCCGTGGCCGGCTGCCTGATGACGATATCTACGATGTCCTCGCCGTTGAACCGCCCCGTCTCTCCCAGGAACGTCTTGACGCTGTCGTCGTGGTCTCCCTCATGGTAGACGAAGCTGCTGTTGTAGTTCCCGAAGGGGTAGACCGGAAGGGGCTGGGTGAACGTCCATCCGGTGAAGGCGCGGGCCGCCATCTTCACGTCCTGTTCGGTGTAGTTGCCCACGCCCATGGAGAAGAGCTCCAGCAGCTCGCGCCCCCAGTTCTCGTTGGGCTGGTCCTCGTGGTTCTCGTTGTTGTCCAGCCAGAAGATCATGGCCGGGTCCCGGGCTATGTCCAGCAGGATATCGCGGAAGTTGGAGAAGGCGTTGCCCCGTAAGGTCTCGATCTGGATGCCCGAGGAGGGATAGTGCATGCTCTTCCCGGCGCCCGTGGCGAACACCCGGTGCCAGAAGAGCGCCAGCTTCTCCCTCAAAGGGGCCTCCGTGTTGATCATCCGGTAGATCCACCGCCCCTGGGAGCGCAGACCGTCCTGGTCGTTCATGTCGATATGGTACCGGAGCAGGACGTCCTCTTCGACCTCCGGGAACCGCTCCGGGTGGAGAAGGTCTTCCACGACCTGCTCGTATCCCCTGGAGGCGTACTCCTCCAGCTCGTCCCGCGTGGCTCCGAAGCCCGCGCGGCGCATCAGGTGGGCGATGAGGGCTATCTCTTGCTTGGACATTCTCGCTCTTCCCTATCTCAGCGGATCGGCTGCGCGTGCGGATTGTATCCCATTTGAGGCGCGTCGTGCAATGTAGCTACTGCGCCGTGAAGCCGCCGTCCATGATCAGCTCGGAGCCGGTCATGAAGGAGGACTCGTCCGACGCCAGGAACAGGGCGCCGTAGGCGATCTCCTCGGGCTCCGCCACCCTGCCCAAAGGGATGCGCGACAGCCTCTCCTCCGTCTGCTCCGGGTCCGATCGCCGACCCTGCGTCATGGGGGTGTCCACCGAGCCGGGATGCACGGAGTTGACCCGTATCCCCTCCTTGGCGTATTGGACTGCCGTGGACTTGGTGAATATCCGTACCGCCCCCTTGGACGCGTTGTAGACGGGTTGGATGATGTCCTGGCCGATGTTGCCCGATATGGACGATATGTTGATGATGGAGCCTCCTCCCCCCTTCCGCATCTCGGCGACGGCCGCCCTGGTGCCCAGAAAGACCCCCTTGGCGTTGACGTCCATCACGCGGTCCCACTCCGCCACCGTCGTGTCCTCCAGCGTCCCCCACGATACGACACCCGCGTTGTTGACCAAGACGTGAAGCCCGCCGAACCGCTCCACGGTGGTGGAGATGGCCCTCTGCCACTCCTCTTCCTCTGTGACGTCTAGGTGGACGTAGATGGCCTCGCCGCCCGTCTCGTTGATCTCCGCCTCGACCTGCCGTCCCAGGTCGTCCAGGACATCCCCTATCGCCACCCGGGCGCCCTCCC
This sequence comes from Dehalococcoidia bacterium, assembly GCA_965224345.1. Taxonomy (GTDB): domain Bacteria; phylum Chloroflexota; class Dehalococcoidia; order Lucifugimonadales; family CBDCYU01; genus CBDCYU01. Next base: position 1,661,457 of record CBDCYU010000003.1, on the reverse strand, counting down.
GCGCGAACAGCCTGGCCTCGGCGGCCCCCATGCCCCTGGCGCCGCCGCTGATGAACGCTACCTTCCCCTCCAATCGCATCGTGAGACCTCCTTATGCTCCTACGCCCTGGCTAGCCCCGAATCCCTTTAGAAAAAATGCTCCTACACCGACTCTTGGCCGCGTCGTTCCGCAACGCTAGCGCCCCGAATCGCTTTACAAGAAACTCCTACCCTGGCTAGGGCCCGAGTCCCCTTACAAAAAATGCTCCTACGCCGTGACTAGCCCCGAGTCCCTTTACAAAAGAGTCGATTTACGAAAAACTCCCCGGCCTTCATGATGACCGGAAGGTGTGCGCCCTGGCCCTGGAGCAGGTTCAGGTCCGCTGTCGGGTCCCCGTCCACCACGAGGATGTCGGCCGTAGCGCCGGGAGCTACCACCCCCAGCTTGCCATCCTGCATCAGTATGGCCGCGTTGACCGTGGTCGCGCTCTGGATGATCTCCATGGGCGACAGCGCCTCGGAGCGTATCAGGAGCTCTGCGGACTGGTGCTCGTGCAGCTCTCCCAGCAGGTCTGTGCCCAGGCCCATGGGAACGCCGGCCTCTTTGAAAGTCTGAAGGGACTTCAGGCCGCTCTCGCGCACGTCGCCGATCTTGCTCATGCTGACCTCTGGGAAGCCGAAGTCGCGCCCGAACCTCTCCATGGTGTCGTAGGTGACCAGCGTCGGGACGGCGTATGCGCCCCGCTCCGCCATCAGCTCTGCGGTGGGCCGGTCGACCAGGTTGCCGTGCTCTATGGTCCGGACCCCCTCCTCGACCGCCCTGGCGATGGCCTCCGAGGTGTAGGCGTGGGCCAGAACGTAGGTGTGCCAGCTGGCGGCCTCCTGGACGATAGCCCTGATCTCGTCCCGCGAGTACTGCGTGTTATCGACGGGATCGGTCGGGGAGGCTACGCCGCCGGATGCCATGATCTTGATCGCGTGCGCGCCCTTCCTGAGCTCCTCGCGGGCGGCCTTGCGAACGCTGTCGACGCCGTCCGCCACGTGGGCCAGCCGGTCGGACTCGATGGAGCACGTGTCCAGGCGCGGGTCATCCTCCAGGGGCCGCTGGTCGCCGTGGCCTCCCGTCTGACTGAGGGCTCGCCCGCAGTAGAAGATTCGAGGCCCTCTTATCAACCCCCGGTCCACGGCGGTAGCCAGGCCATAGTCGCCCCCGGCAGCGTCGCGAATCGTCGTGAAGCCCCTGGCCAGCATACCCTCCAGGATGACCCGCGCCTCATGCATGACGAGGGTTATCGGCTTCCGGAGAGTGGTCTCCAGGTTCATCGTCGTGATAGTCGGGTGGACGTGGGCGTCGATCAACCCGGGCATCAGCGTCCGTTCACCCGCGTCCAGGGTCAGGGAGTCCCGTACCCGGATGGGCTTGTCGGAGACCTCCGCGATCCGGTCGTCCTCAACCAGCACGTGGTGATTGGGGAGGAGCGCCCCTCCCATGGTGTCCAGCAGGGTGCAGTTTTCAAACAGGACGAGGCCCATCGATCTCAGCCCTCCATGGACGAGTACGCCGGTTCCGGTCGGACCATCACCTCTCCATTGGCAGGCGGCTCGCCCTTGCGGCGCCCGCCGTCGTGGTATAATCGGCCCGGCTCTGTTGGGTGACGGAGGAGGGATCACCGGTGCGCCTGGGCCTATACCTTACCGCTCTGCTGTTGACGATACTCGCTGCATGCGGCGGTGAGTCTCCGACGCCCACGGCTACAGCCCTTCCGGAGCCGACACGGACACCGGAGCCCACGGCTACGCCGGTTCCCATGCCCACACCCACGCCAACCAGGGTGCCCACGGCCACGCCGCATCCCCACCCCACGCCTACCCCGGCGCCCGTCATCATACGCTCAACCAGGGACGAAAGCGAGGTGCCTGCCGCCGACTTCACCATCTCCCGGTTCAACGGTGAAGAGCTGACCCTCTCTCAGCTGAAGGGCAGCGTCGTGGTGTTGAACTTCTGGGCCTCCTGGTGTCTGCCGTGCAGACAGGAGATGCCCGCTTTCGAGACCATCTACCAGGAATACAGAGACAGGAACGTGGTCTTCGTCGGCGTCGCCGTATCGGACGTCGAGCAGGAGGCGCGGGCCTTCGCCGCCGAGGTGGGCGTCTCCTACCCCCTGGGGATGGACAGCACCGGTGAGATTGGCGAAGCATACGAGATACAGGCGCTGCCCACTACCTTCTTCGTCGACCGCGAGGGCACAATAACGAGGAAGATATCCGGCATGGTCAACGAGGGGATTCTGAGAGTCTTTCTGAGTAGCAGAGTGAGGTGATGATGGCTGCCAACGCCTATGTGCTCTTGACCGTGGAGCCCCAGTTGACGGAGGAGGTCGCTGTGCGCCTGGAGGCCATCCCCAGGGCGCTGGTGCGCCAGGTGCTGGGTCCCTACGACATGATCGTCGAGCTGTCCGAGGATACCGCGGTGGACGTCACCGCCGTCGTGAGATCGAAGATTCGCCCGATACCGGGGGTTGCCTCGACGGTGACCTGCCTCTGGCTCGACGGGTCCGACTTCCACGCCGGCGGCGAGTGATTTTTGTATAGTACGCAACCCCCGCCGGCGAGGAGTGACTTCTCTGAGGGTTGGGGTGAGGGGCGGCGGCCTGAACAAGGAGGCGAGAATGCAGATGCAGAATAGGGTAGTGCTCGTCACGGGCGGCGCCAGCGGCATAGGGCGCGGGGTGTGCATGGTCATGGCCGAGCGTGGCGCCGACGCCGTCGCCGCGGATATCAATCTGGAGGGCGCCCAGGCGGTTGCCGGAGAGCTGGAGCGTTTCGGCCATAGGGCCGGCGCATTCCAGGTCGACGTCACCGACAGCGCTGAGATCGACCGGATGGTCGCAGGGGTCATCGAGCGCTTCGGCCGGATCGACGTCCTGGTCAACGCCGCCGGCGTCATAGGAGCGCCAGGGTTCGAGGACGCGACGACCTCCCGCGAGGAGGACTGGGACATCACCTTCGACGTGAACGTCAAGGGCACCGCCCTGACCTCCGATGCCGTGGCGGCCCACATGAAGGAGCGGCGCAGCGGCAAGATCGTCAACATAGCCTCCCAGGCGGGGCGCGGTGGAGGCGGTGGAGGCGGCGCCTACGGCGCCTCCAAGGCCGCCGTCATTCACCTCACACAGTCCTACGCCCTGGACCTGGCGCCCTACGACATCAACGTCAACGTCATCTGTCCCGGATCCCTCTGGACCCCCATGTGGGAGCGGATCGCGGAGCGCGGCAGGCGCAACCAGCCGGCCCTGGCCCACCTCACCCCACGCCAGATATTCGAGAAGTCCATACGGGAGCGGTGCCCCCTGGGACGAGAGCAGACCCCCGAGGACATCGGCAAGGCGGCGGCCTTCCTGGCCTCAGACGACGCCGTCAACATCACGGGCCAGTCCCTAAACGTCAACGGCGGCATACGAATGGACTAAATGGACCCGGAGGTGCTGGGTATGACCGCTGGACCTGTCGACACTTCCAAGAGCCCCTACGCTAGGTGGCGGGCACTGCCGGCTGGCGGCGTCTCCCTCGGCCAGGGCTTCTGGGCCCGGAGGCAGGTCGTCAACCGGGGCGCCAGTCTCGATCATGGCTACCGGCAGTTGGAGGCGTCCGGCAACTTCAACAACCTGCGCCTGGCGGCGGGGACGGGCGAGGGCGAGTTCCGAGGCATGCTCTTCGCCGACTCCGACATATACAAGTGGCTGGAGGCGGCCGCCTACGATCTCGCCGCGCGGCCCGACGCCAAGCTGCTGGGCCGGGCCGAAGAGGCCATCGACCTGCTCGCTGCGGCGCAGTCCGACGACGGTTACCTGAACTCGTACTGGCAGGTTGTCGAGCCCGACAGGCGCTGGCAAGACCTGGGCCGAGGCCACGAGATGTACTGCGCCGGGCACCTGATGCAAGCCGCGGTCGCCTATCACCGGGCCACCGGCCACAGGAAGCTGCTGGACGTAGCCCGGCGCTTTGCCGACCATATCGACTCCGTGTTCGGACCAACCGGGCGCCCCGGCATACCGGGGCATCCGGAGATCGAGACGGCCCTGGTAGAGCTGTACCGCCACACGGGCGAGGGGCGCTATCTCGACCTGGCGCGCCTCCTGTTGGACCGGCGGGGCAGGGAGACGTTGAACCTGGGGCAGCTCGGCCCCGACTACTTCCAGGACCACGTGCCCGTACGCGAGGCGGACACCATGGCAGGCCACGCCGTCCGCCAGCTGTACCTGGCCGCCGGCGCGGCCGACGTCTACCTGGAGACCGGCGACCCAGCCATCTACGAGGCCATGATGCGCCAGTGGCGGGACATGACGGAGCACCACCTGTTCGTCACCGGCGGCCTCGGTTCGCAGCATCGCGGAGAGGCCTTCGGACGGCCCTACGAACTGCCCAACGAGAGCTGCTACTGCGAGACCTGCGCCCAGATCGCCAGCATCATGTGGTGCTGGAGGATGCTGCTGGCCACCGGAGAGGCGAGCTTCGCCGACGTCATCGAGCTGACGATGTACAATGGCTTCCTGAGCGGTGTGGCCCTGGACGGCCGGAGCTACTTCTACGTCAACCCGCTGCAGAGCCGCGGCGCCGGCTACTCCGGGAGAAGCCTCCCCGAGCGGCAGGAGTGGTTCCAGTGCGCCTGCTGCCCCCCCAACGTGATGCGGCTCATCTCATCCCTGGCCCACTATGTCGCCACCCGGGACGCTGGGGGCGTGCAGGTCCACCAGTACGCTGGGGCCGACATCGGCTTCGAGACCGGCGGCGGAGGGCGCGCCCTGCTGCGGATGGAGACGGACTACCCGTGGCGGGGCCTCGTGAGGATCGCGGTGGGGGAGACCGGCGGCGGAGCTTGGAGTCTCAGCCTGAGAGTGCCCGGTTGGTCGGAGGGTGCGTCCCTCCGCGTCAACGGCCGTCCCTGGGACGCTGCGGTCTCCCCGGGCGCTTACATCACCGTGGAAAGGACGTGGCGGGAGGGAGACTCCGTGGAGCTGGACCTGTCCATGGCGCCGTTCCTGTTGCGCGGCCATCCCCGCATCGAGTCGGTCCGGGGCTGCGCGGCCATTCGGCGCGGCCCCCTGGTCTACTGCTTGGAGCAGGCCGATCAGCCAGCGGGGACCGACCTCTTCGACATGGAGCTGGAGCCGTCGGTGCCGCTGCGGAGCTCGTGGCGACCTGACCTGCTGGACGGCGTGATGGCGGTGCACGCCTCCGGCCATGTCGTGGACAGCGGTCCATGGGAGGGGCGCCTCTACAGGCGGGTCGAGCCCGCCAACGGAGAGCCCCGCCGCTCCGTCGACCTCACCGCAGTCCCCTACTACGCCTGGGCCAATCGGGGTCCCAACGCCATGCGCGTCTGGCTCCCCATCGCCGCCCGGCGCTAGGGGAGGACGGCCCTACCTGAGACTGGTCCTCCGATTCCCCCCGAGGGAGGCGGCGGACCCAAGCGCGGCAGATGACACAGATCGACGACCCTCACTACAAGAAGACTGTTGCTCTCGATATTGGCGGCCTGAGCCTAAGGTTCCGCGTCTCGCGGACCCTCTTCAGCAGCCAGGGGATAGACGCAGGTACCGAGCTCCTATTGCGTGCCCTGCAGCGGACGGGGCGCCAGCCCCAAAAGGTGCTGGACCTTGGCTGCGGATACGGCCCGATCGGGGTGGCTTTGAAGGGCCTCCACCCGAACGCGGCTCTACACATGGTCGACCGGGACGCATTGGCGGTCAGGTATGCCGCTCAAAACGCGCTGCTGAACGGGATCGACGATGCTCTGGCGTACCCCAGCATCGGGGTTGACGATGTCGGGGACAGGGACTTCGACCTGATCGCCGCGAACATCCCCGGGAAGGCCGGCGAGACAGTCATCGGCTGCTGGCTGAGAGAGGCGCCGCTCTTTCTCCGCGCCCAAGGACAGGTCGCAGTCGTTGTCGTCTCCCCCCTTGCGCCCCTCGTCGAGGAGGTGCTCGATACACTCCCCGGAGCTGAAGTCGTACTTCGGCGGCGCGGGGCGGGCCACACGGTGTTCCTGTACGCGGTCGATGGCATGCGGGGCCCGCCGCTCCCCAGGGGGAGCTCCTTTGATCGCGGCGACTACGACCGGGCCCACGCGACCTTCTCCCATGGACCCACACGGTACGGCATGGATACCGTTTTCGGACTGCCCCAGTTCGACTCGCTGAGCCGCCGGACACTGTTGCTGTTCAGCGTCCTCGAGGGCCTGGACCCACAGTCCCGCGGGTGCAAGCTGCTGGTGCTGAACCCCGGCCAGGGCCACGTTCCGGTCCTCCTGTCGAAGCTGCTCCGGCCGGCCTCGGTCGACGTGATAGACAGGGACCTGTTGGCGCTGCGTTGCTCGCAGAGGAACCTCCTCCTAAACGGCCGGGATGGTGGTTCGACGAGGCATCAGGTGGACGTCGGCTGCGCCGAGTCCCGGTACGACCTGATAGTGGCAGAGGTGAGGGACGACGAAGGCCCTGCCGTCATCGCCTCGCAGTTTCGACTGGCGGTCGAGCACCTGGCGCCCGGCGGCCGGCTGGTCGTTGCGGCAAGCTCCACCACCGTCACGCGCCTGGTGAGGCTGTGCCGCGCAGAGCGGCTTGGGATGATCAGAGGGCGCAAGAGGAGACGCGGCAGCAGCGTCCTGGTCGTGGCCGCGCCCCCTTGACGCCGCGGTTCAACCCGCCAGCTGGTCCACCAGGTGCGAGGTCTTGATCACGTCGCGTATGTCGCTGGAGGGGGTGACGCCGTTGCGGACGCACTCGGCGAAGTGGCGGTGCATCGCCGTCGTGCCGTCGATGTCCAGGGCGTCGGCGGGCGGCTCGTCGCACAGCTCCGCCGCCACGATGATGTTGGGCTCCCCGTTGTCCTGGAGCACCTCGATCTGGTCGGGAATGCGCATGTAGCACCCGACGCCCACGCCGTGAAGCTCCGACCGGAGCTCCCGACCCCCGGAGGCGCGGTTGCCGGTGACGATGCCGACGGCGTCGTTGGCGAACCTGATGAGGCCGTTGTAGCTGTTGGGCCAGGTCGTTCCGTGGGCGTCCTGGTAGGCGGTCACCTCCACCGGCTCGCTGCCGGCCATGAACCGGACCAGGTCCACCACGTGGCAGATATCCTGCCAGAGGGTCCCCGTCTCCGGCGGCTCCTCGCCCAGGAGGTTCTTGTGGAACTCGCCGATGGCCAGGGTGGGGGGACCCTGCGCGTCCACCAGCCGCATCGCCTCCCGCGTGACGGCGGCGTATCGGCGCTGGTACCCGACCATGCAGAAGACGCCGTTGGCCTCTGCGGCGTCCAGCAGGAGCTGGCTCTCCGCGGTGTTGGCGCCGGGCGGCTTCTCGATGAAGACGTGCTTGCCCGCCCTCATGCACTCCAGGGCGATGGGGGTGACCAGGCTGTCGCTCATCACCACGCAGACGGCATCCAACTCCACCTCGTTCAGCATCTCCTGGTAGTCGATGAAGCGCCTGGGGACCTTGTACTGCTCCGTCACGGCCAGCAGCCGTCCCTCGTCCAGCTCCGCCACCGCCTCCAGGCTGATCTCGTCAATTCGGTGTAGAGAGGGGTAGTGGGCGCTGGTGGCGCGGCGTCCCGCGCCGATGAATCCTGTTCTCAACATGGCTCAAGAACATCCTTTCAGTAGGGCGGCGAGCTCGCCGCTGGTGGTCGTCGGGCACCAGTGCCTCTCGATGTGCTCGACGACCAGCCTCGTGCCCTCGTCGTGGCTCACGTAGGGCGCCCGCTTGGGGTTGTACATGGAGTCCGTGAGGTCGCGCACCAGCACGCAATCGACGCCCCACCGGGTCATCTGCTTGATGCCGAAGGGCCTGTCCAACACGCACATGTTGATGTGCACCCCGGTGAAGAACAGGGTGTCGATGCCGGCGCCCCGCAGCATCGAGTAGACCTCGCCGCCGTCCTCCGAGATCACGTCCTCCTCTGCGATCTCGATGGCCGCGTGCTGCCGCCGCCACGGACGGCGCCCCGGCTGGGGCTGGCAGTCGCCGGTGTCGCAGCCTCCGTCGGAGTCGTCTATCGGCAGCCCCACGTCGGGCAGCTCCAGGGGCTCCGGCGGCCCCACCATGGGAAGGCTCTTCATCCTCCGCCGCTGAGGCGTCCCCTCGTAGTACTCCAGGGTGCCCGAGGGAGAGTGGACTATCCTGGCCCCGACGCTCCTGGCAGCCCTTGTCAGCTCGTCGATTCGGCTGGCGAGATCGGCGGACCGGTCCGCGGCCGTCCGGCACCAGTGGGCGTCCCACACGTCGCAGACCAGGACCGCCGACTTTGCGGGAGTGATCGGCCTACGGACACTCACCTCCTGCCAGTGGCCGCTGCCCCTCTCCGGCTCCACCCGGCTCCTGAGGCCCAGCGTCGGCCTGTCGCCCTGGTCACCGGTCTGTGTCACCGGCCTGTCGCCATGGTCACCGGTCATGTGAAACCCTCCCTCCGCACCAGAGGACCGCGTTGGCCAGCAGGCGCAGGAAGTTGGGCTCCCTGAAGTCCTCCTGGTGCCCCAACGACGTGTAGAATACCCGCCCGCCCGCGTGGGTGCGAGTCCAGGTGACGGGCTCGTCGTGCTCATCGGTGCTGGCGCTCATGAGAAGCGAGGCGTCGGGCGAGATTGGGCTGTTGCGGTAGAGGCTACCCGCGGAGCTGAGGTCCGGGACGCCCTCCAGGAGGGCATGGCCTTCCGAGCCGGGCTCGAACCTGACGTGGGCCCGGGGGCCGTGCCTCCAGTGCATCTGGTAGTTCCCTCCCAGCACCTCCTTGTCGAAGGCGAGCCAGTTCTGGAACGCGTGGCTGGCGGTCCGCACGCCCACGATGGGCTTGCCCGCGCCGCAGTAGGCCTTGAACCGCTCCAGCTCCTCGCCGTCGGTGTTCAGGCGCCGGGTGAACACCAGCAGGACGTCGGTGTCCTCGATGGCGGCCAGGGAATGATGGTCGTCCTCGGACTGGTAGACGATCAGCGTCGGACGGACGTTGCCCTCGCGCTCCACGTAGTCGCGGAAGATGGTCAGCGAGCTCTCGGACTCGTACTCGAAGGAGCCCGATATCATGCACAGCTTCAGGGGTTCTTCACTCATGCGCTCCTCTCCCTTGGCGCTTCTCCCAGGGATCATCGAGTCGCCCCGGCGTCAGCGGTTCATCTGGAAGACCAGGCCCAGTATCTCGTCGGGGTCGTCGATGATGGCGGCGACCTCCTCTTCGGCGTCCTCCAGGCGTATCTTGTGGGTCGTGAGGCTGTCCACGTCCAGCTTGCCCTCAGCGATGAGCCTCATGCACAGCTCCAGGTTCGTCTGCGTCGTCCAGCGCGTGAAGACAGGGGGGTAGCCCTCTCCCCGTTCCCAGGCCTCGTCGTGGTATCCGGGACCAGTCCTGGACGACCGGCGTATGTCGACGTTCCACAGGGTGGCGGCCAGGTCTATTCTCGTCCCTCCGACCACTACGATCTGCCCCATGGCGTGCCCGTCCGGGGCGGTCTTCATGCACTGGGTGAGCTTGGCCACCGCCTCGGTGCCGTCGCCCCCGAAAGCCAGGACGGCTGAATCGAGGCCCTTGCCTCCGGTGAACGCCAGCGTCGCCTCCACCTCGTCTTCCTCGCCGGGGTGTACTACCGCGTCGATGCCCCACGCGGCCGCTATCTCCCGCCTCCGCGCAATCGTATCCCAGCCGATGACGTAGTTGCCGGCGAGCTGGTAGACCCGGGCCGTCAGCTGGCCCAGCAGCCCCAGCCCGACCACGCAGCAGAATTCGCCGAAACCGGGGTCGCCGCGGCGCAGCGCCTGCACCGCCGTGGCCGAAAGCATCGCGTAGGCTCCCTGGTCGAAGGTCACGTTGTCGGGCAGGGCGACGCACAGGTTCTGGGGGACCAGGGCGTGCGTGGCGTGCCTGGCGTAGCCTCCGCCTATGGCCGCGACCCGGTCGCCCGGTCGCAGCCGCTCCACCCCTTCTCCCGCCTCCAGCACGACGCCGGAGTTGGAGTAGCCGAAGGGCCTGGGGCCGCCGCCGGTCCCGGCGCGGGTCTCTCCCTGGGCGAGGCCCCGCCATCCGCGCAGCTCCGTGCCGGGGCTCACCAGGGAGCTCTTTACCTCTAGCAGCACGCACCCGGCGGCCGTCTCGGGAATATGCTCCTCGACCAGCCCGATCCGTCCCTCCGGCATGATCGCCGCCACCGTCAGCTTACCTTGCATCTGCCTCTCCTCGTAGCTGTCCAGACCTGCGTAGCAACCCTACCTCTTTCAATCGCGTGGGACTTGGCCGCAGCCCCTACACAAAAAACCGATCCGCCAGCGACGCGGCCAGCGTTGTCAGGGCGTCGCTGTGGTCGACCCGGTAGCGCCCAGGCGACCGGATGGCCTTGTACTCCTGGGGAAGGCGGTGGAGCTCCCGTATCGACCGCCGCCGCAACTGTTCCAGGGAAGGCTGGGCTCTCGTGCGCCTGCCGCCTGCCATCGCCTCCCGCATCAGGGCTTCAGGCTGACCGTCCGGCGCGGGCTCGTCGGCCAAGGCTATCACGTCCCGTAGAGGGCGTCCCCCTTCATCGTAGCGCCGGTACACCTGTTTCCGCCCCGGCAGAGTCTGCTTCTCGGAGCTGAGCTTCAGGACCGGCCTCCCGTCGTACACCGCCAGCTTGTAGACGGAGTCGACGGCGGGGGCGTCGGCGGAGACCCCCAGCCGGGTGCCGACTCCGAAGCCGTCGATGGGCGCCCCCTCCCTGAGAAGCCGGTCGATCTCCATCTCGTCCAGGCCTCCGCTGGCAAAAAGCTGCACCTCGTGGAGGCCCTCCGAGTCCAGGAGGGCGCGGCACTCCTTGGACAGGGCCAGGAGGTCTCCGCTGTCCAGCCTGATCGCTCTCAGGGCGTGGCCGTGCTCTCTCATCTCCAAGGCTACGCGGATCGCGTTCCTCGTCCCCTCGACCGTATCGTAGGTGTCCACCAGCAGGGTGCTCGAATCGGGGAAGCTCTCCGCGTAGGCCCGGAAGGCGTCGATCTCCCTATCGAAGGAGGTCACGAAGGAGTGGGCTATGGTGCCGTACGCGGGCAGGCCGTAACGGCTCGCCGCCAGGAGGTTGCTGGTGCCGGCGAAGCCGACCATGTAGCTGTATCGGGCCAGTCTCGTCGCGATATCGGCGCTGTGCGCCCGCCGCGCCGCGAAGTCGACCACGGTCCTGCCCGCTGCCGCATGCACTATCCTGGAGGCCTTCGTCGCCAGAAGCACCGGCGCGCTTATGAGGTTCAGCAGCGCCGTCTCCAGCAGCTGACCCTCGATGACGGGCGCGGTGACCTCGACCACCGGCTCTCCGGCGAAGAAGATGGAGCCCTCGTCCATTGCGCGCACGCTCCCGGTGAACCGGACCTCGCCCAGGTACTCGAGGAAGTCGGGGTAGAACAGCCCCAGGGTCCGCAGGAACTCCACGTCCTCCCGCGAGAAGCCGAACCTCTCCATGTACTCGATGGCTTCGGCCAGCCCGGCAAAGACGAAGTAACCTCGGTCCTTGGGATAGCTGCGAAGGGCGAGGCTGAAGGTGGCGTCCGCCGTCCTGCGGCTGCGCCAATACGCTTGGGCCATGGTCAGCTGGTAAAGGTCCGTGAAGAGCCCCGTATCAGGGCTGGTTGACGGCATGGGTCTGGCGCCTCGCAAGCTCTGAGCTAAGGCCAAGTTTACGGACGCCCCGCCACACTGGTCAAGCCGCTACCGTGGCTGTTCACACTCGAGGAGCAACCCCATCTCTTCGGTCTGTACACCCTCGCAGGGGAAGCAAAAGACCTGCCTCTCCCCCTCGCGGGGCTTGACAGGGGTATGTAAAACGCGAATCGCAAGTACAACTGGGTACATGTCATTCCGAGCGTAGCCGAGGAATCTAAGAATCCATGCCCTTGGGCTGCCATCTTAGACTCTTCAACTCCGCAGCGCTCCGTTTCAGAATGACATGATGTGAGAGTGGCTCTACTGTCCTGATACCTGGAGTACCTGATACATATCCCTGTCAGCGAGGTGGCGGTGGAGAGGGTTGACCCCCTCTCCCATATCCCCTACAATAGCTCATATGTTCCCCGCAACCCACACCAACGGACACCTGCAACGGAACAACCAGGACCATTCCGAAGGCCAAGATACTATCCCTATACAAAATATACAAAAAATAGTGCGGGAGGAGACTGGTGATGGGAGGCTCATCGTCCGCTTCCTCGTCTCCGCCATGCAGGGCGGGCTGGAAGGCTCCAAGCCCTGCCACAGGCTCAACGCCGCGCGGCAGCTCCTGGACCTCGGCTTCACCGAGGCGCAGGCCTTCATCGAGGACAACACCCAACACCCAAACCGGCGCCGACGTTCTCCCAATGACAACCCCCGACGTGTCCTATACGAAATATGCAAGATAGTGCGTGAGGAGACCGACGACGGCAGAGACGCCGTCCGTTTCCTGGTGGATGTCATGCAGGGCAGCCTGGAGGGCTTCAAGCCCCACCACAGGCTTGCGGCCGCCAGGGAGCTCTTGCACCGGGGCTTCGACGACACCGAGCCTGACGACCCCGACCCTGGCTCCGAGCCGGAGCGGCCTCACGCCGACCGCCCCATGTCTGGCTACAGGCCGGAGTCCCCGACCAACCCCTATGGCCCCCTCTACCCTCGCGATACCGAAGACGGCAGTCGCGACAACCGCAACGACTCGAACGACGGCCATAGCCGCTACGACGACAGCTACGACCCGTACAACGAGCGTCCCACCCAGGCCGTCGCCGCCGAGCCGACCGGCGACGCAAGCGCTGCCATCGTAGAGCACGCCAGCCCGGAGGCCGGCGAGCCGCCCACTGGTGGGCCGGACGTCGACGATGACCCCGGCTGCTCCGACCCCGAAGACCCGGACTCCGCCAGCTGCGACCCCAACGCCGGCTTCCCTGTGCCACGCGACCAATACTACGACTTCGCCGACCCTCCGTACCACGGGGAGGAGCCGGAGGCTCAGCCGAAGCCCGACCCCAATGCCCTGAGCAAGTGGGAGCTCAAGGCCATGAAGAAGGGCACCCTCGTCTGGGACTCCCCCGGATACCCCTCCATAGACTCCACCACCCCCGGCAGACCCTGACCGCGCGCAGGCTCTCTTACCCTCCATTGACCGCCGTAGACTCAGGCAGTGAACGCTTGTAACATGGATACATGGCGCACTCAGTATCCGGCCTGAACGTCATGGACGCACGCGGGCGAATCGTCCGTGCGCCGCTGTTGCTCCTCGTAGCGGTGGCTGCTTGGACACTCTTGCTCTCCTGCGGCGGCCAGGCGGAGGAACCCGGACCCGATGGGGGCGCCGTCTCCCAGGCTGGGCAGACCGCGCCGCCGTCTCCCGCCGCCATACCCGAGGCCGCCGTCGCCCAGCCGACCAGAGTTCCACCCACCGCGCCATCCATCCCCGCTCCCACGGCCACACAGGCCGCGCCGCCGTCCCCCACCGCGATGACCGAGGCCACCGCTGTCGCACCCCCGACCAGCGTTCCACCCACCGCGGCATCCATGCCCGCTCCGATAGCCACGCAGGCGGCGGCGCCCTCCATGCCCGCTCCGACAGCCACGCAGGCCGCACCGCCCTCGATGCCCGCTCCGACGGCCACGCAGGTCGCACTGCCCTCGATGCCCGCTCCAACGGCCACGCAGGCCGCGCCGCCCTCCACCGTCGCCATGCCGACGGCCACCTCCGTACCGCCGGCCAGCGTTCCGCCCAGTGTGGCCCCCGCTCCAGACCCCACGGCCACCGCCGTGCCGCCGACCAGGGTCCCGCCCACCGCCACACCCGCTCCGCTTCCCACGGCCATAGCCGTGTCGCCGACCAGCGTCCCGCCCACCGCTACACCCGTCCCACCGACGGCCACCGCGGAGCCTCAGGCAGCCGCCAAGGTGGGATACATGGTGGGCGATACGGCGGTCCCCTTCGAGCTGCCCAGCGCGTCCGGGGAGAGCTACTCGACGGACTCCATCATCGGAGATAAGAACATCGTCCTGGTCTTCTACAGGGCCTTCTGGTGACCCTACTGCCGCCGTCAGCTCGGCGAGCTGACCGAAGAGCTGCCAGCCCTGGAGGGGCTGGATGCCCAGGTACTGGCCATCAGCACCGATGACCTCTCGGGCGCCCAGAGGGTCGTCTCCTTGATAGGGATACCGTTCCCCATTCTCTACAACAAGGACGCCGACGTCGTGAAGGCCTACGGCGTCTACGACCTGCTGGGCGACGGCCTGGCCACTCCGTCCACCTTCATCATCGACAAGCAGGGCGTAATCCGCTGGAAGCGCGTCGGCAGCAGTGTCGGGGACCGTCCCCCCGCAAGCAAGGTGCTGGAGGAGCTGGGCAAGCTCTAGGGCTAGGTCGGTCCACCCTCGGACCGAGCTGAATCGAGGCGCAGGGCCGACGGGCCTGTGCCGCGGTCACCCAGCCGCGTCCTGCCGGAAGTGCTCCCAGCCGCCTGCTCCCATTGGCTGCGGCCGGCCGTCTGCCCCCAGGACCGTTACCCTCGGCTCGCCCTCTACGATCTCGCCGATCACGGTCACGGGTACGTCCAGGGCGGCCGCCGCCGCCTCCATCACCCGCCGCGGCGCTGTGAACAGGAGCTCGTAGTCCTCTCCCCCCGTGAGGGCCAGGTCGAGCCACCCCTCCGGGTAGGCCTCCCGCAGGAAGGCGTCGGCCGGTGCCTGCTCCGCATGGACCACAGCGCCCACGCCGCTTGCCGCGCACAGCTTCCCCAGGTCATGGACCAGGCCGTCGCTGACGTCCATGGCCGCCCGCACGCCGGCGCGCACCAGCCCCTGGCCCTGGCCGACCCTGGGGATGGGGCGGTTGTGGGCGTCGCGGAGGTGGGCCACAGTCCGGTCGGCTATCGGCCTGCTCCCGGAGTCGCTCCACGTGCGGAGGCCTCCCGCCGAGCAGCCCAGAGATCCCGTTACACCGATCACGTCGCCGGGGCGGGCGCAGCTCCGCTTCAGGAGCGGCGCGGGCCCGCCGGGGCCGTCCGGCCCCTCGAGCCCGGCTCCGTTCATCGTCACCGACATGAAGAAGGTCGGCGAGCGGACGACGTCTCCGCCCACTATCGCCCCACCGTACAGGGAGTACGCCTCCCCCATCCCCCCGTACATCTCGACGAGGCCGTCGACCGGGAGGTCTCCCCGCAGTCCCAGCGTCACCAGCGAGTGGAGCGGAGTGCAGCCCATCGCCGCGACGTCGCTGAGATTGACGGCCATCGCCTTCCACCCCAGGTCCCTCCAGGAGGTGCGGTCGAGCCTGAAGTGGACCCCCTCGACCAGCGAGTCGGTGGTCAGCACCTGTGTGGTCGCGGGCGGCTCCCAGGCCGAAGCGTCGTCGCCTATCGACAGCCGGACCTCGTCGTCCCTGCCTTCCTTGGCTGGGGCCGCGGCCTGGCCGGAGACGACTCTTTCCAGCGCCTCTATCAGCTGGAGCTCACCGATCTCGTTGACGAGCATAGGCCGGATTATACGCGCCCGCCCCATCGCGGCTCAATCGGCTGGCGGAAGAGCCGGACGATATGCATCGGGGGCCGCATGCGGTATCATGGCCTCGACTTACCCCGTGGAGGTGCAGCGTGGGATACACCGACATACTATACGAGAAAGGTAGCGGCGCGGCGCGCATCACCATCAATCGCCCGGAGGTCTACAACGCCCTGCGCGGAAAGACCACCGACGAGATGGTCGACGCGCTGGAGGATGCGGGATCGGATGAGTCCGTGCGGGTCGTCGTCATCGCCGGCTCCGGCCCCAACGCCTTCTGCTCGGGGCGGGACCAGGGCGAAGACCGGTCCAGCCCCGAGTACAGCGGGACCAGCGAGTCCAGCTTCATGGAGCTTGTGAGGCGCATCCCGAAGCCTGTCATCGCCATGGTGGACGGCTTCGCCATCGGCTCCGGCAACATCTTGGCCTACATGTGCGACTTCACCGTCGCCTCCAACCGCTCCACGTTCGGTCAGACCGGGCCCAGGGTAGGCAGCCCCGCCTCGGGGTTCGGGGTCGGCTACCTCGCCCAGGTGGTCGGGCAGAAGCGCGCCAGGGAGATATGGATGCTGACGCAGCAGTACACCGCCCGGCAGGCGATGGAGATGGGCCTCGTCAACTCAGTGGTGCCCCACCGAGAGCTGGAGTCTGAGGTCGAGCGCTACTGCGGCCTCATCAAGAACAACAGCCCCGTGATCCTCCAGCTCCAGAAGCTGACCTTCAACGAGGTGGTGGACTACATGGAGGGCCGCCCCAGCGCCACCGAGCGCTTCGCGCCCGACTATATCACGTCGGGGGAGGCCGAAGAGAGGCGCCTCTCCTTCATCGAGCGCAGGCCCATCGACGCCTCCAAGAACCTGCCCCTGGTCTCTACGGATGAGAGCTGAGGAGGAGAAGACATGGTCACTGACGATGAGATGAGCCTGGACCTATCTCTCGCCTTTCCTCGGGCCGGAGTGGTGTTCGCCATCCAGGTCCGGAAGTACAGCGGAGACCCCGACAGGAGCCCCGCCAGCTTCCGGCTCAGCGTTCTGGCCGCATCCGACGGCCGGCCCATACTGCTGCGCCCGGAGACGTCCCCGCAGCTGGCCGACTGGGTCCGCGGCTACACCCGCTGGCTCGTCCGCGCCAACGTCAGCGCTTCCTACGACAAGGAAGGCGTCGTGGGCGTCATCACCGGGGGCCTCACCGCCGAGGAGGTCCTCCAGGGGGTCCAAGACGCCTGCGACATGATCCGCCAGCGCTTCGGCCCGTACCAGGAGAGCGTGCTGGTGTAGCGCCTCAGGGGACCTTGAGGTCTCCCTGAATGGCGTCGATCTCGCTGAGGTCCGAGTCGCTCAGGCGCCAGCTTGCCGCCCCGGCGTTGTGCAGGACCTGCTCCGGGGACTTGGCCCCGACTATGCTGGAAGTGACGGCCGGGTGCGCCAGGGTCCATGCGATGGCCAGCTGGACCAGGTCCCGCCCGCTGTCGGCGGCCCAAGCCTTCAACCTCTCGGTGACCTCGAAGGCCGCTCTGCCGATCTCGTCTGAGAAGCCGGAGACGCTCGATATAGCGAAGGCTGCTTCCATATCCAAGGTATTTCTCGTTGATTTCCACGCTCACTCTTGGGCGAAGGAGTCTCATCTCAAGATCGCCTTACAGGGTTCAAAGGATGATCTGAATCGTCTACAGAATGCAACCATTCAGGATGTGGAGTTCAACAAGGAGACTAGATGTTCCATAATCAGGTTGTTCGACACCATAGCAAGATGTAACGGCGGAAGGTACGAGTCCACGGCAGCTTCCAAGGTGCTACATGTGGTCAATCCGAAACTCTTCGTCATGTGGGTGTAAGAACCAACACGGCGGCAAACCAGTATTCCGAATGGCGCAGATAAACGAAAACATCCTTTACCAACCGGATGAGCAGCCAAGCCATCCGGCATCTGTGGTTCACGGATTCCAGAGTGTCATGACCCGCATGGCGGCAATGGCTGCCACGGCGTCGATCATCGCTGTGGCGGGCGGACAATCCCAAGGTTATCTGTCCTGGATATTCTTTTCGGCCCTCGTGGTCTGTGGAATAGGCGGTATCCTGCAGACCTTTCGGTTCTGGAGATTCGGGTCGGGATATTCGTTAAGCGTAACTTCCTCATCCGCCTTTATCGCCATCTGTATCTCAGCGCTGTTGGCCGGCGGCCCGGCGTTGCTGTCGAGCCTGATTGTCGCCTCGTCGTTGATACAGTTTGTGTTCATCTCCCGGCTCTCTTGGCTGCGGCGTGTCATCAGCCCGTTGGTTGCCGGAACGGTCCTCATGTTGCTGGCCTCGACGATAATAACCGTCGTGCTCAGCAGGCTTTCTGATTTGCCGGAAGGCGCTCCCCCGGTGGCGGCGCCCATCCTTGCAAGAACGGCCCTGTTCATCCTGATGGTGCTGAGGCTGTTCGCTTCGCCCAAGTGGCAGCAATGGGCCCCGGTCGTCGCGATCATGGTTGGGTGCGCAATAGCGGCCCCGTTCGGCGTATACGACTGGCAGCACGTTATGGAAGCTTCCTGGATTGGTTTTCCCAGTTATACCTGGCCTGGATTCGACCTCAGCTTTGGCGCAACCTTCTGGGGGCTTTTGCCGGGATTCGTAATAGTAAGCATGGCAACCACCATCAATTCGATCAGCGACACCGTCGTGATTCAGAAGGTGGCCTGGCGCAGGCCCCGGGCCACGGACTTCCGCGTAGTCCAGGGGGCGCACCACCTGCTGGTATTGACCAATCTTCTGGCCGCCGCCCTTGGCACGCTTCCCAATATGATAGGAGCGGCCAATTCCGCGCGGGTAATGCTCACCGGTGTCGCAGCGCGCCGTATGGGAATCTATGGAGGCCTGATTCTGATAGCGGTGGCGTTCTCTCCAAAGCTGATAGCCCTGGTTGTCGCCACTCCACGCCCTGTCTTGGTGGCGTACATGATATTTATGTTGTCGCTCCTCTTTGTGGAGGGGATGAGGACCGTTTTCAAGGACGGAGTAGACGGGCGAAAAGCCGCGGTGATAGGAGTGTCTCTCTGGATAGGAATAGGTTTTCAGAACCAGGTGATTCTGTCCGATCTGTTGACTGGAACTCTGGGGACTCTGCTCAGCAACGGCATGACAACCGGCTCCGTCTGCGTAATTTTGCTCACTCTGCTGATGGAGTTCACTTCCAGCCGTCGCAGGCGGTTGAATGTGGCGATGAACCTTTCGTCGTTTCCCAGAATTGACTCCTTCCTCCAGGGATTCGCTACAAGCGTCGGATGGAATGAGGCATCAATAAACCGGCTCAGGTCAGCCGGGGAGGAAACTCTGTCGAGCTTGCTGTCGCAGGATGAGGAGCCGGAAGAAGATGCCCGGAAACACCTCATTGTTGCTGCCCGTCGCGCAGACGCAGTTATTGAGATGGAATTTGTAGTGACAACTGAGGGTGGGAATCTGGAGGACAAGCTGGCCTATTTGAACGAACAGCCTGAGATACAGGACGAGCGCGAGATCTCCTTCCGCCTCTTGCGCCATTACGCTTCTTCGGTCCAGCACCATAAATACCACGACATAGATATTATTACGGTGCAGGTCGCCCCTTCGTCATAGTGCCGCAAGGGTGGCCAGCCGTCCTGCCCGGTTTAATTCGCCGGTTCGCTGAGACGGGGCATACCGACGGGGCATACCCCGTGGGATAGTCCCATTAGAAACGAGTATTTCCAAGGGGTCTCCAATCTAGAGGTGCAGGACTCCCCTATTGGGATGTTCAAGAGGCATCATTGGGAAAGAGGAGTGAGTGAGGTCTACGCATATTCGTTCCTTCCACTGATGCAGATGATGGCGCGGCAGGCGATTGGCGAGTTGAAAGAGGGCAGTCAAGGGATCGCATCGTTGCGGTCTCCTGGTTGCCGTAACAGTCTTGCCAAACTCTTGGACGAGTACAGCTTCGCAACATTCACGCTACCTGCGTAGACAATCTATGGAAGCCACCACCAATATGGAAGCCACTACTAATAAGGAGGACCATAGGAGGTCCTCCAAGGGGTCCGGGACGCCTGCGACATGATCCGCCAGCGCTTCGGCCCGTACCAGGAGAGCGTTCTGGCGTAGCGCCTCAGGGGACCCTGAGGTCTCCTTGAATGGCGTCGATCTCGCTGAGGTCGGAGTCGCTCAGGCGCCAGCTTGCCGCCCCGGCGTTGTGCAGGACCTGCTCCGGGGACTTGGCTCCGACTATGCTGGAGGTGACGGCCGGGTGCGCCAGGGTCCATGCGATGGCCAGCTGGACCAGGTCCCGCCCGCTGTCGGCGGCCCAAGCCTTCAACCTCTCGGTGACCTCGAAGGCCACTCTGCCGATCTCGTCTGAGAAGCCGCTGCGGCCCCGGCGCTCGTCGTCCTCCGCGAACTGGTGGTCCGGGCGGTATCTTCCCGTCAGCAGCCCTTTGGCCAGCACCGAGTGGGGGATCACACCGACCCCGTTGTCGAGGCAGCAGGGGAGGACCGAATCCTCGGCCCCTCGATACAGCATGTTGTATCGGGGCTGGGAGCTGTGGACAGGGCCGTATCTGAGGGCCTCCCGTGTCTGCTCGGCGGAGAAGTTGGACAGGCCGATATAGCGGATCTTGCCCGAGTCCCGGAGTCGGAGCAGGTGCTCCATCGTCTCCTCTATCGGCGTCTCAGGCCTGGGACCGTGGAGCTGGTAGAGGTCTACGTGGTCGGTCTCCAGGGCCCGGAGGCTGTTTTCGATGGCCGATGCCAGGTGATCGGGGGAGTGGTCTCCGGAGAGCTTGGTGGCCAGGAACACCTCGTGGCGGCGGCCCCTCAGCGCCTTGCCGATGAGGGACTCGCTGGTGCGGTAGCTCTCCGCGGTGTCTATGAAGGTCATACCCGCGTCGACTGCGGTCTGCACCGCCGCGACCGCCTGGCTCTCGGGCACCGAGCCCATACCGCCTCCGATGGGCCACGCGCCGAAGCAGATGATCGGTACCTCCGGGCCATCCTTCCCAAGGGTCCTCGTCTCCATTGTAATCTCCTTCATAGGCTGGGCCTTGTCCTTGGGGGAGTATAGTCCATCCATCCTCCCCGCAACAAAGCCGACCCCAGTTGACGAGATACAGGGGTGTCACTGTCTGCTTTTGTGATAACCTCCATCGAAGTAGCCACCCTGAGGAGGACCCATGACGGAGCACGACCGCGCCTCGCCCGTTCCCCGATACACCTTTGCGGAGACCCTGTCCGAGCAGGAGGCCCAGCTCAGGGAGAACCCGATCCTGCAGCGGATGGCCGCCTCGCGGAAGGCGAAGGCCGGTGACCCCCATCGCCCCCTCTACCACTTCGTGAGCCCCGAGAGCAACCTGAACGACCCCAACGGGCTGTGCTTCTGGCAGGGCCGCTGGCACCTCTTCTACCAGGGGTATCCGCCGGAGTTCCCCAGGGTTCACTGGGGGCACGCCGTCAGCGACGACCTCATACACTGGCGAGACCTTCCCTACGCCATCCACCCGGACCCGGAGGAGAGCTGCTTCTCCGGGTCAACGCTGGTGGAGGAGGATCGTGTCATCGCCATCTACCACGGTACCCGGGTGGGCAACATGGTGGCAGTCGCCGGCGACCCGCTGCTGCTGAACTGGGAGAAGGTTACGGGGCAGCCGGTGATTCCGCTCCCGGAGCAGGATGGCTCGCCGCAGCGGTACACCGTGTTCGACCCGTGCATCTGGAAGAAGGATGGCAGATACTACTCGCTGTCGGCCGGGACGTTGCCCGACGGCCCCGGGGGCAAGCCCGTCGCCGCCGACTTCCTCTTCCGGTCGGAGGACCTAGAGAGCTGGGAGTACCTGCACCCCTTCACCGAGGACGACCGCTATACGCTGGTTGGCGACGACGGCGCGTGCCCGTACTTCTGGCCCATCGGCGACAAGCACATCCTGCCCTTCTTCAGCCACATAAGCGGCGGCCAGTACCTGCTGGGCGACTACGACCAGGAGCGCGACAAGCTGGTGGTCACCTCCGCCGGCCTCTTCAACTTCGGCCCGTCTACGCCGTCGGGCGTCCACGCGCCCTCGGCCACGCCCGACGGGCAGCGGGGGCTCATCATCATCTTCAACATGAACCCCGGCTACCCGACGGAGGGCTGGAACCAGATCATGTCGCTGCCCCGGCGCCTCACCCTGGAGGGCGGCGAGGAGCTGAGGATGGAGCCGACGGGGGACGTCGAGTCGCTCCGATACGACCACAGGCAGGTCGGAGAGACGACGCTGCCGGCCAACGAAGAGGTCGTGCTGGAGGGCATCGAGGGCAACGCGATGGAGCTTCAGCTGGAGATTGACCCCATGGACGCGTCCATGGTGGAGTTGAACGTGCTGCGCTCCGCCAACAGGGAGGAGTACACGCGGGTAGCGTTCTATAAGGACCGCGGCTTCAGGGTGCAGCGCCGCCACGGGCCCGGCGCCCGGCTTCACGGTGGAGGGACGGTGGCCGGGATCCCCCAGGCGAGGCCGGCGCAAATCCGGGAGAGCCTGCTCACGCTGGACACGTCCTACTCGTCGACCCTTCCCGGCGCTCTCTCCCGGGCCCCCGAGACGGCGCCGCTGCTGCTGGAGGAGGGCGAGACGCTGAGGCTGCGCATCTTCGTCGACCGCAGCATCGTCGAGGTGTTCGCCAACGGCAAGCAGTGCGTCGCGGCGCGCGTCTACCCTGGCCGCGAGGACAGCGCCGGCGTCTCCCTGCGCGCCCAGGGCTCCGGCGCCCTGCTGAGATCCCTCAGCGCCTGGCAGATGCGCAACATCTACGAGTAGGCTCTCCGACGGGGCGAGCCCTACTCCCCGAACGTCTTGACGTAGTTGACCACGTGCCAGATCTCCTCGTCCGTCAGCCGCTCTCCCAGCGGGGTCATCGCCGTGCCGGGGATCCCATCGTGGACGAAGCGGAAGAGGTCCTGGTCCGGATGGAGGGCACGTGCACCACCAGGTCGGCGGCCGGCGGGTTGAGGAGCAGCCCGGCCCCTTCCAGGACGTAAGCGCCGCCGCCCACGGACACGGCTGCCGCCGCCTCTTCTCCCAGGTCTGCCTCGAGGTAGACGAGGCGGAGGGAGACGTCGGAGGCGTTGGTGATGGGGTCGCCCAGCCTGTCTTTCAGGGCGAGGGACAGGACGTTGGGCCCCACTCGTCCCGGCCTGATCTCTAGGGATACTCTGAACAAGTTCTGGTGTGTTGTGGCATAGTACTATGCCATACACAAAGCAGAGATGTTTGGGGTGAAGACACGATGGACCAGCCAACATTTGCCGACTTGGAGTACGAGAGCAAGAAGCGCAAGACCCGGCGGGAGATATTCCTGGAGCGCATGGACGGTCTGATCCCTTGGGAACAGCTCGTAGAACGCATCCGCCCGTTCTATCCCAGGGCAGGCCGGGGCCGGCGACCCTATGAGTTGTCTGTGATGCTGCGGATTCACTGCGTGCAGATGTTCTACAACCTTAGTGATCCTGGTATGGAGGACATGCTCTACGAGGTCGAGTCGGTGAGACGGTTCGTAGGGTTGAGGCTGTCGGGCCCGCTCCCGGACGAGACGACGGTCCTGAACTTCCGCCATCTGCTGGAAGAGCACGAGTTGGGACAGGGTCTGTTCGAGGAGATCAACCGTCATCTGGAGTCCCAGGGGCTGCGGCTTCGGGAGGGAACGATCGTGGACGCGAGCATCATTGAGGCGCCATCGTCAACGAAGAATCGTGCAGGTAAGCGAGACCCTGAGATGCGTCAGACGAAGAAGGGGAATGAGTGGCACTTCGGGATGAAGGTACACGTCGGTGCGGACGCTGAGACGGGAGTAGTACATAGCGTAAGAACGACACCTGCGAACGTTCATGACGTGACGGAGGCTCACCGGCTGCTGCACGGTGGAGAGAAACGGGTGTGGGGCGATGCGGGGTATCAGGGAGTCGACAAGCGATTGGAGAATCGCGAGTTGGATGTGGACTGGCAGGTAGCGATGAGACCCGGGAGACGTCGGCAGCTGGAGCCGGGAAGCTATGAGGCGCTTATGGAGAAGCGCAAGGCGTCGACCAGGGCGAAGGTGGAGCATCCGTTCCTGTACGTGAAGCGGCACTTCGGATACGCCAAGGTGCGTTACCGAGGGTTGGCAAAGAACACGCAACGACTGATGTTGCTACTGGGGATGACGAACTTGATAAGGGCGGAGCGGTACTTGGCAGCCTGACGAGGGCGAAGTGCGCCCAAGCTGGACAAACGAACGTAGATACGCCTTAGCAGAGCCGTTTCAGGACCACAAGACCTCATCGACACACGGTAGGAGGAAGAAACACCTCGGACAGTCCACTTACTGTCCATCACATACGAGATACCCTCAGTTGTTCAGACCTTCCCTAGGGCCATGGCCGTCCCCTCGACGGTATCTTCGAAGCGCAGGGAGTCGGGGACGCCCTTCCCCTGGCGGGCGGCCACCTGGCGCGCGGGCTCCAAGCTGGTGAGAACGCCGACGGAGGCCAGTACCAGGACGGCGAGGGCGGCCTCGCCTGATACGAAGCGCCTCAGCCATCGCCCCCGGCGGAGTCATGTGCCAGCCTTGGGCGGACCCACACGAGGTTGAGACCTCCCAGGGCCAGCAGCGGCACCACCAAGGCCAGCTTGGTCACGAGGGCCAGTCCGTACGGGGTAGCCAACGCCGGCGCCACCGTGACCTGCGCCCACGCGCTGAAGACGCCGGTGGCGATGAGAGTGGCGACGCTCAGCGCGGCCACGATGGAGAACCTTGGCACAATGGCCGAGAGGCAGGCCGCCCGCCGCCGCGCCGAAGGGGACCGCAGTACCAGAGGGATGGCTAGGGCAAGGTGGAAGAGGGCCCCGACCCAGAAGGCCGCCGCCAGCAGGTGGAGGTAGTCGACCAACAGGGCCGCGGAGCGGATCGCGGTCGTGGCCGCTCCGTGGCTCGTCAGGCTGAGGGTCCATAGGAGAGCGCCCCCGAAGGCCAGCGCCAGCAGGCGTACGGCAACCTGCCGCGCGCCGCTCTCCTCCTCAGTGTCAGGCTTCCGGGCCCTCAGACCGAGGACGCCCAGGCTGAGGGCGAGGCCGAGGGCCATGGCGATGCGCCAGGCCCAGAGACGGCCCCATTCGGTGGCCGTTATCATGGAGACGACGGGGCCGGTCAGGGCGTTCGGAAGGGAGACCTCATGCGTGGCCGCGGTCTGGACCAGCAGCTGGGCCACCGACGACGCGAGGAAGAGGCCGATAGCCAGCCACAGCAGCCCCTGGGAGCGCGACCGCAGCCCCCTGCCCAGATCTCTGAGCGGCCCATCGGACTGTCCGTCCAGCATCACCGGCCTGAGCACCAGCAGGTCGAAGGCCAGCCCGCCCACCACTGCCAGTACGCTGAGCAGCAGCAGCCAGCGCACGACGGGCTCGGCGGGGGACTGCAGCAGCGGCTGGGCTGGCTCGGCGTACTGCTCTCCACTGATGGGCTCTCCGACGGAGAAGAGGAAGGAGCCTCGGACCAGGTGTCCATCCACCGTAGAGACGTTCTTCCAGGCGACCGTGTACGTTCCTTCGGGGATGGGAGCCAGTCCGACGGACATCGCCGTCGGATCGTTCCGGTCGACCACACTCGTCCCGTCGTCCACCCTGGCGCCGCTGGCGTCCAGGACGCGAATCTCGCTGAGTCCGGGCTCGATGGGCTCGGTGAACCAGGCGGCGACGCGCGTGGGCGCCGCGTCCAGCACCGAGCCCGGCGCGGGCTCGGCCGACGCCAGGTTGGCGTGGGCGGCGGCGGTTGGCGGCCGCAACAGCGAAGCCGCCAACCCCGCGCCCACGAGGCACGCTACCAGCGCCGCTCTCCGCAGGCTTCTCAGCAGAAGCTCACCGCCTCCGCGATAGGCGGACCGCCGCCACCAGGGCGGCGGCGCCCAAGGAGGCGCCCGCCACGCCCAGGGCCATCGCCACGATGAGCAGGGCGCTGACCGGGTCCTCATCCTCCTGGGACGCCGCCAGTGCAGCGTCCTGGGCCCGCTGCGCGGTCTCCAAGGCTCCCCTCACCGCGCTCTCCAGCTCGCGAATCTGGGGAAGGGTCTCGGGGAACTGCAGGTCCGCCGCCGATCGTATGTCGTCGAAGCCGCCGCCCCCGCCTTTCGAGAGGAAGGACTCGTCGATCTGCGTGCCCTCGACTGTGCCGCGGACGCTGAATTGGTAGACCCCCGGGGAGGTTGGTATGAGGACCGCCGTGTAGCGGCCGGGCACGCCTCTGGTGGGGTATAGGCTCAGGATCTTCGACGCCTCCGTGGCCACGTAGGTCACCTCCACCCGGAGCGTCTCCCCCAGGCCCTCAACCCCGACCATTTCGGAGGCCTCTCCGTGTCCTCCATGGCTCCCGCTGGCCGCCTTGGTCACGCGAATCTCCACGCCGTTCTTGAGTCCCTCGTATGCCGGCTCCTCTTCCCAGCCTACTACAAAGTTGTAGCCCTCCACGTCTCGCCCTTCGTGGGCAAAGACGGTGCCTGTAGCCAGGCCCATAAGGGCCACGATGGCCACGACGAGCCATCTCTTCTTGTGCGAGATCGATTGCATAGATGCTCCCTTCAAGAGTCACTGTGAATCGGGCCCCTGTCCCGGAGTGCGCCCGCCCGGCGGCGGGCCGTTGCCCGCCGCTGCGGCTGGATACCCCAATTGGACAGTGGACGCCTACGTGTCGAGGGGAGCTAGGCTCGAGGCGGTCTCCAGGGAGGCGCGATGGGCGGGTCATGGGGTGGCGCATCGCCGTGGAAGCGGCCCTGTAGGGGAGCGTCCTCCGGCGTGAGAGACCCCAGGGAGTCCCGGGCCAGGGAAGCCGTGACGCCGGTGAGCACCGATCCGATCCCATCGTGATTGGTCAGGTAGAGTATGCTGGCGGCTCCGCCGTCACCGTAGGCGGAGCCGCTGTGGGCGTGGCGATGGTGCACCTCGTAGGGGTGCGTGTGGTCGGGGACGGCCCTGCCCACGTAGACGTGGGCGTGACCGGGCTGGCGCTCCGGCAAGTGGTGGTCCAGCAACGGCCCGAACGCCGGCAGAAGCAGCGCCGCACATACGACAAGGTTCAGGGACCAGCGTGGGAAGGGTCTGGACAAACGGCCCGCCAGCGTGCTCTCCATGGGACTATCATACCAAGGCGGCCGCCGGTCCGGCACTGGTGTCAGCGTCGGGATAACTGTTCACGTTTGATGAGACGCATGCTCTGATCCCCCTCCCAACCCCCACCCTGTGAGGCCCCTCTCAGTCTCCCCCTGCGAAGGGAGAGAGGTGGGCTGCTCCTCGAGTCTGAGCAGTTACCCGCCAGGGCCTGCTTGGCGCTTCGGCGGATCCGGTGTTGCCGCTGCGATGGGGTTGGGGTACCATTTCGGCAGCCACTCCATACGACCAAGAGCCTGAGGCGGCGCTGACGACACTTGGACGAGCCCCGTCCGGTGAGGCGCCGCGGGCCGTGGAGTGCGCCAACGGAGCTGGTCCTTGTACGACGTGATCGTGGCCGGAGCCGGACCGGGGGGCAACGTCGCCTCGCTCAGACTGTCCCAGATGGGCCACCGCGTCGCCGTTCTCGACTGGCGCGAGAGCCTCGGCGACAAGCTGTGCACCGGGATCGTGGGACGCGAGTGCGTCCAGCGCTATCCCCCAGACGAGGCCGACGTATGGGTAGAGGCGCGGTCCGCCACGGTAGTCGCGCCGTCGGGCAAGAGACACAGGATAGTCAAAGAAGAGCCCCAGGCGTACGTCGTAAACCGGGTTGCCTACGTGACCTCCATGGCCAGGCGCGCATCGGAGGCCGGCGCCGACTACATCCTCGGGGAGAAGGTAGTAGATATCCAGCGCTCGGGGACCGGTGTCTCCGTACGCACGAGGTCGGGGGTCGCCGGCCGGAGGTACGATGCCAGTCTCCTCATCATCGCCAGCGGCTTCGGCTCGCCCCTTGTCGGCAGGGTCGGGCTCGGCAACGGGGCCAGCCCCGAGTACATGGTGGGCTGCCAGGCCGAGGTGGAGATCGACGGGATGGGCGACACCGAAGTGTACCTGGGAGACGCAGTGGCGCCCGGGTCCTTCGGGTGGCTGGTCCCGTTCTCAGAGTCGCGGGCCCTGGTGGGGCTCCTCTCCCGCCGCAAGCTGAACGGGCGCATGGACAGCCTGCTGTCCTCTCTCCGGCGAGCGGGCAGGGTCCGCTCGGTACTCAAAGAGCCGAGGAGATGGGGCATCCCCATCAAGCCGTTGGCCAAGACCTACGGCGACAGGGTCCTGGTGGTCGGCGACGCAGCGGGGTTCGTCAAGCCGACCACGGGCGGCGGCATCTACTACGCCCTGCTGTCCGGAGAGGCGGCGGCGGAGGCCGCCCACGGCGCCATCGCGGCAGGCGACTACTCGGCCCGCCGGATGAAGCTCTTCGAGGACAGCTGGCAGGATACCTTCGGACGCGAGCTGCGCATCGGTTACTATGCGCGCCGCATGTACGAAGCCCTTGGCGACAGCCAGATCGAGCGCCTGCTCAACGGGTTCACCGCGGCCCACGTGAGGCGCGAGCTAATCTCCTCCAGGGAGTTCTCCTTCGACTGGCACAGCGGCCTCATTCTGAAGGCCATGGGACACCGGGAGCTGGGCAAGGTGGTGCGCTCCTTCGGCCCTGTGGTGGCGCCCTTTCTCTCTAGGCTAAGCCGCTCGATTCCTGTCTAGGGCCGCCGCCGGAGGGCGTTCGCTGCCGGGATGCCCGGGCATCCCGTACATCGAGCATCCCACGCACGATCTTGCGTCGCCGCAGGGCGCTATGGCCGTCCCCGGCCGCGCGGAGGATGGCCCGCTGTTGTAACCGGCCCCCTCGGAGCGCCTCGACCCGCCGCCGAAGAGCTCCATCCTCAGCTGCTTGGCCCTGGGTGGGCGCTGTCCGGGAAAGGCCAGGAACGCGGACGCCCGCTTCCTGACAACGCCCATGGCCTGGAGGTCGCGCCAGGTGTCGATGGTATGGCGCCTCCGGTTGGCCACGATGCGCTGCGCCGACGCGGGGCCGACGCCCGGAACACGGAGCAGCTCTTGACGGCCGGCCGAGTTTACGTCTACGGGAAAGGCGTCCAGGTTCTCGACGGCTATGGAGGTCTTGGGGTCGGCATCCAGGGGCAGCCGCCCTTCGTCGTCGAAGGCCAGCTTCAGCTCCTCGTTGGAGTAGCGGTAGATGCGCTTCAGCCAGTCGACCTGGTAGAGCCGGTGCGACCGGGCCATCGGCGTCTGCGGGTGCTCCTCCAGGGGTGTGTGGCGGACCGGATGAAAGGGCGCGTAGTAGACTCGCTTCAAGCGCCATTCGGTGTATAGCTGGTCTATGCGCTGGAAGATGTCCCAATCGGTCTCGTCGGCGGCCCCAACCACAAGCTGGGTGGCCTGTCCCACGGCCCCGTTGGCGCCGCGGCGGGTCAGTCTGTCTATCCACCTCATGGGGTCGAGGATGTCCCGCTCCAGGTCCTTCATGGCGCTGAGCTTTCGCATCATCTCGGCCGTGGGAGTCTCCAGGTTCACGGACAGCCGGGTGCCCAGCCTGTAGGCCGCCTCGACGTACTGCTCCTCGGTACCGGGCATCACCTTCAGGTGGACGTAGCCCTGGAAGCCGTACCTTTGGCGGATGACCTCGACCACGTTGATCAGCTTCTCGGTGGTCTTAGATCCGGTTCCGGCGACGCCGGAGCTGAGGAACAGGCCGTCCACCGTGCCGCGGCTGTGAAGCTCGTTGAAGACGCGGGCCAGCTCGTCGACCTTGAAGGCGTAGCGCTTTCTGGGCACCCAGTGGCTGTTGGGACAGAAGGCACAGTCCATCTTGCAGAAGTCGGTGAACATCACCCGCAACAGGTTGATGTATCTTCCGCTGGGCATGGAAGCCTTGTAGACGCCCGCAGCGGGGTTCTTCTTCGGCTCAGAGTAGGGGGCCCTGCGCGACGATCCGGCTGCCGCGCCCCCTTCGGGACGGGACAGTATGTCGTCGGTGGCCATCCCTCCCAGGATCTGCAGCTTCTCATAGACGTCCGGCCTGCGCTTGATCAACATATGCACCTCCTTCAGTAGGGGTACATATGTTCTCATATGGGGCGCACACTGTCAAGACCGATTGAGGCGTATTGAAAGAGATCGGCCCCGTTGGAGGCGGGGCCGTCAGCAGAGTAGGGGTACGAGGAGAGGGCCTACTCGGCGAAGCGGCGGAAGACTAGGCAGGCGTTCTGGCCGCCGAAGCCGAAGCTGTTGGACAGCACCGTGTCCACCGGGAGGCTGCGGGAGACGTTGGGGACGTAGTCGAGGTCGCAGTCGGGGTCGGGGAACTCGTAGTTGATGGTCGGGTGTACCTGGTTGTGGCGGATACTCTCCACGCAGGCCACGGCCTCCAGGGCTCCGGCCCCTCCGAGAGTGTGTCCGATCATCGACTTGCTGGAGCTGATGGGCACCCGGTAGGCGTGGTCCTGGAAGACCGTCTTGATCGCCAGAGTCTCGACGAGGTCGTTCTTTGGCGTCGAGGTGCCGTGGGCGTTGACGTAGCTGACGTCGCTGGGTGCAACCCCGGCATCGTCCAGGGCCAGCCGGATGGCCCGCGCCGCGCCGGCGCCGTCCTCGTCGGGTTGGACCGCGTGGAAGGCGTCCGAGGAGACCCCGTATCCCGCGACCTCCGCCACTATGTCGGCGCCCCGTTCGATGGCGTGCTCCAAGCTCTCCATCACCAGTACGGCAGCGCCCTCAGCGGGTACGAACCCGTCGCGCTTGGCGTCGAAGGGCCTGCTGGCCTTCTCGGGGGGATCGTTCTCTCTGCTCAGCGCCCGGATGACGTTGAAGCCGCCCAGCCCCAGCGCGCTGATGCCCGCCTCGCAGCCACCGCCCAGGATCACGTCGGCGGCCCCTCTTCGGATCACCTCTGCGGCCTCGCCGATGGCCTGGTTGCCGGCGGCGCAGGCGGTGATGATCGTCGAGGTGTAGCCCTTCGTGCCCAGTATCCGGCTGATGTTGGCGGCGGCCATGTTGGGCAGGATCATGGGGATGAAGAAGGGGCTCATCCGCATCCCGCCCCTCTCGAACAGGATGCGGGCGTTCTCCTCCGTCGTCGGGAACCCGCCGTTGCCGTTGCCTATGACCACGCCCAGCCTCTCAGGGTCCTCGTCGGATAGGCTGAGCCTGGAATCCTCTACGGCCAGGGCGGCGGCGGCGACCGCCATTTGGGAGAAGCGCGCCATCCGGCGGGCCTCCCTGGGGTTGACGTACTGGCCCCCGTCGAAGCCGGTGACCTCCCCGGCGATCTGGCACGGGTAGAGCGAGGCGTCGCAGAGGGTCATCGGTCCGATGCCCGACTTGCCGCTGACGAGGCCATCCCAGTACTCGTCCACAGTCTGGCCCAGCGGGGTCAGCGCGCCCATGCCCGTTACTACGACGCGAGTTCGCTCGATTCTCAATTCAACCTCGCTTGCTCAGCTGTACTGCCGGTCCCGCCGTCTGTCAACTATGCGCTTGCCCGGGGAGGTTCCATATAGGGGTAGAGCTCGGGCTCTACGCCCCTAACCTCCTCGATGACCTCTGCGGCCACCGAAAGCGACCCGGTGCCGAGGACCAGGTCTCCGGACGCCGCGATCTGCCGGGCCCTTCGAGTGGCTTCGCCCACGTCGTCTGACCGGAAGTCGACCTTTAGGCCAAGCCTCTGGGCGGTCTCAGCTATGGTATCACTCGGCGCAGCCCTGGGGTGCCGAGACTTGGCGGCCAGCACAATGGGGGACATGGAGGCGAGCTCGCGGATCATCCCCTCGGCGGAGTGGCCGCCGAGGGCGCCGAAGACGATGATCAGGCGCCGGGGCTGGAACAGCTCTTGCATCGATAGTACCAGGCGGCGCATCGAGTACGGGTTGTGAGCGCCGTCCGCCACGACCACGTGCTCCCCTCGGTACAGGACCTCCAGCCTCCCGGGCCACCGGACCTCCCTCAGCCCTCGAAGGATGGCGCCGTGAGAGACGCGGGCGCCTAGCCGTATGAGGGTCTCGACCGCCGCGACGGCGGTGCGCGCGTTCTCCGCTTGGTGTGCGCCCAGCAGGGGTGTCCATAGACTATAGCGAGCCAGGGCGCCGGACAGCTCCAGGGCTTGGCCGCTCCCTTCGGCCCGGCGGCCGGCCAGGGCGACCTCCTCGTCGACTTCTACCAGGGGAGCTCCGACCCGGGCGGCAGCCTCGCGGATCACCGCCATGGGGCCAGCCTTCTGGGGGGACACCACCACCGGCGTCCCCCGCTTTATGATCCCGGCCTTCTCTCGGGCTATCAGCTCGACCGTATCTCCCAGAGTCTTGACGTGATCCAGGCTGATGGATGTGATCACAGAGACTTGCGGATCGACGATGTTCGTGGAATCGAGTCTGCCCCCCAGCCCCACTTCGATCACCTGATACTGGGCGCCGACCTGCCTGAAGTGCAAGAACGCCATCGCGGTCAACATCTCGAAGGTGCTGACCCCTCCGTATCCTCCCTTGGATCCCACCCATTCGATCTCCGGCCATACCTGGGCCGTCAGCTTCGCGAACTCCTCCTGTGCTATCGGCTCCAGTCCGACGCGAATGCGCTCGACAGCGCTGTGGAGGTGGGGCGATGAGAAGAACCCCACCGTGTACCCCTCTGACGCGAGGATGGACGCGATCATAGCGGCGGTGCTCCCCTTGCCTTTGGTGCCGGCTATGTGGACGGTCGGAGCGGACAGGTGGGGGTTGCCCATGCGCTCCATAAGCATCCCGATGCGGTGAAGGTGGAAGTATGAGTGGCCCGGGCTGTGGGAGGACCTCTCGAAGTCGGCCAGTCCCATGACCAAGCGCAGCGCGCCATCGTAGCTCAGGCCTTCGCCATAGTGTGCAGGGTTCGTCGGCCGTCCATCCAGAGAGTGGCCCATGGGTGAACTCTACATCAAAGCGGAGCGGGCCGCATAGGTGGGCCTTGGCCCTGAATCCCAGTTGACACTGTACGAACAGGTGTTGCTAATATCTTCTATGACGAGTCAACATCGCTCCGAGACGGGGCCAACGGAAGGAGGGTTGATCGTGGGTGCAAGGGGTTCGTCGCTCGGGCTTCTGCCGGTCATCGTCTGCTTCGCGGCCGTCCTATGGCTGGCAGCGGCCTGTGGGGACGGCGCGGACAAAGAGAGCTCATCAGGAAAGGAGGAAACCGGGACAACAACTGCTGAGCACATGGACGAAGACGACCCATGCGAGGCGATTTCACCAGCAGAGGAGGGAAGCATGGCTACGACACCTGAAATCACAGACGAGCGCATCCATGAGGTGCGGCTCAAGTACGACAACCTGTTCTGGCGCCAGCCCAACGTCTTCGGAGTCGGCGAAGGATACTTCAAGGACGAGAACGGAGAGTGGACTGAAACATCGGGCATCATCATCAGAGTCACCGAAAAGGTGGACCAGAGCACGCTGCCGCCAGAGGACAGGATACCGGACTGCCTTGAAGGCATCCCCGTGCAGATCATAGAACAGGAACCCTGGCAGTGGGCAGCCCTCAATGTCTATCTGGTTCCTGAAGACACAGATACGGCATCCGATGGGACAGACTAACACTCATCACAGGCCGCTAGTGAGCGGGATACACGTAAAAAGCGCGAGAACGGTAGGAGACCAGCTTCATCACCTCGCTGGTGGAACGCTGACGGGCCTCGCGACACAGAACTCGGACGGCAACAGGGTGCTGGTGACCAACCTGCACGTGATGACTAGCGACACCCCGGACAGAGTTACTGGCGACGAGGAGCTGTATCAAGAATCGGTGAGTCCGAGCAAGAAGGTGGGAGGCCTCCTCGATTGGGTCCGGGTAGTGAGCGGCCAGAACAACGTCGCCGACGTCGCCATATGCGATCTTGAGGAGGTCGAGGGAGAGGAAGTGGAGGCTGAATTCACCCTGCACCACTATCCCAATCATAGCAGCAGGCTGGTTATCGAGGGCGTGGAGGAGCCCGTGAGGAACGACGAGGAACCCATGACGCTCACGATGCTGGGCGCCGAGGGCGGGGAGGGCACGGTTACAGTCAAGGTAGTCAATGAGGAGGCAACCATAGATGGTATAACCTTCACCGGAGTGGCCATCTTGGACTGCAGTCAGCGTCCTATGCAACCTGGCGACTCAGGCGCGGCATGCCTGTATAAAGTCAGCGATAGGCGTTACAAGATGTCTTGCATCGCTTCTCTCCGCAGCCCTGACGGTAGCTTGGCCGTGGCCTTCCCGGCGTCGGTGGCGGAGCGGGAGCTGGGTATCACCTTCGGCAACCGAGCCCCCACCGCCAACGCCGGCGATGACCAGATGGTGGCCCCCGGCGCTAGCGTCATCCTGGACGCTTCGGGGAGCAGAGACCCGGAAGGCAGCGGCCTGAGCTACAGCTGGCGTCAGACGGCTGGGCCGACAGTGACTATCAGCCGGGTCACCCCGCCCAGCGTCTCGCTCACCGCGCCATCAACAGCCGCAGTGTTGACGTTCCAGGTGACGGTGACGGACAACCTGGGGCAGACTGCGACAGACACTGTGGACATCACGGTCTCCCCCGGCGCCAACAGGCCTGAGGGCCGATCCGGGCGACCGTCGAGTCACGCTGAGATGGGACGATCCGAACGACGCCAGTATCACCGGCTACGAGTACCGGATGCGGTCGGGCGCGAACGCCTGGGGGTCCTGGACGGCGGTCCCCAGCAGCGGCGCGGCAACAGTCTCCTACGTGAAGGGGGGCTTGACGAATAGAACGTCGTACACTCTGCAGCTAAGGGCGGTGAACGCGCACGGAGCGGGGCCGTCTGCGGAGGCGGGCCCAGTCACGCCTACAGCGCCTACTCCGCCCGACCCTCCCACGCCCTGGAGAGACACGGGGAATACCCGGGGCTGTGGGCCCGACAAGGAGAAGGAGCAGAGACGCACCAGCAGCTGCGACAATACCCAGACCAGGTGGGTCGCCGCCCCCGAGTCGGAGACGTGGGGGTCGTGGATAGACACAGGTAACACGCGCTACGACGGTGATCAGCCCATGGTCGAAGAGGAGCGCACTAGCAACTGTGGCAACCGACAGACCAGGTGGGTGCCCGTCCTCTAAGCGGAGCATCATGCGTCAGGGACAGTCGGAAGCGGGATCTTCGGGGCGGACGGGATACCCCCCGCGAGGCTCCGCAGATGAAGGAGCGCCAGCGGCACCCGAAACCGGATGCCGCTGGCGCTGGACGGCGAAGGAGGAGGGCCTTGCCCTAGTGGACGAGAGCCGGCATCTTCGACCTTCCGTTGACGCCATTGGCGGACGACCCGTTGAATGACGGGAGCATCGAATTGATGCGCTCGAAGAGGGACGTCGCTCTCTGAAGTGCGGCGTCATCGAATCCGGCTCGAAGCTGGATGTGATTCTCCAGTAGGTAGGCGGCCGGTCGGTATGGGTCGAAGCGGCCTCCCGCGAGCCCCTCAGCCTCGAAGTAGGTCGAGATACGCTCAACGATTCGCGGGTTGCTGCCGGAGATGGTCCTCATGGTGAGGTCCTCGCTGAGCTCACCGCGGTAGGCGGCATTGACCACCTTCAGGTAGAAGTCGGGGTCGAACAGGTCCTCGAGGTCCGAGTCCCTGACCTTCGTCACCTGCACCCACTTGATGGGGTTGGCTCCATGGCCCCGATTGAACCGGCTCAACCGGTCCACCCGCTCCCTGTGCTTCGGGGTGACGTCCATCAGCACCGCAACGCTGACGTAGCTCTCGCCCAGCAGCGATACGAAGGCCGGCAGGTTGTCGGCGCCTCCGACCGGGATCGTCACCCACCTCGGGTCCAGGCGCGAGCCGTTGTCGGACGCCAGCACCTCGCCCAGCACCTGCAGGTATATCAGGTCTGAGGGGGAGTTGACCATGAGGCAGTTGGGCGCCAAGAAGAGGGTCTGGGCCATCTGGTGGCCCAGGGCTACCTGCAGAGGGTAGACCGCCTCCTGATCGTTGCTCAGGATATCCTCGCTGATGACCGTGCCCTCGTGGTCGAGGTCCTGGACCATTCGGATACGGCTCAGCTTGTCCAGGCTGATCATGGACGGCGAGTGGGTCGTGTAGATTACCTGGTTCTTCGGCGCCAGGCGGCTGTCGATGAAACGCAGGAAGTCGGTCTGGGCTGTGGCGTGAAGGTTGAGACCGGGCTCGTCCAGAAGCAGTACCAGGTCGCAGTTCTCTGCCTCCAGCATGGAGAAGTACGCCAGGAAGGAGAAGAACCAGACGAATCCCTTCGACCGCTCGTCGAAGGGTACGGAAACCCGGTGACGGTCGTTCCAGATACGCACGTGGAGGATGGTGCCCGAGTTGAGGGGCGGGGAGTCGTTGGGATTGGCGTTCGATAGGTCGAACTGCACCCTGAGCTGGCTGTTCTGGTTCCAGAACTCGAAGATCTCGTCCGAGATGCCTATGGCCGCAGACTCCAGCTCGGCCTTCAGGTGCTCGTAGTTGGACTGGTCCTGGAGGTCCGCCAGCTCAGCCTGCACCAGGGACAGGAGAGACAGGAAGGTTCGGTCCGCATCGTCCAGATAGCCCCCGTGGGTGGCGCGC
This sequence comes from Dehalococcoidia bacterium, assembly GCA_965224345.1. Taxonomy (GTDB): domain Bacteria; phylum Chloroflexota; class Dehalococcoidia; order Lucifugimonadales; family CBDCYU01; genus CBDCYU01. The sequence continues at coordinate 1,625,423 of CBDCYU010000003.1, read as the reverse complement.
CTGTCCAGGTCCTCAATCGAGATCCGACCCTTCATCGCGCTGTAGTCGTCGAAGTAGACGAACTGGGGTATGAACTTCTCCAGGTAGTCGTTGACGAAACTCTGCTCTATCCCGGAGTTGGGGTCGACCTCAACCTCCCAGGAGCGCTTATTGTCGAAGTCTCGGCGCGCGACCACTCGGGGAGATATGAGCACACCCTTGCCGAGGGCCGCCTCGATCTCCTGCACCTCGGCCGTTGTGAGCTGGAACTCGGCGCGCACCACGATGGAGGGGTTCTCTTTGTGAGACCGCTTGTACCGAACGTACCCCTTTCTGGGGTAGTCCTTGAGGTCGAACCCGTGATCGGAGCCGGGCACCGGGTTCAGGCGTCTCAAGGCCTGGAGGAACGCCGTCTTGCCGGACTCGTTCTTTCCGACCAAGCAGGTGACGTCCTCTATGGATACCCATCCCGTGTCATCTATGCTTTTGTAGTTTGTAACCCTTGCTCGTGTGAGCTTCATTTTTCCTCCTAGGCTATCCCCTTGGGTTGTCAGAACCTGTCCTGCGCCGGACGAGGGGTCCCCCCGTGCTGGAGAGACCAAACTGGTACCTATTTAGCCAGCTTACGATAGAGTTCCAAAATCCCCGTCCGCACACCTTACGAATCGCCCTCACGGATGGCCCGGCTGTCAGGAGGGCCGCCGAGCCGGCGGCCCTCCCGGGGTGGGCCCTTTCTCCTCCCACGGGGGAAGTGTCCCCCGGTGACCTGCAGGGATCCCCGGCCCCTGCGTTAGCGGGACTTGAATCCAGAGTTGGCAGGATACCCGTTGGACCTCCGTGACGCTGAGTAGCGCCGAAGGAAGGGGGGTACGTCCAGCTCGGTTTCGCCGTCGGACAGAGCGTCGCGCAGCATATCCGCGATGTGGTCCTCGTGCTCCGAGAGGTTCTCGGGCGTCTCGAACCCTGTAGCGATGATCGTGAGTTTTATCTCGTTCTCCATCTTCAGGTCGGTGGCCATACCGAAGATGATGTTAGCGTCCGGGTCCACGACCCGCTGTACGACCTCGGCTGCCTCGTGCAGCTCGGAGAGCTTGAGGTCACTGCCTCCCGTCAGGTTGAACAGCACGCCCCTGGCGCCCTCGATGGACACGTCCAGCAGCGGATTGGTGATGGCATGCTGTGCGGCGTCTCGTGCCCTGTGCTCACCGACGCCCCATCCGATGGACATCCATGCGGGACCGGCGTCGCGCATGATGGCCTGTGCGTCCGCGAAGTCCAGGTTGATCTGGCCCGGTACGGCCACGACCTCCGCGATGGACTGGACGCCGAGCTTCAGGACATCGTCGGCCATGACGAAGGCCGTCTCCGCGGTGATCTCCTCTTCGCAGATGACGTGGAGCCGCTCGTTGGGTATGATCAGCAGCGTGTCCACCTCCTCGCGCATGCGCTTGATGCCGTCCTCCGCCACGCGAGCCCTTCTGAGGCCCTCAAAGGAGAAGGGACGTGTCACCACGCCGACGGTCAGGGCGCCGGTCTCTTTGGCCACTTGGGAGACGACCGGGGCCGCGCCCGTACCCGTGCCGCCGCCCATTCCGGCGGCGATGAATACCATATCGGCGTCCCTTACGACCTCGTAGAGGTCCTCGCGGCTCTCCTCGGCAGACCGCATCCCCATCTCGGGGTTGCCGCCGACCCCCTTGCCGGAGGTCAGCTGGTCGCCGATGCGTATCTTCAGCGGCACGTCGGTCTTGAGCAGCGCCTGGGCATCCGTGTTCACGGCGATGTAGTCGGCCCCGGGGATCCGGTCCTTGAACATCCTAGAGACCGCGTTAGATCCACCTCCACCGACGCCGACCACCTTTATTCGGGCTATCGAGTCAAGCTCCACGTCGTTCATGTTCATCGATTTCCTCCCTATGATTGGATAACAGCGTTGTTTAGGCCAGACTCCTGACCTTTGAAAGTAGGCGCGAGAAGAGTGGGGTGCCGTTCTGGTGGGTCTTAGGCGCCGCGCCGTTGACGAGAGGGCTCTGCTCATGGCGCGGCTGGCGCACCGCCCAGAGGATCATCCCCACGGCCGTGGAGAACCTGGTATCCCTGAGCTCATTGGGGATACTGGAATTAGCGTTTGGAATGCCCAGGCGCACACGGCTGGTAAGCGTCCGGCGGACCAGCTCCTCGAGGCCTCGAAGGTTGGCGCTCCCCCCGGTCAGCACGAGCTTGGACGTGCCGACGTCTTCGACCTGTGCTTCCATCAGCTTCAGCTTGATGAGCCGGACGATCTCCTGCGCCCGCTCGCGGGTGATCTGGCAGATGTCTCGCCGCGCGACCTTGAGCTGCAGGGTCCTGCCTATGACGGGTAGCGAGACCTCCTCTCTTATGGGCGCAGCATGGGGCTCGGTATGGGCGTACAGGAGCTTGGCGGCCTCCGCGGCCTCGTAGGGCGTGTTGTACGTGTGGCAGATGTCGTTTGTGAGCTGGAAGCCGCCGACCGGCACGACCGAAGTGTGGCAGACGCTCCCGCCCTTGAATACGACGATGTCGGTTGAGCCGCCGCCGATGTCCGCCACCGCCGCCCCTCTATGCTTCTCTTCCGGTGTCAGCACGGCCTCGCTGCTGGCCAGAGGCACGAGGATTGTGTCTGTCACGTCGACGCCCGCGGCCGTCACCGACTCGACCAGGCTCGAGATGGCCGACGGCGTTCCGGTCACCACGTGGCTCTTGACCTTGAGGTTGCTGGTGTGCATCCCCAAGGGGTTCCTTATGCCCCTCTTTTCGTCGAGGGAGAAGACCATCGGGATGGCGTGGATCACCTGCCGTCCCACCTTGCGGCTGGCCGAGGAGACGGCATTGGGAACCCGCATCAGGTCTTCATGGGTGATCACTCCATGCTCCCCCGCCCAGTCAATCGTGTCCCAACGGTTTTCGTACGAGACGTGGGTGCCTGAAACCCCCACGTACGCGGATTGGATGGAGAGGCCCGTCTTCGTCTCCACCTCTTTGAGGGAGGCACGTACCGACTGCTCGGTCAGAGTAACGTCCGCCAGGCTGCCCTTCCTCAACCCCTCGTGTGGAACAACGCTGTACCCCAGGATCTCGAAGTCCGTGGGTCCGGTCTGACGGGCCACGATGGTGCATACCTTCGTGGTTCCGATGTCTATTGCGGTCAACAGTCGCGGCTCTTCCATCATCATGGTCTCTCCGAAGGCGGGTTTCTTGGTGGTTGTCAAGCTATGCGCTCCGCGACTCGCAGGCGAGCGCTGCGGCTCCGTGGGTTGGCCTGGATCTCCGCAGGGGTTGGCCGCACGATCCTACGGTTTACGAGGCGGATTCGTGCCGTGTGTTGGCACACGCAGAGGGGGGTCCTGGGCGGGCAGACGCAGTCTGAAGACTCGCGGCGGAATATGGCCTTCACGAGCCTGTCCTCCAGGGAGTGGTAGCTGATTACGGCCAAACGCCCTCTCTCGGCCAGCACGCCTATCGCCCGCTCGACGCCGTGCCTGATGCTCTGCAGCTCCCCGTTCACGTGCATCCTGATGGCCTGGAAGGTACGTGTCGCCGGGTGGATTCTGCCCCTGGCGGGCCGGCCAAGCGCCCGGGTGACCACCTCTGCCAGCTCCGTCGTCGTCGCTATGGGGCGGCTGTTGACGATGGCCCTGGCAACCCGCCTCGCTCTGGGCTCCTCGCCCATACGGAAGAGTACGTCGGCTAGGAGGCGCTCCGGAGCCCTGTTCACCACCTGGTCGGCGGTGACCTCTTGGCTCGTGTCAAAACGCATGTCCAGCCGGGCCTCTCTCCTGAAACTGAACCCCCTGCTGGCGGTGTCGACCTGCATAGACGATAGGCCGAGATCGAAGAGCACGCCGTCCACCGCGTTGTATCCGCGCTCCCTCGAGATAGAGTCGACGTCGCTGAAGTTGCCGTGGACCAGCTCCACGCTGTCTGAGTAAAGTTCCAACCGCCTCTTGGCCAAGTGCAAGGCCTCCACGTCCATGTCTATTCCCATCAAGCGCGTCCCCGGCGCCGCCTCCAGGATCGCCAGTGCGTGTCCTCCGCTGCCGACGGTGCAGTCCACGTATATCCCTCTTCCCTCTACTCCCAGCAACTCCAAGACCCTGCCTACCATCACTGGTATGTGGCCGGGCGCCGAGGGGCCTCCACGCGACACCAATCCACCCCCAGACGGAAGAGGGGACCAACCCTCGGGTTTCAGGCCGATGCGACGTGCCTTATAGCGTGGGCCGCGACCGGCACATCGTGATAAGATAGATGCTATCGTCAGCCTGCGGAGATAGTGATTCGCTTCGCAGTGTCCCAAGAGCCTCTGGGACTGCGCAAGGCTTTTTTGTACTTCTTTGAGAACTTTTCTAGGATAGGTGATAGACATTATTCAATTTGGCATCTTGACCATCAGCGACGCGGGCTCAAAGGGGGAGAGGGCAGACACCAGCGGCGACGCCATCGGCGAGATCATGGCGCGGGAGGGTTGCAACCAGGTCTGCCGCGATATCGTTCCTGATGAGAGGGGGCAGATTTCGGCCGTACTCCGCAGATGGTGCGACGGCGGGAAGCTGGACCTTGTGCTGACGACGGGCGGTACGGGCCTCGGCCCTAGGGACGTGACTCCCGAAGCCACGAGGGAGGTGCTCGACGTCGAGGCTCCGGGCATAGCCGAGGCCATGCGAATCGAGACCCTGAAGAGTACGCCGTTCGCTATGCTGAGCCGCTCGGTGTCCGGCGTGAGGTCCGGATGTCTTGTAATAAACTTACCGGGAAGCCCTACCGGAGTCAGGGAGTGCTTGGAGGTGGCCCTCCCGGCCATCCCCCACGCGGTGAACATGATCAGGGAGTCGCAGCGGCCGGCGCACCCATCCGAGTAGCCCGGCTTTCAGCCTTGAGATAAGAGATGTACGAGGAGGAAAGGGTATGAGCTCAGAGAAGACGAGCGGGCAAGGGCCTTTTGCGTTCGCGCTCAGGGAGGACCTTTACACCCTTCCCTCGGCGGCGCAAGAGCACGAGGTAGACCTCCACGGCGGCTTTGACATAGACACACGGCCCGGCCGGGGTGAGCTGTACTACGGTATGCCGGGCTGCGGTATCATGCGAATCGACTCGGACCTGAAGAGCCAGGAGATCATCAGCCTACCCGAAGAGCTGACCCCGTTGAACTTTCATAGCACCAAGATCGCGGAGCTCGACGGGAGTCTGCGGCTGATTCTCCCGGCGAATAACGACGAGATGGTCGTCGTACTCACGTTGGATGGGGAGGTGGATTTCACGCTGCCGCGACCCGAGTTCGAGGAGTACGGCTCTGAGGAGGCGCTCTACAAGCCGACCGATACCGTCCTGGTGGGCGACCGGCTCTACATTGCGGACGGCTATGGCTCCAACTACATCCTATCCGTGGACGGGAGGACACGGCAGTGGTCCGGAATCTTCGGAGGAAAGACCGAAGACCCGGAGGAGGACGGCAGATTCGCGACGGCCCACGGCATAAACCTCAACCCTACCCACAACCACCTGGATATCGCCGACCGCCCTCACTCACGCATACAGGTACACGACTTCGACGGGGTTTTCGTCGCGTCCCACAGGCTTCCCTCGGGAGCTTTCCTATGCGGCATCGGCTACTTGGAGTACCAGGCGCGCTGGTACGCCGTTATCGGATGCCTGCGCGACCCGGAGGAAGACCGCCCCGCACCCATATACATAATCGACGCGGAGAGCTACGAGCTGCTGTCCACGATCCGGCCGAAGGAGGACCTGGGCGTAGAGCTGGCTCAGCACCTGCACAACGTCGCCCTGCACGTCGTTGACGACCAGCTCTATCTGGTCTGCCAAGCGTGGAATCCAGGCCACTACTTTGTGCTTCAGAAGGTCTGACCGCTCCGCCTCGGCGCCCGCGGACGGCCTCCTGCAGCTTCACGTTGAGAGAGAGGGTTTCCCGACTGCGCCCGGATTCCGTGGGGGCTGTAAAGGCTGCGGGCCGCCTTGGGCCGCATGATGTGTCGTTCAAGCCGGAGCTAGTGGTCCTATGAGAGTCGTTCCTGCCCGCCGGGTCACCTTCCACGTGCTGACGATCTTTCCTGATATGTTCGGAAGCCCCCTGGCAGAGGGCGTCGTGGCCAAAGGCCGCAAACGTGGACTGATCGGGCTGTCGGTCCACAACTTTCGCGACTACACCCACGATCGCCACCGCACCGTGGACGACTACCCTTTCGGCGGAGGGCCAGGTATGGTAATGAAGCCGGAGCCCCTGTTCGAGGCTGTCGAGGCGATCAGGTACCACGAGTCGCTGACCCGTAGGGCTCCGACGATCCTGCTGTCGCCCCAAGGCCGCCCGCTGACCCAGGCGGTCGTCGAGGAGTTGTCCGGCCACCGGGACCTGCTGCTCATCTGTGGGAGGTACGGAGGGATCGACGACAGGGTGCGGGAGCACCTGGCTACCGACGAGATCAGCATCGGCGACTACGTGATCAGCGGCGGGGAGCTGGCCGCGATGGTCATCATAGAGGCCGTCTCCCGGCTGATGCCGGGGGTCGTAGGCTCCAACGAGTCGGTACAGGGAGACACCTTCACTACCGGTCTGCTCCAGCATCCCCAGTACACGCGGCCCGGCCGCTTTAGAGGCTGGTCGGTCCCCGAGGTGCTCACCTCGGGAAACCACGCGGAGGTAGACCGCTGGCGGCGGCAGCAGTCTCTCCTCAGGACGCACCGGCGGCGGCCCGAGCTCCTGGAGGCCGTGGCTCTCTCGGAGGCGGACATGAGATTCCTAGAGGAGCTGGACCGCACCGAGACCGGCCCAGCTCAGCCCCCCACGCGGGAGGAGTCGATATGAAAGGTATGGACTTTCTGTCCATAGGAGACCTCACGTCCGGTGAAGTGCTGGGCCTCGTCCGGCAGGCGGAGCGCATGAAGGCAGAGGGGATCCCCGACCTCCTGGCGGGCAAGGTGATAGCCCTTCTGTTCGAGAAGCCCTCCCTCCGAACCCGGGTGAGCTTCGAGGTGGGCATTCGCCAGATGGGTGGGCATTGCATATACCTCAGCAACCAGGATGTCGGCCTGGGCGTTCGAGAACCTGAGTCCGACGTTGCGCGCGTGCTGGATAGGTGGGTGGACGGCATCGTCGCTCGAGTCAACTCCCACCGCAGTCTGGAGATTCTGGCGGACCACTCTTCGGTTCCCGTCGTCAACGCCTTGTCCGATCTGGAGCACCCCTGTCAGGCCGTGGGCGACCTTTTAACGGTCTACGAGCATAAGGGGAGTCTGAAGGGCCGAAGAGTGGCATTCGTGGGCGACGGCAACAACGTGGCGGCGAGCCTCGCCCTGGCGTGCGCCTCGGTGGGGGCGGACTTCGTCATCGCCTGCCCCCAGGGCTACGAGCTGCCCGCCAGCGTCCTCGATGAGGCGGAGGGAAGGGCGTCGGCGAGCGGCTCCAGCGTGGAGAGGGTGGAGGCGCCGGAGGAGGCCGTGGGGAGTGCGGACGTCGTGTATACCGACGTCTGGACGAGCATGGGACAGGAGAGCGAGAGCGCCCAGCGCCTGAGAGCCTTCGCCGGTTACATGGTCGACGAGCAGCTGATGAGCGCGGCCCGCCCGGATGCCATATTCATGCACGATATGCCGGCCCACCGCGGTGAGGAGATTTCCCAGGGCATGATCGACTATCCCAGGTCCGTCGTGTTCGACCAGGCGGAGAACCGTCTCCACGGCCAGAAGGCCGTCCTCGCCCGGTTGTTCTCCAAGGAGTAGCATCGACGGCTGGTCCGCCCCCCATCGGCGACAGCCGGAAAAGCGGCCAATGAACCAGAAGAACAGACCTATCGTCGCCATCGTCGGACGGCCCAACGTGGGGAAGTCGACGCTGTTCAATCGACTCCTCGGGCGTCCCGTGGCCATCGTCTCCGACGTGGCCGGTACCACGCGTGACCGGGTCATTGGCGAGGCCGAGTGGGGAGGCCGGTCCATCGTGGTGGTGGACACCGGAGGCCTAGACGCCTCGCCGGAGACGGAGATACTGCAGGGCGTCCAGGCCCAGGTGGCGGTCGCCGTCGGCGACTCGGACGTCGTTATCATGCTGACCGACGTCGCAGACGGCGTCCTTCCGGCGGACCGCGACGCAGCCGAGCTGCTGCGCAGGGCCGGCCGACCGGTGGTGCTGGCGGCCAACAAGGCCGATAACCCGCAGCGCGAGGCCGATGCCGTCGACTTCTACGGGCTGGGACTCGGAGCCCCTCTCGCGATTAGCGCCTACCACAACGTCGGGATCGACGACATGATGGCCCAGGTGATCGCCCGCATTCCCTCGCCTTCCGAGCTGGTGGAGCCGGAGGCAGACCTGCGGCTCGCCATAGTGGGCCGGACGAACGTGGGCAAGTCGATGCTTCTCAACGCCATGTCCGAGCAGGAGCGGGCTATCGTCAGCGGCGTCCCCGGGACTACCCGGGACGCCCTGGATACGCTCATGCTGTACGGCGATCGGAGGGTGCTGCTGATAGACACCGCCGGAATCCGGCGCAGCGGCAGGATCGTGCCGGGCATCGAGCGCTACAGCGTTCTGCGGTCGGTTAGGGCCATAGACCGGGCCGACGTCGTTATCCTGCTCATGGACGCCGCGGAGCTGGCTACCAGCCAGGATACCCATATCGCGGGCTACGTGCTGGACTCGTACAAGGGGATCATCCTGGCCGTCAATAAGTGGGATCTGGCGCCCCGGCTGGAGATGGCGGAGGACGATGCCCTGAAGAGGGTCGCGGAGCGGTTCAACTTCGCCTCCTATGCCCCGGTGAGCTTCGTCTCGGCCCTGGAGGGCTTCGGAATAGATGAGCTTCTTCCCACCGCCTTCGGGGTGTACGCCCACTGGACCAAGAGCCTGCCGCGCTACGACCTGAGACGCACCGTAATGAACGCCGTAGCGGAGCATCCGCCTTCGATGTCGGGGAGGAGGTCGCTGAAGGTTTACGGCGTCACCCAGGACCGCGCGGGCCCGCCCAGCTTCACCTTCTACGTGAACCGCTCGGATCTGGTCCACTTCTCGTACCGGAGGTACCTTGAGAATCGCCTGAGACGGGCTTACGAGTTCAAGGGGAGCCCCCTGCGGATGCGGTTCATAGGCAGGGGGGAGCATCCGGTTGATTAGAGGTCCTGGACCGGGCCCGAAGGTCGTTGACAGTGGCGAACGCTTGCGGATATACTTCTACCCGCAGAGTTCGGCCGGGCGACCGTTGCTCAACCGATCTCAAAATTGTGTAAGCACGGTCCCCTGGTGGTTTGGGCGAGGCGGCCCCACCCGTTCCCATCCCGAACACGGCAGTGAAACGCCTCAGCGCCGACGATACTGCATCCGCAGGGTGTGGGAAAATAGGTCACTGCCAGGGGGCTTTGTCTTTTCTGGTCCGAATGTCTGAAATCGATAAGCGGATCGTGCTTGAAGGGGCTCCCAACTCCGGTTACTCTGGTTTAGCAGAGGCCGAGGCTTGTATTAAATGTGCTGTCCCTTATGTTACAATCGTCACTGCCTGGGGGGAGGGTTGGCGCCCGTTACACTCCTCGATGAAATTATCTATAATGAAAGAACTCTCAATCTGAAGGCGTAAGCTGTGGCATGAGTTTTCCAGCAGAAGATTCCGAATATTCCCAGAGCATGGACGAGCTGCTTGAGTCTGTGGACGCCATCAAGCCTATCCGGCGCGGCGACGTGGTAGAAGGCGTGGTGATGAGGGCGGACTCGGACGGCATCTTCGTTAACATCGGCCACAAGTCCGAGGGCGTGGTGCCGCCGGGGGAGATGCGTACCCTGGACCTCGATACCCTCTCGGTGGGGGACTCCGTCATCACCCTCGTGGTCCGCTCCGAGACGGGGGAGGACGCCGCCATTCTGTCCGTCGACAGGGCGGTAGGCGAGCAGGGATGGCGATACCTGGAGAAGATCATGGAAGCCGACTCCACCATCGACGGGGAGATAATGGGCTTCAACCGGGGTGGAGCCATCGTCGAGGTGGAGGGCGTCCAGGGGTTCGTGCCGATGTCCCAGCTCGTCAGCGTCTCCAGGGCCCATTTCCGAGACAGGCAGCCCAGACCCGCCCCACCTGCGCAAGAAGCGCCGCGGGCGCCGGCGGTCCAACCTGAGAGCGCCGCCGCGGTTGTTACGGAAAAGCCTGCCGAAGGCGAAAGCGCTCCGGCGGGAGCCACCGAGGCGAAGCCTGAGCAGCCGGCTCAGACCGAAAGCTCTGGAGAGGCAGCCCCGCAGCAGCCCACCCCGGAGCCAGCTGCTCCGGCCGAAAGCTCCGGAGAGGCAGCCCCGCAGCAGCCCACCCCGGAGCCAGCTGCTCCGGAGGAAGACCCCCGCGCCGCAGATATCGGCAGGGTTCTGACGCTCAAGGTGCTGGAGGTGAACCGGAGCCGCAACCGCGCCATATTCTCCGAGAGGCAGGCGCTTCAGGAGATACGCGATCGACAGAAGGCCCGCCTCATCGAGGAGCTCACTCTGGGTGAGATCAGGCGCGGCAAGGTGACCGGTATCAGCAGCTTCGGCGCCTTTGTGGACCTTGGCGGCGCAGACGGGCTCATCCACATCTCGGAGCTGTCTTGGGACTCCGTGGAGAAGCCTGAGGATGTCGTCCAGCTCGGCCAGGAGCTGGACGTGTACGTCCTCCGAGTGGACGCCGAGGAAAAGAAGATAGCCCTCAGCCTCCGGCGCCTGCAGCCGGAGCCATGGGAGACCATTCACGAGCGATACCGGGTCGGCGACATCGTGGACGCAACTGTCACGAAGCTGACCAACTTCGGAGCTTTCGCGCGCCTCGAGGGGAGCGTGGAGGGCCTGATCCACATCTCTGAGCTCAGCACGGGGATGATAGGCCATCCCAGGGAGGCCGTGAGAGAGGGCGAGGAGCTCAGATTGAAGATTCTTCGAATCGAACCCGACCGCCGACGTTTGGGCCTGAGCCTGAAGGAGGCGCAAGCGGAGGAGAACTTTTAGCCGATCCCAAGCCGCCGGTAGAATACCCTTTTACTGAGAGGACATTAGATGGCTAGTAGGTTTGAGAAGTTTTCGGAGAGCGCCCGCAGAGTTCTGTCGCTGGCCCAAGAAGAGGCCCAGCGCTTCAATCACAACTACATCGGTACCGAGCACATCCTCTTGGGCTTGGTCCGGGAGAACGACGGCGTTGCAGCCAAGGTCCTCTCGAATCTCAACGTCGAGCTAACCAAGGTCAGGTCGGCGGTTGAGTTCATCATAGGACGCGGGGAGCGCAGCGCCCCCGGGGAGATCGGACTCACCCCCAGGGCCAAGAAGGTGATAGAGCTGGCGGTGGACGAGGCGAGACGCCTCAACCATAACTACATCGGCACTGAGCATCTTCTCATCGGCCTCATGCGAGAGGGAGAGGGCGTCGCCTCGGGCGTTCTCGAAAGCCTGGGCGTCAATCTCGATAAGATCAGGGGAGAGACCAGCCGGATCCTGAGCCAGAAGTCGCAGCAGGCTCAGAGTGGCAGCGGGGCTAGGTCGTCGACCAAGACGCCCACCCTGGACCAGCTGGGCATAGACCTGACCACCGCGGCCCGCAACTCCAAGCTCGATCCCACCGTCGGCAGGGAGCAGGAGATTCAGCGAGTTACGCAGATTCTGAGCCGGCGCACCAAGAACAACCCTGTCCTCATCGGCGAACCGGGAGTGGGGAAGACGGCCATCGTGGAGGCATTGGCCCAGCGGATAGCCGACAACGACGTACCCGGCACCCTTCAGGGCAAGCGCCTTGTGACCTTGGACATGGGAGCGCTGGTCGCGGGCACCAAGTACCGCGGGGAGTTCGAGGAGCGTCTCAAGAAGGTCGTAGAGGAGATCAGGGGCTCCGGCAACTGCATCCTATTCGTCGACGAGATACACACGATGGTCGGCGCCGGCGCGGCTGAAGGCGCAGTCGACGCGGCCAACATACTCAAGCCCTCCCTGGCGCGGGGCGAGCTGCAGACCATCGGCGCCACCACGCTGGACGACTACAGGAAGTACGTCGAGCGAGACCCCGCTCTGGAGAGGCGCTTCCAACCCGTCAAGGTGGAGGAGCCCACCGTAGACGAGACTATAGACATCCTGCGGGGCATCAAGGGGCGCTACGAAGAGCATCACGAGCTGGAGATCAACGAGGACGCGCTGAGAGCCGCCGCGAGCCTTGCGTCGCGCTTCATCGCGGACAGATTCCTGCCCGATAAGGCCATCGACCTGATCGACGAGGCGGCCTCCAGGGTGCGCATCAACCACAGCACCGCACCCATATCGGTCAAGGAAGCGATGAAGATGCTCGAGAGCGTCAGGCGGGAAAAGGACGAGGCGATCTCGTCTCGCCAGTACGAGCACGCGGCGGAGCTCAGGGACCGGGAGACCAACCTGGCCGAGAAGCTGAGCCTGTTGGAGAAGGACTGGGAAAAGGAGAAGGGCAACGAGAGCCCGGTCGTTACGGAGGAGCAGGTGGCGGAGGTGGTGAGTATGTGGACCGGGATACCGGTTACGCGCCTCGCCACGAGCGAGATGGAGCGCCTCGTCAATATGGAGGAGGTGCTGCACGAGAAGGTGATAGGGCAGAGCGAGGCGATCTCCGTGATATCCAAGGCTGTCCGCAGGGCCCGGTCGGGCCTCAAGGACCCCAAGCGGCCCACAGGCGTGTTCGTCTTTCTGGGCCCCACTGGAGTCGGCAAGACGTACATACCTCAGAAGCTGGCGGAGTTCATGTTCGGCAGCGAGGAGTCCGTGATCAGGCTCGACATGTCCGAGTTCATGGAGCGCCACGCCGTCGCGCGGCTCGTGGGGGCGCCCCCCGGCTACATCGGATACGACGAGGGCGGGCAGCTGACGGAGGCCGTCAGGCGAAAGTCCTACTCCGTTATCCTGCTGGACGAGATCGAGAAGGCCCATCCCGAGGTGTTCAACATACTCCTCCAGATCTTCGACGACGGTCACCTGACCGACGCGAAGGGCAGGAAGGTCGACTTCCGCAACACGATCATCGTAATGACCAGCAACATCGGCTCCGACCTGATAAGACAGGACCGGAGCATCGGCTTCTTCGCCAGAAGCGGGGGGGCCCAGGGTGAGAAGGAAGCCTACGAGCGGATGAAAGGGAATGTGCTGGACGAGGTGAAGCGCTTCTTCCGGCCAGAGTTCCTTAACCGCATCGACGGGACCATCGTGTTCCACGCACTGAGCCGCGAGCACATGCACGAGATCGTCGATCTGATGCTCAGCGAGGTGTCGTCGAACCTGATCGAAAAGGGTATTAGCTTGGACATGACCGACGAGGCCAAGGCGTGGCTCGCCGAAAAGGGCTACGACCCTCAGTTCGGAGCGCGGCCTCTGCGCAGGGTCATCCAGGACAACGTGGAAGACAAGCTCTCGGACGCTATCCTCAACGGCAATCTCAATCCGGGCGACACCGCCGAGGTCGGGATAGCGGAAGGGGAGATCGTCGTGAAGTCCGAGTCCCCCCTCAAGGCAGCGCCGGCCTAGGCTCCGCCCCCACCGCCAGCAGCCACCCGCAAAGCGAAGGTCCGGAGCCCCCTTGGCCCCGGACCTTTTGATTGCCTGACTCCAGCACCACCCTAACAGCCTCCACCATTCTCCAGGTCAAGGCTGTGCCGCAGTCGCACTCTGGCGAACCCATGTGCTATACTGGCCCCAGATTCTGGATCGAGAGGGTGATTGAGATGGGATCCGCGATTTCTCCCAATGGCGGTAGTGTCCAAGAGCGACGGTCTCTGGAAGAGCGATTCCAGGGCCGCATGATCGTCAACCCGGGCCTTACGCGCCAGAGGGTCTCGTACCAAGGCAACCGGCAAGCGCCGGGCCTGCGTTGGATGAAGTACAAAGAGGCCTTCTCCAGGGGACTGGTGGAGGACGTGATCGACGAATTCCGACCGACCGCGGTCCTCGATCCCTTCGCGGGCATCGGAACAACTCCGCTGATCGCTTCTGGCAGGGGCCTGTGCGCGACGGGCATCGAGATGATGCCCGTCGGCGTCATGGTGGGCAGCGCGATTTCCCAAGCCGCCAATGGACTCTGTAAGACGAGCCTGGAAGAAGCGGGAATGGAGATGCTGAAGGCAGTGGGCCGCAATATGGAGGCTCCCCCAGGGTACTCTTTCCCCCACGTCGGCATTACGGAGGCGGCCTTCCCGCAGGAGACCGAATCGGCAATCGCAAAAGCGCGGGCATACCTAGACAGCATGGACGACAGTCCACTGAAGAGCTTACTCAACGTGGCCTGTATGACGATACTGGAATCCGTTAGCTATACCCGCAAGGACGGCCAGTACCTGCGTTGGGACTATCGATCAGGCCGCTCCCTCAGGGCCAAAGTCGACAAGGGGCCCATACAGTCCTTTGACCAGGCTCTGGGTTCTCGTCTGTTCGAGATGATCCAGGATATTGTGCCGCTGAAACAAGAGTACGGTGGAGGGTCGCCCGAGTTTCTCACCGGTTCCAGTCTCGAGCTGCTCCGCGGCCTGCCGGAGGGCGCCTTCGACATGGTCATGACGTCGCCGCCGTACGCAAACCGGTATGATTACACTAGAACCTACGCCCTCGAATTGGCATGGCTTGGGTTTGATCACGGCGGATTCACCAATTTGAGGCAGCGCATGTTGTCGGCCACCGTTGAGAACAAATCCAAGTGGGGCTGGTTACAGGAAACGTACGGCAAGAACCCTTCCCCGTTGGATGACGCCCTCTACATGTACCAAGACCAAGGCGCCATTCACGAAGTGCTGGACATTCTGAGGGGGCATGTAGCTGAGCTGGGGAATCGGCACGTCATTCGCCTCATCGAAGGTTACTTCCTGGAGATGGCGGTGATCATTCTAGAGCTGGGTCGTATCGTTCGCCCAGGGGGCACAGTGGTCATGGTGAACGACAATGTGCAGTATCACGGTGAGGAGGTGCCCGTTGATCTGATCCTGTCAGACTTTGCAGAGCATTCCGGTTTCAGGTGCGAGAAAGTCTGGGTACTTCCCCGCGGGAAGGGCAATTCGAGCCAGCAGATGCGCCGCTTCGGTAGACGCGAGATCAGAAAGTGTGTTTACAAGTGGGTGCGCACAGATGACAAGCCTTAACGAAGCGCAGCTCAGGTCGGCCATGATGTCGGAGCGAATCAAGCAACGGACAGATTGGGCTTTGCGGGAGCTAGTCGACGCTTTCCAAGGAGACTTGGCCTTCACTGCCATAGAGGACCTAATGATCAGCGAACAAGCATGGAGCTACATCAGTGGCTCCGATGTCGATGCCAAGCTCGTATTCGCTCACCCCACTCTGTTGCGGGAGCATCCTCGAGTATCACAGTACTATCGGGGGATTGCACTACTGCCTCAAAAGCGCGTTGCGGACATTGCCGTCCCAGTAGCTGCTTGGGAGGATGGCACTCGAAAGACGCCCATAACGGAGTCTCAGGCAAAGTCGGTCGCCCGTCTATACAATGCCGTAATCTCATCAATCATTGAAGGCACAACCAACTGGACACTCAAAAACGGGTATAGAAACATCATCGCAAACATGGGCATTGGATTGGACGGTACATTCAGAAACATCATAGGCCGTGATGCCGAGAACCTGATCAAGACCCGCATCATGAACTGGCTGAACAGCCAAGATCTGATCAATCAGAGCAGTGACGACGATACAGAGTTCCAATTGCCTAACGGATATTCGATGCACTACGGCTCGGAGCCCGACATCCTATTACTGCAGGAGCTCGGTAACTCGACACACGTCGTATCCACGATTGAGATTAAGGGAGGGAGGGACCCCGCTGGGGCGTTGGAGAGGCTCGGGGCCATGCAGAAGAGTTTCGAGGCCACGCCTCCCAATTGCATGAATATGCTGGTAGCTGGCGTTGTCACACCCGCAATGAGAGCACGACTCGACCAGATGGGAGTCGTCAAGGTGTTCTTGCTCGATGATCTCTCCCATGACGGGGAACGCTGGCTTGAGTTCATCAACGAGGTGTTTCATTACACTATTAGGATTACCGATGCTGCTATCGCCTAGGCCTAGCCATTTCCATGGGACTCCGGGTTGCAGGCCCTCTGCTACAATTGCCGATGCCCGATGGATCTCCCACGGTGCGGGATGGTGAGATAGTGCCAAGGCCCAAGAGCAAGCTGGTCTACGTCTGCGAGGACTGCGGCAACGAGAGCCCCAAGTGGGCCGGTAGGTGCCCATCCTGCGGTGAGTGGAACACCCTTGCGGAGGTCCGTGTTGACGGCTCCAATGGCCGCAGCGCGGCCCGGTCCAGGACGCCGGCCGCTGCGGCGCAGCCGCTGTCGCAGGTCTCCGCCGACAGGTCCCCCAGGCTCTCTCTGTCTTCGGAGGAGGTGAACAGGGTCTTGGGGGGAGGCTTGGTCCCCGGCTCCCTTACGCTTCTGGCCGGAGACCCCGGCATCGGGAAGTCCACGCTTCTGCTGAAGCTTGCCTCTGGTATATCGGGGTCGAGGGGAAGGACCCTCTACGTCTCCGGTGAGGAGTCTGCGGTCCAGGTGAAGATGCGGGCCGACCGTCTGGGGATATCCGGCGAGGACCTATATCTCCTCCCGGCCACGGGACTGGAGGAGGTGCTCGACGCCCTGGACCAGCACCGCCCTGCGCTCGCTGTCGTCGACTCGATACAGACGGTGTGCGACGAGAGCGTGAGCTCGGAGGCGGGCAGCCTCGCGCAGATCAAGGGGTGCACCCGCAGGCTGATGGAGTGGACCAAGGCTGGCGACACGGCCATGATACTGAGCGGCCACGTCACCAAGGGGGGCGAGATTGCCGGCCCTCGTGTACTGGAGCACATGGTCGACGTGGTGCTCCACATGGAGGGGGACCCCATCAGCATGTGGCGTCTCCTCAGGGCGGTAAAGAACCGGTTCGGGTCGACCAACGAGACCGGCGTGTTCGAGATGGGCGGCAGGGGACTGGTGGACGTGCCCGATCCATCCAGGGCCTTCCTCGCGGAGCGCCGCGGCGGCGCCGTCGGCTCTGTCGTGGTCTCGACCCTGGAGGGCAGCAGGCCGGTGCTGGTTGAAGTCCAGGCGCTGGTCTCCCCGTCGGCGCTTCCGGCGCCGAGGCGCGCGGCCACGGGACTGGACTCCAACCGCCTGCTGCTGATATGCGCGGTGTTGACACGGCACGTCGGCCTTGCCTTGTCAAACCAGGACATCGTCGTGAACGTGACCGGAGGGCTGAGGGTCGGAGAGCCCGCCGCCGATCTGGGCGTAGCCCTCGCCATCGCCTCCAGCTACCGCAACGCGCCGGTGGAGGCGGGGGTTGCCGCGATGGGCGAGATCGGGCTCACGGGGGAGGTCCGGGGAGTGCCGCAGGTCGATCGGCGGCTGCGGGAGGTCTCCCGGCTGGGACTGGACCGCTGCCTCGTGCCCGAGACCGCAGGAGGGGAGTCAGCCGACCGCGGGGGAGTGGAGACGGTCTCCGTACGCAGCGTCGCGGAGGCGGTCAGGGAAGTTCTCCCGCGAGAGCGGCAGCGCGCCGCCTCCTCTCGCTTCTAGCCCACCGGGTACGAACCATGAGAAGCGCCTACTTCAACTGCATCGGCGGAGCCAGCGGAGACATGATTCTCGGCGCAATCGTCGACGCAGGCGCCTCCTTCGAGAGACTCACCGCCGCCCTGGACGACCTCGGCGTCGGCGGCTTCTCGCTGTCCCATCGACCGGCCCAGCGCGG
Organism: Dehalococcoidia bacterium; assembly: GCA_965224345.1. Taxonomy (GTDB): domain Bacteria; phylum Chloroflexota; class Dehalococcoidia; order Lucifugimonadales; family CBDCYU01; genus CBDCYU01. The sequence goes on along the minus strand of CBDCYU010000003.1, from coordinate 1,607,740 downwards.
CGCGGTGCGCGGGACCGCTGTGACGGTCGAGCTCGATGAGCTCGGCAAGAGGCCCAGGCGGTGGCAGGACTTCGTCCACGCCGTCGAGCGTTCGTCCCTGGACGCGAGGGTGATCGATCGCTCGTGCGCCGTCTTCCAGCGGCTGGCGGAGGCGGAGGCGTCCGTCCACGGCTCCACGACGGAGGAGGTCAGGCTCCACGAGCTGGGAGAGGTCGATACTCTCGTCGACGTGGTCGGCAGCGTCGTGGGACTGGACCTACTGGGTATCGAACACGCCTACTCGTCGCCGCTGCCCACAGGCTCCGGGATGGTCAACAGCGCCCACGGCGCCCTTCCGGTGCCGACGCCCGCGACCTCTGCGCTCTTCGCCATGGCGAAGGCGCCCACCGTCACGCCGCCCCCCGGCTGGCCGCCCACGGGGGAGATGGTCACGCCCACGGGAGCGGCCATCCTGACGACTCTGGCGACCTTCCGCCAGGCCAACATGAGGATAGAGCGCGTGGCGCACGGCGTTGGCGCCAGGCAGTCCCGGTACTATCCCAACGTGCTGGGTCTGTGGATCGGTGAAGAGAGCGATACCGGGTACACCACCGACGTGGTGCTGATCGAGACCAACGTGGACGACATGACCGGCGAGATGCTGGCCTACGCCCAGGAGCGCCTGTTCGATATCGGCGCCCGAGACGTCTGGTTCACCGCCATTCAAATGAAGAAGAACCGGCCCGGCACTATGCTGAGCGCAATAGTCCCATCCAGCATAGAGACAGAGGTGGTCGAGCTCGTCTTGAGGGAGACGACGACCCTGGGCGTACGGGTCCGGCCGCTGTCCAGATTCGAGGCGGAGCGGGAGGTTGTGGAAGTGGCTACCTCACTAGGGCTGGTCCAGGTGAAAGTGAAGCGTCTGGGCGGCAGGAACGTGAGCGTATCGCCGGAGTATGAGGACTGCCGCCGCATAGCGCTGGCGCGAGGCCTCTCTCTGCGGGAGGTCTACAGTGTCGCCCAGCGTGAGGCCGAGGAGAAGCTACTCGGCCCCGGGAGGCTGCGGGATCCCGTCCATGGTGTGTGAAGTCTCTCGTGTCGGCTGCGCGGCCTTCTGATGGTCAACGCCCCCTGTCATCCCACATCTCGGCGCGGCTCGTGAAAACCGAAGGGTCATCGAGCCACTCTCCGTAGCCGATACGCCGGTCGTCCGTGAGCCAGTTGAGCCGCTCATCGAGACAAGACGCCAGATCCTCGTCTTCCGATGCCAGGGTGAATCCGCCGTGTTCGGTCTCGGCGTCGAGAGCCGTGACTGCAAAGGAGCCGCCGTAGGCGCGGGCGGCGTCGCGGTTGCCGATTTCTCCCCTGGCCAGCGCATCGATTCGGCCAGAGTCAAGGGCCTTGAGGAGCTCCGCTTCACCGGTCTCGTCCCCAAGGTAGACCACCTGGGGCATGTTCTTTGAAGGTGGATAGAGATGGCTCCTGCCTTCGAGACTCGGAGATTCGCCGGCGGCCGTGATGACGTAATCGGCGCTGCCATCCGCCACCACCGTGCCTCGCGGCGTGTCGACGCGCACACCGGCGGCTAGGGTGCCATCGGCGCTGACGAGGCCTGTCAGCTCCAACAATCGAAACTCTCCCGTCGTACCGGCAAGAGCGCCGACGCGCAGGTCGCTGGTCAGATCTTCGTGGCTGGCAAGACGCTCGGCATCTTCGGCGCGCACCAAGAGCGACTGGCGGAACACGATATGGCCCGAGGTAAAGGTGACTACCTCCTGGCCCGCGGCGTCTCGAGTCCGAGAGTCGAGGATCGTGATGCCGCCTCCGACGATGTCGTATTGGGGCCCGGCGGGTTGGAGCCAAATATCGGGCCAGACGGCGATGCCCTGACGAGAAAAGGACAGTCCCGTGCCCTCCATCGCTTCAACAGCAGTCAACAGGTCCGATTCATAGCCCAAATGGGTGTTGAATCCTGCGGAAGCCGGGTCAGCATCGGCGCTGTAGCTAACGGGAGCGAAGAAGGCGTAGAATCCGACATCTAGGACCCCTTCCCCATCCACGCAGGCTTGAGGCGAAGCGGCGTCGGGAGAGCAGGAGGCGATGAAGAATAGCCACACTCCAAGCACGGCGGCCTTGGCAAGAGTAACGCGAGCGGGTGTCATATTCTCATCTTTCCAGAGGAGCCGACCTCCTGCAGGTAGAATAGTGCAGGCGTCGGAATGGTAACAGCCTGCGGACCAAGAGGCGAGATGATTCCGATGTCTCTCAGGCTGTCGTCATCTCACGCAGTCGTCGCCTAGAGCCAAGAAACACTACATCACTGTCCACATGTCTTCAAGACAGATAATGGCGGCCAGGAATCATTGACCCGTCTTCGCGCATCCGTTAGAATAGTCAGGTGAGGCGGCCGAGGGCTGGCCTCGTTTTCGTTTGGGGCGCACTGTTCGTCCACATGGCCGGAGGCGCCGTCCGATGCCCCAGTGGCGCAACTGGTAGCGCAGCCGACTTGTAATCGGCAGGTTAGTGGGTTCGAGTCCCCTCTGGGGCTTACGCTCAGGTTCGGACAGCCCATGCACTCACGCGCCTTGACCTTGGACTGGCACTACTCCTATGCTAAACTTAACTTTGGTCGCTACGGAGGGATGGGTGAGCGGTTAATACCACCAGACTGTAAATCTGGCGCCCGGAAGGGCTACGTAGGTTCGAATCCTACTCCCTCCACCAGGTCGGAAGGCCCCGCGAGGACGTGCAGCCGGGATGCCCGCATGCATCCGTTCGATTCAAATCGTCGATGAGGTTAGAACGCGAAAAATACAGGGCCCACATAGCTCAGCCGGTAGAGCACGTTCTTGGTAAGAACGAGGTCAGCAGTTCGAGTCTGCTTGTGGGCTCCACAAGCTGGAGGAAACGGTAAATGGCGAAGCAGGTATATCAGAGGAACAAGCCCCACGTAAACGTGGGCACTATAGGCCACGTCGATCACGGCAAGACGACGTTGACGTCCGCTATCACCAACGTGCTCAGCAGGGAGGGCCTCGCCAATTACAGGGAGTTCGACAGTATAGACAACGCGCCCGAGGAGAGGGCGCGCGGGGTGACCATCGCCATCCAGCACATCGAGTATGAGACGGATGCCCGCCACTATGCTCACGTCGACTGCCCCGGCCACTCCGACTACATCAAGAACATGATCACCGGCGCGGCCCAGATGGACGGCGCCATCCTGGTGGTCAGCGCCCCCGACGGCCCCATGCCCCAGACGAGGGAGCACATCCTGCTGGCCCGCCAGGTGCAGGTCCCGGCCATCGTCGTCGCCCTAAACAAGGTCGACGCCATGGATGACGAGGAGCTGCTGGAGCTGGTGGAGCTGGAGCTGCGGGAGCTGCTGTCGGAGTACGGCTTCCCAGGCGACGACGTTCCGGTGGTGCGAGTGAGCGCCCTGAACGCCTTGGAGGCGGAGAACGTCTCCAGAGAGTCTGAGTGGGGCAAGTCCATCTGGGACCTGATGGACGCGGTGGACTCCTACATCCCGATCCCCGACAGGCCCAGGGACCAGCCTTTCCTGATGCCCGTAGAGGACGTCTTCGGCATCAAGGGCAGGGGCACCGTGGTCACCGGCAGGGTGGAGCGCGGCGTCGTCAAGGTCGGTCAGCAGGTGGAGATCGTGGGACTCCGCGAAACGCAGACCACGACCGTCACCGGGGTCGAGATGTTCTACAAGACGCTGGAAGAGGGGGAGCCCGGCGATGCCGTCGGCGTCCTGCTCAGGGGAATCGACCGCGACGCGGTGGAGCGCGGCCAGGTCCTGGCCGCCCCTGGCAGCATAACCCCTCACACCGAGTACGAGGCAAGGGTCGTCGTGCTCAGCAAGGAAGAGGGCGGCCGCCACACGCCATTCTTCAACGGCTACAAGCCCCAGTTCTACATCCGGACGACGGACGTAACGGGGGAGATGGAGCTGCCGGAGGGCGTGGAGATGGTCATGCCTGGCGACAACATAGACATGAACGTCAAGCTCATCACTCCGGTGGCCCTCGATGAGCAGCTCCGATTTGCGGTGCGCGAGGGTGGCCGGACGGTGGGCTCCGGGGTTATCACCAAGGTGGTCAGGTAGGGTACGCCGATGCCTCGTAGAGGAGACAGTAGAATCGTCATAACCCTCGGCTGCACCGAGTGCAGAGAGCGCACCTACGCCTCTTCGAAGAACCGGCGCAACGACCCCGACCGCCTTCAGCTGAAGAAGTACTGCCCCAGGTGCCGTACGCACGTCGTGCACCGAGAGGTCAGGTAGAGCGGCATGGCCAGAAATCCCAGCGTCCAGCGGCGGCTCGGCTCGGAGGCTGCGCGTCGGGCCATGAGCCTGAGGTCCGTCGGAGAGATCATCGCCGAGTTGCGCCGGGTCACCTGGCCAACACGCCAGGAGACCATGAGGCTGACCCTGATGGTGCTGGCGGTGTCGGGGACGATAGGAGTCTTTCTGGGGCTCGTGGACATAGTCCTGGATCGGCTGTTCAGAGGCATATTGGGGACGTAGAGGAATGAATAGCTCTCCCGAAATCGAGCGCCGCTGGTACATCCTCCATACCTACTCAGGACAGGAGGAGCGGGTCAAGCATAACCTCGAGCAGCGCATCGCCACGATGGACATGGGTCACAAGATCTTCGAAGTGGTGATCCCGACCGAAGAGGAGCTGGAGATAAAGGACGGCCAGAGGAAGACCGTGGCCCGAAAGGTGTTCCCGGGCTACCTCTTGGTGCAGATGGAGATGGATGACGAAGGCTGGTACGTGGTCCGCAACACGCCGGGAGTCACCGGCTTCGTATCCGCCGAGGACGAGAGAGACAAGCGCCCCAAACCCGTTCCCTTGGAGCAGCGAGAGGTGGACGCGATACTCAACCGGATCGAGTCCGACCAACCCAGGGTGAGAGTGGGGTACGAGAAGGGGCAGAGTGTCAGGATCGCCGACGGTCCCTTCGTCGACTTCATGGGGATAGTGGACGAGGTCTACCCGCCGCAGAGCAAGGTAAAGGTGCTCGTCTCCTTCTTCGGCAGGGAGACGCCGGTGGAGCTCGACTTCCTACAGGTTGAGAAAGCATAGGGCAGGACCGTTGGCGAAGAAGGTACTGACGACAATCAAGCTGCACATCGAGGCTGGCAAGGCCACGCCGGCGCCGCCCGTTGGCCCGGCCCTCGGACAGCACGGTGTGAACATCATGGCCTTCGTCAAGGAGTACAACGAGCGAACCTCTTCTCAGTCCGGCAACATCGTCCCGGTGGAGATGACTGTCTTCGAAGACCGCTCCTTCTCCTTCATCATCAAAAGCCCGCCCGCGTCGGACCTGCTGCGAAAGGCCGCTGGCGTGGAGAAGGGCAGCCCGAGCCCCAGGGCCGATAAGATTGGCAGCATACCCGCCGCCAAGGTACGGGAGATCGCAGAAGCCAAGATGAACGACCTGAACGCAGCCGACGTGGAGGGAGCCGTCCGGATCATCGAGGGGACGGCGCGCAGCATGGGGATCCAGGTCGAGCGGTGACCGGGTTAGTCGAGGAGTAAGCTGTATGGCCAGGTCAGGGAAGCGCTACCGGGAGTCGGCGGCGCTGATTGAGGAGAACAGGAGTTACCAGCCTCTGGAGGCGATCTCTCTCGTCAAGCAGGCAGCCACGGCCAAGTTCGACGAGACCGTAGAGTTGCACTTGCGCACCGGGTCCGACCCGCGGCACGCCGATCAGATGGTTCGAGGCGTGGCCAACCTACCTCATGGGGTCGGCAAGCCCATCCGAGTCGTCGTCTTCACCCAGGGAGAGGCCGTGGCCACCGCCCAGGAGGCGGGGGCGGACTTCGTCGGGAGCGACGACCTGATCAAGAGGGTCCAGGAGGACGGATGGACGGACTTCGACGTCTCCATCGCCACCCCGGACATGATGGGCCGGGTGGGACGTCTTGGGCCCATCCTGGGCAGAAGAGGCCTGATGCCCAACCCGAGGACGGGAACGGTGGTACAGCCCCAGGACATACCCAGGGCTGTCGACGAAGCCAAGAAGGGCAGGGTCGAGTATCGCTTGGACAGGACTGCGATCATCCACGTGCCAATAGGGTGCGCCAGCTTCCAGGAGCAGCAGCTGCTGGATAACCTGACCGTCCTGATGGACAACATCATGAGGGCCAGGCCCAGCGGAGTCAAAGGAGAGTTCATCCGGGCGGCCTTCCTGACCAGCACGATGGGGCCAAGCGTCAGCCTCGACGTTGCCAGCACCACCGCTCTTAAAGTAGAATAGACGGATATTGCCGCAGACAGCGGGCTCCGCAGGCGCGGATTAATACGCCAGCCCGCCGAGGTGATGAGGGAATCGGCTCTCCCTGGGAGGGCTTGGCCCTGAGTCTGTGGCTCAGGGCTTTTTGTTGTGTGGACAGACCCGCAGGGAAGCAGTGCGAAGGAGGAGGTTGAGGATTGCCGACTGAGCGTAAGATCAACTCGGTCCAACAGATGCGTGGATGGCTGGAGGAGTGTACGGTGGCCATCTCCGCCGACTTCTCGGGGATGTCGGTAAACGCCATGAACGACCTCCGGCAGCAGCTGCGGGGGAAGGGCGTTCAGTTCCGGGTGGTCAAGAACACCCTGGCCCATCTGGCTGCCGACGCAGCCGGACTGCCCGGCTTCAAGCAGATCATCGAGGGGCCGACGGGGGTCGCCTTCGGCTATGGCGACCCGACGGAGCCGGCCAGGACCCTAGCGGAGTACATCAGAACGAACCGGTCGCCGATGACCATCAGGGGCGGCCTGATGGACGAGCGTGTCCTGTCCGTCGGAGACGTGAGCGTCCTCGCCAGCTTACCCTCTCGCGACGAGCTGCTGGCGCGCGTTTTCGGTCAGCTGCAGGCTCCGGTCTCCGGGCTGGTCAATGTGCTCAGCGGGCCCATGTCCGGCTTGGCCCGCGTTCTTCAGGCCCGCGCGGATCAGTTGGAAAACGAAGAGCAGCAACAGTAAAGAGCAGGTAGAAGGAGTAAGCTCATGGCTATGGCGAAAGAGGAGATCCTGGAGGCGATCAAGGGCATGTCGGTCCTTGACCTCGCAGACCTGGTGAAGACCCTGGAGAAGGAGTTCGGCGTCAGTGCCGCTGCCCCGGTGGCGATGGCGACCGTGCAGGGCGTGGCGGGGACGGCGGAGGCCGCGATGGAGGAGGAGGAGCAGACCGAGTTCGACGTCCAGCTCAAGGAGATCGGACCGAACAAGATCAACGTGATCAAGGCGGTCCGCGAGGTGACGACCCTCGGCCTGAAGGAGGCGAAGGACCTAGTGGAGAGCGCCCCCACGATGGTCAAGGAGGGGATCAACAAGGACGACGCCGACCAGCTCAAGGAGAAGCTCGAGGGCGCCGGCGCCGTAGTCGCAGTCAGCTGACCTCCCCGGCCGACCCTTGAGCCGACGTAGGGACCGGGAGCGCCACGAGGCGATGAAGCGCTTGGATCCTGACTACAAAGGGTTCCGAGGGCACGGCAGAGAGCCGTCCCGGCCCGGCAATGCCCCGCTGGAGCAGGTCACCTGCTCCGCGTGCGGACGCAAGCGAAATGTCCCGAGAGGCGTCGCCCTAGAGCAGGGCGACGCCTACGTCTGCGCCAGGTGCACCGAAGAGCGCCGCGTACCCTCCTAGCCACCCCGTCAGGTCGACGAATAGACTGAAATGCGGACAAACTGCCATCTCGAATTGCTCGTCAGCTGTGCCCCAAGACCATGTGAGAGGGAGTCTAAATGGCCACGGAGACAAGCACCGTAGTCTATCGTGCACTCAGCTTGGGTGCTGGGGTGCAGAGTTCGGTCTTGGCGCTTCTACTCTCCCAGTCCGACCCTCGTTTGATAGAACTTGGATATTCCAAACCGGACGCCGCTATATTTGCAGATACGGGATGGGAGCCTGAATATGTCTATACCCATCTAGCCTGGCTGGAAGAGCAACTCGACTACCCATTAATACGGGTCTCCAGCGGTGACATTAGGACGAATCTGAGGAAGGGCCTTACAGCGTCGGGTCACCGCTTCGTAGATGTCCCCTTCTATCTTGTCGATGAAGATGGGAAGAAGGGAATGCTGCGACGCCAGTGCACCAATCACTATAAGATCACGCCCATCCACAAAAGGATCAGGAAACTCGCGGGTGGACGGCGTGGTCGGCCATTTCCCAAGGACCACCACGTCGAGATGTGGCTCGGAATCTCGCTGGATGAGGTGGGCCGCATGAAACCGAGCCGGGAGCCGTGGGTAAGTCATCGCTGGCCCCTTGTGGACATCGGAATGACACGACGCGCCTGCGCCGAATGGTTCGCCTCCCAGTACCCTGAGCGGTGGCTGCCACGCTCAGCCTGCGTCATATGCCCATATCGTTCCGACGAACACTGGCTAGAGTTGAAACGATCTGAACCTGACAGTTACGACGAGGCGGTAAGATTTGACCGCTGGCTCAGAAACAGCACGACTAATCCGGTGCGAGAGTTGCTGAACGGCCGCCCATACCTTCACTCTGCGCGTCGCCCTCTTGCCACCGTCATTGCGGAGAAGGAAAAGGACCCGGACTCCATCAACCACTTCAACGAGGAGTGTGAAGGTCTCTGTGGTGTCTGAGGCGTATGAGAAGGGGGTCAGCCCCGGATACTCGCTGTATCCACATCAGCGGCAGGTCCTACGCGACATCCTTCGTGCGCTATCGTCTCCCGAGCGTCGAGCTGTCGCTCATCTTCCTACTGGTGCTGGCAAGACCAGAATCGCGTCGCACGCAGCTTGCCGTCTACTGAACGAGGCGGACACCGACGGCTCCCTTGTCCTATGGCTAGCCTCGACCGAAGAACTCTGTGAACAGGCGGCGGATGAGCTATCCGAGGCTTGGATGCACCTTGGCTTGCGAGAAGTCCACGTCCATCGATACTGGGGAAATCGCTCGCTTGACTTGCGGAAGCTTCCGTCCGGTTTCCTGGTGACCGGTCTTGCCAAGTTACGCGCCGCTTCGGACTCGGACCACACGCTACTTGCCCACCTCGCTTACCAGGCTGCGGCGGTTATCTTTGACGAAGCCCATCAGGCGGTCGCCAAGACCTATGCGTTCGTAACAGAGCAGCTGTGCAGCACTCGTCCTCCACTACTCGGCCTTACGGCCACGCCGGGACGAACGGCCAAGTTGACTGAGGCCGATTACCAACTTGCCCGCATGTTCAACCAGACCAAGGTCTCGATTGACCCCAGGGGACACGATAGCCCTGTGACATACTTGATTCAGAACCAGTATCTGGCGGACCCACGGTTTGTTCCTATCAGCTTTGACTTGGACATTGCGGTCACGGAGCCTGAACCAGGCATGGACTACACCAGGAACGATCTCGATAGCTTGGGGCGCAACGACGAGCGTACATCCAAGATCGTAGAACTCGCCAAGAACGCGGCGGCACGTCACCCTCGAACCATCGTCTTCTGTCCCTCTGTCGAGAGTGCCATAGAATGCAATCGACTCGTTCAAGACGAAGGAAACCTGAGCCAAGTGATTACTGCAAATACGCCCACTGAAGAGCGTCGAGCGATAATCGATGCCTTCAGGAACGATAGCGGGGAGCACATGGTGATGTTCAACTATGGTGTGCTTACTGCTGGCTTTGATGCCCCGCGGATCCGCTGTGTCATCATTGCCCGGCCAACCACATCGCTGGTTCTCTACTCACAGATGGCGGGGCGAGCTATGCGCGGTCCCAAGGCAGGGGGAAACCGAACCGCGGAGATCATGACCGTTGCTGATACGAACCTTCCGGGTTTCGGATCGGTGACTGATGCCTTTAGAAACTGGGAGGACCTATGGTCGAGCAACTGGCCGAGCTAAGAGATGCAGACCGCAGCCTGTTTCCTGGCAGCTTCACGATACGTGCTCTCCGGGACAGCAGGTATCACAACACTGCCTACGCCATTGCTGAACTTATCGACAACTCCATAGAGGCAAATGCTCCGCTGATCGAACTCCTCTGCATGGAGGAGGCCCAACAGGTGCGGTCACGTAGACGACGGCTAGTCTCCGAGATAGCTGTCTTGGACAATGGTTCAGCGATGGACGTTAGGACTCTTCTTGATGCCCTCAAGTTTGGAGGAGGCACCCGACACAACGCGGACAGGGGTATCGGGAAGTATGGTATGGGCCTTCCCACTTCGTCGATGTCCCAGTGCAAAAGAGTGGACGTATGGACATGGCAAGACGGCATTGATTCAGTGTGGCATTCCAGCATCGACGCCGACGCCATCGAGCAAGGGAACCATAGGGTTCCGCTGCCTGACCAAGAAACGGCTATACCTGAAACCTGGAGACGTGCGGGCAGCTCAGAAATCTTCGCAAGTACCACGGGTACTCTTGTTGTGTGGAGCAAGCTGGACAAGATTCAATGGTGGACTGCCAACGCGATAATCGAGAACACGTCCCGTGAGGTTGGTCGCATCCACCGAATTTACATCACTGAGGAACTACACACTATTCAGGCCGCTTGCTTTCTCAAGGCCCAACCTAGCAATCGGGAAAGAGAACGGCAGTTTGTCGCGAACGACCCTCTCTACTTGATGAAGCCGACCTCTACTCCTGCGCCGTGGGATAACGATCCGATGTTCAAGGAATGGGCCATTAAGGAGTATCCGGTTACTGTCGAAGGGCGGGAAGTAACCATTGATGTTAAGTATTCCATCGTCAAGCCTGAGGCTCTGAAGACCGATAGCGTCGCAAGACTGCCTGGCAGCGAGGATCACGGCCGCCACGCCAGGCATAACATTGGCGTCTCGGTCGTCCGGGAGGACAGGGAGATCGTTCTCGAGGACGCCTTTCTGAGAGAAGGCGGTAGTGCCGACAATCCTCAGAACCGGTGGTGGGGCTGTGAAGTGCACTTTCGTCGTGTTTGTGACGAACTATTTGGAGTAGACCACAACAAGCAGATGGTTGCCAAGTTCACCCAGGCTGCAAAAACCCTTGCCCGCGACGACCGTCCTAGACAAGTCATCCTAGACGAAATGGGACTCGACGAGGACATTATCCACACCATCGTGGGAGACATTAGAGACCAGACTCGGGCCATGATGCGCGCTATCAGGCAGATGTTTGAGCAGCGAAGGAAGCCAAGCAGAACGAGGAGCCCAGAGAATAGAGCTGTAAAGACTGCCACTGACGCAGACAGGGAAGCTATCGCGGCCGGTAGTGAGAAGCCAACAAGGACTGATAGAGATCGCGATGAGATTCCACCGGACACGCGGGAAGCGGGTCTAGTGGAACAATTCGTTGAGTCTGGCCGCTCAGACCAGGACGCAGATCAGCTTGCCAAGATGTTGGTACAAGAGGGTCTTGCATACCAATTCAACCCAACTCAACTCGACGGATATCAAATGTTCAACGTTCGCTCGAACCAAGGGGTCTTGCACGTCAACTTGAACACGGACCATCCGATATACGATCTGATCAGCCATGTCGAGGATCGACTCAATGTAGGAGGCAACGAGAGTGATCCTGCATTCCAAGCAATTGTCGCTTTGCGACTGTTGCTGTCATCCTGGGCGCGGATGGAGGACCAAACGGAGTCCAGAGAGGAACGGACGCGCATACAGGACATCGCTATGAATTGGGGGCGGCAGGTAGACAAGGTTATCAATCAGCTGCGCGAGAGGGACGGTTGACCGCGAGTGACAACCCTGGAAGCTTGTTGACTCGTCTCTGCTCAAATGCTCAGAGTCTCGTTGTCGCTGCCCCATACATCAAGGCTGATGCGCTTGCCAGGGTCCTGGCCGAAATCAATCCCGTGGCTTCCCTCATCTGTGTAACGAGATGGGAACCACACGATATCGCCGTCGGCGCTTCCGATGTGGAATGCCGCGGCCTGGTTATTGGTTCTGGAGGCTCGTTCAGATTGCATCCGTCGTTACACGCTAAGTTCTATCGTATCGATGATGTAGTTCTGATTGGCTCCACCAATCTCACATCTTCTGCGTTGGGTTGGTCAGCCCAGCCCAACCTGGAGATTCTCTGTCAAGCAGGCGACGACTTTGATTCCGGGGCATTCCAACAGGAGTTGTTGGGTGATGCGCGGGAAATCAGCGACGGCGAATTCCTGCGCTGGGAAGCCATTGCCAAGATTGCTACCAGCAGAGTAGGCGTCATGGCAGGCGGTCAACCACGGCTTGACACATGGAGACCGTTGACCCGTGATCCCATTCACTTGAAACTCAGCTACCAAGGAAGAGAGGACCAGATCGCTTCATTCGACGAGCAATATGCAGCACGGAGAGACCTTCGATCTCTTGCGATGCCCTCCGGTCTGTCTAACGAGGAGGTCCAAGTGTGGGCAACGGCCTGTCTGCTTGCTGCACCTTTCACTAACACTGTGATTCGGCTAAGTCACGCGACAGATGTTGCAGGCTCCTACCAGTTGCTCGCGCGCGCATACGGCCTCAACATGACTGAGGCCCGAAGAGACATGGAGACCGTTCAGAACTGGCTTGCCTTCCTGGCACCTGAGACTCTCCCGGAGAATTAGGCAGGGGAATTCGGGAGGTACGGGATCGTCTGCGGGCCTTCGGGGAGCACGCAGACCCGCGCGTCGGAGCCTTTGCGTTCCAGCAGGCTGTGGACTGTTCCCTCGATGTCCTCGATGGGCTCCAGGTGCGCCGCCCTTGTCTCCGCGGGGCTCAGGTACGTCGACTTGAGGTAGACGTCTGCGCGTAGCTGTATCTGCGCCTGTATCTGCACCTGCCACTGGTCGTGGCGCCGGTGGCCCGGCTCTCGAATCATCCGCAGCAGCTCCTCCGGGCTGTCTCGCTGGGTGAGCATCCGCCTGTACTCGCCGTGCTCCGGGACTCCGTCCAAGCACTCGGCTGCGCATATGATGGCGCCGCCGTCGCGCACGACCTTGGCCGCCGCGGACATCCCCTTGACCGCCTGGTACAGGTTCAGGTCCAGGGGATAGCCGCTGTTGGTGGTTATGACCACGTCGAAGGGGCTGGCCACGGACCGCATGGCCGCGCGCTTGGCGTCGTCGCACGAGGCGCCGTGGACCTGCAGCAGCTCGCCGGAGTAGACGCTGGTTATCCCGCGGTCTCGGTTGATGGTCACGTCGATACTGAAGTCGACTCCCGTCCGGGCGGCGATCTCGCGAATGGCGTCGTGGATCGGGTTGCCCCGGGTGACTCCCCACGTGGCGTTGGGATGGCCTATCATGTCGGCATCGTGCAGCCGCATGGTCGTATCGAAGCCTGCGAGCCCTGGCGCGACCATCTTGGGGCCGCCGCTGAACCCGGCGAAGAAGTGAGGCTCTACGAACCCGGTCGTAATCCTGACCTCGCTCTCGACCCAGTGCCGGTTGAGCCAGATCGGGATGCCGCCCGAGGTGCTGCCGGCACGGGTGAGCTCCGCAGTGTCAAAGGCTCTGTGGTTCACGACCCGGAACCGGCTCGTCACCTCCGGGCCCAACATCCGCTCCAGCTCCTCCGGCGTGTTCTCGCGGTGGGTGCCCGTCGCGATCAGGACGACTATGCGGTCGGACGGGACGTGGGAGAGCTCCCCCAGGAGCACGGGTAAGACCGTGGCGCTGGGCATGGGCCTCGTGATGTCGCACACCGATATCGCGACCGACTGGTCCGATCGCACCAGCCGCCGCAGCGGCAGCGTGCCCACGGGGTTGCGCAGGGAGGCCAGAATGGCGCCAGCCTCGTCCGGGAGGCTGGGGACGTAGGTGGGCTCCACCACCGTGGTGCGGTCATCCGGCAGCTCCACGGTCAGCCCGGTGCGGCCATAGGCTAGGTCGACGCGCATATCTGTCTGGGCCTGGCTAGGGTCGGATCAGCGCCTCGCACAGGTGCGCGGCGTCTACCAGGTCCGGGATCGTGACGTGCTCGCGGACAGTGTGCATATTGTGGTCGGCCATGCCCACCACCGCCGCGCTGATGTCATGCAACCGAAACACGTTCCCGTCGGTACCCCCGCCCGAAGGCTGCATCACCGGCGCCAGCCCCAGCCCTTGCAGCGCCTTCCGGACCCGTACCGTGGCGGGGTCGTCGTCGGTCAGCGCGTAGGCCTCGAACTCCGTGTGCAGGTGGTCCTCGATGACCGCGTCGGGGAACATCCCGCGCACCTCTGCCAGCGCCTCGCCGATCTGGAGCCGGAGGCCGTCGAGGGTCTCCATGTTGGTGCTGCGGAACTCGCCTCGCACCACGGTGTTCTCGGGGACGGCGTTGCGAACGGAGCCGCCCTCGATGTTGCCGACGTTAAAGGTCGACTCTCCGTCCAAGCGGCCCTGGGGCAGCCTGACGACTATCTCGGAGGCGATCCGTATGGCGGAGAGGCCCTTCTCAGGCTCCACGCCGGCGTGGGCGGCCCTGCCGGTAATCTCCAGGTCGAACCCGACGTAGGTCGGGCTGGAGGAGGTTATCTGGCTTACGGGGCCTTCCCCATCGAACACGATCGCCTCTTTGGAGGAGATCATGGAGAAGTCGAGGTTGCGCGCCCCCACCAGCCCGATCTCCTCCTCCCGCGTGAAGACCACCTCCAGGGGGCGTCGAGGCGTACCGTCCTCTTGGGAAGACTCCAGCGCTTCGAGGATCGCCGCCACGCCGGCCTTGCAGTCGCCGCCCAGGATGGTCGTGCCGTCGGAGACGATGACGTCGCCCTCTACCCGCGGCCTGATGCCGCGGCCCGGCTCCACCGTGTCGATGTGGGCCGACAGCAGCAGCGGCTCCGGGCGTCCGTCGTTGGCGATGATGTTCCCGTACCCATCGCGTCTGGCCGAGAGGCCCAACGCCTCCAGCTGCTTCACCAGCTCGACGGCCACCGCCTCCTCTTCCCCCGATGGGCTGTCGATCTGCACCAGGTCGCAGAACCTCTTGACCAGGCGGTCCCGGTTGATCATCGGCGTCTCCGCAAAGCTGGATTTGGGCAACGGCTGTGCCTATTGTATGGCGTAGGCTTGGTCTGTCAAGCGCCGTAACTGTTCAGAGCTGGTGTGGCATGCCTGAACAGAGTTACCAAGCGTGCCGCTTACTTTCCAGCAAAGCGGCGTTGCACTACAATGGGCTCGCCTCTCAGAGAACGACGCAGGCGGAGGAGACCTTGAACGACCGCGAGCGGCCACAATACCCCACCATGATCCGCGATCTCCCGCAGGAGGAGAAGCCGCGGGAGAGGCTCAGGAGCCTGGGCCCCGGCCACCTCAGCAATGCGGAGCTGATTGCCATCCTACTGCGCACTGGCGTGCTGGGAGAGAGCGTCCTCAACCTGTCTACCAGGGTGATAGCGAGCTTCGAGGGGCTCCCCGGTATCGTCCGGGCCAGCTACACTGATCTGGTATCGATAAAGGGCATAGGCGACGGCAAGGCCTGCCAGCTTCTGGCGGCCTTCGAGCTGTCCAAGCGCGTGGCCTCCCTGCCCCCGGATGACCGGCCCTCCATAGGATCGGCCCGGGACATCTTCAACCTGCTGGGCGCCGAGATGACCGTCCTGGAGCAGGAGCACCTAAAGGTGGTGCTCTTGGATACCAAGAACCACGTGCGGGCGGTCCGAGACCTGTACAAGGGCAGCGTCAACTCCGCGTCCGTGAGAGTGGCCGAGCTGCTGCGGCCTGCGTTGAGAGAGAACTGCCCCTCCCTGATACTCGTCCACAACCATCCTTCGGGCGACCCCACGCCCAGCCCGGAAGACGTCCTCGTCACCCGGAGGGTCCGGACCAGCGGGGAGATGATGGATATCGACGTGCTGGACCACGTAGTCATCGGCTCCGGCGGCTACGTCAGCATGAAGGAGAAAGGCCTGGGATTCGCTTAGACAGCCGTGAAGGGCCCGTAGGGCCGAAGAGCAAAGCGACGCAAGAAGAGGAGGTCACCTATGGCTAGAGGAGAGGAGCCCCTGGGGGATATAGCGACGACGGTCCTGTTCGAGAACGAGCGCGTCAAGATCTGGAACCTGATCGTAGAGCCGGGAGAGGCTAGTGCATGGCACCTGCACTCCAGAGACTACGTCACGGTGGTGGTGGAGGGCGGGGGCCTGACGGTCGAGTACGAGGACGGCGCGCCGGAGCCGGGGCCGTCCTCCACCGGGACCTGGAGGTACCACGACGACCACAGGGTCCATCGCGTGATCAACCACACCGACACGCGCTACAAGAACGTGCTGATCGAGCTGAAGGACCGATAGCGGGCGCGCCGGTCAGAGATCGGGGGAGCGGTCATGAACATCCTCATCATGGGAGCCGGCGCGGTCGGAGGCTACTACGGCGGCGCCCTGGCCCGGGGCGGCGCCGACGTCACCTTCGTGGCGCGAGGCGCCCAGCTGGAGGCGATGAGGAAGCGGGGCCTTCGCGTGGAGAGCGACGCCCTCGACGCCTTCACGCTCCACCCCCAGGTTGTCGAGATGCCGGACGGCAGATCCAAGGCCGACCTCGTCATCTACTGCGTCAAGGGCTACCACAATGAGGCCGCCATAGAGACGCTGAGACCGGCCGTAGGAGAGTCGACCTCCATACTGACCCTCCAGAACGGAATAGGCAGCGGTGAGCAGCTGGCCGGCGCTTTTGGCCGCGACAAGGTGCTCCTGGGAGTGACCTACATCGACGCGGCGCGCCGCTCTCCCGCGGTGGTGACCCAGACGGGCAGCGACGTGCGGATCATCTTCGGGGAGGAGGACGGACGGGAGACGCCTCGTGCCCTCCGGGTGCGCGAGGCCCTGCGGCGGGACGGCGTGGAGCCCATCCTCTCCCATGACGTTCTGAAGACCCTGTGGACGAAGCTCGTCTACATCTGCGGCCTCAGCGGGATGACCTGCATCACGCGGGCCCCAATCGGCGAGGTGGTGGACAATCCAAAGACGCTGGAGATGACCCGACGGGTGATGCGGGAGGCCCATGAGGTCGGCAGGGCCGCCGGGGTCGACCTGGACGACGACCTGGTGGACGCGACTATCTCGGAGTTCCAACACTCCAAGGGCAGCATCACCTCCTCGATGCACTTGGACCTGCAGGCAGGCAACCCGCTAGAGGTGCAGGTGCTCAACGGGGCGGTGGCGCTGCTGGGACGGGACCTGGGGATAGCCACGCCTGCCAACGAGTTCATCTCGGTCTGTCTCAGCGTGGCGGACAACCGGGCCAGGTCCAGACTGGGACTGGCATCCGGACTTTAGGAGGGTTGGATGACCTACTTCTACGACCCCTCGGAACAGCAGAGAAGGGAGATGGCCCCCGGCGTCAGCTTGAGGACGATGTGGGGCGAAAAGATAATGATGAGCCTGGTGGAGATTGCCCCGAATGCGGTGGTCCCCACCCACTCGCATCCCCATGAGCAAGCCGGGATGGTCATACAGGGCGAGTTCGAGTTCACCATCGGCGGTGAGACCAAGCTGCTCAAGCAGGGGGACGCCTACGTCATACCGGGCGGCGTCGAGCACGGGGTCGTCGGATCGCAGGGCTGGTCTCTGGCCCTGGACATCTTCAGCCCGCCCAGGGAAGACTACAAGACGTAGCCATCCGCCGCGAACCTTGATTCCCTCGTAACAAGTCATGGGCGAGGGTATTGGAAGTGAGGGATAATAGGAGTGGGGAAAGTGGAGGAGTGAAGGCACAGGAGTAGGTGGTCGATGTTTCAAGCACGGGAACCGCAGGAGAGTCTGTGGCAGTCGGAGTTTCTGATCACGCCGAGGAAGGCGAAGCTGATGCGGAGGAGCTGGGCGGAGGTGTTTCGGAACGAGGCTCTGGTTCTGATAGAGGAGGAGCGGTTCGCTCCGCTGTACAGCCCGGACATGGGCAGGCCCAATCGCGCCGTGCAGACGGTGCTGGGAGTGCTGGTGCTCAAGGAGATGTTCGATCTGACGGACATGGAGGCGTTGGAAGAGTTGGAGTTCAATCTGCTGTGGCACCACGCGCTGCGGCTGGAGATGGAGGAGGCGCATCTTGCCCAGAAGACGCTGCACAACTTCCGTGTGCGGTTGATGGAGCACGACGGGGGGCGATTGGCCTTCTGCGAGACAACGGACCGGATGATAGAGGCCCTGGGACTGCGAACAGGCAAGCAGCGCCTGGACTCGACGCACGTCATGAGCAATATCGCGGTGTTGACGCGGTTGGGTCTGTTCTGCGAGACGGTCCGAGTGTTCCTGTTAGCGGTGAGCCGTGAGCACCCTGGTCTGGGTGAAGGGATTGGGGATGGACTGGCCCAGCGGTACCTCAAGGAGACCGGCGAAGCATCGGGGTACGAGGACGCACGTTCAGGTGAGGGGCGTCGCCGGCTGTCAGTGTGTGCGCGAGACGTGTACCGGCTGGTGGATAGGTTCCGTGGGACGGCGGTGGCAAAGATGGAGGAGTACGGGCTGTTGGAGAGGCTATTGGGGGAGCAGTGCCACGTGGGCCGTCACAGGGACAGTCGTCCCGGAGCCGATGACGACGATGCGGCAGAGGGTAAGGTGCCGATCGCGCTGAAGGAGGCGAAGGAGGTGCGGTCGTACTCTATGCAGACGCCCCACGACCCGGAGGTGACCTACAGCGGACACAAGGGGAAGGGGTACGAGGTGCAGGTGTCTGAGACGTGCGAAGAGGGGAACGCCGTGCAGATGATCACCCACGTGGAGGTCACGCCGTCGAGCGGTGGCGACGCCGGTGTGACGGTGGGGGTGATAGACACGTTGAGGGAGCGTGGGATCGGTCCTTCGGAGCTGTGGTGCGACACGTCGTATGGATCCGGACACAACGGATGGGAGGCAGAGCGTAGGGGGACGGAGTTGGTGAGCCCTGTCGGGGGCCGGGCGCCAGCGGAGGCCGACAGGGGTGATCGGCCGGTCAGACTGACGGCTGCTGACTTTGACATCGACGTTACGGCAAGGAGGTCTGCGGTGTGTCCTGCGGGACATGAGGCCGTGTCCGAGTACGAGGATGAAGACGCTCCCGAGCGAGTGGAGATGCACTTCGCCCGGGAGGTGTGTGAACCCTGCTCGCTGCGCCCACGGTGTCCCGTGAGGTGGCGTCGTCGTCCTGAGCTCGGGGGAGAGTGGTCGCCGAGTGGAGCCTACGTGCTGAGTGCAGACCTCGCCAGGGTGAACATCGGACGTAGGCGGCGGGCCGAGTCGGATGGACAATGGCGTAGACGGTACGGGTTGCGTGCGGGGATAGAGGGTACGAGCTCGGAGTTGAAACGGCGCCATGGTCTTGGCCGCCTTCGGGTACGTGGAGGTGAGAGGGTCCGGCTCGCCGTCTACCTCAAGGCCCTGGCGTGTAACGTCAAGCGAATGGTCCGAGCACGGTTGGACGGGATGTTGGTCCCACCGGCTGTCCTGGCGACCGCTCCCCCCGCTGCATGAAGCTACAGGAGCCGTTGCGAGCCCGCTGATGCCTACCCGGACGGGGTATGGCGCACCACAACGACCTCATCGGCCACAACACAAGCCCCGACCGCAACAACCAAATCCCTCACGCCTAACCGCCCTCACGCCGCAGAACCAACCCGAAAGCCCCTTGTTACGAGGGAATCAACCTTCTCCCCCTAGGGGGAGAAGGGACTGCCGGCTTGAGGGAGAGAGCGGCGCAAAGTCCCTCTTGGGGAGAGGGGACTTTGGAAGGCCTCTAGGTGCCGAAGCGGACCTCTGCGTTAGGGTCGCTGTAGCTGACGCCCTTGGTCGCCCAGAATACCTCGGCGATCTTGTCCACGGTGTCGACCAGCTGCTGGGCGGCCTCGCGGTCGACCGTCTGCTTGTTCTGGCCGGCCAGCTTCGCCGCCTGCCAGAAGGTCGTGTGGAGGTCCGGGTGCTCCTCCGCGTGCTCGGGCCGGAAGTAGTCGTGCCAGAGGATGTCGAGCTCCTCCTTGGCGAGCTGGGCGTGCTCCTCTTTGACGGCGACGTATCGGGACATGGTGTTGGCGTAGGCCGCCAGATCGCCGGGCTCCTCCAACGCCTCGATCCTTAGCACCATCTTCAGGACGGTCTGAGCGGCGATCTTGGCGGATATGGGGTCGTAGATGCCGCAAGGGATATCGCAGTGCGCGTCGACGTTCTGTACCAGGGACTGTATTCTCATGGGTCACACCTTTCCTGTATAGACTTTAGATGGTAAGAAGATACAGCAATAGCGGGTGTTTAGGCAAGAGTCATGTTCCTGGAGCTCTACGCCGTTAGGGGCGACAGTATGACGCCCTCCTTTCGACCCGGCGACCGGCTGGCCGCCTTCACTGCGGCGCGCCGTCCTGGCCGTCTGCCGAGGGGCGCGGCCGTGATAGTATGCGACCCCAGGTCCCCCGGGAAGCGCTACCTGAAGCGCGTCGTGGGCCTGCCGGGCGAGGAGGTCCGCCTCTTCGAGGGACAGCTGTCGATAGACGGCGGCCACCTCCCCGAACCTTACCTAGCCGGACTCCCGGCGTCGATCGGGTTGGAAGAGAGGTCGTGGAGGGTAGGCCGAGACGAGTACTTCGTCATGGGTGACAACCGTGCCCATAGCACCGACAGCCGCGACTTCGGACCCGTCAGCGCGGAGATGGTCATCTCCGTCGTTTGGCTGCGCTGGTGGCCGCCGAGCCGCTGGGGGCGAGCCAAGGGATGAGCCAGCCCGACCGCTAGCCCTCAGACGCCAGCCAGCGGGCGACCTCCTTGGAGTGGTAGCTGATGAGAATGTCGGCGCCCGCCCGCTTGATGGCCGTCAGCAGCTCCAACGTCACCCGGCGTCCGTCGAGCCACTCGTTCTGGGCCGCCGCCTTCACCATGGCGTACTCGCCGCTCACGTTGTAGGCGGCCATCGGATGCCCGAAGGCCGCCGAGGCGGCGGACAGGACGTCCAGGTACGACAGCGCCGGCTTCACCATCACGATGTCGGCGCCCTCCTCGATGTCCTGCTCTATCTCCCGCAGGGCCTCCCGGACGTTGGCGGGGTCCATCTGGTACCCTCTGCGGTCGCCGAACTGGGGCGCCGACTCAGCCGCAACCCTGAAGGGCCCGTAGAAGGCGGAGGCGTACTTGGCCGAGTAGGCCATGATGGGCACCTCCTCGAAGCCGCCCGAGTCCAGGGTCTCGCGAATCGCTCCAACCTGTCCGTCCATCATCGCCGAGGGCGCCACCATGTCGGCGCCCGCCTCCACCTGGCACCTCGCCGTCCTGGCCAGCAGCTCCAGGGTCCTATCGTTGTCCACCCGGTCCTCGACGACGACTCCGCAGTGGCCGTGGTCGGTGTACTCGCACAGGCACACGTCGGTGATGACCAACAGCTCCGGGGTGGTCTGCTTTATGGCGTGGATCGCCTCCTGAACAATTCCACTCGGGTCGTAGGCCCCTCTGCCCTCCGCCTCCTTCTCGGCCGGGATGCCGAAGAGGAGCACAGCGGGGATTCCCAGGTCGGAGACCTCTCCGACCTCCGAGATGAGCTGGTCCAGGGATAGCTGGTAGATGCCCGGCATGGGCGGGATCTCTCGTCGTACGTCGCGGCCATGAGTGACGAATATCGGGTAGACGAAGTCGCTGGCCGACAGGCGGGTCTCCCGGGTCATCCGCCGGATCGCCGGACTCGCCCGCAGCCTTCTCATACGCGCCAGGGGGAAGCTAGTCATGGGGAGACTCCTCTCGGGCGAAGTGCTGTTCCAGGGCGTCGACCAGCCCGGGTATCGTGTGCTCTCGGGCCACGAGGCCGACTTCCAGACCCATCTCCCTGGCCGTAGCCGCCGTTACGGGGCCGATGCAGGCAACCAGGACGCCTGAGAGCCTGTCCAGGCCGCCATCGAGGAGACGGACCAGGTTTCTGACGGTCGAGGAGCTAGTGAAGGTGGCTGCGTCGATGCCGCCGTCCAGGATGTCGTCGAGCCGGTCGTCCAGGCCGCTGGGGGCGACTGTCCGATAGACCGGAACGTCATCCACCGCCGCGCCCGCCTCCCGGAGCGAGCGGGCCAGAACCTCTCGCCCGGCGTCCGCCCTGGGAAGCAGGACCCTTCCCCCCTGGACTCCCTGGTCGATCAGGCCCTCCGCCAACGCTTCGGAGACCGCCCGGTCCGGGACGAAGTCCGGCTTGATCCCCCGCTGTTCGAGGTCGGAGGCGGTCGTGGGGCCGATGGCCGCGACCCTCGTTCCGTGGAGGGCCCTGGAGTCGAGCCCCAGGGCTCTCAGCCGGTCGAACACGGCCCCCACGGCGTTGGTGCTGGTGAAGACCACCCACTCGCGGCCCTGGAGGTCTGCCAGGGCGTCGTCGAGGACGCCGTAGTCGTCCATCGGTCGAGTCTCTATCGTGGGAAGCTCGATGGCGTCGGCGCCTCTCTCGTCCAGCAGCCGGGAGAGCGCTCCCGCCTGGGTGCGGGTCCTGGTCACCAGAACCCGTCTGCCCCACAGGGGCCGGTTGTCGAACCATCGAAGCCTCTCCCTGAGCCGGACCACCTCGCCTATGATCGCAACGACGGGCGGCCTGAGCCCGGCGGCAGCGGCCTTAGCTTCGATGCTCTCCAAGGTGCCCACGACGGTCTGCTGGTACGGCTCTGTGCCCCATCGGACCAGCGCCGTCGGGGTATCGGGCTGCTTCCCGTGCCGGAGCAGCGCCTCTACGATGGTCGGAAGGCTCTCCCACGCCATCAGCAGCACCAGGGTGCCGGGGCGCCGCGCCAGGGCCTCCCACTCAATCGGGGAGGACTGACTGCCAGGAGCCTCGGTCCCCGTCACCACGGTAAAGGCGGAGGCGACCCCGCGGTGGGTCAGGGGTATCCCGGCGTATGCCGGCGCCGCGATGGCCGAGGTGACGCCCGGCACGACCTGGAATGCCACGCCCGCCTCTCGAAGGGCGTCGGCCTCCTCGCCGCCGCGCCCGAATACGAAGGGGTCGCCTCCCTTCAGACGGACGACCCTGCGTCCCTCCTTCGCCCGCTGGACGAGAAGCGAGTTGATCTTCGGCTGGGTGCTTCCGCCCTGGCCGCGGACTTTGCCGACGTCGATGACCTCGGCCTGCTCCCGGGCATGGCGCAGAATGCGCTTGTCGACGAGCCGGTCGTGCACCACCACGTCCGCAGTCTCGACGCACCGGCGTCCCTTGACCGTGAGGAGTCCGGGATCGCCGGGCCCGGCGCCCACGAGGTATACCACTCCCTCCCTCAAGAGTCAGCGCCTCCGGACACAATCTGCGACGCCCCCGCGGCCATCAGCGCCTTGGCGGCTTCGCGCCCGGCAGCCGCCGGACGGGCGGCGTCATGGGTCGTGCGGCTCCGGAAGATTCGCCCGCCGTCCGGGGTCACTGCCATGGCTGAGATCTCCAGGGCGTTATCCTCCAGTACGGCGTACGCGGCCACGGGAACCCTGCATCCGCCACCGACCTCTGCCAGGAACGCCCGCTCCGAGGTGACCTCCGCGTTGGTGGGGTGGTGGTCTACCCGGCTCAGCATACCCGAGACGCGGCTGTCCGATGTCCTGGTCTCCACCAGCAAAGCCCCCTGTCCCACCTCGGGAGTGAACCGGTCCGGGGAGAAGTACTCGCAGACCTCATCCCGGAGCCCCAGCCGCTCCAGTCCGGCGGCGGCCAGCACCACGCCGTCGTAGCCTTCTCCCTTCGCCTTCTCCAAGCGGGTGCCGACGTTGCCTCTGATGGGGACCACCTCCAGATCGGGCCTGAGCGCTTTGATCTGCGCCGTGCGCCGGGGGCTGCTGGTACCGAGTCGAGCGCCGGACGGCAGCTCGCTCAGGGGAAGTCTCCACCTGTTCACCAGCACGTCCCGTGGGTCTCTTCGCTGCGTGAGGGCAGCTATGCCCAGGCCGTCTGGGAGCTCGGCCGGAAGGTCCTTGGCGCTGTGTACCGCCAAGTCTATCCTCTCCTCCAACAGGGCAACCTCGATCTCCCTGGCGAACATCCCCCGGGGCATGCTGAGCAGAGGCGCCTCCTTCCGCCTGTCTCCGCCCGTCGTGATGGGGACGACGCTGATCTCGACATCGGGAAAGGCCGTCCTGAGGGGCGCTAGAACCTCCTCCGTCTGCGCCAGCGACAAGGGGCTGGACCTGGAGCCTGCTCGTAGGGCGTTCAAAGTAAAGTCCTTAACCAGAGCGGCCGGGCTGGAGCGGATTGGCGGCGGGAGCCGTTTGGAGGCTGGCGGCGGACGGCGTTCTAGTCGTCTGCGGGAAGGGCGAGGTCGCCCTCCAGGAGGTCAGACATGAGTCTTCTCTTGGCCTCCTCGGTCCGGTCCTCCTGCACCATGGCCAGCAGCTCCCCAGTGATACAGGTCTGCCAGTGGTCGGGCTCCACCCTGACGCCCCTGCGCTTGAGCTCGGAGCGGGCGAAGGACAGCAGTGGGGCCAGGTCGGCATATTCCAGCAGAGAGGCGGCGGACAGCTCCTCCCGGAACTTTCGCGCAAGGGCCGGGCTGGCCCCGCCGGTGGAGACCGCGATGGTAACGTCGCCGCGGCGGGCGACCGCGGGCGCTATGAAGGTGCACAGATGGGTCACGTCCACCACGTTCAGCAGCACGTTCCGCTCCTCCGCCTCCCCCGCGATCCTCGTGTTGACCTGGTTGTCGTCCGTGGCGGCGATGGCAATGAACGCCTCGCTCAGGTCCCCGCTCCGGTACTCACGCTGAAGCCACGTCACTCCCTCTCCGTCGACCATCTCCCGGACGCCATCGGTGACCTCTGGACTGATGACCTGCACACTCGCCCCGCACTCCCGGAGCTTGCGCACCTTCTCCTCGCCGATGCCTCCCCCGCCTATGACGACGCAGGTCCGGTCCCGCACGTCGATGAACACTGGATAGTATGAGGGCACTGCAACTCCTTGGGTTCCTGCCGGGTACCTGACGGCTGGTGAAGGTACTGGCTCCTTGCCAGCGCTTGAGACTCTTAGAGGGTGTTTTCGAAGTACATCATGACGGAGCTAAGCGTCGGAGCATGAGATGAATCGCAGCTATATGCAGCCACGCTTCCGTTGTACCGGTCAAGGCTTCATAGTCCTTGCTCAACCGGCGACAACGTCCCAGCCACGCCAGTGTTCGCTCAACCACCCACCTGCGTGGCAGCACCTCAAACTGATGGCTGGCCCTGGGACGCTTGACGATCTCCAAGACCCAGCCCGACATGGACATCACCCAGTCCACCAACTGGCCGCTGTAGCCAGCGTCAGCCCAGATGAGTCGCAGGCGTGGGAATCGTCCTATCAATTTATCGATGACCAGCCTCGCCCCATCTCGGTCTTGGATATTGGCAGGATGCACCACCACCGCCAACAGCAAGCCCATGGTATCTACGATGACGTGTCGCTTTCGACCGTTGATCTTCTTACCAGCATCATAGCCACGAGGCCCCCTTTTTCAGTCGTCTTCACGCTCTGGCTATCTATGATCGCTGCGCTGGGAGTAGGATTTCTACCTTCGGCCTCTCGGACGCAGGGGCGTAGCGTCTCATTGACTCGTTCCCACGTTCCATCTATGGTCCAACTGCGGAAGTATTTGTACAGGGTCTGCCAGGGAGGCAGATCGTGCGGGACCATCCGCCAGGGGCATCCGCTCCGAAGCAAATACAGGATGCCGTTCACTACCTCCCGCAGGTCCACTGTACGGGGCCGGCCTCCGGGCTTGGCTGGTGGGAGTAGGGGGCCGAGGATCTCCCACTGTTCGTCCGTCAGGTCGCTGGGGTACGATTTGCGGCTCATTCATCAAGTTTAGTACAAGTTCAAGACTTTGCAAACACCCTCTTAAAGCCTATACGAAATACCTGACGCGGGTCTTCTTGTACTCGCGGCTGCTGTAGAGCAGCATGTAGTCCGAGACCCCCGTGGCCTCGGATATCTCCGCGGCGACCTCTTTGCATCTCTCCCTGGAGGTTGCGTGAATCATGGTGAAGTGGGTGTACTTCCAGTCGGGGTACGTCGGACGCTCGTAGCAGTGGGTGACCCACGGTGACCGGGCCATCAGGTTTCCGACCTCCACCGAGCGCTCCGGCGGGACCTTCCACACGCCCATGGAGTTGGCGGAGAAGCCCGCTCTACGGTGGTGGAGCACGGCGGAGTACCGCCGCATGATGCCCCTCTCTTGGAACGAAGCGGCCAGGTCGAAGAGCTCCGGCTGGCTTATCGCCAGCCGCTCGGCCATCGGCTGGAAGGGGCGTGGCTCCAGCTCCAGGTCCTCCTGCAGCTCCCGTATGACCTCCTTCTCGAAGTCGCTCACGGTCTCGACGCGCTTCCACGTCTGGTCATCGCCGTTGGCGTACCCGTCCGGGCTGTAGTAGTCGTTGGCCGCGCCCTCCTCCTTCACCATGTCGAAGTTGACGCCGATCTTGAAGAACCTGATGGTGGGCATGAGCCTGTAGGACTCCGCTCCGGTACGCGCCGCCATCTCCGCTACCGTATCCTCCAGGCTCTCATCCGGGGGCACCGCGACGGTGAACCACAGGTTGAACGGTCCGTTCCGGCCG
The DNA here is from genome assembly GCA_965224345.1 of Dehalococcoidia bacterium. Classification (GTDB taxonomy): domain Bacteria; phylum Chloroflexota; class Dehalococcoidia; order Lucifugimonadales; family CBDCYU01; genus CBDCYU01. Next base: position 1,581,390 of record CBDCYU010000003.1, on the reverse strand, counting down.
TAGTTGTGGCTGACACCGGGGTGCTCGTTGATGGCGTGGGCCCCATCGTCGAGCTTGTCGTCAGGGAGCCTCATGGCTACGAGCACCGTCTGGTATCCCAGGCGGCGGGTGTCGAAGATGGCGCTGATCTGGCGCACGACGTTCTTGCCCTTCAGCACCCGGATCCGACTGATGACCTCGGACGAGGCCATGTCCAACGCGCTCCCCAACCGGTTGAAGGGCTCTTCGACCAGCGGGAAGGACGATTGGAGCGAGTTGAGCAGCTCGCGGTCAACTAAGTCGAGGTCAGAAGCCATGCCCTCTCCCGTACAGGCCCCCCAGAACTAATCCGAGAAAAGGTTAGCACGTACCCCCATCCCGGTCAAACCCACCCAATAGAGCCTGTCTCAGAAGTCTGGGGTGGCGTTGGGTATGGGTCAGGTGTACGTTTGAAGGGACATCAAGATGGGAGATATTGAGATGCCACTTCGACCGATGGGCCGAGAGCAGATGTGGATGTTGCCGCCGACGCTTGACGAGCTGTTGCCGTTGGATCATCCGGCGCGATTCGTGGCCGAGTTCGTTGACGCCTTGGACAGGGATAGCTGGACGGAGCTTGGCGTGGACATAGAAGGTGACTCGATGGGGGCGCCAGCCTACCATCCTCGTGCGCTGTTGAGCGTGTGGCTATATGGCTTCATGACCGGGGTGCGCTCGAGCCGAAAGCTGGAGGTGGCCTGCCGGGACCAGATACCGTACCTATGGCTGACCGGGTGGCAGCATCCTGACCACAACACCCTGTGGCGGTTCTACAAAGGGCATAGGCAGGCTATGAGGAAGCTGTTCGAGCGTACCGTGCGTACGGCGGTGGCCATGAAGTTGGTGGATCTGGCGGTCCAGGCGGTGGATGGTACGAAGGTGGTCGCCAACGCCTCAGTGAACAGGAGCTACGATGCCAAGGGGCTGAGAGGGCTGTTGGATCGGTTGGAGCGGGCGATAACCGACCTTGAGGCACAGAACGAGGCGGGAGAAGAGGCCGCCGTCGCCCGTCTGCCTCAGAAGTTGGCGGACAAGGAGGTCTTGAGAGAGCAGGTGAAGCATGCGATGGCCGATCTTGCGAGTCAGAAGCGCCACAAGCGCATCAACCTGACCGACCCGGAGGCCCGGCTGATGAAGGGAAGGCAGGGCATCGTGGCTGGCTACAACGCCCAGGCTATGGTCTCACCCGTAGAGGTGGATGGGGGAGGGACCGGCATGGTGGTCACCGCCGTGGACGTGGTTGATGCGGCCAATGACAATGCCCTGCTGGTGCCGATGATGGAGCAGGCCGAGGAGACTACGGGGACGAAGTCGCAGATGACATTGGCCGACGCCGGATACTTCGCTGCCAGTCACCTGGCGGAGTGCGACCGTCGAGGTCAGCAGGTGGTGGTGTCAGAGGCACGACAACGGTTCCTCGAAGACCCCTACCACAAGGACAGATTCACCTATGACGAGCACAGCGACAGCTTCAGGTGTCCCCAGGGACAGACGCTCGCGTTCGTCCGCATACAGCATGCGAACGGAGTCCCGTTGCGTCTGTACCGGGCTGCAGGTGCTGTCTGTCAGGCATGTCCGGCCTTCAGAGCCTGTACCAGAGCCAAAGAGATTGGGCGAAGCCTGGCCATAGGGCCGCACGACGCAGTCCTACGTGGCCATCGCGCCTGGATGTCCACCTCAGCAGCCAAAGAAGCTTACGGGCTGAGAAAGCAACTCGTCGAGCCGGTCTTCGGAATCATCAAGGAGCAACAGAGGGCACGTAGGTTCCTGCTGCGCGGCCTCGTTAACGTGGCGGCCGAGTGGACCATGTTGGCAACAGCCTTCAACCTGCGCACTCTCTATCGGGTGTGGAGCTCCTCCCGCCCCTTCAGCCATCCCTTTCCACGGTCCGAAGCCTTGTCCTGTCTCGTGAACTGAGGCGATGACAGCGACCAGTCTCCACACCGTCGTCTTACATCAGACCTTCGCGTCAGAGTGAACCTGTTCACAGATGTTCTTCTGAGACAGGCTCAATATCACACCAACAAGAACCTCTCCCCCTTCGCAGGGGGAGATTGAAAGGGGGTCCCCCTGCCAAACCACGCCGCACTGTGCTATAGTAGGCGCCAGCGGAAATAGACGTAAAATGAAGCAGTTTGAAGGAAGCTATGGCCTCTTCTGAGATCCTCACGCTGTCCGAAGCGGCAGGATTGATCCGCGTCAGCCGGAAGACCCTCGGCGAGTTGGCCCGCAGCCAACGAGTGCCCGCCAAAAAGGTCGGACGGGAGTGGCGGTTCCTGAGAAGCGCCTTGGAGGCATGGCTGGTCGGACAGGATGAATCGACCGCGGCGGACCCGGCCGAGGCCGCCCCCGCTGCAATAGCCGACCGGACAGCCCAGTACAAGCTGCGGCTCCCAGGTTTCGGCGACACGGCCTTCTCCGAAAACCACAAGCGCAGACTCCATCGCTGGGTACCTTGGATCGCCGGATTCTCGAGCTCCTTCGTCACGGGGGTCCTGGACGAAGTGCGGCGGAACGGCGAACGGCTCCAGGTCCTCGACCCATTCGCCGGCGTCGGCACAACGCTGATCGAGGCCATACAGAGCGGCGACGGCGCCATCGGCTTCGAGATCAACCCCTACGCGGCCCTCGCGTGCAGGGCCAAGGCGCGAGTTGCAGAGTACGGCGTCGACCTCTTGGCGTCGGCCATCGAACGCTTCGAAGAGTTTGGTGACAACAGGCTCTGGCTCAACACTCCCCCATCCTCCACGGCCCCCGCCGCCTTCAAGAGCCGCGTGCCATTCTTCAGCCCGGACGTCGAGCCGCAGGTGCTCACCTGCCTGGACTTCTTCCAAGAAGAGGCCGACGGCTGGATCAAAGAGCTCTTCCAACTGGCCCTGGGGTCGGTCATGGTTGGCTTCTCCAACTACTCCTACGAACCCAGCCTCGGCACGCGAGCCGCCGCCGGTAAGCCCAACGTCGAGCAGGCCGATGTCTTGGGCATCGTGAGCCGAAAGCTCTGGGACATGCACGAAGACATCGTCCACTTCCAAGGAGACCTCGCCCAGCACAACGGCCTGCCTGCCGCCGCGGTCCACCCCCTGTCCTACATGGAGAACGCCCAACTCGTTCCACCAGGCAGCGTGGACGTCCTGATAACGTCCCCGCCCTATCTCAACAACTACCACTACATACGCAACACCCGGCCCCAGATGTTCTGGCTCGGCCTGGTAGACGACACCTCCGACCTCAAGGAGATAGAGCGCAAGAGCTTCGGACAGTTCTGGCAGACCGTCCGCGCCGGCCCCGAAATCCCCCTCCACCCCAAGCTTTCCCACCTCAACGACCGGATCGATGAGCTGAGAGGCCGCAACGCCGGCAAGGGCTCCTATGGCGGCCCGGGTTGGGCCAACTACGCGGCCTCCTACTTCAACGACTGCCAGCGATTCTGCGAGACGACCAGGCCGTTGATGCGGCCCAACGGTACGGTCGTCGTCGTCATCGGGAACAACATCCTCCAGGGCATCGAGTTCCAGACAGACAAGCTCTTCGCGGAGATCGCCGAGATGGCGGGCTTCGAGGTCGCCGGACTGCACGAAGTACGGACCAAGAGGACCGGCAATAGCGTCCTCAACTCGTCCGTACGCGTGGGAACTGTCTCCCGTCCCACACGCCTCTATGAGACGGCAGTAGAACTGCGCGCTCCCTGATCCCTACCGCCCAATCTGGGCCAAGATGTTCTCTCGCGTCTCGCCCGCGTGCAGCCGACCGGCCCAAGGACGCCCGGGATGCATGATGTCCCATCGCGGACGGGCGCTGTTTGCGCGGCCCCTGCCGGGGTCGTGGTTGCCAAAGCCATCCAGAACCGTGTTCCACAACGGCCTGAAGTGGTTCAGAAGGAACCGTTCCGCTAGGGAAATCCATACAGGCACTACCACCAGGTATCGACACCGAGCGTTGGCTACGGACAGATTCTCAGCCTGCTCAATCGATCTGGCATGATCGCGGAGGCGGCGATGGAGAGTCCTGTTCGCTGCCGGCTCCGACTCGGAGCCTCCCTTTCTCGCACCCGTCGGCACCGCCTTGCCCACGTACACCGGCACGTCTTGGAGCGTCCCACTCTCAACGTAGTCGAGGGCGCCCGTGTAGTAGATCGCATACACGCCCGAGCCATCAAATTCCGAAGGTGGCAACGGCATGGTCTCGGCATCCAAAAGCGTCCCTACGACGCTCCTTGCTAGGTTGGTGTATTCCAGTGGATCGTACGCCTTGGTCATGGATACCGGCTCCCGAGAGTCCAGCCGTCGATGCTAGAAAGCCTATCGCCTCTACCAAGGCTACTCAAACAGCCGGCGCAGGTCCTGGCTCCCGTGACGGATGTGGACAATCTCAACACCTTCGCTCTTGGGACGGTAGACGATGACGTAACGAGTCCTGGGTACGACGAAGCTGCGGTGATCCGATCCGAACTCTGGTCGGGCTATCCCCACGCGCGGCTGGTCCGCAAGTGTTCTTCCAACCGGCTGACGAACCGGAGCGCGTTGGAAGGGCTGTCCTGAGCGATGTAGTCGTGGATCTGCTGAAGGTTAGCGCGAGCATCGAAAGTGAAGACGCAACGGCTCATCTTGCCCGCTTGGCCGTGAGTCGGGCGTTGCGCCGCCTCAGCTCGTTGAACATCTCACTGGCGGAAACTACCTCGCCGGCATCGGCCTGCTCCGTACCCCGGCGCACACCCTCGCGCATGTCGGCCATCTTGGAATCGAGAACCTCATCGCGATCGTCAAGCAACGCAAGCGCATTGCCGAACACCTCGTCTGTCGACGAGTACCTTCCAGACTCGACCTTGTGACGGATGTGGGCGAGATTCCGCTCGCTGATCGATATATCCATGCCCATACCCTAGCCCGAAACCGCCGCAAACGCAACCTCCCGACCCATAAGCGACACCCCCACCAATTCGCCAACCACGAACGAGCGTGCTACAATCGGGCATGAAGCTCCAACCCATGACAGCCACGCAGTCTCCCAGACCCACAAGCTTGATTCCCACTTCCGTCCGAATCCACGCCAGCTCTATCTCCCAGCCGTATCGAAACCATATCAAGACGAGCTCCCGCTCCCATTCCGCCAGTTGCGAGTGATACGGAATGAGTCGAAATGAGACAGATCGCAGGGAAGCGCACCCCCACGACTCTCCCGCCGTCCCGCCGGACGGCCTGCACGACGCCAGGAGCCGGCTGCTGTACCGGCTGCGCAGGGATTTGGGCGATCCCAGGGTTGTCGAGGCGATGGGGAGTGTCGCCAGGGAGGCCTTCGTGCCGGCGTCAAGCGCCCATCTGGCGTACGAAGACGGCCCCCTGCCCATTGGCGAGGGACAGACGATCTCCCAGCCCTACATCGTCGGCATGATGGTCAGCGCCCTGGAGCTCAGGCGTACGGACCGCGTGCTGGAGGTCGGCGCCGGAAGCGGGTACCAGGCGGCTGTCTTGAGCCGCCTCGCCAAGGAGGTCGTCACCATCGAGCGGATCGAGTCGTTGGTCGGCTACGCGACGGAGCGCCTGGCAGCCGAAGGGTACTCCAACGTAGCTGTCCGCCTCGCCGGGCCCGAGCTGGGCTGGACCAAGGGCTCTCCCTACGATGCCATTATCGTCGCCGCGGCCGCTCCCAGGCTTCCCATGGAGCTGGTGGACCAGCTGGTCGTGGGCGGCAGGCTGGTTGTTCCCGTCGGCTCCAAGGATGACCAGGAGGTGATGAAGGTGTCGCGCACCGAGGATGGATTCTCGGTACGCACCCTCGGCCCCTGCCGCTTCGTGCCCCTCGTCGGCCCGGGGGCGTGGCCCGCAGAGTGACCGCGGCCCCATGTGCTATCATTGGACCTGTTGCCCGCCCGCGTTCTCATGTAGCCGTGCTGCCATGATTGAAGATTACCAAGTAGTTATCGGACTCGAGGTCCACTCGCAGCTCCTGACCGAGAGCAAGATGTTCTGCTCTTGCAGCGCCGACTACCAGGACGCCGAGCCCAACAGTGTGGTCTGCCCCGTGTGCTTGGGCATGCCGGGCGTCCTTCCCGTAATCAACCGGCGGGCCATAGAGCTGGTGGTCAGGACCGGGCTGGCCCTGGGCTGCACAATCGCCGGCCATACCAAGTTCGACCGTAAGAGCTACCTGTACCCCGACCTGATGAAGGGGTACCAGATCTCCCAGTACGACCAGCCCATCGCGTCCAACGGCAGCTTGGACGTTGAGTTTGACGGTCATCGGACCCGGGTCGGCGTTACACGGGTCCACCTCGAGGAGGATACGGCAAAGCTGGCCCATCGGACCGCGCCTCATGGCGAGAGCTACAGCCTGATGGACGTCAACCGGTCGGGGGTGCCGCTGATGGAGATCGTCAGCGAACCGGACATGCGCTGCTCGTCGGAGGCGGTGAGCTACCTGACCAGCCTGAGGTCCATCGTCCAATACATCGGAGCGAGCACCGGCACCATGGAGGAGGGCAGCTTCCGGTGCGACGCAAACATCAGCGTCCGTCCCTGCGGCTCCTCCGAGCTGGGCACCAAGGTCGAAGTGAAGAACATGAACAGCTTTCGGTCGGTGCAGCGCGCCCTCGACTACGAGGCGGAGCGCCAGGTGAGGGCGTTGAGGGAAGGGGAGAGGATCCTCCAGGAGACTAGAGGCTGGGACGATCATCGCGGTACGACGGTATCCCAGCGCTCCAAGGAGTATGCGTCCGACTACCGATACTTCCCCGATCCCGACCTTCCTCCCTTGACGATAGACGGCGCGTGGGTGGCCGAGCTGAAGAAGAGCCAGCCGGAGCTGCCCAAGTCCAGGCGGGCCCGGCTTACAGAGGAGTACGGCCTGCCCGAATACGACGCGCGGCTTCTGACGACGTCCAGGGATACGGCCGACTTCTTCGAGTCGGCAATGGGAGCAACCTCCCTGGAGGGCGAGGCCCGGCAGCTTCGGGCCAAGGCGGTTAGCAACTGGGTGCTGGGGGAGCTCACCCGTCTGCTCAACGCAGCGGGCCGCGAGATCGCCGACTGCAAGATCGAGCCGCGTTACCTCGCCCGGCTGGTGGAGATGGTGGACGCCGGAACCCTGAACTCGACGATGGCCAAGGCCGTCTTCGAGGAGATGTTCACATCGGGCGGCTCGCCGGAGAAGATCGCCGATGAGCGGGGCATGGTCCAGATAACCGACGCGGACGCCGTTGGTCTCGCCGTCGCGGAGGCTGTCGAGTCCAATCCCGACCCGGTGGGCGACTATCTGGGCGGCAAGCAGACCGCCATGCGCTTCCTGGTCGGCCAGGTGATGAAGATCACCCGGGGCAAGGCCAATCCCCAGCTGGCGGCTGAGCTGTTGAGGGAGAGGCTGGAGTCCCTGAAGGTGGGTCGATGAACAGCGGCGGCTCCTCGACCGGGAGGCCGGACGGCCCCGACGGGACGCGGGGCTCCAGATTGGTGGGCGTCTTCAAGCTGCTGTACCCGGGAGTAGGGGTGAAGCGCTGGCTCCTCGTTGGAGCCGCCGGGGTCTGTGTATGGTCCATCGGCGCCGCCTTCATGCTGCGCAAGCTCTTCGCGCTGCCGTTCCCCGATTTTCTCCCCTCATATTACGAGGGAATCCTGCTGTTGGCCGTGGGTATCGTCGTCGTATCCCTGGCAGTCTATGGGCTGTACCGTTCCATCGGCCCGCTGGTACTGGTGCCCAATGGTATGGACGGCCTGGCCAGCACCATATACACTCGCAGGTCCAGAGCGGGCGGCCCCCGCGTCGTTGCAATCGGAGGCGGAACGGGTCTGTCCGTGCTTCTCAGAGGGCTGAAGGCGCATACCGACAACCTGACCGCGGTCATCACCGTGGCCGACGATGGCGGGAGCTCCGGGCGGCTGCGCAAGGAGTTGGGCGTCCTGCCGCCCGGGGACTTCAGGAACTGCCTGGTGGCGTTGTCGGAGGCCGAGCCTCTGCTGACCGAGCTGTTCCAGTACAGGTTCGATCAGGGCAATGGACTCACGGGTCACAGCTTCGGCAACCTCTTCCTCGTGGCGATGTCCAACGTAACCCACAGCTTCGACCGGGCGCTGCTGGAGTCCAGCCGGGTGCTGGCCGTCCACGGGCAGATCATGCCTGCCACCGTCGCCGACCTGAGCCTGTCAGCGATCCTCAAAGACGGCTCCTGCGTCGACGGGGAGTCCGACATCACCCAGCGAGGCGGCGATATCGACCGGCTCTTCATCGACCCCCCGGACGCCCAGGCCTACCCCATGGCCGTGGACGCCATCGAGCAGGCCCAGATCGTCGTCATAGGTCCGGGCAGCCTGTATACCAGCGTCCTCCCCAACCTGATGGTGCCGGGCATCTCGCGGGCAATCGAGAGCACCAGGGCCACCAAGATATATGTGTGCAACGTGGCTATGCAGCGGGGTGAGACCATGGGGTACACCGTGGCAGACCACCTGGAGGCGCTGCAGCGTCACACGTTTGCCGAGGCGGTCGATTACGTTCTGGCGGACCAGCGCCGCTCCTGGGGGCCCCAAGGGATCGAAGCTGACTACGTGGTGCACGACGGCGAGCCGCTGCGCCACGCGAAGCTGATGCAGCTCGATCTTGCGGACCCCGACAATCGGGGTCGACACGACCCTGACAAGCTGGCGGAAGCCATACTGAACGTGTACCGTGGTCAGCCTTAGGTCCAATCAGGTATCGATCAGCCCGCTGAAATGAGCTCCTAGAGGTCGGAATATGCCCAGCGCCACCCTCGCCATAGTTCAGATCGTACTCTCGGTACTTCTCGTGGTCACCATCCTGGTCCAGGTCAAGGGGCAGGGGAGCGGTCTCTTCGGGTCCGCCGAGGGCTCCTTCAAGACCAGGCGCGGGATCGAGAAGTCTCTCTTCCAGCTGACCATCGTCTTGGCGGCCGTCTTCATCGCCGTCTCCATACAGAGCGTGAGAGTAACCGCGGGCTACTCCTTCTGGTCGTTCCTGCCGGGAGTGTAGCAGCCGCGATCGGCAACCGACGCCGTTTCAGGCCGTGACAAGCCCCATCATTACGCTGACCACGGACTTCGGCTCGCGCGATGGCTACGCCGCAGCTATCAAGGGGGCCATCCTCAGCGTCCACCGGGACGTGACCATCGTCGACCTATCCCACGAGGTGCCTCCGCAGGACGTGGCCCACGGAGCCTTCCTCTTGGGCGCCGCGTGCCCCTACTTTCCGTCGGATGGCGTCCACCTGGCCGTGGTCGACCCCGGCGTGGGCGCCGAGCGGCTTCTGGTCCTGCTGGTGACACCCCACGGCTCCTACCTGGCTCCCGACAACGGTCTCCTGACCTACGTACTGATGGCCCACGAAGACGGCGGCGAAGTCCCCGGGGTCCAAGGAGAGGAGATCCCAGACGGCTGCCGCGCCTACTCGCTGGACCGCAGGGAGTACTGGCTCCATCGGGTCAGCGACACATTCCACGGCAGGGACATCCTCGCCCCGGTGGCGGCGCACCTGGCCGCGGGAGTCCCACCCGAGGATCTGGGAGAGCCTCTCGACAGCCTTGTCCGGTTGGCCGTGCCTCGTCCGAGGGCGGTCGGCGGCCAGTGGGAGGGGCAGGTCATCTACGAGGACCGGTTCGGGAATCTCGTCAGCAACATCAGGCTGAAGCCGTCGACCGGATGGGACGGCTTCGAGGTGGGGATTGGAGGCGCTCTGATCCGGGGCCTGAGCCGCTCCTACGCCGGGGCGGAGGGCCTCCTGGCCATAGTGGGCAGCAGCGGCTACCTGGAGGTCGCGGCCAAGAACGGGAGCGCCGCCCGGCAGCTGGCCGCCGGCGTCGGGAGTAAGGTCGTTCTGAGGCCGGCCGGCGATGGGGCCGACGGGTAGACGTGGGCAGCGCTTCCGGCGTCCTTGGCAGGCCCTACCGCATCGTCGTCAACGGCACCACCGGATCGGGCAAGACGACCGTGGCCAAGAGGCTCGCCGAGCTTCTTGGCCTTCGCCACGTTGAGCTCGACGCCTATCGCCACGGTCCCAACTGGGCGGAGACACCGGACGCCCTGTTTAGGGAGAATCTGCGTGCGGCCCTGTCCGGGGACCGTTGGGTCGCCGACGGAAACTACAGCCTCGCTCGGGACGTCGTGTGGTCTAGGGCGGCCACCCTCGTGTGGCTGGACTACCCCATCAACGTCGTCATGTGGAGGCTATTCTGGAGGACGATACGCCGCGGTGTCACCCGGCAGGAGCTCTGGAACGGCAACCGGGAGAGCATATGGGAGCACTTCCTCACCAGGGAGTCGCTCCTGCTATGGGCGCTGAAGACCCACTGGAGACGCCGCAGGACGCTCCCGGAGGCCTTCGGAATGCGGGAGTACTCCCACCTGGAGGTGGTGCGGCTGCGCTCCCCCAGGTCGACCCGCCGGTGGTTGCGCTCCCTGGAGAGGAGGGTCCTAAACCGGGCACATGGGTGACAGCCTCACTGGGAGAGGGGCCCGCTTGCGTGCGTTACTTGCGTGTGCGGCGCCACTCGGAGCCATGCGGCGTGTCCTCGACGGCGACCCCCAGGTCGGCCAGCCTGTCCCTGATGCCGTCTGCCAGGTCGTATCTCCGCGCGTTTCGCAGCTCCAGGCGGGTGTCCACCAAGAGCTGCACGAAGGGGGCGATGTCTGCGGAGCCGGCCGGTCCGGGTTCCCGTAGAGTCAGGCCGAGGACGCCGCTCAACTCTCTGAGGGCCCCCTGGGCCGCCCTCACGTCCCGGCCGTCTTCGCGGCCCCGGTTGATGTCTCGCGCGGCGTCGAACAGCGCCGCCAGGGCCCTGGGCGTGCTCAGGTCGTCGTCCATAGCCTCGACGAACCGGTCCCTGTAGGGCTGCGGGTCCAGGGGCGGCCCGTCTGTCGGACCGTCCACCGCCTCTAGGGCGTTGCGCAGACGTCCAGCGGCCCGCTCCTGTGCCTCCACCGCTTGCTCGGAGAAGGTCAGCGGGCTCCGGTAGTGGGAGCTGAGGAAGAAGAGCCTCAGGGCGTCCGGCGAGAAGGCGTCGAGGGCCTCTTCCACCGAGATCGTGTTACCCAGCGACTTGGCCATCTTGTCATCGTCGACCCGCAGCATGCCGTTGTGAAGCCAGAACCTGGCGAGCTGGACGCCGTCGGTGTAGGACTCGCTTTGAGCGAGCTCGTTCTCGTGGTGGGGAAAGATGAGGTCCTGGCCCCCTCCGTGAATGTCCAGGGTCTTGCCCAGATGCGCCGCGGACATGGCGCTGCACTCGATGTGCCAGCCTGGCCGTCCCGGTCCCCAGGGGCTGTCCCACGCCGGCTCCCCTGGCTTCTGACTCTTCCAAAGGGCGAAGTCCATCGCGTACTCTTTGGTCTCGTTGATCTCTAGGCGGGCGCCCGCCATCAGGTCCTCCTGGAACCTGCGGCTCAGCTTTCCGTAGTCGTCATCGCTCTTGACCCGGAAGTAGACGTCGCCGCTCTGCTCATACGCGAGCTCACTGTCCACTAGGGCCTTGATCATCCTCAGCATCTCGGGCATGTGCTGGGTTGCCCTGGGGTACTCGTGAGCGCGCAGTACGTTGAGGGCGTCCGTCTCGTCGAGGTATCGCTGGATATTCGACTCCGCCAGCTCCCTGACGGTGATGCCCGCGTCGGACGCCGCCGCGATCATCTTGTCGTCCACGTCGGTGAAGTTCTGGACGTGCTTCACCTCGAACCCTCGAAACTCCAGGTACCTGCGCACCACGTCGAAGACCACGGACATCATCGCGTGGCCCACGTGGGACGGCGCATACGGGGTCACCCCGCACACATACATCCTGACCTTCCGGTCAGGGGTGGAGAAGACCTCCTTCCGACGCGACATCGTGTTGTAGAGCTTCATTTGAGTGGTTCGATTGTCGCCAGCGCCAAACCGGCTATCCCTTCACCCTTGCCGACGAAGCCGAGGCCGTCGGTGGTGGTGGCCTTGACGTTCACCGACTCGGTTTCGAGCCCCAGAAGTGCTGCCAGAGTCTCCCGGATCCGACCCATGAAAGGCGAGAGCCTGGGACGCTCGGCGAGTATTGTAGCATCAAGGTACCTGACCCGCCAACGATGCTGGCGCAGCAGGGCCAGCGTGGTTACCAGGAGCTCGCTGCTGGCGATCCCCTGGTACTTGGGGTCCCCCGGTGGGAAGTGCGTCCCGATGTCGCCGAGACCGGAGGCGCCCAGCAGGGCGTCGATCACGGCGTGGATGAGCACGTCCCCGTCACTGTCTCCCGAGAGCCCCTTGTCGTAGGGCACCGGCGCTCCCCCCAGGACCAGCGCTCGCCCATCGACCAGCGGGTGTACGTCGATGCCTATGCCCGTGCGGCAGCTCATGGCGGGCCTCCGGGGCCGGCCCGCTGGCCGGCCTCCAGGAGCGCCTCGGCTATGCGCAGGTCGTCGGGTGTGGTGACCTTGATGTTTCGCACCATGCCCTGGAAGACCCGTACCCCGACGCCCATGCGCTCCACCATGCCGGCGTCGTCAGTGAAGTCGTCGGCCAGTGACCGGTGGGCCTCCGCCAGCAGCCGCCGCCTGAAGACTTGGGGCGTCTGCACGGCCCAGAGGCCGTCTCGCCGCAGCGTTTCCGTGACGAGGCGATTCCCGTCGACCGACTTGATCGTATCGCTGACCGGCACCCCCGCTACCGCCGCCCCCGTCTCCGCTGCCTCCGCCAGTCCCCTGGAGACCATGCCGGGCGTCACGAAGGGACGGGCCCCGTCGTGGACCACTATCCATCCGTGGCCGGAGAGCCTCTCCAAGCCATTCCCAACGGAGTCGCGGCGCCGCTGGCCGCCCTCGCACACCTCCCGGACCTTGCTCCACGCACCGTCGCCGACCAGACGGCGCCCCTGGGCGACCCTGCACGATGAGAGCACCAGGACGATCTCATCCACCTCGGGCGCTCGATTCAGCGCCTCCAGGCAGTAGCTGATCAGGGGGCGCCCCCCCAGCGGCGTGAATATTTTGTCCACTCCGGCCATGCGCCGGCTAACGCCTGCCGCTACGACGATGGCGCCGACCCTATTGTCGTTGGCTTCACTCATAGGTCTACACAAGAGCGGGTGCCGTTTAAGTACGTGTGACCCCAACGATGAGAGGTCAGCAGCCAAAGTACCATCCGCGTGCCGCCCCTGTCAAAGCTGCGCGGGACACCTCGACAGTGGGCGCCGCAGAGCGGGTGCGAAACGCTCTCAGAGTCACCGCCGCCACAGCGCGATTGCGCCGGCGGTGACTCCGTACAGCAAAGCAGGGGGTTGAGATTAAGTGATAGAATTATGTTGAATAGTCACCCCGGGTATGGAGGTCGGACGTTTTGGGCAGGAACTACTGGATGATCTCTGAGTCGCAGGAGAACTTCGAGATCACCAAGTCGCTGGGCTTCACCCTGCATGGACTTGGCCCCAGGCACCGGCGGCGCGCCGACCGGATGCAGCCGGACGACCGGATGCTCTACTACGTAAAGGGGCTGAGGAAGTGGACCGCCTCCCTTATCATCACCTCCCGTAGCTTCGAAGGACGAGACCCTATCTGGGTGTCCAGCCGCAAGGACAATGGATACCCGTACAGGGTGCAGATATCGCCTGACATCGTCCTCGATGCGGAGGACTACATAGACGCCCTGATCCTGGCTCCCAGGCTGGAGTATGTCAAGCGGTGGGCGCCGGAGGACTGGCCCCTCGCCTTCTTCGACCGGCTGCACCTCCTGCCTCAGCGCGACTTCCGGCTCATAGAGGGCGAAATGAAGCGCAACATCTCCCAGCGCCGGCGGTCCTCCAAGGGACCCTCTCAGGGCACCCTCTCCGGCAGGCGCTCTCGGGGACAGCGCCGAGAGCGTTTAGGCGCCCAGGCCGCCGGCCCTCCGGCGAGCGGGTACCGCCAGGGACGAGAGGCCAGGGTGGCGGCTCACGTGGGAGAAGAGGGGCAGCGGCGAGAAGGGGAGGGCCATCCCAGCGCTCCCACGGAGGGACCGGACCAGGCCCTGGTTCAAGACCCTAACCCGCGGGGGTAGGCTGCTCTGCGGGCTCCGGCTCCAGGTAGAAGTCTTCCTGGAACAGATCATGGAGGCGGTCCAGGAACTCCTCCGGTATCTCCTCGGTCTCCGGCGACACGGCGAGCTCACTGAGCTGGTCGAGGTTGGTGATGTTGGGGAGGACAGAGGCCACCCGTGACTCCGACAGTGCGAACTTGATGGCTATCTGGCCCACCGTCGACGCGAGACCTTCCAGCAGAAAGTCCAGCTGCTCCAGCTTCTTCAGCCCCCTCTCCAGCCACTCTCGCCGGCGGTGGCTCCGATGGTCCGACGGGTCGAACACCGTGTCCTTGGTGTAGGTGCCGTCCAGAAGGCCGGAGGCGTGGGGCACCCTGGAGATGAGGCCGACGTTGTGATCCCGGGCGATGGGGAAGAACCGGACCGCCGGGTCCTGCTCCATGATGCTGTAGATGATCTGGAGCGAGGAGACGCCGCGCTCCTCCATCGAAGCCTCGCCCTCCTCGAACCAGCCGATGTCGGGGCCCAAGGCTACCCCATAGTGGCGTATCTTCCCCTCTTTGACCAGGTCGTCCAGCGTGTCGAAGACCTCGTCGTCCTCGATGGTGCCGATGCGAGGGTTGTGGAGCTGGTACAGGTCGATGTAGTCGGTCTCCAGCCGGATGAGGCTCTGCTCACAAGCGTAGCGGATGAATTCGGGAGAGTAGTTCTGCGGGCGCTCCGCGTGTCCCTCCCTGGCGGTGTGCGTGTAGAAGTCGTAGCCGAACTTGGTGGCGATCACGATGTCGTGGCGCTGCTTCCTCAGCGCCTTGGGCAGGATTCTCTCTCCGTACCCGACGCCGTAGGTGTCAGCCGTGTCGAAGAGGTTGACGCCGAGGTCGTAGGCCTTCTCCAAGAGGTTGACGCCCTCGTTCTCGTCTATCTGCCCCCACCAGTTGGTGCCCACAGTCCAGAGGCCGAAGCCTATCTCCGAGACCTCGAGCTCCGTGGCGCCAAGAGTCCTATACTTCAATGGCTGCTCGTCCTCAACTTTCGCCGGTAGGCGTCAATGCGTGGTCTGCGTATGGGTTCGGGGGCGGGGCTAGACGGCCAGGGGTTCTCCCTCCAGCGCCCTGCGAACGGCCCCGGCCCGCTCCTCGTACTCTGGGCCGGATAGAACGGGCGTCATGTACCCTAAGGGCAGGTCCTGGCCCAACTCCACCCATGACCTGCAGCCGAGGTACTCGTCCAGCACCGGAAGCGCTTGGGGCTGCTGGAGCTCGTAGACTCGCAGCAGCGCCACCGTCAACGGATGCTTCGGCCTCCAGTGGAGCCGCTTCTGGGCGTAGTCTTCGCTCCAGATGTGGTGTGGGGACAGCCCGTCCAGCACCTGCTCGTCCCGTATCTCGAATCTGTCGGTAACGCTGCACCAGTAGCTCATCGTTACGAGCCCCGGTACGTCGTTATCTTCCAGGGTCCTGTCCAGGTCGCCACGGTACTGCTCCTGGAGCAGCCCGGCGCGTTGGTGCTCGAAGGTCGGGTAGAGCAGGAACTCCGAGTGGACCATCCGGAACTCTTTGTCGTCCCGGTGAATGCCACCCTTCCTGAGAATCATGATCTGCTTGCCTCCGGCTAGGGCGTCGACGGCTACGGCCCACTCTTTGAGGGCCAACGAGCATACAGGCGGCAGCAACATCATTCCGATACCTCCAACCGTGTCATGGGGCAGACCGCTTCACGCCGCGAATCTGTCCGGTTCGTCTCCGTGCCCATAACTCATCTCCCTCGTGCTATTCGGCAGGCAAAAACTGCCGAGCGTGGTCGTAGAGGTTGTCGGCCATTGAGGTGATCTCAGCCGCCATCGTAAGCAGTTCCCGCCACTCGCCCGGGATTGCTTCGGCCCCGTAGTGGGCGCCGGCGATCTGCCCATAGATTGCCGCTGTGGTGTCGGCATCGTCCCCAAGGTTGGCAGCGGGAAGGGCGCCCTCACGAAAGTCCTGCGACTTGTGGAAGGCCCACAGTGCCGCCTCCATCGATTCCACAACGTAGCCCGTTCCTCTTATTGTAGGCGGTTCTCGATGCTTGAATGACCCGTCGGCGACCTTGGCAATCTTCTCCGCCAGCGAGCTTCTTTCCCAAGGACTCTCCGCCGGGCAATAGCGTGGGGACAGTAGCGTCTCCTTGTCGACGCCATCCAAAGCGCCAACGAGCAGGCCGGCGAAGTATCGGCAAGCGTCAATCGCTTCCTTGGCCCCATGGGTGGTGCGGGAGCTGTTGGCGCTCATGGCGATCGCTTCGGCGGCATCGCCTGCAAAGTACATCGGCACCGGCGCAAGCCGCATCAACGAACCGTTTCCTGCGGAAAACGACTCAGAGGGACCGGCATAGGGATCTCCGTCTCGACTGAAGCTCCGCAACGCACTTGCGATGGTGTTCCCGATATCGAAGCAATCCCCCGTGGAGGACAGGTAGCCCTCATCGCGCCAACGCACGTAGCGCCGCATCTGGTCCATAGGGTCGAACTCGCCGCTCTCGATCAGGCTTGCGGCCAAGCACAGGGCCATCGACGTGTCATCGGTCCACTGGCCGGGCTCCAAGCCAAACGGACCGTCGCCGACCATGTCGTTAATCGGCTCGAAAGTACCGGGCGTCTTGAACTCCAGTGTGGTACCCAAGGCGTCCCCCGCCGCCAGCCCAAGCAGGCAGCCGCGAAAACGCTCCCGGCGTGTTGGTTTGTTAACAGCGGCTCCCCCCGACTTAGGGAAAAGGCCAACCGCCTCAGCAGGGCCGGTATCACCCGTCTCCCTGTAAATCCTCAGCGCCCGATTGCGCTCTTCAATCCGCTCTACCTGCTCTGGACTCAGATTAGGATCACGGAATGGGTTGTCGCTGAATCTGCTATTCACTGACGATGGCCTTTCTGCCAAAGAGTTTACTGAGACCCTGTGTCGGCTGCACGGTAACTCGATGCAAGAGTCCACAAATCTTCATCGCTGTCTTCAAGGGACCAGAATGCATAGCCGTTTGCGGAGGATGGGAACCGAAAGTTATGCTTTTCCCTCATATGGCTGCAAAGCTTGCTAAGCGAACTGTATGTTTTACTATCCTCATCCCAAATCACTTTGAATGTGTCATCAGCGAATCTGGCACGATGCTTTGAGTCGCCGGGCTCCGTTCCATCGGGTGAAGGGATTGAAGAAGGGAGTAGAGTTATTGGGGTCCCTGGCTTGATACGTCCTTCCCTGAGCAAGACTGAGCGCGTAAGCTCCCTCCGCTGGCGTGTTTGTTGGGCGACCCTCGCCGCCTCCGCCTTCCCTCGGATCTTGACCTGGTAATCCGATGCCTGCGGTAGAGGAATGACCTGCTGGAAGTCGACCAGGAGTTCGGCACCCAATCTATAGGGGGTGACTTGAACGCACTTGATATCAAGTCCCTGGTCAACGAGCCAGATGACGGCTGTTGTCAACTCTGTGGAGAATCGCTGGGCAACTAGGATGATCCTCGGTTTGGAACCTATTTCGACCTCATCGTCAGGCTCTTTACCCAGGAATTCCAACAGGATTGAGTGACTGTCCTTCTCTATTTTGCGCTTGGACAGGTAGCCTCGGTGCGCCTCGATCAGATCATTGAAGCGTAGCGGTGACACCAAGGCCGCGTATCGAATGGCCTGGAGATCCATGAACACGTCCTCGTTCCGCTTGAGCTCTATGACGACAAGGTTGCCCTCGCTGTCAAGCCCGAGGAGATCGATACGACGCCTGCTCTCTTCCCAACGCCCGAACTCCTCCGCAACAATGAACAGATCTGGCTCTATCGCTTCAGGCTTGTCTCTTAGCAGACGCTGAAGGTCGCCCCGCTCCTTGACACCCTCTTCGGTAAGCTCGGTCATGTCAAGCTTTACTAGGTCTTCCGCATTCAGTTTGAATAAAGCCATTGGATCATCCTTCAGGTGTCAAGCCGATTTGTGCTATGATCTATCATATCGTCATTGGTGCCTCTGGCGCACTCTGAGTTCCGAGATGGTCCTTGATTTTGATTCCCTTCTCGAACCTCACGAGCCTTCACTCCCGCCTATCGTCTCCTGGATGGTCCGCCACTTTGGGCCCAGCAGCCTCTCCACGTTGCGGGTAGTGACCTCCTCCACGCTCTCGACAGGCGTTTGTTGGAGCTCCGCCAGCTTGGAGGCGATGTCGCGGAGGTGCCGCGGCTCTGTCCAGCTCTCTCGCTTCGCCTTGAAGGGTTGCGGCGCCGCGTCCGTCTCCAGCACTATCCGCTCCAGGGGGAGGCCGGCCGCCACCCACTGCAGCTCCGGGAGCCGCAGCAGGGGGCGCGCCAAGGAGATGTAGAAGCCGAGGTCCATGACCTGCCTCGCCGTGGCATCGTCCGCCTGGAAGTAGTGCATCACGCCGCCCACCTCGTAGGCCCGCTCCTCTCGCAGGAGCCGCAGCACCTCTTCGTGGGACTCGCGGCTGTGGAAGACTATCGGCAGCTTCAACTCCCGCGCCAGCCGGATCTGCTCCCGAAACGCCTGGTACTGGACCGCCCGATCGGGGGCGCCCTCCATGAAGTCCAGGCCGATCTCGCTCACCACAACCACCTTGTCGGATGAGACGGCCATCTGGCGCAGCGTGGAGTACCGGGCCTCGTCCACCGGGCCGTCCAGGTCCATAGGGTGGATGCCGACGCCTGAGAAGAGGGAAGTGAACCGGCGGGAAAGCTCGACGGCACGGCGCGAGGACGCCAGGGTGGTCCCCGCGGA
The DNA here is from genome assembly GCA_965224345.1 of Dehalococcoidia bacterium. Classification (GTDB taxonomy): domain Bacteria; phylum Chloroflexota; class Dehalococcoidia; order Lucifugimonadales; family CBDCYU01; genus CBDCYU01. The sequence goes on along the minus strand of CBDCYU010000003.1, from coordinate 1,562,662 downwards.
TATGACGAATCCCACCCCGGCGCGGTGCGCCCTCTCCAGGATCTGGGAGACCTCGTCGTCCGAAAAGGGGTCCAAGTGTACGTGGGTGTCTACGAGCAACCTTAGCTCCTGTCGTTGGCGTTCCGCGCGCTGGCGTTGCCTGATGGGCCCCAATTATACTATGACCGATGGACGCTTTGACTCTGTCTAAGACCGTCTCCCTCTGCGCCTGGTTACTTATCATTGCCGTCCTGGCATTCGCCTGCTCCGATCCTCCGGACCCCACGCCCGTCGGCCAGCTGACGCCAACGGCGGTCGTCCAAGCCGTACGTTCGCCCACCGCCGCCGGCGTGGCGCGCGCCCTCCCCACATCCGCACCCACGCCCTCCCAGCCCACCCCCCGGCCGCCGGTCCCGACCCGCGTTCCCTCTCCGGAGCCCATGCCGGAGCCGTCGCCAGCGCCCACCGTCGCACCCATCCCCACGGCCACCCCTGTCCCCACTTTTACCCCGATGCCCCAGGCCGCGCCCACCGCTACGGAGAGCCCGACCCAGGCTCCCGCTCCTGGTCCGGGCGTCAAGGACGTGACGGCCGGGGGCACCCTCCGGCTGGCTGCCCGCCAGGACATCGCCCACCAGGACGTGCACCAAGAGATCTCACCCGCCCTCTCGACCTGGGGCCCCGGCATCGCGTACAGCCGCTTGATGCGCGTCTCCTCGGGACCCGGCGTGCGGTCGCCCAGTCTCGCCGTGGAGTGCGAGCTGTGTGAGAGCTGGACTATGGAGGGAGACAGGACCTTCGTCTTCAAGCTGCGTAGGGGAGTGAGGTGGCAGCAGATACCCCCCGTGGATGGACGCGAGCTCACAGCCGAAGACATCCTGTTCAGCTACCGGCGGCAGGCTCAGAGCGGCTGGCCCAACGCGCCGCTGATTCAGGGCATCGAGTCCATGGAAGCCGTAGATCCCTACACCCTCCGCATCTCGCTGACCGCCCCGGACGCCGACTTCCTGCTCGCCCTGGCCGACGGCCATACCAAGATCGTCGCCCGGGAGGCCGTGGAGCTCAACGGAGACCTCAGGGAGGGCCCCACCATCGGCTCGGGCCCGTGGATGCTGACCGGAACTCAGCGGGGCAACCTTCACACCTTCGAGCGCCACCCAGGCTACTTCGAGAAGGGGCTGCCGTATGCGGACCAGGTGGTCATCAACATCATCGATGACGCGAAGACCCGCAGCGCCGCCTTCACCGTGGACCTGTTGGACGTTATCGACGTCGACCCGCTTGACTGGGAGCGCCTACTCCAACGGCGCCCGCGGGCCCCGTTCCTGCTGACCATGGACACGGGCACGGGGCTGGAGGTTGGGCTGAAGGCCTCCGCGCCTCCCTTCGACGAGGTCACCGTTCGCCGGGCCGCTTTCCAGGCGATGGACCCGTGGCTCTCCATCAAGGACATCTGGAGCGGTCAGGGGTTCGTGAGCCTCGGCGCGCCGGCGCCCGGCCCCGGCTGGCTGCTTCCGGAAACGGAGCTGCGAGAGTTCTTCGGGAGCCCGCAGTCCGCCCGCGGCCTTCTGTCCGGGAAGACCGTGCCCGTGACGATTCAGGTAGGCGACTTCGGCGACAGATACCTGGCCCACGGCCAGCGTATCGCCCAGGAGCTGAGAGCTGTGGGATTCGCCCCGACGGTCCAGGTGGTCAATCGCAGGGCCTTCGGAGAGCGGGTCTGGCTGGGCGGCGACTATCAGATGTACGTGGGCCCAATGGCGCCCGTGACCTCAGCCAACGGATACCTGCTGCCCATCCTGCACAGCCAAGGCCAGGCGAACTCTACGGGCCTCGTCGATCCGCAGCTAGACGAGCTCATCGAGGCACAGGCGGGGCTCTACGATCCGCAGATGCGTAGGGAGGTCGCCCTGCAGATCCAGCGCAGGGCCCTGGACAACGCCACCCGGTTCATGCCTGCGACGCAGATCTCCCGGTGGACGTGGTCGGAGCGGGTGCGGGACTTCTTCCCCAACTTCGCCGCCTTCGAGTACTCCCACTGGTCTCGCGTCTGGCTGAAGGAGTAGGAGGATACGACGCGACTCGCAGGGCTCCAATGTCCTGCGAGGATTCCGGTTAACGAGCGCATCATCCTCACCCCGGCGCTCTCCCATCGAGGAGAGAGGGCAATTGCGAGACTAGCGGAGAAGAGACCGCCTACCTTGGCCCTGGCGCCGGTAGCGGTCCACTCCCTCTTCCAGGGCCGACCATGCCAGCAGCGCGCACTTGACCCGGACGGGGAACGCCCTGACCCCGTAGAGAGTCGCCAGCTCCCCCGGCAGCTCAGGCACCGGATTGGACGCATCGGCCTCGAACATGGCCCTGAAGGCGGCGTGGAGCGCCTCGATCTGTTCCAGGCTCCGTCCCTCTATCACGTCCGCCAGCATGGAGCCGGAGGCCTGATTGATGGAGCAACCTACGCTCTGCAGCCCTACGGCGCTGACGCGTCCGCCTTCGTCGAGGTTGATCTGGACGTGGACCTCGTCCCCGCAGAAGGGGTTTACGCTGGCCGCAACGATTTCGGCATCTTCGAGCTTGCGGTGGCCCCGGGGGTTGCGGCAGTGGTCGAGAACGGTCTCGCCGTAGAGCTCTTCAAGCTCATCGGTCTCCATCTGTAAAGTACCGCAGGGCCTGCCTCAGTCCGTCCACCAGCATGTCCACCTCTTCCTCCGTGTTGTACACGTAGAAGCTGGCCCTGGCCGTTGCCACCAAGTCCAGAGAGCGCATCAGGGGCATCGTACAGTGGTGGCCCGTGCGAATGGCGACGCCCTGCCTGTCCAGGAACGTTCCCAGATCATGGGGATGGATGTCGCTGTTGTGGAACGAGATCACGCCGCCTCTCAGTTGAGGATCGCTGGGCCCCACTACGTCTATCTCCTCGATCTCCCTGAGCGCCTCCAAGCCGTACTTCGTGAGCTGGACCTCGTGCTCTCTCACCTTGTCCATCCCCAGGTCCTGGAGGTAGTCGACGGCGGCGCCCAGGGCGATGGCGTCGGCGATGTTCGGGGTCCCAGCCTCGAAGCGCATGGGCAGGTCGTTCCAGGTTGCCCTGTCGTTCCACACCTCCATCACCATCTCGCCGCCCAGCAGGAAGGGTTCCATCCGCTCCAGTATCTCGCGCCTCACGTACAGGGCGCCTATGCCCGTGGGCCCGAGCATCTTGTGGCCGGAGAAGGCTAGGAAGTCGCAGTCCAGGTCGTTGACGTCCACGGGCAGGTGGGGAACGCTCTGGGCCCCGTCTATCAGGACGTAGGCACCCACGGCGCGCGCCCTGGCTACCAGCTCGTCGACGGGGTTGATGGTGCCCAGGGAGTTGGAGACGTGGACGATGGAGAGGAGCTTGCATCGCCGGGTGATGATGGAGTCCGCCGCCTGCAGGTCCACCATACCGTCGCCGGTCAGCGGCAGGACCCGAAGGGAGGCGCCCCTCTCCCGCGCGACCCTCTGCCAGGGCACCAAGTTACTGTGGTGCTCCATCTGCGTGACGACGATCTCGTCGCCCTCGGTGATCTCCTCCATGGCCCAGGAGTTGGCTACCAGGTTGATGCCCTCGGTCGTGTTCCGCGTCCAGATCACCGATTCGGGCGTATCAGCCTTGATGAAGTCGGCGACCTTGACGCGGGCCTCCTCGTAGCGGTCGGTGGCCTCCATGCTCAGGGCGTGGACGCCCCGATGCACGTTGGAGTTGTACCCCTCGTAGTAGTCGACCAGCGCCTGGATCACCGATTGGGGCTTCTGGGAGGTTGCGGCGTTGTCCAGGTAGACAAGCGGCCTATCGTAGACCTTCCTCCGGAGTACCGGAAAGTCCTCCCTAATCGCCTGTACGTCGAGCATGTTGTTGGCCCCTCGCCGGATACCGCTGGAATGCATCACACTTCGATTTCGACGTCGCCGCCCTCGACGCGCACCTTGAAGGTGTCTATGGACACGACCGCGGGCAGCGCAGTCACCTCGCCAGACCTGACGTCGAAGCGGGCCCCGTGCCTGGGGCACTCGATCTCGAACTCATCCAGGTCTCCCTGTTCCAGGGACCCCTCGTCGTGGGTGCAAACGTCGTCGACCGCGAAGAGGTCGCCGTCGACGTTGCATACGGCGACGGCCCTGCCCTCTACCTCATAGACCTTCGCCGAGCCGGGGGGAACGTCCTCTATCTTTCCTACCTTGACGAATGCCATGTGTCTCCTTCTCCTAGTCCTTTGACCAGATTTGCCGCACCGGCGACGTCTATCCGTCGGGCTCTGCCGTCGTCGTCCGGCGGCTACACTCTCACCACGTCGAGAGGCTCCGCACGGGCCGCCGCGATGGCCCGTGTCCTCTCCAACAGGTCCCTCACGGTCGTTGAGTCCAGTATGTTGTAGACTGCCTCCGAGACGCTCTGCCAGACCTCCCGCTGGGCGCACGTCGGTACGTGTACGCAGCAGGACCTATCGTCGAGGCAGCCGACGATGGCATCCAGTCCTCCCAGGCACTCGGCTACCATGCTCAGTCGAATCTCGGCGGGGTCGACGGCGAAGACGTGGCCGCCGCCGGGGCCCCGTATGCTCCGGATGAAGCCGCGCCTGTTGAGGACCAGAAGCACCTGCGCCAGAAACTGGCCGGGTATGGCGGTGCGCTGGGCTATCTCGGCCGTGCACACAGGGCCGCCGTTGGAGTGCTGCGCCAGATCGATCAGCGCTCGTACGCCGTAGTCGACTTTTATCGGAATGTTCATGGCTTCTCTCCCCGCGGCGTGGGCTCCGCGCATAGGCGGAACGGATTCTTGCAGACAGGCTACTCCGTCGATGCCACCCCTTGATTGCTGGATAGTGCCGACTCCAGTGTATGCCACGACAAGGTCGCGCACTTTATTCGCGCGGGATAGGCTACAACCCCTGATAGGACCTCCAGGTCCCCCAGGGAGTCCGGCTCGAAGCCGTCGCCGGGCGCCCTGGTGACCATCCGGCGAAAGTCTTCGAAGAGCTTGTGCGCCTCCTCCAGCCGCTTGCCCTTGATGCTCTCGGTCATCATCGACGCCGAGGCCTTGGAGATGGCGCATCCGACGGTCTCCACGCCTACGTCGGTGATCCGGTCGTCCTGCAGGTTCAGGTAGAGCGTCAGCTGGTCTCCGCACAGCGGGTTGAACCCCTCGGCCTGCCTGTCGGGCTCCTGGAGCCTCTTGAAGTTGCGAGGTCTCCGGTTGTGGTCCATCACCACCTCTTGGTAGAGGTCTTGGAGGTCGTACATTTCAGAAGTTGAACTCGTAACTGGGGAGCGACTCCAGGAAGAGCCTCTGGAGGTACCCGTGCAGATGCTCGTCCTGCACCGTGTCGATTATCTCGCTGGCGAAGCCGTAGATCAGCAGCTGGCTGGCAGTCTTCAGATCGATGCCGCGGCTCCTCATGTAGAAGACCGTCTCCTCGTCGATGTTGCCGGCCGTCGCGCCGTGGCCGCATTTGACGTCGTCCGCGTAGATGAACAGGGCTGGCTTGCTGTCCACCTCCGCGTTGGGTGAGAGCACCAGGTTCTTGTCCGACTGCAGCGCGTCGGTCTTCTGCGCGTCCTTGCGTACCCACACCGTGCCGCCGAAGACCGCCTTGGAGTGTCCGTCCAGGATGCCCTTGTAGTTGAGGCGGCTGGTCGTATGCGGCTTGGCGTGGTCGATGTTGATGTAGTTGTCCACATGCTGTCTGCCCGAGGTCAGGTACAGGCCGTTCAGGGTGCACCACGCGCCGGGGCCGTCCAACAGCGAGTAGAGGTCGTACCTGCCGAGGCCGACGCTCTTTTCGAAGACCTTGGAGGAGAAGGTGCTCTCTTCTTCCTGATGGACGCGTAAGGCGCCCACGTGGAATGCCTGCTCGCTTTCCATCAGCAGCCGGCAGTGGTCCACGTCGGCACCCGTATCGACCACCATCTCCGATACGGCGTTGGTGAAATATCGAGAGCCGGGAGAGCCTGCGTAGCTCTCGACGATGGTCGCCTTGCTGCCGCGGCCCGCGACTACCAGGACCCTCGGGTGCGACACCGTGGCCTGCTCCCGCTCGGTCGATATGAAAGCTAGGTGGACCGTGCGCCCCAGCGCTTTGCCCTCGGGGATCTGAACGTAGGCGCCGTCTCGGACGAAGGCTGTGTTCAAGGCCGTGAAGCCGTCGTCGTCCAGCGACGGGTAGCGCGCCAGATGCTTCCGCAGCAGGTCGTCGTCCCGGTCGATGGCGTCCGCCATACTCGTGACCTGCACGCCGTTGGCGGCGGGCGGCGTCGATAGACGCTGGGAGTAGTCCCCGTCCACGAACACAAGGTTCATCCATCCCTCGTGCCAGGGAGTCATCCTCAGAAGGTCCTCCTCCGACACCTCCCTCGGTGGAGGGCCGTCGGGCCGGACGAAGCCGCCGTTGGCTATGGGGCCTACGTTCGTGTACTTCCACTTCTCGTTGCCCTTGCGGGCCGTCGGCAGGCCGAGCTCGGAGAACCGGTCCCGCGCCCTCTCTCGGACGCCGCGCAGCCAGGAAGGCGCATCGGCGGCCTCTCCGGAGTGGAAGCGCCGAATCTCCGATAGGTATTCTTTGTATTTGGGCTGCATCATGTGACGGCTACTGACTCTGCGGCTCTAGACGGCTGCTCCCGCTTCAGCCGCCGACTCCCGTACCCAGTCGTACCCTCTCTCCTCCAGCTCCAGCGCCAGCTCTTTGCCGCCGGATTGGACGATGCGCCCGTCCAGGAGAATGTGGACGTAGTCGGGCGTGATGTAGTTGAGGATGCGCTGGTAGTGTGTCACCAGGATGATGGCTTTGGAGGGGCCCCGAAACCGCTCGACGCCGTTGGCAACCGTCCGCAGGGCGTCGATGTCCAAGCCGGAGTCGGTCTCGTCCAGGATGGCCAGGGTAGGGTCCAACAGGGCCAGCTGGAGTATCTCGTTGCGCTTCTTCTCTCCGCCTGAGAAGCCCTCGTTGACAGACCGCCTGACCAGATCGGGGTCGACCTCCGCCAGCTGGCGCTTCTCTTCCAGCAGCTTGTCGAAGTCCCTTATCCGCATCCCCTCCAGGCCCTGCCGCTCCCTTATGGAGTCTACGGCCGACTTCAGGAACTGCCAGGTGCGGACCCCCGGCAGCTCCATCGGGTACTGGAACGCCAGGAATATGCCGTCTCGGGCGCGGTCCTCCGGGAGAGCGCGCAGGAGGTCTTCGTTCCGGTACAGTACCCGGCCCCCGGTTACGACGTACTCGGGCCTGCCCGCCAGGACCCCTGCCAGTGTGCTCTTGCCGGAGCCGTTGGGCCCCATGATGGCGTGCACCTCGCCCAGGTCCACTTTGAGGTCGATGCCCTTCAGTATCTCCGTGTCGCCGACGGCGACACGGAGATCTCGGATTTCCAGGAGCAAATCCATTCTCCTTTACGGGGTCTTGTCGCCAGCCCTTCGCCCCAGCCTCGGCTCCGCTTCTCGCATGGCGTCTATCAGCTCGCGGGCGTGCCTGATGCCGAGTCTCACGTCCTTCGGGTCCAGCTCTTCCTCGTAGAAATTGACGTGAAGGACATTGACCATGGCGAACTTCGTCCTGTTACCGTCAGGGTCGGGCGTCAGATCCAGCAGCCTTCTGGCGTTGTCCCATATGTCCCGGTGGGACCCGTCCGGCCAGCCCCTCGCCTTGGCGACGGATTTCACGTAGTGGGCAACCGCTCCCCACGCCTTCTTCTCGGAGGCCTGAAGCATGTCGCCCTTCTCGAACTCCTCGTCGGCGTGGTGGAGAAAGCGGCCGCTGATCTCCTCATGTCGTATCGTGGTAGCCATCTACCCTACGGCCCCCTCCAGGCTGACCCTCATCAGCTGCGAGGCCTCCGCCGCGAACTCGAAGGGGAGCTCCTTGAAGATGCCGCGGCAGAAGCCGTTGATGATCATGTAGTGGGCCTCCTCGTTGCTGATGCCCCGCTGCTGCAGGTAGAAGACCTGGTCGTCGCTCACCTTCGAGGTGGACGCCTCGTGCTCTAGTTGCGCCGTGGGATTGCGGACCTCGATGTAGGGGACCGTATGGGCGCCGCACTGATCGCCCACCAGCAGAGAGTCGCACTGGGTGAAGTTGCGGGCGTTGGCCGCGGAGGGCATGATCTTGACCTGGCCGCGGTACGTGTTGTTGGCCTTCCCCGCGGAGATGCCCTTGGCGATGATGGTGCTGCGGGTGTTCTTGCCGATGTGGGTCATCTTGGTGCCCGTGTCGGCCTGCTGGTAGTTGTTGACCAGCGCCACCGAGTAGAACTCGCCTACGGAGTCGTCTCCCTGAAGGATGACGCTGGGATACTTCCAGGTAATCGCCGATCCCGTCTCCACCTGGGTCCACGATATCTTGGACCTCTTGCCGGCGGCCTTGCCGCGCTTGGTCACGAAGTTGTAGACGCCGCCGTTGCCCTCCTTGTCGCCGGGATACCAGTTCTGAAGTGTCGAGTACTTGATCTCCGCGTCCTCCAGGGCAACCAGCTCCACCACCGCGGCGTGCAGCTGATGGCTCTTCCGTATCGGAGCCGTGCACCCCTCCAGGTAGCTGACGTAGCTCCCCTTGTCCGCGATTATCAGGGTGCGCTCGAACTGGCCGGTGTCCACCTCGTTGATGCGGAAGTAGGTCATGAGCTCCACCGGACACCGGACTCCCGGAGGCACGTAGCAGAAGGAGCCGTCGCTGAAGACGGCCGAGTTCAAGGTCGCGTAGAAGTTGTCGCTGTAGGGAACGACCGAGCCCAGGTACTTCTGCACCAGCTCCGGGTGCTCCTTGATCGCCTCGCTGATGGGGCAGAAGATTACGCCGGCCTTCTTCAGCATGTCGCGGTAGGTCGTGGCGACGGATACGCTGTCCAGCACCGCGTCGATCGCCACGCCCGTCAGCATCTTCTGCTCCTCCAGCGGTATCCCCAGCTTGTTGAAGCCCTCCAGCACCTCGGGGTCGATGTCTTCCAGGCTCTTGGGGCCGTCGCCTTGGGACTTGGGCGCGGCGTAGTAGATGATGTCCTGGTAGTCTATCGGCGGAAACTCGACGTTGGCCCAGCCGGGTTCACCGTCGTTGGACCCGACCCAAAGCCGGAAGGCCTTCAGGCGCCAGTCCAACATCCACTCTGGCTCCCCCTTCTTGGAGGATATGAGACGGACGATCTCCTCGCTCAAGCCCCTGGGAGCGACGTCGGACTCGATGTCGAGCTCGAAGCCCCACTTGTACTGGCTCTCCTCCAGGCCCGTCTCCCGTGAGATGACCTTGCTGGTCGTCATATGGCGGTCCTTCCTTCAGCGCCTGATCTGGTCTCGGCCAAACAAATGGGCAGCACTGTGGCCGCCCACACTCAAGATTACCAACCCCTGGGACCCCCTGTCTACGGGGTGCATTCCGGCTGTTTCGTCTCAGGAGGGAATTGTTGACCATTTGAGTCAACAATTCCTAATAGTAGGATACCAACCGCACCGGCTCCGGTCAACACTACCGCCCCGAGTCGCAGTCGCGGACCTTTCCAAGGCCGCCTTCACTGCCAGGCTGAGCCTTCGCAAGGCCGTATGGATTCTGAGATAATTGGCCCCCAATGTCCGGCTACACACACAGGAACATCTGGACGGTGCGTCTCCTGCTGGCCGTGGCGGCACTCCTCTGGGCGGCGGCCTGCTCCCAGCCCCCGGAGCCCGAGCCTCCCCCCGACATAGAGGCCATCGTCCGGGCGGCCGTGGAAGAGGCGATGCCCGCCGATACGGCGGCCCCGACTCCAGACGTCCAGGCGATCGTGGCAGCGGGAGTCGAAGCCACCATGCAGGCGCTGGCGCTGACCCCGACCGTGATGCCCACTCCGACGACCACGCCTACTCCCACCGCAACGCCGTCTCCTACCGGGACGCCTGTCCCCACCAGTACACCGACGCCCACCTCGACGCCGACGCCCGTACCGACCGACATTCCGACGCCTACGGCGACGCCGACGCCCGTACCGACCGACACTCCGACGCCTACGGCGACGCCGACGCCCCTACCGACCAGCACACCGACGCCTACGGCGACGCCGACGCCCGTACCGGCCAGCACGCCGACGCCGACGCCCCTACCGACCGACACTCCGACGCCCGCGGCGACGCTGACGCCCGTACCGACCAGCACTCTTGCGCCTACCGTGACGCCGACGCCGGCGCCCCTGCCGACCGGCTTCGGGCCGACAAGCGGTGTCCTCAATCACAACCTCCTTGACGAGCTCATCCCGATCTTCGACAGCGGCACGAACGTCGCCGACTTCGTCGCCGAGGCCACGTTCACAACCCCCCACAGCATCTCCAGCAGGGGCTGGAGCAGCGGCTTCATTCTGCGGACGGGCAAAAACAGGTCCCATGTGGTCGTCATCCACAGGTCGGGCAACTGGCATCACTACCTGCGTAGGGGGCCCCCGGAGGATGACGTGACGCTTCAGACAGGCGCCTCTCCTAACATCAGGTCGGGAAAGGACGTTGAAAACCACGTCAGGGTGATAGCCTCCGGGGAAACGGGATGGCTGTTCATCAATGGCGTCTACGAGTCCGTCTTGGACTTGAGTAGACAGGAGGAGGCCGGGTCGGTCGGACTCCTCGGAGCGTGGTTCGAGGGGGATGAGGTGGTGGGACGCTCCACACCCTTCTCGGACTTCACCGTCCGGCCGCTCCTGAAGGCCTACGGACCCCAGAGAGGCGTCATCGAGCACAATCCTGACGATGACCTAATCGACATACGGCGGACCCGAGTCTCGTTGGCCGACGGGATCATCCAGGCCCGCTTCTTCAACCCGTATTCAGCGCAAGAGGGCTCGTGGAGCAGCGGGTTCCTGATGCGAAACAGCGGGGCTAACGAGTTTCATGCCCTCGTTGTCAAAGAGTCTGGCCGATGGCTCCATCGTGTGCGCATGGGCGACATCCAGTCCACGCAGCGATTGGCGAATCAGGCCTCTGAGCACATATCCACCAGGCCATCCGGCAGCAACCACATTCGGGTCATCGTCCTCGGAGGCGAGGGTTGGCTGTTCATAGACGGGGCCCACGTGGGTGAGCTGGACCTGAGCGGGTTGCTGATGGGCGGAGGTGTGTCCGCCGTGGCTGGATATTTCACGGGTGACGGGATCGCGGGCAAGTCCACCAGGTTCGAGGGCTTCACCATCTATTCGCTGGGAGAAGTGGGCTCCTCCGCTCCGGTGGAAGCATCCACGCCGGCGCCGCTGGCGCCGACCGCGACGCCCGCCGCAGTCAACACGGCAGCGCCGGCCGCGGCGACGCCCGTCTCGTCGGCGCCAGCGGCGACCATAGAGCCGAGCAAGCCCATCGCGGGCAGGGACGTCACGCTCACCGTCCAGGGTCTTCCGCCGTGGCAGGGTGTCACGGTGGAGTTCGTCGATCCTCTTGGGAGGCCCGCTCCCTGGGTGAGCGAGGACGAGACTCACATACCCGGGGACGGGCGAGAGGTGACCGAAAGGCGTCTCTTTGCCGATGAGCGCGGGACGCTCCGTTTCGTGCGCATCGCAGCACTGGACGGCGAGGGCATCTGGACCGTTAGGATCACGGGGTCGGGGAGCCCCATGACCGTGAGCTATCCCGTTGTCGACCTTCAGCTGTCCACGCTGGAGACGAAGACGGTGGGCGTCGAGTTCCGTACCCACCGGGGGCAGGTCTCCGAAACCTACTACTCGTCCCGCGTACCGGCTGCCCTCGCCGTCGACGTGCAGGCGCACCTCTTCCACGTCATCGACTCTATCGAGAAACGGCTCGGAGTGAGCACCGGACAGGTCCCCGACGTCTACCTAGTCTGGGGCAGGGAGAGCCTGAGGAAGACCAAGGAGGCGCTGGGGCTGGAGCTTGGCTTCGAGGACGGCTTCTTCTGGAGCGGGTCGCCCCACCCTGGAATATACGGGCAGGCGGACTCCTTCCGAAGCGATGCCCTGAGGTTGATCACCCACGAGTACGTCCACCTGCTGCTCAACGAGGAGTACGGAGGCAAGGAGATACCGGCGTGGCTCAACGAAGGACTGGCGAGGTACCTGGAGTTCGAGCTAGCCCTGGAGGATCCTCCCTCTGAACGGTCCAGGAGGGGACTGTACCGTTCCGCTGACCTCGCCGCCGCGAAGGCCGAGGCCGGAGCCCTGTTCCCGCTGGTCTCCCTGGAGAGCCGGCGCAGCTGGAACTCCCGGACCGATGAGGAGGAGGTGGGTCTCCAGTACGCCCAGTCCCACATGGCAGTCAGGTACATGGTAGAGACTTACGGCGCCAGGAGCGCCATCGACGTTGTGGGCACGCTCGCTGGCGCAGACCTCGACGGAGCCATCCGTCAGGTGACCGGCGTTACGTACGCTGCCTTCGAGGAAGGCTTCGTCCAGTACCTCCGAGCCTGGCAGGACCCGTCCAGGGAGGCCGTCCGTGAGTACACAACGGTCCTCCAGGAGGCACTGGAGGGCGAGAGGCAGATCAGAGACCGTAGGAACGAGGCGCTGGGCCTCCCTCCGACCCAGAGACGCACCGCCCATGAGATGCTGGCCATCGACGCTCGCGATCTCGTGATCGAGCTCCAGCGGGCCGACCCTCCTGCCGCCATGCATCGCCTTCACGACGACGCGGTTGCATACCTGGGACGGCTCGCGGACTGGCTGGATATCCAGCTGGATTACGTCAGAACGGCAGAGGACTCGAAACGGGTCGAGGCCAACGGCATGATCCCCGAGATAGACGCCCGCAGCAACGGTGTCTACCGCGGGCTGCGGAGTGCCCTCTTCAACTACCGGCTGTAGGGCGCCGCGCCATGGACAGGCAGCGAGATTGGTGTTTCACTGCCCGTCGAACGCCAGATCACGACACCGACAGGTCTCTTGTGAGCTCGATGGGACGGGTTGACGGCGTTGGCGAGCCAGACTACTATGGCTCTCATCGAGGATGGTGTAGCACTTGGGCCCGGTCAGCTTGATACGGGGAGTCCGGGTACTGATTGGAAGCTCGACGGATAAGTAGGCGGTTCAGTATGAGGAGAGGTGAGATGAAGAAACTGGTTCTGGCTATACTGGCCCTGGTCGCCATCTCGATGGTGGCGGCCTGTGCGGAGACGACGGTGAAAGAGGTACCGGTTGAGGTGATCGTGGAGAAGGAGATCATCAAAGAGGTACCTGTGGACAGGATCGTGATGCAGGAGGTGGTGAAGGAGGTACAGGTACCCGGCGAGACGGTGGTGGTGGAGAAAGAGGTAATCAAGGAAGTTATGGTGCCCGGCGAGACCGCGGTGATCACTAAAGAGGTCATCAAAGAGGTACCGGTCGAAGTGGTGGTGACCCAAGAGGTGGTGAAGGAGGTAATGGTGCCTGGCGAGACGGTGGTGGTGGAGAGAACCGTTGAGGTGATCAAGGAGGTGCCGGTGGCCACCTTCCCCAAGTTTGGCGAGGCGCCGGGATTGCTACAGCTCGTCCAGGCCGGCAAGCTGCGGCCCGTGGAAGAACGGCTGCCGAAAGAGCCAATGGTGATAGCGACTCAGGAAATAGGGGCGTACGGGGGCGACTTCCGTTCGTTTACCCCTAGCCCGCAAGTCCAGTGGGCCATGCAGCTTATGAACAAGACGGGCTTTCTGCGTTGGTCCACTGACGGCAATACCATCATCCCGCACGTAGCGAGCAAGTGGGAGGTCTCGGACGACGGGAAGGTCTATACATTCTGGCTGCGTGAAGGGATGAGATGGTCCGACGGGGCTCCTTTTACGGCTGACGATGTCATGTTCCAGTACGAGGACATCATCCTGGACCCGAGAATCACGTTGGCATCGGAAAAGAGGGGCGGAGCCCTCTTTGGCAAGATCGCAAAGGTGGACGACTTCACGGTCACGATGACCTTCGATCAGCCAAACTACCTCTTTCCGCAGATACTGACCCAGCTCGATACTCCAGGGTTGAACCTGTCCGGCTGGCAATCTGGCATTCCCTTCTCGCCCGCGCACTACATCAAGCAGTTTATCCCGAAGCATGCCGGGGGCGAGGAGGCCCTCGCCAAGAGGGCCGAAGCCGAGGGGTTTACCAGCTGGGAGGAGATGTTTGTCGAAAGGTTCAGTACCTCATTGAGTCCGGAGAGGCCCACCCACAGGCCATGGGTGGTAGAGACCTCTATCCGGGCGAAGCAGTACAGGGCCGTACGCAATGCCTACTTCTCGGGAGTGGACCCTGCGGGGAACCAGCTTCCCTACATCGACCGGCTGATATTCGACCAGATCCCGGACTCGGGGATCCAATCTATCAAGGCCCTGGCCGGCGAGTTCAGCCTGTTCAAGATTAACGATGCGGAACTGGGTACCTTTGTTCTGAACAAAGCCAAGGGCGGGTACGACGTCTACGAATGGAAGCCCATGGGGACCACCGAGATGCTGGTTATCAATCAGAGCTGGGAGGGCCCCGAAGCCGAATACATGACGAACAAAGACTTTCGGATAGCACTCTCCATTGCCATCGACCGGAGTGAGATCAACGAGATATTCTTCAATGGCAAGGGAGAGATACGGCAGCCTATGCCGCCAGCGGGGCATCCCCACTATCCCGGGGGCGCCTACGCGTTCTTGCACACCGAGTACGACCCTGACGGGGCTAATGAGATCCTAGACCAGCTACTGCCCAACAAGGACAGTGACGGCTTCCGGCTGATGTCCAACGGCGAGCCCCTCGAGCTGATCATCACCAACTCACCGGAAGGCGGGCAGACGAACGACATCGCAGAGGTGGTCATACAGGACTGGAAGGACGTTGGCATCAAGGCCGAGCTCGACCTAATCGCGAGGCTCCTGACCGTCAGCCGCGGCAACGCCAACGATTGCATGATCGGGCCTGGGTCTCACCGGGGGACTGCCTTCCTGTACAGTACTCCTCAGCAGAATGCTCCCTACTCGCCAAACGGTTGCGGGGACATGGCGCCTCTCTACACTGAATGGTTCCAGACCAAAGGGGCAGAGGGGATGGAGCCCCCGCCCCTTCTGAAGAGGCTGCAAGACATAATAGGGGAGGGAAGGTCGGCCCCGCTTGCAGTAGGCGACGAGCTGGGCCGGGAGCTGTATCGGCTGCACGCCGAAAACCTGTGGCAGATCGGCCTGGTCGGACAGAGCCCCGTCTACCGCCTTATAAAGGACAGCATGGGTAACGTTCCCCGGGATGCGGCCGAAGGCTGGCCCATCCGGTCACCCAGCAACATGTTCCCGGAGCAGTGGTTCTTCCGGAACTGACACAGCTCATCAAACGCTGTCAAATGTCCCAGCGCCCTCATGTCAGTCCCATGGGATCGACATGAGGGCGCTGGGGCACCAGCTCAAGGGAGCGGAGGCGATTGGCTGGCTGAGGCGCTGAGAAGAGGCTAGCCCCGGCTCTCCAGCAGCTCCTTCAGCTGTTTGAAGTCGGCCTTGATCTGCCTCTGGCCCATGTCGATGATCATCGGCTCCATGAGCTTGAGGAATCCACTCACCTTGGGCTCCAGTGACAGGCTGAGCTTCGTGCCTACGTCGGTGGGCTCGAAGGTGTATGCCGCCTGCACGGAGATCGGCCCAGAGGTGCTCTCCAGGGAGTATCTCCTGTTGGCGTCCCACTCTGTGATCCGGTAGCTGGTCTCCACCCTACGCCCCATGAGCATCCGCACCTCGCGGCCGGTGGAGCCTGCGCCCACGGGTCCTTCCGAGGTAAGCTCCGCCTCCACCACGCTGGACTGCCACTTGGCCTCGTTGCCCATATCGACCACGAAGGCAAAGACCTCATCGACCGGCTTCTCGATCACTACGCTGGACGCTATCGTTGGCATCGGCCGTGCGCACCCCGGAGGCTTAGCGGAACTCCCTGGGGAGCACGAAGCTGATGTCCTCCTCTACCCCGTCGATGGGCACCACTTCGTCCGGTTGCAGGGTGCGTATGACGTCTTGCACCAGGGATTCCGGTGTGGAGGCTCCAGACGTTATCCCGACTCTCTCAACTCCCTGGATCCAAGAGCTTTCCAGCTCGTCGGGCCCGTTGATCAGGTAGGCCGTAACGCCGCTGGCCTCGGCGACCTCCCTCAACCGGTTGCAGTTCGAGCTGTTGGGCGCCCCGATCACCAGCACGAGATCGACCCATCGACACAGCTCCTTGACCGCAGCCTGGCGGTTGGTGGTGGCGTAGCAGAGGTCGTTTCTGACCAGGACGTCGGAGTACCTCTCCTGTATCTTCTCGATGGACCTCCGTGTATCGTCGACCGACAGGGTGGTCTGGGTGAGCACCGCGACCGGTTGACCCGACTCGAAGGGTGGACTGTCGAACTCCTCGGTGTCGTCCACCAGGTGCATCGAGGTCTGGCCCATCGTTCCCTTGACCTCCTGGTGTCCACGGTGGCCGACCAGGATTAGCCGCCTGCCGTCTGACGCGTACTTGGTGGCCTCGTTGTGGACCTTGGTGACCAGTGGGCAGGTCGCGTCAATGACGTGCAGGCCGCGTACACGGGCCTTCTCGAAGTCCTCAGGTGGAGAGCCGTGGGCGGAGAAGACAACGGTGGCGTCCTCGGGGATCTCGTCCACGTCCTCCACCGTGACGGCCCCCTTCTTCTCCAGCGACTCGACCACGTAGGGGTTGTGGACGATCTGGTGCTTTACGTAGATGGGTGGGCCGTACCTGTCGATGGCCAATTTTACTACGTCGATGGCGCGTACGACTCCCGCGCAGAAACCTCGTGGGACGCCTAGATATATCTTCAAGGGACTGTCCTCTTCGGGTTCGTCTCGTCCTGTCCGCGTCAAAATCTTACCACAAGACGGACACCTTGGCCGACTGCGGCGGCGCGTTTGCGCTGAGACCCTCCTTATCGTTGTATACTACCCTTGGAAAATAACAATCGCGCGAATGGCTTCTTGGAGCGAAATATGAAGTTGGCACAGAGAATGAGCCGCCTGGGCACGGAGACCGCCTTCGAGGTCCTGGCGAAAGCCCGCAGGCTGGAAGCGGAAGGGATGGACGTCGTACACCTGGAGATCGGCGAGCCCGATTTCGATACCCCCTCCAATATCGTCGACGCGGGCTCGAAGGCGCTTTCGGAGGGCTTCACCCACTACGGCCCCTCCCCCGGTCTCGTCGATGTCCGGGACCGTATCGCGAGGGAGGTGTCGGAGACCAGGGGTATATCTGTCGCCGGCGACAACGTGGTCGTCACCCCCGGCGGAAAGCCCATCATGTTCTTCACGATGCTGGCGCTGGTCGACGAGGGCGACGAGGTACTGTATCCGAACCCCGGGTTCCCCATATACGAGTCGATGATCCGATTCGTGGGCGGTGTACCTGTCCCCATGAGGCTCTACGAGTCCAGGGGCTTCAACATCGACGTCGACGAGGTGGCCGGCCAGGTAACCGACAAGACCAGGCTGATGGTCGTCAACTCGCCCAACAACCCCTGCGGCAGCATCATCGCCGCGGAGGACTTGGAGTCCCTGGCAGACCTCGCCAGGGACAACGGCATCACCGTCTTGTCCGACGAGATATACAGTCGATTCCTCTACGAGGGCGAGCACACCAGCCTGACGGCGTTTCCCGGAATGCGCGAGCAGACCATAATACTGGACGGCTTCTCGAAGACCTACGCGATGACCGGTTGGCGAATCGGCTACGGCGTCATGCCCATCGAGCTGGTAGAGCCCATATCCCGGTTGGTCACCAACAGCGTCTCCTGCACCGCCAGCTTCACACAGATCGCGGCGGTGGAGGCCATGCAGGGGCCTCAAGACGGCGTCGAAGAGATGGTCGCGGAGTTCAAGAGGCGGCGGGATATCATCGTCAACGGACTCAACGCCATCGAAGGGATAGACTGCGCCATGCCCAAGGGCGCCTTCTACGTCTTCCCCAACATCCAGGAGACCGGTATGACCAGCCGAGACTTCGCGGACCGCCTGCTGGACGAGGCCGGCGTGGCCTGCCTGGCGGGGGAGTCCTTTGGGGAGTACGGCAAAGGCTACGTGCGGTTCTCCTTCGCCAACTCCTCCGAGAACATCGAGAAGGCTCTCCACCGTATCGGCGATTTTGTCGCCAAGAACCCGTCCTAGGCGGTCGGCAATGCGCACCCTCAGAGTGGCGCTGGCCCAGATCAACGCCACCGTTGGCGACCTGGACGGGAACACACGTAGGATAGTAGACCACGTCCATCTAGCTCGATCCCTGGACGTCGACCTGGTTGCCTTCCCCGAGCTGGCCATCACCGGCTATCCGCCTGAGGACCTCCTCTTTAAGTCCCGTTTCATCCAGGACAACGTGGAGAGGATGCGCCAGGTCGTCGAAGCCTCCAGGGGGATCGCCGTGGTGGTGGGTTTCGTCGACGCCGACGCGGACATCTACAACGCCGCGGCCATCGCCTACGACGGGAAGCTGGTCGACGTATACCACAAGATGCACCTGCCCAACTACGGCGTCTTCGACGAGGAACGGTACTTCAAGTCGGGCAGCAGGTGCCCGGTATACGTGCTCCACGGGACGCGGATCGGCGTCAACGTGTGCGAGGACATCTGGCTCCCAACCGGTCCCACGGTGGTACAACGGTCCGCCGGAGCGGAGGTGATCGTCAACATCAACGGGTCGCCCTTCCACGTCGGTAAGAGGGAGTCGAAGGAGAGGATGCTGGCGACTCGCGCTGTGGACAGCGAGGTGTTCGTGGCGTACGTCAACCTGGTGGGCGGACAGGACGAGCTCGTCTTCGACGGCGCCAGCGTGGTCCTCGACCCCGACGGCGCCGTGATCGCCAGGGGGGCCCAGTTCGAGGAGGACCTACTGGTGGTCGACCTCGACGTCGAGGCGGTGCTGGGCTCGCGGCTGCGCGAATCGCGGCGCCGCGAGCAGAGGTCGAGCGTCTTGCAGGGGATAGGGGAGACCAGTCTGCTTGAGATCGCGGCGGAGCCCTCGGGCCCGCCCACGCCTCGAACGCCTCCGCCGCGGCGTGAGGAGCGGACGCTCGACCCGATGGGTGAAGTCTACGCCGCACTGGTGCTGGGAACGAGGGACTACGTAGAGAAGTGCGGATTCCGACGGGTGCTGGTCGCTATGTCTGGCGGCATCGACTCCAGCCTCGTGGCCGCCGTGGCGGTCGATGCCCTGGGGCCCGGGAACGTCCTCGGCGTAGCCATGCCGTCTCGATTCTCATCTGAAGGCAGCCTCCTGGATGCGGAGGCGCTGGCGGAGGCCTTGGGGATGGAGCTCAAGACCATACCGATAGAGGACGCCTTCTCGACCTACCTGGATACCCTGGGACCACACTTCGACGACAGCGAGTGGGGGGTAGCGGAGGAGAACCTCCAGTCGCGAATCCGCGGCAACCTGATAATGGCCCTGGCCAACAAGTTCGGTTGGCTCGTGCTGACCACGGGCAACAAAAGTGAGATGGCAACGGGGTATGCGACGATATACGGCGACATGGCGGGCGGGTTCGCGGTCATCAAGGACGTGCCGAAGATGATGGTCTACCGGCTGGCAGAGTATCGCAACGGCATGGACGGTCGGGATATCATCCCCCGAAGCGTGATCGAGAAGCCTCCCAGCGCCGAGCTCCGTCCCGACCAAAAGGACGAGGACAGCTTGCCGCCGTACTCGACCCTCGACGTCATCCTCGAAGCGTACGTGGAGGAGGACAAGAGCTTCGAGGAGATAGTGGGTATGGGGTTCGAGCAAGCCGTCGTGAAGCTGGTCATCGGCCTCGTCGACCGCAGCGAATACAAGCGCAGGCAGGCTCCCCCCGGCATCAAGATCACGCCGCGTAACTTTGGCCGCGACCGCCGCATGCCCATCGCCAACCGCTATCAGCCCTTCTGAAGGGCGCCGCCGAGTGTATACTACACGCGGCGCCAGATCGCGCTGACTGAACGGGTGCAGCGCCGCCGATATAAGGAGTACGAGGAGGGCAGTTGTGAAGATCGGAGTAGTCTTTCCGCAAACCGAGATGGGGACCGATCCCATCGTAGCCCGCGACTATGCCCAGGCCGCCGAGTCGCTGGGCTACAATCACCTGTTGGCCTTTGATCACGTGGTGGGCGCCAACGCCGCCAGCCGCCCAGGATGGAGCGGCGCCTACCAGCACACCGACTCCTTCTACGAGCCCTTCGTCCTCTTCGGATACCTGGCTGGAGTCACCGACAGCATCGAGCTCGTGTCGGGGATAGTGATCCTGCCGCAGCGCCAGACGGTCCTGGTGGCCAAGCAGGCCGCGACGGTGGACGTCCTAAGCGGCGGCAGACTGCGTCTTGGCATCGGCACCGGCTGGAACGCCGTCGAATACGAGGCGCTGGGCGAGAGCTTCCACAACCGAGGGCGAAGGTCCGAGGAGCAGATCGAGCTGATGCGCGCGCTGTGGACCAACGAGCTGGTCACCTACGAGGGCCGGTGGCACAAGATCACCGACGCCGGACTGAACCCGCTCCCCGTTCAGCGTCCCATTCCCATCTGGTTCGGAGGCAGCGATGAGCGAGTCCTGCGTAGGATCGCCCGCATCGGCGATGGCTGGCTGCCGCTGCGAGGCAGCTACGAGGAGCGCAGGGCGGCGATAGCCAGGCTCCACGACTACGCTCGCCAGGAGGGTAGGGACCCGGCCGATATCGGGATAGAGAGCTGGGTCTCTATAGGCGGGCTGTCGCCGGACCAGTGGGTCGAGGCCGTCCAGGAGTGGAAAGAGCTGGGAGCGACCCACGTCTCCGTGAATACGATGAAGGCCGGTCTGTCCTCCCCCGGCGCCCACATCGAAGCCATCGCGCGATTCAAGGAGGCAGTCGCCGACTTGGTCGCGTAGGAGCCTTCCGCGCCTCCGGAAGGTAAGGATGAGGGGAGAGTGTCAACCGCCCTCACCCCAGTCTTTTCCATCGGGGAGAGGGGGTGATCGGTACCGCTAGTCGGCTGGGGTGGGCTGAGGAGAGCCCACTGGAGGGGAGTTGAACAGTTCCTCCAGCTTCTTATCGTCGACCGACTCGTGGGCTATCAGCTGCTTGGCCAGCTGCTCCAGCTGGTCGCGGCGGCTGGTCAGCAGGTCCTTGGCCGTTCGATAGGCGACGCTGATGAGGCTGTGGACGTCCTTGTCGATGTCCTCGGCGATGCGGTCGCTGTAGTCTCTCTGCTCGGAGATCTCCCTGCCCAGGAACACCAGCTCCTCCCGTTTGCCGAAGGTCCGCGGCCCCAGCTTCTTGCTCATGCCGTAGCGGGTCACCATAGTCCGGGCGATGTGGGTGGCCTGCTCCAGGTCGTCGCTGGCCCCCGTGGTGATCTCGTTAAAGACGATCTCCTCGGCAACCCGACCGCCCGTCGCCACCGCCAGCTTGGCCTCCAGCTGGTTCTTGGTTATCAGGTTGCGGTCCTCCTCCGGCGAGAAACGGGTATAGCCCCCCATCTGTCCCCGGGATACGATCGATATCTTGACCACCGGGTCTGCGTGAGGAAGCAGGTGGGCCACGAGGGCGTGTCCGGCCTCGTGATAGGCGGTGATCTCCTTCTCCCGCTGGCTGATGACCCTGGTCCTTCGCTCGGGGCCGGCGATGACGCGGTCCACGGACTCGGCGAACTCCTCGGAGGTGATCAGGGTCTTCTGGCGTCGAGCGGCCAGGATGGCGGACTCGTTGACCAGGTTCGCCAGGTCGGCGCCGCTGAAGCCCACGGTCTGCTTGGCGACGGTCTCCAGGTCGGTGTCCTCGGCCAGGGGCTTGCCCTTGGCGTGCACCTGGAGGATCTGGGTGCGCCCGCGGACGTCGGGGTTGTCCAGGGTGACCTTGCGGTCGAAGCGTCCGGGCCGCAGGAGAGCGGGGTCCAGGATGTCGGGCCGGTTGGTGGCAGCCAGGACGATGATGTTGGTGTTGGGATCGAAGCCGTCCATCTCGACGAGGATCTGGTTGAGGGTCTGCTCCCGCTCGTCGTGGCCTCCGCCGAGTCCGGCGCCCCTGTGTCGGCCCACGGCGTCTATCTCGTCGACGAAGACGATGCATGGGGAGTTCCGCTTGGCCTGGTCGAAGAGGTCCCGAACGCGGGAGGCTCCGACGCCGACGAACATCTCGACGAACTCGCTGCCGCTGATGTTGAAGAAGGGGACTCCGGCCTCACCGGCGACGGCTTTGGCCAGCAGGGTCTTTCCGGTTCCCGGTGGGCCGATTAGGAGGACGCCCTTGGGTATCTTGGCCCCCAGGACGAGGAATCGTTCGGGGAACTTGAGGAACTCGACGACCTCCTGCAGCTCCTCCTTGGCCTCCTCCACGCCGGCAACGTCCTCGAAGCTGACGGCAGGGCTGTTGCCCACGAACATCTTGGCCCGGCTTCTGCCGAAGCTGAAGGTCTGGCTGGTGTTGCCCTGGGACTGCCTCATCATGAAGAGGAGGATGGCGCCGAAGAAGATGAGGGGCAGGAAGTTGATGAGGAGTCCCAGGAGGCTGCCCAGGCCTCCGGAGCCCTTGACTACGACGCGGATGTTGCTGGCGACGGGGTCGACGCCGGCCCTGGCGAGGGACTCGACGATGCTGGCGCCGTCCTCCTTGCGGGAGGTGTAGACGTTGCCGTTGGTGAGGCTGACGGTGAGCCTGTCCTTGTCGACCTCGATGAGGTCGACGTCGCCGCTGGCGGCCAGAGATATCACCTCCGTGATGGGTATCTCGTTGCTGTTGCCCATCGACCCCGAGAAGAAGGTGTAGAAGATCGCCACGACGGCGACCAGTATCAGCAGATAGATGAAACTGCTTCGCATCCAGCGAGTCTTCATCTGACCTCCGAACTCGTTAAGTACTCCAGCAGCTCTCACGAGCCTCGCGGACGCGAAGCCCGAATCTGTTGGAAACTGCCACAAGAATTATATCAGATTGCCTCACAGCTAGACCATACGCCGCTGACGCACGACAAGCCGCGTGTCGTACCCGGACGCCCGCCGGAGGAGATACAGGGCTGGTATACTGGCATTGGAGCCGGAGACGGAGCGGTGGCTGGGGAGATCGTCGGAGCTGGACAGAGCCAGTCGTAGCCATCCCTGATGGAGGTTGTTTAGCTTGGATCCCCGCTTTTTTAACCACCACGCAGCGTATGCCGCGGTCAAGATTTCCATTGAAAGGTCAGATGATGACAAAGTCATCACCGGTACCGGCTTCTTCTACCTCGCCAAGATAGGTTTGACTGAGGAAGATACCCGTTCAAAGCTACTACTGATCTCCAATAAGCATGTGCTGAGGGGGGGGAAGGGAAAGATGACCCTTACCTTGAACCGTAAGGGAGCTGACGGAAAGCCTGACTACGGCGCCCTGAGGACTTTCGTTTATGACGGGTTCGTAGATCGATACATTGGGCATCCTGACGAGGATGTCGATCTTGCTTGTGTCGATATCTCAGGCATCACACGCAGTGACGCCGATATCAGATATATTGGCGAGGAGTTCTTGACTTCCATAGACTACGATAGGGTTGCTTTGGGGAGCGATGTCTTGTTCATCGGTTATCCAAATGATTTCTACGATACTGTGAACAACCTGCCCCTGGTGCGGAAGGGAACATTGGCCTCGATGCCCAATATAGACTTCATGGGCAAAGGGACAATAGTAGTCGACGCACAGGTATTCGAGGGGTCCAGCGGAAGTCCCGTGTTCGTTGACTGGGGCGGCAAATATCGACTCTTGGGCGTCATTTCAGGTACGACGGAAGGAAAGACGCCCAGCGGCGTCCCCGCCGTTCTTGGGCTCGGCATCGTTGTCAAGCAAAGACATGTACAAGAGCTCATAGATCATTCAGTCAATCAAGTCAAACGGAAGATCGCCTCAGGAGGCCGAGGCTCACTGACTTGAGGAGTAAACCTACCTCTCCTCCTCGCAGGGGAGATTGAGAGGAGGTACAGACCGGGCACATGGAAGTAGGGTTGGGGGACATGCCACACCAGCTCTGAACACTTACCTCAGCTGGGCTGACGTTGCGCATCGGTCACCGCGCTCGTACACTGTGACTTACGGATTGTGTGATGCTATGAACATGGGAAACGCGGGTTCGTGCGCGTTGGAGTGGATATGAGGGTGCCGACAGAGATCATATTCGAGGTGACGGAGGCTGTCGAAGGCGGTTTCGACGCACGGGCGCTGGGGTATAGTATCTTTACGCAGGGGGAAGACTGGGCCGACCTGAAGGCGATGGTGAAGGATGCTGTGCTCTGCCACTTCGGCGACGGGGGCGAGCCTAAGGTCGTCAGGCTGCACTTCGTCAAGGACGAAGCTATCGCGGTATGAGGCTGCCCCGCGACATGTCAGGCGAAGACTTGGCAGCGTTGCTGCGTCGTCGCTATGGCTATCGACTCGTTCGGCAGAGGGGTAGCCACATGACATTGACCGGAACAGGAGGCGGCGTGTCGCACAGCGTGACTGTTCCACGCCACCGCGTCGTCCAAGTGGGCACTCTCAGCCGCATCGTGGCCGATGTTGCTGCTCATCTGGGTGTAACCCAAGACGAAGTGCGTCGCGAGTTGTTCGGGAGCTAGCCCAGCAACGTCAACTTCCAGTTTACGATCTACACTGACTCATATCGCTAACGAGGCGCTCCGTCGATGTCCGATGAGATGAGACAGACCCCTCTCTTCTCCACCCACGTCTCCCTGGGCGGGCGCATCGTCCCATTCGCCGGGTGGGAGATGCCGGTCCAGTACGCCGGCATCCTGGACGAGGCCAGGGCCGTCAGGACGAGGGCGGGGCTCTTCGACGTGTCCCACATGGGCCGCGTCGATATACGCGGCCCCGGCGCCGGGTCTTTCCTGGGCCGTATCCTGAGCGTCGACGTCCAGGCTCTCCGGACCGGAAGCGCTCGCTATAACCTCATCTGCAACCTGGAGGGGGGCATAATCGACGACTGCATCGTCTACCGTCTGGGAGACGAGAGGTACCTGCTGGTGCCCAATGCCTCGAATACCGCCGCGGTGCTGGAGTGGCTGGCTGAGTGGGCGCCCCCGGATGGACGCGTCCGGATCGACGATGTCACGAGTGCCTCCGCCATGATCGCGCATCAGGGGCCGCAGGCGGTGGAGATGCTGTCGCATCTGACCTCGACGGAAGTGGCGGCGGTGCGCCGGTTCTCCGCTGTCGAGGCGACGATCGCCGGAGCCGAGGCCCTGCTGGCCCGCACTGGGTACACGGGCGAGGACGGCTTCGAGCTCGTCATCCCCGGAGGCGCTGCGCCCGAGGTATGGGCCGCGCTGATGGACAGAGGGGCAGTTCCATGCGGCCTGGGCGCTAGGGACGTTCTCAGGCTGGAGGCGGGACTCCTGCTCCACGGCAACGATATGGACGCCTCGGTGAATCCGTACGAAGCGGGTCTGGCCAGGTTTGTAGATCCGGATAGAGAGGAGTACGCTGCCGGGGAGGCGCTGCGTCGAATCCGCGACCGGGGACCGGCGAGAGAGCTGGTTGGATTCCGGATGCGCTCCAGGAGGATCCCCCGGCACGGGTATCCCATAACGGACGGCGGCCGGCAGATCGGCGAGGTGACCAGCGGAGGCTACTCTCCCACGCTTGACACCAGTGTGGGTTTGGGCTATGTTCCTACCGGTCGCTCTCCCGTGGGCGCCCGCCTCAGCATCGACCTCCGTGGCCGTTTGGAGGATGCGGATGTCGTAGCCCTCCCCTTCTATTCGCGGAGAAGGAGCGCATGAATCCCAAGGCTCTCAGGTACTCCAAGGAGCATGAATGGCTGCGTCTGGAGTCCGACGCCATCGGCGTCATCGGCATCACCGAGTTCGCTGCTGAGAGCCTCGGTGACGTTGTATTCGTTGAGCTTCCCGAAGTGGGCGCTGAGCTGACACAGTTTGAGAAGATGGGCGAGATCGAATCGGTGAAGGCCGTCTCCGACCTCTACGTCCCCATCGGCGGGCGGGTGGTGGAGCGAAACGAGGCCTTGGTCGAAGCGCCCGAGCTGGTGAACGATGCGCCTTACGAGTCCGGCTGGATGCTCAGGGTCAGCGTGGCCGACTCCTCCCAGGTCGATCTCCTCATGACGTCCGACCAGTACGACTCCTACCTGGCGTCGCAAGAAGAGTAGGCCGGATGGGCCAAAGAGCCGGTCAGGGGTGGTAACGCCAATGGAAGCCTCGGAGTTCAGGTCGCCCTTCAGTCCCAACACCGACGCCGACCGTCAGGCGATGCTCGACGCCTCCGGCGTATCCTCCGTGCAGGAGCTATTCGAGGACATCCCCGCCCAGGTCCGCAACCCCTACGTCGACCTTCCCGCTCCGCTGTCGGAGCTCGAGCTCAGGCGGGAGATCGAGGAGATGGCGCGGAGCAACGCCGTCCCCGGGGACTACTCATGCTTCCTGGGCGCGGGCTCCTACCGCCAGTTCGTCCCCGCCGTCGTCCGGCAGATCGCCAGCCGCGGGGAGTTCATGACCTCGTACACTCCCTACCAGCCGGAGGTCGCCCAGGGCACCCTCCAGGTCACCTATGAGTTTCAGACCTTGGTCTGCCAGCTGATGGGGATGGAGGCGGCCAACGCCGGCATGTATGACGGCTCGACCTCGCTGGCCGAAGCGGCCCTCATGGCCGCTCGCATCACGCGGCGAGACCGGATCGCCGTCCTGGACTCGGTCTCGCCGGTCTATAGGGAAGTACTCGACACCTACGCGGACGCTCCCGGAATGAGAATAGATACGGTGCCGGCAGGTGGTGAGGCAGAGCTGCGAGAGGGCACGGCCGCCCTGGTCGTACAGCAACCGGGCTTCCTCGGCTGCCTGGAGGACATGGAAGCCATGGCGGCCGCGGCCCACGCCCAGGGCGCCCTGCTGGTCGTGTACGCGGACCCGATCGCCGCCGGCATGTTGAAGCCGCCGGGCGACTATGGCGCCGACATCGTGGTGGCCGAGGGCCAGGCCCTCGGGTCTCCTCCCTCCTTCGGCGGGCCATACGTTGGCATATTCACCTGCCGGGAGAAGTACCTGCGGCAGATGCCGGGCCGCGTCGTCGGCAAGACGGTCGACTCCCGCGGCAGGGACGGGTACGTGCTGACGCTCCAGACCAGGGAGCAGCACATACGCCGGGAGCGCGCTACCTCCAACATCTGCACCTCGGTGGCGCTGGTGGCGTTGACCGCCACGGCCTACATGTCGGCTCTGGGCCGGCGGGGCATCCGACGAGTCGCCGAGCTCTGCTACCACAAGGCGCACTACGCCGCCTCGTTGATCGACCGGATTCCCGGCTACTCGCTGCCGCTGGAGGGCGCCTTCTTCAGAGAGTTCGTCGTCAACTGCCCGCTGCCGCCCGCTGAGATCAACCAGCGACTGCTGGACTACCGTATAATCGGAGGCCTCGACGTCAGCTCGTCGGTCCCCAACGGGATGCTCCTCTGCGTGACTGAGATGAGCTCCCGCGATGAGATCGAGTCGCTGGCGCTGGCGCTGGCGGAGATCGGAGGCGGCCCGTGACCGCGATGCTCGACGCCCTCGGCGAAGACCGCCGCCGACTGCTGATGGAGCGCAGCGCCCCCGGCAGGGTGGGGTCTACGCTGCCTCCCTTGGACGTGCCCGAACAGGAGCTGCCCCCGGCAGAGCTCCTCAGGGACGACCTGGACTACCCCGAGGTCAGCGAGCCGGAGCTGGTCCGCTACTTCTCCCAGCTCAGCCAGCTCAACTTCTCCATCGATACCAACTTCTACCCCTTGGGGAGCTGTACCATGAAGTACAACCCCAAGATATGCGACGAGATGGCCTCCCTGCCGGGGATGTCCCAGATACACCCGCATCAGCCCGACTCCACGGTGCAGGGCGCGTTGAGGCTGATGTACCGACTCCAGCACTACCTCGCCGAGATCACCGGGCTGCCGGACGTATGCCTGGCGCCCATGGCCGGAGCCGACGGCGAGCTGGCCGGAATGCTGATGACGAGGGCCTACCATCTCTCCCGAGGCGACGCCGCGAGGCGCAAGGTGCTCATCCCCGACAGCGCCCACGGGACGAACCCCGCCTCGGCGGCCATGGCGGGCTTCGAGGTCGTGACGCTGCCTTCGGACTCTCGCGGCGACACGGACGTCGAGGCGCTGAGAGAGGCTGCGGGCCCTGAGCTGGCGGGCGTCATGCTGACGCTGCCCAGCACACTGGGACTGTTCGATACCAACATCCTGGAGGTGTGCAGGCTCGTCCACGAAGCGGGCGGGATCGTCTACGGCGACGGCGCCAATATGAACGCGCTCCTGGGGCGCGCCAAGCTGGGAGACTTGGGCTTCGACGTGGTGCACCTGAACCTCCACAAGACCTTCAGCACCCCCCACGGCGGAGGCGGGCCGGGAGCCGGACCCATCTGCGTGGCGCCCAAGCTGGCCCCCTTCTTGCCGACCCCAGTGATCGAGAGAGCCCCGGGGCCAGGTGGAGAGGACGCCTACGCCATGGCGTCTCCGGCCGCCTCCATCGGCAGGATGGGGGTATTCCACGGCAACTTCGGAGTGCTGGTCAGAGCGTACGCCTACGTCACTCTGCTGGGCGGTCCGGGGATAAGCAGGGTCAGCGAGGATGCTGTGGTGAACGCCAACTACATCCTGAACCGGCTGAAGGACGACTACGATCTCCCCTACGATCGGACGTGTATGCACGAGGTGGTGCTCTCCGCCAGGAGTCTGAAGCGCGCCCACGGAGTCACGGCCCTGGACGTTGCCAAGCGTCTGATAGACTATGGTATCCACCCGCCGACGATGTACTTCCCCCTCATCGTTGAAGAGGCGCTGATGGTGGAGCCGACCGAGACGGAGACCAAGGAGACCCTTGACCACTTCATCGCCGTGATGAAAGCTATCGCCAGGGAGGCGGCGGAGGACCCCGGCCTCCTCCACGACGCGCCCCACGACACTCCGAATACCAGGCTCGACGAAGCCCGCGCGGCTCGCCGCCCCGACCTCCGCTGGAGACGACGGTGAGAAGGCCTACAGGCTTTGCAGAGCTTGATCGATGAAACCCGTCCACTAAGGCAACAGTAGAAGAGATTGAGGAGGTATGGCTCATGGCAGACGTAGGGCAACCTGCCCCGGACTTCACACTGCCGGCCCACAACGGTCCGGACGTTACCCTCAGCGACTTCAGGGGCAAGAAGAAGGTCGTTCTGGGGTTCTACATCGGCTCCTTTACAGGTGGCTGAACGCACCAGGTCTCCTCGTTTCGGCAGATAAACGCCGAATTCGAGGAGAGGGATACCCAGGTACTGGGTATAAGCGTCGACGCCAAACCCGTCCAGGCTGCCTTTGCCGGTTCGCTGGGCGGCATCCCGTATCCGGTGCTGGGAGACTTTCACCCCCACGGGGGGGTAGCCCAGCTGTACGATATCTACAACGAGGAGATGGGAAGGTCTCGCCGGTCGGTCATCATCGTAGACAAGCAGGGCGTCATCCGCTTCAAGCGGGTGTACGAGAGCATGGCCGAGCTGGACGTTGCCGACATAGTCGCCGAGGTGGACAAGCTGTAGCCCGCCATCTTGACCGGTACTCTCTGCTGCTTGCCCGGCGTGAGCGTCGGCTGATGGTTCGTAAGACCGGGGAGTTGGGCTATGGATGATCTCTCCCAGTCGGGCCACACGTTCCGTGAGGGCGACTACGCCATGCTCGTAGACCGCCGGGAGCGGCGTTACCTCCTTCGACTTCAGGCCTCCCGGCTGTTCGAGTCCCATATCGGCATCGTTGCCCACCAGGAGATCATAGGGCTTCCGGAGGGCAGCTGGGTGACGACCGGAAAGGGCCATCATCTCTTGGCAGTGAAGCCGACGATGGCCGACTTCGTCCGCGAGATGCCCAGGATCGCAACGGTGATCTACCCCAAGGATTTGGGGCAGATTCTGGTCCAGGGCGACATCTTTCCCGGCGCCAGGGTGCTGGAGGCGGGCGCGGGATCGGGCGGCCTCACCATCGCCCTCGTACGGGCCGTTGGAGCGGAAGGGCAGGTGGTGTCCTACGACGTCAGGGAGGACATGCTGCGCCGCGCGCGCCAGAACGTGGACGCGATGGTCCCCGGCGCACAGAACGTCGCCTTCAAGCTCGGCGACGTCTACCAGGGGTTCGAAGAGCGAGACCTGGACAGGGTGGTCCTGGACCTTCCCGAGCCCTGGGAGGTCGTTCCCCATGCCGCCGACGCCCTGGCGCCCGGCGGCATCCTGCTCAGCTTCTTGCCCACTATCCTGCAGGTGCACGACCTGACCAGGGCCTTGAGGGAGGCTAGGTGCTTCGGCATGATAGAGACCCTGGAGCTACTCATGCGGCCGTGGTCGGTCGGGGGCCGGAGCGTACGTCCGGCCCAGCGCATGATCGGCCACACGGGCTTCATAACCACCGCGCGCAGGAGCTCTGAACGCCCCACAGCTTCCGCGCAGCAGCCGGGTGAAGAACAGGGGGAGACATCGTCGACGGAATAGGCCGTTGGAGACGAATCAGGTGAACCAGGGAGGTGTGCCATGGACCGTGAGACCGCCTACAAGGTAGTGGAGGAGCACGCGAAGAGCGAGAGCTTGAGGAAGCACCTTCTCGCCGTGGAGGCGTGCATGCGCGCCTACGCGCGCCGGGACGGCGAGGACGAGGAGCAGTGGGGGATCGCCGGCCTGGTCCACGACTTCGACTGGGAGGTCTGTCCCACGCCAGAGTCCCATCCCACCTTCGGCGCCGAGATACTGAAGGGGAGGGGCTTTCCGGATCACATCGTGCGAGCGGTACTCTCCCACGGGAATCACACGGGCATATCGCGGGATACCCCGATGGAGAGGGCGCTGTTCGCCTGTGACGAGCTGTCGGGGTTCGTCACCGCGGTGGCCCTCGTCAGGCCGACCAAGAGCCTCTCCGACACCACGGTCCGCTCGGTCAAGCGCAAGCTGAGGGACAAGGCCTTCGCGCGCTCCATTAGCCGCGACGACATCGCCCAGGGCGCGGAGGAGATGGGCGAGGTCCTGGAAGACCACATCCAGTTCGTGGTCGACGCCCTCAAGCCCATCGCGCCCACCCTGGGCCTCGCCGAGTGAGCGACCACTGGGAATGGCCTCCCACCCGCTATCTTCTTGGGCTCGAACCGTCAGCCCTACGGCGGGCCAGGAAGGATGGTTGAGATGGCTCAGCAGAACTGCCAAATGGCAGACGTTTCATCTTCAGCATCGGTAACGATAGCTGTTGAATGCCTCCTTTGACGAGAAGCCTGACTAGCCTGAGAGACATGCCACCAGCATAGTCGGCGAGGATTTGAAGGCGGCCTGCTTTCGACGCTATCTTGAATCCAGGGGCCATCGTGCTGCTGTTCTGAGGGATACCGGTTCCAATAGGCCCCCTACCGTAACCGAAGCAATGACAGCAGGTCTCGAAGCAGCGTCCGCCACGACGCAGTTACAGGTGCTGAGGGAGCTTGCCGGACATGCGGAGGGTCCTAGGCGGCCAACTCGCCACTAGTCGTCAAACTCCGCAACTGCGCCATACCGGGGGCGTTGGTCAACTAGCGCGCACAGTCCTCCACCTCTTTGTGGGGCGGGAGCGGTATCGAGGCTCGCGGTGACGCGGATGCTGACATCGTTCAGCCCCGAGAGACGACCCGCAGCGTCTGTCTCTCCCTTCCGAGCCAGTCGACTTTCTTCATTGGCTGGTCCCGGCTGCGGGCGACATATTTCTGCGACATTTCATCGCTATCGTAAGTAGCATCAGATACTTTCGAAGGAGGTGAAACGATGATTCGGAAGAAGCTCAAGGAACTGATGACGAAGAGACTCCTGGCAGGGGCGCTCCTGGGGGCCATGCTCTCCGCGGTGATAATCAGCGGGTGCACGGGCGACACGCGACCTGGAGAAGGCCGCGAATCCGGCGGCGAAGGCGGTAGCGAGTCCGGCGGGAGCGGCGAAGAAGGCAGCGCCAATATGCTGGCGCCGGATGAGACCTTCGACATGGTTCGCAGCGGCGCCCGACTGATACTGAGCTACGACGCTCCCAGCAACTCCTTTAGGGGCACCGTGGAGAACACGACCAGCAGCGCGCTGAGCCGGGTCAGGATCGAAGTGCACCTCTCGAACGGAACGGAGCTGGGTCCGACGACTCCGACGGACATCGCTCCCGGCGAAGTGGTGCCGATCACCCTACCTTCGACGCAGGCGTCGTTCACCGGATGGGTGGCGCATGCGGAGGTTGGCGGTCAGGGCAGCGAGTCAGGCGGTGAAGGTGGAGAAAGCGGCAGTGGCGAGAGTGGCAGTGAAGGTGGGAGCGAAGCCGTCAATGAAGCCGCCATGTCAAGCCCGATCATTCCTCTCGGACAGTCGTGGAACGGCGTCCTCGGCGGACTGGCTGTCTCCGCGCGGTACGACGCGGCAACCCAATCCGTTCACGGAACGGTACGAAACACGCTCTCACAGAAGCTCTGCTACGTACAGGCGGAACCTCACCTGAAGTTGGGAACGAAGACAGTGGGGGAGCTTGGCCCCGAGAAGCTGGGAGACCTGAACCCTGGACAGGAAGCGACGACGAGCCTGTCGGTTGCCAGTGAACCAAATCTTGCCGGGGTATCTTACGATGGATACGTCATGCACCTGGAGGTGTTTGACTGCGCCGGCCCTGGGCCTGTGCCCCACACGGGTGGAGAAGGCGGTGAACAGGGTTCCGGTGAGAGTGGTACAGAATCCGGTAGCGAGTCCGGCGGGAGCGGCGAAGAAGGCAGCGCCAATATGCTGGCGCCGGATGAGACCTTCGACATGGTTCGCAGCGGCGCCCGACTGATCCTGAGCTACGACGCTCCCAGCAACTCCTTTAGGGGCACCGTGGAGAACACGACCAGCAGCGTGCTGAGCCGGGTCAGGATCGAAGTGCACCTTCTCGAACGGAACGGAGCTGGGACCCACGACTCCGATAGACATGGCTCCGGGCGAGGTAGTGCCGATCACCCTACTTTCGACGCAGGCGTCGTTCACCGGATGGGTGGCGCATGCGGAGGTTGGTTCTGGAAGTGAGGGAAGCAGCTCCGGCGGGGAGTCCGGTGGCGAGCATGGCAGCGGCGGCGAGTCCGGCGGCGAACACGGTAGTGGCGGCGAGCGCCGGGGCGGCGGCTAGAGTCAATCGGAGCCGGCCGAGGGAAGATGTCGGAACTTCACTTCGAGTGAGATAATTCGACCAGGGCGTATCCGGCAAACAGACGCGGTGTCTCCATGAGGCGCCGCGTCTTGAGACGGCTCACTAGAGGACTGGCGATGAGCGGCGCAGTATTGATAATCGAAGACGATACGAGGATCGCGAACTGGGTCAAGGTGTACTTCGAGCGCGCCGGATTCTCTGCCGAGGTTGCTCACGACGGCGAATGCGGTCTGGCCCTGGCCCGTAGTCTGACTCCAGACCTGATAATCCTCGATCTGATGCTTCCCCGTCTCGATGGCGTGGAGCTGTGCAGAATCCTGCGTCGAGAGTCAGACGTTCCGATAATCATGCTGACGGCCATAGAAGCGCACGCCGAGCGAGTCATCGGACTGGACAGCGGAGCTGACGACTACGTCGTCAAGCCCTTCGACCCGGAAGAGCTCATTGCGCGGGCCGAAGCAGTGCTTCGCCGCGTCAAAGGCAGCATTCAGCAGGTCCTGACCCGCGGCAACATCACGCTGAATGAGACCACCCGGAGCGTGACGGTCAACGAAGAACCCGTAGACTTGAGCCAGGCGCAAATCGCTCTGCTGTCAACGTTCATGCGTCATCCCAACCAGGTGCTCACCCGTGACCAGCTGATCTCCTTGACCTTCAGCAACGAATTCGATGGGTTCGACCGCGCCATCGACAGCCAGGTCGCTCGCCTGCGAAGGCAGATCAGCCGAGACGGCAGACAGCCCATTCAGACCGTCTACGGCGCCGGCTACAAGTTCGTGGTGGAGGACGAATGATGTCGCTGCGCTGGCGAATCATGGGTTTGGCCGTCCTCGTCGTCGTTCTTGCCGTCCTGATCACCGTTGGCGTGGGCTACTACGCCACGCAGTCCCGCCTGGGTGTGTTCGTGGACGAGATAGGCAATGATGAGGCGAGCCGGTTGGCGCAGAATCTGAGCCGGGAGTTTACCACTGCCGGTGGCTGGGACACGGTGGACAGACCACTGTCCGAGGCCGGATACATCTACGACGGAGTTCCGCAGAGGGAGCGGTCGGAAGGAAGTGAGGAAGGACACGACGATTTCTTCCACCAGGACCCGATACGAGTCGTCATCACCGGCGTCGATGGACGGGTGGTGAAGGACAACCTATCCGAGCTGTTACCCGGGACCGCCGCACCCGACCTGGACGGGCATCGTGAGACGGTGTTCAATCTGACCACGGACCAGCCCGTAGGCCACGTCTATGTGGATGTAGACCACGAGTTCCTATCGGCTGAGTCGCATGGGTTTCTCAACACGCTCCTGTACATCACCGTTATCGGCGGAGCGCTGACAATTGGTGTTGCCATACTGCTGGCCGCCTGGTTGTCCAAACGAATCACCGCTCCGGTGGCCGCATTGACCGAGGCAACCCAGGCGATTGCCCAGGGGGATACGGCCCGGCTGCCAGTCACATCCTCGGATGAGCTGGGACGGATGAGCGCGGCCTTCAACCGGATGACATCCGCCCTGGAAACTCAGCGCGACCTCCGCAGGCGGCTGATAAACGATGTCTCTCATGAGCTGAATACACCACTGACCGTCATACAGCTGGAGGCGAAAGGGCTGCGTGATGGACTTCAGACGCCTGAGGACGCCTCCGACCACATCATCCATGAAGTGGACAGGCTGCGCGGTCTCGTAACTGATCTGGACTGGCTCGCGGAGACAGACCACGGTGAGTTGAGGCTCAAGCTCGAAGCGAGTTCGATTTACGAGCTGGTCGCCGCAGAGGTAGATCGCTGGCAGTCGCAATCTCAGGCTCGACAGGTTGAATTGACGCTGCAGGTATCCGCTGGACTCCCGGAGATGGACCTGGACCGGATGCGCATGAGCCAGGCATTTGGGAACGTCCTGAGCAACGCCATTCATTGCACCGAGGCCGGCGGGAATATCGTGCTTAGGGCAGGGTTGGAGGGCGACGAGGCGTTGGCAATATCAATCATCGATGACGGGATCGGCATCCACGCCGCAGACCTTCCCCATGTCTTCGACCGCTTCTACCGTACTGACCAGTCTCGTAGTCGTGGGATAGGCGGCACAGGTCTGGGATTGGCCATCACCCGAGCTATAGTCGAAGCACACGGGGGTACAATTACCGTAACAAGTGACGGGCTTGGACAGGGTGTCACCGTGGCTATTAGCCTCCCCCTGAGCACATAGGGACAGCCCCCGAAGGTGAGGCCCGGACTGCCCTACTTCGTTGATCCAACTTGGAGACGGCCGGACTGGCTCACCCTCAACATCTCCGATGAGTCCCGCAACTCCAATCCATGACGATTCGTAGCTGACTCACCATACTATGCCAGAGCCTCATCCCGCCTCCTCCGAGTCGTGCCACGGCCATAGCGCCTCCGGCGCCCAGGTGGAGTGCGGGTAACGCCCCTCCAGGAGTGGGATGTGGTCCGACTGCAGCAGTGGCACCTCGAGGTCGGTCTTTCGCCCCTCCTGCTCCAGGAGCTCCTCCGGGTCTCGGACGCCGGTCCCCTTCTGTTGCACCAGCACCTTGAATCGACCGAGGCCTTGGGGCTCCACCAGCTGCAGCATGGCCATGGCGTTGGCGTCGTGTTGGTCCTGGGGAAGCCCGGAGCCCCTGAGAGCCGTCATCATCCGGTCGAATCCCTGGTCTCTCAAGAACCGCTCCTGTGTCCGCAGTGAGACCGTCTCCAGGCCCAGGAGCCTCCCCTCGGTCGAAAGCAGGGAGAAGTCCACGTGCGCGGTGATATCCTGCTCGCCGACGCGGTCCAGGGGGCTGTCGGTGGGGAGGTGATTGCGGTACGTCCGCAGGGTGCCGCCGGCGTGGAGCGCCGAATACAGCTCATGGGCCTCGCAGCCGTAGTCGATGGTCAGGACGAAGCCCCTCTCCAATGAGTCTGCGACATCCGCCAGCCAGCGCCGCGCCTCCAGGTTCACCTCCCCCCGGAAGCCCTCCGGGAGCGTGAGACCCAGGCTCTCCAGGCGTCGACCCAGCGCCGGAGTGCTGGGCGGACCCTGGACCTCGATCAGTCGGCCGTGGCAGTCCAGGCCTACCAACACCTCCATGATCTCTCCACCGACGATACGGAACCGGTGTACGGGAAGAGAGTCCACTAGCTCGTTGGAGATGAAGCATCCGACCACCCCTCTCAGGGGAACGGTGCTGGCGACGACCTGTTGGAGGTCCGGTCGAGGGCCGCCGGGAGGCACTGCCGCATATCTGTCCAACGCTATGTATCGCAGGGATCGGGCGAAGGACTCCGAGACGATGGGGGCGTAGCCGATAATGTCCCGCGCCAGTCTTCCGGTCCCGGCGCCCGCCTCGACGACCCCAAAGATCGGGGGAGATCCCAGCAGCTCCCACATACGCCGGAGCTGCACCGCAATCAGCGCCCCGAACGCCGGATGGGCGATGGGGCTCGTGAAGTAGTCTCCGGAGGCGCCGATGGGTGAGGAGTCGGTGTAGTAACCGCCGGCGGGATGGTAGAGGGCGAGCGCCATGAACTCCGCGAAGGTGATCGGGCCATGGCTCGCGATGCGACCCCGTATTGCGGCCTCGGGCGACGGTCTCACAGGTGGGACGGGGCGCTGGGGAGAGGCTTGTCGAGGAAGAACCGAAGGGAAGATGGCTCTCGACGCCGGCCTACGGGGAAGGATTGGTGCGCCGAACGGGTCTTAAGCCCTGGAGCTCGCCCTGCGGGCTTGGCGTAATCGCTTCGCCTGCGGGCTCTCTCGGTCCCAGCCGGAGCCGGGTATCGAGTTCTTGAACTCAGATCGGAGCCCGCACAGCTTGCAGGTGCCGAAGCTGGTCGGCCCGTTGGGACTCTCGATCTTCCAGTAGTGCTTGCAATCGGACTCTTCCTGTACTTCTTGTATCACGGTGATTCCCTTCCATCGCCACGGCCCGAGGCGACGCTCTAACCTCGCTGCTCGATAGGTATGTACTCCCTGTCCATGGGTCCCACGTACATCAGGCGCGGCCTTAGCAGGATGTTGTTGTCGAACTGCTCCATGATCTGCACGGTCCAGCCTGGGATGCGGCCCATGGCGAATATCGATATGAAGAGATCGTCGGGAATGCCCATCAGGTAATAGATCGTACCTGAGAAGAAGTCTACGTTCTGGCAGATGCCCCGCTTGGCGTAGGGCTGCATCACGTCGATCACATGCTGGAGGATGGAGAACCACTTGGGTTGTCCCTTGCGCTCGCTGAGGGCTTTGGCGTCATCCTGCAGGTGGACCGACCTGGGGTCGACGGCCCTGTACACGCGGTGTCCGAATCCCATCACCCTGCCGCCGTTGCTCAGCAGCTCCCTCACGTAGGGCTCGGCGTTGTCCTCTTCACCGATGTCCAGCGCCATCTTCATCACTTCCTCCGCGGCGCCGCCGTGGGATGGCCCTTTGAGGACGGCTATGCCCGTGGTAACCGCGGCGTGCAGGTCGGCCTGGGTGGATGCGGTCACCCGCGCGCCGAAGGCGGAGGCGTTCACGCCGTGCTCGGCGTGCAGAACGAAGTCCTTGTCGATGAGCGCCGCGTCCCGCGGGTCCGGGTCCTCGCCGAAGAGCATCTTGAGGAAATTTGCTGCGTGACTCAGCGACGGATCGGGCGTCGGCGGCTCCTCCCCCTGGCGGATCCGCGCGTGGGCGGCCACGATGGTCGGCGCCTGGGCGGTGAGGCGAACACCCTTGCGCAGGTTGGCCTCCGGGGAGTTGTCAGCGACGTCGGGGTCGAACCCAGCCAGGGCCGATATGGCGGTCCGGAGCACGTCCATGGGGTGGGCGTCCTTGGACAGCCGCACAATCTCGAATATCGGCTCCGGCAGCGCCCGGTTGGACCTGAGGTCTGCGTCGAACCGCTCAAGCTGATCCTTGGTGGGCAGCGAGCCGTGCATCAGCAGGTACGCGGTCTCCTCGAAGGTGGAATTCTCGGCCAGGTCGTGGATGTCGTAGCCGCGGTAGAGAAGCTTGCCAACGGCGCCGTCGATGAAGCTCGACTTGGTACGGTCGATGTAAACGTCTCGTAAGCCGCGATGGAGCTCGACCTTCTCTTGGGTCATCTGGATCCCTTCAGCCCGGTCCTGTGCCCTGGGCCTCTTGCCGACACCGGCTCACGCACTGTTGCCAAAGCGAACTATCGAAAGCATACGCCACGGGTGCCTAAGCAGCCGCCCGCCCCCTCCGAAAGCAGGCTCATTCTAGCATCGAGGCTAGGGGGTGTCAAACAAAAACCGCCCCGCCGGAAGGCTTCACGGACGCCTTGTCCATCGCGTTGCCGGGCGTCCCGCAGGCGTGTGGACTCTTCCAAAACCGGCGGGCGAAGGGATATACT
This sequence comes from Dehalococcoidia bacterium, assembly GCA_965224345.1. Taxonomy (GTDB): domain Bacteria; phylum Chloroflexota; class Dehalococcoidia; order Lucifugimonadales; family CBDCYU01; genus CBDCYU01. The sequence continues at coordinate 1,524,323 of CBDCYU010000003.1, read as the reverse complement.
TGTGCTTTCTCTACGGAGCGGCTGGGGCCCCGTGGTACGTCTCTGACTCCACTCTCATAGAGAAGAGGTCGAGGTGCGGCGTATTGTTCCTTGAAGTTCCCGAGGTAGTTGTCCAACGGCTGCCCATGTACGTCAGGGCGCTAACCGATCTCTCTGTCGAGGGGGCGGAAGTCGTCAGCTCCCAGCAGCTGGGCGGGCGCCTCCAGATGACCCCCGCCCAGATCAGGAAAGACCTGAGCTACTTCGGCAGGTTCGGAAAGCAGGGCAGGGGATACAGCGTCGCATTCTTGTTGGCGGAGCTCAGGCAGATACTCGGACTAGATCGGGAGTGGTCGGCCTGCCTGGTGGGCGTCGGGAGACTGGGACGCGCGATCATCAACTACCCCGGGTTCGCGCCGGAGGGCTTCGACGTGGTCGCGGTGTTCGACAGCGATCCCGAGCAGGTGGGGACCAGCGTCGGAGGCCTGCGGGTCCAACCGATGTCCGAGCTGGGGGAGGCCGTGGAGAATCGGAACATAGATATAGGCATCGTCGCCGTTCCGGCGGACCAGGCCCAGTCTGTCATCGACCAGCTCGTCCAGAACAACGTCGGCGGCATACTGAACTACGCCCCGATAGCGCCTCACGTGCCCATGGACGTCGTACTGAGGAACATCGATCCGGTGCTGTCCCTCCAGTCGATGACCTACTACCTCCAGCGCCCGGAGTAGGCGTCATACCGACGGCGGTAACCTATGTCTTCCCCCGCGGGGGAAGACATAGGCCTCTCCCCCTCGCAGGGTGGATAGACCGGAGATACAGGGGGAGATTGAGAGGGGGCGCCGTTGCCCGCTCACCCCAGCGGAGCCGGGCCCTCTCGGGGCCTCCTGCGGCGCCGGGCGACCCTCAGCCTAGCCTGAGACCTCCTCATGGACGCCACGGCGCGCTCTAGGTCTGCATCCGATACACTGGCGGCCACCCGCTCCTGGGCCCGCCGGAGCGCCTCTTCCGAACGCTCGATGTCGATCTCACTCGCGTGCTCGGCGGTGTCGGCCAGGATGGTCACGTTGTTCCCCAGGACCTCCAGGAACCCTCCGGAGACCGCGATGAAGCTCTCTTCGTCGTCCTTGACGACCCTGATCTCGCCGGGCTTCAACATGGTCAGCAGGGGGGCGTGGCGCGGCAGGACGCCCAGCTCTCCGTCGACGCCGGGGGCCACCAGGACGTCAACGTCCTCCGAGTAGACGACTCGCTCTGCCGTCACAATCTCCAGTCGCATCGATGCCATGGACCGCTAGTCCTGCTCCTGATCGTCCGCCCGCATGATCTCAGCCTTCTCCATCGCCTCGTCTATGGCGCCCACCATGTAGAAGGCCTGCTCGGGCACGTCGTCGTGCTTGCCGTCCAGGATCTCCTTGAATCCCCTCACCGTGTCGGCGACGGGGACGTACCTGCCCTCCTGGCCGGTGAAGACCTCGGCCACGAACATCGGCTGGGTCAGGTAGCGCTGGATCTTGCGGGCCCTGGCCACGGTCTGCCGGTCTTCGTCGGAAAGCTCCTCGATCCCCAGGATGGCGATGATGTCCTGTAGCTCCTGGTATCGCTGCAGCACCTGCTGCACCCCCCGAGCCACGTCGTAGTGCTCCTGCCCCACGATGGCTGGCTCCAGGATGCGCGAGGAGGAGGACAGCGGGTCCACCGCCGGGAAGAGCCCCTGGGCCGCCAGCGCCCGCTCCAGGGCAACGACCGCGTCGAGGTGTCCGTAGGTGGTCACGATGCCGGGATCGGTGTAGTCGTCGGCCGGCACGTAGATCGCCTGGAAGGAGGTGATGGAGCCGTCCCTGCTGGAGGTGATGCGCTCCTGCAGCTCGCCCATCTCCGTTCCCAGGGTGGGCTGGTAGCCTACGGCGGACGGCATCCGCCCCAGCAGCGCCGATACCTCCATTCCCGCCAGGATGTACCGGTAGATGTTGTCGATGAAGAGCAGCACGTCCTGGTTGCGGCTCTCCTTGAAGTACTCGGCCATGGTGAGCCCCGTCAGGCCCACCCGGGCCCGGATCCCCGGCGGCTCGTTCATCTGGCCGAACACCAGCACCGTGTTGTTCAGTACGCCGGACTCCTGCATCTCGTGCCAGAGGTCGTTGCCCTCGCGGGAGCGCTCGCCCACGCCCGCGAATACCGATACCCCCTGGTGTACGGCGCCGATGTTCCGGATCAGCTCCTGGATGATGACCGTCTTGCCCACACCCGCGCCGCCGTAGGCGCCGACCTTGCCGCCCTTGGTGAAGGGGGTGATCAGGTCCATGACCTTGATCCCGGTCTCCAGAACCTCCACCGTGGTGGCCTGATCCTCGAAGGATGGCGGATGCCGGTGTATGGGCCAAGACTCCTCCGACTCGACCTCCTCCAGGTTGTCCAGGGTGTCGCCCAGCGCGTTGAACAGGCGCCCCAGCGTCTGCTCTCCTACCGGCACGGTTATGGGCATCCCCGTGTCCACCGCCTCCACGCCCCGCACCAGCCCCTCCGTGGGGCCCAGGGCCAGGCACCTCACCCAGTTGTTGCCGATGTGCTGCTCTACCTCCAGGACGAGCTTCTGACCATTGACCTCTGTCTCCAGTGCGTTGTAGATCGCCGGCATCTCCTCCGCCGGAAACTCCGCGTCCACCACGGTGCCGATCACCTGGGTCACCTTACCGGTCGCCATGACTCCTCCTGCCGCTTGTCTTCCCCGCCGGATCCAGGGGCGCGGAGACCTATACTCCTATGGCCGCAGCGCCTCCGACGATGTCCAACAGCTCCGTTGTTATCGCCTCCTGGCGGGCCTTGTTCATCGCTAGGGTCAGGTCTACGACCATCTCGTTGGCGTTATCCGTGGCGTTGCGCATCGCCACCATCCGCGCTGACTGCTCGCTGGCAATGGACTCCAGCAGCGCGTGGTACAGCTCCATCTCGACGAACCTGGGCAGCAGCCCGGAGAGCACGTCCAACGAGCCGGGCTCGTAGATGTATCCGACCGCGTCCTGCGGCCTCAGGTCCGCCGGCACCACCGGGATCAGGGGAAGCACCACCGGCATCTGGGTGGTGGTGCTCCCGAAGCTGGCGTAGGCTACGTATACGGCGTCCACCCTCTCCTGGGAGTACTCCTCCGTTACCAGCCTTGCTATCGGTGTCACGTCCGTGATGGATGGCCGGTCTCCCAGGTCGGTGAAGACCGCTCGGACGTTGCTGCCGTAGCGCACCATGAAGTCTCTGCCCTTCCTACCCACCGCGATGACGCTGGCCTCCGCGTCCTGCCCTACGATGAACTGCGCCGTCGACCTGTTGACGTTGGAGTTCATCCCTCCGGTAAGGCCGCGATCCGGCGTGATGTGGACGATCTCGATGCTCCTGATCTCCCTGCGCCGCATCAGCGGATGCGGGTTGTCCTCATCCTGCGGCTGCGCCGCGACGTCGGCGAGCAGCGACCTGATCAGATCGGAGTAGGGCCGTCCTCGGACGGCCATCTCCTGGGCGCGCCGCATCTTGGACGCGGCGATCATCGACATCGCCTTGGTTATCTTGGCCGTATTCTCGACGCTGCGGATGCGCCTGCGTATCTGTCTGACGGTGGCCATTCTTGGTTCTTAGACCCATCTCCGCGAGATTACCTCAGAGTCTCTCCTAGCGGACTCCAAGCTGTTCTTCGCGGTCTCAATATCTATCTTGACATTGCTCTTGTCCACGTCTATGCGCTTCTTGTGCAACTCTTCCATCACCATCCGTTCCACTACCGCCGCCGAGTCTTCAGGGATTCGGCCAGATTGCTTTCCCGCTACGCAGAAGTGCAGCTGTGAGAGCAAATGAGGACCAATGAAGTTATCTCCCTCTGCTACGGCCTCGGTGTAGCGTTTCACGTATATCCTGGCGGCCGCGTCCATTTCCCCGCGCAACATAAGGTCAACGGGGTCCAGCTTCTCGCGTTTCATTTCATACTTCCTCTAGGACCAAGCTTGTGAGGTTTACTTGGGTAGCGCTTGCCACCTGGACCAATATCAATGCCACGTAGTAGAGGCTTCGATTGAGTAGCTTCGTGGGGGCCAACACTTTGAGCAGTTTAATCATTTCGGTGGTTAGTTTGCTTCTTGGATCCCCCATGTTGCCTGATGACTTTACTTCCACCAATGCAAATCGCCCACTTGCATTGTCGCGAAATACCATGTCGGGGGTGACCCTCGACGGACGAACATATAGGCTCCAGTCGATGTAGGGCGTTTCGCAGTACCACCCGGCAAGAGCCTCCGCTGCACTCGCCATCGCAGTGATGTTCAGAATCGGATAACTTACAGGGTAGCTGAGAACATTCGGCTGGCCATGGCCTTGTCTGCCAACTATGTTTGCTCTTTGAAAGTACCTCTCGATGTCGTTCCAGGGATCGCTTGTAGTAACTTCGGAGTACTTGTCGACATACCACTGGAACCCGGGCGCGATAGTGAAATCTGCGGTCATCTGCCGACGGACGGGATTGGCAAACCACGCTGGCGTATACTGCTGTCGCAGACGTGATTCCGTTTGCCTGTCACGGGTAAGTCCGACCTCATAGGCAGTCACCGTGTGACGATACTCAGTAACCGAAACATCCAGAACCATTCAGATTATACTCTAACCGGCGGTGGCGTTACCTTCGCTTCAAAGGGGCTTCGAGCGCGCGAGGAGGCTCCTTGGCGAATCGCTGCCCTAGTAGGGAACGCCCGCTTTGAACTCTTTGATGGCGGCGTTCAGCGACGTCTCGATCTCCTCGGTAACGTCCTTGACTTCAGCGATCTGGGACAGGACGTCGGGATGGTTGGACTCCATAAAGCTCAGGAACGCCCTCTCGAAGTCCTGCACCCGCGCGAGCTCGACGTCGTCCAGGTAGCCGTTCACCAGGGCGTACATGATGGCGACCTGCTGCGCCAGGGACAGCGGCACGTTCTGCTGCTGCTTGAGTACCTCCGTGGCGCGCTGGCCCCGCTCCAGCTGAGCCCGCGTGGCCCTGTCCAGGTCCGCTGTGCCGAACTGGGCGAAGGTCACCAGCTCCCGGTACTGGGCCAGGTCCAAGCGGAGCCGGCCCGCGACCTGGCGCATCGCCCGCGTCTGGGCGGCGCCGCCGACCCGGGACACGGACAGCCCGGCGTTCACCGCGGGCCTGATGCCGGAGTAGTACAGCTCCGGCTCCAGGTAGATCTGGCCGTCCGTGATCGATATTACGTTTGTCGGGATGTACGCGGACACGTCTCCGGCCTGGGTCTCGATGATAGGCAGCGCGGTTAACGAGCCTCCGCCGTGGTCGTCGTCGAGTTTGGCGGCCCGCTCCAGCAGCCGGCTGTGGAGATAGAAGACGTCGCCGGGGTAGGCTTCCCTGCCCGGCGGGCGCTTGAGCAGCAGCGACATCTGGCGGTACGCCCAAGCGTGCTTGGACAGGTCGTCGTAGACGATGAGAGCTTCTTTGCCCTGCCGCATGAACTCCTCGCCCATGGCGCAGCCCGTGTAGGGCGCCAGATACTGCAACGGCGCCGGGTCGGAGGCGTTGGCCGAGACGACGATGGTGTGCTCCATCGCACCATGCTCCTCTAGCAACGCCACCACCTGGGCCACCTTCCCCATCTTCTGGCCGACGGCCACGTACACGCAGAGGAGGTCGCCTCCCTTCTGGTTGATGATGGTGTCTATGGCGATTACGGACTTCCCGATGGACCTGTCGCCGATTATTAGCTCTCGCTGGCCTCTGCCTATGGGAATCATGCCGTCAATGGCCTTGATGCCGGTCTGGACTGGAGTGTCGATCCCCTGCCTGATGGACACGTCGGGGGCTACGATCTCCACGGGGCTGGTCCTGTCGGTCCCGATGGGCCCCTTCCCGTCGATGGGCCTGCCCAGGCCGTCGACGACTCTGCCTATGAGCGCGTCGCCGACGGGGACCTCGACGATCTGCCCCGTGCCCTTGACCTGGCTTCCCTCTTTCACGGCCAGCGGGTCCCCCAGGATCACCGTTCCGACGCTGTCCTCTTCCAGGTTGAGCGCCATTCCCAGGACGCCCCCCTCGAACTCCACGAGCTCGCTGGAAGCGACTCCGGAGAGCCCGTGGATCCGGGCGATGCCGTCGCCAACCTCCACGACCACGCCGACGTCAACCATCGTGAGATCGCCGCCAAACCCTTCGATCTGGCGCTTGATTACGGACGCGATATCCTGTCCTCTAACTGCCATCACATCCTCCGTGAACTATCGACTCTTCCCGCTGAGAGACGTTTTCTTACAATCGAGAGTAATCAAACTCGCTCCACCAGCTCTCGGCGCATCTCCTCGATCTTGGTCTTGGTGCTGCCGTCCAGCAGCCGATCTCCGACGCGGGCCATCAGCCCGCCGCCGATCCCTGGGTCCACCCGTACGTCGACCTGCACCTCCCTGCCGACGACCCCCTCCAGCATCTCCGTGACGCGCCGTCTCTGACGCTGGTCCAGGGGCACCGCCGACACCACCTCCGCCCGTTCGACGCCCCGGTGGACGTCCACCATGCGCTGGTACTGGTCGGCGATCTCGGCCGTCAGCGTCGTGATGCCCCGTGACGCCAGCAGGCACAGCAGGTTTACGGCCAGGGGGGCCGCCGAGTCGCCCAACGTGATGCGGATGACGTCGATCTTCCGGTCCACAGCCACCTGGGGTGCGTCCAGGTACCCCGCCAGCTCGCGGTCGTCCAGCGAATGGGCGAGGAGCGTCAAGTCGTCCATCCAGGCGTCCAGCTCGTCCCGTTCCAGGGCGATCTGAAGGACAGCCTGGGCGTATCGTCTGGCCGAAGCGGACCGCGGCATCTCTCAGACTCCGTCTCTCGTGGTGTGGTGCACGGAGCTCCTAGTTCCGGTTGATCCGGGAGCTCTCTTCCAACACGTTGTCTATGAGCTCCCGGTGGACGGACTCGTCCAGGGAGCGCTCGATGACACGCTCCGCGGCGGTGATCGCTAGGCCGGCGAACTCTCGGCGGAGCTCCTCGATGGCTGCGTCGCGCTCCCTTTGGATGTTGGCCTCGGCCCTGGCCCGGCTCGCCTCGATCTCCTCCGTTGCCTTGGCCGTCTCCTCCTCCCGGAACCGCTCGGCTACCTGCCGCGCCTGGGCGACGAGCTCCTGGCCCTCTGCGCGGGCTGCCTCGATCTGCCTCTCCGTCTCCTCGCGGGAGCTGGCGGCTTCGTCCCTGGCTCTCTCTGCCGCTTCCAGGCTCTCGCGTATCCGGCTGGACCGCTGGTCTAGGACCCGCAGCACCCGCTTATACAGGAGCGCGTGGAGCACCACGAATAGGATTATGAAGCTGACCAGCTGCGTCAGTAGGCCGGGAACATTGATTCCTAGCGCTTCCATCCCCTCTCCTCACATCTATCTCGACCGCATTCCACGGCGCCTCTTACGGCGCCGTGCCGCGGCTCTCGTTAGACGAACTTGATGATAACTGCCACCACGAGGGCATAGATAGCGATAGCCTCCGTGAAGGCGATGGCGAGGATCATGTTCTGCTGGATGGGCCCAGCGGCCTCCGGGTTACGACCCAGCGACTCCATCGCCTTTGCCGCCAGGATGCCGATTCCGATTCCGGGCCCGATGGCCCCGATTCCGATTGCGAGACCCGCACCGATATTCTTCAGCGCCTCCGCTATGTCCCCTTCCATATCTCTCAGCTCCTTCTGATATTTGTACCCCGTCTGAATTCGAAGCAGGCGCGCCCTAGTGCGCCTCGTCGCCGTGGCTCACGGTCGCCATCGTGGCGAACACGAGGGTCAGCATTGAAAAGATGAAGGCTTGGATCATCCCCACGAATAGCTCCAAGCCGAGGAATGGAATGATTCCCACCAAGGGTACCAGGAATCCCATCGCTATCAGGAGCACCTCTCCCGCGAATATGTTGCCGAAGAGGCGGAAGGTGAAGCTGATGAGCCTGGCCACCTCGCTGATCAGCTCCAGAATCCCCACGAACAGGCCGATGGGACCTCCCCGGATAGTGATGAACTTGCCGACGTGGCCAAAGAAGCCCAGGGCGCTGAACCCCCAGAAGTGGACCATGAACATGGCAACCAACGCGATGGCCAGCGTCGTGTTCACGTCGGTGTTGGCGCTGCGCAGGAAGGGCACCAGGATGCCGGCCTGCTTCCCCTGCGCCTTCAGCGCCTCCTCGTCCAGCTCGTAGCCGGCGATGTCGTCGTCGATGGAGCCGGGAAGAAGGACCCCCACGGCGCCGCTCCCCGAGAAGAGCTGCAGGTGAATCTCGTCCAGGTGGACCTCTTCGCCTTTGTGCTCCTTGTGGTAGACGATCTCGTCCAGCGTCTCTATCCGCCCAATGGTCCCGAACCCCGGCAGTATGCCCAGCCAGTTGGCGGTGACGATGAACAGGAAGATCGTCATGACCAGCGGAAAGAAACGCCTGGCGTTTCCAGGGCCCGCCACACTCTCGCACAGGTTCAAGAAGGCCTCGATGACGGCCTCCACCAGGTTGCCGATGCCTGTGGGTACGTCTCCTGTGCCTCGCCTTGCCAGCAGGGCGAGGGCCACCAGCACCGCAATGGCGATCCAAGTCGCTACCATCGTATTGGTAAGCGTGAACCCGGGGAAGAGCTCGTCGTTGAAGACCGACTCGGCGGGAAGCTGGATGTGAGCGATGGGCGAGGCCAGGAATCCTCCCCCGAACTCGTTTCCCAGGGCGCCCCCGGCAAGGCTGATGAGAAAAACCGCTAGTACGGCGGCCAGAATGAGGAGCGCCTTTGGGTTTTTCAGAAGCCTCGACACTATCGTGTCCGCTGATCCTTGGAGCTAGAGCCGGTAGCGAAGACAGCCATGAGCATCCTGTACAAGCCGACAACCGCCAGCGTGATCCCCAGCGCGAGACCCAAGAGCGTCACCACAGGGGAGGTATTCAGACGACTGTCCAGGTAGAAGCCCCCTAACACACCACCTGCGATGCATATTGCAACATACCAGCCGATGCCCACCAAGCGGAGAATGGTGCCCAAGCCGCCGGTGCTCATAGGGCTCCCTCCAAAGTTTGTGTAGTGTATCACAAGCCGATTTTGAGGGTCAATTTCGACCCAGCGGCGCAACTGTTCAGACTCGAGGAGTAAACCTGCCTCTCCCCCTCGCAGAGTGAGATTGGAGGGGCTCACTGGCAGAGGGTTGGGGTGAGGGCGACACGCCCGTTGGCCGAACTCGCGGCAGAGGGGCCGCCCGCTCCGTATATAATGGAGTGATGCTGAACGCCATATGGTGGCTGGTGACCGTCGAGGCCGTCGGGCTCGCGGCTTTTCCCTTGGCTCACCTCCTGCTGCCCCGGCTCAGAGATAAGGGCTACAGCCTCAGCAAACCCCTGGGCATACTCCTGGTGGGGTACGCCTCCTGGATTCTGAGCCAGGCCCACGTCCTGCCCAGCGTTCGCCTCTCGCTGATAGCCCTGCTGGCGGCGATGGCCGGGCTGTCGGCCTGGTACGCGTGGCGTCACCTCCCGGAGCTGAGGGAGCTCTTGGCGAGGGAGCGGGTCACGATACTCGCCGCCGAGGGCATCTTCCTGCTCTTCTTCATCGGCTGGACGCTCTTCCGCGCCTACGATCCCGCCATCGACCACACCGAGCAGCCGATGGACCTGATGCTTCTAAACGCGTCCATCGAGACTCACACCGGCGCCCCCGAGGACCTGTGGCTCCGGGGGGAGCCCGTCAGGTACTACTACTTCGGCTACTGGATGATGGGCGCGATCACGCAGATTTCGGGCGTGCCGTCCAACGTCTCCTACAACCTGGCGATGGCGTCGATACCCGCGCTGGCGGCGGCGGCCGTCTTTGGCCTCGTCGCCAGCATCATCAGCGCCCAGGCCGTCAAGCGCCGCTACGCGGTCCTGGGCGGCCTCGCCGCGACACTACTGCTGGGGATCGCCGCCAACCTCGAAGGGCTCCTGGAGTTCATGAAGGCCAACGCCATCTTCGGCCAGCGCTTCTACGACTGGGTCCGCATAGACGGCCTCGGCGGGCCTGCGGAGACCGTCTCCAACAGCTGGATGCCTGGGGAGTTCTGGTGGTGGTTCCGGGCGACGCGGGTCATCAACACCTTCGACGGGGACCGGGGCATCGACTACACGATCCAGGAGTTCCCCTTCTTCAGCTTCATACTGGGGGACCTTCACCCCCACGTCATGGCAGTTCCCTTTGCCCTCCTATTCGTGGCCCTCTGCTGGAACCACCTGCGGTCGCCCACCTTCAGGTGGCGCGGCGGCAGCGCCGCGGCCTATCTTCCGCTTCTGGTCCTTGGCCTAGTCCTGGGCGGACTGAGCTTCGTCAACATGTGGGACCTCCCCACCTACGCGGCCCTGTTCCTGGTGGTAGTGGCATTGAAGGCTCACTCGATCTACGGCGGGAGCATCTGGTCTCTGGCCAAGAGGGCGCTGCCTGTCTGGGGGGCTGTCCTGGCCGTGGGGTTCGTCCTCTACCTGCCGTACTTCGTCTCTATCAGGGCGGGGGTTTCCGGGATAGGCGTTGTGAGCATGGCCGCGGACTGCTCTATTACCGACTACGTGGGCAGCGGCTGCGTGGCCACCGCCAGGACGCTGCACACCCTCATCGTCTGGGGGCTCCTCTTGGTGGCGGCGGCGCCCTTTATCCTGGCGGTCTTCTGGCAGACGCTGATCAGGGAGGACTGGCGTAGACTGACGGCTATCTCGCTGCTCGCCGGGTTCCTGCCCTACCTCCTGTGGGCCTTCCTCCACCTGTTGAGGGACGGACCTGTAGACGATCTGCCGGGGCGCCTCCTCCACATTCTTCCCCTGGCGCTCCTGGTCAGCGTTGCCGCCTACGGCGCCCTCTGGACTGCGAGGTGGCGGCGGGCGCAGGGGACGGCGTTCAGCCTGGCGCTGGCCTCCCTGGGACTGCTTCTTATCATGGGACCGGAGCTGATGTACGTCGACGACGGCTTTGGGCCTCCCAGCGAGAGGATGAACACCATCTTCAAGCTCTACTACCAGGCCTGGGTCCTCCTGGCGGTGGCCTCCGGCTTCGCGGTCTACTACTGGCGCTCCCTCAGGCAGACCGTCTCCGGCTGGGGGAGGTCGCTGTCCATGGCCTGGGCCTGCGCCTTCATCGTTCTCCTGGCGGGCTCCCTCTACTTTGCGCCCGCGGCGGCGGCCAGCAGAGTGAGGGAGGCCGGAGGAGACCCCACGCTGGACGGGCTGGCCTTCGTAGGCAGGGCCCGGCCGGCGGAGTACGAGGCGATCCGATTCCTGAGGGACGAAGCGCCCAGGGGCTCGGGTATCTCGGAGGCCGTGGGGGAGTGGTCGGACGCCGGGCTGATCTCCCGCAGCACGGGCATCCCCACCGTTTTCAACTGGCCAGGCCATCAGGTCCAGTGGCGCGGCTCTGACTCGGAGTTCGGGGGAAGGGCTGAGGACGTGGCGAGAATATACCAGACGCAAGACGTGGAGGAGGCAAGGAGCCTTCTCCGCACCTACGATGTCGAGTACGTCTACGTGGGCCCCAGAGAGACGGCCCAGTACGGAACGGAGGGGCTGGCCAAGTTCTCCGACCCAGCCCACTTTCGGCTTGCATTCCACGACGACGATGTATACATCTACCATGTACGTTAAGCTCCCCTTCTCAGCCTTGGGAGAGGGTTGGGGTCTAAATATCCCCCGTGGATGCCATGAAGACGGCTGAAGCAAAGCAGGGCCTCGCCAAGCTGCTGGACCGCGCCCAGCTGCGCTGGTGGGAGGCCGCCTCCTACGTCGTCCTGATGGCGGCAGCCGCCGCCATGCGTCTCTGGGACCTGGGCTCACGCGCCATGCACCACGACGAGAGTCTTCATGCCTTCTTCTCCTGGATGCTCTCGGTGGGCGACGGCTATCGGCACTCGCCGATGATGCACGGCCCCTTTCAGTTCGAGGCCAACGCGGGCATATTCCTGGCCTTAGGCGACAGCGACTTCACCTCGCGGCTGCTGTACGCGGTGGCGGGCACCGCGCTAGTGGGCATGCCTCTGCTGCTTCGACCCAGGCTCGGCCGGGTCGGAGCGGTCGTGGCTGCCGTCCTGTTGACCGCATCCCCGACGCTGCTCTACTTCAGCCGCTTCGCCCGCAACGACATCATCATGGCCGTGTGGACCCTGGGGACAGTCATCGCTATGTGGCGATACTTGGACGAAGGCAAAGACCGCTACCTCTACATCGCCTCGGCCCTGCTGGCCCTCATGTTTGCCACCAAAGAGACCTCATTCCTAATCATCGCCACGCTGGGCCTGTTCCTGTTCCTGACAGTCGTGGCCGACAACTGGGGGCGGGTGGGGCGGCGGATGACCTACCTGCACGTATCGCCTCCGGTCGCCTTCTTCCGAATGGCAGGGGTCGTCTGGGACGAGGCCCGCAGGGGGATCGGCTTCTGGAAGAGCTCCAGGCCCTTCATCTTCATGCTGCTCATGGTCACGCTGACTCTTCCCCAATGGTCGGCCTTCGCCAGCCTGCTCCAGGACAGCGCTCTCCTGGGATGGACCAACCTCGTCCTTGCGTCGACCGGCGCCGACGGATCACCCATAGGCGCCCCCGTGGGCGGAGGGTTGGTACTGGCCGTACTTATCGTACTGACCCTGCTGGGAGTCTCGGTGAGCTGGGGTCTCCGATGGAGCTGGACCGTCTGGCTGCGGTGCGCCCTGATCTTCTATCTCGTCTGGGGGATGCTCTACTCGACCTTCCTCACGAACCTGGGTGGGATAGCCTCCGGCGGCTGGCGCTCCCTGGGCTACTGGATAGTGCAGCAGGACGAGGCCAGGGGAGGGCAGCCGTGGTACTACTACCTCGTCATAGGGCCGGTGTACGAGTTCCTACCTCTCCTGTTCGGCGTTCCGGCCGCCCTCTACTACCTGGCCCGGAGGGACCGCTTCGGGACATTCCTGGTGTACTGGGCCGCGGCCACATTCGTCTTGCACACCATCGCCAGCGAGAAGATGCCCTGGCTGCTGGTTGGCATAGCTCTGCCTCTCTTCTTCCTCTCCGGCAAGTTCATGGCAGACCTCGCCGCCGGCCTGCGCTGGAGGGACCTCACCTCGGGGGTCGGAGTTGTGGTCCTGACGGGCGCCCCGCTCCTCCTCCTCCTCCTCTGGCAGCTGGCTCTCTACGAGACCGGAAGAGGGGCGCTCCTCGACGTCCTGATACCCGTCGCCCTGGGAGCGGCGGCGGCTCTCGTCTCTGCCCTCGCGCTCCTCGCCGTGCGGAGGGTCGGACACGGCAAGACCGCCGCGTTGGCCGCCCTGCCTCTCCTGCTTCTCTTCCTGGGACTGAGCCTACATGTCGGGTGGAGAGCCAGCTACAGGAACGGTGAGAAGCCGGTGGAGATGCTGGTCTACACCCAAACGACCCCCCAGGTCTTGAAGCTGCTGAGGGAGATAGAGTCCCTCTCCGGAGAATCGGAGCTGGGCGAGGTCGGCATCACCATCGACGCCACCAGCGGCTTCTCCTGGCCCTGGGCGTGGTACCTGCGCGGGCGGCCCGTGGGTTATCCTTGTTACCTGGAGGATCAGCCAGGCTGCGCGGCCATGCAGGAGGCGCCGACGTCCCACGTTCTGGTGGTGCACTCTCAGAACAAGGCCGCGTCGGAGCTCATACTCTCGGACTCCTACGGCCAAGGGGAGAGGGTGCCGCACCGCTGGTGGTTCCCGGAGCACAAGTACAGGGGGCTGACCGCCGGGAAGCTGCTTCGAGGCCTCGTCGACAGGGATGCTTGGCGATCGGCCATGGGCTACTTCCTGTACCGGACCGGAGTGGAGGATGGAGAGCTGGCAAGTGAAGACGCCTACCGCTACTACTCGGAACGCCTACCCCCAGGCTCCTGACGCCTGCTTCTGTATTCTGTGAAGATAGCTCAACGAGCCGAGTCAACCACGGTCCCCTCTCCCCAAGTCTGGGGCGAGGTCACAGTGATTCTATGAAAAGCCGGTGACCCACTCTCAGAGGATACTCATAGGCGGCGCCGTCAGCGTCGTATTCCTGGGCCTCTTCCTGGTGACGGTGGACCTGGGACGCATGTTGGACATCATGGCCAGGGCCAACTACGTCTATGCTGGCCCTGGCGTGGCGCTATATCTGCTCTCCCTCGTCTTCAGGACCCTCCGCTGGCAGCGGCTGCTCAGCCACCTGCGTCCCATAGGGACGGTGAGGCTCTACCCCGTCGTGGTAGTCGGGTACATGGCCAACAATCTGCTCCCCATGAGACTGGGAGAGGTGGCCCGAAGCTACCACCTGGGAAGCAGGGAGGGAATCAGCAAGACCGCTGTCCTGGCTACCATACTGGTCGAGAGGGTCTTGGACGCCCTGACCCTGCTCTTCTTCATCGCCGTCATAGCGGCATTCGTGCCGCTGTCGGGTCTGGTGGAGAACCTTGGCGGCAGCTTCGGGGTGCCCGGGTTCCTGCTGCCGGTGCTGTTCGGGCTGCCGTTCCTCGTCCTGTTCTGCCTCCTGATACTCTCCGCCATGTATCCCCGGGGGGCCGGCGCGGCGGCCTCGCTGCTGCTCCGCTGGCTGCCCCCACGGCTCCGACCGGTGGTCGGCCGTATGGCCGAGACCTTCCTGAGCGGCCTGACCCCCCTGAGCAGCCCTCGGACCCTGGCGGCCCTCTTCCTCCTGTCGGTCCCCATCTGGCTGCTGGAGTCGGGTCTGTTCCTGATGGTGGCCCTCTCCTTCGGGCTCGACGAGGTCTTCGGCGGCTGGGGTGACCTGCTGGTGGCCCAGGTCCTCGTCACCGCGATAGCGAACATCGGTAGCTCCGTTCCGGGTCCGCCCGGCGGAGTCGGCCTCTTCGAGCTGGTAGCGCGGGAGGCACTGGTGTTCATGCCCATGGCGTCCGTCGAACGACCCGTGGCGGCCGGGTACGCCGCGGTGGTGCACCTGCTGTTGATCGTGCCCGTCGTACTGCTGGGACAGGTGTTCCTGTGGGCCGAGCACCTGTCCCTGCGCAAGCTGTCAGAGGCGGCGGGGGAGCCGGAGGCCGGCTCTCCGGTCGCTTACGGCAAGGGGAAGGAGCGTGAGTCGTGAGAGTGGGGATAGTCGGCGCCGGCGCCGCGGGTCTGGCCGCGGCATACGATCTCGGCAGGGAGGGCCACCGGGCCGTCGTCTACGAGAGGGCGCCCTTCCTAGGCGGACAGGCCTCCACCTTCGACGTCGGCGGCCGGCGGCTGGAACGCGGGTACCACCACCTCTTTACCAGCGACACCGCCATCGTCGAGCTCATCGAGGAGATCGGCCTGGGGCATCGAATGAGATGGATTGACTCCAAGGTGGGGACTTTCCACGACGGTAAGATATACGACTTCGTGACGCCGCTGGATCTGCTCAAGTTCACCCCGTTGAGCCTCGCCGACCGCATCCGGCTGGGACTGATCACCCTATACCTGCAGCGCAGGAAGTCGTGGCGAGAGCTGGAAGCCGTCACGGCGGCGGACTGGCTCAGAAAGTACGCCGGACGGCGGGCCTACGACGCCTTCTGGCGCCCAATGCTGCGGGGCAAATTCGGAGAAAGACACTATGACAGGGTCAACATGGCCTGGGTCTGGGGAAAGGTGCAGAGCCGAGTGGCGTCCAGGGGCAGGAGCATGGTGAGGGAGAAGCTGGGCTACCCCATCGAGAGCTTCGGCGAGGTATTCGACGTCCTGTCCCAAAGGGTCGAGGAGGCCCGGGGGGAGGTCCATCTCGGCTCCTCCGTGTCCCGGATCGTCGTCGAGGACGGCCACACCGCCGGCTTGGAGGTCGCTGTCGGCGGAGGCGAGACCCGCTTCGAGCCCTTCGACGCGGTCATCGCCACGACCCCGTCCTACATCTTTCCCAGGCTCGTCCCGCCGCTGCCGGAGAGCTACCGGGCGAGACTCTCCGGGGTCGACTACATGGCCGCCGTTCTGGTGATCCTGGTGCTCGACAGGCCCCTATCTCACGTCTACTGGCTCAACGTGGCGGACCGGTCGCTGCCCTTCGTCGGCGTCATCGAGCACACCAACCTCATCCCGCCCGAGCACTACGATGGCAACCACATAGTCTACCTGTCCAACTACGTCGGCATAGACCACCCCTACTACAAGATGGACCACGACCGGCTGCTCTCCGAGTACACGCCCCACCTGCGCAAGATCAACAGCGGCTTCGACCCCTCCTGGATAGTGACCAGCTACCACCACAGGGTAGACGCCGCCCAGCCCATAGTCGGCGTCAACTACTCCCAGGCCATCCCCGATCACAGAACGCCGTTCCAGCGCCTCTACCTCGCCAACACGACCCAGATATACCCGGAAGACAGGGGCACCAACTACAGCGTCCGCATGGGCCGGCGAATAGCCCGCATGCTCATGGACGACCTCGCGCCCCCGCTCCCTTGATGGGAGGTCGTCCCAGGAGCGGGATGGAACCCGAAGTTCCAGTCCACAGACTCGCTGCTGTCGTACAGCCCCACGAAGTACTGGCTGTCGCAGCCCATGTGGTCGGTGCATTCGATGGTGATGTCGGTATAGGTGAAGTACCTGTACCTACCCTACTAGGGCCTGACCACCATCTGGAGTTGGGTCGTGGGCTTGATGAGCGCTTCGAAGG
The DNA here is from genome assembly GCA_965224345.1 of Dehalococcoidia bacterium. Lineage (GTDB taxonomy): Bacteria > Chloroflexota > Dehalococcoidia > Lucifugimonadales > CBDCYU01 > CBDCYU01. The sequence continues at coordinate 1,507,750 of CBDCYU010000003.1, read as the reverse complement.
CCTGCTGTATCTCGTCTATGGGGATGAACCCGGCCTCGGTGAGCAAGGGCCCCATGCGCACACCGCCGGAGCGGACCAGCTCCAGGGAGGTGCGCCAGTCCTCCGGCACGGAGCCGAAGGAGGACCTCAGCTCGACCTCGTGGGCCATCCAGTTGGCCGGCAGCACCTCGACGGGCTCCCAGGCTATGGCGACCAGGACGATCTGACCGCGGCGGCAGACCATGTTCAGGGCCTGTTCCAGGGTGGGCTTGGCGGCGGCGCACTCGAAGACGATTCGGGGCCCCAGGCCGTCGGTCAGCGAGACCATTCGGGAGACCACGTCCTCCTGGGTCGGGTCCAGCACCTCGTCGGCGCCCAGCTCCAGGGCGGCGGCGCGCCTGGTGGCCGACGGCTCCGAGACGATGACGCGCCCCGCGCCGGATGCCTTGGCTACCTGCAGGCAGAACAGGCCGATGGGGCCCGCCCCCAGCACTGCCACCGGGTCTCCCACCGCCAGCCTCGATCTCTTCACCGCGTGGACCGCCACCGCGCACGGCTCGCAGAGGGCGGCCTCCTCGTCGGTAACGCCGTCCGGGATGGGAATCGGCTCCCACTCCTCCATCAGCACGTACTCGGCGTAGGCGCGCAGCTTCTTGCCGGAGAAGCCCTCGGTGCGGTAGTTGAAGCGGGGCAGCGTGCCCTGCGGAGAGCCCTCGCCCGGTGGCGGCGTGCCGCCGCCGCCCACCACCCGGTCGCCCTGCTCCCAGGTAGACACGTCCGGTCCGACCCGCGCGATGGACCCGCAGTACTCGTGGCCGAGCACGGTCCCCGGCGGTACCACGTCGTAGAGGAAGCCGTGGACGTCGGTGCCGCAGATGGCGCAGTACTTGACCCTGACCAACACCTGGCCGGGGCCCGGATCGGGGGTCGGTATCTCTTCGACCGCGAGACGCTGATTACCCTTGTAGACGGCTGCTCTCATCGGCGCCTCCCGTGGATGTCCTATCGTCGCAACGCCAGTCCGGTCTTAGAGGGTGTTTTCGAAGTACATCATGACGGAGCTAAGCGTCGGAGCATGAGATGAATCGCAGCTATGTGCAGCCACGCTTCCGTTGTACCGGTCAGGGCTTCATAGTCCTTGCTCAACCGGCGACAACGTCCCAGCCACGCCAGTGTTCGCTCAACCACCCACCTGCGTGGCAGCACCTCAAACTGATGGCTGGCCCTGGGACGCTTGACGATCTCCAAGACCCAGCCCGACATGGACATCACCCAGTCCACCAACTGGCCGCTGTAGCCAGCGTCAGCCCAGATGAATCGTCCTATCAATTTATCGATGACCAGCCTCGCCCCATCTCGGTCTTGGATATTGGCAGGATGCACCACCACCGCCAACAGCAAGCCCATGGTATCTACGATGACGTGTCGCTTTCGACCGTTGATCTTCTTACCAGCATCATAGCCACGAGGCCCCCTTTTTCAGTCGTCTTCACGCTCTGGCTATCTATGATCGCTGCGCTGGGAGTAGGATTTCTACCTTCGGCCTCTCGGACGCAGGGGCGTAGCGTCTCATTGACTCGTTCCCACGTTCCATCTATGGTCCAACTGCGGAAGTATTTGTACAGGGTCTGCCAGGGAGGCAGATCGTGCGGGACCATCCGCCAGGGGCATCCGCTCCGAAGCAAATACAGGATGCCGTTCACTACCTCCCGCAGGTCCACTGTACGGGGCCGGCCTCCGGGCTTGGCTGGTGGGAGTAGGGGGCCGAGGATCTCCCACTGTTCGTCCGTCAGGTCGCTGGGGTACGATTTGCGGCTCATTCATCAAGTTTAGTACAAGTTCAAGACTTTGCAAACACCCTCTAAGCTAGGCTCAGCTGTCGCCCCCGCGGAAGCGGGGAGGACAGGGGGCGGCGGGCTGCCGGCTATTCGTCTTGGATGCCGTTCTCCACGAGGAAGTCGATGGCCTGCTGGACGTTGGTGATCTTCTCGGCGTCCTCGTCGGAGATCTCCAATGGGTCGTCGTCCGAGCCAAACTCCTCCTCGAAGGCCATGATGAGCTCCACCAGGTCCAGGGAATCGGCGTTGAGGTCCTCGGTGAACGAGGCCTCCGGGGTCACTTCCGATTCATCGACGCCGAGCTTGTCTGCAACGACGGCCTGCACACGATCCAAGACTGTCGCCATTACGCCACCTCCATTGTATTACTAGTTGGTATCTTATCAGAGCGGGCCAGGGTATGGGCCTCCAGCACAGATCCCAGGACGCCGTTCACGAACCGCGGGGAGCTGTCCGACCCGAAGGCCTTCGCCAGCTCTACGGCCTCGTTGATGGCGACCTTGGGGGGTGTCTGGCCGGCCAGCGTCATCTCGAAGATAGCCAGGCTGAGGATGCTGCGTTCCACGGCGCCGATCTGGCCTACGGGCCAGTCCGGAGCGAACCTGGCGATTGTCCTCTCGATCTCCTCTCGATTCTCGACCACGCCGTCCACCAGGCTGAGGGCGAAATCCGCCGCCGGGCGTGACAGCGACTCCTCCTGGACCCTTCTCGCCAGGACCAGATCGGGGCTATGGCTGACGGCGTCCACCTCGTGGAGAACCTGCAGAGCCACGATTCGCGCCATTCGTCTCCCCATGGGAGACCGACTGTGGTTCACGGTATCGTCTCAGTGATGATCGCTGGGAATCGCGTGGGCTAGTTCAGGTGCAGGTCCAGGATCGAGCTGATGTCGGACACGTTGGCGGTCCTGGAGCCCCTGGCGATTCGTCTGACCATGCCGGTCAGCGCCGTTCCGGGGCCCACCTCCACGAACTCGGACACGCCCACCTCCACGATGTAGTCTATCGACCGCTTCCACTGGACGCAGTCGGAGACCTGGGACACCAGCTCCCGCTTTATGTCATGGCTGGTGGTCAGGGGCTTGCCGGTGCAGTTGGCTATGATGGGGATCTCGGGGTCACTGAACTCGACCTTTTCAACAGCCTCGCTGAGACCGATCTTGGCGGACTCCATCAACCCGGAGTGGAAAGCGCCGCCGACCCTCAGCGGGATCACCCTCTTTGCCCCCCTGGCGGAGGCGAGGTCCAGGGCCCTGGCGATGGCCATCCGGTCTCCGCTTATCACGATCTGCTCCGCGGTGTTGATGTTGGAGACGTACGTGCCGGTCTCCCGGGCGATCTCCTCCAGGGTCATCTCGTCGAGGCCGATTATGGCCGCCATGGTGCCCGGGTTCCTGTCGCACGCTTGCTGCATGTGATCGCTGCGCGCCTGGACCAGGTGGGCGGTGTCCGCCACGTCGAGGACTCCGGCCACGGCCAGCGCCGTGTACTCTCCCAGGCTGTGCCCCGCCACCATCACGGGACTGGGCATGGCGGATAGACCAAGCTTTTCCTCCATCGCCTTGACGCACGCCAAGCTCACCGCCATGATGGCGGGCTGGGCGTTGGACGTCTCCCTGAGCACATCCTCGGGACCCTCGAAGATCACCTCGGTCAGCGGGCGCCCCAACGCCTCGTCGACCTGCTCGAATACCGAACGGGCGGCTGCGGAGTTCTCGTACAGCTCCCGTCCCATTCCGACCTTGTGAGCCCCCTGTCCGGGGAACAGGTAGGCGACCTCCGGCCCGGCCGTCTCAGGCAAGAAAGTTGAGGTCATAGTCTGCTCTCCAGGGTGATCGGTCGAGTGTGCTCTCCCATGCGGACCTCTAAGGGGCGCTATCCACTGCGACTATCGAGCGGCCATTGTAGTATCCACAGGAGGGGCATACCCGGTGGGGAAGCCTGGCGCTGTGGCACTGGGGGCACTCGGACAGCGACTTGGGCCGGATGCCGAAGTGCGCGGTCCGGCCGCCTTTGCGCTTCTTGGAATGCTTCTTCTTTGGTAGCGGTGGCATGATCCTATCTCACGTGCCGACTTCGGCTATCTTCTTCTGTTATTGGGCTCATCAGGCGGCCTCAGCCCTGTGTCGGAGGCCTAAGAGAGTCCGCGTTGGCCAGCTCCAGCAGGCCGGTCCAGCGGCTGTCTATCTCAACGCTCTCGCACCGGCAGGACGCCTCGTTCAGGTCTCCGCCGCACTTGGGGCATAGGCCCAGGCAATCGGAGCTGCATACCGGCTTCATCGGTGCGTTGATTCGGAGGTACTGCCTGACAGCCTCGGTCAAGTCCAGGCTGTGACCGTCGTCGATGTAGCTGGCATCGCCGTCGGCTATCGGGAGGTGGCAGTCCTCCCACGGCAGGAACTCTTCGTCGATGCTCAGCTCTACAGGCTGGCTCAGGGGTTCCAGGCAGCGGCTGCACACGCATCCGACCCGGGACCGGAAGGCGGCGCTGACCCAGACACCTCGGTCGGTCCGCATCAACCCAACTGTCCCTTTCACCGGTACTCGATCGGCGCTGAGAGCTAGGACGACCGTGTCGTCCACCTCGACGGAGCGGCTGGAGCCGCTTGGTTCCCGCATGAGATTCGATACGTTAAAGTGCATCCCAACATCCACCCCCGCCATGCGACGCGTAATCCACGACGGCAAAATCTAGCATCTTTGAGGCTCTTGTGTCAAGTTTCACACGGTCTTGTACTGTCCCCAGATGTTCCTAGACGCGGGTCCCCTCGGGGGCATGCGCGGCTGGCCGTTGCTATACTGTGGCCGGGAAAGCGGTGGAGGCAGGCCCTCCTTCTCGTGGCCTGACAGACGACCTGGCAGGAAGAGCAGGGACCCTTTGTAGGTGCCCATGGACGCAGCTGGATTCTGGAGACTTCTGAAGGCGCGGGGCCTGAGATTCTTCTCGGGCGTTCCGGACTCGACCTTCAGGCTGGCGTACCGGTGCATGATCGAAGATCCGGAGATCCGCTACGTACCCGCCGTTCGCGAAGACGCCGCCCTGGGAGTCGCCAGCGCCGCGTACTTCACGGGCGGGCTCGGCGGCGTAGTGATGCAGAACTCGGGGCTGGGCAACGTCGTGAACCCTCTGACCTCCTTCAGCTGCACCTACAGGGTCCCCGTGCTCCTGATAGTGGGCTGGCGCGGATACGGGGGCCCGCCCAACGACGCGCCCGAGCATTGGATAATGGGCGACAAGACCGTGCGGCTGCTGGAGCTCTTGGGGCTTCCCTACGCGGTCCCCGATGCTGACAACGTGGAGGCGTCGCTGGACCGGCTGCTTTCTGAGATCCAGGAGGCGTCGGCGCCCGGCGCGCTGCTGCTGCGGGCGGGGGTGGTAGAATGATGACGCGCGTCGAGGCCATCCGACGGGTGATGGAGCACGCCGCGCCCGACGATCTGGTGCTGACCACCACCGGAATGGTCTCCAGAGAGGCGTGTATGATCGACGACAGGCCGGGCAACTTCTACATGCTGGGCTCCATGGGTCTCCTCTCCTCCTTGGGGCTGGGACTCTCGCTGCTGGCTCCTGAGCGGCGCGTCTTCATCCTGGAGGGGGACGGAAGCGCCCTGATGAGCCTCGGCGCCCTGGCGCTGATCGCCTCCCAGCGCCCCCGCAACCTGGTCCACGTGATACTGGACAACGAGTCGTACGAGTCGACGGGAGGGCAGCCGACCATCAGCAGGGAGGTGGACCTGGCGCGGGTGGGTGAGAGCTGCGGCTACCGGCGGACCGCCCGGATCGATGGGGCGGCGGCTCTGGACGCGGCCCTTGCGGCAAGCGCCTCCGACGGTCCCCACCTGATCGTGGTCAAGGTCGCCATCGCTCCGGTAGAGGGGATCCCGCGAGTCTCCCGCCCGCCGGAGGAGATCAGGGACCGGTTTAAGGCTTCCGTCCAGCGAGTCTCTCTCTGACCCCGCCCGTGAGGGGAAAGGGACAGGGGCCAGCCCCCCTGGCAGGGGGAGGCTAAGTGGGGATTCCCCTCGGCGGCTAGCTCCGGCGGGCGGTCGGAGGCGGGGGCCGCCTCGCGAAGAAGAACAGTATGCCCCCGAAGGCGCTGCAGCAGGCCAGCACCGTAAACGCCACCGTGTAGTCGCCTAGCCTGTCGCGCATCACACCCGCGAAGATGGGCGCTATCAGCAGCAGCACGTTCATCGGGACCTGGGACAGCCCCATGATCTTGCCGAAGGACTTCCGCCCGAAGTAGTCGCCGCGGATCGACGTTGTCAATGGGCTTCTTCCGCCGAACCCCATGCCGAACAGCACGGCGAACAGGTAGGCGATGGGGAGGGTGGCCGGCCCGTAGGTCAGCAGGAATACCGCCCCCGACTGGATGAGGACGAACACCGTCAGGGCTATATGCTTAGGGACACGGTCGCCTAGCACTCCGCCCACGACCTGGAATACCATCGAAACAGCCGTGTAGGCCGTGATGACGAACGCCGCGGTCTGCAGGCTGTAGCCCTGGTCCGTCATCATCGGCGGAAGGTGGGCCACCAGGCCGATCAGCACCATCGAGGTGAATCCGTGTCCGATGCTGATGAGCCAGAAGGCCCTCGTCCTCAGGGCCTCCTGCAGGGTGAAGTCCACCCGGTCCGGGGAGGCCAACGCGCTCCTCGCTGCCCCGGGTCCCGCCCGTCGCGGCGCCGTCGCCGGAGGGTCGCCGTCGGGCAGCAGGCCGTACTCCTCCGGCCTGTTGCGGATGAACCTCGACAGGGGAAAGGCAAGGGCGATTACCACGATGCCCAGCAGGGTTGCCGTGAGACTCCAGCTGGCACGAGATAGCTCGATGTCCAACAGGTTTGAGGCGAGGCGCCTCAGGCGGTCGAACTCCGGGTCCATGGCCCAGGCCAGGGCCGGGATGAGCAGCAGGCTTCCCATCCTGCTGGAGGAGCTGGCCCATCCCATCGCGGTCGCCCGCCGTCGGGAGAACCAGTTGTTGAGCATCGTCGTGAGGGCCAGCCAGCCGCCCAGCCCCTGTCCCAAGGCCACGATCACGTAGGCGAGATAGAACATCCACAGGGACCGTATCTGGCCGAAGCAGAGCCAGCCCGCGCCCATGATGAGCAGCCCTATGAAGACGAGCCTTCGCGTGCCGAGCCTGTCGACCAGGTATCCCTCTATCGGGCCGAGTATCCCGCCCTCGACTCGCGTAAAGGCAAAGGCCATGGAGAGCTGGGTGCGGCTCCAACCGAAGCTGTGCTCCATCGCCACGAACCAGAGGCCCATGGCGTGGAACATGGGGGTCGTGGAGACAGTCATGATCAGGCCGGCGACCGGCACCAGCCGCCAGCCGTAGAAGGCGTTCCCGGCCCTCGACCGCAGTCTGCCGACGCTACCGTGAGAGATCATGGGGCTCGACGGCGGCGTCTGAGGGGGTCGAGCTTCGTGACTCTGCGGGCCCCCAATGCGCTGCCGCGGGCTTCCGCCCTCTGGAGGGCGTCGCCGTCAGCCGACAATAGCTTTGCTCAGGGCCTTGCGATCGAGCTCCAGACCCAGGCCCGGACGGTCCGACAGCCTGATCTTCCCATTCTCCGGCACGATGGGCTCGACGAACAGCTCCGCCACCCCCTCAACGGGTCCGGTGAACTCCTCCGAGTACTCGTGGGGCCTGACCGCGTTGGTCACCGTCGCGTAGGCATGGAGGCTCGCCAGGGAGTTCGCGCCGATGTTGGGGCTGTGGGGCATGATGACCTTGTTGTTGACGACCGCCATCTCGTAGACCCTGATCATCTCCGTCAGTCCGCCCACGTTCAGGATGTCGGGCTGCAGGATGTCCGGGTTCGCCAGGTCCAGGAGGTCCCTGAAGCGCCAGGAGGATGTCTCCTGCTCCCCCGTCGAGACCGCGCAATCCAGGGCGTCGACCACCTGCCGCAGCCCCGGTAGGTCGTACTGCGGCAGCGGCTCCTCGAAGTGGGCGATGCCCAGATCCTCGAACCGGCGCCCCTGTGTTATAGCGGTGGACACGGAGTAGCCGTTGTTGGCGTCGAAGCCCAGCGGCACGTCGTCGGGCAGCCACTCCCGGCACCTCTGAAAGATGGCCAGGTCCTTGGCGGGATCGGCGTCTTGCCTGTAGGCGCGCCAGTCCATCCGAACCTTGAAGGCCCGGAACCCCTTCTCGTACCCCTCCTGGACCTCCTCCAGCATCTCGTCGGGGCTCTTGCGCCAGCCGTTGCCCCTGCTCCAGTAGAGGGGGATCTCCGTCCTGGCCGCGCCGCCCAGGAGTGCGTAGAGGGGCAGCCCGGCGGCCTTCCCCGCGATGTCCCAGCATGCGACGTCGATGGCCCCCACTATCTGCGGAGGGAAGCGGGTGGCCGTCTGTCCGACGCCTAGGGCGAGCGCCTCCCATATCCGCCGGGGCTGTGCCGGGTCCATGCCGACCACCAGCGGCTTGATCAGATCGTCCACGTAGGCCTTGAAGACCGACAGATGCCGTCCGCCTTCCGCTATGCCGACGACCCCCTCGTCGGTGTGTACCTGGACCACCAGCCTGCCGGTGCTCCCGACGAAGGACCTAGCGTTCGGTCCCTCCGCACCCATCAGCTGGTTGACCGTTACGTCTGTGATCTTCAAGCCTCACCTCGACCGTGTAGTGTGGAGCGCGCCGCGGCCCCATTGTCACTCATTGCCAGCCATAAGACAAACGCCGCGGCCCGCAGAGACGCCTCTCCCAGGCAACTCAGGGGAGAGGCGTCAGCTGGAAGGGAGGGGCCGCCCGTCCGCCTGCCGGAAGGCCCGTCGGGAGCACGACGTCGATCAAGTAGGGGCGGCTCTCCGTCTCGGCGACGGAGAGGCCTCGCTCGATGGCCTCTCCGATGGCGGCCTCGTCGTCCACGCGCTCCGCCTCGACGCCGAACCCCCGCGAGATGCTGACCGGGTCGATGCCGTCCAACCGGACGCCGGCGTATTCGCCGCTCCGGCTCATCACGCCCTCGGCCCTGGAGAAGGCGCCGGCCACGATTCCGTAGGCGCCGTTGTTGGCGATCAGGTAGAGTGCCGGTATCCCGTGGTGCGCGGCGGTCCACAGGCCGGAGTCCGCGTAGTACATGGAGCCGTCCCCGACCAGGCCGACCACCGGCCTGTCGGGCGCCGCCAGCTTTGCCCCGATGGCGGCGCCGATTCCGTACCCCTCCGAGCCGCTGGCCGGCCGGACGTAGACGTTGGAGCCCCCGCCCGGCTTCTGCTGCACGCAGTCCAGAGGGGCCGCGAACTGCTCGGTCGTTATCAGGCCCCCGCCGGCCCTCTCCAGGGCGGCGTCTAGGGCGTCCAACATCGCCATCGGGCGGACCGTGTTGGGCTGCGGGCTTGCGGGCTCGGTCTGGGCTCGGCGCGCGGCGCGCATATCGGCAGCCATGGACAGCGCCCGCCGGCGCCGATCGTCGTACCGTCCAGGCGTCGACTCGCTCAGCGTGAGCTCCTGCAGGGACTCCAGGGAGCGGCGCTCATCAGCCAGCACCGCGTGGGCCAGCCCCGGGACGTTCTTCAGAGCGCCCGGATCGGAGCCCAGGGCGACGACCCTCCGCGCCGCGGCGAAGGCCGAGTAGTCCTCGGCGCGGCCCGATCCGCTGTGCCGAACCCCGATGCAGAGTATATGGTCCGGGTTCAGCGCAGCCGCGGCCTGGTCGAGGCGTCCGCAGAAGAGAGGGTGGGCGGCCGATAGGCCTCTCAGGTCCCCGAAGGGCAGCGCGACCGGTGCGCCGAACCGCTCGGCCAGCGCCCGAACGCTCTCCTCCGCTCCACTCTTCCACACGCCCTCTCCCGCGTAGATCAGGGGACGCTCGGCGTCGTGCAGCGTGCCGGCGATCACCTCCAGGTCCTCATCCGACGCCAGCCCGCTGCGGACCTCGGCGATGCCGCTGTCGATGATACCGGCAGTCACGGTCCGGTCATCCAGGAGGCGGTCGTAGACGGCCAGGTGGACTGGCCCCATCGGCGGCGTCTTGGCAACCCTGAGGGCGCGCTCGATGGCCGAGGGCAGACCCTCGGGCTCGATCACCGTCCAGGAAGCCTTCGTGAACGGCGCGGAGATGGAGGTCGGGCCGAAGCTATGGTCGAGGTCGAGCCCGACCATGTCCCCGAAGCTGCCGGTGTCTCCGGCGAAGGTGACAACCACCACGGGGAGGCCGCCCGCGGCGACGTTGATCAGCTGTCCCAAGCACTGGGCGAGGCCCGCGCCCAGGTGCACCAGCGTGACGGCGGGGTCGCCCCGCACCTGGGTGTACCCCCCCGCCATCGCCGTCACGCTTCCCTCGTGGAGAGCCAGGATGCCGTCGATTCCGGGACTCTCATGGAGGGCGTCGAAGAAGGGCGCCTCCCGCGAGCCCGAGTTGTAGAAGACCTTCGTTACCCCGGACGCGCGCAGCTGCTCTACCATGATTTGGGAGGGTGTACCGGTGATCTGACGTGTGGGCATCGAGTGGCTGACCTCCTCGTTTGGCGGATGTGGTGCAGAGTTTACACCCTTTGACGCTCCGTCGGAGCCAGGCCCCAGGCCCCAGGCTCCCAGGCTCCCAGGCTTGATTGTTGGCCTCATGGATGGGTACACTCCCAGCGGAGAGCCACGACGAGGTACCACTGCAGGAGGATTCAGATGTCCAGGATCAACAAGTGTATCGAGCTGTTGGAGCAGGGCCAGACCATCTTCTCCGTCGGCGCGCCCGAGCTGAGCTACGAGGCGGGCAGGGAGATGTCCCAGACCTGGGGAGACATGATCCAGTTCGATTTCGAGCACCACTCCTTCGACACCATCGGGCTGGCCAACTTCATGAAGGGGCTGCGCGATGGGGGGCCGACCCCCAGCGGCCACAGGACCCCGACGGTGGTGACGACCCTTCCCGCAAACTGCATGACCCCAGAGGAGGTCGTCTACAACGCCTGGCAGGCAAGGCACGTCCTGTCCACCGGGGTACACGGCATCCTCCACACTCACACCAGGAGCGCCGCGGCGGTGAGGGCCTTCGTGTCGGCCTCCAGGTACGTCTTTCAGACCATCGGACGCGATAGGGGGATAGCGGAGGGGCTGCGGGGAGGCGGAGGTCAGAGGGACGCCGCCGAGATTTGGGGCCTGGAGCCCACCGAGTACATGTGGAGGGCTGACCCGTGGCCTCTGAATCCCCGGGGCGAGCTGATCCTCGGCCTGAAGATCGAGGACAGGCACTGCCTGCCCGATGCCGACGCCATCGCGGCCGTCCCGGGGATCTCCTTTGCGGAGTGGGGGCCGGGCGACATGGGCATGTCCCACGGCAGCCCCGACCTCCACGACCCCCCGTACACCCCGGAGATGGACAGGGCCAGGAAGATCGTCAAGAGCGCCTGCGACAAGGCAGGCCTCGCCTTTCTGTGCAGCTGGTCCGACCCCGGCATGACCGAAGAGGAGAGGGCCAGGTACCTCATAGACGACATCGGCGCGAGGATAGTCCACGTCTCCAACCCCGACGTCGCCGCCATGCTCAGAGAGGAGGCCGGTAGGACGATGCCGTGGTGACGCTGGGAGGCTTTTTTGAGTCACAGAGCGACAGTTACTTTCAAATCGCTGATTCCCGCGCCGGGCGTAACATTGCCCAGGGACCGTCCGACCGCAGGCTGACGTACCGGAGGGAGATATGAAGGCAGCCGTTCTCTACGAGACGAATCAGGCGCTGGAGATCAGGGAGCTGGAGCAGGAGCCTCCCAAGGCGGGCGAGGTGCGCGTGCGGGTCGGCGCCGCCGGCGTCTGCGCCAGCGACCGCCACGTCATGAAGGGCACGTCGCTCCTCCCGCTTCCAGTCGTCCTGGGGCACGAGGCCGCCGGCACCGTGGAGGAGGTGGGTGAGGGCGTCGTTCGCGTCAAGCCCGGGGACCGGTGCATACTCTCTTTCGTCTCCAACTGCGGCCACTGTCGGACCTGCCGCGTGGGGCTGCCCAACATCTGCGAGACCAACCTGGAGACCGGCCCCAGCCAGTACGACGGCACCACGCGCCTCCACGACGGCGATACGGGAGTCTACCAGATGGGAAAACTCGGAGCCTTCGCCGAGTCGATGGTGATACCTCAGCAGGCGTGCCAGCCCGTCCCCGACGAGGTGCCCTTCCCGGTCGGAGCCCTCATTGGCTGCCGGGTGACCACCGGCGTCGGCGCGGTCATCAACAGCCCGGCCGCGGCGGCGGGGATGTCGGTGGCCGTGTTCGGGTGCGGCGGCGTGGGGCTGAACGTGATCCAAGGCGCCCGCCTGATGGGCGCCAGCCGCATAATCGCGGTGGACATATACGACCACAAGCTGGAGTTCAGCTACAGATTCGGCGCAACCGACACCGTCAACTCCCGCGAGGTCGACCCGGTGGAAGCCATCCGAGATCTGACCGGCGACGGCGTGGACATGGCCCTGGACAGCTTCGGAGCGCCCGACGTCGTCGCTGGGGCGGTGAAGTCCCTCCGCCGGGGAGGCACCGCCGTCTCCGTCGGCCTCGCCCCCGTGGGGGCGACCGCCCCCATCGATGTCGTGGACATGATACGCAGTCAGAAGACCCTGGCGGGCAGCTACTACGGCTCGGCGAGCCCCCACGAGACCTTTAGGAAGCTGGTCGACTACTATCTGAAAGGCAAAATCGACCTGGACAGTATGATCACCCGGACGTACTCCTTGGAGCAGGTCAACGAGGGGTTCGACGCCATCGCCCAAGGCGAAGACGGCGTCGGCGTAATCGTCTTCTAGTCTCTGCCTTCAACCCGAGGACGACTCGCCTCTCCTGGGTCGCGGTGAGGGTTGGGAGGGCTTACCGCTCCTGGGATGGTCTACTTTGTTGGCGGTGCCGCCCCGCCGTTCGTCTCCCCACCACCGGCGCAGGCGCTCGGCCACCTCCGACTCGTAGCCCTGGTTGGTGGGGGTGTAGTAGCGGCGGCCCTCGAGGCCCGGCGGCAGGTTCTGCATGGGCGCGAAGTGGCCCTCGTGGTCGTGGGCATACTCGTACCCCTTGCCGTACCCCATGTCCCGCATCAAGCCGGTCGCGGCGTTCCGCAGGTGTAGCGGGACGGGGTCGTTGCGGGTCCTCTGGGTGTCCTCCAGCGCCTTTCCGATGGCGAGGTAGGCACTGTTGCTCTTGGGAGCGGTGGCTAGATAGACGACCGCCTCGGCCAGGGGGATGCGCCCCTCCGGCATGCCGATGAGGTGGACCGCCTGCTGTGCCGCCATCGCCACCTGGAGCGCCTGGGGGTCGGCCATGCCGACGTCCTCCGCCGCCAGCACCACGAGGCGCCGCGCCACGTACATCGGGTCCTCGCCCGCCTCTACCATGCGCGCCAGCCAGTACACCGAGGCGTCCGGGTCCGATCCCCGGACCGACTTGATGAGGGCGGAGACCGTGTCGTAGTGCTGGTCGCCAGCCTTGTCGTAGAGGATCGCGCGCTGCTGCATCGCGTCCTCGATGGTCTCCAGGGGTACGGTGCGGACGCCGGAGCCGTCCGGGGGCGTGGCGGAGACGGCCAGCTCTAGGGCGTTCAGGGCGATGCGGGCGTCTCCGTTGGCCAACCGCACCAGGGCCTCCAAGGCCTCTTCGTCGACCCTGGGCCTCTGCCGGCCCAGGCCCCGCTCGTCGTCCTCCATCGCCCGCCGCAGCATGGCCGTCATCTGGTCGACTGTCAGCGGCTTCAGGGTGAAGACGCGGCAGCGCGACAGCAGAGGCGCTATCACCTCGAATGAGGGGTTCTCGGTCGTCGCCCCGATCAACACCAGTGTGCCGTCCTCGACGTGGGGCAGGATGACGTCCTGCTGGGCCTTGTTGAAGCGGTGGATCTCGTCGACGAAGAGCACCGAGCGCTGCCGGTGCATCCCAAGGCGCTCCCTGGCCTCCGATGCCGCACGGCGCAGGTCGGCTACCCCCGATCCCACCGCGCTGATCGTCGAGAAGTGGCTCCGCGTCCGGGTGGCCATGATTCGGGCCAGCGTCGTCTTCCCGGTGCCGGGCGGACCCCACAGTATGATGGAGGGGAGCCGGTCCGACTCTATGCTCCTGCGCAGGACGCACCCGGCTCCGACTAGGTGCTCCTGGCCGACGAATTCGTCGAAGGAGCGCGGGCGCATCCTGGCCGCCAAGGGCGCCAGGCGCTCCAGCTGGCGGTCACTCTCGTGGTCGAACAGCGTCACGCCCAAGTCCTCACCCTGGCTTGGGAGAGGGGACAAGAGGTGCGGCGGCCTGCTTCACCACCCCAAGCAGAGTCTCTTCCTCGCCGGGGAGCACGGTGCGGGGGTCCAGGAACACCCGCTCCCTCTCGATGCGCCCCACCACTGGTCTATCGGTCTTCCTCATGCGCCTTGCCAGCGCCTCGGCGCCGCCCTCGACGCCCCCGGCGTCGAGGCTCACCAGCCAGGAAGGCAGTGTCTCCCCCGGCAGGCTCCCTCCGCCAATGGTCGATAGGCCCGGGACGACCGATGCATGGGGGCCCAGCTCGTGGCGCCAGCGGCGGGCTGTCGCCGACAGCTCGTCGCCGGACCTGGCGATCATCCTCCAGATGGGGACCTTCTCCACGGCCTCCCCCTTGACGTAGTGCAGCAGGGTTGCCGCCAGCCCTGCCATGCTCAGTTTGTCCGCGCGGACGGCCCTGGCCAGGGGGTGGCGGGAGACCGCGTCGATCAACCGGGCTTCACCCACGATGATTCCAGCCTGCGGTCCGCCAAGTAGCTTGTCGCCGGAGAAGAAACCCAGGCCCACGCCGGCCCTGATGCTCCTCTGGGGCGTGGGCTCGGGGGCGAGGCCGAGCTGGGCCGTGTCCAGGAGGCACCCGCTGCCCAGGTCGTGCAGCACCGGGACGTCATGCTCGGAGCCCAGCGTGACCAGCTCTTCGATCTCCGGGGAGTGGGTGAACCCCATGACGCGAAAGTTGCTGGCGTGGACGGAAAGTATCGCTCCGGTCCTCTCGGTGATGGCCGCCTCGTAGTCCCTGGCGTAGGTCCGGTTGGTTGTGCCGACCTCGACGAGCTCCGCCCCGCTCTGCCTCATCACGTCAGGGACGCGAAAGCCGCCGCCGATCTCGACCGCCTCTCCGCGGGAGACGATGACCTCCTTGCCCGTGGCAACGGCCGCGAGGCCCAGCAGCAGCGCCGAGGCGTTGTTGTTCACGACCAGGGCGCCACCGGCGCCCGTGAGCTCCGACAGCAGCCGGGCGATGCCGGACTGCCTGGACCCGCGCCTGCCGCTGTCCAGGTCCAGCTCCAGGTCGCTGTAGCCCTCTGCGGCGGCGGTGACGGCCAAGAGAGCGTCGTCGCTCAGGGGGGCCCGTCCCAGGTTCGTGTGGAGTATCACGCCGGTGGCGTTGATGACCGGGCTGGGCCACCTGCGCCAGCGCCTTCTCGCCCGCTCCGACACTCCCGCAATCAGCTCGTCCGTAGTAGGCAGATGCCCGCTGTTGGCGACGGCTCCCCGTACGTCGTCCAGATGGTAGCGTATTAGCTCCACGACGGCGCGGCGGGAGTAGCTGTCCACCAGCGCCTCGACGCGTGGGTCCGACAGCAAGCTGTTCATACTGGGCAGCGCTCTGAGCGACTCTCTCATAAGGGTCCTTCTTCAATGCCGGCAGAGGCACCATTATAACCCCGCGCGGGAGCGTGTGCTCCGGGAGGCTGGGCGGCTGCCCTCGCCTTGAAGTTTCTCAGGATTCCATCTAAAATGTCTTGGATTTCTCCACTTGGCGGAGGCGCATGTTTGTAATTGGCCTCACGGGGGGGATTGGGACGGGCAAGACGCAGGTCTCGCGGGTACTGGGAGAGTTGGGGGCGAAGGTCATCAACGCCGACCTCCTGGGCCACGAGGCCTACAAGCCTAATACCCAAGGGTGGAAAGAGATTATCGATACGTTCGGCGAAGGGATACTGGCGCCCAGCGGGGAAGTGGACCGGAAAGCGCTGGGAGCCATCGTTTTTGGGGACGCCGCGGCCCTCCAACGGCTGAACGCCATAGTCCATCCCCGCATATACGCCATGGTCCAAGAACGGATCGATGGGCTGACGGCCAAGGGACACGAGGTGGCGGTGGTGGAGGCGGCCCTTCTCGTGGAGGCGGGCTGGACGGACATTGCCGACGAGGTCTGGGTTACCACCTCTTGCGAGAGCGCCGTCGTAGATCGGCTCCGAGCCAGGGACGGCCTGGTCGAGAGTGCCGTATCGGTCCGTGTACGCTCGCAGATGGACCAGTCGGACAGGGTCCGCTACGCGGACGCATTGATCGAAAACGAAGGGACGCTCTCGCAGCTACGCGACAGCGTCAAGAAGCTTTGGGAGACTCGGATTAAGGCTAGCTAGAGCAGGGAGACGAGAAGGCAGAGATGACAACACCGACGAGGACCCTATATCGCAGCTACATAATCGAGGAGTATCGGCTGACCAAGGAGCCCTACTACGTTCCCGTTGGTGACGAGGTGGAGCTCTTCGAGGCCGCTTACGCACAGAAGATACCCGTCCTGTTCAAGGGGCCCACCGGGTGCGGCAAGACCCGGTTCGTCGAGTACATGTCCTACAGGCTGGGCCAGTCCCTCACCAGGGTGTCCCAGAGGAGAGACGCGTCGTCGGGAGTGCCGGAGTCGTCCAATGGACACAACCTGCCCCTGGTCACGATAGCGTGTCACGAGGACCTGACCGCCAGCGATCTCGTGGGGCGCTACCTCCTCGAGGGAGCGAATACCGTCTGGATCGACGGGCCCCTCACCCGCGCGGTTAAGGCGGGCGGCATCTGCTACCTGGATGAGATCGTAGAGGCGAGGAAAGACACCACGGTCCTGATACACCCTCTGACCGACCATCGGCGCATTCTGCCCGTGGAGAAGCGCGGCGAGCTCCTGGAGGCCGCCGACGGCTTCCTCCTGGTGCTCTCCTACAACCCCGGCTACCAGAGCGCGCTGAAGGACCTGAAGCATAGCACCCGCCAGCGCTTCGTGGCCCTGGAGTTCGACTACCCGCCACCGGAGATAGAGGCGGAGATCATCGCCCACGAGTCGGGGGTCGGCGAAGATGGCGCCAACCAGCTGGCGAAGCTGGGCCAGAAGGTGCGGAACCTCAGAGAGCACGGGCTGGGCGAGGGGGCCAGCACCCGTCTGCTCATCTACGCGGGACAGCTTATAACCCAGGGCATCGCCCCTAGGCGCGCGTGCCAGGTCGCGGTTAACTGGGCCGTCACCGACGACACCTCCATACACAAGAGCATCGAAGAGCTGATTTCATCGATCTTCGAGTAGCCATTCGCCGCCTCTTGAAGGCGAACCCCAAGAAGAGCATCATCGATCCGTCCCTGACGCCCGCTGCGGTGCTGCTCCTCCTCTACCTGAAGGACGGGGAGTACTGTGTGCTGCTGAACAAGCGGACCGACCGAGTTGAGCACCACAAGGGGGAGATCTCCTTTCCGGGAGGCGTCAGGGACGAGTCCGACGACACCCTGCTGGAGACCGCCCTCCGCGAGACCCAGGAGGAGATGGGGATAGCTCCCCGGCACGTCGAGCTGCTGGGGGAGCTGGACGACACCCCTACCAGCACCTCCTTCCTGATCAACGCCTTCGTTGGCGCTATCCCATATCCGTACGAGTTCAGCCCAAGCGACGTCGAGGTTGCGGAGGTGCTGGAGATTCCCCTGCGCGCGTTGCTGGACCCCGCCAACAGCCGAGACGAGGTCCGTGTAGTCGATGGACTACTGGCAAGCTCGCCGGTATACTCCTACGGGGGACACTTGATATTCGGAGCGACGGCTCGGATCCTGGAGCGCCTCCTGGAGCTGCTGGGCTCCGTGCCGGAAGGGGAGAGTCTGTGGAAGAAGACGTGACCGACTCGATGGGGAGCGTTAGAGAAGCCCTGCTGAAGTACCCGGGGCCCGTGGTCGATGCCTACGACAGCGTCGCGGAGGCGATGCCCGAGAAGCTGGCGCCGGTCCACCACGCCGCGTGGGAGCGGGCGGGCCTCGAGATCGCACAGCAGACGGTCCGCTCCTGGGAAGCGGCGGCGGCCTACTACAGGGTCAGCCCCATCGTCGTCAGCTTCATGCCCTTCAACTACTTCGCCAAGTGGACGGAGTGCGGCTCCTCCCTCTGCCAGCAGTCCCCATCCATCGCCACGGCCTACTTCGAGGCCAGCCCGGCCGCCATGGCCAAGATGCGCTCCCGGCACATCGAGAGCTGGTCCAACCTGGGGCGGAACCTCTACAGGGGCACGTGGAAGTCAAGCGCCCTCGCCTGCAAGTTCTACGCGTCCAGCGGGCCGCTGCTGGAGAGTCTCACCTTCCGAGAGCTGGAGCGGTTCGCGGGCTTCCTCGAAGCCCTGTCGCACCGCTCCTACGAGCTTACCTCCGAGTGCCTGGCTCTTGGTGAGGATATCTTCCCCCTCATAGGCGAGGACAAAGACGCCTTCATATCCCTGGCCTCCACGCTGGTGGAGTCGAACTGGAGGGAACTGAAGAGCTTCTTCGAGGCTGGCTCCAAGGCCCTGCCCAGGATCGAGAGCGGGCAGCGGCTGCGCTTCCTCAACATGGCGGAGCGGCTGGTGCGGGGCGGCGGGACGAACATACCCATAGTGATGCTAGAGGTCTCCCAGTCGCTGGCGCGGTTGGAAGCCGACAGCCACGAGCGGGTGCTTGCACTCTCGGAGTCGCTCCTGGACTCCGCCCCCGCGGCGGTGCCCGAGTTCATCAAGGCGTGTCCCCAGGTGCTGGAGCGCGTTACGCCGAACCAGATGGAGAGGTGGTTCGAGGAGGGCGTCCGGGTCCTGGGGCAGAACAGAGAGGGCGGCCTAGCCTACTTCAAGATCGAGTCGTCCCACTCCGAAGAGGTGTTGGAGACTCTCTCATCGGGAGTGGAGTTCGGGCGCATCAAGACCGTGATGGAGATGTACTGCCGCGCCCTGGCGGGGGCGGACGTCAAGCTGTCAGAGTCCGAGGAGCTCGTCAACAAGAACATCGGGTGGGTCTCCAACGAGTCGCCGTCGACCGAGGGGTCGACGGTCTTCGTGCCAACCCTGGTCGACCGCTATTCGACCAAGGACGAGAACTTCTCCTGGTTCAAGGTGGTCTCCACCCACCAGGTGGCCCACCTGGAGTTCGGGAGCTTCCGCTTCGAGTTCGATGCGCCAACGGCGCTGTTTCCCGGTCTCCGCCACGACCTGGAGCAGCGGCGGTCGGCGGAGGCGGTCTCGGGCGACGACCTGCCGGAGGTGGACCCTGCCAGCCTCGAACAGGGCTGGGTGACGGACATGGGCCGATTCTTCAACCTGTTCAGCGACCGCAAGCTCGCCCTCGACATCTTCACCGTGGTGGAGGACGGTCGCCTCGATGCCACGGTCAAGTCGGAGTACCGAGGCATCCGAAGGGCGTACCTCAAGGTCCAGGAGGACTCATTGGAGGGGCGGCCGGAGATCAAGTCTCTGCCGACGCGGGAGGCCATGGTCGAGCTCATGGTCCGTGTTAGCCTCCAGCAGCCGGAGGCCCTGAGCACCCCGACCGAGCACGTCGAGACCGCCCGCAAGATCGTCGGGATCACGCGGCGGGTGCTGACCAGCGATGCCGAGGTGGAGGACGTGGCCGAGGCGACCCTGCGCATCTACGCCCTGATCTCCCAGATCCCCAACGAGGAGGTGCCGCCCGAAGAGTGGCAGGACCTGGACGGCGATGAGGACGATGAGTACGAGGAGTCGGAAGATATGCAGCAGCTGCTGCAGCAGTTGGCCATGGGCGCCGACGTCGACTCCCGCCCCGAGGGAGAGGAGGAGTACGACTCTTCTCAGGAGGTCGATTTCCGCGGCGACTTCAAGCCGGAGATGGTCCAGCTTCTGACGCAGCTTCGGATGCAGCCCCGCGATGGCGACGGCGAGGGCGGAGGCGATCAGATAACCCAGGAGATGCTGGAGGAGATGCTGGAGAACAGCAGCGAGCTCGACATCGATGCTGCCCCGGGAGAGATCACCGACAGCAGCCAGTTCGCCAACAACCTGATGAAGGAGGTAGGGGCCAATCGGCCGGAGACGCCGGAGTCGGGCCAGGGGCCCTTCGTCCACGTCGACGAAGACGGCGGAGCCCTGGACCCCTCGGAGCCTCAGACCTTCGTCTACGACGAGTGGGACTTCCGCGCCGACGACTACAAGCCCCGCTGGTGCGTCGTCCGGCAGAAGATGATGCCCGAGGGCGACGCCGGCTACTTCGGGATGACCCTTCACAACTACGGCTCCCTTGTAACCAGGGTGCGCCGGCAGTTCGAGCTGATGGTGCCAGAGACGTTCCGCAAGGTACGGAAGCTGGAGGACGGCGAAGAGATCGACATCGACGACGTCATAGAGGCCATCGTGGACATGCGAACGGGCTCCTCCCCCAGTGAGAAGCTCTACTGGCGGCGCAACAAGGTGCAGCGCGACGTAGCCGTCGCCTTCCTGCTGGACACCAGCGCGTCGACGGCTGAGGCCATCGACGAGGCCAAGAAGGCGCCCGACGACTGGAACGCCCCGGACGACCCGGTCGAATACATGGTGTGGCTCCGGACCAGGCGCGGGGAGGCCATGCGGCGCTCCTACAAGCGCATCGTGGACGTTGAAAAAGAGGCCATCGTGCTGCTGATGAACGCCCTGGAGGCCATCGGCGACGTGTACGGAATATACGGGTTCTCCGGATACGGACGGGAGAACGTCGAGTTCTACACCATCAAGGACCTCGACGAGGCCTTCTCCGAGAGGGTCAAGCGGCGCATCGACCGCATCGCCCCCCTGCACGCCACGCGCATGGGCCCGGCTATACGGCACGCCACATACAAGCTGGACAAGCAGTACGCCCGCACGAAGCTGCTCTTCCTGATCAGCGATGGGCGGCCCCAGGACCGGGGCTACAGCCGCGAGGGCGTCGAGAAGGAGTACGCCGTCCATGATACGAAGATGGCGCTGGACGAGGCCCGGAACAAGGACATCAACGCCTTCTGCCTGACCGTGGACAAGAACGGCCACGACTACCTGAAGACGATGTGCCAGGACATCGGGTACGAGGTCCTGGACGACATCTACACGCTGCCGGAGCGGCTGCTCTTCCTCTACAGACGCCTCACGATGTAGCCGCCACCGGCGAGAGCGGATGAGCAAACCTACCTCTCCCTCTCGCAGGGGAAGATTGAGAGGGGTACAGAGGAAGCTGCGGGCTACCTTCGGTCGGCGGCTCCTAGGCGGGACAGTATCTCCTCGAGCCTCGCGCTGCGCTCCTGGGCGGTGGCCAGCCGCTGGCGCTCCCTGTCCACGACCTCCTCGGGCGCCTTGGACAGGAAACCCTCGTTGCGCAGCCGCGCTGATAGCTTGACGCTGTAGGCGTTCAGGTCGGCCTGCTCCCTTCCCAGGCGCTCGGTCTCGCCCTGCAGGTCGACGGAGCCCCCCAGGGATAGGTGGACTGTTCCCTGCTCCAGCACCTGCACCACCTCGTCCTCCGCAGCCTCTCCTGAGGTCGGGGCGTCGCCGATGGACCCGATGGAGAGGGGCCCCACTCCCGCGCTGGCCTGTATGAAGCCCGACTCCTGCTCGTATACCTCGATGAGGCCCGGCTCCACGTAGGCCCTGGCGCCGAGGTGCTGGGAGGCGGGGACCCGGAACTCCGCCCGGACGTTGCGGATGGCGCGGGTCAGGTCGACGACGCCCTTGACCTCCGACTCAGCCTGGCCGTCTTGCGGCGTCTCCCCCGGCTGCGGGTATGGGGCCACGATCAGGGCCTCGGCGCTCCGCGGCTCCTGGGGCAGGTACTCCATCAGCGTGCGCCATATCTCCTCCGTGATGAACGGCATGAAGGGGTGGAGGAGCCGGAGGACCTTCTCCAGCACGTAGGCCAGCACGGGGGCCGGCGACGGCGGGGCGCCGTCTTCCCCATCGCTTGCAGGGCTCCTGAGACGCACCTTCGCCATCTCGATGTACCAGTCGCAGTACTCGCTCCACAGGAAGTCGTGGATGACGCGTTGGGTCTCGCCGAACTGGTACTCCTCCATGTAGCGGTTGGCCTGGCCGCAGACGGTATCGAGGCGGCTCAGTATCCAGCGGTCGTGCCGATGGAGGCCCCGCGGTTGATGCCAGCCCTCCAGCCCTTGGGCGTCCTCCAGCCGGCTCAAGACGAATCGAGCGGCGTTCCACAGCTTGTTGGCGAAGTTGCGGCTGGCCTCCAGCTTGCTCTCGTTGAGGCGCATGTCGTTGCCGGGAGAGTTCCCGGTCGTCAGCGCGAACCGGAGAGCGTCCGCGCCGTAGATGTCGATCAGCTCCAGGGGGTCCAGCACGTTGCCCCGAGTCTTGCTCATCTTCACGCCCTCGGGGTCTAGTACCAGCCCGTGAAGGTAGACGGTGTCGAAGGGCGCCTCCCCCGTGTTCTCTATTCCCAGCATTATCATCCTGGCGACCCAGAAGAAGAGGATGTCGTACCCTGTCTCCATGACGCTGGTGGGGTAGAAGTACTCCAGGTCCTCGCTCTCCCGGGGCCATCCCAGGGTCGAGTGCGTCCACAGCGCGGAGCTGAACCAGGTGTCGAGGACGTCGGGGTCCCTGGTCAGCCGCGATGAGCCGCAGCCGGTGCAGCTGTCGGGGGTCTCGATCTCCACGATAGTCTCGCCGCACTCGTCGCAGTACCAGGCCGGTATCCGGTGGCCCCACCAGAGCTGGCGGCTGATGCACCAGTCGCGGATGTTGTCCATCCAGTTGAAGTAGACCTTAACGAAACGCTCCGGCACGATCTTGATGAGGCCCTTCGCCACGGCGTCCCTCGCCGGCTTCGCCACCGGGTCGACCCTCATCCACCACTGGATGCTGACCGTGGGCTCGATGATCTCGTCGCAGCGGTCGCAGTGTCCCACCGAGTGGCTGTAGGGCTCGGTGCGCTCCAGCAGCCCCTCGCGCTCCAGCTGGGCGACGATGTTCGACCGGCAGGCGTCCCTGTCCTGCCCTTCGTACGGCCCTGCGTTCTCGTTCATCGTGCCGTCCGGGTTCAGCACGTTGACCACGGGAAGGTTGTGCCTCTGTCCTATCTCGAAGTCGGTGGGGTCGTGGCCGGGAGTCACCTTGAGAGCGCCTGTCCCGAACTCCGATTCGACGGAGTCGTCGCCCACCACTGGGATCGGACGCCCCAGGACCGGCAGGATGACGCTCTTGCCGATGGCGTCTGAGTAGCGGGGGTCGCTGCCGTTCACGGCGACGCCCGTGTCTCCCAGGAGGGTCTCGGGCCGCGTGGTCGCGACGGTGATTGCCCCACTCCCGTCCTGTCGAGGGTACCTGATGTAGTAGAGGCTGGAGCTCTCCTCCTGGTACTTTACCTCCAAGTCCGAGAGGGCGGTGCGGCATCTGGGACACCAGTTGGTCATTCGCTCGCCCTTGTAGATGAGCCCTTTCTTGTACAGGTTGACGAAGGTCGTCCGTACCGCGCTGCTGGGCCCGTCGTCCAGGGTGAACCGGCTGCGGGTCCAGTCGCACGACGCGCCCAGTCGCTTCAGCTGCTCGTATATCCGGCTGCCGTACTGGTCTACCCAGGCCCACACGTGCTGCACGAAGCGGTCCCTGCCCACCTGGTGCCGGGTGATCCCATCCTTGGCCAGCAGGCGCTCCACCACGACCTGCGTGGCTATTCCGGCGTGGTCTGTCCCCGGAAGGTAGAGGGTCGGCTCGCCTCTCATCCTGTGCCAGCGCACGATGAGGTCCTCCATGGCGGCCACCAGGGCGTGTCCCATGTGGAGCTCGCCGGTCACGTTGGGAGGCGGCATTATCATTACGAAGGGGGTCGCCGAATGGTCTATCTGGGGCGTGAAGTACCCCCCCTCGATCCACGAGTCGTAGATGGCCCCCTCCACGGAGCCCGGGTCGTAGGCCTTGGGGATCTCTCTCTTGCGCACGGATTGAGTCATGTTTCGGTTCCTGGCTCCAGCTTACTTTCGATAGAGGTATCCGCCGCCTACCTGGTCCCGGTTGAGCCTGCGATTGAGGTGCAGCCCCTCCAGCACGAACTCGACGGCGGACGCCACCGCCGCGGGCTCGGACGAGCCCTCTATCCTCCGGATCATCTCGGACAGATTGGCCATCCTGGACAGCCTCTCGGGGTACCCCTCGGACGGTACGTCGCTGCCGGTCTCCGCCACCAACCCCTGGTCGAACTCGGCGATCACGTCGTCGAACTCCCTTGGGCTGAAGTAGCGGGCGAAGGTGTTGGCCACAGCCTTCTTTATCAGCGTCTCCACCACCCTATCTTCGCGCCCCTCCTCGATAGTCTCCAGCTCGATCTTCCCGGCTATCGACGGCATGATGGCGGGCAGGTCGCTGACCCGTGGGGATGCCCGCTCTTGGTGGCGCAGCGCGCGCTTGAAGGCGCTGCCCAAGAGGGTCTCGTAGCTGGATATGGAGACGCGGAGGCTTACGCCGGACCTCTGGTTGATGTCCGGGCTCTTGCGGGCTATGGCCGCGATCTCCGCGATGACCTCCTTCATGTAGCCGGGGACGGCGACCCTCTGGGAGGTGTCTGGGAAGTCGACGTACTCCTGCGCGACGATGTCGATCTCGTCCTGCAGCGATTTGGGGTAGTGGGTCCGAAGCTGGGCCCCGTATCGGTCCTTCAGGGGCGTGATGATCCGGCCCCGGTTGGTGTAGTCCTCGGGGTTGGCGGTTGCGACGACGAAGACGTCCAGGTCGAGCATTATCCGGTAGCCCTTGATCTGTATGTCCCGTTCCTGCATCAGGTTGAAGAGGCTGACCTGGATCCGCTCCGACAGGTCCGGGAGCTCGTTGATGCAGAAGATCCCCCGGTTCGTCCGGGGAATCAGGCCGTAGTGGATGGTCAGCTCGTCGGAGAGGTACCGGCCCTCCGCGACCTTGATGGGGTCTATCTCGCCGATCAGGTCGGCCACCGTGACGTCGGGGGTCGCCAGCTTCTCGGAGTACCGCTGATGGCGGGGCAGCCACGCGATCTCCACCTCGTCGCCGTCGTCGTCGGCCTGGTCCCGGCAGCGGCGGCAGATGGGAGCGTATGGGCTGTCGTTGAGCTCGCACCCGGCGATAACCGGGACCTCTTCGTCCAATAGCGACACCAGGTGCCTGATGAGCCTGGACTTCGCCTGTCCCCTCTCGCCGAGGAATATGATGTCCTGCCCGGCCAGTATCGCGTTCTCGATCTGCGGCACTACCGACTCTTCGAAGCCGATGATGCCGGGGAAGAGCTCCTCTCCGCGCTCGATCTTCCCGATGAGGTTGCGCCGCATCTCCTCCTTGACGCTGGCAACCTCATAGCCGCTCTCCCGCAGCTCGCCGATGGTCTTGGGCCTGTCGACTCTTGGCATAGCGCTCCTTTTCAGGTGCTAGGCGACGGCGGAGGAGCGTCTTGGCGGCCGGGCTCTTCCTGTCGCTCCCGGTATATCTCCACGCCCGCGTACTCCAGGATGCTGCCCTTCATCGCCACCTCCGGCTTCTTGACGCTGACCGCAACGGCGTCAACCCTGTCGAACCCCTCCAGCACTTGTCTGGATACCGTCTCGGCCACGGCCTCCAGCAGTCTGATGCTGGGCCCCTCCATTATCTCCTTGACCATCCGGTAGATGGGAGTGTAGTCGACGGCGTCGTCCCGATCGTCCGACAGCCCAGCCGCCTTCGTGTCTACGTAGAGCTCCATGTCGACGACGAAACGCTGCCCCAGCTCCTGTTCGGCGTCGTTGAGGCCGTGGAACCCGTAGAAGACCATCCCCTTCAGTACGATCTTGTCGCGTCTCATTGGCGCCCTCTCGCATCCGACGCAACTGCCCCCTCGGACCGGGCCGACGCCAGGAGGTTGCGGGCGCGTTCCACCACGGGCACGTCGATCAGCTGGCCGTCCAGAGAGGTTGCTCCTTTGCCCAGCCGCTCGGCCTCCTCGAAGGCCGCGATCACACGTTTGGCCCGCTCCTTCTCCCGGTCGGTGGGGGAGAATGCCTCGCGGATCGGGTCGATCTGTGAGGGGTGGATGGCGAACTTGCCCCGGAAGCCGAACCCCCGGGCCGCGGCGGAAGCCGCCCGGAGACCGTCGGTGTCCCGGAAGCCGAAGTAGGGCGTATCCATAGCCAGCACGCCGGCCGCCCTTGCGGCGATGCACACGGCGCTCCTGGGATATGCGATCTCGGCGTCGTGCCCGGTGCGCTCGATGTCCATGTCCCTGGTGAAGTCCTCGGCGCCGAAGGCGGCGGCGAACACCCTTGGAGACGCGGCGCATATCTCGTAGGCGTTGACTATGCCCATGGCCGTCTCGATCCAGGGCACCAGCATGGTCCGCCCGCGCCGCAGGCCGGCATTCTCCTCCAAACGGTCCAGGATGCCGGAGATATGCCGTATGTCGTCCCCCGACCGCACCTTGCCCACCGACACGCCGAAGGTGTGCGGCCCCACGACCGCGCCCAGGTCGTCCTCCATGAGCCCCGTGTCCAGGGAGTTGACCCTGGGCAGCACCAGGGGGCCGGCTCCGGCCAGCCTCTCCAGGAACGACGCCGTGATGGCCCTGGCGTTCAGCTTCTCGTCAGCGGGAACGGAGTCCTCCAGGTCGGGCACGTAGGCGTCGGGCGCCAGGCCCAACGCCTTCTGGAGCATGTCCGGCCGGTTGCCCGGCACGAACATGGGGTTCCTGAAGGGAGCGGTCATCTTCGCTTCGCGGCCCGCTGCGTCCGCTCGCTGGAGTCTCGCCGCTGCCTCTCGTACTCCAGGGTGTAGCCGTCCAGCGGGCCGGCGAAGGGCGGGTTCTCGAAGCGGCACGGCGACTCGACGACGCGGGGGTCCTCATTCTCCCTCAGGACGCTCATGAGCGCGTCGGCGAGCTCTTCCCGGACGCGGGCGTAGCCGGGCTCCGAGGCGACGTTGCTCATGTGGTCCGGGTCGACGCGAAGGTCGTAGAGCTCCTCCTGGGGGCGCTTTCCGAAGGCTATGTGGAACAGCGGCTGCACCTCCTCCCGGGCGCGGTTGTGGACCAGCCACGCCTTCGTCGGCCCCCCGTCCATGTCGGAGAACACGACCCTCGAACTGGCCCACAGGGTCTCGTAGGAGGGCGCCTCCGCGTTCAGGTCGTCAAGGCCCCGGGGGTCTCCCACGGGCCAACGGTCCGGCTCGAAGTTGCGGATGTAAAGAAAGTCCCCGGTGCGGATTGCCCGCATCGGGTAGGGCAGGTTCCCTTCGCGGGACGTGGCGACGTGGCGCTCTCGGCCCGTGACGACCGAGGTGCGCTCCGCGTCGACCTGGCCGCTGCGACCGCTCTCCAGCACGGGGAGGAGGCTGCGGGCGCTCATCGAGTCGGGGACGTCGACGCCCGCGGCGTCCAGGAAGGTGGGCGCCAGGTCCATCAGGTTGACGAAGTCCTCCACGACGCGCCCCGGCTGAATGCGGCCCGGCCAGCGGGCGGCCAGGGCCACTTCGCAGCCGATGTCGTACAGGTTGCACTTGGCCCTGGGGAACCCCGGAATGCCGTGGTCGCCGCTCACCACCACGAGGGTGTTGTCCAGCTCGCCGATGGCCTCTAGGCGCTCCATTAGCACCTCCAGCCCGGCATCCACGGCCAGGCACTCTCCCAGGTAGTCGCACACGTCTTCCCGCACGTCGTGGACGTCGGGAAGAAACTCCGGAAGCCGTCCCTCCAAGTCGTCGGGTTCGAGGCCCCATATCGCCTTGCCGGAGCCTCGCTCCCATGTGCGGTGGGTGTTGGTGGGGCCCCACCAGTAGCAGAATGGCTTGCCCTCCGGTCTCGCCTCCAGGAACGAGTCGAAGTTCTGACGGACTTCGTCCAGCAGCATCCGCTTGGCCCCGTCGATGCCCAGGTCCGGCGCCCTCTCCGTCACGACGTGGGAGAAGCGGCCCCACT
This sequence comes from Dehalococcoidia bacterium, assembly GCA_965224345.1. Classification (GTDB taxonomy): domain Bacteria; phylum Chloroflexota; class Dehalococcoidia; order Lucifugimonadales; family CBDCYU01; genus CBDCYU01. The sequence continues at coordinate 1,480,103 of CBDCYU010000003.1, read as the reverse complement.
GGGTGCCCGCTCCCTCGTACCGTGTGCGGTCGGAGCCGTAAGGCGCGTTCACGTTTCTTCCGGGTGACCAGACCTTGTAGGTGTAACCGATGTGGTAGCCTGCCTCCTCCAGGATGAGGGGGTACGTGGGTATCGTCTCGTCCCATACGGCGCCCTGCAGGATAGCGCCGAGGCCGGTCTGCCAGAAGTACCGCCCGGACAGGATGGAGCTGCGGCAGGGCGTGCAGCTGGGCGCGGGGACGAAGCCGTTCAGGAAGAGCGCCCCCTCCCTGGCGATCCGGTCGAAGGTTGGCGTCTCGATCAGCTCGTTGATGGATCCGTCGCCCTCGTACCGTCGGTAGGCGCTGGCGTATCGTCCCCAGTCGTCGGCGAAGGCGAAGAGTATGTTTGGCGGCATCGGCTGCTCCCAATCGTCGGTTGGCGATGAGTATAGCACGTCCCGCTTGGCTGTTGACGCGGTGCGTTGACACTCCAAATCGGGCTGTGCTATAACGCCGGGGTCATGAATACGGAAGGCTGCGCAGCCCCCCGAATCGAGGTCATCGGCGTTGCCGGCATACCTGAGGTCGCGGCTGGCGACCGCCTGGGGGAGATGTCGGTGACAGCTGCCGAGCGCCAGGGCACGCCGGTTGAGTCGGGCGACGTCATGGTGGTCACGCAGAAGGTGGTGTCCAAGGCCGAGGGCCGGCTGGTGGACCTGCGGGACGTCGAGCCCTCCGGCTTCGCCTGCCGGCTGGCGCATGAGACCGGAAAGGACCCCAGGCTGGTGGAGCTGGTGCTCCGAGAGAGCCGCTCCATCGTCAGGATGGACGCCGACCGCGGCGTTATCATCACCGAGACGAAGCACGGCTTCGTTTGCGCCAACGCGGGCATCGACTCCTCCAACGTGGCCGGGGAGCACATCGTCTCCCTTCTGCCGGAGGACTCTGACGAGTCTGCCCGGCGGATCCGCGGGGAGGTACGCGCCTCGTCCGGAAAGGAGGTGGCGGTTGTGGTGTCCGACACCTTCGGAAGGGCGTGGCGGGAAGGCCACGTCAACTTCGCCATCGGCGTGGCCGGAATGTCGCCTATGAAGGACTATCGCGGAACGCCGGACGCCTACGGCCAAATACTGAAGGTGACGACCATCGCCGCCGCCGACGAGCTGGCGGCTGCCGCCGAGCTGGCTACCGCCAAGGCGATCCAGGTGCCTGTCGCCCTGATTAGGGGCTACGACTACCAGCGGGATCCCGACGGCGTTCAGGCCCTCATTCGAGAGAGGTCCAGAGACCTCTTCAGGTGAAGCCGCCCCGCCCCTGACCGGCATTGGCGAGAGACTCACGCATCCCTATCCTACAGTACCCGGTTGCCGCCTATACAGAAAACCGGTCCAGCAACGCGTCGGAACGCCAGGACGATCCCTCGACGGAGTTATGGAACTCTCGCTGCTCGCCGCAGTGCCGGCACGTCCCCATGCTCGTGGGCCCGGCCGGCCGGTCTATGGTCCAATGGCGCGGGCAGGCGGACTGCTCCTGAAGATCGCTTTCAAGAAGGCCCTCAGGCCTCGCTGATGCCGTATCCACCTTGTCCATTCCTCTTATTCCCTGGCCGTCTTTGATATTCGGTCAATCGACGGCGCAGTCTAGCAAGGGGCCCAGACGGATGTCAATATACGGATGGGTCCGATTGTGTTACATCCCGGTCAACTCGGTGAGGCCGGGCCTTCTCTGGTAATATCGTGGCGTGAGCTACGCTGCCGACCTCCACCTGCACTCGCCGTATGCCAGGGGCACCAGTAACAAGCTCCGGTTCGAGGGCTTGGCGCGCTGGGCCAAGCTCAAGGGGATCGACCTGCTGGCCAGCGCCGACTTCACTCATCCGGCCTGGTTCCGGGAGACGGTGAGTACCCTGGGCGAAGCGGGCGACGGCCTGTACGAGTACGGTGGCGTGAAGTTCGTCCTAGGGACGGAGGTCAGCTGCAACGCCCAGCAGGGAGGACGCAGCAGGCGGGTGCATATGCTGATATTCGCCCCGTCCATGGAGGCGGTCCAGCGCATCAACTCGACCCTGGCGTCCCACGGCAAGCTGGAGAGCGACGGCCGTCCGATACTCCACCTGTCGCCGCGGGAGCTGACACTGACCCTCCTGGAGCTGGAGCCCAGGTGCTTCGTGATACCGGCCCACGCATGGACGCCGTGGTTCGGGGTCTTCGGCTCCAAGTCGGGCTTCGACTCACTGGAGGAGTGCTTCGGCGGCGCAGCCGTGCACGTCCGCGCCGTGGAGACGGGCTTGTCCAGCGAACCGGCGATGAACCACCGGGTGTCCGAGCTGGACCAACGCTCGATAGTCTCCTTCTCCGACGCCCACTCGCTGCCGAAGATGGGCCGGGAGCTCACCGTGTTCGCCGGGGAGCCGAGCTACGATGGCCTCGTAGAGGCCCTGGACGGCCAGAAGATAGAGTATACCGTGGAGCTCTTCCCCGAGGAGGGAAAGTACCACTACTCCGGGCACCGCAAGTGCGGCGTGAGCCTCTCCCCATCTGAGGTGCGGGAGGTCGGCCCCAGGTGCCCCCGGTGCGGGCGGCCTCTCACGCTGGGGGTGATGCAGCGGGTTGAGGAGCTGTCCGATAGGCCGCCGCCCGCAACGCGCGTGAACGTAGAGGGGCTGACCTCCGTCGGCAACGGGCGGCCCCCGTTCCGGATGCTCGTGTCGCTCCAGCAGATCGTATCCGAGAGCCTGGGGGTTGGCGTCAACACCAAGACGACCCAACGGGAGTGGCTCAAGCTGTGCCAAGAGCTGGGAAGCGAGCTGCAGGTGCTCGTGGAGGCGTCCGCCGAAGACGTGGCCAGGGTGTCCTGCGACAGGGTCGCGGAGGCGGTTGTCAGGGTCAGGACCGGGAGAGTATCGATAGAGCCTGGCTACGACGGCCGCTACGGCGCCGTCAGCGTTTGGCCAGGGCAGTAGACTACTCAAGGAAGGGAGGAGTCCCATGATCTTCGGAGCCATTACAAACTCCTGGAGGCTGCAGCTGGAGTCCAGGGACCTGAAGGAGCTGGTCGCTGAAGCGGAGAGGAGGGGAGCGATGCATATCGAGCTCCGCCAGACGTGCCTCGGCGAGTACGAGACCGGCGAGGGCGGCGCGTGGCGCCCGGCGACTTCGCGTCTGCGCGTCCTGGTAGAGGAGTTCCCGGACCTGGGCTTCAACCTCGCCATGGCCTTTCCATGCCTGAGCCGGAGGAGCGACCCTGAAGGGGAGCAGTTCCAGGCGGCCCTCGAGGCAGCCAAAGCGGTCGGACGTTCGGCGCCGCACCTTCGACTGGTCGACTCCGCTAGGTTCGAGGCCGAGTGGGAGTCGGCCGGCGACATTCCCGACGAGGCCCTGGCCGTGGCTGAGCTTGCGGCCGAAGCGGCCCGTCAGGGGGTCGTGCTGTCCATGGAGAATTCCGGGCAGCCCATTCGAGGCATGGCAATGCTGGTAGAGGGCGCCGCCGGCAGAATGAGCCCGGGGGACGCATCCTTCTTGGGCCTATGCCCCGATCCCACCAATCAGCTACGCTTGTACCCGCACCCCGACCCGCTGGACGACCTGGAGGCGCTGTCGCTGGACATGATCAAGATCGCGCACTTCAAGCAGGCCCGGGGCGGTCAGCCGCACCCCACCGTCGACACCGGCGACCTGGACTGCGCGCGCATGTCCAGCATACTGAGGGCCAAGGGCTTCGCCGGGCCGGCGATCATGGAGATACCGCCGGCCTCCAACGTATTCGACAACCTTCAGTCCAGCTTCGCGTTCCTGAGGTTGAGCTAAGCGATCTGTCGGGGCAGCCACTCTTCGGACTCGTCCTCTTCCATCAGCGGCCTCACGACCATGCTGTCGACAGAGTCGGGATGAAGGCGGACCCGCTTGAGGAAGCGTCTCTCCTCCTGCACCGCCTCGGTGTGGGCCTTTTGGGAGTTGTCTTCCAGGGTTCTCAGGCGCGTGCTCGGCGGGGCGCCGCCGTCGGCCATGGCATCTATGGCGGCGATCTTGGCCTCTGCCCAGGCGTCGAAGGTCTCGTACCTCTCTTGCCACCGCAGATACAGTGGGAAGGCCTGTTCGGGCACGGCTCCAAGCTCGTCGGCCCTTCGCCTCCATATCTCGCGTATCGCGGCGCGAAGCCGCTGGCCGGCGCCGGCCAGCGGCTCAGCGGAGCTCTTGTGAGTCGCCACGTTCTCCACGTGCTTGACGAGAGCCTCGTTGTAGCGGTTAGCCTCTCGTTCCTGGAAGATGCGGAGCTTCGCCTCCCCGGCGAAATATTCGAGGCACCTCTGCCGTTCGAGTGGGTCCATGGCGGCGGACGGCGCAAGGAGCAGGTAGAGGATAACCCCCACGTTGACGACGGGCACCAGCACCAGGAGGAAAAAGAACGCCGAATGGTTGCGGTCGTGCAGCCGCCGGGCGCTGGCCACGAAGGTGACCCAGAGCAGCAGGAAAGACCAGACGACGTAGACCTGGGGAAGGGTCGTGAGCACAAGGGCGGTAGCCGCCGCCGCGCCCAAGAGGACCAGGCCGAACTGGGTGCGTGAAAAGCGCCCCACCGGCAGCAATAGGTCCACGGCTGTTGTCCTACGCGCCATAGTCCAGCTCCCAGCAGGATTGTACTTCTTCGGCCCCCACTGGGCAAAGCCCTCGCGTCAGGTTCCGGCCAGCCGCCGCACGATAGCGTCGTCCAGCTCGACTCCAAGGCCGGGGCCGTCGGGCACGGTCATGTAGCCCTCCTTCAGCTCCAGCGGCGTCTTCAGGATGGGCCACTCGTCGCGGATGGAGATGGGCTCGATGTTGTACTCCTGGGCGTATGGAGCGTTGGCGTAGGCGGCGCAGAAGTGCAGGTGCGCGACGGTGCTGATAGTGGGTTGGGTGTTGTGGACCGTGATGGGCCTCCCGAACACGGTCGCCAGTACGCCGATCTTCCGGAGCTCCGTGAAGCCCGGCACCTTTACTATGTCCGGCTGGATGATGTCGACGCGTCCCCTGAGGATCAGGTCCCGGTAGTCCCAGCGCGTGTAGACCATCTCACCGGATGCTACCGGCATGGTCAGGGCGTCGGACACCGCCGCCAAGCCGTCCAGGTCTGAGTGGTGCAGCGGCTCCTCGAAGTGGAAGACTCCCAGCTCCTCCAGCGCCTTTCCTACCTCGATGGCGTGGTGCCTGGAGTAGGCGCCGTTGACGTCCACGAGTATCTCGAACCCTGGGCCGACGGCGGCCCTGACCTCGCGGACCGTGGCGAGGGTCTGGTCCGACGGGTCGTCGATGGCGCCGGGTACTGCGCTGTGCAGCTTGTACGCGGTGAATCCCTGCTCGGCAAAGGAGGCGGCCCGCCGGGCCTCCTCCTCCGGCGTCATGTCGCGGCGCATGGAGCTGGCGTACATGCGAACCCTGTCCCGCACCTTCCCGCCCAGCAGCCTGTGTATGGGCTCTCCATACGCCTTGCCAGCCAGATCCCAGAGGGCAATGTCGAGGCCCGCTATCGCGCAGAATATGGCCCCTCCCATCTCCAGGGCGGAGCCCGCCCTCATCATCTCCGACCATCTCACCTCGGTGTCCAGGGGATCTTTGCCCAGCAGCACCGGCTTGAGAATCGAGTCGACGATGCTCTTGGTGACCCCAGGCTGGCGCCGGAAGCACTCTCCGATGCCCGTCAGCCCCTCATCCGTGTGGACCCAGACGAAGGGAAACGAGCCGTCCAATACCAGGCACTCAACGTCGGTGATCTTCATCTGTCATCTCCCGCGGCATACTCGTCCTCTGCCAAGCATTTCTTCGATGACTCCCCTGGAGGCAACCGTTGCGCCCGAGCGGGACCCTCATTCCCGCGAAAGGCATTGTATTAGGTGTAAAAAGGCGCCATAATGGTATGCATATTCGCCACACAGGAGGCAGCTATGATCTGGAACAAATTGGCAAGCGGTGCGGAACATCTTGTTCATTGGGCTAAACACGTACGGAAGCAGACACCAGGAGTTGAACAAGCATGTACCGCCAGAGTGGCTCCTCACCACGTTCTGTAGATATTGACACTGCGGAGAATGAAACGATTCACGATCTTGAGCCGCTCGGCGTTCGAGTTACCCGCGTTGCGCGGACGCAGCTCGACTACCGCCGGTGCATGACCGAGCGCACAATGCCGTGGCCCGGATGGAAAGAGATCGAGGGAAGTGACGAGGGCAAGGTCATGACCACAGAGACGAGAAGGGACAGGACGCGGAACGATGGTGGGGTAAAGCGGCACAGGCTCCAGCTTGACTTCTCGGTCGAGGCTTACGAGCGCTTGATGCGTATTCGTCGGAGGTCCGAGGCTGCGACCAACGCAGAGGTGGTGCGGAACGCCCTCCGCCTCTACGATTGGTTCTTGGAGCAGAGGCACAGGGGCGCAAGCTTCCAGGTGGTGGAGAACGGGACAGTCAAGGAGATAGAGTTCGTCTTCTGATCCGTTGCCCACAACCGGCTAGTTGTCCCTATCCCTCGATGAGACCTTTGCCTAAGCTGGCTATCTGCCCTTCCCTCGATGAGCCCTTTGCACAGGCTGGCCATTTTGCTTCCTCCCTCTTTGTGGCGCCGGGGGTGACCCCCTGCCAGGGAGAGAGGATTTGTCCCTCTCCCCCTTCAGGGGAAGATTAGGGTGGGGCTGGCCGCCACCACCCCGTCAACGCTCACCTACCATCTCGGTTAGAAGAACGAGTCATCCAATGACAGTGTTGCTGAGACTGGCCCGCTACGGCCTGAGACACAAGCGGCGTCTGCTGGCTGCCTACTGCTTCATGACGGTTACCGCCGCGGCGCACATGATCATCCCCAGGCTGCTGGGTACGGCCATCGACGAGGTCCTCGCTAGCGGGCAGCAGGGCGGGCTGATCGTCCTGTCCGGCGCCATCGTCCTGTTGGCCCTGCTCAAGGCCGTCACCGTCTATACCGAAGGCTACCTCTTCGAGTCGGTTAGCCAGCTGGTCCCCTTCCGTCTGCGCAGCGACCTCTTCAGCAAGCTGCAGCGCATGAGCTTCGGCTACCACGACCGCCAGCAGACCGGCAATCTGATGTCTCGCGCCACCAGCGACGTCGATGCGGTGCGGCACTTCCCATCTTATGGACTGGCCCACGTAGCCTATCTCGTGTTGTACGCGGGAGGGGCCTCGGCGCTGATGGTCGCCATGAACTGGCGCCTCGGCCTTGTCGTAGTCCTCCTGTTCTCGGTTGCCCTGTGGCGCAGCTTTGCCATAATCCCCCGGCTGGTTGCGGCATGGAGGGAGGCTCAGTCGGAGACCGGACACATGACAACGGTCGTGCAGGAGAGCCTTTCGGGGATCCGCGTGGTCAAGGCCTTCGGAGCGCGCCGCTACGAGGGAGCCAAGTTCGAGGGCAGGGCGGCGGCCGTAAGGGAGCAGCACACGAGAGGCGGGCTGCTGTCGGTGGCGCGGAGAGCGCAGTCGAACCTCATCCTCAACGCGGCGGTTCTAGCGGTCCTGTGGCTGGGGGCGCGAGAGGTAGCGGCCGGCAGGCTGAGCGCCGGCGAGGTCGCCACCTTCATGCTCTATCTGGGCTTCGTGGCGTTCGAGACCTTCCACGCGGGTTTCCTGATCACGAGGTGGGCCCAGGCCGCCGCCGCCGGACAGAGGATCCTCGAGGTGCTGGACGCCGAGTCGCCGGTCCTGGAGCGGCCGGATGCAGTAGCTCTGCCGCGGGTCCGCGGCCACGTCAGGTTCGAGCAGGTCTCCTTCGACTACGACTCCGGCGCCCCCGCTCTCAAGGGGGTCGACTTTGAGGCCAGGCCGGGACAGCTGGTCGCCATCCTGGGGGCGCCCGGCTCGGGCAAGAGCACGCTGGTCCACCTGATTCCCAGGTTCTACGACGTTTCGGAGGGCAGGATCACCGTCGATGGGATCGACGTGCGCGACGCCACCCTGAGCTCGCTGCGCCGGAACGTCGGCGTCGTCTTTCAGGACTCCTTCGCCTTTGCGGGTACCATCGCGGACAATATCGCCTACGGCGTCGACGGCGCCTCCGCCGCCGACGTGGCGCGGGCGGCAAAGGCGGCGGACCTGGACGGCTTCATCGAATCCCTCCCGGATGGGTACGACACGTGGGTGGGAGAGCGGGGAGTCACCCTCTCCGGGGGCCAGCGCCAGAGGCTTGCCATAGCTCGCATCGTCCTGATCGACCCGCCCCTGCTGATACTGGACGACTCCACCTCCAGCGTCGACGTGGGCACCGAGTACCGGATACAGCAGGCGCTGGCGGAGCTTGCCGAGAGCCGGACGACCTTCGTAATCGCTCACAGGCTCTCCACGGTCCGGAACGCCGACCTCATTCTCGTTCTCGACCGCGGCGAGATCGTGGAGCGGGGCGCGCACCGTGAGCTGATGGAGAGAGGGGGGATGTACCGGCGCATCCACGATCTGGAGCTCAGGCCTCAAGAGGGTGTGCTGGGTGTTGAGGCGCAGCGTATCGGAGCTGAGTCCTGATGGCCGACCAGGGCGGGACCGACAGGGACCAGGTCGGGCAGGTGGTTCTGGACGAAGGCCGCCGACATCGGGGGCTGGGCGCGGCCCGCGCGATGGGCCGACTGCTGGGCTACGTTGGCTCCGGCCGGGCCGCGCTCCTGGCGGTCCTCCTAGCGCTGCTGGTATACACCGCCACTCTCGTGGCGATACCATGGATGGTCAAGCTGATGGTGGACGGCTACGTCGTCGGCCCGGAGGTCGACCTCTCGGGGATGACGACGCTGGTATTGGCCCTGGGCGCGGTCATTCTCGTTCACTACGCGGCCGACTCCTTCTACCATCGCAGGGTGGTGCTGTTGGGCCAAGAGGCGCTCCTTCGACTCCGTGTCGACCTCTTCGATCATATGATGCGTCTGCCCATGGCGTTCTACGACCGTAACCAGGTCGGTCGGGTCATGTCCCGGGTCCAGAACGATGTGCAGCAGCTTCAAGAGCTGCTCAACGTGTCGGTCTTCTCCCTCGCCAGCGTCGTAAGCCTCGCCGCCGTGGCTGGCGCCATGGTGGTCATGGACCCGCGGCTGGGCTCCGTCACGCTGCTATCCTTATTGCTGGTCGTTCCCCTGGTAGCGGTGTGGCAGAGGTGGGCTCGCCTGCCGTTTCTGCGGGCGAGGGAGACGGTCGCCGACGTAAACTCCAAGCTCCAGGAGGGCCTCTCGGCGGTGCGGGTGGTGCAGAGCCTCAACCGGGAGAGGGCCAACATCCTCGACTTCGATGAGGCCAACCGGAGAAATTTGGACGCCAATCTGAGCTCCACCAGGTTCAGCGTAGCCTTGGAGCCCTCCGTAGAGACCATGAGCGCCTTCGGGTTGGCGCTGGTGGTGCTCTTGGGCGGCGCCATGGTGCTGAGAGGCTCCCTGGAGGTCGGCGTCCTCGTCGCCTTCGCGCTGTACCTGCAGCGCTTCTTCGACCCGCTGGAGCGCCTGACGCGAGAGTACGGGCAGATCCAGAAGACGATGGCGTCCATCTCTCGGATCTTCGAGATACTGGATATCGAGCCCAGCCTCGTCGACAAGCCCGGGGCCAAGACGCTCTTGGAGGTGAGAGGTGCGGTGCGGTTCGACGGGGTCAGCTTCGGCTACGGCCGGGACGCGCCGGTCCTCCAGGATGTCGACCTCGACATAAGGGCTGGCGAGACGGTCGCCCTAGTCGGCCCTACGGGCGCCGGCAAGACGACCCTGGTGTCGCTGCTGCTCCGCTTCTACGACGTGGGCGAAGGCCGCATCACCCTGGACGGCCACGACCTTCGCGGCGTCACTCTGGACACCCTGGCGGCGCAGACGGGCGTAGTGCTGCAGGAGCCCTATCTCTTCTCGGGCACCATCCGGGAGAACATCCGGTACAGCAGCGTCCGGGCCACGGACGGTGAGATCGAGAGGGCGGCGCGGGCCGTCGGGGCGCACGGGTTCATCAGCAGGCTTGGGGACGGGTACGATACGATGGTACGGCAGAGGGGAGGCAACCTGAGCGTCGGCCAGCGGCAGCTGGTCAGCCTGGCGCGGGCGCTGGTGGCCGACCCTCGCATTCTGATCCTGGACGAGGCTACCGCCAACATCGACACCTACTCGGAGATGCTGATTCAGCGGGCGCTGGACGAGCTGATGCGGGACCGCACCTCGGTCGTCATCGCCCACAGGCTATCTACAGTCAGGAACGCCGACCGCATAGCGGTGGTCGACGGCGGTCGTATCGTGGAGCAGGGCTCCCACGACGAGCTCCTGGACCTGGGCGGCCTGTACGCCCGGCTTCACTCCTACTCCGCCCAGAGGGCCGCTCCGTAGGTCTCTTGCCGATGCCACTTCTAACAGCTTCCAAGCTAGCCCTCCTTTACGCGGACCTGGAGGTGTTCTCGGACATCACCGTCGAGGTGCCGGAGCGCGCCCGCATAGGCCTCGTGGGTCCCAACGGCGGCGGCAAGACATCTCTCGTGCGCGTACTGGTCGGCGAGCTGACGCCCAATTCGGGCGCTGTCCACCGCTCGGCGGGTCTGCGCATCGGGTACGTGGCCCAGACACCCTCCCGGGTGCCTGCGGGCACGCTGGAGGACGAGGTGATGACGGCCTTCGCGGAGCTGCGGGCCCTGGAGGATGAGCTGGCGGACAGCGCGTTGGGGATACAGCAGGCCGACGAACCGGGCCGCCGGAGGGCCGAACGGCGCTACTCCTCGCTCCTTCAACGCTACGAGGCCCTGGGCGGATACGACTACCGGAATCTCATGGAACGGGTCACCACGGGAGTCGGACTGACGCCCGAGACGCTGGCGACACCCGCGCAGGCGGCCAGCGGAGGAGAGAGGACCCGGGCGGCGCTGGCGACTGCGCTGTTGACCAACCCCGATCTACTGGTCCTGGACGAGCCGACCAACTACCTGGACTTCGACGGCCTTGCCTGGCTGGAGGCATTCCTGGAGAGCTTCAACCACGCCTACCTGGTGGTCTCCCACGACCGGTACTTTCTGGACAAGGTGGTCGACAGGGTGTGGGAGCTGGACAGGGGCCGCGTCCGAAGCTTTCATGGAAACTTCACGCGGTTTCAGGCCCTCAGGGCCGAGCAGGCCAAGCGCCAACAGCGAGAGTTCCAGCGTCAGCAGGAGTACATCGAGCGGGAGGAGGCATTCATAAGGAGGTACCGGGCCGGCCAGAGGGCGCGCGAGGCCAGGGGCAGGGCCACGAGGCTGGCCCGCTTGGAGCGGATAGAGGCCCCAAGCCGGCAGCAGGAGGTGGCCCTGAACGCCGCCGCTGCCGAGAGGACCGGGCGCGTGGTGATCAGCACCAGGGGCCTCCGCGTCGGGTTCGCCGATGGCGCCAGCGAGGTGCAGCTTCTCTCCGTTCCCGACCTTGCGCTGGAGCGGCAGTCCCGCACCGCCATCGTTGGAAAGAACGGGGCCGGAAAGTCGACGCTGGTGCAGACGCTGCTGGGTCACTCGCCGGCTCTCGCGGGAGTGGTGACCAGGGGACACAACGTCAGGGTGGGATACCAGCGACAGGGCCAGTACGACCTGCCGGAGAGCGCCAGCGTCCTCGACGCCTTGCTGCAGGCGCGCAACATGGACCTGGCCGACGCGCGCTCCTATCTGGCCGCCTTCTTGTTTACGGGCGACGAGGTCTTCGCGCCCGTCGGCTCCCTCAGCGGAGGCGAGCGGACCCGCCTGGCGCTGGCTCGCCTCCTGGCGACCAGGCCGAACCTCCTAGTGCTGGACGAGCCCACGACTCATCTGGACATCCCCAGCAGGGAGGCCCTGGAGAGGGTGCTCCTCTCATTCGATGGCGCCATTCTGTTCGTCTCCCATGACCGCAAGCTGATCTCCATGCTGGCCCGCCAGATGTGGATCATAGAGGAGGGAGCCGTAAAGCTGTTCCGCGGCGCCTTTGTGGAGTGGGTCAATAGCAGGCAGGAGGCCGCAGGCCCGCCTCCCAGGACCAGGAGGCGCTCCGCCAAGCAGCCCGCGAGGCCGGTGCCCAGCCCTCCGGAAGCCGATCCGGCTCCGGACCTAGAAGAGACGATAGCCAGGCTTGAGGCGCGCCTGGTCGAAATAGAGAAAGAGCTGGAGTGGGCGGCCCAGCGCCAGGATGTCCCGGAGATAGCCCGCCTCGGGGAGGAGCACCAACGTACCCAGGTGCTCCTCGACGAGACGCTGAGCGAGTGGGGACGCTGATCTGACGGTGAGAGTCGGCCCTGACCGCCGCCGGGATTGGCCAAGGATTGAGAAGCTGGTTGCAATGGATTCCTCTTTAGATGAGAATGGTGCTCCACTCAGATGATCCTAGAGCGGTAGGAGGCAGCGAGTATGTCCGTCTTCATGTACGTTACGATTTCCGAGGAGGACAAGGTTTCCATCTTCAGCCTCGACGAGGAGACGGGAGGCCTGGAGCACCGGGGCGACGCCGCGGTCCCGGGACGCCCAGCCCCGTTGGCCATCAGCCTGGACCGCAGGACCCTCTACGTCGGTCGCAGGGATGAGCTGGAGATCACGAGCTATCGAATAGACCGGACCACGGGAGGGCTATCCCTGATCGGCTCCGCATCACTGGAGTCTGATCCCTGCTTCCTGGCGACTGACCGGACGGGACGGTATCTGCTGTCCGCCTACTACCAGGCCGGTGGGGCGGCGGTCCATGCCATAAGCGATGACGGCGCTGCCGTCGGCCCTGCCGTCCAGTGGCTCGAAACGGGCATAGGGGCCCACTCCATCCAGACCGACCCGTCCAACAGGTTCGCCTTCCTTCCCCATATCGCCGACGTCTCCGGCGCCCCGGGTCCCAACGAGATACGCCAGCTCAGATTCGACGAGAGCTCGGGCCGCCTCACGCCCGGCTCTCCGCCCGTTCTCAAGCCGGAGGACAGTGCGGGCCCGCGCCACTACTGCTTCCACCCAAGCAAGGACGTGCTGTACTTCTCCAACGAGCAGGGATGCAGCGTGACTGCCTACAGACTTGACACGGAGTCGGGGGCCCTCGCCGCGTTCCAGACCGTGTCGACCCTGCCGGACGGCTACCAGGGCGGGAACAGCTGCGCACAGATCCAGATCACGCCTGACGGCCGGTTCCTCTACGCCCCGAATCGTGGACACAACAGCATCGCCTGCTTCGCCGTCGAAGAGTCGACGGGCCGGTTGGAGCCTGTCGGACGCGTACCCACCGAACCGGTGCCCAGGGCCATCGGGCTCAGTCCTTCGGGGGGCCTCTTCTTCGCAGCGGGCCTCGAATCGGGCAACCTCGCTTGCTACAGGATCGACGGCGGCAGCGGCGAGCTCCACCACCTGGAGACGCGAAGCGTGGGCAGGGGCCCCATGTGGGTGCTGACGGCGGAACTCTCCTGACAGGGCGGACCAATTGCTTCATTTCCCAAGCCTGGGAGATGGGTGAGGGTTGGGAAACCTCTGGAGGGGAAAATCAGTTCCGTTGGACGAAGTAGGGGCTAGCAGATTCTGAGGACGTGCGCAAATCGCCTTCGACAGACGCACGCAACGATCGGCAGATGGCCCATCGCGTGAGTCATCGTCTCAAGCGTCCTCTGCGTTGCTCTCGTTCTCGAACTCATCGACGATTGGCGTCACCGCTTCTACGAAGAGGCTGAGGTTGTTCGCAAGCTCGGATGCAAATGAGTCGTCCAACGCGTCGCTGTCGCTACCCACCAGAATCTCCCGGTCAGCGAAGCTCTGATCGTTATGGACGCGCACTCGTTCCAACATGCTGCCCAGGCCGTCGATCCTCCAGTGGGCGAAGCCAACGTCGGCCCGCCACCTATCGCCAGAGTCGTCACTCTTACTGTAAAGGTTGATCAGGTAGGTCATGTCCCAATTGGCCCAGAGCGGTTTCGAGTACCACAGGTGATAGTAGCGGTAGCCTCCACCATCACCTGCCCACCTGCTCGTCTTGTCCGGCTTGAGTTGACTCGGCAAGTCCTTTAGGGCTGAAGCAGCGACGCCTCTGAGGAAGCGAGTAACTTCATCATTCCTATTTTTCTCAAAGGTCTCTGACAGAGTACTGGTTCTGCGTACAATAGATATGTCCCCGTTTGATGAGTCGCCGACCCCAATGACGTAATCTTCTATGCCAGGCACGGGTATGAGGGTAATCGCCTGTATGTACAGCGAACCAGTTTCGGCGTCTAGGTACGGCGTCAACTGTACGCAGGTCATGAGGTTCTCGCCAGAGGCTTTTTCGTTCAGCCACACTGCTGCCGATGTCACCTGCGGCGCAAACCTGTGGCTGGCAAGGATGATACGCTGGTTGTTGTTCAAAGCATTGAGGTCGTCTGATCCCAGGTGCCGCACCAGCCTGAGCCGAGCTTCCGACTTCGACAGGTTCTCGTGCGTGGCAAGGATCCCGATAATGCCTTCCGTATCGACGCGGTCTAGGTAGCTTGCATATTTGATGGCTTGCCAGTGTGCGTCCGTACCTGAATCGTCGCGCTTTAGTTCGATGACGACCAGTTTCCCGTCCTTATCTACCGCTAGCAGATCCAGCCTCTCGTCCGCCCTATCGAAGTTGCCAAACTCCTTGCCTATTATCAGTAAGTCTTCACCCAAGATGCTGGGATTGTCGGCTACCCACTCCTGGATATCTCGTCGCTCCTGGAATCCTAATCTGGCGAAGTCAACCTCGTTCATGGCCTCAGACTCATGAGTAGACGGGTTGATTCTGAAAAGCTGTGGTTCTACGCTCATCTGTTTCATTCCTCACTCGGGCCGTATCGACTCGAAGTTGAGGTGCGACCTCATCCCGTTGGTGGGCTGCCAGCCGGTGAGCCCCTGGCGGACGCCCCAGACGTCGTGACGCCACACCACCGGAGCGGCCCAATACTCCCCGTAGAGCTCCCTGTTCAGCTCCTTGAGCCTCTGCTGGCGGGCGCCGACGTCTCGGATAGACAGGATCTCGGAGTAGATGCGGTCTCCCTTCTCCATGTCGTAGTAGCTCAGCAGGCCGTCGGGTGAGGTCACCAGGTATCGGAATATGGCGTTAACTATCCCCCCGGGCATCGTCACGTGGCCGCCGTGGAACACCGGAATCGGTGCCAGGTCTTCGAACTCCTGCGGCCTGGCGGCAAACCTGCGCTTCACCGTCAGGTAGGTAGCCGGGACGACCTCAACGTTGAGGCCTATCTTCTGCCAGTTCTGCGCCAGCAGCGCGTTCAGGGCGGGCGTCTCGGTCTGGTCGTAGACCGGGATCGACAGCAGGTTCACCGTCTGTCCGTCATAGCCCAGGTCGCCCAGGAGGGCCTTGGCCTGTTCGGGATCGTAAGGGTAGGGGGGCAGGCTGGCGTCGTACCCTTCGGCTACGGGACTGAACATCGGAGAGCCGCCGGCCGGCGTGGCGGCCTCCGGTGGGTAGACCTTCTCGATGATGGAGGGTAGGTCCATCCCCAGGATCAGCGCCTTGCGGAACCTTTCATCGGAGGTCAGGTAGTCCTTGTCGTAGCTCATGAAGAAGCGGAGTGATGTCTCCAGCACGTACTTGGGCCCCTGCACCTGGAAGCCCTCGGCCTTGAGGGCGCCTACGTCCCTGGTTTCGAACGGCGCCATGTCCACTATGCCCGCCTGGAGCATCGCCAGCCTGTTGTTGCGGTCGGGGACCAGGGTTAGGCGCAGCTTGGAGAAGCCTGGAACGCGGTCGGCGTTCCAGTAGTCGGTGTTGGCCTCGTACTCGATCATCTCGCCGGGTACGCGTTGAGCGAATCTCCAAGGGCCGCTGCCCACGGGGCTCTCGGTGAAGGCGGCGGTCATCTCGTGGGTCTCGCCGCCGGCCCAGTGTCGTGAGGGAAGGATCGGGACGTCCTCCTGGGTAGGGCCCAGCCTGTCGATGAACGCTATGTCCGGGTCGAGGAGATCGACGTTGAGCGTGTAACGGTCCACGCTGGTGATACGCTCCAGGGCCTCGTCCAAGGCCCCGCACTCGGCACAGGCGGGAGACGCCCGCTCGTAGTGCTCGAGGCTGAACTTGACGTCGTCCGCGGTCACCTCCGTTCCATCGTGCCACGTCAATCCGCGGCGGAGGTTCAGCGTATATTGGCCGGCGTCGGCGTCGCTGGTCCAGCTCTCGATGGCGCCCAGCTCCGCGCTGGGCGTGCCGTTGGGGTTGGCGCCCAGCATGTAGTCGAACAGGTGACCGTAGTACTGCTGCCCGGCCTGGTTGTCCGCCGAGGGGTCGACCACCTCGGCGCCAAAGGTCGGCAGGGCCACCCTGAGGACCTGTGCGGGCTCTCCCTCGCTGATGAAGCGCAGGATGAGCCCGACCGCAACCACCAGCCCCGCGGCGACTATGGTGCCGACTACTATCCAGGCCCTGGGGTCTCCAGGCAGACTGCGGGGCGAACTATTCTCGGTCATCGGTGTACAACTCTTCTACTTCTATCACAGCACTCTATCGACGAATCTAAGCCGAAGCGAGGCTCTCAAGCTACATTCTAACATGGAGGGAGGCCCGCCCGTCCCGGCGGTGGCTTCAGTTGGCTTGCTCACCCGTTCCGCTCTCGTCCCCTTGACATCACGAGTCAAGAGTGCTCAAATATAGTCAGTCGGAAGGGTTGCTGGCTTAACCCGTCAGGCTCTGTCTGTCCGACTGCTCTCTCCCCTATAGTTGCGAGGGGATCTATGTATGTTCTCTACCTTGATGAATCTGGCACACACGGAGAAGCTAGCCACTTTGTGTTAGCTGGCCTTGCTGTGTTTGAGCGTGAGATTCACTGGTTCGGCCAGGATCTTGACGCCCTCCAGTCGGAGCACTTCCCACCCAGCCCGCCTATACATTTCCATGCAACCAAGCTGAGAGGCGCCAAAGTAGAGCCTCCTTGGGACGAGTTGACGGTGGAGCAGCGCCGAATCTTGAAAGAGCGGGTGTACGAGATCATTCGGAATCGTAAGGCTGCCCTTTTCGCGTGCGCGGTGGAGAAGACTTGGGCGGAGAATCGGAATCAGGATGCATACGAGCATGCCTTTGAGCAGGTTGTCAGTCGCTTTGACATGTTCCTAAGCAGAACCAATCACGTTGCGGTTGCTGACGGCAGAGAAGAACAGCGAGGCCTACTCGTCCTTGCCGAGTCCTCATTCAAGAAGACGCTAGGCGTGCTGGCAAGGAGGATACAGACTGTGGGTACAAGATGGGGCACCACTCTCCATAACGTTACTGATGTACCTCTTTTCGCATCGCCCACAGACACAAGGCTGTTGCAGTTCGCTGACTTCTGTTCAAACGCTGTGTACGGCCGATATCATTCCGGCTATACAGGAGACTTCGACCGGATAGCGCCAAAATTTGGTCAGGCCGACGGTGTAGTTCATGGTCTAGTCCACCGGACCACCGACTATATGTGCGCATGTCTGGCATGTTTCTCGAGGTCGGCTCGCGGCAATCCATAATCCTCCCTCAGGCCATCATTGCGCCCTCTTCTCTCTCTACCCCCTCACGCTCCCCTCAAGATAAGATTGCCCCGTTCCGTGCCTACCTCTTGGCGGCCTGCTGGGACCTCGCCCAGGAGTCGCGCAGAGGCACCGTCAGATTGAAGACGGGAGCTCCCGGCGTCGACTCTTCGGAGTCCACGCAGAAGTAACCCTTCCTCTCGAACTGGAAGTGGCTTCCCGGCGCCGCGCTGGCGAGGCCCGGCTCCAGGCGGCAGCCCGTCAGCGTCTCCAGGGAGCGGGGGTTCAGCGCCCAGCCATCCTCGTCGTTTCCGGCTCCTCCCTCAGTGAAGAGGTAGTCGTAGAGGCGCACCTCCGCGGCTATCGCGTGGGCGACGGAGACCCAGTGGATGGTGCCTCTCACCCTCCGCCCGTCGGGCGCCTGGCCGCTGCGGGTCGCGGGGTCGTAGGTGCACCGCAGCTCGACCACCTCGCCCGTGGCCTCGTCCTTGATGACGTCTACACACGTGATGAAGTAGCCGTACCTGAGCCGCACCTCCCGGCCCGGAGCGAGGCGGAAGAACCTCCTGGGCGGCTCCTCTCGGAAGTCCTCCCTCTCGATGTAGAGCTCCCGGGAGAAGGGGACCTTTCGGGTCCCCATGTCCGGGTCTTCGGGGTTGTTGACCGCGTCCAGCTCTTCCACCAGCTCTTCGGGATAGTTCTGGATGACGACCTTCAGCGGATCGAGCACGCCCATCACCCTGGGCGCCCTCCTGTTCAGGTCCTCCCGGACGCAATGCTCCAGCTGAGCGATCTCGACGGTGTTGGACCTCTTGGTGACTCCCACCCGACCGCAGAAGTCCCTGATAGCCTCCGGGGTGTAGCCGCGCCTGCGCATCCCGGAGAGGGTGGGCATGCGAGGGTCGTCCCAGCCGGTGACGAGGCCCTCGTTGACAAGCTGGAGGAGCCTCCTCTTGCTCATGACCGTGTGGCTCATGTTCAGCCTGGAGAACTCGATCTGACGCGGGCGCCCGATGTCCAGCTGGTCCAGGAACCAGTCGTAGAGCGGGCGGTGGTCTTCGTACTCCATCGTGCAGATGGAGTGGGTCACTCCCTCGATGGCGTCGGACTGGCCGTGGGCAAAGTCGTAGGTTGGGTAGATGCGCCACCTGTCGCCGGTGCGGTGGTGGGCCGCCTTGAGGATCCGATAGAGGACCGGATCGCGCATGTTCAGGTTGCCCGACGCCATGTCGATCCTGGCCCGCAGCACCCGGGACCCCTCTTCGAACTCGCCCGCCCGCATCCCCTCGAAGAGGCTGAGGTTCTCATCCACCGAGCGGCCGCGGTAGGGGCTCTCCTTGCCGGGCTTGGTCAGGGTGCCTCTGTACTCCCTGATCTCCACCGGACTCAGGTCGCACACGTAGGCCTTCCCCGCCTCGATCAGCCGGACGGCGTAGCCGTAGAGGGCCTCGAAGTAGTCCGACGCAAAGTATAGATTCTCTTTCCAATCGATACCCAGCCAGCGGAGGTCTCGCTGGATCGCCTCTACGTAGTCTGTGCTCTCCCTGGTGGGATTGGTGTCGTCGAAGCGCAGGTTGAAGGTCCCGCCGTTCTCCGCGGCGATCCCGTAGTTGAGGCCGGCGGCCTGGGCGTGTCCGATATGCAGGTAGCCGTTGGGTTCGGGCGGGAAGCGGGTCACGACCCTGCTGCCGTTCTTGCCCGACCGCAAGTCCTCGGCGACGATGTCCCGGATGAAATCTGCGTGGGAAGAGGAGGCGTCGGTTGGCATGGGGCGAGTGCTCTCTGTAGGTGCTGTTTGGTCGTGGCCGCCGGGCCCCGGTGCTGTGGAACGGGGCCGGTTCGTAGGCGTACACGTAGTGTAGTAGAACGGCGGGAGATGTACAATTGCCCTCAATATCGGGTAACCGCTCACACTTGAGGAGCTAACAACAGAACCGGATAGATTGGCGACGTGTCCACCTGTCTCCCCACAGCGCAGTGGTTCCTCTACTCGGAGGGCGGCTCCCCCCTCGGCAGGGTATATCGAGGCGGGGAGCAGGCTGTCCCGTCCTTCGGCGCCTCCCTGGACGACGTTGCCGGGTGGAGTAGGGCGGAGGTCGTCGGCTTCCATGAGCTCAGGCCCGCGTGCTCGATGCGGAGGTTCAAGGTGATCCTACGCGGGACCGAAGACCGGTAGGCGTCCGCGCCGGAACGGTGAGCAAACCTGCCTGTCCCCCTGGCATGGGGAGATTGAGAGGGGTTACCCCACTGGCGTTGGAGGACACGCCGCACAGACTTTGAAGGGTTACAGGCTCAGGTCGACCTTGACACGTCGACAAGGGGGTACCTAGACTTGCCCACAGGCAATCTTCCGCAAGGCGGTGACCCATGGAGTACGACTTCATCATCATTGGATCGGGATCGGCCGGGGCGATCCTGGCCACGCGGCTGACGGAGGACAGCAGCCGCTCGGTGCTGCTGCTGGAGGCTGGCCCCGACTATCCGTCCCTGGAGGACCTGCCCGACGAGATACGTTACGGCAACGCTACTGGGGCGGACGCGGTGACTAGGGGCCACGACTGGCAGTTCGTCGCCCAGGCCACCGAGAAGGCCACGATGCTGGTGCCGAGAGGAAAGGTGACGGGCGGCTCCAGCGCCATCAACGGGCAGGTCTTCCTCCGCGGGATGCCGGAGGACTACGACGGATGGGCGTCCTTGGGCAACGACCGGTGGGCCTTCGATCAGCTGATGCCCTACTTCCGCAAGCTGGAGTCCGACACCGACTTCCATGATGACTTCCACGGGACCGACGGACCCATCATCGCGAGGCGGTTCAAGCGGGAGGAGTGGCTCCCCGCCCAGCACGCATTCTACGCGGCCGCCAAGGACGCAGGCTACCCCGACGCGCCCGACCAGAACAATCCCGACGCCACGGGCATCGGGCCGACGCCCTTCAACAACCCCAACGGCATACGGTGGAGCACCAACCTCGGCTACCTGAGCCTCTCCAGGCACCGCCTGAATCTGACCATCAGGCCCAGCTGCCACGCCCACAGGATCGTATTCGAGGGCGGCCGCGCCGTTGGCGTGCAGGTGGAGAGCGGAGGGGAGAGGTTCACGGTCCGGGGACGGGAGATCGTCCTCAGCGCGGGCGCCATAGGCTCGCCCCAGCTGCTCATGCTCTCGGGCGTGGGCCCCGCCGGTCACCTGGAGAGCCTGGGCATCCCCGTCGTGAAGGACGCACCTGGAGTCGGTCAGAACCTTAGGGACCACCCGTCGGTAAAGGTGACGTGGAAGACCAAGGAAGGATTCCCCCTCGACCCCCTCGCGCCTAGGGGCCAGCTGATGATGCACTACACGGCGGCCGGCTCCTCGCTGCGGAACGACATGAAGATAGTCATGCAGAACTGCGCCTTCCGGCGTAGAGACCGCGACGGCGACAGGAGGGAGCCCCTGGGCGTTCGCATGAACATCGTGCTGGACCTTGCAATGGGATCGGGAGAGCTGCGCCTCAGATCGACAGACCCCAACGAGCAGCCTTTCCTAGACTACAACTACCTCCAGGAGCCCTTCGACCGCCAGCGTCTGCGGGAGGGCGTACGCCTCGCTCTGTCGCTGGCCGAGCACGAGAGCTTCAGCGACATCCTCGCCGAGCGCATAGAGCCGTCGGACTCGGACCTAGGGAAGGTCTGAACAACTGAGGGTATCTCGTATGTGATGGACAGTAAGTGGACTGTCCGAGGTGTTTCTTCCTCCTACCGTGTGTCGATGAGGTCTTGTGGTCCTGAAACGGCTCTGCTAAGGCGTATCTACGTTCGTTTGTCCAGCTTGGGCGCACTTCGCCCTCGTCAGGCTGCCAAGTACTGCTCCGCCCTTATCAAGTTCGTCATCCCCAGTAGCAACATCAGTCGTTGCGTGTTCTTTGCCAACCCTCGGTAACGCACCTTGGCGTATCCGAAGTGCCGCTTCACGTACAGGAACGGATGCTCCACCTTCGCCCTGGTCGACGCCTTGCGCTTCTCCATAAGCGCCTCATAGCTTCCCGGCTCCAGCTGCCGACGTCTCCCGGGTCTCATCGCTACCTGCCAGTCCACATCCAACTCGCGATTCTCCAATCGCTTGTCGACTCCCTGATACCCCGCATCGCCCCACACCCGTTTCTCTCCACCGTGCAGCAGCCGGTGAGCCTCCGTCACGTCATGAACGTTCGCAGGTGTCGTTCTTACGCTATGTACTACTCCCGTCTCAGCGTCCGCACCGACGTGTACCTTCATCCCGAAGTGCCACTCATTCCCCTTCTTCGTCTGACGCATCTCAGGGTCTCGCTTACCTGCACGATTCTTCGTTGACGATGGCGCCTCAATGATGCTCGCGTCCACGATCGTTCCCTCCCGAAGCCGCAGCCCCTGGGACTCCAGATGACGGTTGATCTCCTCGAACAGACCCTGTCCCAACTCGTGCTCTTCCAGCAGATGGCGGAAGTTCAGGACCGTCGTCTCGTCCGGGAGCGGGCCCGACAGCCTCAACCCTACGAACCGTCTCACCGACTCGACCTCGTAGAGCATGTCCTCCATACCAGGATCACTAAGGTTGTAGAACATCTGCACGCAGTGAATCCGCAGCATCACAGACAACTCATAGGGTCGCCGGCCCCGGCCTGCCCTGGGATAGAACGGGCGGATGCGTTCTACGAGCTGTTCCCAAGGGATCAGACCGTCCATGCGCTCCAGGAATATCTCCCGCCGGGTCTTGCGCTTCTTGCTCTCGTACTCCAAGTCGGCAAATGTTGGCTGGTCCATCGTGTCTTCACCCCAAACATCTCTGCTTTGTGTATGGCATAGTACTATGCCACAACACACCAGAACTTGTTCAGAGTATCCCTAGAGTCCGACGACGAGCTGGACGAGTGGATGATGCGGGAAGCCACGACAAACCAGCACATCTCATGCACCTGCAAGATGGGCCCGGTCTCCGATCCGATGGCGGTGGTCGACCAGTACGGCAGGGCCCACGGCATCGATGGTCTGAGGGTGGTGGACGCTTCCATCATGCCCGACTGCACCCGCGCCAACACCAACGTAACGACCATGATGATCGGCGAGAGGGTCGCAGACTTCATCCGCCAGGGGAGCTGACGGCCAGGGGTGGAGGGGTAGGGAAACGCCCCGGGGTTCCTACTGGGTGCAGCCTCGGGCCGGAATCTCCCACACGTGCTCGACGACGCCGTCCCGCACGGCGATGAGCTGGTCCCATCGGTTGACCAGTATATCCTGATAGTGGGGGACGAGCGTGATCTTGTCGCCCACCGCCAACGGCGCCGCGCCGTCCGTCTTGAGTACCACGTGGTCCGGCAGCAGCCTGTCCACCGTGACCCCCGGCATACCCTCCACGTGATCGGCCCCCATGGAAGACAGCGCCAGGGACCCCGCGTCGCCGATGGCCACTCCCGGCCGGGGAGTGCTGATGATGGTGCTGAGGACCTTGTTGGCCACCTGGAACTGCTCCATGTAGGCGTACCTGGTGCCGCCTAGAGCGTAGGTGCCGCCCTCGACCTCCGTGATTCCCGGCATGGTGGGTGCGATGTCGAAGGAGAAGGTCTCGGCTGCGGAGACGACCTCCACCGCTATTCCCTGCTCTTCGATGGCGGCCTTCGCGTCCAGGCAGACCTGGAGGGCTTCCCGCCCGACCCGGAACCGATCCTCGTGGCCTTTGAACTCGTCGAGATTCTCGTGGCACATCACGCCCTTGAAGTCCACGCCGCGCAGGTTGTAGGCCAACTTGGCCAGGGCCACAGCCCCTTCGTTGCTCCGCACGCCCGCCCGCCCCATCTGGGTGTCCACCTCCACGAGGACGCCGATCCTCACGCCCTGCGATTCGGCGATTCGAGAGATGTCGTGCAGGTTGTCGCCGCTGTCGACGCACACCTTGACGTCGGCCGTCTTGGCCAAGGCGCACATCCTGGCGATCTTCTCCCTGTGGGCGACCTGGTTGGCGATGAGGATGTCCGCGATGCCTCCCTCCACCATCACTTCGGCCTCCGAGACCTTGGCGCAGCAGACGCCGTTGACCGTGCCGCCGGCCTGGATCTGCATTCTGGCCAGCGCGGGGCTCTTGACGTTCTTGGTGTGCTGCCGCATCTTGCACTCCGTGTGGCGGTATGCGTCCGCCACGGCACGGTAGTTGCCCTCGACGACGTCCAACTCCACCAGCAGGCACGGCGTGTCCAGCTCGTCGACGGGTGTTCCCGGCAGCGGCCTGTAGCTGTCCATCGTTGATATCCTCCCTAGCGGTAGCGTCCCCGGGCGGGCAGCTCCCACACCGCCTCGAGACGTCCGTCTCTGACCGCGTGGATGTAGTCGTGAACGTTGACGCACCCGGCTATGTCCCTGGGGATGAGCCACACCCGGTCCCCCAGGCTCATCCCGTGG
Organism: Dehalococcoidia bacterium; assembly: GCA_965224345.1. GTDB lineage: Bacteria > Chloroflexota > Dehalococcoidia > Lucifugimonadales > CBDCYU01 > CBDCYU01. Next base: position 1,456,328 of record CBDCYU010000003.1, on the reverse strand, counting down.
TCCACGTTCGGGTCTACGTCGATGCCGCCGTGCTCGGCGCTCAGGCCGCGCACGCTGGCTCCTGGGAAGCCGTCGAGAGCCGGGTTCCCGGCGTCGACGCATATGGCCTTGCGCCCCGCGTCGGTGATGACGTTTCCGGCTTCCGGCATGCTTGTGATGCACGACATCACCCTGGCCGCTATGACGAGCCGCGACCCTTGCGACCGGTGACCCTCGTCCATGAGGGCGTAGGAGCCGGCGGGGACCTCGGTCACTCCGCTCATGCCGCCCGCGGCCTCGTAGGTGCTGGTGCCGCCGGCGTTGACCATCTCGACCTCCAGCCCCGCCGCTTCCACGGCCTCGGCCGTGTCCAGTACCCGTTGGACACGCTGGCGGGCTGTCTCCTCCCCATCGACCTGGCCGTCGCCGAATGGGCCGCTCCGGCCCATCAGGCCCGCGAGCCTCACCCCATTCGCCGCCTCAGCGGCCCTTGCCAGGTCGACCGCGGGGCCCCCAGGCTCGACGCCGGTATGACCGCACCCGGTGTCGACGTCCACCACCACGTTGACCGTGGCGTTGGCCGTCACCGCCGCCTCCGATAGGTCCCGCAGGTTCGCGGGGTTGTCCACCGCTACGGTCACCCTGGCGCGCCTCGCCAGGGCGCACAACCTGGAGATTTTCGTGGGAGTGACAAGGATGTTCATCACGAAGATGTCGTCGAACCCACTGGCCGCGAACACCTCCGCCTGTCCCAGGGTCGCGGTGGCGATCCCTCCCACGGTCCCACCGCCGGCGAGCTGCAAGTGCGCTATGGCCGGGCTGCCGTGGGCGGGCACGTAGGGACGCAGCTTGGCGCTCCTATCCCGGAAGAAGGCGTGCACCGTCTCGATGTTCGCATCGAGCTTTGCCAGGTCCACCACCAGCGCGGGCGTGTCCAGCTCCTGTACGGGTGTCCCTATAGGCTTATGTATCGGACGTTCCAAGTTGGTAAGACTCCACGGGCCGCCGTCAGGGCGGCAGACTCTCCGAATCCGGTTACGGGACTACCCGCGCCGGCAGCTGTTCAGACCCAAAGGGCAAACCCACCTCTCCCTCTCGCAGCGGGAGATTGAGAGGGGGGTCCTTCCTCACTAGGGTTGGACAACGTGCATGCGGGGCTCCGTCCACTTAGCCGAAGGGCCACCACCATCTCTTGCGCGGCTCGCTTGCCTCTGAGGACTGCGGCGCCATGGTTGGCATCTGAATCGGCCTTCTGCTGAGCTGTCCCAGCTGGTGAATGACCCGGTGGAAGCGGTCTAGCTCCAGCGGCTTGCGGCAGTAGCGGCTGGGAGGGATATTGTACGATTCCAGCAGGCTCCTCTCCGCTTCGGTCCCCGTCAGTATCATCACCGGGATGCTCGACAGGTCCGGGTCGTTGCCGATGTGGCCCAGCACCTCGGTCCCGTCCATCCCGGGCAGATTCAGGTCCAGGAGGATCAGGTCCGGACGCTGAGAGCCCGCGTGCTCCCCCTCGCCCCGCAGCCTGGCCAAGGCCGTCTCCCCGTCCTCCACCAGGGAAACGTTGGTCTGGTGCTCCGCATCCTTGAGGGTCTCCTCCGCCAACCTGGCGTCCGCCGGATCGTCCTCCACCAGCAGTATCTCGATTGGCCTGCCGCCCGATTCCCACGTCATGTCATCACCTCCTCGTGATGTTGCTCTCAGTCAACGGCCTTGAGCTCGAAGTAGAAGGTTGATCCCTGGTCCGGCTTGGACTCGACCCAGATGCGACCTCCGTGACGATCGACGATCTTGCTGCAGATGGCGAGGCCCAGCCCCGTACCGGCGTACTTGGCTCTCCCGTGTAGGCGCTTGAACATCCCGAAGACCGCTTCGCTGTGGTCTGCCGGTATTCCTATACCGTTGTCCGCCACCGCGATTATGTATCGGTCGCCTCTGCGGGTTGACGACACGTGAATTCTCGGGGTCCGGTTTCCCCGGAACTTTATGGCGTTGCTCAGAAGGTTCTGGAAGAGCTGCACCAGCTGGGTAGAGTCGCCTCTGACGTGCGGGAGCGAGTCATGCGTAATGGATGAGTGCGTCTCGGTGACGACTGGCTGCACGTTGGAGGCGGCCCGTGCGAGAGCCTCCTCGCAGTCCGTCGGCGCCAGGGGGGCGCCGGACGCGCCGACCTGTGCGTACTGCAGCAGGGCGTCGATGAGAAGCTGCATGCGGTCGGCGCCGTCTGTTACGAAGCCCAGGAAGTCGTCCGCGTCGCTGTCCATCCTGCCCTTGTAGCGTCGGGACAGCAGCCGGATGTGGCCGGATATGGCGCGAAGGGGCTGCTGCAGGTCGTGAGACGCGACGCTGGCGAACTGCTCCAGCTCGGCGTTGGAGCGTGTCAGCTCAACGGCCTGTTTCTCCAGCTCGTCCTTGGCGCGGCCCAGCTCGGCGTACAGCTGCGAGTTGGCTATCGCTCCGGCGATCTGCAGCCCCACTCGCTCTCCCAGCCTCAGATGGTCTTCCGAGTATGCCCTCTCGCGGGTGGACCTCAGGTGCAGGCAACCCTGGACTCGTCCTGTCGTGACCATGGGCACCGAGAGGAACGACCTCACGCCAGCCTCGATCTCAGGCAGCAGCCCGGGGAGCCGCGACGCGGCTTCCCCCTCCTCGTCGACGTGAATGATACGGCCCACGCCTGCCTGGATCACCGCTTCGCTGAGGGTGCCGCGAAGACGTTGCGCGTCGTTGCGCCGGCGCCCTGGGACGTCCAGGCCGGCGACGTAGGCGTTGACGATATCCGCGTTGCTCTCGTTGAGCAGGCCGATGACGATCCTGTCTATGGGGATGAGGTTGCCGACCTCCTCCGCAAACCGCCTGTAGATGTTGTCGAAGTCCATGGAATGGCTTATGATCCGGCCGATCTCCGCCCTGGCCGAGTTCTCCTCGGCCAGCCGCCTCGCAGTCTCTTCGCTCTCTCTCAGGGCCGCCTCGACCCGCCTCTGCTCCGCGTAGGTCTGGGCGTTTGCGATGGTTCCCGCGATCTGGGCGGCTACTCGCTCTGCCAGTACGCGGTGACGGTCCGTGTACCGGTCCGGCTGGGCCGACCTGAGGTTCAACACAGCGGTGACCTCGCCCCTGTGTATTATGGGGGCGAGGAGGGTGGACCTGAGATCGGACAGTACCAGGTTGGAGAACCGGCCCCTCAGCTCTTCGGGCTCGCCGTGAATGATCTGGCTGACTCGCCGCCGCACGGCCGATTCGATCAGCGTTCCCGATATCGGGACCACTTCACCCGGCATGCGGCCCGGCAGGTTGGGCCCGACCACGTGCTCGTTGGAGAAGCCATTGCGTTCGCGATTGAGGACGCTGATCGCGATCCGGTCTGATGGGATAAGCCTGCGGACCTGCCCGGCGAATCCCTCGTAGACGTCCGCTATGTCCGGCGACAGGCTGATGAGGCGGCCGATCTCTGCCAGCGCCGCGTTCTCTTCGGCAAGTCGACTGGCGGTCTCCCTGCCTTCCCGCAGGGCATTCTGCGCGCGCAATCGCTCGGTGACGTTCTCGTAGACGACGGCTACCTCTCTGTTTCCCAGGTGCGAGACTGTAAGAGAGAAGACGCCTTCCGGAATGTTCTCGTCGCCGTATCGCAGCTCACCGATAGCGGCTGGGGCTCCGCTCTCGATCACTTCGACGTAGGCGCGCAGCAGGTCGTTGGTCACGTTGGGGAAGCTCTCGACGATCATGGTGCCCACCATCCGGTCCATGGATGTGCGGCTCGCCTCGCTGGCCGCGGGGTTCGCGTAGATCATGCGGAAGGAGCGAGGATCGCCCAAGTCCTCTTGGCGCATGATGATTACGCCCATTGAGGCATTGTCCACTACTCTTCTGTGGACCGACTCTTCGGGGCGCTGACCTGTATCTTGAGCTTCTCTCACTGCTGCCACCACCTGGGGGCTCGCGGCCCTTGCTCACATTCCGCCCGGACGATGGATCGGTGCCATTGTAAACGGTAGGGCTGCCCGACGCCACTGTGAACAGGCACACAGAAATTCTCACGACTTCGCATATATCTCGAACACCGTGTTATGTGCTATAATTCTGGGCGGTGGTACTATTTCTGTGTCTCATCCGGTCTGTTTTGAAAGACGCTCTTCGGGCCTCCACTGGATACCTTTCCGGTGCCCACTTGGAATCTCTCGGTGCTCTTGGCCTAAGTGACCAGACTTTGCCAACTACTCATGGAAAGGAGGTCACCCATGGTCTACCAAGATAGGAATTTGGCATGTGTCGAGTGCGGACAGTCGTTCGTTTTCAGCGCCGATGACCAGTCGTACCATGCTGAGAAGGGCTACGAGAATGAGCCCAAGCGCTGCCCGGCTTGCCGCCAGACGCGCCGGTCCCAGCGGTATGGCGACGGAATCGGCGGCGGCGGCGGCGGCGGCGGCGGATACAGTCGAGGTCCCCGCGAGATGCATCCGGTAGTCTGCGCCGACTGCGGCAAGGACACCACAGTGCCATTCGTGCCGCGAGGCGACCGCCCGGTCTACTGCAGCGATTGCTACAGTAGACGCGGCGGTGGAGTCTCCACGCGCCAGTACTAGGTCGTAATCACGAGGGAGGCGGGAAACCGCCTCCCTCGAATACCCTCTCCCCCATCCGCTTCCGCCACCTTCCCCGGGGCTCCGTTGCAGCTCCCGTTACCCCGAGCCTCGGCTGCTGCTTCAGCGTGCCGTCAACCGGCGTCCTCCAGCTGCGCGATGCTGAATATCACGGAGAATGGCTTGCAGTAGATTACTACGCTGCCCTGGGCGGCTACGTCCACGTCGTCCGGTATGGTGTAGTTCTGGCTTCCCCGATTCCCCTTTAGCTTCCCAAGCTCGACAGACCCGCGGGCCATCACGTCGTCTCTCCCTCCGGGAGCCTGGACCGGGGTCAGTATCACCCGCAGATCGGGCCCGTTCGTCACCTTCAGGTCCTCCAGCCGGAGTACGTGCCCCCCATCGGGCGCGCGATAGATGGCCGCTTCGCCGCTGCCCTTGTGGAAGGCGTCCTGGTCTCGGAAGTTGCCGGTCCTCAGCTTCACCGGCCCTTCACTCTCCGGGTCTTTCGGTTGAGGCGTCGTGGGCGTGGGGCTGGCCGCGGCCGAGCTCTCGCTGGACTTCGGCTCCATCATCTCCTGAGGCATCGGCTCCTTCATCGGGGCCTGCTCTATCTTGGCCATCGTCGCCATGACCATCTCGGCAGTCTCCATGTCCACGCCTTCGGGCAGGGCGGCCTTGTGGGCGAAGGGGAACTCTTCCTCCACCGTGACGTTGATGAAGATGGGCGAGCCGAGCTCCCAGGCCACAAAGCCCGCCACCACGAGGAGGGGCGCTCCTACGACCACAACCGGGACCCTGTGCATGGAGACCCAGCGATGCCAGCCGCGCTTGTATCCGAAGGCGGCGACTCCGGCGATGACGATGAGGATGACAGCCAGTATCGGCCATCGGTAGGGGTACAGATCCGCAGCCAGCCTCTCCAGGTCTCCGAACAGCTCAGCCATCTCTTCACTCTCTCAGAAAGTTTCGCAGCCCTTGCGTCTGTCCTCTCGGATGGAAGGGTTGGAGCGAGGGTGACGCCTCTGTTGGCTCAGGCCCTGTCAGTCTGAGGACGAGCCGTTGGCCGCCGCGGCCACAGCCGCAGGCAGGGCCTCACCCTGCTCCGCGGCTGCCTCCATCGGCTTGCCGGTCGCGGGGTTGACCTCGAAGGGACTGGACAGGCCGAGCTCCCTGCCCATCTCCCGGACCGCGGGGATAACCTCCTCGCCCATCAGCCGCAGGCTGCGCATCTGGTCGTCGTGGGTCATGGCGCCGTCGCCGTCCCAGAAGATGACGGAGCCGGGCCTCAGGGTCTCCAGAACGTGGCGGATGCGGGGCAGCACGGTCTTGGGCGTGCCTGAGACGATGCTGTACTTTCTCACCTGGTCCTCGTACGGCTTGGTGCTGACGGTCACCTGGCCGCCGCGGTTCCTGGTCGCCACCCGCTGCGTGGGCAGCATGCGCCGCCGCGAGGTATGCCCCGGCAGGGTCAGGAGAGCCGGATTGGCCGTGCCTTCGTTGCCGGCTAGGAACGGGTTGCTGGGGCCCTGAACGTACTTGCGCCCCACCTCCTCCGCCAGCTCTTCGGTCTCATCCACGTGGACCTTCCAGAGGTATCCGATGTTCTGGGAGCCGGACTCGTACCCCATCTCCGCGGCGGTGTCGTGATAGATCTGGAAAGCGTCCCTCGTGGGTCCCAGCTCTGTCGCCAGCATGATGTAGGGTATCCGGTTCGTTGCCGCCCAGACCAGGGAGTCGCGGCTCACGACGCCCGGCAGCCAGATGGGCGGGTGGGGCTTCTGGTAGGGCCTTGCCCACGGGTTGACGTACCGGTATTGAAAGTGCTTGCCCTCCCAGCGAAATGGTCCAGGCTCCGTCCAAGCCTTGACGATGAAGTCGTGGGCCTCCTGGAACCGCTCCCAGTTGTACACGGGAGGCGCGTTGTGCGACACGCTCTCCCGCGCGGTCCCGCGTACCCAGCCGGACACCAAGCGTCCGCGGGAGATCATGTCGATCATCGATAGCTGCTCCACCAGCCAGAGGGGGTCGTCCCAGATGGGAAGCACGTTCCCCAGAAGGACGATCTTCGCCCGCTGGGTCACCCGCGCCAGGATCGCGGCCTCTATGTTCATGGCGCCGCCCATGCAGAAGGGAGTGCTGTGGTGCTCGTTGAGCATCAGCCCGTCGAAGCCCATCTCCTCAGCGTACAGCTTCTCATCGATGTAGCGGTTGTACAGGTCCGACCCGACCTGCGGGTCGTAGATGTCGTTGCTGAGGGTCAGGTCCTTGATGGGTAGTCCCGTGGAGCCGAAGTACCCGGACTTGGGGTCCTGGTATGGCCGCTCGGTGAAGTGTCCGATAAACATCCTCTGCCTCCGGTTATCCTGCGCCCAGGAACTCCTCCACGAGCTCGACGAACTCGGTGGGCTTCTCGATCTCCGGCCGGTGGCCGCAGTCGTCGACGATGGCGAGGCGCGACCCCTCGATAGACTGGTGGTATACGCCCCCGGCGCTCAGGGGAACTATCGCGTCCTCCCTGCCCCAGACGATCAGCGTGGGCAGGCTGCGCAGTCTGCCCAGTAGATGGGGAAGGGCGGGGTAGTGCATGTATGGCCGCCAGGTGAGGCGGCACGCCTGCTCACGTGCGACCTCCCAGGCCTCCGCCAGCTCCGGCGGCGGCTCCTCCGGACACACGCGTTGGAACTCAGGGGTGGCGGACGGGTCCAGCAACGTGGTCTCTATGTACTCCCTGGCTGTGACCAGGAACATATCGTAGATCTCGCCGACGGGGGGCTTGATCCCGGCGGCCCCCACCAGGACGAGCTTCTTGAAGCGATGGGGGCACATGGCGGCGATCTCAGCGGCCAGCCATCCGCCTAGGGAGAACCCGACGACGCTCACCTGGTCGAGGCCAAGGTCGTCCAGAGCCTCCAGGTACCAGCCGGCGTAGTCGCGCATGTTCATGACCCAGTCGAGCCTCTCCGACTTGCCGAAGCCCGGAGGCGACGGGATGTACAGGGTGTGCCGGTCTGCCAGGGCTTCGTGGTATCGCAGCCAGTCGTGGTGGCCCATCTCGTCGTGGAGGATGAGCAGAGGCTCGCCGCTCCCGCCCTTTACGAGCTGAATCCGGGCGCCCCCGGCTTCAACCTGCTCTTCTGTCCAGACGGTGGTGCTGGTGCTCATTGGTCTCCCGGCGCGGCGCTGGCGAAGGGACCGGGCGCGCGCCTGGCATAGGCGTTCTACGTCACCTGTCCGTCGCCGCTATGTTGGGGCCATTATACACAAGAGGGCCATCGAGGGTGGCGTCATGCTATCCGCCGCAGGTTGGGGAGCGCGATGATGAGGATCAAGGAGCCGGCCGTCAGCAGCAGCCCGCTCACCATGAGAGCGTCGGGCGTTCCGATGCTCTCGGCAAGCGCCCCGAAGGGCAGCGCGCTGAGAGGCGTGAGGCCGAAGGTCATCATGCCTATGCTCATCACCCGGCCGCGCATCTCCCGCGCGGCATAGACCTGGAACAGCGTCATGTTGAGGGACATGAAGAGCGAGCTCAACAGGCCCACCGCCAGCAGATACGGCACCGCCACGGCGAAGGACGTCGCCTGGGAGAAGAGCGCCAGGCCGACTCCCCAGACCACGCAGGATACCAGCAGCAGGAGCCCCCGATGCCGAAAACGGGACATCGACGCCAGTATGAGCGTTGCTACAAGCGCTCCCGCGCCCATGAGGGTCATCAGTATCCCCAGGTCGTCGGAGCCCACGTCCAGGGCCTCGCGTCCCCATGCCGGAAGTAGAGCGTAGTAGGAGAAGCCGAACAGGGTGCCGACGAGGAGGATCAGCATCACGCCTCTCAGCGTGGGACTGTAGAAGACATAGCGGAGCCCTTCCCCGATGTCCCCGGCCATCCCCTTCCGGGAGGTCGACGCCGGCGTGGTGCCGGCCCGGATAGTGGTCATGGAGAGGATTGCAAAGACGTAGATGCCCGATATCAGGTAGAAGACGCCCGCCGTCTCGATGTATACGATGAGTATCCCCGCCAACGCCGGACCAATCACGCGGGTCAGGTTCATGGCGGAGTTGTTGAGGGAGATGGCGTTCATCAGCCTATCCTCGGGAACGATGTCCGAGATCATCGCCTGACGGCTGGGCATGTTGAACGCCATGAGGGAGCCGTTCAGCACTCCCAGGACTATCAGGTGCCAGAATGCCACAATCCCGGTGATGTCCAGCGTAGCCACCAGAAGCGTCAGGAGGGCGTTGCCGCCCTGGCTGAGTATCACCATACGCTTTCTGGGAATCCTGTCGGCGAGAACGCCCCCCACCAGGGACACGAAAGTCATCGGCGCCGCGAAGGAGACCATGACCAGGGATAGCGACAGGGGGGAGTCGTCGGCCAGCCTGAGCACCAGCCATCCCCTGGTGATCATCTGCATGTTCAGCGCCATGAACGACGCAAGAGACCCTATCCACATCCATCTGAAGTCGCGGAACTCCAGGGACTCGAAGATGGAGTAGCGTGCCAGGAAGTGGAGACGGGATGATCTCTTTGGGGGTCGAGGCCCTCTGGCTTCAGTGGGCCCCGTTGGGCGCTGGTGCAGTCAATCTTCCCTTCGAGGAGGCTGTGGACAGTTCGGGCAGAGACACTGGGTAAGCTTACATTCGCCCTTGACGCCGGTCAAGCGCCGGGTGCGCCTCGTAACTTTCCAGGCTTGAGAAGCAAGCCTACCTCTCCCCCTCGCAGGGGGAGATTGAGAGGAGGTCCCCACTGGGAAAGGGCTGGTGAGGACAGCCCGCTAGCTCGATCGGAGAGTCTGGAGGAACTCGGCCGAGGCCCGTATTCGGGACCAGCCGTAGAGCATGGGTATGAGCTCGACCCGGCTCCAAGCCTCGGCCTGATTCGCGTAGTGAGGGCTGCCGGGGTGCCCAGACGCTCCCAGGGGCACGATCCAACGGGACTCGTCCCAGTCGGAGGTATCGAAGACGTAGCGCGCCACCGAAGTTCCCGTGACGGTGAACGGTCCGCTGATCGGATAGCTGCCCGCCTGTGGGGTGTCTAGGCCCCCTCCCACCGGCAGCGACGGGGGGTCCAGAAGCTCTGCCAGGTCGGGAAAGGAGGGAGAGAGGGTGTGCAGCGGACGCGTCCTATGGACCCTTCCCCAGGTCCACCCGCTCATGTCCGGACCGTGGTCGCGCCGCAGCTGCTCCACGCCTTGGGACAGCGCCTTCGCGGCGACGGACTGCCAGGTCTCACCGGGCGGCAGCATGCCGGCGTCCCTGTTCTCGGCTGCGGTGTTCATGCGGGTGGACAGGTGGCGCAGGTGGTTGGGCGCGCCGCGTCCCTGGGCCCCCAGCATCTCGTCGGCCAGCGGCCCAACGAGATGCTCTATGACCAGTCGAGTCAGCTTTACGTGGAACGCGGCAAAGATCGCTGGAGCCACGGCGTCCGCGTCCATCGAGCAGTCCCAGCTCGCCAGGAGCTCCTTGGCCCTGCCGGAGGGGCCGTCCAGGTGTTCCGCCTCCGCAACGATGGGCTGGAAGATCTGTGCGGGTATCGAGACCCTGTCGGCGTGGACCGCCGCCATGTCCGCCACGGTGGCCTCTTCCATGTCTCTGAGGCGCTGAAATATCCGCCGCGCTCGGTAGTCGGGAGCGCTGTCCAGGGAGATGTAGTAGGGGTAGTCCTTGTCCACGATGCGGTTGTTGGCGGTCACTATGAAGCCGTTCTCCGGGTTTCGCGAGCGCGCCAGGTCCTCGAACGGGATATAGCCCTGCCACTCGTGTTGGCCGTCCCACCCCGGAGCCGGCAGCCAGGCGTTCCGCTGGGCGCGGATGGGGACCTTGCCGCGATTGAGGTAGCCGATCTCTCCGTGGACGTCAACGAACACGAAGTTGTTGCACGGGTCTACCCACTCTCGCATCGACTCGTCGAGCTCGTCGGCGTTGGCCGCCCTCATCATCTTGGGGAGACACTCGAAGCCGAGGTTGGGCTCGGCGGTGGAGGTATATCTGAAGGAGAGGGCCTTGCTGCTGGAGGGGTCGCCGGAGATGACCGGGCCGTGGTCGGTGACCGTTACGTCCAGGCGGACGGGCTCCCCGTCCCGTACGCCGATCACCTCGCGCCGCACCTCGGCCTGCCGCATTTCGCCCCGGAGCTCGAATCGAGCTGGGTCCCGGGGATCGAACCGCTCGACGTAGACGTCCTGGTAGTCTGCCCCGGCGTGGGTGACGCACCACGCGACGCTGTCGTTGTGGCCGAAGTGAGGGAACCCGGGGCATCCTGGGAAGGAGAGGCCGACGACGTCGAAGTCGGGACACGCTATGTGGTTCTGGTAGTAGACGTTGGGCGTGTCGAGCCCGCGGTGGGGGTCGCCCGCCAGCAGGGGCTTACCCGTCGCGGTGCGGCTTCCGTGTACGGCCCAGCTGTTGCTGCCGGCGTCGGGCGACTCCCTGAGCCAGCGTATCGAGCTCAGGCCGTGCTCCAGCTCCTCCAGGGCGTCCAGCTCGGGGCCGTCGTACTCGTGGCCCGGGGGCACGATCACCAGGTGCCCCGCCTGGTATCCCCCGAATAGCTTGGCCGCAGCCTCGGCGCCCAGGGTGTTGACCACCCTGGCCCGCCACAGCTTGCCCTCGAAGAGCCCCATGAGGATGTGGCGCACCTTGAATACGGCCATGCAGTCCCACGGCCGCCACGGCTCCGGCTTCGCCCCAGCCAGCCCGTACTCCACGGGCAGCGACCGGGTCGACTCCATGAAGGCGTTGACGCCCGCGGCGTACGCATCCATCATGGCCCTGGTCTCGGGGTCGATGGCCTTGTAGTCGGCCTCTACGCTTGGTCCGATCTGGAACCTGCGCATCATTACGTCTTGCTCGACGCCGGCGCGGCCTGTCACCTCCGCCCAGCGTCCGTAGGCGCGGCGGCGGTCGAAGTCCATGTGCCAGAGCCGGTCTTGGGCCGTAGCGAACCCCTGCCCAAAGAAGGCGTCGTGGGCCGTTTGCGCCAGGATGTGTGGTATCCCGTAGGCGTCCCGGTAGATCTCGATGCGGCTGTCGATGGCGTCTACGGCCAGCTCGCCGCTGACGTCCGGCAACGCCGCTTCCAGCTCTCTCCTGCCAATCCTCTTCATTCTGGCTCACCTTTTTTCGTATTGGGGCGCGAATACCGGCCCTTCGCGGGCCGGGCCCTCGCTGAATCAGGAAGCGACCTTGGGGTGTACGCGGTGTCGGCTTGGTCTATGGAAAAAAGCGCCGCGGGTCCAGCAGGCTTATGTCGTGGGCGGTCTCGCCCTCCACCACGAAGTCGGCCAGAATCTCGCCTACGACGCTGGCGAACTTGAAGCCGTGGCCGGAGAAGCCGGCGGCCAGGTTGACGTTGGGGTGGTCGGCGTGCTTGCCGATGATGAAGTGCTCGTCCGGGCTGTTGGTGAACATGCACGTCTTCAGCGCCATGGTTGGCCCGGCGGCGTCCGGCAGGTACCGCTCCGTGAACTCCCGCAGTACCTCCTCGTCTCTAAGGTAGCAGTCGCGGTCCAGGGCGTCGGGGTCGGTCTCCTCCGAGAGGTGATTGAACTTCCCCACCTTGAATCCGGGCACCACGGCCGCGGGGAATCCGTAGAACCTCCCCTCGTCCACGTCGATGCCGAAGACCGGGAAGGCCTCCGGCGTGAAGAGCTCGGGGCGCAGCGGCTGGAACCAGCCCAGGACCTGCCGCTCCGGCGTTGCCAGCGGCGCCAAGTAGGGCACCTGCTTGCCGCTCCAGGCTCCGGCGGTGATCACCAGCTCCTCTGCCTCGTAGACGCCCCTGTCGGTCGACACGCGTACCAGGTCGCCCCGGGGCTCCCACTCCAGCACCCTCTCTCTCCCGCGGACCTCCGCGCCCAGGCCCTGCGCCAGGGTCACGTAGGAGACGATGCACCTGTCGGACAGGAGGAAGCCCCCCTCCGGCTGGTAGACCGCCCTGAAGTGGTCGGGAAGCCGGTACCCAGGGAAGCGGCTGCGCAGCTCGGCGCCCCCCAGCACCTCGTGGCTCAGATGGTGCTCCCGGCTGGAGAGCAGGGAGCCCTCGAAGGTGTAGCTGCCCGGCGGCCCGGCGTGGATGCTTCCCGTCATGTGGAAGAGGCGCTCGCCGGCCGACTCCTGGAGCTGCCGCCAGAGCTCCAACGCCCTCACCACCAGTGGGACGTAGGACGGATGCTCGTGGTACGCGAGGCGGATGATGCGCGTTACGCCCCCGGAAGACCCCAGCTCGTGGGGTATGTCAAACTGCTCCAGGCCCAGCACCTTGAGCCCGCGGCTGGCCAGGTGGTACAGGGCGGCGCTGCCCATGCCCCCTACGCCGATGACTATCGCGTCGTGGTGTGTTGGCGCTCCCATCAGATGCTCTCCCGGACGGAGCCGGTTGCCCTGTCCGGGCCGGCGGGACCTCTACGGTTACGCGGGCTTGAACTTCGGCAGGGCGATGGTGTCGGTGATGTCCTCGAAGGTGACCTCCAGGGCCATGCCGATCTGCAGCTTGTCGGGCGTGGGGTCTTCCACGCCGACGATGTTGGTCGCCATCCGGGGGCCCTCCTCCAGCTCGACGATGGCCGTCACGAAGGGCACGTCGCCGGCGAACCCCGGATGGGGCGCCCGGTGGACGATGCCGTAGGTGTACAGGGTCGCCTTCCCGCTGGCCTGGACCCAGGCGGTGTCCTTGGAAAAGCAGCAGGGAGAGATGTCCCTGGGGTAGAAGTATGCCTCCCCGCAGCCGTTGCACTTCCTGAGCCAGAGCTCCCCCTGCTTGGCCTTTTCCCAGTAGTGGTCCGATTCCGCCTGCGGGCTCGGGACGGGTTTGCCGTAGCCTTGAGTCATGGCCTTCTCCTCGGTGTTGTGCGCGGTGGGTTGCTCCTCGCCCTCAGTCGACGGCGACGACCACGGTGCCGGTGGAGGAGAGGGACCCGCCGGTGCCGTTTATCAGCGAGATCTTGGGGTCGTCCAGCTGGCGGTCACCGCACTCGCCTCGGAGCTGCCTGATCGCCTCTATCACCAGGAATATGCCGTACATGCCGGGGTGGGTGTAGGACAGGCCGCCTCCGGAGGTGTTCATGGGAAAGTCTCCGCCGGGGGCCGTCCGCTGGCCTTTCACGAAGTCTGGACCCTCGCCGGGCCCGCAGAAGCCCAGGCTCTCCAAGGTTGCCAAGACGGTGTAGGTGAAGGAGTCGTAGATCATGGCCAGGTCGATGTCGTCGTGGGTCACGCCCGCCATCTCCAGCGACCTGGGGCCCGTCTGGTTGGCGTAGGTCCGGGTCAGGTCCTCCATCTGGCTCAGGATACCGTGATAGTGGCCCTCGGCGGCGCCCAGAACCCACACGGGTGGCTTCCTCAGGTCCTTGGCGCGCTCGGCGCTGGTCACCACCACCGCGGCGCCGGCGTCCGTCACCAGGCAGCAGTCCAGCAGGTGGAAGGGCCACGATATCCAACGCGACTCGTGGTAGTCGTCGAAGGTCATCGGGTCCTTAATGTAGGCCTTGGGGTTTTTGAGGGCCCACTTGCGGGTCGCGACCGCGACCTCCGCCAGACCCTGGCGGGTGTGGTCCTCTCCGTACTGGTGCATGTACCTGCGGCAGGCCATGGCGTAGTTGATGGGCGCGCCGATGAAGCCGTAGGGCGTCTCGAACTGGGGCCCGGGGTCTGCGGGGTCGCTGGAGGCGCGGTTCCGGGCGCTGCGCCCCGCCTGCCCGTGAGTGATCAGCGCCACGTCGCAGTAGCCGGCGTTTATGGCCGCTAAGGCGTGGCCGATGTGGATGATGAACGAGGAGCCGCCGACACTGGTGCTGTCGGTATAGCTGGGCTGGATCCCCAGGTACTCCCCCACCGCGAGGGTCGAGTAGCCCGCCGTCAGGAGGCCGTCGACCTCACTCACCGGGATTCCGGCGTCCTCCAGGGCGTTATACGCAGCCTCGGCATGGTGCTGGAGCGAAGACTTGTTGGCGACCCTTCCGATCTCGTCGGACTCGGCTACGCCTGCTATGGCAACCGACCGTGAATAGCCAGCCATTTGGTTTCACCTCTCTCGTCAATGGTTGGTGGGCCCAGGAACACTGCCTCCTCGGATTGCGGCGGCAAAGCTCACTCTACCGGTAGGGTACATTCCCCAGCGTCAGTAGGCAAGAGGGTTTCCAGTGTCTGGACGACGTTGCCCAAGGCGGCGGGACGGTGTATGGTAGACATGTTTCTTGCAAGTCTACCCTAAGGGAGGTCCATTGAGCCTCAACATCAAGAACGAAGAGACCTGTAGGTTGGCCGGTGAGCTGGCGCGCCTTACCGGCGAGACCATGACCGGCGCGATAACGGTCGCGCTCAAGGAGCGCCTGGAGCGTGAGAGACGCGAACGCAGCGTCGAGGCCCGTCTCCAGAGGATGCGAGCCATCGCACGGCGCTGCTCCGAGTTGCTACGGGACGGACCGTCCGCCGTCGAGCACGGCGATTTCCTGTACGACGAGCGCGGGCTGCCGAAGTGATCGTCGACACGTCGGCGGTCTTGGCGGTTCTGTTCGAGGAGCCAGACGCTCAGCGCTACGATGAGGCCGTGGCGCGAGCTCCGAGCTGCCGAATGTCTGTCGCAAGCTTCTTGGAGGCGGCCATGGTCATAGAGAGCCGCGCCGGAGCCGCGGGCGGTCATCAACTCGACCTCTTCTTGGAAGAGACGGGGATCGAGCTGGCGGCGGTCACCCCTGACCAGGCACAGGCCGCGCGCCGGGCTTGGCAGAGATTCGGCAGGGGCAACCACCCGGCGGCACTGAACTTCGGTGACTGCTTCGCCTATGCGCTGGCGGAAGCCACGCGGGAGCCCCTCTTGTTCAAGGGCCAGGACTTCGTGCTCACCGACATCGAGGCCGCATGACACGGACTACCAGTTGGTGAAGGCGCCGTCGTTTCGGAGCAGGAGCGGCGCCCAGCTGGTCATCTCCCCGCGCCGCGAAGCCGCCAGCTCCTCGTCCAGCTCCACTCCCAGACCGGGTTCGTCCGGGGCGAAGGCGTAGCCGTCCTCCCAGCCGATCTGCTTGGGGAACAGGTCCGTGGAGAAGCTCCCGGGACGCCGGGGCATCTCTTGGACGCCCACATTGGTCGACGCCATGCAGAGGGCGACGCACGCCGCCGCGCTGACGGGGCCCAGGGGGTTGTGGGGGACTATGTCGATGTAGTGGGTCTCGCACCAGTGGGTGATCTTCAGCGCCTCCGTGAGCCCGCCCACGATGCACAGGTCGATGCGCGCGTAGCTGATGAGCTCCTCCTCGATCACCTGGCGGAAGGGCCACTTGCTGGCCCACTGCTCGCCCGCCGCTATTGGGAGCGACACGTGGCGCGCCAGGGTTCGGTAGCTGCCCGGGTTCTCGGAGCGGATCGGGTCCTCGATGAAGAAGGGCCTATAGGGCTCCAGCACCTTGCACAGCGAGATGACGTGAGTGGTGTCCAGGCGCGTGTGGACGTCGAGACAGAGCTGCAGGTCGGGGCCGACGGCCTCGCGGACCGCGGCCATCTGCTCCTCCGCGAGGAGAATCGCCTCCACCGGCTCCAGCCTACCGGTACGACCTTCCGAGCCGCCGGAGTCGGACAGGCCCCAGCGGGCGAACTTCCAGCCCTCGGAGGCCACTCGCCTGCAGTTCTCGACGAGCTCCGCCGTCGTAGCCCCCTGCGTGTGCGGATAGCAGACCACCTTGTCGCGGACGGGCCCGCCCAGCAGCTTGTACACCGGCACGCCCACCGCCTTGGCCTTGATGTCCCAGAGGGCGATGTCGATGGCGCTGATGGCGCTGCAGTAGACCTTGTCCGCCGGGAAGAATGAGCGCCTGAACATGAGCTGCCACAGCCGCTCGGTGCTGAAGGGGTCTTCCCCTATGACAAGCTCGCTGAGGTGCTCCAGCGCCTTCTCTATGGCCGCGCTCCAATGCCGGATGCCCACCTCGCCCAAGCCGTGAATGCCTTCGTCCGTCTCGACCTTGACGATGTGGTATGCGCGGCCCTCCTCGTCCACGACGGGGTAGCTCTTGATCTCGGTGACCTTCATATTCCGCTCCCTTCAACTGTCCGAGAGTACGTTCATGCCGACGCTAATTCTATTACCCTCGGCCCCTTTTCGCTACAGGTGTCCAAGATTCTGGTAGACTTGACCCCATGACGCTCGCCGAGTTCGAGAGGCTGGTCCGCCAGGCCATGGAGGGGCTGCCCGAGGAGTTCCGCTCCCGCGTGGACAACGTCGATGTGGTGGTTGAGGAGTGGGCGACCCCGGGGCAGCTGGTGGGCTCCGGCCTCGCCGAGGGCGACAGCCTCTTGGGGCTCTATGAGGGGATACCCCTGACGGAGCGGTACGGCTACGACCTGGTGCTCCCGGACAAGATCACCCTGTTCAAGGACGCCATCGAGTCGATATGCTCTAGCGACGAGGAGGTGGTGGCGGAGGTGCGCAAGACCGTGATCCACGAGGTGGCGCATCACTTCGGCATAGGCGACGACGCCCTCTCGGAGATGGGTGTCTGATCCCCCGCGGGCGGCCGGCGGTGGGGTCTGCAGGGTAGGGGAATAGGCTCAGGGCTCCATGGTGCGGCGGAGCCAGTCCACGGAGCGCTGAACCCCGTCCGCCAGGGACACGCTGGCGCGCCACCGGAGCCTGTCCGCGGCTTTGGAGCAGTCCAGGCTGACCCGGTTGGGGTCTCCCGGCCGCGGGTCGCCATATGAAGGCTCCACCGTGGAGCCCGACGCCCGCCTGACCTCCTCGAATATCTGTATGTCCTGGACTTCGCCGCCGCTGGCGATGTTGTAGACGTCGTTGTCTCCCCTCCCGTCCATCGCTAGGAGGTTCGCCTTCACGACGTCGCCGACGTACACGTAGTCCCGCGTCTTTCGACCGTCCCCGAAGATGGTGGGCCGCGTCCCCCGCAGCATCTGGCCGGCGAAGATGGCGATGACTCCCGCCTCGCCTCCGGGCATCTGCCTGGGGCCGTACACGTTACCGTACCTGAAGAGCTTGTACGGTAGGCCGTGGGTGTCGCTGAACAGCTTGACGTACCTCTCCGCCGTGGACTTCGAGATGCCGTATCCCGACCTGGGGTTGACGGGGTGCGTCTCGTCCATCGGTACGTACGACGGGTCTCCGTAGACCGCCGAGGACGACGCGAAGACGATCCTGCCGGCGCCGGACTTCACGCAGAGACGCAGCACGTTGATGGTCCCGCCGACGTTGACGAGGGAGTCTCCATAGGGGTCTTCCATGGAGCGGGCCACGGTGCTCTGCGCCGCAAGATGGTATACGACCTCCGGTCGAGCCGCCTCGAAGGCTTGGTGCAGGTCGTCGTAGTGTGTAATGTCGACGTTGAAGAGCCTTGCCCCGGGATTCAGGTCCGCCTCCCTCCCCGAGGTCAGGTCGTCCACGACGGATACCTCGTGGCCGTCGTCCACCAGGGCGTCCACTATGTGAGAGCCGATGAATCCGGCTCCCCCGGTTACCAGAACCCTCAATTGCTCCTACCTCCTCACTGGGTGATACCCTGTCCGTCAGCCTTGGAGACAGGGATAGACCAATTTAAGCGCCATCGGCGTCGCGTGTAAACCGGCCTGTCGGCGACGTTTGCCGCAGATCCCCTGGCCGTTTCAGGGCAATGGCGGAGCCGGTTGATATGGAGACCTAGAAACCCTTGCCGCAACAGGGCATAATCGGAGGTACGTCTCTGGTGGCGCAGAGCGCAGAGTGAGGATAGCCGGGCGGCTCGACGCTCCGGCAGCCGCTGCTGCCAGCCTCGAGTTTCGCGGAAGAGGGACAGTTGCGAGAGGTCTGGAAACCTAAACCGGGCGACAGGGTAATCCGGCACCCCCGGCAGGAGGAGCTCAGCCCTGTACGTCTGACCGTCACGGCGCGCAAGGTGCCCTCCAGGGCCCTGGCGTCCCCACTGATCCTGATCTACATCTTCGCGGGTATCATCCTAGTCGGGACGCTGCTCCTGCTGCTGCCGGTCAGCAATCGCGGCGGTGGCTTCACTCCCATTGTGACCGCCCTGTTCACGGCTACCTCCGCGGCCACCGTGACCGGCCTCGTCGTCCAGGACACCGTCGAGTACTGGAGCCGTACCGGTCAGGTATTCATCCTCGGCCTCATGTTCATCGGGGGCCTGGGCTTCATGACCCTGACAACCTTCCTCCTCATTATCATCGGGCAGCGCTTCTCCCTGACGCAGCGCCTCCTGGTGAGGGAGAGCCTGGGGGTGAACCAGCTGGGGGGCTTGGTGCAGATAACCATGGGTATCGTTCTCGTGGCGGTGGGCATTCAGGTAGCTGGATTCTTGGCCTTCTTGGTCCGCTTCTGGTTTCTCTATCAGCCGTCGGAGGCGGTCTGGCAGGCGGCGTTCCACGCGGTGTCCGGATTCAACAACGCCGGCTTTGTCGTGCTCAACGAGCCGGGCGGCATGAGCGCCTTTCAGCAGGACGGCCTCACCCTGGGTATCCTGGGCGTGCTCATCCTCCTGGGGAGCATCGGCTACTGGGTCATCGTAGACCTGGTGAGGGTCCGGAGGTTCTCTCTCTTCACCCTCACGACCAAGCTGGTGCTCATCGGGACCGCCGGACTGTTGCTCGTGGGCGCGGTGGCCTTCCTGGCGTCCGAGTACCAGAACCCGTACACACTGGGACCGCTGCCCCTCCCTGAGAAGGTGATGGTGTCCGTGTTCGAGTCGACCAGTGGGCGGACGGCCGGGTTCTCCACGGTCGACTTCGACAAGACGGAGCAGCACACCAACTTCTTCTTTACCAGCCTAATGTTCATTGGCGGAGCATCCGCCTCGGTCGCCGGAGGGATCAAGGTCAACACCTTTGCCGTCATGGTGGTGGCGATCCTGTCGACCATAAGGGGTAGGAGCAGAGCCTCGGCCTTCGGCAGGGAGATCCCGGGATCCCACGTCCAGAGGGCGTTGGTTATCGGCGCCCTGGCCATCACCCTGGTGTTCTTGGTGGCGCTCATGTTGGTCTTCTCCGAGCCCGGTTTCGACTTCATAGATCTCTTCTTCGAGAGCGTTTCGGCCTTCGGGACGGTGGGACTCAGCACGGGCCTTACGTCCGCTCTCTCATCGTGGGGACACCTAATACTGATCGCCACCATGTTCGTGGGGCGGATCGGCCCGATTACCATAGGCATCACCCTGGCGCAGCGGACCCGGCGCGACATCTATCGGTACGCTCAAGAACGGGTTACAATAGGCTAATCTCGCTTAGGCCGGGCCCGATTGCCCGCAGTGTGGAGACACCATGAAGAAGCAGGTAGTGGTAATAGGACTGGGCCGCTTTGGCGCCAGCGTAGCCAGGTCGCTGTACAATCTTGGAGATGACGTTCTTGCCATCGATAAGGATGAGAGCCGTGTCCAGAGCATCGTTGGGCAGGCTACCCACGCCCTTGCGGCGGATGCGACCAACGAAGCCGTGCTGAGAGAGCTGGGCATCCCGGACTACGATGCGGCGGTGGTCGCCATCGGATCGGATATCGTTCCCAGCATCATGACGTCGGTCCTGCTCAAGACCGTGGGCGTGGAGTACGTGGTCTCCCGGGCCTACAACGAGCTCCACGGCAACACCCTGGAGCGTATCGGCGTGGACAAAGTGGTCCATGCGGAGTCCGAGATGGGCGTCCGGTTGGCCCACGGGCTGTTCAACCCCAACGTCCAAGAGTACCTGGAGTTCATCCCCAGCTTCGGGTTCAGCCGCATGAGGGTGCCCACTCGGCTGGTGAACATGACCTTGAAGGAGGCGGGATTCTCAAGCCCGCGCGACAAGTACGGCCTATCCGCAGTGGCCCTCAGGAGAGGGAAGGAGATCACCATCAACCCGGATATGGACGACCGGCTGCGGGACGACGACTGGCTGGTGGTGGCCGGCTACGACAGTCAGCTCGACAGACTAGCCCTCGTTCAAGACGGGACCTAGACGCTTTTGCCTGGGTGGGATGTTTGTTCAGGGTTAAAAGGAAGACGTCTGGCAAGACGGCCGGCCGGAGAAGTTCGTCGTCCGTACTCGTTGCGATTAACGGCAGGGAGTGCGACAAAGAGGTTGTACGGCTGGGCTGTGAGCTGCTCACCTCCAGGAGGGCCAAGCTTTACCTGTTGAGTGTAATAGAGGTGGAGAGAGGGCTGCCCGGAGACAAGGAGATACCTCCCGCGACGGCAAGAGCCGAGGAGGTGCTTCAGCGCGCCGAAGAGGTGGCCAGGCCCTACAAGCGCTCCACGGAAGCGTATGTGCGCCAGACGCGCCGCGCCGGCGTCGCCGTAGTCCGGGAGGCCGTCGACAAGGGTGTGGGCACCATAGTTCTAGGTCTTCAGTACAAGGAGCGGTTCGGCTCCTTTACACTGGGCGACACGATTCCGTACGTACTCGAGCACGCCCCATGCCGGGTCATAGTTTGGCGCGACCCGCTTTTGGAGAACGGCACGGCGACCCCGTAGAGAGTTATGATCCCTCAGACCGGGAGCCCCGATCCACGCCAGGCCGCATTGGGTACTCTTCCAGTCGGAGGCTCCAGGCTGGCAGTGATAATGGGGTGCGGTCGGGTTGGCATCTCCGCGGCCGCCGCGCTTTCCCAAGAGGGGTACGAGCTCAGGATACTGGATACCGACGTCTCCGCTTTTGACCTTCTCCCCCAAGGACTGTTGGAAGAGGGGTACGTAGTGCCCGTCGTCGCGGACGGCACCCTGGAGTCCGGGTTGAGGGAGGCCCACGTCCAGGACGCCGACCTCTTCATCGCGGTTACCGGCAGGGACTCGGCGAACGCCTTGGCCGTGCAGATAGCGCGGCATCTCATCGGTGTGCCCAACGTGATCTGCCGCATAGACGATCCGGCCCGGAGGGAGATGTACGACCAGCTCGGGCTGACCACCATCTGCGCCACCCAGCTGGTCACGGACGCCATCGTCAAGAGCTCGGAGAGCCGCGGTACCTGGAGATAATCGCGGTGCGTCTGCTTCCGCGTTGCTAAGGCAGGGTACGGTTTGCCATGTACGTCGTGATTGTTGGTGGAGGAAGGGTGGGCTCGGCTATAGCTCGATGGTTGATAGATGCCGATCACGAGGTTACGGTGGTCGACGTAGACTCTTCCAGGTGCGCGGTGCTGGAGGAGGAGTTGGGAAGTGTCGCCATAGTGGGGGATGGGACGGAAGCAGGCAGCTTGGCCAAGGCCGGTGCAAACAGGGCCGACATATTCATAGCGACGACCGCCAAGGACGATGAGAACCTGGTCGCTTGTCAGCTGGCCAAGCGTCGCTTTGGGGCGTCCCGCACTGTCTCTCTCGTCGACGTCGACGATCACGACAGGATATTCGGCATACTAGGGGTGGATATAACCGTCAACACGACGCAGCTGCTCCTCGGCCAGGTCCAGAGGGAGCTGGCTGAGGAGGCTCAAAGTCTGGAATGAACGGAAAGCTGGCGTTCCTGGGTCCAGAGGGTACCTACACTGAGCAGGCCGCCGTCGATTACGGTCCTGAAGCGACGCTGGTGTCCTGCCCGTCCATCCCGGCCGTGGCGATGGCCGTCGAAGCGGGCGAAGCGGACGAGGGTGTAGTCCCCATAGAGAACAGTCTCGGGGGCTCGGTCACGGACACCCTCGATCTGCTTATCCACGACTCATCCTTGTTCATCAGGCACGAGCTGGTGGTGCAGATAGATCACTGCCTCGTGGTCAACAGCGGCACCGAGATCGAGAGCATCCAGGTGGTCTACTCTCACCCTCAGGCGCTGGCGCAGTGCCGCAGATTCCTCGGAGAGCGGCTGCCAGGGGCCAGTCTGGTGGCCGCACTGAGTACGGCGGCCTCGGTGAGGGAGATGCAGGAGAGCAATCTTTGCGGGGCTGCCGTTGCCAGCCGCCGGGCCGCCGCCTTGAACGGGGCCAGCGTCCTGATCGAGGGTATTCAGGACGATCGCGGCAACGCAACGAGATTTGTCGTGCTGGCTCCCGCCGACAACGCGCCCACTGGGCGTGACAAGACGTCCATATGCTTCGACTTCGAGCAGGATGCCCCTGGCATGCTCTACACGGTCCTTGGAGAGTTTGCCCGGCGGGGGATCAATATGACCAAGATCGAGTCGCGCCCGACCCGAGCGACCCTGGGCCGCTACATCTTCCTGCTGGACGCGGAGGGGCACCGGGAGGAGGGCAAGATGAAAGAAGCCCTGCAGGCTGTGAGAGCTCAGGTGTCCATGTACAAGGTGCTGGGCTCCTACCCGGCCCACGTCTCATCTCCAGTATGAGAGAAGGCCAAGCGATCTCCGGGGTCGCCCATGGTCCATCGGCCTGTAGCGGGCCCGCTCCTAGGTTCGGGCGGGCTCCCTCTCATCGGAGCCGGCCCCCTTCGGGGTGCTCTCCGGGGTGCTCCCGTCCTGGCCTCCGCGCCCAATTCGCGAGCCGACCCGCTCTCGAACACCCTCGACCGCCGGCGCCACACGCTCGCGAACTCCGGCGACTGCCGGCGCCACGCGCTCCCGGACCTCCTCGACAGTAGGCGCGATCCGGTCTCGTACTCTCGATACTGCCGGGCCAGCGCGCTCACGCACCGTGGCCGCCATCTCCTCGACCCTCAGACGTAGAGCCTCACTGCGCTCTCCCAGCTCTGCGCGTGTCTCTGCACCGGACTTGGGAGCGATGAGAATCCCCACCGCCGCGCCGACGATGCCGCCCAGCACGAATCCCAATATGAACGAGGTCCCTTGGTTGTTACCCATCGTCGCTCTCTCCCTTCTTTCTCCTCTTTGACAGACCCATCAGAAATGCCATCGCTTTGCCTGCGCCGAACGCCACGCCGGAACCCGCGGCAGCCGGCCCGATCACACTCCCCGATACGGTGGTGGCGATCTCCTCGGCAGCCTTGACGGCGCGCTTGGCTGAGCCCAAGACCGACGATATGTTGAAGTACAGCTTGAGGATCACCAAGAGCATCACCATGAGCAGTACCAGAAGCACTACGTCCCTGGCGAGGGCGATCCATTCTGCGATCTCGGTCAAAGGGGTTCACCTGCGCTGGAATTTCACCTAATCGTAGCACGGTACGTGACCCAGGGGAAGCGCAGAAAAGGACTCAAAATGCTCAGACTTGAGAAGCAAATCTACCCCTGGCAGCCCTCGCGGGGGGAGATTGAGAGGGGGTGCAAAGGGGTTGGGGGACATGCCATACCCCGGCGACGGACCCCCTTGCCCCAGCACTTGGGCGTAGCGCTGCCCATGTCCAGCGGGGCGGAGCCGTATCAGGGTTTGATCAGCACCCTGGTCGAGCCGCCGGAGTCCTTGCGCTGGGTGAGGACGCTGTGGCTGCCCTTCTCTGCCCAGACCAAGACGTCGTACGTGTTGAGCACGTCCGGAACTATGACCTCGATGAACGACTCTCGGTCCCTGTCGATCTGCTCACTCAGGGCCGCGATTATCCCCGCGCAGGTCTTACCGGTGCCGTCTATCACGGTCCACCCATTGGAGCCGGCCGCGCCGTTGGAGGGCGCCTCCGGCCGGGCCTCGTGGACTGCCACGCTGCCCGACTCTCGCAGCTGGACCTGCCGCTTGAACTCGGCTACCGCCTCCCAGTATACGCCGGTTGTGCGGTCGCCCTTCTGGCAGACGGCGCCCCGAACGCCGACGATGTCGGGGTTGATTCGAGCCAGCTCGTCTAGGTCCTCCATCTGGAGGTGTCCGGAGAGGGCGGTGCTCATGCCCAGCTCCTTGCCCTCGAAGACCATATCCCGAAGCTTCTCCTCCGGGATGAAGTCGAAGAGGTTCCTGCCGTCCTTGGTCAGCGTATCTATCAGGAAGCCGTCGCACTCGCCGTCCTTGGCCAGCCGGACCATACAGTGCGGATCGAGGCCGTCGTACAGGGGATTGTCGGCAAAGAGGGAGCCGATCAGCTTGGTGTCGAAACCCTCCAGCGCCCGCTTGGCGCCAAGCAGAATATCAACCGCGTCGTCGTACTCGGACTTCATGAAGCCGACCTTGACGGACGTCGCCTTCAGCACGCCGGCCGTGTACACCGCCATGGCGACGGTCCCCGCCTGATCGGGGACCACGCCCAGGGTGACGCTGGCGTGGTTCTCCAGCGGTATCGCCTCTCGAACGTCCTTCACCACGTGAGGATGGGCCGATCCGACCAGCGCCTCCTGCAGGTTCTTCACGTCCACGATATCCGCGCCGCCCCTCAGCGCCTGTAGGGCCTCGGGAAGGTTCTGCACGCTTACCATCAAGATCATTGGGTCTGCCTCGCTGCTGAGTCGCCCTATCGGGCCACTGCTGCTATATCGCCCTCGAGCTCGCTCTTCTCGTCGTCGGACAGGTCGGCCAGCGGTGGACGAACGTGCCCCCCGGCCATACCCATGAGCTCTCCCCAGTACTTGCACAATGGCACCGGGAGCGCCCCGTTCTGCTTCTGCACCGTCCTGCGCCACCAGTCGTCGGAGACCTGCTTGATGGGACGGATACTTTCGTCGTACAGCTCTTCGTCTAGGAATCCGCTCATCGCCTTGTCGACGAACTGCACGTAGTGGTTCCGGCCCGGCGTGTCGAACCGCCAGTCCGAGGTGTTGGCGAACATCACCTGCTGCTCGAAGCCCAGCTCCCGGCCCTTGAAGAGGATCCACTCGTCGGGGGTGCTTATGATGGCATCCCGCCCCAGAAGCAGGTGTGTATCGATGGACAGCTGCTGGTCGAAGCTGGCCTCTTTCACCCCCACCACGTTCGGTATCTCGCAGATGCGCTTGAGCCCCTGGGCGCTCATTACGATGCCGAACTGGGGCGAGTTGTAGAACATTATCGCCAGGGGTGTATCGTCCGCCAGTATCTTGATGAACTCCACCACCTGCTGCTCGGTCTTCGTCACCATGTAGGGAGCGGCGGCTATCAGCAGATCGAAGCCTGCTCCCTCGGCGTGGGACGCCAGGGCCAGCATCTCTTTGGCGGAGGTATGGGTCACGTGAGCGGCGACGGGCCAATCCCCGGCGGCCTCGTCGGCGACTATGTCGTATACGTGGGTCCGTTCGTCGCGGGTGAGGCTCCAGAACTCTCCCATCCCCCAGGTGCAGCCTCCCCCCCTGGTGCCCAGCTGGCGGACGTGCCGGATATTCCGGCGCAATCCCGCCTCGTCCACCTCGTCATCCTCTGTGAACGGCGTCATCAGGGTCGTCCACTGGCCGCGCAGGTTCTCCCGCGCCCAGTCTTGGGCTTCGCTCTTGGTATACTCGGCCATCTTTCGCCTCCTGTTACGCTCTTCGGCCGCCTGGGCCGAGGAGTCTCCAGAGTCGTGTCAGCCTTGCTCGGTCTCTTCCAACAGGCTGAAGAGGTCGCGGGCGGTCTGGAGCTGCGACCTGTCCGCCCGGTTCCTGAGGAAGACCGTCGGGTCGTGCAGCAGCTTCTTGACGATGGAGCGTGTCATGGCCTCCACCACTGCGGCCTCCTTCGTTGACATGTCCGGCAGCTCTCTGAGGGCGTGGCGTAGCTCTCGCTCTCGTATCTCCTCCGCCCGCAGCTGGATCGTCTTGATGATGGGAATGGCATCCAGCGACTCCCACCAATTCATGAACCTCACCGTCTCCTCTTCGACGATGGAGTCGGCCTGTACGGCGGCGCGCCTCCGCGCCTGGAGGTTCTCCTCCGCTATCGAGGAGAGGTCGTCGATGTTGAACAGCCTGACGCCGTCGA
This sequence comes from Dehalococcoidia bacterium, assembly GCA_965224345.1. Lineage (GTDB taxonomy): Bacteria > Chloroflexota > Dehalococcoidia > Lucifugimonadales > CBDCYU01 > CBDCYU01. Next base: position 1,430,117 of record CBDCYU010000003.1, on the reverse strand, counting down.
GCTCGGCGGCCCCAGGGTCGATGTCTCGCGGAACCGCCAGGTCGATCAGGAACAGCGTCTCCTGGGTGCGCCGGGGAAGGGCCGAGGCGGCCATGCCGCGGTCGATGACGAAGTCGGGTGCGTCGGTTGAGGTGATCACGATGTCAGCTTCTACCAGCGCCTCGTCCAACTCCGAAAAGGGCACCGTCCGTCCGCCGAGGCTGTCCGCGAGCTCCTCTCCCCTGGCGCGGGTCCGATTGGCGATGACCAGGTCCCGTACTCCGACGGTCCTCAGGGCGTTGGCCACCAGGGAGCCCGCTTCGCCCGCGCCCACCAGAAGCACGGTGCGGTCTTGGAGGCTTCCCAAGGTTCGTTGGGCAAGCTGCACGCCCGCGTAGCTTATCGACAGGGAGTTTCGGCCGACGTCCGTCTCTTCGCGGACCCTTCTTCCCGTGCGTACGGCGGCGTGGAAGAGCCCCACCAGAGGGGTGTCTGCGGAGCCGGCCTCGGACGCAGCCGTCAGCGACTCACGCACTTGGCCAAGGACCTGGGACTCTCCGACTAGGAGGGAGTCCAGTCCGCCAGCAACCCCCAGGAGATGACGGACCGCGTCCGCCCCCGTGTAGCTGTACAGGTGCGGCTCGATGGCCTCCGGGGCTATGCCGCGGTCGCGAGCCACGAACTCGGCAATCCGCGCCGTCGTCTGCGCCGGATCGTCGCTGGAGGCGTAGACCTCGGTCCTGTTGCAGGTGGAGAGGATGACGCACTCGCCCACGAAGTCGCGCAGGGTCGGGAGCACGCCAGGGATAAGCTCCTTCGTGTAGGAAACTCTCTCCAGGACCTCTAGGGGAGCGCTCTTGTGGCTCAGCCCGGCGACCAGTATGTCCAATACTCTCCTCGTGCTCGCGTGTACGCCAAGTGCGCGTTCGAATGGTCCCAAGAGACGTGAGGCACCCCTACGACCTGACAGCGGCCTTGTGGCGGGTTCTCAGGCACCGCGTGCATATCTTGATCCGCTTGGGCTGGCCGTCGACGTAGATAGTAGACTTATGCACGTTGGCAAACCAGCGGGTCCTGGTGCGCCTCTTCGAGTGGCTGACGTTGTTGCCCGACTGGCCGGACTTGTGACAGATTTCGCATCTCGCCATCTGCAGTTTACCTTTGACTGGTAGGAGTGGATTGAGTAGAATCGGAGGCAGAGTCGCCCATGTGCGCTCCAACCGACAGCCACCCCCGGAGGGGGCAGTGCTGACGTATCTCGTATGTCGATGCTACGAAAATAGGCTCACCAAGCGGCCTGCCAAGCCACTTTTGCACACTGTTGACGCCGCTTGGGGCGTGAAAGATTCCGTGACAAACATAGCATACTGCGCCCAATCCGGCAACGGTTTAGGGTGGACCAAAGCGGGGCATTGGACGCGGTGACCCACTACAACGGCGACGATCTGGTGCGTTGGTTCGCTCACGCGGCCAAGCTGCTGGAAGAGAACGTCCGGGTGGTGAATGAGCTGAATGTCTTCCCAGTGCCCGATGGGGATACGGGCACCAACATGTTCCTCACGCTGCGCGAGACCGTCAGGGCGGCGGCCTCGGTAACAGGCCCTGAGGCGGGGGAGGTCGCAGCCGCGATGTTTAAGGGAGCCCTCTCCGAGGCCCGCGGAAACAGCGGCATGATCCTGTCGCAGCTGTTCAAGGGCATCGCCATCGGGTCGCGCGGCAGGGGGGAGTTCGGCATGGAGGAGCTCGCCTCGATGCTGGAGACGGCCCGAGGCTACGCCTATCAGTCGGTGGGCGAGCCGGTCGAGGGCACCATGCTGACGGTCATGACTCATGTTGCGGAGTCGGCGAGGGCCCACGCAGACCGCGGGGACACCTTGGAGGATTCCTTCGACTCCATCTGTGCGGCCGCCGCCAGCTCCGTCGCCCAGACGCCGTCGCTGCTGCCGATACTGCGTGAGGCCGGTGTCGTCGACGCGGGAGGGCACGGGCTGTCCATCATCCTGGAAGGGGTCCGCCGATGCCTCAGGGGTGAGGTCGACGACCTCGGACTGGTGGAGCCGCCGCCCTTCGCCGATCTCTCGCCCGGCTCCGGCAGCGTCTCGGAGGAGTTTCTCAGGTCGAGGGACGAGGAGCTTTACGGCTACTGTACCCAGTTCCTACTCAAGGGTGAGGACCTGCGGGAGTCCGAGATCCGCAGAAGTATCAGCGAGATGGCGCTGTCCACGGTGGTCATCGGAGACGAGACCTCGGTGAAGGTGCACGTTCACGCCCAGGACCCTGGCCCGATCATCAGCTACGCTGCGTCTCTCGGTACCCTGAGCGAGGTCACCCTGGAGAGCATGGACGAGCAGCACCGGGAGTACACGTCGGAGCGCCGCGGCGCCGCGACCCTGTCCGCGCCCGCCGCCAGCTCGCACGTGGGCGTGGTGGCGGTCGCCTGGGGTGACGGGCTGGAGTCCGTCTTCTCGGAGCTGGGAGTCTCGAGGACACTGCAAGCCGGCGACACCATGAATCCCAGCGTTAGGGAGATACTGGAGGCCGTGGAGAGTGTGGATGCGGAGCAGGTGGTGCTCCTGCCCAACAACCGGAATATCGTCGCCGCCGCGCGGCAGGCCAGTGAGCTTTGCACCAAGCCGCTTCGGGTCGTCCAATCCTTCACGATTCCCGAGGGCGTCGCGGCGATGTTCGCCTTCAATCCGGAGATGACGGTGGAGGACAACGTCTCCGCTATGGAGCAGGCCATTCCGGCCGTACGGACCGGCGAGATCTGCCGGACGATGCGCTCGGTTGAGCTCAACGGAGTCCGCGTCCAGGAGGGGCAGATCATAGGGCTCATGGGGCGCGAGCTGAGGGCCGCGGGTGATGAGCCCGGCGAGGTCCTGATATCCCTCCTGCGGCAGGAGGACCTTGCCGAAGGAGACCTCGTGACCCTCTACTGGGGCGAGCCCCTGGCCCAAGAGGATGCGGAGTCGACCACAGACCTGGTGCAGGCCGAGCTCCCCGGGGTGGAGGTAGAGCTCGTGCGGGGGGGCCAACCTCACTACCATTACATCGTCTCCGTCGAGTAGTGTCACTTCACTGGGGATTGTTAGCATGACCGTCAAGGTAGTCACAGACAGCACCTCGGACCTGCCGGCAGACCTGGTCCGTAATCTCGATATCGCCGTGGTACCCCTCAACGTCCATTTCGGCACCCAGGTGTTCAAAGACGGCGTCGATATGTCCGCCGAGGAGTTCTTCGACCGTCTTCCCGGGGAGGCGGACCTGCCGACAACCTCTCAGCCGTCGGTGGGTGACTTCGTAGCGGCGTATCGCGGTCTGCGGGATGCCGGCGATGGGATCGTATCGATCCACATCTCGGCGAAGATGAGCGGCACCTGCAACTCCGCGACGCAGGCTAGGTCGGAGGTCGACCCGGTCGGGCCCATAGAGATCATCGACACCCTCCAGGCGTCGATGGGGGTAGGCCTCGTGGCAGTCCAGGCGGCAACGGCCGCTCGACAAGGAGCGACCCTGTCCGAGGTCGCCGCCGTGGCCAGGGATGCCTCGGAGAGATGCCGCGTCTTCGCGGGCCTAGACACTCTTGAATACCTGGTCAAGGGGGGCCGGATCGGAAGGGCTAGAGGGATGGTGGGAAACCTCCTGAGAATCAGGCCGATGATCATCGTCAGGGACGGTGAGGCCCACGAGCTGGGGAAGGAGAGGACCCGCGCCAGGGTCGTGGCGAGACTGCGGAGTACTATCGAGGAGTTCGCTCCCATCGACGAGATATGCGTTCTCCACAGTACGACCCCCGACGAAGCGGACGCGCTGGCCTCCAGAGTGAGCGACCTGCTCCCCGGCGGCAAGGCTCCCCTTGTAACCAGGTTCGGACCCGTTCTAGGGACCCACGTGGGTCCCGGCGCCTTGGGAATCGGGCTGCTTCGCGCATAGGCTGTGGCCCTCTCCCAGTCCAGCCGGCCCGAGGTGTGCGTCCCATCGCTATGACAGCGGATAGCTCCAAGATCGACTCCCTCGTCAAGATCCTCGCCCAGGAGCGGAGGAGCGGCTTCCGGGACTCCGCGGTCATCGGCGGCCTGGACATCTTCCTGCAGCGGTGGGCCGGGGAGCTGGCCTCGGCTCTGGGAGGAGTCAAGCCCTACTCCGTCCTCACTCCCTCGGAGCGAGAGAGCTGGTCGGAGGCTGTCCTGGAGCGGGTCCGGGCCTCCGCTGGACCGAAGCCCCAAGACGTCCCGGACCGGCCCGCGCCACGCCGTCGCCGGAGCTCCAAGGCCGGAGCTCGGCCTCGGGAGCCCGTGCGCCTCGATTCAGAGGTGACCCTCTTGAAGGGTGTCTCCAAGCGTAACTCCACCAAGCTCAAGAGGATTGGGGTCAGGACGATAGAGGACCTCATCAACCTCTTCCCCCACAGGCACAACGACTACTCCAGCATTCGAACGGTCTCCGAGTTGGAGGCGGGCCGGGAGCAGACGGTGGTCGCCTCCGTTTGGGAGGCCGTCCTGGGTGGGCCTGGCCCCAAGAGGAGATCGACCCAGGCCATCATCGGGGATGAGACCGGCAACGTTCGCTGCATCTGGTTCAATAACCCCTACATGGCGCGGACGCTGCGCCCCGGTATGCAGGTGGCCGTCAGCGGGCGGGTCAACGTGTTCCGAGGCAGCTTCGTCTTCGAGTCGCCGGACTACGAGATACTCCGGGGCCAGGACAGCCTCGTCCATACGGCTAGGCTCGTGCCGGTCTACCCATCGACGGAGGGGCTGCCCCAGCGGACGCTGCGGCGGCTGGTCGATCAGGCCCTCAGCCTGGGCCTGGCGAGCATCGACGAGTTCCTTCCCGACGACATCCGGCACCGCACCGGCCTCGTCGGACTTCGGACGGCGATATCCCAGGCCCACTACCCGGACTCCGATAGGGATTGGAAGGCTGCTCGCCGCCGCCTCGCCTTCGACGAGCTTTTCCTGATGCAGGTGGCGGTGCTGAGCCGGAAGCGGGCGTGGCGGGACGAGCGGCAGGCGGTCCGGCTGGGGGAGGAGCGCGGCGTCCTGGAGGCTTTCGTCGAGTCGCTGCCCTTCGCCCTGACCGCCGCCCAAGAGCGTGTGTTGCGGGAGGTCGTCGGAGACGTCGCAACGGACAAGCCGATGAGCCGTCTGCTCCAGGGCGACGTGGGAAGCGGGAAGACCGTGGTCGCGGCGGCGGCCCTGCTCATCGCGGCGGCCAATGGCTACCAGGCAGCGCTGATGGCCCCCACCGAGATTCTGGCAGAGCAGCACTTCATGACGCTGTCCAAGCTTCTGTCGGCTGCGGCCGAGGAAGATGTGGAGTACCTGGCGTCGGCCCGGGCGGGTCCGTCCGGGATGGTGGTCAACGTCGCTCTGATACTGGGAAGCCTGCCCACGCAGCTGAAGAGAGATCTCACGGAACGGGTACGGAGCGGAAGCGTCGGCATAGTCATCGGCACCCACACGCTGATCCAGTCCTCCCTTGAGATACCGGAGCTGGCCCTAGTGGTGGTGGACGAGCAGCACCGCTTCGGAGTGATGCAGCGCGCCTCCCTGCTGGAAAAGGGGCTGCGCCCTCACCTCCTGGCCATGTCCGCCACGCCCATTCCGCGCTCCCTGGCCCTCACGATGTACGGCGACCTGGACATGTCCGTCATCGACGAGCTGCCGCCGGGACGCCGGAAGATCAGGACCAGATGGGTCGACCAGAGTAACAGGGAGGCGGTCTACCGGTTCGTCGCCAAGGAGGTGTCCAGAGGACGCCAGGCCTTCATCGTCTGCCCCCTCGTAGAGGAGTCCGAGGCGGTCCAGGCCCGCGCCGCCACTGAGGAGTACGAGCGGCTCTCGGCGGAGGTCTTCCAGGACCTAAGGCTGGGACTGCTGCACGGGCGCATGGCCATGCGGGAGAAGGAGCGGGTGATGGGCCGGTTCCAGCGCGGCGAGCTCGATATCCTGGTCTCCACACCGGTGATAGAGGTGGGGATAGACGTGCCCAACGCCAGCACCATGTTGGTGGACGGCGCCGATCGGTTCGGCCTAGCTCAGCTGCACCAGTTCAGGGGCCGCGTCGGCAGGGGCAGCCACGAGAGCTACTGCATGCTGTTGGCTGACTCTCCCGGCGAGGACGCCCGGGAGCGCCTGAAGATCGTGGAGCGCGTCGACGACGGCTACGAGCTGGCGGAGGAGGACCTGCGGATCAGGGGGCCCGGCGACTACATGGGCACGCGGCAGAGCGGCCTGCCAGACCTGCGGGTCGCGCGCATCAGCGACCAGGACATCCTCAGCCTCGCACGGCGTGAGGCTGTCAGGCTCCTCGACACGGACCCGGAGATGTCCCGCGAGCCGAACGCCGCCCTGCGGGACAGGTTCCAGAGGTATACTTCGGCCCTGGCCAGCGAGATGAGCTGAGCTGCTGCCCGCCCCTGACCGGAATGGCAGTGTGGTCCGGTCTTAGTATCCAAGATGCGAGGATTGACACCTACAGGGGCGCACAATATATTGGTCTACGGTCCAGAGCCGCACCACGGCTCGCAATAGGAATCATGCGACTAGGAGCTACGATGGCAAAGATTAAGCACATAGCAATCGCCACCCAGGACCCCGACAAGACAGCGAGCTTCTACAAAGAGGTCTTCGATCTCCAGGAGGTCGGCAAGGTTAGCGGAGAGAACGCCGAGGGTTACTACCTTAGCGACGGCAACGTGAACATGGCGATCCTCCACTTCAAGAATGAGGTTGTTGCCGGCGAAGAGTTCGGTATGGAGTACAGCGGAATCCACCACATCGGTTTCCAGGTGGACGACGCGGAGTCGGCCACCATCAGGCTGCAAGAGGCCGATTCGACCCCCAGGGAGGACATCAACGCGGCCCTGAACGCGGGGATGGGCAGCGGCCACGGCGGGCGCAACGTCGAGCTGAAGTACAACGGGCCCGACGGCGTGATGATCGACATCTCCCAGACCGGCTGGGTAGGCACCGGAGACTAGCCGGCTCTCCTCCTGGGAGACCCCCTCTCAGTCTCCTCCTGCTAGGAGAGAGGGTTTTGTCCCTTCCCCCTTGGAGGTGAGGTCGCGCGGGCTCTCTCGACGGGGGCCTTACAGCTGGCACAGAGGAGAGGAACGTGCAGTACGACTACATCATCGTTGGCGCCGGCTCCGCAGGGTCGGTCCTGGCATCCAGGCTCACCGAGGAGCCCGAAAGGACCGTCCTGCTGCTGGAAGCCGGACCGGACTACTCGGACTTCGATATGTTGCCGGACAACGTGAAGTACGGGAACAACGTGTGGGACGCCGCATACGGCCCGGAGGCGGAGACGTGGGGATACGTGGCCACCGCCACTCCCGGCAGGGAGCCCTTCCCGCTGCCGCGCGGCAAGCTCAGCGGCGGCTCCAGCGCCGTCAACGGCCAGGTCTTCTTCAGGGGCATACCGGAGGACTACGACGAGTGGGCTGAGCTCGGCTCTTCAGAGTGGTCCTACCTCAACGTCCTGCCCTACTTCAGGAAGCTGGAAACGGACCTCACCTACGGGGCGGACGACTTTCACGGCGGCGACGGACCGATACCGGTCCGCCGCTACGCCAAGGCGGAGATGAACGCGATCCCCAGAATGTTCTGGGAGACCTGCGTCGCCGCCGGGTACCCTGAGTCCCTGGACCACAACCATCCCGAGTCCGAAGGCGTCGGGCCGCGGCCCCTCAACAACGTCGACGGCGTCAGGATGAGCACCAATCTCACCTACCTGTCCATGGCCAGGCACCGCCTGAACCTCACGGTGCGGGGCAACGTGCTGGCGCACCGCATCCTCTTCGACGGCGACCGCGCTGTCGGAGTCGTCGCCGAGAGCGGCGGCGAGACGTTCCAGGTGCGCGGCAGTGAGATCATCCTGGCCGGGGGAGCGATCAACTCTCCGCAGCTGCTCATGCTGTCGGGAGTCGGACCCAGCGACCACCTGGAGTCGGTCGGCCTCGCGGTGCGTCATCACCTGCCGGGTGTCGGCGAGAACCTCAGAGACCATCCAGCCTGCTTCATGCTATTCAGGTCCACCGTGGACGCTTCGCCTCGCAACACCCCGGCGATCCAGGCGGGGATGCGCTACACGACGCCCGGCTCGCCGCACCGGAACGATATGCAGATGAGCCCCGTTCTCTTCACCAGCGAGCACCGGCCTGCCCACGTGGTGGTGCCGGAGGGAGAGTCCTACGCCGGATTCAGCTGCGCGCTGCAGAAGGCGGTGTCCGCGGGGAGACTGACGCTGGCGTCCAAGGACCCGCGGACTCAGCCGCACCTCGACTACCGCTACCTGATCGACCCCTGGGATCGGGAGCGCTTGCGTGGAGCCCTGAGGGCCTGCGCGGACCTCACCCGGCGCGAGCCGCTGTCTGGGATCATCGAGGGGTCAGTGTCGCCCACCGAAGAGGAGCTGGCAACCGACGACGCCCTGGACAAGTGGATGCTGGCCAACGTCGGAACGCAGCACCACTCGTCCGGCACCTGCAAGATGGGGCCGACCTCCGACGAGATGGCCGTGGTCGACCAGCACCTCAGGGTTCACGGGCTGAAGGGGCTCCGGGTGGTCGACGCCTCCATCATGCCGGACGTCGTCCGCGCCAACACCAACGCCACGACCATCATGATCGCCGAGAGAGCCGCAGCCTGGATCGCCCAGGGCGCCGCCTGACCGCCCCTCTCCACTACAATGCATCTACCCTCTCTCCCCAACTTGGGGAGAGAGACATGGCCCCTAGCCGCTGGCGTGGAAGAGGTTGAGGGCGGAGCCGGCCCTGAACCAGGCTATCTGGGACTCTCCGAAGGAGTGGTTGAGGCCCAGGGACTCGGTGGTCCCGTCGGCGTGGTGGATGGTGCACGCGACCCTCACTTCCGGCGTGAGGTCCCGCAGGCCGGTGATGCTGATGCGGTCATCCTCCCGGACCCGGTCGTAGTCCGCGGGATCGGGGAAGGTCAGCGGCAGCAGTCCCTGCTTCTTGAGGTTCGTCTCGTGGATGCGCGCGAAGCTGCGGGCGATCACCGCCGCGCCTCCCAGAAGCCTCGGTGACAGGGCTGCGTGCTCTCGGCTGCTGCCCTCCCCGTAGTTGTCGTCGCCGATCACGACCCACCTGAGGCCGTCGGCCTTGTAGTGCCTGGCGATCTTCGAGAAGGCCTGGCCCCCCTCTCCCGTAAGCGCGTTGAGCCCCTTGCCAGCCTCGTCGGTGTATGCGTTGGCGGCTCCCATGAACATGTTGTCACTGAACTTGTCCAGGTGACCCCTGAGAGCCAGCCACGGACCGGCGGGCGATATGTGGTCCGTGGTGCACTTTCCCTTGACCTTTAGGAGCACCGGCACTTTGTCGTAGTCCTCGCCGTCCCAGGCGGGAAAGGGCTCCAGTAGCTGCAGGCGCTGGCTGTCGGGGTCCACCGCAACCTCGACGCCGCTGCCGTCGTCCGGGGGAGCGACGTAGTAGGAGCGGCCGGGGTCGAACCCGTCCGGGGGCACCTCCGGCGCCTCCCTGGGCGGCTCCAGCTTGAAGGGCGCGCCGTCGGCGCCCCGCAGCGTGTCGGTCAGAGGGTTGAAGGACAGCCTGCCGCTGAGGGATAGGGCGACCACGATCTCCGGGCTGCCGATGAAGTTCATCGTCTCCGAGCGCCCGTCGTTGCGTCTTGGGAAGTTGCGGTTGTAGGAGGTGACGATAGTGTTTGGAACGCCGTCCAAGACCCTCTCTCGCCGCCACTGGCCGATGCACGGGCCGCAGGCGTTGGCGAGCACCGTCGCGTCGATGGCGCGGAGGGAATCGATCTGGCCGTCGCGTTCGATGGTGGCCCGGATCTGCTCAGAGCCGGGCGTGACCATGAGGGGAGAGGCGGCCTTGATCCCATGGGCGTGCGCTTGGTTGGCCACGTCGGCCGCGCGGCTCATGTCCTCGTACGATGAGTTGGTGCAGCTGCCGATGAGGGCGGTGTCGATCTCGTCGACGAAGTCGCTGACGGCGTCGGAGACCTCCGACGCCAGGGCCGAGATGGGCCGCGAGCGGTCGGGCGAGTGGGGGCCCACTACGTGCGGCTCCAGCTGGGACAGGTCGATCTCCACCACTTGGTCGAAGTAGCTCCCGGGGTCCGACTCCACCTCCGGGTCCGGGGTGAGCAGCCTGCGGTGTTGGTTGGCCAGCTCTGCCAGCGCCCCTCGGCCCGTTGCGTGCAGGTAGATTTCCATCCGCTCGTCGTAGGCGAAGATCGAGGTAGTCGCGCCCAGCTCCGCCCCCATGTTGGTGATGGTGGCTTTGCCCGTGCAGCTTATCGAGCGCGCTCCCGGCCCGAAGTACTCGATGATGGCGTTGGTGCCTCCCGAGACGGTGAGCTCCCCGGCAAGGCGCAGTATCACGTCCTTCGGCGCGGTCCAGCCGCTCTTCTTCCCCGTCAGATGGACGCCGATGCGCCTGGGGAGCAGCAGCTCCCAGGGCAGGCCGGCCATGACCTCCACGGCGTCGGCGCCGCCGACGCCGACCGCGCACGCGCCCAAGCCCCCGGCGTTGGGCGTATGGGAGTCTGTGCCGATAATAAGGGCTCCGGGGAAGGCGTACTGCTCCAGCACTACCTGATGTATGATGCCGGCGCCCGGCCCCCAGAACCCGACGCCGAACTTCGCCGACGCCGAGCGAAGGAAGTCGTACACCTCTTCGTTCTCTTGGATTGACTGGAGCAGGTCCGAGCCGCCTTCGGCCCTGGCCTGGATCAGGTGATCGCAGTGGACGGTGGTGGGCACGGCCGTCCTGGCCCGCCGGGTCTGCATGAACGCCAGCATCACCGTCTGGCCCAGCACGTCCTGCAGGGCGACACGGTCGGGTTGCAGCAGCACCAGGCTGTTCCCCGGCTCGATCTCCTGCGTCTCCGGGTCGGTGAGGTGGGAGAGCAGGACCTTCTCGGCCAGGGTAAGAGGCCGCTCAAGCCTCTTACGGACCACGTCCAAGCGGCGCCCCATCGCCCCGTATACCTCGGAGACGAGATCGGGAGTGGACTCTATGGTGACCAATACCTAAACCCTCCTAGACCGTAGTCGCTATGGGGCTCGGGACCGGGGGTTGCGGACGCATAGCCGGGTTTGGGCCCCATCGCTCGGCGCCCAGGCCCGGCTATGCGCAGCCTCGGTTGCATGCAGGCGGGTGGAACGAGCCCGCGACGGTCAGCGGGACTGTCCGAAGTACTCGTAGTTGAGGTCGATGTACTTGTTCCACTCTTCCGGAGTATCGTCTTCGGCGAATATCGCCACCACCGGACACACAGGCTCGCACGCGGCGCAGTCGATACACTCTTCAGGGTTGATAAGGAGCATGTTGTGCTCCTCCGATTCGTAGATACAGTCGACCGGACAGACGTCCACGCAACCCCTGTCGAGTACGTCCACACACGGCTCTGCGATTATGTACGTCATGCTACGGGGAACCTCCTTGGATACAAGCCGAACCGCCGCCACTGCAGACGGTCATGTCCCATTATATGCCTGCACGAGAGGGGCACACAAGCATCTACCCGCGTCGGAAGTGTCTAGTCTTCAAATGTTCGATTTTTGTTCTGGTGGCAAGCCTCGATTTCCCTGATACACTGTGCGTGACCCCCGTAGCTCAGAGGACAGAGCGCCATCGCGCCAAGGTGGAGGTCGCCGGGTTCGAATCCGGCTTAAACTTAGGATTCACTCGGAAGGATCGGAAGGAAGGAGTTTGGACATGAATCTCAGACAGGTGGTCGTCCTTGGGGTGGCCGCGTTGATAGTTGCACCGGCGGCCTTTGCGCTGGGGATGATGCTCACCTCGGCGGACGCCCAGGAAACGCCACCCGCGGAGCCTACGCCAATAGTGATCTACGAGTACGACGACGACGTGCCGCCCGAAACGATAACTGTGGTCGAGGTTCCGGGTGAAGTGGGCGGAGCGTCAGGGTCCAGCAGCAGTTGCACTCCCAGCACCCTGGGTAGCGCCACACAGCCCACGTCCGGCGAGTGGCTGTATCTGTCGACGATATGCCGGTACATCAGCTTGCCGGACGACGTTGACCACACGGGGACTGCTTGGGGGCTCTGTGCGCCCCAGCTACCCGGCGACACAGACTATGACTGCCCCGACTGGCCCCTCCACTTCTTGCAGAGGCCGAACAGCGGCGAAGTCACCATCGACATGTCCGGCACCGTGGGTGCCTCGACGGCTGACGCAGCACTGTTCCCGTTCCTATTTCCTACGACAGGAGAGTAGACCTTGAAGAGACGACTAAACCTAATTGCCCTAGCGGCCATCGCCATTCTCGCCTACACGACCGGAATGGCGTTCGCCAATCACGCGGACTACATCGCAAAGGACACGGAGCGCCAGACGCTCCAGCCTGGACGCGCCATCTATCCTGAGACCTTCGCCCACGAGGGATGGGCGTTGCGGGAAGAGGACACCCCTATCACCTGGCGGGCAGACGCCGCGATACGCCCGCTGGTGGTGAAGGTGCTGGCGCAGTGGACTTCGACCATACCTGAATTGGAGTGGCGGGAGGTTCAGGCAAACAAGGCCCGTAACGTCACTTTCTTCCAGGCCGACAAGTGCGGTCGGCAAGACGACACGGCGGCCTACTTCCACGTGGACGCCGACCTGGGTTGGTACGCCGACGATCTGACAGGCTAACTACTGGCGGGAGGCCACCGTCTGCGTCAAATCTCAGACTGGCGCGAACGTCTCTGCCCGGTTCAAGGAGGGGGTTATCGCCCACGAGATCTGCCACACCTACGGCCTCGGAGAGGCGTATATCGACAACAACCGGCGCACCAGCAACTTGTGCAACGACAGTGTGTCCTCCGCGATGGACGGCACGATGTTCGCGCTGGTGATCGGGCAGCAACAGCTCCAGATGTGCGACAAGGTCTATGGCCCCACAACGAGAGACGAGGGTCTTGTTGACAACTTCTACTCCACGGGCGGGCTGACCGATTTGGTGACGACTTCGCCATACGTCCAGTGGAAGGACAGCGCGTGGGCCGAGTCTCAGCACGATGTCTACTTCCGGTACCGCCTGGACTCGACTCTGACGACCCAGCGGGAATACAAGCGGATAGCCTGGAAGGACCGCATCGGCAGCCACAAGCTGATGCCCCCTGACGCTGGTCCCGTCGGCCGCACCCCCACCGTCTTTCAGGTGGAGGTGGACTTGACGAGGCACCAGGCGACGGTGGGGAAGTTTGCGACGCTACCGGCCAACACGGCCTACAAGGTCTGCGGCGCGGCCTACTATGAACAGTACGCCGCCTACTCGACCGCGACCTGCGCGCCGGAGATACTCGTGAGCAACGCAGACCACAACACGGACGCGGCGCTGCTGAACCGCTACGACACCACCGACGACGACACCATCGACGGTACCGAGGTGCTGGACGCCGTCTCGGCCTACTTCGCCGGAAACCTGACGGTAGACCAGATACTGCTGATCGTTTCGGTCTACTTCGACAGCTGACCCCAAAGGGCTCTGTTGGGTGAATGGGGGTCGAGCGCATCGGCTTCGGGGAAAGGCCCGCTGTTTCCAGCGGGCCTTTCCCTGTTTCAATTCTGTCTCTGCGTGAGTATGTCGTGGCCGCACTCCTTGATGGTCCTTCGATGAGCCTCAACCTCAGCCTCGGAGAGATAACGCCTGATGCCGTAGGGACCCCTCTTGGGCTTGGGAGCCCTCTCGTTGATGAGCTCCACGAGCCACCGCATATCCAGCGGGTACTCGGCGAGGCCGGACGCCATAGCTGACGTGGCTCCATTGAGACTCTGGTGGGTACGCATGAAGTTGTACCAGACTGTGTAGATGGCGACCATGTAGACGTGGTTCAGGGCCTTCTTCGAGAAGGCGTTGGTGAGCCGTGTGAAGCGCCGCATCGCCATCCGCATCGTCAGGTTGTGCCGCTCCACGTAGGAGGTGTTCACCTCGTCCATGTTGGGGTTGCCGGAGATGAGCCGCCGATGGATGGCTACGCAGTCCTCCGGTGAGAAATAGACTCTCTCCCCTTCCAACGGCCTGCGCCTGTAGACCTTGATCAACTGAGCATAGTCGACGTACCCACCGAAGGCGGCTTCCACAGCCTCCAGATAGGCCCCGTAGCCGTCGGAGAATATCTGAATGCGGTTGGCCACCCGGGACCGTAGATCGTCCATGAACGAGGTCGCTGACTCGCTGCTCCGGTCGCCCACGAACCACGAGATCAACAGCTTCGTGTCACTCTCCAACGTCGTCCACGTCCAGATGTCGCCCGCGTTGGTCTAGAAGTGCGGACGAAAACCCCGTGCTGGGAAGAGCGATTGTGACGGCAAAACTGAGGTTGTCAGTATCAGCAATCGTCTCCGGCCGACACGAATGTCGTCCCGCCAGGTCGTGGATATAAGGGTGAGAGAGAAGTTGGAGAACCGAGAGCCGATTGCTGCTTCGCCCATCATCCCGACTCTGCCAGCCACCAGCGTCAGGTTGGCCACAGTCGCCGCCATCAACAACTGAAACAGCGTCTTGACGCGCCCGAAGTACCGCGCCTGTCTCATTCCAAGCTGTACCAGGCGCGCCAACCTGTGCTCCACCACCACCCGCCGCTGACGATACTCCGAATACCCTTCGCTCTTCTGCAACGCACGAGCCTGCTGAAGCAGCGCCTCCTGCGGATGAAGTCTCACCGTCCGACCGCTGCCCCTTGCTGATCCCACGCACCGCTCTCGTAACGGGCACGCTCCACAGACCGCAGCGTCGAACCGGAAAGCTCTCAGTTGGTGAGTGCGTCCCGTCCTGTCGGTCCGGGTACCCATCCTGTACAACTTCGAGGTCGTATGCCCCGCGGGGCATATGCAGGTGCCCGACTCCAGGTCTATCTCGAAGTCCTCCTTGGGAAAGCGCTTGCTGTCCGGGCGCCGGGGCAGCTTGGCTATCAGTGTGCGACCGGCGTCGGCAAATGCCTGACGTGTACCACCATCGCCGTAGGCCGCGTCCCCAATGGTCTCCTCAACCGCTGAGATCGTACCCTCCTCGCTTCGCTCCACCAACTCCAGCGCGCCGACGTTATCGGAAGCGTTGCCGGGGAGCACGTCCACAGCCGTGATCACCTGTGAGTCGGTGTCCACTGCCACCGACGCCTTGTGTCCGTCGAACCGCTTGCTGCTGCTCTTGTGCCCATGACGCATCTCGGGGTCGTGTACCGATACTATACGGTCCCGGCTCACTCCCTCCCTCAGACACACCCCGTCTTCGGTGCGCTCAACGTCCTGAAGCAGCAACTGCCCCAGCAGCTCGGACGCTTGCACTATCCGCTGACGCCCAGCGCTGTCCTCATCCAATAGTCCCTGGGCCCGTCGGCTCAACTCCAGCAGCCTATCGGCGTCGCCCACTATCCTGTGCAGAAGAGCTGCGCGAGCGGTCTTGTCGTCCCAGTCTATGCACGCTTCGCCCTTCACACTGGAGCCGACATACCTCCGGTATCCGTTCGCCGCCGCCCATTCGACCAGATCGCTCCTCTCAAATTCCGACAGCGCACGCATCAACTCCACTACCCCATCCGAAAGAAGGTTGTAGGTGTCCTTCACCGCCCCGCGTCCCAGGATGTAGGTCGTGTCTAGAGCCACCTTCATCCGACGACTCTTCAGGTATCCCGTCTCCCTGGCAAACCGCAGGCTGCGCTCGAACACCTCCCTCGCCTTCTCGTGCAGTATCAGGCGCGCCCGAAACAGCTGGAGCGTACTCTTGGCGAACGGCCTGTCTTCCACTTCGATACCCAGCGCCACCTTCCAGCGTATGTCGAAGTCCGCCCTCTGCTTGGCCTCGGCGTCGCTCGCCCTGTCATAGGTCTGAAGAAGCAGCGCGGTCGCCAACAGACTCGGCGGTACACTGTCCCTCCCGTTGTCAGCGCAGTACAACTCGGCGAACTCCTCATCCCGAAACAGCTGCCCACGCATAGAGGCCAGCAGGCCGTAGAAACTCCCACGTCCCACATGACCTATGTACAGACTGTCGGCTTCCCAGAGCCCTCTCTGGCCGGACTGCTTTCCCAACATGACCGTCCTCCGCTATCACTGATAGCTGCAAGTATAGTCCCTCGCTCACACTTTTCGGCCAGATCTCTATGGCCCCGGTGACATATTCCGCCTGCCGCTGCTTCGCGTAGGCGAAGGCCCAAATCTCGTCGACCTGCACCGTACGAGCGGTTACGTCCCGCACCGCCTCGTCGTGATAGTCGATGCAGGCGCGGCCAGCGTCAACCAGGAGCCGCGAGACGGTGTTGATGCCAATGTCGAGGACCCGCGAAACGGCGGGGCGTTAGTCCCCTCGCCCAAGTCTGGGAGAGGGTCAGGGGGAGGGCAGGGTGGTCCGCCTCGCTGATGTGGTAACCTTGAGGCTGTTCATCAACCGAAAGTAGGAGGCTGTCCGATGAAGAGGGTCTTGATTACAGGAATGAGCGGTCTCATAGGCGGGCTCCTTCGTACCCGCCTCGAAGCTGCGGGCGGCTACGAGCTGAGGGCGCTGAACCGTAGAGTGGTGGAGGGAGTCAAATCGTTCCAGGCGGACATCGCAAACCTCGACGCCATTAAGCCCGCCTTCCAGGGGCAGGACGTGGTGGTCCATCTGGCCGCCTATCTCGGCTCCGACGACTGGGAAGGCCAGCTCTCGGGAAACGTAGTCGGCGCCTACAACGTCTACGAGGCCGCTCGACTTGCGGGCGTGAAGCGCGTCGTCTTCGCCAGCAGCGGCAACGCCATCAGGGGGTATGAGCTGGAGCCACCTTACGACGCCATCGCCCAGGGCAGGTACGACGATGTGCCGGAGGACTTCCCGAAGGTGACCCACAAGGATATTCGTCCCAAGAACATCTACGGCGTGGCCAAGGTATGGGGCGAGGCGTTGGGGCGCCACTTCTCCGACGAGTACGGGCTCTCGGTGCTCTGTGTCCGCATCGGCAGGGTCACGCAGTCCAACCTGCCGGACGGTCCCCGCGAGATGTCGACCTACCTGAGCCACGGCGACGTGTCGCAGATACTGCAGCGCTGCATCGACGCGCCCGACGAGCTAAAGTACGATGTCTTCCTGGCGACGTCCGACAACCGGTGGGGCTACCGCGATCTGGAGCACCCCAGGGAGGTCCTTGGCTACGTCCCCCAGGACTCGGCGGAGGATGCGGTCTAGCGCCTCATCTCGATACGCTTGAACTGCTCCGCCAGGGGCACCCCGAACTTCTTGCCCGTCTCCTCGTGGCGCCTCCGTGATCGGGCGTCTCGCTCCTCGTTGGGCTGTCCTACCTGGCTCACGTGCCGGTACAGGGACTCTCGCTTCTTTTCGTAGGTGTCGCTGATGTCGAAATACGTGTCGGGCTCTTCGGAGTGCCAGAGGTAGACCTCGCTCACCTTGTGAGGCTCCAGCCCCTCTGCCAGGTGCTCCGGGAACGCCAGGTGGTCCCGGGCGTATGGGAAGACCGCATCCAGGGTGACCCGCCCCGCCATGTGGTGGTCGCGGTGCCTGATGTAGCGGCGGTCGGGTGCGACGGTCGCCACCGTGTAGGGCCGGTGCCGCCGGATCTGGCGGACTATCTTCTCCCGGAGCTCGACGTTGTCCTCCAGGCCCTGGTCTGGAATCCGTAGGAACACGACCTCCGCTATTCCCAGCACCTTGGCCGCCTCCAGCTGCTCCGCCTCTCGGGTCCTGGTCAGCGCCTGCGGGTCCACGTCCCTGTCGCTGGTCCCCTTGTCGCCGTTGGTGCATACGACTAGGACGGCCTTTCTTCCCTCGGACGTCCACCGGGCTATGGTCCCCCCCATGCCGCCCTCCGCGTCGTCGGGATGGGGTGTGACGATCAATACGGGGCCTGTCTCATCTGTCACGCTTGTACTCCAATCTTTGTGGTGAAGCTCTAGACCGCGGCAGGGGCGGCTACGCGCCCCTTGAAGGCAGGCATCACCTCCTGGGCGAACCAATCGAGCTGCTCCAGGATGACGCTCTGGGGTGTACCGACGGGCAGTCCCATGTTCACCTCTTCCATTCCGGGGTAGGTCTCTTCCAGCAGCTTCAGCTTCTCGATCAGCAGCTCCGGCGGACCGCAGACCCAGGATCCGGCTTCGACGGCCGCCTCCAGGGTGGGTAGGTTGGCGGAGCGGGCCCGCTTCGGGTCGGCCAGGGCCTCCATCTGCTCGTCGGTGATGTCTCGAACGAATCCCAGCGGGGCGAACATCTTGAGGTTCTCCTCGAAGTGCGGCTTCGCCTCTTTGATGGCCTTCTCCGTCGTCTCGGCGATGTGGAACGACAGGCTTGTGAGCAGGTCGCCGCCCAGCTCCGTCTCCCTGCCCCTGCGGGCCAGGGTATCCCTCCAGGCCTCGACCACCTTGGAGCTGGCGCCGCCCGGCGCCGCTCCGCCCCCGATGATCCCCTTGATCCCGTGTTTGGCCATGAAGTCCATGCCCCTCTGGCTGGCGCTCACGATGGGCTGCCAGCACTCCACGGGCAGGTTCGCGGGACGCGGGACCAGGGTGATCTCCTCCAGCTCGTACCCGCGGTATGGGACCCTGGGAGGGATGTCGTAGTTCTTGCCGTGGTGGGAGAAGGAGCGCTCGTTGAACGCCTTGAACATGATGTCCACCTGCTCCTCGAAGAGCTCTCGATTGGCGTCGCCGTCCTGCATCGGCGCGCCGAACACCTCCACCTCGCGGGTGTGGTATCCGCGGCCCACGCCGAAGATGACGCGGCCCCCCGTGAGAATATCGGCCGTAGCGTAGTCCTCCGCCAGCCTCAGCGGGTGCCACATCGGGGCTATGTTGAAGCCAGAGCCGATCTTGAGGCGCTCCGTTATGTGGCACAGGTGCACGGCCAGCATCAGGATGTTGGGGATGCACTCGTAGCCCTCTCTCTGGAAGTGGTGCTCGGCCATCCAGAAGGTATCGTAGCCGGCCCGGTCCATCAGCTTGGCCATGGCCTCCGCCTTGTCGAAGACCGTCGCCAGGTGCTTGTCGGACAGCCACCTGTCGTTGACCGGCGTGCCCTCCAGCCCAGTGTCCTCAAGGTCCACGTGCCCCGCAAAAAGACTCCCAAACCTGGTAATCATGCTCAACCTCCCCTGTAAGCTGTCGCGTTCACGGCCCCATTGTCTTCAGCCCAGCCCGCCCCTGTCAAGACAGGGCCGCCGGGATGCTGCTGCATACACGGCTGCACTGAAGTCACCGGCGCCTCTACTCCAGGTGAACGATCTCCACGCCGCCCCAATGCCGGTCGAGGTACTCCGCGACCAGCCGGCGGTGGCAATGTTCGGACCTGTCCTCGCTGCACAGCAAGCAGCCGTTGGAGATTGTCCTCTTGATCGCCTTTTTGCCGATTCGCCGCTCGTCCATCAGGTCGATGAACTCGCGCTGGTAGATATCCCAGTCGCGGTGCTCATTCCGGTAGGCGTTCAGCATCTCCTTGGTGGGCGCAAGGTCGGGCAGATGGACGTACTTCATCCGGCAGATCTTATGCAGGAAGTACTCGAGGTCGCCTTTCTTGGCAAAGCCCGCCAGCTGAGACACGTTGTTCAGCCGGACATCCACGAGGCGCTTCGCGCCCGACTCCCGCAGCATCTCGAAGAAATCGGACGCAGACTTCTTCGTAAATCCTATGGTGTACACCTTCAAGCTAAGAGTCCAGCAACATGATAGACCCAAAGACAGCGTGTGGTCTACTGGTACCCTTCAGAGGAGCTGCATCCCTGTGGTAGCCGCCTGTTTGATCTGGCGGTCGAGTGATGTACACTCTCTGGTGGCGAGGCGCGAAAAGCCCTGGAGGCCCCGCCAATCTTGTATCTTGGAGCGCCGTTGATTGAGCATCTGATTACCACCACGCAGCTTACGAGAGAGCAGGTCGAGTCGGACCTGTTTCCGCTGGCGGACGAGCTGCGCTCTGGCCACGTTCAGCGTGCGGTCCTGGCGGGCCGTTCGCTGTACTGCCTGTTCTACGAGCCCAGCTTCCTGACGCGGACCTCCTTCGAACGGGCCGTCGAGCTGCTGGGCGGTGACTCCTACCATACCGAGGACGCCTCCCAGTTCTTTCCCGTTCGAACACCCAGCTACGTGGACAACGTCATCAGCATTCTGGCGAGCCTGCATATCGATCTGGTCGTTCTGAGAAGCAGCGACACAGGCGCCCTGGAGAGGGCGGCCGCGTCTGACGCCATGCCCGTCATCAACGGCGGGAGCCTGGACGATCACCCCACGCAAGCCATGGCCGACATCTACACCATCAGGCGCGAGCTCGGGGCAGTGGACGGACTGGAGATCGCCGTCGTCGGACGGCTGGAGCACCGGAACGTCAGCGCTCTGCTGAGGGGCTTGGCGCTCTTTGAGAACGTCCGGGTGACCCTGGTCCCATTCAGCGGCCAGGCCGACCCGGAGGTGGTCGCCTACTGCCAGGAGCGGGGCGTGGGCTTCGACCATCAGGGGAGTATGGAGAGACTCGGAGACGTGGACGCCATCTACCTGAACGCCCCCAGGACCGTGGCCCACGCTCAGCTGCTGCACTCCCGGGGCATGTCGGCCCTGGTGATTGACGAAGAGCTCATGGCGAGGCTCCGTCCCCACTGCGTCGTCCTCGATCCGATGCAGCGGAGCGGCGACTTCCCCGTGGAGGTCCAGGACGAGCGGCTGGCCTTCTACCGGCAGTCGGAGAACGCCCTGTTCATCAGGATGGCGCTGCTCCACCGAATGCTGTCGCGGTAGCCGGCGTCAGGCCTCGCTGCTGCTCTCGCCGTAGATGTGGTCGGTCTTGGCCGCCATGATGAAGTCGTTGCGGTGCAGCCCCCGGATCTTGTGCGTCCACCATTGGACCGCGACTCGGCCCCACTCCAGGGTCATGCGCGGGTGGTGCCCCTCGGCCTCGGCCTCGCTCCCGACCCGTTCGGTGAACTCCAGCGCCTCAGCGAAGTTGCGGAACTTGAAGGTGCGCTCGACCCTGGGAATCCCATCGGCGTCTGTCAGCTCCCAGTCGGGCACCACCGGGTGCAGTACCGCTATCTCCTCGTCCGTCACCCTGGGCGAGTTACGCCGGCAGGCCACACACCTCTCTCTTGCCAAAGTCATGGTATCCTCTCCTCCGGCGGCAATCGGTCGCTCACTGCGTATGTGACTCGCTGAGGGCGGGTCCCTGCTGGGCTACGTAGTCGTGCAGGCGCTGCACCGTCTGGCTATTCTCCTCCATCGTGAATCCGTCGACCTTGTACTCCTGCTTGGTGCTCATACCGTCCACCGCGCCGGCGTCGACGGTGCGCCTGAGGATTGCCTGCTCCTCCTCCACGGACGGCAGCAGGCTTGCGCCGGACAGAAGCGATAGGGCCGCCACCAAGCCGTATCCGCCCCAGTTGGACACGCTGCTGATGACGAGCTTGGTCGTCCGCGTGACGCACGGGGCCTTGACCAGCGACGGGACGGTGGGGATCTCCGCTTGGAGGTTGCCCATCCCGATCTCGTTGCCTCCGTCTCCTATCCCGACGGAGGGCCGGTCGTCCGAGAGCAGGTAGTCGATCTTGGCGTTGTGGGCGCTGATGTCCTGTCCGTGCATGTTGCGGTAGCGGGCGTCGGCGGTCAGCCCGCACCTCTCGATAGCTATGATGACCGAAGGGTCCAGCCTGTCCAGCAGCTCTTTGGAGTAGCGCCGGCTCTCCGCCTCGCCGGTAATCGGGAAGGTGACCACCTCGTGCCCGGGTCCGGCTATGCTCCGCATCACCGTCGCTGCATGCTGGTCCGTGACGTACACGACGTCGTAGCCCAGGGACTGTAGGGCGTTGCCGATGACTGCCGCCCCGGGCGGTCCATCCGTCTCGGCGGCCCCCGCCGCCAGTATGTAGAACCCGGTCACGACCACCGCCGTCCCAGGACTGTCCAGCACCACCTGAGCGGCCTGGGTGCAGTAGTCCTCGGGTAGGTGTGGCCTGAGGGCGGAGATCCCCCGGCGGTCGTGGTCGAGGATGATGTCTTCTATACTCACGGCTCCCCCGTTGGGCTGGCTAAAGTGCTTACAGGACCGCCAGGTCCTCGTCTCTCATGTCCGTGATGAACATGTGGCCCGGCGAGTGGGTGATCATCAGCGGCGGCTTCGAGCTCATCGCCACGGCCTGGGGGGTGACGCCGCAGGCCCAGAATACCGGGACCTCGCCGTCCCGTATCTCGCTCGCGTCGCCCAGCTCAGGCTCCGATATGTCGCGGATCCCGATGGCCTCCGGGTCCCCGATGTGTATCGGCGCGCCGTGGACCGCGGGGAACCTGGAGGTGACCTGGACTGCCCTCACGATCTTCTCCCGGGGGATGGGCCTCATGGAGACGACCATTGGCCCCGAGAACTCCCCCGCCTTCGTGGTCGGGATGTTGGTTATGTACATGGAGACGTTGGTCTGGGCGGAGACGTGCCGTAGCTCGATTCCGGCCTGCATCAGCGCGGTCTCGAAGGAGAAGCTGCAGCCCAGCAGGAAGGATACGAGGTCGTCGCCCCAATAGCCGGAGATCTCCTCCACCTCTGCCGTAAGCTCTCCGTGCTCGTACACCCGGTACTTGGGGACGTCCGTCCGCAGGTCGGCGCCCGGCGCGGTCTGCGCCGGCTCGGACGATCCCGACTCGACCACCTCCAGCAGGGGGCATGGCTTGGCGTTGCGCTGGCAGAAGAGCATGAAGTCGAAGGCCAAGCTCTTGGGCAGGATCGCCAGATTGGCCTGGACGTACCCCGGGGCCATTCCGGCAGTGGGCCGGACCAGCTCGCCCTCGCGCATCAGCGCCCGCAGCTCCCTCGGAGTCGTAGGTATAGCTGTCGCTTGCATGTGATACTCCCAGCTTCGTTCGATTCTTGTGGGGGCCCGTCCGTCGCAGGCTAGGCTATTACTCATGCCCCGCCGCGTCAAGCTGGTGTCCTGACGCGAAGGACTCGGCCACGTCAGTGATGCGGGCGAGCTTCACCCCAGGGAAGCCGCGAATGAACTCTATGAGACGCCGGAGCATACGCAGACGCCCCGGGCGCCCGATGAGGTAGGGGTGCATCGTCAGCGTGAACATGAGACCGTAGTGGTACGCTCCTTCGAACGCCGCGGTCCATACCTGGTACACGTGCTCCGGGCTTGCCATGGGGCTCCGCATACCCAGGGAGGGCGCGTAGCTGAAGAACGGAGCGTCGTCCAGCTCCCAGTGCACCGGGACCTCGACCATGTCCCGGCTGCCGGCGTCCACGAGGTAGGGGACGTCGCCGCCCATCAGGCTGGAGTCGTACAGGAACCCGCGGTCCGCCAGGAGCTCCAGTGTGTGCTCACTCAGCTCCCAGCTGGGTGAGCGGTACCCGACGGGGCGCTGGCCGGTGATGCGCTGGATGATCGCGGACCCGCGGTCCAAGACCTCCGCCTCCCGCTCTCGCGAGAGGGTGGCCGGCGGCTCGTGCATGTAGCCGTGATGCCCGACCTCGTGCCCCCGCTCCGCGATCTCCAGCACCAGGGCCTGGTGGGTCTCCGCCACGTACCCTGGAACGTAGAAGCTGGCCTTGATCTCATGCTGGTCCAGCAGGTCCAGGATGCGGGCCGCGGCGACGCTTGGTCCGTACTCGCGCGCGGACATCAGCGTGGGCAGCCTCGCCGAATCGGGGTCGCGGTTGATCGCCCCCGAGACGCCGTCAAGGTCGAAGCTCAACGCCGCCACGCAGCGCACGTCCCCAGGCCAGATGCCGGTCATCTGCCGCGCTCCGCTGTCCGCTCTCCATCGCTCCCATCGAGAGACAGGAGTCTCCTGACCGCCTCCACGACCTCCTCCCTGGCCGCGGTCGTCGCCTTGGCGTCCGCCCGGCCCTTGATCTCCACGACGCCCTGGCGCAGATTCCTCGGGCTGACGACGAGGCGGACCGGGAATCCCAGCAGGTCCGAGTCGTTGAACTTGACCCCGGGCGACTCCATCCGGTCGTCGTACAGCACCTCTACGCCCTCCGCGGAGAGCTCGGCATAGAGCGCCTCCGCCGCCTCGGCGACATCTGGCCGGTCGACGTTCAGCGCAGTCAGCGATACGTGGTAGGGGGCTATGGACGGCGGCAGCATCATGCCCATGTCGTCGTGATGCTGCTCGATGGCCGCGCTCAGCAGGCGGCCCACGCCGATGCCGTAGCAGCCCATGATGATGGGGTGCTGCCTATCCTCATGGTCCGGGAAGTATGCTTCCATTATCTCGCTGTACCGGGTGCCCAGCTTGAACACGTGACCCACCTCGATGCCCCGGCGCTCGTTCAGCGTCGAGTCGCAATCGGGGCAGCCGTGGCCCGCTTCGGCCAAGCCGATGTCGGCGACCACGTCGGCAGCGAAGTCCCTGGGCGAGTTGGCGTTGAGCAGGTGATACCCCTCGCGGTTGGCGCCCACCGCGAAGTTTGACCCGGAGTGTATCGACTGATCGGCCACTGACTTGATCCCCTTCAATCCGACGGCGGACGCGGAGCCGGCCACCAGGCCGGCGGCGGCCACCTCCTCCTGTGACGCCAGCCGCAGCTCCGAGGTTTGCAGAGTGTTGCGCAGCTTCGTCTCGTTGACCTCCAGGTCGCCCCGGATGGTCACCAGCACCACCTCGCCGTCGGCGGCGTAGAAGACGGCCTTCAGCGTCTTGGAGGTGGGAATGTCCAGGAGCCGCGCCAGGTCGGCGATGGTCCTGACGCCGGGGGTGTGTGCCTCTTCCAGGGCCAGAGGCTCCTCCTGCGGAGCGTGGGGCCGCGCGAACCGCGCCTTCTCGGCGTTGGCCGCGTATCCGCACGAGCCGCACAGCATGATAGTGTCCTCGCCTGAGTCGGCCAGCAGGATGAACTCGTGGGAGTCCTTGCCCCCGATGGCGCCGCTGTCGGCCTCCACCATGATGGCGGGCAGGCCGCACCGCGCGTAGATACTCTTGTAGGCTTGGACCATCGCCCGGTAGCTGACGTCCAGCCCGTCATCGTCGACGTCGAAGCTGTAGGCGTCCTTCATGTCGAACTCGCGCACCCGTATCAGGCCGCCCCTGGGCCGCGGCTCATCCCGGAACTTGGTCTGGATCTGGTAGAGGATGAGAGGCAGGTCGCGGTAGCTGGAGACGTTGGCCTTGACGATGTTGGTGAGCAGCTCCTCGTGGGTCGGCGCCATGACCAGGGGGCGCTCGCGCCGGTCCTGCAGGCGGAACAGGTCGGGGCCCATCAGCTCGTCGCGCCCCGACTCCTGCCACAGCTCCCTCGGCTGAAGCGCCGACATGTGCAGCTCCTGGCCGCCTGCGGCGTCCATCTCCTGGCGGATGATCTCCTCGATCTTCCGCAGCGACCTCCACGCCAGCGGCAGGTAGCTGTATATCCCGGACGACGCCTGGTAGATCATCGCCGCCTTCAGCATCAGGCGATGGCTGACCAGCTCCGCCTCGCCGGGATCGTCTCTGAGGGTCTTTCCGAACAGTTTCGACCAGCGCATACTCTTCTCACCAGGATCTTGTGGCCGGCTAGCTCCTCTGAAGCTCCAGCTCCGCTTGCCGCACCTCGTCCATGAGGGCGCTCAGCATGTCGGACTCCTCGACGATCCGGGCCTTCCGTCCCTTGCGGAATATGATGGCCCGCCCCGCCCCGGCGGCGATGCCTACGTCGGCGTCCTTCGCCTCCCCGGGACCGTTGACCTCGCATCCCATGACGGCCACCTTGATGGGCGTCTTGGTCTCCCGGAGCATCGAGTCGACCGTGTTCGCCAGCTGGATCACGTCCACGTCGGCGCGCCCGCAGCTGGGGCAGGCCACCAGTACGGCCCCCTCCTGGCGCAGACCCAGCGACTTGAGGATCTCCAGCCCCGTGTGGATCTCCTCCCTGGGGTCGTCGCTCAAGGAGACGCGTATGGTATCGCCTATCCCCTCGTACAGCAGAGCTCCCAGGCCGATGGCGCTCCGGATACTGCCCGACCTGGCCGTACCGGCCTCGGTAATGCCCAGGTGGAATGGGTAGGGGACCAGCTCGGCCATCTTCCGGTAGGACTCTATGGTGGTATCTATGTCGAATGCTTTGAGGGATATCTTGATCAGGTCGAAGTCCAGGTCCTCCAGTATGCCTATCTCCCACAGTCCCGTCGCGACCATGTGGTCCACGACGGAGTACTCGCCGGGTTTTGCCTCGCCCGCCTTCGGCAGCACGTTAACGCCGTCGGTGTGCCTGGAGAGTCCGCGGGTCGCTCCGATGCCGCCCACCGGCGGCAGGCTTCCGAAGTTGACGCCGATGCGGATGGGGACCTGGCGGGCCTTCGCCTCCCGCACGACCGTCTCGACCTTGTCGCGGTCGCGGATATTGCCGGGGTTGAGCCGCAGGCAGTCCACGCCGCTCTCCAGGGCCTCCAGCGCCAGCTGGTAGTGGAAGTGTATGTCGGCCACGATGGGCAGCTTCGAGCGGTGTTTGATCCCCGCCAGCGCCTGCGCTGCCTCCATGTCCGGTACGGCGCAGCGTATGATCTCGCACCCGGCCTCCGCCGCCTGTGCGATCTGATTCGAGGTGGCGTCGACGTCCCTGGTGTCGGTCTTGGTCATCGTCTGAACGCTTACCGGTGCGCCGCCGCCCACCGTGACCCCGCCTATCTGTACCGCCTTGGTTATGCGTCTCATTCTCGATGTCCTTTGTCGGTTGGCCCGATGGAGCCTACGGTATCAGCTTCTCGCCACTGATCACCCGGCTGATGTCAAAATAGCTGATGAAGAAGACGAACCCGATCAGTATTGCGAAGCCTACCATGTGCACGACGCCCTCGCGCTTGGGCGAAACTCGCTTGCCCCGGCGGACCCACTCCAGCAGGACGAACACCAGCCGGCCGCCGTCCAGAGCCGGTATGGGCAGCAGGTTCAGGATGCCCAGGCTCAGGCTCAGCACGGCCATCAGCTGCCACACCCAGCCGAGGCCGAAGGCGTCCACGCCCTCGGCGGTGGCTTGGGCGATGCCGATGGGACCGGCTATCCCCGGATTCTCCCCCCGGGACAGGCCGTCGGCCAGGGCGTCCTTGGTGAAGGCCACCAGGCCCCACATGGTTGCGAAAGACGCCGGGACCGCCCGCCAGATCGGCTCGCTGGTCCGCTCCACCTGCGGGTTGGCAAGCCCGATCATAACCCCGATGTACGACTGGCGGATCGTGTCGCCAATCTGAAGCCTCGAATCGTAGCGCCTGGCCTCCGACAGCGACGCCTGGCTGTAGGGGTCCGTGACCGTCTCCACCACCGTCATCTCCGGGGCGTCGGACCTGGGGACCACGGTGATGGGCTCCACCACCGCGTATTCGGGAGAGAAGCCCAAGCCTGTGACGCGTGGGCCGCGCCTGACGCTGAGCTCGATCTCCCGGCCCTTCTTGCCGCCGACTATGTCGATCATCTCCCGCGGGTCCCTGACGCGCTGGCCGTCTACGGCCAGGATCATGTCGCCGCCTCTCAGGCCCGCCTCCATGGCGGGCGACCTGGGGGCTACCCCCGTGATCAGGATGTCGCCCCCCGTAACGGTGTCGTGGGGCGCCATCAGCAGGATGGTTATCACCACGACCGGGAGCAGCAGGTTCATCGCGGAGCCCGCCAGGAGGACAACTGTCCTCCTGAGCACGCTGTGCCTGGCCAGGCTGTCCGGATCGGTGGGGTCCTCTTCGCCGACGAAACGGACGAAGCCGCCCAGGGGCAGCAGCCAGTTGACGGAGTATACGGTCCCCCGGTACCGGAATCCTATCATGCGAGGCGGGAACCCGAATCCGAACTCCAGCACCCTGATGCCGAACAGCTTGGCAGTCACGAAGTGACCGAGCTCGTGGATGAAGATGAGGAAGGCCAGCACCGGGATGACCAGCAGCCAGGGCGACCATAGCCATTCCAGGAACTCCACCGCTAGCGTCCCTCCACGAGCTTCGCGACCTGCTCCTTCGCCCGCGCCGACGCAGTCAGCAGGTCCTGCAGGTCGGGCTCGGCGACGTCGTCGTGGCGCTCCAGCGCCTCCTCGATCACGGGTCCGATCTCCAGGAAGCCGATCTCACCGCCCAGGAACTTCTCCACGGCCATCTCGTCGGCCCCGCACAGCGCCGCGGGCCACGTTCCGCCCCTCTTGGCGGTCCTCAGCCCCATGTCGAAGCAGGGGTACTTCTCCGAGTCCCACGGCTCGAAGGTTAAGGCCCCCGTCGCAACGGGGTCGAACCTGCGAATGCTCTCATTGTAGGCCCTATTCGGAAATAGCAGGGCGTACTGTATGGGAAGGTGCATGTCGGGAGGGCTCACCTGCGCCTTCACGGAGCCGTCGACGAACTCCACCATCGAGTGGATTATGCTTTGGGGGTGGATCACCACCTCTATGCTCTCCCAGGGTATGCCGAAGAGCCAGTGGGCCTCGATGACCTCGAAGGCCTTGTTCATCATCGTCGCCGAGTCCACGGTGATCTTCGGCCCCATGCTCCACGTGGGGTGATTCAGGGCCTGCTCCGGGGTGACGTTCCGAAGCTCCTCGAGAGGAGTATGGCGGAATGCGCCTCCCGATGCGGTGATGAACAGCCGAGCTGCTCCCCTCTCCTCGCCCCGCAGGCACTGGAAGATGGCGTTGGGCTCGCTGTCCAGGGGCAGCAGCGAGACGCCGTGCTTCGCGGCGTGGGAGGTCAGCATCTCGCCGGCCATGATGACGGTCTCCTTGTTGGCCAGGGCCACGTCCTTGCCCGCCTCCATGGCGGCAAAGGTGGGTTCCACCGCAACGTCTCCCGAGGTGGCGGTGACTACGAGGTCGACGTCCGGATGGCAGACCATCTCCATCAGGGAGGCATGGCGGCAGCCGTTGGAGGCCAGCTCGGCCTTCTCGGCGGCCGTGCCCTCGCAGAACACCATGTCGGGAGCGAACTCCCTGACCTGCTCTCCCAGGAGCTCCAGGCTGCTGCGGGCGGCGAGTCCGACTACGCGAAGGTCGTCGGGAAAGGCGCGTACTACGTCCAGCGTCTGTGTCCCTATAGACCCCGTGGAGCCGAGGATGGAGAGGCCCTTCGCTACTCGAACCATATGGCGAAATGGTACACCACGGGCAGATTGAAGACAATCGAGTCGATGCGGTCCAGGACGCCCCCGTGGCCCGGAAACAGCCACCCGGAGTCCTTGACCCCGGCTATCCGCTTTATCCGGGACTCGGCGAGGTCGCCCAGCTGACCCGCCACTCCGGCTGCGGCTCCCAGCATTAGCGACTCCGGTATGGTGAGGTCGAGACCCAACATACGGGCTCCCGCCGCGGCGGCCAGCACAGCGCCGCAGAGTCCTCCGACCGCACCCTCCAGGGTCTTGCCGGGACTGATGATCGGGGCTAGGCGGTGCCTCCCCAACGCCTTGCCGACGAAGAAGGCGCACGTGTCGGTGGCGAAGGTGACGGCGAGCAGCAGCAGGACCCACTCCAAGCCCTGGTCCAGCTCACGAAGCAGGGGCGCGTGGAAGAGCAGACCGCCGACGTAGACCGCCGGGGCGACGGTTGCGGCGACGCCGGAGAGGAGACTCCCTCGGCTCCGGCCCAGCAGCAGCCGCAGCAGGGAGACCGCGGCCATGGCCAGTATGATGGGTGGGAGACGGGGGTCGTGGTCGGGAGTTTCCGCCAAGAGCTGCCCCAGGGCGATGAGCAGCCCTGCCACCAGTACGGAGAGGATGGCCGATGGCCGGGCCCCCTGCCGCCGCGCCATGCTGCAGAGCTCCAGGACTCCTACAGCCGCCGCCGCCGTGACTAGGCCCAAGAACCAGCGGCCGCCCAACAGGACTGCCGCTATCAGAATCGGCAGGCTGACTGCGGCGCTGGCTACTCTCAGTGCCATATGCCGCCCCCGGGGGGTCTGTGAGCTGGGGAAGGGGTTGCCCAGGACGTTACTCTGGCTGTTCCGCCGCCAGCTTGCCAAACCGGCGCTGGCGCGCGGCGAACGCCGCCAGCGACTTGGCCACCTCGGCCTCGTCGAAGTCTGGCCAGTAGACGGGCGTGGAGTAGAACTCGGCGTAAGCCGACTGCCACAGAAGGAAGTTGCTCAGCCTCATCTCCCCACCGGTGCGGACGATCAGGTCCGGGTCGGGGAGGTCGTTGGTGTACAGGAAGCTGCGAAACACCTCTTCGGTCACCTCCTCGGGAGGGACCCGGCTGGAGACCACTCGGCGCACTGCGTCCAGGATCTCGTCTCGTCCCCCATAGTCCAGGGCGACCGAAAGGGTGAGGCCCGAGTTCCTCTCGGTGAGGGTCAGGCTGTCGTGGACGGCCTTCTGCAGCTCTTTCGAGACCCGGTCGAGGCGTCCCAGATGCCTGATTCGAACGCCCTGCTCGTGCAGGCGCTCCGCCTCCCTTCCGGTCACCTCCTTCAGGATCTCCAGGAGGGTGCTCACCTCGTTCTCCGGCCTGTGCCAGTTCTCCGTGGAGAAGGCGTAGAGGGTGAGGTAGCGGACGCCGTGCTCGGCGAAGGCCTCGACGATCCGTCGGACGTTGTCCGTGCCTGCCCGGTGTCCTTCGGACCGGGGGATGCCGTGGCTCCTGGCCCACCGGCCGTTGCCGTCCATGATGAGGGCCACGTGCTCCGGCGTGACGCTGGGGGGTGCTTCGCCGCCTGCGCGTCGGCTGCGTCGCGGCGGCCGTGACTGGGATGCCAGCTGCGTCACACCTCCATCACCTCGACGTTCTTGGACTCGCGTATCTCGTCCATCTGGCCGATGTACGAGTCTGTGACCCTCTGAAGCTGCTCTTGGGCCCGCCGGTTCTCGTCCTGGGAGAGCTCCTTGTCCCTCTCCATGCTCCTGAGCTGTTCGAGGCTGTCACGCCGGATGTTGCGGACCGAGACGTGGCCGTCCTCCAGCTTCCTTCCAACCAGTCTCACCAGCTCCCTCCGCCTCTCTTCGGTGAGCGTGGGAATGTTGATGCGGATGACGGTCCCGTCGTTATTGGGCACGAGGCCCAGGTCGGACCTCAGTATCCCCTTCTCCACGTCCTTCAGGGACTGCTTGTCCCACGGCTGGATCATGAGCAACCGGGCTTCCGGCACGGTGATCCCCGCGATCTGGTTGAGGGGCGTCGGGACTCCGTAGTAGTCGATAGTCAGGTTTTCCACCAAGGCGGGCGTGGCCCTGCCGGTGCGAACGGAGTTGAGCTCCCGCTGCAGAGCCTCCAGCGACCTCCTCATCCTCGCGTCTGTCTCGGAAATTACCTCTGTGACCACCGTTCACCTCCGCTCTGTTTGCCGGTTACCGGACTGGCTCGGCGGCGACCAAGGAGCCCAGCTGCTCTCCCATGATGATGTTCTCGATGCTGCCGGGTCGGAAGAGGTCGAAGACGATTATGGGGAGGTTGTTCTCCATACATAGAGAGATGGCCGTGCTGTCCATAACCTTCAGACGCCTCCCCAAGGCCTCTACGTAGGTCACGAAGTCGAGCTTGGCGGCGTCCGGGTCCACGTGCGGGTCGGAGGCGTAGACGCCGTCCACGTTGTGCTTGGCCATCAGCAGCACCTTGGCGCCGATCTCCACCGCCCGCAGAGAGGCGGTCGTATCGGTTGTCATGTAAGGGTCGCCGGTGCCCGCTGCGAAGAGGACGACGCGCCCCTTCTCCAGGTGGCGTATCGCCCTTCTCCTGATGTACGGCTCCGCTATCTGGGATACGTTGATGGCCGTCTGGGTCCTGGTCACCACGTCATAGCGGCGCTCCAGGGCGTCCTGTAGGGCCAGGGCGTTGATGATGGTGCCCAGCATCCCCGCGTAGTCCGCGGTGGCCCTGTCCATGCCCTCGGCCTCTGCTTCGGCCCCCCGGAGGAGGTTCCCCCCGCCGACGACGACCCCCAGCTCCACGCCCATCTCGTGGACTATCTTGATCTGCTGGGCCACGTAGGCCACGGCCTCGGGATCTATGCCGTAGCCGCGCTCTCCCCTGAAGGACTCGCCGCTGATCTTCAGGACGATGCGGCTGTACTTGACGCCGGAGGCGGTCACTGCCGTTACTCTCCGAGCGAGAACCTGCTGAACTTGCGGACCCTCACGTTCTCGCCGAGCTTCCCCGCGGAGTCGTTCACGAGCTCCTGGACCGTCATGGTCGGGTCCTTTATGAACGGCTGCTGCATGAGGCACTCTTCCTGTGAATCGGATTCGACGCCGTCCGGGATGTCTTCGCTGTCGACGTACGAGGGTGACATCGCCGCCACCTGCATCGCGATATCGTGGGCCAGCTCCTTGAAGTCCGGGGTGCGCGCGACGAAATCCGTCTCGCAGTTGACCTCTACTATGGCCCCTATCCGCCCGCCGCTGTGAACGTACGTCTCTATCAGACCCTCGTTGGTCGCCCTCGCCGACCTCTTTGCCGCCGAGGCCATGCCCTGCTCCCGAAGTATATCCTCGGCCTTGGCTGCGTCTCCGTCAGACCCTTCGAGAGCCCTCTTGCAGTCCATAACGCCGGCGCCTGTCTGCTTACGGAGCGCCTTGACCATGTCAACTGTTACCTGCAACGTTCCTCCTGCCGGGTCCGGTCGCTGGTATCCCTCAGCCGCTGGGGACTAGCCACTCCGCTCTTCGCCCTGGGCCGCCGGGTCTTGAGCCGGAGCTTCCTCCCTCGCCTGGGGAGCCTCCTGCTGCGGCTCCAGGACAGGTACGTCGGCCGGCGCCTCGGCGACGGCGGGCTCGGGCTGGTCCTCAATCACTGAGACGTCGGGCGGTATGTCGTCCGAGAGGTCGGATGAGACGACCTCATCGCCCATCTCCTCCGCATCCATGGCGATTCGCAGGTTCGTGCCCTCTATGATGGAGCTGGCGATCCTCGAGGTGATCAGCCTGATGGAGCGGATGGCGTCGTCGTTGCCGGGGATGGGGTAGTCGATGAGGTTGGGGTCGCAGTCCGAGTCCACCAGGGCGACGATGGGCACCCCCACCCGCTTGGCCTCCTTCACGGCGATCGACTCTCTGCCGATGTCAATCACGAAGAGCGCCCCCGGCATCTCTTCCATCTTCTTTATGCCGCCCAGGTAGCGGTTCAGCCGCGCTATCGCTGCCTCCAGCTTCAGAGACTCCTTCTTGGGAAGGACCTCGAACTCGCCCTTCTCCTTCCGGGTCTCCAGCTGTACCAGGTAGTCTATCCTCGATTGGATGGTCTTGAAGTTGGTGAGCGTTCCTCCCAGCCAACGCGTCGTGATGTGGAAGGCGTCGCTGCGCTCGCTCTCGTAGACGATGGTGTCCTGGGCCTGCTTCTTCGTGCCGACCATCAGGATCTTCTTGCCCTCCGCGGCCACCTCTGTGACGAAGTCGGACGCCCTCTCCAGCATTCGGAGAGTCTTCTGGAGGTCGATTATGTGTATCCCGTTGCGGTGGGCGAAGATGTAGGTCTTCATCTTGGGGTTCCACCGGCGCTTCTGGTGGCCGAAGTGTACCCCTGCTTCGAGTAGGGACTTCATGGTCAGCGGCTCGGCGGGTGCGCCGCTAATGTCCTGCACTTGCTGCTGCATAAACCACGCTTTCTGATTTCATTGCCGGACTGTGGATCAGGTGCCCAAGGGCCCTCAACGTACCTGGGCGAGTATACCATACGAGCGCGAGGCCGGGCAATCTGCCCCCGCTGCCGCGCGCGTCTGTTTTGACACATCCAAGGGCCAAACGATATAATTGATGCGGCCGTCCGCGTGGGGATATAGCTCAATTGGGAGAGCGCGGCGTTCGCAATGCCGAGGTTGGGGGTTCGACTCCCCCTATCTCCACCACTAACCACTCCGACCCTGCCCTATATTGGCCTACCGCTGCTGTACTATGCGCGTTTGGCACGACGCTAACGCCGGGAGCCGGCGAACGAGAAACCTCTCGCATGGCTGGACCTGCAATCTCCGGCGTTTGCGCGACACCACGGTGATGTCCTTCACCATCAGGGCATCCCTGCAGCTCGGACACTTCGGCGGCGGTCGGTGTTTGCGATAGAGAACGGCGCGCACCCGTACCGGTGTTCTTCTTGTCCGCCTACGGCCAGTAGGACATCGTGGAGGACGTAGTCGAGTTGGCAGGGCAGTTGGCGAGGGCAGTACAGGACACCAAAACCCCGGTACTCTTGGGTAGTGGGCCTAGGGGCGTCTGGAGTTGACGGTGCCGAGCCTTGCCGGGCCACTAAGGGATGCAAGTCCTAATCCATAGTTGATTCCGCTGTCCGCACTTGCATCATCCCAAGGCGTTCACTGCCGTAATCCGGGGCCTTCCAGCGTCAACCTCGGCAACCGTTGAGAGTCCGGGAACCAATCTGTGCCGGGCTGCGTCTATATAGATATAGCCAAACTTGTCCCCATCACCGAGATTGCCCGATGAAGACCAAAGCCAAGACCGCCC
Source organism: Dehalococcoidia bacterium (assembly GCA_965224345.1). Lineage (GTDB taxonomy): Bacteria > Chloroflexota > Dehalococcoidia > Lucifugimonadales > CBDCYU01 > CBDCYU01. The sequence continues at coordinate 1,395,862 of CBDCYU010000003.1, read as the reverse complement.
TACTTTCGGTCATAGGTATCTTGACTGTCCTGATGGCGGCGGCGGCCTGCCAGAGCGAGCCCGGGCCATCCAACACTACGCTGGAAGTGGCGTCAGGCCGGAACCCCGACTCATCGGTAAGCGGCACCGTCACCTATCGGGAGCGGTTGGCCCTTACTCCGGACGCAACCCTCGTAGTAGAGCTACGGGACGTATCCTATGCCGATGCCCCCGCTCCGCTTATCGCTCGCCAGACCATCTCCGGCCCCGGTCAGGTTCCCATCAAGTTCAAGGTCGAATATAGCCGTGAAGACATTGACTCCCGGAGTAGATATTCGATAGCTGCGAAAATCGTCGAATCCGACGGTCGCCTTGCCTTCACCAACGATACGGCATATGAGGTAATCACCCACGGTAATCCCGATAAGGTGGATGTGCTCCTGGTGCTGGTGCAGCCCCCGCCCGACCTGTTCGGGGGTGGTGACGCCGCCTCGGACTGGCGGACGTGGGTAGAGGTCCCAGTCCGAGTAGTTTGGGCCAACCTGATACCGAACGAGCCGGAACACTTGCTGCGTGTCGCCTACTACCAGTCCACGATAGAAGGCTGTGCCCGCCCCGGTAACCAGGAATTGGAGCTGGAGGGCTATGACATTATCGTCCGGGTAACGCTGATGCAGCCGCCACCGACCCCCTGGGCGATTCCCTGCCACGAGCAGGTGGTGGAACTCGACACTGTAGAGCCCATTGGAACGTCTCTTGAACCCGGGCAGACGTACCGAGTGATAGTAAACGGTCTGGAAACTACCACCTTCACCATGCTGGAAACCAGCCTTCGGGACACCTTCATCGCCGAGTCTCCCATTGAGAGCGTGGAGGTGGTGACGTTGGAAAGCGCTCCGCACCAGTACCAGCTGCGGGTCGTCTCCGGTATGCCCAAGGGCAGTAGCTGCTCTCAGCTCAACGGCTACGAAATCCGGCGAAAAGAGTCGAACAGGATAGACGTGGCTATCACCCACCATCAGGTGGCCGACCCGTTTGTCACCTGCACCGCGGATTACCCCGTAGTAGAAACCATGGTCCCCCTGGGTTCGGCTTTTGAGCCGGGCATGGAATACACCGTTATCGTCAACTCGGAAACCACCAAGTCCTTTGTAGCGCGTTAGCCTTGACCACGAAGTCCGATGAGGCCTCCTCACAGTAGGGCTCTAGACCGAACATAGCGGGCTGCGAGTCGTTCTTGCGCGGGACAACGAATCCTGGGTACGGTACTGTAGGCCCACTTGAGAAGACTCGAACGAAACCTCATCCACTGTTACCGCCTTCAACGGGATTCCAGACCGACGGCCCACGAATACCTGAGACTTTGGTGTTGATTGGATAACCGGTAACTTGATGGGTGTGCAGGCTGCGACCTTGTCCAGACGGCGGTGAGTCAAGGCTTCGACCCTGAGGCGACTCAGGTTGTCTTGTCAAACGACTGCGAAGTCGGCTTCGTAAGGGTAGGGGAGAAGGAACAGGTAATCTTCTTGGAACTGCGTGCGGCCGAGTTGGGTTTCCCGACGTTGGCGTTGGAGTCGACAGTCCATCAGGTACCAGGGTGCTGGTGTTCAACGTTCCGGTCTCCGCAGCTCTCGCTCCGCCATGCTTCTACGCCTGCGGGCCTCGCTCGAGATCGAGCTCGTCCACCAGAGTCTGGTTCTTGGGCGTCCGCGCGGAGTGCGGTCCCCAGCCGTCGATCAGGCTCTTGTTGCGGCGGGGATGGACACTATCAACCCCACCTGTTATCCTCGCCATTCGAATACGGACATAGTGAACGGACGTGTGAAGATAGTATTGCTCACCCTCACGGGCAGATTGAGATGGCAGCCTCTGGCTATATGCCTGTCTATGGCCGCCCTTCTGCTCACCGGCTGCGGCAGCGAAGCACCCGCGACCGACACGTCTGCGATCCGCCAGACCTCCACACCCATAGTCCCTGCCGCCGCGACGGAAACTCAACAGCCTACGGCGGCGCCTATTCCCACGTCATCGCCCACCCAAATGCCTGTGGAGATAGGCCACGAGGTGGGGCAGAGGGCCCCAGACTTCATGCTGACCACCGTGAAAGGTGGGCAGGTTACCCTGGACAGCTTCCAGGGCCGCCCATTAGTTCTCTACTTCTACACCACTTGGTGACCAGTCTGCCGTGTCTCGTTGAGGCAGCTGAAGGAGGTTCACCCCGAATACGCGGACCGCGTGGGGTTCCTTGCGGTGAACGTGGATCCCTTGGAGAGCGCCGAAGGGATCCTGTCCTACAAAGAGGCAGAAGGATTCTACTGGCCCATGACCACCGCCGATGCGGAGGTGGTGAAGAGCTACAACGTCACTAGCCAAGCCGCCCATGTGGCACTCGACTCCAACGGCGTCGTCTTGTCCAGTGTCACCTACGGAAGCGAGAACGCGGAGGATTGGCGAGAGCTTTTTGAAGCCCTGCTAGATTCCTAGTCCCCCGTGACCTGCCCGCCGGGTGCGCCGTGCGTGAGGTTGCCAAGCCCCCTGCAGGAGGCCCACGCCCAGGATGATCACCCAGTTCATCGTGACAGCCGTGAGGATCTGGCCGATCTCGTAGCTGTAACGCGGAACGCAACAGCGTCCTGATTCGCGGCTTCAACCCGCAGGGCGCCGTCTACTACGTCAGGGAGCTTATCCCCATCCCGCGAGTTGAAGCCGCCGCCAGTTCCCGCCCCTGTCTAGCCTCCCGGGGGCGGGGTGCCCTCGAACTGCACTCCGCAGTTCATGGCGGCGCCGAGCAGGGCCATGGGTGGGCCTTGGTCGGCTGCGGCCAGCGCCTGGGCGAAGGCTTCAGGGCCTCCCAGTTGGGCCACGACACACTGTAGGCTCTCCCTCTCTTCCACGGGGAAGCCCAAAAAGCCGGAGGCGCCCTGCCATTCATCCTCGTTCAGACACATGGCTACAAGGATGTAGAGAGTCATGCCGCCAACCTGGGCCGCTTGTTCGTCGCCCGCCATGCCCGCCGCCATCACCGCGGGCACGTCGATTCCCTGCGTCTCCGTACGGATGCATCCAGAGGTCTCTACGCTCAACGGACCGGCGCCCTCGATGATTCCGGTGAGGAAAAGGCGCAACAGCGTTTCGTCCTCAAAACAGCCAATAAACTTGGTCTGTTCTTCGGTTGAGGCCAGTTCCGGCGCGGCGAAGATCTCCATCAGGCGCCCCATTTCTGCCACTCCCGCGAGACAGGTCATTTCGGACTCTGACAACTCAGACGCAATCGATAGCGGGTCATCCAGGCGCAGAGGCGTTATTGCCCCCGTTCCGGTCACTTGCTCAGGGACCTGCGCGGAGGCCGTGGGCTCTGGGGTCGCTGTAGGTTCCGGTACCTCGGTCGGCGTGGGTGCTGGCGTGACAGTCAGCTGGGGCGTGGCAGTCGGCTCGGGCGTGGCAGTGGGGGCTGGCGTGGCAGTGGGGGCTGGTGTGGCCGTGGGGGCTGGCGTGGCCGTGGGAGTTGGCGTGGCAGTCGGCGCCTCAATGGGCTCCTCGTCCCCGCATGCCAAGAGCGCTACCAGTGCAATCGACGCTGCGACACAGATCAGTTTCGATATCATCTGTTCTCTCCCTCGTTGGCATAGCCGCATCTTCCCATGATACACCTATTGCTTACGGTCTGGCATCGCAAAGCCATTTGCTTTTTCGACATATTCCACTTTCATCAGCAGGGCCGGCAGGATGGCAACCAGGGACAGGAACCCCGCGATCATAAAGAGGTTCTGAAACACGGTGACGCCGGCGCCGATCAAGAGGGCCTCGGTCTCCTCGAAGGTCGGTCCAGGGGTCACGTGTGAGGTCAGGCTGTAGAAGCGCTCTATACCCCAAGCGGACAAGGCCGCCAGCCCCAACGCCATCCCCACCATTCGCGATGCGGTGACCAATGAGGCCGCGGCTCCCCAATAGTGACTAGGCGCCGCGCTCAAAGCGCTGACGCCTATAGGAGGGATGACCAGCCCAAACCCGAAACCCGCCGCGATCAGGGGCAGCGTTAGCCTGAGTTCCTCTACCTCCGTTTCCCAACCACTCATGATCAGCAGGCCAGTTCCCACAAACGCAAGGCCGGTTATGCACACCGCTCTCACTCCCGTCCAGCGAAGAACGTAGCCTCCTACCACAGCCCCCACCGGAATGGCGGCCGTAAGGCGTACCAGGTGGAGGGCGCTCTCCCATGCTTTCTTTTCCATGATGGTGGCGGCCATGAGGGGCACGCATACCAAAGCCATGATCAAGGCGACACCCACCAGGAACTGGGTGATGTTGGACGATAAGAACGCCCTGGACGTGTACAGGAAAGATGCCAACAGCGGCTGGACCACCCGTCTCTCCACCATGATCAGTATGCCGATAAGGAAGACTCCTACCGCCACCGTCAAGTACGGGAAAATGGACTCTCCCGTGAAGATGCTTCTTTGGGCCAGCGCAATGGCAAGAACGGTGAGGGCCGCTCCCAGCACCAGTGCCCCGAAGTAGTCCATCTTTGCGGCAGGATTGGCGCGGTTCGGCAAAATGGCCATAAGCGCTATCAGAACGAGGCTCTGGGGTACGTCCAGCCAGAATATCCATCGCCAGCCAATCCACTCGATAATGGCTCCTCCATAGAGAGGGCCCACAACGGACCCGGCTTCAGCCGAGGCGGCCACGAGTCCTATCGCGACTCCCCTTTTCTCCGGCGCTACAGCGCCCACGGCCATAGCTAGACCTATGGGGACCGTGGCGCCGCCCCCCATGGCCTGGATCACCCTGGCGGGCACGACCCAATTGAAGTTCGGCGCAACCGCTACCAACGCCGACCCGATGGAGAACACCACCAGCGCCGCCTGGAACACCCTGACGCGGCCGTAGACGTCTGACAGACGCCCCGCCAATGGCATGGCCACGGTGTAGCTGACCAGATACGCGGTTATGATCCAGGACGCCTTGTCCAGGTCCGTAAAGGGGATCTCCAAGTCCACCATTACCCGCGGCAAGGCGGCGACCACAACGGTCTGGTCTAGGGCTGTCGAAAATACCCCCAGACAGAGAATCCCTAGTACAACCGACCGCGAAGAACCCAGGGAAGTTAGGCGATGCCTAACGCCGTTCACGGACCGGACCCTAAGTCCGGAAGTTGGATGTCAACTGGGAGGTCGGCGCCTTCGATGGTCAAGAGACGGGTGGTTTCCGGGGCGTCGTCGTCGTAGACTTGGCCCGCTATCCTTACCTGCCGCAAAGTATGCTCGGCTTCGTCAATCCACAGGGTTAAGGCCACTGTATGACCCGGATCCACGGACGTAAGGAAGTCCGACAGCTCCTCAGAGGCAATGGTTCCCTCGACGCGAATGGTCTGAGTGTCCAGCACGGACTCCCGTCCTGCGATGGCTCCGTCCTTTATCGCGGAAAGCACATCGCTCAAAGTAACGCCTATCCCTCCGAAATTGAAGGGCACCTGGTCCAGGGGCAAGGGGACCCACGGCGCGTCTTTGGAGAACTTCATGTAGGCCTGGTCTCCGACCGCCAGCATTTCAATTTCCACAAATCCAAAACCCGGAGCCACCACGTCCACCAGCATCCTGAAGCTGTCGGGAGCCCTTATTTCTCCTTCCATGCTCTTGAAAGTCGTCCCAAAGAATTTGGCTCCCGATTCCATTTCGTCGACCATCTTGAACTTGGCCGTCGACATGGCAGCCAGCTTCTCTCCCGCGTTCGAAAGCAAATCCCCCAAATCAGGGGTTGGCGTGGGAGTGGGCGTAGACTCCATTTCACACGCGGCGGCCAAGAACAGGGAAGCTATCATCAAGACGGTGATTGACAACCAGCGACGAAGTGTCTTGGACAAGTCCATCTCCTCATCTCCTTGACTCGGGAACCAGCTGGGATGCGGCAATCTCACCGGGAACCAAGCCTTCTTGCATGTAGATCAAGCACACGCGGCCGCCGTGGGGCCAAGGCCCGTTCCGAGTCGAAGTAACACGCCTAAGTGAAGGTGTTACTAGGTCAGGCTTCTTTGTGCTTCATGACCGCGGTGTATTTGGGTCTGCCCAAGATGTTTGTGACGGCAATCAAGTAATAGCCCTTGCGGTATTGCTTGTTGAGCCAAAGTCTCCAGCTTGTCGGGTCGGCCAGACCCATTGCGATGTCGGCTTTTCTACCATTGCAAACCTCCTCGATGAATTGATGGGGGACAGTATATCACTAAGCCCCTGGACTGTATGTTGGGGTGACCCCTTCGCATGTAGTCCACAGTCGCAGACTGTGGTATATTGGCACCACTCACTACGGTTAAATTATCTATAGGTGCGCTCGGAACAAGGGTGTTGGCAACTATGCCTCCTCTTGGCTCCGAGCGGCAACTGTAGTGAGTAGCCAACATCGCCGAGAGGAGGCACCCCATGAAATGGTTACTCGTTATCCTTTGTCTTATTACTATGGTCGGTTGCGAAGAAAAAGAAGAAGGTGCGCACCATCAAGAGGGTGAAAGGGAGGAGAGCCCCTTACATGATCTAGCAGAAGAGCTGGCTCCGACACAACCTGCAAGGGTGGTGATGGATGAGAGTGAGAGCTCTTTACATGATCTAGCAGAAGAGATGGTCGATCCGATACGACCTGCAAGGGTGACGATGGATGAGATTGTTCAAGGTATGGAGGAGGGCCTCGAATTATCTATACCTGGGAGTTGGGTTGTATGTCTACACGATTATAAGGTCAGATTGGTTGTACTTTGTGATGTAGCATATGGTCGAACTGAGCTTGGTTTCACTGGCACGGCAATTGCGCTTGCAGTCTATGATGAAAACCTTAAACTCGAATCATATAAGATCCGATAAGTGGACGATCTGGTCGTATCCCGAAAGCCACCTTATCTATTGACTGAGTGCATAAAGGAAAGGGAATGCACTAAGCGCACAACCAGTGACCAAGCGGAAAGAGACCGGTTCGACGACGAAATCTATGCCGAGTACGCGGAGTTGTATAAATGAGGATATTCATCTGTTTTGTAGGCATGATGCTAATAGTGGGATGTGTGGGAACGGGGCAGAAAGCAATGCCCACAATTCCTAGACCTTCCGCTACTCCTTCTTGGGATTTTATTATCCCATCACCCGTACTTGCTACTCCTACCCCTAGACCCACGGTAAGACCTGCCATTACAGGTTTGGGCTATTCTCTAGCGGAAGTGGTCGAGGTTGCAAGTGCAAGGGGGTTCATAGTTCTTCGCAAGGATGACCGCGTAAGACTCGAAGGTGGTCCTGTATCTGCTGAACTGTTTCCATCTTATGATAATCTGAGCAAAGTTTGGTTGGACTTCGATATCATTGTCGCAGATGTTTTCGATGTGTGGGATGCAACAGCTCTCATTGTCTTGTTCACTAAGTTTGAGACTGACGACATGGGTTGGTTTCTACAGGCATTTGCAGACGGGATACATCAACCTGAGCGTATTTTCGGCGATGTTAAGATGCATGTTAAAAGGATGGACAAGGGCATCATACGCATCACCTTTACGGAGGCACACTGATGTTTTGGGTATATGAGAACTGGACACACGACAAAGCAATAGTCCACCGAGCCGACTGTTCATCTTGTAATGATGGCCGTGGTATCCATGCTGATGCAGGTGACCGGAATGGTCGTTGGCATGGGCCGTTCAATGTTCAGCGCGAGGCAGGAGCGTTTGCTCGAAATACTGGACGCCTGGATGTTCGTGGGTGCAAGAACTGTCTGCCTGAATACAAGGAGGTTAAGTGAAACGTGCTATCGCTCTGTTCGAGTTGCTTGACAAATATAACACCGAGAAGAAGCGTCGTAGACTACTGGAACAGTTGCGTTGGCCCAATGGGGTAGCTTGCCCACGGTGCGGTAGTATGACCGTCAACAGAGTCGAGAGCCGAAATGCCCTTGACTGCTACGACTGTCGATATGTGTTCTATGTCACGTCTGGAACTGCAATGCATGGGACACATCTACCGATGAACAAGTGGTTTGCGGCGGCTTACTTCATGTCCGAATCGAAGAAGGGAATGTCGGCAGCACAGACTGAGAGGATGTTAGGCATTACGAACAAGACTGCATGGTATCTTAACCATCGTATCCGCCATGCAGTCTCCCAAGCCGAGCGCAGGATGTTGAGTAACATCGTCGAGGTAGATGAGACATGGGTGGGCGGCAAGAAGCGGGGCCGACCAGACCACCGCAAGACTATAGTAGTCGGGATAATCGAAAGGAGTGGTGATGCTGTACTCGAAGTAATCAACGAGCGCGACCGTAGAACCCTCTACAAGTTTGTGTTGTCCAACGTCGATGTAATGTCAAAGGGATATACACAGACAGTTGGGCGGCATATCGAGGTCTACCTCATCACGATGCCGTTAACCACTCCGCTTGGGAATGGGCAAGGGGAGATGTACACACCAATCACATCGAAAACGTATGGTCCCTGCTCAAGTGTTCGATAATGTGGTCATTCCATCACGTGAGCAGGAAACACTTGCACTTGTATCTAGCCGAGTTGCAGTGGAGGCCAAATAACCGGACACCCTACCTGACCTTGATGACCTTGCGGCAACTGATGCGGGCCAAGCCTCTATCCTACAAGGAGCTGGTGTCGTGAGGGGGGGATTTGGACTTGGGGGCTTTGTGATGGGCTCCTAAAATCTGAATCGTGGGATTGGCATTGCCGGACAGCCACCTTCCCCTGGCACCGGAGCCCAAAGTATCCAAGGAAAGGCCCCGCTCTTACGCGGGGTCTTTTCATATCTCCACATTGTATCATGAGGGCGGCGAGTGTCAATCATGGGGCAAGCGACAACGTTCTCGCCCATCCAGGTCTTACCTGATATACCAGAGCCACTTGTCCATTCTACGCCGGACACCCTTACTCTAACACGCCCTGCTTTAGATAAAGCTGTACGAGAAACTGCCGAACACCAGTGCGCCATTGCAGAACGCCGCGCCCGGAGTCAGCTCCCCTGGGGTGTCGTTCCAAGCCTCCTTATCAGCCGAGCCGTCGCCGTGGGCGCTGACCCGGAATCGGCAGCTCACGCCGCAGGTCAACCCCGACGCCGTATGCGACGTGCCGCTCACGGCGTCGCTGGCCGTGGTCCAGTCCTGGACGCCATCCTGGCGGTGCTCCACCTTGTACTTGGCGGCGTCGGACATCTCGACCCAGGACAGCGTAATTCCCGTCCCGACTCCGTGAAGGGCTTCTCCATCTCCATGAGGTCGCATCGCTCGACAGGGTACAGGGTGGGACGATACAATATCGGCATAGACATGTTCCTGGGGTTCTCGCCGGCGAAGATTGTGGTAACCGGTGCGGGAAGTATTGGCAAGACACCACTATTTTATAGCTAGAGCCGGGTCCCCCTATCTCCACCACTTCAGGAGAGATTGCCAGTGAGTACGCTCCTAATGTACACGCATCCCGACTGCTCCTACTCCAACGCATTGAAGGCGGAGTTCGACTCAGAGGGAAGAGCGTACGACGAGATCGACCTGTCCCGGCAGCCCGAGGCGTGGGCCGATCTCGAAAAGCTGACCGGCGGTGAGCGGATCACGCCTGTGACCGTTGAGAGCGGCGAGGTGTCCGTCGGCTTCCACGGCGTCGGTTGAAGCTACTAGCCTGAGGGCCGTCGGCCCCTCCAAGCCTCCGAAGCCACTCCCCCCAGGGCGATACTCCCATGCCCCCGGATAGCCGCTCCGCCTCTCTCCCTCCTGGCAGCGCTGGCATAGCTTCCCAAGCGGCGGATGCCCCGGCCCGGTTGACACCGGCGCCAGACCTCTAGAAAATGGGCGCGCCACCCAGTCGCGGAGAGACTTCGCCATGCCGTTCCTAGCCCTGGAGGGGATCCGTGTCATCGAGACCGCAACCGGTATCGCGGGACCCTATTGCGGCAAGCTCCTGGCCGACTACGGCGCAGAGGTCATAAAGGTCGAGCAGCCGCTCGTCGGCGACCCCAGCCGGAGCCAGGGACCCTTTCCCGACGGCGTGCCCCACCGCGAGAAGAGCGCCCTCTTCCTGCACCTCAACACCAACAAGAAGAGCGTAACCCTGGACCTGGAGAACCCCGGCGCTCCCGACCTCTTCAGGGAGCTGCTGATACGGTCCCACATCCTCATCGAGAGCGGCCGCCCCGGCGCCATGGACTCCCTGGGCTTGGGCTACGATCAGCTGAGAGAGGTCAGGCCCGATCTCGTCATGACCTCCATCACACCCTTCGGCCAGACCGGGCCCTACAGGGACTACGAGTTCACCGAGCTGACCGTATTCGCCACCAGTGGGGCCATGTACCGCGAGGGCCTCCCGGACAGAGAGCCCCTCAGGTACGGCGGCGAGATGGCCCAATACTACGCGGGGAGCGCCGCCGCGGGCGTGACTATGGCAGCCTGCTTGCGCTCCTGCCTCGACGGCCTGGGGCGCTGGATCGACATCTCCATTCAGGAGTGTCTGGCCGGACACCCTCACCAGCTGGCGTACAGGGCCCCCTACGTCTACTCGGGGGAGTCGGACTCTCGCAGGAATCCCCACGAGCCCACTGCCGCCGGAGTCGAGTCCTTCGGGGCCGGGACCTTCCGGGTCGGCGACGGCTATGTGAGCTTCCTGCCCTTAGGGGCTAGGATGTGGCCCAATTTCGCCAGGATGATCGAGAGACCGGACCTGGTGGACGACCCGCGATTCGATACGCCGGAAGGCAGGGCCGAGAACCATAGCGAGCTGGCGTCCATATCCCAGGCGTGGCTCGGCTCCCACACCAGGGCGGAGGTCTTCGCTGCCGCCCAGGATGCAGGGCTCCCCGGCGGCCCCGTCCTGACCGCCGGAGAGGTGTTGGAGAACAGCCACTTCGCCCAGCGCGGCTACTTCCTGGACATCGATCACCCTGATGCGGGCACGCTGACCTACACCGGTATGCCCTTCCGTCTATCGGAGGTACCGCTCACGCAAACTTCTCCCGCGCCCCGCCTTGGGCAGCACAACTCCGAAGTCTTGGGAGGGCTCCTGGGCCTCACAGGGTCCCAGATATCGGGTCTACGTTCCCAGGGGACCATCTAGGGATATGGCCATCGGCGGCGACAACCACAGAGACCCGGTCCTCCAAGGCACGCGGGTGCTGGAGCTGGCCGAGATATGGGCGGCGCCCTTCTGCGCCACCCTTCTCGGCGACCTCGGCGCGGAGGTGATCAAGGTCGAGTCGCTCCAGCGGATCGCTAGGGGTACCATAAACCCGCGTCGCCCTTCGCCAGGCTACCCGGAGGGCGATCCTGGAGAGCGGCCCTGGAACCGGCAGGCGGCCTTCAACGGCGTGAACCGGAGCAAGCTGGGCATAACCCTGGACCTCACCAGCGTCCGCGGCGCCGAGAGCTTCGCTCAGCTGGCCAACCTCAGCGACGTGATCGTATGCAACTACGCCTACGGCGTCCTCGACTCCTTCGGCTTCGACTACGACTCGCTGCGGCGGATCAGGCCCGACCTCATCGTCGTTATGATGCCCGGCTACGGTAACACTGGGCCCTACAGGCGTTACCGTAGCATGGGCATGACCCTGGACGCCGTCAGCGGCCACTCGGCCCTGCGCGGCTATCCCGACTCGGACCTGTCCCACATATCCCTCGTGCACCATCCCGACGCCGTAGCCGCAGCTACGGCGGTCTTCGCGATCTGCGCCGCGCTGCTATACCGGGCGAGGACAGGCAGGGGCCAGCTCATCGACATGGCCCAGTCGGAGGCGTTCATGCCGCATCTGGGAGAGGTCTTCCTCGAGTACCAGATGATGGGCACGACGAGGGAGCGCCGCGGCAACCGGCACCCGGCGATGGCGCCCCACGGATGCTACCCTTGCCGCGGCGCCGACAAGTGGGTGACCCTCGCCGTGCGCAACGAGCGGGAGTGGCGTGCCTTCTGCGGCGTGATCGAGGCGCCGGCCCTTGCGGACGACCCTCGCTTCAGCACCCTCGGTTCCCGGCTGCGGAACCAGGACCGGCTGGATGCGCTGGTCGCGGAGTGGACCTCCCCGCGAGACAGGCACGAGGTGACGCGGCTGCTGCAGGCGCGAGGGGTGCCGGCGGGACCTGTGCTCGACTGCTGCGGCGACACCTTCGACGATCCCCACCTCAACGAGCGCGGCTACTTTCAGGTCATATCCCACCCCGACGCGGGGATATACCCCCTCAGCGGACCCATCTGGAAGCTCTCGGACGAGCCGGAGCCGGCGCCCATGCCCGCGCCCTGTCTGGGAGAGCACAACGGGTACGTGCTGGGCGAGGTACTGGGGCTGTCGGACGATACCCTGCGGCAGCTGGAGAGGGAGCATGTCATCGGCTCAGTGCCCCTCGAGGGCGCCGACATGGGCGGCGTCCGAAGGGCAGCGAGGAGTCGGTGAGCTACAGGTTCTCTATGTGGACCGGCTCCACCGCTTCGCCGAGCTCGAAGCCGAAGATTCGCGAGTAGAAGTACAGCTCCGCCTCCAGCGCCCGCTTGATGTTCTCAGACCTGCGGAACCCGTGCTGCTCGCCCTCGAAGGGAACGTAGGCGGACGCCAGTCCCTTCTCCCTCATCGCGTCCATCATGGCCTCCGCCTGGTTGGGCGGAACGATCTCGTCCTCCAGGCCCTGGAACAGCACTATCGGGCACGAGAGCTGCTCCGTGTGATGGACGGGAGAGCGCTCTACGTACAGATCGCGCCGCTCCGGGTACGGCCCGATCAGCGTGTCCAGGTACCGCGACTCGAACTTGTGTGTCTCCTTCGCCAGGGCCTCTAGATCGCTGATGCCGTAGTAGCTGGCCCCCGCCTTGAACACGTCTCGGAAGGTCAGCGCGGCCAGCGTCGTATAGCCGCCCGCGCTGCTCCCCTTTATCGCCAGGCGCTCCCCGTCGACCTCGCCCCGCTCCACCAGGTAGGCTGCGCCGTTGGCGCAGTCGTCGACGTCTGTCAAGCCCCACTGTCCATTGAGGCGCCGCCTATACTCGGTGCCGTAGCCGGTGCTGCCGCCATAGTTCACGTCCAGCACCGCGATGCCCCGGCTGGTCCAGTACTGGATGCTCAGGTCCAGGGTGGAGCTTGTCGACGAGGTGGGGCCGCCGTGGCTCTTCACCAGCAGCGGAGGCCTCTCTCCCTCCGGCCCCGCATAGTCGCGGTTCTTGGGCGGATAGAAGAAGGCGTGAGCGGTCAGGCCCTTCTCGGTGGGGAACTCGATGGGCCGCGGCGCGGACAGGTAGCCCTGGTCCACCTCCGCCTCGGAGCTCCGACGCAAGGCCTCGGTCCCTCCGGTGGAGAGGTCGTGGTACATGACCGTTGCGGGCATGGTCGGAGAGCCCGCCCCGAACAGTACCCCGTCGGAGGAGACCACCATCCCCGACGAGGTTATCTCCGTGAACGGCGTCGGCACCCGCTCGAGCCTCTGCGAGCTCGGGTACAGGTCGGCGATGTGCCACGTGCCCCTCTCGTTGTAGGAGCAGATGACGCGCTCTGCCGAGGCGAAGCCGTAGCTCCTCATGCCAAGGCCCCATTGGGGCGCGCCAAACTCGGCTTCCATCGGACAGAGCGCCGAGACTTCGCCCTCCCGCCGGCGGTAGTATAGGTTCCACCATCCCGTTCTATCGGAGACGAAGTAGAGGACGCCGTCCGGGGACCACTCAGGTTGGAAGATAGACTCGTCGGCGCCGCCCGCGACGCGGGTGGCCGCGCCTACCTTGCCCGCGGCATCCAGCGAAGCCGTCCAAAGAGTGGTCCCGTCCCAGGGCATGTTGGGATGGTCCCAGGACAGCCAGGCCAGCCTAGAGCCGTCCGGGCTGATACGGGGAGAGGAGTAGAAGTCGCTGCCGGAAACCAGAAGGTCGCCGGGGCCGCCCTCCGTCAGATCTACGCTGACCAGGGTGTTGACGGCTTCACGCCCCCCAACCGTGTGGTCCTCGCGGACGCAGACCATCCGTCCTCGGCGGCGGTCGACGTCACCGTCCGCGTACCGCAGGTCGACGTCCGGGGTGAGGGGCCGCGGCTCCTCACCGGGGTCCTGCCGGTAGAGGCGCTGGTCCGCGAAGTTGGAGAAGTAGACGACCCCGCCGGAGACCGCGAAGGCGCCGCCTCCGTACTCGTGGACTCGCGTCCTGACGTAGAAGCCTGGAGGAGTGACGTCCGAGACTCGTCCATCTGCGCCGCGGCGCACCACCACCCCTCGGCCGCCTTCCGTCGGGCGCGTCTCGATCCAGTACGCATCGGCTCCGTCCAGGACAAGCTGCCCCACGGAGACGGCGCCCGACGCGATCAGCTCCGCACCTATCGGCGACCTCCAGCTCCCATACGGAGCCACCTCCGGTTCAGTCATCGGACACCCCCCTCAATGGGTACTCAAGGCCGCGCGCGGTAGGTAGTTGCTCAGACATGGAACGGTTCTACTCCCGTGGGACGATGGGGAGCCGGACGTGGGAGGGGTAATCGGGGTTGTGGTAGATGGTCTGTAGCGCCGACGTGAGCTCTGCGTCGGTGCCGATAGCGGCCCCGGTGTTCGTGTTCCGGTCGAACCTGGGGAAGTTGCTGCTGGATATCTCCAGGCGTATCCTGTGGCCCCGCTTGAACAGGTTGCTGGTCGCCGATAAGTCTATCGTGAAATCGTACACCTGCCCCGGCTGGATGAGGCTGGCGGGCTGGCGCGGCCGCCGGTACCGCGCGCGGATAATGCCGTCCGCCAGGTTCCGGCTGTACCCGCTGGGCTCCACGTCCACCAGCTTCGCCGTGAAGTCCGTATCCGGGGCCGAGCTGGAGGCGTATAGGACCACCTGTACCGGACCCGTCGCCTCCACGTCCCGCTCCAGGGGCGGCGTGCTGTAGACGAGGACGTCCGGCCTGGACTCTATGGCCCGCTGATCGTACGCCCCGGAGGGCAGAAACGCGGGGTCGCAGCAGAGGCCTCCCCCCCTGGTCGGCACTGGGTCCAATGGGTTGTAGACGTAGACGTCCGGGGGTTGTTCGCCGGGCGGCTCGGTGGACAGCGCCCCGTCTCCGTTGAGGGTGTTGGCCTTGCCGCTGCTCCCGAGGTAGTAGTTGACCTCCTGGGCCCTGCTGAGGGGCCACTCGTCCTCGTACCTCCACTGGTTGGCGCCCATTACGAAGATACGGACCGGCTTCTCGTCCGCCCAGCCGTTGTCCTCCTCCTTCAACCAGTGGTCGTAGTACCGCATAGTCTGGTTGTGGAGGTCTATGGCCAGCGACGACGAGCGGGTCCCGAATCCGTACTCGCCCGATACGTTGGTGGGCGAGCCGCCGTGGACCCACGGGCCGATCATCAGCCGCTGTCCGCGCCTGGCTCTCTCCGTCGCACCCATCGCCGACATGCCGGTGAAGTTGGCCAGCGTGCCGCCCAGGAAGATGTCGTACCACCCGCCGAAGCTGAAGGCGGGGACCGAGATCTCCTGGTGGAACTCTTCGATGCAGATCCTCCTCCAGTACTCGTCGTACTCGGGGTGGGCCAGCCAATCGTAGTAGTATGGCGCCAGGTCCCCCTTGAGATCGGGCAGGTCTTGCATCGGGAGATGTGAGAATCCCGATGCAAGATCGTCCTTGGCATCGATGAGTCTGTTCCCCTGCTCCGAGGGCAGGAAGAGGCGTCGCGAGAGGTTCTGCCAGTTGGCGGCCACCAGCGGGCCCATGGACCACGACAGGTTGAAGCCCAGCTCGAAGGCCCCTCCCTGCCATGCCCATCCCTCGTGGTAGTCGGAGGCGGTCACTCCCGGTGCGATGGCCGCCAGCGAGGGGGGCTTCGAGCTGGCGGCCAGCCACTGCGTGGCCCCAACGTACGACGCGCCGTACATCCCCACCTTGCCGTTGCACCAGGACTGTCCGGCGACCCACTCCACGGAGTCGTAGCCGTCGTCCATCTCGTTTACGAAGGTATAGAACTCGCCGTCGGCGCTGAACCTTCCCCTCACGTCCTGGATCACCACGGCGTAGCCGTGGGCCGCCGCGCGCACCGCCTCCAGGGAGGTGTACCTGCTCTGCGCGCTGCTCTTGTCGTAAGGGGTCCGCTGCAACAGCGCCGGGAACGGCTCGGCAACGTCGGGCCGGAAGACGTCCACGTACGTTATCACCCCGTCCCTCAGCATCACGGGGATATCGGGTTCGAATTTTACCGAGTGTAGCTCTGCCATCATAGCTCTCCAAGCGAGGTCTGCGACCCGTAACGTAGCATAGAGGCCCCGCGCTATCAACCGAAACACTGGCAGCTGTTGCCCATCTCTCCGGCTCGCCAACGATGAACTGTTGCAAGCACCCCCACCGGCTTGCTCTTGGCCTGCCATCCTGCCTCTGCTAGAATCGGGCCGACATCCGCGCCGGGGCAGACTCTTCCCGTGCGCGATCCTAGAATCCAAGGAGTCCAATGACCTCCATCGACGAGCTAAAGGCCACTGTTCAGTCGGAGATAGACCGGCGCGGCGACGAGCTTATCGGGGCCGCCAAGACGATTCTCGCCAACCCGGAGCCGGGCTTCCGCGAAAAGAAGACCTCTCAGCTAGTGGCCCAGAGGTTCGAGCGGATGGGCATCCCCTACCAGGGCAGTATCGCCATCACCGGTCTGAAGGGGGTGCTGAACGGGGGCTCCTCCGGCCCCACCGTAGCCGTCATGGGTGAGCTGGACTCCCTCAAGGTTATCGGCCATCCCCACGCGGACCCCGATACCAACGCGGCCCACGCCTGCGGCCACCACTGCCAGATCGGCATGATGCTGGGGGTCGCGGCGGGCCTCATGGCCCCGGGAGTCTTGGAGAACCTCTCCGGGCGCGTCGCCCTGATGGCGGTCCCGGCTGAGGAGTACATCGAGATAGAGTACCGCGACGAGCTGAGGCGCCAGGGCAGGGTTGAGTTCCTCGGCGGCAAACCCGAGTTCATCCGTGCCGGGGCCCTGGACGACGTGGATATCGCGATGATGACCCACACCTCCAGCGACCCCGACGAGGGCAGGATCGCCTTCGGCGGCAGCAGCAACGGCATGGTCGCCAAGCGTGTCCGGTTCACCGGACGCGCGGCCCATGCCGGAGGCGCTCCACACGCCGGTGTGAACGCCCTCAACGCGGCTATGATCGCCCTATCGGCCATCCACGCGCAGCGAGAGACTCACCGCGACTGGGACAGGATTCGCATCCACCCCATCATCACCAGGGGAGGAGTCTCCGTCAACTCCGTTCCGGCCGACGTCAGGATGGAGACCTACGTGCGCGGCAGGACCATCGAGGCGTTCCGGGAGGCCAGCGACAAGGTGGACCGGGCGCTCAGGGCGGGGGCCATGGCCGTAGGGGGAAGCGTGACCGTCACCACACTCCCCGGCTTCCTGCCCCTGCGGAGCGACGCGAAGATGCTGGACCTCTACGAGGCCAACGCGGCGCGGCTTGTGGGGGAGAGCGGCCTGACGAGGCTGGGCCACCGCACCGGCTCGACGGACATGGGCGACGTCTCCAACCTGATGCCGGTGATCCACCCCTTCGTGGTGGCCGCCTCGGGCATCTCCCACGGCGACGACTACCTGGTGGACGACTATGAGCTGGGCGTCCTCACCGCGGCCAAGGCGATGGCCATGACCGTGGTCGATCTCCTGTCCGATGGGGCAGCCAAGGCCCGCGAGGTCATATCGAGTTACAAGGCCCCCATGACCAAAGACCAGTACCTATCGCTGATGCGCGGGATGCTCCAGGAGAATACCTTCACGGAGTAGGGCGTCCGGCGGCGCCGAGCTCCTCCACCGCAGGCAGCGGCAAAGGAATGCACCTGAGCCTGTCTCAGAAGAACATCTGTGAACAGGTTCACTCTGACGCGAAGGTCTGATGTAAGACGACGGTGTGGAGACTGGTCGCTGTCATCGCCTCAGTTCACGAGACAGGACAAGGCTTCGGACCGTGGAAAGGGATGGCTGAAGGGGCGGGAGGAGCTCCACACCCGATAGAGAGTGCGCAGGTTGAAGGCTGTTGCCAACATGGTCCACTCGGCCGCCACGTTAACGAGGCCGCGCAGCAGGAACCTACGTGCCCTCTGTTGCTCCTTGATGATTCCGAAGACCGGCTCGACGAGTTGCTTTCTCAGCCCGTAAGCTTCTTTGGCTGCTGAGGTGGACATCCAGGCGCGATGGCCACGTAGGACTGCGTCGTGCGGCCCTATGGCCAGGCTTCGCCCAATCTCTTTGGCTCTGGTACAGGCTCTGAAGGCCGGACATGCCTGACAGACAGCACCTGCAGCCCGGTACAGACGCAACGGGACTCCGTTCGCATGCTGTATGCGGACGAACGCGAGCGTCTGTCCCTGGGGACACCTGAAGCTGTCGCTGTGCTCGTCATAGGTGAATCTGTCCTTGTGGTAGGGGTCTTCGAGGAACCGTTGTCGTGCCTCTGACACCACCACCTGCTGACCTCGACGGTCGCACTCCGCCAGGTGACTGGCAGCGAAGTATCCGGCGTCGGCCAATGTCATCTGCGACTTCGTCCCCGTAGTCTCCTCGGCCTGCTCCATCATCGGCACCAGCAGGGCATTGTCATTGGCCGCATCAACCACGTCCACGGCGGTGACCACCATGCCGGTCCCTCCCCCATCCACCTCTACGGGTGAGACCATAGCCTGGGCGTTGTAGCCAGCCACGATGCCCTGCCTTCCCTTCATCAGCCGGGCCTCCGGGTCGGTCAGGTTGATGCGCTTGTGGCGCTTCTGACTCGCAAGATCGGCCATCGCATGCTTCACCTGCTCTCTCAAGACCTCCTTGTCCGCCAACTTCTGAGGCAGACGGGCGACGGCGGCCTCTTCTCCCGCCTCGTTCTGTGCCTCAAGGTCGGTTATCGCCCGCTCCAACCGATCCAACAGCCCTCTCAGCCCCTTGGCATCGTAGCTCCTGTTCACTGAGGCGTTGGCGACCACCTTCGTACCATCCACCGCCTGGACCGCCAGATCCACCAACTTCATGGCCACCGCCGTACGCACGGTACGCTCGAACAGCTTCCTCATAGCCTGCCTATGCCCTTTGTAGAACCGCCACAGGGTGTTGTGGTCAGGATGCTGCCACCCGGTCAGCCATAGGTACGGTATCTGGTCCCGGCAGGCCACCTCCAGCTTTCGGCTCGAGCGCACCCCGGTCATGAAGCCATATAGCCACACGCTCAACAGCGCACGAGGATGGTAGGCTGGCGCCCCCATCGAGTCACCTTCTATGTCCACGCCAAGCTCCGTCCAGCTATCCCTGTCCAAGGCGTCAACGAACTCGGCCACGAATCGCGCCGGATGATCCAACGGCAACAGCTCGTCAAGCGTCGGCGGCAACATCCACATCTGCTCTCGGCCCATCGGTCGAAGTGGCATCTCAATATCTCCCATCTTGATGTCCCTTCAAACGTACACCTGACCCATACCCAACGCCACCCCAGACTTCTGAGACAGGCTCACCTATGTACACCCCAGACGACCTGAAGGCGAAGGTCCAGGCCGCCATAGACGATCGCAGAGAGTGGCTCATCGACGTCGCCAAGACGGTCCTGGGAAACCCGGAGCCCGGCTTCCAGGAGGTCAAGACCTCGGCCATCGTCAGCCGCAAGCTGACGGAGCTGGGCATAGCCCACGAGACCGGCATAGCGCTGACCGGCGTCAAAGGGTACCTGCGGGGCGGTAATCCCGGGCCGACGGTGGCGGTCATCGGCGAGCTGGACTCCCTTCGTGTCCTGGGGCATCCCCACGCGGACCCCGATACGGACGCGGCCCACGCCTGCGGCCACCATTGCCAGCTGGGCATGATGCTGGGTGTGGCGGTGGGACTGGGGGTGCCGGAGGTCCGGGAGGCGCTGTCGGGCAGCGTGGCGCTGATGGCCCTTCCCGCCGAGGAGTTCATAGACGTCGAGTACCGTTGGGGGCTGCACAAGGACGGCAAGCTCGGCTTGATGGCCGGCAAGCAGGAGTTCATCAGGCTGGGCGCCTTCGACGACGTGGACATGGCCATGATGGTGCACACCTCCTCCACGCCCGCCGACGCCAGGTTCTCTGTCGGCGGTACCAGCAACGGTCACGTTGTGAAGTACGTCAGGTTCATCGGCAGGGCCGCCCACGCTGGCGGCGCCCCGCATCGGGGCGTAAACGCTCTGCAGGCGGCGATTGTGGCCCTCAACGCCGTCAATGCCCAGAGAGAGACGCTGCGCGACCAGGACGTCGTCAGGCTTCACGGCATCCTGACCAGGGGCGGCGCCGCCGTCAACTCCATCCCGGCCGACGTGAGGTACGAGGGGCGGGTCCGGGGCAGGAGCTCCGAGGTCATCGCCGACGGCAACGCCAAGCTGGACCGCTGCCTGAAGGCCGGCGCCCTGGCCATCGGGGCCAAGGTCGATATTGCGACCATCCCCGGCTACCTGCCGATGATCAACAACGACCCCATGATCGACATGTTCAGGAGCAACGCCTCCCGCCTCGTAGGCAGCTCCAGCGTGGTTACCCACGGGCCCAGGCAGAACCGCGGCGGCTCTACGGACATGGGCGACCTGAGCCAGATAATGCCCGCCATCCACCCCTACACGGGCGCGGCAACGGGAGCGGGCCACAGCACCACCTACATAGTCAGCGACTACGTCCAGGGCGTCGTCAACCCCGCCAAGGCCATGGCCATGTTGGTCGTCGACCTCCTGTCCGGGAATGCGGACAAAGCCAGGGAGGTCATCGCCAAGAGCCCTCCCAGGATGAGCAAAGCCCAGTACCTCGCCCTCCAGGACCGCGCCCTCTCCCAGGAGCTCTACGAGGGAACCTAGGCCTAGATTCCCTGTGACGCCCACACCGTCGTTCCGGCCCCCGAGCCGGAGGGAAGTGCAAATAGAATCCCCTACCTAACTCAGGTACGGGGAGCGCCCTGGAGGCCTTGGTGGCGCTCCTGGGCGATGGTGGACACGGGCGAGGGGGCAGATGGCCGTCATAATCGACGCTGGAGCCGCCCAGGGCGCTCAGAACGGCGTTTCCAGCGCGGGGGTAGACCGACCCCTCCCCCGTCTCGCGGGCGCCGAGGGTTCCCAGACGCCGATTCGCGCCTACCTGAGGGGATATGATACTATGCTGGAAAGATAGCAAGAAACCAAAACTGCCCAACCTAGTGGCGGGCAGCTCGGTCTGGCGGGGCCAGATGGGCGCTTGGGAACCCCATCATACACCCGGAGGGGGGAGCAAATCTCTTGGGGCTGGGCGATATCGCCACCGCGATGAAGTTCCTGAGCTAGAATGGGAAAGGGAGGGATCAGGAATGGAGTACGTAGCGATAGGACCTCATGATGCTCACAGTGACCCGCTTCTGCGACATCCCGCCAAACAATGTGAGAAGGGTGACCGGCTCCAAGCCTCCGAAAGGGCATGGGGAGCCATCGCCCGTCGAGTAAGATCCTGGTCCGCTCTTTCCACACCTGGGAATCTCGCGGCTTGCTACCCCAACCCCCATCCTCTCGGATCACCACATGCCACTGACACCTTTAAGGGAGTTACGCGGTGATCATTGACCTCAGCAGCAGTGGCTTTGACAGTTCTGATGCTACACTTGTCCTTCGAGGCTGACCTCGAAGATATGAGAAGATCATGCGAGTCCCGCGGTCTTGCAGTTCAGCATCGGCAAGGTGATGACTTCCATTACTCGGAAATTGGTGGATTCCGCAAAGGCGGCCTCAGCTATAGAGTGTTGATGCGAATAGTGGCGAGTGGCGACGACAATTCGTATTTGCTGATGGAGTATGGCCCCGGGAGAGTTGAAAGACCTAGAGCCCGGCGCGTCAATCTCGATAAGGTAGGAGCGATTCTAGACGATTTGCGAGTTCCGTGTGCCGTCAACGGCATGGCTGCTGGCGAGTTCGCTTCGGATCGCTTCAAGCCGATCATCAACCTACCATTCCTGCAGTTCAACACATCCTTAGTCTATTTCGATGAGATCCGCGGGGTGACACTAGCCAGGACCACCGAGGGAATCGAAAGCAGCGTAGATATAAACATATCCGACGAAGATGAGATCCAGGTCGTCGCGCAAACAGACTATAGTGCAATTACAAGTTCGGGCCTACCCGCGGAATCTCTTGCACGACTAACCAAGCTACGTCTACAAGCTGTCACCGAGATTCAACCTGACTCAGAGAAGTAAGGATGACTACTCCAGTAGCGAAGTACCAACAACATCTCCAACGAAACCTCAATCGCATGTCGGTCTCCGATCCGGAGGATTATGCGGTTTTCGTACACTTGTCGCAGGGAGCTGCCCTTCGAATTCGCAGCAGAGGCTTGGCCAAGTTGGGCCGTCGTCGCATTCCAACCAGCGAATCGCCGGTCACCGGCAATGTGGTAGACAAATGGTTCCTCTCACTCGTTGAAGAAGTCTCTGCCGAGGAGGAGCATCTTTCCGAAAGGGTCCTTCGCGAAGCCAAACGGATCGTACACGGCCTCCGCAAGGGGCTACCCGTAGACACAGACATCTATCCAATGGATGGCGGGAAGGTTGCCGTCGAATTGTATGGGGAATCTGGATACGGGTTCCTGCTGGTTTGCGAACCTGAGGGAAGTGCCCTGTGCGTAGTCACCGTGGGCAGTGTATCCCGGCGGGCGCGCTACGAGGATTCCAGTGTCCTACCCGACGGTTTTTTGCGTGAAGGGCTGAAGGCTGTGCGTCCAGTTCTCTAAGAACACCTGGTCACTTTGATATGGCCACGCAGTTCGTTGATGATTCTGAGGATCTAGGGAGATGCTGCTTCGAGAGGAGAGACGCTACCCGACCTCGTCCCAGGACGCAATTTATCAAACGCTCTTTCGTAAAAGGACTGATGTCTGTCGGTAGGTTGAAACTTGCTGATGTTCGGACGCTGAGCGACTTGCATGATACAGAAGGCGGAATTCGCACACCCCCCAAGACGTTCTACGGCTGGTACGTCTTCTCGGCGGCCCTAGTCCGTTCTATCGACTGGTGTGTCTACCCCGACCGAACGTGCACGAATCCGTGGCACGCTGAAATCTGTCATCAGAGTGATCATGAAGACAGCTTACTCCAAAACTGCAGCAGAATAGCATCCCAGGCCACTTGGCAGGGTCGACCCATGAGCCAAGAAGCTGAGGAGTTCCTAGAGCAAGCTTCAGACAGTCTGAACTAAAGCGGAATCTCGATCCAGTTTCGCCAAAGCCTGCTTCCCGCTACTCATCCTGTTCCCAATATCGTTCCCCGTGATAGCGATAGGCATCATGGAGCATCTGCGTGCTCCGTGTTCCAGGGCGGTCAGATCCCGCCTATCAGCTAGCTAGCGGGCGTTTTGCACTTCCCCCCCAAGCCGAAACGACCCTTGACGCGCCCCTCGACCTCACCTACAGTTAGCGCATATGTTCCCCGCAGAACACGCCAACCACAGCCTCCAACACGACAAGCAGGACAACGAAGCTCCCTCACTGAGGGACATCGTCCGACACGAGACCGACGATGGCCGACTCATCGTCCGCTTCTTCGTCTCCACCATGCAGGGACAGCTCCAGGACGCCAAGCCATCCCATCGGATCGCCGCCGCGCGGCAGCTCGTCAAGCTCGGATTCACCGAGGCTCAAGACTTCATCGACGAGAACGCACCCGTCCCCAAGAGGCGACGCCCCACGGAGCAGTCTTCCTCCGCCGACCGCAAGCTCGCATCCGACCTTGCCAAGATCGTTCGCCAGGAGACCGACGATGGCCGCGTCGCCATCCGATTCCTCGTCGACGTCATGCGGGGCGGCCTCCCCGGCTTCAAGCCTCACCACAGGCTCGCGGCCGCCAGGGAGCTCCTGCGCCGCGGCTTCGACGACACTCCCGCGGACGACAACGCGGGCCCCGGCGATGACGACGCAGCCGCCCCATCCGACCCGCCCGACGACTACGACTACGGCAAGTGCGGCATCTATCACTACGACGGACGCGGCAACATGATCACCTGCGAGTCCGTCGACTGCCCCCTCTGGAGGAAGCGGTACTCCGTGAGACCGGCCCAGGGCGGACCCGGCCACTCCCACATCTCAGCCGACGACGCCTCCCGGAGCGGACCTGATCACTCACGCGACCGAGCCGACGACGCCTCCCGGAGCGGACCTGATCACTCACGCGACCGAGCCGACGACGCCTCCCGGAGCGGATACGATCACTCCCGCGGCCGAGCCGCCGACGCCTCCCAGGGCGGACCCGATCACTCCCGCGACGGAGCCGCCATGCCGGACCGGCCTCCCGCCAGAAACGGCCTCACGCCAGACTCCGACACCCCAACCGAGTCGGACCGCAGGAACCGTCTCCCCATCTTCTTCTAGCCAAGCCCCGAGCCCGTGCGTTTTCGTCCCCTTTCAGAAGCCTGCCGTCGGCGGATGCGGGAAGCATGACGAGAAGTTGCTTGCCTACCCCTGTCAGCCCAAGGCCTGGACGAGGCTTAAGGCCTGCCCCGGACCTGGTCTACGGATGGGGGTTGGTAGTGCGCCGCCAGCTCCGCGCGGTTGCGCTCCAGCCAGGCGACGTTGATCCGGATGCGCTCCAGCGATTGGCGGATGGTGCGCTCGGTCGCGGTTCCTGTCGGCGCGGGCGTAACCGTAGGCGCTCCCACACCGGAGTCACCGCACGCAGCGAACACGATGGACGCCGTGACGACGAGACTCAGTCTAGGCGGGTGTACATGCCGGCAGTGGAAAGTGTTCGTAGATGGAGACCAGGGGCCTGCGACCGACTGTCAAGCGATGGGATGATGCTTCCACACCATCATCCTCCGCGGGTTTTCCACCGGCCTGCTCCATGAACCGCAGATAGTCCCGCTGGTTCAATCTCCCGATCTCCTTATCGTAATCGTCGGTCTGAAAGACCGCCACGTAAAACACCGACACATCCGCCCCGGCGCAAACCGTACCCGCCGTGCCATAAAGGAGCTGATACCTGATGCAGGCATCCACATTGATTCCTGAACCGTCAAACCTGGCACACAACTCCTCTATACGCTGTGGTTTGCGCGTTCTCTTTCCACGACTCCGTACCCTAATGGCGTCCCGCCACTCCTCAGAGACGTATCTGCCGAATGGCTCATCGACCTTGGCCTCGACTCCGACGAAGAGGCTGCTCCCGGAGTCTGTCTTCCCGAAAACCCCAAGGTCATGAACGCGCCCCTTGCCATATCGGTCGAACCTCACCTCGTATTCGGGAATGAGCTTGGAGAATGCCACAGGCTTGCCGAGAATGGACGAAACGCGCTCTCGAAGTTTACGAGCGCCTCCCAAGTTCACTATGAAATCCGCGACGGAATGGGCGCTCCGCCCCGGTTTCCACTTTTCGGGCTCATGAAGACCTTCCCAGTCATCCAGAGACCTCAGCTGATTACCCTTGGAATCTTCGATTATCATGTCCATAGCAATCCTTAGCGGCCTCTCCCTACTCGGAGTAGTGCGCCGCCAGGTCCGCGCGGTTGCGTTCCAGCCAGGAGATGTTGATGCGGATGCGCTCCAGCGATTGGCGGATGGTGCGCTCCGCCGCGGGCGTCGGATGGTCAACGAAGAAGCGCTCCACGTCCTCGCGCATCTCCGGCGTGGTGAAGCTCGAGACCATCGAGACCAGCCGCATCAGCCCGAAGCCGCCGTCGGAGTAGCGGCGGTCGAGCTCGCTCCAGTTGTCCTTGACGAACTCCCAGGCCAGGTCCCGGCCCAGGCGGTTGCCGGCCACCGAGGTCAGGACCGATATGGTGTCGTGGACCCGCACGTCGTCGGTCAGCGACCGCCGGAGAGTCTCCCGCAGCAGGTCTGCCCGCTCGAAGCAGCACAGCGCCAGCAGGATCCGGCTCTGCTCCTCCTGCAGCTCGGCCTTCTTCCTCAGGCCCCACATCGTCTCGTAGGCGTCGTCGCCTCCCGCCTTGGCGGCCAGGTTGAGGACGACCCTGCGGATGTCGGGGTGTACCTTGGACGGCTCCTCGACGTACAGGGCGAACCGGGAGGAAGCCTCCCTCAGCGTCTCCTCGTCGCCGCAGTCTCCCAGGGCGCCCAGCGCCGTGCTGCGCAGCAGCGCATCCAGGTACCCCTCGTCCGGCCTGCGATCCCAGCCCGACCGCTGGGCGATGGGCTGGAATATCCCTCGCGCCTGCGCCTCGAAATGAGGATAGAAGGGCTCGTCCCACAGCGGCACGCTCATCCCGCCCAGGCTGGCAGCCAGCTCCGCGCACACGTAGGCGTTGGTCTCGTTCTTGTAGGCCTCGGCTGTGGTAAGGAACTGCGTCGCCGGAACGTGGCCGGCGCAGGCCAAGGCGTAGACGTCGTTCAGGACTCCCAGCCTGTCACCCGCGGGAAGCTCCAGGCTCTCCACGGGCCTCGTCAGCCTCTCCAGCTCCTCCGGCTGGTACTTCACCCTGAAGAATGCGGTCTGGTCCGGGTTGACCTTGAGCCAGGCGTCGTCGGAGCTGTCCCCGCTCAGCCGCATCTTCTCCGTCGGCCCCGCCATCAGGGTCGAGGACGGCTCCCCTCCGTCGGAGGTGCGGACGCTGACGGGTACCTGCCACAGGGTCTCGTCGGCCTCCTCCTGGCCCAGGATATCCTCGTAGACGAACCTTCGCTGGGAGAGCGTCAGCTCCACGTGGCTCTGCCGCCGGTCGACGGCGGCCTCCAGTATGGGGTAGCCGGTCTGCTTGACCCACGTGTCCATGATCGCCGCCACCGGCTGGCCCGATGCCTCGCCCAGGGCGTCCCACAGGTCCTGCGTCCGTGCGTTGGCGTACTGGTGTCGGCTGAGGTAGCCGTTGAGCCCCTGGCGGAAGGTCTCGGCGCCCAGGAAGCTCTCCAGCATCCGCAGGATCGTGGCGCCCTTGCTGTAGCTGATGGCGTCGAAGAGCTGCCCGATCTCCGCGGGGTTGTTGACGTCCTGCTCTATGGAGTGGGAGCTCTTCAGGCCGTCCAGGCTAAGCCCGCGGTTGGTGTCGTTCACCAGGAACTGCGTCCACACCGCCCACTCAGGGAAGAGGTGGTCCACCGCCTTGTCGCCCACCCAGGAGGCGAAGCTCTCGTTGAGCCACAGGTCGTTCCACCAGGCCATCGTGACCAGGTCCCCGAACCACATGTGGGCCATCTCGTGGGACACTATGGCCGCGACTATCATCCGCGTCCCCGCCGAGCTCTGCTCCGGGTCCACCAGCAGCGCCGTCTCCCGGTACGTGATGGCGCCCCAGTTCTCCATGGCCCCTGCGGCGAAGTCGGGAATAGCCAGGTGGTCCAGCTTGGGCAGCGGGTAGGGGATGCCGAAGTAGTCGTTGAAGTACGCCAGCAGCCTTACCGAGGTCTCCAGGGCGAACCGGCCCTGCTCCTCCTTGCCCCGGGTGGTCCAGACGCGGATCAGGGTACCGCTGTCGGCCCTCTGCTCGATGGACGACAGGTCCCCGACGATGAAGGCCAGCAGGTAGGTGGACATGATCGGCGACTCGGCGAAGCTGACGGCCCTGCGCCCGTCCGGCAGCTCCCTCTCCGACTCCACCGGCATGTTGGATACGGCCGCGAGGTCGGCGGGCGCCACCAGGGTCATCTTGAAGGATGCCTTCACGGCAGGCTCGTCCCAGCAGGGGAAGGCGCGCCGCGCGTCTGTGGCCTCCAGCTGGGTTGTGGCCAGGTAGCGCTCCCGTCCCTCGCCGTCGGTGTAGCGGCTGCGGTAGAATCCCCTCAGCTTGTCGTTGAGCTCGCCCGAGAACTCGATGGCCAGGGAGGCGCGCCCCTGGGGGACCTCCTGGTCGAACTTGAAGACGACCGTCTCCCGCTCCTCGTCGAACACCGTACTCCCGGGAGCGACGGTGGCGCCCCCCTCCGGCGTCAGGCTGCACGACCGTATGGCTATCTCGCTACAGTTCAGCTCCACCGAAGCCGTCGGCTCCAAGACCTCCACGTCGATGGTCTCCGCGCCCAGGAAGGTGAACGCCTCCAGGTCCGGCTCCAGCGTGATGTCGTAGCTGATGGGCCGAACGTTGGGGGGGAGTGTTACGGGGCCTGTATCGCTCATATCTCTCTCCTAAACATACCCCGTCCCCCTTAGTGGAAGGTTAGGATGGGGGCCACTTCTCGTTGGACGGCAGATCTGAGATAGCTCCTACGCCCCGGTCCAGTTGGGCTTGCGCTTCTCGGCGAAGGCGCGCGGCCCCTCCACGAAGTCGTCGGAGGCTTTCGCCCTCTCGTGCTCGCTGTAGGTGCGGCCCATGGCGATCTCCAAGGGCCACGGCAGGCCGCTCAGGGCCATCTGCTTGCTGGCCCTGACGGACAGCGGCGCTCCCTTCAGTATGTCCGACGCCCACCCCTCCGCCGTCTCCATGAGCTTGGACTGTGGGACGACCTCGTTGACGAGGCCGATCCGGTACGCTTCCTGGGCCGGGATGCGCCTGCCGGTGAGCATCATGCCCATTGCGACCTTCAGCGGCACGTGCCGGGGCAGCCGGTGAACGCCGCCCGCCCCGGCGACCAGTCCCACGCGCACCTCCGGCAGGCCCACCTCGGCGTGCTCTGCCGCGACGATGATGTCGCACGCCAGCGCCAGCTCCAGTCCTCCTCCCAGTGCGAAGCCGTTGACGGCGGCGATGATGGGCTTCCAGCACTCGAAGTCGCTGGTGATCCCGCCGAAGGGCGCGCTGCCCACCGGACGCCTGTGCCTGCCGCGCTCCGCCGTGTACTTGAGGTCGTTCCCGGCGGAGAACGCCCTTTCGCCGGCGCCGGTGATGATGGCCACCCAGGCGTCCGGGTCGTCCCTGAAGTCGGTCATGGCGTCCCGGATCTCGCTGTTGGCCGGTGGATGCAGCGCGTTGAGCCTGTCCGGGCGGTTGATGGTCAGGTAGGCGATGCGCCCCCTCTTCTCGTAGACAATGAACTCGTACCCCATGTCTGCTCCTGGTCTCTGGTGCTCTGAGGCTGGAAACCCCGCTCACAACAGCCCGCGGTTAGGCGCCCCCCTCGCCCTGGGCGCTCTGTCGACTAGCTCTCCGATCCCCACCGCTCGCGGTAGGTGACCTCCTCCACCGGGCTTCGCCGCGTTGGGCCGTACCGGACGCCCTCGACCGGAAAGCCCACCGGGAGGAGCGCCGCCGTCTCCACGTTCTGCGGTATTCCCAGGAGCTCCTTGATCTCCTCCTCATACTGCTTGTGGAGGCTGGTTATCACGCTGCCGAGGCCGAGGCCCCGCGCCGCTAGGAGCAGGTTCTGCACCGCCGGGTAGATGGACGAGCCGCGGCTCATCGTCCCCGGAGAGCCGTCGTGCTCCACGCACGCCAGGATGAGCACCGGCGCCTCGGCCAGGTGCTCCGAGAGGTGGGTGGCCGATGCCCTCACGTGGCTCTGCAGGCTCCCCCTCGGCGCCGGTCGAGGCCCGTACGAGGCGTTCCATGCGCGGCGGTAGTACTCCCCGATGCGGCGCTTCAGCTCCTCGTCTCGTATCACGATGAACCGCCACGGCTGCCGGTTGCCGCCGCTGGGCGCCTTGGTGGCCGACTCGATCAGCTTGTGAACGAGGTCGTCCGAGACGGGGTCCGGCTTGAGCTCCCGGATGGCCCGCTGGGTGTAGATGGCTTCGAATAGGCCGATCTCTTCTGACATCTGAGGCCTCCCGCTGGGTGTGAGTCCCGTCGAATTATAAGCCATAGCACATCCCGCCGTGCAAACGCGAAGGGCCTCATCCCCGCTCCCGAAGAGTGGGTGAGGGATAGGGAGAGCCCGATTCCTCTGGTAGAATGTCCCTGCGCCGGCGCGGTTATCGCAGTCGATGGCGCGGGAGGCTCGGACATGAGAGTAGGGACGCAGGCGGGACCGTCCCTGGCGGAGGTCCCCGAGACGGCGGGGCGGGCGGAGGCCCTGGGGTACGACTTCCTCACGTCGGGCGAGACCTCCCAGAACGCCTTCTTCCCGCTGGTGCTGGCGGCGGAGCACACCCGGCGGGTGGAGCTCCGGACGTCCATCGCCTTGGCCTTCGCCCGCAGCCCCATGGACACCGCCTACATGGCGTGGGACCTGCAGAGGCTCTCCAATGGCCGCTTCGCTCTCGGCCTGGGCAGCCAGGTCAGGGGCCACGTCGTCCGGCGTTTCGGCATGGAATGGTCGCCTCCCGCCGCCCGGATGCGGGAGTACCTGGCGGCCCTGCGCTCCATATGGAGCTGCTGGCAGACGGGCGAAAAGCTCGACGTCAGCACCCGGCACTACTCCATGAACCTGATGCCGCCGGCCTTCGATCCCGGCCCCCTGCCGGAGCCCCGCGTCAAGCTCTACCTCGCCGCCGTCAATCCCAGGATACTCCAGGTCGCCGGCGAGCTGTGCGACGGCGTCCTGCTCCACTCCTTCAACACCCCCGAGTACACGAAGCGGGTGGTCCTGCCCAATCTGGAGATAGGGGCGGCCAGAGCCGGCCGGACGCTGAGGGACCTGGACGTCAGCGGCGGAGGCTTCATCGTCACCGGCGGGAGCGAGGAGGAGATCGACGTCAACGTCCGCGCCACCAAAGAGCGCATCGCCTTCTACGCCTCCACGAGAAGCTACTCGCCTGTCATGGCCGCCCACGGATGGCAGGACACGGCGGAGAGGCTCTACCGCATGTCCATCGACGGCAAATGGTCCTACATGGGCGACGAGATCAGTGACGAGATGCTGTGCGCCTTCGCCGTGGTTGGGAGCCACGACGACGTCGTAGCCAAGGCCAAGGCCAGGTACGGTTCCTACGCCACGTCCATCAGCTTTGACATACCCGTGCGAACGCCCGAGGATGAGGAGCGGCTTCGCTACATGGTCTGCGAGCTGCGGTCAACGTGACGAGCCTTGAGGACCGAAATGACCGTGGAGATCACGACCACGGGCCGCAGGAGCGGCAAGCCGCGTCGGATCGAGATATGGTCGTTCTACATCGACGGCAAGGTCCTCCTCATGGGCTTTCGGGGCAAGCACGACTGGTACGCGAACCTCTTGGCAAACCCGGAGCTCACGTATCACCTCAAGGAGGGGGCGCACGGTGATGTATCTGCGATTGCGAGGCCCGTCACCGACGAGGCCGAGCGCCGAAGATTGCTCACCCGCCTGAAGGAGCTGTCCCAGTTCTACCGACAGAAGCCCGCGGAGATCGTCGAGGAATGGGTCCAGAACAGCAGCTTGGTGGAGGTGACGCTGAAGCAGCGTCTATGGCCCACCGCCTGATCCGCTACACAGCGATCTCGGGGACTTCTTCTAGGGGCTCGATAAGCTGGATGTACACGTAATAGGCGCCCAGCTCCAGGGCGTTGCCGTCGCTGAGCCGAGTTCGTAGGTCGGTGGGGCCTGCGTTGAGATCAACCGTGAAGGCGGCAGCCTTCTCGTGGGCGGCGACGGACCGTGTATGGCGTCGCCCTCCCACCTCCAGCTCCGCGGTCGCGATGGGGAGGGCTCTCCCGCCCGTGTACCGTCGTTCGTAGGTCATCTCGTAGCTGTCGATCTGGCCGGGGCCGTCGATGCCCTCTCTCAGTTCGAGGTCTGCCTCACGGGGCCATCGGCGAAGCTCGATCTCGTAGGCGCCGGCCTGCATCACCTCGATCTCCCAGTGGCCGTTGTACTCCAGCCCTTGGCGGATCTGAGACTGGTTCCACACACACACCGGGTCCTCTACGTTGCGCCAGTCGTGGGAGTTTATGAGAACTTGGGAGGCGCCGTCCACACCGATCTCGATCGGTATCCGCTCTTCGGCGCGCTCGGTCACCTTCGTCCACCACTCCTCGTAGGCGGCGCGTAGGCGCGCGACCACGTCGGGGTGCTGTGCGGCGACGTCGATAGTCTGTCCCGGGTCTGCGTGCATGTCGTACAGCTCATCCCGGTCGATGAGCCTCCACCGGGAGGTCATCACCGAGCTCTTGCGCCACTTGACCGGACGCGCCAGGCGCTGGGAGTCGGTGACGACGATGCGCTCGCTCCAGTCCGCCTCCTCTCTACCGGATCGTTGGTCTGGCGTACCAACGCCCAGCAGGGGCGCCAGGCTCTTGCCGTCAACCGAGAGGTCGTGGGGGTCTCCAAGCCCGCAAAGCTCCATCAGCGTCGGCATCATGTCTATGTTCGCGGTCAGCTCGCCGACGTCGCGGCCAGAGTCAAGGCCGCCGGCGGGCCAGCGCATGAGAAGCGGCACGCGATGTCCCCCGTCGTACTGTGACCCCTTCTTGCCGCGCATCCCGGCGTTGTGGCCGCTGGTCACGAGCTGCTCGGCATCGACGTCCACTCCCCCGGCCGAGCCGTTGTCGGTCATGAAGATGAGGACGGTGTTGTCCTCCAGTCCCCACTGGCGCAGTCTGTCCCGGAGCACCCCGAAGTTCTCGTCGATGTTTGCCAGCATCCCGTAGTAGCGGGCTCGAGAGTCGTTCGGGCTCACCGGCGGCAGGTATGGCTCCGTGTACTGCGGGTCCACTATGTGGGGCAGGTGCGGGGCGTTGGTGGTGATGTAGCAGAAGAACGGCTCGTCCCTGTGCCTCTCGATGAAGTCGAGGCCGAGGTTGAACCAGACGTCCGTGCAGTACCCGGGGTAGTGCGTCCAGACGCCGTTGGCGCAGTAGGTGTCGTCGAAGTAGTCGTTGCCCCAGTAGTCGGGCGTATTCCCGACACCGCCGCCGCCGTGGCGCACCACCTCCTGAAAGCCCCGGTCCTCCGGTCGGAAGGGATAGCTGTCGCCCAGGTGCCACTTCCCGAACATCCCTGTGCGATAGCCCGCGTCCGCGAACATGTTCGCCATGGTGTACTCGTCCTTGCGCAGCAGCGAGCGGCCGCCGGTGGTGTGCCACACACCTGTGCTGTTGGCGTAGTGGCCGGTCAGGAGCCCCGCCCGGGTCGGGGAGCAGGTCGGGCCGACGTGGTAGTCGGTGAGCCTCACCGAGTCGCCGTGGAACCGGTCCAGATTGGGCGTCTTGACGATGGGGTTGCCGTGGCAACCGAGGTCGCCGTAGCCCTGATCGTCGGTCAAAACGAGTACGACGTTGGGTCTTCCTGACACTGGAGTCCTCCGCATTCTTGCTCTTGAGTCCTACAGCACGACCCGCCGGGGCGGGGTCCGGCGGCGCTCCCTGTCGACGATGGCCTCGATCTCCTCAACGGCGGCGTCCAGCTGCCCCCGCCGGTTGACCACCACGTAGTCGAAGCTTTTGCTCTCCCGCATCTCCTGTGCGGCCGTCTCCCTCCGCAGGCTGAGGTCCTCCGACGACTCTGTCTTGCGGGAGACCAGGCGGCGGGACAACTCCTCCTCATCGGGCGGCGCCAGGAATATGAGAAGGGCGTCCGGCGCCAGCCTCCTGATGGTCGCGGCTCCCTGGACGTCTATCTTCACGACGACGTCGCGCCCTTGGGAGAGGGTCCTGGCCACGGGCGCCTTGGGTACCCCGTAGAGGTTCCCGTAGACCTCGGCCCACTCCAGGAGCTCGTCCCTCTCGATCATCCGGCGGAAGCGCTCGGTAGTCTGGAAGGTGTAGTCTACGCCGTCGCGCTCGCCCTCCCGGCGCGGCCGGGTCGTCGTCGTCACCATGAAGTGCCAGCCTCTTCCCAGCTCCTTCATCCCAGCGGCCACCGCGTCCTTGCCCACGCCGGAGGGCCCGGAGATCACGATCAGCAGCGGGTGACTCTCTCCTGGCGAGGATGATGGTGCGGGGCTCATTGGGCTGGCGTCGGCGTCGGGCCGCCCTCGCGCTGGCTTCCGGCTAGGGGCCCTGGAGGGTCCGTACTCTGTCCCAGAAATCGGGGTACGACACGCTGGCCGCCTCGGCGTCGCCGACGGTGGTCACTCCCTGCGACAGCAGTCCGGCTATGCCCATGGTCATCGCGATCCGGTGGTCCCCGTGGCTCTCGCACTCCGCGCCGGTCAGCTGCCCGACGCCTTCGATCACCAGGCCGTCGGGGCGTTCCTCTATTCTGGCCCCCAACCTGGAGAGGCCGTCCACGGTGGCGCGGATGCGGTCCGACTCCTTCACCCTCAGCTCGCCCGCGTCCCTGATGACCGTGGTCCCCTCGGCGAAGCAGGCCGCCAGGGCGATTACCGGGAGCTCGTCGATCACCCGCGGTATGATCTCCCCGGCGATCTCCGTCCCCCGCAGGCTGCTGGACTCCGCCACGAGGTCGGCGTTGGGCTCCCCCGCGTCCTCGCGGGCGTTCTGGATGCCGATGCGGGCCCCCATGGAGCGGAGCACGTCCAGCACGCCGGTGCGGGAGGGGTTGATGCCGATCCCCTCCACGGTGAGCCGCGCGTTGGGATGGCAGCAGCCGGCCACCAGCCAGAAGGCCGCCCCGCTTATGTCCCCCGGCACCCGGACGTCCATGGCCGAGAGCTCCGAGGGGCGGACCGTGATGCCGAAACCCTCCGTGGCGACGTCGGCGCCCATAGCCAGCATCATCCGCTCGGTGTGGTCCCGGGAGGCTGCCGGCTCCCTCACCTTGGTCTCCCCGTCGGCGTGCATCCCCGCGATCAGAATGGACGACTTGAGCTGGGCGCTGGCCACAGGCATCTCATAAGAGATGCCCCGGAGATCTCCGCCCCGGACCGCCAGCGGCGCCAGGGAGCCTTCGGACCGTCCCATGAACCGCGCCCCCATCTGCGTCAGGGGCTCGACGATCCGCCTCATCGGCCTAGACCTCAGGGAGCGGTCTCCGGTGATGACGCTGAAGAAGGGCTGGGCGGCCAGGAGGCCGGAGACCAGCCTCATAGTCGTGCCGCTGTTCCCCGCGTCCAGCACAGAGTCGGGCTCCCTGAGCCCGTCGGCGCCCGCGCCCCGGACCTCGAAGCACTCCGGGGCGCCGCTGGAGGCGCAGTCGGTGTGCCTGACGATGGTTGCGCCCAGGCCTCGCAGGCAGCGCAGCATCGAACTCCTGTCGTCCCCCACGCACAGGTTCGAGACGTGGGCGCTTCCTTGGGCGATGGAGTTCAGGAGGAGGGCGCGGTGGGAGATCGACTTATCGCCGGGCGGGTCGGCCGCCCCTTCGATTCGTCCCGGTGCGCTAATCGTCTTCTTCATCTTCATCCCCGTGGCGTCTGCCCCTGTACTCCCAGCTGTCCCTCCTCGTGTTCTCCGGGGAGAGGTGGCCGAACCGGTCGGCTAGGCGCTCGCCCATGAACAGGGAGGTGAAGCTCTGCCTCGCCACCGGCGCCATCCTTCGGCTGTCGTCCACGACCGCCCCCGCCAGCCAGCGGGCCCTCGCCTCCCAGGCGTCGATCAGCCTGTCGAGCAGCTGTTCGCTCTGGTCCATGATCTGATTGCGGTACTCGTAGAGCTCCTTGATGACCTCGTCCAGCCAGTGAACCAGCGCCTCCGGGTTGGCGAAGCAGGCGACCTCGTTCTCCTGCGGGTCGTTGGCCGCAAGCCGTGAGTAGTCGCTGAAGTCCGCCGCGGCCAATCGGTGCATCTCCCGCCACGAGCGGCTGCCCGCCGTCGCCGTAACGAAGGCGGACGACATCACCAGAGGCAGATGGTTCATGGCCGCCACGTAGCTGTCGTGCTCGTAGGGGTCGAGGAAGACGGGCTTGGCCCTCACGGCCTCCACCATCTGGACCACCGTCTTCACCGCCTCCTCCTTTGCGGAAGGCGAAGGGATGATACAGTACTCGACGCCCCGGAAGACGTCGGGGTCCGACTCCTCCAGGTCCTCCATGGTCTCCTTAATCAGCGGGTGGCCCGCGATGAAGCTGGCCGTCCTGGGGATGAACTCCTCGGCCCAGTCCAAGACCCTGATCTTCGTCGCCCCCGTGTCCGTCACCACCGTACCCGGATCGAGGATGGGGCCTATCGCCTCCAGGAGCTCACGCAGCTCGTGAAGCGGGGAGTCGAAGACCACCAGGTCCGCTCCCACCAGCGCGCTCTTCAGGTTGCGGGTAGTCGAGTCCACCGCTCCCATCTTGGACATCGTCGACAGGTCGCTGCGATCCCCGGACGTGCCTACGATATGAATCCCCTCCAGCTTGGACCGCTTCAGCGCCAGGCCCAAGGAGGTGCCGATGGGCCTCGCGCCCACTATCGTTATGCGCTGCAATTTACTTCTCCTGGCGGCCTCTCCTCTCGCCGGGACGGCCGCCTGCGTCTATTCTACAGCAGTTTTCTACCCAGCACTACGAAGCTCAGTGCGTTGAGGATCGGGCCGATCACACTGGCCAGGATGGACCGTCCCGTCAGGACGTCAAGGGCAATCACCCCTAACAGTATGGCGGGGCCCAGCCGTTCCGTCCGCGCGAAGCCCGCGGCCAGGGGCGGTGGCAGGATTCCCAGGGCTACCCGGAATCCGTCCAGGGGCGCTACCGGGATGAGATTGAAGGCGGCGATCAGGAGGTTCCAGAAGACCAGCGAGCCCAGGAGGTAGCCTGGCAGCTGGTCGAGACCTCCATAGAACATGGTGAACCCGACGAAGGCCGAGGGAATGGCCCCCATCTTGATGGGCAGGGCCAGCACCGCGGCGATCACCACGTTGGAGAGAGGTCCTGCCAACGCGACGACGGCCATGCCGGAGCGCTCCCCGGTCCGCAGCAATGCCGGGTTCACCGTGACCGGCTTGGCCCACCCGAAGCCAGCCGTCAGGATCATCGCTGTGCCCAGCGGGTCCAGGTGCGCCAATGGATTGAGGGTCAGCCTGCCCTGCCGCCGGGCTGTTGGGTCCCCCGATACGGTGGCCACCAGGGCGTGGCTGAATTCGTGGAAGACCAGGGCCACGAGCAGTGCCAGGATGAACGCCGCCATCGTTGCCAAGGCGTAGCCCGGTGCGGATCCCAGCTGGTCCAGCAGGCGGATAATCACGCTGCGCCCCGGTCAGGCCCGTGAACCGCGGGCCGCAGCCGCGTCGGGGGTGAGAGTGGAGGCAAAAATTGAGAGCGGGACGAGTTGCCCCGCCCCGCTCTCAATAGTAAGCCTACAGTGAAGGTCAGTGCCCCCCGCACCCACAGCCGCCACCACCGCCTCCGCCGCCTCCCCCTCCGCCACCGCAGCCGCATCCACCACCGCCTCCGCCGCATCCGCCGCCTCCCCCTCCGCCACCGCAGCCGCATCCACCACCGCCTCCGCTCTGGAGGTTCGGATTGCTGATGACGAACCCGCTTCGCATCAGGCCCTCGACGTAGTCGATCTGGGCGCCCTCCACCAGCGGGGCGCTCTCAGCGTCTACCAGCACCTGGACGCCCTCGGCGTCGATGACGAAGTCGTTCTCCCCGGCCTTGTCCTCTATTCCCAGCATGTACTGGAAGCCGCCGTGGGGGCCGGGGCTAACCATAACCCTCAACAGCGCTCCCTTGTGTCCCTCTTCCTCGAGCACCCGCTCCAGCTTCTCGCTCGCCAGCGGGGTCACCTCTACCATTGCTGTCGTAGCCAATCGTGCACCTCCGATTGTGGCCGCTCCTTTGCGCAACCCTCCGAATTGATTCGGTGCAATCCTACCATCCGTACCTATCACCGTCAAGGAGCGCCCAAACCCGCAAAGAGGGGGTTCCCCCTGGCAGGGCCTGCCAGAACCGACCTCTCCCCCTCGCAGGGCTGACAGGGTGGGTAAAGTATGAAGCCAGCTTCGTCACGTCATTCCGAGCGCAGAGAGGAATCTAAGGATCCATGCCCTTGGGCCACCATCTTAGATTCTTCAACTCCGCTGCGCTCCGTTTCAGAATGACATGATGTGAGAGCGGCCCTACTGTCCTGTTACTTGAAATCACCAAGTACCTACCCCTGTCAGCCCTAGCAGGGGGACCAAACCAACCTCTCCCCCTCGCAGGGGGGAGATTGAGAGGGGGTCCCCCTTCTCCCAGGGCTGGGATTGCGGGGGCCCGTCGACGCCTCGCCGGAGGAGCTAGAGCCTCATGTCCGTCAGGTCCGGGGATACCGTCAGGCGCGGCTCGGTGTGCCGTTGGATGCCCTCCGCCGTCCACCCCGGCGCCGCCTCTGTCAGCATGAGGCCCTCGGGCGTCACCTCTATCACCGCTAGGTCCGTCACGACAAGACTGACGCAGGCCGCGCCCGTGAGCGGGTAGGTGCAGCTATTCACCAGCTTGGGACTGCCCCTCCGGTCGGTATGCTCCATGGCGACGATGATCCGCCGGGCGCCCGCGGCCAGGTCCATGGCGCCGCCCACGTTGCCGATGCCCCGCTCCGGCAGCATCCAGTTGGCTAGGTCCCCCTTCTCCGACACCTGTAGAGCGCCCAGCACGGCCACGTCCACGTGGCCGCCCCTGATCATCGCGAAGGCTTCGGCCGAGTTGAAGAACGACATGCCCGGGTAGGGCGCCAGAAACTGCCCCCCCGCGTTGGTCAGGTCCACGTCCTCCTCCCCTGGCTCCGCCATGGGGCCGTAGTTGAGGACGCCGCTCTCGCTGTGGTACAGCACTTGGCGCCCCTCCGGTACGAACTGGGAGCACAGCGTTGGGATGCCGATGCCCAGGTTCACCACGTCGCCATCCCGCAGCTCCCTGGCCACCCTCATGGCGACCACCTCCCTGTCGAGACGTTCCGCCTCCATCGCATACCTCCTGTCTTACGGGCGAGTCACCTCTTGTAGCCGAACATCAGCGCGCCCCGCTTCGTCACGTCCAGCGGCGTCGCCACGCCGGGCGCGGCGCGCTCCGCCTCCGCCTTCGGCAGCCCGTGTCCGTACAGGTACAGCGCCAGCGCCTCCTGGTCCGGCAGGCGGATGAACGGGCCGTCCCACCGCTCCACCTCCACGTCTCGAAAGCTCTCCCTCAGCATCTCCGGGCCGTTCTCCGCGTCGAAGGTCATGGGGCCGTCTTCTGGCAGGAGCGAGACCAGCTCCGGATGGTCGTGGCGGCTGGGGGCGCACGCTGCGAACAGCCCGCCCGGTTGCAGCACACGGCGGCACTCCGCGATGATCCTCCTGGGCTCCACGAAGTGGTAGAGCACGTAGAGCGCCGCCACGCCCCCGAAGGAGTCGGCGCCGAAGGGGAGAGACTTCGCGTCCCCCCGGACCCGCGGCCCTCGTAAGCTCGCCAGCATGGTCGGCGAGTTGTCGAAGCCGACCACGGGGACGCTCCGAGAGCGCAGGGGCGCTATGAGCCGGCCCTCGCCGCTTCCCAGGTCCAGGACCGGGCCGAGCCTCTCCGTCGACAGCCGCGCGGCGACCCCCTCGTGCACGTCGCCGGCCAGCGAGTACCGCTCCGCCGTCGTCACCCCCGCCCGGAACCGCTCCGGCTCCCGGTCGTAATCGGTGGGGTACGCCAGCTCATCGTCCTTGGCCATCAGCAAGAAGCTCCCCGTTCCGTGAACTGTTGCCGCTCCCATTGAGAGTATCACGAGCCCGCCTCAGAAGTCCCCAATCGCCTCCTCTCCCCGGCAACGCAGTCCCCTCTCCCAGGTCTCGGATGGGGAGAGGATGAGAGTTGGGAGCAGGACCGAAGCACACGTCTCGTCAAACGTGAACAATTACGTTGACGAAGGTGATTCGCGGCGAAGTGGTATAATCAGACGATTGAGGTCTATTGAATGCCAAAGAGAACCTACCAACCCAAGAAGCGACGCCGGGCCCGGGTGCACGGATTCAGGGCCCGCATGAGCACCAAGGGAGGCCGAAACGTCCTGAGGCGCCGCATATTCAAGGGGCGGGCCAGGCTCACGGTCTGACGCCCCACACCCCTGGACAGGTCCGCGCGGCGCATGCAGAAAGAGAGGCGCCTCACTAGGCCGGAGGACTTCGCGGCGATCCGGCAGGGCAGGGGCAGCCACGACCGCTTCCTGGTGCTGTTGGCAAGATCGAATGGGCTCTGTGTGACCCGGTTCGGCTTCTCGGTCAGCAAGAGGGTCGGAAACGCGGTGGTGCGAAACCGTGTGAAGCGAAGGCTCAGAGAGGCGGCCCGCGCCAAGCGAGTCAGAGAGGGCTGGGACCTGCTCTTCATCGCCCGCTCAGGCGCGTCGACAACCGACTATCACACCCTGGAGCGCTCGGTGAGCAGACTGTTGAGGAGGGCCGGGGCGCTGGCCTCCAGCATCGGAGTAACGTAATGCGACGGCTGCCCCTAGCGGCTATCCGGCTCTACCAGCTTACCCTCTCCCCATACATGGGCGGGCAGTGCCGCCATGCGCCCACCTGTTCCAACTACGCCTACGGGGTCGTTGCCAAGTACGGAGCGATCAGGGGCGTCTGGCTTGCGGCCAAGCGCCTCGCCCGTTGTCAGCCCCTGGGCACCAGCGGATATGATCCTGTCCCATAGTCTGCCAGGGTCGGCCCCATCACCCTTCCCTCGGTCCGGCTTGCCGCCGCCGAGCTCCCGTTCCCCATCGAGACGTACGCCCGGAGGCGGTGCCGGTTTCGACGGCTGGAGGCGGATGGCCCTTCTCGCCCTACCGCTGGTGCTGCTGGCCCTTGCGGCATGCACCCGCATCGGCAACCCGGAGGGAGGGTCCGGGGCCGTGGTCTCCGGCGACACCCTCTACGTCGCCACCAGGGACGGCGAGCTGATCGCCCTGGACCGCCTCTCCGGGGAGAAGCTCTGGGGGTTCGACCTGGAGAGCGAGGAGAGGGATCTCGCCCTCTACGGCGACCCCGTGGTGTCCGGCGATACGGTCTACGTGGGCGGCTACGATGGGACCCTGTATGCTCTGTCCACCGCGGCGCAGAGGGGCTTGGAGCCGGAGGAGCCGGAGGAGAAGGACTCGGAGCGCGTCCCCGGGCACATCATCGGGAGCCTCGTAGTTGCCGACGACGTGCTGCTTGTCGGCTCCTCGGACGGCAGGCTCTACGCCTTCGACATAGTGCGTGAGCCGCACCTCGATCTGGAGATGCGAGATGGCTTCTTCTTCGAGACGGCGGGCATGGTCTGGTCGACCCCCACCGTCGACGACGGCGTCGTCTACTTCGGCTCCTTCGACCGCGGCGTCTACGCCGTGGGCTTGGAGGATGGGGTCAGGAGGTGGAGGTTCCCCACCGACGGGGGCGTGCCGGCCTCCCCGCTCGTGGAGGATGGACGCCTGTACGTCGGCTCCATCGACAGCACCTTCTACGCCATCGACGTGGAGACCGGGAGGGCCGTGTGGCGCTTCGACGGCGGCGGAAGCTGGTACTGGGGCAGGGCCGTCATCAGCGGCGGCGTGGTCTTCGCCCCCTCCCTGGACGGGAACCTCTACGCCCTGGACAAGAGCAGCGGGAGCCTCCTGTGGACCCTGGAGACCGACGGGGCGCTGGTGGGAGCGCCGGTGCTGGTCCGCGACATGCTGGCGGTGCCGTCCCTCGACGGCGTGCTCCGCCTCGTCAACGTCGATGACGGCTCGGTGGAGTTCATATGCGACGTCGAGGAGGAGATATGGTCCTCTCTCAACCAGAGCGACGGGGTCATATACTTCAGGGCCCACGACCGGTCGGTCCGCTCTCTGGACGTCTCGGGCCGGGGGAGCCCCGACGAGGGCTGGCAGTTCGACGTTCGCGAGGACCCGGGGAAGCAGGTCGTGTCCTGGGCCTGCACCGGCCCCAAGAAGCCGTAGGCCGCCTCGGCGCCTATACAAGAGACCTCACTCGATGCAGGAACACGCCGCAGAAGCAAAGCTGAGCCCCCAGAAGCCATAGGTGGGCCCACCGTCCATGCAAAAAAGGAAGTAGCAGTTGGAGATCTTCTTAGAGATATGGGGCGAGGTAATCATCCGCCCCATGATCAACAGCCTCGTGCTGTTGTACAGCGTGCTGTTCAGCGACTTCGGCATCAGCATCATCGCCTTCACCGTGATCATCCGTACGATCATGTTCCCCCTCACCGTCAAGCAGAGCCGAATGATCAAGAGGATGGGCAGCTTGCAGCCGGAGCTCAAGAAGATCCAGGACCGGTACAAGGGCGACAGGTCCCGCCTCTCCCAGGAGACCATGCAGCTCTACAAGGCCCATGGCGTGAACCCCATCGGGTGCCTGGGGCCGATGTTCATCCAGTTCCCCATCTGGATCGGCCTCTACCAGGCGGTCCTCAGGACCCTGCCGTCGACCCCGGAGAGCCTGGTAGGGCTGTCGTCAAAGCTGTACGAGTGGCTGCCCAGGGTCCATGGAACAATCCCCATCGACAGCAACTTTCTGTGGCTCGACCTGGCCCTGCCGGATAGCACGCCCATCCTGCCGGTCCTGGTGGGGGTGTCGATGTTCCTCATGCAGAAGATGAGCACCATGCCCGCGGCGGACCCGAGGCAGGCTTCCACCAACCGGTTGATGCTCTGGATGATGCCGGTGATGTTCGGATTCTTCACCTTCCAGTTCCCCGCCGGTTTGGCCCTCTACTGGATTGTCTCGAACGTCGTTGGCATAATTATGCAGGGGCTGGTCACGGGATTCGACCCGCTGACGTCCATGATAGGCCAGTTGATGTCTATGATAAGACGGCGCTCCGATGATAGCTCGGACGGGTCGGCATTGGCGCTCACTGCGGAAACGCCCCCTGCGGAGGAGATGGAAGACGATGAGGCAGATAGAGACCCAAGCGAAGACGGCCGACGAAGCAATCGAAATCGCGCTAAAGGAGCTCGGCGTAGAGCGAGGCGAGGTAGAAATAGACGTCGTTAGCCGCGGCAAGACGGGCATCCTGGGAATCAGGAGCGAGCCCGCCCGCGTCCGCGTCACCGTGCTGGAGCAGGCGCCGGACGTGGTGACGGCAACCGCCGAGGTTCTGCAGAGCCTCATCGCCATGATGGGCGTCGACGTCGGCTCGAGGCTGACCCAGGTACACGACGAAGACCTTGGCGGGCCCGTGTTCGAGATCGAGGGTGACGACTCCGGGCTCCTGATAGGGCGGCGGGGGGAGACGCTGCGGGCGCTCCAGTTCCTGGTCAGGTTCATCGTCAGTCGGCAGCTGGGGGACCGCGTCAGCCTGATGGTGGACGTGGAAGGCTACCAGGAGCGGCGCTACGCCTCCCTGGCCAATATGGCCCAGAGAGTCGCCAGGAGGGTGGCCGGCACTGGACAGTCCATCTCCCTGGAGCCCATGCCTCCCAACGAGCGCCGGGCGATCCACGTCGCCCTGGCCGATCACCCGGCCGTTACCACGGAGAGTACCGGAATGGGCGACTCCAGGCAGGTGGTGGTCCACGCCAGGGAGGAGTGATCGCCTCGCCGCCATGGCTCCGGACTTCCTGGCTGTCGGCCACGTCACCAGAGACATCGTACCGGGCGGGTACACCGCCGGTGGAGCCGTAACGTACTCCGCCGTCACTGCTTTGCGCATGGGGTTGGCGCCGGCGGTCGTCACCAGCGCGGCTCCGGACGTCGACCTGCGGTCTGAGATGCCGGGCATCGACGTCCGGGTCAGCGTCTCAGCCGAGACGACCACTTTCGAGAACCTCTATGCCGGCGGACGCCGCCGACAGCGCGTCGCCGCCACCGCCAGCCCCCTGGGCGGCGGCGACGTCCCGCCTGAGTGGCGCTCCGCTCCCATGGTGCTTCTGGGGCCGCTGGTGGGCGAGGTCGATCCCGCGCTCGCCAGGAGCTTCCCCAATAGCATAGTCATGGCCTCCATGCAGGGCTGGCTCAGGCAGTGGGGCAGCGACGGCATCGTGACCCCCGCGCCCTGGGCCGGGAGCGAGACGCTCCCCTACGTCAGCGCGGCGATATGCTCGGTGGAGGACTTCGAGGACACGGCCCTCGTGGACGTCTGGAAGCGCGCCGCGCCCGTGCTCATCGTCACCATGGGCGGCGACGGCGCCATGCTCTACCGCTCCGGGAAGCGCCACTTCGTCGAGCCCTTCCCGGCGCGGGAGGTCGACCCCACAGGCGCCGGAGACGTCTTTGCCGCCGCCTACCTCGTGAGGTATCGTGAGACGTCCGATGAGTTGGAGTCGGCCCGCTTCGCCAGCTGCGTCGCCAGCTTCTGCGTAGAGGCCCGGGGGACCAGCGGCATCCCCACCCGCCCCGA
Source organism: Dehalococcoidia bacterium (assembly GCA_965224345.1). Classification (GTDB taxonomy): domain Bacteria; phylum Chloroflexota; class Dehalococcoidia; order Lucifugimonadales; family CBDCYU01; genus CBDCYU01. The sequence continues at coordinate 1,352,077 of CBDCYU010000003.1, read as the reverse complement.
CGTCGAGGCCAGGCTCCGAGAGAGCAAAGGGTAGCCAGTGCCCCCTCATAGTGTGCCCCTTCGATCTCTCCGCCAGTGGAGAGAAGGCCCCGTCGCCGTCATCGCGCTGAGTCGACCCGGGGCCGGCAACTCCATCGACGATAGCCTGGCCTTCGACCTCAGGGAGCTCAGCCGGCGCTTGGACCAGGACGAGGCCGTGCGCGTTGTTGTCCTCACCGGCGATGGGGACGCCTTCTGCGGCGGGACCGACCCGTCCGCGGAGCGGGAGGCGCTCCGGAGAGCGGATGGCATGGCGTCGCTAAGGGTGGCCGGAGCCGTGTCGGCCATCAAGAAGCCGGTGATCGCCGCCATCGACGGCCCCGCCGTCGACCAGGGACTGGAGCTGGCCTTGGCCTGCGACCTGCGCATAGCCGCCGGACGCTCCACCTTCGCCCTTACCCAGCTGGAGCGCGGTCTCATCCCCTGGGACGGCGGGACACAGAGGCTGCCCCGGCTCATCGGCGCCTCCAGGGCCCTGGAGATGGTGCTGACTTGCCGGTGCGTCGACGCTGCCGAGGCCCTCTCCATCGGCCTAGTCGGCGAGATCGCGGGGCCGGAAGGCCCCTTGGAGCGCGCCCTGGAGATCGCCGGGGCCATCGCCCGGCACGGGCCCATAGCGGCCAGATACCTCAAGGAGGCCGTCATGAAGGGACTGGACCTCACGATGGAGCAGGGCCTCAGGCTGGAGGCCGACCTGAACGTCATCCTGCAGAGCACGGCCGACCGCCAGGAGGGGCTCCGCTCCTTTCGGGAGCGCCGGGCCCCCGGCTATACGGGCGAGTGAGAGCCGAGGTGGTCGTGGAGCGTCAGACCGTACTCTACTCCAAGAGGGGCCCCGTCGCCCGCGTCCTTCTGAATAGGCCGGAGGTGATCAACGCCTACAACCTTCGTATGCGCGACGAGCTCTTCGAGACGATGGAGGCCGTCCGGGACGACCCGGACGTGCGAGTCGCCCTCCTCGGCGGTGCCGGGAGCAGGGGCTTCTGCGCAGGCGCGGACCTCACCGAGTTCGGGAGCGCCCCCTCCCAGGTGATCGCCCGCAGCGTCCGGTGGGAGCGGGACGTCTGGGGCCTCTTCCTTCAGATCGAAAAGCCGCTGGTTGTGGCCCTGCACGGCCACGTGATAGGCTCCGGCGTGGAGATCGCCTGCCTGTGCGACGTCCGAATCGCGGCAGACGACGCCGTCTTCCGGATGCCCGAGGTTGCGCTGGGGATGGTCCCGGCGGCCGGCGGCACACAGACTCTGCCGCGGGCCGTGGGAGTCGGGCCCGCCCTGGAGACCCTGCTCACCGGCCGCGCCATACCCGCCGCGGAGGCGCTGGCCCTGGGGCTCGTGCACCAGGTGGTCCCGAGACGAGATCTGGAAGGGACGGCGGACCGAGTCGCGCGGCGGATAGCCGCCCATGAGCCGGAGGCCGCGTCCGCCGCCAAGTCGGCGCTCCTATCCGGTATGCGGATGCCCCTGGACGACGGACTCGACCTCGAGGAGCGTCTGGCGGCCCGGCTTCCCAGGGCGCTCCAAGGAGCAGCCCAGTGAACACCACGGAGCTCTTGGCCATATCGTCGGCCATCGTGCCCCATCGTCCGGCCACCGTCTTCGAGGGCCGGAGGACGACCTATGCCGACCTTCACGCCAGGGTGAACCGCTTGGCCAACGCCCTGGCGGATCTGGGACTCACCGCCGGTGACAGGGTCGCCATGCTCCAGGTAAACTCCCCCGAGCACGTCGAGGCCTACTTCGCCGCGGCCAAGCTCGACGCCGTCTACGTGCCCCTGAACTTCCGATCCCGGGCCGGCGAGCTTCGGCAGGTGGTTGACGACGCCCGTCCCAGGGTGCTCATCGTGGGCCGCCAGTACGTGGACGTGGCGCGGGAGCTGATGGGCGGCGTGGAGTCTCTGGAGTGCTGCGTGGCCCTGGAGGCGCCCGTGTCGGGATGGAGCTTCTACGACGAGATGATCGCCTCCGCCTCTGATGGAGAGCGCTTCCCGCAGGCCGACGGCAGCGACCCCACCGTCATCATGTTCACCGCCGGGACCACTGGGCCTCCCAAGGGCGTGATGCTGGGTCACGACTCCTTCTCGTCCTACGTGCTGTCCAACGTCGCTCCCGCGGACCCGGAGGTCGACGAGCGCAACATACTGACGGTCCCCATGTACCACGTCGCAGGACTGCAGGCGTTGATGGCCGGCGTCTACGGCGGCCGCACCCTGGTGATACAGCGGCAGTTCGAGCCGAAGGAGTGGATGTCTCTGGTGGAGTCGGAGCGGGTGGACAGGGCCATGGTGGTTCCGACCATGCTCAAGATGCTCATGGACCACCAGGACTTTCGTAAGCACGATTTGAGCAGCCTCCGGGTGATAACCTACGGTGCCGCCCCCATGCCCCTGGAGCTCATCCGTCGGGCCATCGAGGCCTTCCCCGGGGCCCAGTTCGTCAACGCCTTCGGACAGACCGAGACCGCCTCCACCATCACTATGCTGGCGCCCCAGGACCACGTCCTGGAGGGGAGCCCGGATGCCGTGGAGCGCAAGCTGCGAAGGCTCTCCTCCATCGGCAGGCCCCTGGAGGATGTTCAGGTGCGGATCGTGGACGAGGACGGCGCTGACGTCGTCCAGGGGGAGGTCGGCGAGATCGTCGCCATGGGGGAGCGCCTGATGTCCGGGTACTGGGGCCGCGGCGAGGCCACGGCGGAGACCATACGCGGCGGCTGGCTCCACACCGGCGACCTGGCCTACTCCGACGAAGACGGCTACATCTTCCTGGCGGGCCGGGCCAGGGACTTCATCAAGCGGGGAGGGGAGATGATATCGCCCGAAGAGGTCGAGGGTGTCCTTCACTCCCACCCGGCCATCGACGAGGCAGCCATCATCGGCGTGCCGGACGTACAGTGGGGCGAGCGTGTGCGCGCCGTCGTCGTGCTCCGGGACGGGTGCGACGCAAGCGAGGCGGAGATCATCGACTACTGCCGAGAGCGCCTCGCCAGCTTCAAGAAGCCCGAGTCGGTGGTCTTCGCCCCCGCTCTCCCCAGGAACACCCTGGGCAAAGTCCTAAAGCCGGAGCTGCGGGAGGAGTACGGCTGCCCCATCGACGGCTGAGCCGCAGCCGTTCAAGGTTGAGGGGAAATGAGCAATCCCCGGGAGGAGTTAGTCCCTCTCGCAAGCCTGTCAGAGGGCTGAGAGAGTTCCGCAGTACACTCCACGCCAACTCTGAACAGCTATCCCTTGATGAGAAAAAGACCTTGGGCGGGACCATGAGACACCCTAGCCGGCAAGACCCACGTGGCCCTCGGCCTGGGACTCTCAGCCTGCCAGAAGGGTCTGTCGGTCGGCTTCACCACCGCCGCGTCGCTGGTCCACGAGCTGCGGAGATGGAAGATGCCTTGGCCCGAATAGAACAGGCCAAGGATAATTACGAACGACTAGCGGGCCAACTGGAAATGTTCCTGTATGAATACGTGAAAGGTATGGTGAAGGAGCTAGACCGAGAGACGGGGAATTTCGTACTTCAATTTAGGCATCCCCAAGAAAGCAATATCCGGGGCAGGCCCTTGGTCTTTGTTTCATAGGTCGTGGAAAACCTGCATTTTGCACTGGACTACATGGTATTCGAGCTATCTAGCCGACTGCCAAAAGAAGCAGAAGCAAGAGCACCGCAACAGTTAACAGCGCAATTAGCCCGAAGAAAACCCTTTCTTTGGGGTGTCTGTGCTTGATTGCCTCCGCAACCGGTTCATTCATATTGAACTCCTCTCTGACAACCTCCTCGTCTGAAGCCGTTCGGAGACGGAAGTTGTCCCTATCGCCGCGTATGACGTACTTTCCTATGGCGCGGGTGTCGCGCGTGAACCGGGCACGCTCTGAGGCGACCAGCTTGGGGACCCGTCAGTCGCCGGGTTATCGGTCAGTCGTGTCTGGCCGGAACCGTCCGCGTTCATGACGTAGATTTCAGAGTTTTCGTCACGCAGCGATTCGAACGCGATGCGTTGTCCGTCCGGCGACCAGCTTGGGGACCCGTCATACTCCGGGTCATCGGCCAATTCGCGGCGCGGCGGCTCGCAGTGAGGTTAGTTTAGTCAACCTGGGTCGGGGGGCAGAAGTGTCATGCGATGCATTGATCATAGGTTGATCCCTCTCATTCTCAGCGGTGGGTGCAACCATACGTGATTACCTCACGGACGTCTATCAGTACAGCGGGGTGGTACAAGTTGTATACCTAAACTACAAAATAGCGATCTTGTCCGCCTTCGATACGAAGCGGCGTTGGGCGGCGAGATTGCGCCAAAAGGACACGACTAATCGGGGAGCTGCTGCAAGCGTTCTTCGAGGCGGTGAAGCGCTTGCTGGGTTGAGCGCAGCTCCCGGAGGATTTCTTCCCTGGACGCGGGTGTTTCCAGCGGTTGCGGGTGTTCCTGCCTGACTTCGTCCAGATTTCTTATTACGACGGCTATGAATAGATTGGATACGATATAAGCAGAAAATATCACAAAGCTGACGAAATAGAGCCACGCCAACGGCTCTACCTTGATGAGAGGGCGCATGACCTCGCCCCATCCATCCAGCGTCACTATTTCAAACAGAGTCAAGACAGAAACGCCTAGACTTCCCCAGCGTTCTGGGTCGTGCTCTTCAAAGTTCTTGAACCCGACAACAGCATACGAATAGAGGACGATGCCCAGCAAGACCGCGATGTAGCCCATGCTCGGTATGGAGCGCAACAGTGTCGACAGGATCAAGTTCAGTTCCCTAACGATTGAGAGGCCTCGAAGAAGCCGCAACAAGCGCACCAAAAGGATGAGTAACTCGTGGCTGACGATGGAATCGAAGACTACCACGCTGACTATCAGGGAGCTAATCACCAGGAAGTCGAAGGCGTTCCAACTATCCCTGAAATACCGGTCGATCCTTGGCGAGAGCGCGAACATCTTGAGAAGCACTTCCAAAACGAGCACTACCAGCATCAGGACCCAGAACGACGCGCCCAAATAGAGGAGCCAGTCAGGTCGTGTATCGAGAGAAAGTCTCAGCCCCTGGAGAATGGAGTTTACACTGATGAGTACGACGAGAAGGTATTCAACCTTCCGCAACTTCCGCGCGGGTACAATACGGTGCGCTAATCCTCGCATGTCCTAGGTTCCTCCTCGCGGAAAAATTGTCGTGGGGGATCTACCCTTCCAAAAAACCCTGTCAACCACTCCTAGCTACTCCAAACGCGCCCTCCAGCGGGGTTCGGCCTTGGTGGTGACGACCAAGAGACTATAGGATAGAGTGCCCAAGGCGATCCCCACTGCGCTCGTGGCGAGGCCCAATTGTGACATCAACCAATAGTACAGTGTCACGTATCACGAAGAACGCCTGGAGGGTGTCCGTCGTGGACTCTGTGCTCGTCCATTCAAGAACGTTAAAGTCCAGAACAGCTGCGTCCAGGACTGTCTCCAGCCAGCTGGCTATCCCACTGAGGATGCCTGGATACAAGAACCTCACCCGATCCTGTCGAACCCGGTGTAGGGGCGCAGCACCTCCGGGACCAGCACCGAGCCGTCCTCCTGTTGGAAGTTCTCCAGGACCGCGATGACGACCCGTGGTAGCCCCAGCCCCGATCCGTTGAGGGTGTGGACGAAGCGGGGCCGCGCCCCCTCGGCGGGCCTGTAGCGTATCCCGGCCCTGCGCGCCTGGAAGTCCGCGCAGTTGGAGCACGAGCTCACCTCCAGCCACTCGCCGCACCCCGGCGCCCACATCTCCACGTCGTAGCTCTCCACCGCCGCAAACCCCAGGTCCCCCGCGCACAGCTTCACCACCCGGTGCGGGATCCCCAGCCGGACGCACACCTCCTCGGCGTCCGCCACCAGCTCCTGCAGCGCGGCCTCCGAGCCCTCCGGCTCCGTCAGCTTGTACATCTCCACCTTCTCGAACTGGTGGACCCGCTTTATCCCCCTGGTGTCCCTGCCCGCCGAGGCCTTCTCCCGCCGGAAGCTGGGGCTGTGGGCCACGTAGTTGAGGGGCAGCGTTCCCGGCGGTAGTATCTCGTCCCTGTGGAGGTTGGTTATGGGCATCTCCGCCGTGGGCACCAGCCACAAGTCGTCCTCGGAGTCGAAGTACATCGTATCGGCGAACTTGGGCAGGTGGCTGCTGCCCACCGCCGTGGTGCGGGTGACTAGGCTGGGCACGTACAGCTCCTCGTACCCGCCCTCGTCGGTTCGTAGGTCCAGCATCCACGATATGAGCGCCCGCTGCAGACGGGAGCCCTTGCCCCTGAGGACGAAGAAGCGGGAGCCGGAGAGCTTGACCCCGCGCTCGAAGTCGATGATCCCCAGGCGCTCGCCGAGCTCCCAGTGGGGCTTGGCCTCGAAGGGGAGCGTAGTCGGCTCGCCGCACCTCCGCACCACCACGTTGCCGAGCTCGTCCTCTCCCGGGGGCACGTTGGCGGCCGGCGGGTTCGGAATGGTGAGGAGGAGATCGTCGATCTCCTCCTCGGCGCTGCGGATCCGCGCCTCCCTATCCCTGATGTGTCTGCCGACGCCGCGCATCTCCTCGATGAGCTCGGGAGGGCGCTCCTTGGTCCGCCCCAGCTGGCGGCTGACCTCGTTGCGCCGGGCCCGCAGACGGTCCGTCTCTGCGATGATCGAGCGGCGCACCCGGTCCAGCTCCAGGATGCGGTCGATGGGGACATCTTCGCCGCGCCGGGCCATCGCCTCCCGTATGAGCTCCGGCTCGGCGCGTATGCGCTCGATGCTGATCAACGGGCCATGTCCCGGAGGATCTCTCGCAGACGTGCGGCGATGATCAGCTCGCCGCCCTCCTTCAGCGTGGGCATCCTGACGATGAACGACTCTCCCGCGCCGTCCTCCCTGACCCAGATGCTGGGTTTCCCGGAGCGGAGCTCGCCCACCACGTCGGACGCGCTCTTGCCCAGCCCGCCGGCGTCCACGCTGATCCTAAGCCCGTCGGAGGGCGCCCCCCCAGGGTAGTCTGCCAGCTCGACGTGGGGTATCCCTTCGAGGCCTTGCCGCAGCGTATCGATGCGCGCTTCGTACGACGCCAGGCGGTCCTCGTGGTTCATCGTGAACCACTCCCGCAGCGCGGCGTAGACGGCCACTACCTCCTGCCGGTCCAGCTTCATGGGGCGTCCGAAGGAGCGTATCCCCTCCGACTCGAAGCCTATGAAGCTGTGCATCCTTGCTGCGGAGACGAGCTCCTTCCTGCCGGTGAGCATACCGCCGGAGTTGACGGCGCCGAAGTACTTCGCCCCGTACGCCGCCAGGTCTGCGCCCATCTTGACGTACTTGCTGAGCTTGTCCGTAGGGTACACCTCGCCCGCCGCGTCCACGATGACGGGGAGATTGTGGGAGTGGGCGATCTGGATCACCTCTTCGATGGGAAGCGCGCCTGGCCGGTCCCGGGTCGACTGGGACTGGAATCCCGGTACGTCGCCCAGGGCGAGGTGGTGGATGGCTGCCGTATTGGGCCCGATGGCCTCCTCGATGTGCTCCGCCCTGGTCCCCTCCGGGTCGCCCACCTCCACCAGCACGCCTCCCGGTATGGTCATGCACCGGTCGTAGGCGACCCTCAGCTGCCGCTGGATGATGAACTCCCGGGGCATCCCGGAGGCGTCCGGGATCCTCTCGATCTTCTCCCTGTCGTCCCCCGTCATGCACGCCGCGGCGCCCACCGCCAGGGCCGCCGAGCAGCCCGACGTCACCAGGACGGCCTCGATGCCCAGCATCTCCGCGATCCTCTCGCCAACTCGGTCGACCAGGTCGCCCATGTCCGCGTAGTACTCGCTGGCCTCCTCCATCAGCGCCCGGACCGCCGGAGACGGCGTGCCGCCCCCAAGCAGCGTCCGGTTGCCGTGGGCGTTAAGCACCGGGCTCACGCCCAGCTCCTCGTAGATCGAGCTCATCAGCTCCCCTCATGTTGGTCCAGAGTGTGAGGGTATTCTAATGACTCCGCTGCTAGCCTCGCAAGGCTCACGCGGCGGCCCGGTGGGTGTCGGTGGCAGCATATAGTGCATCCTGGGTATCAGGACAGACGGGGTGATGGTGCCGAGCAACACTGGGAGGGAAACCCGCACCGAGTGGCCCCAACGCCCTCTATGGGATCCACCGAGAAAGGAGAGAGTAAACTGCCCTGCACCCGCCCCCGCTAGGTTTGGCTCCTCACCCGGCCACGACGTCTGCAGCCGCCAACAAGAGCGCGTCGTTGGGATGACGCATAGCCGTGCATCGGCTGCCGAGCTCGCCTTGGGCACGCTTGTCCAAGCGGTCTAGGCTCTCTCTGCGCCCTTTGACGCTCACCGCATCAACAGACAAGCCGCTCTGCTGTGGTCCGTAGAGCAAGCTGCCGAAGAAAGCGGGATTGACGATCGGGTCCTTGCGGCCCTCTGCAAGGAAGATCGGCACTAATGCTTCCCACCGCGGGACGCCCTGATCGTTCTGCCAACGAATCTTGAAGATACCAAGGGCTCCGCTCTCCGACCCCTCCACACAAGCGTACTCTCCCTTGAACTCAAGCGACTTGGCTCGTTCGATCAAGTCCGTGAAGAACAAGCTGGCGAAGTCCATCGGAACCAGATTGGGGACTCGTACCGGCAGTTGTCGGTCAACCGTGACACGGACGAAGGTCGCACGCTCGGGAAACTCCGAGTACCTCCCACGCATCTCCTCCGGCAACTCCAGCTCCAACACTCGCCCGTTGCACAATCGACTCCTGACTGTCACGTCCGCCATCGGAAGAACTCCTTCCAGAAATGAGAGCACGTCCTCCTGACCAAAGGTGTACAGTGCGGTTCCCGCCTCTGGATCGTAGCCCTCGATATGCGAGAAAAGCGCTTCCTGCTGAGATCTGGCGTCCTGGGCACGCGTGATGGCTTCGTTCACCTCCTGTTCGGAACGCTGCAAGTCCATAGTTCTGTTGTTAGCCAGAATCGAGGCGACATCTACACGCTCCAACAGTTCGCCGATAATCTCCGTTTCGAGACCCTCCGTGAATTCGGCGCTCACCTTTGACATGTCGCTGGCGATGTTGATGACACGATCTAGCATCATACTGAGGGACCGGCTGTCAAAGCTGTCTCTAGCTATCAGATTGAAGACGATTACTCGTTCTTTCTGTCCATACCGGTAGAGTCGCCCCGCGCGCTGTACTAGACGACCAGGATTCCAGGGTAAGTCGTAATTCACCATAATGTGGCAGTTTTCATGCAAATTGATGCCCTCACCGCCGGCCTCTGTAGAGACCATGAACTGCGCTGCATCATTGAAATTGGCGATGCTGTCTCTCTTCTCGTTCAGCGACATGCTACCGTGGATCTGTACCACGCCACTGCTGGGGTAGCGTCTTTTCAACGCTTTCACGAGGTAATCCTGGGTAGCACGGTACTCGGTGAATATGAGCAGTCGCTTCCCCTCCGTTCGCAGAGGATCGACGATCTCCTGGAGAAACTGCTTCAGCTTTAGGTCGTCACTCTTGACACTCTTGGCCGTAAGGAGCAACTCTGAGATTTGGCCTTGTTCGTCCTCGAAGAACGGACTGACACCAGTATAGGAATCGGCAACTCTGTCACCGACATCATCAAGGTCATCCTGTCCATCGGTTCCCTCTTCGTTGGCCTCTTCGATTTCTCCGAACTCCGCGTTGCTCATGCTGCTCATATTGTCGTCGGCAATGCCCTGCAGTCGATCTCTTCGGCGTTCCAAGGCCCTCTCTATGGCAGCGATGCTCGAAGACGCCAGCTTGCGGTAGGTGGTCATCACGAAGCCTATAGCGCGGCCCGGTGTGCCTGAGGCCTCCGCCGCGTCGTAACCGAACTTGAGGTACTTCTGAAGTCTCTCATCGAAGTCAATCGCTTCCTGCGACAGCGGAATCTCCACTAGGTTTGTATCCTGACCACGGAAAAGGAAGTTGCCATTGGCGTCGGTAACGAGGCTCTTGCGGTTGCGCAACACAACTTCGGCCACCACTGAGGGGTCGGAGTAGACAGTCGCAAATCGCCGCCCCAAATCTGGACGCAGCAACATCAGCACGTTAATGAATTGAGGAGTCCTGCCCTGGTGCGGCGTTCCGGTGAGGAATATCATCGTATCGGTCTGCGTTTGAAGTCTCTCTGCCAGCTGGTAGCGTTGTGTAACCGCTTGGTTCTCTATCTTGCTCAGGTGATGGGCCTCGTCGAAGACGATTACATCCCAGTCACCGGATTCGCTGAATATCGCGCTGTGAACGTCGGTTTTGGCGCGGTCGATCGAGACGATGACCTTGTCAAAGCTCGACCAGTGAGACGGTTGGCTGATGTTGAAGTCCACACCATAGATCCGATAGTCCTCATTGAACTTGTACTGCATTTCGTCTTGCCACTGCCGTACCACTCCCGCAGGGCATACGACCAGCACGCGCCGCGCTTGATGTCGTCGCTTCATGGCTGCCAGCAGCAACCCCACTTCGATGGTCTTGCCCAGACCCACATCGTCGGCGATGAGCCAATTCGACTGCTCTGAGATCATGATTCGATGCACCAGATCGATCTGGTGCGGTAAGGGATCGACGTCGAGGCGGTCGAGAGCGCCTGTCACCTGGTTCCAGGACTCGAGGGCGTAAGCCAGCACCTTCAGCCGGAACCGCTCTCCGCTGTCGGCTTCAGGAGCTTCCGCACGCTCGTACTTGATGCTCGCATCCCTGATACGAATGAGCTTTTCGTAGGGCAGCCAGCGGCTCTCGCCCGTGCTGTGAAGCTGCACTAAGACCATGTCCCGCCCGGCAATCCGTCTCTCCGAGACTACCGTGCCGGTTCCCAACGTCTTTCGGGTGTTGGATCTCGGCTTGTCCTGCACTATGTGCCCACGACGGAAGCCGTTGCGAAGCTCCGAGACGGTATGCCAGGCATCGGTGCGTTCTGCCCCCCACTGCACGTTGACATACATCAATCCTGCCTCGGTCTTGTTGCCGACCACCCTGCCAAGACGATTCTTGTAGTCTGGGTGCGCGACAAAGCAACCAACCGCCGGCATGAGTGAGTTCCTAGAAGCACTTACAGTCATTTCTGCACGTTCTTAAATTCACTCATACTGTCCCATGACTCATCCGGCATATAGGGATGGGTAGAGTCAATCCAGCCGATCTCCCATCCCAGATTATCGTGCCATTCACTTGAGTCGTACCAGTCCTGACTCGCAAATATAGAGCCTACGCCGTAAGGTTTAAGGTACTCAGATGGGCTGTTCTGTTCAAAGTCGACATAGCGGGTTGTGCCGTCGCCCTCTCGGTGGAAGGTGGCCCGTGGTACCAATGTCAGCAGTTCGCGCCATCCCTCGCCTTCCTTCAGCTCAGCCCTAAAGACGGCGAAATCCGCAAACGTAGTGACGCCGAACAGCCACAGTGTAGATTCATCCCAGTCGATATACCATTCCGGGTCGATAACCTCGTCAGGTGAATGGGTCAGTCGGTTCTGCACCAGATCGTAAGTCGCGTCCAGCGAAAGCGTACTGCGGTTCCACTAGACCCACCAGTGACCTATCCACGAGTGCCAGACGACACTTTCCCACCATTCCTCGTTCTCTTCCCAGTAGTTGAATCGAAACTCCAGAAACAGAAGCAGACTGCTCCCTGTCCAGTGTTGACCCCGCATCCATGACAGCCAGCTACCCAGCCGCTTGGGGCTCAGCCCATTGAGCAGTCCGACAATTTGGGTTCTCTCTTCGAGTGTAGCGCCATTGATACTTGCAATGAATTCATCTACCCTGAGCCGTCTGGACAGATCGGGATCAGAAATCTCACTCTCGTAGAGAAGTTCGTTCAACTCCTCTACGTATTCCGCAACGGCCTCGGGTTCGTCGAACCCGCCCTCAAGGTCAGCGGGTTGTGTCTCCTCCAGCCAGATGTCATCGTCGGTCGGTTCTTGTTCATCCGTAGCCTTGCGCAACGTGGGGCCCGCATCGAACGCAACGTCTCCTCCAATTCCAGATCCTTCTGAACTGGGACTGGAATCGGCTTCAGAAGCTTGATCACTACCCCAGTCTGGTAGAGTCGAGGGGGCCTCGTTCCTAGAGATCTGGCCGAAAAGTGTGAGCGAGGGACTATACTTGCAGCTATCAGTGATAGCGGAGGACGGTCATGTTGGGAAAGCAGTCCGGCCAGAGAGGGCTCTGGGAAGCCGACAGTCTGTACATAGGTCATGTGGGACGTGGGAGTTTCTACGGCCTGCTGGCCTCTATGCGTGGGCAGCTGTTTCGGGATGAGGAGTTCGCCGAGTTGTACTGCGCTGACAACGGGAGGGACAGTGTACCGCCGAGTCTGTTGGCGACCGCGCTGCTTCTTCAGACCTATGACAGGGCGAGCGACGCCGAGGCCAAGCAGAGGGCGGACTTCGACATACGCTGGAAGGTGGCGCTGGGTATCGAAGTGGAAGACAGGCCGTTCGCCAAGAGTACGCTCCAGCTGTTTCGGGCGCGCCTGATACTGCACGAGAAGGCGAGGGAGGTGTTCGAGCGCAGCCTGCGGTTTGCCAGGGAGACGGGATACCTGAAGAGTCGTCGGATGAAGGTGGCTCTAGACACGACCTACATCCTGGGACGCGGGGCGGTGAAGGACACCTACAACCTTCTTTCGGATGGGGTAGTGGAGTTGATGCGTGCGCTGTCGGAATTTGAGAGGAGCGATCTGGTCGAATGGGCGGCGGCGAACGGATACCGGAGGTATGTCGGCTCCAGTGTGAAGGGCGAAGCGTGCATAGACTGGGACGACAAGACCGCTCGCGCAGCTCTTCTGCACAGGATAGTGGGCGACGCCGATAGGCTGCTGGAGTTGAGCCGACGGGCCCAGGGACTATTGGATGAGGACAGCGCTGGGCGTCAGCGGATAGTGCAAGCGTCCGAGCTGCTGGGGCAGTTGCTGCTTCAGGACGTTGAGCGCACCGAAGACGGGGTGTGTCTGAGGGAGGGAGTGAGCCGGGACCGTATAGTATCGGTACACGACCCCGAGATGCGTCATGGGCACAAGAGCAGCAGCAAGCGGTTCGACGGACACAAGGCGTCGGTGGCAGTGGACACCGACTCACAGGTGATCACGGCTGTGGACGTGCTCCCCGGCAACGCTTCCGATAACGTCGGCGCGCTGGAGTTGGTGGAGCGAAGCGAGGAGGGTACGATCTCAGCGGTTGAGGAGACCATTGGGGACGCGGCCTACGGCGATGGTGGTACACGTCAGGCATTTGCCGACGCCGGTCGCACACTGATAGCCAAGCTGCCCCGGCGCCCGGACAGCAAGCGCTTTCCCAAGGAGGACTTCGAGATAGACCTGGAGTCGGGCACCTGCATATGCCCCGCGGGGCATACGACCTCGAAGTTGTACAGGATGGGTACCCGGACCGACAGGACGGGACGCACTCACCAACTGAGAGCTTTCCGGTTCGACGCTGCGGTCTGTGGAGCGTGCCCGTTACGAGAGCGGTGCGTGGGATCAGCAAGGGGCAGCGGTCGGACGGTGAGACTTCATCCGCAGGAGGCGCTGCTTCAGCAGGCTCGTGCGTTGCAGAAGAGCGAAGGGTATTCGGAGTATCGTCAGCGGCGGGTGGTGGTGGAGCACAGGTTGGCGCGCCTGGTACAGCTTGGAATGAGACAGGCGCGGTACTTCGGGCGCGTCAAGACGCTGTTTCAGTTGTTGATGGCGGCGACTGTGGCCAACCTGACGCTGGTGGCTGGCAGAGTCGGGATGATGGGCGAAGCAGCAATCGGCTCTCGGTTCTCCAACTTCTCTCTCACCCTTATATCCACGACCTGGCGGGACGACATTCGTGTCGGCCGGAGACGATTGCTGATACTGACAACCTCAGTTTTGCCGTCACAATCGCTCTTCCCAGCACGGGGTTTTCGTCCGCACTTCTAGGGTTGTGCGTGTTGGCGCCCCGATCCAAGAGTTCATCGTCAGTTGGCGGCGCACTCCAAGGATCGTCCTCGTCGACGTAGGACACGGAAGTATCGAGAAAGTCCTCCTCTTCCCAGCCATAGTTCGAAACCTTCGTATTGCGGTTGCCCATAGTTCCTGATTGTACTCTACTGCTAAGGACCCTGCTACGCTTCTCGCCCCAAGGTAACTGTTCAGTCTTGGTGGGATGAACGCCCCCAATCCCTGGATACCCGCCTCGCGGGTATGACGGTGTGCAATAATTGTCGAGAACTCCTCACGGGGTGTGAACAGTTACGCCCCAAGCTCTGCATTGACTATCCGGTGTGAGATGCAGAAACTCAATGTCCTATAATGTAGGACGCCTCCCCGGTCCACCGGAGGGGGCGGGAGGTCAGAGATCACTCGGAGCCACGCAAGGGTGTCCCAGCGGGCGGACGACCTGCTGTCGACGCCCAGGGCCCATCTGCGCTTGGAGCTGCGCCAGGACGCGGGCGGCATGACGCTGCTTCACGAGGGCGCTGTGCTGGTGGAGTGCCCTCTCACGAGGCAGGGAATGACCGCCGCCGGCTTCATGGCCCAGGCCCTGGGAGTGGACATCCCGCCCCTTGGGGAGTCTGCCGTCGCTAGGGTATCCACGGGAGTCCTGTACAGGGTCATCGCCATCCCGCGCCTGGACTTCGACAAGGAGGAGTCCTACATCCTCCTGGAGCGTCTGCTGGACGAGGCGGGGATGCAGCGCGGGGCCACCAGCGGCGACGTGTAGCCCCCCGCGCATGTCCGGCTGCTCATTGATTTTGGACGCCGCTTACTCCTATAATCTTGTCCTGTCCCACCGGCGGCCCGCCGTCCTCCCTTGAGGTGCCCCTCTTGGCTCGGCGGTGGGTGGGAGCGTAACAGCCATTCACAAGGACAATGGATGACCGTCGACTACGAAGCCCTGGCAATCGGGCAGAAGATATCCTCCCGCAGCTACGAGTTGGATCCCGACCTCGTCTCGCGGTACGCCGGCGCCGTGAGGGATGAGACGAAGCTGTACTCGGATGACGGCAGCCCCATCGCTCCTCCCATGGCGGTCGCCGCGCTGAGTCTGCGCGGCGTCGTGCAGGACCTCGCCATTCCCGGCGGGACCCTCCACGCGGGCCAGGAGATAGAGTTCCTGGGAGCCGTCGAGGTTGGAGCCACGCTGAGCTGCGCCGCCACCCTCGCGCAAAACTCCGTCCGCGGCCAGTGGCGCTTCATGGTGGTCCGCCTCGACGTGGTGGACGGGGAGGGCAGGGCCGTCATGAACGGCAAGAGCACCATCATGGTGCCGGCTTGACGAGAGCGCGGAGGCCTGATGGGTAGCCGGACGCCGGCGGTCGGCCCAGAGGTGCGCCAGGGCAGCGAGCTTCCCGTCGTCGAGAAGACGATCACCCAGGCGGGGATCGAAGAGTACGCCGAGGCCTCTGGCGACTTCAACCCCATCCACGTCGACCATGACTTTGCCGCGGCCACCCAGTTCGGGGGCACCATAGCCCACGGGATGATGGTGGCGGCATCCCTCTCCGAGATGATGGTCATGGTCTTCGGAGAGGCCTGGGCCGAGAGCGGTCGGATGAAGATCAGGTTCAGGGCCCCGGTGAGCCCCGGCGAGACGGTCCGCACCTTCGGCCGGGTGAAGAGCGTTCGCGGAGGCGATGACGGGCGGACGGTGGTGTGCTCCGTCGGCGTTCGAAAGGCTGGCGGAGAGACCGCGATCTCCGGGGACGCGTCCGTCGCGCTCCCCCCGAAGCGCTAGCGGCACGGGAGGCGCGCGATTGGGTACGTCCAGTGGCCCCACGCGGATCGCGGTCGACGCAATGGGCGGTGACCACGCTCCCGCTGAGATCGTCAAGGGAGCGGTGCGCGCTGCCCGGCGCGGCGGCGTCCACGTCACGCTGGTCGGAGACCCCGAACGGGTCGAGGCCGAGCTGTCGCGTCACGATGCCTCCGGCCTGCCCATCGGCGTGGCGCCCTCCCAGGGGTTGATCACTGAAGGAGAGTCGCCGGTGGTGGCCGCGCGCCGGAAGCCCCGGGCCTCCATCCTAGTCTCCACCGGACTCGTGAAGGAGGGCATGGCCGACGCTTGCGTTACAATGGGGTCTACGGGAGCCGCAATGGCCGCCGGGGCCGTCCTTCTTGGAATGATTGACGGGATGGAGCGCCCCGCCCTGGGAGGGCCTATAGTGGGGCTGGCCCCCAAGACGGTGGTGGTCGACCTGGGTACCAGCGTCGACTGCCGCCCTGCCCAGATGCTGGGCTTCGCCAAGATAGGCTCCGTGTTCGCCCGTCAGTTCTGGGGCGTGCAACGGCCCCGGGTGGCCCTGCTGAGCGTCGGCGCGGAGGCCGGCAAGGGCAACCGCCAGACCAGGGAGACGGCGGAGCTCCTCTCCAAGAGCGGGCTCAACTTCGTCGGCAACGTCGAGGCCAATGAGCTTCCGGCGGGAGCCGTCGACGTGGCCGTGTGCGACGGCTTTGTAGGCAACATCGTCTTGAAGCTCACTGAGGGCCTGGGGAAAGGGATGTCCGATCACCTGCGGAGCCGGCTGCGGGGTAGGCTTCCCGACACCGAGGTCGAGGAGCTGGCGCGGGATGTCTACGAGCTGAGCAACGTGGCGGAGACCGTTGGCGGAGGGCCCCTCTTCGGCGTGAATGGCGTCAGCGTCGTGGGCCACGGCCGCGCTCGCGCCGGTGCGGTCGAACGCGCCATCGGCATGGCCAAGCTCGCGGTGGAGACCGGCTTCGTCGCCAAGCTGAACGAAGAGCTTCCCCGCGTCACGGCGGGCCTGGAGGGGTGATGCAAACCCACCTCTACACCTCGAAGGGCCCTGGCAGGGGAAGCGAAACCCACCTCTCCCCCTCGCAGGGGGAGATTGAGAGGGGGTACACTGGGAGACGGTTGGCAGCTCTGAACAGTTACTTAGGACTGTGTGGATTTGGGAGGAGAGTTGGGTAGAGCCGAATTGGACGGACTGGACGGACTGGACGGAAAAATCGCGCTGGTAACGGGCGCCTCCAAGGGGATCGGCGCCGCCATTGCGCTGAGGCTCGCCGAAAGGGGAGCGAGAGTCGCCGTGAACTACAACACCTCTGAGGGCTTGGCGGAACAGGTCGCCGCATCCATCAGGGACGCGGGCAGCGACGCCCTCACGGTCCGCGCCGACGTGAGCGATCTCCCACAGGTCACGGCGATGGTTGAGCGGATAGCGGACGACTGGGGCGCCGTGGACATCCTGGTCAACAACGCCGGCATTATTGGCGACAGCCTGCTGGTCAGGATGACGGACGAGGCCTGGGGCCAGGTGATCGCCACCAACCTGAACGGCACATTCTACTGCACGCGGTCGGTCCTCCGGGCGATGGTGCGCAAGCGGTGGGGCAGGATCGTGAGCATCAGCTCTGTCGTGGGGATCAGAGGAAACGCCGGGCAGGCCAACTACTCCGCGTCCAAGGCGGGGGTCCTGGGCTTCACCAAGTCTCTGGCCAAGGAGGTCGCCACCAGGAACATCACCGTCAACGCGGTGACTCCCGGATACATCAGGACCGACACCGTCGACGTGTTGCCGCAGCACCTGAAAGACCGCATCATGACCTGGATACCACAGGGCCACTTCGGAGAGGTGGACGACATCGCCCACCTAGTGGCCTTCATAGCCAGCGAGAAGGCCAAGTACATGACCGGACAGGTCATCAGCGTAGATGGCGGCATGGCGATCTGACCGGGTGAGGGCAGCTGTCCAGACTTGAGGAACGGATTGCCTCTCCCCTATGGCAGCGTGGCAAACCTACCTCCCCTCGCAGGGGAGATTGAGAGGGGGCACAGACCCATGGCTCGCGATCCGCAGCTCCAGGGCAAGGTAGCCTTGGTCACCGGCGGCTCTAGGGGCATCGGCAAGGCCATCGCACTGGAGCTGGCCGGACGGGGCGCCGACATCGCCATCAACTACCTGAGGGACCACAGGTCCGCCAGGGAGGCCCAAGCCGAGATAGAGTCGCTGGGCGTGCGATGCCTCCGGGTCAGGGCCCACCTGGGAGACGGAGCCAAGATCGCGGAGCTCTTCTCCCAGATCCAGGAGGAGTTCGGCAGACTGGACATACTGATCAACAACGCGGCCTCCGGAGTCCAGCAGCCCGCCGCCGACCTCCAGGAGAAGCACTGGGACTGGACGATGAACATCAACGCCAGGGCGCCGTGGCGCTGCGCGGTCGAGGCGTCTAAATTGATGATCGACGGCGGGCACGTCGTCAACATAACCAGCCAGGGCTCTCAGCGGGTGCTGCCCTTCTACTTCTCGGTAGGGACGTCCAAGGCGGCGCTGGAGGCTGTCACCCGCTACCTGGCGGTCGAGATGGCGCCCAAGGGCATCTCGGTCAACGCCGTCTCAGGCGGCTACGTGGACACGGGGGCGCTGGACCACTTCCCCACCAAGGAGGAGATGCTGACCTCGGGGCGGCGGACGCTCTTGGGTCGCATGGTCTCCTCCCAGGACGTCGCCAAGGTGGTGGCATTCCTGTGCAGCAAGGACGCCGAGATGATCAGAGGCCAGGTGTTAGTCGTGGACGGAGGGGTCTCCCTCACCGCCTGACGGAGCTCTGTGGGGCCTGTTATCAAGAGCCCCACGCAAGTCCCTCGACTATTTAAGAGAACTCCCTGACCCTCGCCTCCACCTCGTCATCCTCTGTGACGACCTTCAGCAGCGAGCCCGGCGTCGCGTGCCTCTTCCGTACGTATCCGAGCCCTATGCGTCCGGGCGAACGGGGCGACGCGGCTGCCGAGGTGAGAGTGCCGACACGCCCGCCCCCGGCCTCCAGGTCCGCCTTGGGAGGAGGGTCGTACTCGCGCTCCCACGTGAGCCCTACCAGGTGCTTCTGCACCTTGTCGTAGGTGTTCAGCCGAGCAACGACCTCTTGGCCGATGTAGCACTCCTTGTTGAAGCTGACGTACCCCCTAAGGTTCGCTTCCAGCGGATTGAACTCCTGGGTGAGCTCTCTCCCGTAGCCCGGCACACCCCTCTCGATCCTAAGAACCTCCTGCGCCTCCGAGCCCATCGGCTTCAGGCCGCAGCCGGAGCCCGCGTCCAGCAGCTCCTCCCGCATCCTCTCCTTGTCCCCGGCCGGCAGCACGAGGTCGTACCCCGGCCCGCCCAGGAAGTCGGTGCGGACGATCAGGACGTCGACGCCGCCTATCGCCGCCTTCGCGGCCCCGTAGGAGGGTAGCTCCGAGGCTTGGCTGTCGCTGACTATGTCCAGCAGCCCGCCGGCCCCTGGGCCGACGAGTCCCAGCATTGCAGACTCGTTGCTGTAGTCCTCGACCGATACCTCCTCGACGAAGGTGTAGAAATCTATCCAGTCCGAGATGACCCGGGGCGCCTGGGGGCTGGTCAGGGCCAGCAGCCGGTCCTCCAGCCTCAGCAGGAACAGGAGGTCTACTATGCGGCCCTTGTTGTTGGTGACGACCGTGTATAGGCCCTGCCCTGGCTGGAGGTCATTCAGCTTGTTGGTGGAGAGGCGGTTGAGGAGGTCGAGGGCGTCTGCACCCGTCAGATGAAGCCGTCCCATCACCGAACGGTCCACCAAGGCCACTGCCGAGGTTGCCGCGTGGTACTCTTCGGCGACCGTCGAGTGGACTCGGGGAGCGCCGCCGTCATGCTCCGCCTCAAAAGCGTCGGACGATACTCGCGCGTCCCTGAGGGGGCTACTCAGCATCACAACCTCCGGGCGTCTGGGCTAGGCTGCGGGAGCAGGCGGCCCTATTGTGGCGCATCAAGAGACACGCCACCTCTCAGCAGGGGCGCGGCGCCGGCGGCCATCTCGTCGTGGGTCCGGCTATACGCTGAAGGAGGTGCCGCATCCACAAGTGGTCTTGGCGTTGGGGTTGTTGAACACGAACCCCTTACCGTTCAGCCCGCCCGAATACTCCAGGTTGGTGCCTGCCAGGAACACGTAGGACTTCTTGTCGATGTACAGCTTCAGGCCGTGGTCCTCGATGACCTGGTCGTTCTCCAGGGGTGCGTCCACCAGGTCCAGAACGTAAGTCAGGCCCGAGCATCCGCCACCCTTGACGCCAACCCGAATGTTCGAATCGGGCTTGCCCTCCTGCTCCGCGAAGCCCCGGATGTAAGTCGCAGCGTCCTCGGTGATGGAAATCTTCAGAGGCTGGGGAGGTGTATTCAGCATTGCTCGTTCTCCCTTTAGCTAATTTGGGATGGTACTCTCTGTCCCGTATAGACATTCTACGGAGATATGAGGATTCCGTCAATCGACTCAAAACCAGGCCTACGGGTGGAAGACCACCATCTTCAGCTCGGTCATCTCCTCCACCGCGTACTTGGGGCCCTCCTTGCCCATGCCGCTGTCCTTCAGTCCGCCGTAGGGCATCAGGTCGGCGCGCCACATGGGGCCCGAGTTGATATGCAGGTTTCCGGAGTCCACCTCCTTGGCGAAGCGTATCGCCCAGTCGATGTTCTGGGTGAAGATCCCGGCGCTGAGCCCGTAGTTGGTGCTGTTGGCCATCGAGATCGCCTCGTCTACGTCCGAGAAGGGCGTGACGGCTACCGCCGGCCCGAAGAGCTCTTCGCAGGAGACCCTCATATCGGGATCCACGTCTGCGACGACGGTCGGCGCGTAGGTCGCGCCCGAGTAGTCGCCGCCAACCAGCTTGCGGGCGCCTCCGCTTATCGCCTCATTGACCCAGTCGTGGACTCGCTCTGCGTCCTGCCTGCGTACCATGGGGCCCATGGCCACGCTCTCCTCCAGCGGGTTGCCGGTGTTGATCGCCTCGACGCCGGCTGTGAGGGCGTCCAGGTAGTCGCCGTAGACCTCCTTGGAGGCGATTATCCGCTGGGCGGAGATGCAGACCTGGCCGGCGTTGGCGAAGCCGCTGGACACGGTGGCGCCCACCACCTTCTCGATGTCCGCGTCCGGCATCACGATCAGCGGCGAGTTGGAGCCCAGCTCCATCGTTACCTTCTTCAGCCCCGCCACGCGGCAGATGTGCTCGCCCACCTCCTGGCTGCCGGTGAAGGTGACCTTACGGACGCGGGGGTCGGCCACCAACGGGTCGCCCACCTGGCTGCCGGAGCCGGTGACGCACTGGACCGCCTCCGCGGGCGCCCCAGCGTCCAAAAGCACCTCGGTCAGCTTCAGGGCGGACAGCGGCGTGTCGGAGGCTGGCTTTATTATTACCGAGTTGCCTCCGGCCAGGGCCGGGCCGACCTTGTGCGCCACCAGGTTCAGGGGGAAGTTGAAGGGGCTGATGGCCACTACGACGCCGCAGGGGACCCGAATGGTGAATCCCAGCTGGCCCGTCCAGGTGGGAGCGCCGTCCAGGGGCACGGTTTCGCCGTAGAGCCGCTTGGCCTCCTCTCCAGAGAGGCTAATGGTCTGGATGGCCCGGTCGACCTCGGTGCGCGCCTCGGCGATGACCTTGCCCTCCTCCATGGTGATGGTCCGGGCGATCTCCTCCCTGCGCTCCTCCAGCAGGTCGGCGGCCTTTCGGAGCATGAGGAACCGGTCGTAGGCGGGCATCTTTGCCATGACCTCGGCGCCGCGCACGGCGCTGGCGACAGCCGAGTCGACGTCCTCGATACCGGCCTTGGGCACTGTGTCTACAATGGAGTCGTCGTAAGGGTTGAAGACAGTCGTCTTCTCGTCTCTGTCGACCCACTCCCCTCCGATGTACATCTTCATCGCTCTCCTCCTTAGGTCCTGAGTCATGACTCCAGCGGGCTGAGTCATCGCTTCCGCATCATAACACTTGGAGACCGACGGGGCATCTGGCAAGGACCAATGAGAAAAGGGGCGGCCGGCGCCGAACGCTGCGTTCGACGAGCCGGCCGCCCCCTTCGTCGCTATCGACTCAGGGCGCTATCGAGACGAGCTCAGGCGGCCCGGTGGGCTTTCGAGGGTCTCCCGGCGGAGGGCTGCGCGGTCTCGACCCTGGTCTGGGCTGGCTGGACGTCCCGTACGTATCCGCACTGGAGGCACTCGGCGTACTCGCCGTACATGTCCGCCCTGGTGTGGAGGTCACCGCGGCATCTGGGGCATCCCTTGAACAGTATCATGTTACGAACTCCGTTTACTCAGCGTTTGCCGGAAGGGGCCTTTTAAGTGTATTCGTTTCGGTAAGCCTCTAAGATAGCTGAAATCGAAAAAGATGTCAAGGCAGGAATTGAAGTGGCCAAAGAAAGGCTGTCGTGCCTCTGCACTTACAGGACACTTCCAAGGGGAGCTTTCTGATGTGCGATCGGTTGCCTGCGAACAGTGGTCAAACTACAATTGTCCCAAGAGTCAGCCCACAGTCGCACGAGGAGATTTTGATGACTTTCGACACGACCCAGAGCCCCTACATAGCATTGAGAGATATTATCGCCGAGCGGACAAATGGTGTCGTCTTTTGGGCAGGCTCGGGATTGAGTGCGGAGGCAGAGTTGCCGACATGGGCGGAATTGAAGTATGATTCCCTCGTAACAAGGGGCTTTCGGGTTGGTTCTGCGGCGTGAGGGCGGTTAGGCGTGAGGGATTTGGTTGTTCCGATCGGGGCTTGTGTTGTGGCCGATGAGGTCGTTGTGGTGCGCCATACCCCGTCCGGGTAGGCATCAGCGGGCTCGCAACGGCTCCTGTAGCTTCATGCAGCGGTGGGAGCGGTCGCCAGGACAGCCGGTGGGACCAACATCTCGTCCAACCGTGCCCGGACCATTCGCTTGACGTTACACGCCAGGGCCTTGAGGTAGACGGCGAGCCGGACCCTCTCACCTCCACGTACCCGTAGGCGGCCAAGACCATGGCGCCGTTTCAACTCCGAGTTCGTACCCTCTATCCCCGCACGCAACCCGTACCGTTTACGCCATTGTCCATCCGACTCGGCCCTCCGCCTACGTCCGATGTTCACCCTGGCGAGGTCCGCACTCAGCACGTAGGCTCCGCTCGGCGACCACTCTCCCCCGAGCTCAGGACGACGACGCCACCTCACGGGACACCGTGGGCGCAGCGAGCAGGGTTCACACACCTCCCGGGCGAAGTGCATCTCCACTCGCTCGGGAGCGTCTTCATCCTCGTACTCGGACACCGCCTCATGTCCCGCAGGACACACCGCAGCCCTCCTTGCCGTAACGTCGATGTCAAAGTCAGCAGCCGTCAGCCTGACCAGCCCATCACCCCTGTCGGCCTCCGCTGGCGCCCGGCCCCCGACAGGGCTCACCAACTCCGTCCCCCTACGCTCTGCCTCCCATCCGTTGTGTCCGGATCCATACGACGTGTCGCACCATAGCTCCGAAGGACCGATCCCTCGCTCCTTCAACGTGTCTATCACCCCCACCGTCACACCGGCGTCGCCACCGCTCGACGGCGTGACCTCCACGTGGGTGATCACCTGCATTGCGTTCCCCTCTTCGCACGTCTCAGACACCTGCACCTCGTACCCCTTCCCCTTGTGTCCGCTGTAGGTCACCGCCGGGTCGTGGGGCGTCTGCATAGAGTACGACCGCACCTCCTTCGCCTCCTTCAGCGCGATCGGCACCTTCCCCTCTGCCGCATCGTCGTCATCGGCTCCGGGACGACCGTCCCTGTGCCGTCCCACGTGGCACTGCTCCCCCAATAGCCTCTCCAACAGCCCGTACTCCTCCATCTTTGCCACCGCCGTCCCACGGAACCTATCCACCAGCCGGTACACGTCTCGCGCACACACCGACAGCCGGCGACGCCCCTCACCTGAACGTGCGTCCTCGTACCTCGATGCTTCGCCGGTCTCCTTGAGGTACCGCTGGGCCAGTCCATCCCCAATCCCTTCACCCAGACCAGGGTGCTCACGGCTCACCGCTAACAGGAACACCCGGACCGTCTCGCAGAACAGACCCAACCGCGTCAACACCGCGATATTGCTCATGACGTGCGTCGAGTCCAGGCGCTGCTTGCCTGTTCGCAGTCCCAGGGCCTCTATCATCCGGTCCGTCGTCTCGCAGAAGGCCAACCGCCCGCCGTCGTGCTCCATCAACCGCACACGGAAGTTATGCAGTGTCTTCTGGGCAAGATGCGCCTCCTCCATCTCCAGCCGCAGCGCGTGGTGCCACAGCAGATTGAACTCCAACTCTTCCAACGCCTCCATGTCCGTCAGATCGAACATCTCCTTGAGCACCAGCACTCCCAGCACCGTCTGCACGGCGCGATTGGGCCTGCCCATGTCCGGGCTGTACAGCGGAGCGAACCGCTCCTCCTCTATCAGAACCAGAGCCTCGTTCCGGAACACCTCCGCCCAGCTCCTCCGCATCAGCTTCGCCTTCCTCGGCGTGATCAGAAACTCCGACTGCCACAGGCTCTCCTGCGGTTCCCGTGCTTGAAACATCGACCACCTACTCCTGTGCCTTCACTCCTCCACTTTCCCCGCTCC
Source organism: Dehalococcoidia bacterium (assembly GCA_965224345.1). Lineage (GTDB taxonomy): Bacteria > Chloroflexota > Dehalococcoidia > Lucifugimonadales > CBDCYU01 > CBDCYU01. The sequence continues at coordinate 1,327,747 of CBDCYU010000003.1, read as the reverse complement.
TATTATCCCTCACTTCCAATACCCTCGCCCATGACTTGTTACGAGGGAATCAAGTATGGACTCCTTACACTACTCTACCGACAGATCGATCAGCTCGATGACCCTAGGAGTGAGAAACTTCGAAGGTCTGCACAATTGATTCAGGATCAGGAAAATAACTGGCGCGCGTTCGAGCTATTGAAGAGGGAACTTGGTGAGACCACTTGGCGATCGCACATACGGGAATTGCTCAGTCCGTCTGTATCGGTGGAGCCTCCACCGATCTATGAGAAGATCTGGCGGTTGCGGCCCCATGGCCTGCTCACGCTGAATCTAGACAGGTTGGCGATAAGAGCCTACACCGATGTCAATCCGGGGACTGCGCTTACTGAGTTTGACGGGAGCCAAGTTTCCGGCTACTCGCATGCACTGAAGAGTCCCCATCCGTTCGTGTGTCACCTGCATGGAGTCCTTGATAACGCTTCTAGCTGGACGCTCACATCTTCTCAACTTAATTATCGGCGTGCCGATCCCGGATACCGAAACTTCCTAACGAGTTGCCTGTCGGCGAAGACTATTGTATTCGTTGGCATTAGCGCAGACGATATCGCAGTGGGCGGTTTCGTTGAGCAGCTATCGAGTGTCGATATCGATGTGGGAGACCATTATTGGATTACGCCTCGCCGTGATTTCGAGACGAACCAATGGGCTGAAGATCGGGGCGTCCGTTTAATCAGGTACGATGCCCCAGATGGATGTCACGCCGAGCTCATTGAGGCTTTCGACGATCTTGTAAGCTTTGTCTCTGTTGACGATCCGACTGATCTCAGTCCAATAGTCCCTGAGGGTCTGAGCCCAACGGACAAGGTGCTACCAGTCCAGAACGACTTGCTCGTTCTGGGTGCCGAGAAGATCAGGGAAGCACTAAATCAAGAAGCGACCCGCATCCTCGCCTCCCAAGCATCGGATGCTATGCAGAGGTACGCGACGTTCTCAAGAACCTACGACGAGGCAATATACCGAGCTTGGTATACGAGCACTGAGTCAGAGAACAATCAGCTGTTGGGACACGTGCTCCACGAGGAAATTGCTCGTGGGGCATTCGGCAAGGTTTATCGAGCGAGCGATTCTGATGGGAATGATGTAGCTGTCAAGGTCCTTCACGAAGAGATGCGGCGGAATGAGGCTCTGTTCCGGGCCTTTCGTAGGGGTGTGCACTCTATGAAAATACTGAGCGATCGCTGTGTCCAGGGCATGGTTCCGTACCGAAAAGCGGTTGAGATACCGGCGTTCGTAGTCATGGATTGGATAGATGGCCCTAATCTTGGTGATGCTGTCTCTTCTATGCAGGTTTCGGATTGGGAGCTAATCCTCAGGATTGGCTCTGAAATGGCAGATATTGTTCGAAGTGGGCATCTGCTCCCTGAGAGGGTATTGCACCGAGATATACGTCCGTCGAATGTTATGTTGCGAGGCTTCTACTCTGATCCTCAGGATTGGGATGTTGTCGTGCTCGACTTCGATCTGTCTTGGCATAAGGGCGCATTGGAAAAGTCAGTCACATATGGATCTTCACTCCTCGGGTATCTCGCGCCGGAGCAGATTCAAGACATTCCAGGTATATCGACAAGACATGCGGCTGTCGATTCCTTTGGACTAGGTATGGTGTTGTTCTTCATGTTGAGCGGAGAAGAACCTGTGCCGGATCAACACCTCCATGGCGACTGGGACGATACACTGCTCAATGCGGCTGCAGGGCGCCCATGTGATCAATGGGTATCAACTCCTCAGAGATTTGCAAGATTGGTGAAGTCCGCCACCCTACATAATCAATCTGAGCGATGGGACATGACGCAGATTCAGGCGGAGCTCCAGCGTCTCCGTGAGGCCATACTGAACCCAGCATCTCCCCCGTCGGCTGAGCTTGTCGCCGAAGAAATCGCAGCCAGATGTGAATTCAGCCACGGTTATGAATGGAACGCCAACCTGTTGGCGGCTGTGAAGCAGCAGCCTTCTGGGGTTAGGTTCGAGATCCGAGGGGACGAAACTGAAAGGCGGGTCTTCACGTCCATGAGTTGGGGAAGTCCTGGCGTTCAGGGCAGACGTCACTTGGGGAAATGGATCGGATCGGCGAAAGATCGGGCTCGAGACATTTTGGAGAAGTCAGGTTGGCGAATAGAAGAGACTCGCTCCAACTACGCTTACATCTCAGTTGCAGCGTCCCTTTCGGCTCCCAGTGCTTTGCAAGACATGGCGGGTGCCGTCGATTCTCTCAATCACGCATTGGACCAGTTAAGATTCTCATAGTCGGGTCGAATAAACCGCTTGTTGTCCTGGTCTTGCCCTACCCGGGGTCCGAGCGCAAGCTGAACGAACTGGACACGCAATAAGTCAACTTTTTTCGTCGGTCACGGTACCTCAGCGGGAGGAGGTGGTACCCGAATCTGAGCCAAGGGAGTCAACTCTATCACTGGAACTTAACACGAACGTACCGCAGCGCACCCTACAGGCTGTGCTCAGCGGCCGGGGAACCTCCTAGCCTGAAGGCGATACCAGGATACGAAAAACGTCTTTCTCAGGCGCCAGCATCCGGGCGAAACCCTTGTCGATCACGTCCTCGAGGGAGATCTTGTCCGAGACGAGGGGGGCGGTCTGTATGTCGCCGCCGGCGATCAGCCCGACGACGTCCTCGACGTCGCGGCGCTGGTAGGCGATGGAGCCGATGATCTCTTTGGCGGTGCCGACGATGTCGTTAAAGTCGAAGGCGGGCCTGGAGCTGTAGATGGCGACCAGCAGGGCGCGTCCTCCGCTGCGGACCCATCGGACGGCCTGGGCGGGGGTCTGCTCGCCTCCGGCGGCGTCGATGACGACGTCCGGACCGACGCCTCCGGTAAACTCTCGCAGCGTCTCTTCCACGTCGTCGGTGGAGGCGTCGATGGCGGCGTCGGCGCCCAGCCGGTTGGCCAGGGCGAGGCTGGCCTGTCGGCGGTCGATGGCGAAGACGCGGCCTCCCTTGGCCTTGGCGGCCTGGACGACCAGCTGGCCGATGGTGCCCACGCCCAGGACGGCTACGCTCTCGCCAGCCTCCATGCGGCTGCGTCTCACGGCCTGCATCGCCACGGAGGCGGGCTCCACCAGGGCGGCCTCCTCGCTACTGACGGCGTCTGGCAGGAGTATCGCCTCGGCGGCCGGCCAGACCATGTACTCGGCCAATCCGCCGTCCAGGGCGAATCCGGCGACGGCCATGGCCGGGCACTGGACCTCGGCGCCGTTTTTGCACCACCAGCAGCTGCCGCAGGTGAGCACGGTGTTGAGGGCCACCCTGTCGCCGACGCCGACGTTGGAGACGGACGGGCCGAGGGCGTCCACGGTGGCCGTGATCTCGTGGCCCGTGATCAGAGGCATCTTCTTGCCGGTAATCGGGTTCGGCTCGTCGCCGAAGATGAACACAGGCCCGTACAGGTACTCCTCGATGTCCGTGGCGCATATCCCACAGTAGTCTATCCGCAGCCGGACGTCGCCGGGCCCCGGAGCAGGGTCGGGCACCGTCTCCAGGCGCAGGTCTCTGTTGCCGTGGTATACAAGAGCCTTCATGTCGGCCCCCTTTTCGGATGGAGCTTCTGGGCGGCGGGCAATGTGACGGACAGGATAACCACTCGCCCTCCGACATTCAACGCCCAGCGTGTTACAATGGCGCCCGAAGAATGTCTACCCAAGTTGAGGAGGGCAAAGTGGCTAACCTAAAAGGCATCTTTCCGGCGATAATCACCCCAATGACCCGGGAGGGCACGCTCAACGAGGCCGCCTTCAGGGAGGTCATAGAGTTCAACATCCAGTCGGGGGTCCACGGCTTCTGGATCGCCGGCGGTACGGGCGAGAGCGTGCTCCTAGACGACGAGGAGAACATGCGCATCGCCGAGATCGCGGCGAGTCAGTCCAGGGGCAGGATCAACAACATAATGCACGTTGGCGCCGCCACGACCAAGCGGGCGGCGGCGCTGGCCGAGAACGCCGCCAGGGCGGGGGTGGAGTCGATCTGCTGCGTGCCTCCCTTCTTCTACAGGCAGACCGACCAGGCCATAGTGGAGCACTACCGGGCCGTGGCCGCGGCTGCCGACCTTCCTCTCTTGGTCTACAACCTGCCTCACTCCACAGGCGTCGAGATCACGCCCGATATGATGAAGAGGATACAGGACGGCGTTCCGCAGCTTGTGGGGCTGAAGCACTCGGCGGTCACCTTCCCCAACGTGAGGGCATTCGCCAAGATGGGGCTGAGCTGCCTGATAGGCAACAGCACACTGATGCTTCCGGCGCTGACCATAGGCGCCACCGGATGCGTAGACGGGCCTCCCAACGTCGCTCCCGAGATGTGGGTCGACATCTGGAACGCCTACAGCGCCGGAGATCTGGAGGGCGCCGAGGCGGCCCAGGACAGGGCCAGCGACGTCTCGGCCCTGGTCAGGGAGTACGGCTTCCACGCCACCGCCAAGGTGATCCTCAGCGAGAGGCTGGGGGTCGACTGCGGCGAGCCCCGTCTTCCGACGCCTCCCCTGACCCGAGAGCAGCGTTCGATGGTGCTGAGGAGGGCAGAGGAGCTGGGTATCGGGAGGGTGGCCGTAGCCCAGGCGGGCGACTAGCCCCACCGCACCCAGATGGCTGTCAGAATAGGCGTCGGCTTCGGCGGCTGGCCCTTCCCCCGGAAGGACCCGGATCTCCTGTGGCAGTACGTGGAGTCTGCCGAGGCTTTGGACGTCGACTCGATATGGCTGAGCGACAGGATCGTCTCCTCGGTGCTGAGCCTGGAGCCGATAGTCGCGCTCTCCTTCATCGCCGCCAGGACCTCGAAGCTCAAGTTCGGGACCAGCGTTCTGGCGCTCCCCCTCAGGAATCCGACGGTCCTGGCCAAGGAGATCGCCACCCTGGACTTCCTATCCGGGGGTAGAGCGTTGCCGGCCGTCGGCCTGGGCACGCAGGACGAGGGCGAGTTCGAGGCGTGCGGCGTACGCAAGTCCCAGAGGGCGGGGCGGACCGACGAGGCCATCCGGGTGATGCGGCGCCTCTGGTCCGAGGACGACGTCAGCTTCCGGGGCCGTTACTTCACCCTGAACAACGTGACGGTGGAGCCCAAGCCTGTCCAGGAGGAGCTTCCGCCCATATGGATCGGAGGCCGCACTGAGGCCGCGATGCGGCGGGTAGCGAGATTGGGCGACGGGTGGCTCGTCTCCCAGGCCACGCCGGCGGAGGTCGAGGAGGGGATCCGCAAGATAGGCTCCTGGGCCGGAGAGTACGGCCGGGAGATCGACGACGAGCACTACGGCGCGCTGTTCAGCTTCTGCGTGGCGCCCACCCGCGCGGAGGCCGAGCGCCTGGCCTCGCCGTACCTGCTGCGGCGGCGCACAGACGTCGGCCCGGAGGGCTACTCGGCCTTCGGTACGCCCGAGGCGGTGCGCCGGCTGATCGACGACTACGTCGAGGCGGGAGCCACGAAGTTCGTAGCGCGGCCCGCATGCCCGCCGGAGCTGATGGCCGAGCAGCTGGACATCCTGGGCCGCGAGGTCGTGCCCCGATACCATGGTAGGTGAGGCGCTGTAGGGTTGCAGGAAAAGGCTCGTTGACTACGAGATACGTCCAGCGGAGAGTTGGCGGTGTCACTGCAATCCGCATAACCAACGTGAGCTGGGATAGGTGGGAATAGGCATGAAGAAGGGACTATTGGCGATAGCTCTCATGGGCGTGATAGCGTCACTGTTGGTGTGCGGCGACGGGGAAGTGAGAGAGATCGTAGTAACGGCAACGCCGGAGCCTCCGTCGGAGACGGCGTCGCCAGGCGAAGTGGCGACCGAGGCGAAGGCGACCGTCGTACCGGCGTCGGGATCGGCTTCGGCTCTCACACCGCAGCCGACCTCTCAGCCGACACCGCAGCCGACTACATCCGCGGCTACGCCCGTACCTACGCAGACGCCGAACGTGGAGAATGAAGTCCAGGCCGAGCTCAACATGGCGTTAATCAAGCGTTACGTCAAGGAAGAGCAGGACGCGGCCAGGCTGACGAATGTCATGACGACGTGCGCGGCAAGCGCGGGCATTGCCCTCACGAACCGCATCAAGACGGGAGGCAAGGCTGAGGACCAGATGTCGGAATTGATACTGGCAGGTGTCCTGGACAACTACGACGTGTTGGAGTGTACGGCGAACGAGATTGCCAAAGAGGTCGAAGATGGTGGTTAGGATACTGCTGGGACTGCTGCTGTTGGCGTTGGCGCTGGGAGCCGACACGGCGCTAGCGGAGAGGCCAACGGAGTGCGCGGACGATGACAAGGTATCCGAAGGCTCGCGGTTCGACCAGCAGATGTGCAAGTGGGACCTGAACCTCAGTGAGATCACCCATGTTGAATTGGCGATAGAGGAGATGGAGTACGAAAATGCTCCCTACTGCCAACGGGTCTACAGGTTCTACGGTGTGAATTATGAACGCGATTTCAAACCCATAGTGAACAGCGATGGTGCTGCAGGGAGTATCACAGTCTACGACTCGCCACGATCTCCTAGTCACGGTTGGTATGCGCGACTCCAAAGTTATGGCACAGGCCAACAACCAAAGTGGGGAAGATGGGTTCATTGGACTGATAACGTTGTCAGCGACGACCGATTCTACTTCTCCGGTGGCGCTGACAACTACATAGAGTTCAGGGCTCGAAGGATATACCCTGTGTCGGAGGTTGTGTCGCTGGATGCCAGTACGACTGAGTATACCCTCATGCAGTTGAGGGCGACTCGAAGCTCGTATTACGTCGATAGATTTAGCCCAGAGATTCTTCCGCCTCCCAATAGGGCCAGATCGTCGTGGGGCGTGCAGATGAACGCCTGCCTCGATAACATCCAGAGCCGCCTCGACTCCGAAGCCGAGATGCGACGCATCGAGGAGGAGCGCGTGGCTCAAGAGGCTCGCGCCAAGGCCGACTCCGCCATCGCCGAGCGCAAAGCTGCCGAGGAGGCTGCCGCCGCCGTTGCTGAAGCGGAGGCTGTTAGGCTGGCTGCCGAGAGCCAGGCCAGGGTCGACGCTATAAAGCTGGCATCTGCGAAAGAGCTTGAACGAAAGGCACAGGAAACGGAGCTCGCGCGGACTCAGGCGCTGAAGGCGTCGTTCGAGCGCAAGAAGGCCATCGATGCAGTGCTTTCCAACATCATCCGCATTCGATTTGCAGGAATCGAAGAGCGTAGAGCGCTTACGAAGACTTTCCTCGAGGCTCAAGTTGCGGTGTCCGACGAGTTCAAAACGGAGGTTGCAGAGTACGAGTCTCGAATCGCGGAGTACGACAAGCTCAACGGGCTGTTGCTGGACCACTTGGACAACCACCGGGCGCTGATGGAGCGCAAGATCGAGGAGGCGCAGGCGGCCGAAGAGGAGCAGCGCCGTCGGCTTGACGATATCGTGGTCGTACCGGGAGACAACGCAACGTCAACACCAACGCAGTAGGCCGTGCCCACGCCAGTTCATCCGAAAACCGTGAGATAAGAGAGAGGCTGGAGTCATGACCTACAACCCGTCCACGGTGACGCTAAACGAGCTGATAAAGATGGAGGACCAACTCGGTGACTACACGAAGGGGCTGAGGAATAGGCAAGGCGGACAGGACAGGTCTTGGCGTCTATTCTCCCTCACTGCCGCCCACGGCTGCCCCAGCACGCACGAGGAGGCTGTGCCTAACGCTGAGACGTTGGCGCGGAGCCTCTTGGGAGACGAAACTCTTGTCATCACAGGTGCGCCGCGTCTTCACTACGCCGAAGCCGATACGCGCGGCGTGAGCCGAAGATACTCCGCCACGTACAGAGGTGGCCTTTTCTATCCCGGAAACTTCGGCAATCGTACCAGGCTGGGCCCAAAATGGACCCTGGTCTGTGCTAGGCACAATACCGACTACGATAGATGTAACCGATATTGCCGCGTCGGCGTCCAACTCGATGACCGGTTTCTGATCGACATCGTTCGGATGTAGCGTGAGGTGACGTGACATCCCTACACGTACCTCTATCTCGCTAACGCGCGTCCCGCCTGCCCGCCGGAGCTGATGGCCGACCAGCTGGCCATCCTGGGCCACGAGGTGGTGCCTGCGTACCACGGCGGGTGAGCACCTGGGGAACGGTTGCAGATACGCCGTGGTAACATCTCGAAGGTGGTCGAGTCGCTCTGCTAGTCCCTTCGTAGGTTGAACAGGACGAAGATCGCGAATGCGCGGCGGTCCGGGCGTTCTGTCTGCTTAAACTCCGCGATGAGGGATTCGGTCTGCTCAATGAGTTGTGAGACTTCAGATCTCACGAAGCGTTCGAAGGGATCGTAATCTGCGAGGTGGCGCAGGCTCTGCATCTTCACAAGCTGGTCTGCGAAGTCCTGAACCGCCTGTGGGAAGCGGTGTAGGACATCCCTGGAACGCCGTTCGGTGCACCGTCTCTTGACTTGCCCATGATCCAGCGATCGGTATGCCTGCCTCCATGCCTGCCTGGTTCGAGTTGATGACCTGGCGCCGACAAGCAAGTTCGCACAACTGTTGGCCAAGGTATGAAACAGGGCGTAGTAGGTAGCGCTGATGGCCCTCCTTAGCTCGGCCTGCCTCGGTCTCCCTAGCCCGGTTCCGACTCTGCCGGATGCCAGACTCTCCGCAATCGTGAGAAGGTCCTCAGGACTTACCAAGCCACTTCTCCAGGTAGGGCCACTCCGATCTCTCAACGAACAGCGGTATGGGGATGCCGGGGTAGCCGAGCTCCTCCGAGCGAGGCCAAAGGCGACCGGACAGCCTGGCCGTCCAGATCGGATCCAGCTTCTTCTGGTCTCCGTGGAAGACGATGTACGAGTGGAAGTACCGGTAGCCGTCGTCGTCGAAACGGGGCATGACGACGATGGGCCCAAACTCGAACTCGTCCTTGAACCGCTCTCGCAGCAAGTCACGGATCATGTCCCCGATCTCGGTGGTTGCTTCGGTTGCTTCGTCCGCTGTCATCGTCGTACTCCAGCTTGGGCATTCTCATCCAGCTTGCTTGCAGATTGTATCACGGAGGCTGCCAGGACGTAGTTGGCTCTCCCCGAGCAAGATGCCGTCTAGCCTGACTCTGGAGACTTCCGCAGGATTTCGGCTAGGCGCGGGTAGAAGACCTTCTTGAGCTTGGGGAGGAGGTCGAGCATCCAGGCACGAGTCTCCTCCAGCTTGTCCGGCGGGTCGTCTATGGAGGCGTCTCTCCTTATGTTGATGCTGGAGTAGCTGTGACTGTCGTGCCTCCGCCAGTGCCACTCGTCCTCGATGCACTTCTCGATCTGCTCCTTGTCGACCTTCAACTTGTCGAATATCCGATTGGTCCGCTGGTCTCCCATTTCAATGTGCAGGGTTACCCAGGCATCGTTCGCCCCTTCGAGGGATGCCGCGTACCATATGCCGTCGTTGAGGGGGGAGGGAAAGTGCCGGTCGGAGGGGCCGAAGCGCTGGACCACCCTTTCGGCAAAGCCCGCCCCAGGCAGCTCGGCGATCAGCGGCTGGAAGAAGTCGTAGTACTTCCGGGTGGTCGGGGGCATCTCCCTCGACCGCAGCGTGAGATTCTTGTCCCAGCCGCCGGGGTACACCACCTTGCGCAACCTTGGTGTGAGTTCGCTACCCTCCTCCCTGAGGACCTCGACCTTGACGCCGTAGAACCTGATCCTCTCGCTCGACCATTCGTTGAGACGATGCAGGGCCTGGGCGTGCTCGTACCCGAAGTATGGGGCGACCCATATCGCGATGTGCGCGCCGCATCCGGTGGCATAGGTAAGCAGTTGGCCGAGGTGGGTGAGGTCGGTCTCTTCCAGCTGGTTCTCGATGGCTACTATCACGCCTCTGTTGGCCTCCCTGGCGAGGATATCGAGAGAGAAGGAGCCTATCGGTGCTTCCTGCTGGACCTCCTCCAACTTCATCCCCAGCGCTTCGCCCAGCAAGTTGAGGTTCTTGGCCAGCCAGGGCGTGAAATGAAGGGCCTCATCCTTCCACACCTTTCGGACGTTCACCAGCTCGCTGCCGTCTTCCGTTGCGGTCATTGACGTTTACTCCTCTCGTCTGCCTGTGTCGCCCTGTTGGATCACGAAGTCACGGCGGTCGCGGTATAGCAGGGCTCGGTTGAGCACGTAGTCGTCCGCGTCCAGGTCGATGTCGGGGCATTCGGTCATCGTCCAGTACTTGTGCTCGCCCAGAAAGAGGTACTCTCGCTTCTGGTGGAAGAACCGGCACTCGACGCCCTCTCCCCGCGCGATCCGCGCGCAGAATGCGGCCAACAGGTCCTGCTGGCCGTCCTTCTTGATGACCACGTACTCGTGGGGCCACGTATCCCGGTACGTGACAGCCTCTCGCCAAGGGGCGCGGGCTATCAAGGCCATAATGTCCGGGGTATGTGGCTCCAACGTGGGTGCCTCCTAGTTGGAATTGCCGGACTTGGGTGCAGGACCGGCAAGGTTGCTTTGCCGCCTATGAAGGCTCAATAACGGGTGCGTTTGGGACGCCCGTGCCGATCATGCTGTCGCGGGTGACGAGGGCGGCAAGCTCCTCTTCGCTCATCCGGTCGGTCCCTTTGGGGCGCAGGGGGAGCACCATGTACCGGAGGTCGGCGGTGCTGTCGACGACCCGGACCTCGACGTCGCCGCTCACTTGGAGGCCGAACTCGCACATGACGCCCCGAGGGTCGACCGCGGCCCTGGACCGGTAGGCGAAGCTCTTGTACCAGTCGGGTGGAAGCCCCAGGAGAGAGGTTGGGTAGCAGGAGCATAGGGTGCACACGACCAGATGGTGCAGCTTGTGGGTGTTTTCGAGGACCGCCAGCTTGGCGCTGCCTACGGGGGGGTATCCCAGCTCGACCAGGGCGGCCTCCGGTTCCTGGAGCAGGCGGCGCCTGTAGGGCGGGTTGACCCAGGCGCGAGCCACCGCCCTAGCGCCGTCGACCGTCGACCCTGGCCTCCACCACGTCCAGGAGGCGCCGGACGTCGTCTTGATCAATCACGCCCTTCTCTACGAGGAGCTCCTCCATGGAAAGCAGGCGCAGGGCGCGCTGGCTCAGCTCGACATCGCCCTCCATCCCAGGATGGTCATTGGCCTCCGTGGCGGTGATGCTCATCTGCGTCCATCACTCTGCTCCCCGTCAGGTCGGCCCGTTAGACCGGCTCCATCCACTGGTCGAAGATGTCGACGAGCAGGGTGTCGCCTGCCGGCCCCCTGTACCGCTCTCCCCAGAGCTCCCCCATATCGAACTCGATTCGGTAGAGAGCCCGCTCCCGCCATAGGCCCGCGACTCCGGGTCGAGGAAGACCCCGCACAGAGCCTGGACGCGTCCAACCTTGCCCTTGACGTAGCCAGGCGTCCTGTGGTGGGTATCGACGGCCATCGGCAGGACGCCGATCCGGTCTCCGGGGCGGAACCGCGCCATCTCAGCCCCATCTCTCCTGGAGTTCGGCCGCGCGGCTATCGATCTCCTCCGACGTGAGCAGCCCCTTCTCGACCAGGAGAAGCTCCAAGGAGGCCGACCACCGCTCGTAGTAGGTCAGGCTCTCGTACTCATCCGGCGGGATCGTCTCGATGCCGCGCCGGAGCTCGTCGGTGTTTATCAGGTGCTTCTCTCTCAGCACTCCGACGAGGGCGTTGGTCCGGCGCTCCCAGTCCGTCAGGGTGTGCTCCGACCGATCGATGGGCTCATGGTAGGGCCGCCCGCCCATATCGTGTACCGCGCTCACGGTCCTACTCCGTTCGCTACCGCCAGGCCTCTTCGACGTTGTCGCAGGCGAACCGGCGCATCGCGCCCGGGTATCCCAGCGCCGTACCCGCATTTTGGGGCATCATACCACGTTGTCCATCTCCAACCCTCAACCTAACCCTCTCTCAGAGACTTGGGAGGAGACTGACTCCCCACGGACTACTCGTGCTACTATGTGGTCACAGCACGTCATAGATATAACTACTAGGCGGTGTGTGACATGACTACCTATGGGATAAGAGAGTTCAAGGCCAGGGTCAGCGAGATACTCAGGGGTCTCGATGATGGCGAAGAGGTGATCATCACGCGGCGTGGGAAGCCGTGCGGCAGGCTCACGTCCATGCAGGCCCCGAAGGAGGGAAAGCCTTCCCTCGGTACACTGAGGGGGGCCTTGGTCTATCTGCCCGATGCGGGTTACCAAGAGTTCCTGGACATCAAGACGCTATGGGAGCCTCGGGTCCCGGAGTCGCCTGGTAGAGCGAAACGCAACCGTGCTGGATAGTCCAGTCCGGTTCGTGGTGGACACTCATGCCCTGTGGTGGTACCTCAGGTCGCCTGAGCGGCTTACAACGGCAGCCTCCGCAGTCTTTCGGCTGGCCGAGACCGGCAATGCGACCATCGTCGTTCCCGCCATAGCAGTGGCCGAGCTCTACTTCCTTTCAGTCAAGCTCGGCCAACCCTTCGCCCCTTCCGAGCTGCTGGACGCGTTGACCTCCGTGGACGGGATAGAGCTGTCGGACCTCGGCAGAGCGCAGCTTGAAAAGCTTGACCTATGCCCGGAGATTCCTGAGAGGCATGACCGCCTCATCGCTGTGGAATCTATGGCCCTCGGCGCGCCGGTGCTGACGCGGGATGAGGCCCTCACCGCTTCGCCCCAGATAGAGACTGTTTGCTAGCCGGCAGCTCTTGCGCTCCCATCAGCGCCCGGTGGTTCTCGTCGACAACGTAGAGAAGACAGCCGGCCTTCTGTAAGATAGTCTCAACCCTAGGCCGCTGGGTTTCACGAATATGACGACGCCCGCACGGCGCCAGTACCTGCGCATCAAGAAAGAGCACCAGGGGGAGATCCTCCTGTTCCGCATGGGGGACTTCTTCGAGACGTTCGACGACGACGCGCGAATCGTCTCTCGGGAGATGGAGATCGCCCTCACTTCCCGCGAGATGGGGCGCGGGCAGCGCATTCCCTTGGCGGGCATCCCCTACCACGCCTTGGACAACTACCTGGCTCGCCTGGTCAAGAAGGGCTACAAGGTCGCCATCTGCGAGCAGACCAGCGATCCGGCAACCTCTCGCGGGCTCGTGGATAGGGAGGTGGTGCGCGTTGTCACTCCGGGCACGGTCTTCGAGGACTCCCTCCTACAGCAGAAGGCCAACAACTACCTCGCCTCGGTGGTCGTGGAGGGGGACGAGGCGGGACTGGCCTATGTCGACATAAGCACCGGCGAGTTCGCCACCACCCAGCTGGGGCTGACGCAGGTAGCGGTCGAGATAGCCCGGCTTGCGCCCTCGGAGCTGCTCGTACAGGAGGAGGGCGAGGGGGCGCTTCCGACAGAGATCGAGGCGACGGTCACGCCCGTGGGACCGGACCTCTTCGATCTCGACTGGTCCAGAGAGGAGCTGCTGGACCAATTTGGCGTCTCATCACTGGAGGCCTACGGGTGCGACGGTCTGCCCCTGGCGGTCCGGGCCGCGGGAGCGATAGTAGGATACCTGTCCAAGAACCAGAAGGCGGCGCTGACGCAGATCACCTCCCTTCGCACCTACTCCACCGACTCCTTCATGGTCCTGGACCCGCAGACCCGCCGCAATCTGGAGCTGTTTCAGGGTGGAAGGTGGGGTGAGAGCAACGCCTCTCTTCTGTCGGTACTGGACCGCACCAAGACCGCCATGGGGGGCCGGCTGCTGAGGGCCTGGCTGGGACAGCCCCTGTTGGACCTCGCCGACCTGACGCGGCGTCAGGAGGCCGTTGCGTGGTTCCACCGGAGCGTCCTGAGGCGGGAGCTGATCGCGTCGGCGCTGGAGTCGGTCTCCGACGTGGAGCGGCTCATTGGCCGGGTACGCATCTTCGCCGCCGCGCCGCGGGACCTTGTGGGGCTGGCCGCCAGCCTCGAGGCCATGCCGCGCCTCAAGGAGATCCTTCTGGAAGACGACGACTCGGAGCAGGTGCGCTGGCTCGCCGACGACCTGTCCGACACCGGCGACGTCGCGCACCTCGTTCGGTCTGCCATCAGGGACGACCCTCCCGCAACGGCCAGCGACGGCAACGTGATCAGGGAGGGGTTCTCCTCCGACTTGGACTCCCTCCGCGACTCTGCCAGGGGCGCCCAGAGCTACATAGCGGGCCTGGAGCAGAAGGAGCGCGCCAGGACGGGCATCAAGTCGCTGAAGGTCGGCTACAATAGGGTCTTCGGCTACTACATCGAGGTGAGCAGGGCGAATCTTTCGATGGTGCCGAAGGAGTACGTGCGGCGGCAGACGCTGGTGGGGGGCGAGCGCTATATAACCCCGGAGATGAAGGAGTACGAGTCGCAGGTACTCAGCGCCCAGGAGCGGATCAACGAGCTCGAAGCCTCCCTGTTTCGCCAAGTGTGCGGGCAGGTGGCCGAGTCCGCGTTCCGGGTCATGGCCGCCGCGAGGTTCGTCGCCCACGTCGACGTGTTCGGCTCCCTGGCGGAGGTCGCGTCCAGAAACGGCTACGTCAGGCCGCTGCTGGACGAGGGCGACACCATAGAGATCAAGGCGGGGCGCCATCCGGTGGTGGAGCGGATGCTGCCGTCGGCGTCCTTCGTGCCCAATGACACGCGCCTGTCCTCCGGGGACGAGCAGATCGTCATCCTGACAGGGCCCAACATGTCGGGAAAGTCGACCTACATCCGCCAGGGCGCCGTGATCGTCCTGATGGCGCAAGTGGGGAGCTTCGTTCCCGCCGAGTCGGCCGCCATCGGTCTGGTCGACAGGATATTCACCCGCGTCGGGCTCCAGGACGACCTCTCTCTGGGACAGTCCACCTTCATGGTGGAGATGCTGGAGACGGCCTCCATCCTGAATCACGCCACGAGACGCTCCCTGATCATCCTGGACGAGATCGGCCGGGGTACGAGCACCTACGACGGCCTCGCCATAGCGCGCGCCGTTGCCGAGTACATCCACAATCACCCGCGATTGGGCTGCAAGACCCTCTTCGCCACTCACTACCACGAGCTGACCCGGCTGGCGGACTCTCTGCCTCGCGTGAGGAACCACAAAGTGGCGGTCTCGGAGGAGCGGGACGAGGTGGTCTTCCTGCGGCGGATCGTTCCGGGCGGCGCGGACAAGAGCTACGGGGTCCACGTGGCCCGGCTGGCGGGCCTCCCGGGCAGCGTCGTGAGCCGCGCATGGGAGGTGCTTCGGGAGCTGGAGAACGGGTCGAGGGGTGTCCCCGCCAGCGGCTCGCCTCGGCGGCGCATCACGCCGCCTAGGGAGCAGCTGTCTCTCTTCCAGGAGGTCCCGGCCGCCATCGAGGAGCTCGCCCAGCTCGACGTTGCGTCCATGACGCCTCTGGAGGCTATCAACAAGCTCTACGAGCTGCAGGAAAAGAGCCGGAGCTCTAAGAGGGTGTTTGCAAAGTCTTGAACTTGTACTAAACTTGATGAATGAGCCGCAAATCGTACCCCAGCGACCTGACGGACGAACAGTGGGAGATCCTCGGCCCCCTACTCCCACCAGCCAAGCCCGGAGGCCGGCCCCGTACAGTGGACCTGCGGGAGGTAGTGAACGGCATCCTGTATTTGCTTCGGAGCGGATGCCCCTGGCGGATGGTCCCGCACGATCTGCCTCCCTGGCAGACCCTGTACAAATACTTCCGCAGTTGGACCATAGATGGAACGTGGGAACGAGTCAATGAGACGCTACGCCCCTGCGTCCGAGAGGCCGAAGGTAGAAATCCTACTCCCAGCGCAGCGATCATAGATAGCCAGAGCGTGAAGACGACTGAAAAAGGGGGCCTCGTGGCTATGATGCTGGTAAGAAGATCAACGGTCGAAAGCGACACGTCATCGTAGATACCATGGGCTTGCTGTTGGCGGTGGTGGTACATCCTGCCAATATCCAAGACCGAGATGGGGCGAGGCTGGTCATCGATAAATTGATAGGACGATTCCCACGCCTGCGACTCATCTGGGCTGACGCTGGCTACAGCGGCCAGTTGGTGGACTGGGTGATGTCCATGTCGGGCTGGGTCTTGGAGATCGTCAAGCGTCCCAGGGCCAGCCATCAGTTTGAGGTGCTGCCACGCAGGTGGGTGGTTGAGCGAACACTGGCGTGGCTGGGACGTTGTCGCCGGTTGAGCAAGGACTATGAAGCCTTGACCGATACAACGGAAGCGTGGCTGCACATAGCTGCGATTCATCTCATGCTCCGACGCTTAGCTCCGTCATGATGTACTTTGAAAACACCCTCTTAGGTGTCCATTCTCACCTTCCTCCTCCCAGTGGGAGAGGGGACTGAGAAACTGCGTCAGTCTGAACAGCTGCCTTCGCCTTGTCATCGTGCTTTTGCTCGGTTACAGTATGAGCCGTCCGGCTTCGGCCGGCGACCATTTCCAATCCCTCACAGACCCAGGAGGCGACGATGACAACGCAGGACGTCACACTTCCCCTGGCCGCCCGCCTCATCATCGACGGCGAGGAGTCGGGCTCCGGCAGCGGCCGCCAGTTCCCCCGGGAGAACCCGGCCAACGTCGAGGAGACCGTCACGCTGGCCGAGGAGGGCACCCTGGAGGACATCCGCGCCGCCGTGGATGTTGCCCGGGAGGTGTTCGACACCGACAGGGACAGCTGGGTGAGCGACTACAAGCTTCGGGAGCGGGTCCTCTATCAGACCGCGCAGCTCATGAGGGCCAACGGCGATAGGCTGGCCAAGGTAGTGAGCCTCGAGGTCGGCATGCCTATGAGGCAGGCCATTCCCCACGTCGGCGCCGCGGCCGACGTCTTCGAGTTCTACGCCGGCTACTGCTCCAAGCTGTACGGGGAGTCGATGATCCTGCCCAACGGCTCCATCATCAACCTGCTCAAGGAGCCCGTGGGCGTGGTCGGGCTGATCACGCCGTGGAACTTCCCGTTGACCCAGACCGCTAGGAAGGTCGCCCCCGCCCTGGCCGTGGGCTGCACGGTGGTGGCCAAACCCGCCAGCTATACGCCGGCCGCCACATACGAGCTCATCAAGCTGCTGCACGAAGCGGGGGTGCCGGCGGGCGTCGTCAACTGCGTGCCGGGCCCCGGTCGCGTGGTGGGCAATGAGCTGGTGGAGAACTCCGGGATCGACAAGGTCTCCTTCACCGGAGAGACCGGCACGGGCAAGAACATCCTGCAGCGGGCCGCCGTGGATCTGAAGCGCGTCAGCCTGGAGCTTGGGGGCAAAAACCCCTTCGTAATGTTCGAGGACGCCGACGTCGAGGCCGCCGCTCAGAGCCTCGTCTTCGCGATGTTCCGCAACGCCGGTCAGGCGTGCGGCTCCACGGCGCGCCTCTTGGTGCAGGAGGAGATACACGGCCCTTTCTTGGAGCGAGTGACAGAGCTGACCCGGGCCCTCCGCGTCGGAGACCCGTCGACCCTGGACACCGACATGGGGCCGATGATCTCCAGCTCCCAGGAGGAGTCGGTGCTGGGGTTCATAGAGTACGGGCTGGACGCGGGGTTCGACCTGGTAACGGGCGGCAGCAAGATACGGGGTCCGGAGCACGACCGGGGATACTTCATAGAGCCGACCATCTTCGACGGCGTGGATAACTCCTCGCGGCTTGGGCAGGAGGAGATCTTCGGACCGGTACTGGCGGTAACGTCGTTCAAGGACGACGAGGAGGCCGTACGACTGGCCAACGACGTGCCCTTCGGGCTGACGGCGGCGGTCTGGAGCGGCGATCCGATCCGGTCGCTGCGGACTGCCAGAGCGATCCGGGCGGGTACGGTCTGGGTGAGCGACGCCTACACGCAGCCCCCGGAGGGC
This sequence comes from Dehalococcoidia bacterium, assembly GCA_965224345.1. Classification (GTDB taxonomy): domain Bacteria; phylum Chloroflexota; class Dehalococcoidia; order Lucifugimonadales; family CBDCYU01; genus CBDCYU01. The sequence continues at coordinate 1,310,029 of CBDCYU010000003.1, read as the reverse complement.
ATATGGGGGGGCTACAAGCAGAGCGGTATGGGCCGCGAGCTGGGGCCCTATGGCATCGACGACTTCGTCGAGATCAAGCAGATATACACCGACGGTACCGGCCTCACCACCAAGCCGCCATATCGCTCCGTGCTGAGGGGCTGATATAATCACCCCGCCGGCGGTCTCCGCTTTGACAGCCGAGCAGACATACGAGAAAAAGGAGAGTCCCTGTGGTTCAGCAACAAGCCCAAATCCTCAGACCGGAAACCCTGATCGAGGAGTTCAAGAAGAACGGCGTGACCCACGTGATCACGATCCCCGACAGCGAGACCAACTATCTCTACGAGTTGTTGGTGAACGAGCCGTCCTTGGACATTATCCCTGTCGCTCGGGAGGGTGAGACGATGGGCACGGCCTTGGGGCTCAACGTGGCGGGGAAGGTGCCCGTCTGCTTGATACAGAACACCGGGATGATGGAGTCGGGAGACTCGATCCGCGGCATGGCCCTGGATACGGGGTTTCCGCTGGTCATGGTCGTCGGATATCGCGGCTGGACGCGCCACGGTGTGACCACCGACACGGCGGCTACCTTCACCGAGCCCTTCCTCCATGCCTTTGGCATCAACTACTACCTGGTCGAGACGGACGAGGACGGGGTACGGATATCGGCGGCCTTCGAGGAGGCCAGAGCCACCAAGCGCCCGGTGGCCGTCTTGGTCGGGGACGAGTACCACGGATTCAACCGTTAGGGCGGTACTTTCGCGAACCTCTGGTACCGTAACTGTGAGAGACTCCAGCGGAGGAGACGATGATTGACGCGGCAGACGTGTTCGAAGCCTTTCAGCCCCACAGGGGGGACGCGATAGTGTCCACGGTGGGTACGGCCGGCCGGCACTGGGCCGACATAAGCACCAACAAGAGCAGGGACATCTCTCTGGGAGGCGCCATGGGGCACTCCGCCTCGGCGGCCTTTGGCCTGGCTTTGGGCCTGCCCCAGGAGAAGATGGTGCTGTTCGACGCCGAAGGCTCGCTGCTGATGAGTATGGGCGTCCTGGCGACCATCGCCGGCAAGAAGCCGGCAAACTTCTACCACTTCCTGCTGGACAACGAGTGCTACGCCACCACCGGAGGACAGCCGGTCCCCAACTCCGATCAGATCGACTACGCGGCCATGGCGAAGGGTGCGGGCTACGCCTCGGCGTACCACTTCGAGGACCTCGAGGAGCTCGTCACCGGGATCGGAGGCATCCTGCAGGAGACGGGACCCGTCTTCGTCTCCGTCAAGATAGTTGCCGAGGTCGAAAACCTCCCGATAGGCCTCCGGCAGCGAAGACCCAGCCGCAGCCGCGCCCAGACGATACAGGAGCTGCAGCGAGAGCTGGGCATCAGCACCGAGTAGTTACGCGCCAGCATCCATCCTGTTCACACAGCCTCGCGACGGGTCGCAGCCCACGTTGGACTGCGACCCTGTGGCGAGCCCATAGGTGGGCGTGTATGACTTTCATACGCATACCTTTCTCAGCGACGGCGTGGCGTCGCCCATAGAGCTGATCCGAAGGGCACGCCTCATCGGGTATCGGGTCATGGCGATAACCGATCACGTTGGGCCCGGCAACCGAGGTGTTCCTGGAGGTGTGCGCGAGCAGAGGACACGACTTCACCAACGGCCACGTGGTGAGGGTCGCTGGGGAGGCGGGCGCCCGAATCGTGCTCGACTCCGACGCTCACGCGCCGGAAGACCTGCTCACCCGCGAGCTCGCGATGAAGGTCGCGCTGGGGGCCGGTTTGGGCGAAGAAGACGCGCGTGGTTTGCTGGAGAAAGGCCCTCACGACCTGCCGGCGAAGATAGGCGTTAAACACGGTTCTCGAAGGGGGTAGCAGATGGGAGATGAAACCAGGATCACGAAGATAGAGGTCTACGAGTTCGAGTACGAGCTGCGAGACAGGGGCCCCGACTACAACGGCTTCTTTCTGATATGGGAGCCGGGCGGCACGGTGAAGCGGCGCGGGGGAGCGATCAGAATACACACCGACGCCGGCATCATTGGAGAGTACGTCGGGGGTACTTTCGACGCCGGGACCTACGCCGGCTATCTCGTGGGGAAGGACCCGCTGGCCAGAGAGCTCCTCTTCAACGACGTCAAGCGGGCGCTGAGGCACACGAATAACGCGGACTACGGAGCGGCGGACATCGCCCTCTGGGACATTGCAGGCAAGCTGGCGGACCTACCCATCTACAAGCTCCTGGGCGTCTACCGGACCGACCTGCCGTGCTACGCCAGCACCGACCACGGCGACAGCCTGTCCGGCGGCCTCAGCTCTCCCGAGGCCTACGCCGACTTCGCCCAGCAGTGTCTCGAGATGGGCTACCCGGCGTTCAAGCTGCACGTCTGGGGCGAGCCACCCTTCAAGCGCGACGTCGATACGATGCACGCCGTGGGCCAGCGCGTGGGGGACAGGATGGACCTGATGCTCGACGGCTCCTGCGCCTACAGGACCTTCCACGACGCCCTCACGGTCGGGCGCGCTCTGGACGACGAGGGGTTCATGTGGTACGAGGACCCGTACTCCGAGGGCGGAATCTCGGCCCAAGGCCACAGGAGGCTGCGGAGGCTGCTCAAGACGCCGATACTGATGACGGAGATGGTGCGAGGTCTGGAGCCGAAGGTCGACGTGATGGTCGCCGGCGCCACGGACTTCCTGCGCGCCGACCTGCGGGGCGACGGGGGGATCACCGGCGTCATGAAGATCGCCCACGCCGCCGAGGGTTTCGGACTCGACGTGGAGATTCACGGATGCGGTCCGGCGGAGCGCCATTGCATGGCCGCTATCAGGAACACCAACTACTACGAGATGGGCCTGCTGCATCCGAAGATCGGCCCGATGCGCCCGCCGGTGTACGGGGACGGCTACCGAGACCAGATCGACGCCATCGACGCGGCCGGCTGCGTCCAGCCTCCCGATGGGCCCGGCCTGGGCGTAGTCTACGACTGGGACTACATCGAGCGGCATAAAACAGGCGTGAAGGTGTGGGAGTAGCGCGCGGCCCACGCCCGCCGGTTCAGCTCGCGGCGGCCCCTGTCGTGGCCTGCTCGAAGTGGGGCATCACCTCCGAGGCGAACAGCTCCAGGGAGCGCAGCGTCTTCTCGTGGGGCAGGCCGGGGAAGCCGAAGTTGGAGATGATGTGGTTGATCCCCATGCTCCTCACCACTTCGAGCCTCTCGGCTACGACTTCGGGGGTGCCGTAGAGGCTGGGCACGCCGCCCGTCCGAGCGGCCTCCGAGGCCATCTTCCTGTCTCGCTGCCGGTTGGCCCAGTGCTCGTAGCCCTTTGGCGCCTTGCCGTCCTTTCCGATGGGGGAGCCGATCCGGGCGAGAATCTTGGTCGAGAAATCGGCCCGGTCTACCGGGTCTCTCTCGGCCTCCTCCATGGTTGGGGCGACGTAGACGCCCATGGAGACGGGTGGATCGAGGTGGTCGTGCTCGTGGCCGTAGCTCTCCATCTTCGAGTGCCATAGCTTTACGACGTCGGGCGCCTGGCCCATGACCGCCGTCGGGCCGCCCACTATGATCTGCATGTTCCGGCTGGCGGCGTAGTCGACTGTTTCGGGGCTCGTGCTGACGGCGACGTATAGCGGTGGATGCGGCCGCTGCAGGGGCTTGGGCATTGTCCACAGCTCCTCCACGTCGACGAACCTCCCCTTGTGGGTGATCCTGTCCTCGGGCCGTCCCGACCAGGCCGCTATGATGACGTCCAGGTACTCGCGGAACCTGTCACGGGCCTCCTCGACGTCGACGCCCATTCCCTCGAACTCCTGCCTCTGGTACCCGCTGCCGACGCCGAACAGCAGACGCCCGCCGGAGATGACGTCGACGGTAGCGGCCTCCTGGGCCGTGAGGATTGGGTTGTGGAAGGGCAGCACGACCACCGCAGTGCCGAGCTTGATGCGCTTCGTCCTGGCGGCGATGTTGCCCAGCAGAGGAAAGATGCCGGAGACGAGGCCGTGTCGAGAGAAGTGGTGCTCCCCGACCCACGCGGCATCGAAGCCCAGCTCGTCCGCCAGCTCGATCTGCTCCAAGGCCTCTTGGATCGACTGCTCCTGGCTCTTGCTCTCGTGCCACTGGACTATGTGGAAGGTCCCAAACCGCATCGCGCCCCTCCTCTTTTCCGTCGCCGTGTTCTCCGACCCGATGATAGGTTCTGGCGTTGCGGGTCGTCAAGGAGATATTCAATCCACATGGGTTGACGTATGAGAACACACGCGCCATTCTCTTCCATGACACGGTAAGGACGCTTTGAGACGGTGCCAACGGGAAGGGAAGCGTAATCGTGCCTACGAAGAGATCGTCGTTCAGGCTTCTGGCGGTCATCATCTGCTTCGTCGCGGCAGTGTGGATGGCGGCAGCCTGTCAGGGCTACGAGGAACCATGCGGACCGGGTCCAATACTACCTGAGAAGGAGGAAGACATGACCACACCATCCGGGACACCGACACCTGAAAGAATAATTGAGGTGCGGGACAAGTACCAGCCCCTGTTCCGTCGCCAGCCCAATTACGTCGGAAGCGGCGCACCAACAGATATAGATAGGAACGGAAACGAGGTTCTGGGCATCACCGTTCGCGTCAACGGAGATCCGGTGGACCAGGACACGCTGCCGCCGGAAGATCGGATACCGGACTGTCTGGAGGGCGTCCCCATGCAGATCATAAAATCCAACCCGGTATTACTAGGCGGGTGAAAGAATGAGGAAACCGATGGGTAGAACTAGAGACAATCATCGGCCGCTCTTGAGCGGGGTACGGGTGGCGAGCGGGAGAGATCCAACCCATATGGCCTTGACATATAAGAACATTCGTGCCTTTATCTTCCATGACGCGGTAAGGACGCTCCGAGACGGGGCCAACGGGAAGGGAAGGGCAATCGTGCCTACGAAGAGATCGTCGTTCCGACTTCTGGCGGTCATCATCTGCTGCGCTGCCGCCCTGTGGCTGTCGGCGGCCTGCGGAGACGGAGCGTTCAAAGACCCATCGACCTTATGCGAAACGAACTCATCAGCAGAGGAGGGAACCGTGACTACGACACCTGAAAACCCAGACGACAGAAGAGCTCGCATACATGAGGTACGACTCAAGTACGACCCCCTGTTCTGGCGCCAGCCCAACGTCGTATCGGTTGGTGAAGGACTCTTGGAGGACGAGAACAGAGACGCGACCAAGACAACGGGCATCGTTGTCGGCGTCAGCGAAAGGACAGACCAAAGCACCCTGCCCGCTGAGGACAGGATACCGGACTGTCTGGAGGGGGTCCCCGTGCAGGTCATAATAGATGGGCCGGTGAAGCTGTTGCTCGAGCTCCTCGAAGACGCAGATGCGGAGGGAGCCAATGAGCGGAACTAGAGACTATCACAGGCCGCTCGTGAGCGGGATACACGTGCAGAGCGGGATAGATATTCGCAACCCACATTGGGTTGACGTATAAGAACATTCGTGCTATTATCTTCCATGACGCGGTAAGGACGCTCCGAGACGGGGCCAATGGAAGGAGGGTTGATCGTGCCTACGAGGAGATCGTCGTTCCGGCTTCAGGCGATCATCATCTGCTTCGTAGCGGCAGTGTGGCTGTCGGCGGCCTGCGGAGACGGAGCGTTCAAAGACCCATCGACCTTATGCGAAACGAACTCATCAGCAGAGGAGGGAACCGTGACTACGACACCTGAAAACCCAGACGACAGAAGAGCTCGCGTACATGAGGTACGACTCAAGTACGACCCCCTGTTCTGGCGCCAACCCAACATCGTGTCGGTCGGTGAAGGACTCTTGAGGGATGAGAATGGAGAGCTGACGGAAACAGCGGGCATCATCGTCGGCGTCAGCGAAAAGACAGACCAAAGCACCCTGCCCGCTGAGGACAGGATACCGAGCTGTCTAGAGGGTGTCCCCGTGCAGATCATAAGAGAGGGGCCGGTGAGGCTGTTGTTCGAGCTCCTCGAAGACACAGATACGGAGGGAGACAATGGGCGAGCCTAGAGACTATCACCGGCCGCTGGTGAGTGGGATACAGATAAAGAGCGGGACAGGGCCATTCAGTATCCGGACCGTTGGGGCTGGAACGCTAACGGGGCTGGCGACGCGCAACTCGGACGGCAAGAAGATGCTGGTGGCCAACCTGCACGTCATGGCCGGCGAAGGCGATAACGGCGAATATCGAGAACCTACCGGTAGCGAGGAGATGTATCAGGACTTGCTCACTTCAGACAAGAGGGTGGGCACCAACCTCGTCTGGGTTCCGATAGCCAGTGGACAGAGCAACGTCGCCGATGTCGCCATGTGCGAGCTCGGGGATGGCGTGGACGCTAATTTCATCCTTCACGATCACCCCAACCACGGCAGCAGGAAGATCATCGGGGACACTGTGGAGCCAACGGAAGGCATGGAGCTCACGATGCTGGGCGCATCGACCGGGGAGAGAATGGTGACGGTCGCGGATGTCGGCATCGCCCGAAACCTCAATGGGAGAGATTTCACCGGCTTGGTCAAGCTTAACCGCCGTGGCGGGAGCATCGCCTGGGATGGCGACTCAGGCGCGCCATGCCTCTTCAAGGTGAGAGAAGGAGTATACCGGATAGCCTGCATCGTGTTCGCGGCCAACGTGCTGGACCCAATAGCCTGGGCGTTCCCGGCGTCGGTGGCGGAGCGGGAGCTTGGCATCACCTTCGGCAACCAGCCCCCCGTGGCCGATGCAGGTCCGGACCAGACGGTGACCGCGGGCGACACCGTGACGCTGGACGCCTCGATGAGCATCGATCCCGACGCAGACCCCTTGACCCGCCGGACGACCTACCGCTGGGAGCAGATGTTTGGGTCAGAGTACGGGGCGATAGCGTCGCGTGACGGGGTGACCCTGAGCGACAACACGGTCGCCATGCCGACGTTCCCGGCACCATCCCATTCGACGACCCTCACCTTTGAGGTCACCGTCACGGACACTTATGGCGACATCGACACCGATACCGTGAAGATCACGGTGAACGCCCTGGCTCCTGCGGCGCCAGCGAACCTGAGGGCCACGTCGGGCGACCGTCAGGTCACGCTGAGGTGGGACAACCCGAACGATGCGAGCATCACGCGCTACGAGTACCAGATACAATCGGGCACGGAGCCTTGGGGATTCTGGACAACAATCCCCGGCAGCGGCGCGGCGACGGTCTCCTACGTGAAGGGAGGTCTGACCAACGGGACGGCTTACACCATTCAGGTTCGGGCGGTGAACGCTAACGGAGCCGGCTCGTCTGCGGAGGCTGGCCCGGTGACGCCCACGGATCTAGAAGTGCGGACGAAAACCCCGTGCTGGGAAGAGCGATTGTGACGGCAAAACTGAGGTTGTCAGTATCAGCAATCGTCTCCGGCCGACACGAATGTCGTCCCGCCAGGTCGTGGATATAAGGGTGAGAGAGAAGTTGGAGAACCGAGAGCCGATTGCTGCTTCGCCCATCATCCCGACTCTGCCAGCCACCAGCGTCAGGTTGGCCACAGTCGCCGCCATCAACAACTGAAACAGCGTCTTGACGCGCCCGAAGTACCGCGCCTGTCTCATTCCAAGCTGTACCAGGCGCGCCAACCTGTGCTCCACCACCACCCGCCGCTGACGATACTCCGAATACCCTTCGCTCTTCTGCAACGCACGAGCCTGCTGAAGCAGCGCCTCCTGCGGATGAAGTCTCACCGTCCGACCGCTGCCCCTTGCTGATCCCACGCACCGCTCTCGTAACGGGCACGCTCCACAGACCGCAGCGTCGAACCGGAAAGCTCTCAGTTGAGCCTGTCTCAGAAGAACATCTGTGAACAGGTTCACTCTGACGCGAAGGTCTGATGTAAGACGACGGTGTGGAGACTGGTCGCTGTCATCGCCTCAGTTCACGAGACAGGACAAGGCTTCGGACCGTGGAAAGGGATGGCTGAAGGGGCGGGAGGAGCTCCACACCCGATAGAGAGTGCGCAGGTTGAAGGCTGTTGCCAACATGGTCCACTCGGCCGCCACGTTAACGAGGCCGCGCAGCAGGAACCTACGTGCCCTCTGTTGCTCCTTGATGATTCCGAAGACCGGCTCGACGAGTTGCTTTCTCAGCCCGTAAGCTTCTTTGGCTGCTGAGGTGGACATCCAGGCGCGATGGCCACGTAGGACTGCGTCGTGCGGCCCTATGGCCAGGCTTCGCCCAATCTCTTTGGCTCTGGTACAGGCTCTGAAGGCCGGACATGCCTGACAGACAGCACCTGCAGCCCGGTACAGACGCAACGGGACTCCGTTCGCATGCTGTATGCGGACGAACGCGAGCGTCTGTCCCTGGGGACACCTGAAGCTGTCGCTGTGCTCGTCATAGGTGAATCTGTCCTTGTGGTAGGGGTCTTCGAGGAACCGTTGTCGTGCCTCTGACACCACCACCTGCTGACCTCGACGGTCGCACTCCGCCAGGTGACTGGCAGCGAAGTATCCGGCGTCGGCCAATGTCATCTGCGACTTCGTCCCCGTAGTCTCCTCGGCCTGCTCCATCATCGGCACCAGCAGGGCATTGTCATTGGCCGCATCAACCACGTCCACGGCGGTGACCACCATGCCGGTCCCTCCCCCATCCACCTCTACGGGTGAGACCATAGCCTGGGCGTTGTAGCCAGCCACGATGCCCTGCCTTCCCTTCATCAGCCGGGCTTCCGGGTCGGTCAGGTTGATGCGCTTGTGGCGCTTCTGACTCGCAAGATCGGCCATCGCATGCTTCACCTGCTCTCTCAAGACCTCCTTGTCCGCCAACTTCTGAGGCAGACGGGCGACGGCGGCCTCTTCTCCCGCCTCGTTCTGTGCCTCAAGGTCGGTTATCGCCCGCTCCAACCGATCCAACAGCCCTCTCAGCCCCTTGGCATCGTAGCTCCTGTTCACTGAGGCGTTGGCGACCACCTTCGTACCATCCACCGCCTGGACCGCCAGATCCACCAACTTCATGGCCACCGCCGTACGCACGGTACGCTCGAACAGCTTCCTCATAGCCTGCCTATGCCCTTTGTAGAACCGCCACAGGGTGTTGTGGTCAGGATGCTGCCACCCGGTCAGCCATAGGTACGGTATCTGGTCCCGGCAGGCCACCTCCAGCTTTCGGCTCGAGCGCACCCCGGTCATGAAGCCATATAGCCACACGCTCAACAGCGCACGAGGATGGTAGGCTGGCGCCCCCATCGAGTCACCTTCTATGTCCACGCCAAGCTCCGTCCAGCTATCCCTGTCCAAGGCGTCAACGAACTCGGCCACGAATCGCGCCGGATGATCCAACGGCAACAGCTCGTCAAGCGTCGGCGGCAACATCCACATCTGCTCTCGGCCCATCGGTCGAAGTGGCATCTCAATATCTCCCATCTTGATGTCCCTTCAAACGTACACCTGACCCATACCCAACGCCACCCCAGACTTCTGAGACAGGCTCAGTTGGTGAGTGCGTCCCGTCCTGTCGGTCCGGGTACCCATCCTGTACAACTTCGAGGTCGTATGCCCCGCGGGGCATATGCAGGTGCCCGACTCCAGGTCTATCTCGAAGTCCTCCTTGGGAAAGCGCTTGCTGTCCGGGCGCCGGGGCAGCTTGGCTATCAGTGTGCGACCGGCGTCGGCAAATGCCTGACGTGTACCACCATCGCCGTAGGCCGCGTCCCCAATGGTCTCCTCAACCGCTGAGATCGTACCCTCCTCGCTTCGCTCCACCAACTCCAGCGCGCCGACGTTATCGGAAGCGTTGCCGGGGAGCACGTCCACAGCCGTGATCACCTGTGAGTCGGTGTCCACTGCCACCGACGCCTTGTGTCCGTCGAACCGCTTGCTGCTGCTCTTGTGCCCATGACGCATCTCGGGGTCGTGTACCGATACTATACGGTCCCGGCTCACTCCCTCCCTCAGACACACCCCGTCTTCGGTGCGCTCAACGTCCTGAAGCAGCAACTGCCCCAGCAGCTCGGACGCTTGCACTATCCGCTGACGCCCAGCGCTGTCCTCATCCAATAGTCCCTGGGCCCGTCGGCTCAACTCCAGCAGCCTATCGGCGTCGCCCACTATCCTGTGCAGAAGAGCTGCGCGAGCGGTCTTGTCGTCCCAGTCTATGCACGCTTCGCCCTTCACACTGGAGCCGACATACCTCCGGTATCCGTTCGCCGCCGCCCATTCGACCAGATCGCTCCTCTCAAATTCCGACAGCGCACGCATCAACTCCACTACCCCATCCGAAAGAAGGTTGTAGGTGTCCTTCACCGCCCCGCGTCCCAGGATGTAGGTCGTGTCTAGAGCCACCTTCATCCGACGACTCTTCAGGTATCCCGTCTCCCTGGCAAACCGCAGGCTGCGCTCGAACACCTCCCTCGCCTTCTCGTGCAGTATCAGGCGCGCCCGAAACAGCTGGAGCGTACTCTTGGCGAACGGCCTGTCTTCCACTTCGATACCCAGCGCCACCTTCCAGCGTATGTCGAAGTCCGCCCTCTGCTTGGCCTCGGCGTCGCTCGCCCTGTCATAGGTCTGAAGAAGCAGCGCGGTCGCCAACAGACTCGGCGGTACACTGTCCCTCCCGTTGTCAGCGCAGTACAACTCGGCGAACTCCTCATCCCGAAACAGCTGCCCACGCATAGAGGCCAGCAGGCCGTAGAAACTCCCACGTCCCACATGACCTATGTACAGACTGTCGGCTTCCCAGAGCCCTCTCTGGCCGGACTGCTTTCCCAACATGACCGTCCTCCGCTATCACTGATAGCTGCAAGTATAGTCCCTCGCTCACACTTTTCGGCCAGATCTCTAGAAGGCCGCCGGCAGCGCCCGACCCTCCCACCCCGTGGAGGGACACGGGGAGTACCCGAGGCTGTGGCCCCGACAAGGAGAAGGAGCAGAGACGCACCAGCAGCGGCAGACGACAGACTAGGTGGGTCGCCGCTCCCGAGGCTGAGACGTGGGGCAGCTGGTTGCGCACGGGGAGGACCCGCGGCAGCAACCAGAGCCGAGAGGCTGAGGAGTCGCGCACCAGCAACTGCAACAATACTCAGACTAGGTGGGTTGCATACCCCGAGCCTGAGACGTGGGGGTCGTGGTCTCGCACTGGGAACACGCGCGGCAGCGGTATCTGGCGCGAGTCGGAGGAGGCTCGGACCAGCAGCTACGGCAACCGGCAGACCAGATGGGTCGACGATCCCGTGTCTGAGACGTGGGGGTCTTGGTTCCGCACTGGAAACACGCGCGGCAGCGCCCAGAACCGGGAGTCCGAAGAGGCCCGCACCAGCAGCTACGGCAACCGGCAGACTCGATGGGTGCCCTACCCGGCCCCGGAGACGTGGGGGTCCTGGTCGAGGACAGGGAATCGGCGCCTCGACGGCGATCAGCCGATGGTCGAAGAGGAGCGCACCAGCAGCTACGGCAACCGACAGACCAGATGGGTGCCCGTCCTCTAGAGCGTAGCAGGGATGCTGGCGAGTGAGGGACCGTTGGGCCGGAGTGGCTCGTGGATGGCGGGGGAGACGCTTCGGTCCGGCGAGGTTCCTTTAGTCTCTAGATACGCCGATGTAGAATGTAGAGGAGACGGGTTGCCGTATTGTCCATAGCCGCGCCACAGAACTATATCCTCCAGCTGACGGACGCTCTCACCGCCCGAAGGGTCCCGATGCGCATCGATCCCGAGGAGTCGACGCTGCCGCTGGGGGCACTTCTGGAGAGGTACCTCCGGGACCCTCCAGTGGTGCGTCTCCTTCGGGAGCAGCGGATCACCCCCGGGGGCGTCGACACGCTCCAGGAGCTGCAGGACCTAGTCTACACGACGTCGGATAGCGGGCAGCTGGGCGACCCGTACCAGGGCATCGCCTTCAGGCAGCAGGAACGGGAGGTCGACCTCCGGGAGCCGCCGACCGTCCAGGCGTCCAGGCTAGATGGCAGGGACGTGGCGGTCGTCGACGTGGAGATCGACCGCTTCAACGTGGGGTACGACAGGAACTGGGTCGGCTTCCACCGACGGAGGTGGGACCGCAACGCTTCCACCTACCTGGAGTTCGCTCGCGCCTCGGTGCGCCGAGGCCGCACCAAGGCCGAAGCCGACGAGGTCCTGGGACTCACAGAAGCCGGCCACGAGCTGGAGCTGGTCAGGAGCTTGGCGCGGACCATCTGGGAGAGCGACTTCGAGAGCTATTCGCGGTTCACCGGAGGACGGTTGAGGTACAAGACGGGCGACCAGACGGTGCGCAACGTCATCGATGGCGGCGGCGGCATATGCTCCGAGAAGGTCCAGGCGCTGAAGTTTCTGACAGACCACTATGGTATCCGGTCCGAATACATCCTGGCGGGGCCGGATGTCCCGGCCCCCGTCCCGGAGGAGAGGCTCAGGGAGCTTCTGACCACCTTCGACTTCAGGTTGAGGAAGCGCTATCTCCGGTACTGGCAGCATACGGCGTTGCTGTACACGATCGGGGGGACCTCGGTCCTGGTCGACGCAACCAACGGCAACATCCCCTTCCTATTCCTGGAAGGCGGCCGCGCCGAGCGTGTGCTGGGATACGAGGATAAGCCGCCGGTGACGGTCCGCATGGCGGTCTACCAAGATGACTTCTACTACCACAGGGTCTCCCAAGACATCCCGGAGAATCTCTTCTTCGCGATGGAGAGCTGGATACCGGACATCGACCTGGTCCAGGTGTTCGACAACGAGCTTGGTCTGTACATCTCGCCCACTCTCTTTGTGACGCCCGTCGTATTCCGCAGCCAGGCCGCGTTCGAGCGGCAACGGGAGGCGTACGTGGAGGAGGCGCGGGCGGCGGGCATGAGCTGCGTCGCCAGCGACCAGTGGACACTGGAGTCGAGCCTGGGACAGCGGCTGTTGGAGGAGGCCCCGCGAGCGGGGGGGAGGATCGCGTCGTCGGAGGAGCACCTGGTCGCCAGGTGCGACGATCAGTACGGCCCCGGACACCAAGCAGGTCTGGTGCTTATCGCGCTGGATGGACGCCCCGGTTGAACGGTCGGTGCCAGTGAGCTACGAGAGCCCCGAAAACCTGGTGGAGTTACTGAACGGGATCGCCGCTCTTGCGGCCCGCACCAGGTTCTTCGGCTCCATCCTTTCGGCGGACGCCCGGGTCCGTACCCTGGACGACTTCAGGTCGCTTCCCGTGACGCCCCTCTCGGACTACAGACGCCAGCGACTGGCCGACGTGCTGGCCCAGCCCGAACGGGTCGACGCCATCCTTGGCCCCTACCGCGGGCACGACCCCTGCTCGGTGGCGGTGGCGGAGGGAACGGATGAGGGCGCCGAGCGCTTCGACATCTTCACCGATGCGGTGAAGGGCAGCGTGGAGCTGGGGCCGGGTAGTACGTGCGTGGTGCTGACCAGCCCTGGCAAGAGGTACTTCGCGGCCGAGATAGCGACCATACTGATCCGCTCCGGGGCCGTGGCCCACGTGTTCCTGGACCGCGGCGGCCCCGGGACCTACGAGACCCTGAGGCTCGTGCGGCCCAGCGTCCTGGTGCTGCTGACGCGTCCGGTGGATGAGGCCAGGCTGCCTCCCAGCGTGGAGCTGTGCGTCACCTTCCGCCGTTCGCAGCGGATGGAGCGCCTCCCCCAGCTCGACCTCTTCGTCGTCGACGAGCTCGGTTTCCTGGGACAGTCCCAGGATGGGGAGGGTTACGTGTTGAACGGCGACTCCTACTACTTCGAGAGGTCCGAGAGGGGCCGCCTGATCGTGACCTCTCTCTTCAATCGCGTCCAGCCTCTGCTGCGGATCGAGACCCAGGACATTGTGGGCCCATTGGGAGGCGAGACGGTTGAGGTGAGGCACTCCTCTTCGCCTATGTGTTAAGCTGAAACCGCCATGGCGCAGGCGCTCACACATGGTCTAGGACTACCGCCGAGGCCCCCGGAGATATGCATGGCTTTGCCCCACCCATCGCTGGCCAACGGCGCCGGAGTGGATACCCCGGCGTTCGTCTATAGCGCGGGCGGTCTCAGGGAACGGGTTTCGACGGTCCGCCGCATCGCCGACAGCGCGGGCTGCCGGCTGCTCTATTCGATCAAGGCCTGCGAGACCGGCGGCGTGCTGGGCGCCCTGGCGCCGTACCTGGACGGGTTCGCCGCCAGCTCCCCCTTCGAAGCTCGGCTGGCGCGCGGGGTGGTCGAGGGCGATGGCGAGGTGCATCTCTTTTCGCCGGCCATCGCTCCCAACGAGATCGAGGAGGTCGCTGCTCTGTGCGACTACGTCTCCCTGAACTCCCTGGGACAGCTGAGGCGGTACTCGCACCTCTTCCGCGGCGGCGTCCGGTGCGGGCTGCGGGTCAACCCCGGACTGTCGCACGTGGACGACGAGAGGTACGATCCCGGCAGGCCCCAGTCGAAGCTGGGGGTCGGCATCGACGACCTGCCGGCCGGCGGCGCTCCGCTGCCGGGCGTAAGCGGCCTGCACGTCCACGACAACTGCGACTCCCATGACCTCACCCAGCTCCTGGAGACGGTACTTCGACTGGATGCCCGGCTTGGCCGGCTGTTGGACGTCATGGAGTGGATCAATCTCGGCGGTGGATACCTGTTCGGCGAGATAGACGACCTGCAGCCCCTGTACGAGGCGGCGGGCTTGCTGAAGATGAGATACGGCCTCGACGTCTACGTCGAGCCTGGGGCTGCCTTGGTGCGCGATGCGGGCTGCCTGGTCTCCACGGTGCTCGACCTGTTCGACACCGGAGGCAAGCAGATCGCTGTACTGGACACCACGGTCAACCACATGCCGGAGGTCTTCGAGTACCAGTTCAAGCCGGACGTCGCAGGGGATGTCGGCACCGGCGGCCATCGGTACGTCCTGGCCGGGAGGTCGTGCCTGGCCGGGGACGTGTTCGGTGAGTACGGGTTCGACGAGCCTCTGGAGCCGGGCTCCCGCGTCGTCTTCACCAGCGCCGGCGCCTACACGCTGGTCAAGGCGCATACCTTCAACGGCATTGACCTGCCTGCGGTCTACATGATGGAGGAGGACGGGAAGCTGACCTTGGAGAGGCGAAACACCGGGGAAGGGCTTCCAGCCCGCGTCGGAGCGCGTGCCGGTGCTACTGTTTGAGCGGGAGATAGAGCTGCCCGCCGTCCCCGGCCACGAGGGGCTCCTGGCCTACCTGGAGGAGTCGCTCCCCCAGCGGCTGGGCCCAGGTGAGGCGGCTATCCGGCTGGCAGTCACGGAGTCGAGTGCCGAATCGTACCGGTGCGAGGTAGGGGTTGCCCTGGGTCAGGGAGCGTCTCGCCCAGAGTCGTTATCCTCGATTTTCGAGCTGGCGAGACGGTCGGGCGAGGCGTCGGATGCCTTCAACGCGGTCCTGATCGTACCGACCGGCATCGGCGCCGAGATTGGCGGACACGCCGGTGACGCCACACCCGCGGCCAGGCTCCTAGCCGGCGTCTGCGACCTCCTGATAACCAATCCCAACGTCGTCAACGGGTCGGACATCAACGAGATCCCCGAGAACGGCCTCTACGTCGAGGGCAGCGTACTGAGCCGCTTCCTGCTGGGCGCCGTCGGGCTCCGCCAGGTCCGTTCCAACCGCGTCCTCGTGATCGTCGACTCCCACAGCGACAGGGCCTTCGTAGAGGCCGCGGTGAACTCGGTGAGCGCAGCCCGGTCGTCCTACGGCCTCAGGTGCGCCGGCGTTGTGGAGCTCGATCCGCCAATGAAGCTGGAGGCTCACTACGCGCCGTCCGGCCGCGCTACGGGCCGCGCCAGCGGTCTCGATGCCCTGTGGAAGGCTCTGGATACCTACCGGGGACGGTACGACGCCGTGGCGTTGTCCTCGGTCATATCGGTCCCGAAGCACTATCACATGGACTACTTCACCAGCGACGGAGAGATGGTGAACCCCTGGGGCGGGGTCGAGGCGCTCCTGACCCATGCCGCCTCCACGGCCTACGACGTCCAGTCTGCCCATTCGCCGATGCTGGAGTCCCGCGAGGTCTCCAACCTGGACCCCGGGATAGTCGATCCGAGGATGGCCGCCGAGATAGTCTCCGTCGCCTTCTTCCAGAGCGTGTTGAAGGGCCTCCACCGAAGCCCCAGGATCGTGACCGGCCCCGACGCCATGCGGGAGCCGGGGGTGCTGACGGCGGCCAACGTCTCTTGCGTGGTGCTCCCGGAGGGGTGCCTCGGCCTGCCCACGTTGGCCGCGCTGGAGCAGGGCATCCCGGTGATTGCGGTGCGGGAGAACCGGAACCTGATGCGGAACGACCTGGAGGCGCTGCCGTGGGCGCCGGAGCAGCTGTACGTCGTCGAGAACTACTGGGAGGCCGCGGGGGTGATGGTCGCCCTGAAGGCGGGGATCGCGCCTGAGTCCGTGCGGCGGCCGCTGGAGGGTACGCGGGTGGAGACCGTCACCGTTGAAGCCGGGTCCGACGGGGAGTCCGGGGGAGCCGCTCTCCGAGAGGGGACGACGGCGGATGGCGATGGAAGAGAGGTCCTACAGGGGCGGCCAGCCGGGGACACCGGCTTGTAGCCCGCCAGGCTGCGGCTACGTGTGGGAGTTGCATAATGATCATTAAGCTGACCAGGCTGATCAGGGACTTGAGACGGCGGAAGGGCGTCGGGCTGGGGGCCATCTTCTCCGTGGTGGTCGTGAGCGTTATGAGCAACGCCCTCACCTTCTACCTGTTCGACGGCGGCGCGGCCGGAGGCCCCGGCATCGGCGACGCCCTCTGGTACAGTATCATCTCGATTACCACCATAGGGTACGGGGAGTTTGCCGCGGAGTCCCTCGGTGCTAGGATCGGGACCGTCGTCTTCATCGTCATCGTCGGGCTGGCCGCATTCACGACAGCGATCGGCATGGGCGTCGACTGGATATTGGAGCTGCAATACAAGGAGCGTTCGGGTATGGGGAGTCCAAGGGTCAAAGACCACCTACTGATCGTCAACTTTCCCAATGAAAGAAGGGTACGTCAGATAATCGCAGAGTTCTTGCACGATCCCAATCACAGGAAGCGTGAGGTGGTGATCGTCACGGACCAGCTGGAGTCTCTGCCCTTCTCGCTCCCCCGGGTACACTTCGTCAGGGGCTCGGTCCTCGAGGAGGAGACTTACCAGCGGGCGAACGTCTCTCAGGCCCACTTGGCCATAGTCCTGAGCATCGGATACGACGTATCCAGCAGCGATAGCGTAGTCGCCTCGGTCGTTTCCATCCTCGAGTACATGAATCCGGAGCTTGCCTCCGTGGCAGAGTGTCTGAACTCGGACCACACCGTGCTCTTCAAGGGCTCCAACAACGTGTCCCTGGTCTACACCTTCCGGATGTCCAACAACCTCATCGTCCAGGAGGCCCAGGACCCGGGAGTCGGCATGCTCGCCCACGCCATTACCAGCAACCAGATACGAGGGACTCTCATCAGCACCGTGGTCGGGGACAACTTGGACGCCTCCCCGGGGTATGGGGTCGTTGCAAAGAAGCTACTGGACCACGGGCTGAACCTTGTGGGCGTGATCAAGGATGACGACATACACGTAATGTTCAACGATCTGGATCTGTCTCCACAAGACCGGCTGGTCTACGTGTCCGCCGAGCGCCACGACTGGAACGCGATACGATCGTTCCTACGAGAGTAAGACCGTTAAGGCGTGGAGACCCTGGGATAGAACACCCGCCGCAGGCATGAGCACCGAAGCCGCAGATATCCTGTTGGTGGCCGACGTCGACGAAGAGGCGGGAGAGGAGCTGCGTCGGGCTCTGGGGTACTGCTTCGAGCGCTTTGGCGTCTACAGGAGGACTTTCCAGGAGGCGGGTATCACCGCCGCCGACGTCTCGACGGAGGACCCCGTGGCGCTCCTGCGGAGGCTGCCCTTACTTGGCGCCGATGGGCTGCGAGAGCTCTCGGACGAGAGCCTCCAGACTGGCCGTCGAATAGTGGACCTGGAGACGTCCTCCGGCACCACGGGTCCCCGAAAGCGCAGGTTCATCTCCCACGAAGACGACCTCGCCGACCACGAGCTCTTGGCGGAGATGTTTCGCGTCTGCGGTGTTGCGGCGTCAGACCGGGTGGCATGTATCGATACCGACCCTGTCCACCTGATGGCCTCCTTCTCCCGGGCGTTCGACCTGCTGGGCGCCGAATCGTACATGCTGTGCGCCGGCCCAGACCTCCATCGAGGTCTCGAGTGCCTGCCGGCCCTGGCGCCCAGCATCTTGGTCACGGTGCCGTCGATCCTGGAGGGGGCCATAGGCCCGCTGTGCCGGATGTATGCGGACGCCTCCCTGCACCGCCCCGATAAGATGATCTACGTCGGGGAGCAGCTCTCCGATTCGGTCCGACGGCGACTGGAGGCCTGCCTCGGCATCGAAGTGTTCGGCTACTATGGGGCCTCGGAGACGTCGGCTCTCGGAATCGAGTGCCCGGCCCACGACGGGGTCCACCTGTTCACCGATCGGAACATCTTCGAGGTGATGCCGAGCTCGCCCGGCAGCGCATCGGGCGAGATAGTCGTCACCACTCTGCTGCAGAAGACGCTGCCGCTGCTGCGTTATCGCCTGGGCGATCTGATCGAGGTCCGCGATGGACACTGCCCCTGCGGCCGCTCCTTCCCGCGGGTGAGGGTCAGGGGGAAGGCGGGGGATTTCGTCTCGGTCCTGGGCTCCAAGTTGGGCTATCAGCCGGTCTTGAACGCGGTGTACGGCGGCTCTGAGCAGCCAGGGCCCATGCAGCTTCTGTTGACGCGGGAGGCCTCGGAGAAGCTCACGATCCTCTTGCCGGAGTCTATGAGACGCAGGAGCTCTCGGATCATCGACTCTCTGCTCAGTGCGGAGCCCGATCTCGACTTTCTGGTAGAGAGCAAGTATCTCGAGGTCAAGCTGTCATTCGTCGACACAGGCTACTTTCACGCATCGCGGAAGCGTGCTAGGGTAGTGGACAGGAGGCGGTCTATCGGTGGCGACGACAACCGCGATTAGCTCCATCGGCTACGAGACCCGGGAGGTCGACGAGGGGGAGTCCGCTCTCATCCTCGATGGATACGCGCTGCTGTCAGAGGTGATGGACGGCGGCAGCGTCGAGGACCGGGACGAGTTCCTGAAATCGGTCTCTCCGTCTCCGGGCGGTGCTGTTCTTCCCAAGATGGTTCTCGCGTCGGGCCAGGGAGCGATGATCGGCTTCAGCGTCGGAATGTGCTTGACGGAGATTCGATCGGGCTTCATCGCCTATTCGGCGGTCCGGGTCGGCTGGCGCAGGCGCGGCGTGTACAAGGGGATGCGGCGCCTGCTGGCCTCCGCAATACGGAGGGAGGCGCGCCAGACCTGCGGGAGGCTCGACTACATCTTCTCGGAGCTAGAGCGATCTTCGCCCCTGCTGCTATGGTACCTGGATAAGCTGCGCTCCTCTGTGGCAACCTGCCGGTATGAGCAGCCGGCTGTCCAGGGGCTTCACCCCAGACTGCTGGAGCTGGTGGTGCAGCCGGTGGACAGACTCGCTCCCCCTGTTGGGGAAGAGCTGGTGTATATTGTGGGAAGGATATTCGAGCGCGTGTACCGCATACGCCGGGTTGAAGCCCATCCCGCCTTCCGCAGGGTAGCGGCCTCCATAGACGTTGCGACGGACCATCTCTCGACGTGAACCGACCAATGGCGACCCACAGCACAGCCCTGCATCGACTGTACGAGAGCGTCGCCGGCAGCCTTCGAGGCGGCGGCGAGGACTTGGCGATGGGTGAATTCGCGAGTCGGGTCCGGGCCTGCGACCTCACCGGCTACTCGGACCTGGGTCTGAGAAAGTCTCTGGACCGCTGCAAGGGGCGCGTCGCCGAGGACATGAGGGATACGTCCTCGGTCGAGGTGTTCGCCATCGTCAACGAAGCCATTAGCAGACGCTTGGGGGCTTGGCGCGTTTTCGGCGACAATTCGGGCAATGGAGGAGTCGCTGGGTGCCAGGCCCTCGCATCCAGGCTGCTCTCGCCGTACCTTGACAGCCGCCGCCGGGACCTCCTGGACGACCCGAGCTACGTCGATTCGGAGACATTCTCCCAGGAGCTGTCAGTCCGGCTGGACGACCTGGGGCTTGACGCGGACGCGCGGGCCGTCGTCAAGACGATGGTCTACATGGGGTTGAAGAGCCGGGTCGCCTATCCGGCGGACATCCTGCTGTCCGCCGAGTTCTACCTGTCGTTGTCGTCCCTGGATGTCGACGGGGCGGTCGACTTCCGGGCGACGGACGAGCAGCTCCTTGCGGGTAGGGCCATGTGCGGAAGGAACGTGGTGGAGATGGACGCGGGGGAGGGGAAGACCATCGCAGCCGCCTTCACCGCTGTGTGGTATGCGCTGAGGGGAAGCTCGGTCCACGTCGTCACCGCAAACGACTATCTTGCGAGCAGGGACGCCAACTGGCTGGCGCCGGTGTACGAGTCTCTTGGCCTGACGGTCGGCGCTGTCCTGGGCTATATGGACGACGACGAGCGGCGGAATGCCTACCGGCAGCAGATCGTGTACGGGACCCTAAGGGAGTTTGGGTTCGACTTCCTCCGAGACAACCTGAAGCATCCCCCCTCGGCGCCGGTGCAGGGGCCGCTGGGGGCGGCCATCGTCGACGAGGTGGACCACGTCCTCATCGACCAGGCCCTTACCCCGCTGATAGTAGCCGGCGACTCCCACGTGAACATGCGGGCCTTCGAGAGGGTCAGGGACGCCGTCAGCGGCCTGGTGTTACGGCAGTCCGCCGCGGTGCGGGAGCTGATTCGGCGGGTAGACCGAGGGGCCGGCGACCGCCAATCGCAGGATGCGCTATTGGCGGAGCTGTACCTGGCAGACCCCCAGCACGCGCGCCTGGCGAGCCGCTTCGCCGCCGACCCGGGGGCGCGCCGTCGAGTTCGGGGACTGGTGGACTCCGCACAGACTTGCGACCCAGACCGGAGGCTGGACAGCGGCCTGCTCTACACCGTCGACCCGGAGGGTAGATCGGTTACGCTGACCGATGGAGGTCAGCGCTGCCTGGAGAGCGCGCTGGGGCCCATATTCGACTGCGTCGAGGTGGACCGCCATCTGGCCGCCGTGCAGTCCGACGACCGGCTGCCCCTGGGAGAGCGCCTGCGACGCCGCGACCGCCTGATCAAGCGGGCCTACCGCGGCTATGGCCGGCTGAACCAGGTACAACAGATGCTGCGGGCCTATGCTCTGCTCAAGAGGGACGTGGACTACGTGGTGGTGGACGGCGATATCGTACTGATCGACGAGCTCACGGGCAGGACCCTTCCGGAGAACCGGTACCAGCACGGATTGCACGCCGCTCTCGAAGCTAAGGAGGGGGTCGAAGTCAGACCGGAGAGCGAGGTGCTGGCGCAGACCTCCGTGCCCGGCATGGCCGCTCGGTACTCGCAGGTGAGTGGAATGACGGGGACAGCCGTCGATTCGGGGGACGAGCTCCGGCGTCAGTACGGGCTCCGAGTAGTCCGGATCGATCCTCACCGCGGGTCCAGACGCACCGACTACGGACACAGGGTCTACGAGACGCGGGGCGACAAGCTCGCGGCGATACTCGATGAGGTGAGACGCTGCCGGATCGTGGGGCGTCCGGTGCTGGTGGGAACGCTGACCATCGAACAGTCCGAAGAGATCAGCCGTGCGCTGACCGAGGCGCGTGTCCCGCACAATCTCCTGAACGCGGTCAACGACGCCGAGGAGGCGAAGATAGTCAGGGACGCGGGCGCCCTCGGCGCGGTCACCATCGCGACCAACATGGCGGGGCGCGGCACCGACATACTGCTGGGCGACGACCTGGACTGGCACGTCGCGGCCGGCTACCTGGACCATGCCAGGAGTTTGCTGATGGAGAGGGCCGCTCGTGTCGAGCTGGAGTGCGGCTCCAGAGAAGAAGCCGGGTCTATCGAGGATGAGGCGTCCGGGAGCCTTCACGGGGATATCGCCGTGGAGCGCACCGGAGCCACCGTATGCGTCAGTCAAAGAAGGGGGCGAGATACGGGAGGGGTGGTCCGGATCGAGGCTGGGCTCGGCCTCTATGTCCTGGGCTCGGAGCTCAACCCATCGCCTCGAATCGACAGGCAGCTGTGGGGTCGCAGCGGGCGCCAGGGCGCCTTCGGCGCTTCCCGTTCCATCCTGTCCCTGGAGGACCGGATGATCGCCCACGGGGGCGGCGTACCCAAGGCCGCGGCCCGCCCGTCCGAGCGCGATGACTCCGGCCGTACCTTCTACGAAGGCCCGGCGATGACGGCCCACCTCAACACGCTCCAGGGGAGAGTTGCCGAGGACGACGAGGTGAGCCGCCATCTGGCGCGCGAGTATGACCTCGTGTTGGAATCCCAGGCCGCGGCCTACTATGAGGCCCGCCGCGAGGTGGTAGATACCGACCGGCTGGCCCAGGTCCGCAGCCGTATCGTCGAGGAGTGGGCGGCGCGGCTCGTCCGGCGCCACTTCCCGGACATGGGCTCCTGCGACTACGAAGGCCGATTTCGCACGCTGGCGGAGGAGCTCTCTCTCGACTTCGGAGTAGATGTCCTTGACCTGGAGGGCGCGCCCCTGGACAGCCTTGCCGTGGAGCTTGGCGATCTCCTGACAGCCGTTCTGGACCGGGCCGTGGCGGAGCTGGGAATAGGGACGTTCTCGTATCTGGAGAGGCTGCTCTTCCTGCAAACGTCCGACGAGCTGTGGCGGGAGCACCTCGTCAACCTCCAGGGGTTGTTGCGGACCGTTACCGTAAACGCTCACGGCCATAGACCGGCCGTCGCCGACTATGCTATCGAGAGCTTCACGGAGTTCGAGATGTTCAAGCTCCGCGTGCTGGATGCATTCCTTCAAAGAGTGGCGACCTTCCCCGCGGCGGAAGCCTCGGCGGATGGGCGGGGGGAGAGGGTATCCTTGGCCGAAGAGGCATCTCTCGTTATGACAAAGACAGGCTGACCAGGCGGCTTGCCAAACATCGTTAGCGTCGCCGGAGAAGAAGGACCTGGTTTGGCGGCGCACAGTGTTCCTGTGAGGAGTGTGTGACATGCGGAGAGCAGTCGGAAGGCCCGGACTCGTGGTCCTAACCGGGACGATGGTCGCAGCGGCGCCGGTGTTGGCGGCGTGCGACTCCGGCCCTTCTTACGATGAGTGGGCGGCAACGGACGGGGCGGCGGGAAGAATCAACCTCGAAGATGTCCAAGAGGCGTTCAAGGAGTCCGAGGACGTTTCGGAGTTCGAGCGCCGTGTCAACGAGATATACGAGGGCGACGGAATCGTCTTGATCAGGGCGCGGCAGTCGGAGGCGGGACTGGACCTGGAGGCCTACGAAGACCTGAACGGCAACGGCACCATCGACGACACGACCGACGACAAGCTGTTCTCCATCTTCAAGGACCGCGAGAATCGCCACCAGATGCAAGGCCACGGCTCCAACGGTTACTACAACAACAGCTTCGGCGCGGGCAACTTCCTGTTCACCTACCTGCTGATCTCGTCCATGACCCCGAGAGGCTACTACTACTCGACGCCGCCTGGCAGCTATTCGACGATGAGGCGCGACCGGAACAACTACAGGGCCTCCTCCTCCTACCGGTCCCAGGTATCGAAGAACGGCAGCTACTTCAACAAGAACAGGTCCAGCTTCGCCAGCTCAAAGTACAGCACCTCCCGTCAGAGCTACCTCAACACCCAGAAGCGCACCAGCGCCTTCAAGACCAGCAGCCGCACCGGTGTCAGGAGCTCGTGGGGGTCGGGTGGAAGCGGCTCCACCTTTGGCAAGTCCTCCGCGGCCAGGTCCAGCGGCTTCCTCGGGGGCGGCGGAGGCCAGAGCGTCGCCGGCCGGCGACGCTTCAGCCGCCGCTGAGGCTCCGTGGACGGCCCGCCAGAGTACGCTAAGCGCCTCCGGGGTGAGGACGTCCGCTACCTCGGCTCCGTAGATGACGACCCGGCCGGCGTGCTGGAGGCCCGGATATCGCTGGCCGACGACGACCTGGAAGACTCCTTCCGGGTGGAGCTCCCAGGCCGCTCGTACAACCTCACCATCGGCCAGGTGCTGGACACCATCTTCCCTGAGGACGAGGCGGAGCAGTACCGGGTCATAGAGCTGGCGGACCTCGCCGCCAACCCGGACTACCCGGAGATCTACGAGGGGATGCTGGAAGTCGTCGACCAGTGGCGAGAGGGCCGCTGTCTCTTCGCCCTCTTCGCGAATCACGGGCCCCAGGTGGAGCCCTCCCATCCGGCGTCCCGGCACCTGAGCGAGTGCCGTTTCGACGGCGATGAGCACCAGAGGCGGATGCTGGACCTCGTGATCGAGCCCCGATACGAGGTCCTCGCCCACTTCGCGGAGTCGGGGGGCGACACGGACGGGCTGCTCGCGTGGATGCGGGGACTTGTCCTCATCTACTTCATGGACAAACACCGGCTCCGGCTGTCCGCGGCGTCGGAAGAGGAGGAGGACCGGGCGCTGGTCCCCATCGCCGAAGAGCTCGCCTCACGAGGCCTGATAGCCGCTGATGCCGAGACGCGGGTATACCACATCGCAGAGGAGGGCCGCCGGTTCCTGGGCGGGATCATATCGGAGACGGAGGGCTATATCGACCGGTACGGCGTCTTCGACGATGTCCTGTACGACTGGGACGCGGGGACCGTAGAGTTCGGCACTGGCCTCGGGGAAGACCTTAGGCCTCAGGTCTACTGGAGCGAGGGGGTCGACCCGATCCGCCTGGTGTTCCTCCTGCGACTCTATGACTCGACCCTGGATGGTTACGCCGCCGAGTGGCGCCGGCTGATTCACGGCAGTGAGCTCTACGACGATATCCTCCGGCCCGTGTTGGACCACCGCTCGATAGATGAGGAGACCCTGGGCTGGATCGTGGACGCAGGCCTCTCCCACCTGGAAGAGGCCGCGGAGGAGGCCGACCTGCAGGCGTCCCAGAAGGATGCCATCGACCTGATACGCAACCGCGAGTCGGGCGCCGGGAATCCTACACCGCGAAGAAGAGGATCGCGCTGACGCTGATGACCACGGAGGCCATGATGAGGCCAACCCCGAGGTTCCGATCGACCGCCAGCTCGTTGGAGACCTTTACCCTGGGGAATAGCACGAAGTCGGTCAGGCGGCGCACCACCAGCAGCAGAATGAAGCCCAGCAGGGCGAAGGTGATGAATCCTGCCAGCGCTTCGCTCCAGCCGACGAAGTCCCCGGCTATCGCCTTCAGGGAGATGATGCCTATGGCTATCAGGTTGCCCCCCAGGGCAACCCCCACGGAGGCGTTGTTTCGCTCGATCTCGTCGTGAATCTTGTAAGGGGTCGTCAGCTCGTAGAACAGCGTGTACAGGACCAAGGTCGCGAGGCCCAGAGCCAGGAAGACCAGCGAATGCTCGGGACCGCCGCCCTCGCCGGAGATCGAGCCGGCGATCACCAGGCTGACCGCCACGTAAACGCCGAACTCCACGGCGCCCGTTCCGGCGTTCCTGTCCTCGATGATCTCCTTCTCGGTGCTGAACTGGTACAGCACCACCCGGTCGACGACGATTCTGGCGACGTTCAGGATCACGATACCGACTGCAGAGTAGATGAGGACGTTCAGGACTTCCTGCCAGTAGTCCGAGGTGAACCCCAGGTTGTCTCCCACAGGCCCGGCGTCGGGCTGGAACACCGCTCCCAGGAATACGATGATGACGCCGAGGTAGTAGCCGCTAATGCTCAGCGCCAGGGCTACGTTGTCCTTGGTAGTAAGCTGCTGGCCGATCTTGTAGGGGGTCAGCAGGTCCTGCACCAGCTTCGCCATCACCAGCAACGCCAAGCTCATACCCACGTATACGAGTCCTCGCGGGAACAGCTCCAGGGTGTCGATGAATGCGTCTTCCATTGCTTGCCTCCCTAGTTGAAAGTGGCGGGGTATCTACCTCTTGTAAACGCTCACGATGTCCGGAGAGACTGCGGACGAGGTGTAGACCTCGAAGGGCGCCTCCTCCCCCTTGACCACCGAGATCACCTTTCCGTTCTCGTTGTCCAGGAACTCCCAGCCGTAGAATCCGTCGGGCTCTCCCTGTCCCTCCCGATAGTACCGCATCTCGTGGCTGTTGCGGTAGAAGTAGGTGCCTCCCTGGTACTCTATCGAGCTCTCGATGGAGTGCGACTCGTCCATATGCACTAGGTCATCCCCCGTCAGTCCAATGGCCGAGAGCCCCAGCGGGGGTCCCAGCTCTCTCACGGAGATGAACAGGCCCTCGTAGTCGGACCACTCAATGGCCACCCTCCTGTCGCCGTCCACCCCCATGAGCTCATGGGACTTGCCGGCCGGGCTCTCGTACCGGGCGGTCGACTCGACGAGGAAGTAGGCGTCGTCGAAGGAGGGGGAGTAGCCGGAGATCACCACGACGTCGCCAACCCCAGCCGACCTAATCGACTCGTCGGCAGCCTCTGGGGCCTTGTTGGAGGACCGCCGGTTTTTGCCCTTGCCAAAGAGAGATCGAAACATGCCGCGAAAATATCTGCCTCAGAGTCCCATTCTACAACAACGAGAGCGGTCGAACCTGGCGTTCGGGCCCAGGGCCTCAAGCCTCCTGTTAGACGTACGGCTCCAGATGCTTGGCGTTGGCTAGGTCCGGCTG
Organism: Dehalococcoidia bacterium; assembly: GCA_965224345.1. Lineage (GTDB taxonomy): Bacteria > Chloroflexota > Dehalococcoidia > Lucifugimonadales > CBDCYU01 > CBDCYU01. The sequence goes on along the minus strand of CBDCYU010000003.1, from coordinate 1,283,489 downwards.
AAGCTCTCCCCGCTCTATCTGCCTCAGCAGCCGTACGATGGCCTCGTTGACCGGCGTGGGAACGCCGGCCTCCCGGCCGCGCCTGACGACGTACCCGTTCAGGTACTCGATCTCGGTCCGGCGGCCCTTGAGAACGTCTTGGTACATAGACGGCCTGCCCTCTCCCAGCGTTCCCGCCCCCGCGGCCAGCTGAGTCTTGATCTCCTCCATCACCTCGGCGTCGCCGGCCCGCTCGTAGGTGGAGGCGGGTATGCCGCTGATGGGCTCAACCTCCACTCCCAGGGAGCTTCCGACCTGCACCACCTCCCTCGCCACCTTCACCGAGATGTCCACCACTCCGGGAGTCTGCCTGACCGCCGCCGAGCCGAGGCCCGTTATCGAGCAGACCGGATTGGCCATGGAGTTGGTGGCGAGCTTCGCCCACCGCTCTCCCCACAGGTTCCTGGTGACCTTGCTCAGACCGACGTCGCTCATGATCTCCGCCAGGGCCTTGACCCTCTCGGTGGCCATGCCGCTGGGCTCTCCCAGGGTGAAGGAGTGGCGGTCCGGCGTGCTGGTGCGTTGGACGTGGCCGGGTTCGTACAAGCCGGCGCCCAGTGTGATCACGCATCCGAGCACCCTATTGTAGCCTGCGATTGGCGCGATCACCTCGTCGTTGACGGCGTTCTGGGCCGACACGATGATGCCCGTGGGTCCGAGGTAGGGCATGATGAAGTGGGCAGCCCAGACGGTGTCGTAGGACTTCACCGACAGGAATGCGGCGTCGAAGGGCTCTGAGGTGCTGGATACCTCTCCGATGTGCATGGCCTTGACCGGAACGGTGAAGTCGTCGTCTAGGGCCGTGACGCGCAAGCCATCCCTCTTCATCGTCTCCACGTGGTCGGGCCAGGTATCGATGAGGGTGACGTCGCGGCCAGCCCTGGTCAGGTAGCCTCCGATGACGCTCCCGATGGCGCCTACGCCAAGCACGGCCAGTCGTTGGAACATTGAGGATACTCCTTCTGCCTCTCTCGTCTGTGACTTTCAGCGGGACCGACAGGGTCGATCCTGGGCCATTATACGGCAAACGGGTACCGGGCGAGTCATTAAAAGGGCCTGCGATTCCTTTGGTGGCCCTTGACTGAGCCGAATCTGTTCGCTTATAATACTGTGCGTCCCAAAAAAACAAACCATGATTTCTATCGTTATCTGATTTTCTCATCAAAGGTAACACCTTGCGGCGGCTAGGTTTGCCTGGCCGCCTTTTTTGTACCTTAACAACTGAATCCTGTCAGAATATACGAGCCTTAATGTGGGTCAAGTTACTAAGGGTCTGCGGTGGATGCCTTGGGGCCAAGAGCCGAAGAAGGGCGCGGCAAGACTGCGATAAGCCCCGGTGAGCCGTCTAGCGGGCTTAGCCGGGGGTTCCCGAATGGGGAAACCCATCCCGGGTCATACCGGGATACCCGCCTCTGGCGGGAGGTAAGTGGGAGAACTGAAACATCTAACTATCCTGAGGAAAAGAAATCAACCGAGATTCCCCTAGTAGTGGCGAACGAACGGGGAAGAGCCCAAACCTGGCAGGCTGAGTGGACTGAGGTCCTATGTCTGTTGGGGGTTGTAACACTCGTCAGCTCTCGCCTCAGCGGTGAGCAAGAAGTAAAAAACCCTATCCCAAGCTGAATGCACCTGGAAAGGACGACCGAAGAAGGTGATAGTCCTGTAGGCGAAGCGGGTGGGGCTTCTGACGATGTTGTTGAGTACCACGGGACACGTGAAATCTTGTGGGAATCTGGGGGGACCACCCTCCAAGGCTAAATACTCTTGGCCACCGATAGTGAACCAGTACCGTGAGGGAAAGGTGAAAAGAACCCCGGAAGGGGAGTGAAATAGACCTGAAACCGCAGACCTACAAGCCGTGGGAGGTCCGACTTAGTCGAGACTGACCGCGTGCCTATTGAAGAATGAGCCGGCGAGTTAATCTGAGCAGCTAGGTTAAGGGATGTCAATTCCGGAGCCGCAGCGAAAGCGAGTCCTAATAGGGCGCGAACCGAGCGGAGGCAAAACGGCCGGGGGAGTCGCCGACCCGCTTCGAGGTCCGATTTATCGGGCCGAGGAGCGATGACGCGGTGATCTCGGCGGTGGAGTCTCCAGTATGCTTGGTGTGTTGTTTGGATTAGACCCGAAACCGGGTGAGCTACCCATGGCCAGGTTGAAGTCCCGATAATCTCGGGATGAAGGACCGAACCCGTTACCGGTGCAAAGGTATGGGATGAGCTGTGGGTAGGGGTGAAACGCCAAACGAACCCGGAGATAGCTGGTTCTCCCCGAAATGTATTTAGGTACAGCCTCAAGGTAGTCTGGGGGAGGTAGGGCACTGGATGGGCTAGGGGGTGTGAGCTTACCAATCCCAACCAAACCACGAATGCCCCTAGATGTTCCTTGGGAGTGAGACAGTGGGGGATAAGCTTCATTGTCGAGAGGGAAACAGCCCAGACCGCAGGCTAAGGTCCCGAAGTGTGGACTAAGTGTGAAAGGAAGTGGGAATCCTAAAACAGCTAGGAGGTTGGCTTAGAAGCAGCCATCCTTTGAAGAGTGCGTAATAGCTCACTAGTCGAGGGGTCCTGCGCCGAAAATGTAACGGGGCTAAAGTCCACCACCGAAGCCGCGGCTCCGGCGAGCAGCCGGAGGGTAGGGGAGCGTTGCCAGGGCACAGAAGCTTCGGCGTAAGCCGGGGTGGAGCGCTGGGAAGTGAGAATGCCGGCATGAGTAGCGACAATCCTGGTGAGAATCCAGGACACCGAAAGCCCAAGGTTTCCTACGCTACGCTGATCGACGTAGGGTAAGTCGGGCCTAAGCCGTAGCGCACAAGCGAAGGCGATGGACAACGGGTTAAGATTCCCGTACCGCGGATAGTTCGTTTAAGGCAAAGGGGGGACACGGAAAGGTAGGCGGAGCGCGCCCATTGGACATGGTGCGTTGTCTCCTGTAGGCCAGTCCAGGACAGGCAAATCCGTTCTGGAGCTATGAGCTGAGGGGAGAGAGAACTCTAGGGCCAAAGCCCTGGAGGACTCCGCTGAACCTATACCGTCGAGAAAAGCCTCGTTGCTAGAGCTGTTGGCGTCCGTACCGAAAACCGACACAGGTGGGCGGGGGTAAAAGTCCCGAGGTGAACGAGAGAACCCTCGTTAAGGAACTCGACAACTTGGCCCTGTAACTTTGGGAGAAAGGGTACCCGCGGGGTGACGTCCACTTGCTGGACCGATGCCCCTGCGGGTCGCAGTGAAGAGGCTCAGGCGACTGTTTATCAAAAACACAGGTCTCTGCTAAGCCGAAAGGCGATGTATAGGGGCTGACGCCTGCCCAGTGCCGGAAGGTTAAGGGGAGAGGTTCGTCCGCAAGGACAAAGCTTTGAACCGAAGCCCCGGTGAACGGCGGCCGTAACTATAACGGTCCTAAGGTAGCGAAATCCCTTGTCGGGTAAGTTCCGACCCGCACGAATGGCGTCACGACCTGAGCGTTGTCTCAACGAGGGGCTCGGTGAAATTGCAAGGCCAGTGAAGATGCTGGCTACCCGCGACAGGACAAGAAGACCCCGTGGAGCTTTACTGTAGCCTGGCAGTGGACCGGGCTCATAGATGTGTAGGATAGGCGGGAGACTGAGAAGCCGCGACGCCAGTCGAGGTGGAGTCGACCTTGAAATACCGCTCTTCTGTGATCTTGGCCCTAACCCCGATACAATCTGGGGACATTGCCTGGTGGGCAGTTTGACTGGGGCGGTCGCCTCCCAAAAGGTAACGGAGGCGCCCAAAGGTTCCCTCAAGGTGGATGGAAATCACCTTTAGAGTGCATTGGCATAAGGGAGCTTGACTGTGAGACCTACAAGTCGAGCAGAGACGAAAGTCGGGCAAAGTGATCCTACGGTTCCTTGTGGAAGGGCCGTAGCTTAACGGATAAAAGCTACCCCGGGGATAACAGGCTAATCTCGCCCAAGCGTCCATAGCGACGGCGAGGTTTGGCACCTCGATGTCGGCTCGCCGCATCCTGGGGCTGAAGAAGGTCCCAAGGGTCCGTCTGTTCGCCGGTGAAAGCGGTACGCGAGCTGGGTTCAGAACGTTGTGAAACAGTTCGGTCTCTATCCGTCGTGGGCGCAGGAGATTTGAGGGGAGCTTTCCCTAGTACGAGAGGACCGGGAAGGACGGACCTCTGGTGTACCGGTTGTCCCGCCAGGGGCATCGCCGGGTAGCCATGTCCGGATGCGATAAGCGCTGAAAGCATCTAAACGCGAAGCCAACCCCAAGATTAGATCTCCCATCCCGGCTTAGGTCGGGAGTAAGGCCCCCTGTAGACTACAGGGTTGATAGGCCGCAGGTGTAAGCTCCGCAAGGGGTTCAGCTGAGCGGTACTAATCGGCCGAGGACTTGACCCACATTAAGACTCGTATATTTGTCGCACGGGATTCAGTAACAGGCGACGGCCACGTTTGGCCCCACAACCCGGCCAAGGGCCTCGCCGACGCGGGAGGAGCCTCCCCCCATAACGGGAGGCTCGCAGGCCCGCATGTATCGTCGCGGGGTGGAGCAGCGGCAGCTCGTTGGGCTCATAACCCAAAGGTCGAGGGTTCGAGTCCCTCCCCCGCAACCATCACTAGCCACAAGAATAGGGCCCTGAGATACGTTCAGGGCTCTTTTTGTATAGTACCTGGGAGAAGTAGGTGTCGACATCGGCGACACCAGGGGTCTCGGCGGTCGTTAGTGCAGTAGCGGCTGCAGTCGGACTGTTCCCATAACACCCGATCGAAAGAGGTCGAAGTGCAAGAGTCTACGGAGACACGGTGGAACGCCCCGGGTGTCGAGGACGACGCCGGCGGGCCCACCAGACGGGCTGGCCGGACGCGGTCCGATGGGGGGCCGGTGAGGGCCGCTCGGGACGATGGCGAGTCGGACTCGATCAGGGACTATCTGCTGGCCATAGGCGAGCACGCCCTCCTCAGCAAGCCTGAGGAGCTGGAGTTGGGCATGGCTGTAGAAAGGCGTGTCCGGCTCGACGAGGTCCGCGGGCGGGCCCGGGAGAAGGGCGGAGACGAGCCCGGGACGGTCGAGATCAGAGAGGCTGTCTGCCGCGATCTGCTCTCTTACGGGGAGCTGCTGAAGGCCCTCGCCTCCGCGCTCCCAGTGGAGACGGGAGATGCCGAGACCTTCGGCATCCTGTCGCTGTGGGCGGTCCGCAACGCCCTGGATAACGCTCTGCACCAAGACGTTCTGGAAGCAATGTCCGAGAGCCTGACCATGGAGGTGAAAGAGATTGCGGCGGCCGCGTGCACCGTATCAAACCTGTCTCACCTGTTGACGCCGCGGTTGACGGAGGAGATCGGGACGGCAGAGGACTTGGACTCGATTGGCCGGAGTGTCAATAGCCATCGCCGGGAGCTCGAGGGGCTATGGGCCGAGATCGAGCGAGAAGGGCAGGCTGCGGCCGAACGACTCACCAACTCGAACCTGCGGCTCGTGGTCAGCGTCGCCCGGAGGTACCTGAACCGTGGGCTGCCGCTGCTGGACCTGATCCAGGAGGGCAACCTGGGTCTTATGCGCGCCGTCGTGAAGTTCGATCCTCACCGAGGATACAAATTCAGCACCTACGCGACTTGGTGGATTCGCCAGTCGGTCACCAGGGCCCTGGCGGACCAGGGCCGGACCATCCGTCTGCCTGTCCACGTAGTCGATAGGCTGCAGCAGCTCAGCGGCGCCGAACGGACGCTCATTCGAAAGCTGGACAGAGAGCCGACCCCCCATGAGGTGGCCGCGGAGCTCGGATGGAAGGACGAACTGGTGAACGACCTGCTGCGCCAGCGGCAGCATACGGTATCGCTGGGCGCCCCGGTGGGGGATGAGAACTCTACACTGGAGGACTTCATCGAAGATACCTCCAGCTGGACGCCAGACGAGACCGCCGTCAGGATGCTGATCCGGGAGGATGTCATCCAGGCCATGGAGGACCTCACGCCGCGGCTTCGATTGGTCTTGGCGCTGCGCTTTGGGTTCTACGACGACCGCCCGCGCACCCTGGAGGAGGTGGGCGTCGAGCTTGGGGTCACCAGGGAGAGGGTGCGCCAGCTGGAGCGGCAAGCCTTCGAGCGGCTGCGCAGCTCGGGGAAGCTGCCGGCTGTGGACGACGCTTCGCCCCCCTGACGAGTACCCCTGGGTTGATCCTCTCGATCTCCCTCCGCGAGGGCCGATTGAGGGAGAGGGGGTTGGAGGAACGAGGGCGTTACTTGGACTGGCTTGGCCGCTGCCGCCGGGCGCCGACGCCTAGGGTCTGAGGGGACCTCCACTTGTCGAAGACAGATATCCGCTGGACGCAGGCGACCGTGCAGTAGGGGGCGCAGGGCTTCTTGGTCTGGTACTCCCGCCGGATGTCCTCTAGGGTGTAGCTCTTCAGGGGTATGGCGGGATAGCCCCGCTGCTGTGAGCAGTAGTGAACGAGTCCGTTCTCATCCACGTACAGATATCTGGCCCCGGCCCTGCACTTCCAGTCGTTGGCCAATCCCTGCGTCAGGTTTTCCTCGTAGCCGCTAAGCATCCCCCAGTTCCGCGAGCCGACGCTCTTTATTCTGCGATAGACCTCTCGCTCCGCGTCGCTCAGCGGCCTGAGCGTACCGTCCCCCCCGTGGATTATGCCCACCGACCCGGTGAAGCCGAGGTCTGCCGCCCGCTGAGCAATGACGAGGGCGTCGTTGGGGTTCTCGATGCCTCCTCCTAGCACAGAGTTGATGTTGACTCCGAACTCGGCGAACTTGGCCAGCAACACCAGCTTCTGATCGAGCACCTTGAGGCTCTTCTTCGAGGTGTCATCCGGGTTCACGTTGTCGATGGAGATCTGGAGATACTCCAAGCCCGCGTCGTTGAGGCGCTTGATTCGCTTCTCCGTGAGCAGGTAGCCGTTGGTGAGGATGAACGCCACGGTGCCGTTCTGCCTGACCCTGGAGACCATCTCGTCCAGGTGAGGATGGAGCAGCGGCTCGCCGCCGCTGAAGCCGATCATAGCGGTGCCCAGCTCCGATAGCTTGTCGAGGCGCTGGTACATGGCCTCCAAGGGCACGGGCTCGGAGACCTTGTCGAACTCGTTGCAGTAGGTGCAGGAGAGGTTGCAGCGGCGCATCGGGATGATGTGGGCGAGCAGCGGCCGGTCGGTGGATGCCAACGACGCTCCCCACACCCGGCCCACGTGCATCGCACGTTTGGCTTGCAGGAGCTTCCGGAAGGCTATGGTGCGCAGGGGCAGATCGGGCCTTCTTTCAGCTACCCTGGGAGTCTCCACGCTATCTCCTTGAGTATTCACTGGGGAAGGTGGGGGCGTGTCTCAAGAGGGTGTGCCGCCGCGTCCATGCAACGAACGAGGCAACGCAGTCTTCATAGCAGCTAACGTTGCCTCGCTCGGAAGCTCTGAAAGTGGCAGGCGGAAGGTTTTCCTATGCGTCCTTCTCAGCCAGCGCCTTGACGACGGCTGCGGGATTCATGGGCAGGTCCCTCATCCTGATGCCGGTGGCCTTGTAGACCCCGTTGGCGATGGCGGCCAGCGGCGGGACGATGGAGACCTCTCCGACGCCCCTGACCCCGTATGGGTGTCCGGGGTTCTCCTTCTCCACGATGACGGTGTCGATCATCGGGAGGTCCAGGGAGGTCGGCATCCGGTAGTCCAGCAGGCTGGAGTTTACCATCTGCCCATCGTCGTCCATGAAGTACTCTTCGTTCAGGGCCCAGCCGATGCCCTGGACTACGCCGCCCTGGATCTGGCCCTCGACGTAGCTCGGATGGATGGCCTTGCCCGCGTCCTGGACCGCGGTGTATCGGAGGATCGTAACCTTGCCGGTTTCGGGGTCAACCTCCAGGTCTACGATGTGCGTGGCGAAGGCGCTGCCAGCCCCTCTGGGGTCCATGTTGGCCTGGCCGACCACGGGGCCCCCGATGTCCGGGAGCATGGCGGAGAGCTCCTTGAAGCTGCTGCGGAGCTCGGGGTCTGACTTGTGTCGGATGACGCCGTCGACCAGCTCGATCTCCTCCTCAGGCTTCTCCCAGAGCTGGGAGGCCCGTCCTATCATCTGCTGCTTCACGTCCTGGGCCGCCTCGTAGCTGGCCCAGCCTGTCTTGAAGGCAGCGCCGCTGCCGCCGGTCATCGAGGTGTAGCCGATGGACTCCGTGTCCCCCACCTGGGGGAACACGTCCTCGACGGGTATCCCCAGAACCTCGGCGAACTGCTGCGCAGCGGCGGGCCTGGTGCCGCCGATGTCCATGGACCCGATGATCAGGCTGACGGTGCCGTCGTAGTGGACGTTGGCGGTGGCGCACGCGGGCCCGGAGCCGTTGATCCAGAACCCGGAGGCTATGCCTCGCCCCCTGTTGGGGCCGTCGAAGGGCTCCCCGTAGTGGTCGTGGTCCCTGGCGGCCTCGGCCGTCTCGAGGCACCCGATAGAAGGGTTGACCAGGCCGTTGATCCGGCGGGTGCCCTCCTTGGCGCCGTTCATGATGCGGAACTCCAGCGGGTCCATGAAGAGCTTCTCGCAAAGCTCGTCGACCACGGTCTCGGCGCCGAAGGCCCCGGCGGGGGCCCCTGGGGCCCTGTAGGCGGTGCTCTTTGGCTTGTTGTCGACCACGTCGTAGGCGTCGATCAGAGCGTTCTCGACGTTGTACGGAGAGAACATGCACTGGGCCGCCGCGCCCACGGGGGAGCCGGGGAAGGCGCCTGCCTCGTACCTGAGGTCCGCCTGGGCGGCGGTCAGCTTGCCGTCCGAGGTCGCCCCCATCTTGATCTGCATGTAGGTGCCCGCAGTCGGGCCGGAAGCCTCCATCACGTCGGCACGGCTCATGGTCAGCTTCACCGGACGCCCGGACTTCCTGGACAGCAACGCGGCCACCGGCTCCAGGTAGATGGTGGTCTTGCCGCCGAAGCCGCCGCCGATCTCCATCGGCACGACCTTGACCTGGGACTCGGGGATTCCCAGGACCTGAGCAGTCTTGTCCCTGATCTGGAAGTGCCCTTGAGAGCTGCACCAGACCGTCACCTTGTCATCGCCGGGGTTCCACCAAGCCGTCGCGGAGTGGGGCTCGATGTAGCCCTGGTGGACGGTCTTGGTGCGGAACTCCCTCTCTACGATGACGTCCGCTTCCTTGAAGCCCTTTTCTACGTCGCCCAAGCTGAGCTGGTCGTGGCTGGCTACGTTCCCCGGGTACTGTTCGTGAAGCTGGGGCGCGCCTGGCGCCATAGCGTCCTCTACGCTGGTGACCGGCGGGAGCACCTCGTACTCGATCTCGACCAGCGCCGCGGCCTCTTCCGCAACGTGCTGGCTGCTGGCGGCAACCGCCGCTATCGCGTGCCCCTTATAGAGCACCTTGCCGGACGCGAGGACGTTGTTGCTGGTGGTCTCGACGCCGGCGTTGGAGTAGGAAGGGAAGTCGGCGGCGGTCGCGACCGCGACGACCTCGGGATGGGCCTCGGCCTTGCTGGTGTCTATGGACAGTATCTTGGCGTGGGCGTGGGGACTGCGGACGACATTGCCCCACATGAGCCCCGGCGGACTGATGTCGGCACCGTACTGGGCCTTGCCCGTAACCTTGTCGTAGCCGTCATGCCTGATGGGGCGCTTGCCGACGACGTTGAACTCCTTGTTCGAGAGGACTATGTTGGAAGTCATATCTGGGCCAGCCTCCATAAGTTGAGGTATTCTTAGGCGGCTATTGTATAGGAACCCGGCAGTCCCGTCCACATCACGAGAGCGCTGGGTGGCGCTGGACGCTTGTAGTCGAGGGTGGTGAAGACCTCATCTGGATGGATTGAGCGTCACGGCGCATACGTTCGCATGACGAATCAGTTGGTGTAGACTGGGGTTTGGGCGCACAGTCTGTTACTGTACTGATGCAAATGCCGACCGAAATACTCCAAAGCAGTGGCAAAGGCCTTAGAGGCCAGAACAAGATACGGACCGAAGATCGGGCAGTTCATAGCTGGTACCGGTTCGTTCTATCGTTTCCGCCTCACTTGGTTCAGACCTACCTCGACCGGTTTGACCTTCACGGCTCGGAGACTGTCCTAGACCCATTCTGCGGCACGGGCACGACCCTGGTCGAGTGCAAGAAGCTCGGTATCGCCAGCATGGGGATCGAGTCCAACCCGATGGCCTACTTCGCCAGTTCAGTGAAGGTCGATTGGTCGGCAGACTGTCTTGCCCTCGCGGACTACGTCGATGAGGTAGCGGTGTCGACGAGAGAGGCCTTGCACTGTGATGGCATCAGCGACTGTAGCGGGCTTCCCATGTTCCAGATGAGCGGGGGCCCTCGAACCCCAATGCGCGGACTTAGCCCTGAGCAGTCCAAACTTCTGTTGAAGGACTCGATCAGCCCAACTCCGCTGCACAAGGCGCTGGTCCTCCTAGAAGCAATTGACAGTCATGGAGACCACCAGCTCCAGCAGTACGGGCGGCTTGCCCTTGCCAACGTGCTGGTAAACCGCGTCGGCAACTTGAAGTTCGGCCCTGAAGTGGGAGTGGGGAAGATCAAGGAAGATGCGCCTGTACTAGATGCTTGGCTCGACTGCATGCGGGCGATCGTCGTAGACGTCAACTTGATGAAAGACCGGGGCCACGGGTCTTGTCGGGTGCTCAAGGCGGACTCTCGAGAGGTGGATATGGTATTGAAGCCTGACTCCATCGATGCGGTCATTACTTCCCCACCGTATCCGAACGAGAAGGACTACACGCGGACAACGCGATTGGAGTCGGTCATTCTGGGACTGATACGTGACAGACGTGACCTGCGGTCATTGAAGCAAGGCCTAGTTAGGTCCAATACTAGGGGCGTGTACAAGGCCGACATGGACGACCGGGAGGTCTCGGAGCATGTGGGGATTCAGGAAATAGCAAAGTCTATAGAACGTCGCCGCGTCGAGCTGGGGAAGACATCCGGCTTTGAGCGCCTGTATCCCCGGGTGACCCAGCTGTACTTCGGCGGAATGGCGAGGCATCTTGCTTCTTTGCGCCCCGTTCTCCGACCCGGCGCAAAGCTGGCCTACGTGGTCGGAGACCAAGCGTCGTATCTGAGAGTTATGATTCGCACGGGGCAAATCCTCGCAGATCTTGCCGGTTCGCTCGGCTACCGCGTCAACGACATCGATCTGTTCCGCACCAGACCGTCAACCGTCACAGGAGAGCAGCTACGGGAAGAGGTCGTCTTGCTGGAGTGGCAGGGTGTCTGATTCGAGATAGGAGCAGCAGATGCCTTCCCAGAGCCGCTATTCGGCGATCATAGAGGCGATTTTTGGTGCAAAGTATGAGCGCGGACAGCGTGAGGTAGACTTCGAGCGGGAAGACATCGTCACGTTCGCAGCCGAACTGGGCATCGACCTGCCCAAGAATCTTGGCGACGTCGTCTACAGCTTCCGGTACAGGACTGAGCTACCAGCCAGCATTCTGGCAAGAGCGCCTTTTGGAGAGACTTGGATCATCCGCCCCGCTGGTCGGAGCAAGTACCGGTTCGTCTTGGTCACCGACGTACCGCTGGTGCCCAACCCGAACCTTGCGGTTACCAAGGTGCCGGATGCGACCCCAGGAATGATTGCCAAGTACGCATTTAGCGACGAGCAAGCCGTTCTAGCTCGTATACGCTACAATCGGTTGATCGACATTTTCCTAGGCATCGCCTGTTACTCGCTCCAGAACCACTTGCGGACGACCGTCACTGGCATTGGCCAGGTAGAAACAGACGAGATGTATGTTGGAGTGGATAAAAGGGGTTCCCATTACGTGATACCCGTCCAAGCCAAGGGCGGGAGCGACAAGCTCAACAGGGTCCAGGTCGAGCAGGACATCGCCGTTTGTGGCGAGAAGCTGCCGTCTCTAATCTGCCGACCCGTTGGAGCCCAGTTCATAAAAGGCGACCTGATCGCACTCTTCGAGTTCGAGAAACAAGGCGGAGACATCAGGGTGGCTTCGGAGAAGCACTACCAGCTTGTGCCTCCTGATGCCGTGACTGAGGAGGATCTGGCCAAGTACCGGCAACGGCTGTCAGACGGGATGTGAACGAGCCGTATCGTTCAGTACTCGGTGACAGGGGGCGCCGTCATCGAGTTGAAGCGGCCGGATTGTACAGCGGCGACGGGGGGAGGGCGAGGGGAATGAATGGGCGCCGCCTCTTTTCCGGTTTCCGGTGTATCTGTTATACTGCTGTCTGCTGATCCAACGGGCCTTGAGCCTAAGGAGGTTGGAGACCTATCGCGGATTCGATGGCATCGGGTGGATGGCGGACCACATGATCGAGTTGATTAACGGGGGCAACGTAGCGTCGGCCAAGGGCTTCTTGGCCGGGGCGACCTTCGCCGGTCTCAAGACCCAGGAGGGCGGCACGCTCGACCTGGGTTTGCTGCTGTCCGAAGCGCCGGCGGCCGTCGCCGGCACCTTCTCCACGAACCGCATCCTGTCTCCGGCGGTGACCCTCAGCCGCCAACGCGCCACCTCCGGCCACGCCAGGGCTGTGGTCGCCAACAGCGGGTGCGCCAACTGCTGCGTCGGGCAGCAGGGCCTCGAGGACGCCAAGGATATGGCCGCTCTTGCGGCGAAGCACCTTGACGTAGGCTCAGAAGAGGTCCTGGTATGCAGCACCGGTATGATCGGCGTCGAGCTTCCCATGGCCCTCATCCGGCAGAACATCGGTAACATTAGGGCGACGGATTCCGGCGGTCCCGACTTCGCCAAGTCCATCATGACCACGGACAGCCGTCCCAAGGAGATCGCCGTCTCCATCGAGATCGACGGCCGGCAAGTGATCATTGGAGGCGCCGCCAAGGGCGTCGGCATGATACATCCGAACATGGCCACCATGCTGTGCTTCATCGGCACCGATGCGGCGGCGGTCCCTGCCTACCTGCGCACAGCCCTGAATAGGGCGGTCGACGTCTCCTTCAACATGATCGACGTCGACGGGGACCAGAGCACCAATGACACTGTGCTGGTGCTCGCCAACGGCGCCTCGGGGGCTCCCGAAATCGAAGACGGGTCCGACTCTGCCAGGGCCTTCCAAGAGGCGTTGACCTACGTCTGCACTGCCCTCGCCAAGGAGATGGCGCGAGACGGAGAGGGCGCACAGCGTCTTATGGAGGTCAACGTCGTTGGCGCGCTGACCACAGCGGATGCCCGCACGGCGGCCAGGGAGATAGCATCGTCGCTCTTGGTCAAGGCGATGGTGCATGGACGTGACCCCAACTGGGGAAGGATCATGATGGCGCTCGGCAAGAGCGGCATAGACTTGGAAGAGGGCAAGATCGACATATTCATCAACGAGATCCAGATCGTCCACGAAGGAGTTGCCATACCCTACTTCAAGGATGCGGTGATCAGTGCGATGAGCGTGCCCGAGGTCCGCTTTCGAGTGGCCCTGAACATAGGTGATGCAAGCGCGACCGCTTGGGGATGTGACCTGACCGAGGAGTACGTCACCTTCAACTCGGCCTACAGCACCTAGCTTCCCTTCCCGACTGATGCAGCCTCAGCCTGGGCAAAGCGGTCATACCGCCTTCAACCCACAGGACGGCCCTCCAGCCGATGCGTCGGATTCGGATAGGGGGCCTGACGATCGGCCGGACCACACGAGAGGACCAGCAACCGATGGGACGATTGTAGTCAAGATAGGGGGCAGCACCCTAGGCGCTCACGATACGACTCTCGAAGACCTGGTAGCCTTGCAGAGGCAGGGTGCCAGCCCGGTAGTCGTGCACGGGGGAGGCCAGCTGATCTCCCAGTGGATGGAGATCAGGGGAGTGAGGCCTCGATTCGTGAGGGGGCTGCGAGTAACCGATGCGCCAAGTCTCGAGATCGTCATAGCCATCTTGGCCGGGCTCGTGAACAAAGAGCTCGTCGCCAGGATCGTAGCTTTAGGAGGCAAGGCGATAGGCATAAGCGGCGCCGACGGCGGGATGCTGGAAGCCACTGTGTCGGACCCGGAGTTGGGGCTTGTCGGTACGGTCACGCGTGTGGACACCGAACCCGTCGACGCGCTGCTGGGCGCGGGCTACATTCCCGTGGTGGCGCCCTTGGGGTTCCGGAGGAGGCAGACGGAATCCCTGCTCAACGTGAACGGCGATACAGCGGCTGGAGCGATTGCAGCCGCACTGGGCTCGGAGAGATTGGTGTTCCTCACGGATGTCGAGGGGGTGCTGGACTCATCCCGCCGGCTCATCCCGCGGATTACCGAACGCCAGGCCCGCGGTCTCGTACGCTCCGCCGTCGTGGTGGGAGGCATGAGGCCCAAGATCGAGGCGTGCCTTGCCGCCGTCAAGGAGGGCAGCGTCACCCAAATCGTGGATGGCCGCAGACCGGGGGCGCTCTCCCGGGCGCTTTCCGGCGAACCTATGGGAACACGGGTGGGCTGAAAGGTGGCCCTTACTACCAGACGCGCTATCCGTACGCGGCGCCCAAATCGATGCTAGGATTGAGAGATGGCTGAGAACTCAGGTCAAGAGTCAGAGTTTCCCGTAGACGCCGGCAATCAGCAGGTGACACAGCAGATGGGCACCCTGCTGAAGTGGGGTGCCGCCGTCGGCGGCCTCGTTGTGCTATACAGCCTGGCCTCCCTGCTGAAGTCTGTGTACACCGATCTACTTTGGTTCGACGCGTTGGACTTCAGGGGGGTCTACACGAAGATCCTCTTCATGCGGGTGGTCCTGTTCCTGATCGGCGCCGCCATCTTCGCGGTACCGATGAGTATCAGCGCCCTCTACGCCCACCGGCTGTCGAGAGGGCCGGTTACCCTTCCTCTGCCCGAGGAGACCGTAGATGTCCTTCGAAAGATAATCGGGTGGGGCGCCGTTGCGGCTGTGGCTGTGCTCAGCCTCATCTTTGGTGGGGTCCTGTCCTCTCGCTGGGAGATCTTCCTCCGGTTCTTCAACTCCGCTACCTTTGGGCAGAAAGACCCCGTATTCTCCAGAGACCTGTCCTTCTACGTGTTCGACCTGCCCGTGTACCAGTTCGCACAGGGCTGGCTGCTGGGTGCCGGCGTAGTCGTGCTGCTGGCGTCGCTGGCCCTGTACGTCGTCAACTACGGCTTCCGCGGGGTCAGCTTCTCCCTTACCACCGGTCTGAAGGTCCAGCTGTCTATCATAGGGTCCTTCCTGATGTTGACGTTGGCGTCGGGCCATTGGCTGGATAGGTGGGAGCTGGTCCTCTCCGAGCAGGGAGCCGTCTTCGGAGCGGCCTACGTCGACCTTCACGCCAGGAGCCCCGCCCTCTTGGTACTCACTGTAGTCGCTGCCGCCGGCGGGGTCCTCGCCCTGGTCAACGCCTACATGCGCGGCCTGCGCCTGCTCGTAGGCGCAGTGCTGCTCTGGATCGCGATGTCGGTGCTGCTATCCGCGGGTTGGCCCGCGGCCATGCAGCAGCTCAGAGTCAATCCCAATGAGTTTGTAAAAGAGCGTGAGTATATCGACCGCAACATCGAGTTCACACGAAGCGGCTTCGGAATCGAGATCGACGACGTAGAGGAGCTGTTCTTTCCCGTCGATACCTCCGTACCCAAGGAGGCAATAGAGCAGAACCCCCAGACCATCAACAATATCCGGCTGTGGGACTACCGCCCCCTCTCAGACGTCTACAAGCAGATCCAGCTCATAAGGCCCTATTACGACTTCAAGGACGCGGACGTGGACCGGTATACGGTGAACGGGGAGTACCGGCAGGTGCTCCTGTCTGCGCGGGAGGTCGCTCCCGAGAAGCTCGACGAGAACTCGCAGACCTGGGTCAACCAGAAGCTGATCTACACCCACGGCATCGGTCTCGCCATGAGCCCGGCTACGCAGTTTACCCCGGAGGGAAGGCCGGAGTTCTACGCCAAGGACATTCCCAACGATGGCCGCATACCGGTGGGAGCCCCGGGAGCCGAGCCGGACATCGTGGTGGATAATCCGCGAATCTACTACGGCGAGAACACCGTCGACTACGTTATCACCAATACCAAGACCGATGAGGTGGACTACAACACCGAAGAGGGAGAGCTGATACGCAACAGGTACTCCGGAGAGGGCGGAGTGCGTCTGAGCTCCATCTTCAGGCGCATGGCCTATGCGTGGGAGTTCGCGGACATCAATATCATGATCAGCGGCGAGATAACCGACGGCAGCCTGCTCCAGTACCATCGAGAGGTACAGGAGCGGATATCGAAGGTAGCTCCCTTCCTGCTTCTCGACGAAGACCCGTACATCGTAGCCACCGAGGGGCGTCTGATCTGGATGCAGGACGCCTACACCGTCTCGGACAAGTACCCTTACTCGGACCCTATAGACGGCTCCTTCAACTACATACGCAACAGCGTCAAAATCACGATGGACTCCTTCGACGGCGACATTCGCTTCTACGTGTGGGACACGTCGGACCCCATGGTCCGGACCTATGCGGAGATCTTCCCGGACCTGTTCACCCCCAAGGAGTCGATGCCCGAATCCCTCAGGGAGCACGTCCGCTATCCTCAGGACCTGTTCACGATCCAAGCCCAGAAGTTCACCAGGTACCACATGCGGGAAGCACAGGACTTCTACAACAATGAGGACCTGTGGGACTTTGCCAACGAGAAGTTTGGTCAGGGCGAGACTCTTCAGGTCGTCAAGCCCTACTACGTGATCATGAAGCTTCCGGGCGAGGAGAGGGAGGAGTTCGTGCAGCTGCTGCCGTACACTCCTAGTCAGCGCCAGAATCTGATAGGTTGGCTGGCGGCCCGCAGCGACGGCGAGAACTACGGGAAGCTGGTGGTCTTCAACTTCCCCAAGGACCGCCAGATAGACGGCCCCGAGCAGGTGGAGGCTAGGATAGACAACGACCAGGATATATCCGCGTGGTTCACCCTCCGCTGCACCGAGGGGTCGACCTGTATCAGGGGCAACCTGCTGGTCATCCCCCTGGGTTCGAGCATCCTCTATGCGGAGCCCATATACATCCAGGCGGAAGGAGTACGCTTCCCCGAGCTCAAGCGGGTGATCCTTGCGAGCGGCGATAGGGTCGTGATGGAAGACTCGCTGCGGGAGGCCCTAGATGCGCTCACGGAACCCGAGGAGGGCGTACTCCCTCCGGCTGGACCGGGCGAGGCCGCGGGGACGCCCGATAGGACCATCGGGAGCGAGCTGGAGAACCTGAGAGAGGCGCTGGAGGTCCTAAAGGAGGACATCGCTGCTCTGGAGGACGCGCTCCGGCGGCTGGCACAAGTCGCGGGGGGGGAGTAGCCTGTCGGTGTCCGGACCGGCGGCCGCTGCCGTTGGACGACACCCTCTTACGACGGGAAAGGTGAGCAGGCAATAGAGCGGAGGTAGATTGCATGGCCTCGACCACGGAGTGGAAGCGGAAGGAAAGCCAGTACTATATGCACACGTTCAATCGCCAGCCCATCGTCATCGAGCGGGGCGAGGGGGCGCGTGTGTGGGACACCGACGGCAACGAGTATCTTGACTTCACTGCGGGCTTGGCCGTGAACAATCTGGGCCACTGCCATCCAGTCGTCACCGAAGCGCTCCGGGAGCAGGCGGGAAAGCTCGTGCAGATGTCCAATCTGTACTACACTGCTCCGCAGCTGGAGCTCGGTGAGGCGCTCATCGAGAACAGCTGCATGGACAAGGTGTTCTTCGCCAACAGCGGCGTGGAGGCCAACGAGGGAGCCGTCAAGCTCGCGCGCAAGTACGGACGTCTGCACCGGGGGGGCGCTCAGAGCGTCATCACCGTGCTGAACTCCTTCCATGGGCGCACCCTCGGCATGATGGCGGCGACCGGCCAGCCTGCCTACCAGCAGGCGTGGCTGCCGCTGGCGGAGGGCTACGCCAACGTCCCCTACGAGGACCTCGACGCTATCCGCGGGGCGACGACGGACGACACCTGCGCCATCATGGTGGAGGTGCTCCAGGGAGAGGGCGGCGTCAACGTGCCGACGGAGGGATACCTGAAAGGGCTGCGGGAGTGGTGTGACCAGAACAACATCCTCCTGATATTCGACGAGGTCCAGACCGGGATGGGACGCCTGGGGAGCCTCTGGGGCCACCAGCGCTTCGGCGTCGAGCCCGACGTGATGACCCTGGCCAAGGGGCTGGGCAACGGCGTGCCCATCGGCGCCTTCATGTGCAGGGAGAGCTGCAATGTCCTGGAGCCCGGCGACCACGGCAGCACCTTCGGAGGCAATGTTCTCACGACGGCCGCCGCCAACGCCACCGTACGCTACATGATAGATAACGACGTACCCGGCCACGCCCTGAGGATGGGCGCCTATCTCGAGTCCAAGCTCGAAGAGCTGAGAAGCGCGCGCCCCGACGCCGTCAAAGGCGTGCGAGGCATGGGCCTTCTGCTGGCGCTCCAGCTCCAGTCCGCCATTGCGCCGGCAGTGGTTGCCGCCGCCAACGAGGAGGGAGTGCTGCTGAACCCCGTACTTCCGGACGCCGTCCGCTTCATGCCGCCGCTCATCATTACCGAGGCGGATGTGGACGAGTGCGTCGCCAAGCTCGACCGCGCGGTCACCGCCGCGATGGCGGGATAGGCGCTTCCCGGCATCATGAACTGGCGCGAGCTCAGGGACGCGGATGTCAGCGTGATCGGGGGCGCGATATCCGGCGGACTGGACAGCTGCACGGCGACCCACTGGCTCAGCAGCAAAGGCTTCTCGGTCCAGTGCTTCACCGTCGACCTCGGCCAGCCGGACGAGGAGAGCCTCGACGGCATCGTCGACAGGATGATCGCCTGCGGTGCGGAGGACGCGCGTATCGTCCCTGGGCAGGAGCCGTTGGCCCAGGCCGGCATCAAGGTGGTCCAGTCCCAGGCGCGCTACGAGGGCGGCTACTGGAACACGACGGGCATCGCCCGACCGGTGACCGTCAGCGCGATGCTCCCGGAGCTGAGGGAGCGGGAGATCGGCGTGCTATTTCACGGGGCCACCGGCAGGGGCAACGATCAGGTCCGGTTCCAGCTGGCGGCCAACATCCTGGACCCCGGCCTGATGGTCTATGCGCCGTGGAGGGACCGGGAGTTCGTCGACCAGTTCCCCGGCCGGCGGGAGATGATAGCCTACTGTGAGTCTAACGGGCTGCCCATCAAGCCCCAGGGCGAGGCCCGCTACTCCACCGACGCCAACTTCCTGGGGCTGACCCACGAAGCGGGCGACCTAGAGGACGTGACCATCCCGCCAACCTTCGTCGAGCCGGTCATGGGAGTTTGGCCGTGGGACGCGCCGGACGCGTCCCAGACGGTCTCCATGCGGTGGGAAGAGGGGACTCCGGTGGCCCTGAACGGTCGAAGACTGGACCTGACCTCCGTGTTTCGAGAAGCCAACGCGCTGGCGGGGAAGCACGGCGTCGGCATAGGCACCCACGTGGTGGAGAACCGCTTCGTCGGCATCAAGTCCCGGGGCATCTACGAAGCGCCGGGCATGGATCTGCTAGGCAGGTGCTACGAGTACCTGCTTCAGTTCGTGTTGGACAGGCGCGCCAGGGAGCTCTTCGACCACCTGTCCAGGGTGATAAGCGTTCAGATCTACCAGGGGTACTGGCTGGACCTGGCGACGACCTCCGCCCTCGCTGCGCTGGAGCCCATAACCCGCCTCACCACCGGGACCATCGACGTGCGTCTCTATAAGGGCCAGGTGCTCTTCGAGTCGGCCGAGGATACTCCGGAGGCGATGCCCCACTCTCTGTACACGGATGACGGCTCCATGGAGGCGATGGGCTCCTACGACCACGCCGACGCCGAGGGATTCCTCAAGGTGCTGGGGGTATCGGCCAAGAACTTGGGGCGCAGGCAAAGTGCATGGCTGCGGCAAGAGCAGTGAATACTCAGACGGCCGTATCCACTCCTCCAGACGTTAGGGGCCAGATAGTCAAGCTGGTGGGCGACTTCGTGCGGCGCGACGTTCTGCCCGTGGCGAGCCGCTACGACAAAGAGGACATCTATCCCGCCGAGCTCGTGGAGACGATGCGCGAGATGGGCCTTTTCGGCATCACCATTCCCGAGCGCTACGGGGGCTTGGGGCTCGACTATACGACCTTCGCCATGGTCTTCGAAGAGCTCAGCAAAGGCTGGATGAGCGTCAGCGGGGTCATCGGCACCCATCACCTGATGGCCTACGTCATCGCCAGC
Organism: Dehalococcoidia bacterium; assembly: GCA_965224345.1. Lineage (GTDB taxonomy): Bacteria > Chloroflexota > Dehalococcoidia > Lucifugimonadales > CBDCYU01 > CBDCYU01. The sequence goes on along the minus strand of CBDCYU010000003.1, from coordinate 1,263,376 downwards.
TTCGGCACCGAGGATCAGAAGCTGCGCTTTCTGCCGAGGCTGGCCAGCGGAGAGCTCAAGGGAGGGCTGGCCCTCACCGAGTCCGAAGCCGGCAGCGACGTCCAGAACATCCAGACGAGAGCCCGCAGAGACGGCGAGGAGTACGTCCTGGACGGCAGCAAGATGTTCATCACCAACGCGGTCCGCGGCGACGCCTTCGCGGTCCTGGCAAAGACCGATCCCGACGCCGAGCCCGCATACCGGGGTATGAGCTGCTTCGTCGTGGAGAAGCCGGCCGCCGGGCTGTCGGTGGGGCGGCATCTGGACAAGCTGGGGTATCGCGGCCTGGATACGGGGGAGCTCTTCTTCCAGGAGTGCCGCATCCCCACCGAGAACCTCGTGGGGGGCGAGGAGGGGTTGGGTTTCCGGCACGTCATGAGCGGGCTCGAGACGGGTCGAATCAACATCGCCGCCCGCGCCGTGGGCGTTGCGACGGCCGCTTTCGAGGCGGCCATCGAGTACGCTCAGCGGCGGGAGGCGTTTGGTGTCCCCATAGCCCAGCACCAGGCCATCCAGATGAAGCTGGCCGACATGGGCACCAAGATCCGCGCCGCCCGGCTGCTGACCTATGACGCCGCGGCCAAAAAGGACGCCGGCGAGCGGGTGGACCTGGAGGCAGGCATGGCCAAGCTCTTCGCCAGCGAGGTGTGCGGCGAGGTGACGATGGAGGCGATGCGCGTGCACGGCGGGTACGGCTACATCAAAGACTTCCCCGTCGAGCGCTACTACAGGGACGCCCCGCTCATGATAATAGGCGAGGGCACCAACGAGATACAGAAGCTGGTCATAGCCCGGAGGCTTCTGGAGCAGTACAGGATCTGAGTCTTTTGTCCTAACGGCGACCAAGGCCAACAGCAAGAGGGTTTTCGCCCTGATAGCGGCCCAACCACCATGTGAGGTCTCTGGCTCTGACAGCGGCCCAAATCACCATAGGGGGATGAATCTCCGATGACCCAGACTCAAGAAGAGAAGACGATACATGAGGAGAGGAGCTTTGGCGGCTATCTGGAGGACTTCAGGTCCGGACAGGTGTTCAAGCACTGGCCCGGCAAGACCGTGACCGAGATGGACAACCACCTCTTCTCGCTGCTCACCATGAACCCCAACCCGCTGCATACCGACGAGGCCTACATGAGCAGGCACCAGCACGGGCAAGTGCTGGTCAACGGCATGTACACCATCAGCCTGGTGGTGGGGATGAGCGTGCGGGAGACTTCGGGAAGGGCGATTGCCAACCTGGAGTATGAGCGCATCACCCACGACGGCCCCGTGTTCCACGGCGACACCATCTACGCCGAGAGCGAGATCCTGGAGGTGCGCGAGTCGAAGAGCCGCCCGGACAGGGGCATCGTCTACATAGAGTCACGGGCCATCAATCAGAGGGGAGAGAAGGTGCTCACCCTGCGCCGCCGCTTTCTCGCCCCCAAGCGCGGCGCCTGACGTCCAAGCCGCCCGCCGGCACGAGGATAGCTCGATGAGCCAGACGTTCAGAGTCCTCCCTCCCAGACCTCTGCCTCCATGCCGGCAATTGCCATGAAGACGAAGGCCCTCATGGATACCAGCGTCTCCTCGTATACCTCATCCATCCGCTACGACCGGCGGCTTTACAGGCAGGATGTCGCCGGATCGATAGCCCACGCTCGTATGCTGGCCAGGCAGGCGATCATCTCCGAAGAGGAGGCTGCCGCCATCGTAGGCGGCCTCGAGGCGGTTCGAGGCGAGATAGAGTCGGGGTCATTCCCGTGGCGCGAGGAGCTGGAGGACGTTCACATGAACGTCGAGCGCCGCCTCTTCGAGACCATAGGCGAGGCGGCAGGCAAGCTCCACACGGCGCGCTCCCGCAACGACCAAGTGGCTCTGGACCTGCGGATGTACGCCAAGGAGGTCATCTCCGGGTGCGGGGAGTCTCTGAATCGCCTGAGGGATGCGCTGGTGACGCAGGCGGAAGACAATCTCCGCGTGGTCATGCCCGGCTATACCCACCTCCAGCGGGCGCAGCCCGTCCTGTTCGCCCACCACGTGCTCGCCTACTTCGAGATGTTCGGCAGGGACGATAGAAGGTTCCGGCAGGCGTACGAGAGCGCGGACGTGCTCCCTCTCGGGAGCGGAGCCCTGGCTGGTGTGCCGTACCCCATAGATCGAGAGTCTGTCGCCGAGGAGCTGGGATTCGGCGCGGTCTCCTCCAACAGCATGGACGCCGTGGCCGATAGGGACTTCATCCTCGACTTTCAATCGGCGGCGGCCATCTGCATGGTGCACGTCTCCCGGCTGGCCGAAGAGCTGGTCATCTGGTCCTCCGAGGAGTTCGGATTCGTCCGGCTCGGCGACGAGTACACCACCGGCAGCAGCATCATGCCCCAGAAGCGCAATCCCGACGTGGCGGAGCTGGGCAGGGGGAAGTCGGGTAGGGTTGTCGGCAACCTGGTGGGCATGCTTACAGTGCTCAAGGGACTGCCTCTGACATACAATCGGGACCTCCAGGAGGACAAGGAGGGCTTCTTCGATACGGTCGATGTCCTGCTGCCGACCCTGGAGGTCTTCGCCGGGATGGTCTCCACCATGCGGGTCAACCCCCGGCGCATGGCGGAGGCGTCGATGGGAGGCCACGTGCTGGCGACGGACGTAGCCGACTACCTGGTGGGCAAAGGTGTACCCTTCAGAGAGGCCCACGGCATCGTTGCGCGGCTCTCGGCCCACGCCTCAGACGCGGGCAAGCGCCTCGACGAGCTCTCCCTCGAGGCGTACCGCCGTTTTTCGGAGAGGTTCGATGAGGACGTGCTGCTCATCGGGGTGGAGACGTCGGTGGCGGCGCGGGATGTGCCGGGCGGCACCTCGTACGCCAGGGTGGAGCAGGCTGCCGCGGATGCCAGAGCCCAGCTGAGGAGGCGTCATGTCTCCTGAGGGTTTCGTCAAGATCGCCCCTTCCATCCTGTCCGCCGACTTCAGCCGCCTGGGGCCCCAGGTTGCCGAGGCAGCCGAGGGCGGCGCGGACCAGATCCACGTAGACGTCATGGACGGGCACTTCGTGCCGAACCTGACCATAGGGCCGCAGGTGGTGGAGGCCATCAGGCCGTGGACAGACCTGCCCCTGGACATTCACATGATGGTCCAGGAGCCGGGCCGCTTCGTACCGCAGCTCGCCGAGGCCGGCGCGGATATCATCACGGTCCACGCAGAGGCGTGTACCCACCTGCATCGAGTCGTGCAGCAGATCAGGGAGGCCGGGGTGAGGCCGGGAGCGGCGATCAGCCCGGCAACCCCGGCATCGGCCCTGTACGAGGTCCTGCCCGACCTGGACCAGGTGCTGGTTATGACCGTCAATCCCGGCTTCGGAGGACAGCCCTTCATCGAGAGCATGCTGCCCAAGATCGCCCGCGTGCGGGCCCGACTGGATAGTCTGGGGCTGGGCGCGGCTCTCGAGGTGGACGGCGGCATCAGCGCGTCCACGGCCGACACGGTGGTCCAAGCCGGCGCCAGGGTGCTGGTTGCCGGATCAGCCGTCTACAACGACCGGTCTAGCGTTGCCGAGGCCATCGCAGGTATCAGGGCCAGCATCCGCCCGATCGAGTAGAGCCTGGTCCCGACGGCCAGCACCGTCCTTGGGCGAGGGAACGCGAGCATCTTGGGCGGCTACTGAATCAGGCTGATGGCGGCGCAGGCGATGCCCAGGAACAGCAGGAAGCCGAACACGTCGGTAAAGGTCGTGACGACAACCGCGGAGGAGACCGCTGGGTCCACTCCGACCCGCCGTAGTAACAGCGGCACGCCCGCGCCAACGGAGCCGGCGATGAGCATGTTGCCCAGCATCGCCAGCCCCAGGACCAGCCCAAGGCCCAGGTTCTGCTTCCAGAGAATCGCGATCACCGCGACCAGGACGCCCAGCCAGACCCCGTGAAGGAGGCCGAGGAAGGCCTCCCGAGCCAGGAGCCTCCACGCCCCGACGCCGACGAGCTCGCCGAGGGCGATTGCCCGAACGATGAGGGTAAGGGTCTGGGTGCCACCAATCCCGCCCTGCCCCGCGACGACGGGCAGGAACGCGGCGAGCACGACCGCCTGAGCCAGGGTCGACTCGAAGAGGGAAACCGTGGCCGCGGCGATGAACGTCGTGGCCAGATTCATCGTAAGCCAGGGAAGGCGCGTCCGTATGGAGGCGGACAGGGGGCCGTCCACAGTCTCGCCGGCCACGCTAGCCACCCGCTGCATCTGGCGCGTGTCCTGCTCCACCGTGGCGCTCAAGAGAGATTCGGCCAGGATTACGCCTATCAGCCGGTCGCCGTCGACCACGGGCAGCTGGGTGAGATTGTAGTGGCGCTGAAGCCTGGCGCACTCCTCCGCGGGGGTGTCGACGGTCACCGTCGCCACTATGGACGCGGCTATCGACCGCACCGGCGTCTCATTCTCCGCCAAGGCCAGGTCTTCCATGTTGATCTGGCCGACCAGAGTGCCGCCATCTCCGATCACGAAGACGTGCGTTAGCTTGCGTCCGACCTCGCCCAGGGCCCTGAGGCCGTCCCGCGCCGCCTCAGCCAGGCCGTCGATCTCCACCGTCGGGAGCTGCGAGACCATGAGGGCGCCCGCCGTGTCCGGCTCATGGTCGAGAAGCTCCGTGTCCGCCAGCGGCTGCTCCAGGGTCTCGGCTACCTCCTGGGCCCGCAGGATGGGAAGCCGCCGCAGCGTCTCCAGCGCTTGCTGCGGGCGGAGCTGGCCGAGCACCAGCGAGAGCGTTTGGGAGCCGAGGCGCGTTCCCACCCGCCCGGCCTCTACGGGAGTCATCTGCCGCAGCATCCACGCGACGGTCTCGGGAGACATGACGCGGACCATGGAATCCCTGCTGGCGCGGGGCAGCCCCGCGACGATGCTTCCGATGTCCGCCGGGTGCAGGTTCCGGATCCGCTCCCAGGCGGAGTTCTCCTCGCCAGCCCTGAGCAGCTCCTGGACTTGGGCGGAGATAGCCGATGCTTCGCCCAGTGAGATCGCCTGCGGCTGTTGGATCCCGCCATCTACGCCCCACGCCTCATCCGGCAGGCTGCGTTCGCCCATCATTGGCCATGCCTCCTTGTACCGAGTCGAGCATCGCGGGGTGAACACCGTCTCGTAGACTGAGCGGAGCGCATCGTGTCGATGCTCCATCCGACGAGCTGTGTCGATCCTCGTCTCCCACAGCGCATCGTGTCTATAGGTTTGCATATCGCGCCCGCGACGACAACCCCACACGGGCGACCAGCCATCGACCCGTGAACACCGGTTGGCACCCGTTCGCCATCCAATCCGGCCCTCTGGTATTCTGGGGGTACACGATGCAACTCGACAAGTAACCAACTCCGGCTACCCGACGTACAGAGGAAAGATACTTGATTTGGGAAGCGACGGTAGAGAGGTGGACGACGTGACTTCAGACTCGAGATTCGGATGGACCAAGTTCTACATGGAGTTCGCGGACAAGTTGCTGGACCATAAGGGCGACCGCAGAAGGCTGGTTGCCAAGGTCCGTGAGGTGTGTAACAACCTCGGCTACGGCTATTTGGACAACTCTGGAACTGCTGAAGAAACCACGGGACTGCCGGATATCTGTCCGTTCACCACTATGGGGACCTTCAATAGGAATATAACGTCGGCCAATAGGAAAACAATCGCTACAGAGATCGGGAATTTTCTCGGAGTGACCGAACCGGTGCCGGACTCCTTTGATGGCATACCCACCCTGAACAATCTGAATTCAGTGGTGTTCTGGGATCGTAGCGATATCGATCCGCTGTGGCAGGTCTTTAAAGACGCAATTCAATTAACAGATTCCGACGACGAGGATACCCGCCAGTCTTTTGTGGACTCGTACGATCGGGCGTTGCGGGCGAAGGGTGTTGGAGTAGACCTAACAATGGGCCTATTCTGGATACGCCCTGGCAGATTCATGACGTTGGACGGCAAGTCCAGTCAGTACATCGCCAGCAGCTTGGGGTTCACGCTGCCTAGTGCGATACCGCCCCAGGGTCATGAATACTTGAAGCTTGCGGACGACCTGACGAAGCGCTTCGGTGGTGCCGATTTCCCAGTCCATTCGTTCCAAGAGCTCTCCCTGGCAGCCTACGAACGGTCGACCAACGCCCCAGTGTGGGTGGTGCGTGCGGGTCGCCAAGGGCAGCTCGAAGACGCCGCTATAGAGCACCACTTGGCGATTGTGGACTGGGGTGTTGCGGACTTGACGGGCGCAGTGGACACGGATGCGGTAAGGGAGCAAGTTCGGCAGGATGTTCCCGGTGCGTCGAATCAACGCATCGGGAACATCACAAGCCAGCTCGCCTCGTTCTTGCTGGATATGGGTGAGGGCGACATCGTGGTCCTGCCGCTGAAGACCCAGCGCGGGCGAGTGGCCATTGGTCGTATCACGGGGCCATACACATATCGAGAGGTCGGGGGCGACCCGTTCCACACGCGTCCGGTTAACTGGATTCGCACGGACGTTCCTCGACTCGACTTCGGAGAGGACTTGCAAAGCTCACTTGGCAACCCGAGAACGATCTGTCGCATCCAAGGCAACGAAGCCGAGCGTCGAATAGCGGCGATGTTGGACGGAAATGGAGAAGTGCGGGAGTACACGGTCGATAACATCATCGCTGACGGCTGCTTCCTGGAAGAATCCAGGCTGAAAACGATGCTAGCACGGCTCAAGACGAAGAAGAACCTCATCCTGCAGGGTCCGCCGGGCACCGGCAAGACTTGGCTGGCAAAGAAGCTGGCGTTCGCTCTGATTGGGGAGATAGATGAACGCCGTGTCCGTCCTTTCCAGTTCCACCCGAACATGTCTTACGAGGACTTCATACGGGGGTTTCGTCCAGACGGTGACGAAGGGCTGACTCTCGTTGACGGTCCTTTCCTCGAAGTGGTCAAGGACGCTAGGTGCGACACAGACAGTGACTACGTCATGGTTATCGAAGAGATCAATCGCGGTAACCCCGCCCAGATATTCGGCGAAATGCTGACCTTGCTGGAGGCCGACAAGCGTAGTCCCAAAGAGGCGCTGACACTCGCATACCCAAGATCCGATGGCGAACGAGTCTACATCCCGCCAAACGTTTACGTGATCGGCACGATGAACGTCGCAGACCGCTCCATCGCGCTGGTCGATCTGGCGCTCCGGCGTCGGTTCGCCTTCATTGATCTGGCGCCCACCTTCGGCGCAGTCTGGCGAGACTGGGTCCACGAGCAGTGCGGTATCCCTCTCGGCTTTCTGACGACCGTTGAGGAGCGGATGAACGCGCTGAACAAACGGATCGCAGACTGACCGCAGTCTCGGCCCGCAGTTCCGTGTCGGCCACAGCTACGTCACGCCCGCGCCCGAGACGCTGATTGACGATGCGGCCGAGTGGTTCAGGCAGATCGTAGAGACCGAGATCGGTCCGCTGTTGGACGAGTACTGGTTCGACAACACGACAGAGGCAGAGAGCGCGAAGTCAGAGCTGCTGAAGGGCCTGTAATGGCAATACCCGATACGGCGTCCGTCGGCGCCATCGGGCGCATCCCGGTGAGGAACATATGGCTTTTGATGCTGTACGCATCCGAGCTGTACCATGAGCTCCCGCAGGCCCGGAGTGTAGACGTTGAGGATGACCCGGATGAGCTCCCCAACCTGGTTGCAGAGCTGCTCACGCGGGCGGTGGAGCGCCGGATGCGGCGCAACCTCAGCTTCGGCTACCGTCGCAGGCGCGCCGACCTGGACCGCGTACGCGGTCGCATCGACCTTCTCAGGACCGAGCGCCGCCGACTGCTCCAGCGCGGCAGGGTGGCGTGTGCTTTCGAGGAGTTGACGGTCGATACGCCCCGCAACCGGTTCGTCAAGGCAGCGCTGGACCTGCTTCGCGGGGTCGTCAGCAACGAGGAGCTCGCCCGTCGCTGCCGAGGCGCGGCGGCCAGCATGGAGCGCGCCGGCGTGACCGGAGACCCTACGTCCAACGACCGTCGCCGACCGCGGACGCCTCTCTCACGTCTCGGCAGACTCGGCGCTGACGACCGGCAGATGCTGGCAGCAGCCCGCCTCGCCTTCGATCTCACGTTGCCTACTGAAGAGACCGGCGCGTCCCACCTGGCGACGCCGGGCAGGAACGAGCGCTGGGCACGGCGTCTGTTCGAACGGGCCGTGGCTGGCTTCTGCGACGTCGTGCTCTCCCCTCAGGGCTGGCGAGTATCCCCCGGACGGCGCATCTACTGGCCCGTCGATGACGAATCCCCAGGTATCGCGGACGTTCTGCCGTCGATGCAGACGGACATCGTGCTGGAGCGACCGCTCCCCGACGATCAGCACGCCAGCCGACACAGGACTGTCATCGACACCAAGTTCACGTCGATACTCACACCCGGCCAGTACGGGAATCAGAGGCTCGCGAGCAGGTACATCTACCAGATGTACGCCTACCTCAGGTCCCAGGAGCGCGAAGAAGACCCCGCATCTCGCGAATCCACCGGAGTCCTGCTCCACCCGTCCGTGGGCGTGGATTTCGACGAGTATGCTGTGATCCAGAATCACATTATACGCTTCGCCACCGTGGATCTGGCCGCGGACAGCAAGACCATCAGATACCAGCTGCTGCGCGTCGCAGACGGCAACTCCCGGTCAGCTCCTAGCTGAGCTCATGATTGATGGGCGGACTACGAGCTCCCGGGTGGCCTGTTGGCTCAGGACTGGGGCTTGCGGGCCATGACCTCGCCGAAGGCGAATGCTCCGCACGCCCCGGGGTCGCCCTTCCACTCGTCGAGGTTCTGGCGCCACTGGTCGAGCTGCTCTTGGGTCGCAAAACCATACTTCGTGGCCGCTGACGTGACATCGGGCGAGAAGAACCAGTCGACTATAAAGGCGTGGAGGAAGGCGACGTCTTCTGCGGTGCCAAAGAAGTCGAAGGACGCGCTCGTCTGGATGTCCGAGAACCCGGCCTCGAGGAATGTGCTCCTCAGCTCCTTCCCCATCTGTGGATGGCCGCCATTGGCGGCCAGGACTCCAAACCCTCGCCCAATGACCCCCTCTCAAATCTCCCCATGCGAGGGGGAGAGGCGCCATCTCTGACCCCTCAGGGCCCATCAAGGGAGAGGTATGTTTGCTCCTCAAGTCTGAGCAGTTGGGGGGGCATCAGGCGACTATCAGAGGTACGAGCACCTCGGCCGGTGTGAGGCCGGAGTGGTACCCCACGTGAAGCTTGGCTCCCTTGGACCGCGTCGGCCAGCCATACAGGCAGACATCCGGGCCCAGAGACACGGCAACCAGCGCGCCCAGCCTCCGCCGGGTCTCGTTCGACAGACGCCCGGGACCCAGCAGTTCCATCTCTTCGGCTTCGTCGACGGTGAGCAGGAGGAAGCGCTCTCCGAACCGGTCGCGAAAGGCCTCCTGGAACCTGGGCTCTTCGCCCTTACGGACGTGGAAGTAGATGACCCGGCTGTCGCCGGAGGGCTCCCTCTCCAACAGCCCCATGAGCGGGTCGGAGGCGTTGACCAAGTGGATGTCGTCTCCGCTGGCGTCGAGGCCTCCGTGGTCGGCGGTCATGACGATCCGGGCCCGGCCCGCGACGGCCTCCGCCAGGGCCTCCAGTACCCTTCCGACCCCGGCAGCAGCGTACAGGGTCCGCGGATCGGAGAAGCCGAACTCGTGGCCCGCGGCGTCGACGTGAGGCACGTACAGGTACGTGAAGGTTGGTGCCGCGGCCGTTCGCACCCTGGCCGCTATGGCCTCGACGGCTTGGGCAAGGGAGGAGTAACCTCTCCTGGGTGTGCCGCCGCTCAGGTACGCGGAGAAGGTGCTGCCCTCCAGCGGCTCCGGCAAGAACGAGAGGCTGGGCCTGGATATGCCAGCCAACAGCGATGGGACCGGCAGCGCTTCACTCACGGTCAGACCGAGGTCGGTGAGAGGAGAGTCGTCGATGGATCTGACAAAGGGGATTATCGTCGTCACCGCGTCGACCTGAGGGACGTACGTGTACCACCCCACGGCGGCGTGCCGGCTCGGCCACTCTCCGGTCGCCATGGAGGTGAACGCCGAGGCCGTGGTGGATGGGAAGACGGTGTGAAGCGTCGCCGCCGCGTGCCGCCGCGGGAAAGCGCCGGCGTCAAGGCATTCGACCAGCGCCATGCCGAATCCGTCGGCGACTACGAAGACCAGGTGATCGGCCGGCCCTATCAACCCGGCGACCGTCTCCGTCCCCTTCGTCATGGGGCGGACGGAAGCGCCGGCTGCCGAGGCCATGGCGTTCCCCAGGTCCACGACGTTGAGTACGTCCACGGACGGCCTGAGCAGGCGTCCGGACCGAAACTCGTCCTCCAGCCTGTCGATGTCCCTCATCGAGTTTTCTGTATAGAGAGCGGTAAATGTTCAGAGTTGGTGTGGCATCTCCTCCAACTCTACTCCCAATGATGGACTGCTTCACAGTCTCTCCCTGCGGGAGGGAGAGCCGGGGTCTTTCCCTGGGAGGGGGAGAGGCAGGGTCGCTCGTCAAGTCTGGACAGTTGCATAGGGTAGTATACACTCGACGCAAGTCGGAGATAGTCTTATGCTCTTCAGTGTGAGCTGGTCTATTTCATACCTTACTCGAGGGCGCGGGACTGTCGGGGCGGGAACTTGATACGAGCCCCGTGCATCCCACGGGCCATGGAGGAGCATTGAGTCGAATCGTTTTGTATCTCGCACTACTGTTAACGGCGTTCCTAGCGTTGGGGGCCTGCTCGGATGATGGGGAAAAGACGATCAAGATCGGGGCCGCCGTCAGCGCGGAGAACCCGCCGTTCTCCAGGTTGGGATCCGGGCGGCCAGCGCCGGGACGAGGTTGCCGTCGGGGTCGTACTTGGCCAGGGGCTCCAGGGTGACTGTCCCGGCATCCGTGTCTTTGGTGCCAGCCGACAGGTACGAGCCGGGCAGGGAAGGGGCCTGCCAATAGAGGATCGTCAGGACCTTCTCCTCCTTTGCGGCTCTTGCGGCCCCTGATGGAGCGGTGAAGGCGTATACGCTGCCGTCCAGGGAGCCCACGTACAGGACGCCGCCGGTGACGGTGTAGGACGGGATGCCGTCGAAGTAGCCCTTCTGGAATCTCCAGAGGTCCCCGCCCGTGGCCGCGCTCAAGGCCCTCAGGTGTCCATCGCTGGACTCCGCATACAGAACGCCGTCGGCCACGGTGGGGGATCGCATGCCCCAGTCCATCGACTTCCGACTCCAGACGGGCTCGCCGGTAGCGGCGTCCAGGGCGTAGAACAGGCCGGACTCGGAGCTCACGTACACCATCTCTTCGGCGGCTACGGGCGCGCCGTCGATCAGACCGTCCGTTTCGTATGACCAGAGGACCTCTCCCGTCTCAGCGTCCAGGGCGTACAGGTTGTTGTCCGGCGAGAAGTAGTAGACGCCTTCTGAGACGACGGCCGGGAAGTCCCTGGCGGGGAACATCCCCGTTCCGTAGCTCCAGATCAGGGCCCCGGTCGCCTCGTCCAAGGCTTGGGCGGTGTTGACGGCCGTCAGGTACGCTACCTCTCCGATGACCGTGGGCGGGGATTGCGCGCCCATCCCGGCGCTAAAGCTCCATACCAGCTCCCCTGTCGATGCGTTCATGGCGTGGAACTCGCCGAATTCGGACGGCGCGTAGAGCCTTCCGCCCGCAACCGTAACGGCGAACTCGGCGCCATAGGGATAAGGCACCGGGGCGACCCATAGCTGCTCCCCGGAGGCGGCGTCGAGGGCGTGGACCCTGTAGCCTCCATCCGCCATCGCGCCCAGGTAGACCATCCCGCCGCTGGCCACCGGGGAGTACTGCACCCAGTCGCCGGTGTCGTGCTTCCACAGCAGGTCTCCCGACTCGGCGTCCAGGGCGTACGCGTGGTTGTCGTTGGACCCCACGTACACCACCCCGCCGGTTACGGTGGGAGTGGACCTTATGACGCCGCCCGTCTCGAAGCGCCACACCAACCCTCCGGTCTCGGCGTCCAGGGCGTACACGTGGTTGTCGTCGGATCCCACGTATACCACGCCGTCGGATACGGCCGGTGAATTGACGACAAAGCCGCCGGTTCGGTAGCGCCAGAGCATGGACTCGTCCGCCGCGGGCGAGTCGGGAGTTGGAGGGCCCTCACCGCCGGACAAGATCTGCTCGGGGATACAGCCCAGGAGGCCGATGGTGAACTCATTGGCTGCCACGGCGCTGGCGGGGCCGGCGTCCGGAAGTGTGCCGGCGACGATGCCCGCCACGTCGGCGCCTGCCAGCAGCTCCCGCAGGCATCCTTCAGCCTCCCCGGTCAGTCCTTGCATCTGCGCAAGGATGACGGAGAGAAATAGACCGGCAGCCACTTCCGGGGCGAGGCATCCGAATATGGACACCTCCCACAGCTGCGTGTCGCCTTCGGACATGGCGCGCCGCTCCAGCACGGACTTCAACAGCTCGTCACCTAGCTCGTCGCGGATGCAGGACTGCTCGGAGGCGGTAAGGGTGCCCATCAGCTCCCGCCAAAGGGTGTCGCTGTCGATGTCGAAGTCGCGTTGAGCGCCAGCGCCGGTCGGCGGCCTCGGCGTTGGGGCTGCGGGAGGGGGCGTCGGCGTTGCCGTGGGGTCTGGCGTCGGCGTATGCGCGGGCGTTGCCGTGGGCGGGATCGGTGTCGGTGCGGGAGTGCTGGTGGCCGGCATGGGCTCCGTAGTCTCCGCAGACGGCCCCGTCGGCGTAGCTGTCGGCCCGTCGTCACATGCCAACAGCAAAGCGGCGGCCAGCACACATATCAGCCCAACCAGCGCCGTCCGTCGCAGGGACTCTCCCGATACACTCCCCAGCCGTGAAGTCAACGCCAACTGCCTGCCTCCTCATTGGCCTCGCTGCACATCCCGGTCAACGCCCCCAGGTAATTATACGTTCGGAAAAACCTGCGGCGCCAAGCTAAGAAAGCGCCCCTGCGTTTGGCGTGCTACCTGAGCGCCCGCGCGGCGGCCTCGATGGTTGCGTCTATGTCCGTCTCGCCGTGGGCCGTGGAGACGAATATGGCCTCGAAGGGCGACGGAGGTAGGTATACCCCTTCCTCCAACATGCGGTGGAAGAACCGGGCGAAGCCATCACCGTCCGACTCGGATACCGAGCTCCAGCCGGTGACCCTGCTCTCATTGAAGAAGAGGGTCATCATGGAGCCAACGCGGTTTATCTGCAGGGGCGTCTCGGCCTGGGCGAAGGCGCGCCGGAACCCCTCCTCCAGCCGTTGGGCCTTCGACTCCAGCTCCTCGTAGCGTCCGGGCCTCTTCAGCTCGTCGAGGGTGGCGATGCCGGCCGCCATCGCCACCGGATTGCCCGACAGTGTGCCCGCCTGGTACATGGGGCCCAGCGGCGACACCGTCTCCATGATCTCTCGCCGGGCGCCATAGGCGCCCACGGGCATGCCGCCGCCGATGATCTTGCCCAGGCAGGTCAGGTCCGGGGAGACGTCGTATATGTGCTGGGCGCCGCCGTAGGCAACGCGGAACCCTGTTATGACCTCGTCGAAGACGAGGAGGGATTCGGACTCCTCCGTCAGCCGCCTCAAACCCTGCAGGAATCCGGGTGCGGGAGGCACCACCCCCATATTGCCGGCGACGGGCTCGACGATGACACACGCTATCTGGTCCGGGTAGGCCCTCACGTGCTCCTCGACCGAGGCGAGGTCGTTGTACTCCGCGATCAGCGTGTCCTGGGCGAAGGAGGCGGTGACGCCGGCGCTGTCCGGCACGCCGTGGGCCATGGCTCCCGATCCCGCCGCCACCAGCAGCGCGTCGGCGTGGCCGTGATACCCCCCCTGGAACTTGATGATCTTGTCCCTGCCGGTGTAGGCCCTGGCCAGCCTCAGGGCGCTCATGGCGGCCTCTGTGCCGGAGCTGACGAAGCGCACCATGTCCATGGACGGGAACGCCTCCACTACCCTGCGGGCCAGGGCGTTCTCGTACTCAGTCGGAGCGCCGAAGCTGGTGCCGTTGCCCGCAGCCTCCATGATGTCCGCAAGGACACCGCGGTGGGCGTGTCCCAAGATCAGGGGACCCCAAGAGCCCAAGTAGTCGACGTAGCGATTGCCGTCGGCGTCCCAGACGTGAGGTCCGGACCCCCGCGCTATGAAGAGGGGCTCGCCTCCGACAGCGCCCCACGCCCGCGCCGGGCTGTTGACTCCTCCGGGGATATACCTTCTGGCGTCCAGGTTGAGACGTGCGGATTTCTCTGTATTCAAAGCGATGCCGCCTTAAGGGAATGAGGACCGCTCCCAACATGATAACATCATCGAGACGCACAGCGATGCGAGAAGATACGAGCCTACACCGTCGGGAGTGGACCATGAAGATCACCGGACTGAAGACCAACATATTCTCATCCCAGCACCGCAACGCCAAGAGGAACTGGCTCATCGTGCGCTTGACCACCGACGAGGGCATCGAGGGCATAGGCGAGGCGTCCATGCTGGGCTACGATCCGCTGGTGGCCCGGCTGCTGCACGAGTTCGTCGACTCCTATCTTGTGGGGAAGGACCCGCTGCACCACGAGCTGCACTGGGTACGAATGTACCAGGACAACAGCGGCAGGGGAGGGCGCATGTTCTCCACGGTCCTCTCCGGTCTCGACCTGGCCATCTGGGACCTCAAAGGCAAGGCGCTGGGAGTCCCCGTCTACGAGCTGTTGGGAGGGCCCTTCAGGGACAGTATAAGGGTCTATGCCAACGGCTGGTACACCAACCCGGGTACGCCGCAGCAGAACGCGGAGGAGGCGAAGGCGGTCGTGGCGATGGGCTACACAGCCATGAAGTTCGATCCCTTCGGCCAGCACAACTACTACACCCTCTCGCCTGGCGAGGCCCAGCTGGCCGTCGATCGCGTGGCCGCCGTGCGGGAAGCCGTAGGGCCCGACGTAGACATCCTGGTCGAGGTTCACGCCAAGTTCAACGTCTATACGGCAGTCCAGGTGGGCAAGCGCCTGGAGGAGTACCGGCCCTTCTGGTACGAAGAGCCCGTCTCATATGAGAACGTGTCCGAGATGGCGCAGGTCCGCAGCCGGGTGAACATACCGATAGCGACCGGTGAGAGGCTCTACCTGAAGTTCCCCTTCTATGAGCTTGTCAGCGCCGACGCCGCCGACATCCTGCAACCGGACATCTGCAACGCGGGCGGCATCACCGAGCTGAAGAAGATAGCGGCCATAGCCGAGCCCCGGCACGTTCTGATGGCGCCCCACAACACGAACGCCGCAGTCGGCACCGCGGCGAGCTTCCACCTGGACGCCTCGCTGCCCAACTTCCTGATCCAAGAGTACCACGCCGAGTTCTACGAGCCCCACTACTTTGAGGTGTTCGACGGCCTGCCCAGGCAGCGTAACGGCTACGTGGACCTGCCAAAGGGGCCCGGCCTGGGCTTGACCTTCAACGAAGAGGTCGCGGAGGCCCACCCCTACCGTCCTGTCGGCAGAGCGGAGCGCGGCATATAGTATGAAGATCCTTGGAATCGAGACCTCGTGCGATGAGACCGCGGCGGCGGTCATAGAGGACGGCCGGGGGATTCTCTCCAACGTCGTCGCCTCCCAGCAGCAGATCCACGCGCGGTACGGCGGCATCGTGCCAGAGGTAGCCTCCAGGCAGCACCTGCTGACCATCCTCCCCACGGTGACGCAGGCGCTGGAGGAGGCGGGCGCGGAGCTCGGCGGACTGGACGGCATCGCCGTTACCCATGGGCCGGGACTGGCCGGCTCGCTTCTGGTGGGAGTCAACACCGCCAAGGGGCTGGCGCTTTCGGAAGACCTGCCCTTCATCGGCGTGAACCATTTGGAGGGCCATATCTACGCCGCGTGGCTGGAGGACGCGGACCCCGAGGTGAGTCCAGGCTTCCCCCTTCTGTGCCTGATCACCTCAGGAGGACATACGGACCTGACGTTGATGGAGGACCACGGCAGATTCACCCTCGTCGGCAGGACCCGAGACGACGCCGGAGGCGAGGCATTCGACAAGGCCGCCAGGGTGTTGGGTCTCGGGTTTCCCGGAGGCCCGGCCATCCAGGCGGCTGCCGCTTCCAGCACGGGCGGCGAGCCCGACTTTCCCAGGCCCCGCGTCAGGGACTCCCTGGACTTCAGCTTCAGCGGCCTGAAGACGGCGGTCCTGCGCAGGGCCCAGGAGAGGGGAATGTACCCACTGCCCGAAGAAGGGGAGCTGGATCCCCAGGAGGTCGCCAACGTGGCGGCCGCCTTTCAGGAGGCGATAGTGGACTGCATGGTGCTCCGCACCGTGGAGGCGGCGGAGCGATACCGGGTCAAGGGCATCCTCCTGGGTGGAGGCGTAGCAGCCAATACCCTGCTTCGCCAGGAGATGAGGAGGCGCGCACCCGTCGAAATGGTGGTCCCAAGGCCCGCCCTATGCACCGACAACGGGGCCATGATGGGAGCCGCAGGCTACTTTCACCTGCGCAATGGGCTGAGTCAGCAGTGGGACCTGGACATCGCTCCGGGCCTGAGACTTGGGTAGTGCGGCCTCCACGTCGTCATCTGGGCGCGAAGCGGCCGGTCCGAGCCAGGTGTTGCTGGTCAGCCTTTAGCTCGAACAGCCGGTTGATGAACGCCTGTACCTCTTCCGGCGGGAGGTGACTCTCCAGGCTGCACCGGACCTCGAACCCACCGGCATTGAAAGCCAGGACCGAGTGTCCCGGCGACATCATCCGGTCGATCACAAGATAGACGCCCATTGCCGCCACGGCGACTGCCGCCGCTACGCTGCCAGCTTGGTTGTCGATCACGATGTAGAGCAGGGCCGCGATCACGAAGGAGAGCGCCGCCCAGAGGAACGCGCCATACCCCTGGCGGTGGTATCCGATCTCAGCGGCGTCGATGTCCTGCAGCGATGCGAACACTGCCCGGCGCCGTGTTTCCTTGCCCTGGACGTGGATCACCCGTGTCTCCGTGAGGAGCACCGCGTCCGGCTGAGATGCCCGGCCGTTGAGTCGCTCCCGCGATACCCCGAGAGACGCCCTGACGCTCTCTCCGTCCAGCAGCTCGAAGCCTTGAATGCCTAACTGGTCCGGCTGCAACCCCGTCTCCTACATGCCTGTTTCAGAGTCATAGTATCAGAATCACACCTGGATATACCGGCCCCCTCCCGTGACCGGCGAGTGGGCTCTACACCACGCTGTATCCCATGCCGTGGAGGGCGCAGCGGTTGCCGTGCTCCGACAGGTAGTCGTAGGCGGCCGTGGCGGCAAGAGCGCCCTGAGACGCGGCTGTCAGTGTCTGCTTCAGCTCGCCTGAGCCGTTGGTCACGTCGCCCGCGGCGAAGACGCCCTCTGCGCTGGTATGGCCGTGCAGGTCCACGTCGATCTCCCTCTGCTCGTTGAGCTTCAGGCCCAGCTGAGTTGCCAAGTCGACCCTGGGATCGGCGCCGATCTCGATGAACAGCCCGTCCAGCTCGACCTCGCGAGAGCCGTCGACGGGACGATCCAAGACCACTCCCGAGAGACCATCCTCCCCCTTCAGCCCCACGACGTTGGTGCTGAAGACCGGTCGGACGTTGGCGCTGGCCTCGAGCTGGGACAGGTTTACGGCTTCGGGGCGGGTGAACCGCTCGCCGCGGTAGAAGACGTATACCTGCCTTGCGTACTTGCCCAGCAGAACGGCGCCCTTCACCGCCGCGTCGCCGCCTCCGACCACGCCGACCACGTTGCCGCGGTGCAGCGGCGCGTCGCAGGTGGAGCAGTATGATATGCCCCGACCTGTCCAAGCATCCTCTTGCTCGAGCCCCAGCTTCCGGCGCTCTCTTCCGACTGCCAGTATCACTGACGCGCCACTGTACCTGTTGCCCTCGTCGGACTCCACCTGGAAGCAGTCGGCCTCCCGAGATACTTTGACGACATCCTCATTGACGATCGGTACGTCGTACCTCTCCGCCTGCTCGCGGAGCTTGAGCATCAGCTCGAAGCCGTCTATCTCGGCATAGCCGGGATAGTTCTCGATGTTCCCACCGGTTGCCGTCTCGCCTCCGAAGGTAGCTCCGAACATGATCGCCCTGATCTGGTAGCGGGCCGCGTACAGGGCTGCGGCGTACCCGGCGGCCCCTTGGCCGATGATGAGCACGTCGTACTGGTCCTCTTGGTCTGTCATCTCATCTGCTCCGTCTGTTCCTCTCGAACCCTCGCTAGTCCTTCGCGCTGCCGCGCGTCCAGCTAGTGGAAGAAGCGCCCCGAGTCTATGACGAGCGTCTGCCCGGTCACGCTGTCGCTCCGGCAGAAAGAGATTACCTGCGCTGCGATATCGTCCTTGTCCGCCGCCCTCTGGAGAAGGGCGCCCAGCCTGGCCTGCTCCTGGTACGACTCGTCCAGGTTGGAGGTCGCCCTCGTACCCTCGATGAACCCGGGGGCGATGCAGTTGACCAGGATTTTGGGGGCCAGTCCAACGGCCATGCAGCGCGTCAGGTGGTTCAGCCCCGCCTTGGAGACCGCGTAGGGGATGGACGAGCCGGTTGGGCCCAGCCCTGCGATGGACGATATGTTGACGATGCGCCCCGCCCCCTGCCGCTTCATGGCGGGGGCCACCGCCTTTATGCACAGCATCGGCCCGGTGAGGTTGACGTTGAGGATCTTGTTCCACTCTTCGTAGGTCAGGGCGTCCATGTCGGTGAAGGGTATCCACTTGTTGTAGGCAGCGTCGTTCACGAGCACGTCGACTCTGCCGAAGGCGTCGAGGACCCGGGCCGCCAGAGACTCGACCATCTGGGGGTCCGTCACGTCGCACTGGAACGCCTCCGCCTTCACGCTTCGCTCCCGCAGTTGCTGGGCCACCGACTCGGCGGCACCGCGGCTCTGGGCGTAGACGACGGCGACGTTGCTCCCCGCCTCCGCGAAGGCGTGACAGATGCGCCGGCCAAGACCGCCGTTGCCCCCCGTAACGATCGCTGCCGCGCCCTTTAGCTCCATCGGATGACCTCCTTGGGACTTGCCTACACGTCCGGATTATAGCACCGCTCCTTGACAAGCCGCCGGGCTGTGTCATGATAATCTCCAGCGTCTGGGAGTGGCGGCGGATGGACTCGGCGAATCTTGAGACAGGGAGCGGGCTGCCGTGAGTATCAGCCAATGGGCCTTTGCCGCGGCCTACGATCTACTGAACTCGACTGTCGAGGGGAGGGTTGCGCCCTATCGTCGCCGTACTGCGGGCGTGGCGTCGGGCGACGTGCTGGAGATCGGCGGCGGCACCGGCGCCAACCTGGGCTTCTACCCTAGGGACGCTCGGCTCACCTTCCTCGATCCCAATCCTCACATGTCGGTCCGGCTGCGCCGCCGGGCTTCGGATATGCACCGCGGCGTAACCCTCGTGTCCGGCTTGGGAGAGAGGCTGCCCTTCGGAGATGGGAGCTTCGATACGGTGGTGACCACCCTGGTGCTCTGCATGGTGTCGGACCTTCGCGCGGTGGTTGCGGAGATACGGCGGGTCGTTAAGCCCGGAGGGGCGTTCCTCTTCTACGAGCACGTGGTGTCGGAGAGGCCCTTCGGGCGCAGGTGCCAGAGTGTGCTGAACCCTCTGTGGAGGCTCGCTACGACCGGCTGCAATCTGGACCGCGACATCTCCGCGGCGATTCGCCAAGGCGGCTTCGAGGAGGTAGAGCTCACTCGCTTCGACCTGTCGGTCGGGCTGCCCGTGACGATCCCCAACATCGTCGGAGTCGCCAAGAGCTAGCGCCCTTCGCAGCCTCTCTAACTGGGAGCGCCGGACGTGTCTCTGAAGGCGCCGTTGAGGGAGGCCTCACGGAGGGCGTCGTCGATGGAGACGACCCGAGGGCCGTTGGCGCTGAGGGAGACCTCGGCCTCGTGCTGCTCCAGCAGCGAGAAGCTGCGCTCCCCGTCCAGGGCCACCGTACACGGCCTCAGCGTGACCTTCACGCGGTCCCCGACGTGGATCGGGCGCCACCGCTCGATGGGAACGGCCTCGATCTTCCCCGGCGCGACTGCGGCCCTTATCGTCGTGTCTCCCCGGCCCAGGCGGGCGTATACGCCGCCTCCGGCGTCGGCGCCAGTCCGCGGCAGGTGCGCCCCGATGGCGGATAGACCGATGCTGGAGGGAGACGGGCGAGCCAGGAACAGCTCGTGCACGGTGTCGATGTTCCAGATCGCTCTCGATCCCACGAATCGCTCCTTCGAGACCGCCAGGTCGACCAGGGCTATGTCCCTCAGCTCCCCATCCACGTGGATCTCCAGCCGTGTGTGGTCGGCCACCGTCTTGGCAGGGTCGACCCGTCCCCCGGCCACCACCCCCGCGGCGAGACCTGCGATGGTTCCCTCCACCATGGCCGGGAATACGTTGTTGGTCCCCGTGGATACCGGCACCAGGGGCACCTGACCCGATCCCTTGGCAACGATCCGGTTGGTGCCGTCGCCTCCCAGGGTGATCAGGCAGCCCACTCCCATCTCGGCCATGAGCTGCGACGCGCGGTAGGAGTCGTCCTCCTCGGCGTGGATCGTCATCTCCAGGAACTCGACCGAGGCGTCGAGCTCAGCGCGCAGGACGGCGGCTCTGCCGAGCTGGGCTGCGTCCGGCATTATGACGATACGCTCGACGCCTGTCGCGTCCAGCCCTGCCAGTATGCGCCGCAGAACGTTGACCTTCTCTTCGTTGGGGACGAATCTGCCGTGGGCTACCAGGCGCCGGATGTCCTTGCCCGCCGCGGGATTGGCGATTATCCCCACCGTGGACAGGGGTCTACACTCCCGGAGTCGGAGCGGCCTCCGACTCCCTACTCATCCAGGCCGGGTCCTCCAGCCTGCCCTTGATAGCCCGCAGGAGCTCGCCGGCGGGCGCACCGTCCAGGGCACGGTGGTCGAAGGCGAGGCTAAGGTGCATCATCGACCGGACTGCGACCTGCCCATCGTGGACCGCGGGCTTCTCGACTATCCTGCCGACCCCCAGGATCGCCACCTGAGGGGGGTCTATGATGGGGGTAAAGGCGTCGATCTCCAGGGCTGCCAGGGAGGTGACGGTAAAGCTGGCCCCTGTCACGTCGTCCAGGGAGAGTCTGCCTTCGCGGGCCTTCTTGGCAAACTCGCGCATCTCCTTGGCCAGTGTCAGAAGGTCCCTCTTGTCGGCCTTGCTGACCACCGGCACCATCAGTCCCTCCGGCACCGCCATGGCGACGCCGACGTTGATCTCTGCCAGCAGCCGGATCTCGTCCCCGACCAGGTTGGCGTTCAGCCTTGGATGGTCGGCCAGCGCCGCGGCGGTCGCCTTGACGACCAGGTCTTGGGCCAGGGGCCTGATCCGGCTCGGTCTCCAATGGGAGACCAGCTCGGACATCAGGCGGACGGACTCGGTGACGTCGGCCTCTGTCGTCAGCGTCACCTGCGCCATCGACTGGACGCTCTGCAGCATGCGGTCGGCGATTGTCTTCCGCAGCCCGGTGAGGGCTACAACCTCCGAGACGGCGCCGTCGGGCTGAGCTGCCGGGCTCGTCTGTCCCTGCGGCGCCCGCTCCACGTCGGCCGCCAGTATGCGGCCGCCGGGCCCAGTTCCCCGGACTTGGGCGAGGTCGACTTCTCGCTCCTTGGCCAGCTTCCTGGCAGCGGGAACGACCTGGACTCGCCGCGCTCCGGCGCCCGTCTCCCGGGCCGCTATCGCCCGGCGTACGTCGTCCTCGACGACGCGGCCGTTGGGCCCGGTGCCGGACACTTGGTCGAGATCGACGTCGTTCTGTCTCGCGAGTCTGCGGGCGACCGGCGTAACGTGGGCGGCCCCGGCTCTGCCCCGGGCGCCCGGCGCTCTCCGCACTCTGGACCGCCGCTCTGGCTTGGACTGCGACGGACGCGGGACGCTCTCCCCAGGCTCGCCAATCACGGCCACGATGACGCCGACGTCGACGGTAGCGCCCTCTTGGGCGGTTATGTGGGCTACTATGCCCGCTGCCGGAGACTCCAGCTCGGAGTTGATCTTCGCTGTCTCGATCTCCACGAGGGGCTGCCCGGCCTCGACGGAGTCTCCCTCCTTCACGAGCCACTTCACGAGGAGCCCGTCCTCCATGTTCATTCCCCACTGGGGCAGCAGGACGTTGGTAGCCATGGCTTATCTCCTGAATTTCGAACGGTGGTCCGACCGACCCATCTCGGGAATATTCGCCGGTGTCCATATGCCGCCAGCGCGACTCTCTGCCTCAAGGTGAGTCTGACGTGACGCCACGGCGAACGGAGAGCACTCGAGGCCGACCATATCGCCAATACCACCGACCGCTCAAGGGCGTAGGTCTGGTAGATCAGACTAGACAGAGGTGGAGCTCACGGCTGCATCGCTAGACTTCGCATCGATGTGTTCTTAACTAACTGACCTACAGTCGCCAGAGTAAACAGTTACCTTCGGTCGCATTCAGTAACTTCCGAACATCTTCCCTGCGTATGCCAAAGCCTCGGCCGTCGACACAGGCTACGACTTCAAAAGCGGGATTACCTTGTCGGAGAAGTCTGTCACGCAATTCGGCGAGATGTTGTATGCGAGTGACCTTGTCACGCACAGTTCCATCGTCCTCTGCGAGCTTTGCCTCCACTACGATAGATGGACTACTCTGATTTGGGATTAGGAAGTCGGGAGCTTGGTCCATATCCGCAAATCGTTCAGCTACACCTGCCCTGTAATAGGGTACCTTAGCAGCCATTAGTACATGTTTCACGGCTTCTTCCACTACATCACCCACTTGGCTGGAAACTGTGTCTCTATGTGTGGCAAAGGCCCTTCCCAAGAATCGTTCGTAGAGCAAGGTCACGTATGACACACCTGACTCTGCTAGCGCTCGGACCCCTTCTATTCCAGTTATTGTGTCTGCCTTTGAAAGCCTATGTAATACGTCGTCCCCAAGTTCCGGAGGTCTTGATAAGATGAGATGCACCGCTGTTCTGACGAGAGCCTGCACCTTATTCTGAGTGTCTGCTCGGGTCCGTGAAAACAGATCGGCCCCTTCCCTAGCACGCTTGTCCAGCCTTCGCGCAGTCGACTGGTCCACTTCAACTCCAGCTATATCACCAGCCATATGGGCTAGTTCAGGTGGAGAGAATCCAAGGATCGACCGGAGTACGACAAGGACAAGTGCGTCTGCTCGGACTGCTTTGAGGGCTGACTCCGGTGACAAGTCGCGGAAGCCCCTTGTGTCCGCAAAAAGGCGATCATACGCTGCTTGGAATTGCGTTTGGCTGACGAAGGTTGGCCCGCGAGGCATGATCAGGAAGAACGACTGCAAGCTATCCACGAACTGGTCAATATACCCATCAGCGTTGCTCACCAGTTGGTCCGTCGTCGCCCGAAAGGAGTGGAGGTCGGAGGTCATGGTACTTGATCGTTGCCCTGAATGGTCACGGCTTCCTAAAGAATAGGAGATGCTCGTCTCGCATAGTGTTGCGGATGCCCTCGATTTCTCGCCTCAGTTGGAATTCTAAAGGCATCCCAATCTCACTGCCGATGTCTATTAGAGCATTTTCTAAGGAAACGCCTCCCGTTTGATTGGTATTCGATCCCACGATAATCACACAAAACGACTGATCGTGCAGCACGCGTTCGCACTCCCGCATGATTATTCGTAGATCTTCGAAGTAGCGCTCGACTCTAGAGCGGGTGAGCTCCGCCTTGGTTCTGCCGGCTCCAATGAGTCCTACCATCTGTGCTCTCAATTGCTCCTGATCAACCCCAAGAAACTCAAGCTGATGGCGATCGTTTTCCAGATAGTCGATGGCGAAGGAGTAGGGTGGTGAGAACAACACGCCATCAATTGAATCGTCTGGGAGGTCAAGGTGTCTAGCATCCCCTTCGACGATCGTAGAGGAACCGAGACATAAGTCAAGCCTCTCGCTGCTTTCGTTAATCGCTTCCACCGCGTCGATATAACGGGATAAGAGATCGGGAAACAGATCTCGCGATGTCTTACCCTTCCTCCGCCTAGCATAACCGACTGAATCAAGATAACACAGAAGGATCAACTGCTGTAGGGGCTTGGGTAGGGACGAAAACAATGTAACATTATCTCGGGAACTGCTCATGACTTCGGTACTAACCAACTCCAACTGTGATGTTCCTTGTTCCCCCATAGATGATACCCCTGCATACAGTTCGGATGCGCTCTCCAGTAGCTCGGGGAACTGGCCTGTGTCGAGGTCCAGAGCGTTGACCTTTGCCCGTGTCATAAGACAGGCGAAAGGGCTAAGTTCATAGGCGATGGAGTCAATCCCCATCACTGATGCTTCGATAGCGGTCGTCCCGCAGCCAGCCATAGGATCCAAGACGATATGACCTGGCTTCAGGCCCATGATGTTCAACACGGCCTTAATCATCTGAGGATGGAACTTTCCTCGATAGGGGAACAGGCCGTGGGTGGCGTACCCTACGGCGAAGACATTGGCGGCGAAGAAATTCTTGCGATCTGGCCTAGCAGTCGCATTGACTTGCCCCGGGGTGTTAATGCAGATTGAGAAATGGTTGGTAAGGCGACCATCTACTGACCGGAAGTAAGCACCTTGTTCTACAAGCTCATCGTCCGTCAAGCACTGCGACTCGCCGTAGGCCAAATCCAACTCGTATATTTGATTTATCTGTGGAAGGAGTTCATGCTTTTGAGGGAAAAGCTTGTGAACTACTCCTCGAAACTGCTTGGACGAGTAACTCGTCTTACCTTTTAGAGCGACCTCAGCGAACTGCGTGGAGATCGGGTTGACCATCGCGATCACCTCCGTTCTATGTCAAAGGGGTACGATCTACTCGAGAACGGCGTAGACCGCCTCCGCGATCTTCTCCTCGTTGGGGAACACCAGCTTCTCCAGCGCTGGGCTGAAGGGGAAGTGGCAGTCCAGGCTGGCGACCCTCTGGATGGGCGACTGGAGCGTCCAGAAGCCGTCTTGGGCCACCATCGCGGATATCTCGCTGGCCACGCTGCAGCTCTTGTGGGCCGGATCGACGATCACCAGCCGGCCGGTTTTCTCCACCGACTTCAGTATCGTCTCCTTGTCCAGGGGAACGACGGTGCGGGGGTCTATCACCTCCGCCGAGATACCCTCATCCTCCAGCTCCTCCGCCACGGACAGAGCCCGCCGCACCATCCCCGCCAACGCGACGATGGTCACGTCCGACCCCTCCCGCTTGACGTCCGCCACTCCGAAGGGCACTGTGTGGTCTCCGTCGGGCACCTCGCCCCGAATGCCCGCGAGGTTGTTGTCCTCGAAGAACATGACGGGGTCGTTGTCCCTGATGGCGGTCTTGAGGAGGCCCTTGGCGTCGGCCGGCGTAGTGGGGAGTACGATCTTGAGTCCCGGCATGTTCATGTACATGGAGTAGGGTCGATCGGTATGGTGCGCCGCATTGTTGTTCCCGTATCCCATCCCGCAGCGGTAGACGATGGGCAGATTGACCTGCCCGCCGAACATGAAGCGCATCTTGGCCGCCTGGCTTACCAGTTGGTCCATGGCCACCCACAGGAAGCTGGAGAGGGACTGTACGATGGGCCTCATCCCGACCGCGGCGGACCCTACCGCCGCGCCGATGAAGCCGTTCTCCGAGAGGGGTGTGTCGATGACCCTGTCTCCGAACTCCTGAGAGAGTCCCCCGGTGACGCCGTATATCCCGCCACGGATGCTCTCGCCCATGATGTACACGGACTCGTCTCGCCGCATCTCCTCCTTCAGTGCGTGGTTGAGGGCATCGGAAAACGTAATCTCTGCCATCATATCCTCCTAAGGGTTGAGAGGTCTCCAGCGGTGTTACGATATCGGGATCGCGTCGGCGTACATGTCTGTGAAGAGGTCTTCGGGGTCCGGGTAGGGGCTCTCCCTGGCGAACTCCAGCGCCTCTTCGATAGCGGTGTTGACCTCCTGCTGGAGATGGTCGATCTCCTCCTGGGTAGCGATACCTTGCTCTAGAAGCCGATTTGCGTGAATCGCTATCGGGTCGCGCTGGCGCCAGAGCTCGACGTCTTCGTCCGCGCGATAGGCCTCGCGGAGGATCCGGCCTAGCCCCTCGGAGTGGTCCTCGTACCGGTAGGTCCGAGCTTCCAGCAGGGTGGGGCCGTGTCCGGCCCTGCCCCTGCTGACCGCTTCGCGGGTCGCTTCGTACATTGCGATGGCGTCCTGGCCGTCCACCAACAGCCCCGGCATGTTGTAGGCCACCGCCCGGTCCGAGATGTTCTCGACGGCAACCGACTCGCTGAAGTGCGTGGTGACGGCGTACTGGTTGTTCTCACAGAGGAAGATGACCGGCAGGCTCCATATGGCGGCCAGGTTCATCGCCTCGTGGCAAGCTCCCTGGTTGCTGGCGCCGTCGCCGAAGAAGGAGACGACTACCCGGTCGTTGCCCTGCATCTTGCTGCCCAAGGCGGCGCCGACCGCCACCGGCAGCGCGGAGGCCACGATGCCCGATTCGCCGAGGATCCCGATGCTGAAGTCGGCGAGGTGCATCGAGCCGCCCTTGCCCTTGCAATAGCCTGTGCTCTTTCCGAGCAGCTCCGCCATCGCCTTGTTGACGTCCCCGCCCTTGGCGATGGGGTGCCCATGCGAGCGGTGATTGCCGGTTATGTAGTCCTCGTCCCGCAGCGCGGCGCACGCGCCAACGGCCACCGCCTCCTCCCCGATGTAGCAATGGGCGGCTCCCACCAGCTCCGCGCTCTGCACCATCACCTTGACGTTCTCGTCGAACCGTCGGATCAGCATCATCCGCCGGAGCATCCGCATCAACAACTCTTTGTCCATCGTCTCCTCCCGATTAGAGATGGTTGAACTATATACTGGTAGCCGCAGCTTGTCATTATCGGTCCATGTAGAGGGTGTAGAGCATCGGACCAAGCCCGTGGAGAGGTGCTGTGACGGAGTATGCATTGGCCGCCGACCTGGGAGGGACCCAGATGCGGGCCGCCCTCGTCGGCAGGGACGGCCGCGTTCACCACCGCATCGCCCGGCGCACTCGCGCGGACGAGGGCAGGGCGCGAGTTGTGGACAGATTAGTGGGCATGCTCCGGCGAACGGCCTCCTCCATCGCTACGGAGAGTCCCGTCGGCGTTGGACTGTCGCTGGCAAGCCCAGTGGAGCCGGAGACCGGGGTCATGCGCAATCCGCCGAACCTACCCGGCTGGGACGGGTACACCCTGAAGCCCGTACTGGAGCAGAGTTTGTCACTCCGGGTGTCGGCCGGCAACGACGCCACTCTGGCGGCGTTGGCGGAGCACCGATACGGCGCAGGCAGACCGTACAGCCACTTCGTCTACATGACCCTCAGCACCGGCATCGGAGGAGGCTTGATCCTGGACGGCAAGCCCTACACGGGGGCCGGCGGGTATGGAGGAGAGGTGGGTCACGTCACCATTGACCGCAACGGGCCGGTCTGCGGCTGCGGGAACGTAGGATGCTTGGAGGCGGCGGCGTCCGGCACGGCCGTGGCGAGGCTGACCCGGGAGCGGCTTGCGGCGGGACAGCCCGCAACCCTCCTGGGCGACGAGGAGGACGGCCCGGACTCCGAGAGGGTGTTTCAAGCTGCCAGGCTGGGAGACCCTCTCGCCAAGGCGGTGGTGCAGGAGGTCGGCGCGAGCCTGGGAGTCGGGATAGTCAGCCTGCTGAACGTCTTCGACCCTCAGGCCCTCGTCATCGGCGGGGGCATGTCGCGAAGCCTCGACCTCCTTCTGCCAGCCGTGGACCAAGAGATCGCCCGGCACGCCATGGTCCACCACCGTGAGGGTGTTCCGATAGTCAAGTCCGAGCTATCGGACGATGCCGGGATGGTCGGCGCGGCGGTACTGGTCTTCGAGGCATACGGTCCAGGTTGACGGACTGCGGCTTCCGTAGGAAACTCCTTGTTAGAGGTGTGACGGGCAGGCGGCTTCGGCGGGGATGGTGTGCGGGACCTCGATTCTTGTATTCCTAATCTAACATCAGTCCAAGGGAGAGATGACATGACCACGAATTCTGAAGAGATAAGAGAGATAGTGCGTAAGAAGTATGGAGAAAAGGCGATCAGCGCCGGCAGGGTCCGAGTCCCGGGAATACACGGAACCGAGGCCAAAGGGGCGATATCTCTTACTTCGGTGTCGCCTGAAGCCCCTGGTGGCTCAGCTTGCTGCGATCCCGGATGTTGCAGTCCTGTTGACGCCGGCCGGGCGCTACAGATCTACACCGATGGACAGCTCTCTGGGCTTCCCGCCGAAACGGTGGCGGCATCCGCCGGCTGCGGTAACCCCACTGCCCTGGCCAGCCTGCAGCCAGGCGAGCGGGTGTTGGATCTGGGCTCCGGCGGGGGTATCGACTGCTTCTTGGCAGCTCAGCAGGTAGGCGAGGAGGGCGGCGTCATCGGGTTGGATATGACTCAGGAGATGTTGGTGTTGGCCCGCAAGAACCAGGCCGAGCTGGGTTTGACCAACGTGGAGTTTATTCAGGGAGAGCTGGAAGACATACCCTTGCCCAACGCTAGCGTAGACGTGATTATCTCCAACTGCGTGGTTGTGCTTTCCGCGGACAAGGGGGCTGTTTTCCGGGAGTCCTTCAGGGTATTGACCCCCGGAGGCCGGATTCATCTGTCGGATATGATGTCTCTCAGCCCGGAGGGACCGGCCCGCACTGACGCAGAGGCCTGGGCCTCTTGCATCGCCGGGGCTGAGAGCCGCGAAGTCTATTTGGGTAGATTGCAACGGGCCGGCTTTGTGAACATCGAAATCACCGAAGAGCAGGTGCGTTTTGACAAAGCCGAGGGTGTACCGATGAACGTGGCTAGTGTGAAGGTGGTCGCCATCAAACCGTCATAGGTTTGGAGCTTTACGGCGCGGAAACAGGAGGCTACCTGGACTTGGCAAGGTAGGTTACCTCCGCTTACGCAGCCTCGTGCGCGGGAGCGTAACACTGCTCCCCACGAGCGGAGAGAATAGGGGTGACGGGTCGCCGGAGACCGCCCTATACGTCGAGGCGCACGCCCAGCGGGTCTTCCTCGAACTCAATGGCCTTCAATGCGGCTTGTACCACCTCTTCCAGCTCCTCGTCCTCGATGTCGGTGCATTCGAGCAGCGCCTGCTTGGCTTGCGCCCCTCCGATGGACCCCAGGGCCTCTATCGCGGAGCTCTGCACCTGGAAGTCCTCGTCTTCGATTAGGGCCAGGAGGTGCGGCACTGTCGACTCGTCGCCCAGCAGGCCGCAGGCATTGGCGGCCTCGAACCGGATCGCGGGGACTTCGTCGTCCACGTCGACCAGGACCATGGGCAGCCACTGGGAGTTGGACGTCCGGCCCATGGCGAATATGGCGCTCTGCTTGAGCTCGGGGGAGCCGTCGTAGTAGGCCGCCTCGATCAGGTCGTCGACGGCCGGGTCGTCGAAGTTCGCCACCGCCTCCAGGGCGCGCCTTCGGACCTCCAGCTGCTCATCCGGCTTGTTGGCGGTGTCGAGGAGCGCGTCGAAGATCCGGTCGCTGTCTCTCTGTATGAGCTTGCCCTCTTGGGCCATCGACGCGAACTTGCCCAGGATTACCGCAGCCGCCGATCTGACGTCCAGGGCAGGATCCGTGGTGAGGAGGGAGACCAGCGGCCCGACGATGACGCGGTCTTCACACTCCCACAGGCCGCGCGTAGCCTGCTGCCTGACGGCGTCGTCCGCGTCGGTGAGGCAGGCCCGCATGACTGCGCTGAAGTCTAGGTCGAGGTTGTCGTCGCTCAGCTCCGCCAGCCGCGCCAGTATCTCGCGCCTGCGGCTCTGGTCGAGGGAGGCCCACTCCACGCCGAACCCGGCGATCTCGCTGTCTGGCAGCCCCGAGAGGGAGAGCAGGGCAGCGTGGTCCAACGGGCCATCAGCTTGGCCGAGGCTCCCTAGGTACTTGAGGGTCATATGCTTCTTACACCGGTCAAATATGCAGCTGTGGGGTGGGGAAGCGGCTTCCCCGAATTCGAAATTATACGACACCCTCGGGCCTG
Source organism: Dehalococcoidia bacterium (assembly GCA_965224345.1). Classification (GTDB taxonomy): domain Bacteria; phylum Chloroflexota; class Dehalococcoidia; order Lucifugimonadales; family CBDCYU01; genus CBDCYU01. Next base: position 1,233,469 of record CBDCYU010000003.1, on the reverse strand, counting down.
TCAAGCCGCCGGGCCGGATACGGGTGAGGGTGATTAACCTCAAAGGCCGCTATTCGAGGCTTTCCAGTGTCCGCAGCGCATTCTGAACGTGGCTGGCCATCACTACCTCGTTGTGGAAGACACCCCTGATCACCCCGCCGCCGTCGATGACGTAGGTCACTCGAGACGTGCCCAGTCCGAACCGGCGCTGGACGTCGTAGAGGCGGCGTATCTCCCCCGCCGCGTCGCTCCCCAGTCCGAATGGAGCACCGACGGCGTCACCGAAGTGCTTGACCCTGTCGATGCTGTCAGTGCTGATGCCGATGACGACGGCGTTCTTGGCGGTGAGGTCATCGTGGGAGTCGCAGAAACCCCCGACCTCGGCCGCGCAGCCGGGAGTGAAGGCCCTGGGGTAAAAGAAGAGAACGACATTCCGACCCTGATGCTCTGAGAGCGTCAATCGTTCGCCAGAGCCGAGGGTAACCGTGAAGTCCGGAGCTTGGTCGCCTATCTTAAGCATTACCTGGTCAATTGTCGCGCGCCAACGCCGTCTGTCAAGATGCTGATGACTGTGGCTCCAGGTCCACCGTCCACGAGCGCCGCACTTTCAGTTACCATTACGTCGCACCCATGAACGCGGCTTGAACGTCTGATACGAGAAGGGTCTCACTGTGCCTAAGCAGGATTCCAGGCCCAAGGGCAGAGGGAAGAGGAAGGTCCGGGCGGGCGACGTCATGACCTACCTTGGCCCCGAGTATGACCCTGTCGAGTGGAGGCCCAGGTACGACCCAGCCTGGGAACTGGTCTACACGATACTCTCCCAGCACACCTCGGACATCAACTCGGAGAGAGCCTTCAAGAGCCTCAGGGAGAGGTACGGATCTCTGTACGAGATCGCCGGAGCCCCTGTCGGTGAGGTGGAGGAGGCGATCCGGATGGGCGGGCTCGCCCGTGTCAAGGCCCCCCGCATCAAGGCGGTCCTCCAGCAGGTAGAGGAGGAGCTTGGCAGCTACGACCTCTCGTTCCTCGGCGAGATGCCGCTGGACGAGGCGAAGGCGTGGCTCAAGCACCTCCCCGGTATCGGCCCCAAGACCGCGGCCATAATACTCTGCTTCTCCCTGGGCATGCCGGCGATGCCCGTGGACACCCACATCTATCGGGTGTCCAAGAGACTGGGCCTCATCGGGCCGAAGGTCACGGCCGAGAAGGCCCACGACATCCTCGAGGCCAAGGTGCCCCCCGAGGACGTCTTCGCCTTCCACATGTACCTGATCCGCCACGGACGCCAGGTGTGCAAGGCTCAGCGCCCTCGGTGCCACGGCTGCGCCCTGGCCTGGGGATGTCCTTCGCGCAGGAGCTTCGAGGCCGCTGCTGGGAGGCCGACCGGGAGGGCGCCCGCGCCGTAGAGGCCTCGGACGGGAGGTGGGCCGAGACAGCCGCGCTCCTCCAATCCTACTCCCAACCCTCTCCCAGCGAGACTGTCGCCCATGCGCACCCCCTCTCAATCTCCTCCTGCGGGGTCCCTGCGAGGGGAAGAGGCAGGTTTGCTGCTTAAGCCTGAACAGTTGCACGGTTATAAAAACCTTGTTTGAGGAGGGCGTTGGCCCTTATACTGGAATCAGTCCAGTCAGGAGCGGAGTCATGAAGGCAGGGATCCTCAACGTCTCAGGGTACGCCGGTGCAGAGCTTGCTCGCATCCTGCATCGACACCCGGACGTGACCTTAGCCTCCGCCACGGGCCGCAGCGCCGCGGGAAAGCGCCTCGGCGAGGTCTTCCCGCACCTGTCGGACATAGACCTGACCATTACGCCGGAGCTCGCGGAGAGCGTCGACGTCGTCTTCTCCGCTCTGCCCCACGCCGCCAGCGCCGAGAGGGTGGGGGGGCTTCTGCGCGAGGGAGCTCGGGCCATCGACATCAGCGCCGACTTTCGCCTCAAAGACCTGGAGGAGTACACCCGCTGGTACCAGGTCGACCATCCATGTCCCGAGTTCGTCGAGGAGTCCGTCTTCGGGCTGCCGGAGCTGCACCGGGAGGAGATCGGCCCCTCCAGGGTCGTGGCCAACCCGGGATGCTACTCAACGGCGGCTATCCTGGCCCTGGCTCCGGCCGTGGACGCCGGGATCATCGAGCCGGACGTCATCGTCGACGCCAAGTCCGGCGTCTCGGGCGCGGGCAGGGGAAAGTTCCCCTATGCCGAGGTGAACGAGAGCGTGGCCGCCTACTCGATGGACGGCCACCGGCACATGCCGGAGATCGCCCAGGAGCTGTCGGCGCTGGACTCCTCCGGCGGCCTGAGCGTGACCTTCCTTCCCCACCTGGTGCCGATGACCAGGGGCATCCTGGCAAGCTGCTACGCTACCCTCAAGGCCGGCGCCGCAGCGGCTTCCGAGTCCGCTAAGGCGGAGGTGCGGGAGATATATTCGTCCTTCTACGAGGACGAGCCCTTCGCAATGGTGGTGGATGGACCGCCGATGACCAAGCACACGCTGGGCAACAACGACTGCGTCATCTACCCCACCGTCGACGTGCGGACAGGGCGGCTGGTCGTGGTGAGCTGCATAGACAATCTCGTCAAAGGCGCCGCCGGACAGGCCGTGCAGAACATGAACATCATGTTCGACTTGGAAGAGGACGAGGGACTGAGGCAGCTAGCGCTGTACCCCTAGAGCCCGGTCCCATCCGACCTCGTCGGTCCGACTGTGGAACCTCCATTGTGCCGGAGCTTCGTGGGCCCCATCGTCTAGAGGACTAGGACGGCGGCCTTTCAAGCCGCAAACACGGATTCGAATTCCGTTGGGGCCACTCTCTCTGTATAGGGCCTGATCCCCATGCACTGGAGTGTCGGAGTAGGCTTCTGAGAAGGAGCCTCCGTTCTCCGTGACCGCTTCCTGAATGATCTGAGTCCAAGCCTCCCTTGCTGAGACCGGGCTGGGCCGGGAGAGCCTCTACAAGTCGCTGTCCGCCGATGGCAACCCAGAGTTCGCCACGGTGCTCAAGGTGGTCCGCGCCTTGGGACTACAACTTCACGCGTCCGCCGCGCTGGGAGTGACCGGAGAATGAACGACCACTATCAGGGACAATCGGGCAATGGCAGGCAGCCGGTTCAGCTTGAGGAGTAAGCCAGTGCCGAAAGTCACTTGGCCGGCGCTGGCGTTTTGCCTGCTGGCAGCCTTGCTCACAGGCGCGGCTTGCGCCGGTCACTATCAGGGGGTGAAATGGGGATACGATGGTCCGGGCGCGCCGGAACGCTGGGCCTCGTTGTCCGAAGAGTACGCAACCTGCGCCGACGGCCAGCGGCAATCTCCAATCGACATTGCCGGATACGACCGGGGTGACGCCGCGCCCATTGCGCTCTCATACAGCGGCGATGCCGCAGCCGTCCGCAACGACGGCAGATTTGTGCACGTTGACTATGGACGCGGCAACACTCTGAGCGTGGGTCGGCGGACCTACGAGTTGAAGTCGGCTCACTTTCATGCGCCCTCGGAGCATCTGATAGACGGTGCGAGCTTTGCGGCGGAGTTGCACCTGGTCCACGAGGACGCCGACGGCAACCTGGCGGTGGTGGGGATGCTGTTCAGGCTGGGCGCACCCAGTCCCGTGGCGCAGGAGATTCTCGACGCCGCCCCGGCTGCCGGCGATACCGTCATCGAAGGTTTTGCGCTCAGCGCCAGAGACTACGTGCCGGGCGAGTTGGGCTATTATCGGTACGACGGCTCAAAGACGACGCCTCCGTGCGACGAACCAGTTGACTGGTATGTGATGCGCCAGCCGGAAACCATCTCCCAAGAGCAGGTCGATAGCCTTCTGATACTGAGCGGCGGTCCCAACAATCGTCCTGTGCAGCCCATAGGCGACCGAGTGATAACAATCCTGCGCCACGCCGAGAATGCTCGGGGCGCACGCGGCTCGATTGGGCTGCGGCAGGAGTGACTAAATGGCCGAGACGATGGACACCCTTAGGCTGAACACGGATGCGGACGCTTCGCGGGGAAGCGCGCGCATGGTCCAATCCAGGCCGGTAGTGGCCGGCGAGTTCGGGACGTGGCAGCTCGTCTATACAGTCGGGACGGTGGGCCTGGCGACGGGCGGGACGGTGCGGATTGTGACAGATTCAGACACGGATTGGGGATGGCCGCAGGCGGACGACCCCTCAGGGCCGGAGTACATGACGGTGGCCTGCCCGCCCGACGCCGAGGTTGCCCTTGTCATACCGGACCACATAACTATCGTAGTGATCAACACCGGCAGGGCGCTCACTCAAGGCGAAAGGGTGTACGTCACCTACGGCGACCGGTCCGGCGGCGGGCCCGGTTCGCGCGCCCAGACGTTTCTGGAGTCCCGCCGCTACTTCTGGTTCGAAGTGGATTCCTCCGGATCGGGCTCGTTCGTGTACCTGCCGGACTTGCCGGAACTGTCGGTGGAAGGCGGATATGCCGACAAGCTGATCGTGGTGGCGCCGTCTATCGCCGTGGCCGGGGAGGAGTTCAGGGTAGGTGTAAAGGCGGAAGACCGGTGGGGGAACCCGGCGGTGGCGTATCGAGGCACGATTGACCTTAGCGCGGCCGGAATACGGCTCGGGGCGTCGGAGGTCCGGTTTGACGAGGACGACGGAGGCGTGGTGTGGATCGACCGGTGCAGCATCACCGAGGCGGGCGAGCACCGTATATCGGCTAGGGACGACGACGCGGGCCTCGCCGCGGAGAGCAACCCCGTCATCGCAACGGAGGACGTTCCGCAGTTCCGTCTCTATTGGGGGGACCCGCATGGCGGGCAGGTGGTCGACCCGTACAAGATTGGCGACTTTTTTGCGTATGCACGGGATGTCGCGGGCATCCACTTTGCCGGCTTTCAACGCAACGACCACGTGATGACCACAGGGGCCTTCAAGGTCCAACAACAGGAGGAGCGGCGGCACTACGAACCGGGGCGGTTTGTGCCGCTGCCAGGGTATGAATGGTCGGCGACCTCGGACTTCGGCGGACACCACAATATCTACTTCCGCCGCTTCGATCAGGATCTCAGGCGCTGCGGGCACAGGGGCGAGGTGGACCTTTCCGATGTCGATACCGACTTGCCGCACGTAACGGACATGCACGCAGAGTTTCGCCACACTGACGTGGTGGTCACGCCGCACGTGGGGGGGACCGCGGCCGATCTTCAGTTCCACGAGCCATTGATCGAACCAGCCCTCGAAATCACGTCGACCCACGGGCAGTTCGAGTGGTTTCTACGGGAATCGCTCGAACGGAAGTACCAGATGGGCTTCGTGGGCGGCAGCGACTGCTACACGGGCCGGCCCGGTGACGATCATCCCGGGCATCAACTTCGCCGCTATCAGAAGGCCGGACTGACGGGCCTGTACGCCTCGGACCTGAGCCTGGAAGCTGTTATGGCGGCGATGAAGGCGCGGCGAGTGTACGCAACCTCCGGCGTTCGCATCGTCGCAGCAGTGGCGGCCGACGGCAACCTTATGGGCGCCGAGTACTCGACGAACAGGCCGCCCACGGTCTCGGTCAAGGTGATCGGGACCGGACCGCTTGAACGGGTAGAGCTGTTCCGCGGGCTCGACCTGGTCCATACGGAAAAACTGGCGCGCGGGCCTTCGGCCGATCGCGTACGGGTGACGTGGGAAGGGGCGAGCAGGCGCACGAGCTACTCCGGGGTTGTGTGGGATGGGTCGGTGAGTTTGGACGGCGGCAGGATTTCGGCCGTGAGTAAGATACGATTCGACAGCCCGAGGTCGGAGGTGACCGAGTCGGAAGAGACACGGGTGCGTTGGCATTCGTGGACGTGCGGCTACCGGAGCGGGCTGCTATTCGACGTAGACGCCGATCCCGCAACGGCGATAACCGCGACCATATCCAGCGACGTGATATCGGGCTCGCGCTACGGCGGCCACGGCGAGAGCGCGCCGCAGCGAATGTCGTTCGCACCGGCCGACCGCGTGCATATTCGCTCCACCCTCGGCGCGCTGGCAGACGGCGCGCGGAAGATAGACCTTGGTGTGCTGGACCGCAAGTTCACTCTGGAGATGGCCCCCGAGCCTGGGCCGGACCGCGTGGAATTCGACTACACCGACGAGTCGCCGCAGCCGGGTATCAACCCGTACTGGGTGCGGGTAACCCAGTCGGACATGGAGATGGCCTGGACGAGCCCGGTGTTCGTGGACTACGTAGCGCCGCTTTAGGGGGCGTCCGGCATGCTGTCCCTGTCGCAGGGGCGAGTTGTACCGGGTTTGATTTCACCATAGGCGGGGAGACTTTAACGGCTGGGACCAAACGAGGGCTGGTAGATTCCCGATGGCGTCGAGCACGGCGTGTAGGGACTCGACGGCTGTTTCATTGGTGATCGACACGTTCACCCGCCGAGCGAGGAGTCCGGACGCCTTTGACTAGGACGTCTTTCGCCGAGGACGGTGGGCCCCCCGCCCTACGCAGCAAATGGCTTGTGCTGCTGACTGCGGCTTTGGGCAACCTGGTGCTGACCATTGACAGCGGCATCATGGGTGTCTCTTACCCCGCGCTCGCCGAGGCGTTCGACACGGACACTTCAACCGTCTTATGGGTCTCGGTCGCCTTTTGGGTGACCGGAGTCGGTTTGGTGATGACGGTTGGGTGGCTGGGTGACGTCGGAGGGCGACGGCTGTCCTACACGCTCGGCTTTGTGTTGTACTCCGTGGCGCTGGGACTTTCGGCGATCACGGCCGAGCTTTGGCAGCTTGTCGCCACCCGCATTTTCATGGGCTTGGGGTCGGCGATGATACTCGCCGGCGTGAACGCGATAATCCTCGACAGATTTGGGCCCCGGGATCGTGCCAAGGCCATCGGCATCGCCGGCGCCGTGGTCGGCATCGGGCTGTCGACCGGGCCGCTGGCTGGCGGATGGTTGCTGGACACACTCGGATGGCGCGCCCTGTTCTACACGAGAGTGCCCATATCGCTGATAGCGGCAGGTTTGTCCTGGTGGGTGTTGGAAAGCCAAGAGAGTCGCAGGCCGCGGGATTTCACCGTCGACAGGGTGGGGACTGTGGCGTTGTTCGCAGTCTTGGCCTCTTTCCTGGTCGTGGTCAACCGAAGTGCGGAGGACGGCTTATTCTCGCCCTTGGTGCTGGCGACGGCCGGTCTGCTGATTGTGTCGGTGCCTGTGCTTGTTGCCTCACAGCGCAGGTCCGTAAGACCTATCCTAGACTTCGGTCTCTTCCGCCGTCCGGGCTACGGTTTCGGGTTGGGCGTGTTGGTGTTTCACTACACGTCGCTGGGCGCGATATTGCTGCTTGCTCCCTTCTTTTTCGTCGACGCCCTGGGGTTCTCCGCGACCAAGATGGGTCTGTTCATCATGCTTCACACACTGATGAGAGTGTTCCTGGCGCCGGTGAGTGGGGTATTGACCCACCGTATCGGCGCCTGGACGCTTTCTGGCCTGGGCCTAGCGGCTATGGTGGGGTCTCTGGCCTGGCTCAGCGTGTTGGCCGTCTCTGGATCGGAGCAGGCGATACTGGGAGCCCTGCTGCTGGCCGGGGTGGGCTCAGGACTGTACGAGCCACCGAACACTACTACCATAATGGGGTCAGTGCCGGCGGACCGCTACGGGACCGCCTCTGCGTCGATCGCATCGGGGCGCCAACTCTCGTTTTCGGTTGGCGTCGCAGTAGCAGGCGCCATCTTTGCCGTGCGGGAAAGGGCACACCTCGGCGCCCTCGAGGCCGCTGATCGGGCGGTCGCCTTGGGCTTCTCGGATGCGCTCCTGGCAGGAGTTGTGCTAGCCGGCCTTGGAGTGCTGGTGAGCATCGCCGCATTCACGGTGACGCGACGGCGCTCTTGACCGGTGTGGACTCGCTTGCTCATCTGCGACCCACGTGGAGTCCCTCCGCCAAATTGAGGTGGACCCGGAAAGTTGGACAAGTAGCCATGTGAGAGTCCTGCTCCTAAACTAGAGGCAGCGGTTGCTATGCCTCTCGCCCCGGTGGAACGAGCAGTTTCCCGTAGGCCCCGGAGTACGAGGCATCGGCGGCGCCTTCCCTATCCAATCTGACAGCGGCGCATCCCAGTGGGCAACCCTGCTCAGAGGCGGCGACACTCTCCCATCGAAACACCGTACCGAGGGGTGGAACAAAATGCGGCCTCGATACGTCTGTATTCATGTATAATCGGCGCGGCACGGCACAAGCGACGGAGGTATGGAGATGTCTGACATGAGAGCCTTGGTAATGGCAGCTATCGGTCTGATCGTTCTGCTGGCGGCAGCCTGCAGCGGAGCCGAAGATGAAAGTGCATTCCTCCTGATTGGCGAGGATAGGAGGGTGGTGGTCGAGAAAGAGGTGACCAGGGAGGTCCCCGTGGAGGTGGTGGTTGAGAGGGAGGTCGTTGAGAGGGAGGTCATGGAGGAGGTGCAGGTGCCAGGCGAGACGGTGGTGGTCGAGAGAGAGGTGGTGAGGGAGGTGGAGGTCGCTGGGGAGAAGGCACTGCTCAAGGCCGTATTGGCCGGGCCTGCGGGGTGGCAGCTGGTGGCCCTGGATGCTTCCAGTGGTCAGCCGGAGGGTCAGCAGGCGGACCTCGTGGCGCAGAGAAGGATAATAGTGCGCACTGTCGACATGACCCTGGAGGTGCCGGACGTGGCAGGTTCTGTCGACGCCATCGGGGACATGGCGGAGGAGCTGGGCGGATGGGTCGTGTCCTCCGACCGGAGCCGGAAACACCGGGGAGGGATCTCGGTGCGGGTGCTGGCGAAAGAGCTGGACCAGGCGGTCGAGCGTCTCAGAGGGATGGCAAGCGAGGTCAACTTCGAGGTCTCGACCAGCCGGGACGTGACCGACGAGTTCGTGGACACGACTGCGCGGCTGACTAACCTCAAGGCCACTGAGGCGGCCCTGATATCGCTGTTGGAAAGGGCGGGGGACGTCGACGACCTGTTGAAGGTCCAACAGGAGCTGACGCGAGTCCAGGAGGAGATGGAGCGGCTCCAGGGGCGGATCAAGTTTCTGGAGCAGACCTCCGCCTACTCCCTCATCAACGTCAGCCTCGAGCTGGCGCCCATGGACATGGCCGTAGACCCCGGACCTCCGAAGACCTTCAGCGTGGGGCAGGTGGCGAGGTTCCGCGCGTCGTTCAGGCCCCCGGCGGGCATCGATGAGTTCCGGTTCACCTGGGACTTCGGCGACGGGTCCGAGCCCATCTCCGGCAGGCGCACGGCACCCGCCCTGGAGGAGGGGACCAGGTTCACCGCTACCGTCAACCACGTATACTCCGACGACCGGGACTCGCCCTTCATTGCGGAGGTAGAGGTTACGGGCACCGGCGACGCCGGCGTCGCCAAGGGCATCCGCACGGTCGTGGTGACCGTGACCGAGGTGCCGACCATAGAGGTGTTCGCCGGTGACAATAGGGACGTGGAGGAGCGTGAGACGGTCGAGTTCTCAGGCTCGTTCACCCGTCCCGAGGGGCTGAGAGACCTGAGCTACGAGTGGGACTTCGGCGACGGTACGCCGCCCGCCGCAGGCAGCCTGGCTGCCGGGGTGACCAACGCCGTGGCCAGCCACGAGTACGCCGACCATCGGCCCTTCCCGTATACGGCCACGCTGACGATCCGAGCTCAAAGCGATGCGGGGGAGGTTGAGACCTCCAGCTCCATCCAAGTCTACGTCCAACAGGACGAGGGGTGGGTGATCGCCGGTTGGAGCGTGGCCGACCAGGGTAAGGCTGCGGTCAGGTCCCTCTCCGCAGTGGGCTTGGGCGCCGGCACCTTCCTGGTCTGGATGGTCATATTCAGCCCCGTATGGGTCGTCGTCGTAGCCGTCGTGATTGTGGCCCGCAGGAGGATGAGGCGCCGTTCGTCTGAAGCGGACGGAGGGTCCGTCCTGGGAGAGTCCGCCCTCTCGGACGAAGCCGATAGAACATGACTACAGTGAGGCACTTCACGGCGACCGGATTCGTGGTGCATCGGGACCGCCTGCTCCTGCATTGGCACCCCAAGGTGCGCGCCTGGCTGCCGCCGGGAGGCCACGTCGACGACAACGAGGACCCCGTGCAGGCCGTGCTGAGGGAGATTCGAGAAGAGTCCGGCGTGGAGGCGAGGGTGGTGCCTACCGGTGTCCAGCTGGGCCTGGACTACCCCGCCAGCGTTGCGCCGCCCTTCACGATCATGGTGGAAGATATCGACGATGCGGCCGCGGGCTTCCATCAGCACATAGATATGATCTACTTCTGCGCTCCAGCGGGGCCCGATAGCCCCATCAACGACGGGTGGACCTGGGTCCCCAAGGGCGACGTTGCCGGAGGCACGCCCTTGGCCAGGCCGGGCGGCCCCTCGGAGCCGCCGCCAGAGGACGTCCGGGTTTTGGCCGGATTCGCCTTCGAGATAGTAGGTCGAGCCTCCTCGTCCTCCGAGTTGGGGAGCGCGTTGGAGCCTGCCCCGAGCCCGATTCGAGGGTGAGGGCGGTAGTCAGGTCGAGAGAGCGTCACACCGGCGGAGAGGCCGGGTCCAGGAGTAAAGGATGGTCAAGTACAATGTCGCGGTGATTCGAGGCGACGGCGTGGGCGTGGAGGTCGTCGAAGAGGGGCTGAAGGTGCTCCACGCCGTGGGCCGCGATCTAGACGTCACCTGGGACGCGGCCGAGTTCCCATGGGGCTCCAGCTACTACTTCGAGAACGGCCGCATGATGCCCGCCGACGCGCTGGACAGGTTGGCCGCCTTCGACGTCATCTACCTAGGCGCCGTGGGCCATCCCGACGTCCAGGACCACGTCACCCTCAACGGCCTGCTGCTTCCCATACGGCGGACCTTCGACCAGTACGTCTGCGAGCGCCCCAGCGTTCTATACCCGGGGATATCGTCGCCCCTCTCCGGCAAGGTTCCCTGGGACATCGACATGGTCGTGATCCGAGAGAATACCGAGGGTGAGTACGCCGACGTCGGCGGCTTCCAGTACATGGGATTTCCCGATGAGCTGGGCGTCCAGAGCGCCGTCTTCACCCGGCGGGGATGCGAGCGGATCATAACCTACGCCTTCGAGCTGGCATCCAAGCGCAACAAGAAGAGGCGCGTCACCTCGGTCACCAAGTCCAACGCCCAGGGCTACGGGATGCTTGTCTGGGACAGGGCCTTCGACGCGGTGGCCGGGCGGTATCCGGATATCGAGACCCAGTCGCTGTTGGTGGACGCGGCGTGCATGGACTTCATCCGCCGGCCCGAGACCTTCGACGTAGTTGTCGCCAGCAACCTGTTCGGCGACATCCTCACCGACATCGGAGCCATCATCACCGGCTCCATGGGCCTGGCCCCCAGCGGCAACATAGATCCCGACCGCAGGTATCCGTCGATGTTCGAGCCGGTCCACGGGAGCGCGCCTGACATCATGGGAAAGGGTATCGCGAATCCGATGGCCGCCATCCTGTCCGGGGCCATGATGCTGCGGCATCTGGGTCAGGATGCCGCGGCGGGCACCGTCGAGAAGGCGGTCCTGAGGGTGATCGAAGAGGGCGAGAGCGTCACGCCGGACCTGGGAGGCTCCTCTAGCACCTCTCAGGTCGGCGACGCGGTCGTCTCCGCCCTGGGGAAAGGCTAGGCTTGGACACAGCGCGGGAGGGTTACAAGATGGCTGCTATTCACGGCATTCGGTGTGAGGCTAAGACGTTGCCGGCAAGGTGCAGGGGGTGTGACACCTCCGTCTTCTTCTTCGCGTGCAACTGCGGTAGCCGCGTCTCCTTCGATGAGCTGGGCCCCCCGTGGCCGGTCCACGACTGCGGCGCGTCGTGGACACGGGGCCTCGTGCGCACTTCTCACCAGGACGGAAGCGTAAGCGTCCAAACACGGCAGGGGATATCCATCATCCGCCCCGCCAGAGACTTCGGAGTGGAGCCTGCCTTCTTGAGCAGGGCGCGAAGGAGGCTGAACAGGGATGCCTTCGCTCCGATAGTACGAATCGATCCGTCTCCTTCCGGCAGCAAGCGCGTCATCGGCGTGCTTCGCGGGATTGCTCGCAGCGCAGACCCGTTCAAGGCGTTCAACCTGCCTGACACCGACATAGCGCTGGCAATGCTCGGCGACAGATGGAGGAGGCCGGTCGGAAAGATCACGGTCCACTTGGACGATGGGACTAGCGATCAGATGGAAAGCTACAACGCGTGGATTCCCTCCAGCCTCATCGCCGACGGGCAGATAGACCCCGGCATAACGGCGGCCCTGTCCCTCACAGGCGTCTCCATAATCAACGGGGACACCGTCTGGTTCTGCGATGACTTCGAGCCCCTTACCTAGAGGGGATTCGTCCCTCCCCTCGGTGGGACAGCTACCAACGGAAAACGTCCCTTGACGGTACTCTGCTCCTATGTTAGCGTTTTTGCATAGTTGAAAAGACCAAGGCGTCGATGGGGAGTAGTAGCGGGCGGCCCGGCGGCAGAGAGCCGGGGCATGGTGAAAGCCCGGCGCACGGAAGCCCGCGAACTCGCCCCGGAGCATCCTGCCTGAAACGCGATTAGGGCACGACGGCCAGCGCCGTTATCGCTGACGAGAGTCCCCGGTATATTCTGTATCTCCCAAGACACCAGCTTGGTTGTGTCGCAGGAGAGGCCCGGGGAAACAAGGGTGGTACCGCGGGACCCTACTCGAATTGCGTCCCGTCCCTTACAGGGGCGGGATTTTCTTTTACAGGCGCATGGGCCAAGCTCGGCGGACAGGAGAGAGCAAAATGACGACTACGGTGAGGACGACGGGGCTGAGGTACGGCCACAAGAAGATCGAGTCGAAGTGGCAGCAACGATGGAGCGACGACGGCATCTACAGGGTGGATGACGACGACAGCCGCCCCAAGTGGTACGAGCTGCACATGTACCCCTACCCCTCGGGCGACCTCCACGTTGGGCACTGGTACGCCATGTCCGGCGCGGACGTCCACGCCCGGTTCATGCGCATGCAGGGGTACAATGTGCTCCATCCCATGGGCTTCGACGCCTTCGGCCTCAACGCCGAGAACGCCGCCATCAGCCGCGGCGTACACCCTAGAACCTGGACCATGGGCAACATCGAGAATATGCGCCGGCAGCTGCGCATGATGGGCTCGATGTACGACTGGGACCGGGAGGTCGTCACCTGCACCCCGGACTACTACAGGTGGAACCAGTGGATGTTCCTGAAACTGTACGAGGCGGGCCTGGCCTACCGCGACTACGCGCCGGTCAACTGGTGTCCGTCCTGCAACACGGTGCTGGCCAACGAGCAGGTGATCGACGGCCAGTGCGAGCGGTGCGACACGCTGGTGACCCACCGAGACATGAACCAGTGGTTCTTCCGGATCACCCGATACGCCGACGAGCTCCTGGACCACTCGAAGATCGACTGGCCGGAGAAGATCAACACGATGCAGACCAACTGGGTGGGGCGCAGCGAGGGCGTCGAGATCGAGTTCGACATCTCCGAATACGGACTGGACCAGGAGAGCGTCGAAACCTTCACCACCCGCATCGACACGATCTACGGAGTGACCTTCGTCGTGCTCGCCCCTGAGCATCCGCTGGTGGATAGGCTGACCACGGCGGAGCAACGGAGCGAGGTTGCGGCCTACGTGGAGCAGGCCCGCCGCCAGACAGAGGTCGAGCGGCTGTCCACGGAAAAGGAGAAGACAGGTGTCTTCACCGGCGCCTACTGCGTGAACCGGCTCAACGGGGAGCGCCTCCCTATTCTCGTCGCCGACTACGTGCTTCTGACCTACGGCACGGGCGTGGTTATGGGCGTTCCCGCCCACGACCAGCGGGACTTCGAGTTCGCCAAGAGGTACGGTCTGCCCATCCGGGTCGTCGTCGCGCCCCCGGGATGGGATGGGGAGGAGCTCACCGAGGCCTACGTGGATGAGGGTGTCCAGACCAGCTCCGGGGTCTTCGATGGGCTGACCAGCTCCCAGGGAAAGTCGCGCATCGCCGACCACGTGGAGCGTAACGGGTGGGGCAGACGCACCGCCAACTACCGCATGAGGGACTGGCTGATATCGCGGCAGCGCTACTGGGGCACGCCCATACCCATAGTCCACTGCGGCGAGTGCGGGACCGTCCCGGTGGCTGAGGAGGACCTGCCCGTCCTGCTGCCGGAGGACGCGGAGTTCCTGCCCACGGGCGAGAGCCCGCTGGCCCTTCACGCAGCCTTCGTCAATACGCCGTGCCCCCAATGTGGGCGTCCCGCCAAGCGCGAGACGGACACGATGGACACTTTCGTCGACTCCTCCTGGTACTTCCTGCGATACGCCAGCCCTAACTACCAGGACGGCCCCTTCGATCCGGAGGCAGCCCTCAGATGGAATCCGGTGGACCAGTACACGGGGGGCGTTGAGCACGCCGTCATGCACCTGCTGTACGCCAGGTTCTTCGTCAAGGCGCTTCGCGACCTGGGGCTGATCGACCTGGACGAGCCGTTCAAGAGGCTCTTCAATCAGGGCACCATCGTCTTCGGCCATCGCAAGATGAGCAAGTCGCGGGGAAACGTGATAGCGGCCGACGAGTACGTCAACGAGGTGGGTGCCGACGTGGTGCGCTGCTACCTGATGTTCATCGGGCCGTGGGAACAGGGCGGGGAGTGGAGCGACTCGGGCATCAACGGCGTCGCCCGTTGGCTCAACCGGGTGTGGGAGGTGGCCCGCAGGGACCCTCGGCAGTTGGACGAGCGCCCGTCCGATCCCGACGCCCAGCGAGAGCTGGACCGGGCCGTCCACAAGACCGTCCGGCGGGTGTCCGGCGACATCGAGCGCTTCAAGTTCAATACGGCCCTGGCCGCGCTGATGGAGCTGACCAATACCTTGACGCAGGAGTACGGGCGTATGAGCGTCGGTGCGGACACCTGGAGCAACGCGGTCGAGAAGCTGCTGCTGCTGATGTCGCCGCTGGCGCCCCACGTGGCCGAGGAGCTGTGGGAGGCCGCCGGCCATCCCTACAGCATCCACCAGCAGCCGTGGCCCCACTGGGACGAGGAGCTTGCCGCCGACGAGGTGGTAACCCTGGTGGTACAGGTCAACGGCCGCCTGAGGGACAGGATCGAGGCGCCTGTCCACGTCACCGAGGAGGAGGCCAGGGAGGCGGCCCTGGGCAGCGAGCGCGTCCGGGCCCATACGGCCGGCAAGACCATCGCCCGCGTGATATACGTGCCCGGCAAGCTCGTCAACATCGTCGCGAGATAGTTTCGTATATAGGGAATGGGCGTTTGTTGCGGGCAAGATTGCGGAGGAGCATCATGGACTACTTGATTGCGGTACTTCCAGGCGATGGCGTCGGTCCCGAGGTCATTGCCGAGGCCGTCAAGGTCATGCGGTCGGTCGGCCGGAGGTTCAGCCACGGCTTCGACCTGGGCCACGGCCGAATTGGCGGCAACGCCATCGACGACTTCGGCGATCCGCTGCCCGACGAGACGGTAGAGCTTTGCCAGAAGAGCGACGCCATCCTGTTCGGCGCCGTCGGGGGTCCCAAGTGGGACGATCCGAGGGCTTCAGTTCGGCCCGAAGACGGCATCCTGAAAATGCGCAAAGACCTGGGTCTCTTCGCCAACATCAGGCCCGTCAAGATATTCCCCTCCATCATCAACTCGAGCCCGGTGAAGGCCGAGCTTCTCGACGGGGTTGACATGGTCGTGGTGCGGGAGTTGACGGGCGGCCTCTACTTTGCGCGGCCCAAGAAGCGCTGGACCACCTCGCGGGGCCGCAGGGGGGTGGACACGCTGCGCTACACCGAGAAGGAGATCGAGCGCATCCTCAGGGTTGGCTTCGAGCTTGCTGCGGGGCGCCGGAAGCGCCTGACATCGGTTGACAAGGCCAACGTCCTGGAGACGGGCAGGCTGTGGCGCGAGATAGCCACCGAGGTCTCTGCCGACTACCCTGAGATAGAGCTGGAGCACATACTGGTGGACAACGCCGCGATGCAGCTCATCAGGAACCCCGCCCACTTCGACGTCGTGGTCGCGGAGAACACCTTCGGAGACATACTCACCGACGAGGCGTCGGTGTTGTCCGGCTCCATGGGCATGCTGCCGTCGGCGAGCTTGGCGGGGGTGCCCGGCGATCCCAAGCAACTGGGGCGGGCGCTGTACGAGCCGATTCACGGCACGGCGCCGGACATAGCGGGGCAGGGGATAGCCAACCCCATCGGCACCATACTGAGCATGGCGCTGATGCTGCGCTACTCCCTCGGCCTCGAAGAGGAGGCGGGCGCCGTCGAGACGTCGGTCGAGGGTGTGCTCGCGGAGGGCTATCGGACGGCCGACATAGCCGGCGACGGCGGCGACGTGGTCAGCACCTCCGCCATGGGCGACGTCATCGCCGGCAGAGTGTAGGGGCACACCTGCGATTCGCCGAAGACTCTCATCCTAACCTTCTCCCAGACTCGGGAGAGGGGCCCTACTCGGCGGACTCCATCTGGAGCTCCTCTTGGAGGCCGTACTGTTGTGCCAGCTCCTTGAGCTTCCCCCAGGTGACGTCCTCGACGGCGATGCCCTCTCGCAGCAGACGCTGCGTGCGTAGGTGCTCCAGCTCGCCGGGGTAGTAGACTTCGTCGAAGCCCTCAGCCGCCGGCGAGCTCTTGAGGTACTGGGCGAACTCCGTAACGTCGCGCTTGAAGTCCGACAGCGGGCGGAACGCCGCCACGTTGAACACAGCCATGAAGCAGCCGTCGTTGTGGCGCCCGGTCGGGTCGTGGCCGAAGCCCAAGCCCGTCAGGATGCCCGAGAAGATCTCCACTATCACTGACAGCCCGTACCCCTTGTGGCCCTGCTCGCCGCCCACGGGCAGCCCGGAGCCGCCTTGGGACAGAGCGTTTGGGTCGGTCGTAGCGTTGCCGTCTTTGTCCACGATCCACCCCTCCGGTATGGGTGTGCCCCGCGCCACGGCGACGGCGATCTTCCCGCCGGCCACCGCACTGGTCGCCATGTCGAGGAAGAGGGGGCCCTCCAGGTTGCTCGGCATCGCGATGCAGATGGGGTTTGTGCCCAGCCGCGGCTGCCTTCCTCCGAAGGGGACGACCGACTTTGCCGAGCGGCCGGAGTCCGCGGTCATGATCCCTATCATCCCCTCTTGGGCGGCCATGAGAGGGTAGTCGGCGACACGGCCCACGTGGCTCTGGTGGAACACGGTCACGGCGCCGACCATGTTCTGCTTGGCCTTCTCGATGGCCATGCCCATTGCCAGCTCCGAGACCACGTAGCCGAATCCCCAGTTTCCGTCGACTACGGCGGTCGTCGGGGTGTCGCTAAGGACCTCGACCGGCGCGCCGGGCACGATGTGCCCCCTCTCGATCCGGTCAATGTAGGTGGGTATCTGGATGATTCCGTGGGAGTCGTGCCCGGCGAGGTTGGCCCCGATGGAGTGCCTGGATATGATGGCCGCCTCTTCGCCGCTGGCGCCGGCGCCAGTGAGGAGCCGCGCGGCGATGGTCCGGAGCCTATCGGCAGCTATGGTAGGCATCGTGTCCTCCTGCTCCAAGCCTGCATCGGCGTTGCAGGTGACGCACTATACCCCGCCGGGCGCGGCGCGGCCGGCTTCCCACACAGTACGAAAGTTTCGGTAGTGCATCGTCCCAAACAGATGCACTACCGAAAGTGCGGAAAACTCATCCCCTCGCCAAGAGTATCCTGAGGACCTCTGGGGCCGCCTGTATCGCCCGCTCCCGAAGCTCGTCGGGCGTCAGGCTGCCCAGCGGGTGAGGCAGCACCACGAAGGGGTATTCGGGGATTCCGCCCAGCTTGGACATCGCCTTTGCGCTGGTTACGAAGGGCTCGGTGCAGATTACCGCTGCCGGCACGCCCCTCTTCTCCAGCTCGATTCCGTCGTGCACACTGCACGATGAGCAGGAGCCTCAATCCCCCGACGCGGTGATCACCAAGTCGCACCGCTCGGCCAGCTCCTCCATCATATCCGTTGGGCAGGGGCGGGAAGCGTTCCCCTTGTCCCTCTCGAGTACCTCTCCGAACTCGAACCGGTCCGCCAGGACCTCGTGGACCATCTCCAGTAGAGCGTCCGCGTTGCGCTTGCCGTTGGACAGCAGGCCGACCACGGCCCCGTCCAAGGTGTCCGGGCGGGGAGAGATCACCGCGCTGGCCGGTATAGCCTCCACCGTTGGGTCCAGCACCTCGATTCTGGTAGCGGTTGCCATGTCAGACCTCCGTTCTGTGCTCGTTCGTCGATTCGGTCCGGGCTTAGGATCGGATGGGTTTCGTAACGGACTGGGAGTTGGAGCCGCCGCCCCACAGCGGTATTATAGCCGAAAAGGCGCCCGCCGCGCCGCCGCCGACGATCAGTGTGAAGCTCTCGGGACTGCTTCCCACGCCGTACGCCGACTCGGGGTCCGGGGCTTGTCTGGGCACGGCGCCCGGCCCCGTCCACTCCGCCGCCTTACGCCGCGTCGACTCGAAGAGGAAGCCCCTGGCGTCGTCCTTGGACCAGCCGTGGGACCTGATGTAGCCCACGTGCTCGGGGCACAGCACCAGCACGACCTCCTGCTGCTCGTGTCCCGACGCCAGCAGGGCGTCGGTGAAGCTTCCGAGGATCTCCTCCGGACGGCCCGACTCGTGGTAGGACGCCTGTATCTGCGACAGACCGGCGAAGACGGTCACGGCGCTGTCGTCCTTCGAGAAGCCCCTTTCAACGTGCAGGGGCTCCCACGGGCTTACCTCCTCGGCCTCGGCGATGCACCAGGTGTACTTTCCGGGGTGGCCCAGCGTCGCCTTGTCGATGACCCCGGACACGGAGCCTGAGGCGTTGCCGATGACCAGGCGCAGCGCCCGCCCGATGGTGGCGTTGGCCCGGTGGCCCGGTCCGAAGAGGCTGATGCCCGAGTTCACTCCCAGCTCTCCGGCGACGGGCCCGTTCACCAGGGCGAGCACAGCCGCTCCGGCGGTGCTTGCGGTGATGGCGTGAAGGTTGAACCGGGGCTCGTTCATCGCCTCCACGGCGGCGGCGACCACCGGAAAGTACCCGGGGAGGCATCCCGCCATGACCGCGTTTATGGCCGCCTTCTCGGCGGTGATGACTCGACCCTTGGTGGGCTCGGTGCAGAGGATCTCCGCGGGAGATCGGCCCGCGGCGTCGAGGAGTCTCGCCACCTTCTCCGGTGTGGGCGGAACGACTGGGAGGCCGTCCGTCCACCCCTGTTCGAAGTAGAACTCGATGGCCTCCGAGGCATCGTCGAAGTCGAAGCGGTCCGATGTCAGGGTCTGAGTGGCCATCCATGGGCTCCTGTCGGTAGGCGGGTCGTGACTGCCCCGATTATATGTTTTGACCGCCCAGGCGGTCAACTTGGCGCTCTCGGACCACGGGCAGTGTCCGTCCGGGACGTTAACAGCCGATGTCGGTCGGGTATAATCAGAGGGCATAGCCCTCTCGCGGTCCCGTGGGGAAGTGTCGGAATTGGTAGACGAGCATGATTTAGGATCATGTGCTGAAAGGCGTGGGGGTTCGAGTCCCCCCTTCCCCACCAGTACGCCAGCTAGGGTCCGGTTCGGCGCAGCGGCTCAATAGACTGCTTCCCGGCGGTTCGAGTCCCCCTTATCCTTCGCCCCAATGGAAGCGCTCGTCGATGCGGATCTCGGGCATCCTGCTCTTCTGGCCCTACATGACCTGCCCCCAAGAGGTGGTTCAAGAGGTTAGGTCGGCCACTGCCGGAGAGGTGCCAGCGCCTAACGTCGCCTGTTCCAGATGGTGAAACCAAGGAAAGCGCCGACGTTGATGCCGGTGACGATGGCTACGTCACTTTAGACCAGACTGATTCTTGCGTCCACCGAGAGGCAGTTTAGCGAAACGTGGAGTGAGCGTGACCGGAGGTGCCGAAGGTCTTCATCCTCTTGTCTCTATAGAATTCTGGTATACTACCTTGGAGCTAGTTCACAGTTAGGGGGCAACGTTATGGGAGTGCCTATATCGCAGGCGCTTGCTGTGGCCTTCCATGTGGTCAAGCAGCGTTTGGCGCGACGCGAGCGCTACCCGCTCGTGCTGATGCTGGAGCCCCTGCTGCGTTGTAATCTCGCCTGTGCGGGCTGCGGAAAGATCCAGTACCCGCCTCACGTGCTCAAGCGCGCGCTCACGGTCGAGCAGTGCATCGCTGCGGTGGAGGAGTGCGGAGCGCCCATCGTCAGCATCCCCGGTGGAGAACCGCTGCTCTACCCACACATCGGCGAGTTGGTGGAAGAACTCACTCGCCGTAAGAAGTACGTTTACCTCTGCACCAACGCACTGCTACTCAAGCAGAAGTTGGAAGAGAATGTCTTCTCCCCCTCTAGGCGGCTCAGTTTCAGCGTGCATATGGATGGCCTGCGTGGGGAGCACGACTCTTCCGTCTGCAGGGACGGAGTCTACGACATCGCCGTCGAGGCGATACGGGAAGCAGTCCGGCGCGGCTTTCGTGTCACTACCAATACCACGCTGTTCAACGCGGCTGAACCGATGCGCGTTCGCGACTTCTTCGATGCCATGATGGACCTAGACGTGGAGGGCATGATGGTGTCCCCGGGGTTCAACTATGAGAAAGCCCCGGACCAGGACTCTTTTCTTGAGCGGGAGCGTACACGGGAGCTCTTCTCCCAGGTGCTTACCGACAAGAATAAGCGCTGGCGGCTCAACCAGTCGCCACTGTTTCTCCAGTTCCTCATGGGCAAGCGGGACTTCGAATGTACGCCGTGGGGTAACCCACTGTATACGATATTCGGGTGGCAGCGTCCGTGCTACCTCCTGCAGGACGGCTACGCTGCGACCTTCCGGGAGTTGATGGACGAAACAGCCTGGGAGGAGTACGGCCGGGCGAGCGGCAACCACCAGTGTCAGGACTGCATGGTACACTCCGGCTACGAGCCCTCCGCCATACATGCAACGTTCACGACATGGCGTGGACTACGGGATTCCGCTGTTGCTACGCTTACCGGCAAGCTGTGAACAATGAACGAGCATCAGCCGCCGCTTCAAGCTGCAAGCCAGGAGGCTGGTAACGGCGTCGAAGAGCTCGTCGAACGGGCCTTCCACTACCGCGGCGACGTTACCATCCGGACGAATGACGGCGGCTCCCTGACCGGCTACCTCTTCAACCGGAACGCCCGTAAGAGCGAACCGTTTGCCCAGTTGCTCGAGACCGGGACCGGACGCGAGGTACCCATCCCTTACCGAACTATCACCGACGTGCTGTTCACCGGGCGCGACGCCGCCGCGGCGTCGGTCAAGCACTTCGCGGCTTTCCAGGACCGGCAGGAGAGGCCTGCACAGGCTGGCACGAGAGCACCTCGAGCGCAAGCGGAATGACATGGGTACCGAAGCCGTCGCAGCTTCTCTCCTGACGATTGCCCCGACTCAGCGTGAATTGGGAGGACTGGGCTACGGCAACGAGCGTACTCGCGCTGGCGTCGTCGGCATAGGGCGCAATGCTGGCGAACAGCTCGCTGGCCTTCTCGACACCGCGCCATGCCGGCTGCTCGTGTCTCTGGGATACGCTGGGGCGCTCGACCCCCATCTTCATCCAGGTGAACTCGTGGTGGGGAATTCCTATCTACATGGTGTGAGCGCACCGATCCCAGGCGCTCCTCATACGACCCGCGCAGCAATGCTGCTGCGTGAGTCAGGCCTCTCGGTACTGGAAGGAGCGGTCCTGACCGTTGACGAACCGCTCCTTACGCCGCGAGCCAAGCGCCGCGCACACAACGGCAGCGGCGCACTGGTGGTAGACATGGAAGGGCGCTGGATAGCCGATGTAGCAGCATTGAGAGACATCCCGCTAATCGGGATCCGTGCGGTGCTGGACGAAGCCTACTATCCTCTCCCTTCGTTCATCGGAAACATCATCGCCGACGGAGGCCTGCGGGAGTGGGCACATGCTCTCCGAGCGATATCACATCCTTCGGCAGTCAGGAGCTTCCTGCCGCTCGCGCTGAAATCGCGCAGAGCCTCACGCGCCTTGCAGATGGCTGTGCAAGGCATGCTGCCGGCAATCGCATGTCAGCTGTGACCGGGACCCTCGTGACCGGCGCGTCCGGCAAATTCGTGAGACAGGTCGTCGGCACAGGGGCGCGGCGAGAGTATGAAGTCGTTGCTCTCGTAAGCAGGATTGCACGTGCGGAGCGCCATACCTTTCTATTGCCGACGTCAAGGGAGAGACTTGCGCGACCCAGGGACCGCTCGCTTCCCACCAAGGGGTTGCACCACGTTATGCGGCGTCTGATATCGGCGTATTTGGACACGGGCTGGGGCTGCGTCCGTGCTGGCGATGTGGCGGAAGGACGCCTGCTTGCCCTCTAGAAGATGAACTTCCCACGCTCTACCTGGCGGGCGGCAACGGCATAGGAGTTGGTAGCGAGATTGTTCGAACAGGGCATGGAGAGCCGCCTCCGGAAAGCGCTGGAAAGGACTCAGCAGTACTTCTTCCGCACGCAGCATGAAGACGGATACTGGTGGGGAGAGCTGGAGTCCAATCCAACGATGGAGGCGGAGTATATCATGCTCACACACTTCATCGGGTCAGACGAGGGAGACCGCATCCCACGCATAGCAGAGGACATCCGCCGAAGGCAGTCACCCGATGGCTCATGGCGGATGTACTACGGCGCCCCGGGAGACCTGAGCACATCGATCGAGTGCTACTTCGCACTCAAGCTCGTAGGCGACTCTCCTGAAGAGCCTCACATGGCAAAGGCCCGCGACTTCATCCTGCGATGCGGAGGTGTGCCCAAGGCGCGCGTATTCACCAAGATATGGCTTGCCCTCTTCGGTCAGTGGGACTGGAAGGGAACGCCTGCCATGCCTCCCGACATGATGCTGCTGCCGAAGTGGACGCCCTTCAACATCTACCGTTTCGCCAGTTGGGCCCGAGCGACCATAGTGCCGATGACCGTGATCCTCACACTCCATCCCACACGGCCCCCACGTGAAAGCGCCTGGGTCATGGAACTCTACCCGGAAGGACCGGTCACGTTCACCCTGTCCCGCTGGAAAGCAAAGCCCTTTTCCCTCAAGGGGTGGTTCCTGGTGTTGGATAGAGTCATACGCATCTACCGCAATCTGCCTTTCATCCCCGGCCGGGAGAGGGCAATCAGGGCTGCCGTAGATTGGATCGTCAGCCACCAGGAAGCAGATGGCTCGTGGGCGGGAATACAGCCCCCCTGGGTGTACTCGCTCATTGCATTGAGCGTTCTCGGCTACCCACTGGACCACCCCGTCATCTCAAGCGGGCTGGAAGGATTCAGGCGGAACTGGAGCCTCCCTTCGCAAGACGGCGATGCGCTGAGGGTGCAGGCTTGTCTCTCACCCGTGTGGGATACGTGCCTCGCGATGCGTGGACTCCTAGACTCTGGCGTGCCATCCAACCACCCTGCCATTCAGCGTGCTGCAGCCTGGCTCATTCAGGAAGAGATCCGAGTCAAGGGCGACTGGGCCGTATACAGACCCCACCTGGAACCCAGCGGATGGGCCTTTGAGTTCGATAATGTCCACTATCCGGACATCGACGACTCTGCCATAGTGGTAACGGACCTCGCAGCCACCAGGATGCGCGACGAAGCTGGAGAGCGGGCACGGACAGCGGCTGTCGACCGGGCCGTCAACTGGCTGACAGGGATGCAGTGCTCGAACGGTGGTTGGGCCGCATTCGACTGGAACAACGACTCAAACGAGTTGGCGAAAATCCCGTTCGCCGACTTTGGCGAACTCCTCGACCCACCCAGCGTTGACGTGACCGCACATGTACTGGAGATGTACGCGAAGGTGGGACATTCAATGGAACACCCAGCCATTCGCCGGGGGCTGTCATACATCTGGGAACAGCAGGAGCACGACGGCCCGTGGTTCGGACGCTGGGGAGTGAACTACATCTACGGTACAGGCGCTGTGCTGCCGGCGCTGGAAGCCCTAGAGGTGGACATGACGCAACCTCGGGTACGCCGGGCCGTCGAATGGCTTCTGGCACATCAGAACACGGACGGAGGTTGGGGCGAGACCTGTGTCAGTTATGCCGACCCTGCCCTCCGAGGACAAGGCCAGAGCACCCCGTCGCAGACCTCCTGGGCCCTCATAGCGCTATTGGCGGCAGGTGAAGCGCGGCACGAGTCAGTAACGCGTGGCGTTGAATTCCTCCTTGACCGTCAGGACGAAGACGGAACTTGGGATGAGCCTCAATTCACTGGATGCGGCTTTCCCGGCTACGGACCAGGCGAAAGGCCCAGCAAGTACGAACCGCTCGACGGCGCCAATTCGCAGGGCCCCGAGTTGAGCGCTGCTTTCATGATCAATTACCACTTGTACCGCAACTACTTCCCGCTCTCGGCGCTGGGGCGGTATGCGCAGTCGTTGTACGGTGAAGTACCGCCGGAAGGGTGTGCACAAGTCAGGGCGCAGTAGTCTTGAGCCAACGGTCGCTTGGGGCGTATCACAAGGACCGATTTGCCTATGACGAACACAGCGACAGCTTCAAGGATCCTCAGGAAGAGGTATGATGACGGGCGTCTGACCCGTCCAGGGTGTACCCTGTTGAGCCTGTCTCAGAAGAACATCTGTGAACAGGTTCACTCTGACGCGAAGGTCTGATGTAAGACGACGGTGTGGAGACTGGTCGCTGTCATCGCCTCAGTTCACGAGACAGGACAAGGCTTCGGACCGTGGAAAGGGATGGCTGAAGGGGCGGGAGGAGCTCCACACCCGATAGAGAGTGCGCAGGTTGAAGGCTGTTGCCAACATGGTCCACTCGGCCGCCACGTTAACGAGGCCGCGCAGCAGGAACCTACGTGCCCTCTGTTGCTCCTTGATGATTCCGAAGACCGGCTCGACGAGTTGCTTTCTCAGCCCGTAAGCTTCTTTGGCTGCTGAGGTGGACATCCAGGCGCGATGGCCACGTAGGACTGCGTCGTGCGGCCCTATGGCCAGGCTTCGCCCAATCTCTTTGGCTCTGGTACAGGCTCTGAAGGCCGGACATGCCTGACAGACAGCACCTGCAGCCCGGTACAGACGCAACGGGACTCCGTTCGCATGCTGTATGCGGACGAACGCGAGCGTCTGTCCCTGGGGACACCTGAAGCTGTCGCTGTGCTCGTCATAGGTGAATCTGTCCTTGTGGTAGGGGTCTTCGAGGAACCGTTGTCGTGCCTCTGACACCACCACCTGCTGACCTCGACGGTCGCACTCCGCCAGGTGACTGGCAGCGAAGTATCCGGCGTCGGCCAATGTCATCTGCGACTTCGTCCCCGTAGTCTCCTCGGCCTGCTCCATCATCGGCACCAGCAGGGCATTGTCATTGGCCGCATCAACCACGTCCACGGCGGTGACCACCATGCCGGTCCCTCCCCCATCCACCTCTACGGGTGAGACCATAGCCTGGGCGTTGTAGCCAGCCACGATGCCCTGCCTTCCCTTCATCAGCCGGGCCTCCGGGTCGGTCAGGTTGATGCGCTTGTGGCGCTTCTGACTCGCAAGATCGGCCATCGCATGCTTCACCTGCTCTCTCAAGACCTCCTTGTCCGCCAACTTCTGAGGCAGACGGGCGACGGCGGCCTCTTCTCCCGCCTCGTTCTGTGCCTCAAGGTCGGTTATCGCCCGCTCCAACCGATCCAACAGCCCTCTCAGCCCCTTGGCATCGTAGCTCCTGTTCACTGAGGCGTTGGCGACCACCTTCGTACCATCCACCGCCTGGACCGCCAGATCCACCAACTTCATGGCCACCGCCGTACGCACGGTACGCTCGAACAGCTTCCTCATAGCCTGCCTATGCCCTTTGTAGAACCGCCACAGGGTGTTGTGGTCAGGATGCTGCCACCCGGTCAGCCATAGGTACGGTATCTGGTCCCGGCAGGCCACCTCCAGCTTTCGGCTCGAGCGCACCCCGGTCATGAAGCCATATAGCCACACGCTCAACAGCGCACGAGGATGGTAGGCTGGCGCCCCCATCGAGTCACCTTCTATGTCCACGCCAAGCTCCGTCCAGCTATCCCTGTCCAAGGCGTCAACGAACTCGGCCACGAATCGCGCCGGATGATCCAACGGCAACAGCTCGTCAAGCGTCGGCGGCAACATCCACATCTGCTCTCGGCCCATCGGTCGAAGTGGCATCTCAATATCTCCCATCTTGATGTCCCTTCAAACGTACACCTGACCCATACCCAACGCCACCCCAGACTTCTGAGACAGGCTCTGTTATGACCTAATGGGCTTGTCGGGAGTCGTCAACCCGGTTACCTACAGCCGAATCTCCCACCGGAAAGTTCGCAGTACAGGACACGCTAGTCCACACATTTCTGGCCTACTTGTTCGGAGGAAGACACCATGAAAGAAGATACTGGACCGGTCGGAGCACTGACTCACGTCGGCATAGACGTTGCCGATCTTGAGCGGGCGGAGGCGTTCTATTCGGCACTGCTAGGCGTCAAGCGGGATTCGGCGTGGAAACAGTACCTCGCCTTCGAACCCCTGCCCAGCGGCCTGACAGTCTATCTCCAGCGTGTCCCCGAGAAGAAAACCAGCAAGACCCGGGTACACATGGACCTGACGGTGCCCGACGTGCTGGCGGCGCTGGCGAGAGTCGAAGCTCTCGGAGGAAGGGCGCTCAGGGACTTCGTCGAGCCAGGAGGGACTCTGGCCGTAGTCGCCGACCCAGACGGCAACGAGTTCTGCCTATTGAGAGGGTAGAGGCAGCCCCGCTCAAAGAAGTCAGCGACGATAAAGTGGGCTGCGCTTCCCTCACAACCCCAGATTCCCCACCTAGATAAGAGAAAGACCTCGTTGGCGCCCGCCACGAAGGGGGCTAAGATGTTTCTTGACCAAGAGAAACGATCACCAACGAGGTGCAGCTATTATGAAGCAAGGCTTACTGGCATTCCAGTACGAGCAGGAGAAGGGCTCGACGGGTATGACGGGGCTGTCCGGCCTGATGACGTACGTGGAGTTGATGGACGCAGCGGGTTTGAGGTCATCGGTAGAGCGCCACGTGAGACTGCGGGAGAGAGGTCAGGGCTGGACGGACAGCCAGATGATCATCTCGCTGATGCTGCTGAACTTGGCAGGCGGCGAGTCGGTGTCCGACCTTGATCTCCTTGAGAAGGACAGAGGGCTGTGCAGGATGCTTCGAGAGTTCGAGACCTGTGGTATGCGTCTCAGCGAGCGCAGGGCGTTGGAGAAGAGATGGCGAGTCGAGCGTCGTCGGGGCGTGCCGTCGGAGTCTGCGGTGTTCCGGTATCTGGAGAGGTTCCATGACGCGGGCGAGGAGGCGATGCGGGAAGCTCAGAGAGCATTCATACCTGCTCCCAATGGAGCTATGAAGGGTCTGTGCAAGGTGAACGCCGATCTGGTGGGCTTCGCGCAGAGCCGTTCGCCTCAGACCGAGGCCACTCTGGACATGGATGCCACACTGGTGGAGACGCGCAAGCAGGAGGCGCTCCCCAGCTACAAGAAGTACAGGGCGTACCAGCCGCTGATCACCTACTGGTCAGAGGCCGAGTTGATCGTGCATTCGGAGTTTCGGGACGGCAACGTACCTGCGGGCCATCAGCAGTTGCGAGTGTTGATTGAAGCGCTGGGCCGTCTGCCTGCGGGGGTGGAGAAGGTGATGCTGAGGTCGGATACGGCGGGGTACCAGCGGGAGTTGCTACGGTACTGCGCGGAGGGTAGAGACGAGCGGTTCGGGGTGATTGAGTTCGCGGTTGGGGTCGACGTGACGACGGAGTTCCGCCGAGCGGTGTCCGAGGTCACCGAGCAAGACTGGCAGACGCTGTACCGCAAACTTGGGGAGCATCGTGTGGACACGGGTCAGCAGTGGGCTGATGTGAACTTCGTGCCCAACTGGATAGGGCACTCCAAGAACAGCCCTGAGTATCGGTTCATAGCTACCAGGGAGCGGTTGATCGAACAGCCTCTGCCGGGAATGGAGGGGCAGATGGAGCTTCCGTTCCCCGCGATGGAGCTGTCCAACAGAGGCTGGTACAAGGTCTTCGGCGTGGTGACCAACCGGAGCATTGCGGCAGATGAGTTGATCTGGTGGTCGAGACAGAGGTGCGGCAAGGGCGAGGAGGTCCACAGCGTTGTGAAGAGTGACTTGGCTGGGGGCCGGATGCCGTCGGGGCTGTTCGGGGCCAACGCCGCATGGTGGGCCATATCGGTGCTGGCCTTCAACCTGAACTCTGCCATGAAGCGGCACGTGTTGGGCGAACAGTGGGTGGGCAAGCGTCTGAAGGCGGTGCGCTTCGCCCTGATCGCCCTACCGGGCCGTGTGATGCGTCACGCCAGGAGGTTGATCATCCGTCTGGCCCGGGGCCATCCCTCATACGAGTTGCTGCTCAGGGCGCGGCAGAGGATATTGGCGCTGGCTGCCGAGCCGTATCGAGCATAGGCGACCCTCCCTGGAGCATCGGTTTGTAGGCGACTCTGCCGAGTTGCCAGGCTCGGACATGCCTTCTTTGGCCTGAGAACAGCCATGATTGGCAGCGAACCGCTGCCGATACCCTCAAAGACGGCACCCGAGACCCTGTCCGATGCCCAATCATGTCATGCGTCACCCCTGGTCGACACCCGGACACCCCCTGAAAGCACACCAAGCAGCTCCCAACCATGTCAGGTGGGGAATCAGGGACAACCTCGTAGTGTTGACTAATCTGCTCGCCGCGCTCTTGGGGACGTTGCCCAATGTGGTGCAGGGCATGAGGCCCTGATCCGCAGGACAGAGCAGCTCACTTACGATGTCGGAGTGGCGCCCGTCATCCCGGCTGCGGTCTCAGACCTGGGCGGTCAGGCCATCTTGAGGGCCTTGAACGCCCTCACCTGCTCGGTGATGCCCCGCTCGGTGGGCAGGCGTTCGATGCTGGAAGCGCCGAAGAAGCCAACGCTTCCGGGAAGCCTTGGCAGGGCTTCGCCCACGTTGTCCGGCTCGTCGAAGGGACCGCCGTGGCAGATGACCAGGATGTCCTCGCGGACGCTGTGGCCCGCTTCGGCGATTGCCAGCACGCGTTGGATCGCCTCGTCGAGGGTCATGGCGGCCCCCGCGCCGATGGTGCCCGACGCGGTAAGCCCCACGTGGGCTACGAGCATGTCCGCGCCCGCTTCGGCCATCGTCACCGCCTGCCGCTCGTCAAAGACGTATGGGGCGGTGAACATATCCAACAGGTGTGCTTGGCGGATCACTTCGACCTCTTTGTCGTATCCCATCCCGGTGGCTTCCAGGTCTCTCCGGAAAGTGCCGTCGATTAGCCCAACCGTCGGGAAGTTCTGGATGCCCGAAAAGCCCATCTCCCTCAGCTGCTTCAGGAACAGCGGCATAAGGCGGAACGGGTCGGTGCCGCAGACCCCCGCGAGTACCGGCGTGTTCGTCACCACGGGCAGCACCTCGGCGGCCATCTCCACGACGATCCCATTGGCGTCCCCGTAGGGCATGAGACCGGCCAGCGAGCCGCGGCCCGCCATGCGATACCGTCCTGAGTTGTAGATGATGATGAGGTCGGCCCCGCCGGCCTCGGCGCTCTTGGCGGAGATGCCGGCGCCGGCGCCGCAGCCGACGACGGGCCTGCCGGCGGCCACCTCCGCGCGCACTCGTTGGAGGATTTCGGTACGTGAAATCGCCACGGGAGCACTCCTATCTCTTCACGTCTTGCAGCATCTCTAGCAACGTGTTGGCCGCGCTGTCGGCAAACTCGGGATCGTTGATGTTGTGGTCTATCTCATGGACGGGAATGTCCGCCCTCAGGCCATTCGTGATGGCGTCGAAACAGGCCCGGTCCGCCTCCGGGTCCCAGAACCGGTCTCCCTCGTTGTCCAGCATGGAAACGCCCTTCATGGGCAGCAGAACGGCGGCCGGCGCCGTGGCCTGGTTGACCGCGGCCGCTATCATCTCACCTATCTGGACGTTCTCCTCGACATTGGTGCGGAGCAGCGTGACGTTTGGGTTCCACTGATACAGATTCCGGCCCCTGAACTCTTCGGGAACGGTCTCGATGGAATCGAAATTGGCCATGTCGACGCACCCTGGAGCGACAACCGCTGGGACACCTGACCTGGCCGCGGCCGCACACCGGTCCGGGCCCGCGCTGAAGACGCCTCCGCACACCTCGTCGGCCAGCTCGGTGGTCGTGATGTCCATCGAACCGACGATGTAGCCGTCGGTGATCAGGCTCTCCATGGTCCTGCCGCCGATGCCGGTGGCGTGAAAGACCAGGACCTCATAGCCGCCCTTCTCCACCACGCCGCGGGCTCGCTCGACGCATCTCGTCGTGTTGCCAAACATGGAGGCCGTGACCAGGGGCCGCTCCTCGCCGGCCGGCGGTTGGTCCAGCTTGACCATACCTGCTATCGCCCCCGCCGCATTGGCGAAGATCGTGCGGCTGATGCTGTTGATCCCGGCCACGTCGACGATGGACGGGATGAAGGTGATGTCCCTGGTCCCGGCGTAGGCGCTGACATCGCCGCCGGCCACCGTGGACACCATCACCTTGGGTACGCCCACGGGCAGGACGCGCATCCCCGTGGTGGCGATGGAGGTGCCGCCCGTGCCGCCCATGCCGATGATCCCTCCGAGCTTCCCCTCGTCGTACAGCCTGCGGACGACGACCGATAGGCCCGTTGCCATGGTCTCCATCGCCTCGTCCTTGTGCTCGCCCGAGGCGAGATACGAGAGGTCGCCGCCGGCGGCCGCCGCGACCTCGTTCCGCGTGATGTCGGGCTCGAAGTCGGGCTCTCCCATCGTCCCGAAATCGACCACCAGCGTGCCGACCCCTTCGCTCTCGATGAGCCCCTTTACAAAGGCGAACTCCGCGCCCTTGGTGTCCAGGGAGCCAATGATGACGACGGTCTTCGTATTCGGGCTGCTGCTCATGTCATACCTCTCTAGGGACTCACCTCGGAATCTTTCACCTCTTGAAAGACGTCACGGTGAATGAAAGTGGCTTGGCAGACAGCCTAGCGAGTCTATTTTCGTAGTAAGGGTGAGACTACGCGCGCCGGGTGCCTGCCCAGCTCACTGAAAGCCCTCGCCGACGGTCTGCCTGCGTCCGGTATTGTAGGAGATCACCAAGATCGCCGGCTCGTCCGCCTGATTGCGCCCCTGGTGCCAGACGCCCTGTGGCACGTGAATGGCGTCGCCGGCCTCCATCTCGTACCACTCCTCGCCCACCAGGTGGTCGATGCGGCCCGACACGAGGTACACGACCTCATCGCAGTTGGGATGGTAGTGGCGCGGGTTACTGCTGCGGGGGTTGATCTCCACTCGACCCACGGTCAGGTGCTGGGAGCCGGTCAGCTCGGCGTTCACCGACCACCGTATGCGGCCCCAGGGAAACTCCTCCAGCAGACTATCTTGGGCGCGAACTAGTGACTTGGTTGACATTCCTTCACTCTCCTATCGGTTGTCTAGCTTGCTGGAGCCTTGCGCTGTCGTTACGAGTATATTCCGATAGTGTCACCGTACACGCCATTCTGCGCCTTTCCAGGAACTCCGGGAGCGGGTACAGGAGCGAGGTCGTAGGCCCGGCCTAGGCCGCCCTACTGATTGAAAGGGCGTACTGGAAGCCGCTCATCTGCGTGTTCACCTTGCGGAGCGCCTAGTGACTCAAGGCCCCGGCAGCGGCTTGACGTGCTCCTTCAGCCACGGACGAAGCTCCGCGAACCGGAACGAGCTGGTCTCGAAGAGCTGCATGAAGAAGCGGTAGGCGTCGTCGTTGTCGCAGTCGATGAAGCTGCCGTTCTTACGCGGGAAAGAGTCGGTAGAGTAGAAGGCGGTCCGCTTGTTGCCGTCTACGAAGGGATGGTTCATCGCGAGGCTCTTCAGAAGAGCGGCGGCCTCCTCGATGAGGCTGTCGTGGTACCCCATCTGCGGGCGCAGAATCGCCGACTCCAACGCTCCCATGTCACGCAGACTCATCGAGCCACCGTACTCGCGGATCGCCACGTCGTGTATGGCCACAACCTCCAACTAGCGACGCCCTGAGGGCGTCTGGGAGCGGAGATCCAGAGGTCGAGCTACTTCACAATACTGTCTTAGGACGCTCCTTGGTCGGGTCGACAAATGGCACCCGCACCATCTCGGCATCCACAATGCCGTCCTTTGGCAGTTGGACTTTCACGTGGGTACCCCGCCTCCAGTGAGATCGTGGCATGACGGCCAGCGCTATGTTCGACTCCAGGGTCGGCGACCAGAAGGCACTGGTCACGTAGCCCACGTCGTTGCCGGAGTTGCCGTCCTTGACCAGATAGAAATCCTCGTTGTACCAGACGATCGGCTCGCCGCCGACCTTCAGGCCGACCAGGCGCTGCTGAACTCCCTCCTCCTTGATCCTGACTAGGGCGTCTTTCCCTATGAAATCTCCTTTGTTCAGGTCCACTTGCCAGCCAAGCCGGACTTCGAATGGGTTGTTCTCAATGTCCATGTCCTGGCCGTAGGAGAGGATTCCGG
The DNA here is from genome assembly GCA_965224345.1 of Dehalococcoidia bacterium. Classification (GTDB taxonomy): domain Bacteria; phylum Chloroflexota; class Dehalococcoidia; order Lucifugimonadales; family CBDCYU01; genus CBDCYU01. The sequence continues at coordinate 1,201,138 of CBDCYU010000003.1, read as the reverse complement.
CCTCCAGCCGACGGATGTGGCTGGGGGCGATAACACGCAGGTTGAACTCCTTCCCTTGCTCCAGTATGTAAGGCCAGACGTCGTCCGCCTTGAGCATGGCGTCGTGAAGGTAAATCTCGAACCCGACCTCCGCGGAGAAACCTGTGCGCGAAATCGTTACGGCATGGCCGTTCAGGGTGTCGTGAATCAGGTGGTAGTACGGGATTTCCCTTATGTGGGGGCCGAACATCTTTTCCATCAGCAATACCGACTTGGGACCCTGGATCTGGACCGGAGACACGTCGATCTCGTGGATGTCGACATTGAACTTGCGGGAGGAGTTGACTCCTTGGGCCCATCAGGAGGAGATCGGAGTCGGAGATGCTGAACCAGAACTCGTCGTCGGCCACTCGAAGCAGCACCGGGTCGTTGATGACGCCGCCGTACTGGTTGCAGAGGATCACGTATCGGGCCTGCATTGGGAGCACTACGGCGTGTACGTCGCGGCTGATCAGCATGTTCACGAAATCCGCCGCGTCAGGTCCCTTTATCCGGATCTGACGCTCGACCGCCACGTCCCACATGCTGACGTGCTCGGTCAGGTACTTGTACTCTGCCATCAGCCCTCCATCCTCGGGCTTGATGTATGCCCTTGGGTGGTACATGTGGTTGTATGTTGTATAGGCCCAGCAACCGGCTGCCTTTGACAAGTGCCACCAGGGAGACTTCCTGACACGGGTGGAGATCAGCATATGGGCGTCGCTGTTGCCGCTTTGCCGGAGGTTGATCGGCAGTCGCCGCCGCCTGAGATCTTCGATTACAAGAGTCTGGGTCACCTACGAACCTCCAACTACGACTATTGCACGGAGTGTATGCCTATCCCATCGGTGAGACAATGCTTATCCAGGTCGCAAACCTGCTATCCCGTGACGGGCAGTCCGGTCCTCAAAGAGCGCCAGCGGGCGGGGGCCCCGGGACCGGGTTGGGCTCCATGTCATGACGTTCACCAGAGCAGCAGGTCAAACGACTATCGAGGCTGGGCCCGGAGCTGTCGGATCACCCCGTGCTTCAGAAAGCCTTTGCTGAACTTCGAGGTTGTGGGTTGTAGGATCGAGAGCGGTGAGCACGATCCAATAACCGTGGGAATCGACGCTGCAGACTACCAGCTCGACGGCGTAGAGAGTCTGCTGGGGCGGCTCTGTGAGGCTCTCTGACCGGCGGCTATCCCGGCAGGAAGACGGGCTGAGTCCAAGCCTTCGTGTTCCCCGAGCTGACCACGACGGTCCTGACGTAGCCCTCGTCGCCCGCAGGCATGTACTCGGCCTCCAGCCCAGCGACCTCGGCCAGCAGCCTGCCGCCCTTGCCCACGAACCTGGTCGAGTAGAGGCGGTCGGGCTGCGGCTCTATCTCGACCCTCACGCCGTCGGCGGACGTCTCCAGCTCCGACAAGGTGACCCCAGTAGAGGCGTAGAATTCTCCCGTCGCCAACGCGTCGACGATGGCGTCGCGGCTTAGCTCGGCGGCGCGGACGGCTACCCAGCCCCGGCCGGGGTTGCTCTTCTCAGGGGTGAAGTCGTGGTAATTGTGCGAGTCGTCGGTGGCCACGCCGAAGACGACCACGCCTGCGCTCAGCACGCCGTCCCATATTTCTTCGTAGCTGAACTTGCCTGGGCCGCCATACACGTTGGTCGACGGATGGCCGTTGAAGACCTCCAGCAGGCTCAGTCCCTCGACGAGCCTGAGATGGGTGTGGTCGAAGGCCCACTTGTAGTTCGGGTGGTTGATGGAGGGGATGCCGCCCGCCTGTCGAATCGCGTTCACGTTGGCCTGGATGGTGGGAACGACCTCGCCCGCGTCGGTCGGCTCGACGACCCTCGACAGCCCCACGCCGTTTATGTGTATTGGCACGGTCCCGCCCTTGATGTTAGCCGAGACCTCCTCGCCGGGGACTAGGAGGGGCCGCCTGAAGCGCCGCTTCCCCGCACCGTACTCGAAGATCGTCAGGTGGTTGTGGTCGCTGAGGACGAGGAAGTCGTAGCCGTGCCGCCTGTACCAGGCTACGACCTTTCCCGGGTCGGCGTCACCGTCCGATTCCGTCGTGTGAGTGTGGATGTTGCCCTTGTACCAGCGGAGCTTGACCATGTCTGCTTCACCTTTGAAGGAGTTGGGCACAAGCCTATCGGCGCGCTCCGGGCGTGTCAATCTCGGCCCACCATGTGGGGACCTGGAATCTCCCTTTGCTGAATCTGCCGCAGTAGTTCAAAGTGGAGTGGTGCGCCCGCCATGTTTCGGACGAGGGTCACCCCGTTTGCCATGAACAGCGCAGACTCGCCGGCGTCCAATGGTGGACAATGCATGTCAGCTAAGCCCGCCAGCAGCCGGCCAATGCCTCGGCGCGGCGAGACAGCCCGGTAGACTCGCGTTTGCATTTGGCGTATGCTCAGCATACTACCGATCTTGCGCTGAGGAGGGTTGCCATGCCATTGCAGCTAGACCACACGATCGTCCCCGCCTACGACAAGGTAAAGTCGGCGAAGTTCATCGCCCGCATCTTCGGCCTGGCATACACGGGGACCTGGGGGCATTTCGCTCCTGTCAAGGTCAACGACACGCTGACCCTCGACTTCGATGACTCAGACAACCCACGCTCCAACCACTACGCCTTTCTGGCGTCGGACGAAGAGTTCGATGCAGTGCTCCAGCGAGTCAAAGACGAGGGTATCCCCTTCGGCAGTGGGCCCCGCTCACGGACGGATAGCGAGATCAACTACAGTCATCAAGGACGCGGGTTCTACTTCGAGTGCGAGAACAGGCACGTATGGGAGGTCATCACCCACACATATATCACCGATTAGCGAGCGGCAATGCCGAGTGAAGTCGAGTGGCGCTGTCTACCAAAGATAATTTACGGCGGGGGGTTGCCGGGCTCCGGTGCCTGCAATTGGTTGTGGAAGGCCGCCCAATCCAGCCATTGGTCTCTAGGTTTGCCGTTTAGGCCACCGCCTCGAGTAGTCGCACCCATGTGCACTACCCACCATTCTCATGCGGAACGGTGGGTAGTGGGGTGAGGGCAGTGCGTGAAACACTGAGCCGGTCAGGTAGTATCTCTGGCTCGAAGGCAGGAGGGCAGTGCCGTGGCCCACACGCCCGGCGATACCCTCGGCCAGCATTCCTGCCAAGGATCGGTGGACGGTTGCGTGCGCCTCGCCGAGAATGCCCGCCAGCTCTGCTGAGTCGGCGAACGGCATCCGTCCGAGAGAGTCGAGCAGCTGTAGGTCGGAGATTGCCATCCGCCCCGGCGTAGAGCTCGCCGCGTGGCTCGGGCTTAGGCTCAGTCGTGGGTTCCGGCTCGGGCGGCGCTCCCGCGTGGGTGGTGGGCTCGCCTGCCGCTGCGGCTCCGCCCCGGACGATTGCTCCGGCTAGGGCCTGTTCACACTAACGTAGCGCATCGAAGATGAGGGCAAACAGGATGAACCCGAGGAAGAGCGTGTCGAGCTTTTCAAAGCGAGAGAAGATGCGGCGAAACCCCTTCAACCGGCGGAACAACCGCTCGATTTCGTTCCGCCTCTTGTACATCTCCCGGTCGTACTCCCAAGGGTCAACTCGGGTGCTCAGGGGCGGAACAACTGGCGTGAACCCCAGCGCCAACGCCAGTTGGCGGGTCTCATTCCCCTCGTATGCCCGGTCCATTATCAGGAACGGCTTCCGGTTCTGTGAGCCAAGGCGTGTCAACAACTTCCGCCCCTCTGGCGCGTCGTGGGCCTGTCCGGGAGAGAGGGAGAACGTTACGGCTGTTCTAGCATCCGCGGCAACCATATGAATCTTGGTGGTCCAACCGCCACGGGACTTGCCGATGGCCTGGGGTCCGTTTTTTTAACGCACCCGTACCATCGGGATGGACCTTGACGATGGTGCTGTCCATCGAAACCGCCTCGAGCTTGATGCGCACTATCTGCTCCCGTTGCAGATATTCGAATACCCGGTCTAGCACCCCGCTCTTGGACCAACGGTTCATCCGAGTGTAAACGGTATGCCAGTTGCCAAATCGAGGCGGCAACCCCCGCCACTTGCAGCCCTGCTCGGCGACATACAAGATGGCGTTGAGAACTTGCAGGTTCGGCAACTTGACGTTGCCACGTTGAACGGGAAGGATTGGTGCAATAAGTTGGTACTGAGCTTCTGTGATTTCCATTCCCGGATTGTAACATGATTTGGTTAATTAGTGTGAACAGGCCCTAGTTCGTCGCCACTGATATGTACATGCGGAAGGGGCCCAGCGGCTGGCCGTTGGCGGAGATCGTGCGTTCCGTGATCACTTCCACCGTGTAGCTGCCGGCCGGCAGCGTTACGGAGGCGCTGAGGCCCTCCCTGACCAGGTTGATGGGCACGGTGGTGGTTTGGGACAGCGTGAATCGGTAGTAGCGCACCTTCCGTTCGATGGAGTAGTCGCACTCCGTCCCTCCCAGCGCCGTTCCTCCGGGGATGACGCCCAGGTCCAGGACGCAGGGTTCCAGATCGCTTATCACCGGCCCGCCGCCGCCATCCCCCCCGGCGCCGCTTGACCCAACCGCGGCCGGCAGCGCCTTGACGTCAACGTCGTCAAAGGCGCAGATTGCTTCGCCCTCCGGGTCGAGGCGGCCCGCGACGCAGACCGTCAGCCGGAAGGACAGCGTCTCCGTGGCGGTCACCGGAGGCACGGTGAAGGTGGGGTTGAGGATCGCGGCATCGTCCAGCAGCGCCGTCGTGCCGGCAATCTGCGTCCACTCGTAGGTCAGCGCTTCGCCCGCCGCCTGGACAGCCTCGCCGGCCAGCCTCACTTCCTCGTCTCTGACCGCTGCCTGGTCCTCGCCAGCGTTGACCATGGGCTGCGATGGCTGTCTCAGCACCCTGACCACAACGTCGTCGGTGGAGCAGATTTCCTCGCTCTCCAAGGCGAATGGATCATAGATGCAGACCTTCAACCTGAAGGTCAGTCTCACCGGGTTGACCACCTCGGGCGCGGTGAAGGACGGGGTGAAGTCGCGGGTGTAGTACAGTGGGATTTCCGGCCCGCCGGTCTGCATCCATTCGGGGCCGGTCAGCGGTTCGTTGACCGGGTGGCTGGCCTGGCCGCTCAACGCCACGTCGTCGCCCTGCACCACCGTTTGGTCCGGGCCGGCGTCAACAGTGGGCGGCGTTTGCTGCGCTGCCGTGCGCGGTGTTCTGACTCGAACCGTCACGTCGTCCAACACGCTGAGGCTGTCGGAGTCGGTCACCGTCAACGTCCAGGTGTACGACGTGTCCGTCGTCACGCTGGGCGCGGTGAGGGTGAGATTCCTGACACGGAGGTCGTCGGCCTCTAAGGGCGCGTCGAAGGCGATTTGGGTTGGTGGATCCGTTTCACTCCAGTCGTAGGTCAGCGCTTCGCCGGGATAGCCCGTGCCGCTGCCCCGCAGCGTGAACCGTTCACCCACCCCAACCACCACGAGGTCCCCGGCGTTCGCGATGGGCGCCGCCGTGACCTGGATGGTGATCTCATCGGAATCAGTGAGGCCGGCGTCGTCGGTCACGGTCAGCCGGATGGTATAGGCTTCGTCGGCGGTCAGGCCGGTGGGCGTGGTGAAGGTGGCGCGGCTGCGGTTGGCGTTGGCGAGCGTACCACCGGTCAATCCTATCTGCTCCCATAGGTAGCTGACGATGCGGCCGCCGTCCCAGTCGTCGTTGCTTTCCCTGCCGTCCAGGGTCAGCCTGAAGCCTTCCGTCACCGGGCCGGGTTCCTCGTAGTAGCACAGGGGGTTGCCCGGAGAGCCGGGAAGGGAATCGTACCGTTCTTCCTCGGTACACTCTTTGAGGTCGCGGTGGCCATCGCTGGTATCGACTATCTTCACCCACCGGCCCAGGTCTTTGATGACTGCCTGCGGCGGGGAGTCCGGGTCGCGGAAGCGCTCGATCAGGTCATCCACCTCGACGGTTACTTCGTCGGTGTCCTGGTTGCCCCGGCTGTCGGTCACGGTCAGCTGGAACCGCAGCTCGACCGGGAGGCCGTCTTCAGGCAGATCCGGGGCCGTGAAGGACGGCGTTGCGCCGTTGGCCCCGCTCAGGCTTACCGGGAACGGACATTCGGCGCCGCCGTCGTCAATCTCGTCGCAGGTCTGCTGCCACGAGTAGCGCAGGCTGCCGCCGGCGTTGCTCGTGCTGTCCGCTCCGCTCAGGCGCACCCTGGTTCCCGGCCCCTGGATGCTGAAGTCGTCGTCGGCGATGTACCCGGCGTTGATGGCCGCCTGGTACTTGGAGGTGATCTTGGCTACGGCCACGGGCGGAGCGGTGTCCGTGGCAATAACGGAAACCGTGGCGGCAGACCACAGACCCGCGGCGTCGGTTACCCGCAGCTCGAACCGGTATTCGCCCAATGGGACGCGGTTCTCTACACGAACAGCGACGCCATTCACTCTTTTATAAGTGGTGTCGCCCGTATAAAATAGGACAACGGCGTCGCTCCTATTCAACTTGATAGTACAGAACTGGTTGAGTGGACGCCTGACACATGAGAGGTTGGAAGGATGCAAAGAATGATTCCCTCGTAACAAGGGGCTTTCGGGTTGGTTCTGGGGCGTGAGGGCGGTTAGGCGTGAGGGATTTGGTTGTTGCGGTCGGGGCTTGTGTTGTGGCCGATGAGGTCGTTGTGGTGCGCCATACCCCTTCCGGGCAGGCATCAGCGGGCTCGCAACGGCTCCTGTAGGCTTCATGCAGCGGTGGGAGCGGTCGCCAGGACAGCCGGTGGGACCAACATCCCGTCCAACCGTGCCCGGACCATTCGCTTGACGTTACACGCCAGTGCCTTGAGGTAGACGGCGAGCCGGACCCTCTCACCTCCACGTACCCGAAGGCGGCCAAGACCATGGCGCCGTTTCAACTCCGAGCTCGTACCCTCTATCCCCGCACGCAACCCGTACCGTTTACGCTATTGTCCATCCGACTCGGCCCGCCGCCTACGTCCGATGTTCACCCTGGCGAGGTCCGCACTCAGCACGTAGGCTCCACTCGGCGACCACTCTCCCCCGAGCTCAGGACGACGACGCCACCTCACAGGACACCGGGAACGCAGCGAGCAGGGCTCACACACCTCCCGGGCGAAGTGCATCTCCACTCGCTCGGGAGCGTCTTCATCCTCGTACTCGGACTCATGTCCCGCAGGACACACCGCAGCCCTCCTTGCCGTAACGTCGATGTCAAAGTCAGCAGCCGTCAGACTGACCAGCCCATCATCCTCATCGGCCTCCCCCGGCGCCCGGCCCCCGACAGGGCTCACCAACTCCGTCCCTCTACGCTCTGCCTCCCATCCGTTGTGTCCGGATCCATACGACGTGTCGCACCATAGCTCCGAAGGACCGATTCCTCGCTCCTTCAACGTGTCTATCACCCCCACCGTCACACCGGCGTCGCTGCCGCTCGACGGCGTGACCTCCACGTGGGTGATCATCTGCACGGCGTTCCCCTCTTCGCACGTCTCAGACACCTGCACCTCGTACCCCTTCCCCTTGTGTCCGCTGTAGGTCACCTCCGGGTCGTGGGGCGTCTGCATAGAGTACGACCGCACCTCCTTCGCCTCCTTCAGCGCGATCGGCACCTTCCCCTCTGCCGCATCGTCGTCATCGGCTCCGGGACGACCGTCCCTGTGCCGTCCCACGTGGCACTGCTCCCCCAATAGCCTCTCCAACAGTCCGTACTCCTCCATCTTTGCCACCGCCGTCCCACGGAACCTATCCACCAGCCGGTACACGTCTCGCGCACACACCGACAGCCGGCGACGCCCCTCACCTGAACGTGCGTCCTCGTACCCCGATGCTTCACCACTCTCCTTGAGGTACCGCTGTGCCAGACCATCCCCAATCCCTTCACCCAGACCAGGGTGCTCACGGCTCACCGCTAACAGGAACACTCGGACCGTCTCGCAGAACAGACCCAACCGCGTCAGCACCGCGATATTGCTCATGACGTGCGTCGAGTCCAGGCGCTGCTTGCCTGTTCGCAGTCCCAGGGCCTCTATCATCCGGTCCGTCGTCTCACAGAACGCCAATCGCCCGCCGTCGTGCTCCATCAACCGCACACGGAAGTTATGCAGTGTCTTCTGGGCAAGATGCGCCTCCTCCATCTCCAGCCGCAGCGCGTGGTGCCACAGCAGATTGAACTCCAACTCCTCCAGAGCTTCCATGTCCGTCAGATCGAACATCTCCTTGAGCACCAGCACTCCCAGCACCGTCTGCACGGCGCGATTGGGCCTGCCCATGTCCGGGCTGTACAGCGGAGCGAACCGCTCCTCCTCTATCAGAACCAGAGCCTCGTTCCGAAACACCTCCGCCCAGCTCCTCCGCATCAGCTTCGCCTTCCTCGGCGTGATCAGAAACTCCGACTGCCACAGGCTCTCCTGCGGTTCCCGTGCTTGAAACATCGACCACCTACTCCTGAGCGTTCACTCCTCCACTTTCCCCGCTCCTATTATCCCTCACTTCCAATACCCTCGCCCATGACTTGTTACGAGGGAATCAAGCATGAGCTCTGTGGCATTGTCGACCAAGATCAAAGCCAATCGATTGTTTATCGGATGGTCGGTCGCCAGTTCCCTGGTGGCGCGATCCAGTTGTTCGACTATAGTCAGGATGTATCTCACGTCTTCATCCTCGGCTGGAACCTTGGCTCGCTCGATCTGTTCGCCAGTATCCAAACGCGGTAAGCACAAAGAGCTTGATGCCCAGTAGGACGAAGATCAAGAAACCCACGTAAGCCACCGATGCTATTAGCCACGACATTGTGGGCACCTTGTCGACAATGAGGCTGAAGCCAGCCACCATGCCCAGAATAAAGGCGAAGAATACGCTGATGCCGCGCAGATATTGGCCAAACGAGGAAGTTCTAGCTCCCTTCGTCCAGGATCGTATTCTGCAAGGCAACAGAGGCTCGATAAGAACCAAGACCGAGATGATCAGGCAGAACAAAGTCATTGCGAGAGTCACTTGAGGAGCGGTGAGTTGTGGGATTATCCCGGCCATTTTGAAACCCAGGCCATCCGTGATAAGACCATGCGCGTAGGCAAAGAGCAGAAGGAACCACGTTGCACTCTCTTCTATCTCCGACCTTGGCCGACTCCTGAGCCAATTCTTCAAAGTGCGAGCGAGATGCGTCGCTATCCCCAATGGTCTGCCTCCTGCAACAGTTTGTTCTCACCTCTCTCTTGATCATATCGGCGGCCAGTAGATTTCTCACCAACCGTCCGGTCTTCTAATGGTTCCGATCCCGTCAGCCAGTGTGTCAGGTAGCAGGCTACGCCTCAGGTGGCTCTTCCAGAGGCGCTTGACGTAGGTCGCGGCGTTCGCCAGCTCCCTCGGGCTGCTGTTCCTGGGGTCCGGGTTGACCAGCGTGACGCGAAGACCCAGGTCGTCCCTTACGTACCGCATTGCCCCGGCGAAGTCGGCGTCGTTGGACACCACGACCGCTTGCTCATAGTCGCCGTTAAACCCGTCCACCAGCAGACGGGTGGCGAGGTTCACGTCCGACCCCTTCTCCTCCGAGTCCCTCACCAGGACGTGAGTGGGCAGCCCCGTCACAGGCTCCGCGAGTGGACGCCGCTTGACACCGGACCGGAACACGCCGTAGTAGGCGTCGAAGCCCGGCAGCGTCGCCAGGGCTCTCAGGTAGACGAGCTGACGACGTGGCTGATTGGGATTGCCTGGACGTGCGTCGAGGCGGGCCGTGAAGTAGCAGACCCTGTGGATGTCGTCTTGTGGAAAGACGGTCTCCGCCAGCTTCCGCAGGTCAAGCCACCTGTAGGGCGTGTCCTTCAGGGCGCGGTAGTAGAGATTGAAGCCGTCGATGTAGAGGTTGGTGATCAATCGCTACTCCCATACAAAGACAGAGACCGCCACAGAGGGCGGTCTCGACCCTACCGGCGAAGCGATAGGGGTGGTAAAAAAAACATACCATGAGCGACAACGGCTGTCAACGGTCGATGCCGGTGAGAGCGCGTGCAGCTGTGGGTTGCCCAGACCTATGTCGTTCGTCTTCATACCCACCTCACACTCCGCAGTGGCCCTCGCACTCGTTCCCGAACCCGTCCCTCTGCCCGTCTGTTCCCATCCCTGCCTCGTCCAGCGCGACCGCCTCGGCCAGGGGCATCCGCAGGGTGTGCAGGTACGGCGTCTTGTCCAGGGCCAGTCCGTCGCGCAACCCGGCGTCGATCTCCACCGCCTCGGCGAACAGCTCCGGCCATCTGCGCTTCGTCTCGACCCATCTGTGGCGGGGCTGGAAGGGGCAGGCGACGCAGGCCGAGCGTTTCAGAGGCCTGTCGTAACGCTCCTGCCACCAGTTCAGGCAGTCGCTGCGGGACATCCCTGCCTCGATTAGAGGGTAACGATTGGTCATCCACCGGTCGCGGGAGGTCCTCATGCGTATGGCCTCGTCGGTGGAGATGCCCAGCCACAACTCGACGGTGGTCCCGGCGGGGACGCGCTGCCTGGGCCTGAGTCCCAACATCTCCCGAATCCTGCGTCTGATGGGCCTGATCTTGTAGTTGTCGGTGCACTGCCGCCTGCCGATGCCGTCGCCCTCCCCGTCGCCTCCCCTCAGGTAGACGGGGATATCCACATAGTTTCGTGAGCCCGAGTGGTTGGTGAGGGCCTTCACGTCCTCGCGAAGGCTGCGTCCGTTGTCCACGACGTACAGGGGGAATCTCAGCCGGTCTCTGAGCCACGTCAGGTGCTCGTAGATGCTGGGCGGCTCCCAGCGGGTGTCGGCGAAGATGGCGCAGTCGGGGATGCGGTCGAACGCCCCCTTGCTCGCCATGAGCGCCATGACGGAGGACTGGACGCCCCCGCCGAGGCTGATGACGGTGAAACGAGGGGAACGCATCATGCCTCCGCCTCGGTGGTGTCATCAGCTTGCGGGTCGCTCGGGGGAGCGTTCTCGCCGCGCGCGGCCTGCCTGTCCCTGGCGGCGTGCTTGATCATCATAGTGATGATGCGGCGCAAGCGCTCCCGGGCGTCGGGTCCTGGTCTGGAAGAGACCCTGATGACGCCTATTTCAAAGGCGTTGCTGCGGGGCTTCCGCCGTCTGTTGTGTTGGTTCTTTCCGGTGGTATCTTTCATGTTGCGTAGTCGCAGCGGCGGGTGGTGGGCCGCTGGCCTCTCGACACGGGATTGCGGCTGGGCCGCCGGAGCCGACGGAATGGGCGAACGCCGGCGGCATCCAGCCGTCTCAGACCCCGCCGTGCCGCCGTTGCGCCTGCGCCCGGCGGGGCCGCTCGTCTAGCTGTCCTCCTTGAAGAAGCTCATCTGGAAGCTCTCGGTGACGAGGATCGCCATGCCTCCGGGCATCCGAGCTGCGAAGCGAAAGAGGGCGTGCATGGCCCAGCCGCGGTCCGTCCTCCACGCCTCCGGGGATCTTTCTTCTTGTGGTCGTCTTGCGAACGCATGGCTCTTCGTCTCCTCTGGGGGAAGGGAGCGCGAGCCGTCGCGCCGTTTCCCCGATGTCAGTCGTTGGTCATTGCGGCGGCATGGCCTGGGGGGACTGCCAGTCGTCCGGGGCGCGCCATGCGCGTCCCAGCGGCCCGAGCTGCTCGATGGCGGCCCTGTGGGACACCCACAGGGGCACCGTCACGCCCTTCGCCTGCATCTCGTCCCGCGCCAGGCGCAGGAAGTGGGTGTGTGCGATCTCGTCGTCGAAGACGATGAGGACGGAGGGCCGCGTGCCGTGGTCGTCGGTGGGCCGGTGAGAGGAGAAGTAGCGCAGATAAGGGGCGAGGCGCTCCGACATGGCGGAGGGCCGTACGGCCCTCCGCTCCCACTCCAGCATGAAGGGCCATGCGGTCTCGCCCTTTCTGAGGACGCCAAAGGCGTCGGGGTTAACCGAGCGCATCCCGTCGCCGTGCTTGAAGTGGCGTGAGGCCCTGCGGGGCGGGTCGACCTGAGAGACCTTCCCACTCCAGGAGGCCCGCCTGCACGGTCATGGCGGCAAGGAAGGCGTGGACGGCGGCGGTGTGTTCGACGTTCCTGAGCAGCTGGCGGCTCCTCGCGCCGGTCACGTTGTCCCAGACGAATGGGGTGCCGGGGAACAGGGGAGCGGCGCTCCACCGCTTCTTCGCGACGGCCACGGACGTCCGGTCCCTGCTGCGGATCTGCGCGGCGACGGCGGGGTCTCCTTCCTCCGGCTTTCTGACCATCATCGAGAAGGCGGGCATCCGCTCGATGCCGACGGTGGCCCTGACGTAGCAGTGGTGGACCGGCAGCGACGTGATGTCGTCCTCGGTCACCCGCTCCTTGCCCAGCTCCCACACCAGCTGCCTTGCGTCGTTGCCGGCCACCTGGAAGACGGCCAGGCATCCGACGTTGGCGAGCAGGGTGTCCCGCATGGTGCGGGAGAGGTCGTCGAGCTTCGCGAGGCTCTGGGTCGCGAGCACTAACGACGCCCCGAACTTGCCCAGCTCCGAGAGCATCGACTCGTAGTCCACTCCGGGCATCGACTGCATCTCGTCCACGACGACAAGCGCGCCGCGCCGCTGGCCGAGTGAGACGCTCTCCTGCTCCCGTATCACCGAATCGACCAGGTTGAGGAGGGACGCTCCCACCAGGGCCGCCACGTCCCTGCCTACGGTGCCCTGGGACGTGGAGACGAAGAGCACGCCGCCGTCGTGGACGACCTTCCGCATGTCGATGGTGGAGCGGCGCTGGCCGAGGATGGCCCGCGCCCGCTTGGAGGATGCGTAGTAGGAGAGGCGGGTCTGCACGGGGGCGAGGGCCTCGGCGCGGTACTGCTGGTGCCAGCTTCCGAAGTCCCTGGCCCACCATTCAAGCAGGTAGGGGTCCTCAATCCTCTTGAGCACGCCGTCCCGGAACTTCCTGTCGGAGAGCAGCTTGAGCCCGTCGAGGATGGTGTGCTGGCTGCCCTCGTCCGTCTCGGGGTGCTCGTTGGCTTCATGCAGCGTCTTGACCGTCTGTTCGAGGATGGACTGCATCCTCGGCCCCCACTGCTCCCACAGGCCCCTGGCGACCGCACCACCGAGTCGGCGGTGCGGTCGCGGTCGGCGAAGATGCGGGTGTCGAGGAGGTTGATGCCCGGCGCCCTCCGCTGGTCGGCCAGGTCGATGAGCCGCACCCGGTCGATGAGGGACTCCGGCACCTGCCGGAGCAGCCCGCCACCAGGTCTGCGTGGGGATCGACGACGACGATGGCGTCGTTGTCCCTGCCCTCGGCCTTCTCCCTCATCTTGTGCGTGACGAGGTGGTGCATGAGGGTGGACTTGCCCATGCGGGTGCGGGCCACGTAGAGGTGGTGCCGTCTGAGCAGGTCGTCGGGGAAGCGGATGGGCCGGGGCTTGCCCGCGGTGGTGTCCCCCACCAGCGCCCCTCCCCTGACGCCCCTGGTGGAGCGGTCCGGCGCACGGGCGCTCCACCAGGGGCGTCTCATCGCCTGCTCCGGGCGGGTGCCACAGGCAGGCGATCTTTTGGACGCCCAGGACGCTGCGCCCGCCGAACAGGCCGGAGCCTGCCGGGTGCAGCACCTCCGGGTCGGGCGCGGTTGGCCGGACTTTGCCGACCTTGAAGCGCGCCCCGGCGGGGTTGTCGAAGTGGCGGTAGGCGGCGGCCACCGGCCCCAGGAGCTCACCGGCCCGCTGGGGCCTCGTCCCGGCGGGCAGTATGGCGGTGACCTGAACCTCGGCGTCGAAGGCGACGCGGGACACCTTCTCCTTGATGAGGAGTGGGTCCTCGACGCGCTTGCGCGCCTTCCTCCAGCGGTGCCATGCCCATCCACCGACGGCCAGTCCCAGGGCTGTGCCCGTCCCCAACAGGGCGGCCTTCCATATCTCGCCGTCCTGCACCCAAAGGTAGCCCTTGAGGGCGGCCAGCGCGCCGATGCCGAGCACGGCCATCGTGATGCCGTCCATCTGGAGCGGCTTGGTCTGGAAGGTGTAGGCGGGTTCCCTCGGCTCCATGCCGGGCCGCTTGTGGGCCTTGTCCAGGTGTGCCTGGGACCAGTCGGGGCCGAGGGAGCGCAGCATCAGCCGCGCCACGATGCGCTCACCCTTGTTGATGTTGGAGAGAGCGCCGGGAGAACGTCATCGCCGTCGGCAACAGCGGCACCGGCTTGACCCACGTGGCCCTGGGGCTGGGCCTGGCCGCCTGCCAGCGGGGGGAATGTCCGTGGGCTTCACCACCGCCGCCGCCCTGGTCCACGAGCTGATGGAGGCCCGGGACGAGAAACGGCTGCTCAACCTGCAGCGGCAGCTGTCCCGCCTCAGCCTGCTGATCATCGACGAACAGGGCTTCGTGCCCCTGTCCCCCGCCGGCGCGGAACTCCTCTTTGAGGTCTTCAGCCAGCGCTACGAGCGGGGCTCCATCCTGGTCACCACCAACCTGCCCTTCGATGAGTGGATCTTGGTCTTCGGCTCGGAACGCCTGACCTGACCCCGCCCGGTTCCCATTTGAGCCTGTCTCAGAAGAACATCTGTGAACAGGTTCACTCTGACGCGAAGGTCTGATGTAAGACGACGGTGTGGAGACTGGTCGCTGTCATCGCCTCAGTTCACGAGACAGGACAAGGCTTCGGACCGTGGAAAGGGATGGCTGAAGGGGCGGGAGGAGCTCCACACCCGATAGAGAGTGCGCAGGTTGAAGGCTGTTGCCAACATGGTCCACTCGGCCGCCACGTTAACGAGGCCGCGCAGCAGGAACCTACGTGCCCTCTGTTGCTCCTTGATGATTCCGAAGACCGGCTCGACGAGTTGCTTTCTCAGCCCGTAAGCTTCTTTGGCTGCTGAGGTGGACATCCAGGCGCGATGGCCACGTAGGACTGCGTCGTGCGGCCCTATGGCCAGGCTTCGCCCAATCTCTTTGGCTCTGGTACAGGCTCTGAAGGCCGGACATGCCTGACAGACAGCACCTGCAGCCCGGTACAGACGCAACGGGACTCCGTTCGCATGCTGTATGCGGACGAACGCGAGCGTCTGTCCCTGGGGACACCTGAAGCTGTCGCTGTGCTCGTCATAGGTGAATCTGTCCTTGTGGTAGGGGTCTTCGAGGAACCGTTGTCGTGCCTCTGACACCACCACCTGCTGACCTCGACGGTCGCACTCCGCCAGGTGACTGGCAGCGAAGTATCCGGCGTCGGCCAATGTCATCTGCGACTTCGTCCCCGTAGTCTCCTCGGCCTGCTCCATCATCGGCACCAGCAGGGCATTGTCATTGGCCGCATCAACCACGTCCACGGCGGTGACCACCATGCCGGTCCCTCCCCCATCCACCTCTACGGGTGAGACCATAGCCTGGGCGTTGTAGCCAGCCACGATGCCCTGCCTTCCCTTCATCAGCCGGGCCTCCGGGTCGGTCAGGTTGATGCGCTTGTGGCGCTTCTGACTCGCAAGATCGGCCATCGCATGCTTCACCTGCTCTCTCAAGACCTCCTTGTCCGCCAACTTCTGAGGCAGACGGGCGACGGCGGCCTCTTCTCCCGCCTCGTTCTGTGCCTCAAGGTCGGTTATCGCCCGCTCCAACCGATCCAACAGCCCTCTCAGCCCCTTGGCATCGTAGCTCCTGTTCACTGAGGCGTTGGCGACCACCTTCGTACCATCCACCGCCTGGACCGCCAGATCCACCAACTTCATGGCCACCGCCGTACGCACGGTACGCTCGAACAGCTTCCTCATAGCCTGCCTATGCCCTTTGTAGAACCGCCACAGGGTGTTGTGGTCAGGATGCTGCCACCCGGTCAGCCATAGGTACGGTATCTGGTCCCGGCAGGCCACCTCCAGCTTTCGGCTCGAGCGCACCCCGGTCATGAAGCCATATAGCCACACGCTCAACAGCGCACGAGGATGGTAGGCTGGCGCCCCCATCGAGTCACCTTCTATGTCCACGCCAAGCTCCGTCCAGCTATCCCTGTCCAAGGCGTCAACGAACTCGGCCACGAATCGCGCCGGATGATCCAACGGCAACAGCTCGTCAAGCGTCGGCGGCAACATCCACATCTGCTCTCGGCCCATCGGTCGAAGTGGCATCTCAATATCTCCCATCTTGATGTCCCTTCAAACGTACACCTGACCCATACCCAACGCCACCCCAGACTTCTGAGACAGGCTCACTTCCGTTGGTTTGGAGTTGAGGTCGTCGGGAACAGTCCGTCAGGGTCATCAGAGGGAAGATGCCGTATAGAGTAGATCGTATAGTCTCCTCTGGCATTGAAACTGATGTAGCCGAAGCGTAACCCTCCGAGCCTATTGAGGTCGTAGCCGCTAAAGCGTCTCTTCTGCTGGATGTCGTCAAGCTCAAGCCGATCAATGAGCTCCTGGGCACGTCTCAGTTGTTCCTCTGTGGCCATTAGAAGGTTATCCTCCTTCGTGGGTTCAGTCTCACAACCTTATCGTCCAGCCGGCGGCGCGGCATCATTCCCTGTTTCCGTCAGCCCCGGCCGCCTCCACCACCGCAGCCGGGTTCATGGGCAGCTGGCTCATGCGCACGCCGATGGCGTCCTGGATGGCGTTGGCCACCGCCGCCATGGGCGGCACCAGGCACGCCTCGCCGACTCCCCGCACGCCGAAGGGGTGCCCTGCGTTCGGCACCTCCACCAAGACCGTGTCGATCATCGGTAGATCCAGGGCGGTGGGCATTCGGTAGTCCAGGAAGGTCGGATTCATCATCCTGCCCTGGTCGTCTAAGTAGTACTCCTCGTTGAGGGCCCAGCCGATTCCCTGGACGGCCCCGCCCTGTATCTGGCCCTCGACGTAGCTGGGATGGATGGCCTTGCCCACGTCCTGCAACGCGGTGAACCTGAGGACCTCCACCTTTCCTGTCTCGGGGTCAACCTCTACGTCCACGACGTGGACCGCGAAGGCGTTGCCGACGCCCGTGGGGTTGGACGTGGCCCGCCCGACGACGGGGCCGCCCGTCGCGTTGAGCATCCCCGACAGCTCCTTGAAGGTTATCCTCAGCTCGGGGTCGCTCTTGTGGCTGATGACGCCGCCCCGGTACTCCACCTCCACGGCGTCCACGCCCCAGACGCGCGCGGCTCTCTCCATCATCTGGCCTGTGATGTCCCGGGCGGCCTCCACGCTGGCGGTGCCGGTCTTGAAGGTCACTCCGCTGCCGCCCGCCCCGGAGCTGTAGCCGATGGAGTCGGTGTCGCCGATGGACGGGTTGACGTCCTCGGCAGCGATGCCCAGCACCTCCGCGACCTGCATGGCCATGGCGGCGCGGCTGCCGCCGATGTCGGGTGAGCCTTCGACGAGGCTGACCGTGCCGTCGGCGTTGACGCTGGCCACCGCGGTAGCGGGGCCGCTGCCGTTGAACCAAGCCCCGGCGGCGACTCCTCGCCCCCTGTTGGGCCCGTCCAGGGGCGTCGAGTAGTGGGGGTGCTCCTTCGCCGCCTCCAGGGTCTCCACCATGCCGATCCGCCGGTATACCGGGCCTCCGCCCGGCTGGCGGGTACCCTCCCTGGCCGCGTTCAGGAGCCGGAAATCGATGGGGTCCATGCCGAGCCTACCGGCCAGCTCGTCGATCACCGACTCTGCGGCGAAGGCCGACGCCGGCGATCCCGGGGCGCGGTAGGCCGAGGACTTCTGCACGTTGGTCACGACGTCCAGGGCCTCTATGTGGGTGTTGGGTATCACGTAGGGGGCCAGCATCGTCCTGCTGGCGCCGGCCACCGGCGAGCCTGGAAAGGCGCCCGCCTCGTAGACCAGGGTCGCTGCCGCGGCCGTCAGCTTGCCGTCCCCGGTGGCGGCCATCTTGATCTTGACGTGGGTGCCGCTGGTGGGGCCCGTACCCTCGAACACCTCGGAGCGGCTCATGACGATCTTCACGGCGGCTCCGGACTTCTTGGAGAGCATCGCCGCCACCGGCTCCAGGTACAGGCCGCCCATTCCCTTGCCGCCGAATCCTCCGCCTAGCTCCATGGGTATGATCTTCACGCGGGATACGGGTATGCCCAGGATGGCGGAGGTGTGGTCCCTGAAGGCGAAGAGCTGCTGCGTGCTGCACCAGACGGTCAGGTTGCCGTCCTTGTTCCAGAAGGCCGTCGTAGCCTGGGGCTCGATGTAGCCCTGGTGGACCGGCTTGGTCCTGAACTCCCTCTCCACCACGACGTCCGCATCCGCGAAGGCCTTCTCCACGTCGCCCTCGCTGAACACGATCCTGTTGGCCAGGTTGCTGCCGTCTCCATCGTCCCCGGCGGCGTACCCGCCGACGCGGAACGCCGCCCCCGCCTGGGTGAGCAGCCTCTCATGGAGGACCGGGGCGTCGTCCTTCAGGGCGTCCTCCGCGGTGAAGACCCCTGGAAGCACCTCGTAGTCCACCTCTATGAGGGCCAGGGCCCTCTCGGCCACGTGCGGGCTTGTCGCCGCCAGGGCCGCCACTGCGTGTCCCCGGTACAGCGTCTTCTCCCGCGCCAGCACGTTGCGGCTGTAGAAGCCGTAGTTGACGGCCGCGCCCTCTTCCAGGTCCGCGAGCTCCGCCGACACCTCGGGCAGGTCTGCCGCCGTGACGACCGCCTTCACGCCGTCCATTGCCAGCGCCTTGGAGGCGTCTATCGACCTGATCCTGGCGTGTGGGTGGGGGCTCCTCAGCACCTTGCCGTGCAGGAATCCGGTGACGGGAGCGTCGGCGCTGTACCTGGCGCGTCCCGTGACCTTGTCCGGTCCGTCGTGCCGGACGGGGCGCGTTCCCACGACGTCGTACTCCTCCGTGGCGAGGACCATGTTAGGTTCGTAATCTGACATCTTTCTCCTTGTCGCGTAGCGGGAAGAGTCTAACTCTCGTCAAAGCCCGAACGTTGCCGGTGTATGGGGAAAACTACCTGCGCTGGACCAGCTCGATGAGCACGTCGTCGGGGCCCTCGACATAGGCCAACCGGCCTCCGCCCGCCACCTCCGTCAGGGGCAGGACGATGCGCACGCCTGCCTCCTGCAGCCTGTCCAGATCCGCCTCCAGGTCATCCACGGTGAAGCCGAAGTGCTCCAGGCCCAGGCGGTTCAGCTCGGCAGCGGGCCTATCGGGAGGCGAGCCGGGCGGCTGGGAGGATACGTTGAGGCGCACCGGCCCTCCCACCTCCATGCTCACCGTGATAGTGCCCGGCATCACCTCTCGGGCGGAGATGATCTTGGCGTTGAAGTGCTCCTCGTACCACGCGGCCGAACCGTGGGGGTCCGAGGACCTGATGTGTACGTGGTTGATGGGATACTCCATGCTTCTCCTATAAGCATCCGCGGGGTGAGGCTCGTTGAGAGCTAACGTCCTAAGAGGGCTGCGATGCGCTCCCCGACCATCTTGTCCTCGCCCCCACGTAGGCCGAACCCGTGTATGACTATGAAGTCCTCGTCTTCCCGCACCCTCGTCCAGATGGGCGGATCGCCCTCCTTGAGCCCGTCGACTATGTCTTGGACGGTCATGCCCGCCTGCTCCGGGTCCACCTCGATCTGGACGCCGAAGGGCTGGTGGCCGATGACGTTGTCCAGCATCCGGGTCGTCACCCCGGGGATACCCCGGAGGGGGGCGAGTACGTTCTGGCACTGCTGCTCGACCTGGGCCAGCCTCTCCTCGTGGTTCATAGTGAACCAGCGGCGGACCGCTGCCACCACGCCCACCATCTCCTGGCGGTCGATCTTCTGCGGCCGGCCGACGCCGCGAATCCGGCGGCTCTCGTACCCGACGAAGGACTGGTAGGATATCTTCCGGATCATCTCCTCGCTGCCTAGGGCCAAGCCCGTCGACTGAGAAGCCCCCAGGTACTTGGCGGCGATGCACTGGAAGTCGGCCCCCATCCTCACGTACTTGCCGAAGTTCTCCAGGGGGTACACCTGTCCGGCGGCGTCGACGGTGACCGGAACGCCGTTGTCGTGGGCCACCTCGATGGTGTCCTCCAGGGACAGGGCGCTGGGGTCGGGCGTCTGCTCCACCATGTAGTAGTGGACCGCCGCTGTGTTGGAGCCGATGGCCTCCTGCAGGTCTTGGCGCGTGGTGCCGTCGTCGGAGCCGAACTCCACCAGCTTGGCTCCCGCCAGCTCCAGGCAGCGGTCGTACCAGTAGCGCTGCCTGCGCTGGATCAGGATCTCGTTCTTCATGCCGGTGGTGTCCGGGAGCTGTTGGACCCTGTCATCGTCGTCTCCGGCCATGATCGCAGCTGTGGCCAGCGTCAGCGCCGACCCCGCGCCGGAGGTGATGTAGGCCGCTGGAACGTCGACGAAGTCGGCGATGGCCTGCCCGGCCTTCTCCTCGAGCTCTACGAGGGGTATGTAGGCGACGTCGGCCTGCTCCATAGCCTCCTTGACCTCCGGAACAGGCGTGGAGCCTCCTAGCATCGTTACGCTGCCGATGGCGTTGATGATGGGTTGCGCTCCAAGCTCCTTGTAGATTGCGCCCCAGCTGGATTCACTCATCCGTAACCTCCCGGCGGCAAGGCCGCCAGCTACTTTCGCAAGATATCGGTGCTAGGCCTGTCGTGGGAAGGGTATCTGACCCTGGGGAGCCCGCCGAGGACGGCAAGGCTCCACTCCCACGACGGCGATGGTACTTCCCATTACCCGCAAGTGTCAAACGGCCCCTGGCCCGCGGCGGTGATGCTCTCCAAAGGCGGCGCCTGATCTCCTCTGGACACCAGCGGCAGGTCGCCTCCCCACCGTAAGCCGGCGGTTGACCGTCACTGTGCGCCAGCCTACAATGACGCCACCTCGCAGCGAGGGTCTATGCGGGCCGCTCCCATACGTCTTGTAGGTGAGCGTACTCCCTGTGACCGGACCCTCCGCATGAGGGATCACCAGACGCCCCGGAGAGGGCCCACCCCTAGCCAAAGTAGTTGCGCAAGGAGGCAGATATGGTGCACAAACCACTGATGGAGTTCGGATACAACCCCCCGTGCGGCGAGCGGGGCTACGAGACCATCGTGCGGAGGGACTTCTTGAAGGACGTCCATCGCGCGTGCGACATAGCCTCCCAGAGCTTCGATTCGCTGTGGACCTCCGACCATCTCAACTACGGCTCGGAGTTCCGGGTGGAGTGCTGGACCCTCCTCACCTGGATCGCCGCCCGCTACCCCGGCCCCCGGCTGGGCACTGTCGTGCTGTGCAACGGGTTCCGCAACCCCGCTCTCATGGCCAAGATGGCCGCCAGCATACAGGAGCTCAGCGAGGGCCGTCTCATTCTGGGCTACGGCGCTGGCTGGCACGAAGGGGAGCACAGGGCCTACGGCTACGACTACCCCACTCCTGGGCGTAGGATCGACATGTTCCAGGAGGGCGTCGAGATCATGAAGCGGATGTGGACCGACAGCCCCGCCAGCTTCAGCGGCAGGTACTACACCGTCGACGCGGTCCACTGCGAGCCCAGGCCCGACCCGCTGCCCATCCTCATGCTGGGCGGCGCCGGAGAGCGCAAGACCCTGCGCGTGGTGGCCGAGCACGCCGACTGGTGGAACATGACCATGGGCACCCCGGAGGCGCTGCAGCACAAGCTCGACGTCCTGAGGGGGCACTGCGAGGCCGTGGGCCGCGACTACGACAGCATACGCAAGACCCTCGCCCCGCGCTTCTACATCCACAAGGTCCACTCCAAGGCGCTGGAGATGGCCGGTGATAAGGCAAACGACAGCTCCGCCGTCATAGCCGGCGATCCGGCGGCGGTCAGGGAGAAGCTCATGGAGCTGGTGGAGCTGGGCTTCGACTACTCCATCGCCACATTCCCGCAGCTCCAGGAGCTGGACGACATGAAGCTCTTCGCAGAGGAGGTCATGCCACACTTCCGCTAGCCGCATAGCATCCCTTCACCGGTATGACGACGATGGAACGGAGCGGGATATGAGAAAGTCTGCGTTGCTGGTCTGGGGCGGGTGGTCGGGCCACTCGCCGAAGGAGTGCTCGGAGCTCTTCGGGCCGTGGCTCCAGGAGCAGGGGTACGAGGTTGAGGTATCCGACACCCTCGACGCCTATCTCGACGGAGAGAGGCTCAAGGAGCTGAGCCTCATCGTCCCGATATGGACTCAAGGGGAGATATCCACGGAGCAGGAGGCCAATCTCCTGCAGGCGGTGGCCGGCGGCGTCGGAATCTCCGGATGGCACGGCTGCATGGGCGACTCCTTCCGAACGAGTGTGAACTACCAGTTCATGGTGGGAGGCCAGTGGGTGTCGCATCCTGGCGGCTTCGTCGACTACAAGGTGAACATCGTCGACCACGACGATCCCATCACCTCGGGGCTGGACGACTTCTCGATGATGACGGAGCAGTACTACATGCACGTGGACCCCAGCAACCAGGTGCTGGCCGCGACCACCTTCAAGGGCGATCAGCAGATCAGCCGGCTCGTCCCCTACGAGTGCCCCTGGATCGCGGGGACCGTCATGCCGGTGGTGTGGAAGCGGATGTGGGGTGAGGGCCGGGTCTTCTTCTCCTCCCTCGGTCACAAGATGGACGACTTCGATGTCCCCGAGGCCCTGGAGATCACCAGGCGGGGAATGCTCTGGGCCAGCAGGTAGCGGGGAGCATCCAGGAGGCGGTAAATGGCTACAACCGGCGCTGGCCCTATGAAAGTAGGACTGATCGGCTGCGGGACGATCAGTCCCCAGTACCTCAGGAACCTGCCCGCGTACCCGGGAGTCGAGGTCGCGGCCTGCTCCGACATCGACATGGACAGGGCGAGGAGCCGGGCCGAGGAGTTCGGCGTGCCCGTGGCCTGCAGCGTGGATGAGCTCCTGGCCAACCCGGAGATCGGCATCGTCGTCAATCTGACGCTTCCGGCAACCCACGTGGAGGTGAGCCTGGCGGCCATCGCCGCCGGCAAGCACGTCTACAGCGAGAAGCCGCTGGCGGTCGAGCGAGACGGCGGCGACGCTATCCTGAGAGGGGCTCGCGGGGCCGGCGTCATGGCGGGGTGTGCCCCCGACACCTTCCTGGGGGCAGGCATTCAGACATGCCGCAGGCTCATCGACGACGGACGGATTGGCCGTCCCGTCGCCGCCATGGCCTCTTTTCTCGGCCACGGACACGAGCACTGGCACCCGGCCCCGGCCTTCTACTACCAGGTCGGCGGCGGTCCGATGTTCGACATGGGGCCCTACTACCTCACCGCCCTGGTGGCCTTGCTGGGCCCCGTCAGGCGCGTATCGGGCTCCCACGGGCGCGCCTTCGACCGGAGGCTCATCACCAGCGAGCCTCTGAACGGCGCGACGATAGACGTAGAGGTCGCCACCCACGTTGCGGGGGTTCTGGACTTCCAGAACGGGGCGATAGGGACGATAGTCACCAGCTTCGACGTGTGGGGCTCCGGAATCCCCTGGATGGAGGTCTACGGTACCGAGGGCACCCTCAGTGTGCCCAACCCCAACACCTTCCGCGGCCCGGTGCGCCTTCAGCGCGGACGTGGAGAGTGGGAGGAGGTCCCCCTGGACCACCCCGAGGGCGGCCGGGGGATCGGAGTGGCAGAGATGGCGGACGCGCTGCGGAACAGGCGCCGGTCGCGGGTCGACGCCGCGATGGCCAACCACGTCCTCGACGTGATGCACGCCGTCTACGAGTCGTCGGACGACGGCCGCCATATCGCGCTGCGGACCACCTGCGACGGGCCGGAGCCCGTGCCGCCCGGACTCCCACTGGGCCGGTTCGGGTAGCTGTTCAGAGTTGGTGTGGCGAAGGGGAGAGGTAGGTTTGCTCCTCAAGCCTGAACAGTTGCGTGACGGATCGGCCAGGTGCTAGGAGGATCTTTGAAGAGTAGGATGATGGGCCTTTCGTGGGTCGACGTTGCGGCGGCTGTGCTCCTGCTGGCGGCTTCCGTAGGTCTGTTGGCCGCCGCGTGGGCCTGGGACCTCCGCTTCAAGGACGAAGCCCAGGCGGTCCAGGCACTCGTCACGACCGCGGCCATCGTTGTCGGCGGTTTCTTCGCGCTGCGCAGGTTCCAGGCCTTCCGCACTTTCGAGCCTCACCTGACCATCACCCACGACATTGCCCACAGGAGCGTCGGCTCTCAATACGTCCATATCGCCGTGACCGCGACGTTGCACAACACGTCGAGGGTCCACGTCGCGCCCCGAGATGGCATATTCTCGCTGCAGAAGGTGTCGCCGGCCTCGGATGAGGAGGTGGAGCGGCTCTACGCCCAGGTGTTCGAAGACAGAGAGCACCGGAATGTTCAGTGGCCCACCATCGATGAGGTCTTTCGCACCTGGTACGAGAGCAAACTGGTCGTAGAGCCGGGTGAGAGGCACCACGAGACCGTCGAGTTCATAGTGTCGGACGACATTGAGACGATCGTTGCCTATACCTACTTCTACAATCCCAGGTATCGAGCGAGCTCCGGCTCTGCCGAAGGATGGTCTGCCGCGACGGCCTATGATATAGTTGACCGCAGATAGATGTGAGCGTTCAGCAAGGTGTGGAATGGCTAAAGACTACCGTCCCAAGATTGTCCCGCGGCCGGGCGCCATCGTCATTGAAGGCACAGGCCCCAAGGAGCGGCCGCCCATACGGCGGACCGTGCCTCGCAAGCCCCAGGGCTACAAGCGCCCGCAGCAGTCCTGAACCGCTGCGTCCGAAGCCTCCGCACCTTCCCCTCCGGCTGCGGCGTGAAGACGTACGGCAGCCCTTCCCCAGCGCCCACCTCGCCGTCGGCAGCCCCTCGTGCTTCGATAAACGGTAACCCGTGACAAGCGTCCCTCGTAACGGCGGAGGCGGCCCCTGACATCGAGCTGATGCGGCAGCACGTTGCGTCGCTCTTTCCTCTCGACAGCGCTGGTCGTCTCAGGAGCCTCAACGAGCCGCTGCGTCCCAGGACCATTCGGCGCCCCTGGTCTACGTGGGCAGGATAGGCGACGCAGTCCTCTACCACTACCGCCGCGATATCCCCGACAGGCCCTGCGCTGGGTGGGGGATCTGGGCCCTGCCGGCAGGGTTGACGGGAGATATTGGTGTGCTGCACACTTGTCTCCGTACATAGCGTTCCGTACAGGGAGGGAGCATGGCGCGGCTGGATGTACGGCTGGATTCTGAGCGGCGACGGCGTTTGGAGGAGCTTGTAGAGGAGAGGGGCGTGCCCATCTCCGAAATGGTGCGATGCCTGATTGATAACGCCTATGAAGGTGTCGTGCGGGAGCGTCGCAGACAGGCAGTCCAGCGGCTAGCTAGGCTGGAGGTGGAGGACCCGCCGGACGCTGCCACGCTCTCTCGCGAGCTGGAGGCGGCTCATGAGCCCGGCGGCCTTCATTGACGCCAATATCCCTATCTACGCCTCCGGTAGGGAACATCCGAACAAAGCGCCGTGCACTCGGGTCCTGATGATGGTCGCAGAGCACCCACTGTCGTTTGTCACCGATGTGGAGGTCCTTCAAGAGCTTGTGCACCGCTACGTTGCCTCAGGGCGATGGGCCTTGGGGAGAGAGGTTCTCCAAGGCTTCGCTGAGGTGATGCGTGACAGGATAGAACCCGTCTATGAGGAGGACATCCACTTGGCAGCGAGGCTGGCGGACCGCCATCCGGGGATAAGCGCACGCGACCTCGTGCACGCGGCGGTGATGCAGCGCTTGGGAGCTGACCGTATCATCTCCGTGGACGGTGACTTCGACCGCCTGCCGGATATAGTCCGGCTGGATCCTTCGCAAGTAGCAGAATGGGGCGATTCCGTATTGAACAGGCCCTAGTCCGTGTTCGCTCCCCACGCTCCCAGGGCCATGAACCCGCCGTCGACGCACACGTGCTCCCCCGTCATGAAGGAGGCCTTGTCGCTGGCCAGGAACAGCACGACGTTGGCGATGTCAGTGCCGGTGCCTATGCGCCCGATGGGATGGCTCTTGCCCATCTCCTGAACGGTCCGGTCTAGGTCGCCGGGCATCAGCCGCGCGGCCGCCCTCAGCATCTCGGTGTCGATGGACCCGGGGCAGACTGCCAGGACGCGGATGTTCTCGGCGGCGTAGTCCAGGGCCATCTGCCTGGTCAGGGACAGCACGCCCCCCTTGCTGGCGGCGTAGGCGGGGACCAGCTTCTGCGACTGCAGCCCCTGGACGCTGGCCGTGTTGATCACCGCGCCGCCTCCGCGCTTGCGGATCTCCGGGATAGCGTACTTGGACATCAGGAAGCAGCTCTTGAGGTTGACGCCGATGATGCGGTCCCACATCGCCTCGGGAGTGTCCTCCACATTGAGGTAGGAGTCGGTAGACTGGATCCCCACGTTGTTGAACAGGACGTCCACGCCGCCGAAGGCTGCCGTCGTCTCCGACACTACCCGCTGGCACTCCGATGCCTCGGACACGTCCGCAAGGACCAGCAGGCAGCAGGCCGCCCGGCCCGTGCTGGTTCACGTCGGCAAGGGCGGCTTTGCCCCACTCCTCGTTGACGTCGGCGATGGTCACCCTGGCGCCCTCGCGGGCGAATCCCACCGCCGTGGCCCTCCCGATGCCGCTGGCCCCTCCGGTAACGATAACCGCCTTCCCATCAAAGTCGCCCATGTTCTCGCTCCTCCTCTCGCTGCGCCTGCTCCAAGCACAAGAGTCCTAACGGCACAGTCGATTACTGCTCCTCCGCACTTTGCGAGAGGTTGAAATTTCGGATGGCACGGCCAACGAAGGGCCAGACGCGCTTCAGCTCGTTGCTTCCACCTCCCCCACCCGTAAGGGTGCCACCCTGAGTCGTGGGAAGATATCCACGTAGAGTTGCTATTGAGTATTCGTAGCTAGGATTCACTTCACTAGCAAACTGGTTAAGGAATTGGACCCAGTCAGATGATAGGCCCGATTGCATCACGTCAAACCATTGTATACGCAAGGCTTCAACTAATGGGCGGTGTTGGGGATACTCTTGGAGGAAGCGTTGCACTCCGAAGAATGCCTGCTTTACCTTGCCTGTGTTGTTGTTGCCGTCGGCGTTTGTTGCAATGTGGAGGATTTCACCAGCGAGGCGACTGCGTCGTCTCCTCAAATAAGACAGGAAGTTGCGATAAGGCATCAGTGAGCTTTCGTTTGGCGCAGGCGAGGGTATTTCTTGGCGAATCAACTCAAGGAGGGCTTCTTTTGACTCCACTTTTCTTGTACAGTGTGCGACAAAATCTATGAGTCGGTCTTGCATGATCAACGAAAGCTTCGGCCTCAATTCATTGGCGATTTGATGCAGTTGGTTAAGCTCACTTCCAGTCACTACACGCGCCACCTCGATATTTCGCATGAACCCGCCACCGGTCAAGTTAGCTGAGCCTGCTATCGCCTTAGGTCCATCGGATATGATCATTTTCGCGTGCAAGCTGTTGGCGTACCTAACAGCGACTCGATCGACATTGCCTTCAACTTGGTGGATGAAGTCAAGCAGTCCCTCAGGATCGGACGCGCCGGTGAGCCAATCACGAGCGTCCAGTTTCGTCCAGAACTCTATCGTGCTTACTGTACTCGGCAAGGTATCGGCAACTATGCTCAGGGCTGGCGTTGAGACGTATGGACTACAAAGAAGCAATTCGCCTTCAGAAGCTGATATGACCTCTCGCAAGACTCCTACGTCGGGTGAGAGCCAATTGCTCATAGCGGCATTTGCCCTTGAATAGGGTCTCTATCGCTATCAGGAGCAGCTTCAGTTGGCGCTCTGAGGTGTCCTCTATCTTGTGCAACAACAAGCAGTTTCGGTGAGAGAAACTCCAGATGGCTCGTTGTGAGCTGGAACGAAGAGGGCTCTTGTTGAGCAACCTTCCTCAAGTATGTTTCACCTCTATCACCAGCGATGTTATCCGAAACTTTCGTCATAGCCGAAAGGGCGGACCTATACCGAGTCACACCATTGAAGCGCTGTCTAAGCTTATAGCACCTTTGAAGCATGTGGTCCGTGGTCTGTACGGGATTAGATGGGGTACCTTGGTTATCTAACAGGGAATCGTACTTGATCCAGATGTCGCGCTTGGTGGAATTGCGTCCGTTGGCGTCTTGCAACACTGAATCTATGTCTCGTCGGTAGGACTCCCATAACTGTTGGACTGAAGCCCGAGTTGCCCACACTGACAACTTTCGCTTGAGATCAACGAGCCGTAGTATGCCCCTCTTGCCGTTGAATCCGACTCTCTTTATCAGTTCGGATGCTAAAGTGTCTGCCTCTGAGGGTTGCTGATATCCGATCCGAATGGCTGCTTCACTGGCATACACAGGCGATATCTCAATTCCTAACCAGCGCCTATCTAGGCCATGCGACACTTTGGGCACTGTGCCACTGCCTGCGAAGGGGTCCAAGACCAAGTCACCCGGTTCTGAACACGCACGGACGATTCTTTCGCTAATCTCTTCAGGGAATACAGCGATATGGGATGTTTGCCCGGTCGTCCCGAACGCAACTCTGTCCACCTCCCAAACATTACCAGGGTTTCTTCCCCAGAAATTGTTACGCTTGTCGTACTCCTTTGCTCGTTCGCGTACGGCGTCCGCGGAAAAGACCGGCTCGGCTCCTTGCTTCACATACCACAAGATCGTCTCATGTTTGTTAGTGAACTTTCTGGTGAATGCATGTCCTCCCCAATATCGCCAGATGATGCGGTCCCACAACAGACAAGGGTTCGGGTTGCGGCGGAAGAACTCATAGCTCAGGATATCTATCGGTATGATCTCACGTGAGTCTCCACTGCTCTGTGTATAGCCCGTTTGCCAGAAGATCGAGCCTCCCGGGCGGACTACGCGCTTGAGCTGTGAGATTGAACGTTCTAGGAATGCGCTGTAGTCGCTTATCGAACTTCTGTCAGATGCGCTTAGCTCGTAGGGCTTATCTATATTGTACGGAGGGCTGGAATGTACTAGGTCGACGCAACTGTCGGGAAGCGCCGAGAGCACATCGACTGCATCCCCTACGACGATGTGATTCTCTAACCTGCCCATCTGGTCAATGCCCAATCGATCACTGGGTGGGTCGCATAGGTAACGCGTGAGGGAGGCATGCGGTGCCATTTTGGGTTGTACTTGCATTGTGTTGGTAAGCCTACTCCAGAATTGCCCTGGCGGGAATGCCGTCACAGGCAGCTGATCTGTTCTCTTGTCCACGTGTTCTCTCAAGCACAATGTGGAGTTGAACTAGCCTACACGTCATGTTGGCTCACTAATACAAACTGTCCGCGGTGGTCGAGTAGCACCACTGGGAGGTCGTCAGGAAGTGTATGAGCGCCTCCTGCGCCTCTGGCGTGCCTATGCGGCGCAGCGCGTGGGAGGCCTTGCCCCGGACGTAGCGGTCCTCGTCTCGGAGCGACGCCCTCAGCGCCGGCGCGGCCTCCTCTGCTCCGGGGCCGATGCGGGCCAGTGCCAGGGCGGCGTTGCGGCGCAGGAGCTCGTCCTCGTCGTTCAGGACGCCCGCCAGGGCCGGGACCGCCTCCGGGGCGAGCTGTCCGGCGGTGCCCAGCGCGTCCGCCGCCTGACGGCGGACCAGGACCGACTCGTCGTCCAACGCCTTGACCAGCGAGGGGACGGCATCCGCTGCTGCCGGACCCATGTCGGCCAGGGTCTCCACCGCCATGCTCCTGACGTCCGCGTTGGAATCTCCGCACGCCTCCACGAGGGCGGGCACGGCGCCGGCCCCGATGGTGCTGAGGCCGTAGCTGGCGTTTCTCCGAACAGCCTCCGACTCGTGCCGGAGCGTATCCATCAACGGGGACAGGGAAGCCTGCCCCATCGAGCCCAGCCGGTACGCGGCCTCCAGGCAGGCGGCCTCGGAGTCCACCTTCAGGTTGTCGATCAGGCCGCGAATCTCACCGCTGCCTCCATCGCCTCCGGAGTCTCCGTTGCTGGCTCCGCTGTGCCAGCGCCACATCTCGCTCCACATGGCGTCGCACCCACTGCCGCCCTCCGAGACCCACTCCCTCTCCCGGCTGTCCCAGCTCGGCTCCTGGGGCTCCTCCATCCGCGTGAACATGAACTTCATCATGTACCGCTTCTTGTCGCTGGCGTTGCCCATGCCGCGGTGCCAGATGTCGTAGTGGACGATCAACACGGTGCCCGCGTCCACCTCCATCGGGACCTCGCCCTCCGTGCTGTCGGACCTCGTCCTGGTGCCTATGGGGCCCCTCAGCCAGTTGTTGTACTGGGTCCCCGGAATCACCGCGGTCGGCCCCATGTCGACTGTTGTGTCCTGTGGGTAGTACATCGCCAGAATCCAGCGGGTGCGGTGGCGCCGCCGCGTGAAGGAGTCCTTGTGGATCTGCTGTCCTTCGCTGTGGGGGGGCCGGTAGTGGCAGTGGCGATGGGGGTGCATGTAGTAGCTGTCGCCCAGGACGCCCGCCAGCGCGCCGTCGACCGCCGGATCGTCAAACACCAGGCGCATGTCGGGGATCCTGGCCATGAGGTTGTTCCCGGGGTTGCCCTCGGACTCGAAGAGGGCCTCCGTCTGGTCCCATATGTCCTGATGGACCTCTCGGGGAAGCTGGGTCTTGACCACAGCGTACCCGTCGCGAATGAAGCCCCGCATCTGCTGGTCGGTAAGCCTGACGGCAGCCATCTTGACCTCCTGAATGTGTTGCTCATGGAGCGCTGACAGTCGGACTAGATTATGGGCACTCCGCAGCTCGATTGCAATCGCCCTGAGTCGAGTGTATCCTACCCAGACGAAGGACTGCCATGTCACGCCTGCGTCTCATAGACTCGCCCATCACCTGGGTAATAGCCGGACTGGCCATCGGTTTCGGGCTGGGAGTGAACTCGGTCTCCGTATGGCTGGTCGCCATCGGGCTGGGGGCCTTCATCGCCTATCTGGCGTTTCACGGCCCTGCCAAACGCGAGACGGAGGGGAAGCTGTTCATGGCTGGGCCCGCCTTCATCCTCAGCTGGGTGGTCGGCTTCGCTGTCCGCGGCATCCTGCTTTGATTTTTTTGTATAGTCGGCTCGGGGCCGTCCGCCGGGTTCCCAAGGGACCGCCTGTAGAGCCCTTCCTCCAGCGGTGATCGGGTGCCTGTCCGCGCATCGCTGTTCGTCACCTGCATCGTCGACCAGCTCTACCCGGAGGTGGGCGAGAGCGTAGTCCGGGTGTTGAGGCGCCTGGGGGCGGACGTGGACTTTCCTCCCGCCCAGACCTGCTGCGGGCAGCCCGCCTTCAACTCTGGGTTCTGGAGCGATGCCAAGCCCATTGCGGAGCGGCTGCTCTCGACGTTCCGCTCGGAGCCCTGCGTCGTGGTCCCATCGGGCTCCTGCGCGAGCATGATCCGGGTCTTCTACACCGAGCTGTTCCACGACGACCCCGTACTCCTGGCGGAGGCGCAGGCTCTGGCGCCCCGTGTCTACGAGCTCTCCGAGTTCATCCACGACGTTCTCGGCGTCACCGATCTGGGCCCCTACTGCGGGCCGGAAGGAGCGCGCGAAAGCCGCAGGATCACCTACCACGAGGGGTGCCACCTGATGCGGGAGCTGGGCGCGGCCAGCCAACCGAGGGCGCTGATTGGGTCGCTGCCGGGCGTGGAGCTGGTGGAGATGGACCAGGTGGACGTCTGCTGCGGCTTCGGAGGGTCCTTCTCCGTGAAGTACCCCGACATCTCCGGGGCGATGCTGCAGGACAAGATCGACCGGATTCAGGCCACCGGGACGGGGGGATTCGTCTCTTGCGATACGGGGTGCATCATGCACATCGCCGGAGGGATGGAGCGCCAGGGCGTCGACGTCCAGCCGATGCACCTGGCGCAGCTGCTGGACGAGCGCCTCAACGGACTCGCCGAGAGCGAGCCGTAACGGATCGCCAGACGACATCCTTCACCACCGTCGAACCAGACCACCGAAGGAGATGCAAAAAGGCGAGGGCGAGCCGTAACGGATCGCCAGACGACATCCTTCACCACCGTCGGACCAGACCACCGAAGGAGATCCAAAATAAAAAACTTCACGCGGGCTGCCAGGGAGGCCCTGGGGAACGAGGATATCCAGGCGAATCTCCTGGGACTCTACGAGGGCTTTCATCACGCGCGGATCGACGCTGCTGCCGCGACTCCCGGCTGGGAGGAGATGCGCGAGCGGGCCCGCGAGATAAAGGCCCACACCATCGAGAACCTCGACCACTATCTGGAGATGGCGGCGGACAACGTGAGGCGGGCAGGGGGAAAGGTCTTCTTCGCCCCCACCGCCGAGGACGCCCGCCGCTACGTCGTGGATCTGGCGAGCTCCAGGGGCGTCGAGGTCGCCATCAAGAGCAAGTCCATGCTCTCGGAGGAGATGGAGCTGAACCACGCCTTGGAGGAGGCCGGCATCGAGCCGGTGGAGACGGACCTGGGTGAGTACATCGTCCAGCTGCTGGGGGATACGCCCTTCCACATCATCGCGCCGGCGATACACAAGACCAGGGAGGACGTGTCGGAGCTGTTCGCGGACAAGCTGAACGCGCCCCGCTACCGCGAGATCGAAGATATGGCCGCGGAGGCCCGCAGGCAGCTGCGAGCCAAGTTCATCCAGGCTGACATGGGGATAACCGGCGTCAACTACCTCGTCGCCGATACGGGGACCGTCGTGCTGGTAACCAACGAGGGCAACGGCCGCATGTGCACGTCCATGCCCCGCACCCACGTGGCCATCATGGGGATGGAGCGGGTCATCCCCTCCATGGACGACCTCGGCATCTTCCTGCGGCTGCTCATACGGTCGGCGACCGGGCAGAGGCTGTCCAGCTACGTCACCGCCGTGACGGGGCCCCGTCTTCGAGACGATGAAGACGGGCCTGAGGAGATGCATCTGGTCATAGTCGACAACGGCCGCTCCCGGCTGCTGGCCGACCCGGAGCTTCGCGAGTCCCTATACTGCCTGAGGTGCGGGGCGTGCCTGAACGCGTGCCCGGTCTATCGGAAGATCGGCGGACACGCCTACGGCTGGGTCTACCCCGGCCCTATCGGCGCCGTAATCTCGCCGGTGATGACCAACCTGGGCGACGCCAAGGACCTGCCTCACGCTTCGACCCTGTGCGGTGCCTGCCGCGAGGTCTGCCCGGTGAAGATCAACATCCCCCGGATGCTGCTCCACCTGAGGAAGGAGCTCGCCGAGGGCAGGCAGCGCAGCGCCTCGCCGGTCGAGAGGGTGATGACCAGGGTTTGGCGGCTGGTGAGCTCCAGCTCCTTCATGCTGGGCTTGGCCAACCGGGTGGGGGTGCTGGCGCAGCTTCCTCTCGTGAGAGGTGGGAAGCTCAGGCGTCTGCCGGGCCCGCTGGGCGGCTGGACGCGGCACCGCGACCTCCCGGCCCTGGCGTCCCGCCCCTTCCGAGCGCGTTGGCGGGGTCAGCCCAAGTGACCAACCAGGCGGAGTTTCTGGGCAACCTGCGCCGCGCCCTGGGTCGAGGGCCTGCCGAGCCTGGCCGCCCTGACGGCGTCTCTCCTCCTGACCCGGACGCCGGGGAGGTCGAGGGGCGCGTCGAGTCGATTGTGCGCCGGGCTCGGGAGGACGCCGATGGCTTGACCGATCTGCTGGAGGCGTCCGCGGCCAGGGCGGGTTGGAAGGTGGCCAGGGTCCCGTCGGCGGAGGATGCGACGGTATACGTCGTGGACCTCGTTCGTGGCCTGGAGGCGCGGTCGCTGGTGCGGTCGGCCCAGCCCATCGTGGACCGGCTCGGCCTCGAAGCCGCGTTGGCGGACGTAGGCGCGCGGGTCACCGTGGCGTCGGCGGACGACGACGAGGGGCGCGCCGCCATGCGGCGGGAAGCCGTCGACGCCGACCTCGGCGTTACGGGCGTAGACTACGCCATCGCTGAGACCGGCTCGTGCGTCCTGATGCCCCGCAGGGGAGTCAGCAGGCTGGTCTCGCTGCTCCCCCCGGTCCACGTGGCCGTGGTGGAGCGGGGCCAGGTGCTCCCCGGACTGGACGAGCTGTTCGCCCTCTGCCGGGCCGACTTCCTGCGGGGCGCCGCAGGGAGCTACGTGACCCTGATATCGGGCCCCAGCCGCTCGGCGGACATCGAGTACACGCTGGTCACGGGCGTTCACGGACCGGGCGAAGTCCACATGCTGCTGGTAGGGTAGGGCGGGCTCCGGGTCGAGGTCCGTCGGTCGCTGCCATCGTCCTGGATGGGAGAGGGCTGGCGTGAGGATGATGTGAATTAGCCGAACACACGAGCCCCGGTCTTCATGAAGCGCAGGACCTGCTCGGCGGTGTCGGCCAGAAGCTCCGCGGACCTCTCCGACGACTCGTCCAGGGTCATGGGCGCGCAGGTGATGGCCGCCGCAGCGTCGATGCCGTGTTGGTGGACGTCCCGGAAGCCCTCGCCCAGGGAGCCGGCGATGGCGACGACGGGTACTCCCCTCGACACGGCCTTGGCCGCGACGCCGACGGGGGCCTTGTTGTACACCGTCTGGTAGTCGAGGCACCCCTCGCCGGTGATGACCAGGTCTGCACCCGCCAGCTGCTCCTCCAAGCCTACCGTGTCGAGGACGATCTCTACACCGGCCCGCAGTGTAGCGTCCAGGAAGGCGATGAACCCGCCCCCCAGCCCTCCGGCGGCTCCCGCGCCGGTGACGGCGTCTACGTCGGCGCCGATATCTCGCTTTGCTACCCCTGCCAGGTGGAGCAGCGCCGCATCCAGCTCCTCCACCATCTCAGGAGTGGCGCCCTTCTGTGGTCCGTATATCGCCGACGCTCCCTCCGGGCCGGTGAGGGGATTGGTCACGTCGCAGGCGACCATGAACCGGGACTCGCGGGCCCTGGGGTCTAGGCCGCCCATCTCTATGCGGTCCAAGCGGGCTAGGGCAGCGCCTCCGAGGGCCAGGTCCCGACCCGCGCCGTCCAGCAGGCGCACTCCCAGGGCCTGCGCCATACCGGCGCCGGCGTCGTTGGTGGCGCTCCCGCCGATTCCTACGATGAACCTGCGGAATCCGGCGTCCAGCGCATGCCGTATCGCCTCTCCCAGGCCGTAGGTTGTAGTGAATCGTGGATCGCGTCGGTCCGCCGGCACCAGGGCCAGTCCCGAGGTCCGCGCCATCTCCACCACGGCCGTATTGCCGTCTCCCATGGCTCCCCATGGGGCCTCTATGGCCTCTCCCAAGGGCCCGGTGACCTCGCAGGCCATAATCTCGCCGTGGGAGCCCTCGACCAGCGTCTCGAGGGTGCCGTCCCCCCCGTCCGCCACGGGGACGAGCACCGCCGTGGCGTCCTCCACCACTCGCAGCACGCCCTTCCGTATAGCGTGGGCGGCGTCCAGGGCCGATATGCTCCCCTTGAATGCCTGTGGCGCTATGACGATTTTCATACCGACGCGAATTATACCACCGAAAGGGGGACCGATTCACCTTGCTCCCACTGAGGCCGAATTGGTTATATGTCAATATCTCCTTAGGACGAAAGTGATATGGCCCGAAAGAACGTCGAAGAGAACACCAGGCAGATATTCGCCTCAGTGCGCGAGGATCTGTACCTGGCGGCCAAGGCCCGGGCCGCGGAGCTGCGGATTCCGCTCCGGGAGTTCGTGGAGCTGGCGCTGGACCTGACCCTGTCCGGACAGGTGGTGTCCGAGGCCGAGGAACGGAAGGAGCCCTCCGTCTGGGACGACGAGTACCTCGGGATGCAGGCAGAGCAGCCGGTCGGCTCTCCCGTGGAGCTCACCAAGGAGGAGGCGAAGAGGGTGGCCATGGCCGCCTTTGGCGCGAGCCCCTCCGACGGCGCACCCTCGGTGGAGGGGCCTCCCTCCGATGGCGCACCCTCGGCGGAAGAGCCTCCCCTCGTTGAGGGAGTAGGGTAGGGGAGGGCTTCGATGGCCGATATGATGCTGGACGCCACCGTTTTCTTGGACTACAGGGCCGGCGATCAGGGCGCCAGGGCGATAGTCGAGCAGATTGTCGAAGGCGCACGCACCGCCTCGGTATCTCCGCTGACCCTCTTCGAGCTGTGGAGAGGAGGCCTCGACCGCAGGACGGAGATCGGCTACGCGGGGATGCTGGACTTCATGGAGATCGCGCCCCTGTCACCTGAGGCGGCCAAGGTGGCCGGGGTCTGGATCGCCTCCGTCGAGTCGGAGTCGCACGCCGAGCTCTTGCCGGCAGCCCTCGTCGCGGCGACGGCCCGCGAGCGAGGCGAGCCCGTCTGCACCCGCAACGCCGAGGTCTTCTCCCTCTTCTACCCGGAGATCGTCGGCTACTGAGACCAGTAAACCCTCTCCCACTCTCTGGGAGAGGTATCTGTGGGACACGGGGCGGAGCAATTGCGCCCTATTCCACAAAGGGCCCGGCGGTATATTGAGATAGAGCCGCCCCCTCACCATGTGTCGTTCGGAAAAGCGTAGCCCAGCGGAGTCGAAGAGTCTCAGAAAGTAGCTTGGAGGCATCGGACTCTTCAGATTCCTCCCTGCGTCCGGAATGACGATAAGGCCCTCGGACAGATGCCTACTCTCCCTCGATAGGTCAGAAAAGAGTCCCTGCGATTTCACGCGGCCCCCTCATCCCCAACCCCCTCTCGCAGAAGAGGAGAGTCACTTCTGATACAAGCTCTCAAAGAAAGCCCTTGAAAAGATCGGCCAACTGCTCCTTTTCTGCTGAATGAGGAGGGCTGGCGATGAGGGGAGAAGCGCCGAGAGGTCGCGAGGATGCCCATAACCCCATTCGCCGCTTAGAACCGTTCGTCGCAGATCTGGCGTTCTCGAGGCGTCACCTCTCCCGAGAGAGGACCGCGGTGGGAGTGATACGTTTCGTTCAGCGGTTGGTGGTACACTTGGGTCCAAGATGGTTGCGGCAAGGTGCGCAGTGGCGGTGCTTCTCGTTCTCGTGGGTCTCGGCGGGCTCGCGGCTGACCTCGGCCAGGTGGGAGCGTCCGGTCACGGCGCATACGCGGCCGAGCTGACCGTAGAGGGGGCTATCGAGCAGACGACGGCCCGGTTCCTGTCCCGCGGGCTCGCCGCCGCCGCCGAGGAGGGAGCCCATCTCCTGATTCTGATCGTCGACACCCCCGGAGGGATATTTGACGCCACCCGGGACATGGTGGAGGACATCCTGGCGTCCGAGGTGCCGGTGGTTGCGTACGTGTCTCCGGGCGGAGCCCAGGCCGCGTCCGCGGGTACGTTCCTTGTGGCTGCGGCCCACGTTGCGGCCATGGCTCCGGGCACGAATATCGGCGCCGCCGCCCCGGTGGGGCCCACCGGAGACGATCTGCCGGAGACGATGAAGTCCAAGGCAACCCAGGATGCGGCCGCCTTCATTCGCAGCATCGCCGAGAAGCGCGGGCGCGAGCCGGCGCCCCTGGAGCAGACGGTCCTGACCGCCAAGTCCTTCTCTCACTCGGAGGCGTTGGACGCCGGTATCATCGACCTGACGGCCGCCAGCGTCGAGGAGCTGCTCTCCCGGCTCGACGGCACGCCGATATATCTCGACAGCGGCGCCCGTGTGGTTCTGGAGACCCAGGGGATCAGGATCGAGCCCATCGAGCGGAACGCCGTCGAGAAGTTCCTGGGCGTCCTCGCCAATCCCAACATCGCCTTCCTGCTCCTCACCATCGGCGGCTTGGGCATCATCATCGAGCTCTTCAACCCCGGCACGATCGTTCCGGGGCTGGTCGGTGTCATCCTGCTGGCCCTGGCGTTCGTCGCCCTGGGCAACCTGCCGGTCAACTGGGCGGGCGTTGGCCTTATCGGCCTTGCGATGCTGCTCTTCTTCGCTGAGCTTCAGGCTCCCGGAACAAGTGTGTTCGGCGTTGGAGGAGCCATCAGCTTCCTGTTGGGTGGTTTCCTGCTGTTCGGTGGATTCAGCCCGCCGCCGATAGAGACGCCAAGCTTCAGGGTCAGCTTCTGGATGATGGGGGCGGTCAGCGCCTTGCTGCTGGCATCCCTGGTAGTATTGTTCCGTATGACGGCGCAGGCCAAGCGGTTAGTGTACCCGCAGAGGGTTGATGAGATTGTGGGCAGCAGGGGAACGGTGGTGGGAGCCCTCGATCCCAAGGGTACCGTCCAGGTCTCCAGCGAGAATTGGAGCGCCGTCTCCGACTCCGGCGAGTCGATACCGGAGGGAGAGGAGATTATCGTAGCGGAGGTAGATGGGCTGACACTGAAAGTGCTTGAGGCTTCGAAGATCAACGAGCGAACGGGAGGTTGAGATGATTCCATATGTAAAGATAGTGAAGCAGTACGAACGGCTGGCCCTATTCACGCTGGGCAAGTACTCGGGGCTGAGACCGCCCGGGTTGCAGATCCTCTTCTGGCCCTTCCAGACCTCTCGGGTGGTCGACCTGCGAGAAGAGGTTATCGACATTCCCCGGCAGACCAACATCACCAGGGACAATGCGCCCATAGAGATCGACTTCCTCATCTACATGCGCGTCATGGAGCACGAGGCCGAGAAGTCGGTGCTAGAGGTGGTCAACTACAGGAGCGCCGTCGTCGGCATCGCCACCACCACGCTGCGTGCGGTCATTGGCGACATCACCATGGACGACGTGCTCTCCCAGAGGGAGCGCATCAACGAGGAGCTCCGCGTCAAGCTGGACGACATCACCGAGCGGTGGGGAATAAAGGTCACTCAGGTGGAGATCAGGGAGGTCGAGCCCGCCCGTGACATCCAGGATGCCATGAACCGGCAGATGTCTGCCGAGAGGGTCCGCCGGGCGGTGGTGACCGAGGCCGAGGGGACGCGCACCGCCGCTGTCACCGTCGCCGAGGGAGAGAAGCAGGCTGCCATACTGCAGGCCGAGGGCCAGCGGCAGTCCGAGATACTGTCAGCGGAGGGCGATCAGCAGGCGTCTATCCTGCGCGCTGACGGCTTCAGCAACGCCTTGGACAAGATACACACCGTCGCCCAGAACATCGACTCCAAGACACTGAGCCTCCAGTACTTCGACACCCTCAAGCAGCTGGGCGCCAGCGAATCCACCAAGTTCATCTTTCCCATGGAGTTCACCAACCTGCTGACCCCCTTCCTGAGGATGGCGAACCGCTCCGAAGAGGAGGCCGCCAGCCAACCCTGACCCACGATCGAGCTCAGCCCCCTTTCCCCTTGATGGGATACTGAGGGAGAGGGGGCTGCCAGCTTGAGGGGCAGGGGTTGCGCAGCCTGCCTGTCGTTGGCCCCACTACTCCAGGAGCAAGGGCTACAGCTGCTCCTTGACCTTCTTGGCGACCTTCATGGTCATGCCAGGGACCGCGGCGACGTCCCGCACGGGCGCCTCCTTGATGGCCTTCACCGATCCGAAGCGCCGCAGCAGCATCCGCCGGCGCTTCGGCCCGATGCCCGGAACGAGGTCGAGGGCCGACCCGATGGTGCGCTTGGACCGCCGCTGGCGGTGGAAGGTGACGGCGAACCGGTGCGCCTCGTCCCGCGCCCGCTGCACCAGGAACAGCCCCTGGGAGGTGCGGGGCAGCACGATGGCCTCCTGCACGTGGGGCACGAACAGCTCCTCGTTCTCCTTGGCGAGGCTGGCCAGCGGCACGAAGTCTATCCCCAGCTCCAGGAACACCTGCAGCGCGGCTCCCAGGTGTCCCTTGCCGCCGTCGATGAGCACCAGGTCCGGTACGATGGCCCAGGTCTGCTTGCGTTCGGACCGGGCCTCGCTGCCGTCCTGTCCGTCGGACTCTCGGCCGTCCCTGGACCTGCCAAGACGGCGGAAGCGCCGCGTGAGCACCTCCCGCATCATCGAGTAGTCGTCGACGCCCTCGACCGTCTCGACCTTGAACCGCCGGTAGTGGGACGGCTTCGGCTTGCCGTCCTCGAAGACGACCATGCTGCCAACGGGGTTGCTGCCCTGTATGTTGGAGATGTCGTAGCACTCGATGCGCTGCGGCGGCTTGGGGAGGCTGAGGGCCTCCTCCAGCTCCGTCATGGCGGTGTCCAGATTGGCGGCGTCCGAGGCGGCCTTGACCTCCAGCTGTACCAGCCCCTCCGCCGCATTCTCGGCCACCATCTCCACCAGCTTCCGCTTCTCACCCCTCTGGGGCACGTGAAACCTGACCGGCCCCTGCCGCTTCTCCGCCAGCCACTCCCGGAGCGCCTCAGCGTCCTCCGGGGGGTGCTGCACCAGGATTCGGGGAGGCACGTAGGGGGTGGCGCCGTAGAACTGCTTCACGAAAGCCGTCAGTATGCGCTGCGGCTCGTCGTCCTGCGTCCCCTCCATGATGAAGTGGTCGCGGCCGATGAGGGTTCCCCGGCGGACGAAGAAGACTTCGACCCAAGCCTCGCGGCGGCCGGAGGCTGCCGCTATTACGTCCAGGTTCTCGGACGTCAGGTGCAGCACCTTCTGCCCCTCGTGGACGCTCTCGATGGCCCTAAGCTGGTCCCTGAGGACCGCCGCCTGCTCGAACTCCAGGCTCTCCGCGGCCCGCTCCATGCGCGCTTGGATGGACTTGACCACGCGGTCAGCCTTTCCCTCCAGGAAGAGAACAACCTGGTCGATTACCTCCTGGTACTGCGATGTGTCCACGTTGCCGATGCATGGGGCGACGCAGCGGTGGATGTAGTAGTCGAGGCAGGGCCGGGGATCGTTGCCGGTGATGGTCTTGGTGCAAGAGCGGTAGGGGAAGAGCTTCTTCAGCAGGCTGAGGGTCCGGCGTACGCTGTAGGCGCTGGCGAAGGGGCCGAAGTAGCGCGACCCGTCCCTGGTGACCGTGCGCGTGATGTAGACCAGGGGAAACTCCTCCGACATGTCGATCTTGATGAAGGGATAGCTCTTGTCGTCCTTGAGGCGGGCGTTGTAGGTGGGTTTGTGCTGTTTGATCAGGTTGTACTCGAGGATCAGGGCTTCTTGGTCCGACTCCGTGACGATGAAGTCGAAGTCGGCCACCTTGCCGACCATCGTCCTGATCTTGGGCGCCAGGCCCGACGGGCTCGAGAAGTAGGAGCGTAGGCGGCTGCGCAGGCTGGAGGCTTTGCCCACGTAGAGCACCTCCCCCGACGCGCCTCGCATCCGGTAGACGCCCGGCTTCGTGGGCGTCGCCTTCAGACGCTCCGCGAACCCGCCAAGGCGCGTTCCGTGGCGTGTCTCGGGGCTCTCGTGGATCGCGGTTCTATCAGTGGAGGACATGGCAACACCCCCATCTTAGCACGACAGGGACTGCCGGCTTGGGGGCGAGGGCTGACTGTTCAGACATGACGAGCAACCCCCCCTCGCAGGGGGAGCTTGAGAGGGGGCGAGTCCGTTTTGGGTTGTGGATAGGTGCAGTACGAAAGTCAGCACTTCCCCCTCGCAGGGGGAGATTGAGAGAGGGCGAAGCTGTTTTGGGTTGTGGATAGGTGCAGTACGAAGGTCAACACTTCCCCCTCGCAAGGGGAGATTGAGAAGGGTGAACTTGTTTTGGGTTTTGGTTAGATTCAGCCAAGTACGAAAGTCAGTACTACCAGGATCGCCATGGGGGATGAGGGTGGTGATCAGTCGGATCTCTCTGAGTTCGGCCCCCAGCAGGGCATTGGTGGGAAGCGGCCCCGTCTGGGACGCCTGTCTCGATCTGCGAGAGGGTCGTGGGGTGGGAGCAGGTTTAGGGCGATAATGCCCATCTGGGGATGGCCGTACGCCTCGAGGTACTTGGCCTCCTGTTCCCAGCTCCCAGGAGGTCCCGGCCGACCATGGCACCCCTTGATCGATATCGACATCGTCGCGTAACCCCTGCGGGCCAGCTCCCTCCCAAACCCTCGCACCCGGCCGTCGGGCGGCGTGGGCTCGAAGTCTACGTCGGCCACCTCGTCCGCCGCCCCCGGTCCCAGGTATGCATACCACGCCCGGCAGTGGGTCCGGCGGCGCGACGGTGGGGAGCATAATGATTCCCGGTACGTCCTCACCCAGAGAGTTCCGATAGGTCACCTTGGTCCGGCGTATGCCCTCCTGGTCGTCCGTTGTGTCAATCGCGGTGAAACTGACGTCAGCGGGGCCGGGGACCACGTCCATACCGAGGATCTCGAGGAGCTTCGCACGTACCCCGTCACCTCGAATAGGCTCAGGAAACGCCGGCTTCAGGTCCTTCGGGACCATGTTGGACATAAGTACCTAAGGGGGGATGGCCCCCAGCACCAAAACCAGCCGGGGTCGGTGGGTGTAAATCAGGCGCCCAATTTGATCCACGGTGGGCAAGAAGGAAATAGTCCTGGAGCCCTCTCCCGGCTAGCCCGCCTGCCTCAGCGCTCGCCACACGGCGCCGAGAGTCATCCGCTGACCGTACAGCAGTATGCCGGCCCGGAAGATTCGGGCTGCGACGAAGAGCATCACCACCCCGGCCAGCACAGTTACCGCCAGGCTCGCGAGTATCTCGGCGTTCGACACGTCCCCCGATCCTATTCGCAGCATCATCGTCAACGGCGCCGTCATCGGAATAAAGGAGAGAACCCTGGCGAGTCCGCCATCCGGCGCGCTGAGGATCATTTGAAACGAGAAAGTCACAGGAACAATCGTAGGAAAGATGACCATCATGGTGATGGGACCCGCCTCCTTCGCCGAGGTTGTGGCCGATCCGATTCCGGCGAGGATCACCGCGAACAGGAAGTATCCGGCGATGAAGAACAGGGAACCGTACGCCAGCGTCAGAGGCTCGATCTCCAGCTCTGCGGCATCCGGGATCTGGTCGATGATCTGGGGCCCGATGATGACGATCGAGGCGATCCACACGATTAACTGAACCAACGAGGTCGTCCCCAGCGCCACGATCTTCCCCGCCATCAGCGAGAGAGGCGAGACCGAGGTCAGCAGCACGTCGACCATCCGGTTCTCCTTCTCCTCTGAAACGCTCTCGAGGAGGGAACCGGAGCCTATCAAGATGGACATCATGAGTAGAAACATGAAGATGAGCGGAACTGCGAACTGGTTGAGCCCGTCTTCTTCGTCCGGAGAGACGGAGCCGTCTTCGCCGACGTGGACACGGACGTAGTCGGCTCCCGAGATCACACGGTCCAGCAGGCTCGGGTCGAGTCTCTCTGCGAGCAGGGACACTCTCAGGAAGGAGGCGAACCGCCTGCGGCTGTCTCTGCCGGCGAATATCCCAGACCTTTGCGAGAGCCACTCGGCGTCGCCGGACTTGAGGAAGTCTGCCGATACGATGAAGAGGTCCTCGATGTCACCCGCAACGATGGCATCGATCCCGCCCTCGCGGGTGTCGAACCCGGTGAGGTTCGGGAAGTCTGCCTCTGAGAGCTCACCGGACAGGTCCACGTAGCCGATGGGATTCTGATTC
Organism: Dehalococcoidia bacterium; assembly: GCA_965224345.1. Taxonomy (GTDB): domain Bacteria; phylum Chloroflexota; class Dehalococcoidia; order Lucifugimonadales; family CBDCYU01; genus CBDCYU01. The sequence goes on along the minus strand of CBDCYU010000003.1, from coordinate 1,158,141 downwards.
GGCTCGTCATCGTCGTCGTCTGCAAACGACCGCACGATCGGCACGACTATCAGGAGGACCAAGAGTATCGCCGGCACGAGCCCGGTGACGATCAGCCATATCCGGCGCCCTATGGCTCGCCGGAACTCTTCGGTGAAGACGATCTTCGCCTCAGCTATCGTGTCGCGCACGGCTCACTTCCTCGATAAAGACTTCGTTGAGCGTGGGAAGCGCTACCTCGAATCGCTCCACCGGAATCTGGGCGTCGAGGAACGAGCGAAGGATGGCCTGAGGCTCCGCGCCAGCCGCGAGCCTGTATTCGAAGTGCCCGTTGACCGCCACTGGTTCCATCACGCCGGCCACCGATTCGGGCTGGCGGTCGGCGGCGATCTTGACCGTCCGGGTCCCACGGGACCGTTTCAGCTCTATGAGCGACCCGTAGAGCAGCGTCGTCCCCGCATCGATGAGCAGCACGCGCTCGCACAGCTCCTCGACGTCAGACATGATGTGAGTGCTGAAGATGACCGACGCGCCGCGGGCTTGCTCCTCGCGGAGGATCTCCTTCATGAGCACGACGTTGAGGGGGTCGAGCCCACCGAACGGCTCGTCCAGGATGATCAGCTCGGGCTGGTGCAGCAGGGCGCCCGCGAACTGGACGAGCTGCGTCATGCCACGCGACAGGCCCTGGACCCTCGCGCCCAGGTGCTCGGCTAGGCCTACTCGTGACATCATTTCGGACGCTCTGTCTTCTGCCGTTGAGGCGCTCAGGCCCTTGAGCCGCCCCATGTACCGCAAGACGTCCAGGACTTGCGCCCGCTGGAACAACCCCCGTTCTTCCGGTAGGTAGCCGACTCGGCGTAACACACGACGGGTAGGAGCGGCGCCAAAGATGCTCACCGTTCCCGAGTCGGGCTTGATCAGATCCAGCGCCATGCGCATAGTGGTGGTCTTCCCGGACCCGTTAGGCCCGAGGAATCCGAAGATCTCGCCCTGTTGCAGCTCGAAGGAAACGTCGTTCACGACTCGGCGGTCGCCGAACGTCTTGACCAGCTTATGCACTTCTAGGGCTGTGCTCGAACTAGAGCTTAGCGGCCGGTTATCTGTCTCGTTTCTCATTTGTCACCTGAGTTGGATTATGTCGGTGCATGTCCGTCCCGTCAACAGCGATAGGAACGAGCTCATCGCCGGAAAAGGGCCTACCTGGGGTCAGCCCTTTGCTGGGGGGGCTGTAGTAGGAGCAAACCCACCTCTCCCCCTCACATGGGGAGACTAAGAGGGGGTAGGCATATGGGCGAACCTCTTCCCCCAGATTCCGGTCGCTGAACCTGTTTTGGGTTTTGGTTAGATTCAGCCCAGTACGAAGGTCAGCACTATCAGGATCGTCACGATGAGGGTGGTGATCAGCCCGATCTGTCTGAATTCGGCCCCCAGCAGGGCATTGGTGGGAAGCGGCCCCGTCTGGGACACGTGTCTCGATCTGCGAGAGGGGCGCGGGCTGGGTACAGCTGCGGCCGCTGTCGCTGTCGCGGCCGGCGCCTCGGCCCTCCTGGCTGTCCTCTCGCGGACAGCGCTCGACGCGTCAGACTCGCTTGGCCCGGCGTCGAACTGTTGGAGGCGTCCCTTGCCGCGGCGCCGTCTGCGCCTCAGCTGTGCCTGTCTGGCGGCGGCCCGGTGGCCTTTGTTAGGCATTCGTGTCCTCCCGGCGAGTCAGCATTCCCGTACTTTGAAGCTCCACTCGCTGCTGGTCCGCATCCTGCTCTCCGCTCCGATGGCGCGCCCGCGGATGCGCTCTGTCATACTCTGAGCGTACGTGTTCGCTGGTCAGGTGTGTGTACACCTGGGTCGTGGCGATGCTGGCGTGTCCCAGCAGCTCCTGGACGTGTCTGAGGGACGCCCCGCCCCGCAGCAGGTGCGTGGCGAAGGTGTGGCGAAGGGTGTGAGGGGTTATCCTACCTTCGATTCCCGCCGTCTTGGCGTGGCTCTTGAGGATGAGCCAGAAACCCTGGCGGGTCAGTCGTTCGCCCCTCTGGTTGAGGAACGCCGCGTGTCCCGATCTCTCACCCAGCAGCCGGGGGCGCGCCTCGCCGAGGTACCGGCCGACGACGTTGGCGGCCTTCGGATGGATCGGTATCACCCGCTCCTTGGACCCCTTGCCGAAGCACCTCACCGATCTCATCTCCAGGTCGATGTCCTCGACGTCCAAGGCGACCATCTCGCCCACCCGGATCCCGGTCGCGTAGACCAGCTCCAGCATCGCCGAATCTCGTCTGTTCTCAGGTCTATCGCCGTTGGCCAAGACGCCGAGAAGGCGGTTGATCTCCTCGATGCTCAGCGCGTCCGGCAGAGACCGCCCCACACGCGGGCTCACAAGGTTCTTGGTAGGGTCGGAGGGGATGGTCCTCTCCTCGAATAGGAACCCGAAGAGCGCCCGCGTCGATGCTATCTTGCGGGCCCGGGTCGTGTCCGAGTAGCCGAGCTCGTGAAGCCTCAGTAGGTAGGATGCCAGGACCTCGTCGCTGACGTGCTCCCAGCCGCGAGCGCTCCCGTTGGGTCCGTTGGTCTGCAGGTACTCTAGCAGCTGGTTGAGGTCGCTCCGGTATGCCGAGAGAGTGTTCGGGGATACCCCGCGCTCGACGGTCATGTAGTCGAGAAAGCTTTCGACACTCTCCTTCATGCGATCTCCCTCCCCTGGATATCGGACGATTCACCTTATGGTATCTTACCATAAGGTGCCCTCCCTGGAACTCGTTGGATAGGAGCCGCTTGCTTTGGGGGTAGGGGAGGGTCAACTCGGCAGTACAATGCCACTGAAAGGAGACCAGCAGCATGGCAGGGACACTGAAGATTTTCCTCATGACCACAGTGCTGACGGCGCTGGCAATCGCCTGCGGTACGGGTGGCCCCGTTGGGCGCGAAGACCCCGCGGCGGTATCCTCGCGGGTGGTGTACCCGGCAAGCTGGCCAGTCCCGCCGTTGCCGGTCATGGCGCTGAAGCATCCGAGCGGGCTGGTCTGGGGTCTACCCAGCTCGTACTGTTGGAAGTTTGAGGAGGCGGACGAGCCCGCCTGCGAGGAGTACTCTCTCTGGTCGGCGATAGATGCCTACCCCGAGGCCACTGGAGATAAGCAAATCCACGTCAGGGTCGACTCGAAGACGAGACCGGACAAGATGTTCGCGCAGGTGTACACCCGGCACGGCAACATCATGGTCGACTTCCTGCAGTTGGGGACGGAGTACCCCGTGCTCGACCTCGAGCTGGACCCTGGCGACTACCACGTCCGCCTGATAGGGCAGTGGCAATACAACAAGACCGCCGACTACCTCGACCGGAAGTACAACAAGGTCGCCTACGAGTTCGGTCTGAGCGTCCCCGGTGAGGTCGCGCTGATAGCCGAGTGTGCATACACGCTGATCGGGGGTAACGTGGACATAGTTCTGAAGTCCCTCGACGACCGGCTGCGGACGGCTAAAGACAGTGTTAACAGCGCCGGATGCAAGTTCAACAAGCCCATTGTCCGCATTTCGTTGACGCTGGACAGCGAAGACGCCACTTACACGGAGACCTTCCGCATCGACCCGCCGTCGCTAGATGTCGGGTTTCCCCTGCCGGACGACCTGGTGTCGGAGAATAGCGGGGAGACGCTGACGCCCGGCGACTATTCACGCCGAATCGTCGCCACCGCTGAGGACGGGGATGAGTGGGAGGCATCCGACAGCTTCCTCAAGACCGTGACCATAGCTGGGCCTTAATCTCGGACAAGTCCCTTATCTTCCCCCAGTGGCCGCTAGAACGCCCCCAAAATTGGCATCACCCCCAAACGAACGGAACCTTGGATAGGAGCCGCTTGACACCTGCGCCTCCCGCCTTTAGATTTGTCCGTGACTGCCGCGACGGGTCCGCCTGCTCGGGGCGGCCTCAGAGGACTGTTAGAGGGCTCTCAGGGTATCTCAATGCGACTCGCCAGATGATCGAAATAGTAGTGTCACCGAACCTGGCGTCTCCGGGCGCCTTCGTGCTGAGCTGGCACGGGGTATTCAGCTTCATCGCCGTGGTGACGGCCGTCTACCTGGTGGGACGTTGGGCCCCGGAGAGGGGCATCGACTCCGATACCATCTACTCGGTGGCCATATTTGCCATTATCGGCGGAGTGGTCGGCGCCCGGGCGGTACACGTCCTGGACAACGCCAGCTACTACTGGAGCAACCCCACAGACGCCCTGGCCCTCTGGAGAGGCGGCATAGCCATATGGGGAGGGGTGCTGGGCGGCTTCCTCTCCGGCGCCGGTTACGCGCTCTGGGCGAAGCTCCCGGTCGGCACGATATCGGACTTGACGGCGCCGGCACTGTTGCTGGCCCTCAACATCGGCAGGCTGGGGGACATCGTCAACGGCGAGCACTGCGCCAAGGCCACCAACCTCTTCCTGGGATTCGTGTACACCGACCCGGCAAGCGACGCCCGGAGATGCGAAAACGGCGTGGACGTGTCGATACACCCGGCGATAGTGTACGAGATGGTCTGGAACTTCCTCTCTCTGCTCATCGTGTGGAAGCTCCGCGGCAGGCTAAGACCCGATGGGATGCTCTTCGGGGTGTACCTAGTCCTCTACTCCGCCGGCCGCTTTGTCATCTCCTTCGCCCGAACGGAGCCGAACGTCTACGCCTTCGGACTGCTCCAAGCCCAGCTGATCGCGCTGCTGCTTATCGTCGTGGTGGCGGTCGTGCTTGCCGCAAAGGCGAGGCCCATACCCGCGGGCGAGGTCGCTGACGGGCTGGCGTCTGCCCCCAGGCCCAGGGGCACCCGCGCCCAGCGCCGAAGGCGCCGCTGACCCATCCCTCACGGGAAAGAACGCCGCGCGGTGATTGCCAGGCAGCTCCTAGTGCGCCCGGCGCATGTCCAGGACGTTTAGCTGGACCCTCGCCCTCCCGCCCCAGTCGTTCAGGCCGACGGTGTAGAGCACGTCGATGCGGTCCTGCGCAGCCTCCAGCATTCCTCCTTGCCGGAACGCGATAGCGTCCCAGCCGGTGCTGTCGTCCCAGATACGCAGCTTCAGGTGGCGGCCGTCCTGGCCTACCGGCCGGGCATCGACCACTCGCGCCCTCCGGGTGAGGAACACGGGCGCCGCGTTCTGCGCGCCGAAAGGTTGGAGGGACTGGATGAAGTCGAACTGCTCGCGAGCGGGAAGCGCCAGGGGGACCTCGCAATCGGCCTCTATCTCTGCCTTGGGCTGGAATCCGTCCATCATCGTCTCGGCCGCGGGGATGATCCTGTCCTTCAGGGCGGGTAGGGAGGCGGTGGGGATCGTGAACCCCGCCGCCTGGGCGTGCCCTCCGAAGCGGTCGAACAGCTCTTGGGTCGGCTCCAATAGGCCGAACAGGTCGAAGGCGTCGGCACTGCGGGCGCTGGCGCGGCTGGTTTCGGGCCCCCGGCAGACGGCGATGGCGGGGCGGCCGTACCGCTCGCTGAGGCGTCCGGCTATGAGGCCGAGGATCCCCGGCGGCCACGTCTCGCTCTCGACGATGACAACGGGCGGGACGTCTTCGCGCCCGGACTCCAGGGGAAGCTGGGCAGCCGCCTCGTCCATTGCCTCCTCGGTCAGTGCGCGGCGCTCCTGGTTCAGTGCCTCCATGCTCTGCGCCAGCGACCGGGCCTCGTCCTCGCTGGCGGTCGTCAGCAGGTCGAGACTCAGCTGGGCGTCCCCCATGCGGCCGGGGGCGTTGAGCCGAGGGATGAGGCGGAAGGAGAGGTCCTCGGTGTCCAGCGACGACAGCTTCACGCGTGCGGTCCCGGCGAGGGCCTTGATACCTGGGCTCTCCGTATTCCTCAGTTGATCGATCCCTTCTTTAACCAAAAACCTATTCTCGCCGGTCAGCGGACCCATGTCTGCGACAGTCCCCAGCGCCACGAGGCCCAGCAGGTGAGAGGGCCACGGCATATTCAGCTCCGCTGAGAGCGCTTCGAACAGCTTGAAGGCCATCCCCACGCCCGTCAGGTCGGGGTAGGGATAGGTGGAGTCGGGGCGCTTGGGGTTTATCAGCGCGCATGCCGGGGTGAGGGTCTCAGCCATCATGTGGTGATCGGTGACGATGGTATCTAGACCCAGGGAGGCGGCGAAGGCCATCTCGTCCACGGACGTGGAGCCGCAGTCGACGGTAACGAGCAGCGTTACGCCCCGGTCCGCCAGCATTTGGACAGCCTGGACGCTGAGACCGTGGCCCTCGTCGAGTCGATTGGGGAGGTAGGGCACCACGCGGGCGCCGAGGTCCCCAAGCCCCCTGACGAGCAGAGCGGTCCCGGTGACCCCGTCGGCATCGAAGTCTCCGAAAACGCCTATCGCCTCTCCGTTGTCTAGGGCGCCGCGGAGCCTGGACACCGCAACGTCCATGTCCGGGAGGAGCATGGGGTCGTTCCGCAGGCGCCAATCGGCCGCCAGGTACGGCCCGACCTGGGAGCGCTCTCTGATACCCCGGTTGTACAGCAGGTGCGCCTGGAACGGAGGAAACCCCAGCCTTTGGGAGAACCCGGGCGGAGGGGCGGGCAGCTTGCGCCATCTCTTGACGGTCATAGTAGGGTACGCGCCATCCACGCCGCCGCCGGCCCCCGTGGGCGGGCCTGTCGGTTGGCCGGGAGAGGCGATGATTAGTCCGCCGCCTGGAACACGAGGGACGTGTTGTGCCCGCCGAAGCCGAAGGAGTTGCTCATGGCGGCCCGCACGTCTTGGCGGCGCGCAACGTTCGGCGTGTAGTCCAAGTCGCAATCTGGGTCCGGATACTCGAGGTTGATCGTGGGCGGGATGGCCTGATCCCGGATGGCCATGATCGACACCGCGGCTTCCAGGGCTCCGCTTGCCCCCAGCAGGTGACCCGTCATCGACTTGGTGGAGCTGACTGGGATGCTGTACGCCTGCTCGGCAAAGACCGACTTCATGGCCATGGTCTCGAACTTGTCGTTCAGCGGGGTGGAGGTGCCGTGAGCGTTGATGTAGCTGATCTCGTCCGGCTGTATGCCTGCCTGGTCCAGCGCCAGGGTCATGGCCCTGGCGCCCCCCTCTCCTTCCGGGCCGGGCTGGGTGATGTGGTAGGCGTCGGCGGTCGCTCCGTAACCCACCATCTCCGCGATCACCGGGGCATCCCGTTTGACAGCGTTCTCCAGGCTCTCCAGGACGAGGACTGCGGCGCCCTCGCCGAGGACGAATCCGTCGCGCTCCGCGTCGAAGGGTCGGGACGCGCCCTGCGGGTCGTCGTTCCGGCGGGAGAGGGCCTGGCAGGCGTTGAACCCAGCAACGCCGATGGGGCAAATGGCCGCCTCGGCGCCTCCGGCCAAGACCATGTCCGCGTCGCCCCGGCGGATCGCCTCGAAGGCCTGTCCGATGCCGTCGGCTCCGCTGGAACAGGCGGAGACGGTGCTGTAGTTGGGGCCCTTGGCCCCAACCAGCATCGAGACCTGGCCCGAGGCCATGTCCGGGAGCATCATAGGCACCAGGAAAGGGCTTATGCGGGAGGGACCGCGCCGGTGGAGGACCCCTATCTGGTCGGACAGCGTGATGATCCCGCCGATGCCGCTGGATATCATCACCGAGAGGCGCTCGTTCTGCACCCCGTTGATCGCCGCGCCGGCGCTCTCCAGGGCCTCGAAGGCCGCCGCGACGGCCAGCTGGACGAAGCGGTCCATGCGGCGCGCCTGCTTGCGGTTGACGTAGGCCTCCGGGTCGAAGCCCTTCACCTCGGCGGCGATGGTCGTTTGGAGCCCTTCGGTATCGAAGGAGCTTATGTGATCGATCCCGGACCTGCCTTCCAGCAGGTTGGTCCAGGTCGACTGGGAGTCAAGGCCGACGGGGCTGACGACGCCAACGCCGGTGACTACGACACAGCGTCCCAATAGTGGTTCTCCATTAAGATTGGCAGCCGTATTGGCGCCCGTGTGCGGGCCCTGTTGTCCAGACCAAGCTGCCCGGTATCTAGTGTCGCATTATAGCAGGGGCCCCCGGTCAGTGATAGCGGTATCCGTTCGAGAACAACCCGCGATTGTCTACCTCAATGTGTCCCTACATGACGGTCGGTGTCCAAGCGACCAAGGTTGCCTTCTTCAACCCAGGAGACCTATGGAGCTAAAGGCTATTCCCCGTACTGATTGCGGCGAAACCTTGCGCCCTGCGGTGATTGAGGACTATAATGTCCGCGTATTATGCGGAGTATATACATCCACGAGCAACCCGGGTGGCCCCATTTTCGTTGGCAACAGAGGGGAATGGTTGACCAGCTCGCTGCGGTCAGGCACCGGCAAGGCTGGCTTCAGGGCCGCATGGAGGCTCTTGGCTTCGACCTTCGCCGAGAGGCCCTCCTCGATACTCTGACCGAGGACGTGGTTACGAGCAGCGCCATCGAAGGCGAGATACTCGACACGGCTCAAGTCCGCTCCTCGATCGGCCGTCGTCTAGGCATGGATATCGCCGGACTGAGTCACGTCGACCGCAGTGTAGAAGGCATCGTCGAGCTGACGTTGGACGCAACGGAGCATTATGTCCAGCCGCTTACTCAGGAACGCCTGTTCGCTTGGCACGCCGCCCTGTTTCCTACAGGACGGAGCGGCCTGAGGCGGATCACGGTGGGTGGTTGGCGCGACGACAGCTCCGGTCCCATGCAGGTCGTCTCAGGCCCCATTGGCCGGGAGCGGGTGCATTTCGAGGCTCCGGCAGCAACGAGGCTCGACCAAGAGATACAAGCCTTCTTGGAGTGGTTCAACGCACCTGCCGATACTGACGAGGTGCTCAAGGCTGGGCTGGCTCACCTCTGGTTTGTTACCGTCCACCCCTTCGAATGCGGCATCGGCCGCATTGCCAGGGCCATCGCGGACATGGCCATGGCCCGCTCCGAGGGCAGCCCTCGACGCTTCTACAGCATGTCGTCTCAGATCCGGCGGGAGAGGGTTGACTACTACACTATCCTGGAGCGGACTCAGAAGGGGACACCGGATGTCTCCGAGTGGATGGGCTGGTTCGTATCCTGCTTGGGCCGGGCCATAGAGGGTGCCGAGACCACTCTCATGGCGGTGCTCGAAAAGGCGCGCTTCTGGGAAGAAATTGCGAGTCTCCCGATCAACGAGCGCCAGCGTGTCGTCATCAACCATCTTCTGGATGGTCTTGAAGGCAAGCTCACGACCTCTAGATGGGCGAGGACGACGAAATGCTCTCAGGATACCGCCCTTCGCGACATCACGGACCTCATGGAGCGTGGGATACTCGTGCGGAGTCCGGAAGGGGGGCGAAGCACCAGCTACGCTCTGGTCAGGACACCTGGCACTAGTGGTCCGGAATCTTTGAAATGAGGGGTGGCCTAGATTGGCGAGACCTCACCGCAACACCGAGTCCCTTCCCCCTGAGGGGGATGAAAACCGCGCCGGAGAGTGTTGACTCGGGTTGGCTCTCGCGTGATACGGTGAGCCAAGGGGGCGTGGGAGGCGTATTCCCACCCGCGCAGTGCAGGCACCTGACTTAGTGAACATCTTGCGTTTCATTGCATCGGCCCACGCGCGCGTTCATTCACAAGAGGTATACGAGCTGAGAAAGCAACTGGTCGAACCTGTCTTCGGAATCATCAAGGTATCGATTGTCGTCCTCCGCCGTCTCGGGCTCGATGGTGGAGGCTCCCGCCTTGACGAAGACGCTCTCTCCGGAAAAGCCGCCAATCCCAAACAAACCGGAACGCTTCCCAGTTTCGAGGCGGGTTGCTACTACTCATACCAGCCCGATCCAAATAGTAGCCCGTCATGCCGCACAATCCAAGTGTGTTTCTGACGGTTCTCGCCCGATTCCGGGTTGAGCAACACATAGTCGACCCAATGACCCGCCTCAGTGGCGCTCAGTAAGTCGTCGCCATAGAAATACCCCGTGGCGTCCACACGGAGGCTGGGATCACGCCCTCGAAACTGCGGGTTATGGTGGGCTATCGTGTAGCCGTCTGGGTCGATGATGAAGACGTACCACTGGCCGTCAACACTCTCCTTGGTATTGTAGTAGGCGACGGTCTCCTCCAGGCCGAGGGCGACGTAGAGGTTCGTGGCCTGCCGCACGAAGGCCTTGGTGTAGGCGGGGGCGTCGGACTTGCCGGGGCCGCGTTCGTACCAGCCGGAGCCGAAGGTAATGCCGTCGTGGATCACCATCCAGGAGTGCTTGGTCTCCACAACGCCAGAGGCGGGATTGGGGTAGGTGTAGTCGAACCAGGCGCCGTCCTGGTCGGCGGAGGCGGCGACGGCGGACCCGGTGGGGTAGGAGTTGGGTCCGAGAGCCTGGGAGACGTGCTTGCCCACCAGGTCGGGGTCGGGGGCATGAGCGATGATGGTCTGGTTCTCATCGATGATGAAGACGTACCACTGGCCGTCAACGCTCTCCTTGGTGTTGTAGTAGGCGACGGCCTCCTCCAGGCCGAGGGCGACGTAGAGGTTCATGGCCTGCCGCACGAAGGCCTTGGTGTATGCGGGGGCGTCGGACTTGCCGGGGCCGCGTTCGTACCAGCCGGAGCCGAAGGTAATGCCGTCGTGGATCACCATCCAGGAGTGCTTGGTCTCCACAACGCCAGAGGCGGGATTGGGGTAGGTGTAGTCGAACCAGGCGCCGTCCTGGTCGGCGGAGGCGGCGACGGCGGCCCCGGTGGGGTAGGAGTTGGGTCCCAAAGCCTGGGAGACGTGCTTGCCCACCAGGTCGGGGTCGGGGGCATGAGCGATGATGGTCTGGTTCTCATCGATGATGAAGACATACCACTGGGCGTCAACGCTCTCCTTGGTGTTGTAGTAGGCGACGGTCTCCTCCAGGCCTAGGGCGACGTAGAGGTTCATGGCCTGCCGCACGAAGGCCCTGGTGTATGCGGGGGCGTCGGACTTGCCGGGGCCGCGTTCGTACCAGCCGGAGCCGAAGGTAATGCCGTCGTGGATCACCATCCAGGAGTGCTTGGTCTCCACAACGCCAGAGGCGGGATTGGGGTAGGTGTAGTCGAACCAGGCGCCGTCCTGGTCGGCGGAGGCGGCGACGGCGGCCCCGGTGGGGTAGGAGTTGGGTCCCAAAGCCTGGGAGATGTGCTTGCCCACCAGGTCGGGGTTGGGGGCATGAGCGACGATGGTCTGGTTCTCATCGCTCATGAAGACGTACCACTGGCCGTCAACACTCTCCTTGGTGTTGTAGTAGGCGACGGTGGCATCTAGTCCTTCCGATTCGTATCTGCTGATGGCGTCTCTTACTAGGAACTTGGTGTAGTCGGCGGGCGTAGACTTGGGAGGTACGGTCGCCGTGGCATAACCCGTGTCCAACTGCTCCTGTATCTGCTCAATGAGAGACGCGACGGTGGCCTCATCCACGAGGGCGGGTGCGCCCGCGGGCCCTGGAGGTCCGGCTGGTCCGGGTGCGCCTGAGGAGCCCTGCGGCCCGGGAGGCCCCTGCCCCCCAGCGGGCCCGGCGGCTCCCTGGCAGGCAGCAATTGACAGGATAAGAGCGATGATCGGGATTACTGTGATTAGGGCGCGCATTGTCAGATCTCCTGGTTGCGATGGGCGGCGCCGGACCTCACGGTGGCGAATACTGCCGCTGCGCCGGAAGTGTCCGAGTCAAAGTTCAGCCCGCGGAAGCGCATGCGCCGCTGCCAAGTCGTTGTTGCTCTGTGTGGCCCAATCGACGTACTCAAAATCGGAATGGGCGGCGGCCGTGCCCTCATCGGTTTTCCACGCGATAATGAAGTCATAAGCCGGATGCCCGATCATACTGACCGGGATTTCCCATATTGGCAGTCTTCAGATTCAAAGGGCAGCCCAAACGAGATAGGAGCATCATAGTCAGGTCCTGCAAGGCCAGTCAATGGCCGGTCTATCCAACAAGAGATGCGTCTGCAGTCGTAGAGCACCCTACTTGTCCGTCTTTGTCGTCTTCGGGTCCCCCGCCAGTGGGGTGAAAGCGCATTGAAGACAAGCCGACTCCCTGGAGCGCTCTTCCCCTCTTGGCAAGATCGTGGTTGTACCCTCCCTCAGCTTGGCGCCGGCGATAACCGGCCGATACGATCCAACACTCCTTGGAACAACCGTCGAGGAACCGGCACCTCTGACAACTGAAAGATCAACCACCGGGCGTGCCGCACCAGACGGCCTCCCATCTTGATCAGCTTGACCAGCACGCTCCGCAGCGACCAGTGCTTGACCGCCTTGGGCAGACACAGCCGGCGAAGGAAGTTCCCTAGGGAACCTCTGAACAACTCGCCGGAAGCCCTCTGGAGGGGCGGGTTTCATGTCCATCCTCCGCATCCACGGGACTTATTCAGACCTTCCCTAGGTTGTACGCCAGGACGAACAGAGACAGACGCACCCGGTTGGCCACGAACCGATGGCACGACAGCCGAGTCCAGTTCAGGGTGTACTTGCCCTCCTTGATCCACTGCTCGGCTGTCCCTCGTCCATTGTAGAATCGCACCACTCCTTCGGGGCCCAGCCGTCATGTTCGCGACGATGAAGCCCACCCGAGGGAACAACTCTCCCCTATGCCACTCCACCTTGGCCACCATCCGCCGAGCGCGGTCCCAACTCCCGGCACGATACCAAAAGTCGTCGTATAGGATCACAGGACGCTTCGGCGGCCTCCCCACAGGTCGTATCAGCAAGGGAGCGATCTTCCATTGCATCACTTTGTTGCTCGGCAGACGTATTGCGTAGAAGACTCGCCGCTCCTCCAGGTACTCATAGATGTCCGGCTTGGCGAATGCGGTAACGGCTGCATTGCCAGGGCCATCGCGGACATGGCCATGGCCCGCTCCGAGGGCAGCCCTCGACGCTTCTACAGCATGTCGTCTCAGATCCGGCGGGAGAGGGTTGACTACTACACTATCCTGGAGCGGACTCAGAAGGGGACACCGGATGTCTCCGAGTGGATGGGCTGGTTCGTATCCTGCTTGGGCCGGGCCATAGAGGGTGCCGAGACCACTCTCATGGCGGTGCTCGAAAAGGCGCGCTTCTGGGAAGAAATTGCGAGTCTCCCGATCAACGAGCGCCAGCGTGTCGTCATCAACCATCTTCTGGATGGTCTTGAAGGCAAGCTCACGACCTCTAGATGGGCGAGGACGACGAAATGCTCTCAGGATACCGCCCTTCGCGACATCACGGACCTCATGGAGCGTGGGATACTCGTGCGGAGTCCGGAAGGGGGGCGAAGCACCAGCTACGCTCTGGTCAGGACACCTGGCACTAGTGGTCCGGAATCTTTGAAATGAGGGGTGGCCTAGATTGGCGAGAAATCTTCACTGAGCTGCGGTAACATCGTCTGATCTCGAAAGCCTGGCACTCGCCTACCATGCTGCGAGTAACAGCTGGCCGGGTTTGAGCTTCCCACTAAGCGGACGTGGAGACCGTGGAAGACCGGTTGCGCCGGGAAGGGTTGGTGAAGCGTCAACGGATTCTCCCTGCGTCCGGCTGGTGCTGAGAAGCAGGCTGGTTAGATTAGAGTGGATCCTGAATAGCGGCAATCCCTCACGTCATCCAGTTCTCGAAAGGGAGGCGGAGGGGGAGGCAAAATGACCCTGAGCAGACCGCCGGCGGCGGAACACTACCCGGCAGCGGGACAGACAGGTAAACTCATGTGCGGCTCCCTGCCCAGGAACAGAGAGCAAACCTTCAGGGAACCCCCCGGGAACGATTCCGGCATCCGGGAGAGGGACTGCGGGAGAAGCATCATCGTCCTGAAACAGACCTGAAGAGATCGCCCGGGTGAGCCAGTGGTTCACGGAATCGGATCCCGCCTAGGATATTGCCCCGGCTGCTCCAGACATGATCGTGAGGTATCAATGAATCCCTGGCAGTTGATCGGTCGGGCCCAAACCCCTGGCGGAGGAGCGGAGCTCGTTTTGTACCAACGTGACTCTGAGTTCTCGCTCAAAGCGGATAACCTGGAACTCATGAACAGCCGGGTTTATGGGTCAGAAGAACCCATGGCCAGACTGGGCTGTCAGAACTTGGCAAAACGGCCGGGGGCCCGCGTTCTGATTGGCGGCCTGGGAATGGGCTACTCGGTGAGAACGGCGCTGGACATCCTTGGCGAGGATGCCCGGGTGGTGGTCGCGGAGCTGGTGCCAGCCGTGGTTGAATGGAACCGGGGAGTGCTTGCCGATTTGGCCGGCCGGCCTCTTGACGACCGCCGGACTGAACTCCATGAAGCCGACGTTGCCCAGTTGATAACGGCCGCCAGAGGTGACTACGATGCCATCATGCTTGATGTCGACAATGGCGCGGAGGCGATGGTCCGAAAGAGCAACAACTGGCTTTACAGTCTGCCGGGGCTGACCGCCGCCTACGCGGCGTTGCGGCGCGGCGGGGTATTGGCGATATGGTCTGCCGGTTCTCAACCGCCATTCGTCAGACGTTTGCGCCGTGCCGGTTTCGAGGTGGATGAAGTCAAGGTGCGGGCGCGTGGTGGAAGCAGCCGCAAGGGAGGCGCCCATCATGTCGTCTGGATTGCCACGCGCGGTTGATGGAGGATAGCGTTGAATGGTGCTGGCACGGTGTCGCTGTTCAGGGAAAATGTCCGTTTACGCGGCCGGCTGTAAAGGGCGGAGTAATAATTGAGATGGATCAGCGCGTTGTGCGGGACCTACTCGGTCTCGGCGAAGACGCCGTCGCATCCGTAGCCAGGCTGAGGATACTACTGGCCAGCGATGGTCAGCCCCTTGCTCTCGCAGGAGGCTTCCATCTCGCCTATCTGCTCGGCGATGGAGGTCTTATCCTCCCCGTCCTGGCTCTTGTCCGAGACGCGGGCGTAGATGGCTACCCAATTCACCTCTGCCTTCCCTTTGGTGGTTCTTCTAGGCACTACTGCCTCCACCATTGGCAGGCCCGGAGCCGCAGAAGTCGTCGTTTTCCTGGGCGAAAGTTCATGAACTACGAGGGAGGGCTCACCAAGGATGAACTCGTAGTCGCACTCGGTGGTCCCGTCATCGAAATCGCCTCTCCACCTCCTGTTTCTGCGACAAAGATGCTCGTGGGGCCTGGTCCGTTGTGACAATCTCGTTCCACCTCGACTCCCTATCTCGATACGAGAGATCTGCCATAATACCCAAACGGATAGTGTTGAAGCATCCTCGACAGCTACATTGACAGATCCTGAAACGCACTCGAACCGAAGGCCGGCCGTCGTCATCGACACCCACGGCTGCAAGCTCAACCAGGCGGACTCCACCGTCATGGCCAGGCGCTTCATCGAGTCGGGATACCGGCTCGCCGGCCCCGGCGAGCCCGTCGACGTCTATGTCCTCAACTCTTGCACGGTCACCCACGTCGCGGACCGGAAGGCCCGCCATGCCCTGCGGCTGGCCAGACGCAGGAGCCCCGCGGCCACCGTCGTAGCCACCGGGTGCTATGCGGAGCGCTCTCCCGCCGTCCTGGAGGCCCTGGACGAGGTCGACCTCGTTGTCGGCAACCGGGCCAAGGAGTCCATAGTGGATGCCATAAGCGCCTGGCGCGGCCAGGTGCCCGTTCCCTGCGCCGTCGGGGAGGAGCCGGAGGCGTTCAGCCCGAGGACCATGAGGAGCCGCGCCGCCGTCAAGATCCAGGAAGGCTGTGACCAGGTGTGCGCCTACTGCATCGTTCCTAAGGTGCGGGGAAGGGAGCGGAGCATCCCACCCGACGACATCGTCGCCGGCATCAACCGGTTGAGCGCACAGGGATTCAAAGAGGTCGTGCTGACCGGCACGCAGCTGGGCTCTTACGGCTTCGACCTGCCGGACGTGGACCTGGCGGGGCTGCTGAGACGGGTCCTGTCGGAGACCGCGGTCCCAAGGGTCCGCGTCTCGTCGCTGCAGCCCCAGGAGGTGGTGACGGACCTTCTGGACGTGTGGAAGGACCGGAGGCTGTGCCCCCACTTCCACATGCCCCTGCAGAGCGGCTCCGATGGGGTGCTGCGCCGCATGCGCCGTCGGTACTCGGCCTCAGGGTACGCCGAGGCAGTCCGGCGGATCAGGGGCGCGCTGCCTGCGGCATCCGTCACGGCGGACGTGGTGGTGGGCTTCCCCGGGGAGACCGAGGTCAAGTCCCGGCGCGTGCGGGCGATGCTGGAGGTCGCCGCGAAGCAGTCCTACGACTACAGGCGGCGGCAGGAGGGCCAGGTGCGGCCGGTGCTGTGGGAGGGTAAGGGCAGGGGAGATGAGGGCGCCTTCTGGACCGGTCTCACCGATAACTACGTCAGAGTCCTCGGTCGGAGCGCCCAGTCCCTCGCCAATATGATCACCCCGGCGAGGCTCGGTCAACAAAAGGAGGGCCTCGTGCTTGCCGAGGCCCTCCCCGTCTCCACTGTCGGACGGCGATGCTCCGCCGGATGAGGCGAAGTCTGCCTTGACCGGAGCTTCCTAAATCTCCACGGGTTGCAGCTGGGGGTGTCCGTTGCGCTGCTGCACGTATCCTGCCCTGTACTCGTGGCCGTGGCCGAATATCACGAGCCATCCGCCGTCGCTGGCCATGTTCAGCAGATCCCGCTTCTGATCGAGGGTATCGTTGGGGCTCTCGTCGATGGCGGCGATGGAGGCCAGCGGCAGGTGGTACGGTGTGGGTATCAGGTCGCCCAGGTAGGCTACCCTCTCGCTGCCCCGCTCCACCAGGACGATCTGATGGCCGGCGGACGGGCCGTCATTGACCTTCACGGTCACCCCCGATATCACCTCCGAGTCGCCGTCCAGCAGGGTCAGGAGCCCCTTCTCCTCCAGCGGCATGAAGTCGTCCTGGTAGAAAGACCCCGCGTTGCGCTCGTTGGGGTTCACGGCCTGCTCCCAGGAGGACCTCTGCACCATGTACTGGGCCTTGGGGAACGTGGGCACCGAGTTACCGGAGCGGTCCAGCTTCGTGCATCCGCCGCTGTGGTCGAACTGGAAGTGGGTCAGCAGCACGATGTCGATGTCTCTCGCGGTCAGCCCTAGGGCGCGGAGGCCTTTTAGGAGCTTGTTCCCATTGAGCCCGTAGGCCTCTTTGAGCTTCTCAGGCCGCTTGGAGCCTGCCCCGGTGTCTACCAGTATGTTGACAGTGGGCGTCTGTATCAGCAGACAGTTGAGGGCCAGGCGGATGCGGTTCCTTCTGTCCGGCTTTACGTATGTCTCCCACTGGGCCTTGGGCACCTGGCCGAATACACAGCCTCCGTCCATCAGGAAGGTGCCGTCGCTTACGATGTTCACTGATGTCGTTCCGTTAGTCACCCTGTCACTCCTCTTGGCACGCGGGTCGCCGCGGCGCCGGCGGGCATCGCCCAGCTGGTGGTGGGCCCGCGCGCTTGGATGATCCTGCTGCGCGGAGCGAGGGACAAAGCCCTCCTCCCAAGACGCGGCGGATCACTACTCGATTGATCTGTGGAGGATAGCTGGCTTACTGAATGTCACCCGACGCGGCATCACCGCATCGGTGATATGGCTCTCCACCAAGGGATGAAAGCTCTGAGGACACCCGCTGTACGCGGTTACCCGGAAGACGGCCCGTCCATCGGAATCGGTGCGCGCGCTTAGTCTGGCCGAATCAGGCGGACCATGCTAGTCAACACGGTGTAGGTGCATATCTGCTGTCGCAGCAGCTCCGGTAAACTTGAAGCCGAACTTGGACCCTTCCGCGTCCAAACCTGAAGCAATGCACCAGCACCCTGAGCGTAACTCCCTCTATCTCCCCCGGGCACTAAGTTAATGCCCAAGATACCGTGTTGTCAAGGTGTTTTGCGCTCTACTTTCTGAGTATTGTACGAATCAGGGCGACGGTGCACTGAATTATGAATTGAATCTCACAGAACAGCCGTACTTATTGGCGGTTTACGTCAGGGACTGACTAAATGGGCAGAACGCTTCCGACTGCCTCGTCCTTTACTCGCAGACGAAAGCGTGAACATCCCTGGTAGGGTGCCGCAACGAATGACGGAATCTAAGAATCTTGCAGTTCCTCGACGCTCGCTGCGAAGGCCTCGATGGTCCGGTCGACGTCGTCCTGGGTGTGGGCCGTAGAGACGTAGAACTTGGTCTCGCCCCTGAAGACGCCATGCTCCAGCAGCAGAGAGGTGAAACGCCCCAGCTTCTGCTTGTCCGCCAGCAGGGTGGACCTGTAGTCGGTTACGTCGCTATCGGTAAAGAGCACGTCGAAGAGCGGGTCGATTCCGACGACCCGGGCCGGGATCTCCGCCTCATTCAGGATGCGCTCCAGGGCCAGCCTGAGCTTTTGGCCCGTGGCGAAGAGTCTCTCGTAGGCGCCCTCCCGCCTGAGCACCTCCAGCGTCGCGAGCCCTGCGGCGGCGGCGATGGGGTTGCCGCTCAGGGTCCCGATCTGCGGCATGAAGGAGTCTCCGTCGGCAGAGCTGCGGTCGAACTGGTCCATCAGCTCGCTGCTGCCGGCGACGGCCGTGAGCGGGAACCCTCCCGCAACGGTCTTCCCCAGGGTGCATAGGTCCGGCGTCACACCGTAGTACTCTTGGGCCCCGCCGTAGGCGAACCGGAAGCCGGTGACGATCTCGTCGAAGATCAGCGGGATTTCGTACAGCTTGGTTACCTCTCTCAGCCCTTCCAGGAACCCGGCCGCCGGAGGGATCACCCGCTGGAACGGCTCCACGATCACACCGGCCAGATCGTCGTGGTGACGCTCGATGATCGCGGTGGTCGTCTCGATGTCGTTGAAGGGTGCGATCAGCATCTCGCCCTTGATGGACTGCGGAATGCCCGCCGAGTCGGCGGAAGGATGCGGGTACTCGAGGGGCTCGGTTGGAAAGACGCTCATCAGGGCGTAGTCGTTCATCCCGTGGAAGCCGCCCTCGAACTTCAGGACCTTGTCCCGCTTGCGGTATGCCCGCACCGTCCTCATCGCGTACAGGGTGGCCTCGGTCCCGCTGCTGCTGAACCTGACCTTCTCGGCGCAGGGCACTGCGGCCACAATCTCCTCCGCCAGGCGAACTGCGTGCTCGTTGGTGGCGAAGAAGGTGGACCCCCGCTGGTTCTGGGCCTCCACGGCTGCCACGACCTCGGGGTGGGCGTGGCCCACCAGCATGGGGCCGGACCCCAGCAGGTAGTCGACGAACTCGTTTCCGCTGGCATCCCATACCCTGCCGCCGCGCCCCTCTCTGATGAGTATGTCGGTGGCTATGTTCCCAAGGCTCCCCGCGGGCAGGTAGCGGTGGGCCTTCTCGATCAGCTCTTGCTCTTCGGAGGTAACTCTTCTTTTCGGCATGTCTCTTCTCTCTGGTGGATAGTCCCGCCCAATTATAGCGCAGCAGGGCGGGGAAGTGGTTGAGAGCCCGTCCGTCGCCTATAATGTCGATGGAGGGTCAGGAGCAGGCAGAAGGAGGGAGACAGATGGAGGTCACCGTCGAGAGCGGCAACGTAGCCGAATGGGCTGGCGAGGCGGTTGTGGTGAACCTGTTCGAGGGTGTCACCGCGCCCGATGGTGCGACCGGTGCGGTCGACCGCGCCCTGGACGGGGCCATCTCCCAGCTGATCGCGGACGGAGAGATTCGGGGCAAGTCCGGGGAGATGACCGTGGTTCACACGTTGGGCAAGATGCCGCCGAAGCGGGTGCTGGTGGCCGGCCTTGGAGAGCGGTCGGACTTTGACCTGGACGCCGTGCGCTCGGCGACGGCGGAGAGCTGCCGCAGTCTCCGTCGGATAGGCGTCCGGCGGGTCGCCACCATCGCCCACGGCGCCGGCATCGGAGGGCTCGACGCGGCCTCTGTGGGACAGGCCATGGCTGAGGGGGCGCTCCTGGGGCTCTACCGGTTCGACAGATTCAAGTCGAGCTCCGACGACCGCCGCGATGTCGATGGGGTCACCATCGTGGAGCTCGACGCCGATAAGAGGGAGGCTTTGGAGAAGGGGGTCGCCCGGGGAGCTGTCATCGCAAAGGCCGTCAACCTCTGCCGCGACATGGCCAATGAGCCGCCCAACTCCATGACTCCCACCCGTATGGCGGAGGCGGCCCTGGAGGTCGCCAACGAGTCCGGCCTAGAGATGGAGGTGTTGGACCGGCCGCAGATGGTGGAGCTGTCCATGGGGGCGCTTCTGGGCGTCGCCCAAGGCAGCGATGAGCCGCCGAAGCTCATCGTCCTACGCTATAGGGGGGACCCGGACGACGAGTCCAGCTCCTTGGGACTGCTGGGCAAGGGGATCACCTTCGACAGCGGCGGCCTGGACATCAAGAGCGCCTCCGGCATGGCGACCATGAAGGGAGACATGGCGGGCGGCGCAGCGGTGATCGCCGCCATTGGCGCATTAGGCCAACTGAAACCCAAAATCAACGTCACGGCCATCGTGGCGGCTACGGAGAACATGCCTGGCGGAGGGGCGCAGCGACCGGGCGACGTCGTGCGCACCATGAACGGCAAGACCATCGAGATCACCAACACCGATGCGGAGGGCCGCCTCGTCCTCGCCGACGCCATGGCCTACGCCCGCAAGCTGGGTCTCTCCAGGCTCGTCGACGTTGCCACGCTCACGGGGGCAGTGGTGGTGGCCTTGGGCAACTCGTATACGGGGGTCTTCGGCAATGACCAGGGCCTCGTGGACCAGGTCGTAGCCGCAGGCCGGCGTCAGGGCGAGCTCATGTGGCAGCTGCCCCTGCACGACGGGTACAGGGAAGGATACAAGAGCGACGTGGCGGACATCCAGAATACGGGAGGGCGCGGCGCGGGCTCCATAGTGGGCGCGCAGATCATCGGCGAATTCGCCGACGGGGCCTCATGGGTGCACCTGGACATTGCGGGCGTCTCCAGGACGACTTCGGGCCGCGGTTACAGTCCCAAAGGGGCGACCGGCACTCCCGTCAGGACCCTCGTGGCTCTCGCCGAAGAGCTCGCCGCAAACAGCGGATGAGCTCGGAATCTACGGTAGCCGGCAAGCCCTGAGCCCCAGGTCGGCCGCGTTGATGCGGGAACGTGCGTGTGATACTATCCGTGGAGAGGTAACCTCCATGGAGGCCCCATTTCCTTGATCTCCACGCGCCATTGGACCTTCATCACCAATCACGGTCTTGTGCTCAGCTACATCTTCCACCATCCGAGAACCACCGCCAGGGAGATCGCCAGCTACGTTGGCGTGACTGAGCGCACTACCCACAAGATAATCTCGGACCTAGAGGAGGCCGGGTATATAGACCGACGCAAGCAGGGGCGCAGGAACGTCTACGACGTCGATCCGGAGATACCCCTCCGCCACCATACGAAGCAGGACATCCTCGTCTCCCAGCTGATAGAAGCCCTCACCTCCGAGACGCCTGGGCCCATTGCCGACGAGGACTCTCAACCGGTCTCCGTCTCCGGGTAGCCTACTCTCAATCTCCCATGCGAAGGGGAGAGGTAGCTTTTCTCCTCAAGTCTGAACAGCTACTCTCTTGTTGACCCTCTCTGCTATGCGATGCTAGAATTGCTCGTAGGGCCTTGGTGAGCGTGGCCAAGAGGTTAAGGCGCCAGGTTGTGGCCCTGGAGATCGAGGGTTCGAATCCCTTCGCTCACCCCACCCATCGCCCTGCGCGGCGGCCCAATCGAGCACCGCTCCCTCCACCATCGACAGCCCTCAGTCGACGCGAGTGCGCCCGTAGCTCAGCGGAAAGAGCATCGGTCTTCGGAACCGAGGGTCGGGGGTTCGAATCCCTCCGGGCGCGTTTTTCCACCGAGAAGGTGGACGGCTCCACATGAACAGGACTGCAGGTCTCATGCTCATTTGCCTAGCGTCGACACCGCTGCTCGCTGTGGCTTGTGAACGAGACGGCACCGCAGTGGACTCTGCGGAAGTCCGAGAGTTGCAGTCCACCTTTGGTCAGGATTTGGAGCATGAAGAGGCGCTGAGGTTCGGGTCCCTGAGCAGTGAGTTGAAGGGCGCCCTAACAGACCAAGCCCAAGCTCTTGGACCGGCGTCTGCTCTGAGCTACTTGGAGGAAATGCCGGACACAACCCCACCACTTGGTAGTCTTGTGATGCCGGAGGAGATGGAGCTGTTTCTTGAGTTAGACAGTGGGCGGCAGCGAATCGTTCTTCTTGAAGGCTACACTCGTGGTTGGGGGAGATGGCGGTACGACAGGCCACCGGCAGGAAATGCGCGGTTTACTCTTCTTGGCCCAATGATACGTGACGCACACACTTATCTATTCCCAGATGGCGACAAAGTTCCGCTGAAGTCGTTGGACGAGGCTCTCACGCCGTCCGAGAAGGCAAAGCTGGAGTCCATGGATCCGCGGTTATCCAGTATCTTCAGTAGAGCGTGGCAGGCCAGGCGCGTGAGACCCAGTCTCGTCGACCGTCTAGAACGCCAGCTTAAGCGTCACTTGGCCGACGCGCCAACCGTCATGCCTGAGATACTAGATTCAGATCTCGTCAGGACGAGATGGGGCTCTCTTTGGGAAGAATACCCGGAGACCCTTGAATTCGCGAGGCAGTACCTTGCCCAGAGATTCGTTTCTGGCAGAGTTTTCGAGCATAGTGGCCTCGATGCACTCGACAAAGAACTTATGAGCCTAAACGACTCCAAGAGTAGGGAGCTATTTGCTGCTGGGTTCGTGACCCGGGGCCGTCGAGAGTTTCCGGAGCCACTGGTTTGCGAATGGGACGCTTCCACAGGCGTATGGTTCGAGTGGGCCGTGCCGTCCGCCTTTAGGCGCTTGGGTCCCCAGGAGCTTGTCCTCACTGTACCTTTACTCGAGACGGTTCTATCAGACCCGGCGCGAGAGAGGCTGGAGTCGCTTGATACCCAATTGCGAGGACGATTCGAAAAGTCCTGGTACATGTCATCAGGTTCCGCCCAAGCAATGGCGTGTGTCGCCATGAGGAAGGATCGCTATCTGGCCCAGCTTCCGTTGACTCAATTGCCAGATATGTCCACTCTGCTCACCCCCCAGAGTCTTAGTTTGTTCGAAGGACTCTCGGAAGGTCGTCAACAGGATGTCATAGAATTTGCCGCGATGTTGATCGTCGACGGCGAGATCAGAATTGGTGGGCTGCATGGACAGCCTAAGCACGAGGTTGCTATCTACGGAATGTCTCGAGGCGAGGTCATTCGGGAACTTCGAACGACCGCAGAAATAGCTGTCAACATCGTAGCAGCTTGGGATTCGTGACGGGTGTCTAGGTCATTCTGATCGGCGTGCCAAAGGCGGAGCGGTTGTAGACCACGCTGAACCTGCCTCATATCTGTGGCGTTGCGGAGGGAACGCTAAGGGTCTGAACGGGGATCCCGGCCGGGACCCCCTTCCGCATCCCCCAATCTCACACGGCGATCAGAAGGGAGGGCCCGTCGAGCAGACGGAGACGCGGGCCTGGGGTAGTGAGGAATCAGAGTGGCCAGAGATCGGGGCGTCGTACAGGACCCACTCTGTGTCGAGCGGCAAGTGTTCGAGGCCCCTGACCTTCGCAAGCTCCGCCAGGGTCTCTGGGGAATGCGGCCTACGTCATCTTGGCGATTCCAAGCTGGCCCTCCAGCTCCCACAGGGACAGGTCCAGGAGGTGGACGATCTCGTCAACCTCTTCCCTGGTGATACAGAGGGGCGGCCCGATGTTGAGCGTGTGCCCGCCGGTGCGGAAGATGAGGCGGCGGCGCCTGAAGATCTCGTTCAGCCGGTCGCCGACCTCGGCCTCCTTCGGGAAGTGGGTCTTGGCGGCCCGGTCGCTGACCAGCTCCACGCCCATCAGCATCCCGATGCCCCGCACGTTCCCTATGACCGGATGGTCGTCCATCAGCTCGGTCAGCTGCCCCTTGAAGTAGGCTCCCACCTCGGCGGCGTTGTCGACCAGGCCCTCGCTCTCGATTATCTCGATGTTCTTCAGCGCCGCGGCCGCGGACACCGGATGCCCGCTGGAGGTCAACACGTGCCGGAGATACTCCTTCCCGGCGAAGGCGTCTGCCACCTTCTTGCTCGCCACCGCCGCCGCCAAGGGCAGGTAGCTGCTGATGATGCCCTTGGCAACCGTCATGATGTCGGGGACCACGTCCCAGTGCTCCATTGCAAACATCTTGCCGGTGCGTCCGAAGCCGTTGATGACCTCGTCGGCTATGAGCAGGATGCCGTGCCTGTCGCAGATGTCCCGCAGCATCGGCCAATACTCGTCGCCTGGGACGGCGGCGCCCATGGGGTTGGCCACGGGCTCGGCGATCACGGCGGCGATGGTCTCCGGGCCGTGAAGCTGCACGAGCTCCTCGATGGCGTAGGCGCAGCGGACGGCGCACTCCGAGGGTGTCTCTCCGCCCCTCTCGCAGCGGTAGGGATTGGGCTGCGGCCCGTAGACCATCCCCGGGAGCGCGGGTTCGAAGTCGGAGGGGATGCCTCCGAGAAACAGGACTCCGCCAGTGGTCCCGTGGTAGGAGCCCTTTCTGCTGATGACCTTGTATCTCCCCCTGTCGCCCCTCCGCTGGTGGTAGGCCCTGGCGATCTTCAGCGCCGTCTCGTTGGCCTCCGAGCCGCCGCTCACGGGAAAGACCCTCGACAGGTCGCCCGGTGTGATCTCCGCGATCTTCCGGGCCAGGTTGATGGTGGGAATGGTGGTCGTGCCGTTGGGAAAGTAGGGGAGCCGCGCCATCTGCTCGTGGGCAGCGTCGGCGATCTCGGTGCGGCCGTAGCCCACGTTCACCGAGTTGTAGCCGCCGTTGACGTCGATCCACGTCTCGCCCGCCGAGTCCACCACCTTGACCCCGTGGCCTCCGACCATGACGACCGGCTCGCCGCGCTCGGCCATCTCGACCCAGTCCCTGTTGTGCATCCACAGGTAGCGCAGCGATGCCTGCCGGATGGATTCGCTATCGGTGGCGGTAGCCATGGGGCCTCCCCTCCATCAGCGGCGTCCCTGGGGCCGCCGTCTAGGCCCGGACAGGGCCGGTTGTCGATGGCCAGCAGTGTACCCCCCGCAGCCCGCCTGAGACAAGCCCAGAGCCGATCCAGGTCATCCATTATTCGCAGTGAGGGTATAATGTCTGCTGGGCCATCACCCGCACTGTCTCAGCTTGTCCTCACTACGCTGTCGAGGTCTCAGTGCTGCAGAAGAAGGTATCGGATCGACCATGACCGCCAATGAAGGGAACATGGTAGTTGGCGCCCTCGTCAAGTGGGCGGGCGCAAAGACGTATGGTGTAGTCACCGACATTGACGACAGGATGATTTACGTCCGATGGGATGACGACGTACCCCCGCCTCAATTTGTGAACAGAGACCCGCCTCTTGAACGCGTCGAGCTACAGGGCCAGCGTATTCGGCAGGTGTCTACCGGCAATAGTGGTATCGTGATGCAACTCATCGCGTCAAGTCCGCCAGCGTGTCAGTGTTTCATCGCCAGTGACGGAGGAATGACCGCCAATGTGCCTGAAGCAGACCTGCGCCCTGTCGCCGTTACCGATCCGGTTGGCCGATTCGAGACAAAGTCCATCGGATCTCTCAAGCAGTACCGGCTCCAAGAGGTGACCCGGTGGTACAGGATGATGCACCTGTATGACGAGCTTGTATCGCTGGGACAGGTTGGAGTTGACATCAAGCCCCACCAGGTGGGGGTGGTCCACAAGGTTATCTCGGACTATCCTCACCGCTTCCTGCTGTGTGACGAAGTGGGTTTGGGCAAGACGATCGAGGCGGGCATGGTGCTCAAGGAGCTAAGGGCCAGAGGGGGCGCTCAACGTGTCCTGGCCATCGTCCCACCCGGCATAGTCCGCCAGTGGCAATTCGAGATGAAGACCAAGTTCAACGAGACCTTCTCTGCGTTGAATGCCGACACCGTTCGATACCTGCAGAACCGAGGGCATATCGGCAACCCATTCACCTTCTCGGATAGCGTTATCTGTTCCTCGAGATGGGTGGACAATCCGAAGTGGGCGGAATTGTGCCGCCAAGTAGACTGGGACCTCGTTATCGTAGACGAGGCCCACCACGCACGAAGTCGTCGCTCTGGAAGGAGAGTACAGACCACGCTCCTGTACAGGCTTGTACGCGATCTTGCGGCGCCAGGTTACTTCGCGCGGCGAGGAATGCTCTTCCTCACAGCAACCCCCATGCAGCTCGATACTCACGAGCTCTACTCCCTCGTGGAGCTTCTCGATCCGGCGCTCTTTCCCTCGGAAGAGCACTTCGAGCGGCATCGCAGGGAGGCCCCAGGCCTTTCTCGACTTGCGGAGCGGCTCAGCCGGCACGGATTCCCGCTGCCGGACGAAGACCCGGACGTGACGGTCGAGCAGGTCTCCAGGTGGTTGGAGTTAGACGAAGATACGACTCGCCAGCGGCTGACCGCCGGCTTGGCAGAAAGGGAGGTTCTCGTTGCCGAGCTATCAGATCGGCATCTGCTGAGCGAAGTGATGATCAGGAATCGCAAGGCTGTCGTCGGTGGGTTCATGCCCAGAGTGGCCAATCGCTGGAGTGTCGAGCTGACCGTCGAGGAGCGGATAGCGCTCGAAGCCGTCGAGGACTACGTCGAGTATGGGTTTCAACTTGCGGAGGGCGCCGGCAATAGGACCTTCGGGTTCGTGATGGTAACTTTCCAGAAGCTCATGGCTTCCAGCATCGCCGCGATCAGGGAGTCACTGTCTAAGCGACGGGAAAGGGTACAGAACGCAGCCCCCCAGCGCGCTTTGACTGCCGGCGAGTTGACAGAAAGACTGGACTATGACGATGACGCGAGCGAAGTCATCGGCGCTGTTGGCGGCGATTCTCCCGGCAAGTCCCTAGCTGAGCTAGCCCTGCTTGACCGAGCCATAAGAGCTCTCGACAACGTAACGGTCGACTCGAAGGCGCGCGTGCTGGTGGGGCAGCTTTCCACGTTGTTCGATGACGACCCCGAAGCCAAGGTGCTCCTGTTCACCCAATTCCGAGGGACACAGCGATTCTTGGAGGCGCGGCTCTCCGCCAAAGGCTGGGACGTCAACGTCTTTCACGGACAGATGAGCCCGAAAGATAAGGATGGCGCCGTCGAACGATTCAAGAACGATCCCGGCTCACAGATCCTCATAAGCACCGAGGCGGGCGGCGAGGGGCGCAACTTCCAGTTCTGCCACATCCTGGTCAACTACGACCTGCCCTGGAATCCTATGAGGGTCGAGCAGCGGATCGGTCGCGTCGATCGCATCGGCCAAGAACACGCGGTCAGCATCTTCAACCTCTGGGTCAAAGACACCATAGAGGAACGTGTCTTGGACGTGCTCGAAAAGCGCATCAAGGTGTTCGAGGAGACCGTAGGCGGTCTGGATCCCATACTGGGCGACACTGAGAGCGACATACGCAAGATCCTACGTATCGCTGGTAAGAAGCAGGAAGAGGCATTTGAAGAGTTTGGCAAACAGGTAGGAACCCGGGTTCGCAATGCCCGTACTGCTGAGAGCCAACTCGGTGACTTCATCATGGATACGAAGTCTTATCGCAGAGAGATCACCGAGCGGATCGCGGGGCAACCGTCACCGATTGGCAACGAAGATCTTGAGGGGTTCATCGGACATCTGCTCTCCGACGTCCGTACGTATATCAAGCGAAGCGGAGACGTCTACGAGTTGACCTTCCACGGAGAGATTCTAGATTCTCAGAGAGCGCTTTTCGCCGGTGGCCCCAAGCGCAAGGCGGTATTTCGCCCTGACCTCCGTCCCGACACCGAGGATGTCGAGTTTATGGCTTTCGGCCACCCGATCGTCGATGCGATCGTCGCACGAGTGCTCGGAGAGGGCTACGAAGGCGTAACGGGCACACGTCGCATCCCTGCCTGCGACGATCTTGCTCCATGCGCAGGGTGGCTCTTCACCTACCAGTTCACCATTCCCGGCGCGCGCTCCGAGGATCGTCTCGAGCCGGTCTTCGTCAGCGACGACGGCGATGCGAGCGTGGACATAGGCCACAGTCTCGTGAGGCGAGCGTATCGGTTCGACAGGAACGAGGAGGACATCGAACCTTCTGAGATTCCTGACAATCTCGAAAGAATAGAGCCGATAGCCTCTCGGATCGCTCAGGCTAGCAGGGAGGATATCCAGCGGCAGGCTGAGAGCCAAGCGGCTGAGCGTATCGACAGAGAGGTCTCTCGCCTCACTGAATGGTTTGATTATAGGGAGCGCGGCGCCAAGGACCGTGTGGAGGATACCCAAGCCATCCTGGATCGCATCCGTGAGAGCGGTGATCAATCGCAGCGTCAGATCCTCCCTGTCTGGGAAGCCAATCTCAGGCGAGCCAGGGAAGTGATTGACAACCTAGCCCCAGAACGCATTCGTCGGATAGCCGAAGCGGAGAGACACCGTCACCCTCAAGTTGCCTGGGCGCTCAAGTCGTTGGGGCGCATTGAAGTCGTGGCTACCGAGTGTGCCGAAGACCCCGATGCCGGCTTGGAGTTAGACGAAGAGCTCTCCGCAGAGCTGCAGGCGTCACTGGAAGCGGTGGACGGCGGTGGCGTGACCCGGTCCGCCGAGCAAGTAGCCCGGAGGCAAGGCCTGTCCTGGTGACGTGTGCTGTCGAGTTCACTGACACTGCGGAGGACGACCTATCCCGTTTGGACACGAGAGTAGCCCAGCGGGTGCTCGACAGGCTGCGTTGGATGGCCGACAATGCCGAATCGGTGCGCCACAGAGCGCTAACCGGGCCACTGCAGGGTGTGTTCAGCCTGCGGATTGGCGACTATCGAGCCCTATACACCTATGAACGTGCAACGCAAAGAGTGGTCGTTCACGTCGTAAGGCACCGCAGCCAAGTCTACCGTCCCCGGTGAGGGCGCCTGCCACGCCGCATTGCCGGCCTCCTCACAATTTGCGTCTCCCAGGCGGCCTAGGCGGAGCAGGCCCTCAGCAGGGTCTCCTGGACCAGGAGCTCGTGATCGAGGGAGCGGTCCGGCGCCTTCTCGCCGCGAAGGTCCCGCAGGAAGGCTGCCAGGGGCGCCTCGTAGCGCGGACGGTCCTCGATCCGTACCGTCGAGACGCCGGCCGGATGGCCGCCCGCGGGCTCCCCCAAGCATAGCCGGATCGTCTCGGCGGGCTCGAAGGGCTCCATGATCGCCGAGCCCGTGTCGCCGTACACCTCGAACCGGCGGGCCATGGGCGCCGCTTCCATCGCAGCGATGTCCACGTACGCCATCGCTGCGTCGTACTCGAAGACCCCTAGGGTGTTGTCCTTGAAACCCTCCGTGGCGAAGCTGTCCCGGCGCAGGAAGGAGGTCACCTTCCGGGGACGTCCCAGGATCCACACTATCTGGTCGATCATGTGGGAGGCGAGGTCGTAGAACACGCCCCCGCTGTGAGCGGCGACCACCGCCGCGGCCTCCGGCGTGAGGTTTGTCGACATGTGGGCCCGGATGGCGTAGACGTCTCCCAGGAGCCCTGAGCGGGCCCACTGGGCGATGCGGGAGAAGCCGTCGTGGTAGCGGAACATGTATCCCATCTGCACCAGCAGGCCGCCCTTCCGGGCTTCGGCGATCACCGCCTCGAACTTGGCGTAGTCGTCGCCGGCGGGCTTGTCGAATAGGACGTGCTTGCCGGCCGAGACTATCTCCGCGGTCTGGTCCAGGCTCTCCGCGTTCCTGCCCTCGGAGGCGACCGCCAGGATCGAGGGGTCGTCCAGGATGTCCGCCTTGTCCTCGAACCACCTGACCTCGGACCAGGGCGGCGAGCCCGACGACCTCAGCTCCTCCATCCTCGCCCGGTCCGGCTCGTAGACTCCCGCCAGGTCCACCTCCGGACTGGCAAGCATCACGCCGGCCCAGCCGGCGGCGTGGCCGTGCTTCGTGCCCATCTGTGCCATCCGTACCCTGCTTGGGGCTTCGTCGCTCATAGTAAGTTACCTCTATGCCTGCGGGCTGCCGCAGGTCTCTCTTGCGCGGAGACAGGTGTGGCAGGGAGCCGACGGCGGTCCCTTGCGCTAGGACAGATACTACCAGAAGGCGACCCCCAGCATGCCTGGGCCTACGTGCGCCCCCATCACCGGCGTGAATTCGCTTACCGACAGCCTCTCCATGCGGAAGTCGGCCTCGATGAGGCCCCTCAGCTGCCCTGCCTGCTCCTTCGCGTCCGCGTGTATCACCATGGCGTGCAGCCTGCGGCCGGGAGCTGCGCGCCGGTGCATCAGGTCGACGATTCGTCTCATCGCCCGCTTTGTCGTTCTGGGCTTGGCAAGGGTGCGCACCTCGCCGTGGGTCAGCTCGAAGACGGGCTTGATCTGCAGCAGCGACGTGGCGGCGTGGGCTATGCGGGGCACCCGGCCGCCCTTCCACAGGTAGTAGAGCGTATCCACGAAGGCGATGACGGTGACGCGCCGCATCGCTCCTTGGGCGGCGTCCCTGACCTCTCGCAGGCCGCCGCCCTCCTCCGCTTCACGCAGCGCCTCCAGCACGACCAGCCCCTCGCCGCCGGCCGCGGTCTGGCTGTCCACCAGATCGACGGCCAGCCCCGGTACGAGCTCGCGGACCTCGTCGATGGCCATTCTCGCGGAGTCATATGATGAGCTGAAGGTCGACGCTACGGTCAGGCACAGGACCGAGCTCGTCCGGCGCGCCGCTTCCCGGAATGCCTGCACGTAGCTGGCAGGGGACGGCGCCGCGGTGGTGGGTAGGACGCGGCTGCGCCTGAGCTTGCGGTAGAACCCATCCGCGTCCAGGTCGACCCCGTCCTCGAAGCTCTGATGGCCAAAGGTCACCCGCATCGGGACCACGCGGAGCAGCGGATGTCGATGGGCGTCTTTGGGCAGCGACGCGGCGCTGTCCGCCACTATCGCCACGCGGTCTCGTCTATCCGAAGGGCTCGCCATCACGGATGGTGGGAAGGTGTCTCACGATGTCCCCGCAAGGGCTTTCTATCCCTACACCGCACAACCGCACCTATCCGGCAGTGCTCTTGGACTGCCTCAGGGGCGCTGCGTGGTCGTGGGCCCGGCCCCGCTGCGCGTCGAAGAGGGCCGGTATGAACAGGACCACCAGCGAGACCACCGCGATGCCGAACACGGCAATGCGGTCTGGCCCTCCCTGGTAGCTGAGCCAGGCTAGGATCGTCATCGAAGGCGCCGTAATCATGAGGAGAGCAACCCTGATCGTTCGGCGTCCGACGCGGAAGAACACCGCCGTGGCGATCGCCGCGATCAGGAAGACCGCCGAGACGGTGCTGTCGACCTCCAGCAGCGCGCGGTTGTCTGATAGCAGCGTCCCCTTGCTGCTGTAGAAGAAGTAGAACCAGTATCCGAGGAAGGGGGACGGCAGTATGGCCAGGGATGCCATCAGCCAGTCGGGCTTGGCGACCCTGGACACGAACCGGATGACCAGCCACAGGGATAGGGCGAAGTAGGCGAAGGATGCCCCGTAGATGGGCAGGCTCAGCGGCAGGGAGCCTCCGGTGACGATGCCCCAGGCCCCGTATCCCACCACGCTCAGCGCCAGCCCCCACGATACCATGGGCGCCACCAGGCAGTAGCCGAGCCAGGGGTAAGCCCACCCCGGCCTGCCCCTCTTCCATCCGATCACGCTGATGGCGGCAGCCACCGCGAGCACGAACACCACCCAGCCGGGGGTGGTCCACTGGTGCAGGGCGAAGAGGAGCGACATGAGCAGGTGGGGGATCACCGCCAGCACGGTGTGGAGCCACGAGCCCCGGCTCTGCACCTCGTACAGCTCGCTGGCGATGCTGCCGGAGTCTCCCAGGGCCCTGACGGCCAGGTCCTGCGCGCTCTCGGGGCTGTAGCCGGCCTCCATCAGTTCCTGCGTCCGGTCCTCGACGTGGAGTTGGAGCTCCCGCAGGATCTCCCTCCGCTCGCCGGGATCCAGGTGCAGCTTCCCGCCCAGATCGCTGAGGTACCGTTGCACCGGCTGCGGCGTACTGGCCTCGGACCCCATGAGAGCTACGAGCCGCCGAGCCGGGTCGCGCCGCCCGACTGGGCTACGAGATTGACGGCCTTGGTGAAGAGGTCCCACTCCTTCAGCAGGGACCGCAGCCCGGAGCGCCCCTTGGCCGTCATGTGGTAGTAGCGGCGGTCCTGCCCGGAGGGAGAGTTCTTCCAGACCCCCTCGATGAGCCCGTCGCGCTCCAGCCGCCGCAGGGCGGGGTAGAGAGTGCCCTCCTTCAGGTGGAAGTAGCCGCTGCTGCGCCTCTCGATCTCCCGGACGATCTGATAGCCGTACATCGACTCCTCGCGAAGAAGCGAGAGGAGCAGGGTTTCTGTACTGCCTTTGAGGAGCTCTCGTCGATACAATGCGGCAACCGCCTCCCACAGTCGGCCTCCCGATTATGTAGCACCCGACATACCCAGTCAAGCGGGAGCTAACCGAACCTAAAAAACCAGGGAGCTTGTTCCGATAGTAGCTTGTGGAGATGCCTTCGGGTTAAGACGCCTCTGGTGTTCAACAGGAGCTATCTCACTGTGCACCTGTAGTATCCGGGCGTCACGAAGTCTACGATTTCCATACCCCTCAATACCTGAAGCTGCTGACGCAGCTTATCGAGCACATGGTGATTATCGGGATACCTCTCCGCCGCCACGGGTCCACACACCTCGAGCAGGTCTCTCAGGTGGAAGCCGCTCTCCGGCATCGACAGTACGCCCTCCAGCGTCAGCTTCTTCCAGCCGGTGAACGCCTTCCGCATATTCTCGATATCGGACTTAAGGTATGGCTCTTCGGAGACGGACTCATGATCACTCGATACGATGACGGGTACCTCGGGCAGTGCTTCTCTGAGGGTCTCCACCGGGCCGCGCAGCTCTTCGAGCTCCTCAGCCTCTATCTGAGAGGGGGAGCCACCGCCTCCGAGTCCATCCATAAGAGAAGTGGCGAGACTCTCCACCACGCTCTTGTCGGTGGTGCTCAGTCCACATTCCAGGTTGTGCCGCATACCGGAATTGGTAGCGTTCGCGGATGTCACCAGCGCGTAGTCGTCGTCGAAGATGTAAATCTTGGCATGAAGCTTCGATAGGCCGTAGACTGTGACCCCATCCTTTGCGAGGGTGCACAGGGTGCCTAGGTCGGAAGAGCCGGAGGCGAAAACTCGCAGGTTCGTCCGTGTGACCAGCTTTCGAGACACCTCCCGCGATACCCGGTCGGTCAACTGGAGAATGCTCTCATTGACATACGGACTGCCTACAATCATCCTCGAGCTGCAAGCGAGCGCGTGCTCGGCCAGCCAGTCGAATGTTGGTGTAGTGACGAGTTGCAGATTGGTCATGGCCGCTTCACCACTCTCTCTTCTTGGCAAACCGCCTCGTCGTGCTCGCCAGCGCGGCCCGCTCTCTCGATTTCGAGTATCAGCCTGTCCGCCATCGCAGACGGCGGAGCATAGCCACTCTCTGCCCTCCAGAGCCCGAACATAGCCGACACGTCCCTCAGGTCCGAGCCAGGGCGAATAGCGCTGACGAACCTCTCGGGCCAGTACAGCGACTCAGTGTAGCCAAGCTCGTGAAAGATGAGCTCCATTCGACCGGCGAGGCCGTACGGTATTTGAGGGCCGCTACAATGACCGGCCAGCCGACACGATTGACCAGATGGCTCATATGGTACGGGGGATGGAGGGGAAGCGGCTCCGGTACATGGACTTGATAGCGGAGCCGGATGCGGCCTAGCGGTCGTAAGCCGTCCCTCGAAGTAGAGCGGGCTGCAGGGCTAAACGCTAATTGGCCCTTGAGGGCAGTTCAAATGCGCAGGATGGGCGTTGGTATCAGCCGCTCGTTGCTGGTGTCCGGAATCAAGTTCAACACTTGGAGGGACGTAGCGCCTAGCAAGTACATCTCAGCATCTGCAAAGACGACAGGGCTGATAGCATCCCGACCTTCAACCTGTAGACGCGCTTGACCCATCGGCCACTCAACTATGCTATCGTCCGCTAACCTGAACTTTTCAGGACCGCCTTTTGGCTGTATGCCTACTTCATGCAGGAAAGAGGCTGGGAGGACGGTATGGGTCGCGCCTGTGTCTACCTGCGCTACGACTCTATGAGTTGGGCCGCCATTTCCATCGCTGATGTTGATCGCTACACTGAAAGCTCCCATGCCCTAACTCTCCTTGCTGAGGATGCGGTCTAGCTCAGCCTTGGGGCGGGTCCGCACGACGGCGGCCACGATGTTCTCCTTGCTGTCAGTATAGCCTACGGCGTCAATAACCCTTTTCAAGCGGCCCTTCAGCAGTTAGGATTCACGGTCAACCAAGGCTTGGCGAAATAGTCTAGCCCTGGCACAAAACGGGCATCGGGTATTGTAGAATGACTCTTGGAACAGTCGCCGGAGGCCCCCGAACGGACAGCAGCCATGGCAAGTCGAGCAGTACCCAAGCTTCCCGGTATGAGGGACGTTACGTCCGAGGCCTACCGGCGTGTCGCCCACGTCGTCGACTCCCTGACCGCGTGCTTCCGCCAGGGGGGCTTCCAGCGCATAGACACCCCCCTTCTGGAGGAGACCGAGCTGTTCGTCCGCAAGTCCGGCGGCGAGCTGGCCAGCCAGCTCTTCTCCTTCGCGGGTCCCGGCGGGACGATGGTCAGCCTGCGGCCTGAGTTCACCTCGTCGGTCATACGCTACTTCGTTCACGGGCGGAGCTCCCTGGAGCTCCCCTCGCGCTTCTACTACAGCGGCCCCGTGTTCCGGTTCGGCTCGGGCCTCGAAGCCGGCTACCATCAGTTCACCCAGGTGGGAGCGGAGCTGTTGGGCGCCGGCGGCGTCGAGGCCGATTCCGAGGCGATACTGATGGCGTGGGAGGGCTTGGAGCGCGTCGGCCTTCGAGGCCAGAGGCTGCGTGTCGGACACGTCGGCGTACTCAAGAGCGTGCTGGACTCCTACGGGCTGTCGGAGCCAACCCTGCAGCTCGTCATAGGCAACATGCAGGGCCTCAAGAGCAGCGATGGTCCCGCGGAGCTTGCCGCCAAGGCCCACCGGATCGGGCTGGTTGGAGCAGGCTCCGGCGATGGCCTCGCGGCTGGGGACGGCGGCGGCGGAGAGGTGTCCCGGGCGCTGATAGAGGATGTCCTGATGCAGTCGACCCAGGCGGCGGTGGGGCGCAGGACCACCGAGGACATAGCGTCGAGGCTCCTGCGGGAGGCGCGCGGCGCCGACGACCTCGCCGTCTTTGATGCCGCCGTCAATCTCTTGGCCTCACTGTGCCGCCTGGAGGGCCACCCGCAGGAGGTCTTGGACAGGGCGCGAGGCATCGGAGCCGCGAGAGGGGTGGGAGAGGACTCCTTCGATCAGCTGGACTCCCTCGTTGGGCTGCTCGACGACAGCGGCGTACCGGAGGCCCAGCTGACCCTGGATCTGGGCCTCGTCAGGGGCATGGGATACTACACGGGGGTTATCTTCGAGCTGGAGCACCCCGGTACCGGTCGAGGCGTGTCCCTGGGTGGCGGCGGCAGGTACGACGACCTCGTAAGGGCGCTGGGCTGCAGCGAGGAGATACCTGCCCTGGGATTCGCCTACGACGCGGAGAGCGTTGTGGAGGCGCTGAATGGCGCCCGCCCGGGGCGGTCCGATTGATGCAGTCCAAGCCCGTCCTGCGGCTGGCCGTCCCCAGCAGCGGCCCCCTGCACGAAATCACCCTGTCCTTCCTCCGCTCGTGTGGACTCAGCGTGTCCAGGACCAACTCGCGCCGATACACCGCACAGATACCCACCCTGGCGGGTATGCAGGTGATCTTCCTGCGCAACTCGGACGTGCCGCCGATGGTGGAGGAGGGGAGCGCCGACCTGGGCATCGTCGGACGGGACCGCTTCCTGGAGATGAGACGCGAGGGTGGCAGCACCGACGTCGTGATCGCCGAGCTGGGCTACGGCCACTGCAAGCTGGAGATGGGAGTGCCCGACTCCTGGGTCGACGTCACCTCCCTGGCCGACCTGGCGGACGTGGCCATGCGGGAGTTCCGCGAAAAGCACACCGACCTCCGCGTCGCCACCAAGTATCCCCGGCTCGTGGGCGGCTTCCTCCTGAACAACGGGATCAGCTACTTCCTGCTGGTACAGTCCAGCGGCGCCCTGGAGGTTGCTCCCGCCATGGGCTACGCGGACGTCATCGCCGATATCACGTCCACGGGCGCCACCATGCGGGAGAACCGCCTCAAGTCCATCGGCGGCGGGACGATCATGGAGTCCCAGGCGTGCCTCATCGCCAACAAGCGGACCGTCGTAGACGGCGGCGAGGGGCTGGATCTGGCCAGGACCTTCGTGGAGTTCATCGAGGCCCACCTGGAGTCTGAGGGGTTCTACAGCGTCACCGCCAATATGAGGGGGGAGACTCCGGAGGAGGTGGCAGGCCATCTCCTGGGCAATCCCGACGTATCCGGCCTGCGCGGCCCCACTATCTCCAAGGTCCATACCCGGGACAGCGAGGGCTGGTACGCGGTGACCGTTATAATCGAGAAGAGCAAGCTGGTCTCCGCCGTCGGCAGTCTCAGGAGGATGGGAGGGAGCAGCGTTACCGTCTCCCAGCCCAGCTACGTCTTCGACTCCGACTCGACGGCCCTGGATAAGCTCCTGTAGGTGACGGCCCGTGCCCAACCCCCTGGCTCACATAGAGTTCGCGCAGCGCACGGCCCAATGCCTGGGGAGCCCGATTTTTGAGAGCAACCTGGGATACTTCCTGCTGGGGTCCACCTCGCCGGACATCCGGGTCATCACCCGCAGGCACAGGGAGGTCTACCACTTCGCTCCCCTGGACTTCGACGAGGTCGGAGCGGGGATCGACGGGATGTTCGGCTCCCATCCGAAGCTCAAGCAGGTCGAAGCCTACGACGGGCCCACGCAGGCCTTCGTCGCCGGGTACATGACCCACCTGGTGGCAGACGAGACGTGGATTACCAGCATGTACCGGCCCTACTTCGGCAACAGGGATGTCTTCGAGGACGACGCGGTCGGCAACGTCATGGACAGGGCGCTCCAGCTGGAGCTGGACAGGCAGGCCTGGGAGACAGCCAGCGCCCATCGGCCCATCATCGAGGCCGCCTCGGACCGCGTCGAGGTGGACTTCATCCCGGGGGAGACCCTGGACGAGTGGCGGCTCTGGGTGCTGAGAGCGCTGGACAGCGGCTTCTCGTGGGAGCGGCTGCGCTTCATGGCCCGGCGCATCTCCGGCGGCGACGAAGACCATCTTGCCCACCGGCTGGCCGACGACTTCATACGTTCGATGCCGGAAAGCTTGGAGCGCCTGTACGAGTCGGCGCCGGGCGAAGACTTGGCGAAGCTCAAGGAGCGCACGGTGGCCAGGCTGGTCCGCGTGGTGGGGGAGTACCTGCCGTGAAGGTGGTCAGAGGCGCTTCCGAGGCTCGATCCCTCCTCATGGAGAGCAGGGGCATCGGCTTGGACAGGATAGCCCCGGACGTCATGGCCAGGACCAACGAGGCCCTGGGAGCCTCTTTTACGACGCCGGTACAGGCCGTCGAGTGGATACTCCGGCGGGTGAGGGAGGGCGGCGACGATGCGGTCAGGGAGCTGACCCGGCGGCTGGACGGCGTCGAGCTGGAGGAGATCGAGGTGCCCTACTCGGCGGTCGCCGATGCCTACGACCTCGTTCCGTCTGAGGTGGTGGAGGCGCTGAAGCTGTCGGCGCGGCGGGTCCGGGAGTTTCACGAGGCGTCGAGGCCCAGGGGCTGGATGGACCGCGGCCGCGGCTATGGCGCGGTGGTCAATCCGGTCGGGAGCGTGGGCGCCTATATCCCGGGAGGTACGGCCTCGTACCCCTCCACGGTGCTGATGACCGTGATACCGGCCAGGGTGGCGGGCGTTGACGAGGTCTCGGTGTGCACCCTCGCCGGACGAGGCGGCGCCCCGCCGCCGGTGGTGCTGGCGGCCGCCGGCATCGCCGGGGCGGACCGGATATACCGGATTGGCGGGGCCCAGGCCATAGCCGCCATGGCCTACGGCACCGAGAGCGTCCGACGGCAGGACATGATCTGCGGACCGGGCAACCTGTTCGTCACGCTGGCCAAGAAGCTGCTGTTCGGAGAAGTGGGAATCGACGGCCTCTACGGCCCCACCGAGACGGTTATCGTCGCTGATGAGTCGGCGAATCCCACCCTGTGCGCCGCCGACCTGCTGGCGCAGGCGGAGCACGACGTCCTGGCCGCAGCAGTGCTGATTACCACCTCGGAGGGGCTGGCCGACGCCGTAAGGAGCGAGGTGGAGCTCCGGCTGCGGCGCCTGGAGCGCAGAGTCGTCGCCAGGGCGGCCATGGAAAATCGAGGCTGCATAGCCATCGTGGACAGTCTGCGGGAGGCGTTGGACCTGGCCAACGACTACGCCCCGGAGCACCTGTCCCTCATGGTGCGGGAGCCGTCCCAGTACGTCGACAGGGTGCGGAACGCGGGCGCAATCTTCCTGGGGGACTTCTCCCACGAGGTTCTGGGAGACTACGTCGCGGGGCCAAGTCACGTCATGCCCACGGCTGGCACGGCCAGGTTCAGCTCTGGGCTTGGCGTACACTCCTTCGTGAAGGTCAGCCCCATCGTAGCGCTGGGCGACGACGTGCCGCTGGAGCTGACGCGCGCCGCCTCCGCGATAGCCAGGGCGGAGGGCCTCACGGCCCACGCGGAAGCGGCAGAGATTCGGGAAGAGCTCACCGGAGGGGAGAGCTGACATGGACATCGAGAAGCTGATCAGGCCGCACCTCATCGACGTCAAGACCTACAGCGCCATTGACCCCCCCGAAGCGCTGGCCGAGCGGGCCGGCATCCCCCAGGACGAAATCATCAAGCTCAACGCCAACGAGAACCCCTTCGGACCGTCCCCCAACGCCGTGGAGGCCGTGGCCAGGGCCCCGCTGCACGTCTATCCCGACCCGCTGCAGCGCAGGATTCGCAAGGCGCTGAGCGGCTACTGCGGGATCGGTCCGGAGTGCCTCATAGCGGGCGCGGGCAGCGACGAGCTGATCGACCTCCTATTCCGGCTGTTCATGGCGCCCGGAGACCGCCTGTTGGACTGCGAGCCGACCTTCGGCATGTACGGCTTCACGGCCCGGATCACAGGCGCGGCCGTCGGCCTCGTACCCAGGGACTCCCGGTTCGACATCGATCTCGACGCCGTCGGCGGCGCCATGGACTCCAGGACCAAGATGGTCTTCATAAGCTCTCCCAACAACCCCACCGGGAACATGGCGACGGAGCCGCAGGTGAGAGGGCTGCTGGAGATGGGGCTGGTGGTGGTGGTGGACGAGGCGTACTACGAGTTCAGCGGGGAGACCGTCGCCGGGCTCGTGCACGAGCACGAGAACCTGGTGGTGCTCCGCACCATGAGCAAGTGGGCGGGCCTGGCGGGCCTCCGTATCGGCTACGGCATCATGAGCCCTGCCCTCGTCGACCACGTCATCGACATCAAGCCGCCCTACAACGTCAACGTCGCCGCCGAAGCGGCCTTGATGGCGTCGATAGAGGACGCGCCCGCGCTGCTGGACAGGGTCGGGCAGATCACCCAGGAGCGGGACCGGATGTTCTCCCTGCTGGAGGAGATACCGGGCGTGACCCCGTGGCCGTCGTCGGCCAACTTCATACTGCTCCAGTTCGCGCCGGGCCGCGCCCAGCTCATCTACGAAGGGCTGGCGGAGCGCGGGATATTCGTCCGCGGCTTCGACTCCCAGCGGCTGGTCGACTGCCTCAGGACCAGCATCGGCACCTCCCACCAGACGGACAGGCTGATTGATGCCCTGAAGTCGCTTGTGTGAGTCACCGGCCCGCTGCCACAATTGGTAACGTTCGACTAGCCAGTCCACCGGGAGACGCCCCTTGAGCCAGCGCAGCAGCAAACTGAACCGCGAGACCGCCGAGACCCGCGTCTCGGTGGAGTTGGACCTGGACGGGCAGGGGAGCTACGAGATCGACACCGGGAACGGCATGTTCGATCACATGCTGGCCCAGCTGTCGCGCCACGGGGCCATGGACCTCAAGGTATCGGCCCAGGGCGACGTGGAGGTCGGGTGGCACCACCTGGTCGAGGACGTGGGGATCGTCCTCGGCAGGGCCATGCGGGAGGCCGTCGGAGATGCCCGGGGCATCACGCGTATGTCCCACGCCTACGTCCCCCTGGACGAGGCGCTGGCGCTGGCCGTCGTGGACTTCAGCGGGCGCGGGTACGCCGTGATCGACTCGATGTTGACGGAGTCTGATCTGGGAGGCCTCAGCGGGAGCCTGATAGACCACTTTCTGGAGAGCTTCTCCCGCGAGGGCGCCTTCAACCTGCACCTTCGCG
The DNA here is from genome assembly GCA_965224345.1 of Dehalococcoidia bacterium. Taxonomy (GTDB): domain Bacteria; phylum Chloroflexota; class Dehalococcoidia; order Lucifugimonadales; family CBDCYU01; genus CBDCYU01. The sequence goes on along the minus strand of CBDCYU010000003.1, from coordinate 1,118,094 downwards.
TGCTGGCCGGCGCCAACAACCACCACAAGGCGGAAGCGGCGTTCAAGGCCCTCGCCAGGGCCGTCAAGGCAGCGCTCACCATCGACGAAAGCCGCGGCGGCGCCGTCCCCAGCACCAAGGGCAAGATAGGGTAGGGAGAGGTTGTCCCCTCTCCCTCAAGGGTGAGAGGAGACCGCGTTGCCGGGGGGAAAACCCTACTCGGTGCGTTCGAGGTCGAAGCTGTACTCCTCGATGATGGGGTTGGCGAGAAGCCTTTCGCACATGTCGGAGAGCTGGCGCCTAGCGTCGGACTCGGTGGGGGCGTCGAGCTCGATCTCCAGGTACTTACCCGCTCGGACGCTCTTGACGCTCTCGAACCCCAGCTGGTGAAGCCCGCCCTGGATGGTCTGGCCCTGCGGGTCGCTCACCGCCGGCTTCAGCCGGACGTAGACCCTGGCGAGGAACATGCGCCTCGGTCCTAGTAGGCGTTGGGTTCGGGAGAGTTGGGAGAGCTCTCGTGGGACCGGATGAACTCCTTGATCCGGTCCTCGTCGAAGGCATCCAGGCGGTCGATGAAGGTCCACGCCGTCAGGGCGATCTTGGTCTCCATGCCGGGGTAGGGGGACATGATGACCTTGAGGTCCTCATCTCTGGCGAGCCGGACGACATCGGAGAGCTGGGATACCAGCTCGGGGCAGCCGTCCGGGCAGTCGTAGTGGACGCCTATGCCGCCGTGCTCCATGTTGTGCAGGCGGTACTCCTCCTCGACGAAGGCGTCGTGGATGCCCCACCTGACCGGAGCAAGGGGCTCGGCGTAGTGCCAGCCCGACGCGGCCGGTACGCTGTTGTACGCCGGGTGAGCCTCGCCGATGCCGATGTGGGTGGCCGGCTGCTCCAGTACCTTCTCGCCGGGGCCTTCGGGGGCGCTTCGTCCGATGCCGTCTCTCGACAGGAACGGCAGGCCCGGTATGAAGAGCGAGAGTATAAAGATGAAGGCAATCAGCCCTATGGCTGTGCCGCCGCCGTAGCGTATTATGCGCCGCCGAGCGTTTCTGCGGGACCGCCTAGCCGCTCGGACCTGCGTCGGTGTAGGTCTTCGTCTCGTGCGATTTGCTCCAGTTGCCATGTCGCTCCGCGGGTGTAGGATGTGCCCCGTCCATTGTGTTAGGCGAGGCTCTCTCCTGTCAACATGCGGTACGCCTCGAAGTAGCGCTGAGTGGTCTTGTCTACGATCTCCTGGGGAAGCTCGGGCGCGGGAGGCTCGTGGTCCCAGCCCTGGTCGTCGAGCCAGTCCCTGACGAACTGCTTGTCGTAGTTCGGCTGGGACTTCCCGGGGGCATAGCCCGCCCCGTCCCAGAACCTGCTGGAGTCGGGCGTCAGCAGCTCGTCTATCAGGGACAGCTGCCCGTCGATGGCGCCGAACTCCATCTTCGTGTCGGCGATCACTATCCCTTTGGCTAGGGCCGTGTCCCGGGCGAACTCGTAGACGCGTATGCTGGTCTCTTCCAGCTGGCTGGTCAGCTCCTTGCCCAGCATCTCCTCCATCTGCTCGTCGCTCATGTTCTCGTCGTGGCCGACCTCCGCCTTGGTGGTGGGGGTGAACAGGGGCTCCGGGAACATGTCGCCCTCCTTCATGCCGGAGGGCATGGGCTTCCCCGATACCGTACCCTCCCGGCGGTACTCGGCCCACGCCGAGCCGGTGATATACCCCCTGACTATGCACTCCACGTCGATCCGCTCGGCTTTTCGCACCACCATGGCCCTCTTGGCCAGCTCGGCGTCCAGGGACAGGTCCGAGCGCTCCGCGGCTAGGCCGATCAGGTGGTTGGGCACTATGTGGGACGTCTGCTCGAACCAGAAGGCCGAGAGTTGGCATAGCACCGTCCCCTTGTCGGGGATCGCCGTCGGCAGCACCACGTCGAAGGCTGAGATCCTGTCGGTGGCGATCATCAGCAGCGACCCGCCTGGCAGGTCGTAGGTGTCCCTCACCTTGCCTCGATACGCGAGATTGGGGAGATCGGTGTACTGTACTGCGGTCATTTGCTCTACTGCCTCCTTGTTCTCAAGCGAGCCCGACACGGTCGAATATCTCGTCCACGTGCCGGACGTAGTAGTGGTAGTCGAAAAGCCCCTCCAGCTCCGTGAGCGAGAGGTGCGGCGAGATGTCGGGATCGGAGCGGACCATCTCCCGGAAATCACTCCCGCTCTCCCAGCTCTCTATCGCCAGTCGGTGTACCTTTCCGTAGGCATCCTGCCTGCCTAAGCCTTTTTCCACCAGGGCCAGCAGCACCCGCTGGGAGAATATCACGCCCCCGTTGGACTCCAGGTTGTGCTTCATCCGCCCGGCGTCGACGTGCATGCCGCCGACTATGTCGGCGAAGATCCCCAGGATGTAGTCCAAGACCATCGACGAGTCGGGCAGTATCACCCGCTCTGCCGATGAGTGGCTGATGTCCCGCTCGCCCCACAGGGCGACGTTCTCCAGCGCGGTCGTGGAGTGTCCTCGTATGAGCCGCGACAGCCCGCAGATGCGCTCCGAGAGCTCCGGGTTCCGCTTGTGGGGCATCGAGGAGGAGCCCGCCTGCCCCTTGGGGAAGGGCTCCGAGACCTCGCGGACCTCCGTGCGCTGGAGGCCGCGAATCTCCGTGGCGAACTTCTCCAGCGAGGCGGCGATCAGGGCGAGGGAGCCCACGTACTGGGCGTGGCGGTCCCGCTGTACGATCTGGTTCGACACTGGCGCCGGCGCGATGCCCAGCCGCCGGCAGACCCTCTCCTCGATGGCCGGGCTGACGGTGGCGTAGCCTCCGACGGGCCCAGAGATCTTTCCGACTGACACCATCTCGCGGGCTTGGGAGAGGCGCTTGCGGGCCCGCCTCATCTCATCCCACCACAGCGCCATCTTCAACCCGAAGGTGATGGGCTCGGCGTGGATACCGTGGGTCCTGCCCATCATGAGGGTGCTCCGGTGCTCCAACGCCCTCTCGCGGAGCCTATCCAGGACCGTCCCGATCCCCTCGTCCAGCAGGTCGCAGGCGTCCATGAGCTGCAGCCCCGTGGCCGTGTCCCATACGTCGCTGGTCGTGAGGCCGAGATGGATCCACCGCCCCTCGTCGCCGAGGCCCTCCGTCGTCGCCTGGAGGAAGGCGGCCATGTCGTGCCTCGTCTCTCGGAGGATGTCGTCGAGCCGGTCGGCGTCATAGGAGGCGCCGCGTAGCTTGGCCATGTCCCCGGCTGGAATAACTCCCTCGTCGGCCCAGGCCTCGCACACGGCCAGCTCCACTGCCAGCCACTTGTCATACTTGGCTTTGTCCGACCAGACCGCCTTCATCCTGGGCCGGGCGTACCTGTCGATCATCCGTCCCTCACCTGCTCTTCAGTGACTGGCGGTACTCATCGTAGGCTTGGCGGATGTCATCGTACTTGAGGCCCAGGATCTGAGCGGCCAGGAAGGCCGCGTTCCGGGCGCCCCACGAACCGATGGCGACGCATGCCACCGGGATGCCCGGCGGCATCTGGGCGATGGCGTACAGGGAGTCGACGCCCTCCAGGTCGCTGGTCGGCAGGGGCACGCCGATTATCGGCAGGGTCGTCCAGGACGCCAGTACCCCCGGGAGCCCCGCCGACCCGCCGGCGGCGCCTATGAGCACCTTGATCCCCCGGTCCCTGGCGGACTCGGCGAACTCCTTAACGGCCTCGGGATTCCTGTGTGCCGACATGACCACCATCTCGTGATCGATCTTGAGCTGATTCAACACCTCCAACGTGCCCTGGATCAGGGGCTCGTCCGTCCTGCTGCCCAGTACCACTCCTACTAGCGGCATCTCTTGCTCCTCCTGATTCTCTTGGTCTCACACAAGAGGACACTGGTTCGTGTCGTCCTATACAAAAAAAGCGATGTCTTTGCGGTAGAACGAGCCCTCGAATCCGATACGCTCCACGTTCGAGTAGGCCCGGCGCCTCGCCTCCTCCAGCGTGCCGCCCGACGCGGATATCGTCAGGACCCGCCCTCCGTCTGTGACCACCCGGCCTCGTCCGATGCCGTTCCCGTCGACCGTCTTCGTGCCCGCGTGGAACGCGGTAACGCCGCTGTCCAGCTCCTCCAGCCCCTGTATGGGGTAGCCCGTCCGGTAGCCGCCTGGATAGCCCCCCGACGCCAGGACGACGCCGACGCAGGGTGATGGGTCCCAGTCGATGGAGGTCTCCTCGATCCTGCCCCAGCCGGAGCTGGACTTCGGCGCGGAATCGCCGCTGGTCACCACCCCCGCCATGATCTCGGCCAGATCGCTCTTCAGCCGAGGCAGTATGGCCTGGGTCTCCGGGTCTCCCATGCGGCAGTTGAACTCGATTACCATGGGCCCTTCGTCTGTGAGCATCAGCCCCGCGTATAGGACTCCCGTGTATGGGCATCCTTCCGCCGCCAACGCCGCCGCGGTCGGCTCCATGATCCGAGTGCGGACCTGGGCCTCCAGCTCTCCCGTCCAGAAGGGCGGGGGGCTGTAGCTGCCCATCCCTCCGGTGTTGGGGCCGGAGTCCCCGTCGCCGACCCTCTTGTAGTCGCACGCCGCGATCATCGGCGAGACGTACTCGCCGACGACGAAGGCGAAGACGCTCAGCTCCGTACCTTCCAGGCACTCCTCGATCAAGACCCGATCTCCCGCCTCGCCCAGCTGTCCCTCGATCATGAAGGCTGTCAGCGCCCTCTCTGCCTCCGACGCCGTCCGCGCAACGGTCACGCCCTTGCCGGCCGCCAGCCCGTCGGCCTTCACCACGACCGGCAGGTCGCGGGACTTCAGGTCACGCAGGGCGTCGTCGTAGGAGGTGTGGCTCTTGGTCATGGCCGTGGGGACTCCGCAGCGCTGCATCAGCTCCTTGGCGAAGCTCTTGCTGCTCTCTATACGGGCCGCGCTCTTGGTCGGTCCGAATATCGCCATCCCATCATGCCGGAAGGCGTCGACGATGCCCATGGACAGCGGTACCTCCGGGCCCACGACCGTCATGTCCACCTTATGCTCGCCCGCGTACCGGCGCAGGCCTTGGATATCGGCGGAGTCGATGGGGACGTTCCGGGCAGTCTGGCCCGTCCCGGCGTTGCCGGGGGCCACGGCCAGGTCTGAGACCAAGGGGCTCTGGCTCAGCTTCCATGCGATGGCGTGCTCCCGGCTGCCGTTGCCTACGACCAGTACCTTCACTCGGCAGACCCCTACGCCTTCCTTCGCTTGGCCGGCGCCGGAAGAGAGGCCACGTACTCCCGGGCCGACTCCAGCCAGGGAGTCAGCACTGGCACGTCATCCTCCAGCAGCACCAGGAACTGGACCCACCTACCGAAGCTCCTTCCCATCGGTCTGAAGGGAGAGACGCCTGCCAGTGTGAGGGCGCGGGCCCGCACCTGGTCGGGAAGCTTCATCGCCACCGTGCCCTCCGAGAGCATGGCGAACATCTTGCCGTCCACCATGTACGCCACCCCTCCGAACATGGCGCGCGAGGTCACCTGCTCCCACGGAAGCAGGTGACCGTCCAGTGTCTTCTGAATACCCGGGTCAATGTCCAATTGCTACTCCACTTCACCTATACCAAAAAAGACGATTTCTCACTCAAAACCCCCGGTTGTGCAGTCCTAACCTATACCAAAAAAAGAGGATTTCCCACCCGTAGAGACCGATTGTACATCATCCCCAACCCTACTCCGTTGTGTCGTCCTATAGAAGAATCATCGCAATGAGTACTCAAGGGCTTATGGCCTCAGCAGAGGCAAGACGTGACAATCATTCCATAAGCTTCCGAACCCGCGGTGAGTCTGCTATTAACTTTGCATCCTTGGCTCGACCAGCCTTAATGATGCGACGCGCCCCTCGCACACGGAAATTCAGGGTCGCGGCCTCATCCCATCCTTCTCGCTCCACCAAGATTCTGGCCACAGCCTCATCTGACAACGAAAGGTTGGAAAACTCTGTGAAATAGTTTAGGAAGCAAGCCTTGCCTATGGACTGCAATGTTCGTTCTAACTGATTGTCGTTCATGAGCCCCCCATCCTAATTAATTGCGAAAATCACTCCCACTCGATGGTGCCGGGGGGCTTGCTGGTGATGTCGTACACGACCCTGTTGACTCCCGGTACCTCGTTGGCGATGCGGTTCGAGATACGGGCCAGCACGTCGTAGGGCAGGCGGGCCCAGTCGGCGGTCATCGCGTCATCGCTCGTCACCGCCCTGACGGCGACCACGTAGTCGTACGTTCGGTAGTCTCCCATCACCCCTACGGAGCGGGCGCCCGTCAGCACCGCGAAGCTCTGCCACAGCTCTCTGTAGAGGTTGTTAGCCTTTATCTCGTCCATCACCACCCAGTCGGCCGCCCGCAGCACCTCCAGGCTCTCGTTGGTCACCTCCCCGATAATTCGGATCGCCAAGCCGGGGCCGGGAAAGGGCTGACGGAACACCATCTCTTCGGGCAGCCCCAGCTCCAGGCCGACCTCCCGCACCTCATCCTTGAACAGGAAGCGCAGGGGCTCCACCAGCTTCAGCTTCATACGCTCCGGCAGCCCGCCCACATTGTGATGCGTCTTGATCTTGGCTGCCATCTTGCTGTCGCTCGTCTTGCTCTCGATGACATCGGGGTAGAGGGTGCCCTGGGCCAGGAAGTCCACCTCGCCTAGCCTAGCCGCCTCCTCCTCGAAGACCCTGATGAACTCCTCGCCGATGATACGGCGCTTGAGCTCCGGGTCAGCCACGCCCTTGAGGGCGCCCAGGAAGTGCTCCGCGGCGTCTGCGAAGACCATGTTCATGCCCAGGTGACGCTGGAAGGTCTCGCGGACCCGTTGGGGCTCCTCCCGGCGCATCAGCCCGTTGTCGACGAAGATGCACGTCAGCTGGTCGCCGATTGCCTGGTGAACGAGCTGCGCCGCGACCGCCGAGTCGACGCCGCCCGACAGCGCGCAGATCACCTTGCCGGACCCCACCTGTTCCCGGATCTTGGAGACGGCCTCCGCGACGAAGCTCCCCGGCGTCCAACGAGGGCTGCAGTCGCAGATACGGTACAGGAAGTTCTGGAGGAACGTCATGCCCTGGGGAGTGTGGGCCACCTCCGGGTGGAACTGGATGCCTATCATGCCGTCCTCGTTCCCGGTGACGGCTACCGGCGAGCTGTCGGTGTAGGCCAGCGTGGAGAAGCCCGGAGGAGACTCCACGATATGGTCGCCGTGGCTCATCCAGACAGGTATCGAGGTCGGGAGGTCGTGGAAGATGGGCGCGTCCGTCGTATTCTGGTGGAGGACCGCGTGGCCGTACTCCGCCTTGGCGGCGGGGGAGACCTTTCCCCCCAGCTGGTGCACCATCGCCTGCATCCCGTAGCAAATCCCCAGGACCGGCAGCCGGCTGTCGTAGACCCAGGACGGGGCCAGGGGCGCTCCCGGCTCGTACACGCTGGCGGGCCCGCCAGAGAGAACGATCCCCTTGGGGTTCAGCTGCTCGACGGCCTCCCATGGCGCGTCGGGCGGGAGTATCTCGCAGTAGACTTTGCTCTCACGGATGCGGCGAGCGATCAGCCTGCTGTACTGGGAGCCGAAATCTATCACGATCACGGTCTCCCGCTGCGCCTCGGCGGGACGCCCGGAGGCCTGTTTCTCCACCGCGATCTGCTGATAGGTCGATACCTCCAGATCGCCGCTGGTGACCACTCTGTGGGTTGTGCTGGGGTGCGATTCCTTCGACATATGTAGGGGATTTCAGGCTAGCACCTATGCTACACTACGGTCAAGTTTATCGTATATTCCTCCCGCCTCATAACACCTTTGCGGGATCACAGTGATTCTGAGGTCAGGTGTGGCCCTGCAAGACCAGATCCAGACAGCCGTCGATCTGCTTAAGCGTGGCGGCGTCGTCGCCATCCCCACGGACACACTGTACGGGCTGGCGGCGGACCCGTTGGACGAAGGCGCCGTGCGGCGCATATTTCGGCTGAAGGGCCGCCCCGCAGGCAATCCCATCCCGTTGCTGCTGTCCGACCCCGAAGAGGTGCACAGGTGGGCGGCCCGGATACCTGAGAGCGCCCGGAGGTTGACCGACCGGCTCTGGCCGGGCCCGCTGACACTGGTCCTGAGACGAAGCGAAGAGGTTCCCGACGTGGTGACCGGGGGAGGGGACACCGTGGGGCTGAGGGTGCCGGACCACGCGGTGCCCAGGTCCATCTCGCGGCTGCTGGGAGCTCCGCTGACGGGGACCAGCGCCAACCGCACCGGCAGTCCCGGCCTCAGCACCGCTCACGCCGTGAGGTGCGAGCTCTCCGGCGAGGTCGACTTCGTGGTCGATGGGGTCAGCGGCCAAGACGGGCGTCCCTCGACCGTGGTGGACCTTTCGGGAGACAGGCCTCGGATTTTGCGTCGGGGAGCGGTCTCCGCCGCCGAGATAGAGTCGCTGTGCGGCCTCGCGGTGGAGTCGGTTGGCGGAGGTACGGTGACGCAATGACTCTCGCGCTTTCGGTCCATGAGCTGTCAGACCGCGTCGACGCGGAGCTACGGAGCATCGTAACGTCCCGCAGTATGCCCCTCTACCAAATGATGTCCTACCACATGGGGTGGAGCGACAGCTCCGGGGGAGAGGCCACCCCTTCCTACAAGGAGCGCACCCTGGGGTTGCTGTGTCTCTTGGCGTGTCGTGCCTCCGGCGGCGACCCTGATACGGCGCTGCCGGCAGCGGCCGCGACGGAGCTTGTCCACAACTTCTGCGAGATACACGACGACGTCCAGGAGGGCGCCCCCCAGCGCGAGGACCGTGACGCCCTCTGGTGGATATGGGGCCCCGCCCAGGCGATTAACGCGGGCGACGGTATGCACGCCCTGGCTCGGCTCTCCATGTTCAGGCTGCTGGACCGGGGCGTCTCCCCCGAGACGGTCTTCCGGGCGCTGCAGGTGCTGGACGAGGCCAGTCTCAACACCTGTGAGGGCCGGTTCTTGGACCTGGAGGCCCAGGAGAGAATCGACCTGAGCCTTGATGCATATGTCGATATGGCGAAGGCCAAGACGGGCCGCCTGAGGGCGTGCGCCCTGCGCCTGGGAGGGCTGGTGGCCGGTGGAGGTGAACAGGCGGCCCGGGCCCTGGCAAGATCGGGCGTCAAGCTGGGGCTGGCGCTGCAGATGCGCGATGACGTGCGCGCCCTGTGGGACCCGGGCTCGCCGGATTCGGCCGCCGCGACCCAGGTCATGAACAAGAAGAAGCTCCTTCCTGTTGTGCTAGCTGTGGAACAAGCTAACATAAGCCAAAAACGCCAGCTGGGAGATGTATATTTCAAGCGCATATTGGAGCCGGAGGATGTCCTTCGGCTGCGGGAGACGCTGGACGGCATGGGGATTCGAGAGGAGTGCCGGAAGCTGGCGGAGCGGAACGGCGCCGAGGCCGTAGAGGCGCTGGAGGGGGCCAGCCTCGATCCCGCGGCAGCAGGGGAGCTGGCCGGTTTCATGGAACAGTTGCTCCAAGAGTAGCGGCCGCCCCACCTCAGCCCTTTCCCATCGACGACCCATCGACGGAGAGGGGCCAACCGTTCAGACTTCGGGAGCAAACCTACCCCTGCCCCTCGCAGGGGGAGTAAAACCTACCTCTCCCCCTCACAGGGGGAGATTGAGAGGGCGTGGCGGCATCAAGACAGTTGAAGAGATCGACGTCGCGGGCAAGACGGTCCTGGTCAGGGTCGACTACAACGTACCCTTTCGTCCCGGGACGCTGGAGGTCTCGGACGATCGACGTATAGCGGCGTCGCTGCCCACCATCAGGTACCTTGTGGACAGAGGCTGCCGCGTGGTCTTGTGCTCCCACCTGGGACGCCCCCGGGGCCGGCGCGTGGACGAAAAGCGCATGGCCCCCGTTGGGCGTCGTCTGGAGGAGCTGCTGGGCGCTCCGGTAGTCCAGACCGAAGAGTGTGTCGGCCCTGAGGTGCGACGGACCGTGGGGGCGTTGAAGCCCGGCGGCGTGGCGCTGCTGCAAAACCTCAGGTTCCATCCGGAAGAGGAGGCCAACGACCCTGGGTTCGCCTCCCGGCTGGCGGCGCTGGCGCACGTGTACGTGAACGACGCCTTCGGCGCCGCTCATAGGGCCCACGCCTCCGTCGAGGGTGTGGCCAGGCTGCTCCCATCGGCTGTGGGATTCCTGATGGCCCGGGAGCTGGAGATGCTCGGACGGGCGCTGGAGTCGCCTCAACGGCCCTTCGCGGCGGTACTGGGCGGCGCCAAGGCGTCGGACAAGATCGCGGTCATAGAGAGCCTGTCCCGCAAGGTGGACGTTCTGATCATAGGGGGAGGAATGGCGGCGACCTTCCTGAAGGCACAGGGGCTCGAGACAGGCGACTCTCCGGTCGAAGACGACCAGATCGGCTTCGCCGCTCGATTCGTCGACGGCGCCCGCCGTCAGGGGCCTCTCGTACGCCTTCCGGTCGACGTCGTCGTCGCCGACTCCTTCTCCGAGACCGCCGGCCACCGCGTCGTCGCCTCCTCGGCCATACCGCGCGGATGGCGCATAGTGGACGTTGGGCCCAGGTCCTCCGGCCTGTTCGCGGAGGCGCTGGCCGACGCCAGGACGGTGCTCTGGAACGGCCCCATGGGCGTCTTCGAGTGGGACTTCTCGGCGGAGGGCACCAGGCGAGTCGCCGAGGCTCTTGCCGGGCTGTCCGGAGCTACGACCGTCGTGGGTGGCGGCTCCACCGCCGAAGCCGTAGGGCGCCTCGGGCTGGCGGACAAGATGACCCACGTCTCCACCGGCGGCGGAGCCTCCCTGGAGCTGCTGGAGGGGCGCGTGCTCCCAGGCGTGGCGGCCCTCATGGAAGGCGCACGCTAGATCCAAAACACAGGATGGGCCAGTGATCAACCCTCCCCACACAAGACACAAGGACGGGCCAATGATCGACCCTCCCCACAAAAAACACAGGATGGGCCAGTGATCGACCTTCCCCACATAGCGGAGATGCGCCGCTCCACTCCCTCCAAGATCGTCATGCTGGCGGTCGACGGCCTGGGCGGCCTGCCGCACCCCTATACGGGCAGGTCGGAGCTCGAGATGGCCAGTCTGCCGAATCTCGATGCGCTGGCGCGGGAGAGCGCCTGCGGCCTCACCACGCCCGTCTTCCCCGGCGTGTCGCCCGGAAGCGGTCCAGGCCACCTGGCGCTGTTCGGCTACGATCCGATGAGATACCTCATTGGACGCGGCGCTCTGGAGGCGCTGGGTATAGGCGTCGAGCTGTCGCCGTCGGACGTCGCGGCCCGCGGGAACCTCTGTACCGTGGACGACGATGGCCTGCTGGTGGACCGTCGGGCCGGACGCATACCCACGCAGGAGAGCGCCCCGCTGGTGGAGATGCTCGACCGGATCGCGCTGCCGGAAGTCGGCATCTCCGTCCACATGGTGCAGGACTACCGGTTCGTGCTGGTGATGTCGGGCGAGGAGTTGGAGGACGATGTCAGGGAGACCGACCCCCAGGTGGAGGGAGTAGCCCCCCTCGAGGCCCTGGCCCTGTCCGAGGGGTCCGAGAAGGCCGCAAGTGCGGTCAACTCCTTCGTCGCCGAGGCCAGCAAGCTGCTGGCGGGGCGCGGCGCCGCGAACTCGGTCCTGCTGCGAGGCTTCTCGCGTCTCCCGCGTCTCCCCGACTTCGGGGCTGCCTACGGGCTGAATGCCGCCGCCGTCGCCGCCTACCCCATGTACCTGGGCTTGGCCAAGATGGTCGGTATGACGGTGCTGGAGTCGGGTAGGGGTTTCGACGACGAGATGTACACGCTGGAGCGTCACTTCGGCGACTACGACTTCTTCTTCCTCCACTACAAGCCTGCCGACACCGCCGGAGAGGACGGAGACTTCGACGCCAAGATCGCCCGGCTGGAGGAGCTGGACGCTGCGATTCCCAGGCTCCTCAGCCTGGGCGCGGACGTTCTCGTCGTCGCCGGCGACCACTCGACCCCCGCGGTGATGGCCGCCCACAGCTGGCACCCGGTGCCCCTGGCCATACACTCGCCACTCACCATAGGGGAGAGGACCGAGGCCTTCACGGAGCGAGCCTGCGCCGCGGGATCCATAGGCCGCATCGAGGCCACCCAGGTGATGATGCTTGCGCTGGCCCACGCGGGAAAGCTGAACAAGTTGGGACCCTAGACGGACCCCACTATCCACTATCCACTATCCACTCTCGCCCCTCTAGCCAGATGAGCAAAAAGGAAGGTCGCGATATGGGAACGGCAATGGTCGCCGGCAACTGGAAGATGAACACGACCCCCCTGCAGGCTGTGGCCCTCGTCTCTGAGATGAGGCCGCATCTCGATGCCGTCCCCAACGTGGTCAAGGTCGTCTGCCCGCCCTTCGTCTCGCTGGCCCCGGTCGCCGAGGCCCTTCGAGGATCGACGGTCTCCCTGGGTGCTCAGAACATGCACCACGAGGAGAGCGGCGCCTACACGGGCGAGGTCTCGGGCGCCATGCTGTCGGGCCTGTGCCAGTACGTCATCCTGGGCCACTCGGAGCGGCGGCAGCACTTCGGCGAGACCGACGACTCCGTCAACCTGAAGGTCAAGACGGCCGTGCGAGAGGGCCTGAGGCCCATCCTGTGCGTCGGGGAGGGGCTGACGGCGCGTGAGGAGGGTAGGGCGGAGCAGGTGGTCGACGCACAGCTGAGGGCGGGACTCGACGGCGTCGATGGCGTCAGCGGCCTCGTCGTTGCGTACGAGCCCATATGGGCCATAGGCACCGGCAGGGCGGCCACGCCCGACGCGGTCCAGGCCGTCATGGGCAGCATCCGGAAGACCCTGGGGGAGCTGTACGGCCGTGAGGACGCGGCCGGCGTCTCCCTCCTGTACGGCGGCAGCGTGAACCCGGCCAACGCCGCCGAGTTTGCGCGGCAGCCGGACGTCGACGGCGCCCTGGTGGGAGGCGCAAGCCTGGAAGCCGGCTCCTTCGTCGCGATAGCCCGGGCGATCTCCTCTGCCAGGAACCCCTCTCCCCAAGCCTGAGACCCTTGCCGGCCGGCTGCCCACGCTCCCTCGATGAGAACCGGAACGCTCCCGTGAAGACCCCGTTGCTGGCCGTCGTGGGGCCCACCGCCGTCGGCAAGAGCGCCTTGGCCCTGGATCTGGCCGAGAGGCTCGGCGGCGAGATCGTCAGCGCCGACAGCAGGCAGGTCTACCGGTACATGGACGTCGGCACGGCCAAGCCGTCGGCTACGGACCGCGCCAGGGTCCCACACCACCTGGTAGACGTCGTGGACCCCGACGAGGAGTACAGCTTTGCCCTCTTCCTCCGCCAGGCGGCTGGCGCCATCCAGGACATCCACGCCCGGGGGCGGCTGCCCATCCTCGCGGGAGGCTCCGGCCAGTACGTCTGGGGACTGATGGAGGGTTGGACGCCGCCCAGCGTCCCGCCGGACCCGGACCTGAGGCGGCGCCTGGAGGCCGAGGCCCAGGAGCGTGGATACGCGGCCCTGCACGCCCGGCTTCGAGAGATCGACGAAGAGGCCGCGGCGCGCATCGACCCTCGAAACGTCAGGAGGGTCGTCCGGGCCCTGGAGGTCGCCTGCAACCCTCGCCGGAGGGGCGAGGCCCATCCCGCCAGTCCCAGGAAGAAGGGGAACGCGCCCTTCGACAGCCTGCTGCTGGGGCTCTCCATGGACCGCCAGGCCCTCTACGAGCGCATAGACGACCGCGTCGACGTCATGATAGAGGCGGGCTGGCTCGACGAGGTGCGGGGGCTGCTCCAAAGGGGCTGCACCGTCGACCTTCCCTCCCTCTCCGGCCTCGGCTACGTCCAGATGGCGCGGGTCGCGGCGGGCCAGCTCTCCCTCGAGGCGGCCGCCGCCGAGATCAAGACTCGCACCCACCGCTTCGCCCGCCAGCAGCTGGGATGGTTCCGCCAGACCGACGACCGCATCCGCTGGTTCGACGCGACCCACGGCTGGGACGCCCCCATCGCCGAGGCCGCCCGGTGGCTGGATAAGAGGGGAGACCGGGCAAGATGATCTATACTCCGAGCTCGGCAGCCAGCTCCTCCAGCGGGATGCCCTCGCCCGCCTCGATCTCGCGTTCCCCCTGTTGAATCTGCTCGACGAGCTCGGGGTCGCTGAGCACCTCAAGGGTAGCTAGCAGCTCCTGTACACGCTCATATGCTTTCCACGGCAACATGGCGACGGTCGGCTGGCCGTGTTTGGTTACGCAGACAACAGCCTCTCCATCAGCCAACCTGTCGACCAGCGTGAGGAAGCTCCGACGGGCGTCAGTTACGCTCATCTCAACGGTTTCTGCAGTCGTCTTCGGCATCGTCTTACGCCTCCCCTCGTCTGATAAGCCGTGCCAAGGCCCGGTAGACGTCATCCCTCGAGCCCTCACGTCGCATCCCAACGGCAAGCACGGCAACCACCCGGCGCAAGCGTCTGACCGCGTATACGATACGGTACCGTCCTGCCGCGGGAACCCTCCGCATACCGGCGAACTCGTCGAGCAGGGCCCGGCCTTGGTCTTCAGGGTCGTTCGCCAAGCCCCTGATCTCATCCAAGACCTGCCTCTGGGCCCTACGATCGCGGATCCCCCGGATCATCTTCGCCGCTGCCGGAGAGACGATGATCCGATATGGCGACTGGTCTCGCATGCTGTACAATCACTGTACAGAATGCCCAGCCGAACTGTCAAGCGTCGGCTGGGCCGCGTAACTGTTCAGACTTGAGGAGCAAACCTACCTCTCCCCCTCGCAGGGGGAGATTGAGAGGGGGTCCTCACTGGCAGGGTTGGAGAACATGCCACACCCAACTCTGAACAGCTACTGGGCCGCTTCCCACCAGCGGCCCACGAGATGGCTGCGGGCCAGGGATGGCTGGGAGCCGCGTGGGACTTCGACCTGCCCTTCCGGTCCCAGCGTCCGATTGTCCGGCCGACTCAATCCGCAGCGTGGTAACATCTGGTGCATCCGTATAAGGCAGCTTGGATATGAGTGTGAGCAACGGAATGAGGCCGGTTCACCCCGGAGAGATACTGGGCGAGGAGCTTGAGGAGCTTGGGCTGTCGGCGAGCGCCCTGGCCAAGGCTCTGGACGTGCCCACCAATCGAGTCACCGCGATCCTGAAGGGGCAGCGCGGGATGACGGCCGACACGGCTCTGCGCCTTTCCCGCTACTTCGGCACCACGCCCCAGCTGTGGCAGAACCTCCAGAAGGCCTTCGAGCTGCGCGTGGCGGAGATCCAATCGGGGAAGCACATTGAGGAAAGAGTGCAGCCGCGAGAGACGCCGCAGGCCGCCGGCGGGTGAGTCAGCTAACCGGCAAGAGCCTGCTGACGGGTACCGACACGGCGTTGGGGAGGTGAACGCGTGCCTTACGAATTGCCTATAGATACACACTTCAACTTGGACCTCACGCTCGAATATGACCAGGGACATCGCTGGCGTCCAGACGGCGAAAACCCCGGCTGGTATACCAGTGTGCTTGGCCAGGTACGAGATCGGCTCCTAGCCGCCGCTCCTAGCGCCCGTCGGCAGCTGGCGCGACCTCATTCATGAAGTGCTCCATGCTGCGTATGCAGTCGCCTACGTCAGCGGTCCTGAAGTCGTACGTCAGCTGGTCTATGCCGAGCCCGGAGCAGCGGATGACGTCGTCGATCACCTGCTTCGTGGCCGCGGCGACGGCGCCGCCCGTCAGCCCTTTGGTGGGCGCCCTCATGCCCATGTCGGTGAAGTGGAGACTCCTCTTGAGCGAGACCTCGATCGACTCTGGGTCGCGTCCGTGCTCCTCAGCGCGCCGGCGCAGGTAGGGCAGCAGCCCAGCAACGTACTCGGGGGTCTGCCTCGTCGGATGCCAGGCGTCGCCATACTTCGCCGTCCTGCGGACTGCGGCCCGGCTGTGGCCGCCGACCCAGATCGGGATGTGAGGCTCCTGGACGGGCTTGGGGTAGAACCTGATGCCGTCGAAGCTGAAGAACCGGCCGTGATGCTCGGGATACTCCTCCGTCCAGAGGCACTTGAATATCTCCAGATACTCGTCGCTCAACGCGCCGCGTTCCGCGTACGGCATGCCCAGCACTTCGAACTCCTTCTGGAGCCATCCCACGCCGACTCCGCATATCACCCTTCCTCCGGTCAGGACGTCTAGCGTGGCGAACATCTTCGCCTGAACGATCGGATTGCGGTGTGCGAGTATGACGACAGTGCTGCCGATCTTGACCCGTCGCGTGCGCGCGGCAACGTAGCTGAGGACGGTCATAGTCTCCATGATCGGCGCGTCGGCCGGGGTGGTGAAGGAGCCGTCCTTCGTGTACGGGTACTGGTCCGCGCCGTCGGACGGCATCACTATGTGGTCGCCGGTCCATACTGATTCGACGCCCAACTCGTCGGCAGCCTGTGCGAATGAGCACAACGCCTCGCCGTCGGTGGTGGTTGGCAGACCGAATCCGAACCGCATCCAACGCCTCCTGTGCCGTCCTGCACGGC
Source organism: Dehalococcoidia bacterium (assembly GCA_965224345.1). Classification (GTDB taxonomy): domain Bacteria; phylum Chloroflexota; class Dehalococcoidia; order Lucifugimonadales; family CBDCYU01; genus CBDCYU01. The sequence continues at coordinate 1,101,692 of CBDCYU010000003.1, read as the reverse complement.
CTTGACGACCGCATTGTAGGCAGGATCGAATCTGCCGTCAATCGAAGCTTTTAACCCACATTTCCCATATCAACCCTGCAGGGCCCCATTGGCGGGGGCCCGAAGACGACAAAGACGGACAAGAAGCATGGTTCACGGCAAGAATCGCATCCCTTATCGGATTGACCGGAGATTGAGTGGCCTTGCAGGACCTGACTATGATGCTACCATCTCGTTTGGGCTGCCCCTTGAGCCTGAAGACTCCCAATATGGGAAATCCCGGCTATAATGCTACCATCTCGTTTGGGCTGCCCTTTGAGCCTGAAGACTCCCAATATGGGGATCCTGGCTCAGACCTGAGACCAGACGTCAGACCATATGGGTAAAAGGACTTTCAGAGAGTTGAAAGCAGACGCGAACGGCAAGATCGAACCTACTGGAACTGGCGAGGACAAGGCCGAAGAACCCCCGCATGGTTTCTCGGCTGACCAAGAGGCACGGCATGACGGTCAGGCGGAGAGAGGACCCAATGCGGAAGATAGTCGGCCCTTTGATCCCCTGCGGTCGAGCTCGGTGAATCGCCTGAATCGACTGCAGGACTCGGTGAATCGCCTGAATCGATTGCAGGACTCGGTGAATCGCCTGAATCGACTGCAGGACTCGGCGAATCGCCTGAATCGACTGCAGGACTCGGTGAATCGCCTGAATCGACTGCAGGACTCGGCGAATCGCCTGAATCGACTGCAGGACTCGGTGATTCTAGACTCTGAACTGAGTCGACTGCATAGCTCAGGGATTTTGGATTCGCTGAATCAACTGCAGGACTCACTAGTTAGATCGCAGATGGAGGCCGCGAATATGTTCTCGTCGGCTTTCTCACAGATCACACAAGGACTGGCGAGGAGTTTCAGTCTCCCGAACCTCTTCGAGTCACCGTTCACGGGATTCCTAAGGTCTCTACCCCCGCTCGTCAATCCGAAGGCACGAGTGGCCGAAGAACTTGGGTGGGTAGTTCACCGTACCCTGCCAACAACCGTGCTTGAGGATGCTTCCGAAGACAACCTAGACGAAGCAATAATGACCCACTACAAGGAGCGATGGGCTGAAGTCCGAAGGGAGATCGAACTCGCCACAAGCGGATATTTGATCGACGAAGATTCAAAGGAGACCATGAGTCAGATACTCTCAGCCCACGAATATGGGTTGTACCGCCTAGTGCCGGTGGCGATTATGGTCGAAATAGAGAGGGCTGTCAGAGTACACTTGGACGGGGAACTCGTAGGGCACCTAGACATCAAAGGGAAAATAGTCGACGAAATAGGCGAGCTCCCGATATCGGCGTTCCAGGACATAACCTCAGGCATAATCCAACACGAAACTCTCGAAAATCATCTATACGAGCACATAGACGACGATGGCGACCGGAGCCAGTTCGCGGAAAACCCAATCCCGAACCGACATGCGGCAATACACGGGTTGGTTCCCTACTCAACAGAAAAGAGCAGCCTCAACTCCATATTCCTCGCCGACTTCGTCTTGCAGATGATCACGGAGATCAAGAGGGAGAAAATTGCCGAAATCGCGGATATTCTAAGGGGTGGGGTTCTCGGAGCAAAATCAGCGTAGATTGCGCGTCTCTTTCGCCCGGAGGCGGCCTGTGCGTCCATACGCTGGAGTCGCTTCGATTCGACAGCTTCAGGCACTACTGGGCCTCGATCCTGCTCAGCAGCGGCGTCCAATGGCTCCAGTGGGTTCTGGTCGGCTAGCTAACCTATGACGTGTCGCGCTCCCCGTTTCTCACGGTGCTTGCGCTGGGCCTCGGTGCCCTTCCGTACCTGCTGACCGCGTTTATCGGCGGAGTGCTGGCGGACAGGGTGGATCGGGCGCGGCTGCTGGCCTCAATCTACTGCGCCAAGGCGCTCGTATACGCGTTGATATGGGAAATGTGGGTTTAAGGGTCGTTGACTGGCCTTCGACCGACGCCTTAGACACTATCTGCCCTCCGGCCAATGAACAACCGTCAGACAACCAGCCTGGCGCCCCTTGGCCGCGCCTTCCCCCCATGCACCGACGGCTCCGCGCACCACTTGGCCGCCAGGCGCCGCACTGCCGCATACGTGTCCTCGTCGAAGCCCAGCAGGTCGCAGACCACCCGCCGGTCCAGGAGGGCGCGGTTGGAATCGGCGTCCGCCAGGTAGGCGGGCTTCAGCTCCTTGTCCCGGAACTCGTTGAAGATGGCCTCCACCGTGCGCAGTTGCGCGTCGGTGAGGGCGCGGAGGTCCAGGACGGGCAGGGAGGTCGCAGAGCGAATGGTCATGCCCGCTTTGCTCGACTGCTGACGGCTTGAGTGCCACCAATACGACAGCAGCCCCAACGTGGAGTTGCCCCACACCGAGAAGGCGTAATCGTATCTCCTGTCCGAGAAGATGACGTTGGGCCATACCCTCCCGCCGATGGACTCCGCATCGGTAAATGCAACGGCGAGAGGCTGGGAGCCAAAGGTGAAGTCAAGGTTGATTCTCTCGTAAAAAGTCTGTGCAGGCCGAATTAGAACAACCGTGCCCGCGCCAGGGTACAATATACAGTCTCTGTTCCGTATACTACCCCAACATACGGTAGCGCGCATATGTGCGAAATTGCTGGAACTTCCTCAAACCGGGTTTTTACGAGGGAATCAAGGTTCAAGTGAGAGCGGCCAGCGGTAGCCCAAACATCAACGGCCTTGACTTCCATTCTCGTCCTGACCAGTAACTGGGAGTCGGGCAGGCAGACCATACGAGTCTCCCGCCTAGCGTTGTGGTTCCACAGTGCGGGGTAGGTGGCCGTAGGGCTCGGGGCGACCTTGTCAAAGGGACCTCTCGGGGCCGGGCCAGTTATGTCGCGATGCACCAGACCGAGTTCGCCTAGGTTACCCAGCGAAGCTATCTTCAGCTCAACCGAGGACGCGCTGCCGGGGAGAGATAGCTTTGATTGCGAAAGCGCGTAGGCGGTCTGGGCTAAGGAGTAGTCGGACAGGCGTACCGCGCCCCAGCCTTCGCCGTCCTCGCCGCGGGGCGTGCTTATGGTCTCGCCGGCCAGCTCGTCGCCCACTGTCAGGGGCGTTCCGCCATACGGCCCGTCCTCAATGCGTCTGACCAGGCTGCCGTCCAGCAGCCTGCCCGCCAGAGAGCTTGCGTGGGCGAACCCCTGCGGCCTGCGCTGGAGCGATGTGAAGCGCACCGGTCTTGTTGTTTCATCCGGTTTCGACTTGCGGGCAATCACCAGGCATTCCGCCATTCCCGTATCGGACGAAAACGACATGCCGTTGCCGTTGGCCGCGATGCTCAATATCTCTGAATCCGCATACTCCCTGGCCAGCATCTCCCTGAATCCCTTCCATGAGAGACCGTTAGCCACGGACAAGGGAAGCACTAGGGCCAGGACGCCGCCGGGCTTTAACTTCTTGTGGGCCAACGCCGCGAAGGCCGAGGCTATGCCCGCGTTGCCGTGATAGCAGGTGTCGTCTCCCAACCGGTTAACGCGGTGCCCCATAGCGGTCTGGTCGTTATCCGTAGCGTCAAAAGCGGCGAAGGCGGGGTTAGTGATGTCTGCGTGTGCGCCCTCGTGGTTCGTTGCCCTGGTAAACGGCGGATTCATGATCACCAGGTCGTAGCCCTCGTCGGGGAACTCAGCGCGTATCTGGGCGGCCGTCTCCTCGCCCGCGCCGCCGGTGCGCAGGGCCGGGTCGCTGGTGTTGAACAGCGTCAGCACGTTGGAGGACCGGAGGAGCTCCAGCGAGCCTATCATCACGCTGCCGTCCTTCATCCTGCCGTAGGGCATGGTGTACAGGCGAGAGCTGTTGAAGAGGACGTTCGGCTCCACGCCGGAGAGGGTCGAGCCGGTGATGTGGACCGCCGACGGCATGACGTCGCAGCCGTAGAGCACCTCCTCCATCATCACCCGGTGGAGGACGGCGGGGTCGCCCCCGGCCCGCTCGTGGCGGGCGGCCACCTGCTCGTACACCGCCGAGAGCAGCGCCCCGGTCCCGCAGGCGAAGTCGCCGATGCGCAGCCGGCCGACGGCGTCGACGTCGCCCCAGTCCACGCCCTCCATCTTGGCGACGGCCAGCCGCGCCAGCAGCGCCGCCGACGCGGGCAGGGTGTAGAAGGTGGCCAGGTACTTGCGGTCCGCGATGAGACGCTGGAAGATGCGGCCGGTCAGGTCGTGGGCGTTGTCCACGCCCGTCGCGTTGACCGACTGGGCGGTGTCCCTCAATCGCCTCAGAATCGTGGCCGCGTCGCCGGAGGGCAGGTGCCTCAGGATGTCCTTGGCTATTGCGAAGATGGCCCAGTAGTTGATCTCCAGGATGTCGTCCCAGGCGGCCAGCACCTCGCCCTGGGGGTTGGCCGCGCCGTCGCCGCACACCATCGCCAGGGGCTTGACCTCCTCATGCAACCCGGCGATGTGCTCGTGGAAGACCAGGGCGTTGGCGATGATGGCGCAGGCCATCCGGCGCGTCTGCGGCACGTCGATCATTCCCAGGCTGCGGGCTATCGCCGCAGTGATGCTTGGTCGCAGCTCCTCCATTTCGTCCAGGAGCTTCGCGGCCCCCTCGATGCCCTCTTGCAGCGTGGAGGCGGCCTGGTCTACCGCCCGCTGCGGGACGGACACCAGCCGGACCATGTCCGCCACGTCCTCGACGGCGCCCTCCAGCCAGCCCGACTCCGGGAAGCGGACCGGGCCCGCGGCCTCCTCCGTGAAGACGCAGTAGGACAGGCGGGCTGTCGTGAGGGCGGAATGAAGGTCGTCGGCGTCGCTCACGTCCTCCGGGTAGCGGAGGGCTATGGCGGCCTCGATAGTCCGCCCGTTGGCGGCCACCTCCAGCCCCAAGCGTGACTTCGCCTCCGGCTCGACGGTACGCGCGGGCATGTACTCGGCCTCGACCACCACGGGCGAGCGGCCGGGCGCGGTGACCAGGATGTCGGGGCGCAGCCCTGGATGGCCGGATATGGCCTGGGTGTTCTCGGACCGCAGCCGGCTCCGGGGCAGCATGCCCTGTAGCAGGCTGCCCATGGCGTTGTTGGCGCTCGGCTCTGTCTGGCGCGGCATACTGTTCACTCAGCCCGCGTTCAACCTCTATCCCTACTGGATTGACGGAGTGCTGGATATTGCCGCGAGTGCCTGGTCAAAGGTCTTGACGAAAATCACCTTCTGGCAGCTCCTCGTCCGCGTGACTCGCTCATGACGCGCAGGTGCTCACTCCAGTCGGGCTCCCTCTCGGGACCTTCCAGCGCGGCGCATGACCTGAAGAACTCCTCGACCTCTTCCGGAGACTCGAACTGCCTGACCCTCTGGCGCCTTTCAAGGCGCTCACGGGCGGCTGCCCGCAGCCAGGCGCTGAGGGACATGCCCTCCCGCCGCGCCTGGTGAACGAAGCTATCGCGGTCGTCGTCAGCCATTACCAACTGCACCCTGGCCATATCGCCCTCCAGTCACCCAGCGCCTAGCTTGCGAGTGCGCAAGCACTCGACAAGGGTATTGACAGGGTATATACTCTAGGAACTTGCGGTGGGCGGAGGGCAGCGGTATCGCTCCGCAACGCTGGGGTAAGCTAGCGTCCACGGGGGTCTCAGCCCCGGCCCTACACTTGTAGGGGTTACCCTCCACCAAGAACGGCCCTTGTGCACTGCGCAAGGGCCGTTCTCATTCTACCATCTCCGATAAGAGTGTCGACACTCCCCCCCCGTTTCCCTCTACTGCTCCTCGAAGCAACAGAGAGATCGACGGCGAGTAGGATCGCGGGGTATTCTGGGAGTTTTGCACTTCCCTCCGACTCCGGGAACCCTTGACGCCCCCTCGGACCATCCCCTACAATAAGCTCATATGTTCCCTACAGCCGACCCCAACGGACACCTGCATCAGGACAAGCAGGAACACCCCGAAGGCCAAGGTGCTGCGCCTATACAAGAAATACAAGAAATCGTGCGCCAGGAGACCGACGGCGGCAGACGCATCGTCCGCTTCCTCGTAGGGGCCATGGAAGGCCAGCTCCAAGACGCCGGGCCCTCCCACAGGCTCAGCGCCGCCCGTCAGCTCGTCAACCTCGGCTTCACCGGCGCCCAGGACTTCGTCGACCGGAACGCCCAGCACCGCCGCCGCAACGCGCCGGGACCCACGGGCAAGACCCCGGTCGCCATATCCGGCAAGCTGGCCCAGATCGTCCGGGAGGAGACCGAAGACGGCCGCGTCGCCATACGCTTCCTGGTGGACGTCATGGAGGGGACCCTGGAAGGCTTCAAGCCCCACCACAGGCTCGCCGCCGCCAGGGAGCTCCTGCGCCGCGGCTTCGACAACGCCCCGGGCGGCGTCCAAGCTCGGCCTACCGCCGCCCGCCAGCGGCAGCCCGTCGACCACAACAGCTACGCTCCCATGCCCGTCCGCCAGGAGCCCGTCGGCGACCGGCGGGAGGCCGTCGACTGCGACGACTACCCTGTCGACCATCGGCACGCAGACGAGTTCGCCGACGAGGCCGCCGCCCGGCCCAGCGGCGGCGCCGATGCCCAGGACCGCGACGACTACTCGCGGACCGACCCCGGCTTCCCCCGCCGGAGCCTCGCCGCACCGGTTCCCGGGACCCTCGCCAACCGCGAGCCTCTGCCGGACTCCCCTAAGTCCGACACCAGGAACCCCCTCCGCATCTTCTTCTGACCGACGCCCGGGGAACTCCCCTCTGAATCTCACTGCCCCAGGGGCTCTTGCGCCCCATCCCGATCTCCTACCTCGTGCGGAGTAACTGTTCAGACTTGAGGAGCAAACCTACCTCTCCCCCTCGCAGGGCTGACAGGGGTAGGTATATGGTGGTTTCAAGTACCAGGACAGTAAGGCAACTCTCACATCATGTCATTCTGAAACGGAGCGCAGCGGAGTTGAAGAATCCAAGATGGTGGTCCAAGGGCATAGGTTCTTAGATTCCTCTCTGCGCTCGGAATGACATGGCGGAGCTGGCTTCATACTTTACCTACCCCTGTTGTCAGCCCTCGCAGGGGGCGCAAACCTACCTCTCCCCCTCGCAGGGGGAGATTGAGAGGGGGTCCTCACTGGCAGAGGGTTGGAGAACATGCCACACCCAACTCTGAACAGTTACGACAAGGACGCTAGGCCCTACTTCAGACGCTCGATCCCGGGGAGGGAGTCAAAGCCCTCGTCGAAGCTAAATATGCGGCTCACCCCGGCCTTCTGCATCACCGCCGCGTGCAGCGCATCCCGAGCGGAGAGGCGGCCCGCCGAGCCCAGCAGCGCTCTGGCAGAGCGTATCTCCGCCATGCCGAAGGTCAGAACGTCGTCGGCTATCCCGTCCAGGCTGTCGAAGGCGGCGTCGATGGCCTCGGGCCGCTGTATGGCCGTGTACCGGTGGAGTATCTCCTGATAGACCTCCACGTCGGTGATGAACCGCTCCCCGTCGCGCACCAGCTGCGTCAACACTGCCACTGCCCGGTCCTTGTTCGGGTGTGCGGCCCCAACTAGGTACATGGGCACGTTGGAGTCGACGAAGATCACGGAAGCTGCTGGCCCGCTTCGATCTCCCGAAGCATGACCTCTATGTCGGCAGTGGGGAACTCATGACGAGAGGCGTCGGCAATGACGCGCAGCTTGGCCTCCATGGTCCCATGGTGGCCGCGGGTTGCCTGGCGCAGGACCTGCCGGACGTACTCCGCGAGGGTCAGCCGCTGCTTGCGGGCAGCGCCCTGGATCTCCCTGTACTCTTCCTCATCTAGGAGGACTTGTAGTCGCTTTGACATGATGACAGTCTAGTTGACTCATGCGAGATGAGTCAATACCGGTCCAGCGCCGCTCCCCAGGGGGAAGGTTGGGCCGATATGTTAAGATGGCCCTAACCTGAAAGCTGCGCTCCGCTGTGGAGCGCGGTGGGCGGGACGGAGGACCCTTGGACTTCACCAAGATGCACGGCGCCGGGAACGACTACGTCTACATCGACGCCCGGGGCCGCGAGCGGGACTGGCCCGCCCTGGCGGTCGCCATGAGCGACAGGCACACCGGCGTGGGCTCCGACGGCATCATCCTGATGGCCGACTCGGACCGCGCCCACCTGCGCATGCGGATGTACAACGCCGACGGCTCCCAGGGAGAGATGTGCGGCAACGGCATCCGGTGCCTCGTCAAGTTCGCCCTGGACCGCCGCATGGTCCCCTGCGACGCCTCGCCCGTCGCCGTCGAGACCCTGGCGGGAGTCCGCCAAGTCACGCCGGTATGGGAGGACGGCCGGATGGTCGGAGCCAGCGTCACCATGGGGGAGCCCAGGCTGCGCCCCCAAGACGTTCCCGTAGCCGCGCCGGGAAGCGGACCGGTCATGGACCACCCGCTGCGGGTCAACGGCTACGATCTGAGCATCAGCTGCGTCTCCATGGGCAACCCCCACGCCGTCGCCTTCCTGCGGGAGCCCGTCGACGAGTTCCCCCTGCACGAGGTGGGGCCCGTCATCGAGCGCCATCAGCTGTTCCCGGAGCGCGTCAACTTCGAGATCGTCAACCTGGAGAGCCGCAGCCGTCTCAGGGCGCGGGTCTGGGAGCGCGGGTCTGGGCTCACGATGGCGTGCGGCTCGGGGGCCGGCGCCCTGGCCGTGGCCGCCCGGCTCCACGGATACGTCGACGACGACGTCACCGTCTCGCTGCCCGGAGGAGACCTGGCGGTCAGCTGGGCAGGGCGGGGAGAAGTCGTGCTCGAAGGCCCAGTCCAAGAGGTATTCCAGGGCGAGTGGCCCGACCAGAGTGGCTAACCAAACCCCAAAAACATTCCCGGACAGCCGTCGGAGCAGCACTAGGGGCGAACACCCCTCTAGCTACGATAAAGTGGCTAACCAAACCCAAAAGCATTGCTGGACGGCCGTCGGAGCAGCACCAGGGGCGGACACTCCCCTGGGTACGACCCAGGACGGTCGCCGCGATTCCTAAGACGCGTGGATAGGGATATGAGATTCGCCAGCCGCATCGATGAGGTGCCACCGCATCTCTTCGTCGAGATAAGCCGGAAGGTAGCCGAGAAGAAGGTCCGGGGCATCGACGTCATCAGCTTCGGTATCGGAGACCCGGACATTCCCACGCCGTCCAGCGTGGCAGGCTCGGTCCACGTGGTATTCCAGGGCGAGTGGCCCGATAAAGTGGCTAACCAAACCCCAAAAACATTGCCGGACAGCTATCGGAGCAGCACCGGGGGAGAACACCCCTCTAGGTACGATAAAGTGGCTAACTAAACCCAAAAGCATTGCTGGACGGCCGTCGGAGCAGCACCAGGGGGCGTCTACTCCTCTGGGTACGACCCAGGACGGCCGCCGCGATTCCTAAGACGTGTGGAGATGGACATGAGATTCGCCAGACGCATCGATAAGGTGCCACCGTATCTCTTCGTCGAGATAAGCCGGAAGATAGCCGAAAAGAAGGCCCAGGGCATCGACGTCATCAGCTTCGGCATCGGAGACCCGGACATTCCCACGCCGTCCAACGTGGTGTCGAGGCTGCTGGAAACGGCCGTGGACTCTCCCAACCACCGGTACCCGGAGACCGACGGGCTGCCGGAGCTCCGCCAGGCCATCGCCAGGTGGTACCAACGCAGGTTCGGCGTATCTGTGGACCCGGACACGGAGGTGCTGCCGCTCATAGGGGCCAAGGAGGGGATAGGGCACGTCGCCCTCTGCTTCGTGGACCCCGGCGACAGCGTCCTGGTCCCCGATCCCGGCTACCCCGTCTACTCCGTCGGCACCTGGTTCGCCGGCGGGGAGTGCCGGTGGATGCCCCTCTTGGAGGAGAACGGCTGGCTCCCCGATCTGGACGCCATCGACGGCAGGGACGCGGACGCCGCCAAGATGATGTGGCTCAACTATCCCAACAACCCCACCGGGGCCATCGCGGACCTGTCCTACTTCGAGAGGGTGGTCGACTTCGCCCGGGAGCACGATATCGCCGTGATGCACGACGCCTCCTACTCCGAGGTGGCGTACGATCGATACAAGCCGGTGAGCTTCCTCCAGGCCGGCGGCGGTGCCGACGTTGGCCTGGAGTTCCACTCGCTGTCCAAGAGCTACAACATGACCGGATGGCGGGTTGGCGCCGCGGTCGGCAACGCCGAGATGATACGGGCCCTCATGGTGGTCAAGTCCAACCTCGACTCGGGGATACCCAACGCGATCCAGTACATGGCCATCGAGGCCCTGGACAGCCCGCTGGGCTCCATTGACGACCGGAACGGCATTTACCGCCGCCGCCGGGACAAGATAGTGGCATCGTTGCAAAGGATGGGGCTCCACGTGGACATCCCCAGGGCCAGCCTCTACGTCTGGGCCCGCATCCCGGACAGGTACACGTCCGCCGAGTTCGCCGAGCAGCTGCTGGACGAGTGCGACATCGTGGTCACTCCGGGATCGGGCTACGGCGCCTACGGAGAAGGGTACGTGAGATTCTCCCTCACCATCGCCGATGAGCAGCTGGAGCGCGGTCTCGCGCGCCTGGATGGCTGGCGAGGCCCCTCGTAAAGAGAAGCTCCGGGCCGGAGTACACCCCACAGCAGGAGGCTAACCATTCCCAAGAATTCCCTCTCCACCGGACCCAGGACAGAGCGGGTCTGCCTTGTCGGCGTCAGGACCAAGAGGAACAAGGACCCCTGGTCGTCGCAAGACTCCCTGAAGGAGCTGGCTGAGCTGGCTCGGAGCGCGGGTGCGCGGGTGGTGGAGTCCATGTCCCAGCGCATCGACAGGCCCACCCAGACGTACCTGGGCAAGGGAAAGATCCAGGAGCTCAAGGAGCTTGTACGGGCGCGCGGCTTGGACACCGTCATCTGCGATGACGAGCTGAAACCCACGCAGCAGCGAAACCTGGAGAACGCCCTCGATGGCGTCAAGGTCATCGACCGGACCGCCCTGATACTGGACGTCTTCGCCCGCCGGGCACGCAGCCGGGAGGGCAGCCTGCAGGTCGAGCTGGCGCAGCACGAGTACCTGCTGCCCCGGCTGGCCGGGCAGTGGTCCCACCTGGAGCGCCTCGGCGGAGGAATAGGGACCAGGGGCCCCGGCGAGACCCAGATCGAGACCGACAGGCGGCTGATCAGCGCCAGGATCAGGCGCCTGAAGAAGGGCCTGGAGGACGTCCGGAGGCACCGGGGCCAGTACAGGGCAAAGCGCCGCGAACGCGGCATGGCCGTGGCGTCGCTCGTTGGCTACACCAACGCCGGCAAGAGCACCCTCATGAACCGGCTGACAGGGGCCGCCGTCGCCGCCGAGGACAAGATGTTCTCGACCCTCGATCCGGTCACCAGGAAGGTCGTCCTTCCGGGCGGCCGCGAGCTTCTCCTGACGGACACCGTCGGATTCATCCAGAAGCTGCCGGCAACCCTCGCCGCCGCCTTCAGGGCGACGCTGGAGGAGGTCCAGGAGTCGTCGCTGATAGTCCACGTCGTCGACATCACGCACCCGAACGCCGCCCAGCAGGCCCACGTGGCCGACGACATCCTGGCCGAGATGGGCCTGTCCGGACATCCCCGGGTGCTGGTCCTGAACAAGATCGACCTGCTGGAGCCCGACGTGGGCGGTCCGGATCTGTCGGCCGTCCAAGCCGTCGTGGGGAGGGGAGGCCGCACGGTCTGCACCTCGGCGATGGACGGACAGGGCATGCAGGAGCTCAAGGAAGAGCTGGGCCGGGTCCTGGCCGAGACCTCTCTCGACGCGTCGCCGGTCACGGTCTGACCGGGAGGCCGCACCGGGCCGTCACCAGGGGTAGGGAAGGGATTATCTCGCCCTCAGAGGCCGCCTTACTCACCAAAGCGTGGTTCGCACTATAAAGGTTATGTAAAGACAGCAAGCAAGCCGACCGGGCAGGCGCTTGACATAATAACGATGGGCCAGATTTCAGCGGCCCCTGGACCCCTCTTAAGAGCCGACCCTGATGGCTCCGATGCTGTGCAGCTCCTTGATCAGCCCGTACGCGGCGGCGGGCACCCTATCTACGTCGAAGCCGACCCTGGGCAGCTGCCGGATGTCCGGTGGAAGCTGGACCCCGGTCTCGCAGAGGAGTACGATGGCGTCCCCGAAGAGCAGCGAGGCGGCCCCGATCTGATACAGGGCCCTCTCTCCCGATCCGTTGCCGCCCTCCGCCAGGTCGCCCGACGCGATCACCAGAACGGCCGCCGTACTCTCTCGCATCAGCTCTGACGCGCCGGCGGAGATGGGGCTGCTATCGTCCGGTTCCCGCGTGGCGGCTTCGTGTGGAATGCCGAACTCGCTCAGCACGTGGACCACCAGGTCCACGGCGTCGGAGTTTCTGGACTCGCCCACGAATATCTTCGGCCTGCTACGGGGCTCCGCCGCGGGAGCCGGAGGCGCAGCCGCCGGAGCGTCCTCCGCCTTCGTATCCGCCGGAGTGGGCTCTTCGGCCAGCTTGACCTCCAGATGGCCCGAAACCTCCTCAAGTATGCCGGCGTAAAGCCCGTTCGCCTTGATGATGCCCAGGCACTCGGCGGTCAGCTCAGGGCTGATTCCGATATCCCGCTGGAGCATGTTCTCCGCGTACGTGTCTTCGGGTAGACGCTTGCCGTCCAGCATCATGTAGAAGCGGCTGAAGGGCTCAGGGTCTATCGCGGCCTCCACCAGGGCTTGCCGGCGCTCCTCCTCCTGCTTCGGGGCGGTGATAGACTCGCCCCTGGAGGTGAGGGCGATGCGCTCGTCGTTGTAGCCGCCTTGGGTCAGGCCATACTTGGCCGCGGAGTTGATCTTGATGGTGTAGCCGCTGCTGGCGGGGGTGGTCCCCAGGGCCCCGGCGAGCAGCGCCCGGTCGAAGGCGAGGCCCGCGTTGGCCTCCTGGATGGCCGTTGCGACGGCCAGGGCGTCCTCCAGTGTTTCTGTGGGGTATGGGCGCACCCTGCGCGTCCGTTTGGGCGCGCGCCTCCCCTTGGGATTGCCAGGTTCAGTAGTCATGTCAGAAATACCACTCTACAGATTTCAGTCGTCTGAGTATAGATTAGACGCAGGAACGGTGTCAAGACGCTTTTCAGACGGCTGTCACCTTTTCTAGGTATGAAACTGCCGTATACATCGTGTGTCTGGAAAACACAGTGGAGGGCTGGACACAAGAAAAAGTATTCACCGTAACTCTCGTTGCGTCGTTGTATATGGAGACCAGTCCCTTATACAGATTTCAGTCGTCTGAGTAAAGATTAGACGCAGGGACGGTGTCAAGACGCTTTTCAGATGTCCGTTACCTTTTCTAGGTATGAAACTGCCGTGTACATCGCGTGCCTGGAAAACATGAAACGAGAAAAAGTATTCACGGTAACTCTCCTGGGCCTTGCGTCGTTGTATATGGAGACCAGTCCCTTCTCCCTGGCGGCAGAAGGTTGGGATGAGGGGTGCGGCCCTGTCGTGTTAGAATTGCCTGATTGATCCCCGCTATGCAAGGAGGAGCTTGTGCTTCACCGGACTGCTCTTACGACAACGGCCGCCGCCCTGGCGGTCCTGGCGCTCCTGGTGCTGGCCGGGTGCTTCAACGAGGTGCGCGACACCCCTGTTCCATCTTCGGCAGAGAGCGTCCCCGCCGGCCAGTCACTCAACGGGGCGTCCGGCGTGCTGTCGGACAGCAAGGCGCCTCCCGAAGCGATTCCCAGCGTCGAGCCCAACCAGCCCAAGGTGGTCCCGGACGAGCTGAAGCTGGTCTGGGAGGTGTGGGAGCGCCTCAACGAGGAGCACGTCGACCGGGGCGACTTCAACTCCGATGAGTTCGCCGAGGGCGCCATCAGAGGCATGATCGAGGTCCTCGACGACCGCAACACCAACTACGTGAGGCCCGAGGCCTTCCAGATACAGCGCAGCGACATCGAAGGCAAATTCGAGGGCATCGGCGCCCACGTTACCATGCGCCGCGACGGCATCCTGATAATCATGTCTCCCCTACCCGGCAGCCCGGCCGAGGCTATGGGCCTGAAGCCCGGGGACGCCGTGCTGGCGGTGGACGGCGTGAGCATCGAGGGCCTCAGCCTCCTGGAAGCCGTCGCCAGAATCCGCGGTCCCAAGGGCTCGGAGGTCGTCCTGACCATCAAGCACCTGACCGCCATCGACCCCATAGACATCACCCTCACTCGGGACGTGATCCCGTTGGTCAGCGTCCTCCTCCGCAGCGAGCCCGGCGATAGGATCGCCCACATAAGGCTCACGGAGTTCTACGGCAACACCGCGGGGACCCTGGAGGAGACCCTGCAGGAGGCGGTCGACGCGGGAGCCAAGGGGCTGATACTGGACGTCCGGGACAACCCGGGGGGACTGCTCAGCTCGGTGATAGACGTGGTCAGCCAGTTCATGAACGACGGACTCGTTCTCTACCAGGTCGACGCCAACGGCGAGCGGACCGCGATGGGGACCAAGAGAGGCGAGACAACGGACATCCCGATGGTGGTGCTGACGAACGAGTACAGCGCCAGCGCCAGCGAGATCCTCGCCGGGGCCCTCAAGGACCACGGCAGGGCCACCATCGTCGGAGCGACCACCTTCGGCAAGGGCAGCGTCAACCACCTGAGGAGACTCAGCAACGGGGGCGGGCTGTGGATCACCATCAAGCGGTGGCTCACCCCATCGGGCAATCTGATACACGGCCTAGGCGTCGAGCCCGACGTCGAGGTCGTCAACAGGGACCGGCAGACAGCCGAGGTCAATCAGCTGGAGAAGGCGCGCGAGGTCCTCGACGGCCTCATCGACGCCAGGGAGTCCCAGACGTCCGGGTGAAGCGGCAATGAGCAAGAGCAGCACAGTCGCAACCAATCGAAAGGCCAGGTACAACTACGAGGTCCTCGACTCCATCGAGGCGGGGCTGGTGCTCACTGGGACCGAGATCAAGGCCATCAGGGAGCGCCGTGCGAACATCGCGGACGCTTACTGCCGGCCGGAGAACGGCGAGATGTGGCTGGTCAACGCCCACGTCGCGCACTTCGCCCCGGGGAGCATCAACAACCACGACCCTACCCGCCCTCGAAAGCTGTTGCTGCATAAAGACCAGATTCTGAGATTGTCTAGGCAGATTACGGAGCGAGGCCTGACCGTCGTACCGTTGAGGCTGTACCTCAGGCGTCACGTTGCAAAGGTGGAGCTGGGGCTGGCCAGGGGCCGCCGACGCTACGACAAGAGGCGGGCGCTGATCGAGAAGTACAGGGAGAGGGAGGTTCGGGAGGCCCTGACCGGATAGCGCCGGGCCGGACGCCAAAAAGCAAAGCGGCGCTGGGGGGACTCCCCCCAGCGCCGCCGACTACGCTGTGACTGGCGGAACGGTTGGCGCTACCCTACCCGCTTCACCTCGAGGGTCTCCCCGGGCGCCAGCGCCACCCTTCGGACGTTGATCCCCAGCTTGAGCAGCCAGTACCCAAGGGTCGCCTTGGATACCCCCAGCTGATCCGCCGTGTGAGAAAGACCCTCCTCAGTGACCATCTCCGGGAGGAGCTTCTCCAGGGGCTGATGGAACCGCTCCTCAACAGCAACCATCTTCTTGGTCTTGCGAGTCATCTCTTCCTCCTCTCACTCGTAACGTAGCTCAATGGTAACCGCGCCATACTGTACCTGTCAATCCCTTTTCAATCTTTTTCCAAGACATAGTTTAGCATTTCTGGTCCTATTCCACCCCTGCCGAAATGCTGAATCCTGTATTCAGCCCATACTCGACTGCCAGCCCTTCTCCTTGGTGTTCTCCTTGGTGATAGAAGGGCAATCCACCCGCGGCCGGTGGCCGCCCATCAACCCTTGCATTACAATTGATGGAGCGCGGAGGCCCTCGACATGGCCCCGCTCCCACAAGAGACGGAGTGAGGGGCCTATTGGCCAGCAGCCCCACGCCGCAGAGAGGAGGAGGCGCGAGTGTTCAAGGACACCATTACCCAGATCAGGCGGAACCACGCCCTGGAGCATGGGACCGTGGCGGTGCTGATGGAGAGAGGGGTGGCGCCCTCGTTGGGAGGCTACTCCACCAGGCGTGGATTCTTCATCCTTGGCAGAGCGTCCGCCGAGCTGGTGGGAGAGGCCGCCGGGGAAGCCCTTGCCCGGATTGTCGACGGCCAGCGTCAGCTGGCCATCTCCCGCCACTGCGGGACCAACCTGGTCACCAGCGCCGTGCTGGCAGGCCTGTTCACCGCCATCCTCATGAGAAGGCTCGGCAAGGAGGCCGGTCCCCTCTCACGAATACCGGCCGTGGCCGTGGCCGCCGTGGGCGCCAACATCCTGGGCAGGCCGATAGGCAACGAGCTGCAGCGCCGCTTCACTACCCTACCCGACCTGGCCGGAGTGGAGATCGTCGACGTCAGACCCATCTGGAGAAGAGGCTACGCCCTCCACAGGGTCACCACGAGCTTCGCACCTCCCCAGTAGCGCCGGGCGCGTCCTCATCGCTCGCGGGGATTGAGCCAAGGCGGACCGTGCAACTCCCCCGCAAGCAGCGACTTAACTGTTCAGACTTGGGAGCAAATCCACTCTCAAGGGAGCAGATCTACCTCTCCCCCTCGCAGGGCTGACAGGGGTATGTAAAGTGTGAGGCTAGCCTCGCCATGTCATTCCGAGCGCAGCGAGGAATCTAGGCTACCATCTTAGATTCCTCAACTCCGCTGCGCTCCGTTTCGGAATGACATGATGTGAGAGTGGCTCTATTGTCTTGATACTTGGAAGTACCTGATACATACTCCTGTCAGCCCTCGCAGGGGGAGGTTGAGAGTTGAGGGGGGGTGCTGTTGACCGCCTCCGATGGGGATTGCTAAACTGAGACCGTCGCGCTGAAACGTCCCTGTAGCTCAGCTGGACAGAGCGGCTGCCTTCTAAGCAGCGGGTCGCGGGTTCGAATCCTGCCAGGGACGCCAGGCTGTATGTCATGAACGGCACTGCCCAGCGGGGGCTGTTCACCCACACCCCATGGCGATCTACGCTCTGTACCAGATCCCGGTGACACCATGAGGGTGAAGGTCGTATTCGGAATACCGGGCATACACATGTCCGGGACCATCGCCGCGCTGCGGGACGAGCCCGGGATCCGCATGATCACGACCCGCCACGAAGCGGGCTCTACCCGTTCATGTTCTCGGACCGAAAGTTCGAAATCGCCGACGACCAGGTGGCCGATATTCTAGACCTCGCGGGCCTCGAGGGAGGCAGCGTTCTTGACTTGGCCTGCGGTCCGGGGCGACATGCGGCGGCGTTGGCAAAGAGGGGCTTCCGCGTGACCGGCGTCGATCTCTCGCCCTCGCTGCTGCGGAGGGCCAGGGACCGTGCCCGCGCAGAGGGCGTCGACGTCGAATGGGTACAAGAGGACATGCGCCGCTTCGTGCGCCCGGACTCCTTCGACCTCGCCATAAACATCTTCACGGCCTTCGGCTACTTCGACGACAGGCAGGACGACCTCCAGGTACTGCGGAACATCCACCAAAGCCTCCGCAAGGGAGCGGCCTTTGTCATCGAAGTCATGGGCAAGGAGTGCCTGGCCAGACACTTCCTGCCCACGACTTCGGAGGAGCTGCCCGACGGCAGGCTGCTCGTTCAGCGGCACGAAATCATCGAGGACTGGACCCGTGTCAAGAACCAGTGGACGGTCATCGAGGATGGCACGGCAACGACATTCCGGTTCCAGCACACCGTCTACTCCGGCCAGGAGCTGAAGGACCGCCTGCTTGGGGTTGGCTTCGGTGACGTGAGGCTGTTCGGCGGTCTGGACGGCAGCGAGTACGGCCTGGACTCGCGTCGGCTGGTCGCCGTAGCGCGGAAGTGAGAGTCCGCAGCCTAGCCAACGGCGACTTCGACGCTGGTGACATAGACCTCGGAGCGGAGCCGTTCCGCAACCTCCGTGGGGCTAGCCGCTTCGAAGAAGAGCTCTAGAGCCTCCTTCAGGTTTCCTCGGCTCTCCTCGATGGTCTCGCCTTGACTGGCAATATCGAGCTCAGGACAGAGCGCGACGTAGGCCCCACCTTCTCGTTCGATCACTGCGGTCAGACGGTGAGCGGTAGTCATCAGGACCTGGCTCCTCCACACTTGATTGCCTGCCAGTCTAGCACAGCCATGCTATCCTTGGTGTCGAGGGCGCCTCGCACGAGGTTGAGAGTCGCTGCCGCAGCCCAGCCCCGGAGTGGAACACTGCGACGGCAAGGGAACAGCAGAGCATGTGCAATGAGCTTCACCACGGACCCTATCGAGGCGCCTGACGGAGGAGCGGCCGTCCAGCCGTCCGACGAGATCAAGAGAGGGCTGCTGTTCGGGCTGGCTTCGGGCCTGCTGGCCATCACCTGCTGCGTCTCCCCCGTGGTGCTGGTCCTCATAGGGATTGCGACCGCCGCCGAGGCCGTCACCCTGGGCGACACCCTCTACTACACCTACGGCTGGCTGTTCAGGGGAGCCGGGCTTGTCCTGGCGGCCACGGCGGTCACTCTGTACCTGCGCCGCCGCCGCGCGTGCTCGGTCGGGGGTGCGTACCGCTATCGCCGGATGCTCATCGTCCTAGTCTCCTCCGGGGCCGCGGCCTACGCGGGGCTGTTCTGGTTCACCAAGTATCTCGGCATATGGTTCGGATGACCCCAGCCCCGGCGGCTCCCAGTCGCTCCGGGTCGGCACGATGGGGCCGCTCCCGCGCCGCTGGGAGCCTTGCGTCGATGGCTGTGCCCCTTCTCGCCCTGCTCATTCTGCTGCCCGTTCTGTCGGGATGCGGCGAGATATCGACCATCATCGAGACACCCACGCCGGAAGCCAGCCGGACCTCGCCGGTAGTCACCCCGAGCCCGCTGGTGCGGCCCAGCGCCGCCCCAACCGCGCCAGCCGCCGACCTCACCCTGAGCCTGGCGGTGGCCCCGCCGCCGGCAGATCCTCCGGACTACGACCGCGGCGAGTGGCGTCACTGGGTCGACGCGGACGGCGATTGCCAGGATGCCCGGCAGGAGGCGCTCATCGCGGAGTCGATGGTCCCGGTCACCTTCAAGGACGGGGAGCTCTGTCGGGTAGCATCGGGCCGTTGGACAGACCCCTTCACTGGAACGGTCTTGGAAGACCCCGGCAAGCTGGACGTCGATCACGTGGTGCCTCTGGCCAACGCCTACCGCTCCGGCGGGTGGGCGTGGAGCAAGGAGCGCAAGGCCGCATACGCCAACGACCTAGAGTACGAAGACCACCTCATCGCCGTGACCGCCTCGGCCAACCGCTCCAAGGGAAGCAGGGGCCCGGAAGAGTGGCGTCCGCCGGACAGGGACTACTGGTGCGACTACGCAATCGACTGGACCACCATCAAGGGTCGATGGGAGCTGACCGCCACCGAGGCCGAGCTGGCGGCCCTGCGCGAGATGCTCGCCTCCTGCGAGCAGACCGTTCACGTGGAGGTCGTACACCGGCGATGACCCCGATGATAGCAGGTGCCTCCTCTCCCCGGATGGGCTGACAGGGGTCGGGATCTGGTGTTTCGAGTATCAAGGTTATGGTTCCTTGCGATTTGCGCCGCCGAAGGCTGCAATAGGGCCGTGGCTGAGTTGGAGAGCGACCGACGTGATACAATGAATACACACACTACAGCGGAGGGACACGATATGGCTACCTCGATCCGTCTGTCACCCGAAACCGAGCAGCGGCTTGCTCTGCTGGCTTCCCAGACCGGGCGCACCAAGGCTTTCTACCTACGTGAGATTATCGACCGCGGACTTGAGGACATCGAAGACTATTACTTGGCCGCAGACGTTCTCGAAGGTATCCGCAAAGGCCGGGAGCAAGTACATGCCGCTGCGGACGTGAGGAAAGAGCTTGGCCTGGACGATTGACTACACCGACACAGCCAAGACCCAGCTGAGGAGGCTAGACAAGAACACGGCTCGGCGCGTCATGAACTATATGGACGAACGCGTTGCGTCATCGGACGACCCCCGGAACGTCGGCCAGGCGCTGACCGGCCCACTGGGTGGATTGTGGCGTTATCGTGTGGGGTCTTGCCGCGTCATCTGTGACATCCGGGATGATGCTCTGCGTGTATTGGTGATAAGAGTCGGTAGGCGGGATAAGGCATACCGCTGATGGCGCACTTTTTAAAGAGTCAGCCAACCTCCGGGTGTGCGCTCCACGTGGTGAAGGGCCGGCTGGACGCCCGTAAAGTGACGGGGACCACCTGGCCGGGGGACACGTCGACAGGGGTAGTCGGGCCGAGCTCGACCCCGTTGGAAAGATGGACCTCCACCCTGACCCGCCTTAGCGTGGCACCGGTGGTGTTCTCCACCGTGCCCGTGAAGGCGTTGGCCGACGAGTCGTAGGACAGTACCAGACGGGCTCCGGCCCGCACTTGGTCGAAGACATCACTCTTCCCGAGCTGGGCCCCAGACTCCTCGTCGCCCTCCCCTGCCTCCGCGCCACTCTCATGCTCACTCGACTCTGAGCCGCCCTCGCGCTCACCGGATTCAGAGCTGCCGCGGCATCCGGCGAAGGCAAGCAGCAGGACGACGCCGATCAAAGCGAAAATCGTCGAGAGATGTCGCATGGAACCCCCTTCAATCTCTGGCCATGTGTCTGAAGACACCGTTTAGGCTACCATAGACGCCGTTCTACAATCCGCAGAAGGCTATCGGGAGCTGCGAACGAGGTTCTGCATAACCTGCATATCGCTCGTCTCCATTGATGGGAGAGGATTGAGGTTGCAGTGGAAAGTGGAGCTATCTACATATGCCCCTAGTGAACAAAACCGATCCCGGCATGAGAATATGGACATATTACCATGTGCGCCGCTGCGCCTGCCTCCAGCCCAAGGGCTCGGGTATCCTGCGACCCCTTCCTTCTGGCCCTCGCCTCCTGGGACCTGTGGGCAGCAGGGGACGAGAGAGGCGCCTTCGATTGCCTGTTCCTCGGAAAGCTTACAAATCAGGCTCCGAGCCTGTAAGCTTGTGCCGTCGACGCCGGATTCCTACGCGAGGTCGCGATGAGCACAAAAGAGTACAGTGGAACAGTGACGGCGCCCGATTTCAGCCCGGGGCTGGAGTGGCTCAACACCGACAATCCCGTGAGACTCAAGGATCTGCGGGGAAAGGTGGTGCTGCTGGACTTCTGGACCTACTGCTGAATCAACTGCATGCACCTATTTCCGCAGTTGCGGAAACTGGAGGAGAAGTACTCGGCGGAGCTGGTGGTTATCGGCATCCATTCGGCCAAGTTCACCGCCGAGAAGTCCACCGCCAACGTGCGCAAGGCTGTCCTCCGCTACGAGATCGAGCACCCGGTCGTCAACGACCGCGACTTCGAGGTGTGGCAGCGCTACTCCGTCAGGGCGTGGCCCACCCTGATGTTCATCGATCCCGAGGGGAAGGTCGTCGGGAAGCACGAGGGGGAGATCTCCGCGGACGCATTCGACAACCTGATCGGTGAGATGGTCGGGTACTTCGACCAGCGAGGCCTGATGGACCGTACTCCCCTGCCCTTCAGGCTGGAACGGGAGAAGGAGCTGGAGCGCACGCTCTCCTTCCCGGGCAAGCTCCTGGCGGACGAGGACTCCGAAAGGCTGTTCGTCGCCGACTCCAACCACAACAGGCTCCTCATCGCCTCCCTGGACGGGCGGGTGCTGGACGTGGTGGGCTCCGGCGAGAAGGGCTTGGTCGACGGTACCTTCGCCGACTCGCAGTTCAACGACCCGCAGGGGATGGACCTTGTCGGAGACGCCCTCTACGTCGCCGACACGAAGAGCCACGCTATCCGCAAGGTCGACCTCTCGGCCCGCAGCGTCGAGACCATCGCAGGCACGGGCGAGCAGGCCGCCATGTTTCACGGCGGCGGACGGTCGGCCTCCCTCAACTCCCCCTGGGACCTGGTGGTGAGCGACGGGACTGCCTACGTCGCCATGGCCGGGTTCCACCAGCTCTGGCGTCTGGACCTGGAAACCCTGGAAGCGAGGCCCCACGCGGGAAGCGGCCGGGAGATGATCGTCGACGGGCCTCTGGAGATGGCTGCGTTGGCCCAACCCAGCGGCATAGCGACCGACGGAGACAAGCTCTACTTCACGGACAGCGAGACCAGCGCCGTCCGAACGGCGGACGTTGCGCCCGGCGGCAGGGTGACTACCATCGTGGGCAAGCACCTGTTCACCTTCGGAGACGTCGACGGCGCCGGAGACCAGGTCCGCCTGCAGCACCCCCTCGCCGTCGATCTGCACGAGGGCATCCTCTATGTCACCGATAGCTACAATAACAAGATCAAGAAGATATTCCCGTCCACCCGCGGGGCTGTGACCTTTGCCGGAAACGGCGCCGCGGGGCTCTCTGACGGGCCTGCGGCTAGAGCTCGATTCGACGAACCGGGAGGCATCAGCATATGCGGCGGCAGGGCCTACGTCGCCGACACCAACAACCACGCGATACGCCTCCTGGACCTCACGTCCCTCGAGGTGACCACCCTGGAGCTGACCGGCCTCTGACCCGCCGTCCGCCTTGGGCGGTCAGAGAGTGGCCGAGTGAATATGCACAAAAACAGACTGATTGACGAGAGCAGTCCGTATCTGCTGCAGCACGCAGGAAACCCCGTGGACTGGTACCCCTGGGGCCCTGAGGCCCTGGAACGGGCCAAGGCCGAGGACCTGCCGATCCTGTTGAGCGTCGGCTACTCCGCGTGCCACTGGTGCCACGTCATGGAACGCGAGTCCTTCGAGGACCCGGGCATCGCCCGGATCATGAACGAGAACTTCGTGTGCATCAAGGTCGACCGGGAGGAGCGCCCCGACATCGACGCCATCTACATGGCCGCCGTACAGGCCCTCACGGGCAGCGGGGGATGGCCCATGACCGTGTTCCTAACCCCCGACGGCAAGCCCTTCTACGGCGGCACCTACTTCCCCCCGCAGGACCGCGGCGGCATGCCGGCCTTCCCCACGGTGCTCAATACCCTCGCCCGCGTCTACCGCGAGGACCGCAGTAAGGTGACGGAGTCCACGGACCGGCTCCTGCAGCACCTGCGGCAGATGACCCTGAGCCTGAGAAGCCTGGAGCCCCTCACGCGCGACGTCCTCTCCCAGGCTTTCCGCGGAATACAGGGCCAGTTCGACGACCGGCACGGCGGCGTTGGCATGCAGCCCAAGTTCCCCCAGCCGATGACGTACGAGTTCCTGCTGCGGTACCACCTCACCTCCGGGGAGCCGGAGGCCCTTCGGATGGTGGAGCTGACCCTGGACCGCATGGCGCTGGGGGGAATCTACGACCAGATCGGCGGAGGGTTTCACCGCTACTCCACGGACGCCTTCTGGCTGGTGCCTCACTTCGAGAAGATGCTGTACGACAACGCGCTGCTGGTCAGGCTGTACCTGCACGCTTTCCAGGTAACGGGCAAGCCGCTGTACAGGCGGGTGGTCGAGGATACCCTGGAGTATGTTCGAAGGGAGATGCTGGACTCCTCCGGGGGCTTCTACTCCTCCCAGGACGCGGACAGCGAGGGCGTCGAGGGCAAGTTCTTCGTCTGGCGGCCGGAGGAGATCATCGAGGTACTGGGACGCCGGGACGGCAAGGCCGTCAACAGCTACTACGGCGTCACCCTCCACGGCAACTTCGAGGGCCACACCATCCTCAGTGTAAGCGACAACCCCTTGGACGAAGAGGCGCTGGGCGCTACGCAGGAGGAGCGAGACGCCATGCTCCGGCGCTCCAAGGCTAAGCTGCTGGCCGCCCGGAGCGGGCGCGTCAGTCCTGCCAGGGACGACAAGATACTGACTGCGTGGAACGGCATGATGCTCCGCGCCTTTGCGGAGGCCGGAGCTGTCCTCGCCCGCCCCGACTACGCCGAGATAGCGGAGCGAAACGCCGTATTCCTCCTGAGAGAGCTCAGAGCCGGGGGCAGGCTGCTTCGCACCTACAGGGATGGCAATGCCAAGCTCAACGCCTACCTGGAGGACTACGCTTTCCTCATAGACGGCCTCATCGCGCTGCACGAGGTCACCCTGGACGTACGGTGGCTCAGGGAAGCCGCCGTACTGGGCGAGGAGATGGTGGAGCTCTTCTGGGACGAGGCCTCCGGGCGCTTCTACGATACGGGCCGGGACCACGAGGAGCTGATCGTGCGGCCCCACGACGTCACCGACAACGCCATCCCGTCCGGAAGCTCCATGGCCTGCGACGCCCTCCTGCGCCTGGCGGTCATCACCGGCGACGCCGAGCACCGGCGCCGTGCGGCGGCGGCCATGAGATCGGCCCGCGACCTCATGGCCAGGTTCCCCGGCGGAGCGGGCCACTGGCTGTGCGCCTTGGACTTCTACCTCTCAGAGGCCAGGGAGATCGCCATCGTCGGAGACGCCGCGGACGATGGTACGCGGATGCTGGCCCGGGAGGTGTACCGGAGCTACGTTCCCAATCGAGTGATGGTGGGCGCGTCCGGCGGCGATGGGGCCGTCGACGGCCTGCCGCTTCTGGAGGGCCGGGACCAGGTGGGCGGACTCCCCACGGCGTACGTCTGCAGGAACTACGTCTGCAACCTTCCCACCAACGATACGGCCGTGTTGGCCGCACAGCTGGCCGAGTAGCACCTGAGGGGGCTGCCCGGAGGCATCGAGCGGCGCCCTCATCGGAGAGTATATGACAAGCCATGGAGCCAACCGTTGTTCGAGCTGACCCGGCCCCACCTGATGCTGGCCCTGGCCATCATCTTCGCGGTGGTCAGCCAGCTCCTCTTCAGGACCGGTGTCGGGTCAATGGGCCAGCTCACCTTTACCAGGTCTACTCTAATCGTGGAGGTGTGGAAGCTGGTCACCTCGCCCTACGTCATCGCGGGCGTGGCGCTGTACGGCTTCGGCTTCCTGGCATGGATGGGCGCCCTGTCCAGGTTCGGGCTCAGCTACGTCTACCCGTTCACCGCCCTGAACTACGTGCTGCTGCTGCTCTTCTCCTGGATGCTGTTCGACGAGCCGCTGTCCATCGTGCGATGGATCGGCGTTGCAGTGATCATCCTGGGGGTCTTCATCGCCTCCAGGGCCTGAAGAGCCGTTGGCGTTTGCTCCACTTTCCTTGCTACCCCTCCCGCCTGC
This sequence comes from Dehalococcoidia bacterium, assembly GCA_965224345.1. GTDB lineage: Bacteria > Chloroflexota > Dehalococcoidia > Lucifugimonadales > CBDCYU01 > CBDCYU01. The sequence goes on along the minus strand of CBDCYU010000003.1, from coordinate 1,076,712 downwards.
CGTACCGGTCTTCCAGGCGTACGATGTCGTCCTCTCCCAGGTAGCTCCCCGACTGCACCTCGACGACCTCGAGGGGGACGTCTCCGGCGTTTTCGAGCCGGTGTCGAGCTCCCACAGGCACGCTGATGGACTGGTTCTTCGTGAGCAGGAGCTCCTCCTCTTCCCTGGTCACCTTGGCCGTACCGGCCACGACGACCCAGTGCTCGGCGCGGCTGTGGTGCAGCTGGAGAGACAGGGACTCTCCGACGTTCACGGTGAGCCGCTTCACCTGGAAGCCCGGGCCGGCGTCGACAGTCTCGTAGCTGCCCCACGGTCGGAGCACCTTCCTGTTGTCCCTCTGCTCCTGGCGGCCCTCTTCCTTGAGCTGAGTCACCAGCTCCTTCACTTCCTGCATCTTGTACCTGTGGGCCACCAGGACGGCGTCAGCCGTCTCGACGACGATGACGTCTTCGAGGCCCACGGCCGCCAGAAGGCGGTGCTGCCCTATCATGAGCGATCCGCTCATGGATCGGGCGCGCACGTCTCCCTGGACGACGTTGCCGTCGGCGTCACGCTCACTCACCTCCAGCAGCGCCGACCACGCCCCCACGTCGGACCATCCCACGTCTAGGGGTACGACGGCGCAGCCAAGGTCGGCTTCCGGGGCTGCCGTGGCCCTCTCCATCACCGCGTAGTCGATGGAATCGCTGGGACAGCCCAGGAACAGACCGTGGTCTGGGCGGTAGAAGTCGCCGTCCCAACGGCCTCCGGCGTAGGCCGCCTGGCAGGCCTCCGCTATCTCGGGACGGTGGAGCCGTATCTGCTCCAGCCAGACGGACGTCCGCATCATGAATATGCCGCTGTTCCACAGGAAGGCGCCCGACTCGATCATCCTCTCGGCAGCCTCCCCGTCGGGCTTCTCGACAAAGCCCGCCACGCGGAAGCACCCGCCGCTCTGAGGCTCGCCCTTCTCGATGTATCCGTATCCGGTCTCGGGGCTGGTGGGCACGACGCCGAAGGTGACCAGGTAGCCCTCTTCCGCAAAGGTCAGGCCGTACTCTACGGCTGATCGGAACGCGGGGGCGTCCTTGATCACGTGGTCGGACGGCATCACCAGCATCGTCGGGTCCCGGTTCGAGGCGCCGCTGGGCTGCCGAACCGCCAGGCTGGCCAGCGTGAGGGCCGGCGCCGTGTTGCGGCCGTCAGGCTCCAGTATTATCGATTGCAGCTCGACATCCATCTGCCTCGCGTGTTCGGCCACCAGGAAGCGGTGCGCCTCGTTGCAGACTACGACGGGAGGCGAGGCTTCCGCGATGCCGTCCAGTCGGCGCAGGCTCTCCTGGAACATGGAGCCTTCTCCCATGATGGACAGGAACTGCTTGGGAAAGTACTCCCGGGAGAGGGGCCAGAGCCGCGTGCCGGAGCCGCCTGCCAGTATGACTGGGCACAGTCCCATCTTCACCTCCGAGCCGACTGTTCCAGGGGCCGTCCCTCCGTCCAGCCACCTACCAGGCTTGGGAGATGAGGCCTCTTAGGGAGTGGTCTGAAGCTCATAGTGCGCCTCAATCTCCTTCTGACGCTGGACGAGGCCGCTGGTCTCGATGGGTCCGGGCGCAAGGAGCGCAGCCGTCTCCAGGTACTCCGCGGACCGTTCCAGGTGCGATCTGTCCAACGACGACGCTCTCTGGTGGATGTTGACCAGATTGAGGTAGGTCATCCAGTCCTGCGGCTCATTCTCCAGAATGAGGTCAGACTGACGTTTCGCTATCTCCAGCGCCTCCAGCTGTTGACCCTCGGACAGCTTGTCCCAGTTGCTGTAGATGAGGCCGAGAAGCCTCAACCGGGGCTGATTTGCCAGGGGAGGGAACTTGCCGATGGCCTCCTCGTACAGCGCCATCCGCCCGTCCCAGGTGACGTTGGGCCTGGTGGCTTGGGCGACGGTCTTGGCGGCCCTATAGGGCGGCACGTTCATGAGGAGTATCGATGCGGCCACCGCCACCAGGGCGATCCCTATGGCGGCATACCAGCCGCGGTCCAATCGTTCCCCCGCCACCCCCCTGCCGCGCCGAGCAGGTGTGGCGGCAGGCGCCTCGTCCTGCTGTTCCAGCCTCACTATGTACGCCAGCAGCACCATGAACGAGAGGACCGTCGTCAGCGTATCGAACAGGAAGAGGTTCTGTACGAAGTATCCAGCCAACGCAGCCGTTACGAACAGGATGAACCGTTGCTCCGGATGGTCGCGGCTCCGCACCCTCCTGTATATGACCCACAACATGGACCCCCAGATTGCGAAGTAGGCGATGAATCCCAGCGTACCCTTGGTAGCCAGCTCCTCTATCGGTTTGCTGTGGGCTTGGTCGTGTATGTCGGTGGGCCCCGCTCCCAGCTCCAGATACCGGCCCCACACCACAACGTAGTTTTCCGGCCCCCAGCCCAATACCGGCTTCTCGGCGTACCCGCGGAGCCCAGCCTTCCACGAGAGGACCCTGGGCCTTATGCTCGTATCGTCTAGGCCGATATTCCTCAGGCGCGCCACCATGTGGACCGATTCGGCAGCCCTATCGAATAGCGGCGTATCCTTGGCTGCCGCGAACAGTATCGAGCCGCCCACGACAACCAACAGCGCGGCCAGCGCGGCCATCCGGACTCTCCGAGACGACTCCCAGACGGCATAGACCAAGGCGAGGGCCGCCAGGCTCATCACGAGCCCTATCACTGCCCCCCTCGCTCCGCTCAGTACGAAGACCCAGAGACCGAAGAACACTGTTGACAACCAGAAAGCCCTGACCCAGAACAGCCCGGCGCTCCCCCCACGTTGCCGGTCCCTTCGTCTCCTGCGCCTGCGCACTGCCGCGCTGGCCGTGGCCGTCTCTTGGCTGTCTCGATACGATTGAGCGAGCAATCCCAGGGCTACCAGGATGCTCATGAGCATGTACGCGCCCACGTATGTGGCGTTGCCCAGCGTCACGTCGAGCCGGCGGGTAGTCTCCAGGAATCCATACCCTGGGACCTCGAAGAGCTCGTAGTACTGGACGATGCCCATCAGGGAGATCAGCAGGCTGACCCCAAGATTGACGTTCAGCAGAGTGCGCCACTCCGCAAAGGAGCGGAACACGGACGACGCCACCAGCACGAAGAGGACCCAATGGGCGATGTCCACGATGCCCTGCATGCGCTCGTAGGTAGACCACATGCTCCGTTGGAAGCTGACCCCGAAGACCCCGGCCAGCAGCGCAACGACCAGGTAGGCGGCGAAGATGGCGAGTATCACAAATCGAGACGGGCGATAGGTTGAGAAACGGTAGGCCAGGACCACCCACAGGCCGAAGGCGATCTCCGTAAGCACCCTGAAGTACAACGCCTTGCCGACCACGAAGGGAAAGAACAGCTCGATGCGCACCATGAGAGGCATGGCGAGGACGAGCAGGATCGCCGCCCGCGTAGCGTAGAGCAGGGCCGTTTCGATGCCGCTGCGTTGGGACCTCTGTCTCAATACTCTCTCACCGACGTTGGATGGCCGACCGGCTCCCAGCTATGCCCACTGTAACTGTAACTTGCCCGGCCCGATTTTGGAACTATGAGCCTTCATCCGCCGGGGCCGGAGGGCGTATGGTGAAGTGCAGTCGAAGCAGCCCCGCGACGGCGACGACGGCTACCGCTCCCAGGAACGAGAAGGCCATGCCCCACTTGAGGGGGTCTGGCGCGATGTCCAGGATACCACCGATGAGGATGGGGCCGGCGACGCCGCCCGAGAAGCCGACGAAGGACTGCACGGCCAGGGTGGACCCCAGGCGGTCGGGGCCCGCCTGTTCGACGATTGCGGTGGTGTAGATGGCCGAATCGGCGGCCACAGCGAGCCCGTACACCATCACAAGGGCGATAATCGCTATCCAGGGAATGCCGAGGCCCGCGGTCCAGCCTATTGCCAGGGAGCACAGGCCGCTTACCGCAAAGATGCCGGCCGCGGACAACGCACGGCCCCACCGGTCCGACACGATGCCGCCCAGGGCCGGTCCGACCGACCCCACGGCCAGGGCCAGTCCTCCGAAGGTCGCGGCGGCGACCACCGCCTGCCCGCTGTCGACGCCCTTCGAGACGAGGACGACGGTGAGGAATGCCGGGAGCCAGATGCGCACGGAGTAGAGCTCGAAGGCGTGCAGAGAGTAACCCAGGGTCAGGTAGCGTACTGGCCGGTTTCTCAACACTCGAAGGTCCAGCAGGCCGGAGGACCTGTTCCCAGGCGAGTGGCCGTGACCCCGCAACAGGAGGTAGGCCGCGGGCAGACCGGCGAAGGCCGCCAAGGCGATGACCAGGTACGCGTCCCGCCAGTCCAGCCACGTCATCAGCGCTCCCGTCGCCGACAGGGAGAGGCTTCCGGCGAGGTAGTAGGCGGTCACGTAGACCCCCATGGCCGTACCGCGGCCCCGGCTCCCGAAGCGCTCCCCTACGATCCTCAGCCCCGGCATGTACAGGCCGACCAGGCCCAGGCCCGCGACGGCCCTCAAGACCGCCGCGGAGGCCATGCTGGAGGCTGCCAGCGGAAAGAGGCAGTGAGCCACGGTCGATATCAGCGCCGACCCGATGAAGATGCGCTTGGCGCCCAGCCTATCGGTTAGCGGCATTACGATCAGCGCCGAGACCGCATAGCCGACCAGGTAGGCGGAGAAGGTGGCCCCGGCCTGGCTGTTGTTGAGTCCCCACTCCTCCTGGATGTACGAGAGGGCTGCAATGTAGCTGGAAAAGGGCAGAAGGATGACGATCAGCGCCAAGGACATAGAGAACAGCCAGGCCAGGGAGCGGGCGTCGATGCCGCCCCTTCCCTCCCCAGACAGCATAGACTTCCCCAATCCGGCCTTCAATCGAGCTCCACTGGCGGCCTCTCCTGGATGATGCGAATTATCCCGGCTGGCCATGCGTCCCGTCAACGCGGCGCGCAGCCGTAGACGCAGGCACACCTTCCTAAGCAGCCGCTGATCGGTGGACTAAGAGGACGCCCAGGTAGTACACTTTGAGTATACGGAAAGGTGGACGATTGACGGTACTCATCGAGGCTGCGGGGCTGACCAAGCACTATGGCGCGACTGTGGCGCTGGACTCAGTCGACTTCGAGATATCCAGCGGCATCACCGGCCTTCTGGGACCCAACGGGGCCGGTAAGAGCACCGCCATCAAGCTGTTCCTGGGCCTCATCGAGCCGACGTCCGGCTCGGCCGAGGTGCTGGGCGAGCCGCCGTACAAGTCGATAGAGGCGCGCTCTCGGCTGGGCTACATGCCGGAGCACGACTGCCTCCCGCCGTCGCTGACTGCCTCCGAGTTCCTGACCCACATGGCGCAGATTAGCGGCCTGCCACCCGCCCATGCGCGGACGCGGGCGGCGGACACGCTGCGGCACGTCGGGCTCTACGAGGAGCGGTACAGGCCGATAGGCGAGTACTCCACCGGCATGAAGCAGCGGGTCAAGCTGGCCCAGGCACTCGTCCACGACCCTGTATTGGTCCTATTGGACGAGCCGACGTCCGGCCTGGACCCGATGGGGCGCGAGGAGATGCTTGCCCTCATCCGCCGCATAGGCGACGAGTTCGGCATCAGCATCATGCTTTCGTCCCACCTGATGGGGGACGTGGAGAGCACCTGCAACAGGATCGTCGTGCTGGAGGGGGGCAAGGTGGTGGAGGACGCCGAGGTCGCGCAGCTCACCCAGGAGACGGAGACCCTGTACGTCGACGTGGACGACCGCAGGGACGAGCTGCTGGTCCTGCTTCAGGGGCACGGGCTGGAGGCGGATCTCGACGGAATGTCCATTGTGATAGACCACGTGTCCGACGAGGGTTACGATACGGTGCGCGACGCCGTGGTCGAGTCGGGAGCGAGGCTACGGCGAATGGCGCCGCAGCGGCACCGGCTGTCTGAGATATTTAGGAGATAGAGCCGCAGCAGTACCGGCTGACGGGGATTTTTGGGAGATAGCGCTTGGCGGCACAGCCTCGGGGCGAGGTCTACGACATAGGGTACCGGCGCTACGAGGGGCCGCGCGAGGGCCGCAACCGCGCCCGCGTTGCCCTGTGGACCAACGGCGTGCGCACCGCCCTGGGAGTGGGGCGGGGCGCACGCGCCAAGATACTGCCGATACTCCTCTTCGTGTCGGTCATCGCTCCCGCCACCATCTTCGTGATTATCGCATCGGTGACCGACGACTTCGGCGTCTCCGACCTCGTGGAAGTGCCCGGTCACGCCGACTACTACGGAATAGTCTCGATACTCGTGCTGCTCTTCTCCGCTATCATCGCCCCGGAGCTGCTGTGCGCCGACCGGCGCAGCCAGGTACTCCAGCTGTACCTCGTGAGGCCGCTCACCCCGGCAGACTACGTTGGGGGGCGTTGGCTGGCCTTCTTCACCATCGTGCTGGCGCTGGTCTACTCCGGCCAAGTGATGCTGTTCATCGGGTTCACCTTCGCCGCCAGTGAGCCCCTCGAGTATGTCCGCGAAAACTGGACCGACGTCCCGCGCTTCCTCGCCGCGGGCGCCGTCGTCGCCGTGTTCGTGACCACTATACCCCTGGCGGTGGCGGGCTTCACCGACCGTCGCACCTACGCCACCGGATTCGTCATCGGCCTGTTCGTCATCGCCACGGTCTCCGCCAATGCGCTCATCGCATCGGTGACGAGTGATTGGACGAGGTGGATCGCGCTGCTGGACATCCTCAGCCTGCCGACGCACCTGGTGGGCATGATCTTCGACGAGCTCGACGAATCGAACCAGGCCATACAGCGGATGGGGCAGCTGAATGACGCGGTCCCCATAGCGTGGTACGCCTTGCTGACGGCAGGGTCTGCCGCCCTGCTGATGCTGCGCTATCGGAAGGCGGCGCAGTAGTGGCGTCCATATCCCTCAGGTCCGTGTCCAAGTGGTACGGCAACGTGGTTGCGGTGAACGACGTCTCCTTGGACGTGGAGCCCGGAATCACGGGCCTGCTCGGTCCCAATGGCGCCGGCAAGACGACGGTGCTGCACATGATGGCCGGCCTCGCAGGCGCGTCCGAGGGCGAGATCGAGGTGCTGGGCCAGCCCGTTCGCGACAATCCCGAGATCTACCGCGGGCTGGGGATGATGTCCGAGCACGAGGCCGTGTACCCCTTCTACAGTGGGCGGAAGTTCGTTGAGCTTGCGGCTCGGCTCCACGGCCTCGACGACGTTGGGGCTGCGGTGGACAGGGCCATCGGCTACGTCGGGCTGTCGGACGTGCAGGACCGCACCCTGGGGACCTACTCGCGGGGGATGCGGCAGCGCATGAGGCTGGCGGCTTCCCTGGTCCACGAACCCGAGGCGCTGCTGCTGGACGAGCCCCTGAACGGCACGGACCCGCGCCAGCGAATCGAGTTTCACGACCTGATGAGGCGCCTCGCGTCGGAGGGGCGGACCATACTGATCTCGTCCCACATCCTGGAGGAGGTGGAGACGGTGGCCGACCGCCACCTGCTCATGGTGAGCGGCAAGCTGGCTGCATCGGGGGACTTCCGCGCCATACGCGAGAAGCTCGACGAGCAGCCCTACAAGGTGCGGGTCCTCTGCGAAGAGCCCCGCGCGATGGCGTCGGCGCTGATGCGCCTGGAGGCCGTGGAGTCGGTCTCCATGGACGACGGCTCGGTCCTGGTGCTGAGCCGCAACGTCGCGGCCCTGCAGAGGGCCGTGCCTGTGACGGCCAGCCGGCTTGGGCTCCGGCTCACGCGGGTGGAGCCGCTGGACGAGTCCCTGGAGAGTGTTTTCAGCTACGTGGTGGAGGCCTAGCTTGCTCCCGATCCTCCAGCTGTCGCTGCGCCAGCTCTCGGGCAAGTGGCGCATCTCCGTCATAGCGCTGCTGGCGGCTCTCCCCGTCGCGATAGTCGCAGCGGGCCGGGCCTTCGGCGGCGACGCGTCGGACGATATCGACGAGGGAGCCAGGCTGATACTCGACGGAATCATAGTCGGCGCCGTCATGCCCATCGTCACCATGACCCTGGCCACCGCCAGCTTCGGCAACGAGGTCGAGGACCGCACGCTGGGCTACCTGACGCTGAACCCCGTCTCGCGATGGTCCATCGTCCTGTCGAAGATGCTCGCCCCGGTGGTGATCGCCGGGCCGGTGCTCGTCATCAGCGGCATAGTCGTGGTGCTGGTCGGGTTCGAGGGGGAGCCCAGGACGGCCGCCGCCGTCGGGGTCGGCCTCCTCGCCGGCGTCGTAACCTATTCGGCGATATTTGCCTGGGCCGGCCTCGTGACAAGCCACGCCCTCGGCTTCGCGCTGGTGTACCTGTTGCTATGGGAGGGCCTCCTCAGCTCCCTCCTGAGCGGTATCAGGTACCTGAGCGTGCGGGCGTACGTCCTGACGCTGATGGAGGGCATCGACGATTCGCGGCTGGACATGTTCCAGGACTTTACCATCGAGCTAACGGCGGCAGTCGGGGGAATCGTCATCGTGTCGGCGGCCTTCTTCTGGCTGGCGGTGCGCCGCCTGCGCGGGATGGACGTGCTATAGCCCTTGCGATATGATGGGCGCACCCCCGTTGGAGGCGCCCAGTGGAGACCAGCGACCCGCTCATAGCCGAGTTCAAGACAATCGTTGGCGACGAGTACGTCATCCACGAGCCCGAAGACCTGATCGTATTCGAGTACGACGGGTCTGTGGACAAGGCGCTGCCCCTGGCCGTGGTGATCCCCTCCTCGACCGATGAGGTTTCCCGCGTCGTCCGCGCAGCCTCCAGGCGCCGGACGCCCATCGTCCCCCGCGGAGCCGGCACGGGCCTGAGCGGCGGCGCTGTCGCGGAGCACGGCGGCGTTGTACTGGCCCTCACCAGGATGACCCGCATCCTGGAGGTGGACGTGGATAATCGCCTCGCCGTCGTCGAGCCGGGCCTCGTGAACCTAGACCTGACCACCCACGTGTCTCGATACGGGCTCTACTACGCCCCGGACCCCTCCAGCCAGAAGGCCTGCACCATCGGCGGCAACGTGGCCGAGAACTCCGGCGGGCCCCACTGCCTGGCCTACGGCGTCACCACCAACCACATCCTCGGCATGGAGGTCGTCCTAGCCGATGGCTCCGTCCAGTGGTTGGGAGGAAAGACCCGAGAGGCCCCGGGATACGACCTGCGGGGCATACTGATCGGGTCCGAGGGGACGCTGGCCGTCGTCACCAAGGTCGTCGTACGGCTTCTCAAGCAGCCGGAGGCCGTCAAGACGCTGTTGGCCGTGTTCCGGGAGGTCGACGAGGCCAGCGCCGCCGTCTCGGCCATAATCTCCGCGGGCATCGTTCCGGCGGCCATGGAGATGATGGACCGGCTGTGCCTCGAGGCTGCCGTGGACGCCGGGTATCCGGAGGGCGCCGGCGCAGTGCTCCTCGTGGAGGTCGACGGTCTGGAGGAGTCCGTCGAAGAGGAGGCTGAGGAGATAGAGAGGGTATGTCAAGCATACGGGCCAATCGAGATACTCACCGCCTCCGACGCGGAGGAGCGGGAGCGTCTCTGGGCGGGGCGCAAGGGCGTTCTCGGGGCACTGGGACGGTTGGCCCCCAACTACTACCTTGTTGACGGAACGATCCCGAGAACGAGGCTGGTCGAGGTGCTCGCCCAGATCAGGCGCATCTCGCAGCGCTACGGCCTGCCGATAGCGAACCTGTTGCACGCCGGCGACGGCAATCTCCATCCGTCCATCCTCTTCGACGAGCGGAAGCCGGGCGAGACCGAGCGCGTCCTGGAAGCGGGGGGTGAGATACTGAAGCTGTGCGTCGACGTGGGCGGCGTGCTGTCCGGCGAGCACGGCATCGGGCTGGAGAAGCAGGAGTACATGCCCCTGATGTTCACCGATGACGACATGGAGGCGATGGACAAGCTGAAGCCCGCTTTCGCCACCGCCGGTATGTTCAATCCCGGCAAGGTCTTCCCCTCCGGCGCATCGTGCATTGACACCCCCCTTACGGCCGCCGCCGTCGCAAGGGCGGGTGCAGACGCATACATTTAGGGCTCGCCAGAGATGATTGCCGGCAACCGGATTTCAGCCCGACTGGCCATGGAGCGCGTGCTGGGCGCCGACAAGCTCAGCGACGCCGTGGCAGGGTACGGCATACCGGGCGCCAGCGCCGAGGTCGCCGTATCTCCCGGCGACGTCCCTGAGCTGGGCGAGCTGCTGGCGGAGTCCAACAGCCTCGGCCTCGCCGTTGCCCCCATCGGCGGAGGGACTCGGACGGAGCTGGGCAACGTCATCAGCCGCCTGGATGTCGTGGCTGACCTCACCCGGCTGAATGCCGTGATAGAGCACAACCCGGCCGACCTCACTTGCACCGTACAGGCGGGCATCCGGGTGTCCGAGCTTCGCCGGGCCCTGTCGAGGCAGGGACAGTTCCTCGCAATGGACCCTCCCCTTCCTGACCGCGCCACCGTCGGCGGGACGCTGGCGACCGCCGCCGGCGGGCCTATGAAGCCCCAGTTCGGCAATCTCCGGGACGTGGTGATAGGGATGAAGGTCGTGCAGGCCGACGGCAAGACCGTCAAGAGCGGCGGCCAGGTGGTCAAGAACGTCAGCGGCTACGACATGGCGCGGCTCCACGTGGGCGGGCTGGGTACCCTGGGCGTCATCGTCGAAGTCTCCTTCAAGCTTGCCCCCCTGCCCGCGGCGGAGACCACCCTGGTTGCCGGCTTCGGCTCCCATGGCCGCGCCGTCGAGGCGGGACTGGGCATCATGCACAGTGGGATGACGCCCCTCGCGGTGACCTCCTTTGACGAGATGGCCAACGCGACCTCCGGCCTGCTGCCGCCGTCGCAAGACCACCTTGCCATTCGCCTCGGAGGCAGACCACGGACACTGAAGCGCATGACCGATGACAGCTCGTCCATCTCTCGAAGCGCGGGCGCCAAGAGCGTCGAGGCCCTGGACGAGGCGACCGCGGCGTCTCTCTGGGGGGGCTTGGCGGACTTTGGCTGGGACGATGGGCCCACACCGGCCATGGCCGGGCGCGTCTCGGTCCTGCCCACCAATGTAGCCCGGCTCGTGGAGTCGATCAAGGCGGAGGCGGTCTTCAACGGCCTCCGTACCGCCGTCCTCTGCCATCCGGGTTACGGGACTGTGACGGTACTCTGGTTTGCCGCCGAGAGAGCCGTCCGCGAAGACGTTGCGCGCTATACCCTCGTCCGGGCCAGGGACATCTCCCATACCATGGGGGGAAGGATGTTCATTGACCGATGCCCCATCGACGTTAGGCGGAAGATCGACGTCTGGGACGACGTCGGCGATTCGCTGGCGGTCATGCGCAGGCTGAAGAGCCAGTACGACCCCAAGTCGACCCTGAACCCGGGCAGATTCGTGGCTGGGATCTGATGGCCGTCGACCCAGAGGACACGGCTCTAGGCCTATTCTCTGGGCCCGATGCGCCCGAAGAGTCTGATCTGTACAAGTGCGTCCACTGCGGCTTCTGCCTTCAGGCGTGTCCCACCTACCTGGAGACGGGCCTGGAGACCGAGTCGCCGCGCGGCCGCATCGCCCTGATGAAGGCGGTCAACGAAGGGCGCATCGACATGACCCCCGGCGTCGTCAGGCACTGGGACCTCTGCATCCAGTGCCGGGCGTGCGAGGTCGCCTGCCCCTCCGGCGTCCCCTACGGCCGTCTCATCGAAGCCACCATGGCCGAGGTCGGCCGCCGGAGGCGTTTGGGACTTATGGGCAGGCTCGTATCGAGGGTCGCGCTGAAGCAGCTCCTCCCTCGCCAGGGGCGGCTGAACCTGCTGGTGTCGGGCCTGAAGCTGTACCAGAGTCTGGGCGTGCAGTGGGCCATGCGCAAGACGGGCGCCATCAAACTACTTCCGGGCGGCTCCGCCGAGCTCGAAGGGGCGCTGCCTAAGGTCTCGGCCAGCGCCTTCAGGGCCCGCGGACAGGTGGTCCCCGCTCAAGGGCCGCGCCGCGCCCGCGTCGCCCTCTTGGCGGGATGCGTCATGCCCCTGGTGCATGGGCCGCAGATGGATGCCGTGGTCCGCGTGCTTACCCGCAACGGATGCGAGGTGGTCGTCACCGACGGCCAGGTGTGCTGCGGAGCGATCAACACCCACGTTGGCGACCTGGAGACTGCCCGGGACCTGGCCAGAACGAACATCGACGCCTTCCTCTCCAGCGACGTGGAGGCCGTCGTGACGGCGTCTGCCGGCTGCGGCTCTCGAATGGCGGAGTACGATCACCTGCTCAGGGACGACTGGAGGCACGCGGTCCGCGCCCGCCAGCTCAGCGGCATGGTGGTGGACGTGAACGAGTTCCTCTACAGGCTGCCCCTGGATCCGCCGAGGGTCGGCCTCGACCTGAGCGTCACGTACCAGGACTCCTGTCACCTGTTGAACGCTCAACGGGTGGCCGATGCCCCCAGGGCGCTCCTGAAGTCGATTCCCGGGGTCACTCTTCGCGAGCTCCCGAACGCCGCCATCTGCTGCGGCGCCGGAGGGACCTACGCCATCACCGAGCGCGACCTCTCGCTGAGGGTGCTCCGGTCCAAGATGAGGGCCGTGAGGGAGACGGGGGCCGACGTGGTCGCCACCGCCAACCCGGGCTGCGTGCTTCAGCTACAGTATGGAGTTGATGAGGAAGGGCTCGCCATGCAAGTGCGCTACGTCACCGATCTGCTGGACGAGGCATACAGCGCGGAGTCTCTTGTATAAGGCGACTCGGACGATGCCCTTCGCACACCTATCCTCTGGCGGGTAGTGTAGGCGATACCCCAACATGGGCAGCGGGGCCGATCCTAACCTTCCTTCTCAGGGGGAAGGGACTCTTGAGGTAGCTACGAGAAGAAGGAGGAGAAGATGGAGCTGGGACTTACCGGAAAGGTGGCGATCGTTACCGGGGGTAGCGAGGGAATCGGCAAAGCTGCCGCTTGGCGCATGGCGGATGAGGGGGCCGCGGTAGTGGTCTGCGCGCGTCGTCCGGACGTGCTGGAGGAGGCAGTGGCGGAGCTCAGGGCCTCGACGGGCGGTGACGTGACAGGTATCCCTACCGACGTCATGCAGCTCAGCCAGATCGAGGAGCTGTTCGACAGCGTGGTGAGCCGCCACGGGCGGCTCGACATCCTCGTCAACAACGCCGGAACATCCGCGGGCGGCTACTTCGGCGACGCCACCGACGAGGCGTGGCAGGCGGACTTGGACCTGAAGCTATTCGGGGCCATCCGGTGCTCGCGGCTGGCGATCCCGCACATGAAGAGCGTCGGAGGGGGGCGCATCATCAACGTCACCAACCTGGGGGGCAAGGCCCCCGGCGCCAGGTCTGTGCCGACCTCCGTCAGCCGGGCCGCGGGAATAGCCCTCACCAAGGCGATGTCCAAGGACTACGCCGCCGACAATATCCTGGTCAACACAGTCTGCATCGGGCTCATAAAGAGCGGCCAGAACGACCGGCGCTGGAGGGAGGAGGGCTCGGGCATCTCTCGCGACGAGTACTACGCCGAGCGTGGGAAGAGCATACCACTGGGACGGGTGGGAGAGTCCGAGGAGGCCGGAGACGTTGTCGCCTTCCTGGCTTCCGAGCGCGCCAGCTACCTCACCGGCATTGCCATCAACATCGACGGCGGCACTTCTACCGTCGTGTAGGGGCGCTCGCCCCATACAGTTGACAAGGCGCGCCCATCCCGTCTACCATCCCGTAATTGGTACACATGGGTGGGAATAGATCGGAGTCGTAAGGAATCGAATTAGCGGTCGGATGTTAACCCGGAGTGGAAACGAGGAGGACGTCTTGAAGAAGCTGTTGCTATTCGCCCTGATATCTACGGTGCTGGCGGTCGCGTTGGCCGCCTGCGGAGAGACGGCGGCGCCTCAGACTCAGATTGTCGAGGTGCCCAAGGAGATCATCGTCGAGAAAGAGGTCATTAAAGAGGTCCCGGTGGTGCAGGTGGTTGAGAAGGAGGTCGTGAAGACCGTCCAGATGCCCGGCGAGACGGTGGTGGTGGAGAAGGAGATCGAGGTCGTCAAGACCATCGAGGTGCCGGTGGAGACCATCAAAGAGGTGGTAAAGATTGTGGAGGTGCCGATCACGCTCCTGCCCGAGTCGGCGAGGCCCCCATGCTCGCCCAGCTCGTGGCCGCCGGCAAGATCCTGCCCGTGGCGGACCGAATCGGCCAGGACCCGCTGGTAATCTCGGTCCCCGAGGTAGGCCGCTACGGCGGCACCTGGCGCAGGGCCCACTCTAGCCCCAACGACTCATGGAGCTACGGCAGGCTCAACAAGACCTCGCTGGTCCGCTGGTCCACCGACGGCACGCGACTGCTGCCCGGCGTCGCCAAGTCATGGACGATGTCGTCCGATGGCAAGGTCTGGACGTGGAACCTTCGCCAGGGCATGAGGTGGTCCGACGGAATGCCGCTGACCGCCGACGACTACATATTCCAGTACGAGGACATAATCCAGAACTATACGATATCGATCCCGACGGAGAAGAGGGGTGGGAACCGCTTGGGTGTGATGGAGAAGGTCGACGACTTCACGATCACCATGACCTTCGAGGACGCGAACTTCAACTTCCTCGAGGTGCTGAGCCAGACCGATACCCCAGGATTCCTGACCCCCGGTTGGCAGTCGGGAATCCCCTACTCGCCGTCCCACTTCCTGAAGCAGTACCTTCCCAAGTATGCTGAGGGTGGAGAGATGGCCCTCGACGCCATGGCCGCGGAGGCCGGAGTAGAGGGCTGGGCGCAGCTGTTCATCGAGAAGTTCAGCACCATAGACAGGTCGGCGGACCGCCCGACGGTAGCGCCCTGGATAATGACCAGCGGTTTCCGCGAGCCCCAGGCCAGGTCGGAGCGCAACCCCTACTTCTACGGCATCGACCAAGCGGGGAACCAGCTGCCCTACATCGACAGGGTGGTGTGGGACCTGATCCCGGACACGGAGGTCATCAACCTCAAGGCGCTGGCCGGCGAGATCGACATGCAGACCCGCCACATCCAGTTCCAGAACTTCCCTGTACTGAAGGAGAACGAGGACCAGGGGAACTACCATCTGGCCCTCTGGAAGACCTTCGCCGGCGGGCAGGGAATGGTCTTCAACAACACATACGACGGGCCGGAGAGGAAGTGGCTGTCGAACAGTGAGTTCCGAAAGGCGATGAACCTGGCCGTAGACCGGAACGCCATCAACGAGATCACCTATCTGGGTCTAGGCTCGGTGCGCCAGCCGGTCCCCAGCCGGACGCACCCCTTCTATCCGGGCGACAAGTACGCCAACATGAACATTCAGCACGACCCGGACATGGCTAGCCAGATCCTCGACAGCATCGGGCTGGACAAGAAGGACAGCGACGGCTTCCGGATGGACGGCGACAGCGCTCTGCAGATCGTCATCACGGTACAGTCCGGCACAGTCACCGCCGATCTCGCGGAGCAGGTCGCCCAGTACTGGGAAGCCGTAGGCGTGAAGACCAAGGTGGACGCGGTTATACGAGCGACGTCCGACACCAAGGGTCGAGCGGGTCAGCTGCAGGTCTGCGCCGGCGGCCCGGCGGCCCACTTCATGCTCTCCGCCGCCAACATCACGATCCCCCGCACCACCACCGAGTGCAATATGTCTCAGGACTGGAGCACCTGGAACCAGACGGACGGAGCCCAGGGAATCGAGCCACCGGACGACGTGAAGCGGATGATCCAGCTGATCGACGAGGCGAAGAACGTCTCCCTGGAGGACGCCGCAGCCAAGGTGCAAGAAGCGTTCCGCCTGATGACGGGCGGCGCCTATGTCCTCGGCCTGGTCGGACAAGTCCCGTGCGTCGTCGTGATCAGCAACAACATGGGCAACGTACCCGAGGAGGCGGCCTGCAACTGGCCGATACGGACCCCGGCCAACGCCTTCCCTGAGGGATACTTCTTCAGACAGTAGGGCGCGCCCTCTCGCCGATACCGATAGCACAATCACAATACGGCCGCCTCCGCGGGCCCAGACAACCTGGGCCGCGCGGGGGCGGCCAAGGTGTTTCTAGGCTATATTGACAATTGCAGTGCGTGTCCCGTTCCAATCGACCGCAGGCCCTGAGACATCGAGCCTGCCAGGGCAGCGATTAAGGCCAAGGCCTCAGAGAGGGACCTAGGGAGAGACACAATTGCTCGGCTTCATCCTACGTCGCCTCCTGCTGTTCGTGCCCATGCTGTTCCTGATGTCGCTGGTGGCCTTCCTCATCATTCTGGCGCCTCCCGGGGACTTCCTGAACGACTACGTCGCCTTCCTTGCCGAGCAGGGAGAGGAGGTAACCGAGGAGAAGCTCGAATGGATGCGGGACAAGTACGGGCTCAACAAGCCCGTCTACGTACAGTACTTCAAGTGGATCACGGGGGTCATACGCTGGGACCTTGGCAGGTCCCTGGAGTATTCCCGCCCCGTCTCCGAGCTGGTCAATCAACGCCTCCTGCTCACCGTCATCCTGGGGGTGCTGACTATCTCCTTTACGTGGACGCTGGCGATACCCATCGGCATCCTTTCGGCTGTCAAGCAGTATTCCTGGATGGACTACTTTTTTACGTTCCTCTCCTACTTTGGCGTCGGTACGCCCAATTTCCTGCTGGCCCTGGCGGTGATGTACTTCGCTCTCACCCTATTGAAAGTCAACGTTACCGGCCTCTTCTCGTCCGAGTACGCGGATGCCCCCTGGAGCTTGGGTCGGGTCATAGACATGCTCAAGCACATATGGCTGCCGATGCTGATACTGGGTACCGACGGAACGGCCCGGTTTACCCGCATCGTGCGCGCCAATCTGCTGGACGAGATGAGCAAGCCCTACGTCGAGACCGCCCGCGCCAAGGGCCTGCCGGAGTGGAAGGTGATCCTGAAGTACCCGACGCGGATTGCCCTCAACCCCTTCGTCAGTACGGCCGGCTGGGCGCTGCCGCAGCTCTTCTCAGGCAGCCTGATCGTAGCCACCGTCCTGAGCCTGCCCACCGTTGGCCCACTGCTGCTCAGGGCCCTGCTGGCCCAGGACATGTTCATGGCGGGCTCCATCGTCCTGATCCTGACGGCCCTGACGCTCGTCGGTACGCTGATCTCGGACATCATCCTAGCCTTGATGGACCCCCGGATCCGCATGGAAGCGTAGCAGATGGCAAGCACCCCCGAAGCGATCCCCACTACGACCCTATCGGAAGATGAGCGCATCTACATCGCCTCTCAATGGAAGCTGGTCTGGTTCCGCTTCCGGAGGCATCGACTTGCCCTGCTCAGCGTAGCCGTCATCGCGGCCTTCTACTTCGTTGTCCTCTTCCCAGAGTTCCTGGCCATCCACGAGCCCCACAAGACTCAACCCCGGAGGGTCTTCGTTCCACCCCAGCGCGTCCACTTCTTCGACGGCTTGAAGCCGGCCCCTTTCGTGTACGGTCTCAATGTCTCGCGCCATCCGGAGACCTTCGCCCAGGTGTTCGAGATCGATAAGGAGCAGAAGCACAGGATCAGGTTCTTCGTGCGGGGATTCGAGTACAAGGCGCTGAACCTGTTCAGGACCAACATACACCTGATGGGGATAGACCGGGGAGAGCTCTCCTTCTATCCCCTGGGCACCGACCGCATGGGAAGGGACATGTGGTCGAGGCTCATGTTCGGCACCAGGGTATCCATGTCCATAGGGCTCGTTGGCGTAGTCATCAGCCTGACAATGGGCGTGATGCTGGGCGGGCTGTCAGGGTACCGCGGCGGCTACGTCGACATCGCGATCCAGAGGCTCATAGAGTTCCTCCGGTCCATCCCCACGATTCCCCTGTGGCTGGCGCTGGGAGCGGCGGTGCCCCAGGACTGGTCCATACTCAGGATCTACTTCGCCATTACCGTCATCATCTCCCTGATAGGATGGACGACCCTGGCGCGCGAGGTGCGGGGGCGCTTCTTGGCCCTCAGGGAGGAGGACTTCGTGGTGGCGGCCCGCCTCTACGGGACCGGCCAGTTCCGGATCATCCTACGGCACATGCTCCCCTCCTTCATCAGCCACATCATCGCTACGACGACGCTGGCGATACCGGCCATCATCATCGCCGAGACCTCCCTGAGCTTCCTGGGCCTGGGCCTTCGGCAGCCGGCCATCAGCTGGGGAGTCCTCCTGCACGAAGCCCAGAACCTTCAGGCGGTGGGCCTCGCCCCCTGGGTGATGATTCCTGGCAGCCTCGTCATAGTGGCTATACTGGCCTTCAACTTCATGGGCGACGGCCTGAGAGACGCCGCGGACCCCTACGCCGTGCAGCACTAGGAGGATTGTGTGGGCATGTTGTACACTGCGCGTGCTCCGATGCTATAATGGCTCGGCGTTTGACACATGGAAGCCAATAGAAAGCGCCCCGGCCTTGGGCCGGGCCCGCGCTGCCCACGATGGTACAGCGACCGGAGGTGAGCACCGTGCAAGAGACTGTCCAGGAGAGGGAAACCCTCCTAGAGGTGAAGAACCTGAAGACGTACTTCTTCCTCGACGAGGGGATTGTGCGGGCGGTGGACGACGTTACCTTCGAGCTAGGCCGCGAGGGTGTCCTGGGAGTGGTGGGAGAGAGCGGCTGCGGGAAGAGCGTCTTGGCCCGCTCCATCATGAGGATAGTACGGCCACCCGGCCGCTCCATTGAGGGAGAGATACTCTACACCCGGCCCGACCAGCACGAGACTGACGAAGGCGGTATACAGAACGTCGACTTGAACGAGCTCGCCATAGATGGCGCGGACATGCGCAACATCAGGGGAAGCGAGATCACCATGGTCTTCCAGGAGCCCATGGTCTCCTTCAGTCCGGTACACACCGTCGGCGACCAGATCATAGAGGGCATCCTGCTCCACCAGGAGGTTACGAAGGATGAAGCCAGGGGCGTCGCCGTGGAGATGCTCAGGCGAGTGGGCATCCCGAATCCGGAATCCCGCATCGACGAGTACCCGTTCAATCTGAGCGGTGGAATGCGCCAGAGGGCCATGATCGCCATGGCTCTCTCCTGCAACCCCCAGCTGCTCATCGCCGACGAGCCGACCACGGCGCTGGACGTCACGACGCAGGCGCAGATACTGGAGCTCATGGGCGAGCTTCAGCAAGAGTTCGGCATGGCCATGATGCTCATTACCCACAACCTGGGAGTGGTCGCTCAGATGGCCCAGGAAGTCATCGTCATGTACCTGGGCAAGGTCGTGGAGCGCACGGACGTGAGGACGCTCTTCCGCGAGCCCAAGCACCCGTACACGGAGGAGCTGCTGAAGTCGATTCCCCAGATCCGGCGGACGAGGCAGACGGACCGCCTTACCGCCATAACCGGCAACGTCCCGCCGCCCTTTGCCCGTCCGCCGGGCTGTCCCTTCCACACGCGGTGCCCCAAGTTCATGCCCGGCACCTGCGACGTAATTGTGCCCGCTTTGACCAGCGTCTCGGACAACGGAAACCTGCATCTGGTAAGCTGTCTACTGTACTCGGACGCCAGCGAATCGACCGAAGAGCAAGGGGATTAGGCATGACCAGTTCGAATGGTGGGAACACGCTTCTAGGGGTCAGGAACCTTCAGGTACACTTCCCTCTCACCGCGGGCATATGGCGCCGCATCGTCGGATACGTGCGCGCCGTGGACGGCATAAGCTTCGATCTGGCCGAGGGCGAGACCCTCGGGCTCGTGGGGGAGAGCGGCTGCGGCAAGACCACCACCGGCCGTGCCATCATGCGGGCCCTCGACCCCACTGGGGGTGAGATCACCTTCAGGATGCGAGACGGAAGGCGGCTCAGCGCAACGGCTGAGGAAGACGCCAACCGCAAAGAGCTTCGCCAAGAGATGCAGATCATGTTCCAAGACCCCTTCGCGTCTCTGAATCCCCGGATGACCGTCTTCGACATCGTGGCCGATCCGATGAGGGTCAACCGCTTGGCCAGCGGCAGGGAGCTGGAAGACCGAGTGAGCGAGATGCTCAGGCTGGTTGGGCTGGCACCGGAGTACATGCGCCGGTTCCCCCACGCCTTCAGCGGCGGTCAACGCCAGCGCATTGGAATCGCCAGGGCGTTGGTAATGAACCCACGCCTGGTAATCGCGGACGAGCCGGTATCCGCTCTGGACGTCTCGGTTCAAGCTCAGATACTCAACCTCATGCAGGACCTGCAGGATGAGCTCAAGCTCACCTACCTCTTCATCAGCCACGACCTCAGCGTCGTCCAGTACATCTCCCACCGCGTCGCGGTGATGTACGTTGGCAAGATAGTCGAGGTCGCTTCGACCGATAAGCTGTTCACCGAGCCCAAGCATCCCTACACTCAGGCTCTGCTGTCGGCGGTGCCGATACCCAACCCCGAGATCCAGAGCCGTGCCCTGCCCATGGAGGGCGAGGTGGCAGACCCCGCCAACCCTCCTTCGGGCTGCTACTTCCACCCCAGGTGCCCCTTCGCTCAGGAGAGGTGCCGGGTCGAGGAGCCCGAGGTGCGCGATGTCGGAGGAGGCCACCTAGCGGCGTGTCACTACTCCGAGGAGTTGGAGTTGCCGGGGGTGCCGGGATAGCGATCAGCCGCCCCTTGGGCCGCCTCTCCGCCCTGCTTGGCAGCCGGGACACCAACGTCGCGGTCGCCCTCACGGCTTACGCAGCAGCCCTGGGTGCAGCTGCCGTTCCCATTGCGCTCTTGGCCAAGCCGGACCCGCGCCTGCAGGTACCCGAGCACATGTCCGCGGCTCCGACGTTCTACCTAACGTTGGCGGGTGCGATAGCCGCAATCTTGATCGTCTGGCCCGTCATCAGAAGGTTGCCGGACGCTCTGGGCGCCCAGATCGGATGGTTCGTCTGGTTAGTCCTGGGTGCCGGCTACGCGTTGGTGGTGCCCTTCCTGAGTGGCGTACTGATACCCTTCAGCGTCGTCTTCCTCAACGCCCACGTAGGGCTTATCGAGATCTGGCAGATACCCGGTCAGCTGTTGAACTCGCTGTTCCGAATGCCCATAGAGGCCTTCATATACGGTACCCTCGCTCTCTATACCGGATTTATCGCGGGGGTGCTGTTCGCGGTCGGAGGCTTCGCCATCAACGAGATGGGCTACTCCCGGAACATGGTCGTACACAAGTACGCTCCCTGGGCCATCGCGCTGACCGTGGGACTGATGTCCATCGCCTTCGCCGTCCTGGCCCCCGCCGAGCTCGTCAACAAGTTCGGCTAGACGCGGCCGTTCGAGCTGGGAGTCCCTTCTCCCTGGCGGGAGAAGAGTTTAGGATAAGGGGGGAAAGTCCCCCTACCCTTCATACACTTGGCTCCGGTGCCGCAGTGCGTGGTCCACGAGCACCAGGGCCATCATCGCCTCGACAATGGGAACGGCCCTGGGCAAGACGCAAGGGTCGTGTCGTCCCCTGCCCCTCATCACCGTGGGGTTCCCTTCGACGTCCACCGTCTCCTGGGGCTTCATGATGGTGGCCGTCGGCTTGAAGGCCGCCCGTATGACGATGTTCTCCCCGTTGCTGATGCCGCCCTGAATGCCCCCCGAGTTGTTGGTGCGCGTCCTGATACGGCCGGCCTCGCTGTAGAAGGGGTCGTTGTGCTCCGAGCCCGTCATCGTGACTCCGCCGAATCCCGATCCGACCTCGAAGCCCTTGCACGCGGGCAGGGAGAGCATCCCCCTGCCCAGGTCCGCCTCCAGCTTGTCGAACACCGGGTCCCCAAGCCCGGGCGGAACGTTCCGCGCCACCGCCTCCACGATCCCTCCCAGAGAGTCGCCGCTCTTGCGGGCCTCCTTGATCCGCTCCTCCATCCGGACCGCCATATCCTGGTCCGGGCATCGGACGGCGTTGGACTCGACGTCCTGCTGGGTCACGGCGTCAGAGTCGACCTCGGCCTTCAGGGTCGATACCTGCTTGACGTATCCGACGATCTCCACGCCGTGCTCCATTCCCAGGATCTTCTTGGCGATGGCTCCGGCGGCAACCCGCCCTATGGTCTCCCGGGCGCTGGCGCGCCCGCCCCCCTTCCAGTTGCGGATGCCGTACTTGGCCTGGTAGGTATAGTCGGCGTGCGAGGGACGGTATAGGGTGCGCATCTCCTCGTAGTCTTTGCTTCTGGCATCCTGGTTCCACACGCCGATGAGTATGGGCGTACCCAGCGTCAGACCGTCGAAGACCCCGGACAGTATCTCGGCCTTGTCGCCCTCCCTTCGCTGCGTGGAGATCGCGCTCTGACCGGGCCGCCGCCGGTCCAGCTCCCTCTGGATGTCGCCCTCCTCCAGCGGCAGCCTGGGAGGGCAGCCGTCGACTACGACTCCAACGGCGTCGCCGTGGGACTCGCCCCAGGTCGTCAAGCGAAACAGATGGCCAAAAGTGTTTCCCATCCAGGAGCCCTCCTCCACTATTCGCACAAGAGTCCAGCTGCCCATTCCCTCG
This sequence comes from Dehalococcoidia bacterium, assembly GCA_965224345.1. Lineage (GTDB taxonomy): Bacteria > Chloroflexota > Dehalococcoidia > Lucifugimonadales > CBDCYU01 > CBDCYU01. The sequence continues at coordinate 1,054,404 of CBDCYU010000003.1, read as the reverse complement.
ATGGGAGCGGGCTGGAACCGTGCTACCATCCTGCCGGACTATATGGTACCATTTTGTCCGGTGCAACCCGCTGCACCGAAAGTCGAGGCTCGATAGTCGGGTCCGGGTCGAACACCTGCGAGTACCTTCCATGCTAGCCATGGGCGAGTGCCGCTCGTAGCCCGGGCCCCTTTCTTCATTCATGAACGATGATCCCCGGTCCCGTCCAGAGGCTCCGGTCGCCGCCAGTGTGACTACTGGCCCGGCGTCGTCAGACGGCAGATCGAGAGCCCCGGCAGCCCCTTCGGACAAGGCCGGGACCGACGCAAAGCCCTCGCCCGCGCGCGCTGCCGGCGGCTGGCGGAACACCCTCTCGTCGCTGAGACACCGGGAGTACCGGTTCCTGTGGCTGGGGCTTCTACTGATGATGAGCGGCATCAGCATGCAGATGCTGGTCAGGGGCTACCTCACCTATGAGCTCACCGGCTCCCCCATCAAGCTCAGCCTCGTCAGCGGCGGATTCGCCCTTCCCATGCTCTCGTTGTCCCTATTCGGCGGAGCGGCGGCGGACCGGATGGAGCGAAAGAGGGTCATCCAGATCGGACAGATCGGCGCATGTTTCCTGGCGCTCTTCATCGCTGTCTCCATCAGCACCAACACCATAACGTGGGTCCACCTCTTGGCGGTCTCCATTGGCCAGGGGGCGGTCTTCGCCTTCTTGATGCCAGCCAGGCAGGCTATCATACCCCAGCTTGTCGGGAAGGAGAACCTGACCAACGCCATGGCCCTCAGCGCGGCGGCCATGAGCGGAACTTCGCTGTTCACCCCCACCATTGCGGGCGCAATCTACGCCTCCCTCGGCGCGGACGTAGTCTACTACGTCATCGCCTCGCTGATGGCCGCCGGCGTCGTTCTCACCAGCTTCATCCGGACAAAGAGCGAAGGGCCGACGAGGGCCAGCGTGCCCGTGCTCAAGGATATCCAGGCGGGGTTCTCCTACATACGCGGCAATCAGCTGGTGATGGTGCTCCTGGTCATGGCGCTCTTCACAGCCCTGTTGGCTATGCCCTTTAGGATGGGCCTGATGCCCATCTTCATCATCGACGTGTACCACCGCGGGCCGGAGGCCTTGGGGCTGATGGTCGCTGTCTCGGGAGCCGGTTCGCTGTTTGGCACGATGATGATAGCGGCTCTGGGGGCGTGGAAGCGCGGTATGCTGATGATCTTAGGGAGCTTCGCGTCCGCCATCGGCCTGCTGCTGGTGGCGTCGATTCCCCTCTACTTCGCCGCCGTGGGGATCATGCTCCTCATGGGGCTGGGAGATGCCGGGCGCCGCACGCTGAACATGGCCCTGCTGATGGAAGAGGTCGAGGACGAGTACAGGGGCCGGGTCATGAGCGTCTTCATGATGAACTTCGGCCTCATGCCCCTGGGGGTGCTGCCCGCCGGAGTAATCACCAAGCTATTCGGAGCTCAGTGGGCGGTCGCCATCCTTGGCTCGCTGCTGATGGCGACCACCCTAGTCATACTGCTGACGCAAAAGCGCCTCCGCGACGCGAACTAGCGCCCAAGACGCGCCGCCCTCAAGCCCCCCTGCGATTATAGGGTTAGGGTGAGGGAGAAGAGGAAAAAACCCTACTTGGCGTTGGCCTTTTCCATCTCCACGGCCACCGACTCCACTTCGGCCACCCTCTGCGCGACAGTCGCGGGGTTCAGCCCGGCGGCATGGTCCGAGTACCCGGCCCGTTCCAGCATCGGCCCCAGCTTGCCTCCCTTGAATAGATCGAGAGCCCAGCTCAGGGGGTCCGGTACGGCGGTCTTGTCCATGTAGAGGCGCTGGTTCTTGGCTCGCGGCCCATAGTGGTAGTGAGGCGCCTTCTCGAAGCAGTCGAAGGTCAGCAGCTCGACCTCTTCGTCGCCCACGTCCCCCAGGACGTGTATGGCGACGCCCCTGTCGCCGCCGAGCTCGCGGAACTCCACGCCGAACCTGACGGAGCCCGCCTCCACCACGACGTCTCCCCTGCTGTGCATCACCGTCCTCCGCCCATCGCGCGCCATCTTTCGCGCCGTCGCCGTCAGCTCGTCCAGGCTTCCCGCCAGGGACTCGACGTCGATCTGGCCCGCCAGCTCCTCGTACCCTGCCCTCTTGACCATCTCAGGCAGCCGCTGGCCGAGCTGGTTCAGGGTCCACTCCAGCGAGTCACCCTCGGTCGTCTTGTCCAGCATGAGCCGCTCGTTGCGCTTCTGGGGACCGTAGTGGTAGTGGGGCTCGTGGTCGAAGCAGTCGAATCTCAGGAGCTCGACCTCCTCTCCACCCACGTCGCCCAGCGCGTGGATGCACACGCCCTGGTCCGACAAGAGGTCCCGGTACTCGATTCCAAACTTGATCGTCCCCTCTCCGATGATTACGTCGCCTCTCTCCTTCACTTGGTCACCTCCCGATGGCTAATTGGCTTCCCTAGCCGCGATTATATCCTTGTCGGCCCGCCGCGTAAACAGGGAGCGAGCGGCGGCGTGCAAACCCACTTCTCTCCCTTATAGGGCGAGATTGAGAGGGGGTCCTCACTGTGACACCAACTCTGAGCAGCTACCGGCACTTCACCGCTGGACAGGGACGGCCCCCATGTCGCAGAATGGGGCCGTGTGACAGGTTAGACCCGGCAGGGTCCGCTCGTCGTCGAGCATGAAGGAGGGGCCATGGGAAGGCTGGAGGGAAAGGTAGCCGTTATAACGGGCGCTGCGTCCGGCATGGGCGCCGACGAGGCCCGGCTGTTCGCCCAAGAGGGCGCCCGGGTCGTCTTGACCGACCTGAGCGAGGACGATGGGCACAGGGTCGAGGCGGATATAGGCGAGGCCGGCGGGGATGCCCTCTTCATCCGCGCCGACGTCACATCGGAGGAGGACTGGACAAAGGTCATCGAGGAGACGCTGTCCCGTTACGGTAAGCTGGACGTGCTGGTCAACAACGCGGGGATCAGCAGCGGCTCCTACGACCCCCTGGACATCGAGGGGTGGAGCCGGATCATGGCCGTCAACGCTACAGGCGTCTATCTCGGTACTGTGTACGCCATCCCCGCGATGATAGAGGCCGGGGGCGGGTCCATCGTCAACATCTCCTCCATTATGGGGTTCGTCGGGGGAGAAAGCGGGCACCCCGCCTATCACGCCTCCAAGGGGGCGGTCCGCATCTTCACGAAGGCGATCGCGGTGAGGCACGGCCCAGACGGCATCAGGGCGAACTCGGTCCACCCGGGCTTCATGCCGCCGATGCGGTCGACCCGCCACGCGTCTCGCCCGGTGGGGTCCGAGGTCATAAGCCTCACCCCGCTGCGCAGGTCGGGCGAGGTCCGCGAGGTCGCCAACGGAGTCCTCTTTCTGGCTTCGGACGAGGCGTCCTTCATCACCGGCACCGAGCTCGTCATCGACGGCGGCTTCCTCGCCCGCTAGCGTTGCTCTAGTCCCAGACGAAGACCACCTTGCCCGTCTTGCCGGAGTCGAATACGCGGTAGGCCTCGACCGCCTCTTCCAGCCTGAACCTGTGGGTGATCAGGTCTCCCAGAGGCACACCCCGGTCCACGACGAAGTCGGCGACTTCGGAGAGGCCGCCGATGCTGAAGGTCCACGATCCGTAGAGCGTCAGCTGCTTGTGTATGACCTGGTCGCTGATGTCGAGGGTCGTCTCCCCGCCTATTCCGACAAAGCAGACCCGCCCCCATATCGCCGTGCTCTCCACCGCCGTGGACCGCACGGCGGGGATGCCGGAGGTCTCCAGGGCGGCGTCGGCTCCCTCGCCGCGGGTCAGCTCCCTGACAGCCTCCGCCGCGTCGACAGCCCCCGCGTCGATGGTCTCGGAGGCGCCCAGTCGCCTGGCGAGCTCCAGCCGCTCCGGGATCACGTCGATGGCGATCACCCTGACGCCGAGGCTGGCCGCGATCAACGTCCCGCTGGCGCCCACCGGCCCTTGGCCGAATATCGCCAGGGTATCGGCGGCGGTGAGCCTCAGGCGCTTCAGGCCGTGAAAGGCCGTTCCCGTGCCGCAAGCGCAGGCGGCCCCCTCCTCGAAGCTGAGCTCGTCCCGAAGGGCCACGCAGGTGTTCGCCGGGGCCAAGAGGTAGTCTTCATGGCCTCCGTTCTGCGTCGTGCCGTAGACCAGGGCGCCCGACCGGCACATCTGGGTGTAGCCCGACCGGCACATCCGGCACTCGCCGCATCCCTCGTAGTGGTACATCATGACCCTGTCCCCAACCTGTACGTTGGAGACCCCCGCGCCGACCTCGGCCACGACCCCGCACGGCTCGTGCCCCCGGATCTTGGCGTCCGCGGAGTCGCCGATCTCCGCCCTGGACCGGCGAAAGGAGTGAAGGTCCGTGCCGCATAGGCCGGACGCCCTCATCGCTATGACTACCTCGCCTGGCTTGGGCGCCGGGTCCGGCAGCTCCAGTATCTCCAACTCTCGATTTCCCAGGAAGACCACGCCTCTCATCGCAACACCCTCCATACGCTGAAATCGCCCTACGCACACTATGCTACAATTCGCTGGGCCGGCCATCAAGCGCCGCTATCATGGACGGAAGGAACTACTGATGCGCCCTATCGCTGAAATCGCAGACAAGCTGGGCTTGGACAGTGACGCCGCCATCCCATACGGGCGCTACAAGGCCAAGATACCCCTGGACGCGATGCGCGGAGGCGGTCGCCGCGGCAAGCTGGTGGTCGTCACCGGCATAACGCCGACCCCCGCGGGAGAGGGCAAGACCACCACGACCGTGGGTCTGGTCCAGGGCCTCGGGGCCATCGGGAAGAACGCGGTGGCCACGCTGCGCGAGCCCTCCCTGGGGCCGATCTTCGGCATCAAGGGCGGAGGCACGGGCGGCGGCAAGGCCACCGTGGAGCCCGAAGACGAGATCAACATCCACTTCACGGGCGACGCCCACGCCGTCGGCTCCGCCCACAACCTCCTGGCGGCGCTGACCGACAACGCCGCGCAGCGTGGACAGATCCAGGGATTCGGCCCCGCGGACGTGACGTGGAGGCGCGTCACCGACGTCGAGGAGCGCTCCCTGCGCTCCATCGTGACCGGTCTCGGCGGCGCCAACAACGCTCCCGTGCGCGAGACCGGCTTCGACATCGTCACCGCCTCCGAGGTCATGGCCATACTGGCGCTGGCATCGGACCTGGAGGACCTGAGGGCGCGGCTGAAGAGGGTGGTCGTCGGATTCGCCGCCGACGGACGGCCCGTCACCGCCGAAGACATCGGCGCCGTGGGCTCGATGATGTCACTGCTCCGCTACGCCATCCAGCCCAACCTCGTGCAGACCGTCGAGGGCCAGCCGTCGACGGTCCACGCCGGGCCCTTCGGCAACATCGCCCACGGCTGCAGCTCGGTCATTGCCGACAGGATGATGCTCGGCTACTCGGACTTCGTGGTAACTGAGGCCGGATTCGGCGCAGACCTGGGGTTCGAGAAGTTCATGCACGTGAAGGCCCGATTCAACGACCTGGAGCCCAACGCGGCGGTCCTGGTGGCGTCCGCGCGCGCCCTGAAGTCCCATGGCGGAGTGAGGCGGCGTGAGCTGGAGTCGCCCAACGAGGAGGCAGTCGCCAAGGGGGCGGTCAACCTGGAGCACATGATCAAAGTGATCGACTCCTTCGGCCTGCCCGTGGTCGTGGCACTCAACCGCTTCGAGTCCGACACCCCCGGCGAGCTGGCCATCATCAAGGAGAGGGCCGAGGCCGCCGGCGCTCACTCAGCGGTGGAGAGCAGGGTCTTCGCGGAAGGGGGCGCCGGCGCCCTCGAGCTGGCGGAGGCGGTGGTCGACGCCGCCAGTGGCCCGCAGCCCAAGATCGAGTACCTCTACCGGGAGAGCGACTCCATAGAAGAGAAGGTGCTCAGCCTGGCCAGAGGCGTCTACAACGCCGACAGAGTGCAGTGGAGCGCCGCCGCTCGGAGGCAGCTGCGGAGGTTCCGAGACCTGGGATGGGGAAGCCTCCCCGTCTGCATGGCCAAGACTCACTTGTCTCTGTCCCACAACCCGCGCCTCAAGGGCAGGCCGGAGGGATACACTTTCCAGGTGTCGGACGTCCGCGCTTCCATTGGCGCCGGATTCATCTACCCCATCGCGGGCAACATCCTGACCATGCCGGGCCTGCCCGGCTCTCCCCGCGCGTTGGACGTGGACGACAAGGGCGCCATACTGGGCCTGTAACGGAGGAGGCCGGCCGGTGCCAGAGTTCTTCAACGTACTGTCCGTTGATGCGGCCTACCGAGTGCTGCTAGAGCATCTCTCGCCGCGCGTCGAGCACGAGAGCGTCGACAGCGCCGGCGCTCTCGGCCGGATCACGGCCCGGGAGATTCTGTCCCCCGAGGACCTGCCCTCCTTCCCCCGCTCGACGATGGACGGCTTCTCTGTCCGCGCCGCCGACACCTTTGGGGCCACCGAAGGCCTTCCGGCCTACCTGGAAGTGGTGGGAGAGGTCGCCATGGGCGCTCCCTCCCAGCTCTCCATCGGGCCCGGCCAGGCCGCGCAAGCCTATACCGGAGGCGCCCTCGCCGGCGCCGCCGATGCGGTGGTCATGGTCGAGAACACCCAGGTGCTGGACGGCTCTACCATCGAGGTCGTGAGGCCGGCGGCCCCGGGCGAGAACGTGGTCCAGATCGGCGAGGACGTCCGCAAGGGCGACACCGTCCTGCCGCGGGGGCACGTTCTGCGGCCCCAGGACATAGGCGGACTGCTGGCACTGGGGATTGTAGGCATCCCGGTTGCCCGCCGGCCCCGCGTGGCGGTCATCTCCACAGGAGACGAGCTGGTTCCGCCCGACCAGACGCCTGGGGTCGGTCAGGTCCGCGACATCAACACCTACACCATCGCCAGCCTGGTCACCCAGTCGGGCGGAGATCCGGTGCGTGTGCCGCTGCTGCGCGACGACTACGAGGCCCAGCGCGGAGCGGCCCAAGAGGCCCTGCGGAGCAGCGACATACTCGTCTTCTCCGCCGGCAGCTCGGTCAGCAGCCGGGACATGACGGCCTCCGTCATAGACAGCCTCGGGGATCCGGGCCTGCTGGTCCACGGCATATCCTTCAAGCCCGGCAAGCCCGCCATCGTGGCTCTGGTCGACGACAAGCCGGTCTTCGGCCTCCCCGGCAACCCCGTATCGGCGGTTGGGGTATTCGATCTGCTGGTGCGCCCCGCGATATACCTGCTGGGCGGATGTCCTGAGCCGCCCTTGCCCCCGATGGTCCACGCCCGCCTGCTCCGGGACGTCCCGTCGGTTCCCGGACGGGAGGACCAGGTCCAGGTGAAGCTGGTACAGGACAACGGACAGCTGTCCGCACAGCCGGTATTCGGGAAGTCCAACCTGATCTACACCCTGGTGCGGGCCGACGGCAGCCTCACGGTGCCCCTGGACCGGGGAGGCCTATACGCGGGGGACACGGTGCAGGTGAGGCTGTTCTGAGCCCCCCGGCAGCCCCATAGACGCTCATACCATGCACGGCGGAAAGCACGGCAGGCGGTACTACCTCAGCGACGTCCCCCTGGACGAGGCGGTCCAGCGGTTCCACGCGGCCCTCGGTCAGGTGGGCGCGCCGGCCCTGATGCCGTCGGAGAACGTCTCCTTGGACGCGGCCCTGGGCAGGACGACGGCGGAGCCGGTCTGGGCCAGGATATCCTCTCCCCACTACGACTCCGCTGCCATGGACGGCGTTGCGGTCAGGGCCGCGGATACTGTCGGCGCCACCGAGACCGCCCCCCTGACCCTGCACGTCGGAGAGCAGGCCCAGTGGGTGGACACCGGAGACCCGCTCCCTCAGCAGTTCGACGCCGTGGTCATGGTCGAGGAGGTCCACGAAGTCGACGGGAGCACTATCGAGGTACAGTCGCCGGTCGCCCCCTACCAGCACGTCAGGCCGCTGGGAGAGGACATCGTTGCCGCCGAGCTGGTGCTTCCCGAGAGCCACAGGCTTCGCCCGGTGGACCTGGGCGCGTGCGCGGCCGCCGGCCTCTCCCAGGCGGCCGTCCGGCGTCGTCCGAAGGTGGCGGTCATCCCGACCGGGAACGAGCTCGTATCCCCGGACAGCGTGCTGCGGCCCGGCGACATCGTGGAGTCCAACTCCCTCATCCTCGCGGGAATGGTCGCCGAATGGGGCGCGGAGCCCACCAGGTGGCAGCCGGTCGGGGACGACTACGATGAGCTGAAGGCCAACGTCTCAAGGGCCCTGGAGGTCAGCGACATCGTCCTGGTGAACGCGGGCTCCTCCGCCGGGTCTGAGGACTACACGGCCCGGGTCGTGGAGGACCTGGGCCGCCTCGTGGTGCACGGGACCGCCATCCGGCCCGGGCACCCGGTCGTGCTGGGAGTCGCGGAGGGCAAGCCCCTGCTGGGCATTCCCGGCTACCCTGTGTCGGCGGCCCTGACGTGCGAGATATTCGTGAGACCCCTGGTCGAGAGCATGCTGGGCTCGGCCCTGGCCAGCCGCCGCAGCGTCGAAGCGAGGCTCGCCAGGAAGGTATCCTCGCCCATGGGCGAGGACGAGTTCCTTCGGGTGAGCCTGGGCCGGGTCGGGGAGAGTACGATAGCGACCCCGATCCAGCGCGGCGCCGGTGTGATCATGTCGCTGGTCAGGGCCGACGGCCTTCTGCGTATTCCCCGCTTCTCGGAGGGGCTCGACGCCGGATCGCAGGTGTCGGTGGAGCTCCTTCGCCCTGCCGAGGCGATTGAGAGGACCATTGTGGCCGTGGGAAGCCACGACCTGACGCTGGACCTGATCGCAAACCGCCTGCGCCGCACCCATCCTCAGATGACCCTCTCATCCTCCAACGTGGGCAGCCTCGGCGGACTGGCGGCCCTCAGGCGGGGGGAGGCCCACATCGCAGGCTCGCACCTGCTGGACGAGGAGACCGGCGAGTACAACCTTCCCTTCGTCCGCCGCTACGTCAGAGGCCGTACCGTCGTTGTGGTCAATCTGGTGAGGAGGGTCCAGGGACTCATTGTGGCCGCAGGAAACCCCAAGGAGGTCTCTTCACTGGAGGACCTGGGTCGCGCCGGCGTGACCTTCATCAACAGGCAGCGGGGCTCCGGGACCCGCGTCCTGCTGGACTACAAGCTGCGCTGCCTGGGACTCTCGTCCGGAGAGATCTCGGGGTACCTGCGGGAAGAGTACACGCACCTGGGAGTGGCGGCTTCGGTGGCCGCGGGGCGCGTGGACGTGGGCCTTGGAATCCTGTCCGCCGCCAACGCGATGGGCTTGGACTTCGTGCCCCTCCTGACGGAGCAGTACGACCTCGTCATTCCCGCCGAGCTCTACGAAAGCGAGCTCCTGCAGCCGCTGCTGGCCGTCATCCGCGAGGATGACTTTGCCCGCGAGGTCGATGCCCTAGGTGGGTACGACACGTCGACGATGGGCCGCGTGGTGGCCGAGCTAGTGCCCACGTAGTGGTCCTCCTCAACAACCCAGTCCGAGGCTCTTGCGGCAGTTGCTGCGCTGCTATACTTGTGAACCACAGAAACTGTGAGGATGTGGCCATGAAGAACATCACCGTATCCGTCGACGAAGAGACGCATCGGCTCGCCCGCATTCGGGCAGTGGAGTTGGACACATCGGTGTCGGCGCTGGTGCGCAGCTACCTGAGGAGGCTGGTTGGGGGAAGCGCCGGCGGAACGGCGAAGAACAAGCCTAGCATGGAGACATCTGTTGAGCTTCGGCCCAGGGAGTTGGACGAAGTGCTTGCTGACTTCGCTGCGCGGGGTGTGGGGTTGCGCTCGTGTGACAACCTGACCCGCGAAGAGCTCTACGACGAAGCTACTAACAGCCCCAATGCGGTTCGTTGACACCAACGTGCTGATCTATGCAGTCAGCACGTTGCCGGCGGATGCAAGCAAGCAACGTCTCGCTGTTGAGTTGTTGAGAGAGCCTGATTTGGCGACGTCGGTGCAGGTATTCCAACAGTTCTACCATCAGGCGACTCGCCTCACGCGACCGGGTCGACTGACCCACGATGATACTGTGGCTTTCCTGGGAACCCTCCTGAAATTTCCGGTCCAGGAAACCACCCTGGACCTGTTCCGCACCGCAGTGGCAATTAGCCAACGCTTCAGAATCACATATTGGGACGGTGCGATACTGGCAGCGGCCCACGTCCTCCGATGCGACGCTGTGTACTCCGAAGACCTGAGCACTGAGCAGGATTACGACGGCCTTCGGGTGATCGATCCGTTCGCTGATGGCGTGGTCCACGCATAACGATAGACACCAGCGAGAACCGCTGGTTGGCGGCTGACTGCGGTATCGTCAAGCTGCTGGCGGCCTGCCATCGAGTGTGTTACTCTTCCGCCACCATATGGGGCCCCGTAGGCGGGCGCGTAGCCTGTCGAAGGGCGCTGGCTACACGGCTCGAGGAGCGGAGGCGGAGCGTTAAATGCAGGCGCAGCCAGGTGTTTCGGGTGTCGTTCTTGCGGGCGGTCTGAGCCGGAGGCTGGGCCGCAACAAGGTCATCGAGCCGATGGGCGGAGAGCCCCTGATATCGCGGGTCATAGGCCGGCTGTCCCAGGTCGCCGCCTCCACCGTCGTCGTGGTCAACGACCGCGAGCGCGCCGCCCTCCTCGACCTGCCCGGCTCCTGCACCGCCGTCGTCGACACCTACCCCGGCAAGGGCTCCCTGGGAGGTATCCTGACCGGGCTGTCGGCAATCGAGAGCGAGTGGGCCGTCGTGGTCGCCGCCGACATGCCCTTCCTCAGCGTCGACCTGCTCCGCCGCATGCTCTCGGTGAGAGATGGCTACGACGCGGTCGTTCCCAGGATGGACGGGCGATTCGAGCCCACTCACGCCGCCTACTCCGTAAGGTGTCTGCCCCACGTCCGGCGCCGGGTGCTGGCCGACGACCTGAAGATCGACGGCTTCTTCCCGGACGTCCGCGTCAAGGTACTGTCGCAGGACGAGGTCGAGGAGCATGACCCGCAGCGCCTCAGCTTCTTCAACGTCAACACCCAGCAGGACTTGGATCGAGCCCTAGCTCTGGCCGCCCAAGGCCACTGACGCCCTCTCGCCAACTCTGCGGGAAGCAGGCGCTGGCGCTAGTTGTGCAAATCCCCCAAGTCTGGGACACTTATCCCTGCACCTCGCACATTTTACCCACGAGGCCAACCGTATGACACACGATTCCAAGGCCGCTCTCCCCGCGTCGGCGCCGCCCATGCTCGACCTTCACGTCGAGCTGTTCGGCTTGGCCGCCATCGCCAGCGGCCGGCGCAGGGTCCCGGTCTCGCTGCCGGCGGACTCTGCCGTCGGAGAGGTGGCCGCGGCGTTGGCAAGGGAGTGCCCGGAGCTTGTGGGAGAGGTGGTCTCAGACGACCGCTCTGGCTTCCGGTCCAGCTACATCCTGAACGTTAACGGAAGGACCTTCGTAGACGGCGGTCCGCTGGAGCTGGCGCGAGGCGACACCCTGCTGCTGTTCTCCAGCCAGGCCGGGGGCTGAGGCCGTCCCATGTATGGGTATCACGGCAGAGTGCTGGTCGTCGACCTGACTGCGCGCGCGGTGCGATGGGACCCCCTGGACGAGGACGTCCTTCGCTCCTTCATCGGCGGCGTCGGCCTGGGAGCCTACCTGCTCTTCAACTACTGTCCGCCCGGGGTGGAGCCGCTGGATGCGGCCAATCCCCTGATCTTCGTGGGCAGCCCGCTCATCGGCAGCCGACTCACCACCTCCAGCAAGTTCGCCGTCCTCACCAAGTCCCCCCTGACGGGCTTCATTGGAGACTCCCTCTCCTCCAGCTTCGTCGCCATGGAGCTCAAGAAGACCGGCTGCGACGCGATAGTCGTCGTCGGCAGGAGCAGCTCCCCTACACTGCTCTCCATCGTCGACGGAGAGGTGAGCTACCTAGATGCCGGGGAGCTCATGGGGCTCAGCACCAGCGAGACCGAGCAGGCGGTGAAGAGGGTGTTGGGACGCCGCACCCGGGTCCTCTGCATCGGCCCCGCCGGCGAGAACCTCGTCCTCATCGCCTCCATCAGCAACGACGGAGGCCGCCACGCCGGACGCACCGGTCCGGGGGCCGTCATGGGGTCCAAGAACCTCAAGGCCATCGCCCTGCGCGGCAGCACCCCCTCCCCCGTCTACGACCCCGGGGCCCTGGACGCCATAGGCCGCGACCTGACCCGCCGGAGCTTGGGGCCAGCCACGGAGAAGTACCGCACCCTGGGCACCATGGCCAACGTGTCGGTGTTCGACCGCCTTGGCACCCTGCCCAGCTTCAACTTTCGTCAGTCCACTTTCCCGGGCGCGGAGCAGATTAGCGGCGAGCATTTCCACCAGACCCGCCGCGTGAAGAGCGCCCACTGCGCCAGCTGCACCATAGGCTGCGAGCAGATAGTCGAGACGGTCGGCTCCGGCCCCAAGACCAGGGGGCGCGTGGAGTACGAGAGCACCTTCGCCCTAGGCCCTCTGGTGGGTGTGGCGAACCCCGACGCGGTCATCCGCGCCTCCAAGCTCTGCGATGAGATGGGCATGGACACCATCAGCGCCGGCGCGACCGTCGCGTGGGCGATGGAGGCCTACGAGCGGGGGGCGCTGACGCCGGCGGACATCGGCGGGCTTGATCTGCGATTCGGCAGCGCCGACGGCCTGCTGGAGTGCCTGGGTCTGATGGCGCGGAAGGAGGGGATCGGCCGCCTGCTGTCCGAGGGCAGCAGGCGGGCGTCTGCCGCCGTCGGACAAGGCTCAGACCAGTGGGCTATGCACGTCAAGGGCTTGGAGATGCCCGGCTACGAGCCGCGAAGCCTCAAGACCATGGCCCTCGGACTTGCCGTCAGCACCAGGGGCGCCTGCCACAACAGATCGTCGGCCTATGAGGCCGACTTCTCCTCCAGGGTCGACCGGCTGAGCGCCGACGACCGGCGAGGGCGCATCACCATGGAGGGCGAGGACTTCTCGGCAGTCCTGGACTCTCTCATCTGGTGCAAGTTCCTGCGAAAGGCCTTTGAAGACCTCTACGCCGAGTCTGCGGACATCTACCGGCACGTCACCGGCTGGAGCATGGAAGCCGGAGACCTCGAGCTGGCGGGCCAGCGTATCAACAACCTGAAGAAGCTGTTCAACATCCGAGAGGGCTGGCTGATGGAGGACGATACGCTCCCGCCAAGGGTACTGCAGGAGACCCTGCCCACCGGCATGGTAGAGGGCGTCGGACTTTCCAAGGCCGATCTCGACATGATGATTCAGAGCTACTACCGCGCCAGGGGATGGACAGAACGCGGCCTGATTCCGGATGATAAACTGCAGGAGCTGGGTTTGTTGGAGCTGGGGCGGACCCCGGCGGCGGTTCCTTGACCGCCGGACGCCTCATCGGTAGCAGGGATGGATGCGATTTGGACGACCAAGTATTTCTGGACGAGAACGACGTCACCGTGACCAGGGACCAGCTAGTCGTTGCCGGCGCGAGCTTCAGGATCCGCGAGATTCGTAGGGTCGGCGTCACCAAGCGGCGCCGCTCCAGGCTGCTTCCCATCCTGCTGGCCATGGTTGGGCTCGCCATGTGGATCCCCGACACCGAGGCGTGGTGGATCGGCTACGCGGGCCTCGTCGTCGTTGCCGTTGCCTGGGTATGGGTCCGCAAGATCAAGACCAATCACCGCATCATACTGGACACGCTCAACGGCGAGATGACGGCGCTGGAGACCCAGGACGAGCGGTGGACGGAGAAGATCGTCAAGGCAGTCAGGGACGCCATAGCCGCCCGACAGCAGCCTCGAAGCGCCAGCAGACCAGACACTCCCAAGGACTGATGTAGAGGTGGACCCCGATAGAAACTCCCTCAGGGCGGCTCTTCGCCAACGGTTCCCCAGGGACCACTGCGAGCTCCTTCCCGCGCTGCACTTCCTCCAGCATCGGTTCGGATATCTCCCGGAGTGGGCGATGGAGGTCGTTGGCTGGCACCTGGGCATCCCCTCCAGCGAGGTCTATGGGGCAGCGACCAGCTATACCGAGCTGAGGACCCATCAGCCCGGCGCCGGCATCGTGCGCGTCTGCACCGGCCTGAGCTGTCGCCTCAACGGCGGAGCCGAGATACTGGAGGCGGTCCGGCGCGGGCTGGGGAGCGCGTCCGGCGTAACCTTGGAGGAGACCCCCTGCGCCTTTCTCTGCGGCCTAGCTCCGGCCGTAGAGGTGGACGGCCGCTGGCGAGGAAGAGTGGACCCCGCGTCAATCGGCGGTCTCACCCGCGAGGTGGTACGCCCATGAGCAGGTCATCGGGCCTGGCGAAGCTGACGGCGGCGGCGGCGAAGCGTCGAGACGCCCGCTCTCGCAAGACGCGCATCGCCGTCCAGATCGGCCACTGCTCCCAGGCGGTCGGCGCCATACCGGTTGGCGAGGCCATCCGCAGCAGCCTGGACGGCGACAGCTACGTGGTCGACACCGGATGCGACGGCGGCTGCTTCGACGCCCCGCAGGTCCTTGTAACGGACTCCTCCGGAGAGACCCGCCGCTACGGCCGCCTATCCCCCGAGCTTGCCCTGCGTATCGTCGAGGGAGATGCGGATCAACGGATCGACTCCGGGTTCTACTCCAACCAGTGCCGGATCACCCTCGACGGATGCGGTGAGATGGACGTCGCCAACGTCGACGACTACATCCTTCGCGGGGGTTACAAGGGCCTGGAGCAGGCCCTTTCGATGTCGCCGGACGATGTCATCGACGAGGTGGAGAGCTCCGGCCTGCGGGGCAGAGGCGGGGCCTACTTCCCGGCCGCCGTGAAGTGGCGGTCCACTCGACGCACCGACGCTGTGCCGAGGCACCTAGTGGTCAACTGCGAGGAGGGAGAGCCCGGTGTGTTCAAGGACCGCCACCTGATGGAGGGCGTCCCGCACCGGATTCTCGAAGGCGCCATCGTGGCCGCCTACGCCTCTGCCGCCGCCCACGCCTGGGTCTACGTCAACGCGGAGGCGGAGCTCTCCGCCAGGCGGATGCACGACGCCATCGGTCAGGCCTACGACGCCGGTCTCCTGGGACAGGACATCCTGGGAAGCGGGTTCTCCCTGGACGTGAAGGTCCGACGCGGCGCCGGCGGATACGTCTGCGGCGAGGAGATGGCCCTGCTCAACACGATGGAGGGCTACCGCCGGGAGCCGCGGATCAGACCACCCTTCCCCACCGAGGCCGGCTTTCTCGGCAAGCCGACGGCTGTCAACAACGCCGAGACCCTGGCCAGCGTGCCCTCCATTCTGTCCGGCGGCGCCGCGGCCTTCAAGGCGGTAGGCACCGCCGACAGCGCCGGGACCAAGATCGTAAGCATCAGCGGCTCCGTACGACGCCCCGGCGCCGTCGAGGTCCCCTTCGGTACGACGTTGCGCCGTATCTTGTACGATATATGTGGAGGGCCCCTGCCGGGACACTCCCTTGGCGTGTTGGCCGTGGGGGGTCCGTCCAGCGGCGTGCTTCCGCCGTCGATGATCGACATCCCCATCGCGCCCGGCCTCCTGCATGAGTCTGGCGTCATGCTGGGAGCCGGAGGCATCGCGGCCATGGACGAGCGCGTGAGCGCCCTCGACGTGGTGAGAAGCCTGGCCGGCTACAACGCCGACGAGTCGTGCGGCAAGTGCACCCCGTGCCGGGAGGGCACGCCGAGGATGGTGGAGGCCCTGGACCGTCTGACGTCCGGCAACGGCGCGGCCTCCGACCTGGACAACCTACGATATCTGGCCGAGGTCGTGGGGCCGGCCTCTCTGTGCGGTCTCGGCCAGGCTGCGGGCGCTCCCATCAACAGCGCCCTGCACTTCTTCGGCGACGAGCTCGCCGGACTGGCGGGAGGCGCAAGATGACTATCACTCTCCGCATCGACGGCAGTAGCGTCCGGGTGCCGGACGGGGTCTCGGTCTTGGACGCCGTCAACTCCTCGGGCGTATACGTCCCGCAGCTGTGCAAAGACCCGGACATGAAGCCCATCGGGGCCTGCCGCACCTGCCTGGTGGAGGTGGAGGGCGTGCGCGGCTTCCCGGCCTCGTGCTCACTGCCCGCCGCCGACGGAATGGAGGTGCGGACCGGCACGCCTCAGGTGACCAACGTCCGCCGCGGCGTCCTGGAGCTGACACAGGCCATGCTCGGCAACGGCGGAGGCGCGTCCAAGGACCACCGCGAGCTGTCCATCGCCGCCAAGCATCACGGGCTCGACTCTTCCCGCTGGTCGGCCCGGGACCGCGAGCCGGTGGACGAAAGCAACCCAGTCTTCAACATAGCCATGTCCGACTGCATCCTGTGCGGGCGCTGTACCCAAGCGTGCCAGGACGGACACCAGTTCATAGGCGCCATCGACTTCCTCGGCAGCGGACAGGGCAGCCGCATCGGTACGTTCATGGACAAGCCTCTCATCGACTCCGTATGCACCACGTGCGGCCAGTGCCTCTCCGTGTGCCCCACCGGCGCCATAGAGGTCAAGGCCCCTGTGGGCAGGGCCGCCCGAAGCGTGACCACCACCTGTCCCTACTGCGGCGTCGGCTGCGGCATCAAGGCGCAGGTTGGTGACGGCGACCGCATCCTGGAGATGCTGGACGACCCCGACAACCAGTCCAGCGTCGGCATGCTCTGCGTCAAGGGCAGGTTCGGCTACACCTTCGTCCACCACGAGGACCGCCTGCTCTCCCCCCTCGTCCGAAAGGGAGGTGAGCTCACGCCGGTCTCCTGGGATGAGGCCCTGGACTACGTGACAGAGAAGCTCGCCCAGTACCGGGGCGACTCCTTCGCCACGCTGTGCTCGGCCAAGGCCACCAACGAGGATGGTTACGTTCAGCAGAAGCTGGCCCGGCTGGTCATGCAGAGCAACCATATCGACCACTGCACCCGGCTCTGCCACTCCCCCTCCGTAGAGGCCATGCTGACCTCCCTGGGGAGCGGCGCTACCAGCAACTCCTACGTCGACTACGAGGAGGCCGGATGCCTGGTCATCATCGGGTCCGACGCCAACGCCAACCATCCGGTCGCGGCCTCCCGGATGCGCCGGGCCGTCATCGAGCGCGGCGCCAAGCTCATCGTCATCAACCCGAGGCGCATAGAGATGTGCGACTTTGCGGAGCTGTGGCTGAGGCCCAGGCCCGGCACCGACGTGGCCCTGCTGAACGCGATGGCCAAGGTCATACTGGACGAGGGGCTGTTGGATGAGGCCTTCGTCCGAGATCGGACCGAGGGGTTCCAGGAGTGGCGCCAGGTGGTGGAGAAGTACGACCTCGGCTACGCGGAGCAGCTTACGGGAGTGCCCTCCGACGACATAGCCGAAGCGGCTCGTATCTACGCCAGGCCCCCCTTCAGCGGCTCATGCCTCATATGGGGAATGGGGATCACTCAGCACACCAACGGCACCGCCAACGCCCACGGTCTGCTGAACCTGGCCCTGGCCACCGGTCAGATGGGCAGGCCGGGCTCCGGCATCTCTCCGCTGCGCGGCCAGAACAACGTGCAGGGCTGCGGCGATGCCGGCTGTCTGCCCGACTCCTTCCCGGGCTACCAGACCATCGACGACGACTCCCTCGCCAAGTTCAGTGCCGCCTGGGGCCGTCACCCGCTGCCGCGGGAGAAGGGCCTGGTCGTCACCGATATGGTCGAGGAGATGTTCAAGGGCCGGATTAGGGCGATGTACATCACCGGCGAGAACCCGCTCCTCAGCGAGCCCGATCTCCACCGTGCGGAGGAGGCGTTCAAGAGCTTGGAGTTCCTGGTCGTCCAGGACATCTTCCTGCACGAGACCGCCGAGATAGCGGACGTGGTGCTGCCCGCCACCAGCTTCGCGGAAAAAGACGGTACGTTCACCAACAGCGAGCGCCGCGTCCAGCGGGTCCGCAAGGTGGTGGAGCCCGTAGGCGAAAGCCGCCCGGACTGGGAGATCCTCTGCGCGCTGGGGCGGAGGCTCAGCGCTCATCTGGACCTGGACGTGGAGGGGGAGTTCGCCTACAGCCACCCTTCGGAGATATGGGCCGAGATGGCCAGGCTGACCCCCAACTTGTCGGGGATATCCTACGAGCGCCTAGAGGACGGTGGGCTCCAGTGGCCCTGCCCGACCCCCGACCATCCGGGCACCCGCTTCCTATACGAGAATGATTTCCCCAGGGGCCCCAGGGCCAGGTTCGTGGCCTACGACCAAGGACCCCAGGCGGAGGAGATGCCCAGCAGGCGCTTCCCGCTGATCCTCAACACGGGCCGAATCCTATACCACTGGCACGGAGGCACCATGACCCGGCGCGCCGATAGCCTTCTGGCCCGCGCCCCAGAGCTCCAGATCGCCATGGCCGCCGAGGACGGCAGCCGCTACGGCGTGGACGACGGCGAGTGGACCAGGCTGAAGTCGAGGCGCGGCGAGCTGGAGGGGCGTGTAGTATACACGGAACGGATGCGCCCCGGAGAGGTCTTCGTGCCCTTCGTCAAGCTCCAGAAGCACGCGGCCAACTTCCTTACCAACTCTGCCTTCGATCCCACCTCCAAGATCCCCGAGTACAAGGTGAGCGCCGTACGCATCGAAAAGATCGAATCCTGAGAGCCTTCATGGAAACACCGAAAAGGCAGATGACATACCCGAGATGACAACGCCTCTGAGCCAGTTCCCAAAGCCGGGAGCAGACCAGTTTCAGGGCAAGCGCAAGCTCCTCCTCGTGCCGATCTTGGCCCTCCATCCCGCATCCGCGGGGGAGGGCCAGCGCCTCTTGGAGCAGTACTGGTCGGAGGTGCGGGACCACGTCGGCAACCTGGAGAGGGCCCTGGGACCGACGTCCCGCGTGTACCACGAGACTGTGTTCAGCGGCGACGACGAGGGGATGCGGTTCATCGAGCTGTTGAACGCCGGCGGCTACCCCTTCATTCACGCCATGTGCCAGTCGACGGCCCAGCTCGAGGCGACGGAAGACCAAGCGCTGGTACAGGAGAATACCGACTGGCAGCGATGTCTCGGGGTGGGACTGATCAGCGAGAAGGTGATGTCCGCCGCTCTGACGGGGTACCGGGAGACCAGCCGGAAGCGGTTCGAGCACGTCGGCGCCCGCATAGAGGAGACTCTGCGGGAGGACGAGACTGGGGTACTCTTCGTCAGCGAAGACCACGGTATCCAGTTCTCGCCGAGCATCCAGGTCTTCTACGTCGCCCCTCCGGCCCTGGACGCGCTCAAGAGATGGATCAGTGACCAGTCGCTGGCCATGTCCCAGGCTGCCCAACAGCCGCCGGCAACCGATGACGAGCAGCCGTCCGAAGAGGACGGGCAGGCCGCCAAGTAGCCGCCAACCGCCTTCCTCACCCTGCGTCCCGAAAGGAGCCGTTCCCATGGACTCCCGCCGTACCCCGCTGAGAAGCAGGGCCTGGTTCGATACCCCCGAGCTCTACGGCTGGCTCAGGAGAGCCGCCTTCCAGGCCCAGGGCTTCGGAGTGTCCGGTTACGAGGGGCGCCCTATCATCGGCATCTGCAACACCTGGAGCGAGCTCACCCACTGCAACGCCCATCTCAGACAGCTGGCGGAGGCTGCGAAGCGCGGCGTCTGGCAGGCCGGGGGCTTCCCCCTGGAGTTCCCCGTAATGTCTCTGGGCGAGTACAACATGCGCCCAACCACCATGCTCTTCCGAAACCTGATGAGCATGGACGTGGAGGAGTCCATCACCGCCAATCCCCTGGATGGCGTGGTCCTCCTGGGCGGTTGCGACAAGACCACCCCCGCGCTGCTGATGGGGGCGGCCAGCGCCGATGTTCCCGCCATCCTCGTCACCGGAGGCCCCCAGCTCAAGGGAAACTGGCGTGGGGAGGACCTCGGCTCCTGTACGAACTGCCGTAGGTACCATACCGAGCTGCGGGCAGGCCGAATCACCGAGGAGGAGTGGGCCGAGCTCCAGAGCTCCATCATCCGCAGCCCCGGCCACTGCATGGTCATGGGCACCGCCTCGACGATGGCCGCCATGGGCGAGGTCCTGGGCATGGCGCTTCCGGGCAACACGGCGATCCCCGCCGTGGACTCACGCCGCCTGCAGCTGGCGGAGGCAGCGGGCCGTCAGATCATGAAGGCCATCGAGCAAGACCTGCGCCCATCGAGGATACTGACCAGGGAGGCTTTCGAGAACGCCATACGCACTCTGCACTCCATCGGCGGATCGACGAACGCGATAATTCACCTCGCCGCCATCGCCGGACGGGTCGGATTGGAGCTTTCCCTGGACCTCTTCGACAGCTTCTCGCGCACCACGCCCTTCATACTGGACCTGAAGCCGTCGGGCCGGTACCTGATGGAGGACTTTCACTACGCGGGCGGCCTTTCGGCCCTGCTGAAGGAGCTATCTCCCCTGCTGGATACCAGCACCCTGACCGTGACAGGACGCACCCTGGGTGAGAATGTCTCCTCTGCGCAGGTGCACAACCGGGGCCTAATACGGAGCATCGACCAGCCGTTGGACCCGGAGGGGGGCCTCGCCGTCCTCTACGGCTCGATGGCGCCCGACGGCGCCATCATCAAGCCCACGGCGGCATCCCCCGGCCTTCTCAGGCACACAGGTCGGGCGCTGGTGTTCGAGGACCACGATGAGATGGACCGCCGCATCGACGACGCCGACCTGGACGTTACCCCGGACGACGTCCTCGTAATGCGGAACGCCGGGCCTCTGGGCGCGCCCGGGATGCCCGAATGGGGTTTCCTGCCGCTGCCGCGGAAGCTCCTCCAACGCGGCGTCCGAGACATGGTGAGGGTCAGCGACGCCCGAATGAGCGGCACCGCCTTCGGTACGGTCGTCGTACACGTGACCCCCGAGTCCGCGGCCGGTGGGCCCCTCTCCCTCGTCCGTACGGGCGACACCATCGAGCTCGACGTCCAAGAGCGAAGGCTGGACCTGAAGGTCGAAGATAGGGAGCTGCAGCGCCGCCGGAAGGCTGCCCCGGGCAACGGCCTACCGTTACCCGTCAGGGGATACGAGCGCCTCTTCGCCCAGCACGTTCTCCAGGCCGACAGGGGCTGCGACTTCGACTTCCTACGCGCGGAGAGCCTTCAGTAGAGGCCTACCCTGTCCCGCCGCCGCTGACGACCGACGCGATCTGCTCCCGCTCCTCCGGGCCCATGTCCCAGTCGGCGGCCAGGACGTTCTCCTCCATCTCCGATGGCCGCCTGGTACCCGCCAGCGCCACGCTGACCGCCGGGTTGGACAGCACCCATGCCAGCGCCAGCTGCGCCACGGTCCGCCCCCTCTCGTCTGCTATCTTCTTCAGCTCCTCGACCCTGTTGAGGTTGTTCAGGAAATGCTCCCCCTCGAACAGCGGCTGCCCGAAGGCCTGGAGGCTGCGCCGCCAGTCGTTGTCCTCGAAGGTCGTGTCCGGGCTCATTGCGCCCGTCAGCAGGCCGTGGGCCATCGGACCGTAGACCATGACGCCCAGCCCATTCTTCCGGCAGAAGGGAAATGTCTCGTCCTCGGGGCGGAAGTCGAACAGATGATACCCCACCTGGTTACAGACTATCGGAAACGTATCCAGCGATTCCCTCATCTGCGCCCCGCTGAAGTTGCTCACGCCGCCGTGCCTTATCTTGCCCTGCCTCTGAAACTCCGTGAAGGCCTCCATCGGCTCCGAGAAGGGCCTCGTCACGTCCGGCCAGTGGACAAGGTAGAGGTCCAGGTAGTCGGTCTGAAGCCTCGTGAGGCTGTCCTCCAGCCCCTTGGTGAGGGCCTCCTTGGAGCTGTTACGCTCGCTCGGATTGTCGGGATTCTCCCAACTCAAACCGCCCTTGCTCACCAGGACGACCTCGTCCCGCCTTCCTGTCAGCGCCCTGCCCAGCAGCTTCTCTCCCTCTCCCTTCCCGTACACCGACGCCGTGTCGAATAGAGTGACCCCTAGGTCGATGGCCAGGTGGACGGCGCGAATCACCTCCTCCTCGTCGAAGGAGCCGTAGTGGTCGCGCCCCATGGGCCAGCCACCGAAGCCGATCACCGACGTGACCAGATCTGAGTCTCCAAAGTTACGGTACTTCATCTTCTCCTCCCTGCTAGGCGCTCCCATTCACCTCGACTTGGACCTTAATGGACCCTGTGGACTTGTCGTAGGCCGTATCGAATCCCCTCCGGATCTCCTCCAAGGGGAAGGTGTGTGTGACGATCTGTCCCAGCTGCACCCTGCCCGACGCCATCATGTCCACGGCCAGCTCGAAGTCGTGGCGTCCGTCGATGATACCGTAGCAGCTCGAGAAGATGATCGCCTGCTCGTTGATCATCGGCGAGAAC
This sequence comes from Dehalococcoidia bacterium, assembly GCA_965224345.1. GTDB lineage: Bacteria > Chloroflexota > Dehalococcoidia > Lucifugimonadales > CBDCYU01 > CBDCYU01. The sequence continues at coordinate 1,032,219 of CBDCYU010000003.1, read as the reverse complement.
CAGTCCATCGTGATCGGATTCCTGAATCCGCCTAGGATGACGGCCCGGCCCTGCATCCTGATCGCTCCCAGGGCCTGCCTCAGCGTTGCGTCGCCGTCGCCTCCGACGGTCTCGATAGCCATGTCGGCTCCCCGGCCGTCGGTCGCCTCCAGCACGGCCTCCCGGAAGTCCGGGCCGTCGGAGGGCAGCACGTCGTCCGCCCCCAGGCGCTTCGCCATATCTCCCTGCTGCTCGTGCCTGGCGGTGACCATGATCCTGCCTGCGCCCATTGCGCGCGCGGCGGCAACCGCAGTCAGGCCGATGTTCCCCGCGCCCAGCACCGCTACGGTCTCGCCACTGCTCATCTCCCCTCTTCGGACGGCGTGGACCGACACGGCCAGCGGCTCCACGAGGGCGCCCTCCTCCCACGACAGGCTGTCCGGCAGCGGGTAGCAGCCGATTGCCCGCCGCTTCATCCGCTCTGCGAACCCGCCCCCCTCGACGGGCGCCTTGTTCAGGCACTGCTTGACCTGCCCCATGCGGCAGTACCAGCAGACGCTGCACGCCCGACCGTGGCCTATCGTGTCCACGGCCACCCTGCGGCCCTTCAGGGCCGGGTCGACGCCCTCGCCGATCTCGACAATCTCCCCGGCTACCTCGTGACCCCCCGGAAGACTCTCAGCCTCGGTCAGGCTGCCGTAGTTCAGCAGGTCGGAGCCGCATATCCCTGCACTGCGGACCCGAACGATCACGTCCCCGGCCTCGGCCTCCGGCGCGGGGATGCTGGCTATCCGCATTCCATCGCTGCCATCGTGCAGCGCGGCGATCATCGTTGACATCGGTCTCCTCCATACACGGCTCCCCATAGCCTAACGCCACGCCGCCATCATACGCAAGGCTCCCCGGCTTGATTAGCCTTTCCGGTATCAGATAGAATCCTCTTCGACGATACACGTGGACCGCCCCGCGGCTGGCGCCGCCGGAGAGCACGGGCGGTCCCCAATCCGACGAACGCAGGTGAACATGAGCAACCTCATAGACCGCCTGAACAGAGTGGGCCAGTACAGCCCGGCTTCCATAGGATTTGGTCCCGCCTCCAGGAGCGACCGCCGAGCTGACGAGATACTGCTGATAGGACAAGCGGCCGGCACCGCCATCCTCAAAGAGCCAGGCTTGCTTGAGGCCCCGGTGGACGCCGTGTTGGTGATTGTGGACGACTGGCGGGATGACCCTCTCGACCGGTTGGGCGCGGCCCTCGACGGCAGCCTCTGGGGCGCCCGCGGCGGCGGCATCGACCGGAGCCAGGCGGACAGCCTGAAGGAGAGAGGCTGCGACTTCGTCGTCTTCGGCGCGGAAGGCACCGCGGCGGCCGTCCTGAACGACGATGAGCTTGGCAAGTTCATCGCCATCGGCACCGACCTGTCCGGGCGCGAGGCCCGGGCGATCCAGGCCCTGCAGATAGACGGCGTTCTGCTGGACGCGAGAAACACGCTGCTCCCGCTGACGGTCCGCAGGCTGCTGGACGTGCAGCACCCCAAGCAGCGGATCGCTCTGCCCTTCCTGGTGGCGACTTCGTCTGAGCTGGGGGCAGCTGAATTGGAGGCCATTCGCGACGCCGGGATTCCCGCCCTCGTCCTGGACCTTGCGGCCCCTGAGGCGATACGGAGGAGCAGTGAGGCCATCGCCGCCTTGCCGAGGCGGAAGCCGCGCTCCGCTTCCAGGTCCAGGAGCGCCGCAGTCCCGCAGCCGCCCGCCTCCACCACCCTGGAGGCAGGCCACGCAGCAGCTCCCTCTCTCAGCGCCAGGGAAAAGCTGGAAGATGGAGCTTGAGATCATCAGCGACAGCCCCGAGCGTACCCAGGCCATTGGCCGGGCGGTGGGGGCCAGCGCCCGACCGGGCGACGTGGTCCTGCTCTTCGGGGAGCTTGGCTCGGGTAAGACCTGCTTCACGCAGGGAGTGTTGTGGGGGCTGGGTGTGGACGACTTCGCCCGCAGTCCCACCTTCGTCCTGGTGACCGAGTACCAGGGCCGCCTCCCCCTCTACCACGTCGACCTCTACCGCATCGACGGAGAGCACGAGGTCGATGATCTGGGGCTGGACGAGTACCTCTTTGGCGACGGTGTCTGCGTCGTCGAGTGGGCGGAGCGAGCCCACGGCTCGTATCCCGACGACCGCGTGGAGATCAGGTTCCGGCACCTGGGCGACACTACTCGCGGCCTCACCCTCACGGCGCCCTGCGGCGCCCTGGACGCGGCCCTGCTGGCGGCAGAGTCCGCCGCAGCGGGGAGCTAGCCCGGAAGTGGAGCTGTCCATCGACACCTCCACCCGGTTCGCCTCCGTCGGTCTATCCAGCCGCGGTCAGCTCTTCGCCTCGGCCACCTGGCGCTCCCAGCAGAACCACTCGGTCGAGCTGGTGCCCGCCATCCTGGCGCTGATGGAGCGGCACGATGTGCGAAGGAGCCAGCTGGAGGCCATCTTCGTCGCGGTCGGGCCGGGAGGGTTCAGCGCCCTGAGGGTCGGCATGAGCACCGCGAAGGCGATGGCGGTCGCCCTGCGGATACCGGTGGCGCCCGTAGGCACCCTGGACGTCGAGGCCCATCCGTACCTGCGTTGGGGAACCCAGGTCTGCGCCCTGATAGAGGCCGGCCGGCGTCGAGTGTATCAGGGCCGCTACCCGGCCGGCGGGGAGCTAGGCCCGCAGTACAGCGTCGTGGACCTCGACTCCCTGGGGACCGACGTAGAGGATACGACGCTGTACTGCGGGGAGGCTGCCAGGGGCCTCTCAGGGTTGCTGCGTCAGCGGGCCGGTCCCAGGGCCGTCACCGTCGACGCTCCCGCCCCCACGCGCAGCCCGTCCCTTCTGGCGGAGCTGGGCTGGGACAAGCTGGAGAGCGGAGGAGCGGCAGACCCCGAATCGATGCAGCCCATCTACCTGCGCAGCGCCCAGGTGAGCGCGGCCAACCGCACCTGGGCCCCAGGGTAACCCCGCCCTTGATGCCGACAGCTAATGGAAGGCTTGTCCAAGCCTGAAGGAGACGAACAGCTGATGGAGAGAAGCCTGGTACTACTGAAGCCCGATGCGGTCCAGCGGGGCCTTGTGGGAGAGATCGTCTCTCGCCTAGAGGCCAGGGGCCTCAAGCTCGTCGGCGCCAAGCTGATGAGCGTAAGCGGGGAGCTGGCGCACCGCCACTACGGGGAGCACGTGGGCAAGCCCTTCTTCGATGGGCTCGTTAGCTTCATCACGTCGAGCCCCATCGTGGCGATGGCCGTCGAGGGCGAGAGCGCGGTGTCACTGGTGCGCAACACCATGGGGGAGACGGACCCTCAGCGAGCGGCTCCCGGGACCGTACGCGGAGACCTGGCGGTGTCCATCGGGAGGAACCTCATACACGGCTCCGACTCCGTCGAGTCGGCGGTGAGGGAGCTCGCGCTCTTCTTCTCGGAGGATGATCTGGTCGACTACGACAAGGACACGGACAGGTGGACTACTGAATCCTAACGACCTCCGCCGCCTGTGACCACGCCCCCTCGATGTCGTAGTACTCCCGCTCCTCCGGCCCGAACAGGTGGACTATCACATCCCCCGCGTCCATCAGCACCCAGCCCGCCGCCGCTGTGCCCTCGGTGTGGTGCAGCGTCGAGCCGTTCTCCTTGATGGCCCTGCCGATCTCTTGCGCTAGGTCCTGCATCTGTCGGGGGGAGTCCGCCGTCATGATGACGAAGTAGTCGGCGAAGTCGCTCACTTCCCTGATATCCAGCAACACGATGTCCGACGCCTGCCGATCGGACGCCACGTCCACCGCCAGCCGCGCGTAGTCAGCCGTATCCAGAAGCGCTGCCTCTCTCATGGACGAATTATAGGTTGGCAGGCAACCCCAGTCAACGACTTCACCCTTGAGCCAGCTGTTCGGGGTTGAGCGGGGAACGAGTAGTCCGCATAGGGCGTGAGTCCCCTGTCCCAAGCCTGGGAGAGTTAGGGTGAGGGTTGGGTTTGACAACTATATCCGCTTGCGATTTAGTGAAGCTAATTTGAAGGGAGGCCATTCCACACACGATGACGAGTCCACGCCCCTCGGACCTGCTTCCTCTCCCGGTCGCACAGTTGCACATCCTGTTGGCCTTGGCCGATGGGGAGAAACATGGCTATGCGATTATGAGGGAAGTCGAGACCCTAACCGAAGGATCGGTGACCATGGGCCCCGGAACATTGTACGGGGCGGTCAAACGAATGTTGAAGAGGGGACTCGTCGAGGAGACCGACGAACGGCCAGACCCTGAGCTGGATGATGAACGCCGCCGCTACTACCGGCTGACCGGTCTCGGGGCGCGTGTGCTTGACGCTGAGGTCGCCCGGATGGAGCGTCTCGCCCGCGCAGCCCAGCTGAGACGGACGGTCGCGCGGCGAAGGCCAGCCTTGGAGGACGGCTGACATGATCTCCGAAAGGGTGTATCGAGCGTTGCTCATGGCATATCCCACCGATCACCGGCGCCAATACGGGGAGCCGATGGTCCAGCTGTTTCGGGACAGGATGCGCCGCTCCGACGGTGGACTTCGAACGCTGGATGTCTGGTTGCATATGATCTTCGATCTCGTGTGTGCCGCATTCAAAGAACGTAAGGAGGGAGCCATGTTGGATAGCGTGATGGTCAAGAGATCTGTCGTCCGTGCGGCGGAGCTCCTCTTCTGGTCCCTAGTTGGAGCGACCGTGCTCTATATCCATACGACTTCGGCAGTGTTGATCACCGGTCTCGTCTCCTTTGGGACTGGGTGGTACCCGTTCGTCATCGAGTCCGGCCCCCTGGGATTCCTGGGGTACACGATGCACGTCGACAACAGGAACAGCTTCTACGCATCGTTCGAGTTCAGCCTGATAGGCTTCTTGGCTCTCATCTTGGGAGTAGCTCTTCTGATCAGGGTCGGATCGGCGGTGCGGGCGCTGAGGACCTCCCTACGGTAGTGAGAGAGGCTGAGACTCCCAACCCTCACCCTAGCACTCTCCCAGACTTGGGAGAGGGGACAACCGCCCGCGCGCCCTATTGGTCGAGTAGAGACGGGTAGATTGCCCCATCGGAGGAACAAGCCGGGCAACTTGGATCATTCTGGCGAGTGGGCCGTCACCATGTCCAATCTCTGGGAAAGACGGTCCTCGGTGGTTTCGAGATCGTACTGGCTTTGCAGACCCATCCAGAACCCAGCCGAATTTCCGAAGAAGCGCGACAAGAGTAGGGCGGTCTCCGCGGTAATGGACCGCTCGCCGTGAACGATGGAGTGAATCCGTCGGGCATCCACGCCAATACTCTTGGCCAGCCTGTATTGGGTGATGTTCATCTGAAGGAGAAACTCTTCGTTGAGGATCTCCCCCGGATGGACCGGAGGCAGCCGTTCCGCGTTCTGTGCCATCTGGCTGGTCATGATTACTCCTCTACCAATATCGTATCAATGGTAGTCGACTATCTCCACTTGGTAGGCGTTTCCTTCGTTCCAGACAAAGCAGATACGCCACTGATCGTTGATGCGAATGCTGTGCTGGCCATCTCTATCTCCGGAGAGGACCTCCAATCGATTCCCCGGAGGCACTCTCAGATCGTTTATGTCCGTAGCATTGTTAATGATCATCAACTTGCTCTGTGCCCGGCGTTGGATATGCTCTGGGAACCTTCGTACCCGCCGTCGTTGAGCTATTGCTCGGGTATGACTGTCCTGGTAACTCCTGATCACATGCTCATAATAGTATGACACACTATTAGTGTCAATCGGCGGCGGCTGTCCAACCGAGCAGCCTACTCTTACCTATGCGCCGCTGCGCCGCGCTCCTGCGACTCCCCAAGCAGGGTCGACTCTGGTAGGATAGCCGTCAACCCACTTGGTCTCGTCGCAGGGACCGCCGGAGCTGAGGTGACACGCCTGTACTCGTGGCAAGAGTGCGTGGAGCTCGACGCCCCAACGACCAGAGAGCTCTATCGCCAGTACGTGAACGGCAGCCAGGTCGACCTGATCGGCCTGTTCGAGTTCGGCAGAGACCTGGCCGTGAGCGCCGAAGGGATGTACATCACCACGGCCAGCGGCCGACGGGTCCTGGACTTCACCGGGGGCTTCGGCGTACTCAGCCACGGGCACAATCATCCCAGGGTGCTGGCTGCCAGGACCGAGTTCCAGCGCAAGAACAGGATGGAGGTGCACAAGAACTTCATCTCGCAGTACGTGGCCGGCCTCAGCCACAACATCGCCCAGCTCCTCCCCGAAGACCTGAACATCTCCTACTTCTGCAACTCCGGCGCGGAAGCGGTGGAGGGCGCCGTGAAGCTCGCCTACAAGTTCCATCAGGGGCGCCGCAAGTACGTCCTGCACTCGGACATCTCCTTCCATGGGAACCTCTTGGGGGCGGGCAGCATCACCGCGGCGCCGGAGCGGCAATTCCCGTTCCCCACCATCCCCAACGTAGCCTCTTTCCGCTACGACTCCATCGACAGCGTGAGGCGCCAGGTCCAGTGGCTGCGCCGCGCTGACGGCGAGAGCGACGTCTATGCGGTCGTCCTGGAGCCCTTCAGCGCCAGCAGTATTGTCGCCTGCTCGGACCGGTTCCTGGCCGAGCTGCGGCGGCTGTGCACCGACGAGGGCATAGTGCTGGTATTCGACGAGGTGTACACGGGGTGGGCGAAGGCGGGCCCTCTCTTCTTCTTCATGAAGTCGGGCGTCGTGCCCGACGTCGTCGCCATGTCCAAGGCCTTGGGCGGAGGCAAGTCCTCGATCTCGTGCTACACGTCCCGCGAGCCGGTATTCAGGGCGGCCTACGACAATGTATCCGACGTGACGCAGCACAGCACCACCTACAACGGGTTCGGCGAGGAGTGCATCACGGCCATCGAGGCGATCAACATAGTCGTTGACGACGACTACGTCGGCAGGTCGAGACACATCGGCAGCCGCCTCGGCCGCGGCTTGACGGAGCTCAGGGAGAGGCATCCGGACATGGTCCGCGAGGTGAGAGGCGAAGGGGCGCTCTACGGATTGGTCCTGAACACCGACACCAACCCGGCCTTGAGGGCCGCGGCAAACGTGGCGCCGGGAGCGATATTCGACGACGAGAGGTTCTTCGACAAGCTGATCACGTCATCGGTGGTGTCGGAGCTCTACCGTACCCACGATGTGTTGACCTTCTTCAGGTCGAACCGCGAGATCGTGCTGGTCGTATCTCCGGCCCTCATAGCGACCGACGGCGAGCTGGACTACTTCCTCGACGCCCTCGACAAGACCCTGGCGGTAGGCAAGCTCAGCCTCGTCGCCCGGTTTGCCCGTGACTACCTGTCGACGAAGGTCTCTGGATCGCGGCTCGCCGAGCCGGTGCGGAGGCTCATTGGCCACGGGTGAAAGGGCCTTCTGCCGTGGCTGACTTCAACAAGGGCGCCCGCCGCGGGCTGCTGGCCAAGCTGTCCTCGGAGCCACTGGACGTTCTGGTCCTGGGGGGCGGGATCACCGGCGCGTCCATCTTCAGGGACGCGGCCCTGAGGAACATGAGAGTCGGCCTCGTCGAGGCGCATGATTTCGGCTCGGGGACCAGCGGACACAGCTCGAAGCTGGTCCACGGCGGCCTCAGATACCTGGAGAACCTTCGGTTTCGCCGCGCGTGGGAGGCGAGCCATGAGCGCGATCTGCATCTCGATCTGAACGGCCGCTTCGTCAAGCCGGTCCCCATCCTCATCCCAACGTATCGCCGGGGCGGCGATGCGCCTGCCAAGGTGCGGGTCGCGATGTGGCTGTACCGGATGATGTCGGGCTTGAGAAACTCCAGGCATCATAGATTCCTCGACAGAGCTGAGACGCTGAAGATGGGGCCAGGCCTCGAAAGCCGCCGCCTGACGGGCGGCGTCGTCTACCACGATGCCATCGTAGACGATGCGCGCTGGACGCTGGAGACCGTCAAGGACGGCGCCCGTCACGGCGGCACCGCCGTCAATCATGCCCCCGTGGTCGGACTCGTCAAGGCAGGACCCAGCATCGGAGGGGCGACCGTCCGCGACGCTCTCGATGGCCGCGCCTACTCCATCGACGCATCCATCGTCATAAACGCCACCGGCGCTTGGGCCGACCAGGTCCGGGAGATGGACCGTCCCGGACGCCCAGCCATGGTCAGGCTCTCCAAGGGAACCCACCTGGTCCTCGCCGGGGATGATGTTCCGCTGAACGTGAGCTGCGTGTTCCCTTCGCCACTGGATGGCAGGCACCTGTTCCTCATAAGGCGGGACGGCTGCTTCCTGTACGGGACCACCGACGACTGGCACGACGGCCTGCCCGACGCTCCCCGCCCCGGCGAGATCGATACGGCGTACCTGATGGAGGCCATAGATAGGTTCTTCCCAGGGTCGTCTCTGACGCGGTCCAGCGTCCTCTACTGCTACAGCGGTTACAGGGCGCTCCCGTCGGCGAAAGCCAACGGGAGCTCCCCGTGGTCCGTGGGGCGTGAGGACATGGTCGAGGTGGCGCAATCGGGCTTGGCGACGGTCGTGTCGGGAAAGCTCACGACCTCCCGTTCGCTGGCGAAGCGGGTGCTGGACCGACTGACAGGGGGGTCCGATGGCGTGAACGGATGGTCGGCCTGCCGGACCGACCGGGTGCCTATCGGCGGGGGCGATGGCGCGGACGCCGCCGCGCCGGACGGTCGGACGCCCAGCTCCCCGGCCCTCGCCGGTTACCTCGAGACCCTCTACGCGAAGTATGGATCGGACGCGCACGGCATCATCGTCGGGACGCCGGCCGACGAGAGTAATCCGCCCTTCCGCGGCGAGGTGCGGTACGTCTGCCGCAGCGAGATGGCCTGCACCCTGGAGGACATCGTCGAGCGCCGCGTCGCGCCCCTGTCGTGGAGCATCCGGCAGCGCTTGGAGTACCTGAGGAGGGCGGCCCCGGTGATTCGCCGCGAGCTGGAGATGGGCGAGGAGGAGTTCGAGGCCCAGTACGACGACTACCGGCGCAACCTGCGTCGATACCACACCCTACCCGACTGACCCGCCGCCAACCCCGGGAGGCAGCTTTCCGGGTCCGAGCGCGGGACGGCCATCGGTGCCCCTACCCCGCAGATGTTCTATTGTGGTTGCCCCCAAGGGGGAAAGGGTATACTTGTAACTGTTCAGATTTGAGGGGAACGAGCAGTCCACGTAAGGCGTCAGTCCCGTCTCACAAACCTGGCTGAGGGTTGGGAGCATACGTCTCATCAAGTCCGTCTGCTTTCTGCTGTTGTAGGCCGCTCGGCTCCTGTGCTACGCTTTCTCCATGAGCAAGGGGCGGGTCATCGTGGCCATGAGCGGAGGGGTCGACTCCTCCGTGGCGGCGCTGCTGATGAAGCGGCAGGGGTACGACGTCATCGGCGTTACGATGCGCCTGTGGACCGTACAGCGCGACGACCTGCCCAGACTGAGCAAGCGTTGCTGCTCCGTGGAAGACGTGGAGGACGCCCGCCGCGTTTGTCAGGTCATCGGCGTTCCCCACTACGTGCAGAACTTCGAGAGAGAGTTCCAGGCCCACGTGGTCGACTACTTCGTTAGGGAGTACGACCGCGGGCGTACGCCGCACCCATGCTTGGCGTGCAACGACAAGATCAAGTTCGACTTCCTGCTGCGACGGGCGATCTTCCTCGACGCCGACTACATCGCCACAGGCCACTACGCCAGGGTGGCCCGCCAGGATGGAGAGCTCAAGCTGCTCAAGGGCTCCGACGCCGCCAAGGACCAGTCCTACGTGCTGTTCACGCTGACGCAGGGCGAGCTGGCCCGGCTGATGCTGCCGGTAGGTGAATACTCCAAGGAGGAGATCAGGCGCATCGCGGCCGACGCCGGTCTCCCGGTGGCAAACAAGCCGGACAGCCAGGAGATATGCTTCATACCCGACGACGACTACCGTTCCTTCGTCGGCGATCGTGTCAGGCCCAAGCCCGGCGAGATGGTCGACTCCCAGGGTAGGCTTCTTGGCAGCCACACCGGAATCCAGTTCTTCACCGTAGGACAGCGGAGGGGCTTGGGCCTGAAGGGCAACACGGGCGGGCCCATGTACGTGATCGAGATCCGTGCGGAGGATAACCGCATCGTCTTGGGTCCCGAAGAGGAGCTGTACCGGTCGAGCTTCTGGGCGTCCAACGTCAGCTTCGTCTCCGGCTCTCCGCCAGAAACCGCCATCGAGGTCTCTGCCAAGGTCCGGTACAAGGCCTCCCAGCGCCCGGCGGTCGTCGTCCCCCACGGCGGCTATGCCGAGGTCCGGTTCGTCGAGCCTCAGCGCGCGGTGACGCCGGGCCAGGCGGTCGTCTTCTACGACGGCGACGAGGTCGTGGGGGGTGGAATAATCGAGTCCGCGCCGCCGGTCCCCGGAGACGGCGTCGGGTCGGTTGGCGCCGCCATAGGCGTCTGAGCAAGGAGGACTACTTGGAGTTCAAAGAGATCATCAGGATGGCGATGGACGAGTACATGGACGCCCTGCGGACGGCCCTGGACGGCCTTACTCCGCAGGAGCGCCGGTTCCAGCCCAGCCCTGAGGCCCACCATATAGACTTCGCCGTGTGGCACATGGCCCGGGTCGAGGACAGCTGGATCAACGGTTTCGGCCGCCGCGCCGATCACGTCTGGACCACCGGGGGGTGGGCCGCCAAGACGGGTCTCCCCCAGCGGGATGGAGGCTCAGGCTATACCGCGGAGCAGGTCGCCAACCTTCCCTGGTTTGACATCGACGACATCATGGCCTACTACGACTCGGTGAGGTGGGCTACCTACCGCTACCTCGATGGTCTGAGCGCCGACGACCTCGACTCCCGCCCCGACCCGGAGCGGCCGCACTACACCGTCGGCAGGATGTTCAGCCACGTCATCGTCGAGGAGAGCCAGCACACGGGACAGGTCGCCTATCTCAGGGGACTCCAGCGCGGCCTCAGCAAGTGATCGGCTCGCACCAAGCCGCCGATGGCTGCCAGGTACCGTTGAAAGCGGCTGTCGAGCCGTCACTGGGGAAAAAGCCCCGCCGCGCCCGTAGGCGACCCCGGCCCAGACCCACGTTTCGCCAAGAGGCGTCCCTGCGGGCGGAGGGTTACTCGTTGGTGGCCGGACTCGACGAGGTTGGTCGAGGACCGCTGGCCGGACCCGTCGTCGCCGGTCTGGCCATACTCCCGGAGAGACTAAGGGGCCACTGGGTCAGGCTCGTCCGGGACAGCAAGCAGATGACGGCGGCAGAGCGAGAGTACGTCCTTCCCCGTCTCAGGGACACTGCCCTGGCCCTCGAGATCGGCGTCAGCACCTCCAGAGAGGTCGACGAGCTGGGGATCGTCGCCGCCACCCGTCTGGCGATGCAACGGGCATTGGACTCAGTGGCCCTCTTGCCCCAGTTCCTGCTTCTCGATGCGATATCGTTGCCGCGGGTTCCCATACCGCAGAGGTCCATCGTAAAGGGCGATGTGCTGTGCATCTCCATCTCGGCCGCCTCCATCGTCGCCAAAGTCGCCAGGGACGACATGATGGAGAGGGAAGACAAGACCTATCCCGGCTACGGCTTCGCCCAGCACAAGGGTTACGGTACTCCAGGTCACATCAGGAGCATCGACCGCTTGGGCCCCTGCCCTATCCACCGGCGCTCCTTCGCTCCCGTAAGAGAGATGTTCGACGCCCCATGAGAGACCCGCGTCGACAGGTTGGAAGAAGGGGTGAGGAGATCGCCAGGAGCCACCTGGAGAAGCTGGGCTTCTCCGTCCTGGAGTCCAACTACCGGACTCCCAACGGCGAGATCGATCTCATAGTCGAGAGAGATGACCTCCTGGTATTCGTCGAGGTCAGGACTCGACACAGAGGCGGCTTCGGCGCCCCCGAAGAGTCGCTGACCTCGACGAAGCTCTCTCACATGGCCGCGTCGGCGTACAGGTACCTGCAGCGCAACCGCCTCACCCACCGGGACTGGCGCATCGACCTCGTAGCAATCGAGCTGGGCTCCGACGGCAACCCTGCCCGGATCGAGGTAACGGAGAACGCGGTCGACCGGTGACGGCCATTTGAGGGGTTCGCCACTCCCTGCGGAGAGACCGGCTCAAGCCGTGGGGCGCAGTGACAAGTCCATCGTGGTTGAGTCGCACGAGAGCGCCAATGGGTGTCCAGGTCGGGATGGTTCGAGGAACGTGATGGAGTCGTAGAAGTCGTCCAAGGCTATGAACACGCCGTTCTCCTGCGCCCAGCTACGCATTCGTTGATTGCAAGAGTGCGCCCACGACAGGATCTCCACCCTCCATCCGTGGTCGTGCATCCGTTCCAGGGTCCGGTGGAACCCCGCTCCCTCTTGGTACCCGGCGCCGTCCCCCGTCAGCAAAACTGCTATGCCCGGGTCACCATTGTAGTCCCAACCGTCTTCCAGCATACGCAGCTGCAGGATACGGTCGGGCATCTCCTGCTCCCCGGCTCCGGCACTCCCACGGTCGAACAGCTGGACTTCCACCCCTTGACTCTCCAGCCGGTTCCACAGCTGTCGCATCTCCGGCGGTACGGAACCGGCGGCGCGCGCCCTTTCCACGGGCCGGTCTGCATGGGCCAAGCGGAGCATGCTGGCGAAATCAACGCGAACCCGGTAGCGGGCGTCGGGCCCGCTGTTCCGCTCCTCGGCAAGGCGCTGCGCTTCCAGGAAGATATTGGAGTTGTCCCAGTAGATGAAGACTTTGTCCACGCTACGATATCCTCGACTTCAGGATATAATTCAAACACGAGTCACCCTCTATTTGCAAGCAGACCTTAACGGACGAGCCTGGGTTGGTCTAGTAGGTGGACAGTGTGAGTACTCTCGTGAGGTGGGTCGTTCTTCCCCTCATCATCGGGCACGTGGGGCTGCTCCTCGTGGGCTGCGGCCGGCCCGACTCGCGTCCCCCTCAATCCACGCCCCCCGTTTTCGCCACCCACCTCCCCTTCCCCACCGCCGCGCCGGAGGAGACACCCACGCCGCCTCCCGACCTCACGCAGCGAGAGGTTTCAAGGATGGTCATCGATGGGCTGGACGCATGCATAGACGCGGAGCTCTCGACTGCGCCCAGCGTCCCCTCACGGGAGGAGCTGTGGCGTTCCCGCAACTTCGCGGTCCGGTACGTGGGCAACGATGAGTGGCTGGTCAGGGCGGGTTTCGAGCTTCCCAACGTCCCCGCGGTACTGGGGACCTGGAGGGTGAACGAGCGTACGGGAGAGATAGTGGGCCACGACTACTCCTCGGCGGGGCATAGTATCGCCGACTATTGCCAGAGGATGCTGGAAGAGGAGACAGGGAAGCCTGGCCCCATGCTACAATCGACCCCTGTCTTCTTACCCTAGCGGCCGACGTGAGCTCCTTCGAGGGCCGCCGCGTCCTCGACCGCGTGGAACCCATCGTGAGCAGTCAGACACTGAGGACCCTCTAGAGCCGCCAAGCCGACGAGGCGCCGCAGGAACGAGTAGTCCACGCAGGGCGTCAGTCCCCCCTCCCGGAGAGGGTCAGTGTGAGGGTTGGGAGCATACGTCTCAATAAGTCTGAACAGTTACGCGCCGTATCGGCGCCTTGACTGCCATGGACGGCTATGTTAGGTTTTCGGCGGATTCCAGTAGACGAACGGCGTGATTCAGTACCGGTCTTCCCTGCCCAGGGGAGGCCTTTTTGCGGAGGCGGATTTTGATCTTCCTGTATGTCGCCATCGCGGCGGGCCTGGTGGCTCTCGCATTCGCGGGCGTCCTGACCTACGACCTTCTTCGCCAGGACAGAGGCAGCAAAGAGGTCCAGTTCATAGGCGACGCGATCCAAAGGGGGGCGATGGCCTTCCTGGGCCGCGAGTACCGGATGCTCGCGCTGTTCGTCGTCGTGGTGACCGTCATCCTAGCCGTCCTCATCGATTGGGACGTGACCGACACCGTTGGCAGCAGCCGTGAGCTTCCCTCCACGGCGATCTCCTATCTAGCCGGCGCCGTCGCTTCGGCCCTGGCGGGATTCATCGGCATGAGCATCGCGGTCAGGGCCAATACCCGGACAACCGTCAAGGCGATGGTGGGGCTCAACCCAGCGCTGCGGGTGGCGTTCAACAGCGGCACGGTGATGGGCGTGTCGGTGGTGGGCATAGGTCTGATAGGCGTAACCCTCCTCTACTGGATATTCAAGGAGCCCATCATCGTGGCGGGGTTCGGCTTCGGCGCATCCTCCATCGCGCTCTTCGCCAGGGTCGGCGGGGGCATCTACACCAAGGCTGCCGACGTCGGCGCCGACCTGGTGGGCAAGATCGAACAGGGCATACCCGAAGACGACCCCCGCAACCCGGCGACCATCGCCGACAACGTCGGCGACAACGTCGGCGACGTCGCGGGGATGGGCGCCGACCTGTTCGAATCTTATGTCGGCTCCATCATCGCTACTCTTGCCCTCACTGCCGTCGGCGCGGCGGCCATCGGACAGGCGGCTCCCGATAGCTTCGACGACAACCTCTACATCCTGCCCCTGCTGATCGCGGCCATCGGCGTGGTCTCGGCGATACTGGGCACATTCCTGGTGCGTACCAGCGAGGGGGCGAGCATGGGCCGCCTGCTGTGGTCGCTGCGGATAGGTATATTCGGCGCCGGAGCCCTGGTGCTGATCGGCACCGGAGTGAGCGTTTGGGCCCTGGACCTGAGCTTCAATCTCTTCTGGGTGGTCGTGGTGGGGCTGGTGGCGGGACAGACCATCGGCACCTCATCGGAGGTCTTCACCTCCTACGAGTACCGCTTCACCAGGGGTGTGGCGGACCAAGCCGAGACCGGCCCCGCGACGGTGATCATAGGCGGGCTCGGACTGGGAATGCTGAGCACCCTGATTCCCGGGGTAGTCGTGGTAATCGCGATGTGGCTGGCCAACGATCTCGCCGGTACCTACGGGGTCGCCCTGGCGGCCGTCGGGATGCTCTCTACCCTGGGGATCACCCTGGCGACGGACGCCTACGGACCGGTGGCCGACAACGCCGGCGGCATTGCGGAGCAGGCGCACCTGGACCCCTCGGTGCGCGAGAGGACCGACGCCCTGGACTCCCTGGGAAACACCACGGCCGCCACCGGCAAGGGGTTTGCCATAGGCTCGGCGGTCCTGACCGCACTTGCGTTGATGGCCGCCTACTCGGAGGTGACGGGGATCTCCTCCTTCAACCTTCTGGAGGTCGACGTCCTGATGGGTGTCATCATCGGGAGCATCATGCCCTTCCTGTTTGGGGCGCTGACGATGCAAGCGGTGGGGCGGACCGCCAACGCCATGGTGACAGAGGTCCGCCGCCAGTTCCGCGAGATCGCCGGCCTGATGGAGGGCACGGCCCCAGCGGACTACGAAAGGGCCGTCGACATCAGCACCAGGGGAGCGATGCGGGAGATGGTGCTGCCCGGTCTGCTGGCCATCGCCGCGCCCATCGTGGTGGGGGCAATCCTCGGTCCGACCGCCCTGGGGGGCCTCCTGGTGGGCGCCATAGCCACGGGCTTCCTGTTGGCCATCATGATGGCCAACGCAGGCGGCGCCTGGGACAACGCCAAGAAGTACATCGAGGCCGGCCACCTGGGCGGCAAGGGCTCCAGCGCCCACGAGGCCGCCGTCGTGGGCGACACGGTGGGCGATCCCTTCAAGGACACCTCCGGCCCCGCCCTGAACATCCTCATCAAGCTGATGTCCATAGTCGCCCTAGTCTTCGCCCCCCTGTTCCTCTAGCAGTAGGAGGCTTCAGAGGGCCTTGCATCTAGCTCCCTGCCCTATTCCCGTTGGGGTCGGGCTCCTGACATCCAGCTAGGACTAGGTGTTGCGCATCTGGTAGGGGACTCCGAAGAAGTATTTTCCGTCTCCCAGCAGTGACTTGATGGCCCTCCTGTCACTGGCCGTCGCGTACAGGATTCGGATGTCGGCTCTACCTGGGCAGCTCAGCACGTTTGCGTTCACGACGGTGTATCCCGGGTTGATCGACTCTATCCGGCTAACGACCTCGGCATGCTCGTCGAGCACCTGCCGCACTTCGTCAGGAGTGGGCCAGCGGCCGCAGGGCACCCGGTGAGGCTTGGACCCATAGATACTCTCGATGAGCAGGTCCCGAGCGTAGTACGTCTTGACCTCGATGGCCGTCGCCGCGAGGGTGCCCAGCAGCAACACCCCCAGGAGGTAGTGCAGACGCCGAAGTCTCGGGAAACCCCGCATATCCGCTGCCAAACTACACGAACCTCAACCCGGGGACGGAGAGCTCGCCGGTGATGTCATCGAACCACTCAATCACCTCATTGTGCAGGGGGATGCCGTTGGCTCTCCTGTCCTGCTCCTCCTCGTATTCGGAGAGGCCCGGGTAGAGCACCCTGTCGTGGCCGGGGGCCGGCGGCGTCTCCCGGAGGGTCTTGAGCATCCGGTCCATGTTCTCCTTGAAGGCGTCGACGTCGGTGAACGCCTCGATGCTGTAGGCGGCGAAGTGGTGCTTGGAGCCCGTTGCGCCCAACATGCTGGGAAGCGCCCCAGACAGCATCGTCGAGAGCACCTCCACCAGCATGGCGAAGCCGTAGCCCTTGTGGGAGCCCAGCTCCCTGGTGCCGCCCAGGGGCAGCTGTAGGAACTCGCTCCTCTCCCTCATGGGCGTCTCCTCCATGATGGGAGTGCCGTCCAGCTCGGCGATCCAGCCTGGAAGTAGGTTCGCGCCCACCCTGGCTGCGAGGCGCAGCTTGTTGCCGGCGATGGCCGATGTGGCGGCGTCGAACAGGAGGGGAGGCTCCTCCTTGGCCGGGGCGGCGATGGCCAGGGGGTTGGTGCCGACGCGGGCCTCGGCCCCGAAGGTGGGAGCGATGGAGTTGCCGGCCCCGGTCATGACCATCCCCACCATGTCCGCCTCCGCAGCCAGCAAGGCGTGATGGCCGATGGCTCCTGAGTGGCCCGAGTTGTGCATCACCACCACCCCGACGCCCACGTCCCTGGCCTTGTCGATGGCCATCCTCATGGCAGCCGGTCCCAGGATCACCACCAGCCCATTGTCCGCGTCGATGGTGGCGGTGCCCGGAGACTCTCGCAGGATGCGCCAGTTTGGCCTGGGATTGAGCGCCCCGTCGTTGTACTGCTGGACGTAGGATCGCAGCATATTGGATACACCGTGGGTCTCCACCCCCCTCAGGTCGCTCATTACCAGGGTGTTGGCGCCCTCGGCGGCGTCCTCGGCGGAGACTCCCATCTTCTCGAAGACGGCGGTCGTCGTCATGCGCAGAGACTCCTCCGACACGCGGACCTCGTCCCCCTCAGCTACCTTGAAACGCTCTAGCATCGTCATCCTCCATATCTGGTACTTGCCGCACCCTCGGGGCGGCCTTCGAGCGCAGCCGCCGGAGAGAGTGGGTCACGAGGACATTGTGGCCCTCCCTCGTTGGAGATTCAACCCCGTTGTTGAGTACGTTGCGCATCCAGGCGGGACAACTGTTCAGACTTGAGGAGTAGCCCTATCTCTCCCCCATCGCGGGGGGCGATTGAGAGGGGCATCCTCACTGGGAGTAGGTTTGGAGGAGATGCCACACCAACGCTGAACAGTTACCAGACGGGCCGTGGACTCCGGGCGAGGCTCCCGCAGATGATACAATCGGAGCTTCAGGCAGGGCGCTGGGGCCGGCCCAGGTGGCGAAACGGTAGACGCGGCGGACTTAAAATCCGCTTCCCGCAAGGGAGTGGGGGTTCGAATCCCTTCCTGGGCACCACCCTACATGTCTCGGCAGGCAGGAGTCCTTCCTATTTGGCGTTCTTAGTGAGGACGGCCCGTTGCATGTTGTTCGTACAAACGGAGAGTTGGAGGCGGGCGTAGAGATAGGGATACAGAATCACTCTCTTTGCGTGACTGGCGACTATGTCAAATTGCTCGAGGATGGAGATGTGGTGGACCAGCTGATGTTGGAGATTGAGGTGACCGAGGACCCGACGTGGCCCCAAGTCAGCGTTCACCCAGACAGTCCTTGAGATAGTCGATCAATTTTTGGTCTTCGAGGTTTCGGGGCGTAGAGGTGGCAGAGGTCAGCCAGTCCAATAGGACCTGAGCGTGGGCTGCGAAGTCGTCGTGTTTGCCCGATATGATAACGCCATCCTCTTCTATCTCGCACAACTCTCCCGTGGACGTGCGGACAGGTGTCGGAGTGGGAGGCGATGGCCCGACAGAGAAACCAAACTGTTGACGTTCGACGACAACTAAGGCGAATAACACCAAGGGGAGCCCTATGTTAACGAGCGCTGGCAATGCACTCGTCTAGGTAATCCAACATTGCCTGTTGTTCAGGAGGGGGAGTGGCTTCTGCCATTGCTACCTGAGTGATACGCAACTTCACGAGTTCAGCGTACGCCACAAAACCGTGGTCCAACACTGTAACGGTCTTGAGAGGTACCTCATGTGCCGCCTCGAACTCAAAGACCGTTAGGTCGTCAATCGGCAGGTCAGGGACTTGCACTTCGCACACACTATCACTTGGCAGGCCGTATGCTACTCCAATCGACGGGATAACTTCTCTGGCCCGCACGTTCCCTTCAATCACATCTGACGTCGGCACCGGTACAAGAATATCGGCCGTTGACGACGGGCCGAGCGAGTCTAACGAAGCAACAGGCACAGTCGGTCGTGGATAGACGGTAGGCAGCGCAGATGTGGTTGCCGGCACCTGTGTCTTACGGCCTTTGATCACCTTGACGTCAGCTTCCCGGCCGACCACTAAACATCCAGTGAGGACAAAGACAGCAAGGACGGTGAGTAGAGGCACTTTCATTCAACGAGTTCTCGGTCAATCTCGTCAGACACAGACCGGAGGCTCCCATGCCATACTGATGGCGGGCGCAGAGATCGGCGCTCGGGGGCTGGAATCCAACCGCGCTCCTCCCGCCAGTCCGGCCTGAGGCCGGCAAATCGGCTCAGCCCAAGGCCGCTGATGTCGATGCTCGACTCGCCGTAGAGCACCAGGTCGCTGACGACCTTGCCCGTGGCGGGTGAGATGCCGAACCCATGGGCCGATGCTGTGACAATAACGTAGTTGCTCGGCCGGTCCAGGATGTCGATGATGGGAAGATAGTCGGGGGCCTGTTCCACCACCCCGGCCCAGCTTCGGATTACCGGTACGTCTGCCGCTCCCGGAAGCAGCTCGGCGAGCCGCCTGGCGATGTTCCTGATGAGGGGCGTGTTGGGCTTGCTGGGCTCGGTGGTCAGGCCCACGTCGGTCCATTCGTGGGCCCCTCCCCCAAAGAGCAGATTGCCCCTGGCGGCCTGGCGCCCGTAGAGTCCGTTCCCGACGAGGGCGATTTTGAAACGTGGCTCCAGGGGAGCGGTCGCCAGCATCTCTACCCTTGCCGGCGCCGCGGGAACGTGAACACCCACCATCTCTGCCATCAGCGCGGTCTGGGGCCCGGCGGCGGCGACCACCACATCGGCCTCGATGGCGCCGGCGGTCGTCTCCACGGAGGAGACCCTCCCGTCGACGACCTCGATGCCCGTGACGGCGGTGTTCTGGTAGAGCCTGCCCCCCAAGTCTTGAAAAGCCCAAGCGAATGCCTGGACCGTCCGTTGGGGATTGGCGTGGCCGGCATTGGGGGAAAACATCCCGCCGAGCGTTCTTTCAGAAATCCCGGGAATCATGTCCCGTATCTCCGAAGGGTCGAGCAGGTCTACATTTACGCCGTGGCGAAGCGCCTGGTCCCGTTCCGAGAAGAGGTCGCCCATCTCCTCTTCCGACACGGCGACCTGGAGCCTGCCCTGCTGTGTGAACTCGGTGGGATAGCCCAGCTCATCGCCCAGCGTCTCCCATAACCTCACTGACTCTACGCCCAACGGTATCAGCGGCGGCTCGTCAATCCGCTCGCTGATCATCCCGCCGTTTCGCCCGGAGGCCTCCCCTCCGACGGTTCCCTTTTCGACTACCACAACGTCCTTGCCCGCCCTGGCCAGGAACCAGGCCGAGCTCAGGCCCGAAACGCCACCGCCAATGACTACTACGTCCGCACTGTCCACGGGCATGATGCCGTCCCTCTACCCCAGCACCCGATTCGTTGGGCTGAACCACTTCGGCCAGTCCCTGCGCACCTGATCCTGCTCTTCGTGGGGCCACATGACCTTCAGTGGCAGCGGCCGCACAGGCGGCCGGTAGGACATGAGGGGGATATCGGCTATGTCGGTACCGGACTGCTCCGCGAGCAGCAGAGACACCTGCTCGCGGCAAAGCCGGCCCTGGCAGTGGCCCGTTCCGGCCCTAGTCAGGCGCTTGACCTGGTTCGGGTTGACCGGCCCGTCTAGCAACAGGGTCTGGAGGCTCCGGCGGTCCATCTGCTCCGAGCTCCATCCCAGGTACCGCGGAGGCCGCAAGCCTATAAGCTCGGCACACGTGACCTCCTCGCACTGGCACACGAAGACGTCCGGCCCACCGGCGTTCACGAGGGACTGGAGCCATCTCTTCCAGCCCGAGTGCGCCTCGGTCGGTATCGAGGCGACGGCCCCTGCCTGGAGGTCATGCCTTCGTGCGAACGCCTCCTCTTTGTCGATAGCGCCCAGCGACTCGGCGGCGGCAACCCCGGCTAGGCGGCCCTGGTTTCGCGCGAGCTCGGTGTTCAGGACCATGCCGTCGTGGAAGCCGGCGGTGTCCCCCGCGACGAACACGGAATCGACGCTGGTCCTCATCCAGCCGTCGTGGTCCGGCACGTACCCGCCGAGCTCGGACTTGAAGGTGAGGTCGCACCCCAGGAGACTGAGCAGCTCTACGTTGGGCACCAGGCCGATGGCAAGGCACACGGTGTCGGCGGCGATAACCTTCTCGGAGCCGGCTACCGGCTCGCCATTCTCGTCGATCTCGACCAGCGCGATGGACTCGATATCGCCGGCTGTGCCGACCGCCTCCCTGACGGTGTGTGAGGTGTACAGCTCTGCGCCCTCGCCCCGCAACGCGGTGACGAGGGCCTCGTCACCGCGCACGGAGGAGGACACGTCCACGACGGCGGCTACCTCTATGCCGCTGTCCAGCGCCATCCTGGCGGTGTTGAGGCCGAGGTTGCCGGAGCCCAGGACCACCATGCGCCGCGAGGACATAGCCCGATACCGACTCGTCAGCGAGTGGGCGCCGTTGGCCCCCATAGCGCCCGCCAGATCCCACCCTGCGAACGCGATGCCCAGGTCCCGGGCACCGGCGGCCACGATGAGCCGGTCGAACTTCACCAGCCACGAACGCTCGTCGTCGGCCAGGCCGAGCTGCGGGCCGTCGAGGACCCGGCTGGTCTCGGTGTTGCGGAAGGCTCCCCAGACGCACGTCCCAAGCTGGACGTCGACGCCGTCTTCTTCAGCCTCCGCCAGGGCTTCGTTGGCCGCAGCCACCCTCTCCAGCATCAGGGCCTTGTTCGGCAGCGTGGCCGTGAACCGTTGGCCGAAGAACTGAGGCACGTTCAGCCCCATCATGGAGGCGGAGATGGGGTTTTCGTCGACGAGCGTGACCTGTACTCCGGCCCTGGCCGCTTCTATGGCGGCGGCCGTTCCCGATACCCCCGCCCCTACAACCACCAGTGGCTTTGATTCCATGCGAGGTCCCTCTAGTCGATCCGGGGGCCTGTTCTACGTCACATGTGCTTGATATAAGCGGATTCTGCGCGGAGTAGCCTACGCGACTCTTCGCGGCGATGAGATCCGGGCTGGCAGTGCGCCGCGCACGGCCTTTATGTAGTCGACGCCAAATCCACAGCATGTGCCGATTACCTGAGCGCCCATTCCGACCCAGCCGGTGGCTTCCCGCGTTAACTCCTCTGCGCTTTCTTCGTTGGCAACGCCACTGTCCCGCCAGGTCTCGAGGTAGTCGTCTCTGCCCGCATCCGGATAGGCGACAATGGGGCCAGTCCATTGGTCGAGGATGACCTGAATCGCCGCCGTGGTTACGTCTATCCTGGCGTGGAAAACGCCAACTACGTCGGGCTTCAGCAGCGCAATCTCTCCGATGCCTTCGGCCAGAGTCATGTCATCGTCGACCGCCCGCCAGCTCGAAGTCCACATCGGCATCCTTACGGCGCCACCATAGAGACGTTGGTTACCCATCCTCATCATGACCGTCTGTCCGTCAGGCGCCATCGAGGCCGTAAATGCCACCCAGACCGGCAGTCCCGTGGCCTTGGCCGCCTCAGTGGCAACAACCCTGGACTCGTTGTCCCCCCACATGTTCTCCATCAGGAAAAAGTCCACCCCGGATTCGGCCAGGATCTCTGCCTGCTCGTCGACGTAGACCCTTAACTCGTCCGTCGAGAGGCTGGCGCCGTAACCGTAGCCGGTGCCGCCCGTAAGCGTCCCGGTCCTTTGGTCGCGTATAGGCATTCGGCACGAGATACAGCCGGCGATGTACACTGACCTGTCGCCGGCGGCCCGGTCTCTGGCCTCCAGCGCCGCATCGACGGCCCGCGTATTTATCTCCCTTACCATGTCGCTGTACCCGGACGCCTCCAGCGCGGGGCGCACGGTGTTGAAGGTGTTGGTGGTTATAATGTCGGCCCCCGCCCGGATGTAACGCTCGTGCATCTGCCGCACCGTTGCCGCGTGCGTGTAGTTGCCGGGGCCGCACCACGAGGCCGGGTGCATGGGCACGCCCATAGCCTGGAGCTCCGTTCCGATGGCCCCGTCCAGGATGATCACTTCACCGTTGTCCATGCGGCCCTTCAGCTTCTCATAGTTGGCCACCGCCTGATCCTCCTGTTATGGCTCGGCGCTCTATCCGACGTTCCCCATATCGAGCCGCCTGGACCCAGACAACCCACGATGCTGAACGCTGATCGTAGAACGCTTCCTAGCTTCGAAGCGGGTTGATAATACTCGTACCAGTCCGATCCAAATAGTAGCCCGAAATGCCGCACAATCCAAGTGTGTTTCTGACGGTTTTTCGCCCGATTCCGGGTTGAGCAACACATAGTCGACCCAACGACCCGCCTCAGTGGCGCTCAGTTTGAGGGCGATTGGCGCTGTCCCCTTATCTACAGCCCCAGGAAGTCTGTCACGGCGTCGATGAACGCTTCCGGTTTATCGACCATTACGACGTGTCCGGCGCCGGGTACGTCGACGGCAGAGAACTCCCGGCCGACAGCGCCCATCCTCTCGATGGTCTCGTCGCTGACGAGGCCGCTCTCCGCACCCCGTACCTCCAGTATCGGGCAGCCGATCTCTTCGATGGCGGCCCAGTATCTGCCGATCAGTGACGGGTCCGTCATGTCCGGCAGGGGGCTGTCGAACCCCAGAAGGTCCGCCTTCCACGTCCAGGTCCCATCCTCCCCCTGGCGCAGCCGCGCTTCGGCGTCCTGCATGAGTCTCCCATCGGTCGCGTGCGGGTTGCCCGTTCTCAGCCATCGAAAGCCCTCTTCCAGGGAGTCGAACTCCATCGGCGCAGGTGGAGCGGGCGGGGCCGCGAGCCTCTCCGGAGACGGCTCGGGACCGATGTCGACCATCACGATCTTCGCCACGCGCCCAGGGTGGGCATGGGCGTACAGGAGCGAATGCCAGCCTCCCATGGAGCATCCAACGAGGGTGACCCTGTCCAGCCCCAGGGATTCCACAAACTCCCGGAGGTCCTCGACGAACCTGTCCCGGGCATAGCCGTCGGACGCCCATTCGCTGTCACCGTGGCCCCGCTGGTCCAGGGCGAAGACGTGGTACTTGGATGAAGCGAGCTCCGCGAACTCCACCCACGAGTCCGCGGAGCTGGTGTGGCTGTGGAGGCAGACCAGCGCCGGGCTGTCCGGGTCTCCCCACTCGTAGTAGGTTAGGTTCAGGCCGTTGACTCTTGCCGTTTGTGCGGCGGGTTTCGATGCCATGATGTCACTTCTCCTTTGACGGGACCGCGCTTGCGCCCTCGGTCTCTACGATCCTCCCGATGGCGCCGCTGAACGCGCCCTTGGTCAGCACGGCGTCGCATCCCAGACGGGCTGCCAGCTCCAGGGACTCCACGTCGGAGTGGGGCCCGAAGGCCACCACCCTGCACTGTCCTGAGCCGCGTTCCCGCAGCCCCTGCACGACCTCGGACCACGCGGCCCTGTCGCCCTCCAGGTCGACGAGTACCAGGGCTATGCCTCCCTCGTCGTACGTCTCCCAGAAGCTCCCGGCCGTCGACGTCAGCTTCACCCGGTACCCCGACGGCCCGGCCGCGTTCTCCACCCTGGGCACGAAGAACATGTTTTGGCCTATCATCAAGATGGTCTTGCTGTTTGACATCTGCGTTCTCCTGAATGCGCGATTTGCGGTCACGCCATTGTGCGGCGGTAGAACCAGGCGGCGGCGGTCAATCTAGCCCTGCTTCCCCTCCTGCCGGTACGCTCCCTGAACGTGCGGCAGCGGCCGTCTCTCCATCCATTCGCTCAGCCTGAGCACCTGCTCCCTGGACATGAGGAGTCCCAGCTTGGTGCGCCTCCACAGTATATCGTCCACGGTCCGGGCCCACTCCCGGTCCTGCAGGTAGCCGGCCTCTCGCGCCGTGAGCCCGAAGCCGAAGTCCTCGCCCATATCCTCGGATGAGGCCGCGTCCCTTACGACGTCGTCGATCATCGTACCGTAGGAGCGCAGCATGCGCTCCACTTGCGCTCTCGCCAGGAACGGATAGCGCGCCGATCTCTCCGCCAGCAGGTCGTCGAAGCCGTCCGCGTCGAAGTCTCCGCCTGGAAGGGCGGAGCCCTTCGTCCAAGCCGGACCCCGCCGGCCCAGGTGCAGCTCGATGAGCTTCATCGCGTCTTCCGCGAGCCGTCGGTAGGTGGTGATCTTCCCACCAAAGACGTTTACCAGGGGTGCGCCCCCTGCTTCACGATGCTGCCGGAGCACGTAGTCGCGCGAGGCGTCCTGGGCCGCGCCCGCGCCATCGTCGTAGATGGGACGAAGGCCCGAGTAGGACCAGACGACGTCGCCCTCCCTCACCGGCCGCTCCAGGTACCGGTTCACCGCCTCGCAGAGGTAGCTTACCTCCTGTGGCTGGACTGCGGTATCTTCCGGATCGCCCTGGTAGTCCACGTCGGTGGTGCCGATGAGGGTGTAGCTCTGCTGGTAGGGGATGGCGAACACGACTCGCCTGTCGCTTCCCTGGAACAGGTAGCTGCGCTCGTGGTCGAACAGCCTGGGCACGACGACGTGGCTGCCCTGTACCAGCCTGATGCTCCTCGCGGGGGCGTTTTGGCTAGATGCCGCGAGGGTCAGATCCGCCCACGGTCCCGTTGCGTTTACGATGAGCCTCGCCGTGGTGACCTCCTCAACGCCCGTCAGGGTGTCTTGTGTGACGATCTCCCAGACCCCTTCCCTGCTCCGCGCCCTCTTGAGCTTGGTGCGGGTCTTGATCACGGCGCCCCTGTCTGCTGCGTCTCGCGCGTTCATCACCACCAGCCGCGAGTCGTCGACGGTGCAGTCGGAGTACTCAAACCCCTTCCGAAACTGCGGCTTGAGCGGACGGCCCGCAGGGTCCTGGGCAAGGTCCACTGCCCGGGCCCCCGCCAGCCTGGTCCGGCCCCCGATCCGGTCGTAGAGGGCCAGACCCAGCCTCAGCATCCAGGCGGGCCGGAGACCCCGGTGATGGGGAAGAACGAAGCGCATGGGGCGGATGAGGTGCGGAGCGCTCTTCCAAAGCACCTCACGCTCGGCCAGCGCCTCCCTCACCGAGCGAAGCCTGTACTGCTCCAGGTAGCGCAGCCCCCCGTGGACCAGCTTGGTGGATGCGGAGGAGGTCCAGCCTCCCAGATCGTGCATGTCGCACAGCGATACCGAGAAACCCCGGCCCGCGGCGTCCCTCCCGATGCCGCATCCGTTGATGCCTCCCCCGGTGACGAAGACATCGAAGTCAGCGCGAGAGCTCAGGGTACGTCCTCCAGAGTGGTCACCGCTGCGACCCGCAGCGTTCCAGGCCGAATGGCTTGGACGATAACAGCGCCCATCGGCGCGGTCAACCTTGGCGGCAACTCTCACATCATGTCATTCTGAAACGGAGCGCAGCGGAGTTGAAGAATCTAAGATGGTAGCCCAAGGGCATGAGCGTGGCCGACCGGACCACGGATCAGGGCGGGGACATGCCGAAGTAGGGGGTGCGCAGCCGGTGGCGTCCCCAGCCCACCGTGTGTGGCAGAGGCCACAGCCCCAGCGCGATGGGGGCCAGCAGGATGTCGATGAGGGCCAGGCAGGAGCATCTGCACCAAGACGAAGACGATGAAGAAGCCGTAGACTAGGGTACACTTACCTGATTTGCAGACCTTGGGGATTCCGGGATTCTTGGCTATCGAGGGCAGTGAAGTATGGGCATTTGGCGCGTATTGGCGCCGGTCATTGCGGTCCTGCTGGCGGTAGGTTGCGCCGGCAAGAGTCCAACGCCTGTCCTGACGGCCACACCGGACATCGAAGCAACGGTGCAGGCTGCCGTGGCTGCCGCCCTGCCCACGGCAACGCCGACCCCTACTCCGGATATTGACGCCACTGTCGAGGCCCGCATAGTGGTCGCCCTCGCCGCCATCCCGACGCCGACGCCCGTGCCAACGGCTACTCCGACGCCGACGCCTGTGCCAACGGCTACCCCGACGCCAACGCCTGTGCCAACGGCTACCCCGACGCCAACGCCCGTGCCAACAGCCACTCCGACGCCAACGCCCGTGCCGACGGACACTCCGACGCCAACGCCCGTGCCAACAGCCACTCCGACGCCCGTGCCGACGGATACTCCGACGCCAACGCCACAGCCAACCCCAACGCCTGTACCCACGCCAACCAAAGACCCGGCGTCGTCGTTGAGCGCGATGGTCAAGCAGGCCAGGTCCGCCGTGGTGCGGATTCTGACCAGTTCGGGGTCCGGCTCCGGGGTCATTTTCGAGACGCAGGGCCAGACCGGGTACGTCATCACCAATCAACACGTCGTGGAAGGTGAAGTACAGGTCAGTGTCACAGTAAACGACTCCACTACCTATCGCGGCTCGGTGCTGGGCACGGACAGCACCCGTGACTTGGCGGTGGTCAGCATCTGCTGCGGCAGCTTCCGGGCCCTGCCCTTCGGCGACGCCGCAACCCTACAGCCCGGCGACGCAGTGGTGGCCATACCCATTGGGGTTGCCGGGCCAGGCCACCATAACTCGGGGCATCGTCTCTGCGCTGCGCTACGATCCAAGGTATCTCAGTAACGTGATCCAGACCGACGCCGCCATCAACCCTGGCAACAGCGGCGGCCCCATGCTCTCGATGTCGGGAGCAATCCTGGGCATCAACACCTTCGGTTACGATACAACGGCGAGTGGGAGGCCCGTGGAGGGGCTCAGCTTCGCCATATCGGAGCAGACAGTGCAGCAGCAGATCCCCGTACTCCGGGCCGGCTCACCCACCCCCACGCCCGCGCCAACCCGCCGCCCCGCCGCCACGCCCACGACGGGACGGACCAGCGCTTTCGGCCCCACCAGCGGCGAGCTGCCGCATGACCCATCGGACGGTCTTATCGAGACCGAGGATGCCAACGTGTCCATTGCCGATATGATGGTGGAAGCTACATTCGTTAACCCGTACTCGGCAGCTTCGAATTCGTGGGATTATGGTTTCATCCTGCGGCAAGAACGTAACGGTCGAGCTATTCATTTCCGGGTGACAAGCGACCGGCGCTGGTATCTCGCGTGGAGGGAAGCATCAGCCGCCGAAAGCCAACGTGTGGGTGGAGGAACTATCGCAACTTTCGACACCAGCGCAGGAGGACGTAACCACCTGAGAGTCGTCGCCATCGAAGAACGCGGCTGGCTTTTCGTCAACGGCGAGTTTGTCTCGTCACTGGACTTATCAGCCGTGACCGGGGCCGGAGACGTTGCTGTCATTACCGGAGCGTTTACCGGCAACGAGGTGGCTGGCGCAGTCACCCGGTTCGAGAATTTCCAGGGCGACCGGTTCGCCAAGCGCTACGGCCCCGCCGCTGGGAAGTTGGAAAAAGAGCCTGGGTCAATTGGTACACACGGTAGCAGAGTGCGGGCCCGTGACCTGCTCGTGGAAGCCGAGTTCGTCAATCCGCAAGGTTCCGATTGGAGCTATGGATTCCTGATTCGCAATCCGGAATATAACCACCTGGAGGTGATTGGACTGACCGATAAGGCATGGTGGTTCCACAGGACCCGCGCCGTTGGCGATGACGAATACACCAGAGTGGCGGATGGCTACTTATCGGTCGCAGGAGTGAGTTTGTTGAGTAGAAACCACCTGTTGATAATCGCAATCGAGGGGGCCGGTTGGTTTTTCGTAAACGACAGGTTGGTTGCCAAGCTGGACCTGGGCCACAACCTGGATTCGGGCCGCGTCAGCGCGATGGGCGATTACTTCCAGAACCACCAGGGATCTCCCAGCTTCGAAAACTTCAACGTCTGGGCGCCTTGAACGGCCATAGGGCAAGGGCCGGTTAGTTCAACACAAATACCCGCCCGTCATCTCGGCCAAGGCCGAAATCCAGCCACATGTGCGGCCGGTTCTCTAGCAACGAATCCCAATGAAGACGCGATTGCCCTGACAGCCTCACGGGGAGGGGATTTTGGGTTAGCCATCTGATACACTCCCTCAATGTCCACGGCTAGCACCGGCCCCACTTCCGACGCGCCCCCTCTCGGTCGGGACCGCAGCGTCTTCTACGGATGGTGGCTCGTCTGCGCAGGCTCCTTCATGCTGACGCTGATGTCGGTGTGCGTCTTCCAGGGAATGGGGACCTTCCTGGTCTCGTTGGAGAGGCACTTCAACTGGAGCCGGACACAGCTCTCGGGAGCCTTCTCCGTAGCCCGACTCGAGGGCGCTATGCTAGGCCCGCTGGAGGGCTACCTGATAGACCGCCTCGGCAGCCGGCTCATGATCCTCATCGGGTACACCATCATGGGGGTGGGCTTCCTGCTCTTCTCGCAGATACAGAACCTGTGGCAGTTCTACGCCGCCTACCTCGTCGTCAGCCTCGGCTCCGGTCTCGGCGGCTGGCTGGCGGTGATCTCCCTGATCAACAAATGGTTCATCCGCAGACGCTCCTTCGCCATGGCGGCAACGATGTCGGGGATCCACTTCGGCGGCTTCCTGGTCCCAGTTCTAGCCCTCGGTCTGGAGACTCACGGCTTCCGCAACACCAACGCCGGGATCGGGGTGTTCATGCTGGCGACGGTCTTGCCGATGGCATGGTTCGTCGTGCGCAACACCCCCGAGGGTTACGGCATGCGTCCGGACGGGGACCTTCCGCGGCCTGCAACGCAGCCTGCGGGAGCTACCGCAGGGATGAAAGCCGACGACGAGCCGGACTTCACCGCGCGCCAGGCAATGGCGACGCCCGTCTTCTGGATACTCGCAATCGCCCATCTCTCTTCGACCGTCTCCATCGTAACCCTGTCCATCCACCTGGTGCCGAAGCTCACGGACATGGGAATGACCCTAACCGGCGCCGGGCTGGTCGTACTCGTCCAGACGGCCGTCGCCCTGCCCTCCCAGCTCGCCGCCGGACTCGTTGCGGACCGACTGCCGAAGCAGCTGGTGCTGCTGGCGTTCATGCTGCTGCAGTCCTCCTCGATGGTGGTGATCGCGATGGCCGAGAGCGTGAATCTGGCCTACGTATTCGCGATCATGTACGGTATCGGCTTCGGAGGCAGGGTGCCGCTGATGACGTCGATCAGGGGCGAGTACTTCGGACGCAAGGCCTTCGCCACTATCATGGGGCTGTCGATGTTCCCCAACAATATCGCCATGATCGCGGCGCCGCTGTTCGCCGGCTACATGTTCGACTCGACGGGCAGCTACGTGATCCCGTTCATGGCCTTCGCGGTGCTCAACTACGCCGGCGCCTTCCTCATCCTCTTCGTCAGGAGGCCGAGTCAGGCCGGTTGATCGGCGCGAACCTATCCTTTGTAGAGCTCTGTAGCAGCAAGGAGGAGAGAAGATGAAGGTCACAGACGTTAGCGTGACGATGTTCAACTGGGACCGTGAGCCTTGGAGGGTTGGCGACAGGATCATGGGAGGCCATACGCTCCTGGGGGTGGTGACGGTACACACGGACGAGGGCGTGGAGGGACACTCTTTCCTGGGCTCATCGAGCCAGGGGGCAGACGCCTTCGCCGGGCCCCTCATGCAGTTCGCCAAGCCGCTGGTAGTGGGGCGGGACCCGCTGGACGTCGGCGCCATCTGGGCCAAGCTATGGGGACTCAACCGAGTCCTCTCCACCAACGCCATCGGCGCCGTGGACGTGGCCCTGTGGGATATCGCCGGGAAGGTCGCGGGGCTGCCGATTTACCGAATGCTGGGCGCCTGCCGAGACAGCGTTCCGGTGTACGCCAGTTCGGGCTGGCTCCCGACTCCCGAGGAGTACGCCCAGGAGGCTCTGTACTACCAGTCCCTGGGATGGCCTGCCTACAAGATCCACCCGTACTGCAGGCCGCGGGAGGACATCGAGCTCTGCCAGGCGGTGCGCAGGGGAGTGGGCGGCGACATGGTGCTGATGCTCGACTCGATGTGGTCCTACGGGTACGAGGACGCCCTCCGGGTCGGCCGCGCCATCGAGGAGCTGGACTACCTGTGGTATGAGGACCCCCTTGCGGAAGAGGACATATACAACTACGTGAAGCTCAAGAGCAAGCTGGACATTCCCATCATGTCTACCGAGTACGCCCCGGGGCGCCTATACGGCATGGCCCAGTGGATACAGCAGTCGGCCACCGACATGCTGCGGGGCGACGTCGCCGTATCGGGCGGCATCACGCCATTGGTCAGGATAGCGCACCTGGCAGAAGGGTTTCGGATGAAGTGCGAGATCCACCACGGCGGCAACTCGTTGAACAACGTGGCCAATCTCCACGTGACGATGGCTATCGACAACTGCGACTACTATGAGGTGTTCCCCGCCAACGGCGCCAACAAGTTCGCACTGGTCCAGGATATCGAGGTCGATGAGCAAGGCTTGGTGTACGCACCAGAAGGACCAGGCCTGGGGTACGAGATCGACTGGGAGCTGGTGAAGCGGGAGACGGTCGAGGTGGTCAGGTAGGCCTTCTAGTGCAACTCCCCCCTCTCCCACGTCTGGGATAGGGCTGGGAAACCTCCGCGAACGGACAACGCCCATAGCGCCAAGCAGGCTGGCGGCAGCGGCTAGTGGTACTGGCGCTCGTCCTCTACGGTCCGTATCTGGCGCTCCGGGAACTGCCGGTAGGGATAGCTGGCCAGCTTGGCCTCGTCCAGCTCTACACCGAGTCCGGGCTCGGTGGGAAGCTCGATGTACCCGTCCTGCGGCGCCAGGTACCTGGCGGAGATGTCGCGGGATACGGGCTCGACGTTGAGGGCGTACTCGTAGATGAGGAAATTGGGCATTACGGCGGAGGCGTGGACCGCCGCGGCGGCGGCAACCGAGGTGCTGTTCCATCCGTGGGGCGAGACGCCCACGTAGAAGGGCTCGGCCATGGCGGCGATGTGGACGAGCTCCAGGATGCCCCCGGTGTTGCAGATGTCCGGGTTGAGAATGTCGGCCGCCCGCAGCTCCAGCACCTCCCTGAACCCGGCCCTGGTATAGAGCGCTTCGCCGGTGACGATGGGGATGGTGGTGTTGTCCTTGACCTCCTTGATCGCCGGTATATTCTCCGCCGGGCAGGGCTCCTCGAACCAGTACGGCCGGAACCGCTCCATCATCTTGGCGGCGCGGATGGCGTTCATGGGGGCCAGCCGTCTGTGGACCTCCACCAGCAGCTCGATTCGGGGCCCGACGGCCTCGCGCAGCGCCCCGACGATAGCGGCGGCCTGCTCCAGCTCCTCGTAGTCGGGGTAGAGCCGCCAGGGTCCGGTGAAGGGATCGAACTTGAGTGCCTTGAAACCGTGCTCCTTGACGGTGATCTCCGCTGCCTTGGCGTACTCGTCGGGGGTCGTCGCACCCCCGGACCATCCGTTGGCGTACAGTTTGATGCGCGGGCGCACGGGCCCGCCCAGCAGGTTGTAGACCGGCTGCTCCAGCGCCTTGCCGACGATGTCCCACATGGCGATCTCCAAGCCGCTGACGGCCGAGTGAAAGTCCATGCTTCCACGCTTGGTGGCGAAGTCCTCGTAGGCCGCGTGGGTGAACTGGCGTATGTGAAAGGGGTCCCGATCGACGAGGTAGCGGCTCATCTGGGCGATGTGGGCTTCGATGCTGGTGTCCCGGTCGCTCTGGGTATACGCCTCGCCCCAGCCGGAGATGCCCGCGTCGGTCTCGACCTTGACGAACATCAGGTTCTTGCCGATTCCCGGATGGATGGTGAAGACCTTGACGTCGGTGACTTTCACTCTGCGCTCCTTCTTCTCCAAGTGGCCACGCTCGATCTGAGGTTAGTCTACCACCTGAGGCCCTAGGACGGAGTGGGACGGAGGGCGAGGTCTTGCGGAAGGGTGCGGCTTGGACTAGGATGGCAGACGGAGTGAGGCATTATCTCTGAGGGACGCCCTCAGATTCCGGGGCGGGCTGGTTGAGCGTGTTCACTGAGGTCGTTCGGTTACTCCGGTGGACGCCGGGTCGTCTCCGGCTGTATGCGTTCATGCTGGCCGTCCCGGCTCTCATGTTGGCTATCGGGCTGGGCGCCGCCGCCGCGGATACCGCCGACGGGTGCGGCTCGCTGCCTCCCAACCTTGGGTCCGGGCACATCGCATTTGCGGACCCGGAGTTTCAGATCCACGTTGTACGGCCCAGCGGCTGCTTTCCCATGAGGATCAGCCAGGCCGGCGGCGTGTTTGCCTGGCCCATCTGGTCGCCGGATGGGTCCCGGGTCGCCTACGCGGGTCAAAGGCTGTTAGGCGGCGTGTCCGGTCCGCTGGAGCTGTGGATGCGGACACTGGGAGCGCCGTCCGCGACCAATCTCTTCACCAGCCAGCTCGGCATGGGGCCCATACTGCCCGGTATGCCGTACTACCCGCTGTGGTCGCCGGACGGCACCAAGGTCAGCCTCATGACCAGTGCGCCCGGGGGCCTCACCCTCTACGTCATACGTCCCGCGGTGGAGGACGGCATAGAGGCGGCGGTGGTGGGGTCTCCCCTTTATGCGGACTGGTCGGCAGATTCCAGCCGGATGCTCCTGCACGTCGGCCTCGACCATCTCCTCGTCGACGTCGAGGGAGAGTTGAAGGTCCAAGACCTGGGTTTCCGGAGCATCGGATACCGGGCGCCGTCATGGTGGCCTTCCGGCAGCCGTGCGGCCGTACTTGCGCTGGACGAGAGCGGCACAGATGTCCTGACCATACTGGACACGGACACGCTGGAGAGCATACCCATCGGGGAGACTGGGGCCGAGACCGCGTTCCTGTGGTCTCCGAACGGGAGGATGCTGGCGGTGGCAGAGTCTGACGTCGCCGGAAACCTGGTCTACGGAGACGTCAGCTTCTACTCTCCGGACGGCGCCGAGCTGCCTCTGCGCATAGCGGAGAGAGTGGTGGCTTTCTTCTGGTCGCCGGACAGCACCAAGCTGGCCTATATCACCGTCACGCAGCCCCCCAATGCCCTTCGGTGGATGGTCCTGGACGTGACGACGGGAGGAAGCTGGCCGCTGGTAGATTTCACGCCGTCGTCGCAGCAGTTCCAGCTGTTCCGCTTCTTCGACCAGTTTGCGCTGTCCCACTCGGCGTGGTCTCCGGACAGCCGGTCGCTGGTGTTCGCGGGGACGCTTGTGTCCCAGACCTCCCAGGCCTCGGTGCGGCAGCAGCAAGCGCCGCGGATCATTGTGACGGGAGTGGAGCCCTCGCCGGAGGTGCGCCCCATCGCAGACGGAGCGCTGGGGGTATGGTCGCCGCGGTAGCAGCGGCGCGCAGCTACACCGAGTGGAGGGAACGGGTGAGGGGCGCTGTGCTATAATGCGGGTGTCCGATCAGAGCTTCCTGCAGCAGTCGCGGGCCGCGCCACACGGGTATGAGTATGCCGATATTCGAAGACCTCAAGGTGTTCACGGGCAATGCTCATCCGTCGCTTGCCGAGGACATCTGCTCCTATCTGGGAATCACCTTGGGAGAGTCCGAGGTGTTCAAGTTCAGCAACGACAACACCTTCGTACAGATCGGCGAGAATATCCGCGAGCGTGACATCTTCCTGGTCCAGCCCATATCGACGCCAGTGAACGACCACCTCATGGAGCTGCTGATCATGATCGACGCGGCCAAGAGGGCGTCGGCGGGTCGGATAACGGCGGTGATCCCCTACTACGCCTATGGCCGCAGCGACAAGAAGGACCAGCCGCGCGTACCCATAACCGCCCGCCTGGTGGCGAACATCATAACGGTGGCGGGGGCGGATAGGCTGCTGACGGTGGACCTGCACGCGGGGCAGATCCAGGGCTTCTTCAACATCCCGGTGGACGAGCTCACGGCCGTTCCGCTTCTTGCTCGACAGTTCAAGGAGCGGGATCTCAGGGACATCGTGGTGGTTGCCACGGACATCGGGGACGCCAAGCGGGCCCGCGACACGGCTCGCATCGTGGACGCACCCATCGCCATCGTGGAGAAGCAGAGGGTGTCCAACGAGGACAGGGCCGAGGCCGCGACGCTCATCGGGGACGTGGCGGGCAAGACCGCCCTGATCGTGGACGACGAGATTAGCACGGGCAGCACGGTCATCGCCGCCGCAGAGGCGCTGAAGGAGCAGGGCGCCAACGACATCTACTGCTACGTCACCCACCCGGTCCTCTCCGGGAAGGCGCCGGAGGTCCTTGCCAACGACATCCTGAAGGAGGTCGTCATCACCGACACCCTGCCGGTGCCGGAGGAGAGGCGGGGGCCGGTCACGTCGACGGTATCGGTGGCCGCCCTCCTGGGCGAGGCGATCCACAGGATCCACAGCGGCCTCTCCGTGGGCGCGATGTTCGAGCAGTAGAGTCCGGTCGGGGGAGGGATGCCAGCCTCATGTTGAAACGCCTCGGATCTCTGTTGGGGGGCTCCAACGACGGCTCGATCAAGGAGCTGAGGTCGACGGTCGAGGATATCAACGAGCTCGAGGGAGAGTTCGAGCGGCTGTCGGACGAGGAGCTGCGGGAGAAGACCTCCGAGCTGACGGGACGGGTCTCCGACGGAGAGGAGCTGGACGACCTGCTGCCGCAGGCCTTCGCCTTGGTCAGAGAGGCCTCCAAGCGGACGCTGGGGGAGCGCCACTTCGACGTCCAGCTCATGGGCGGCATCGTGCTCCATCAGGGCAAGATCTCCGAGATGAAGACCGGCGAGGGAAAGACCCTGGTGGCGACGCTGCCCAGCTACCTGAACGCCCTTGCCGGGAGGGGCGTCCACGTCGTGACGGTGAACGACTACCTGGCGCGGCGGGATGCTCAGTGGATGGGCGCGGTGTACGATCGCCTCGGCCTCTCCGTCGCGACCCTCCAGCACGATGCGGCATACCTCTACGACCGTGGGAAGGAGGGCGGTGAGCCTGGCTTGGACCGGCTCAGGAGGGTGGAGCGCCGCGAGGCCTACCTGGCGGACATCACCTACGGCACCAACAACGAGTTCGGGTTCGACTATCTCCGCGACAACATGGTCGTCGATCTGTCGCAGCGGGTCCAACGCGAGCTGCACTACGGCATCGTGGACGAGGTGGACAATATCCTCATCGACGAGGCCAGGACGCCCCTCATCATAAGCGGGCCCGCGGAGCATTCGCCCAAGGAGTACGTGACCTTCGCGCGTCTCGTGCCCGACCTCCGAATCGAACAGGACTACACCATAGAGGAGAAGCACCGCAGCGTCTCCCTGACGACCGAGGGAATAGCCAAGCTGGAGAAGAAGCTCGGGGTCAAGAACCTCTACGACCCGTCCAACTACGGCCAGGTCCACTTCGTGGAGAACGCCCTCAAGGCCCAGGCCATCTACCAGAGGGACCGGGAGTACGTGGTCAGGGACGGAGAGGTCGTCATAGTCGACGAGTTCACGGGCCGCCTGATGGAGGGCCGGCGCTACTCGGACGGGATCCACCAGGCCATCGAGGCCAAAGAGGGCGTCCAGATCAAGCGGGAGACCATCACCTACGCGACCATCACGCTGCAGAACTACTTCCGGCTCTACGGCAAGCTGTCCGGCATGACCGGTACGGCCGCCACCGAGGGCGAGGAGTTCTGGAAGATATACAAGCTGGACGTGGTGGAGATTCCGACGAACAAGCCCATGGTCAGGGCGGACTCCGGCAACCTGGTCTACCCGGACCAGAAGGCCAAGTACCGGGCGGTTGTCTCCGAGGTGGAGGAGCGAAGCCGCAAGGGGCAGCCGGTGCTGCTGGGGACTACCGACATCGACAAGTCGGAGCTGATCAGCAAGATGCTGAAAGGCAGAGGCGTCCAGCATGAGGTGCTGAATGCCAAGCAGCACGAGCGAGAGGCCTCCATAGTGGCGCAGGCGGGGCGTCCCGGCGCTGTGACCGTCGCCACCAACATGGCGGGGCGCGGTACCGACATCGTCCTGGGAGGTAAGCAGGACGACACGATAGCCCAGGAGGAGTGGCAGAAGCTTCATGACCGGGTGGTAGAGCTGGGAGGGCTCCACATCATCGGCACCGAGGTGCACGAAGCGCGCCGGATCGAGAATCAGCTGAGGGGGCGTGCGGGACGCCAGGGCGACCCGGGGAGCTCGCGCTTCTACGTAGCGTTGGACGACGACCTGATGCGCCGCTTCGGGGGGGAGCGCATACAGTCGCTCATGAGCTGGGCCGGGATGGACGACGACACTCCCCTGGACAACAAGATGGTCAGCAAGTCCATATCCAGCGCGCAGGTCAAGGTCGAGGCGCAGCACTTCGACACCCGCAAGCACCTGGTGGAGTACGACGACGTCGTCAACACCCATAGGGACGTCATCTATGGTGAGCGGGAGAAGATCCTGGCGGGGGCGGACCTCAGGTCCAACGTACAGGAGATGGTGGAGGTGGAGGTCCAGGAGATACTGGACCGGTACCTAGCCGACAGGTCGCCGGAGAATTGGGACACGGAGGCCATCTTGCGAGACGTGAATAGCATGTTTCCGCCTCCCGAGGAGCTCCTCGACCCGGACCAGCTTGCGCTGATGGCCAGAGAGGAGATCGAGGAGCATCTGCTGGCGCAGGCGTCGCTGGTCTACAACCAGCGGGAGGCGGAGATGGAACCGGAAGTCATGCGGCAGGTGGAACGCGCGCTGATGCTCCGCGTCGTGGACCACAACTGGGTCCAGCACCTGACGGCTATGGAGCACCTCCGACAGGGCATCCAGCTGCAGGCCTTCGGCCAGCGGGACCCCCTGGTGATGTACAAGAAGGATGGCCACGAGAAGTTCCGGGACCTCCAGAAGCGCATCCGGTCCGACGTGGTACATACCATCTACCACCTGGGCGTGACGCCCGAGAGCAATGGCCGCCGGACAGGGTCCAGGGCGAGCCTTCGGGACAGCGAAGCCAGCGTCATGACCAAGGTCGGGAGGCCCCGCTCCCGGACGCCCGTTACGCACGGGGAGCGCAAGATCGGCCGCAACGAGCCGTGCCCCTGCGAGAGCGGCAAGAAGTACAAGAGGTGCCACGGAGCCTAGGGCTGTGGAGCGGCCCTGAAGTCCTCCCTGCCCCACTCCTGACGCCTGTACCGCCATCCCAACGATGAACAATACCCAGATCGCAGAGGTCTTCAGGAGCATCGCGGGACTGTTGGAGATGCGGGGAGACTCCGCGTTCACTATCCGGGCTTACAGCCGTGCCGCCCAGACCATCAAGGACCTCCCCGCGGAGCTGGAGCAGATGCTCCGGGACGGGATGGACCTCCGGAAGGTGCCCGGAATCGGCAAGGCGATCTCGGACAAGATTGCCGAGCTGGTCGACACCGGCGGCCTGCGCTACTACGAGAGATTGAAGGCCGAGTTCCCTGAGGGGATGCTCGATATTCTGCGGCTCCCCAATCTCGGACCGAAGACCGCGATGAGGGCCTGGAGGGAGCTCGGCGTCACAACGGTGACCGAGCTGGAGCAGGCGATCCAAGATGGACGCTTCACTGCGCTGCCGCGCATGGGACAGAAGACCGCGGACAACATACTCCAGGGTATCCGGTCTGCCCAAGATCGGACTGGCGATGCCCCTTCCGAGTAGAGGCCCGCGGGGGACGGCTCACCCGTCTCCGGCCACGGAGGCGCCTCCATGGTCGTAGAGGACGTCGACCGCGCTGCCGCTCCGGAGGCAGTAGATCATCTGCGCGGCGCCCTCTCGGACGGGCGGCGCTGGCCCGAGGCGCTTCTGGAGGCCATGGCCCTCTGGTCGGTGCCCGAGGAGACGTACCTGGGAAGGCACTACCACTACTTCATAGGCGGAGAGGCCTTCGACTGGCTGCTGCTGGCAGAGCGGCTGTGCCGCGAAACGGCGGACCTGATTCCGGAGCGGGAGTGCGAGGAGCTCCTGTTCCAGGGCTGCTTTCCCTACACTATGGAGGATATGGAGGTCAGGCATCTCCTGGGCGTCGACAAGTACCGAGGATACCTCAACTACTTCTACGGCGTCACCGTGGAGGAGGCCCTGCAGACGGTGGTGGAGGCGGAGGTGGAGAAGCGCCGCGTCAGCAACGGCAACCGGTACCAGGACGACTTTGCCGGCGAGGCGTACCTCAGGATATACCGGCGGACCGAGAAGGAGCTGCTGGAGGAGTTTCACCTGGAACGCCAGAGCTCCTTGGGCCAGTCGATGAAGCTGGCCGAGGTGAGGGAGTTCACCTACTGGCTGTTCAAGTACCGGCTCAAGAACTCCGATAAGGCGAGGATCGCCAGCGACACCCGTAAGGGCCTACGCTATCTCGAACAGCTGGTGGGAGGACGTCCCGGCTTCCTATGGCCGGGAGCCGCCTAGCACAGAGAATCTGCGATGGCCCTATTTCCGGTTCAGGGGTCGCCGCTCAAGAAGGGATTGACACGCTTCTATTATATAGTGATGATAGAAGTGTGAAGGTAGAGGGGGAGCCTAGCGGTCCGAAATCCTTGAAATGCGGGTTAGCCTGGATTGGCGAGACTTCACGGCAACATTGAGCCTCTTCCCGCTCAGGGGGAACGTAACACCGACTCCCTTCCCCTTCAGGGGGACGGTTGGGATGGCGGAAGCCCAGCACTATTCTCGTTGCCCTTCATTGTTACGATGCCGGTCTGTTGATCAAGAGGAGGGTTGTTTCGAGATGAACTTCCATATAGCAGGCAAGCCGTATGAGGTGAGGCGGGAAGATGTCATAGACGCCACGCGGAACAGTACACCCACTGCTACTGACAGGCGGCACAAGTATTTCGTCAAGCTCCACAACCGACAGTACCCTATCAAGCAGGTATTCCGGCTGGTTACCGGTTTGACGTCGCCCGAGTTTACGTCCCAGCACGCATATGGGATTCTCACCGCGTTGGATTTCGACATATCGGACCGGTCGTCGGAGGCAGCGTCCGTCGACGCCTCTGACAGCGACGGTCAAGTCCTGAAGCTGGTGGTGGTGTTCAAGAGCGACGAGGACGGCTGGGAGGTGGCTAGCTGCCCAACTCTTCCCGGATGTCACAGCCAGGGTCGTACGAGGGGCGAGGCGTTCGCGAATATAAGGGAGGCTATCAAGGGCTACCTGGCGAGTATGAGCGAACACGGCGCCCCGGCACCCTCCTCGTCCGACTTCGAGGTTGTGGAAGTGACCGCGTAGTGGCTCGTCTTCCCGTTATGTCGGGCGACGAGTTCGTCAAGGTGGTTGCCAAGATCGGTTTCGCCTGGGACCGCACTGAGGGCAGCCACATGCTATTGATGGGACCGATGGGACGGAGGCTCTCAGTCCCCCAGGCACAGGGAGCTGGGTCGAGGTCTGTTGAGGGCGTTGATCCGCGACACTGGCCTGACTAGAGAGCGGTTCCTGGACCTGCTTCGGTG
Source organism: Dehalococcoidia bacterium (assembly GCA_965224345.1). Taxonomy (GTDB): domain Bacteria; phylum Chloroflexota; class Dehalococcoidia; order Lucifugimonadales; family CBDCYU01; genus CBDCYU01. The sequence goes on along the minus strand of CBDCYU010000003.1, from coordinate 992,462 downwards.
AACGCTTGGGCCAGCCTGTGGGGCGAACGACTCAGGCGTCCAGCAGGCGGGCAAGCTCGACCAGGGCGTGGGTGGCTGCCCTGCCGCGTATGCGGAGCCGCTGCGTCGGGTAACGCCCCGACACTGAGCTGGTCTCCTCCCCCACCGCGAACCCGATGTACGACGTGCCGATGGGCGCTCGAGAGCTGCCCGACTCCCTCACCAGTCCCGTGACGCCAACGCCCACGTCCGCCTGCAGCCGCAGCCGCGCAAGGCGCGCCATCTCCTCAGCTGCCTGCGGGCTCACCGCCCCGAAGCGGTCCACCACCCGCCGGGAGAGTCCCAGACCATCGAGAACGCCCGGGTCGTTGGCCACGATGCTTCCCTTGAGGAAACGCTCGGAGCCGGGGACGTCGGCGAGGTTGCTGGCCAAGAGGCCTCCGGTGAAGGACTCCAAGATGGCCAGCGTCCGGCGGCTTCTCTTCAGCAGGTCGGCGACCTTCAGCTCGGGCGTCTCGTCGTCCTCGCCCCATATCGAGTCGCCCGCTACCCTCCTGATCTCAAGCTCGACGGGCTCTATCATCCGTCGACCTTCCTCCTCTGTCGACGCGGTGGCGATGGCGCGTAGGTGGATACCATCCACCTTGGAGTAGATCCCCAGGTACGGGTTCTCGCTGTCGAAGAGGGGGGCGATCATCTCGTTCAGCCCTCCCTCGGAGATGCCGAAGGTCTTGAAGGTTTTGGTGACGATGGCGACGCCGGGGGTCCTCTCTCGAAGCTTGGGAGCAACCTCCTGGGTCCACATGCGCTCCATCTCCCTCGGCGGCCCCGGCATGGCGACGATGATGCTGCCGCCTCTCTCGACCCACCATCCCGGCGCCGTGCCGAGAGGGTTGTCGATGGCGGCGGCCGAGGGAACCAGGGTGGCCTGCTTGACGTTGGTGGACGGCATGGGGTCTCCGCGCCCGGCGAACAGGCTCTTCAGGTGCTCCAGGAGGTCGTCCTGGACCTGCATCTCCTCGCCGAGGACCGCGGCGACCGCTTCCCTGGTGAGGTCGTCAGAGGTGGGGCCTAGGCCGCCGGTCGTCAGCGTCACGTCGGACCGGCGCCAGGCCTGGTCTATGACCGCCCGGAGACGCTGGAAGTCGTCGCCGACTTTCGAGACCCAGCGAAGGTCTATTCCCAGCTTGGCGAGCTCCGACGCCAGGTACGAAGAGTTCGTGTCGACCAGCTCCCCCATGAGTATCTCGGTCCCGATGGATATTACTTCCGCGCGCATCTGCCCTTCCTGTGCTGCCCTGAGGCGATTGGCACTACGACGTTACCACGTCATCGATCTTCGGCGTAAGGCGGTTTGTCGACCAGACGCAGCAGCGTCTCCGTCCATTCGGCGTCTATGGACAGCACGGGGCCGTGCGGGCCCTCCGCGTCCACCATTGCATAGTAGGACAGGCCGTCCGGGGTCTTTCCCCCTATCGACCATCTTACGCTGTCGACGAAGGGCGTTCCACGCGGAGATTCGTTGAGGAACCTCAGCTCGATGGCCGGAGGGTCTTCTGTAAAGCCGTATCGGGCTTCTCCGGCTTCCAGGGCGATGACGGAGATGGCCGGGGCGCCGCTCAGGAGTGGAAGTAGGTCAGACCAGCGTTCGGCGTCCACGGGCCTGGCCGTCTCCCCTACCCCACGGCCTACCGTCCACGCGCCTTCACTCTTGTTGAAGCGAAGGGACGGAGGGACATCCGGCCTCGGTCCATCCCGGTACAGATTGAGCTCGACTATCTCCTCGAGGCTGCGCTTGACGTACCACTTCGGCAGCGGAGGCTCCTCCGCCAGCCGGGCCAGCACCTCGCCCCAGCTCGATGCGATCAGGTGCAGCGCGGCGACGCCGGACACCTGTCCGTACTGGTGAGCGCCGTCGCTGGTCTCGCGGCCCAGGCGGAATTCGAGGTCCTCCTTCCCCGCTACTCCGACGCGGACTACCGTGCGAGGATCGTCCAGACCGTACTGATCGGAGAGGCCGGAGGCAGCCGAGTCCAGGGGCAGCTCCCTCTTGGCGCGAGGTCCGCTTACTAGCAGTGGGACTCCACTGAAGCGGACCCGGTCCGGGGGTAGGCCGGGTGGATCGACGAATACGAACGCACTCTCAGAGACCCTGAGGAATCGTACGTGACCCTCTCCGTGGAGTATCTCTATCGACTCTATCTCTTCCGGTGCGATGCGGTAGAACCAAGGGAGCCCGGCGCCCGGCTCGTCTTGCTCTCGAAAAGGGTCGAGCACGACGACAGCGGCGGCAACCAGCGCCAGGGCAGCCACGACTGCTGTAAGCCTGAGATGCATCGGAGGCGGCCTAACGCCTCCGCCACCAGACGCAGGCCCCCATCAGGAGCATCAGCGACGGCGGGAGGAGCCACGCGGACCACTTGATGAAGTCGCGCTCGCGCCGGTTCACCACCAGCTCGCGGGATGGGAACACCCTGGGGCGTATGGATATCAGGTCGAAGTCCGCTGCCAGCCAGTTGACGGAGTTGAGCAGAAGGTCCGAGTTGTCGAGGCTGGTGAGGTACCTGTTGGAGGCGAAGTCCGAATCTCCGAAGACCACGAATCTGGCCGGTGCGTGGCGGATTGAGCCATCCAGGGTACCCGATGCCTCGACGGCGACGGCGACCGGGAAGGAGGCGCGGCTCTCCTCGTCCGGGTCGAATCCCGGTTGTGCCGGGTCGGTCTCCTGCCAGCTGCCGGACGTGGTGACCGCCAGGGGCGCGAGGTCGATCAACCCCTCCGGCGGTGCGGCAGCCTGGGACCGAAGCGCTCCAATGGAGGCCGCGCCGGGGAAGAATACCTCGACCAGGGACTCTGTGATGGGCATGCCGGCCGGGAGCTGGCCGTTGCTCCTCCGGACCAGCGGCGACAGCACCTCGCCGCCGACGTTGCTGATGGGGTCGGCCAGGGGGTGGCGGCCGATCTCCAACCCCCAGCGGGCGAATAGGTCGACGAAGGTGTCGGGGACGCCCGGATCGAACATCGCCAGGAGGCTGCCTCCGCTGTGGACGTAGCGTTCCAGGGCACCGACGTCCGAGGCGGACAGGTCGCGTCTGGGTCCGGCGATCACCACCAGGGCGGCGTCGCGGGGGACCTCTCCGGTCTGGTCGATGCTCAGGGAAGCCACAGCGTAGTTGTCTCTCCTCATTCCGTCCAGGGCGGCGTCGAGCCCGTCGTCCCGGGCCGGGGAGCCGTACTCGGCGCGCTCGCCGTGGCCGGACAGGTAGTAGACCGTCTTCCGTCTCTCCCCCGTGACGATCAGCAGACCCGTGAGGAGCTCCTGCTCGGAGAAGCCGGTAACCGGGTGCCGGGCGCCTGTACCCAGATCCTCGAACACGACGGCGGGGTAGCGGCTGACGTCATAGTAACGGGCGGCGGAGGCGTTAACCTCCGGATCGATAAGGCGGTTGGTGAAGCTCTCGGACCGGCGCTGGAACTCGCTCAGCAGGTCCAGCGCCTGCCGCTGGACCTGTACGCTCTCTCCGGGGACGAAGAAGGCGTTGGCCCTCACGGGAGCGTCCAGGGTCTCCAGCGTCTGCACCGTCTGCTCTGCCAGGGTGAACACCCTGGTATAGGTCAGATCGACTCTTCCCGGATGCCGGAATACCAGGACGTTGACGAGTGACAGCGCGATGAAGAACGCCGCGCTGAGCGCCAGAGAAGCCGCCCAGCGGCGGCCCCGGACGCCCATCAGGAGCCTGACCGCACGGGGGTATGAGAGGGCAGCCCAGATGAGTAGGAGCAGAGACCCGGCGACGAGCACGACGGCTGCGAAGCTCCGGATCTCCTCCACCAGCAGGTAGGAGACCCCTCCGGCGGCCGCCGCGATAGAGCCCGCACCGGCCGCCACCGCACTGAGCGTGGCGGCGGAGGTCAGCGCGGACCGCAGGGCTTGAAATGCGGACTCATAGCTCTCCCGCAACTACCGCCACCTTCGAGTGTCGAGGGAGAGGACGGTCAGGAAGACCCCTGCCGCCGCCAGGCTGAGGTAGTACGCCACTGCGGTCGTATCGACGACTCCCCGGACGAGGTCCAGGAAGTGAAGGTTCATGGCCATGCCATTGAGCACCTCCCGGCCAACGCCGTCGAACAGGGCGGCTACCTGTCCGGTGGAGGAGAGAATCAGCAGCGCGGCCGCTCCCATAACGGCCGCGACGATCTGGTTGGAGGTGAGGGAGGAGGCCAGCAAGCCCACCGCCAGCGCCGCCGCGCCGTGGAGCAGAAGCCCCAGGTAGGCCACCAGCAGCGGGCCGGTGTCCGGGTCGGCGAACCAGTAGAGCAGCAGGACGTAGTAGAGGGTCGGCGAGACCGTGGCAATGAACGCGACGAGACTGGCGGCGTACTTGCCGATGACGACCTCCCAGTCCCGGACCGGCGCGGTCAGGAGGAGCTCCAGCGTTCCCAGCTTCTGCTCCTCCGCCAGCAGGCGCATCGTCAACAGGGGAGCGAGGAACAGGGTGAAGAAGCGGACCCACTCGATATAGCTCCTGACGCTGGCCTGCGGCAGGGGCCTGGTCACGTCGGCGACGAAGAAGATGCCCGTCAGGGAGAGAAAGCCGGCCCCGATCACGTAAGCCGGGGGCGTGGAGAGGTAGGTCTTGCTCTCCTTCCATGCGATGGCGGCGGCGTTCCTCACTGCCCGCCGCCTTCTTCGTCGGTTGTGAGCTGCTGGAAGAGCTGCTCCAGCGAAGCCGGGGCTGCGTCGAGCCTCAACAGACTCCAGCCGCGTCCCACCACTGCCGCCGCCAGCACCCCCCGCAGGTCGCTCCCCTCCTCCACGTATACGGCGTAGCGAGAGCCGACGGGGAGATCGGCGTGGACTGCCTCCACCTCCTGAACGCCGTCGACGCCGTCGATGGTCCGCATCACCTGCTCCCGTGGACCGTCGACGTCCAGCTCGATCACGCTGCGCCCATGGAGCCGCGTCTCCAGGTTCTCCAGGGTGTCTTGCGCCACGACCTGACCCTCGTGAATGATAACGGCCCGCTGGCACATGAGACTCACCTCCGATAGGACGTGGGTACTGACGACCACCGTGTGGCCGCCGCCGAGACTCCTGATGAGCTCGCGAGTCTCGACCACCTGGTTCGGGTCTATGCCGATGGTGGGCTCGTCCAGTATGAGCACTTGGGGCTCGTGCAGTACCGCCTGGGCGATTCCGACGCGCTGGCGGAACCCCTTCGACAGCTTGGAGATGTGTACATCGTAGTAGCTGCCAAGGCGACAGACATCGACGACGTCGGCAGTGCGCTCCCGGACGCGACGGCTCGACATACCCCTCAATCTCCCCATGTAGCCCAGGTACTCCTTGACTGTCATGTCCGAGTATAGGGGGACGTTCTCCGGCAGGTATCCTATGCAGCGGCGCGCCTCCAGGGAGTCGCCGACGACATCGTGACCGGCCACCGTGACCCTGCCGCTGGTGGGCGGCATGAATCCGACGACCATCTTCATGGTAGTCGACTTCCCAGCGCCGTTGGGCCCCAGCAAGCCGAGGACCTCTCCCTGCTGGACCTCAAAGGAGACATCGGTGACCGCGGGGAACGGGCCGAAGTACTTGGTGACGTGCTCTACACTTATCATGGCGTGACGCGCCAGCGACCGGGCACTCCAGCGATTATCTCAGAGTGCTCGCCGGAGAGTCCAGGTTGGGAATAGGATTGATGGGCGCGCAGCGCCAGCCAACCTGACGCCATGCGGCGTTGTTGTGCGTGCGGCTCGACGGTGGTAATCTAGCGTCCCGACTTGGAGTCCAACGTGAAGACGACATGGAGGGCGCTCAGTGCATCTGGCGGTCGACGGATACGGCGGAGACCCGTCGAAGCTACAGGACGTCAAGCTAATATCGAGCTTCCTGGACGAGCACCCATCGGCCATAGGGATGACCAAGATCGTCCCTCCCCTCGTCTACACCTACAGGGGAGAGACGCCCGAGGACTGGGGTGTCTCCGGCTTTGTCCTCATCGCGGAGAGTCACGTCAGCATCCACACCTTCCCGGATAGAGGGTACCTCAGTATAGACGTCTTCTCCTGCAAAGAGTTCGACCCATCGCCTTCCGTGGACGAGGTGAAGGCCGCCTTCTCGCTGCAAGAGGTGCGTGTGTGGACCCTCGACCGCGGGCCAGGCTTCCGTGGGGGCCCTGATCCGGCACGAGGGCGCCCACGCCTCCACCCAAGCCTGGCATCGTCGGATGGCTGATCGCAGCAGCGATCTGCCCGGCGGAGTCCAGGTCCGCTGGAACACCTTCCTGGATATCCCGCCGGCCGCCGGGACACTGGAGACCGCCCGCGTCGTGGTGATACCCGTCCCCTACGATGCCACCACGTCCTACAGGGGCGGCGCCCGCGACGGTCCAGGGGCCATCATCGCCGCCTCCAGGCACCTGGAGGAGTACGACATCGAGCTGGACAGGGACATCTCGACGATGGGTATTCACACGACCCCCGAGATCCAGCCGGACGTGAGCGGCCCCAAGGCGTTGGTGGCCCAGGTACGGAGCGCTGTACAGGCCGTCGCCTCGCGGGGGAAGCTGCCGGTACTGCTGGGCGGCGAGCACACCATTACCATCGGAGCGGTCCAAGCGTTGGCGAGGGTATACCCAGGCCTCTCGGTGCTGTACCTCGACGCCCACGCCGACCTGCGGGACAGCTACATGGGCAGCCGCTGGGGCCACGCCTCCGTCGCTCGGAGGCTGCGCGAGGCCGTCCCCCTGACTCTGGTCGGCGTCCGCAGCATAAGCCAGGATGAGATGGGCTTCGTTCGCGATAGCGAGACGCCGGTGCACTTCTGGCCGCCGGCTGGCGGCGGCGTCCCGGAGCTGGCGGCGGCCGTGTTGAGCTCCCTTTCCGACAAGGTCTACGTCAGCCTCGACCTAGACGTCATGGACCCTTCGGTCATGTCGGCTGTGGGCACGCCCGAGCCGGGAGGCATGAGCTGGCAAGAGGTCACGGGCCTCCTCAGGAGGGTTGCGGAGCAGAGACGGATCGTCGGGTTCGACGTAACGGAGCTGAGCCCCGCCGAAGGGCCGGAGGCGTGCGCCTTTACCGCGGCGAAGGTCGCCTACAAGCTGATGGGCTACGCCACCATGCGGGAGCATGGAGGGGCTCCCGAACCGGGGAGATGAGTAGTACATAGACGTGCTAGAATAGGATGCCAACGTTGGCGTAACCCAGAGGCCGGATTGGACCCCGAGCCGAGGAGACACCCTGGAAGATGGTCGAGGACGGAAAGCTGATCTACATGGACCATGCGGCGACGACGCCCGTGCGCCAGGAGGTGCTCAGGGCGATGCTGCCCTACTTCTCCGGCAGCTTCGGCAACCCTTCCAGCATATACACCCTGGCTCAAGAGGGGCGCAAGGCCGCCGACGAGTCCAGGGAGACCATTGCGCGGATCCTGGGGGCGCGCACCAGCGAGATCGTCTTCACCAGCGGGGGCACCGAAGCGGACAACGCCGCACTCAAGGGGATAGCCTTCGCCCTCAAACACGTGGGCAACCACCTGATCACGTCCAGCATAGAGCATCACGCCGTGCTGCACACCTGCCACCAGCTGGAGCAGTTCGGGTTCGAGGTCACCTATCTGCCCGTTGACGGCGACGGCTTGGTGGACCCCATAGAGGTCAGACGGGCCATCACCGACCGGACAGTACTGGTCAGCGTCATGCTGGCCAACAACGAGATTGGCACCGTCCAGCCCATGTCGGAGATCTCCCGGCAGGTGAAGGAGGAGGCAGCCAGCCGCGGCCAGACCATCGCGGTGCATACCGACGCCGTCCAGGCCGCGGGGTTCCTGGACCTCAACGTGAAGTCCCTGGGCGTCGACCTGATGAGCCTGTCGGCCCACAAGTTCTATGGCCCCAAGGGGATCGGCGCCCTGTACGTCAAGCGCGGAACTCCCTTCGAGCCCCAGCAGATGGGCGGCGGCCAGGAGCGCCAGCGGAGGTCCGGGACCGAGAACGTACCGGGCATGGTCGGAATGGCCCACGCGCTGAGGCTCAGCACCCAGGAGCGGGAGGAGACCTCCGCCCACTGCGCACGCCTGAGCGGCAGGATCATCGACGGTATCGAGAAGATGGTGGGACGGTGTCGCCTCAACGGACACCGTACGCAGCGGCTCCCCAACAACGTGAATATCTCCTTTGAGGGCGTGGAGGGAGAGCCGGTGCTCCTGGGACTCGACCTGTCGGGGATATGCGTCTCCAGCGGCAGCGCGTGCTCCTCCGCCTCCCTGGAGCCGTCTCACGTACTCTTGGCCATCGGGCTCTCGGCAGAGCTGGCCCAGGGGAGTCTGCGAATCACCCTGGGCCGAGACAACAACGACGACGAGGTCGACTATCTCCTGGGGACGCTCTCGTCCCTGGTCCAGCGGCATCGAGAGATGCCGACACTGGCCGCGGTCTAGCGGCCCCTCAACGGCCCTATCCAGCAGGCAGCCGGAGCTGCCTACACAGAAGAGAAGAATCGGAGGGACAGATGGCACACCCTGTAGAGGTTACCGACGCCACGTTCGAGGAAGAGGTTATCAACGCGGATACCCCCGTGCTGGTGGACTTCTGGGCGGACTGGTGCGCGCCGTGCAAGATAATCGCGCCCATCGTCGAGGAGCTGGCAGAGGAGTATGAAGGTAGGGTCAAGTTCGGGAAGGTGGACGTGGACGCCAATCCCAGGGTTGCCACCAGCTACGGCATCCGCGGCATCCCTACCCTGCTGATCTTCAACGCCGGGGAGCCGGTGGACCAGGTGGTTGGCGCGGTGCCCAAGTCGACGCTCAAGAAGCGCCTCGACGAGGCCGTCCCCAACGGCGCCTAGCCGGGTCAGGGGCCGCGCACACATGCGGGGGAGCGAATGGGTCCTGGTGGGCTTCGCGGACTTCAACTCCGTTGGCCCCGGCCCTTCGGTCGGGGCGGTGGGTTCGACTCCCTCTCGCTCCCGCCAATGTCTCAATTGTCCCCGTTCAAATCACCCCCCTGGTATCGGAGCCAGGCACCTACACGGACGAACGGGGGCCTGACCCTCCGGGTACAGCCGTCCGGGGGCAAGAATTGGGTACTCAGGCTCACGGTCGAGGGGAAGCGCCGAAACTACGGCCTCGGAGGATACCCCGAAGTCGGACTCTCGGAGGCCCGCGTTCAGGCGGGGGCGATGCGGAGCCGCGCACGACAGGGCCTTGACCCCGTGGTCTACGAAGTCCCTCGAATCCCGCCGTTCGCGGAGGCCGCCGAGACCGTCATCGGGCTGCGGGCCCCCACGTGGAGCTCCCCTCGTCACGCGGTACATTGCCTTTAGCGGGGCAAAAAGAGCTGTAAGTTAACGAGGCTACTCTCCGCACATGATGGCCTAATCAGACGGCTATGCTAGGGTCAACAGCGAACCGCTAGCATGGCCGTCTTTTGCGTTCTCAGGGGGTCCGCTGGACGGAGAACATGCCGACCATCGGGCCCCTTTTCTTTTCTGGGAGGACCTGGATGCAGATAGCGGAACGCAACCTACTGACGACCGACGAATTGGCGGCCCTGTTGTCGTGCTCCCGAGCCACATTGTACCGACTGATGAGTGATGAAGGCCTCCCCAGGCCCATCAAGGTGGGGCGGGGAACCGATGGCTTGAAGCCGAAGTCTCGAAGTGGCTACAGGAGAGGCCCAGAGCGCAGCTTCAGGGGGTGGGAGACAACGCCCCCACAAGCAAGGCTACAGGCTGAACGTGACTTCCGCAGACTGGGACTCACTGATAGAGCCTGTGGCCCTGGCCCTCTTGGGAGACCCGCCGCGCAAACTTCGGCATGGGGCCGAGTGGCGATACAGGGAGAAGGGCAGCCTAGCCGTCCACATGGACGGCCGCCTGCGTGGAAGATGGCGAGACCACGAGGCGGGCAAGGGCGGCGGCGTCCTAGACCTAGTGGAACACGTCGAGGGAGTAGGGCGGTCTGAGGCCCTTGAGTGGCTTAGGGACCACGGGCTGTTAGACGGTGACGGGGCCGCTACGCCGCCGCCGCAACTCCCCGGCGGCCCACGCCCAGCGCCGCGCCGGACCGCAACACCGTCGACCTAGCCCGCAGGCGCTTGGGACGCATCGCTGGAAGTCCCCGAAGACCCTACCCATCCGGCGCGACGCTGGATTGCCCGCCGGCACTTGTGGCGGCCCGGACTGCCCTTGCCGCCGTCCGTCCGATGGCTGAAGAGTGACCGGGGCCCCGCCGTGGGCGCACTGATCGCCGCCTTCGCTCCGCCTGGATCCCGAGAACTGTCCGGCGTCCATTTGGTCTTCGTGGGGGCCGATGGCCTCCCCGCGAATGACAAGGACGGGGCCGACGGGTTGCCCAAGCGGTCCTACGGTAGCCTCACGGGCGCGGTCTGCGTGGTGGGGTTGCGGGCGGCCCTGACGGTCTGCGAAGGTCTGGCCGACGCCCTAGCCCTGGCCGCGAGACTTTACGAGGCCGCCGCGTTCACGTCTGGGACTTCGGGATTCCTGCATCCCGATCTAGCTCGATGGCTGGCCGGATTCGAGGGGATTGAAGTCTGGCCCGATGCCGAAGCCAAGGACAAGGGCGCTGGCGTCCAGGCGGCCCGCGAGCTGGCGGGCCGGATTGTCAACCTAGGGGGCCGCCGTAATCAAGCCCATCGGGGCTGGCACAGACCCCGGCGACGCCGGAGCGCCCTTCCGGACGCTGGACGTCCAGACGGTCGAGGAGCTCCGCACGGACCTAGAAGTGCGGACGAAAACCCCGTGCTGGGAAGAGCGATTGTGACGGCAAAACTGAGGTTGTCAGTATCAGCAATCGTCTCCGGCCGACACAAATGTCGTCCCGCCAGGTCGTGGATATAAGGGTGAGAGAGAAGTTGGAGAACCGAGAGCCGATTGCTGCTTCGCCCATCATCCCGACTCTGCCAGCCACCAGCGTCAGGTTGGCCACAGTCGCCGCCATCAACAACTGAAACAGCGTCTTGACGCGCCCGAAGTACCGCGCCTGTCTCATTCCAAGCTGTACCAGGCGCGCCAACCTGTGCTCCACCACCACCCGCCGCTGACGATACTCCGAATACCCTTCGCTCTTCTGCAACGCACGAGCCTGCTGAAGCAGCGCCTCCTGCGGATGAAGTCTCACCGTCCGACCGCTGCCCCTTGCTGATCCCACGCACCGCTCTCGTAACGGGCACGCTCCACAGACCGCAGCGTCGAACCGGAAAGCTCTCAGTTGGTGAGTGCGTCCCGTCCTGTCGGTCCGGGTACCCATCCTGTACAACTTCGAGGTCGTATGCCCCGCGGGGCATATGCAGGTGCCCGACTCCAGGTCTATCTCGAAGTCCTCCTTGGGAAAGCGCTTGCTGTCCGGGCGCCGGGGCAGCTTGGCTATCAGTGTGCGACCGGCGTCGGCAAATGCCTGACGTGTACCACCATCGCCGTAGGCCGCGTCCCCAATGGTCTCCTCAACCGCTGAGATCGTACCCTCCTCGCTTCGCTCCACCAACTCCAGCGCGCCGACGTTATCGGAAGCGTTGCCGGGGAGCACGTCCACAGCCGTGATCACCTGTGAGTCGGTGTCCACTGCCACCGACGCCTTGTGTCCGTCGAACCGCTTGCTGCTGCTCTTGTGCCCATGACGCATCTCGGGGTCGTGTACCGATACTATACGGTCCCGGCTCACTCCCTCCCTCAGACACACCCCGTCTTCGGTGCGCTCAACGTCCTGAAGCAGCAACTGCCCCAGCAGCTCGGACGCTTGCACTATCCGCTGACGCCCAGCGCTGTCCTCATCCAATAGTCCCTGGGCCCGTCGGCTCAACTCCAGCAGCCTATCGGCGTCGCCCACTATCCTGTGCAGAAGAGCTGCGCGAGCGGTCTTGTCGTCCCAGTCTATGCACGCTTCGCCCTTCACACTGGAGCCGACATACCTCCGGTATCCGTTCGCCGCCGCCCATTCGACCAGATCGCTCCTCTCAAATTCCGACAGCGCACGCATCAACTCCACTACCCCATCCGAAAGAAGGTTGTAGGTGTCCTTCACCGCCCCGCGTCCCAGGATGTAGGTCGTGTCTAGAGCCACCTTCATCCGACGACTCTTCAGGTATCCCGTCTCCCTGGCAAACCGCAGGCTGCGCTCGAACACCTCCCTCGCCTTCTCGTGCAGTATCAGGCGCGCCCGAAACAGCTGGAGCGTACTCTTGGCGAACGGCCTGTCTTCCACTTCGATACCCAGCGCCACCTTCCAGCGTATGTCGAAGTCCGCCCTCTGCTTGGCCTCGGCGTCGCTCGCCCTGTCATAGGTCTGAAGAAGCAGCGCGGTCGCCAACAGACTCGGCGGTACACTGTCCCTCCCGTTGTCAGCGCAGTACAACTCGGCGAACTCCTCATCCCGAAACAGCTGCCCACGCATAGAGGCCAGCAGGCCGTAGAAACTCCCACGTCCCACATGACCTATGTACAGACTGTCGGCTTCCCAGAGCCCTCTCTGGCCGGACTGCTTTCCCAACATGACCGTCCTCCGCTATCACTGATAGCTGCAAGTATAGTCCCTCGCTCACACTTTTCGGCCAGATCTCTAGTCCGCGATGGCTTGCCCCCGTGGGAAGCGACCCGCCTGGCCAGCATCATGATTCAGCCGGACAGCCCCACGACCGCAGCACAGGCCAGCTTTGGCCCTGCGAGAGAACATTGCGCATTTTGCCAAGCCCCAACAGGCGCGATTGCTATCTCTTCCCTCCCGGGGCTGTCCGTGCCAGAAATGGCTACCGGCTATCTGCCGGGGTTGGAGCCAGATGCGCGTCCCTCGCCCGCCTTGGTGCTGGCAATGTTTGACGTTGGGGGCGGGGCCAGCTTTACAGCAAAATGGCAAGGTCAACAACGCAGCGTCAATCTGGTTGGAGGCCCTACTGGACGTACCACTGGCAGACAGAGACGGCGGCCTGAAAGAAACTCATTACTCCCTCCGCGAGATCGCGGGCGACTGGCTGGGCTGGGACCTTAGAAACTACCGACGGACTGGCAGGACCACGGGGCGGGCGCTGGCAAGCGCCCTGAAGAACGTCCGTGACATATGGGTGCCAATGAACGACCGGGGCGGGGGCTACTTCCCCGTTATGATCTCCGCCGTCAGCGGGCGGGACCTGGACGACCATCTAGCCTTTGTCGTTCGACTTCCACGAGGGAATGTTGGCCCCAAGGTAGACCGCGCCCTACTCCGCCGTCTACGAGACTCCGGGCCAGCCTACCGCGCTTACCTATCGTTGGTCTTCGAGTGGGACAGGTACGGCAGTCGGAACGGAAAGTTGATTCGCGCAACCCGGCCAGAAGTGCGCCGCGCCCCTGGTGGGCAGGTGGTTGACGGGCGCGGTAAGATCGTTCTGGGGCCTGGTGGTCAACCCGTCTACTCTCCCCACGATTCACGCGCGATCAGGACAGGGAAGCGAGAGTTGAATCCAGCCAGGAACCGCTACCCTGAGTACGGAGTGGACGATTTGGTCCGCCTTGCCTACCCCTCTACATCCCCTACTGCCCTACAGGGGAGTAGGGAGGGCGGACGAGGCCGGACGGACGGCCTGGGGGCCGCCGCCGTCCCGCCCGCGTATGGGACTGCTGGGACATGCACATCACACCGCACGTGGCTCAGAGAAGGCACTCGGCGATAGATGGACGGACCATCATCTGTCACGGTAGATACAGGTCGTCTCAGCGTGTGCGCAAGCGGGTTGAGGAGGTGTTCGGTTGGGTGAAGACGGTTGGAGGCGGTCATAAGTTGAGGCAACCGGGGAGTGGACCGCAACCAGATGTGGGCGGAGTTGACGATAGCCGGACACAACCTCGTCCGCCTGGCCAGACTGGCACAGAGCCCGCCTCAACACAGCCGTCATAGCGTCGGTACGGCCCTCGTCGGGAATGTTCGGGGACACCGCACGCCGTCACTGACTCAGGTCAACGACCACCTCGACCGTCAGAGACTCAATCCGGGGCTTGTCCGCTGCCGAAACCGCCCTCTTCAACACCCTGGTAGATGGCGCACGGGCTCGACTGCTTGCAAATCCTTCCTGAGCAACCACAAGGGCGCCCATCTCCACCAGGTTCGCGTTGGCTGGGCTGTTCAGCGTCAGCAGTGGCTTCCCGGAGGCGGCGAGCTTGCGGGCGAAGGTCTCGGTCTTGCTGCCTGGGGCAGCGTGGGCGATGAAGACTTGGGCTGCGAGTTCGGCTACCAAGTCGTTGCGCTGGGCTGCGAGCTCTGCTGTTGGGCGGCGGCGAGTGGATGGGAAGGGCGAGAGGACCAGCAGGCGGTCTTCGTCGAGGGCGGGGCGCCAGTCGCGGGGGATGCGCATCTTGTCGATGCCGCGGGCGGGGCAGACGACCACAGGTTGCTCGCCCCGCAGCAGTAGGCGCAGGCACTCCTTCTCCATCGGTGTCTGAAAGCCGCCAATGACCGGTAGCCCTGCGTCTCGCATAGCCCTAGCGAGGTCGTAGGTCTTGAGTATGAGGTCGCCAGGGCAGCGCTGGGAGCAGAAGAGGGCGGTCAGCGGCTCTTCGAGCAGCCGAGCGTTGCCCTTCGATTCGATCTGTGGCACGACTTCCGGGCTCATTGTCCCTCATTCATCTTGTTGGTTAGCTACATGAAGGGGATCAAACTCTTCACCCATTCGATGACCTTGATTGCGGACGCGACAATGGGGAGTGCTTTCGCGAACTGCCATACAGCGACCAATCGCTGCTTGGCGTTCGTGCGTCTTTCAGGCAGCGGAATGGCTTCCAACTCTCTGGAGAGTATTTCGACCGACACCTGCGCCACTGTTGCCGCGTCATTGATTCCCCGGTCTAGGGAGAGCAGCCCAACCCTGTTCATCACATTGTGATGGGTGCTGGGAAAGAACCGCCGAGGTTCCGACGCCATTTCCCTGTGCAAGGCAACGGCCCCACCTCCATCGTCAGCTGTCGAGCCTAGTTTTAGGTCAAGCGGCAATACGGGCTTGCCGCGCTCAATCATCCCTTTCCCTGCAGCATATGTGCCCTTGCCGCCGCCTATCGCCAGCATGGCGTCGGACTCTTCGACCATCACCCTTCGATACTCGCCGCCAGTGAACACCTCCCGCCGTATGTGACAGAGCTCAACGGCGTTTCTCTGTTCCAAGTTCCTCAACAACCGTAAGCCGGCATCCTCTATCTTGGACTCCCATGCTACGTCAGACATGACGACCCGAGCGTATGGGCGAGAGCATTCGGTCGTACTGCTTGCATGGCGCTCGACCTCCTGTAATGCCAGCCAGTCGAATATATGGGATGCGCTGTGTTCGCCCTTGACGCTCTCCTCGTCTCCGGCAAGCACTACGATACCCCCTCCCCGCGTCAAGACTTCTCCTGTGAAAGTCCTGACGAACTGGGAGGCGACGTCCAATTTCTCCGCAGGACACGATTGTCCCGCGCTGCCGGAGATCAATACGAACTTGCCGTTCATCTGTGATAGCCTGCCTCAGTTCCCTTCGCAGAATAGCTCGTTGAACTCTGCCCTGGTATTGCATGACCTGACCTTGCCACGCATCTGCCCAAAGTACGTAGACGCTCGCTTGCGAGGTCCGGAATCTGCTGGGCCAAGGTATTCGTCCACGTATCTCGACTGCCCGGTGGAATCGGTGATGGGCCGCTTTACTGCCTCTATTGAGTGTCCCAATAGGTGAACGAGCATCGCCTTCGGGTCGAGTGGGCCTCCATAGTTCTTGAAGGCATCAATTGCGAGAGACTCCATGTGGTAGCCGCTAATCTTCCGGCTGGGGCGAGTGATGAAGCAGTCCGCCATCGCCTTAGCAAGCTTGATTACCGGAACTACTCTGCCGTCTCTCGCCGTGTTGACTTTGGCGAGCTTACTGGCAAAGTCATCAGGCCGCGCCACGTTGCTCCACTGAGTGCTTCCGGGCTCGGCAATCCGAACGCCGCCAGTGTTGGTCCGTATGGCGGGCAGTATCTGTATCTCGGTCCCGTCGGAGTAGCTGACCGTCACCGCTAGGTTGCCCGCACCTACGGTATTCTGGTGAAGCCGATCCTGGATGGTCTCCCGCACGTACTCTATGGCCTCTGCCGGGGTATGGTTCACAAGCGAAGACTGGTTCACTATCAGAAGGGCGTCGATGTCGCTAAGGCCGGTGACGTAGGTTCCCTTCCGAACCGAACCGCCGAACATGGTCTGCACCACATTGCCTTTCTGCCTGAGGAACTCGCACAGGCTTTCCAGGCGCTGAGTGACAGTCTGCGTGTTCCTGCGGGTGTACTGTGCGAGTAAAGCCTCGCAGTACTCATTGAACCTATCATCTGGCACGGGTCATGACCTCACTTGCTGGATGCCGGCTCTCCGTCAACGCTCAAGCCGTCTCGAATTGCAGTGCCGAGAGATTCAGGTTGGACGAACGCTTGGAGAGATGGAGCATCTCCACCCCTACCACTTCGTTCGCTTCGTTGTAATCCAACACCACGCCAGGCGAAACCTCCTCGGACTCCACTATGGGAGAGTCGTCAAGGCGTAGGTAAAGCGCATCCGCTTCCTTGTCCACGTTCAGTTTCATAGCTCACCTCTCATGCTTCGATCAAAGAATACGCTCACCACGCGCCAGGGGGCAACGCGGGTATTGACGGCAACGCAGGGAACGCGGTCTCATATCGGCAATACTCGAACCCGGCTTCGGCTTTCGTCAACCACGACCAAGGCTCCGGCGGACAAGTCGGCCTCATGCTGATTGAGAGCGGCGACGACCAGCCCTTCCAGGTAATCCGGCAGAGTGTCTTCCGTGCGAATCTGAAGCACACTCGGCCCCGCTTCATGCGAGAGCGCCAGCATAGTGCCGAAGTCCAGATCGTGGGTGAACACGACGTATTGGTGAGCGGCCTCCCAATCCATGATGTCTTTGTCGCTGGCCCTTGGGTTGCCGACGCAGAGCCGGCGCCCATTCGGATGACAGATTCATGTCAACCAGGAGTTTCAGCCTCATGACGTGGAGAGAGGGACTTCGCGCTCCTCCAGCCTCCAAGCAGCGTAGGCCAGGGACTGGTCGATGTCCTCTCGTTCAAGATACGGATAGGCTCGAAGTATCTCCGTGGGTGAGCGACCGGCGGCCAACAGGCCAACCACCGTCCCGACCGTTACGCGCATACCTCGGACACACGCCTTGCCCCCCATGACGGCGGGATCGATGGTGATCCTGTCGAATGATTTCATCGTCTATCTCCTCCTGTGTCCAGGCTTACGAGACCTGTAGTTCCGTGTGCCTGGTGTATTCCAGAGTCAGTGGCCCCATGCTTCCTTCTCTTCTGCCAGGTAGGCCGCTACGTCTGCAGCTGTCTTGAAGACCAAGTGCCCTGGCGCTTCGTCCAGAATGTCAACCGCGGACCGTCCAGCCGATGCCGACGACTGGCTAACAACCACGTCAACGGACTCCCCCACGGGAAGCCCTTGGTCCACGATCTCTATCTTGCCTCCCGGCAGTACCGTCGTTCTGATGTGCAGCGCCTTTTGCATTGTGGCTGTCTCCCCGTCAAACTCCTGCCTGCTGATGCCCAAGTCTCTTCGGATCCCGTGGAGGGTTCCTGTGGCCAGGTCCCGATTCCCGTGTCTTGGAATCGTGGTTTCCCGGTTATTGGTCGTGTTGATCCAGATTTCGTGCGAACCTCCCGCCTGGCGGTGAAACACGCATCCAAGCCTTCTGAGTTTCCGGGTTAGCTCCCTGTACGTCATACAGCCACGGAGATCCTGCCCTCTCCGGTGTGGGACCGGGCTATTTCGGCAGGCAGGGGTTTGCCACGTTCCTTGTAGGAGAGTATGAATTGCTCCGCCACTGCGGACAGTTCGGTTAGAGCTGCGTTCGCTGTCTCCGCCCACGCACGGCACCCGGGCAATTGCGGTATCTCGGCCATGTAGAGCCACCCCTGGTCTTCACAGGGCTCGTGCAGAACGTAGCCCAGCTCGTACAATTCCATCTCACCCTCCCTGGCGTGCTTGTTTCTCACTCGTGCCGTCCCACGCGATCCTTGACGGGGTTGTTGATTAGCCGCTCCACCACGCTCACTGTCTGCCCCGCCTCCAGCTCCGGGCTGGCAATCTCCACTCCCACAACCTCGTTCGATTCGCTGTAGTCGAGCACCACTCCCGGCGATACTTCCTCGGACTCGACGATGGGGGAGTCGCAAATGCGCAGGTACAGTGCGTCCGCTTCCTTGTCCACGTTCAGCTTCATAACTCACCTCTCATCCTTCGGTCAAAGAATACGCTCACGACTCGCCCGTGAGGTCGGAGAGCAATACGCTACGGCCCGCGAGCTTCGCTTCGAGCCACCGTTTGAATGAGCGTTGGCTTTCCCCCGACGGACGACCCGCAATCAGCCCCTCGACACTGAGGTCTTCGTCCAGGTCGGGCCAGTGTACTCCTTGGCCCTCGCCGATCAGCTCCCAGTTGTTCCGCTCCTCTTGGGTGGCGTGGACAAGCCTGGGATACCAGGCCAGAGGCACGGAGATGGTGCGCCCGTCCGAGAGCTCTGCCATCAGCGTATCTTCCGTAACCGTCACGTCTTCCGCTTCTGGTATTTGTGCCTCAATAGTCGAAGTAATCATTCCAAGCCTCCATAAGTAATCTGGTTCTCCTCGATTGCCCGTTGGACCCAGCGTATCTCGGATCGCCTCAGGCCGCCGCTTCTCTGCATAGCGCCTTTTGCATGGTTCGTGTCTTCCTTTTGCAACGCGGCCGCCCGGCCAACAGTGGGTCAGCCCGCCTTGATGCTGTGAAGGGGAAGCGCTTCGGTTTCCAGAGTGGACAGATCCAGCCGCCGGGATGCCTGGTCGATGTCAAAGCCGACCACCTGGCCGTCGGCGTCTATGTCGACGTTTAGCCCGTCGGTGACCTCGATGGTATCGGCCCCCGGCCCCGCCTTGAACTCGACGTAGAGGCTGTCGGTTTCGGGATAGTAATGAAGTTTCACAGATGTTCCTCCTTCCGAAAGCGCCGATCGAAGAAGACGTTTCTGATCGAACTCGGCCCAGAAGCCGATATGCACAGAGCCAAGCGTGTTATCAGTCGTCAGGAAGCGATAAGGTAATTCTCCTGTTCGGGCCATCCAACGTAAGGATGAACTCGCTAAGAACGTCCATACCGATTATAGCCAGCAAACCCTCCCCTTCTCGTTCTCGCAATGGTAATGACACAAAGGTCGTTGCCACTGTAATGCTCCATTGTGGAATGTGGAGCAGCCCGGTAAATTGCCGGGCCAAAGTTGTACCAGTGACTCCTGCGATAGGCGTAGGCGCATCGGTTTCAGGCAGCCCCAGCTTCAAAGCTGAATTCAGATCCAGCACAGATACTTGAGCGCCAGTGTCAATCAACATAGGCCCCCCAGCCAGAGGAGCCTTCGTCGTGAGGCTCAAGCCGTGGTGAGCCACCACCCTATCTTGGTGACCAATCACACCATGTACCAGCGGCTGGTTGTCAACGATGCCGGACAGGTACACGGTTAACCCGGATCATCGGCTGCGACACGTTGATATCATGCCCGATGCGCTTCACGAGACACACCTGATTAGGCGTCAACTCCAGCGCTGCCTCGGACGCCTCGCGGTTGGAGTCATACACGCCGACCAGTTTGTCGTTCGACACAACCGCCCACTTGCCGAACGACTCGCTCTCAAGCTCCTCGCGTATTGTCTCGTAGAACGCGTCTTGCCGTTCCAGGGCATCTCCAGTATCTTTCATGGCGAGCCTCCATTGACCTTCTCTAACATATCGTAATCCAGAATCGCCCAGGCGCCAACCGGACTCTCCTCTGTGACCAGCTACTCACCCCTCACGCCCCATCCGATACTTGACGTTGGTGTATGGCTGTTTGTCGATAATCGAGCCTCGTACTTTCGCTTTCAGGAAATCCCCGAGTCCCATATCGCTCTCCAGCAACATGACAAACTCTTGAAGCGTGCAAAGCACGACCACGACCTTACTCAGCGACTCTTTGCACAAATTGATTGCTGGGGTCGTATACTCGCTGTAGGAGATAAATACACCACGAGTCGCACTGCGATTGAATATCCGGACCAGATGTTCTGAGACTTCTGGAACTCCGACCCGTTCTCTAAGAGGGTGTTTTCGAAGTACATCATGACGGAGCTAAGCGTCGGAGCATGAGATGAATCGCAGCTATGTGCAGCCACGCTTCCGTTGTATCGGTCAGGGCTTCATAGTCCTTGCTCAACCGGCGACAACGTCCCAGCCACGCCAGTGTTCGCTCAACCACCCACCTGCGTGGCAGCACCTCAAACTGATGGCTGGCCCTGGGACGCTTGACGATCTCCAAGACCCAGCCCGACATGGACATCACCCAGTCCACCAACTGGCCGCTGTAGCCAGCGTCAGCCCAGATGAATCGTCCTATCAATTTATCGATGACCAGCCTCGCCCCATCTCGGTCTTGGATATTGGCAGGATGCACCACCACCGCCAACAGCAAGCCCATGGTATCTACGATGACGTGTCGCTTTCGACCGTTGATCTTCTTACCAGCATCATAGCCACGAGGCCCCCTTTTTCAGTCGTCTTCACGCTCTGGCTATCTATGATCGCTGCGCTGGGAGTAGGATTTCTACCTTCGGCCTCTCGGACGCAGGGGCGTAGCGTCTCATTGACTCGTTCCCACGTTCCATCTATGGTCCAACTGCGGAAGTATTTGTACAGGGTCTGCCAGGGAGGCAGATCGTGCGGGACCATCCGCCAGGGGCATCCGCTCCGAAGCAAATACAGGATGCCGTTCACTACCTCCCGCAGGTCCACTGTACGGGGCCGGCCTCCGGGCTTGGCTGGTGGGAGTAGGGGGCCGAGGATCTCCCACTGTTCGTCCGTCAGGTCGCTGGGGTACGATTTGCGGCTCATTCATCAAGTTTAGTACAAGTTCAAGACTTTGCAAACACCCTCTCAGCCACTTCATCTCTACTAGGTAAATGTCGCCATCGAACTCTATGACACCATCGATCTGCTCGATAACTCCATGCCCCGGCTCGGACACTCTTGTGAAGGCTTCGCGGACGAGAATGCCACTGTCCTTAAAGAGTCGATTCAGAACACCTTCGAGGAGTCGGCCTCTCTCGTGGGTATCGGTCATGGCGAAAAGGCGATAGAAGTCCTTGCGGATTGCCTCAAGGCTTTCCTGATGCTGCTTGAATGCTTCCGCTTGACGACGCTTCTGTTCCCTGCCCTTGCTTGCCTCAGCTTCGCGCTCTTGGCGCATCCTAGTAAATGAGTCCTTTACATCGACGACGCTTCGGATGCGGGAAACCAGGCCTTGTGCCTCAAGACGATCTTCGGGCCAGCAGGTAGTAAAATCCTCAAACTCGATGACGCGCTTTAGAACCTCTCGCCGTTCCCGAAGCGCCGCATCACCAGACTCGTTCAGACGAGTGAGCACCGTTCGGACAATATGAAACTTGTTGATGCTATCCCGGTCAGCAATTAGCTGAGTTTCAAGGTCGGATACCATTGATTGACCTATCCCGACGCCGCGTAGGAAGGCGAGGACATCTCGCTTAGATCTGCAAAGACGCGGTATTGTGTCAATTAGCAGTTGAAGAAGTTCAGGTGGATAATGGTAGCTTGTATCCATGCCTCTCCTCTCTTGCCCATCCCAATTGTCGCACGGGGGCACGACCCCTGGCCTCCCCGGCTTCATTCTAGCCAGCTAGTCGCTTAGAGTTAGTTTCGTATAGTGCATCTGTTATTGGGCCCCTGTAGAGTTCTTCAACGAGAAATTGCAAGAGCCTCTTCCCGGCGCCTTTGTCGCTTGGGAAGACAATCTTGATTCCCTCGTAACAAGGGGCTTTCGGGTTGGTTCTGCGGCGTGAGGGCGGTTAGGCGTGAGGGATTTGGTTGTTCCGATCGGGGCTTGTGTTGTGGCCGATGAGGTCGTTGTGGTGCGCCATACCCCGTCCGGGTAGGCATCAGCGGGCTCGCAACGGCTCCTGTAGCTTCATGCAGCGGTGGGAGCGGTCGCCAGGACAGCCGGTGGGACCAACATCTCGTCCAACCGTGCCCGGACCATTCGCTTGACGTTACACGCCAGGGCCTTGAGGTAGACGGCGAGCCGGACCCTCTCACCTCCACGTACCCGTAGGCGGCCAAGACCATGGCGCCGTTTCAACTCCGAGTTCGTACCCTCTATCCCCGCACGCAACCCGTACCGTTTACGCCATTGTCCATCCGACTCGGCCCTCCGCCTACGTCCGATGTTCACCCTGGCGAGGTCCGCACTCAGCACGTAGGCTCCGCTCGGCGACCACTCTCCCCCGAGCTCAGGACGACGACGCCACCTCACGGGACACCGTGGGCGCAGCGAGCAGGGTTCACACACCTCCCGGGCGAAGTGCATCTCCACTCGCTCGGGAGCGTCTTCATCCTCGTACTCGGACACCGCCTCATGTCCCGCAGGACACACCGCAGCCCTCCTTGCCGTAACGTCGATGTCAAAGTCAGCAGCCGTCAGACTGACCAGCCCATCATCCTCATCGGCCTCCCCCGGCGCCCGGCCCCCGACAGGGCTCACCAACTCCGTCCCCCTACGCTCTGCCTCCCATCCGTTGTGTCCGGATCCATACGACGTGTCGCACCATAGCTCCGAAGGACCGATCCCACGCTCCCTCAACGTGTCTATCACCCCCACCGTCACACCGGCGTCGCCACCGCTCGACGGCGTGACCTCCACGTGGGTGATCATCTGCACGGCGTTCCCCTCTTCGCACGTCTCAGACACCTGCACCTCGTACCCCTTCCCCTTGTGTCCGCTGTAGGTCACCTCCGGGTCGTGGGGCGTCTGCATAGAGTACGACCGCACCTCCTTCGCCTCCTTCAGCGCGATCGGCACCTTACCCTCTGCCGCATCGTCGTCATCGGCTCCGGGACGACCGTCCCTGTGACGGCCCACGTGGCACTGCTCCCCCAATAGCCTCTCCAACAGCCCGTACTCCTCCATCTTTGCCACCGCCGTCCCACGGAACCTATCCACCAGCCGGTACACGTCTCGCGCACACACTGACAGCCGGCGACGCCCCTCACCTGAACGTGCGTCCTCGTACCCCGATGCTTCGCCGGTCTCCTTGAGGTACCGCTGGGCCAGACCATCCCCAATCCCTTCACCCAGACCAGGGTGCTCACGGCTCACCGCTAACAGGAACACTCGGACCGTCTCGCAGAACAGACCCAACCGCGTCAACACCGCGATATTGCTCATGACGTGCGTCGAGTCCAGGCGCTGCTTGCCTGTTCGCAGTCCCAGGGCCTCTATCATCCGGTCCGTTGTCTCGCAGAAGGCCAATCGCCCCCCGTCGTGCTCCATCAACCGCACACGGAAGTTGTGCAGCGTCTTCTGGGCAAGATGCGCCTCCTCCATCTCCAGCCGCAGCGCGTGGTGCCACAGCAGATTGAACTCCAACTCTTCCAACGCCTCCATGTCCGTCAGATCGAACATCTCCTTGAGCACCAGCACTCCCAGCACCGTCTGCACGGCGCGATTGGGCCTGCCCATGTCCGGGCTGTACAGCGGAGCGAACCGCTCCTCCTCTATCAGAACCAGAGCCTCGTTCCGGAACACCTCCGCCCAGCTCCTCCGCATCAGCTTCGCCTTCCTCGGCGTGATCAGAAACTCCGACTGCCACAGGCTCTCCTGCGGTTCCCGTGCTTGAAACATCGACCACCTACTCCTGAGCGTTCACTCCTCCACTTTCCCCGCTCCTATTATCCCTCACTTCCAATACCCTCGCCCATGACTTGTTACGAGGGAATCAATCTTGTCCTCTAGGATTGCAATGGATACGCTATGCCCGACGGAACGCGCTTTGATTTGATCGGCAGAAAATTGGTCTAGGACTCTCGAATCTCTGAGCATAGTTATTCGTTTGGCGAACCATTGATTGGTGTCGGTGGCCGAAGCATCTAGGTCCTCAGCTGCTAGTCTGTCGTGACTTAATACTTCTCGGATATCCTCCTCCGTTGCTTCCTTGTAAAGGTCAAGTAACGGCAGGAAAGTGTTGACGGTTCGAAGGTTGACGAACAGCAATTTGCTAAGGGCGGGCTGATAAACAGCACTCAATTTTGCATCAAGAGTCAATCCTGGTCGTTCGGGACTAACGTAGGTATCGCCGCCGCCAAGGAGCAGGAACCGGCCCGGCCGGATCACTCGAGAATGCGTGAAATTCTGAAATAACATCAATTCCTCCCCTTGCCATCTCTCGCCATTCCCACGATGCCAGTGATGGAATCGAGCAGTCGTGTCTCACTGTCTAGTAGACCGAGATGTTGAATGGTCTGGCTAGTTTCCTTTGCTAGCCATTCGGGAGGCATGTAGTCACTCAATCGGAAACGCTCGTGTCGCTCAGGCCGGTAGCCCGGATCAAAATCGACCTCTTCAATGCCAGTAGTGAATTGCAGAAATTGTCCTTCCCAACTCTCGGCAAGAGTACCTTGCAGATTTTGGTGGAGCCGTATCTGCCGCAAGTACGTGTGTGTTCCTTGTCTGAGGATAGCCGCTAGATGGAAGTTCTCAAGCATAAGAGGCTCCTGTGTACAAGTAGATGTTCCGACTAAGACTTACAGTTTCAATCTCGCATAGGCGACGCAGTTCCCTCTTGCTGATAAGTAGGCTGGACAGACCATCTTGCGTTTTAATGGAATAAAAGCGAAACCTGAGCAAACGCATGACCGGGTTGAAGTGGAAGGCACCGGCATCCGCGATAGCAAGAACAATGATGGCCAATATGTAGCCACCCGTCAGCAATTGTGGGGAGAACATAGGGTCGGTCGACCTAAGGAACGGCAGCAGGTAGATGAAGAGGAACACAAGCACCTCTTGGTCTCTTCGTTCAAACTCCTTGATGGTAATCAATTCCTTCTGGCCATTTCGAGCTTGGTATTCTAGTAGTGCCCAGCAGATAGCCACTAGGAGCATAGCTCCGAGAATCCACCAAATCCAACGAGTCCATGGCTCGCAATGCTCAATATCAGTTACAGCCATAGCACCGAGTACGGGAGTTAAGGAGGTTGATGCTAGCAGGGTTTTGGCGAACAGGTTCAGCATTTGAGAAGTGTCGCTACTCCCCGTCCTCGAACGATGTCCGCACGACCAACGCGTGCTCCAACTCAATGTCTTCCCACAGGTCGCTTAGGCCGACGGCTTCCAGCCACGCTTTGTCTACCTTGTCCGTGACGCGACGGCATCTGGCGAGGTTGTAGTTGCCGATGTTCTTGCCCGCGTTCAGCTTGAACACCAGGTTCTTATTCATTGCCTGTTCCAATTCAGGCAGAAGGGCTGAGAGGTGTCGGCGCTGGTCTTCGTTCAGTTGGCCCATCCCAAAGGGAGCAGTCGCAAAGTTGCTCTGCGTTAGGTGAAAGTCGTCTCCGATGGCGACCCACCAGGTGAACATCAGCAGACCGTTCGCTATCAGCAAGGACAGATCTCTGTCCTCTTCCTGTCGGAAACGTATGGTCGCGTACTGAGTCTGGCTGATGGGACTATTGGCAGGTCCATACACTGGCGGTTGGTCGACACAGAACGTCAGCCAGTTGTAGGCCGTCTGCTTGAAGTGAAGGTGGTGCCCCTGCCGCGACGGGGCGAGCTCGTTCTCGAGTCGGTAGCCGCTACCCTCCAGCAGTGACTCGAATCCCTGTAGGAGATGGGCACTACCCAGCTTGGGAATCAGCCCACCAAACGCTGACGGGGAGAACGGTGAGTACGACAAGCCGTCGAACAGGGTCGGACGCTGAGAGTCGAACCATCTGTGAAGCCGTGTCGTGAAGCTGCGCTTCGGCGACCTTGAAGACTTACGAGGCAGATAGATCGTGTTGCGTACCCTAGTATCGAAACTGAAGAGTGCGGATGGTATACGCCCAAAGGATGAGAACCAAAGCGAATTGCACTCCCCATGTAGGTAGGTGCGCAGGCTGGTGAATCTTGAACTAAACGCAAGGCTCAGGGGCACGATCATGCTTGTCCGTCCGCCGGACCGGCAAACGTTGACGCTTCGCTCTACGACGGTGGCGTATATGTCTGGACACCCCGCAGTCCGAAATCCCTTCGGCGTATACGACTCGGCTACCTTTCGCCTGGATACGTACGGCGGGTTACCGATCACCACGTCAAAGCCGCCCTTGCTCATGATGCCGTAGAACTCGGCGAACCAGTGGAAGGGCCGGTGGCTGTCGCGCCAGCACGGATAGGCATCGTGGGTGGAGGAGTCCCTGTCGCACTTCGTCTTGGCTTCTTGGGGCGTGGGGTTCTTGGGGTCCTTGGGCTTGACGTTGTGCTTGCCGGACTCCTTGGCCAGGTAGCGGTCCAGCTCGTCCGCCAGGGCGCGCAGCCGCCCGCGCAGTTCGGCCTTGTGCTGAGGGGTTATCTCGCCGCCGTGCGTGGTCTGTTGGTCTCTGAATCGGCCTGCCTGCCGGTCTGCCTCTTCTGCCTTCTCCTCTATGCGGGCGAGCGCCGCCTGCTGTTCGGCGTCTACGGCACGGTATTGGCCGTCGGGCGTGATGGTCATGGCCTGGCGCACGGCGTCCAGGGAGGTGAAGCCCACCAGCGTGTTGCCGGCGCGGATGTTGAAGTCGATGTCCGGCAGCGGCTCGATCTGGTCGTAGGTCTCGAGCTGGGCGACGAGCTTCAGGAAGAGGCGCAGCTTGCAGATCTCTACGGCCTCTTCCATGATGTCGACGCCGTAGAGGTTGTTGAGGACGATAGACTTGAGGATGAAGTAGCGCTCGCTGTGATGCTCTTCGACCTGGGCCAGGACACGCTTGAAGTCGTTGAGATAGCCGGGGCCGCGCTTGCGCTCGGACCTTGCGGCGTCGTCCAGGAAGCCGCGCATCCCCTCCAGGCAGGCGGTGTAGAGGGGTTCGAGGATGTTGAGGGCGGCGAACAGGAAGGCGCCGGAGCCGCAGGTGGGGTCGAGGACGGATACGTCGCGCATGGCGTGCCAGAAGGCGCGCAGGAGCTCCGGCCCTTCGCTCTGGGCGATGACGTCCTGGGCGAACCGCTCGACGTCCAGGTTCAGCGTGACGAGGTCGTTGATTTCCCGGACCTCGCCCGCCTCGAGCTGGCCCCGGACCTCGGCGTAGCGTGAGCGACGAGCGACCACCTCTCGCCAGGTCTCGGTTGGCAGGGCGCAGTCGTCGGGCGCGGGGCTGTTCCAGCCGCCGCGCTGGGACACGTCGTCGATACCGGCGGCTATGTCGTCGGGCAAATCGAAGGGCGAGTCGAGGGGAGTTGGGTTATGGGCGTCGCGGGCGTTCCAGGTTACGCCGTGGCCGACGGCCGGGTAGATGTAGCGGTCGGGGTCGTCCCGCAGCAGCCGCCAGACGCCGCCGTTCGGCTCGAAGGCCACCCGGCACTCCTTCCTTGCGGCGTCGAACAGGAAGGGGATGACCGTGTTGCGGGAGATGTAGCCGGTGATGTCCTCCTTGGTGTAGTAGGCGCCCATCTGCTTCTGGTTGACGTACTTCTCGAAGATGTAGCCGAGGACATCGGGGTTGATCTCGTTGTCCTCCCCGTGAGGGCGCTCGTCCAGGTGCCAGCGGTAGTCGTCGAAGAAGTCGAAGACGCGCCGGAAGGCGTCGTCGGGGATCTGGATGTCGGGGTTGTCCCGCTCCAGGTCGTGAACGTCGAAGAGGCCGCCGTTGAGGAAGGGAACCTCGCCCAGGAGGTCCTTTAGTTCCTCGTTGCGCTGGTCCACCGGCCGCCCCAGACCATCGTGGAACAGCTTCAGAAGAAACTCGCGATAAAACTGTTGGAAGCGACCGTCGCCATACCCGGTCTGGACCTGGCGCAGCTTGGTGCGAAGGTAGTCGGTGTTGCCATCCAGGAAACCCTGCTTCTGGACGAAGTAAACGAACATCATGCGATTGAGCATCAGGGAGGCGTACCAGTCTCGGTCGCCCTGGGCGGTTATGCCCTCGATGAACTTCCCGAAGGCGGTGAGCTCGGTGCGGAACCGGTCGTAGAAGCGCTTGGTGACCCTCTCAACGTCGAAAGCCTTGCCTACACCGGTTGTGACGTCGCCAATGCCGATGCCCTTGGCCTCGTCCTCCAGGGTGAAGATGAAGCTATCGAGGCGCTGCAACAGGGGCTGCCCTGTCTGGCCCGAGTCGAACCGGTGCTCCCGGCAGGCGGTGGGTTTGCCAGCCTGTCGCTTAACCCATTGCCAAACCTGCTGCTTGCGCTCGGAATCGACAAAGATGATGAGGTGCTCGAAGGTCCGCTTTGTGACCTGCGTCTCGATCTTGCGCCGCACCGGGTACCCCGGTATAGCACCGTCGGGTCCAGGGGCACACTCAAAGACTGCGAACTGTGCCTTTTCCGCCACGGGCTTGAGCGCGTACTCGTGGCCGTCAACCGGCAGGACTAGCGGCTCGACTTGGAAGTGGTCCCAGCCCAGCCCCTCGATGAAGAGACGCGGAAAGTCAAAGGCCTGTAGGTGGGGCCGTAGCTCTTCAATGGAAACCGGCATATCCGTCTCCTAAAGAAGCCGCGCGTCGGCCAGGGAGGCCATCTGCTGGTCCAGGGTCAGCGTCTCCAGCTCGGCGCGGGCGTAGTCGTCGGCGATGAGGCGGTCGAAGAGTCCGGGGCCGCCGGAGGCAGAGAGGGCCTCTATGACGGCCTGGCCGTTCAGGGGCGCTACGAGGCCGCTGGTCAGTGCATCCAGGAGACCTGCGCGGGCGTCGGCGCTAGCCATGTCGTAGTGGTGAATCAATGCGGCGTAGGCCTCGCCTATCGCCTGGTTGGACGCCAATATCTCGCATCTCTGCTCCTCCACCAAGGCGCCAAGACGGCGCACACAGCGCTCGAAGTCTGCTTGCGGCTCGCGTGCGACCAGCCTGACGAGGACCGAGGTGTCAACGCCGTAGCGCTGGGCCATGCCCCTGCTCCCGTTCGTCCCTGAACTTGCGGATGTCGAAGGGTGGGGTTCCGGGCCGTATCTTGTCGCGAAGTGTGCCCAGCTTGGAGTAGTCGATCCGCTTGGGGCGCAGGGTGAAGCCGTCGGGTCCTTCCAGCAGCTCCAGTCGGTCGCCGGGCCCCACGCCCAGCTCGTCGAGAACGTGTTTGGGGAAGGTGACCTGACGCTTCGAGGTAATCTTGACAATCATAGCTTCCTCCTTACGTTTATGATAATCGGGTAAGGCGAACGAGTCAATTAGCGTCATCATGCTGCGCGTCGGCCTCGAACAGGCCCAGGGAGCAGATGATCTGCGGCTCCTGAGACTCGGCGGCATCGTCACCGGTCAGGCAGAGCCTGTCCTCCTCGCGCAGGGACATGACGATTTCGGCCAACTGGTCGTCGGAGACGCCGCTGCGCAGCTGCCGGTTCAGCGTATCGACCGCCGACTGGCGCAGGGGATAGCGGTAGATGTCGTCGATGGCTTTGTGCAGCGCCTCCACGTCGAACAGCTGGCCCCTGATGGCATCAGCGTAGGCCTTGAGGCGCGTGTAGGTGCGGAAGCGGGCGCCGGAGGGCCGCCCCAGCTGGCCGCCGACCCGCTTCTCCTCCCTGACGACGTGCCTGACGCCCTCTACGACGAGCTGGTGGTGGCTCTCGTGGTGAGGCTGCGCAGGGGTGTCGGGCCTGCACTCGGCGGCTGAAAGGATTTCATGCTGCGACTCAGTGATGCTCCGGCCTTCCCGGTCCACGTAGGCCAGGGCGTCGTTGCCATCGGCGGTGCGCATGAACACGAGGACGCCTTCGGGCCGTTGGGCGATGGGCATGTGCTGCCGCGAGGAGAAGACGACGTCCGGCAAGTCGGCCACGGCCTTCGCCAGCGACGGGTCCGCACCGATGGCGTTCTTCCAAATCTGGTAGGCGTGGGACGCAAGGTCTACGTCGCCTTCCGGGTCGCCGTCCAAGATGCCGGCGCGTTCGTGGTACAGGTCGACGATAGTTTGACTGTCGTCCTCGTCTTCGAAGAACGCCTCGTCCGCGCCGACCACCTCAGCGTTTTCCCTGAGCCGGTCCCGGACCCGCCCGCGCAGGTCAATGATGCGCTCAACACCCTCGGCGGGCAGGAAAGAGTGACAGAGGATCTCCTCCGCCTTCTGTCCGATGCGGTCGACGCGGCCCGCACGCTGGATGAGGCGGATGATGGCCCAGGGCAGGTCGTAGTTCACGACGACGTGAGAGTCCTGGAGGTTCTGGCCCTCGCTGAGTACATCGGTGGAGACCAGGACTCGAAGCTCCCGCTCCGGTTTACCCTGGCCCGGCCGCTGGTTGCTGTCCGGGCTGAATCGCCATGCCAACTGCGTGGGGTCGGCGGAGCTGCCGGTGACGCCGGCCATGTCCGCAACCCCTCTCTTCTTGAGTTGCGATTCCAGGTAGTGAACCGTGTCGGCGAACTGGGAGAACACCAGCGCCTTCCGATCCGAGAAGGTCTCCGTCAGCAGTGAGTGGAGTGCGTCGAGCTTGGCGTCTTTGGCGGGGTCCCACGCCCCGTAATCCGTCAGGATGGCTTGGAGGGCATCGGCGTCTGACTGAAGCTCGCTCTCAAGGGAGCTCTCGAATAGGTCAGCGCGGAGCCACTTGAAGCGGCGCCTGTAGCGGCCCTCGTACTCGGCGTATATCTGGGCTGCCCGCGCCTCGAAGTCGGCGGCAGTCCAAGCGCGGCCAGTCTCTTCAAGGCCCTCCTCCTGCTCGTCGTCGTCAGGGTCGAAGAGAGCACCCTTCGCCTGGTCTGCATCCTCGTCGGTGAAGCGGGAGTCCAGCATCTCGGCGTCCTGCGTGCCAAGGGGTAGAGGCAGGTCGTGCCTGATGGCATGGAGGAAGACATAGTTGCGGAGTACGTGCCGCTCGACGGACTGCAGAAACGCCGCGCCGCTGCTCTCCAGGCGTTTGAACAGGTTCGTGCGGCAGAATCCGATGAGCCGCTTGCCAGCCCTAGACAGGTCGTCGATTTGTCGCTCCTCTTCCTTGGTGGGTGGAGTCGCTGGTTTATCCAGTAGGTAATTGCCGAGGCCGTACCTGGGCAGGTACAGGTCCTTTACTATGTCGACCACCTTGGGCGAGTACAGCTTGGCGTACTGGTCGTTGGGGTTGGAGTCGTCGATGGTGAACTTGACCGTCTTTGGCACGCGGGTAGGGAAGAAGGAGAGGGTCCCGTCCTCGTAGGTGAGGAACTTCCTGCCTGTCTCCTGTTCCGTCTCCGCGTAGTTGTCCTGGATGAAGCTGCGGGTGCGGCGCACTAGGTAGAGGCGCATCAGGTCGCGCCAGTCGTCGGCGTACTCGCTGAAGTCAAAGGCCGCCAGGGTGCGCGGCGAAGCCTGGTGGCGCCTGCTGAACTCGATCTCGCCCAACTGTCGGAGGAGTCGTTCGGGGCGGATGCCAAGGTCCTGGTCATCCTCGACGAAGATGCGCAGCTGGTTGGACAGGTCCAGATACGTCTTGTTGTAGGGCGTTGCCGATAGGAGGATGCACTTGCTCTCGTTCTCGCGGACGTACTCCTGGATGGCACGGTAGCGGCGGCCCTCGCGGTTGCGGAGGTTGTGACTCTCGTCAATGACGACTAAGCGATGCCGCCGAAGGGTTGGCAACTGGCCTATTACCTGACTAATGGAAATCACCCTGGCCCGCAACCCGTATTCGTGAGCGTAGTCCTCCCACATGGAAACGAGGTTCTTGGGACAGATGATCAGCGTCTCCAGCCCGTAGTCGTCCTCAAAGATACGAGCGACGGCGGTCGCCATCAGGGTCTTGCCCAGTCCTACTACGTCGCCGATGAGCACGCCATTGCGCTTGTTCAGGTGATGGGCCGCGATCTTGACCGCGGCGGCCTGGAAGTCGAACAACCGGTCGCCAAAGACCTTGGGAATCCTGAACTCGGCGAGACCGGCCCGGGCTTCATGGGAAAGGTGATAGGCCATCTTCAGGTAGACGTGGTACGGCGGTATCAGCGCTTCCCGCGCCCAGCTATCTTCGATGATCTGAAGCAGCTCGTCGGTGATGTCGACGCAGAAGCGGTCGTTCCATCTGTCTTCAAACCAACCCTTGAGCTTGAGAGCGGAGTCGTGGTCGAGCACGTCCACGTTCAACTCGCCCTGTCCCGCAAGGCCCGCAAAGGTTAGGTTGCTGCTACCCAGGTAGCCGACGATGGGGTTGATGGGATCGTTGCGAAACAGCAGATAGAGCTTCGCGTGCAAGGGGTGACGGAGGAAGAGCTTGACGATGACCTTCTTGGCTCGAAGCTGTGCAGCCAACTGCCGTAAGGTCCGCTCGTCGGCGTTGGAAGGAGCACCGATGGTGAGCTGCTGGCGCAGCTGTTCGGCCAACTGGACTCTGAGGCGATGCGCCGTCTGGTTGTCCATGCCCGAGGGCCTATCAACGAGGCTGAGGGTCTCCCGGAGGTCGTCGTGCGGAAGTCGCTGCATCCCGATAAGGACGCGGCACGGTCCGTCCTCCGGCTGCCAGCTGTCCACGAGCGGCGCAAGACCACTCCAGCCGCGCAGGTTGAAGTAGCCGACGCAGAAGTCTGCTCGCGACGATAGTTCCAAGGTCTCCTGCAACGCGGGCAGGAGACTGGCGCCAGGCGCCAGGTTGTCGAAGATACGCGGCATGAATGCTCTACTCGTTAGTCTTGCCCATCCGCTGTTGAAGTCCTACCAGCTTTTCGGTTTCCGGATTCCCTCCCGCCTCCTGTTCTTACCCATTCGTCCACTTCTGAAAGCCGGAAGCGCAGGAGCCTTCCAACCCTGTGCGCTGGGAAGGCTTTGGTGTCGACCCAACAGTAGATGGAGTCTTTGGCTACGCTCAGGTGGGCAGCCACGTCAGCGATACCGACCCAACCTTCTTCAGACGCCATATCCCACTAACTCCTCACTAAGAAAACCTATCACTTACAACCAAAGTATAGAAGTGCGGGTTTTGGTCGTCAATCTTCATCGACCCCACCAAGCACAATGAAGGCTAGGTTCATATCCTGCGCGACGAGAAAGCCTACACACGGACGTAAAGAGGGGAAGGACCCCAGGTCCCGGTGTCCTTCCCCTCTTTCTTTGCGAGCTAGTGTCTCCCAGTCCACGACTCATTCTCCAGTGTCAATACTCACTCGAACCGTTGTCTAACCGTGGACCCGTTAGCAGCGTCATTTCATCCTGCTTAGGCCACATCGTGCTCAACTGATTCTGAGCGAGCGACGTTCCTCCGCGGCACCTGAGCTGACCCGGGAATCACAGGCTCGGAGGGCGCACCAGCTTTCTCGTCACCACTGGCGGCCGCCGATGTGTCCCGGTCGACCACCCCGCTCGTCCGCTCCCCGGCATCCGCCAGCTCGGTCAGGGTTGGATCGGTTAGCTTCCACGGGAACCCCGTCCCGGCTGCGACGCTTCTCGGCCCAGGGCCTCCACTCCCATCACCTCCGGGTGCTCCGGTCTCTGTGCCCTCACGGCCCGCTTCTAAAGCCAAGAGCCGCTGCTCCACCAGTCGACGCTCTCGAGCATAGTACCTCCGCACTCCGTCCAGCGACATCTTCAATCCCTTGAGGCCGGTTCGACGATCCCCCTTCATCCCCTTGACCTGGCCCTCCGTCTTATCGAGCAGGGCCCCCAAGGAACACCGCCAGTACGACCAAGACCTCCGGGCCTATCAGGACTACCGGGGCTGCTAGGGGCGGCGCTGGGAAGCGCCAACGCTACCGAGACACCCGCCGCTCCGGCGACATACCCGCGACCCTGAGTTTCGATCAGTACCTAGCGGGAGCCAGCCCTCGACCGTGGGGGCTGACGTGCGGTATGGGCATGACCTTGACACCCGCGAGACCCAGGTGCGGGCCAAGATAGACCGACGGGACCGGAAGCGGGAAGCGCCCCCGTCCCTACCCGATAGGAGCCTGGCGGGAATCTTCACCAATGACCAGGGCGCGAAATTGCGGGACCCCTACGCTGCGATGGCAAAGGCCACACAGTCCCATCGCGCCGCCGCCCTAGAAGCGGGCCAACGACCTGCCCCCAACTACCGCCGCGTCCTAGAGATAGTCCAGGAGCGACGGGCCAAAGCCCGGCGGCGTAAGGAGAAGCGGGCCAAGAGACGGCAAGCCCAGGCTATTGCCCGCGGCCAGTAGCTCCCCGAGATCGTCCTGATTCAGGAGAGAGTCAGGGGCCGCCACTTCGGAGGGCTGTAGAGAAATGACAGGGCGCTGAAATCCCACATACTCGCCGAGGCCCTGGGGTCAGCGTTCGGGAGGGATCGGTGCGGGCGGCTGCTGGGACGGCGGCGACTCATCCCCACGACCCAGTCGGACAGGTGGGACGTACGTGTTGATGCGGCCGGGGCGGGCCTGCCGCGACTGCGAACGGGGCACGACCCGATAGGGCGCGTTGACCATCCCAACCTGGAAGTCCTTTTTATATAATATCAGCGGTTTTTCCTCTCTCTCACACACAACCCTAGCCCCAAGTACGATCCCATTGGCGGGGGTCGGGGGGTTCTCCCCCCTGGGCCAGCCACAAGGCCGGCCCCACCATATGGTTGAAGATACTAGGCGTCGGGTATCCCCGAATGCAGATGCTGACGGCCAGCGAGATATTGGAGGGCAAGCGCTTCAATACACCTACGATAGCCGACCGCCATGAGCTAGAGCCCGTCTACCTGGAATCCCGGCGGTGGGAGTGTAGGACGGGGAGAGCGTCCAGGGCCGATGAACGACAATCAGTTGGAACGAACACTGCGGTCCATAGGCAAGGCTTGCTTCGTAAACTACTTCGCAGAGTTTTCCGACCCTTCGTTGTCAGATGAGGCTGTAGGCAGAATCTTGGTGGAGCGAGAGGGATGGGATGAGGCCGCGACCCTGCACTTCTTTGAGTTTGGCCCATGATTGCGGCCTCATCCGTCGGAGATTCCCATCCGCGCCGCCCAGGGCGGACAGGGCGGCGTTTTTCGTGGGGGGGCCTGTGTCCATATTTGTCGTCTTGGCCCAGAAAACGGCGCCGTGGACCTCCGGCCCGAGAGCTTCGCGGCGTTCCACGGGGCTTGACCCTAAGGGGAACGTTGCCTAACATGGCAACGGTGGGGCACCTTGCCGGAGCCACTTTCGGCAACGTGGCCCTTAGCTTGGCCCAGCGCCACAAGGGGAACTCGGGCGGTGTCGCTGGACAGACTAGACGCCTGAAAGGTACACGGGCTGGAGCCCCGCCCAGCGAGTCATAGCTATATAAGCCATTACTTCGACTGCCTCTAGCTCCCGCCAATTCAGACCGTACACCGGTGAAGAGACATGGCCGACGACGGACCGAACAAGCGTCCGACCAACGTGCTGTTCATCCTGACCGACGACCAGGCGGTATGGGCGGCCGGCTGCTACGGCAACGATGAGATCCGCACCCCCAACCTCGATAGGTTGGCTGGGACCGGGACGCGCTTCGAGAGTTTCTTCGTCGCCACCCCCGTGTGCTCGCCCAGCAGGGCGACGCTGCTGACGGGAAGGATTCCCTCCCAGCACGGCGTGCACGACTGGATCAGGGGCGGCAACGCCGGTCCCGGGGCGGTACCGTACCTGGAGGGTGAGGTCGCCTACACCGACGTCATGGCCCGCCATGGCTGGACCTGCGGCATCTCGGGGAAATGGCACCTGGGCGACAGCCAGATAGTGCAGCACGGCTTCACCGACTGGTTCGTACACCGGCGGGGCGGCGGTCCCTACAACAACGCGCCGATGGTGCGCAACGGCCAGCTGGGCAACGAGCCAGGCTACCTGACGGACGTCATAACGGACGAGGCTCTCAGGCTGATGGAGCGGTACGCCGGGGCTGGCCACCCCTTCTACCTGGGCGTCCACTACACGGCTCCCCACAGCCCGTGGATCGGCGAGCATCCCCAGGAGATCGTCAACTCGTACGACGACTGCGCCTTCGACTCCTGCCCACAGGAGCCTCGACACCCGTGGGCGGGCGCTCTGACCCGCCAGAACATGGGCAACAGAGAGGCGCTGAAAGGCTACTTTGCCTCGGTCACCGCCATGGACCAGAGTGTCGGTCGGCTGTTGGACAGGCTGGAGCAGCTTGGGCTTCGCGACAGGACGCTGGTCGTCTTCCTGAGCGACAACGGCTTCTCGTGCGGACATCACGGCTTTTGGGGAAAGGGCAACGGGACGGCGCCCAGGAACATGTACGAGAACTCCATCAAGGTGCCGGCCATCTTCAGCCACCCCGGCCGCATACCCCAAGGGCGCGTCGAGAGCGCGATGGTCAGCGCTTACGACTTCATGCCCACCCTGCTTGAATACCTAGAGCTCCCGGTCCCCCGGCTCCGGAATCTGCCGGGCTCCAGCTTCCTCCCCACCTTGGAGGGAAGACCGGGCGCGGGACGAGACCACGTCGTGATCTACGACGAGTACGGGCCTGTCCGCATGGTACGCACCGCGGATTGGAAGTACGTCTACCGGCACGCTCACGGCCCCGACGAGCTCTACCACCTGGTCAAGGACCCAGGCGAGCTCAACAATCTCGTGGGGGAGCCGGTCCAGCAGGGGCGGACGGGCGAGATGAAGGCCATGATGGACGACTGGTTCGCCCGGTACGTGAAGCTTGGCAGAGACGGCCTGGTGGAGGACGGCGCCGCCTCGGGCATGACGAAACGGGTCTGGTAGCCTGGCGCGTGATCCTCACAGCCACCCCAAGGCGCTTCCGGATATCGCGTACGCGAAGGGCGTCACGTAGCTTCGCTCCTACAGTGGGTCGCCCTCTCCCGCCGACAGTGAGGTAGCCCGGTACGGTCAGCCAACGATAGCTTTGTGTCTCTAGAGAGGAGTGTCATGAGTGACAGGCCGAACATAGTCCTGATTAACTGCGACGACCTGGGTTACGGCGATCTTGGCTGCTACGGCTCCGAGGTCAACAGGACGCCGGCCCTGGATAAGATGGCCCAGGAGGGCGTCAGGTTCACCGACTTCTATATGGCCGCTCCGGTCTGCTCGCCCTCCCGCGGCGCGATGATGACGGGGTGCTATCCGCGCCGGATAGGGTTCGGCTCCTTTAACGGGCGCGTGGTGCTGTTCCCTGGGCAGCCCTACGGTCTGAACCCGGAGGAGGTGACGGTCGCCAGTCTGTTGAATGGGGCTGGGTACACAACCAAGATCATCGGCAAGTGGCATTGCGGCGACCAGTCGGAGTTCCTTCCGACGCGCCACGGATTCGACAGCTACTACGGCATCCCCTACAGCAACGACATGGGAAGGCAGCGCCCGGGGGACACCTATCCGCCGCTGCCGCTGCTGCGAGACGAGGACGTGGTCCAGCAGCAGCCGGACCAGACCGCTCTCACCGAGCGGTACGTCGAGGAGGGGGTCCGTTTCATTCGAGACAACCGGTCCCGGCCCTTCTTCCTGTACTTCGCGCACATGTACGTCCATCTGCCCATCTACGTGCAGGAACGGTTCCTGCGGGAGTCGAAGAACGGCGCCTACGGCGGTGCGGTGGCATGCGTAGACTGGGCAGCCGAGGCCCTGCTCCACGAGCTGCAGAGGCTGGGGCTGGACGAGAAGACGCTGGTGATCTTCACCAGCGACAACGGATCGCGGGCGGCCAGCGATGGGGGGAGCAACGCTCCCCTCCGCGGCACGAAGGGGACTACGTGGGAGGGCGGCATGAGGCTGCCGTGCATCATGCGCTGGCCTGGCAGGATACCCGCCGGCTCCGTCTGCGGCGAGGTCGCCACAGCCATGGACCTGTACCCTACCCTGGCGGCGCTGGGCGGCGCGTCAGTCCCCGGTGACCGGATCGTCGACGGCCGGGACATCGCCCCGCTTATGCTCGCGGAAGAAGGAGCGGAGTCGCCCCACGACGCCTTCTTCTACTACCGGGCCGACGAGCTCAGGGCCGTGCGCAGCGGCAGATGGAAGCTGCACGTGCGGCTGCCCGACCATGTCGAGGGTGCCGGCGAGACCTGCCAGCTCTACGACCTCCGATCGGACATCGCCGAGACCAATGACGTCCATGCTGACCATCCGGATATCGTGAAGGCGCTCATGGCCAAGCTGGACTCGTGCAGGAGGGACCTGGGTGACAGCGCCACCGGGGCTGCCGGGGAGGACGTCCGGCCTGTCGGCAGGGTCGACAACCCCGACACGCTGACCCATTACGACCCTGATCACCCCTACATCATCGCAATGTACGACCTGAGGGATCGGGGGTGAGAAGGCCCCTCCCCCATCACAATCAGTCCCCTCTCCCATGGGGGAAAAGACCCTAGCTGGCCGAGGGGCCGGTCCTGGCGCGGACGCCGGCGAGCTCCAGGCTCTCGGCGTGGTGGCAGCTTGCGAAGTGGCCGGGGGCGACCTCTTGCAGGGCGGGGGTCTGGGTCCGGCAAACCTCAGTCGCATAGGCGCATCGGGGGTGGAAGTAGCATCCGGTGGGAGGGTCTGCGGGGTTCGCCACCTCCCCCTCCAGCGGTATCCGCGTGGTGCGACTTCGCGGGTCCGGCCTGGGGACCGAGGACAGCAGCGCCTCCGTGTACGGGTGCTTGGGATTGGCGAACAGCTCCTCCGTCGAGGCCATCTCGGCGATCTTGCCGACGTACATCACCGCCACGCGGTCGCTGAACTGCTTGACCACACTCAGGTCGTGGGCCACGAAGAGGTAGGCCAGGCCAAACTGGCTCTGCAGGTCTGCCATCAGGTTCAACACCTGGGCCTGCACTGAGACATCCAGTGCCGAGACGGGCTCGTCGGCCACGATCAGGCGCGGGTTGAGGGCCAGTGCCCTGGCGATGCCGATGCGCTGCCTCTGTCCTCCGCTGAAGGCGTGGGGAAAGCGTCTTAGGAACTCCGGGCGCAGCCCTACCAGCCGCAGGAGCTCGGAGACGCGGTCCTCTCTCTCGGACCTCGACCTCATCCCGAAGTTGAGGAGCGGCTCACCCACAACGTCCAAGAGCGTCATGCGGGGGTTGAGGGACGAAAAGGGGTCTTGGAAGATCATCTGGATCTCGCGGCGCAGCTCCCTCATAGGGCTCACGGGCAGCGTCGCGATGTCGACCTCCTCGCCGCCGCCGGTCCTGTAGAGGATCTGGCCGGAGGTCGGGTCTAGGGCGCGCAGGATGCAGCGGGACGTGGTCGTCTTGCCGCAGCCGCTCTCTCCCACCAGCCCCAGCGTCTCTCCCTCGTTGATGTAGAAGCTGACGTCGTCGACGGCCCGAACGTGGCCGACGACCCGCCTCAGGAAGCCCTGGGTGATGGGGAACAGCTTCTGGAGGTTGTTGACCTCCAGAAGCCTGTTGCCGTTGGTCTGTGTCGCCTCAGCCATCGCTTACCCCGCCTCGTTCTCGTAGAGAAAGCAGCTGACACTGTGGTTGGGAGCTATGGGCAGCAGCCGGGGCGGCTCCTGGTCGCATTTGCCGGAGATGAAGGAGGGGCAGCGAGGGTTGAAGGGGCAGCCCCTGGGTCTGTGGTAGGGGTGCGGCACCGTACCGGTGATGGAGGCGAGCTTCTGGCCCGTCTCGGCCGTTATGCTGGGGATCGACTCGAGGAGCGCGCGGGTATACGGATGCTTTGGGTTGTAGAAGATGTCGTCCACCGGCGCGCTCTCCACGACCTCACCCAGATACATGACGACCACATCGTCGGCCATCTCGGCGACCACGCCCAGGTTGTGGGTTATCAGCATGATGGCCATGCCGAACTGCTGCTGAAGACCGCGCAGCAGGTCCAGTATCTGGGCCTGCGTCGTCACGTCCAGGGCCGTGGTGGGCTCGTCCGCGATGAGCAGGCTCGGGTTGCACGACAGCGCTATAGCTATCATGGCACGCTGTCGGATGCCGCCACTGAGCTCGAAGGAGTAGGCGTCGATGCGCTGCTCCGGGAAGGGGATGCCCACCGAGCGCAGGGCTTCGATGCCGATGTCCCGGGCCTCGTTGCTGCTCACTCTGCGGTGGAGCTTGATGGCCTCTACCAGCTGAGTGCCGATGGTGTGGACGGGGCTGAAGGAGGACATCGGTTCCTGGAAGACCAGGGCGATCTCACTGCCCCGGATGCCGCGCATCTCCGCGCCATTCGGGTCGAGGGCCGCCAGGTCGACCACCTCCGAGCCGTTCTCTCCGGTGCGCCGCCGGAAGAGGATCTCGCCGTCGACTATGCGTCCGGGCCGGTCGAGGATCCCCAGGATTGAGCGGGCCGTCACGCTCTTGCCGCAGCCGCTCTCCCCCACGACGCCCAGGGTCTTGCCCTCCTGAATGTCGAAGCTGGCGCCGTCGACGGCGATGACAGTGCCCTCGTCCAGTGGGAAGTGGGTGCGCAGGCCTCGCACCGATAGCAGTGTTTGGGTGTCTGTGGTCAACTGGCGCCTGCTACTGGGCGTATGGGTCGGCTGCATCCCGCAGCCCGTCGCCAAGGAAATTGAAGGCGAGGACGACGAAGATCACCGGCATCGCGGGGAACATCAGCCATGGGGTAAGGGCGATGGACTGGATGTTCTGGGCAGCCTGAAGCATCACGCCGTAGCTGACGGCCGGGGGCTGGAGGCCCAGCCCCAGGAAGCTGAGGGCGGTCTCACTGATGATCATCTCCGGGATCGCCAGGGTGCTGGCTGCGATGATATGGCTGTAGAAGGAGGGCACCATGTGCCTGAATATCGTCCGCGTGTGGCTGGCGCCCGACAGCATGGCGGCGGTCACGAAGTCCTCCTCCCGCAGCGCCAGGAACCTCCCGCGGACCACGCGGGCCAGCTCGGTCCAGCCCAAGACGGAGATGATTATCGTGATGGCAAAGTACACCCTCAGCACCGACCAGTCGCCGGGCAGCGCAGCCGCCAAGCCCATCCATAGCGGGATGGTCGGAATGGAGCGTAGTATCTCGATCCCTCGCTGGATGACGGTATCTACGGCTCCTCCGTAGAAGCCGGAGATTCCGCCCAGCATTATGCCCAGAACGAGGCTGAGGCTAACACCCACCAGCCCTATCGACATCGATATGCGGGTCGCGAAGAGCAGACGCGAGTAGACGTCCCTGCCCTGCAGGTCGGTCCCCAAGATGAAGATCGACTCCTCGGTCTTGGCGCCCTTCGTACCGAAGAGATGCCGGTCCGTAGGGATGAGCCAGAAGACCTTGTAGTCGAACCCTCGCCCGAAGAGCCGGACTGGTATCTTCGTCTCCTCGTCCACGGTGTACGTCCGCTTGAAGGTAACGAAGTCCCGCTCGCCCGAGACTGCGAAGACGTGGGGGCTGGGTTTCCAGCCGTCGAACCAGTGGATCCTCTGGGGAGGCATGAGCGACCGGTCGGCTTCCCCAGACGTCGGTGGGGAGGTGGCGAGGAACGGGGCCAGAAGCGCAACGGCGTAGAAGCCCAGCATGACTACACCGGCAACCATGGCAGGGCGGTGCCTTCGGAACCGCCACCACATGAGCTGCCACTGCGAAGCGACGTAGACTCGCTCCTCGGCGGCGTCCTCTATCAGCTCTATGCTCTCTGTCGCCAAGGAGCCTACCTTCCGCCGAACCGGATTCGGGGGTCGATCCAAACCAGGAGCATGTCCGAGAACAGCGTCCCCACGACGGTCATGGCGCCTATCAGGAGGATGATGGTGCCCGCAAGGAACATGTCCTGGGCAAGCAGCGATCTCAACAGGAGCGGCCCCACTGTGGGCAGGCTCAGCACCACAGACACGATGATGCTCCCCGAGACGATGTAGGGCAGGATGTAGCCGATGGTGCTGGCGAATGGGTTAAGGGCTACCCTGACCGGGTACTTGAGGACCAGCTTCCACTCGGACAGCCCCCGGGCCCGGGCAGCCACGACGTAGGGCTTGCGGAGCTCGTCCAGTAGGTTGGCGCGCATAATGCGAATCAGG
Organism: Dehalococcoidia bacterium; assembly: GCA_965224345.1. Lineage (GTDB taxonomy): Bacteria > Chloroflexota > Dehalococcoidia > Lucifugimonadales > CBDCYU01 > CBDCYU01. The sequence continues at coordinate 950,669 of CBDCYU010000003.1, read as the reverse complement.
GCGGCAGTGCCCGCCGTCCCGAGAACCAGGGCCGGTATCCACAGGTGTTTCAGCAAGTCCCACACTCGCGCTAAGCTCCAGGGTGCCCTGAAGTATTCGGGCGAGAAGAGCCCGGCGACGTTGGCATCGAGGTACTTGAAGGAGAAGTACAGCAGCACCAGCGCCAGCAGGAAGTTGGGGATCGCCAGTCCCAGGAATCCCAAGAATGTGAAGGTGTAGTCGCCGACCGAGTACTGCTTCACCGCCGAGTAGATTCCAATGGGCAGGGCCATCACCCATACGAATATGACGGCCGCCAGTGCTACTATGATCGTCATGATCAGCCGTTCGCCGATGACCTCGCCTACGGGAAGCCCGTACTCCATCGAGAGTCCGAAGTTGCCGGTTACGATCTGCTTAATCCACTTATAGTACTGGACGTACATCGGTCTGTTGAGGCCGTACTCCTCGCGCAGCGCCTCGGCCTCCTCCATGGTCACGAGGTCTCCCGACATCTCCAGCCCCGCGACATACGAGGTGATGAAGTCGCCCGCGGGGAGCTGGATTATCGCGAAGGAGATTACGGAGACGACCCATAGGGTCCCCAATCCGATGAAGACGCGGCGTAAGAAGTAGGTCAGCAACCCCGAGGCTCCCTTGCGTAGGCGTGCCCCCCGTCTCTAGCGGGCCTCTCAAAGTCGAATTATAGGTTTGCGTCCCCTTCCAGTCAAGGAGCCAGAGTCGCCGTGCTTCCGATGTATTCACGCACCTGGGACTCCAGGATGGTCATTGGGACTGAACCGCTGCGCAACACCGCGTCGTGGAAGGCGCACACGTCGAACCGCTCGCCCAGTGCGGCTTCGGCCTCCCGGCGAAGCCTGGTGATCGTCATCTCTCCCATCTTGTAGGCTAACGCCTGACCGGGACAGGCGATGTAGCGGTCGACCTCAGTCATACACTCGTGCACGGAGAGGGCGGTGTTGGAGACCATGTAGTCGATGGCCTCCTGGCGCGGCCAGCCGAAGGCGTGGATCCCGGTGTCCACTACCAGGCGGCAGGCGCGCCATGCCTCGTAGGTGAGCCGGCCGAAGTTGCTGTAGGGATCGGCGTAGAAACCCAGCTGGAGGCCCAAGCCTTCCGAGTAGAGGCCCCAGCCCTCGACAAACGCGGTGACGGTGTTGAAGCGGCGGAAGCTGGGCAGATCCTCGAGCTCCTGCTGGAGCGCTATCTGCAGATGGTGGCCGGGTACCGCCTCGTGCAGCGAGAGCGCCTCCAGCACGTACAGCGGCCTGCTATCGAGGGCGTAGGTGTTGAGATTGTAGTAGCCGGCCCTCGATCCGTCGCCGGAGCCTCGCTCGTAGTAGGCTCCGGTCATCTTTGGGGCGACGTGGTCCGGGACCGCCTTCAACCCGTATGGCAGCCTTGGAAGCCGGCCGAACAGGCGGGGCAGCAGGCCGTCCGTCCGCTTGAGGATGTACGCTGCCTCCTTCAGCAGCTCATCCGGCTCCGAGGCGTAGAAGCGCGGATCGGTTCGCAGGAAATGGAGGAACGCGCCGAAGCTGCCAGCGAAGCCCGTCTCAGCGACTACCTGCTCCATCTCACCTCGGAGGCGCTTTACCTCGTCCAGTCCGGTACTGTGGACCTCGTCCGGCGACACATCCAGGGTCGTGTAGTGACGAACGAGATGCTCGTAGTAACTCTTGCCGACGGGCAGCTCCGAGGCGCTGACCGTCGACCGACAGTTGGGCAGGTACTCGTGTACCAGGAAATGGAGAAGGGTCCTATACGCGGGAACGACCATCTCCATGATGACCGCTCTCCCCTCCTCCTCTAGGTGCGGCCGCTCACTCTCCGGTACTCCCACGGGAAAGGGCTCGAATGGCCCGTAGAAGACGCTCTGGCGAACGTCGTCGACTAGATGGACCTCGACGGAGAGCTCGTATCCTTCGAGGACCACTCGAGGCAAGGTCATCCCCCTCTCTATGGCCTGACGCAGCAACGCGACATGCTGGTCTACGTACTGAGGGAAAGCCACCAGGCGCGCCAGGTAGTCCTCATAGTCCCGGAGCGAGGCTAACGGCGCTTTCCTTGGCAGCTCGGCGAACTGTATGTGGAATCCGTCACGGTTAGTCAGGGGCAGCAGATACTCCCGATACCGGTGAGAGGCGAGGGAGTCCCCCAGCTGCTGAAAGAGCATGTGGTAGCTGGTCTGGTCCTGCGCGTCTAGGACGGACCGATCGATCTCGATCAGCCGCGCCAGTGTACGTTCCCGGGCTCTCGAGCGTTCGGCCTCGTACTCCTCGCCCACCGAGGGGAGACGATCGTTGAAGCGGTGGTCACCGGCTAGAGTGGCGGCCAGCGGCGACTGCTCCATCTCGAAGTCCCACGCCTCGTCCATCAGGGCATGCAGCCTCGCGTGTTCGTCGGATGGGTGTCCGCGGGTCGTGTCCGGAGGCAAAGTCAAAGCTCCATAACCGGGTCTCAGTGGTCAATAAACAGAGGTGGGCGCCCCAGCCCAAGCCGGGGCGCCCACCTCCGTTGGCCGTCCTGAAGTTGAAGTTAATGCGTGTGCGGGTCCACCTTGAAGTACCACTGCTCGGGCCTGGAGAGGCCGGGGTTGTCGTGGTGGGCGCTGTTGATCGTGCTGGCAGCTATGTTCCCCAGGTGGTTCTTGACCACCCGCAGGCCCTGGATGGCGGGAGTCATGCCGACGACGCCTATCTTCCACTGCTCGTCGATCAGCAGCCGCCAAGCCTCTTTACCAGCCTCGCGCCGGGCGTTGCCCTTGAGGGTTTTGCCCCTCTTTATCAGGTCCATAGCCCGCTTCATGCTGTCGAAGGGCTCCACGCCGCTCTCCCCGTTGCTGGCGAACCACTGGCCATAGAGTGGGCCGCCGCAGTGGCTGTTGCCGTTGGGCACGATGGCGTGGGTGGCGGCCATCGCGTTCTCCGCGGCCCAGTTGGTGTCGACGTAGAGCTGGTGCTCGTTGGCCCTTCGGCGCGTCGCGGTCAGGCCTCGCTCGAACTCCTTGACCTCCAGGTCTATGCCAATGTCCTTCCAGTGCTCCTTGATCATCTCCCCGAGCTGCACGTAGCTCATGAAGGAGAGGTAGGTGTCCATGGCGATGGTCAGCCGGTCGCCGGAGCCGTCGGTGCGCAGCCGGAAGCCCTGTGAGTCCCTCTTGTCCAGCCCGATGCTGTCCAGGATGGTGTTGGCCGTCTCGAGGTCGTGGGTCGACCACATGCTGCGGAATACCTCGTCGGGCCCGGGGCTGTAGAGGCTCCCCTCCACCGGCGCCATAGAGCCGGGCGTGCCCAGGCTGAGGAAGAACACCTCGTTGACCTTGTCGCGGTCGATCCCCATGGAGAGGGCCCTGCGGAAGTCCACGTTGGTAATCCACTTCTGGATCTCGGGGTCAGCGTCGTAGTTGAGGTTGGGGCAGACGTACGCGTCGCCGCCGTGGCGCATGATGTCCAGCCTCGGCTTGTACTCGCCCTTCTCCTGGTTCTCCAGGAAGACCGGCAGCTTCTGCAGGTCCATGTGACGGGCCATCGAGTCGTACTCGCCGGCGATGGCCCGAAGGTTGAGCACCTCCAGGCTCTCGCCCACGGTCATCACGATGTAGTCGATGTAGGGCAGCTGGTTGCCGGCCTCGTCCATCCAGATGCTGTAGGCGTTGCGCTGGAACTCCCAGGTTGGCTGGGTGATAGGCACGGTCATCGTCCAAGCCGCTATCTGGGGCAGCTCGTCGTTGTGATAGGCGCTGTTCTTGGCCTTGATGTGCACGCCCCAGTCGTCGAATCCCGCCGCCTTGGCAAGCTCGTCCGCCTTGGCCTGGCCCACGAAGTCGGGATGGAACTGCTGGAGATAGTGTGTCGGCGCAAAGCCGCCCATGCCAGACCGTCCCATTCGAGCGTGTCCTCCGATGGCCTGCTCCAAGCTCTGGGACTCGCACAGGAGCCAGTAGGGCTTCTCGGATACCCAGGCTATGTGGGTATCGTCGATCTTCTGCATGGTGACCGGCGTGCCCTCGACCAGCATCTGCTGGCGCGGGGCCGGAATCACGGCCTTGTTGCTGTACAGGTGCTCGAACCAGAACATGAAGTCGTCCGCGGTGAACGGAGCCCCGTCGGACCACCTGTGCCCTTGGCGCAGCGCGAAGACGTTTGTCTTGCCGTCGTCGGAGGCTGTGCAGGAGTGAGCCATGTTGGGAACGATCTCGGTCCCTTCGGTGTTCCAGTACAGCAGCCTGTCGTGCCAGATCGCGCGGACGGCGTTGGCGCCGTCGTTGGGTCCGATGAACCCCCGGTGCCAGGTGCCGCCGTACTTGCCGACCTCGTGAGTCGGACGCATGACCAGCGGCTCAGGCCCCACGCGCTCCTCGACAGGCGGCAGCTTGCCCGCGGCGACCATCTCAGCCAGCATGGGGGCCTCGCTGTACTTGGCCGGCACGAAGCCGGGCAGCACCGTCGGCCCCTCAAGGTCCCCGATCAGGGGGTGCCTCTTCTTTGTCATCACGAAGGTCTCGGCCGGGATCTGGACCTCTCTGACGACCTCGACCTGCTTGACCACCTCCTTCACAACCTCCACCGGCACCTCTTTGGTCACCACCACCGTCTCGCCGGGCACCATCACCTCTTTGACAACCTCCTCCTTCACCACCACCGTCTCGCCAGGCACCATCACCTCCTTGATGACCTCCTTCTCCACCACCACCTCAACAGGCACCTCTTTGATGACCTCCTCCTTGACGACGATGGTCTCAGTTTCCGTACCGCCGCAGGCCGTCAGGACGACAGCCAGCAACGCCGCGAGGATAGATCCAAACAACAGTCTCTTCACGACACTCCTCCTTGATAAGTTAATATGTCCGCCTTCCAAACCGGTGTATCTCTTGAGTGAACCCACTTGGGCACTAATGTGGCCCGGATGTTATGCATAACCGTGTCTGATGTCAAGTTTCGACCGATATCTCTACGCGCCGCCTTTCGGCAGCCGACTGGTAGCAGGCGTCCAGCAACGCCATGGTCATCAGGTTGTCCCTTCCGCTATGGGGCGGTGCCTGCCCGCTCTCGATGGAGTCCAGCAGCCGCGATATCGAGCGACTGATTACGGCTCCAGGCGGGTCCGGCTCGAACCGCCAGCTCTCCTCCCCGTCCTCCGTATGCAGGGTCACTTCGCCGTCGCCGCGCAGGATGAGGCTGCCCAGCGGTCCGTCGTACTGCTGGAAATCGGTCGAGGCAGCGGCGCGGGAGCTCCAGGAGTGCGTAACGGTGGCCATGGCGCCGTTGCGGAACTCGATGATAGCAGTGGTCTCGTTGTCCCCGCGGCTGGAGAGAGTGGGCCTAGCCGCGGCGACGCAGCTTACCGCCGCCGGCTCGTCCAGCAGAAGCCAGCGGAAGCGGTCGAGATGGTGGACGCCCATGACCGCCATCGCCAGCCGGTCGGTCTCCTGCCTCCATCCGGTGGAGTCTCGCCAGTAGCAGTGGTTGATTATGGCGTAGGTCGGGACACCGATACGGCCTTCCTCTATAAGGCGGCGCATGTGCTCGACGGCGCTGGACCAGCGGGCGTTCTGGTCTACGGCCAGCTGGCATCCGTAGCGCTCAGCCAGCTCCACGATCTCCCTCGCCTCATCGAGGCTGTCCGCGAAGGGCTTGGCGCACAACACGTGCTTTCCCGCCTCTAGCAGAGGGCGGATGACCTCCAGCCGGACATGGGGGGGCGTGACGACGTCGACCACGTCGATCTCGTCGCATGCGGCGAGATCGGTGACGTCGGTGAAGCGCAGCTCGATCCCATGCTCGTCGCAGACGTCTTCCAGTCTCTGGCGGCTGCGCTCCGTGTGGCAGGCGGCCACCCACTTGGCGCGGGGCTCCAGGCGCGGGTAGGCCTTGAAGTGCGCTTCCGCGAATCTGCCGCAGCCCAGGATGCCTATTCGATACATTCCCTACGTCTCCTCAAATGGCAGTGGCCGCTCTACTCCGCTTCCAAGCGCTTGGAGTCCAGCTGGTACCAGCTCTCCCGCACCTACTACGATTTTATCACCTCGAAGGGTGTGGATGGTCAAGGGTTGACATGTCGGAATCATTACTCTAACATTTCGCCCGTGCCTTTCCCGTGTATTCGCGTGGGAGATTTGGCAGACAGAGTTGAGAAGAGGCATCAGAAGTACGAGGAGAATGTGATGACGAGACTGATTTTGGCGCTATTCGCCTTGGTGGCTGCCTCTCTGGTCGCCGCCGCCTGCACCGAGGAGGTGGTGAGGGAGGTACCTGTGGAGGTGATCGTGGAGAAAGAGGTGGTGAGGGAGGTACCGGTCGAGAAGATAGTCACCCAAGAAGTGGTCAAGGAAGTCACGGTACCTGGCGAGACCATCGTCGTGGAGAAAGAGGTGGTCAAGGAGGTCATGGTACCCGGAGAGACGGTGGTGGTGACCCAGGAGGTTGTGAGAGAGGTACCGGTTGAGGTGGTGGTGACCCAGGAGGTCGTGAAAGAGATCGAAGTCGTTATGGAGAAGATCGTCCAGGTGCCTGGGGCCACCATAGAGGTGATCAAAGAGGTGCCTGTAGCGACCTTCGTCAAGTTCGGCGAGGCGCCGATGCTTCAGCAGCTCGCGCTGGCCGGCAGTCTCCCGCCGGTGGAGCAGCGCCTGCCCAAGGAGCCCCTGGTGATAGCTACCCAGGAGATTGGGCGCTATGGCGGCGACTTCCGCACATTCTTCACCAGCCCGGACAATGGCTGGAGCATGCAGCTGACCAACAAGACCGGTATGCTCAGGTTCTCCATCGACGGAAACCTGGTCCTTCCCAACGTGGCGAAGAGGTGGGAGGTTTCCGACGACGGCAAGGTCTACACCTTCTGGCTGCGCGAGGGGATGAGGTGGTCCGACGGAGCGCCCTTTACGGCGAACGACTTCGAGTTCCAATACCAGGACATCATCGGGAACTCGGACATTACGATCGAAAACGAGAAGAGGGGTGGAGCCCTCCTTGGCAAGATAGACAAGGTGGACGACTACAAGGTCACGATGTCCTTCGATTTCCCCAACTACCTCTTCCCTCCGCTGTTGACGCAGCTCGATACTCCGGGGTTCATCCTGCCCGGCTGGCAGTCGGGTATCCCGTACTCGCCCGCCCACTACTTGAAGCAGTGGCTCCCGGAGTATGCAGAGGGCGGCGAAGCAGCCCTCGACAAGAAGGCCGCGGAGGCGGGGCTGTCGAGCTGGATCGACCTGTTCATAGAGAGGTTCAGCACCATCGTAAACACGGAGCGGCCGGTCACGAGGCCCTGGGTTGCTGAGACCTCAATTCGGACCAAGCAGTACAGAGGCCTGCGCAATCCCTTCTACTTTGGCGTCGACTCCGCCGGGAACCAGCTTCCCTACATGGACCGGATCGTGATGGACTTGATTCCTGAGCCGGAGATCCAGTCCCTGAAGGCGCTCCAAGGCGAGTTCAGCCAGCACAACATTCGCGCATCCGACTTCGGGACGTTCGTCCAGAACAAAGAGAAGGTCGGCTACGACATCTATGCGTGGAAGCCCCTCGGCGGGTCCAATGAGGCGATCTGGTGGAACATGAGCTGGGAGGGCCCTGAGAAGGAGTACATCAACAACAAGGACTTCCGCATCGCCCTAGCCTTGGCCATCGACCGCGAAGAGCTCAACGATATCTTCTACAACGGCCTGGCAACGATACGGAACAGCCTGCCCGCACCGGGGCATCCCCACCATCCTGGCAGCCAGTATGAGACGTTGCACACGCAGTACGACCCCGAAGCGGCGAACGCGATGCTGGACCAGATACTTCCCAACAAAGACGGGGAAGGGTTCAGGCTGGCGGCCGACGGCGACCCTCTCGAGCTGGTTATCGTATCCTCCATCACGAGGCCCACGGCCAATGACATCATGAACGAGGTCGTGCGCTATTGGGCGGATGTCGGGATCAAGGCCAACGTAGACATTCAGGCGAGGTCTCTGATGTTCGAGACCGCGAACTCCAACGAGGCCATGTCTTGCGCTTGGGGACATGATACGACGGGCTTCCTCTTCACCGCGCCTCAAAAGTCGGCCCCAGTGGCCGCCAGCGGCTGCGAGAACAACGGGCCCGCTTATGCTCGCTGGTACCAGACGGGAGGCCAGCAAGGAATAGAGCCTTCGGCGGAGATGAAGAGGCTGCAGGAGATTATCGAGATTGGCAAGACGTCTCCGCTCGCCGTGGGTGACGAAGCAGCCAGAGAGCTGTTCACGTCTCACGCCGAGAACCAGTGGATCATCTCCATGTTCGGCATGAACCCCGGCGCGCGCCTGGTAATGAACAACATGGCGAACGTGCCGCGCGACGCGGCCAGCGGCTGGCCAATACGGTCTCCCAGCAACATGTATCCCGAGCAGTGGTTCTTCCGCAACTAAGCGGCTACTGCTCCGTACCGCCGAGGTAAACTGTTCGGGGCCATCCTTCTCAGGATGGCCCCGAACATGCATCAGGCGGTGGCGAGTGAAAGCAATTGCAGCAGTCATCTGCTGCGGCTGAACAGGCGATGTTGTCAATGGCAGCTACAAGCAGGCTCTTGGGGTATAGATAACCGTGCTTGGCTTCGTCATACGGCGCGCTCTGCTGATGATACCCATGGTGTTCCTCTTCTCCGTGGTGGCGTTCCTGATTATCCTGGCGCCCCCGGGGGACTACCTCTCGGAGTTCGCGGCGCAGCTGGCGGAAGAGACCGGCATGGAGCTCGAAGAGGAGATGCTGGAGTACCTGAGGGAGCGGTACGGCCTGGATGAGCCGATTTACATCCAGTACGCCAAGTGGATGGCGGGCGTGGTGCGATGGGATTTCGGTAGGTCGCTGGAGTACAAGAGACCCGTGTCCGAGCTGCTGAACGAGCGCTTGGCGATGACCATCTTGCTTACCACTTTCACGGTGATGTTCACTTGGACGTTGGCTATTCCCATCGGCATCCTATCCGCCGTTCGTCAATACTCAGTCCTTGACTACTTCTTCACCTTCACGTCCTACGTCGGGGTAGGGACTCCAAACTTCGTCCTCGCCCTGCTGTTAATGTACCTGGCGTTCGACTGGTTTGACCTCAACGTGACGGGCCTCTTCTCCCAGGAGTATTTCGATGCCCCTTGGAGCGTAGGGCGTATCATAGACATGCTGAAGCACCTGTGGCTGCCTATGGTAATACTGGGAACCGACGGCATGGCCGGGCTTACCCGGGTCGTGCGGGCGAACCTGCTGGACGAGCTGAGCAAGCCTTACGTAGAGACGGCCAGGGCCAAGGGGCTGGCCGAGTGGAGGGTCATCCTCAAGTACCCGGTACGCTTGGCGATCAACCCCTTCGTCAGCGTGGCAGGCTGGACCCTGCCGCAGCTCTTCTCCGGCAGTCTGATCGTCGCAACGGTCATGAACCTGCCGACGATTGGGCCCCTGCTGCTGAGGGCGCTGCTGGCACAGGACATGTTCATGGCAGGATCCATCCTCTTGATCCTCACAGTGCTCACACTGATCGGGACCTTCCTCTCTGACGTGCTATTGACGTGGATCGACCCCAGGATCCGAGTAGGAATAGCCTAGATATGGCAACCAGACCGGAAGCTGTACCCCTCAACACCGTCTCCGAAGAAGAGCGCATGTTCATCGCTTCCCAATGGAAGCTGATGTGGTGGCGCTTTCGAAGACACAAGCTGGCGGTGGCGGCGACCGCGCTCATAGGCTTTTTCTACTTCATCGCACTCTTCTCAGAGTTCCTCGCCATTCACGATCCGGTCGAGACGGACTCCAAGCGCACCTTCGTCAAGCCGCAGAGGGTGCACTTCTTCGACGGCTGGGCGCCCCGTCCCTACGTCTACATGATCAACGCGGAACGGAACCCCGAGACCGCCATCATGGAGTTCGAGGAGGACACGAGCCAGAAGCATTACATCAAGTGGTTCACCCGGGGGCACGAGTACAAGCTCTTTGGTCTTCTATGGAAGACCGACCGCCACCTGATGGGGGTCGACTACGAGGGGAGACACGCTACCTTCTATCCCCTGGGCACCGACCGCATGGGGAGGGATATGTGGTCGAGGATCATGTATGGCACGAGGATATCCATGTCCATCGGCTTGTTGGGTGTCCTGATAAGCTTGGTTCTGGGCGTTCTACTGGGAGGAATATCAGGTTATGCGGGAGGCTGGATAGACGTCTTGATCCAGCGTCTCATCGAGTTCGTCCGTTCCATGCCGACGATTCCGCTGTGGCTGGCGCTGGGGGCGGCGGTCCCTCAGGACTGGTCTGTGATCAGGGTCTACTTCGCCATTACCATCATCATCTCCTTCATCGGTTGGACCGGGCTGGCGCGGCAGGTGCGCGGTCGGTTCCTCGCCATGCGAGAGGAGGACTTCGTGACCGCGGCGCGCCTCTACGGAACATCTAGGCTGCGGATCATCTTCCGCCACATGCTTCCCTCCTTCATGAGCCACATCATCGCGACCACGACGCTGGCGATACCCGCGATCATCATCGCGGAGACGTCCCTCAGCTTCCTGGGACTGGGCCTCCGGCCTCCGGTCATGAGCTGGGGAGTGCTGCTGAAGGAGGCCCAGAACCTCCAGTCGGTGGCGTCGGCCCCCTGGCTGCTCCTGCCTGCCCTCGTCGTTATCATCGCTATCCTGGGCTTCAACTTCATGGGCGACGGTCTGCGAGATGCGGCGGACCCCTACTCGACCCGCTGAATCCATATAGTCGATGACCTAGGCCATACAACCGCGTTTTTGCGATGGGGATGGGTTGAGGCCGGGACGTGTGTTGACACACGGCTAGGGGCCTCCTTACACTACCGGCGATCACCCTTAACACGCGAGGTCTGCCATGAGATTGGGACTGGGCTCCGTTTCGGAAGTGACCGACGAGATCCTAGCCTTCGGAGCGCAGGTTGGGGCCACGGACGTTGTGGTCGCCGAGCAGGCGGTGCCCTCGGAGAAGGGCTACTACGACTACCTCGACCTGCTGCACATGCGGACGCGGATAGAGGATGCGGGGCTCAAGCTCTTCGCCATAGAGAACATCCCTCCGGAGTACTGCGACAAGATCCTGGCCGGTCTGCCCGGCAGAGACGAGCAGATCGAGAACTGGTGCAGATCGCTGACCAACATGGGCAGGGCAGGCATCCCGGTCCTCGGCTACCACTTCATGGTCCTCAGCGTCTGGAGGACCTCCAACACCACTCCCGGGAGGGGGCAGGCCAGGGTAACCAGCTTCGACTACGATCTGGTCAAGGACGCGCCGCTGACGGAGCTGGGAGAGATCAGCGACGACCAGATGTGGGACAACTACACCTACTTCCTCAAGGCCGTCATGCCGGTAGCCGAGCAGGCTGGGGTCAAGATGTGCCTCCACCCCGACGACCCTCCCATCTCTCCCATAGCGGGGGTGGCCAGAATCTTCCGCAGCCACGAGTCGTTGAAGCGTCTGACGGAGATCGTGCCCAGCGACTACAACGGCCTAGAGTTCTGCCAGGGCACAGTCTCGGAGATGCCCGAGGACGTCCTCGACGCCATCCGCTACTTCGGCAGCAGGGACAAGATCTTCTACGTTCACTTCCGCAACGTGTCGGGACCCGTTCCCACCTTTGACGAGACCTTCATCGACGAGGGGCACGTCGATATGCTGGAGGCGATGAAGCTCTACAAGGAGATCGGCTTCGACGGCCCAATGATCGACGACCACTCCCCCATGGTGGTCCAGGACCCGGGGTACGGGTACCGGAGCCGCGCCTACTCCCTGGGATATATGAGGGCCCTCATGGACGCCGTCGATGCTATGGGCTAGGGCCTGTTCACACTAATTAACCAGATCATGTTACAATCCGGGAATGGAAATCACAGAAGCTCAGTACCAACTTATTGCACCAATCCTTCCCGTTCAACGTGGCAACGTCAAGTTGCCGAACCTGCAAGTTCTCAACGCCATCTTGTATGTCGCCGAGCAGGGCTGCAAGTGGCGGGGGTTGCCGCCTCGATTTGGCAACTGGCACACTGTATACATGCGGATGAACCGTTGGTCAAAGAATGGGGTGCTAGACCGGGTATTCGAATATCTGCAACGGGAGCAGATAGTGCGAATCAAGCTCGAGGCGGTTTCGATGGACAGCACCATCGTCAAGGTCCATCCCGATGGTACGGGTGCGTTAAAAAAACGGACCCCAGGCCATCGGCAAGTCCCGTGGCGGTTGGACCACCAAGATTCATATGGTTGCCGCGGATGCTAGAACAGCCGTAACGTTCTCCCTCTCTCCAGGACAGGCCCACGACGCGCCAGAGGGGCGGAAGTTGTTGACACGCCTCGGGTCACAGAACCGGAAGCCGTTCCTGATAATGGACCGGGCATACGAGGGAAATGAGACCCGCCAACTGGCGTTGGCGCTGGGGTTCACGCCGGTTGTTCCGCCCCTGAGCACCCGAGTTGACCCTTGGGAGTACGATCGGGAGATGTACAAGAGGCGGAACGAAATCGAGCGGTTGTTCCGCCGGTTGAAGGGGTTTCGCCGCATCTTCTCTCGCTTTGAGAAGCTCGACACGCTCTTCCTCGGGTTCATCCTGTTTGCCCTCATCTTCGATGCGCTACGTTAGTGTGAACACGCCCTAGGCCGGAGATCCGCTCTCAGCGATAGAGGTTCGATGTCATGAGAGTTCTGATGACCTCGGCGTCGAGACCGCTGATCGGGCGGCTCGCGTCCGCCTTGGGCACCAATCATCAGGTGCGTCTGACAGACACCGAAGAGGTCCAGACGGCCAACGAGTTCGTCCTGTCCAGCCTGAGCCACGACGGGGCAACCAACGATCTGGTGAGAGGCATGGACGTCATCGTTCACTCCGGGGAGGCCGACCCGGCAGCCAGCGAGTCGGAGCAGCTGGACTTCCACATGCGCTGTACGTACAACCTCCTCTGGGCCGCCTGGGAGGAGCGTGTGCCGCGGCTCGTCTACCTGAGCTCCCTCCGGCTGATGGAAGGGTACGACGAGGGCCTGGCGGTAACGGAAAGGTGGAGGCCCGTACCCAGCCCTGAGGCGCCGGTCCTCTGTTATCACATGGGAGAGTACGTGTGCAGAGAGTTCGCCCGCGAGTTCAAGATCGAGGTCGTGTGTCTCAGGCTCGGTGAGGTCTCCATCGACGAGGGCTCGACGCCGTCTACCTCGGCACTGTACCTGGACGACGCCATCGATGCGGTGGAAAAGGCCTTTACGTATGAGGCCACCGGCTGGGACATCTTCCACATCCAATCGGATGTGTCCAACGCGAGATTCCTGAGCGGCCAGCCCTGGTGGAGCGCCGATGAGTTCCCCTCCACAAGCCTCGGATACACTCCACGCCAGAGGGGCCGGGGAGCACGATGAACGTCCTGATACTGGGCGCCAACGGGATGCTCGGTCCTCACGTGGTCCAGGAGCTGCAGGGGAAGCACACGCTGAGGCTGAGCGACATCAACGATCTGGAGACGGAGCACGAGTACCTAAAGGTCGATGTCTCGGACCTGGACCAGGTGGTGGCGGCGGCCGAGGGGATGGACGCCATCATCAACCTGTCGGTACTGCGGACGGACCGGAAGCTGGCCTTCGACGTGAGCGCGCGCGGCTGCTACAACATGATGCGGGCGGCCGTCGAACACGATATCCGCCGCGTCATCAATACGGGGCCCCACTACACCATCACGGGACGGACCTACGAGCGGTACGACCACCGCATAGGGCCCGACGTCCCGCCGCAGCCGGGGACCTACCTGTACGCGCATACCAAGTCCCTGGGGCAGGAGATATGCCGCGTATTCACCGAGAGCTACGACATTCACGTGATGGCGCTGCTCTTCTACATGTTCATCGACGCCGACAACTACAGGTACCTTCCCAACTCTCCCGTAACGGAGTCGGGGAAGGACTTCACGCCGTACACCGTGAGCTGGCGGGACGCGGCCACAGCCTTCTCCCGCGCGCTGGAGATCGATCTCGCCGAGCTTCCCTCCAGGTGCGAGATATTCCTCGTCTTCCCGGACCTGCCCCACCAGAAGTTCGACAACGAGAAGGTCAAGCGCATACTCGGCTGGGAGGCCCAAGACCGGCTGGAGGAATTCTGGCGCAAGGGCCCCGGCGGCACCCAGCTCTCACCCTAACCCTCTCTCACGCTCGAGAGGGCGTACTCAATATTGACATTCAGGAAAGGGGGCTTGATCGATGGAGACAGTCCTGGAACGCTACCGTGAGAGGTTCCCCGGGTCCGGTGTGCTGTACGAGAAGGGCCGCCGAATCATCGGAGGAGGCGGTCACCAGTCCAGGGTCGTGAACCCATTCCCTGTCTACGTTGAGCGCGCCGAGGGTGCCCTCAAGTGGGACGTCGACGGCAACGAGATCGTCGATTACATGATGGGCTACGGCGCCCTCATCCTGGGTCACGGAAACCCCAAGGTGGTGGAGGCTATCACCCGCCAGCTGGACAACGGCACCAACATGGGCACCGCCAACCCGCTGGAGCTGCGCTGGGCCGAGCTCGTGAGGCAGCTCATACCCTCCGCCGAGCAGGTCAGGTTCGCCGCCTCCGGGACAGAGGCCACGCTCCTCGCCATTCGCCTATCCCGCGCCAAGACCGGGAAGAGCAAGATCATCAAGTTCCGAGAGCACTTCCATGGCTGGCACGACTACGTGGCTATGGACTCGGGCCTGAACACCAGCAACGGGATACCGGAGGAGACCCTGTCGACCGTAATCGTCCTGGAGCCGGACGTCGCTCGCGTAGAGGAGGTCCTTTCCCAGAACGACGACGTCGCCGCGGTGATCCTGGAGCCCACGGGCGCCCACTTCGGACAGTTCCCCCTGTCCAACCCCGGCTTCCTACAGGACATCAGGGACCTCACGGCCAAGCACGGCGTCATCATGATTATGGACGAGGTGATCACCGGGTTCCGAGTGTCACGCGGGGGAGCCCAGGGAAGGTTCCAGGTGCTCCCCGATCTGACGACCATGGCTAAAGTCGTCGCCGGCGGGCTGCCCGGGGGCGCGGTCTGCGGCAAGGCCGAGATCATGGAGCAGCTCGTATCAGACGACGACTCCGTTCGCATCGCCCATCCCGGCACCTACAACGGCAATCCGCTGTCGGCCTCAGCCGGGATAGCGGCCCTGGAGCAGATAGCTGGCGACCCGGTGAACGAGACCGCCGACGCCATGGCGGACCGGCTCAAGGATGGGATGAGAGAGGCGTTGGCCCGGGCCGAGGTGCCGGGCCACGTCCACGGAATCGCCTCGATCGTCCAGGTGGCCCTCGGCGTCGAGTGCGGCTGCGGCGGAGGAATCTGCACCCTACCCCACTCGGAGCTTGCCCGCGCCACCGGCGGGGACGACGATCACGCCGGGCTCGCGCAGCCCCTCAAGCTGGCCATGCTCGCCGAGGGCGTCGACACCATGGGCGGCGTGGGAATGCTGGTCTCCGCAGCCCATCGAGAGGAGGACATCGACCGCACGGCGGACTCCTTCGAGAGAGCCCTAAGGCTGCTGCGGGCGGATGGGATGATCTAGAGGTTGAACTGGGGCTCCATGTAGCCCTGGAGCTTGTTGTATATCTGGATGCGGGACCGATGAGTATCGGCCACCAGTAGCCTGCTCCTGGCCGCGTCGAAGGTGACGGCGGTCGGGAAAGCGAACCGCCACTCCGGCTCCAGCGTGTAGACCCTGCGCCGCGCCTTGATCACGTCCGCATTGGCGTCAACGATATTCTGATGCCACATGGACAGCTGCTGGGCGTCGCCGATAAGGGTGGCAAAGAAGCCGTCCTCCGCGCCGAAAATCTGGACCCTGTTGTTGGGCCAGTCGCAGACGTAGACATCTCCGTCGGGGTCCACCGCGACGTCGGATGGGCGGGTCAGCTGGCCGGGACCGGAGCCGTAGCTTCCGAACTGGGCCACGTACCCCCCATCGGGCGTGAACTTCTGCGCCCTGTGGTTCTTGTGGTCGGCGACGTAGACGAATCCCTCGCGATCGATGTCGATGCCCCAGGGTGAGTCGAGCTCGCCCTCCCCGTCCCCGTGGGCGCCCCACTGGCCGAGGTAGCTCCCATCCCTAGTGAACCTCTGGACCCGATGGTTGAGGCTGTCGACGATGAACAGGTTGTCGTCCGAGTCCACAGCGATCCCCGCGGGCCGGTTCAGCTGCCCGTCGCCCGCGCCGGCCACGCCCCAAGAGGTCTGGAAGACGCCGTCCTCGTCGAAGATGGATATCCGGTTGAGCCACTCGTCGGTGACGTAGACGTTCTCCTGGCTGTCCAGGGCGATGCCGGTGGGCCATATGACTTCGCCGTCGCCGTCGCCGTACTGGCTGAATTGGAGCTTGAACTCCTCTTCACCGGACGCGGAGCCGATCTTGCAGACGCTGACCTTGGCTCCCGACGCGGTCTTGTTCCAGGGGACGTCGGCGATGTTCTCGCTGGGGCGGTCCAGCGAATAGACCGTATCCTCGCTGGCCACGGCCAGCGACACGGGACGGCCTATGTACCGCCCTCCCACAACGTGGCTGAAGTCGTAGGTCCTGCCGGCTACTGTCTGTGTAAGCATTTTCTTTCGTATAGGGGCATCTACCACCGTCTGGTTGAGTGACTTTTTGGGGGTATCAGAATAGTCTTGGCTTAGGGGCCGGTCCCTATCGGCGCTTAGGCTTTGCCTATGAAAGCCGGCTTTTCGAAGGCGCCCTCGACGATGGGCTTTGCGTCGAGGCCCATCCACTCCTCCAGTATCGTCGAGTAGAGGCCCCGGAAGTCGGTGTTGGGCACCAGGTCGCCCTGCTGGAGGTCTTCCCGCCTCGTTGAGGGGTACTCGCCGTACTGGCCTCCCCTGATCGGGTCGCCGATGACGAAGGCGGCGCCGGCGGCGCCGTGGTCCGTCCCGGAGCCGTTGTCGTGAGTGCGCCTGCCGAACTCGGAGAAGAGGAGCATTATCACGTTGTCCGCCGCGTTGTGCTGCCTGAGATCGTCGAAGAAGTCCGCCACGGCCTCCGACACGTCCTTCCACAGCGTCGCGTGCATGTCCATCTGGTTGGAGTGGCTGTCGAAGCTCCCGTGATCGCAGTAGAAGACGCGGGTGCCCAGGTCGGCCATATGGATCTGGGCGATTCCCTTGAGCTTGCGCGCGATAGTCGTATCGGCATACTCGACGGTCGACGAATACCTCTCCGGCGCTGCGCTGAGGATGTCGGCGCCCTTGAGAGCGTCCAGTCCGGTCTGGCCCAGGAACTCCATGACGCGGCCGCTGCCGATGGCCGGGCCGTAGAGGCGCTTATACCTGTCCAGTATTCTGTCGCGCTGCCGCTGATCGGAGATCCCCGTCAGCAGACCGTAGTTGTCCAGATCGTCGACCGTTGCCACGGGCACACCCGGCAGCGCCATCGCCCTGAACATACTGGGCCCGAAGCTGACGCCGGTGACGACGTTCTCCTTGTGCGGGTCGACGTCGCGGATCACCCGACCCAGCCAGCCCTCTGTGCCAAGGTCGTCGGGCTCACAGGTGTGCCAGATGTCCATGGACCTGAAGTGGGAGCGGGGCGAGTCCTCGTAGCCGACTCCGTGAACTATGGCCACGTCTCCCCTATCGTACAGCTCCTTGATGGGGGCCATCTGGGGATGCAGGCCGATTGCATTGTCCAGGGTCAAGATCTCCTCCTCGGGAATCCTGACGGTAGGACGGTAGTCCCAGTACATCGAGTCGGTGTACGGGATCACGGTGTTCATATAGTCGTTGCCGCCCGAGAGCTGCAATACGACGACGACCGGGGCTTTCGTTGCTGTGGCCATCTACGTCTCCTTCTAAGCTTGGGCTCCTACGACAGACCCCGGCAGTGCTGCCCACACAACCCCTCATCCACGCTCGGGAGAGGCGAATGGAAGGGTCCTGGGCGCTAGGAAGATCAAGCGAACTGGTAGTCCCTCAGCGACACTATCAGCTGCAGCATCTCCGACACCCTCTGCGCCGCGGCCGGGGCGTCACCGTTCTGGCCCCAGCGGAGCGGCCCCTCGGCGGCGGCGTGGCTCACCAGCTCCATCCGGGTGTCGCCGTCGACGTCCAGGGGACCCATCAAGTCCAGGCACCTGTCCACGAGCTCCTCGTGAGACAGCTCCCCCTGCGACCTCAGATCCTCGATGATCGACTGGATGCCTGGCCTGTCCACGTCGCTGACCAGGTCCGCAAAGAAGTTGGTGCGCCGCATTAGCGAGCCGCTGTTTATCCACTCGGAGCCCGTGTGCCAGCCCTCCACGCTGGGGGGGTTCAGCAGGTCCTGGCCCATGTAGCCCGTCTGCCTGGCCATGTTGCCGATCCCCGGCGCCGGGAACTCGAAGCCTCCGGCCAGCCTCAGGGTGCTCACAACGACCTCGGCGGGGCTCTTCATCCGTGCGGAGCGCGCCTCCTTGAAAAAGTCCGAGTTGAGAAGAACCCGGAGGGTCGAGCGGATGTCGTAGCCCGACTCCGTAAAGGTCTCCACCAGGGTGTCGATGGCTTCGGGGTCCCTGGGCGGCGTGACCGACCATGCGGGCACCTGCGCCTCGTCGGCGACGAAGTAGTTGTACAGGTGACGGCAGATGAAGTTGGCCGTGGCCGGCTGCCGGCAGACTATGTCGATGATGTCTTCCCCATCGAGCCGGCCAGTGTGGCCTAGGAAGCTCTTCTCGCCGTCGTCGTGGTCCTCGGGCCTATACTCGAAGTACCAGTCGAACCGGCCCATCGGGAACCTGGGCAGCTTGGGGGTGATCGTCCAACCCGTGAAGGCCCGGGAGCACACTCTCACGTCGTCTTCGGTGTAGTTGCCCACTCCCATGCTGAAGAGCTCCAGGAGCTCCCTTCCCCAGTTCTCGTTGACCGCGCGGGCGTGGTTCTCGTTGTTGTCCAGCCAGAAGATCATGGCCGGGTTTCTGGCCACCTCCAGCAGGATGTCTCGGAAGCTCCCCATGCCCTTCTCCCGGAGCATATCGACCATGTCGGTGATCTCGTCCCAGTGGTCGACCTTCGAAACCCCGGTGGCGAACACACCGTGCCAGAAGAGCGTCATCTTCTCCTGGAGGGGCGCCTGCGTGTTTATCATGTGGTGGAGCCAAGTAGAGTGGCCCATGCCCTGGACAGTCCCAGGCTTCCACGTCCACGTCTGGTACCTCAGGAGCTCGTACCTGTCGACAGGCTCCTGCTCCTCCGGTCTGAGCAGCTCCTCCACAGTGGCCTCGTAGCCATTTGCCGCCCGGGCCTCCAGCTCGTCGCGGCCGGCCCTGAATCCAGCGCGGCTCATCAGGTGCGCCATCAACGCTATGTCACTGTCAGCCATCTGCGTGCCTCCCAGCTAGCGGATTAGGGCATCGGTCAACCCCTATATACCTATGCCGTACTATAATCTCGCCACCAGTTGTTGTCAATTTGTACGCATAGCATAAAATGGCTATAATAGCCGAAATCCTACTCCCGCCGACACCATCCGGCGTTGGAACGGGGTAGCGCCCTCGCCTTAACGCCGGTTCGGTTCGGACGCCATGCTAGTGAGTGTAGAGGACTGACCGTGTCCAGTAGCGACCTTGCCCTCATTTCCCATCTGATGCGCCGCGCCGGCTTTGGCGCCACCAGGAGCGATCTGGAGGACTTAGCTTCGAAGGGGTACGCTGAGATAGTTGATGACCTGCTCGCCCCGGAGCGGTTCCCGGACATCGAAGACGACGTCGTCCGCCGATACACGGCAGTCGCTCCGCCGGGGCTGGCAGGATCGAACGCCTACTGGGTGTACCGGATGATCAACAGCAAACGCCCGCTGGAGGAGAAGATGGCGCTCTTCTGGCACCAGGTGTTCGCCACGTCGTGGCCCAAGGCCGCCCATCCTCCCTCCTCGTATGCTCAGATAGACACGTTCCGCAGAAACGGACTGTCGGACCTACGGACGATCCTGATCGACCTGTCCAGGGACCCGTCGATGATCTACTGGCTGGACAACAATGAGAATCGCGAGGGCGATCCCAACGAGAACTATGGCCGCGAGCTTCTGGAGCTGTTCTCGATGGGCGAGGGGAACTATACGGAAGAGGACGTGAAGATGGCCGCCCACGCCTTTACCGGATGGACCTTCACACAGCCCATCTCCCATCACCCCTACAACGTGTACCCCAGCGAGTTCGAGTATCTCGAGGAAGACCACGACGACGGCGAGAAGACCTTCCTTGGAGAGACGGGCCGATTCAACGGCGAGGACATCATAGACATCATCGTGAGGCAGCCAGCCACACCCAGGTTCGTCGCCAGGCATCTGTACAACTTCTTCGTCGCCGACGAGCCCCCCGTGCCAACCTGGAACCGGATACCCCCACAGGACCCCGACACCGTCGATGCAGTGGTCGAGGCGTACAGCAGCTCTGGCGGTCAGATGCGCCCGGTGCTCAGGACGCTATTCAACCTCGATTCCTTCAAAGAGGCCCGGTTCAGGAAGATCAAGAGCCCGGTGGAGCTGATGTCGGGGATCATCAAGCTGGTGGGAACCCACCGGTTCCCCGATCCGGACTTCGGCAAGCTCAATGGCTCGATGAACATGGGACAGCAGCTGTTCAATCCACCTACCGTGGAAGGCTGGCATACAGGTATGGAGTGGATCGATAGCGGCGCCTTGAACGAACGAGTCAACTTCGCGGTCGATGAGGTATCCGACGTTACCAAGCCAGGGGTCCAGGACATCATCGCCCGATTGCGCTCCGCTGGACGTCCCCTCTCACCCGAGGAGCTCGTCGACAAGTGCCTGGATCTGATTGGCCCCATCGACGTCGCCAACGCGACGCGGGATGCTCTCATAGCGCGTGCCGAAGCGCAGGATCCGCTACGGTTCGAACCAGGCTCGAAGGAGGAGAGCGCCGCTCGCGTTGTGGAGATGCTCCAGCTCATAGTCTCCTCTGCCGAATATCAGTTCGCATAGAATGAGCACCGTTCGAGAGAGGTAGGTCTCATGGTACATGGCTCCAAGCAACCCGTACTGGTGATCGTTCAGCTTACGGGGGGCAACGACTTCATGGACACCCTCGTTCCCTACACCAGCGACGTGTACTACGACAACAGGCCCACGGTGGCAGTGGGCCAAGACCAGGTGTTGCCCATCGACGACGAGGTTGGGTTCAATCCCAGCGCCGGTCTCCTGAAGGAGCTGTACGATGAGGGCAGCGTAGCTATCGTCCAGGGGATCGGGTATCCAGACTCGAGTCGGTCTCACTTTCGCGCGATGGACATATGGCACACCTGCGAACCGGAGGAGATTGTAAACGAGGGTTGGCTGGGGAAGGCCGTCCGCGAGCTGGACCCGCATAAGGAGAACGTCCTGACCGGAATAAACATCGGTAGAGGGCTGCCGCGAGCGATGGCAGCTCCCGGCGTACCGGTTACCTCCGTGGGAAACCTGGACAGCTACGGCATAATGGGCGGCATGGCCGAAGAGAGGCAGCGAGAAGAGGCGCTGGAGGTCTTCAAGAGCATGTACGCCCAGGCGATAGGGACGCGGCGGGTCCACGAGTACCTGATGGATACCGCTCACGACGTGCTGGTAGGCGCCGACATGCTAAAGGCCGCTCCCGACCGTTACTCCTCCGACGTGGAGTACGCCAACAGTCCTATAGCCCAGAGCCTCAGAGACGTGGCCAGAGTGCATCTGGCAGGACTTGGGGCGCGGGTCTTCTACACGCAGCACGGCGGCTACGATACGCATGCCAGCCAGGTGGCCCGCCACCCTGTCTTGCTGAGGGACCTCTCAGCCGCAATCAGCGATTTCATTCGGGACATGAGGGACCACGACGCATCCGATGAGGTCGTCCTCATGGTGTTCTCAGAGTTCGGACGCCGCTTCGTAGACAACGGGAGCGGCACCGACCACGGCGCCGGAGGCGGCGCCTTCATCGTCGGCGACCGGGTCAAGGGAGGGTTGTACTCCGAGTACCCACCGTTGTCTCCCGATCAGTGGGTCGAGGGTGATCTTCGACACACGATCGACTTTCGCGGCGTCTACGGCACGCTACTGGAGCAGTGGCTGGGAGTGGACCCCGCCGCGGTGATCAGAGGCAGCTTCGAAGGCGTATCGGTGTTCGCAGGATAGGCAGGGTCCTATGACGCATTTGCCACTCCGACGCGGCAAGGCACACCTGGGAAGAGTTAGACGATGAGCAGGCCGCACGCGCTGCTGAGAGCGGGGTTTCCTTACGTTACGACCCTGGGACACCTCCTCATGCTGAGGTCGCCGAAGGACATCGCCATCGGTGAGGAGGGGCGACTGTACGTCTTGTTGACCGACGGAATCAGGAGGACCAACTGGGACGACGAGGACCTGGGTATGATCGGCGGAGTGGGTTCCGGCGACGGCCAGTTCACATGGCCAGCGGCCATCGTCCGAGATAGGGACGAGAACCTGATCGTGTCCGACGAGGCGTTGCACCGGATCTCGACCCTAAGCAGCGAGGGTGAATTCCTGGGAAGCTGGGGCGAGCCCGGCGACGGCGACGGGCAGCTCAACCGACCCTCGGGAATCGGTCTGGACAAGGACGAGAACATCTACGTCGCGGACACGAGGAACCACCGGGTCCAGAAGTTCACCAGAGACGGCGCCTTCCAGCTCAAGTGGGGCTGCCGCGGAGACGGCGAGGGGCAGTTCGATATGCCTTGGGGGATCACTATAGATGAGCTTGGGGACGTCTACGTAGCCGACTGGAGGAACGACAGAGTCCAGAAGTTCACCGCAGACGGAGAGTTCATCTTCGAGCTCGGCTCCACCGGGAGCGGGGACGGACAGCTCATCAGGCCCGCAGGCGTGGAGGTGGACGGAGACGGCGACATCTACGTGGCCGACTGGGGCAACGACAGGGTCCAGCAGTTCTCGGCCACGGGCCGGTACGTCGACAAGTTCATCGGGGATGCGACCCTGGGCAAGGCGGCCATAGAGTACGTGCGCTCCAATCCCAAGACCCTTCGGCTTCGAGAGATGATCACTCAGGAGCCACAGAAGCGGCTGAGGGAGCCTATCTCGGTCAGACTGGACGACGAGGGGCGGATGTACATTGTCGATCACCTGTCGAGTCGAGTCCAGGTATACCAGAAGGAGGCGTATCCGCTGGAGCCCGGTGAGATAATGGACGAGCCAAAGTCCAGAGAACTCCAGTGCGCGTGATTTGTATACCCCTACACATTCAGAGAGCAACCAATCAGACAACTAGGAGGCACCAGATGAAAGCAATCGCACTAACGACGCTTACACTGTTCGTCTTGCTGTTGGCCTTGGCGGCCTGCGGCGACGCCGAGGAGGAGGCCACCGCAGTCCCCGCAGTCCCGGAGCCGACGCAGGTGATGGCGGCTCCTACGGCGATGCCCACCGAGGCTCCCGCACCGACCGCCATGCCGACCGAGGCCCCCGCCGCAATGATGACCTACGGGGAATCCCCTGATCTGGCGAGCATGGTGAGCGCCGGGACCCTCCCTCCGGTGGAGGAGCGGCTGCCGGAGAGCCCGCTGGTGGTGCCGGTCTTCGAGGAGATCGGGCAGTACGGCGGCACCTGGAACCTAGCATACGGAGCACGGACCGACCGGTTCCACGGCTCCCTCAGGACATCCGCCGGGCTGCTGTCGATCGATACGGACCAGGTCACGATCATTCCGCAGGTGGCGGAGTCTTACGACATATCCCCCGACGGCAAGGTCTTCACCTTCAACCTTCGCGAGGGCCACAGGTGGTCCGACGGGATGCCCTTCACCACCGAGGACGTAAGGTTCTGGTGGGAGGACATAATCCTGAACGACGAGCTCTGGCCCGTGAAGCCATCTCAGTACAGGACGGGCGGAGAGCTGGGGAAGCTGGATATCGTGGATGACACGACCTTCAGTTTCAGCTTCTCCGACAACTTCCGGCTCTTCGAAGAGTATGTAGGCATGCGCGCCTACGGGGAGCTGGCGTACCAGCCGAAGCACTACATGCGGCAGTTCCACCCGGATTACACGCCTCAGGCAGACGTGGACAAGCTGGTAGCGGACGCCGGATTCGAGAAGTGGGCTCAGCTCTTCGAGGACAAGCATGACCGGCGAAACACCATCAGCAATGCCGAGCTGGTCTCCCTCTACCCGTGGTCGCCCAGGAGCAGGGGAGGAGACCAGCAGCTGATCCTCGAGCGCAATCCCTACTACTACGGCGTGGACCCCGATGGCAACCAGCTCCCTTACATCGATAGGGTGGTGGCGGACCTGATAGAGGACATCGACGTGCTGTCGCTGCGGACCATCGCCGGGGACTTCGACATGCAGTACCGGCAGCTTGCGATGGACACGGTCCCTACCCTGCGGAAGAGTGCGGACGAGCAGGGCTACCGCGTGATCTTCTGGGCCGGCGCAGAGGGCCAGGACGCCGGGCTGATGTTCAACCAGAACTACGACGCCAAGCCCGCAATGGGCGACCTGATCCGCAACCTCGACTTTCGCATCGCCCTGTCCCACGCGATAGACCGCGATAAGATCAATCAGCTGGTCTTCCTCGGGGTGGGCGAGGGCCGACAGAACGTGGTCCCCAAGGGTCACCCCTTCTATCCCGGCGACGAGTACGCCTTCAAGTACACAGAGTTCGACCAGGCCAAGGCGAACGAGATCCTCGAAGGTATCCTGCCCAACAAGGGCACGGACGGTTTCAGGCTGCTGCCCGACGGCAACCAGGCCGTCCTGGAGCTGACGGCGGTCGAGCTCTTCGGCACCTTCTGGCCCCAGGTCGGCGAGCTTGTATCCGAGATGTGGGAAGAGGTGGCGCTCAAGGTCGACTACAGGGAGGAGGAGCGCAGCGCCCACTACACCAGGATCAGGTCCAACGAGCAGCAGGTAGCAATCTGGAACACCGGCGGCATCGAGCACCTCTTCACCTACCGTTGGTGGACCATGCCCTTCGGCAGCGTCTCCAGGATCGCACCCCTGTCGGGGGTATGGTACGCCAGCGGCGGAAAGGAGGGCGTCGAGCCCACTGGAGAGCTGGCGCGGGTGATCGAGCTGCACGACAAGGCGGACAGCGCAACGCCCGACGAGAAGATCGAGCTTGCCCAGGAGGTCTTCCGAATGCAGGCGGACAACCTCTGGACCATCGGTACCGTGGGTAACACGCCCGCCGTGCTGGGTATCGCGGTCGTCAGCAACGACTTCCGCAATGTGCCGGGCAACCAGCCGCACCAGTGGTGGTACATCTTCAGGCCGGAGCAGTTCTTCTTCCGCTAGAGTCGACGTCCATTTCGTACCAACGGCTTGGGATTGACAGCGCATCCGTGGGAGTCTAATATCTGCCCACTGGATGGTCGCAGGATTTACCTGCGCATATTCTCGGGCAGCTCTGGGAGAGCCCCGATAGCCTATTTAGGAGGACCGGATGAGAAAGTTGACTTGGATAGTGGTTTCGCTGGCGGCCTTACTGGTGCTGGCGGCTTGTGGCGGCGGCGAAGAAGAGGAGATGATGGCCGCTGAGACGCCCGCCGCGGAGATGATGGCCCAAGAGACGCCAACCGCGGAGATGATGGCCGCTGAGACGCCCGCCGCGGAGACGATGGCCAACGAGACGGAGATGATGGGGTACAGCGAGTCTCCCGACCTGGCCGCCATGGTGAGCGCCGGAACCCTGCCCCCCGTGGAGGAGCGGCTGCCGGAGAACCCGCTGGTGGTGCCGGTGTTCGAGGAGATCGGAGAGTACGGCGGGACCTGGAGGTTCGCCTACGCCGCCCGGACCGACAGGGCCGTGCAGGCCTCCAGGACCTCGGCGGGCCTGCTATCGATAGACCCGGACCAGGTGACGATCATACCCCAGGTGGCGGAGTCCTACGAGATCTCCCCCGACGGCAAGGTCTTCACTTTCAAGCTCCGCAAGGGGCACAAGTGGTACGACGGCGAGCCGTTCACCTCGGATGACGTCAAGTTCTGGTGGGAGGACACGATCCTCAACGACGAGCTCTGGCCGGTCAAGCCGTCCCAGTTCAGGACCCTGGACGAGCTTGGCAAGTTCGAAGTGGTGGACGACACCACCTTCACCTTTACCTTCGCCGGCAACTTCCGGCTCTTCGAAGAGTACATAGCCATGTGGTCCTACGGGGCGCTGACGTATCTGCCCCGGCACTACATGGAGCAGTTCCACCCGGACTACGCCGGCCAAGCGGCGGTCGACAAGCTGACGGCCGATGCGGGCTTCGACAAGTGGACGCAGCTGTTCGAGGACAAGCACGACCGCAGAACCACCATGAGCGGTGCGCCCGGCCCGCCGTCCCTCTTCCCGTGGCAGCCCAAGACGAGGGGTGGGGAGCAGCAGATGATCCTGGAGCGTAACCCCTACTACTACGGGGTGGACCCGGAGGGCAACCAGCTCCCCTACATCGACAAGATCGTGGCCGAGCTGGTGGAGGACATAGACGTCCTGACGCTGAGGACCATAGCGGGAGAGTTCGACCACCAGCCGAGGCAGCTCCGGATGGACTCGGTGCCGACGCTGCAGAAGAACACCGAATCTGGGGACTACCGGGTGCTGTACTGGCCGGGCGCTTCCGGCTCCGACGCCGGGCTGCACTTCAACCAGAACTATGGCCAGGACGAAGCCGGTGATCCGGCTATCGGCGAGTTGATGCGGAACAACGACTTCCGCATCGCCCTCTCCCACGCGGTGGACCGCGACAAGATCCTCCAGCTGGTCTTCCTCGGTGCTGGAGAGAGCCGCCAGATGGTGGTGCCGTCCAACAATCCCTACTACCCTGGCGACGAGTATGCCTTCAAGTACACAGAGTACGACACCGCAAAGGCCAACGAGATACTGGACGGGATCCTGCCGGACAAGAACGCCGACGGCTTCCGCCTGCTGGACAGTGGCGATGTGGCGGAGATCGAGATCACGGCGGTCGAGCTCTTCGGCACCTTCTGGCCCCAGACCGGCGAGCTGGTGAAGGAGATGTGGGAGGACGTCGGAGTCAAGACGAAGTTCACCCAGAACGAGCGCTCGGCCTACGTCGCCCGCAGGGGGGCAAACGAGCTGCAGGTGATGATCTGGGACGCCGGCGGCGCAGAGCACCTCTTCACGGGCCGCTATCGGACTATGCCCTTCAACAGCGGCACGTTGATAGGGCCCCTCACGGGCACCTGGTACGCCACCGGGGGCGAGAAGGGCATCGAGCCCTGGGGAGACCTGGCGAAGGTGATCGAGCTCCACGACAAGGGAGACTCGGCCACATTCGACGAGAAGGTCGCGCTGGGCCAGGAGATCTTCCGCATCAACGTCGACAACCTCTGGACTATCGGCACCGTGGGCAACACGCCGACCATATTCGGCCTGGTCGTGACCAAGAACAACTTCCGCAACGTTCCGAGCGATATGTCCCACCAGTGGTGGTACACCTTCAGGCCGGAGCAGAGGTTCTTCAAGCAGTAGCGCGGGGCGGCGAGCCCCTAAGTTGACAGGGATAGAGGGGCGACTCGAAGGGTCGCCCCTCTGAGGCTAGAGACGAACACCGAGCTGGACGTCGTGGACGAAACGGGTTGTGCCCCGGGGCACAACCCATGGCTTGAGGTGCGCCGTAGATGGGCCAATACATAATACGCAGGATCGGCCTTGCGGTGCCCATGCTGTTCATCCTCACCATCGTCTCCTTCATGATCATTCAGGCGCCTCCGGGAGACTTCCTCACAAGCTACATCGCGGCCCTCCAGCAAAGCGGCGAGGAGGTCGACGAGGAAGAGATTGAAGCGCTGAAGCTCCACTACGGCCTCGACCAGCCCCTGCACATACAGTACTTCAAGTGGATGAGGAACATCGTTCTGCGCGGCAACTTCGGCGTCTCCCTGGTGTGGGAGCGCCCCGTGTCGGACATCATCTGGGAGCGTATGGCCCTCACGCTGTCCGTAGCCTCCACCGCTCTCGTATTCGCATGGATCATAGCTATCCCCGTCGGAATATTCTCAGCCGTCAAGCAGTACTCCATATTCGACTACCTGTTCACAGGAGTCGGATTCCTCGGCCTCGCCACACCCAACTTCCTGGTAGCCCTCGTCGTTCTGTGGACCATCTTCGTTTTCACGGGGGACGTGCTGTCCGGCCTATTCTCTCCGGAGTTCGTGGGGGCCCCGTGGAGCCTTGCCAAGATCATCGACCTGCTCAAGCACCTGTGGCTCCCGGGGCTGATAGTCGGGACCAGCGAGACCGCCTACCTCATCAGGGTGATGCGCAACAATCTGCTGGACGAGCTCAACAAGCCCTACGTGGAGGCGGCCCGCGCCAGGGGAGCCTCCGAGTGGCGGCTGATCCTCAAGTACCCGGTGCGCCTGGCCTTCAACCCCTTCATAAGCACCGTCGGCTGGTCCTTGCCGCAGCTGCTCTCCGGCGGGCTCATCGTTGCCATCGTCCTGAGCCTGCCCACGGCGGGGCCGCTGCTCCTGGGCGCTCTCCTGGCGCAGGACATGTTCCTGGCCGGCGCCTTCATACTGATGCTGAGCGTATTGACCATCATCGGCACGCTCCTCTCGGACGTCTTGCTGGCATGGCAGGACCCACGTATACGGATGGAGGAGCGCTGATCCATGGCCGCCGTCATCCCCGTTGAAGAGCTGACCCAGGCGGAGAGGGAGATCTACGGTGCGCCCCAGTGGAAGCTGGTCTGGTGGCGCTTCCGACGCCACAAGCTGGCAATGGCCAGCGGCGGGGTCCTGATGATCTTCTACCTGATCGTCCTATTCCCGGAGTTCCTTGCAACCAAGGACCCGCGGCTCACCGAGGCCTACCATCCCCTAGTCTCACCCCAGAGGGTACACTTGTGGGACGGTGGACCCAACCCCTTCGTATACGGCCTGGAGGGAAAGCGCAACCCCGTCACCCTGGAGATGGAGTACCAGCACAACCGAGAGGTCAAATACCCGATACGCCCCTTCGTGCGGGGGCACAGCTACAAGCTGCTCGGACTCATAGAGACCGATTGGCACCTGATCGGACCCCGCACCGAGGACCTGGACGAAAACGTTCCGCTCTATCTGCTGGGTACGGACCCCCTGGGAAGGGACCTGTACTCCCGCCTGATCTACGGGACCCGCATTTCGCTCTCCATAGGCCTGGTCGGCGTTACCATCAGCGTCTTTCTGGGCATCCTGCTCGGTGGAGTCTCGGGGCTGTACGGGGGATGGATAGACATCCTCATCCAGCGCTTCATCGAGTTCATACGCTCGATACCGACCATTCCGCTGTGGATGGCGCTGGCGGCGGCCCTGCCCAGGGACTGGTCCATCGTAAGGATCTACTTCGCCATCACCGTAATCCTCTCTCTCGTCGGATGGACCGTCCTGGCCCGCGTGGTCCGCGGGCGCTTCCTGTCCCTTAGGGAGGAGGACTTCGTCACGGCCGCGCAGCTGTACGGCTGCACTCAGCTGCGCATCATATTCAGGCACATGGTCCCGGCCTTCGCAAGCCACATAGTCGCCGCGACAAGCCTGTCGATACCCGTGATAATCCTGGCCGAGACCTCCCTGAGCTTCCTGGGCGTGGGAATGAGGCCACCGGCGATAAGCTGGGGCGTCTTGCTTCAGGGAGCGCAGAACATCCAGGCGGTGGCGGAGGCGCCGTGGCTGCTTCTGCCCGGCATGTTCGTCGTGGTGGCCGTCTTGGCCTTCAACTTCCTGGGAGACGGCCTGCGAGACGCGGCAGACCCGTACCAGGCTTGACGGAGGCGCCGGTCAGGCCGGTACGCCGGTGAGCTCCAGCTCCTCCGCGAAGTGGCAGCGGGACCAGTGGCCCGGGCTAGCTTCCCTCCACTCAGGCGCGTCCGAGATGCATATCTCCTGGGCGTAGGGGCACCTGGGGTGGAAGTAGCAGCCGCTGGGCGGGTCCGCCGGATCGGCGACCTCACCCTCCAGAGCCCTGCCTCCGAAGCGCACCCTCGGGTCCGGATTGGGCACCGAGAGCAGCAGCGCCTCGGTGTAAGGGTGCCTCGGTTTCTGGAATAACTCCTCCGTCTCGGACATCTCCACGATCTGGCCGACGTACATTACGGCGACGCGGTCGCTTATGTACTCGACGACGCTCAGGTCGTGAGAGATGAACAGGTAGGTAAGCCCCATCTCCCGTTGGAGCTCCCGCAGCAGGTTCAGGGTCTGGGCCTGTACTGAGACGTCCAGCGCCGAGACGGGCTCGTCGGCTATGACCAGCCTCGGGTTCAGGGCCAAGGCGCGGGCGATGCTGATCCGCTGGCGCTGGCCGCCGCTGAAGGCGTGCGGGTAGCGGCTCATGAACTCGGAGCGAAGCCCCACCACGCGCAAGAGGTGGCTCACCCTATCCTCGACCTCGCTGCCGTTGCAGACGCCGTTGACAACCAGCGGCTCGCCGATGACGTTCTTCACCGTCATTCGGGGATTCAGTGATCCGAAGGGGTCCTGGAAGATGAGCTGCATCTCCTGGCGCAGCGGACGCATGGCGTTTCTGTCCAGCTTGGTCAGGTCCTGCCACTCGCCGTCCCTCGACCGGAGCCACACCTCGCCCTCGTTGGGCCTCTGGGCCTGGAGGATGGCCCTGCCTATGGTTGTCTTGCCGCATCCACTCTCCCCCACCAGCGCCAGCGTCTCGCCCTCGAGGATGTGCAGGCTGACGTTGTCGACGGCCTTGACGTAGCCGACGGTGCGGCGCCAGAGGCCCCGCTTGATGGGGAAGTGGACCCTCAGCCCCCTGGCGTCCAGCAGGGCATCGGGGTTAAGCGCCGCGATCTCCGTCAACTCTTCCTCCCGGTGCGCTCAGGGGCGTAGAGCAAGCAGCTGGCCTGATGGTCCCGCCCCAGCTCGATCAGCTCGGGTTCCACGTCGTCGCAGACGCCGCTCATGAAATCGGGACAGCGCGGGTGAAAGGAGCAGCCCTGGGGGCGGACGTAGGGCGATGGGATGCTGCCCTCGATGGTGGCGAGGTCCGTGGTCTGCTTGTAGTAGGTTGCCTTTGGGATAGACTTCAGGAGAGCCCGAGTGTAGGGATGCTTGGGATTCTCGAACAGGTCCACCACCTCCCCTTCCTCCACCACCTTGCCCAGATACATCACCACCACCCGCTGGGCCATCTGGGCGACGACGCCCAGGTTATGGGTGATGAGCAGCACCGCCATCCCAACCTCATCCTGGAGCTCCAGGATGAGCTCCAGGATCTGGGCCTGGGTGGTCACGTCCAGGGCTGTCGTGGGCTCGTCGGCTATCAGGAGAGCCGGACTGCACGATAGGGCGATGGCTATCATTGCCCGCTGGCGCATCCCACCGCTGAGGCGGAAGGAGTACTCGTCTATCCGCTCCTCGACCCTGGGTATGCCCACCCGCCGCAGCAGCTCAATCGTCCGGTTGCGCGCCTCCTGTCTGCTCACGTCTTGGTGCAGCAGGATAGCCTCCATGATCTGATTGCCCACGCTGTGGACCGGGCTCAGGGTCGCCATGGGCTCCTGGAAGATCATGGAGATCTCGCCGCCGCGTATATCTCGTATCTCTGCTCCCTCCGGGTCCAGGGAGGTCAGGTCCACCACGCCTCCCGAGCCTCCTCCGTTGGCGTCACCGCCCATGCGCTCGTACAGCACCTCGCCTTCGATCACCCTTCCGGGAGGACGTACGAGCCCCAAAATGGAGCGAGCGGTGACACTCTTGCCACAGCCGCTCTCCCCGACCAGCCCCAGGATCTGGCCGCGGGGGACGTCGAAGCTGACGTCATCCACCGCGCGGACAACGCCCTCGTCCAACATGAAGTGTGTCTTGAGGTTCCGGACTCTTAGTAGTGTCGAGCTGGATTCCATCGCGTCGAGAGCCTGAGGGTCTATGATCGCGGATAACCGCGGAGCCTGCAGCCGCCATTCCTGTGCGTTTTGCGGTATGCTACCACCTGCTTGCGAAAGGGTCAATGAACGAATCGACGGGGTAGCTGTTCAGACTTTGAGGAGCAACGAGGAGCCCATAGGGCGTCGGTAACGCGCCTTGCGGCGCCTCAATGAGAATAGGAGCGCACAATGTCCAATCTTGTAACCGACGGGACTCCCGATTCGACTATCGTATGGTGGGCCCGCAGTGACGGCGCGACCGACGTGGTGACCTCCTTTGCCGCTGCGGAGCTGCAGAGCTACGTCCGGAGGATCTCAGGCGCCACCCTACCCGTGCTCCGAGGGAGCATCGCCGACGAGCCCCCGCTCGACTCCCTTACCAGCGCCATCGTCGTGACCACTGGCGACGCCCCGGATCGAGGGCAGCTGCCCTCCCAGTGGCTGTCGTCCATCGCCTCCCGTGTGTCGTCCTTGAAGGAAGACGGATTCGCCCTGGAGTCGAGGGAGAGCAGGATCGTCCTCGCCGGCGCGAATCCCCGAGGCACACTGTACGCGGCCTACGCTCTGCTGGAGCAGCTCGGAGTCCGCTTCTTCGCGCCGCGTTACCCCTTCTACGGAGATCACGCCGAGTATCTGCCATCCAGGTCCTCTCTGCCGCTCCCCGCATTGGAGATCATCGAAGAGCCCAGCATGAAGTACCGCAGGCGGGACTTCGGAGCGGGATACAGCCACACTGCGGCCACCCTCGCGCTGCTTCTGGACTGGATGGCCAAGAACAGGCTCAATACCCTGGCCTACCCGACCAACGTCTTTGGCCTGGGCCTCGCCAACTGGGACGACTTCCGCGAGAGCCTCATACCCGAGGCGCAGAAGCGGGGCATCCTGCTGGAGGTGGGCGGCCACGGATACGAGAGCTTCCTGCCCGAGAGCACCTACGGGGAGGAGCACCCCGAATGGTTCCCCGAGGACGGAGTGCCGGTGGTGGGCAGGCGGCCGAACCGGCGGGCGACCATCTTCCGAATCACCAACGACGATGCGCTGCGGACCTACGTAGACAACGTGATAGCCTACCTGAGAGACCATCCTGAGATCGACATCTTCGACGCTTGGCCGACGGACGGAGCCCTGTGGGTCAAGGCCGACGTCGATCAATTCGGGGGCATCTCCAACGCGGAGGCGTACGTTCACGGTAGGCTGACCGAGGCAGTGCAGGAGGCAGGGCTCGAGGCCAAGATGGAGGGCCTGTCCTACGTCCCCGCCGTGGACCCGCCGGACCCCCAGTACATGTACGACGAGTCCACGCTGATCGACTTTGCGATCTACGACCGCAGCTACTCGGAGCCGCTCTTCGGAGAGAGCTACCCCATCAACGCCTACTACAACGAGGTGTTGAAGCGATGGCGTGACAGCGGTTTCCAGGGCGACACCTGCATCTACGAGTACTACACCAAGTACAGCTGGCACTCTCTCCCCGTCGTGCTGCCCAGGCTCATCTCCGCAGAGGT
This sequence comes from Dehalococcoidia bacterium, assembly GCA_965224345.1. Classification (GTDB taxonomy): domain Bacteria; phylum Chloroflexota; class Dehalococcoidia; order Lucifugimonadales; family CBDCYU01; genus CBDCYU01. The sequence continues at coordinate 917,366 of CBDCYU010000003.1, read as the reverse complement.
GCCCTACTACTGCAAGGTACTGGGCGCCGATGGCATAGGGATCTACGCCGAGGCCGCCGACTGGATAACCCACGAGCTGACCCAGAGGCTGGTAGCCGCCCTCTCGTGGAACGCCGACCTGGACGGCGCCGCTTTCGTCAAGAGCTACCTGTCCGAAAGGTACGGCCCCGCAACCGAAGAGATGGCGGCCTATCTCGATCTGGTGGAGGATGCCGGAAGGGCGCTCTACGACCGTGTCCAAGGCAACTACGAGAACCTGGAGAACGTAAGCAAGGTGCGTGAGGGCTACCTGGAGGCCAAGGCGTCGCTGGAGCGGGCCGCCCGGAGGGTTGAGGCCGGGAGCGCCGGCGCCTTTCTCGTCCAGCGCCTGGGATGGAACCTCGACTACGCCGTCGCCGACACGGAGATCAACTACTACCACCTGCTCCAAGAGCCCGACGAGAGCGAGACGGCCAGGGAGCGTCTCCAAGAGCTCGTAACACGCCACCGCTTCGACGGCGTCCTGCTCCATAGCCCCTTCATCGGCCGTCGGCACCTCATCGCCGACAGGCCTCCAACCTTCCACGACCGGAAAGAGGACTACGATAGGTACCGGGAGGCCTTCGGCGTCTGAGACGCTTCAGCCCTCGCAGCGGGAAGCAAGCCAACCTCTCCCCCTCGCAGGGCCCTCGCAGGGGAAGATTGAGAGGGGGTTTCGCCTATCCCCCAGGCTTTCTTCTCACCACGGCGACCAAGCCGAATATCCCGGTTGCGACCAGGGCCATGGCGGGGCCTGATGGCAGGTCGGCCTGGAAGGAGAGGAACAGGCCGGCTACCGCAGAGGCCACGCCGATCAGCGCACCAATGAGCATGACACCAACGAATCGCCGGGCAAGCAGGTAGCCGGACGCCGCAGGCGTGATGAGCATCGCCATAACGAGGACGATTCCGGCGGCCTGAATGCCTATGACGATGACGAGGGCTAGGAGGGCCAGGAGGACGTACTCTACCAAGCCCGTCCTCATGCCCACGACCACCGCGCCTACGGGGTCGAAGGTGGTGTAGACGAGCTGCCTGTGAAACGCGTACAGGCCAACCAGCACCAGGGTCGTGAGCCCCAGAGAGACGTAGACGTCCGTCCATGAGACCCCCAAGACCTGCCCCAGCAGCAGGTCTTCGATGTTGACGTTGACGCTGGTGGCCCTCGAAAGCATCACTAGGCCCAGGGCGAACATGCCCGCGAAGATGATGCCGATGGACGTGTCTTCGCTGATTCCTGTGCGCCGGCTGACGGAGCCCATCAAGAGGGCGACGGCGATGCCCGCCGGCACGGCAGCGAAGAATGGGGTGACCCCCAGCAGGAAAGCGACCACCATACCCGGCAGCACCGAGTGGGCCAAAGCATCGCCCATGAATGCGCGTCCCCGTGTGATGACGTAGGCGCCCAGGACCGGGCACATGACCCCGACCAGCACGGACACGATCAGCGCCCGGACCATAAAGCCGTATTGGAACGGCTCTAGGGCGTAGTCGATCATGACATGTCCCTCGAGGGCCTGTAGTGGTCGGGAGCGAACTCGATTCCATGGGAGCCGTACAGCTCCTCCAGCACCTCGGGGGTGAAGACCTCGTCAGGTGGACCGTGGGCGCAGACGTGGTGGTTGATGCACAGCACATGGTCGAAGCGCTGGGCCAGGTTCGTGAGGTCGTGGGTCGCTAGGAGCACGGTCCTGCCCTCGTCCCGCAGGGACTGGAGGACCTCCACGATGCCCTCCTGAGCGCCCACGTCTACGCCGCTAAACGCCTCGTCCAGCAGAATGACGCTGGCCTCCTGCGCCAGCGCCCGGGCTATAAAGACCCTCTGGCGCTGTCCGCCGGACAGCTCCGTCACCAGGGTCGAGCGCCGCTCCCACAGGTCCACCCGCTCCAGGCAGACGCGGACCATCTCCCTGTCCCTCTTGCCGGGCTGACGAAACCACCCGATGTTCCCGGAGCGCCCCATCGTCACCACGTCGTGCACGGTGGCGGGGAAGCTCCAGTTGATGCTGTCGCGCTGGGGCACGTAAGCCAAGGCGCCGGTTTCAGCCGCCGCGCCGTGCAGCTTCACCGCGCCCCGCGTGATGGGCAGGACTCCCGCAATGGCGTCGAACAGCGTGCTCTTGCCCGCCCCATTGGGGCCCAGGACGCCCATCAGGGTGCCGGTGCCTACCTCAAAGGTGACGTCGGCCAGGGCCGTGTGGCCGCCCCGCTCGACGGTTACGTCCTCGACGGTTATGCAGAGTTCGGAGGTCATCGTCACTTCAGCGCTTCCACTATGCGTTGGACGTTGGTACGCACCATCTCCAGGTACGTCTCCGCCCCGCTTCCCTCCAGGCCCAGTGAGCCCGAGTAGAGCCGGATGAGCTCCGCGCCGGACTCCGTCGCCACGGCGCCAGCCAGGCGCTCGCTCACCATCGTCTCGCCGAACACTGCCGGAGCGCCGTACTTCTCTACCTGGTGAACCAGGTCCACCAGGTCCTCCGCCGACGGCTCCGTCTCCGTGGAGACCCCAAAGACGACCCCCACGACCTCGAAGCCGTACAGGTTCGCGAAGTATCCGAGGCTGTCGTGGGAGGTCACCAGCAGCCTGCGCTCCTCCGGCACCGCCTCGACCTGCTCCTCCGTCCAGGAGTGCAGCTCGTCGAGCTTTACGTTGTAAGAGGCGGCGTTGGCCCTGTAGGTGTCGCCCCGGTCCGGGTCGAGCACCGCCAGGCGGGCGGCTATGTCGTTCACGACGGTCTTCACGCGCACCGGGTCGAACCAGAAGTGGGGATCGTGAATGCCGTGGCCGTGGCCGGCGTGCTCCTCTTCACCTTCGGAGGTGATGTGCTCGATCTCCTCTATCGCGTCCCCGGCAGCCATCTGCCCGGCTTCGACCTTCTCGACTATCTCCAGCACCATCTCCGCCAGCTCCTCTTCCTCACCGTGGTCCTCACCCCCCTCGCCCATTGCGGCTTCCAGCAGCTCCTTGATCTCCCCCAAGCCGGCCTCCGGAGTGACCTGAGCCTCCTCCACTTCATGCACGACGTGGCCGAGCTCTTCCAGCATATCGACCTCGCCGGCGTGGGCTTGGGCGAATTCGATGGGGTCCACTATCCCGCCGATCTCCACGATGGCCGACTCATCTCCCGCCGCATTCTCCAGGAGCTCGTGGAGCCAAGACTTCTCCAAGCCCAGTCCTACACTGAGCACCAGGTCGGCGTCGGCGATCTTGGCGACGTCCTGGGCGCCTGGTTGGAAAGAGTGAGGGTCGGCCCCCGACGGCACGATGCTGAAGACCTCCACATTCCCTCCGCCAACCTTCTCTATCCAGTCCGCCATGATGTTGGTGGTAACGACTACGCGCACAGTGGGGGTTGCTGTCCCCGCCATGGCTGGTGTGGACGCGGCATCTTCGCCCTCTTCTCCGCCGTTGGAGCAGGAGACGAGAGCGAAGAGCAGCGCCAGCGTAAGCAGGCTGTCCTTCACTGGATTGGACAAGCACTTATTGGCACTCAGTCTCATTACAGAGTAATATCCCTTTGTCTTGCAGCTCCGGCCGGGTGGGCTGACCTGGAGCCGTGACGCCGCAACTCCAGGTATGATATTGAGTATCAGTTGTGGCCGGTAACCCCGGATCAGTGGTTCAAGGGGCTCTCTATCCGCGCCTCGTGGCCCTAGATCGGTAGCCGCAGTCTTCGTGAGCGGCAGCAGCCCTTCGGATGTACGACGAAGGGTACCACTACGATACTCAGTATCAGATACAAAACTCCCGACAGTCTATCATGGAGTCCCGGGAGCGTCAACAGCCCCCATCCTAACCTCGGGGAAACGAGTCCCCCCCTTGGCAGGCGCCCTCCAAACTACCTCTCCCCTCGCATGGTGAGATTGAGAGGGGTCCCTCATCTAGCCGGACGCGCTGCGGCCAGCATGTGGTCGACGTGGTGGTCTTCCGAGCAGGCCGTCACCGACTGCTCCAGCTGTATGGTCGCATGATTGATGCCGAACTGCTGGTGGACGAGGTCTTGCATCCGGGAAAGAAGCAGATCGAGGTCTCCCTGGGCTCATTCGAGTATCTGCGAGAGGAACGTCTTTGCCCGCTCTTGTTGAGGATTGTTGAAGAAGTCGTTCGGCGGAGCCTGTTCGATGATCGTTCCCTCGTCGAACATGAACACCCGGTCCGCCACCTCCCTGGCGAAGCCGACCTCGTGGGTGACTATCAGCATCGTCATGCCGGAGGTGGCCAGCTCTCGCATGACGTCCAGTACCTCCTTTATCATCTCCGGGTCCAGCGCCGACGTGGGCTCGTCGAAGAGCATTATCTTGGGCTGCATGGCAAGGGCCCGGGCGATGGCGACCCGCTGCTGCTGTCCTCCCGAGAGCTGAGAGGGGTACTTGTCCGCCTGCTCCGGAATGCCTACCCTCTCCAGCAGGGCATTGGCCACCTCTTCCGCTTCAATCTGCGACCACTTCCTGACCTTTATGGGCGCCAGCATGATGTTGTTCATCACCGTGAGGTGCGGGAAAAGATTGAAGGACTGGAACACCATGCCGACCTCCCTTCGGATGGCTTCGATGTTCCGTACGTCGTTGGTCAGCTCCACGCCATCGACTACTATGTCCCCCCTCTGATGCTCCTCCAGCCGGTTGATGGCTCGGATGAAGGTCGACTTGCCGGAGCCGGACGGCCCCAGGATCACCACCTTCTCACCCCGGCGTACGGACGTGGTGATGCCCCTGAGTACGTGAAACTCGCCAAACCACTTGTGGACGTCCCTGCACACGATGATGTCGTCGACCGTTGCCGCTTCCTCGTAGACAGTCATGGGATCCTCCGAAGATAGGTTAGCGCTGACCGACGCCCAGGTGCCTCTCGACCCGTCCGCTCACATACGACATCCCGTAGGTGAATATCCAGAAGACCAACGCGAGGAAGATGAACAGCTCCCTGGCGCTGGCCAGGTACGCGGGATTGCCCTGGATGAATGCTCTGCTGAACTCGACTATGTCCAGCATGCCGATGATGTACACCAGGCTGGTGTCTTTGAATAGCGAGATGAATTGGCCCACAATGGCGGGGATGACGCTGCGTATCGCCTGGGGCAGGGAGATGAGCAGCATAATCTGCCAGCCGTGCAGTCCCAGCGCCTTCGCCGCCTCCGCCTGACCCGGGTGCAGCGCCTGCAGCCCGCCGCGTATGTTTTCCGCCATGTAGGCCGAGCTGAACAGCGTAATCACTATGGCGGCGCGGGGCAGGGAGCCCAGGGGAAAGTCTTTGGGGAAGGCGAGGGGCACCAGTACCTGCGACATGAACAGCAGGGTTATCAGCGGCACGCCTCGGAACACCTCGATGAACACCACGCACAGCAGCTTGACGATGGGCAGATCGCTGCGCCGGCCCAGGGCAAGAGCGGTGCCGATGGGCATACTCAGCACGATGCCCGCCACCGCCAGCAGCAGGTTGAGCATCAGGCCGCCCCAGTTGTTGAGGGCCACAGGCTGCAGGCCGGGAACCCCTTCCAGACCCTTCAGCAGCAGAAGGGTCACCAGGAAGGTGAGGGCGCCCAGTATGGCAATCCAGCGGGTCGTGCCCAGGTAGGTGTAGCGCGCCAGCGCCCACCCCAACGCCAGGGCCGGCAGGTTCGCGAGCAGCAGCAGGCGCACGTCCAGCCCCATCCGCTCGAGGCTGTAAGGGAGAAAGGCGAATGCCGCGGCAACCACCGCGACCATCATGGCGATTCGCCTGGCAACCCCACCCCCCGCGGCAACCCATACCATCCCCAGCAGCATGGTCACCAACAGCAGCGCCGCCTGCGGCCTCCAGAAGCAGTTGTTCCCTGGACACGCCTGGTCGGTGTTGTATTGGCCAATGACGAACAGCCCCCCGATCTGGGAGATGACGTTCCAGTCGGCGCTCAGGAGCATCCATCTCAACCCAAACCACAACCCCAGCGTGACCGCGGCTCCGGCCACGAAGGTGAGCGCGCTGTTGTACCACGAGTTGAACAGGTTGGCGTACGCCCAGCCGACGACGCCCACTTCGGAGCGCGGCGGCGGAACGGGCGCGGGCATTGTGCGAGGCTCGGCTGCCATGGTCTAGCCCTCGGTGAACCGAATGCGGCGGTTGTACAGGTTGCCGATCAGCGACCAGGTGAGGCTCATCGCCAGGTAGGCCAGCATGATGAGGATGAAGATAGACACCGCCGGCGCCGTCTGTGTCATGGTCTTGGCCACGTTGGTCAGGTCGGTGTAGCCAATGGCCCCGGCTAGGCTGCTGTTCTTTGTCAGGTTGAGACACTGGCTGATCAGGGGCGGGATTATGACGCGAAGAGCCTGGGGGAAGGTTACGTGGCGCAGCACTTTCATCGGCGGCAGCCCCAGCGCAGAGGCCGCTTCCGTCTGCCCTCGGCCGACAGACTGGATCCCGGCGCGTACTATCTCGGCGATGAAGGAAGAGGTGTAGATGACGACGCCAACCAGAAGGGCCAGCAGACCGGCCGTGGCCGTGAAGCCGCCGCTGATACGTCCGAACGTCCCCTCCTGAGCGGGCTGGGATATGACAAAGGGCGGCTCGCCGAGAATCGCCCAGGTAGCGGTCCAACCCGCAACGCCAACAAGCATCGCCGCGGCGCAGCCATAGAGCACAGGATAGGACGCTTTGCCTGTCAGGGATTCACGGCGAGTCTGCCAGCGGTGGACGGCGACGCCGGAGGCGACCCCGAGGGCGGCCAGCGCCATCCAGAGCCCTGCCGCCCCGGCGCTGGTGGCGGAGGGCCACGGCACCGATATTCCGGCGTTGTTGACGTATATGCTCTGAGCGATGACATACCCCTCGCGCACCTGCGGGAGGGCCAGCAGGATGTAGAACCAGAAGAACAGCTGCACCAGCAACGGCACGTTGCGGAAGAACTCGACATAGACCGTCGCGATCTTGGACACGATCCAGTTACCGGACAGCCTGGCGACCCCGACGACGATGCCCAGTATGATCGCCAGCACGATGCCGATTACGGAGACGATAAGGGTATTCGTGGCCGCGACGCCCAGGGCGTAGAGGAAGGTGTCAGAAGATTCGAAGGGCAGGAAGTGCTGGCCGATAGGGGTCTGGTAGGCGCGGGACAGGAAACCGAAGCCGTAGGGGATGCTCCGCTCCTGTATGGCGTTTCCGATGTTGATGAAGAACCAGGCGACGAGAGCCACCGCCACGACGCCGGACACTATCTGCGAGGTCCACTGGAGAACCCGGACGTGCCGCCAGACTGGAATGCCCTGGTAGGTTAGATTTTGCCGGATCGTGGCCATAGCACTCTGCTCGGTGCGCCCTGTGTTGTGCCCGATGGTAGCACATCGCCGGTCATCTTGAAGCGCGGGCGCCCGCCGATCGCCGGATCGCCGGGGGTCATTCAACGAGAAAGGAGCGGCTGGTGCGCTGCCAGCCGCTCCCTATGCCACTCTACGCCACTACGGGCCTCGAGTGAATCATGCTTTCAGCCCGTTCACCTCAGAGGCGCCGCGTAGATCTGACCACCCTTCGGGCAGTCTGAGCAGGGAGCTGAGGCCCACAGTGCGTTGCGGCCATTCTCCCGTGGGAGGTTAACTCCGTTGGGGCCAAGGTTGCGGTCGTAGATCTCGCCGTAGTTGCCCACGGCCTTGATAACGTCTTGGGCCACGGTCGGGCTGAGTCCCAAGCTGTCCTGCCCGAACGAGCCCTCCGTGCCGAACAGGCGGTCGACCTTGGTGTTGCCGGTCTTGGCAGTGGGCACACTGCTCGAGGTCACTCCGTAGGCTTCCGAGTATATGAGTATGCCCATGACCGTCTTCACGATGTCGAACCACTGATCGTCGCCGTGGGGGACCACCGGTCCAAGGGGCTCTTCCGAGATGGTCTCAGGCAGGATGACGTGCGCGCTCCTATCGGCAAATGCCGTGCTGATAGCGGCAAGCTGAGATCGGTCGTTGGTGAAGGCGTCGCACTGCCCTCCTTCGTAGGCTGCGACCACCGCGTCGGTGTCCTCGAAGGTCAGCGGATTGATGCTCAGGCCGTTCTGGTTGGAAAAGTCCTGCAGGTTCAGCTCGGTCGTGGTGCCCTGGGTCACGCACACGCTGGCGCCCTCCAGCTCCAGGGCGCTGGAGATTCCCAGGCTCTTGTTGACCATGAATCCCTGTCCGTCATAGAACATCGTCTGGGCGTAGTTTCCCCACTGGGCGTCGCGCGAAGTCGTCCAGGTAACCGTCCGGACCAACATGTCGACCTCGCCGGACTGGACTGTCGGGCCGCGTTCGGCGGCGGTGATCAGGCGAATCTCAATGGCGCTGGAGTCACCCAGCACAGCGGCGGCGAGGGCTCGGCAGAGGTCGATGTCAAAGCCGACGTTGTTGCCCTGGCCATCCAGAAACCCGTAGCCGGGCACGTCGTTGCGGCTGGCGCATATGACCTTGCCGCGCTCTTTCACCGTGTCGAGCCTCGACTCCTCGGCCTCGTCACCGCCGGTTTGGCAAGCGGCTACGGCCAAAGCCAACACGACCAGCAGACCGGCCCCAATAACAGTCTTGACAGCTTTCAATCTGGTCCCTCCTACTTCTTCAACTTTCCACTATCGGATTCCGACGAGCTGGGCCCCGTTTGGCACAACTCGAACGTAGTATACTACTGTCCAGTAGTATACTACTGTCCGTATACTACTGTCCGAAGGAGAAGGGCATGCCAAATCCGGTTGTACATTTCGAGATTGTTGGTACGGACCACGAGTCGTTGCAGCAGTACTATCGCGACCTGTTCGATTGGAAGATAGTACAGCCGTCGCCCGACTTCCCCTATGGCATCGTCAGCGTAGAGGAGCAGGGCGAGGGTATCGGCGGCGGCATTGGAGCCGCTATGGACGGCGGCGGACCCCAAGCGACCTTCTACGTGCAGGTCGAGGACATCGAGGCATCGCTGCAAAGGGCTGGCGAGCTTGGCGGCGAGACGGTGGCGCCGGTGACCGTCATTCCGGGCATGGTAACCTTCGCGCAGTTCAAGGACCCAGACGGCAACGTAATTGGCCTGGTCTCTTCCGAGGCGCCGCCGGCTTGATCTGAAGTCAGAAGATCACCCTCCTGACTGTAGACCAGAGGCCGATTGCGGCCAGATGGGGGCTTCAGGCGAGAAGCATCGAACGCCAAGGAGGCCAAGAGGAGATGACGACGCCCATAGACGCGGTACTGGTCGGAGCGGGCCGGCGCGCCTACTTCCACTTCGGCGACTACGCCCAGCGCCACCCGGACAACATGCGCTACGTCGCCGTCGCCGAGCCGCGCCCGGACGCCCGCGAGCGATTCGCCCGCGCCCACGACATCCCCGACGAGCTCTGCTTCGACTCGTGGGAGGGCCTGATGGACCGCCCGCAGCTTGCGCCGTTCATGGTCAACACCTCCAGCGACCACGTCCACTACCCTTCCACCATGGCCGCCCTGGAGAGGGGCTACGACGTGCTGCTGGAGAAGCCCATGGCGACCACGCTGGCCGACACGGTCCGCTTGGTCCAGACCGCCGAGCGGCTGGGCCGAGGCGTGTGGGTCTGCCACACGATGCGGTTCGCCGACTCCTACAACACCGTCCGCAACGTCGTCCAATCCGGACGGCTCGGAGACGTGGTCGTCGTCGAGCACTCGGAGAACGTCTCCTGGTTCCGCATGGCCCACGGCTTCTCCCGCGGCAACTGGGGCAACAGCAAGACCTCCGCGCCCATGATCCTGACCAAGTGCTGCCACGACATGGACGTTCTCCACTATATCCTCGGACGGCGCGTCGTCCGCCTGTCCTCCTTCGGCTCCCTCTTCAACCTCCGACCGGAGCGCGCGCCGCATCCCGACGTGCCCGACCGGTGTACCGACGGCTGCCCCGTCGAGGACGAATGCCCCCACTACGCCCCCAGGCTCTACCAGGAAGAGTACATGGAACCCTTCGTCCGCAACGTCAGCATCGACCTGTCCCCCGAGGCCGTCCTGGAGGCCCTTCGGACCGGACCGTACGGCCGCTGCGTCTACCGCCTGGACAACGACGTCGTCGACCACCAGACCGTCAGCATGGAGTTCGAGGGCGGGACAACCGTCAACTTCATCATGCACGGCCACTCCTACCACTCCAGCCGCACCATGCGATACGACGGCACCCTCGCCACCATGACCGCCAGGATCACCCACCATGACCCCGAGGTCGTCGTCTACGACCACGCCCCCGGCGAGCCATCCGAGCGCATCGTTCCCCAGGCGCGGGGCTCCCACGGCGGCGGCGACGAAGCCATGTTGAACGCCTTCGTGCGGGCCGTACGAGGAGAGGGCCCCGCGCTGATCAACTCGGCCCGCCACGCCCTGGAGGGCCACCTGATGGCCTTCGCCGCGGAGGAGTCGCGCCTCAACAAGGGCGCCGTCATCGACATGGAGGAGTTCCGCACCAAGGCCGAGACCCTGGGCGCGGCCTGAGCCCTACTGGCTCCTGATCGCCGCAGCCGCTAGGGAGGGGAGCTCCCCTGAGGGCGCACCACCAGCAGCACCTCCACCCTGACCTCGTCCTCGACCGACACGACCGACCTCGCCCTGGGCACGGGGATCTGGAACTCGTCCCAGGTGAAGGTGGTCCGTCCGATGATGTTGATGACGTCGCCGTCGTCCCTCGCCTCGATCTCCAGGGCAAGGGGCACGGTGATACCTCGGATCTCCAGCTGTCCCGTACCGGAGCCTGTGGCGACCTCTCCCCTGGTGAACTCCTCGGGCAGGTCGCCCACGTCGCCGGCGGTGAAGGTGGCGAACCTGTGGCTTCCGAACATCTGCGTGCGGACGTACCTGTCTCTGTACTGCTGATCGCTGCTGAGGCCCTGGAGGTCGATCTTGATGGTCGAAGGGCGGCCGTCGAGGTGCACCTCGACGGAGAGGGCCGTCGTGCGCATAACCGCGTCGATGGGCGCGGGGAGACGCGCCAGCTGCTCCTCCACGGTGAATGTAGCCTCGGAGCCCTCGCCCTCGCCCACGACGAAGGTGATCCCATCGTAGCTCCCAGCCGTGCGCCGGCTGCCAGGGTCCGGCGTCGGATCGGGCGCGGGAGTGGCTGTTGCTGGGGTCGGGCTGGGTGCAACAGAGGTAGGGTCAGGAGCCGGCGGAGCCGTGGCCGTGGCGGGGGCCGGGGTAGCTTCGGGCGACGGCGCCACGGCCCCAGTGGGAGCGGTGTCGCCTGTGGCTCCTGGACCTCCCGTGGAGTCGTTGGAGTCTCCGCAGCCCGCCAGGGTGAGAGCCAGAAGCGCCGCTATACCGACGGACCATGCTGCTGCCTTAAATGGTGCGAGAACAGCTCCCACTAACCAACCTCTCTTTCGACTACCATTGTAGACTCTCTAGTCCCGCGGGCCCAAGTCCCACTCTCCGCCGAGAGCTCGGTGCGGGGAGGGAGGGTCAGCCTCCCGCTCTTCTGGTCCCCCTGCCCCATCAGTCCGATGCCCACACCAACGGCAACGAGAAGAGCCAGGGCTGTCAGCCACCACCGGTTTGTAAACGAGCTCCGCGAAAGGGTCGCGGTGGAAATCCCGGTTATGGCAAAGACGATGATCGCCAGGGGCACTACGAAGGAGACGGACCGCTCCAGCTGCGCCTCGCCTGCGACCGCCGCAGCTGCGACGAGACCGAGGCCCAGGACCCAGACCACGGCGAAGATGCGCCGGCGCGCGGCGTATCTCGACAGCCCTTTCCAGATGAAGCCCGCGGCGAGCGCCGCCGCCAGCGCGCCCAGCGTGACCGTAGCGCTGTTGAACAGCGTGTCGGTGGGAGAGTGGAGAGGGAGCGAGACGAGGGTTGCGACGACGGCGGTAGCCGATCCGGCCAGGAGGCCGGTCCTTATCGGCCACTCTTGCCTTGGGTCAGCTTTGTCCTCGTGGTTGCTCAAGATAGCGGCTACTCCGTTCTGAGGGCCTCGATTGGGTCCAGGCGCGCTGCCCGATACGCCGGATAGCTCCCGCTGAGCAACCCGACCAGCGCCGCGACGACGAAGGCGACGGCGATGCTCCACGTCTGTACGACGGTGGTCACGTCCTGCTCGCCGATCTGGCGGCCGCTCACGGCCATGGACAGCCCAACTCCCACCACGACGCCAAGGACGCCCCCGGTGGCGCACAGGGTCAGGGCCTCTATGACGAACTGGGTCATGATGTCCCTGGAGCGCGCTCCCAGGGCCCGGCGTATGCCGATCTCCCTGGTGCGCTCGGTCACCGACACCAGCATGATGTTCATAACTCCGATGCCCCCGACGACCAGCGAGATGCCCGCGATGCTGCCCAGCAGGATGGACAAGACCAAGGTCACCTCGTTGGAGGCGCTGACCAGGTCTTCTTGGCTCTGAACGACGAAGTCCGGCTCGGCCACCAGGTGCCGCCTGAGCAGCAGGTCTGTTATCCGCGCCTTGACGAGCTCCTTGTTGGCGTCCGTCCCCGTCTGGATGCTGATCTGCGTGACGTTGACGTCGCCCGAGCTGCTCCTGAAGCGTCCGATACGGCTCTGAAGCGTCGATACGGGTATGAAGACAGAGTTGTCGTGGGTCTCGGACTCGCCTCCGCTGCCCTCCTGCTCCATGACTCCGATTACGCGGAAGTTGAAGGTGATCCGGCCGCCTCCCAGGGACAGGCGGACACTCCGGCCCAGGGGGTCCTGGTCGGGGAAGAGCGTGGAGGCCGACAGGGAGCCGAGCACGATGGACAGCGCCTTGCGGTCCACGTCTCGGTGGGATATGAAGCCCCCTTCGGCAACCTGCAGGCCGCGGACCCCTGGGTACTCGGAGGTGGTCCCGATTACGGGCACCTGGAGGTTGTTGGGCCCGGCGATGGCCTGGGCGTTGAGGTTGATCTGCGAGACCACGCTGGTGATGCCGTCGATCTGCGCCTCCACGATGGCCTGGGCGTCGCTGTCGGTCAGGGTCAGCGCCGAGCCGAACCCGCCTCTTGGGCCCGCCTGTCCCTGCCCGGAGATGCCCGGCTGCACGAAGATGAGGTTTGTGCCCAGTCCTCTTATGCGGTCCACCACGTCCTGCTGCGCCCCCTGCCCGACCGCGATCAGCACGATCACCGAGCTGACGCCGATCACCAGTCCCAGGGCTGTCAGGGCGCTGCGAAGCCGGTTGGCAAAGATGGCGCGGATGGCTATGTTGAATCCGGCGAGGAGGTTCATGAGGACACCCCCTCGGGCTCCGCAACCGCCGAATCGTCGACGATCTGGCCGTCTCTCATGGTGATGGTACGGTCGGCGTAGGCCGCGATGTGGGCCTCGTGAGTCACCAGTATGACGATCAAGCCCCGTTCGCGGACCAGGTTGCTCAGAAGCTCCATCACCTCGGCCCCCGTCGTGGTGTCCAGGGCGCCGGTGGGCTCGTCCGCCAGCACCACCTGTGGGTTGACGACCAGGGAGCGGGCGATGGCCACGCGTTGCTGCTGGCCCCCGGACAGCTGGTTCGGCCAGTGGTGGTAGCGGTCCGCGAGGTCGACCCTGGCCAGGGCCTCCATCGCCCGCCTGCGGCGATTGGATACCCCCAGGTACACCAGCGGAAGCTCGACCTGTTCGACAGCGGACATCCGCGGCAACAGGTTGTAGCTCTGGAACACAAACCCGAAGTGGCGGCCTCGAAGCCGGGAGCGGACGTCGTCCGACAGCCCTCCCACGTCGTGGCCCCCCAGGGTGTAGCGACCGGAGGTCGGTTTGTCCAAGCAGCCCAGAATGTTCATCATCGTGCTCTTGCCGGAACCGGACTGCCCCACGACCGCAACGAAATCGCTGGAGTCGATGCTGAGGCTCACGCCCCGCAGCGCGTGGACGGGGCCGGAGTCCAGCTGATAGACCTTCGTGACGTTATCCAGCTCGATCATCGGACCTGCCGCAGCGGCGTGAGCTCGCTCCCACCTGACTGGAAGGCCAGCACCCCCGGACCCATGAGCACCATATCACCCTCCGCCAAGCCCGACAGCACCTCGGTCCGCTCGCTGTCCGTGCCTCCGATGGTGATCTCCCGCCGCTCAGGGGAGCCGTCAAAGCCGCGGACGTAGACGAAGGCGTCGCTGCCCTGCTGCCTGATGGCCGCGGACGGCGCCAGGAGCACGTCTGACTTGATGTCGGTCAGAATTGTCACGCTGCCGCTCATCCCGGGTGTGGGCATCCGGGTGGGAGCATCCACTCTCGCAGCCTGGGGGCCTCCGCCGCCTTGCTGAGGTCCACGGGCGGCCCCGGCGCTCCCTCCCAGGCACTCCTGCTGTATGCGGGCGCGCTCCTCGGCCGAGACGTCGCCGCGCCCCTGGGGGATGCGGCCCAGCACTCTCTGCACACACTCCTGGAGGCCGGCTCCCCCTCCGCCTCCAAGCCCACCCGCTCCCCGGCCGCCTGCGGCTTGCGGTGCGGACGCGCCCGGGGCGAAGCCCCCTTCCACCAGGGCCCCCGCCCCGCGGACCAGGGAAGCCAGCTGCCGCACCTCATCCTCCCGGTCGGCCAGCTGCCTCGGATCGACCATCTCGGCTCGGACCGTGTACGTCACCACCCCCTGCGTCACCGTTGGGTCCGTGTCTATCCCGGAGATTCGCAGCAGATACGACTGGTCCTGGATCGAGTCGAACTGGGCTATCGCCAGCTGGCCGGGAGCCAGGCCCACGAGATCGGACTCCGAGACGGTTATGTCAACCCCTATGGACGCAGGGTCCAAGAAGACGAAGGCCCCGGTGGAGGCGGACGCCACGTCGCCGGGCACCACGCCGACCGAGGCGATGACGCCGTCGTAGGGCGCCGTCAGCATCAGGTCTTGCAGCTGGTCCTGCGCCTGGAGGAGCGATATCTCCGCCAGGCGCACGTCCTGCTCCTGTATCCCGATCTCCGCATCGGAGGCCCCCTCCATCAGGTCGGCCAGGTTGGCCTGGGCGCTGGCGAGCGATGCTCCGGCGGTGGCCACAGACGCGTCGGCGGTGGCCACCGATGCCCCGGCGCTGTCGACGGCGGCTAGGGCCCGGTCTATCTCGCCTTGGGACACGGGCTCGTCCAGGGACACCCTGGCTTCGATTGCGGACTCCAACGCCGCCAGGGCCTGGTCGATCTCGTACCGAGGCGCCGGGTCGTCCAGGGCCACCCTGTTCTCCAGGGCCGACTGGAGCGCGGCAAAGGCTTCAGCTACCTCATACGGTGAGGGAGGGTCGTCCAGGGCTGCGCGTTGGACCCGGGCGGCCTCCAGTGCGGATTCAGCCTTCAGGACCTCTTGGGCCGAGGGCGGCTGGCCCAGGTCCTCTCGCTTCTTGATCGCCGACTCCAGGGAGGCCCCGGCGCTCTCCAGGCTGTCCAGGGCGTTCTTGTAGCTCGTATCGGCCTGAAGCAGCGCGTAGATTCCAGAGGTAAAGGTGGGGCGGTCGGCTACCCTTGCTCTCAGCACCTCGTTCAGCTTCGCAACGTCGGCGTCCGAGAGTGGAATGGCGTCTGGGCGGCACAGCTCGTCCAGGGCGGTCCAGCTGTCACAGTAGCTGTTGAGGGACCCTCTGAGGCTTGCCAGGGCGATGTCAATCTGCCTCGACGCCGAGACGCGGGTGGACCTGCTCTGAGCCACGTCAGCCTCGGCCGAGGCTACGTCGCCCTCGGAAGGCGGCGTCCGCAATAGCTCCAGGGCTGCCCTCGCCTGCTCCACCGAAGCGTGCGCGGAGGCGGTCTCTGCCTCCGATGCCGGTGCGGTCAGCCGCTCCAGGGCCGCCTGGGCCTGCGCAACGGAGGCGTCGGCAGCGGCCATCTGGGACGCCGTCGGGGGCTCTCTCAGCCGCTCCAGGGCCGCTTGGGCCTGCGCAATGGAGGCGTCGGCAGCAGCTATCTGGGCCGCCGTCGGAGGCTCCTGCAGCTGGTCGAGATCGAGCCACGCGGACACCAGCTGCAGCTCGCCCGAAGCCACAGCCTGCTTGGCCGAAGCCACGGCCTGCTTGGCCGAAGATACAGCCTGCCTCGCCGAAGCCAGGGCCGACTCCGTCGGCGGCTCTCCCAGCTGCTCCAGCCGGAGCCAGGCCTGCTCCAAGTTGGCCTGCTGCACTTCGACCTGCCGAGCGGCGTCCCTGTCGTCCAACCGCGCCAACACCTGTCCGGCGGTCAGCGAGTCGCCCAGCTCGACCTCCACCGACCGCACTTTCCCAGCCGCGGCGAAGGTCAGCTCGCTGCGCCTGCTGGCCGCCGCCGCGCCCGTGGTGAACAGCGTGCTCGTCAGGGCTCCGACAGTGACCTCGACCTCCTCGATAGCAGCCTCAAGCTCCGTGTCCTCGGCTTCCCGGAAGTAGAAGAGATAGGCGAGGACCCCCGCCAGGACGGCGGCGGCGACTATCACGGCTCCCAGAGCGAGCCAACGCCGCAGAGCGCCGGCCGAATCTTCTACGACAATGTCCAGATCGAGGTCCTGCGCCATGCATGTATCCTCCCGGAGCTGATTCAGAGACTGGGTCATGGCTGGCGCGTCGTTACGGCGCTTCCGTGCGGAAGCGCCGTTGGCGTGGACTCACTGACGCCAGCGCCCCTATGATACCTACAACGATGCCCCGACGCTGTGGTTAGTATGCAATGCGGCCAACAGCCAAGTCTTCCTTCAGGAATGGGAGCCTAATGGAAGCTGCAATACGAGGCCGGCCGGTGGACCCATGTCCAGCATTCAGATAGCGGTCCTTGTCCTAGCGATCCAGGCAGCCCTGCTGCTGGCTGGGCTCGTCATCCTGTGGCTCGTGGTGAGGGAGGCCGCGTAGACGCTCATCTCACGAAGGCCTCCGGGGCGTTGGGCGAGCTCTCGTGGGCGCGGATGAAGTCGGAGACCCGTGTCTCGTCCAGCTCTTGGAAACCGTCCAAGTAGTTCCATGCCGTCAGGGCAATCGTCGTGTCCATGCCGGGATAGGGGGACAGGACGATCTTCTTCCCCGAATTGAGCCCCTCTACTGCAAGGGCCGCCAGCAGCGCAACCAGATCGAGGCAGCCTTCCGGGCAGTCGTAGTGGATGCCGATGCCGCCGTGCTCCAGGTTGTGGACGAGCACCTCGTCCGGGAGCGGCGTGTCGTAGATGCCCCAGGGGGCCGGTCCATAGGGTTGGCTGTAGTGCCAGCCGGAGGTAGCTGGCACGGAGTTGTACTCCGCGTCGGGCTGTCCCGGCGGTATGTGCTCCCTACCCTGGCATGGGAACCTCTCCCAGTGCGGCCCTGATGGCGTTTCGGCGGCCGCCTCCGTGGGCGTTTGAGCGTCGTCGCCCCCGCCACACCCCAAGCTCACCATGAGCGTTACGCCCACCAGCAGCAGGACAGTAATCGACCGTATCCCCATGGGACGGATTATACAGCCTTCTTCCCCGCTTTCCAGGGACACCGGGGACCGAGAGGTAACTGTTCAGTTACACCAGGAGAGGCGTGGTAGACTGAGAGGATATCTTACGCAAGACAGGGCTGGGAGCTACGATCATGGCCGAAGTGAAGAGCTGGGCGAGCATGCTGGACGAAGCCACCCGCCGGCAGGCGGATATGCTCGCCCGCGCCCCAGGAATCGCCGGTCACGTCGCGCTGATGCCGGACGCCCACCTGGGCAAGGGCGCTACGATCGGCAGCGTGATCCCGACGTACCTCGATACGATCATCCCGGCAGCTGTGGGCGTCGACATCGGATGCGGAATGATCGCCGTTCGCCTCAACAAGACCAGGGACGACCTCCCGGACGATCTATCTCCCCTGGTGGGGCTGTTCCAGCGCTCCATACCGGCGGGAGTGGGACGGGAGCACCGGGGGCGCGGGGGAAGCTCGCGCAGCGCCCAGGCGGACAGGGCCGCCCAGTGGTTTCGCGACAACCCGGTCCCGGACCCGGAAGGGCTCGACGTCGGTCGAGGAGTAAGGCAGCTCGGCACCCTGGGATCGGGCAACCACTTCGTCGAGGTCTGTCTCGACACGGCGCAGCGAGTCTGGCTCGTGCTGCACTCGGGCTCCCGGGGCATCGGCAACAGGATCGCCGACATCTTCATCAGGCGAGCCAAGGAGGAGTGCGCCGAGACCCTGGAGGACCGGGATCTCGCGGGGCTCCGAGGGCCGACCTTCCAGCGGTACGTCGAAATGATGGAGTGGGCGCAGCGCTACGCCTACGTCAACCGCGAGATGATGATGGACGCCGCCCTGTCGGACGTCAAGAGCCTCGTCGACGGCGTCCGCGAAGAGGAGCGCATCAACTGTCACCACAACTTCGCGTCTCGGGAGGTACACTTTGGCCGTGAGGTCTGGATCACGCGGAAGGGGGCCATCAAGGCCGACGATGGTGATCCGGGAGTGATTCCCGGGTCCATGGGCGCCGCGACCTACGTCACCAGGGGACTGGGCAATCCCGACTCCTACAACTCCAGCGCCCACGGCGCGGGCCGCCGCCTCAGCCGCGGCGCCGCCAAGAGGGCCTTCACCGTCGAGTCGCTGAACGAGCACATGGAGGGCAAGGCATGGAACCGGCGCAACGCCCGCGCCCTGCTGGACGAGCACCCGGAGGCCTACAAGCCCATCGACCGCGTGATGGAGGACCAGAGGGACCTGACGGAGATCGTGCACTCGCTGCGCCAGATCGTAAACTACAAGGGCTCCTGAGCTTTTCTCAGCCTCGGGGCAAGCATGAGGACCGCAAGATGGCCGCAGAGCCGTACATAGAACAGACCGATCTGTACGTTGGAGGTACCGAAGGATACCACACCTTCCGTGTCCCGGCGCTCATCGTGACGCAGCGGGGCACGCTTCTGGCCTTCTGCGAGGCGCGGAGAGACGACATGAGCGACACCGGGCACATCGCCATGGTCCTGAGGCGCAGCGAGGACGGCGGCGAGAGCTGGTCGGACATGCAGACCGTCTGGGAGGACGAGGGAAACACCTGCGGCAACGCATGCCCCGTCGTGGACCGCTCCACCGGCACGATCTGGCTGCTGCTGACCCACAACATGGGCCAGGACACGGAGCGGCAGATCGTCTCCCGCGAGAGCGTGGGAACGAGGACCGTCTGGGTCTCCAGGAGCGAGGACGACGGCCTCTCCTGGGCCGAGCCCTACGAGATCACCGGCCAAGCCAAGAGGCCGGAGTGGACCTGGTACGCGACGGGGCCGGGGGCCGGCATCCAGCTCAAGAGCGGCCGACTCCTGATTCCCTGCGACCACAAGAGCGGAGAATCGGGGTTCTACTCCCACGTCATCCACAGCGACGACCACGGGGAGACGTGGCGGATCGGAGGCGTCGTGCCGGACAGCCGCGTCAACGAATGCGAGGCGGTGGAGCTCGTAGATGGCCGCGTGCTCCTGAACATGCGCAGCTACAGGACGCCCACGCTCCGAGCGGTCTCGACGAGCGGCGACGAGGGGATGACCTGGTCCCAGGTCTCCTACGATGATACGCTGATCGGGCCTATCTGCCAGGGAAGCATACGCCGCTTCACCACCCAGGAGGGAAGCGGCAGGGACTGCATCCTCTTCTCGAATCCGGCCAGCGAAGAGACCCGGGAGAACGTCACCGTCCGGGTCTCCTACGACGAGTGCCGGACCTGGCCGATAGCCAAGCGGCTCCACGCCGGGCCGTCCGCCTACTCATGCTTGGCCGTCCTGCCCGGAGGGATGCTCGCATGTGTCTACGAGCGCGGCGCGGAGCTCTATTACGAGCGCATCACGCTGGCGCGCTTCAACATGGAGTGGCTGACCGCCTCGTAGTTGAGACCCCGGAGGATTCGGAGGGTCTACGCCAACCAGGAAACCCCAGGAGAAGACGATGGACTACCAAAGACTGCTATCAGGTTCGCTTCCGATTCCGGTGGAGATGCCGCCGGGACTTGGAGCCGATACCAAGTACGTGTTCTCGGTGACCAACGCCGACCCCCACTCGGTCCCCTTCGACGGGCTGTCCGACGCGCTGAAGACCGCCATGAGCCGCGAGGGCCCGGACCTTGCCAAGTATCCCCCGGGCCAGGGTCACGGGGGTATGCGAGAGATGATCGCCTCGAACCTGAAGGCGAGGAGGGGGATCGATGCGGGCCCGGACGATGTCTTTCTCAGCGCTGGGGCCGGCGGGGCCATCCAGTCCATCATCGACGTCCTCGTAGAGCCGGGCGACCCCGTGCTGGTCGAGGAGTTCACCTACCAGGGCACCCTTCGGATGCTCCTGGAGCGGGGCGCCGCCGTGGTGCACGTGCCCACGGACCAGGACGGCATGGACACAGAGGCCCTCGAGGGCGCCGTCAAACGCCTCATCTCCCAGGGCAGACGTCCGAAGATGATATACACCATATCGGTCTACCAGAACCCCATGGGGATGAACCTGGGCCTGGAGAGGCGAGAGCGGATGATAGAGGTGTCGCAGCGGTACGGCGTGCCCATAGTGGAAAACGAGTCGTACGCGGACTTTCGGATCGACGGCGCTCCGCTGCCGCCGGCGATGATGGGCCTCGACGACCAGCAGTCCGTGATCTACGTCTCCGCATACACCAAGCTGCTGGGCTGCGGCCTGAGGCTGGGATACGGCGTCGTACCGGCACCCGTCCTGGAGGCGTTGAAGAAGATCAGGCTGGGGACGTCGCCGAGTCACCTCTCGTCCATGGCCGTCCACGAGTACCTCAGTCGTCACGGCGAAGACTACGTCGAAGCACTCAGGCTCTCGCTCCGGGACAAGAGGGATGCCATGCTGTCGGCCCTCGGAGAGAGCTTCCCCTCGGGCTGCAGCTGGAACACGCCCGGCGGCGGAATGATGGTGTGGGTGCAGCTGCCCGAGGGCGCCGACACCTGGGCGGCCCTGGACCCGGCGGTGGAGGCTGGAGTGAAGTACAACCCTGGCCCGCTATTCCGCGCCCAGCGAGACCGGTCCAACTATCTCCGGCTCACCTATAGCCACAACTCGCCTGAGGAGATACGCGAAGGTGTCTCTATCCTGGCGGACGTCTTCCAGCGAGAGGGCCTCTTCAACGACGGCTAGGAGCCAAAAGTCCCCTCCCCCAAGCCTGGGAGAGGGCTAGGGTGAGGGTTGACCGGCTCTGCCGACGAACAGCGGGTCCGCCACCTCGCGGATGAAGTTGCGGGCGAGGCGCTCGTACCCCTCGGCGTTGGGGTGCAGATCGTCCGGGAGCAGATGGGCCAGATCGTGGCCGAACAGCCGCAGCCCATCGACATAGTGGACGTTGCGGTCGCCGTGGACCCGAAGGGCCTCGACCGCCTCGGCCACCTCCTCCCGCATCGCCTGCAGGGTAAAGCCCACAGCGTTCTCGGTCCGCTCTCTCGGCGGCGACGCTACGGGCGAGGCGACTGCCAGCGGCGTCTCCGGATGTCCCTCCCGTAGGATTCGGACGAAGCCTATTATCGCCGTCCTGAAGGTCCTGGGACCCAGGGTGGCCGCGCCATAGACGTTGATTCCGACCTTCATGGAGAGAAAGTCGGCAGGCAGGCCGCGGATCATCCTGGCAACCATCGGCTCCAGGTGGCAGTTGCCCCCATAGCCCAGACAGGTCAGGGCCAGGCTCCGCTCGCGGGCCACGATGGCGGGCCAGGTCGTGCTGGGGCCCGCGGCCGACCTGCAGTGGGTGATGGAGCTGCCGTAGGTGACCCATCTCAGCCTATCATCCTCCGCCGGGCCCACAGAGGCGCCTTCGTCCAGCTCCAAGCCCCGCAGCCGGAGCTCGGCGAAGTGAGGAAGCCACAGCTCCACCAGCTTGTCCCCGGCGGGCATCCCTTCGAACCCGAACCGGTCCACGCAGCAGACGGAGGCCGATCCGTACGCCTCGCCGTCGCAGTAGAGGTCCACCTGGCCCTCCTCGATCTGGGGCGCTACCAGGCAGGAGACGGCAGTCGTGTCGCTGCGAAAGGCGAGCCTCACTCCCGCGGCAGTGGCGGCCCGTCCCTGGAGCTCAGTGGGCGGAAAGAGCCCCAGCTGCTCCACGGGGAGCCGCCACGGCATGACCCAGTCTTCGGCGCGTTGGAGCGACACCTGGCCCTGCCAGGTGATTCTCGGATCGTCAGCGGCCAGCGTGAGGGGCAACGGCAATCGCTCTCCTATCCCAACCGTAGGCGAAAGGTTACCCGTGAGTTAGGGTTGGCGCTTGGTGTAGGCTGCGACGGCGCGGTCCAGCGCGCGGTTCCTGCCCGCCACCAGCTCATCCTTGCGTTCGGTGGCCCACCTGTTGGACGCCTCGATGCCGGCCACCGTGCCCTGGAACCGGGGCATCACGTAGCGGGCCAGCAGCTCTAAGCTCTTGAGCATCTTCTCTCGGGGCGCCCAGTCTATCGTCTGCACCAGCAGTCCGCCGAATCCGCCGCTCTCGCCGTCCAGCCTTCCGATGGCTTCGATGCAGTCGTCGGGAGTACCGATGACCCAGGAGCCGTTGCCGGCCATATAGTCGACCACGCCTTCCAGGGGGCCGTCAAAGGCAGCCTCGCGGCCATTGGTGCCCTCCGTATACTCCCGGAGGTATCTTCCCGCGCCGATCCTAACCTCGTCGAGGGCCTGTTGGCGGTCCTCCGCCAGGTGGACCGGTATCGTCAGCCGCCACTGGCTGCGGTCGACGGTCTTGCCGTGCTCCGCCGCCGATTCCTCGGCGATATCCCAGAGACCGCTGAGGTTGGCCTTCCCCTCCCTGGGGACGGTAATGGTGAGCACCCAAGCGCCGTGCTTGCCCGCCAAGGCGACCCCCGCCGGCGTCTGCACCGACGCTACGGCGATGGGCATGTGAGGCTGCTGGTAGGGGCGTAGCTGTAGACTCGCCTCTCGCAGCTCGAACCAGTCGGACCTGTGCGTTATGGGCTCCTCCTCGGTGAAGAGACGCAGGATGACGCCCAGAGACTCGTCCATCTTCTCCCTCTGGGTCGATGGATCGATGCCCATCATGTAGGCATCGCTGGGGAGCGCTCCGGGGCCCACTCCCAGCATCACCCGGCCGTGGGTCATGTGGTCCAGCTGGACCATCCGGTTGGCGACCATCAGGGGGTGATGGTAGGGCAGGCTAATGACGCCGGTGCCGAGCCGTATGTGCCGGGTGCGCTCGGCGGCAGCTGCCATGAACAGCTCCGGCGACGAGATCGTCTCCCACCCGCCGCTGTGGTGCTCGCCTATCCAGGCCTCGTCGAAGCCCAGGTAGTCGAGCCACTCGATCAGCTCCATGTCCCGGTCCAGAGCCAGCGTCGGGTTCTCGCCGACCCGGTGAAAGGGGCCCAGGAATATGCCGAATGACATCCGCTTCGGTAAGGCCATCGAGGTACACCTCTAGCAGCGCTGCTGTGAGTCAGTCGTGATTGTATCCCCAGCGGCAGCCCGATGGCAACCGGCAACGATAGGCGGCAGCTCTCGACCCTCGCAGGAGCAACCCCCCTACACGCCGCCCACTGCGGCCTTGGCCTGCTCCCTCTCCTTAGCGGACTCGATGCTGGCCTTCAGGGCCTCCATCAGGTCTATGACCTTGGCCTTGGGGGGCTCTTGGGCGGACACCATAGGCTCGGCAGCGCCGAGCTTGGCCTCGATGACGCGCTCCAGGGCCGAGCGGTAGTCGTCCCGGTACTCCTCCGGCTCGAAGGGTCCCGCCATCTGGTCGATCAGGGTGTTGGCCATCGCCACCTCTTGCTCCGTCACCAGGGAGTCGTCTTCGGGCAGCTCCAGCTCGCCGGTGTCCCTGATCTCGTCGGGATAGAACATGGTGGACATGGCGATGCCCCGCCCGTAGGATCTGAGGCAGCTCAGGTGCTCCTTCTGCCTCAGGGACACCTTGGCGATGGCGGCCCTGCCGCTCTCATGGAGAGCCCTGTTGAGCAGGGCGAAGGGCTTCTGTCCCACGGGCTCAGGCTCCAGCACGTAGCCCCGCTCATAGTACATGGGGTCTATGTCCGGAAGCTCGACGAATCGGGTGATC
Source organism: Dehalococcoidia bacterium (assembly GCA_965224345.1). Lineage (GTDB taxonomy): Bacteria > Chloroflexota > Dehalococcoidia > Lucifugimonadales > CBDCYU01 > CBDCYU01. The sequence goes on along the minus strand of CBDCYU010000003.1, from coordinate 893,492 downwards.
TCGATGGTGTGCTTGGACGGCACGGGTAGATCGTTGAAGTCCGACGGCTCCATCACCACATACTGGTCCTTGGTGTACTCAAAGCCCTTCGTGACATCCGCGTACGCCACGTCCTCCTCGTGATAGGGGCAATACCGCTTCTGGCGCACGCGGTTGTGGCAGGTATTATGGAGCATCGCAAAGGGGATGTCCCTGCTCTGGGTTGCCGTGTAGAGCTTGATCGGTATGGCCACCAGTCCGAAGCTGATGGCGCCTCTCCAAATGGACCTGGGCATAGGTCACCTCCTCGGCTTCTTGCCCGCGCTGCATCCTCCATCCCATACGCGTGGAGAAAGGACATGTTAGAGCAAGAACCGCCTGGTTTCAAGGAAACTTGGGTTCCAGGGCTCCCGTGCGGCGTTGGATTGGGACAGCTAGCCGGCGTCGAGCAGCCGGGTCAGGTCGTGCTTGGATCTCAGGATGTCCGCCCACAGGTCTCCGACGGCGTCCAGCCGGTCGGGCACGGTCTCGATGGTGAAGTCGGTGGGGTACACCGAGCCCAGCTCTTCCCACCTCAGCGGCGTCGACACGGGCGCATGCGGCAGTGGCCTCAGCGAGAAGATCGACGCCATGTTCTTCCCGCGCACGTTCTGATTGTGGTCCAGGAATATCTTCCCGGCGCGCTTGCGGACCGACCAATCCATCGTAACGTCCCGGGGCCGGTTCTGCATCAGGAACCGGCCGATGGTCTCACAGGTCTTGCGGGTGACCCTGTAGCTGTACTGGCGCAGGACCGGAACGTAGACGTGCAGCCCGGTCTTTCCGGAGGTCTTGAGGAAGGAGGACAGGGACAGCTGGGCCAGCGTGTCCCTCAGCTCCAGGGCGACCTCGGTTGTCTTGGCGAAGGCCCTGCGGTTCAGCTCCGGCTCGTCGCCGGGCTTCTCCCGACCGGAGTAGACGTAGGGGTCGAGATCGAACACGATGAAGTCGGGGCTGTTGAGAACGCTGCCGTCTATGCTCTCGTCGCAGCCGGTGAAGTCGGTGGAGAGATGCCCCGCGTCCGGCTCCCGAACGGTTCGCGAGAGCCACGGATGAAACTCGATGTTGGCAAGCTGTGCCAACCATATGATGGTCGCAAGGTTGTTGACGACGATGTACTCCGAGTCTCCCTCGTTGTGGGACGAGTAGAGCTTCACCGTGTCGACGAACTCCGGCAGGGTCTGGCTCCAGTGCTTCTGGTAGAAGCTGCCCCTGTGGATGCCGTTGGGGTAACGGGTCAGCGTGAGGGGACGGCCCCGCAGGTGAGGTAAGAGGGTGGGCCCAACCCTGGAGTAGTAGCGGATCATGTCGCGCTTCGTCACGGCTGGCCGGCCGTCTGCCGCCGGCCAGAGCTCCTTATTCAGGTTGGTCAGGTTGACGCGGCAGTCGCCGACCCGCAGGGTAAGAGCCTCGTCCCTGGTGTCCGACAGCTGCTCCAGGACCTCCTGCAGCTCTGTCTCCTGAGCCCTGGGCCCGACCAGGCTAAGAGAGGAGGCTGAGTCGACAGACTCCCGCCGCACCGACCTGGGATCGACCTCGGGGCGCATCCCCTCGAATACTGGGGCCCTCAGGCGGCCCTCTTCGGTCCACTGGGAGAACCTCACCTGGGCAACCAGCTCGGGTTTGACCCAACGAGCGTCGAGACTGTCCAGCTCCGGGTCCGGGACAAAGGGAGTCTCCTCGACGTGGTGCTTCCGCAGATAGCTCGACAGCTCGGCCAGGGTCGAGCTGTCGAAACCGCTCCCCACTCTACCCACGTACCGCAGCTCTCCTTCGTCGTAGTACCCCAGGAGGAGGGCCCCGAAGGTCTCCCGGCGAGCGCCGGCCCCCTCCGTATATCCCCCGACGACGAGCTCTTGGGCCTGCACCCTCTTCACCTTGAGCCACGAGCCGCTCCGCTTTCCCGGCTCATAGGGGCTGTCCCGGCGCTTGGCAACGATCCCCTCCAGGCCCAACCGGGACACGGCCCGGAAGAAGCCCTGCCCATCCCCCACCCTGTACTCGACGCTCTGCACTAGGTCACCGGCCGCCAGTACCCGATCCAGCAGCTCCTTCCTGCCGGACAGCGGCATCCGGTGAAGACTCGATCCGTTGACGTGCAGCAGATCGAAGACGTAGTACCTGACGGGGGCCTCGACCTTCAGGTGGGACAGGTCCAGGTGCTTGGGGAAGCCCGCCCTGCCCTGCAGCAGCTCGAAGTCGGGCAGCCCGCTCTCATCCAACGCGACCATCTCCCCGTCCAGGACCATCTCCTCTTCGGGTTGGGCCGCCAGCTCCTCCGCCACCTCCGGGAACTTCGCGGTGATATCGAGCCCGCTGCGGCTGCGGAGCCTCACCTCGCCGCGGCGGAGGAAGGCCACTATCCGAAAGCCGTCCAGCTTCGGTTCGAAGAGCCAGTCCGGGTGGGAGAAGGGCTCGTCCACGAGGCGGGCCATCATGGGATCGAGCTTCCAGGGAAAGTCCCGCTGTTCCCCCAGGGCGGCCGGGTCCCCCGGCGACAGGTTCGGGTCGGGCATGCGTCCCGCCTTCAGGTCTTCTATGGTCAGGCCGGACTGTACGGACCGGTCCTCTTTGAGCACGTCGCGCTCGGTATCGGCGTACCGGTCACGGTGCTTGATGAGCAGCCAGTCGTTGGGGCTGCGAGAGGTCTTCACCAGGGTCCAGGAGCCCCTCAGCTTCCGGCCCCGCAGCGTGAATGAGAGCTTGCCGGCCTCGACGCCCCTCCTCATCCGGTCTTCCGCCTCCTGCCGGTCCCCGAACGAGAGGTGGCCTCCTTCATCGGGGGAGTAGGTGCCGGCGTCCCAGAGGATGACCTGGCCGGCGCCGTAGTTGCCGTGCCCGATAACACCTTCGAAGGTCGCGTAGTCCAGCGGATGGTCCTCCACCATGACGGCGAGGCGCTTCTGTCCGGGGTCCAGGGACGGGCCCTTGGGGACGGGCCAAGACTTCAGGACGCCGTCGATCTCCAGGCGAAAGTCGTAGTGAAGCCGACTGGCCGCGTGCTTCTGGACGAGGAACCTCAGGTCGCCCTTCCCCGCCTGGCCGGAGAGGGGTTCGGGCGTCTTGTCGAAGTCCCGTTTGCGTTCGTACTCATCGAGCATGGCGAGTATGTTCCTTGAGCCAGCCCAAACCGGGCGCCGCACTCCTCCACAGGATACCACGCCGCGGCGCATCCAAACCCACCTCTCCCCCTCGCAGCCCCCTCGCAGGGGGAGATTGAGACGGGGTCCCTCACTGGGTGAGGGTTGGGAGCATACGTCTGATCAAATCTGAACAGTCACGGCCGAGCGGGTGGGTCGATACTTCCGGGGCCGTCAGTTATAATGCAGGCGCGAATCCCCACTACACCCTACCCGCGGAGGTCAGCACTTGAAAATCAACACGCTCCGAGAGAAGCTCAACGGCAACGAGCCTACCCTAAGCACTCACATTCACAGCACCTGGCCGTCCGTAGTCGAGGCCGTCGGACACACCGGGCTCTACGACTACGTGGAGTTCGTGGCGGAGTACGGCTCCTTTGGACTGCACGAGCTCGACAACTTCTGCCGCGCAGCCGAGCTTCACAACATGGGCAGCATGATAAAGGTGGACCAGAGCCACCAGGCATTCCTGGCCCAGCGCGGCATCGGGGCCGGCTTCAGCAGCGTGTTGTTCACCGACTGCCGATCGGCGGAGGAGGTCCGCGAGTGCATCCGCATCGCCCGCGCCGACACGCCCGAGGATCAGGGCCTGTACGGGTCGGCCACGCGCCGCAACACCTACATGGGCTACGGCGGCTCACAGGACTACGTCCAGATGCTCAGGGACACGGTCGTCGCCGTGATGATCGAGAAGAAGGGCGCCGTCGACGAGCTGGACGAGATACTGGAGATCCCCGGCGTGGACATGATCCAGTGGGGCGGCTCCGACTACTCCATGAGCATCGGCAGAATAGGAGAGCGCAACCATCCGGACGTCGTGGACGCCAGGAACAGGGTCTTCCGCAGGTCCCTGGAGATGGGCAAGTCGCCCAGGGCGGAGATACAGTCCGTCGAGAGCGCCAAGGAGTTCCTCGACATGGGCGTCCGCCACTTCTCCATCGGCACGGACATCTCGATCCTCTACGGATGGTGGACCGAGAACGGCGACAAGCTGCGCAAGGCCATGTCGGACATATAGGCGCTAGTCCGCGGCCGCCACTGCTTCGATGCGCAGCCCCTTCACGTAGATCCGGCGCAGGACCGCTCCCCGCCAGCTGGCGACCATGACGAGGATGAAAACGAAACCGCCCGCCATGAGCACCAGCGGAGCGTCGATCCGGTCCGCCACACCCCCGTTGATGAGGTTGGCGGACGCCATCATGCCCCCGATGTGGACCGAGTAGACGGCGGCGACCCGTCCGCGTATTCCGTCGGGGGTAATCGCCTGGATCATCGTATGGGTGAGCGTCATGAACCCCGCTTGGCTGGCCCCCATGACCGCCGTTGCCAGGAGGGCCAGGGGCATACTGGTAGATATGCCCAGCAGCACCGGCAGCAGGCCGCTCATCACTCCCAGTCCGAGAAACAGGCGCCCCTTGGTAGCTTCGTTTCTGACCCCCGCCAAGAACACGGCGGAGACCAGCGCCCCGGCGCCGATTGCCATCATCAGATAGCTGAATCCCGGTCCCTCGGCGTTCAGCCGCTGGCGCGACAGCTCGGGCAGCAGCGATTCGAAGCTCATCGTCAGGCCGCAGTGGAACATCGCAAGCAGCACGATGGAGCGCAGGTTAGGGGTCCGGTACGTGTAAAATAGCCCGGCCGTAAGGTTGCTGACGAAGTTCTGCCGCCTGTCTATCTGTCCCGTCGAGGCGGTGCGGATGCGAAGGGTCTGGATGAAGCCCACCAGGTAGAAGCCTGTGCACAGGAAGAAGGCCCCCTCGGCGCCGGTAGTAGCCAACAGGGGCACGATGGCTGCCGGGCCCAGGAGGCGCGAGCCATGATTTGCCGCCTGGCCCAGGGCGATGGCGTTGAGCAGAAGCCGCCGGGGGACGAGGTTGGGCGTGAGGGCCTGCGACGCAGGCATCCCGGCTGCCCTGGCCGAGCCGTTTATGAAGGAGAGGACGACCAGGTGCCAGACCTCCACGTTGCCGGTCAACACCAGCAGCGCCAATACAAGGTTGTGCGCCACGTTTACCCCGAACATGGACACAATGACCGACCGGCGGTCGAAACGATCCGAGAGGTAGCCGGTGAAGGGGGTTACCAGCGCTCGCGGCGCCATGGCCGTGAAGGTTACCAACCCCACCCACAGGTTGGAGTCGGAGAGGTCGTAGACCAGCCATCCTCTGGCCACGATCAGGGCCCATGCCGCGGCGCCGGCGGCGATGCTCGTCGTCCACAGGAGACGATAGTCTCGGTAGGAGAGCGCCGCCAGGGCGCGGCTCCACCCTTCTCGCCTCCGCGCCACGCCGTCAGCCATCAGGTATGCTCCCCAGAATCTCTCGCGCCAAACCCCTCCGGTGCAATCTGGAGAGAAGGCCCGGACAGACGCTCGGAAAAAGCCATCGTATTACCAGCGGTCAGCCCGCGTCAATCGTTGACGCCCCCCGCCTCAGTGCGTATCATCCGTGCAGCGGTCGAAGGCGTTGCCGTGAACGTCACATCCAGGAGGTAGCGAGTGAAGTACGACTACATCGTCATAGGCGCGGGGTCGGCTGGCGCGATCCTTGCCACGAGGCTCTCTGAGGACCCCAACACCTCGGTGCTCCTGCTGGAGGCGGGCTCGGACTACCCCGACGTCGATAGCCTCCCGGAGGAGGTCAAGTACGGGTACAAGTCGACCAAGACCATCTGGGAGAGCGAGCACAACTGGCAGTACAAGGCCAGGGGCACCGAGGAGGCCGAGATCGAGATCCCCAGGGGCAAGGTGACCGGCGGCTCCAGTGCCATCAACGGCCAGGTCTTCCTCCGGGGCATCCCGGAGGACTATGACAACTGGGCGGAGTGGGGAAACGACGAGTGGAGCTTCCAGAAGCTGGTCCCCTACTTCAACATGGTGGAGACGGACACCACCTACCAGGACGACCCCGGAGACTTTCACGGCTCCAGCGGGCCCATCATCTGCCACCGGTTCCCCCAAGAGGAGTGGCGCCCGGGGAATAAGGTCTGGTTCGAGGCCTGGCGGGACAGTGGGCATCCGTACTGTGAAGACCACAACGCGCCCGGCACCGCCGGAGTGGGCCCCATACCCCTGAACAACCCCAACGGTATCCGATGGTCCACGGCCATCGGATACCTGGGGCTGTCGCGCCACCGGCTGAACCTGACCATCAGGGCCAACGTCCTCGTTAAGAGGATACTCTTCGACACCACTGGCGAGCGGCCCAGGGCCACGGGCGTCGAGGCGGTCTCGGACGAAGAGGCCTTCTCCGTCGAGGCCGAGGAGATCATCCTCAGCGCCGGCGCCATCGGGTCGCCCCAGATCCTGATGCTCTCCGGTATCGGTCCGGAGGACCACCTGAAGGAGCACGGGATAGCTTCCGTCATCGACTCTCCAGGGGTCGGCCAGAACCTGTCGGACCATCCCCTCCTCCAAATGCTGTGGGCTACCAAGCCGGGCTTCGAGCTCAAGCGGTTCGTCCCCAACGGCCAGCTGATGGTGAGGTACACGGCTGAGGGCTCGCCGCTGGAGAACGACATGATCGTCTACCTGTCCGGCGCCGCGGGCAAGAGGCGCAACATGGCCGGCAGGCGCGGCGATCTGGTGGGTATTGGCGCAGGCCTTGGACTGAACCTGGCGTTGTCCAAGGGCGAGGTCAGGCTCAACTCCGGTGATTACAGGGACCAGCCCTATCTCGACTACAACCTGCTGGACCACGAAGAGGACCTGCGGAGGTACCGGGAGGGCGTCCGGCTGATGGTCGGCTTGCAGGACCACCCGGCGATGTCCGCCATCATTGAGGAGAGGGTCTACCCTGAGGACTCGGACCTGGAATCGGACGAATCCCTAGACCTCTGGATGAAGAGGTGCGTGGGGACCGGCCACCACGTCTCATGCACCGCGAAGATGGGGCCGAGGTCCGACCCTATGGCCGTGGTCGACCAGTACGGCAAGCTCTACGGAGCGGACAATCTCCGGGTCGTGGACGCCTCGATCATGCCCGAATGCGTCAGGGCCAACATCAACGTCACCGTCCTCATGATGGGCGAGCGCATCGCAGACCTCATCAAGCAGGGAAAGTGACAAACCAAAGTCCCCTCTCCAGGTCAGGAAGAGGGTTAAGGTGAGGGTTGGCTGCCAGGAACAAGATGCGCGGCGCTGATCTGCTGGTCCGCTCGCTGGAGGCCGCGGGAGTCGAGCACCTCTTCGCCCTATCGGGCAACCAGATCATGCCCATCTTCGACGCCTGCGTCGGGCGGAGCATCGAGCTGGTCCACGTAAGGCACGAGGCGGCCGCCGTGCACATGGCCGACGCCTGGGGCAGGCTGACGGGCTCGCCGGGCGTTGCGCTGGTCACGGCGGGCCCCGGCTTCGCCAACACCCTCTCGGCCCTGTATGTCGCGGCCATGGCCGAGTCGCCCATGGTGCTGCTGAGCGGCCACGCGCCGACGAGCCGGTTGGGCCAAGCGGCCTTCCAGGAGATGCCCCAAGCGGAGATGGCACGGCACGTCTCCAAGGCCTCCTGGACGGCGGATTCCGCCGCGGGACTGGGAAGCGACCTAGCGCGGGCCTTCCGCATAGCCGGCTCCGGCCGGCCGGGGCCGGTGCACGTCGCCCTTCCCGTCGATCTGCTGGAGGCGGAAGTCGTACCCGGCCCGGCGCTGCCGCCGGAGGAGACCGCCGCGCCCGCATCCGACGCCGACCCGGAGCCGGTTCGCCTGGCAGCGGAAGCGCTGACCGCTGCCAGAAGGCCCATGGCCCTAGCCGGTCCGGCGATGGCGCGCGGCGGCCACCGCGACGCCATCTCATCCCTGGCCGACTCTGCCGGCCTCCCCGTCGTCGCCATGGAGAGCCCGCGCGGAGTGAACGACCCCAGCCTCGGGGCCTTCGCCGAGGTGCTCCCCAGGGCCGACCTGATCCTGCTCCTGGGGAAGAGGCTGGACTACTCCCTGGGCCACGGAGAGGCGCCCGCGGTGGACGGCGGGTGCCGCTTCATCCAGGTCGACCCGGACCCGGCGACACTGGAGCAGACTCGCCGGACCCTGGATGACCCGTCCCGGTTGGAGATGGCCTGCGTGGGCGACCCCGTCTCCTTCGCCCAGCGGCTGGGACGCCTGGCGGAGTCGAGGGAGCTGTCTTTCGCCGCCTGGAGGGACGAGGTAGAGAGCGCCGTATCCCACAGGCCCGCCGAGTGGGACGAAACCTTGTCGGACCCCGAGGGCCCGCTCCACCCCGTCGACGTCTGCCGCGCCGTGCAGGAGATCATCGACGGCGACACGGTCCTGGTCTCCGACGGCGGAGAGTTCGGCCAGTGGGCGCAGGCGTGCCTGTCCGCTCCCAGCCGCATCATCAACGGCTTGGGCGGCTCCATCGGAAGCGCCATCCCCCTGTCCGTGGCGGCGCGGCTGGCGTCCCCCGGCTCTCGCGTAATCGCCATGCTGGGAGACGGGACCTTCGGCTTCCACGCGCTGGAGCTCGACACCGCCGTCCGCTACGGGCTGCCCCTGGTGGCGGTGGTGGGAAACGACGCCGCGTGGAACGCGGAGTACCAGATACAGCTCCGCGACTATGGCCGAGACAGGCTCGTCGGCTGTGAGCTGCTGCCGACTCGCTACAGCGACGTGGCCATCGCCCTGGGCGGCTACGGCGAGCGCGTCTCCAGGCTGGAGGAGCTGCGTCCGGCCCTCCAACGCGCCCTCGACTCCGGGCTGCCGGCCTGCGTCGACGTGCGGATCGACCGCAACGCCGCGCCCAACATCCGGCGCAGCGGGTAGCGCGGAAAGCGCCTGCCTACGGCGCGCCGCCACTGGATATGACCAGGGCGTTCCAATACAATCGTAACGGACCCCGGCGCTCCCAGGACACCCCCAAGTCCAGCTCTATACAGGAGATGACATGCCAAAGTTCGTTTTCATGCCCCCTCAGGACGACCTGAAGCAGATGTTCGCGGCCCGCCTGGCCGACACGCTGCCCGAGCTCGAAGTAGCGTCGCCGAACACCGACGACGAGGCGATAGAGGCGATACGCGACGCCGACGCAGCCTGCGGATGGGTCCCTCCGGCGGCCCTGAAGACGGCGCGAAAGCTAGAGTGGCTGCACAACCCGGACGCGGGCCCCTTCTTCGGCTACTACTACGACGAGCTGATGGCTCACTCTCTGACCATCACCAACCCCCGGGGCATCTACTTCGACCACATCAGCCACCACATCCTGATGTTCGTGATGGCGCTGTCCAGGGGGCTGCCATTCTACATGGACGCCCAGCGCCGCAGGGTCTGGGAGAAGAACGCCCGGAAGTCGCCCTACATCTACCTGGCCGAGGCCACGGCGCTCATCAACGGCGTCGGCGGTATCGGCCACGAGACCGCCCGGATATGCAGAGACCTGGGGATGGAGGTCATAGGCATCGAGCCGCGCCCCGAGCATGAGCTTCCCTACGTCGAGCTGCACACGCCCGACGAGCTGGACGCCGTGCTGCCCAGGGCCGACTTTGTCATCTCGACGGTCCCACATACCCCCGAGACGGAGGGGACCTTCAACGCAGAGCGTTTCAAGCTGATGAAGAGCTCCGCCTACTTCATCAACGTCGGCAGAGGCAAGGTGTGCAGGATAGACGATCTGGCGGACGCCATAGAGAGCGGCGAGATCGCCGGCTGCGGGCTCGACGTCTTCGAGCACGAGCCCCTGCCCTCCGACCACAAGCTGTGGGGCCTTCCCAACGTCCTCATGACGCCCCACGTCTCCCTCAGCGGCGCCGAGAACATCCCCGACCGCAGGTTCCAGATCATACTGGACAACACCCGCAGATTCCTCAGCGGCCAACCCCTCAACAACGTCGTCGACAAGTCGAAGTGGTACTAGCCCGCGGGTGGTGGCGCCAAAGCCAATGTCGCCAATGGAGGAAACGGTAGGAGTGGTGACCCGCCTCGGACTCGAACCGAGAACCTGCTGATTAAGAGTCAGCTGCTCTGCCAAATTGAGCTAGCGGGCCAAGAGCCTCAGGAGATGCCAACCGGCCTGTGCCGCCGACAGGGCAACATAATTCTAGGTTCGACCGCTGTATCGAGTCAAGGGAATCGAGCGCAACTGTCCATACTCTAGGAGCAACGCCCACTCAGAGGGCAGGCACTGGGGCCAAGGGCCTGAGGTCAAGGCCACTGGGGCCTCTCCCCCTTGCGTGGGACTTGGCCCCCAGCCCTACACAAGAAGCCTCTCCCCCTCGCAGGGGGAGATTGAGAGGGGGTCGCGCCCCCGGGTCGCGTGCCGTGGCACCCAGCGTCGGTTGTGGTAGAATCCGGACCAATACAGTTTCGGAGGTTGCGAGATGGCAGACGTAACGATCACCCCCAGGGCGAACGGACCCTACATCGTCCAGGGCGACTTCAAGGTTGTGGACGGTCAGGGCAATGAGTACAGCGTGGAGGGCGACGTCATTACCCTGTGCCGGTGCGGCGAGAGCGACAACAAGCCCTTCTGCGACGGAAGCCACCGCTCCGCGGGGTTTGAGGCCGAGAGCGAAGCGCGGTAGGCTGTCAGGCCGCTCCCAGCGGCCTCGTCAGCTCAACGGCGAGGACAGCGGCCCCCGCCTGTACTCTGCGGACCAGCTAGTGGTCGGCGATGACCTGCCAGTTGATGCCGAACCTGTCGACACACGCCCCGAAGTAGGCGCCCCAGAAGGCGTCTTCCATCGGCATCCTCACTGTGCCGCCGTCGGACAGCTTTCCGAATACCTCGTCGGCCTGCTCCCTGCTCTCCGCCCCGAAGGAGATGGCGAAGTTGTCGCCGACTGCCGGCGGCGGTCCGAACGCGGAGCAGCCGTCGCTCCCCATCAGTATGCTGGACCCGATGGGCAGCGACACGTGCATGATCCGGTCGAGCTCGGCTTCCGGCACCTTCATGTTGCCGGGCCCGTCCCGGAACGCCTGTATATCTCTGAACTCGCCGCCGAAGACCGAGCGATAGTAGTCGAACGCCTCGCGGCAGTTGTCTTCGAAGGTGAGATAGGTGGTCAGGGTCATCGAATCCCTCCTCGGAACGCGTGTTCGTATACTCTTGCGTCAGCTTACAGCCAACAGCGCACGGAGTCAAGGCCCGATTCCGGCGTCAACAGTCAACACAAGCCATTCTAACGCGTTCCGATTGCTTTTGGAGTCTTGGCTCCCACCAGATCGGAAGCTTGCACTTCCTTCGGCAAGATCGCCGTCGTAGGGGGTGAAAGTCAAAGGATATGCCACAAATGAACTTCGTTGGAGTAGATGGCTGTCCTTACGGTTGGTTCAGCGTGGGTCTTGACTGCGGTGACGGCTATGAAGTGAAGGCGTTCAAGACATTCTGTGAGCTGCTTACCCACTACCGCGATGCCCAACTCGTCCTGGTCGATATCCCGATTGGCCTGCCAGAGGACGAGGAAGGGCGTGCTTGCGATCTCGGCGCCCGGAAGCTGCTCGGCCAGCCCAGGGGATCAAGCGTATTCCGAACGCCGACTCGTAGGACGGTTAAGCAGGCGGCAGAAGCACCAGGAGACTACCGGGCTGCTGTTGATAACGAGCGCAAAGTCGCTGGGAAAGGGATCAGCAGACAGGCTTTCGCGATAGCGCCCAAGATTGCTCAGGTCGATGAAGTGATGGCGGCTCGTGATCCTGGCGCTACGCCGCTGGTCAAGGAGGTCCATCCCGAACTCTGTTTCTGGGGGTTGAACGATCGGCATCCAATGAAGTCTTCGAAGAAGAAAAGGACAGGATTTGATGAACGACTCTCCGTGCTTAAAGAGATCGAGTCACGGACTCAAGAGATATTTGACCAGGCCAGTTGCAAGTTTAGAAGAAAGGTCGTCGGGAGGGACGACATCTTAGATGCCCTTGTGGCAGCTCTGGTCGCCCGTTGTGGCTATGATCAACTTCAAACTGTCCCTGAGGTCCCGCCGAAGGACGCTAAGGGATTGCCGATGAAGATGGTATTCTACGAACGCGGGTAGAAGCGGTGCGTGACGTTTCGAATAGTCTCTAATATGTCATGGGAGCTCCCTCTATCGCACGGCATGATGCGGCCTGGGAGGTCAGAATCGGCACCATTGCGCCGCTCCCAGCCGGGCAACTTCTGGCGCTAAGCCGGCCTCGGGAGATGCCCTTCAGCCTGTCAGTGGATGTACCCGCCCCGAGACTACCCGGCGTTGGCCCGGCGGCGACCGCCTCGCCTGCGAGGCGTGGGGCCGTCACCCTCCGCCCAGAAAAAGACCACGTTACCCTGGCGGGTGGTGACGATGTTCTTGCCCAGCAGCTGGGACGCCGCGCCCAGGCGGCGTCGAAGGGCAGCCGTAGTCTCGCCCTCGTCGGGGGTGAGCTTACCCGCCCGACCGGCTTCCAGCTGGTTGATGTAGTCCACATACTCGCGCATCAGTGAGCCGCGCTTTCCCGATAGGGATAGCTCAAGCTGCGCTTCCTGCAGCGAAACAAGTTCGAGTGTCGGCACGTTAGAGTCCTCCTGATATTGTTGACCAATAGAATCATAAACCGAATCGTTGTAACTTGCAAAGTCTGATCTCTCATAAACCGCAAGAGCTTCGCTAAGCGGATGCGGTCAAGCCTGCCTCATCGAGACTCTTCCAGGACTCTTTGTCAATAGAGCTCCGGTCTGAATCCCAACGCGAAAGTCCTTGATTCTGATCGATTTAGCGAATATTGATTCCCTCGTAAAAACCCGGTTTGAGGAAGTTCCAGCAATTTCGCACATATGCGCGCTACCGTATGTTGGGGTAGTATACGGAACAGAGACTGTATATTGTACCCTGGCGCGGGCACGGTTGTTCTAATTCGGCCTGCACAGACTTTTTACGAGAGAATCAATATTCGATGCTCGCATCAACCCTGGCTGCGCCTGAACATGCGGCAGCCGGTGACGCCAATCACGATGGGCATGAGGGTGTCGATGACGGCCCAGTATTGGCCGTCGGGCTCGTTGTTGGGAGACAGTGAGCTGAACCAGTTCCAGAAGAACAGCACGAACACTATGACCGTAGCGTAGAAGACCGTGTTCGCCTCCAGGTAGCGCTTAAGCTCCGCCGAGCCGTCGCCGTCAACGCGGCGCTTCTCCACGTAGCTGGCCGCCAGGGCGATCACCATGCCCACCGCCATGAACCAGTTGAGTATCTCCCACAACGTGAACGGCTCGTCTCCGCCAGGGTGGTACAGGGGAGTAACGATGAAGTTGATGGCGACGACTGCCGCAAGCAGCACAAGGTAGCCCGCTGCCGCTCGAATCAGGATGGACATAATCTCCTCCTCGGCTCAGACTGAGGCTCTTAACGTAGACGCAACGCGCACGGGAGACGGCCCTGCTACTGGTACGTCCACGGGTCGAAGTCCATGATCGGCCAGTCGCCAGCGGCATCTGTTATCCGCGAGTCCGGGGTTGGGAAGGTGATCCCGCCGATCCGGCTCTCGCCGGCGATCAGTGGCGGCCTGCCCTCGGCGTCCGCATCTAAGATGAGGGTGTCGGTGCCGCTCCCATCGAGAAAAGGAACCCCCCAGCCTCCGGTTTGAGGGTCGAGAACGTACAGCTCTACCTTGCCCTGAACGAGAACAGGCTCGCTGAACGTCACCTCGACGTCCCCCACTTCGTTCCTGGCGAACCCCACAATCGTCGGCGCTCCCGCTACTGCCAGGCAGAGTACCTTCTTCAAGTCAGGTCCTTTCGAACCGGTCGGTCCGTCTCCTTCAAAGCGGACGTGCCTCCGTCATATCAATGGTACCACGCCGGTCCGACGAGGCCGCATCGACATTGGGGGGTCATCCCGACGCGGAAACGGGAGAAGCCAGGACCGAAGAACCCCCGCTACAGCGCCTGCCAGTAGCGGCGGCCCTCGAGCCTCTGGATTCTGCCCAGGTGGCGGTCGGGATGGAAGTGGCCCGCCGCCACGATCATGTCCTCCCCCTCGGCGCGGTCCATGAACGCCCTGCGCGAGCGGCGGGTGTCCTCCGGGCTGGTGTCCACGAAGGCGCACCAGTCCGGCTCGTGAATCTGCACCGGGTTGTGGATCAGGTCGCCGACGATCGCGGCCCTCTCCCCTCCCGAGCTCACGAGAATCACCTGGTGGCCCGGCGTGTGGCCCGGCGTCTCCAGGGTGGTGATCTCGTCGGTGACGCTGTGGCCGTCGTCTATAAACTCCACCAGGCCGAGGTCGTCCAGGGGGATGACGCTCTGGGAGACGTGGGGCGCGGTCGGCAGCACCTCGGGCTGCGTGAAGTGCACCCAGTCCTTGCGGGGAGCGAGGTAGCGAGCCTTGGGAAAGTACGGCCTCGCCGTATCGCCGGAGCTGTCGACGTTCCATCCGACGTGGTCCGGGTGCAGGTGAGTGTGGAGCACCACGTCCACGTCGTCCGCAGCCACGCCCGCCTCGGCGAGAGCCCCCAGCAGGTTTCCCGTGCGGCCCTCCAGGTGCGCGTGGGGTCCCGGGCCCATGCCGGTGTCCACCAGCACGGTCCGCCCCTGCGACCGGAGGAAGAAGCTGCCGTAGTACAGCTGGAGCATCCCGTCCTCCAGCACCTCCTCCTCGTAGGGCGCCCACGCCGACCTGGGCTGGTCCCTAATGAAGACCGTCGGGTCCCGCGGCGGCGGGACCATGTCCAGCACCGCGGCAATCTCGACATTTCCGACACGTACCCTGTCCGTCATGCTGCTTCCTCCTGAAACCGTGGGCTGGCGCGGAGTTGCCTGTCCGCAGCGTTCAGTCTACAGTTGTGGGCGCCGGTTGTCAGTTTCTTGAGCAATAGACAAGTGAGCAGTGGGAGTTTAGACAAGATATGACCACGATAGAGGACACGACAAAAGCGATTCTCGATCTCGAAGACCAGCGGCTCGCGGCGATGGTGGCCGCCGACGTCGACGCCCTGGACCGGATACTGGACGACGACCTCAGCTACGTTCACACCTCCGCCGCACTGGACACCAAGGAGAGCCTCACCACCGGGCTGGCGTCGGGCAGGCTCAACTACGAGTCCATCACTGCGTCGGACCGCGTGGTCAGGGTCTACGACAGCTGCGCCATCGTCAGGGGCAGTGCCGACGTTCACGTGAACGACAACAGCTTCTCCCTGGAGTTCACCGTCGTCTACGTCCGCCCCGGCGGCCACTGGCAGATGGCCTCCTGGCACGCCACCAGAAAGTGAGAGGCGCCCCCCTGAACCAACACCTCACGCCGTGGGGCCGTAACAGGCTGGCGATTGATGACCGGCAAACGCAGCCCCAAAGGTGACCGACCCCTCTTCTTCTACGGCTGGGTAATCGTCTTCGCCATGGCCTCGGCCGGAGCCGTGAGCATGGCGATGGGATCCCTAAACTTCGGCTTGTTCATCAAGCCGATGGGCGACGACCTCGGCATCAGCCGCGCCTACTTCGGCTGGGCCCAGACAGCCCGCCAGGTGTCGAGCTCCATGACCAGCCCTCCTGTCGGCTGGCTGCTGGACAGGTTCGGCTCCCGCGTTATGCTGCCCGTTGCCGCCCTGATCACCGGCGGCGCCATGATCACGCTGGCCTTCATCGGCAGCGCGTGGCACCTGGTGGCGCTGTTCGCGGTGATGGGCCTGGTCGGAATGAGCGGGCCCGGCGCGCTTGCCACCTCTGTGCCGATACTGAAGTGGTTCGTTCGGCGGCGGGGCACGGCCATCGCCTTCGTGGGACTTGGGATTCCCATAGGTGCGATGGTGTTCGTGCCCCTCACACAGCTCTTCATAGATACCTGGAGTTGGCGCACGGCATGGGTCGCCCTCGCTGTCCTGGGCATAGGCGTCATCGTACCGCTGTCCCTGATCTTCGTCAGGCGCCAGCCGGAAGACATGGGCCTGCTGCCCGACGGCCTATCGCCTCTGGCGGAGCCCGACAACACCGAAGCCGACGCGTCCGCGGCGCCGCGCGGGGATGCGGAGGCTTCCTGGACGGTGCGGGAGGCGATGCGGACTCTCTCCTTCTGGAGCCTTGTCGTCGTCTTCGGCATGGTGTCGCTGGCGGTCGGTACGGTCGCGGTGCACAGGATCGCGGCCTTCATGGACAGGGGCCTCGACCCGACACTGATCTCCTTCGCCACCGCCTTCGATGCGGTCTGCGCGGGGGTGGCGACGTTCACTTTCGGGATGTTGGTCAGGTGGGTCTCGGCAAGGGTGCTGGGCGCCATCGGCTTCTCTCTGCTGGGGACCGCCAGCGTAATGACGATCTACGCGGACAATCTGCTCATAATGTTCGTGTCCATGGCGGTCTTCGGGCTTGGCATCGGCGGGATGATGTTCCTGCAGAGCTTCGTATGGGCGGACTACTTTGGACGGGCCTACGTGGGCAGCATACGGGGCGCTGCGGCGCCGATGAACCTTACGGTCGGCGGAATCGGTCCTCCGCTGGCCGGCTACGTCCGTGACTGGACTGGCTCGTACGACTCGGTCTGGTGGGGCGGCGTATGCCTGATGTTTCTCGCTGCCCTGATGGTCCTCACCACGGCAGCGCCCAAAAAAGAGGGGCCCTCTTGATGAGAGTACGCCAGAGGACGACAGATCTTCCGAGTTTCTGATCACGCCGGAAGACGATACGATTGCCAGGGCGAACGGCGTGAGCCGTTCACCCTGGTTCGTCGGGGTCTGGCGTTCTTATGGCCTGTACTGGTCGATGCCGACGGTCGAGGCTCCGTCGGCGATGGGCATTACCAGGGTCTTGGCCCGGTCGGCGCCGACGACGATGATGAACCAGCGGTCGGCGCTCTCCAGCAGCGGCACCGTGACGTCCAGCCGCTCCTGCTCCGTGAGGCCCTCCAGCCAGCGCCACTGCCGGCCGACTCGTGCGTCTTCTATCGGCATGTAGTGGATCATCTTGCCGAGGCTCTGGTTGGCGTGGAAGTGGATGAACTGCTTGGCCTCCTGCTTGGAGAACCCCTCCGCGCCCACGGGCCTCGCCACGTCCGGGGGCATGAAGATCAGACGCTCGGCGCCGTGGCTCGATCCGAGCCCCCGGGTGCCGAAGGTGCTCCCGTACGCCAGCGTCTTGAGGAGGCTCTCCGCCGACGTGTTCCCCTGGTCCTGGACGTCCAGCTCGCCGTCGGTGATGAAGACGCTGACGGCGCTCTCCTCCGCGCCGAAGCCCTGGTCGACGTGGAAGGACTGCCAGGGGCTCATATCCTGGTTCTCGGCTATGCAGTGGATGAACTTGCGGGTGGTGCCGATGGTGTCCATGTCCATCTGCCCGGGGTACCAGTAGCCAAGGTTGCGGAGGCACAGGGAGAAGGCCCTGCCTATGGTGATGTTCACCTCGTTGTCGCGGCCGGGGCCCAGACCCGAGCGGGCGTTGATACCCAGCTCCTTGGCGATGGGTCCGTTGACCACCAGCATCGGCGCGTGGGGGCTGGTGGACATCAGCAGCGACTTGCCGCCCTGGGAGCCGACCTGGGACAGGGCCTTTACCGCCGCTATTATGACCGGCATCTGCTCGGCCTTCGCCCCGGCCATGGCGGCGTTGATGGCGATCTTCTCTACCGTCGCCAGGCCGAAGCCCGGCGGCATGTCGCAGACCAGGTTGTCCCGGTCGAGGCCCGTCCCCCCTATCAGCTCGTCGACGGCCTCCGGCGTCGGAGGGTGGAGGACCAGCGAGTCGCCCCAGTCCCGCAGCAGCCACTGCTCGTTCATCTTCAGGATGGCGTCCCAGCGGTCCTCCCCCTCGAACCGCTCCACGGCGGCGGTTGAGTCCCGCTCGGCGCGCCCGTGCCTCTGGTCGACGGTAAGCACCTCGATGATGTCGTCGATGGCCGCCTCGGTCTGGCTGACGCACAGATCTGGGGCAAGGTTGCGGTAGATGCGGGGGACGATCACAAACTGCAGGTCCGGCATCGCGAAGGTACGCGAGCTGGCGATGGCGTCCTCTTCGAAGCGCCCGGATACGATCGGGATGGCGGGCTTACCCGTCTTCTCGATCTCGATCATGTCGTGGACCATCCACGACGCACAGGTCCCTCAATCGGCTGTGGCGCCGATGACGACGTCGCACTCGCTGGCCGCCTGCTGCACTATGGGAGGCGGCGCCGGATAGTTGCCGCCGGTGTAGAAGTTGACGGTGACGTTGTCGAACCGTTCCCGGATCATCTCGCCCGCGCGGTTCAGGGCGAGGTCGCCGCCGTGAGTGCCGCTCCAGAGCAGGCCGACGGTCTTGTTGTCCAGGGTGTCCGGCCTCGGGCTGATAGTCATGGAGTTCAGCAGCCCGCGCTGCTGTCCTACGGGGTTCAGTACCTCCAACAGATGCATCGATAGACCTCCTTACGGTCAATGGCCTTGGACTCGCCCAGATTATAGCGCATTAGGGGAGACCTTCGTATATGATGGGCGCGGCCCAGCCCAACCACTCACTAGGAGGACACCATGGGAGTATTCACAACCCGGCCGGTCGTCATGGGGACCCGGGGGGTCGTTACCTCGGGCCATTACCTGGCCACGGCGGCGGGCTTCCGGATCATGGAGCAGGGCGGAAACGCCATCGACGCCGCGGCGGCCATGTGCTTCTGCGTGAACCTGCTGGAGCCCCAGAGCAACGGCATCGGCGGCGAGGTCCCCACACTGGTCTACTCCGCCAGAGAGAGGAAGGCGGTGGCCATCAGCGGCATGGGCTGGTCTCCCAGCGAGCTCACCATCGACTGGTGCCGCGCCAACGGAATCGACCTGATACCGGGAGACGGCTACCTGCCCGCCTGCGTCCCGGCGGTCGTGGACACGTGGGCTACGGCCGTCGCCCGCTACGGCAGGCTGAGCTTCTCCCAGGTGCTGGCGCCGGCCATCGAGCTGGCCGAGAACGGGTTCCCCGTCTATGAGAGGCTCCACGAGAGCCTCGCCTCCAGCTACGCCAAGTTCAACGAGCGGTACCCCTCGACGGCGGAGATCTACTATCCTCATGGACGCGTGCCGGAGACGGGAGAGGTGTGGCGCAACCCCGACTTCGCGTCGGTGCTGAGAATGATGTGCGAGGCGGAATCTGGCGCCGGCAGCCGGACCGCCGGCATCGAGGCCGCTAGGGACGTCTTCTACAAGGGGCCTGTCGCAGAGCGGATCGCCGAGTTCATCACCGACAATCCGGTCGAGGACGCCAGCGGCTCGCCCCATACCGGCCTGCTCTCCTACGACGATATGGCCGAGTGGCGCGCATCAGTGGAGGAGCCCGTCTCCTATGGCTACCGGGGTCTTGAGGTCCACAAGTGCCCCACCTGGACCCAGGGGCCCGTCTTCCTCCAGCAGCTGGCGATCCTCGACGGCTTCGACCTGGCGTCCATGGGCCACAACTCCTCTCAGTACCTGCACACCTACCTGGAGGCGGCGAAGCTGGCCTTCGCGGACAGGGAGGCGTACTACGGCGACCCGGCCTTCGACGACGTGCCACTGGACACCCTGCTGTCGGAGGCGTACAACAGCGGCCGCCGCGGCCTGATCGGCGACAATGCCTCCCTGGCCATGCGGGCCGGGGACACCGGCAACGGGGCCCCTGCGCACGCAGCCGCCAACGTAGCGGAAGACAACCGGAGGGCGCTGGGAGTCGCCGCCACGGCGGTGCGGGACCTCGGTCTCGGCCACGCCCACGTCGGCGACACGACCCACCTGGACGCCGTCGACATCGAGGGCAACATGGTCGCATCAACCCCCAGCGGGGGATGGATCGGCTCTTCCCCGGTGATCAGGGGGTTGGGCTTCCCCATCGGCACCAGGGGGCAGATGTTCTACCTCAACCCCGACCGGCCCAACGCACTGGCTGGACGCAAGCGCCCGCGGGCTACGCTAACACCCTCCCTGGTGACCAAGGGCGGCGAGCCGCACATGGTCTTCGGCACGCCAGGCGGCGACATGCAGGACCAGGTTACCCTCCAGTTCTTCCTGAACTACGTCGAGTTCGGCATGACCATCCAGGAGGCGCTGGACGCCCCGACCCTGTTCTCCACGCACTTCCCCTCGTCCTTCTACCCCCGCGAGGCCTACCCAGGCCACGTGACGGCGGACTCGCGGATTCCCGCCGGCGTGATCGCGGAGCTCGAGAGGCGGGGCCACGTCGTCGACAGCAGCGAGGCCTGGACAGGCGGCAAGCCGATGGGCATCCGCCTCCACCGGGAGCGCGGCGTCATCGCCGGCGGCGCGGCCGCCAAGGGCAACATCGGGTACGCCCTCGGCTGGTAGTTCTGTAAGGGCTGCGACCATGCTCCGATTGGGCGGGTTGGCTCAGGCGACAGGGTGATGGTTGCGGTCCGGCTATGGTAGGGGCGGTTCGCGAACCGCCCCTACCTACGGGGACACGTAATGTACGTCCATTCCATCGACCCGGGGCTTGCCCACAGCGCGGAGGCCAGAGGCTTCTGTTACATCTACCTGCCGCAGCGCAGGATACTGGCCGACTTCTAAACGCTGCTGCCGAAGGATAGCTACGACTACCGCATGGTCGATGGGGCCGACACGCCCAGGGAGAGTTTTCTTCATATACTCGCGACGCACTATCAGTACCTCGAAGGCATCAGGACCGGCCAGCTCACCTTCTCCGAAGTCAAGGCATCGTCGGACCCCAAATCCACCACCTAATTGGCGATGTGGTTGAGTTTCGTAGCTAAATAGGTCATTTTCGCCAATCCGTCCTTTCACCCAGCGGGTGAAAGGAAAGGCCCCATCTTTAAGGCTGAATTAGCTATAAGATTAGGTCGTCAGCTCCGTTTAGGCGGTGGATTTGGGGGACCTGGCCAAGGCCGCCCTGCTGGCGGAGCTGGACCGCATCGAGGAGGAGACGTGGGGCTACCTGTCGGGCACCGGATTCGACCCAGACGCCACCGTAGAGGCGCCTTGGGGCGATGCGCGCCGGCGACGCCATCTTCCGGCTGCGAGACCACGACATCCTACACGTCGGATGGAACCTGGCCCTGATGGACCACCTCAACATGGAGCGCTTCCCGTCCCTCAGAGAGTACTGGGCCTGAGGGACCCAGGGGGATTCAGGGAGGGATGACGACTTATCACTTGACGTGCGTGATAGATTGAATCGGTGCACAGAGTTATGTCAGGAGATTAGCTATGGACGGAAGCCTTGTCAGTCTCAGTGGGTTGCTTATCGGGAACCAGATATTCGATATTCCCGTGTACCAGAGAAGCTATGCCTGGGAAAGAAAGAATCTGGAGGATCTGTGGGAAGACCTCTATTACCTCGACCCTTCCAAGAAGCACTACTTCGGTACAGTGCTTCTTAAAGATTCGGCGAAGATCGCTCAAGCCGCGTTAGCTACGCTGAAGCGGTTCGACGTGATAGACGGCCAGCAGCGGCTTACAACGGTCCTGATACTGCTGCGGGAGATAATCTCTCAGTTAAAGGAGGTCAGTGCCGATGAGTTGCGGGGAGAAGTGGACGCTCTGGAGAAGAGCTATCTGAAAGACGGCGGCCATTACAAGCTGAACCCCCTTGGTGACGACGGCCAATTCTTCCACCATGTAGTGATTGACGGCAATGAGCATCTCAGCAGCGATACCGGTACACACTCCCAGCGGCGTCTCGCGGCGGCAAGAGCCTTCTTTAGGGAACGGCTTATCGAGGAGAAGGAACGGCTACCATCGGAATACCAAGACTTCCTGGTGCAATTCAAGCTGAAGATTGACGACCTTCAGCTAATACAGTATCAGGTCAACTCCGATGCCGATGCCATTCGTATTTTCGAAACCGTGAACGACAGAGGCCGTCCACTGAGCAATCTCGAGAAGACGAAAAGCTTCCTCATGCATACTTCGTATCTTGGACTAGAGGACGATGACGCGGTGGCAGGCAGACTCGAACAGTTGAACGGCCACTTTTCCGGCATCTATCGTTATTTCGAAGACGTGAGCGAAACCAAACACATGGAACGCTTGCGCCTGGATGAGAATGACGTTCATCGTTACCACTACATAAATTACATATCTGCCGGTTCCACTTCGTCGCGTCCTCTCGACAGCCTGAAGGACCGCATCAGGAACATGCTGAGGCAGGACCCGGGCGAATGTGTAAAATATGCACTCACTTACGCCAAAGACCTAGAGAGAGCCTTCTTCGCGGTCAAATGCATCACCGACGCCTATAAGGACGATGAAGAGGGTAGGACGCTGAGCAAGATTTTCATGTTGGAGAGGATGGGGAACATCTTCCCACTCTTGATAGCGTCGTGGCTGAGATTCCGTGAGGCGCCGGCCCGCATGGAGAAGATTCTGAAGCTCCTCGAGGCGTTCATCGTCCGCGTATATCTGGTGAGCGGACACCGGAGCGATACGGGAGCGTCTGGGTTCAATAGAATAGCTAACAGAGTGCATCGGCAGAAACTGAACCACGACGGCCTGATTGGTGAATTAAAGGAGATGAATCACTATTACCAGAACGACGGTCAGTTCAAGCGCTCCCTCAGCAGGGAGGACTTTTACAATCTCCTCAGCTCAGGAGCCATGAAGTATCTGCTGAGTGAATATGAGATTCACCTCAGAACGAAGGGTGATGTCCCATTGGCTCTGTCGACGCAGGAGAAAATCCTGTCTTCCGATTACGAGGTGGAGCATATCTGGGCGCAGAGTCCAGCGACTGAAATGTCGGAAGACCAAACGTTGGAACACCAGCAAAATGTTCACAGGCTCGGCAATCTCACCATAGCTTTGAAGTCATGGAACGCTAGTATGGGCAACAAGCCGTTCGGGGAAAAGCGATCCAGCTATTCAAACTCCAGCCTGCTGGTACAAAAGGAGTTGGCTGGACTCCCCATGTGGGATGCCGACACGATTAGGGATCGTGAGGCCAGGATCATGGAGTTCGCCTTGCAGAGGTGGAGTGTATAGGACAGCGACTACTCCTACCTCGACCTGACCATCGCCGGCAAGACCGGCTTCACATCCAGGGGAAGGCGAAGGTGGGCTGGTTGGCGTAGCGGGCCATGCGGACGGTCATGCGGCTGCCCGCACCGGGGGCCAGGCGGACCGCGAAGTGGGGGCCGTCCACCGTCGAGACCCGGCCGTCCACGGTCACGCTCTCGATGCGGTGCTCCCCGTATCCGCCTCCCTGTACGATCACGCTGCGGTCCTCCACCTGGTTGACGTTGACCAAGGTCAGCGTGATCTGGTCGGCGCTCATGGTGTCGACCAGCGCGGCGACGTCCTCCGGGATACCTGCCCGCCGCCTGTTCGGGTCGAAGTAGCGGACGCGGCAGTGCAGCGGCGACCCCATCCGCCCGGTGGGGAGCCCGCCCAGCATCAGCCGCGTCAGGTTCTCAACCACGGCGGGCGTGATCTGGTTCGGGTCGTCGGACATGCGGGTGTCCGGCGTGGTCGGGTCGTCGTGCATCGCCTGCACCTTCTCTCGCAGCGTGGCGAAGTCTCGTTGCAGCGCGGCAACCGGGTAGTCCGGGTCCTCTCCCTGGAGGAAGGCGATCCAGTCGTCGTCCCGCACCCGTTGGAGATCGACGGGGTCCATCGACCAGTAGTAGGTCTCCAGGGCGCCCGCCGAGAAGGGCTCCGGCCGGTATTCGTACCACCCCTGGTCGCCATGCATCCGGGGGTACTGCACCTCGCCGTCCACGACCTTGGAGTTCAAGTTGACCTTGTCGATCATCCTGCTCCAGAGGTCCACGTAGCGCCGGTCTCCCGTCAGCAGCAGGGCGTTGCCGAAGCCGTAGTGGGCCCTGTCCTGGAAAGAGGGCCGGTGGGCCACCTCTCCCGTCTGGGGAACGATCACCGAGAACCCCCAGCCGTAGACGCCGCCGTACCACCTTCCGCCGCACTCGCCGCCTATCGAGCCGTCCAGGCCGATGTTGGTGGGGATCAGGCCGTCGTTGGCCTCGGTCCGCTCCACCCAGGCGTCGACGTACTCCAGGATCCAGTCCCTGTACTTGGGCTCGCCCGTCAGGGCGTAGGCGTTGAAGGCCAGGGTCGTCGTCGCCATGTTCATCGGATGGTCCCCGACGACGTCGTTGTACTCCTCGAAGTGGTCGAGCATCTCCTGGTAGCTGCGCTCACCGTGGCCCGGCTTGAAGCGCCCCTCCAGCTCGATGGGGTCGCCCGCCCAGTCCAGCGCCGTCGCCTTGCGCATGAGGGGGCCGCGGCTGCCGTTGAACATGCTGCGGATGATCCTGTGCTCGGGATCGTAGTTGGGCGCCGTCGGATCCTCTCCCATGTAGAAGCCGGAGTAGCGCCGGAGGCGGTTGAGGTAGCTCCTGTCGTGGGGGTCGCTGAGGCCCTGCAGGTAGAAGGCCGAGAGCCACTCGCCGTGGTGGAACCAGTCGAACATGACGGGAAACTCTTTGTAGTACATCCCGTCCCTTCCCATCGGGACCTCGACCGTCTTGGCCTCGGTGTACTGGCGAAGGTGGCCCTCCCACCCCCTCTTGTACATCTCCAGGACGACGTCCGGGGCGCCCAGGGCGTGGAGCATCGTCCAGTTGATGAGGTTCTCGGCGGCATCGTCGGGCCCGTCGTCGCCTCCCCAGCGTGGGACGCACAGCAGATAGCCCCGCTCGTCGAAGTAGTGCTGGAAGAACTCCTGGCACGCCTGGGTCTGGGCCCTGATCAGCTCACGCTCCATTAAGGCCCAGGCGGGCGGGACCATGGGGGTGTCGATGGATACGGCGGAACCGCGCGTGTCTGGCGTCATCTATACCTCTCCTCGGCTCTTACTGGTCGAATCCGGTGATCACGCGGCCCGGCGCGGCCCCGTTGGACTCGCCCTCGGATACGACGGACACGCCGTTGACCAAGACGTGCTCGACTCCCACCGAGTGGCGATGGGGCTCCGCGAAGGTCGCCCGGTCCTCGACGCGCTCCGGGTCGAAGACCACGAGGTCGGCGAAGTAGCCGGGCGCCAGCCTGCCCCGGCGGGAGAGACCCATGCGCTCCGCGGGGAGGGAGGTCATCTTGCGAACAGCGTCCTCCAAGCGGACCCTGCCCGACTCCCTGACCATCGTCCTGAGGAAGCGAGGGAAGGTCCCGTAGCTGCGGGGGTGGGGCTTTCCCTCGTTGAGGGGAGGCGTCGTCTTGATGGACGTGCCGTCGGAGGCGACGGCGACCCAGGGCGCCGCCCCGATGGAGTCGACGTCGGGCTGCGCCATGGCGGATATGATCAGCTGAGGGTCGTACTCCTCGTACAGCTTCAAGAGCGCCTCTGCCGGGCTGGAGTCCAGGGTCTCCGCTATCTCGTCGGCCCTGCCGCCCTCGTAGAGGCGGTCCACCGGGTAGAAGGCGACGGTCACGCGGTGGGCTCCCCCCACCCGGTCGATTCCCTGCTGCAATCCCTCCCGGGCCTCCGCCCTCAGGTCGGCGTCGGCCAGCCGCTCCAGGGCGCGGTCGCGCCCCCCCACGACGACCCACCTAGGCAGGATATTCCCGCTCATGGGACCGCTGGCGGCTGTGTACGGATACTGGTCCGCGGCGATGTCGATGCCCTCCGCGCGGGCCGCCTCGATCATCTCCAGGAGCTGCGGGCTGCGGCCCCTGAGAGGTCCGTTGGCCTTCAGATGCGAGTACTGGAGCCGGGCGCCCGTGCGCCGTCCCGCCTCGATCAGCTCCTGGGTGGCCACGAACAGCCCGGGGCCCTCGGTGGAGGAGTCCCTGACGTGGGACGAATAGAGCTTTCCACGCCGGGCGGCGGCCTCCACCAGCGAGATCACCTCGGAGTTCAGCGAGTAGACCCCCGGCGCCATGGACAGGCCCGTCGACAGGCCCATGGCGCCGGCGTCCAGCGCCTCGGCGACCAGGGCCTGCATCCGTTTGATCTCGCCCGAATCGGGCGCCCGCGTCTCCATGCCCAGCACCGCCTGCCGCACGGTCCCGTGGCCTATCTGAGTGGCGATGTTCAGCGTGGAGCCGTTGGCCCTCAGGGCGTCAAGGTAGCCGCCGAAGTCCGTCCACGTCGGCTCCCAGTCGGACTCGAACCAGGCGCGCCGCGAGTCCAGGTGCTCCGTCGAGAGGCCGATCAGGGGGGCGCACAGGGAGAGCCCGCAGTTGCCTACGTACTCCAGCGTGACCCCTTGGCGTATCTTGCTGTCGGCGGTCCGGTCGACGAAGAAGTTGAAGTCCGAGTGGCTGTGGAGGTCGATGAACCCGGGCGCCACCACCAGTCCGGAGGCGTCGATGGTGACGGCCGCGCCGCCATCCAGCCTGCCGATGGCCGCGATCTCGTCGCCCGATACGGCGACGTCTGCGGGATAGCCCGGCGCGCCCGTACCGTCCACGACGGTGCCTCCTCTGATTAGCACGTCATGCACGGTCGGCTGCCTCCTGGAGGATATGGTCCCATTCGCGGCGAGGGTTAGCGGGAGCGGCGGGCCTCCATGTTGGAGTGTATGTCCAAGAGGACGGTCCTGCCGTCGCCGTTCAGCTGCATCGCCTTCTCGAGAGCCGGGGCCACGTCAGAGGGGTCGGTCACGGTGATCCCCACCGCGCCCATGCCCTCGGCGATCATGGCGTAGTCGTTGGTCATCTCGGTGGTGCCGAAGAGCTCCCTGGCCGTGGGATAGCCGCCCGGGTAGGTCGCCATCCCCTTGTTGTTCAGCACGATGGTGGTGATGGGGGCGCCGGCGCGGACCGAGGTCTCGATGTCCAGGCCGGACATGCCGAAGGCGCCGTCTCCCATGAAGTTGATGCAGAACTTGTCGGGCTTTGCCAGTTTCGCGCCGATCATCAGGGGAATGCCGAACCCCAGGTGCGTTGTCTTCCCCCAGCCCACGTAGCTGTGGGGCACCGTGCCCGGGTAGAAGGGCATTATCGTATCTCGAGGCGCTCCGGCGTCGTGGGTCACGATGCTGTTCTCCAAGTCAAGGGTGCGCACCATGTCGCCGATGACCCGGTAGGTGTTGATGGGCACCTCGTCGGACGCCAGCACCGGGGTCCACTCGGACATCCACGCGCTCTTCACCTCGGCGACCTCCTTTGCTACGCCGTTCTGGCCCCTGCGGCCGTTCTCGCCGATCTGCCCCTTGACCTCATCGATCATCGCCTGCAGCGTCAGCTTGGCGTCGCCGGGAAGCCCGACGTCCGCCGTGTAGTCCTTGTTGATCTCCTCGGCGCTCTCCGAGTTGTGGATGATCACCTTGTTCTCAGGGATGGTCTGGCCGTAGGAGGTCCTGGTCATGCTGGAGCCCACCGCGAACAGCACGTCCGACTCCTCGAGCCACTGGCGGGCCTGCGCGGTCGTCGCGCCGCTGCCCGAGCCCAGAGAGAGCGGATGGCGCTCGTCGAAGGACGACTTGCCGGGCATGGTGCAGTAGACGGGGACGTCCACCAGCTCCGCCAGCTCCCTCAGCTCCTCGGTGGCCTCGGCGAACAGTACGCCCATACCCGAATGGATCATAGGCCGCTTTGCGTTCAGGAGGAGCTTCACCGCGTCCTTGACGTCGCCCTTGGACGGAGCGAAGAGAGAGCGCTTTGGCGAGTTGTAGTCCAGCCCCTCCTCCGGCACCTCCTGGGTGCTTACGTCGGAGGGGACCTCTACGATCACGGGACCAGAGCGGCCATTGCGGAGCGCGTGAAACGCTCGCCGCATCGCGCTGCCGACCTGGCTGGGGCTGAGGATCACCTCCCCGTACCTTGTCACCGTCTCGAAGGTCCTGACCGGAGAGAAGTTGGGCCGGACGGGGTACTGCTGAAGGCTGGGGCCGCCCTGGAAGACCAGGATGGGAATATTGTCGCTGAACGCCTGGGCGATGCCGCCCATAGAGTTCTCGGCGCCGGGCCCGCCCTGCGTAATGACGGTGCCGAAGCTCTTCCGGTTGCTCATGCGGCTATATCCGTCGGCGGCCATTATGGCGCCGCGCTCGTGTCGGAACATGATGGACCGGATCCCCTCGACGGCGCAGGACTCGATCAGGTTGTTCGATGGGAAGCACGTTACCCACTCGACCCCTTCGCTCTTGAGGATGCGGGCTATGGCGTCGTTGACGTTCATCTACACTCTCCTTGCTGGCTGTAATGCGCGCGGAACTGAGGGCCGTCGGCCCTTGTCGCCGCGTCCGCACGATTATAGAGAGGCTGGATCGCGCGGTCAACCGAACCACCCCCATCTACCACTTAGAAGGATTCTTGCGTCGGTGCAAGCCCTTTGCTATATTGACGCGGGCGGACACGTCCGCCCGCGTCAAGTGGGGCCGTAGCTCAACTGGGAGACCGGCTTCTAGGACATCGGAGTCAGGCGTACGCTGTCTGAGGAAGTCCAATGCTGGAGTCGCACCCTTCCGCCTCTATGGTGACTCGGCAATTTGGCGGGATGGGGTGAGTTGGTAGTGGCGGTGGCAGACGACGGGTCTAGTTCAAGTGGTACTGCACGCTCGGACGCGGCGAGGGCTCCGACGACATGAGTGCTAACCACCATGATGATGAGATAGCAGACCAGATCGGTAAGTGGGCGAAGCGGCTCCTCCAATTCGACCGCCGCAACAATCTGCTCTACTTCAAGCCGGGCCGCTGGGCCGTCGGTATCACCAGCATAGAGCCCGATGAGCTGGACGAGCGGCTTCGCAGGTCGAGGCGTGGTCTTGAGTTCCCGTATGTGCCACTCGCTCAGGCACGCCGTCGCGGGTTCGCGGCTACGGAGGATACCGACCACACCGACGACCCGGTTGTCCACCCTGGTGACATGAGTACGGACTGCGAGCCCGCCGATCTGCAACGGAGGCTTCGCAATCTTCAGCGCAGGGATCGTGAGTGGGAGGAGGAGCAGGGACTGAAGGTTCTCTTCCTTGCCGCAGGATTCCTAAACTGGGTCGATGAGGACGGCGTAGAAGCGCGCTCGCCGCTGCTGCTCATTCCCTGTGATCTGGAACGAAGTTCTCCACGAGACCCCTTCCGCTTGGTCCGCGAGGACGATGACGCAACCGACAACCCCACGCTGCGCCACAAGCTGGCGTCCCTGGGGATCGACCTCCCGGAATTCGGAAGCAATTCCGCCGAGGACGACTCTCTGGAGGAGTACATCGGCAGGGTGGAATCTCTAATCGCCGACCGCGACGACTTTTCCGTGGACTACTGCATCGCTTTGGGTACCTTCTCTTACTCGAAACTGGCTATGTACGAGGACCTGATGCAGATGAGCGCGCATGGAGTCCGCGGCGAGTTGACGCGAGTGCTTGCCGGTGCCGAATCCACGAGCAATGCCCGGCGCTCCGACGGGGCATCGGCAATTCCTCGAGAGCCCGAACTGGCTGGGGGACGCCTGGACGACCTGTTGGACCTGCGTGACCAGTACACTGTGCTTCCGGCGGATTTCAGCCAGTTGCGGGCCATCGAAGACGCCCGACAAGGCAAAAATCTGGTCATTCACGGGCCGCCAGGGACCGGCAAGAGCCAGACCATCACTAACCTGATTGCCACGCTCATCGCCGACGGAAAGCGCGTTCTCTTCGTAAGCGAGAAGACCGCTGCACTTGACGTTGTGAAGCGAAGGCTTGAGGAGTGCAACCTAGGCATATTCTGTCTCGACCTACACAGCGACCGTGGCAGAAAGAGCGAGGTATACCGCCAGTTGAACAGCGCTGTCAAGGACGACCGCGCCCGACTCGCCGCCAGCGTATCCATCGACGAGTTGGTCGCACGCCGAGACCTCCTTAACCGCGTCGTGCGCCTACTCCACGAGCGGCGCGAGCCTTTAGGGAAATCTATCTATGAGGTGCAAGGCCTTTTCGCTCAGGTCCGCCACTTGCCCCGGTTGGAAGCGGTTCAACCGCCTCCAACCTCGGAGTTGACCGCCGACTGGATTCGCGAAGCCGAGCGGGTGACTGAGCGCATCGCGCGCCGGCCGGAGGAGTTCCGCTGTCACTATTCGAGCCGTTGGATACCGCTCCGCACAGCGCAACCATCATTGCAACTGGCCGATTTGGTTCGGGGAGACATGAGCGCGGTGCAGACAGCAATTGATGCGTTGCGCTCTGAGGCGAGCGCACTCTCCGATTGGCTCGGCGTCCCTACAATCGAGTCGGCGGACGACGCGCGAGCTATGGTGGACCTCGTGCAACTACTCGAACAGGCACCCACTGTTCCCCGAATGTGGCTCAACTACGATGCCGTAGCGAGGTTGCGTCAGTTGTCGCGGGATCAGGCAAAGCAGCAGCGCGAGCGACGCCGCCTAGAGCAGACGCTGGACGGTTGGTTGGGGGCTTCGCCCTCAACCATCGACTATCGAGCTATCGCCAGCGCGCTAGTGCTCTCGCCAGACGAACGAGAAGCGATGGAGGAGATGGCCGGAGTGGGTTGGCGAACCGCGCTGGGCAAGGATCCAAGCGAGTTCTTGGAGAAGGCCAAGGCGCTCGACCTGTTGAAGGCGAACGCGGAAGCCATCGGTGCCGCTCTCGCAGACTCGCAGCTTCGGACGCTGGGCCAACTCGACCAGGCGTCGGCGTTGACAGCTAGCATCCTAGACCTCGAACCGATTCCGGAGCACTGGCTCACGGTCCCGGCGACTGAGGAGTTGGAGCGCGAGTCGGAGGATGCGCGGGCATTGCTTGAACAGCTCGTCAGCGATGAACATCGGCTTGGTGAGGACTTCTCCGACGGGCTTGTGGAGCGAGTGGACGAGGAGATGCTCATTCGTTACCGAACCGACCACCAGAGCTTCCTACGCCATATCCGGGGAACATATCGACGCGATCAGCGCACAGTCCGTGGACAGCTCAAATCGCCCCGCAAGCTCTCGCTTGATGAATCCCTCGCTGTCCTCGAGTTGGCTATGGACGTGAAGCGGACGCGTGAGCGATGGCATGAGATGGAGCCAAGGCTGCGAGAGTTACTGAGTACGCGCTTCGGCGGGCGGGAAACCGAGTGGGAGCGTGTGCTCTCGGACCTCGTGGCGCTGAGGGGCATCCTCGGTGACTGGCGCGGCGATGCTTCAGTCCTGCGGGAGCTACTTGCCGCTGAGTTCGTTGGCGACCGACGTCTCGCGCTGGAGTCCGCGAGTCAACCGTTAGAGGATGCACTGATGCGATACAACCGCGCGGCGAGTGCAATCGGCTATGAGCCTCTGATGGCGCCAAATCTGGAAGTCGCCAAGGCAGGCGATGCCGCACGCCGTGCGATCAGGCCAATACGCCGTATTCGGGATGCCACAGCAGAGATATACCGCATCCTCGTCACACAGCCTGCTGACTTCGATGCCCTTATTCAACTCATTGAGGACGGCGTTCGGCTCATGGCCGTGATGGAAGAGGATGAACGGCTCGCGCCTGCGCTTGCTGAGGACTTTGGCGCCTTCTTTGGGCGCAAGGCAACCGATTGGGATACCGTCTCGCACGCCCTCGACTGGACTGCCGACTTCCTCGACGAGGCGAACGATCGGGTCGGCGACACGCTAGCAGATCATGCTGTCAACCCGCGAGCAAGTGGGGAGTACAAAGAACGTGCGGCTTCCCTTAGCACGGCGGTCGCCGCATTCTCGCAAAGACTCATTGTCCTTGATGAACGGTTCAATGTCGCAACCACGAGTTGGGACTCTTGGCAAGCACCACCCTTTGCCGACCTGGAGGCGTGGAGTGCAGACCTCCGGAAACACGCGGGTGACGCCCCAGGGTGGGTCGAATACCGCGATGCAGTGCGAGAACTCGAAGACCGGCTCGGCCTTGGGTCAGCCGCAGCACTCCGCGCCGCGACCGATCAGGCGGAGAACACACCGGGGATTGTCCGGCGGCGCATCTACGCTGCATGGCTGGAGGAGCTCTACGAAGCCGAGCCTGAGTTACGCAGATTCAGCCGAGTCGATCACGAGGGTGTGCGCGCCCAATTCAGGGAACTCGACGAGAAGTACCCTTTTGCTACGCGTCAGCGCGTGAGAGAACGCGTCTTCGCGAAGTACCCGGACCCATGGGTCACCCCTCTGCAAGCAGGACAACTCGGCGACCTGTACGGCGAACTCTCGAAGCAGCGCAAGCAGATGCCCGTACGGAGGCTCATCGCACGCATCCCCAATCTATTGCAGACGCTGAAGCCGTGCTTCATGATGAGCCCGGTCGCTGTCAGCCAGTATCTGCCAGCAGGCCCTCTGGCCAGCGACCATCTCGAGTTTGACGCGGTAATCTTCGACGAGGCGTCACAGGTGTGGCCTGAAGATGCGCTCCCGGCCATCGAGAGAGGGCGCCAGGTCATTGTGGTCGGCGACAGAATGCAGCTACCCCCACCAACTTCTTCCGGAAAGGTCTGGGCGACGACGACCGGGACGACGATGATGACGATGGAGATATCTTCGAAGGCCGCGAGAGCATTCTTGACGTGATGGCGGGAAAAGTTGGCACCGAGTTCACCGAGCGATACCTTAACGTACACTACAGAAGTCGTTCAGAGAGTCTCATCAGCTTCTCCAACCACGCCTTCTACGAAAATCGGTTGCTTACCTTTCCCAGCCCCGACCCGGCGGACATCGCGGTCCGCGACGTGTACCTTCCGAACGCGACCTACGACATGGGTCGCACAAAAACCAACCGTGAAGAGGCCGAGCGGGTAACGGACATCGTGTTCGAACTCATGGAAACCCACCCTGCCGACGAAAGCATTGGCGTTGTCGCGCTGTCGCGCCCCCAGGCAGACCTGATAGAGGCCCTCATCGAGGAGCGCCGAATACTCAGCCGTCATCTGGACTATCGCTTCAGCGAAGAAGGGGCTGAGCGCTTCTTTGTCAAGAATCTGGAGAACGTCTAGGGTGACGAACGGGACCACATGGTACTTTCCATCTGTTATGGGCCTACCCCGGCAGGTGCCGTGCCTAACCGCTTCGGCCCGATCAACCGAGAGGGGGGCGAACGCAGGCTCAATGTTGCGGTGACCCGGGCGCGCAGGTCAATGACAGTTGTACACTCGCTGCGGGCTGAGGACATCACATCGGGGCAGCCTGGTGCTCGCCAGCTACGCCGCTACCTCGAATACGTGCGCAACCCGGAGCGCGCTTTCGAGTCCGAGGCTACCAGTATCGGTGAGCCGGAGAGCCCGTTTGAGGAAGCTGTGCTCGCGGCCCTGCGCAGTCGCGGCCACGTCGTCGACGCACAGATAGGCGTCTCAGGCTACCGAATCGACCTTGCAATCAAGTCTGAAGACGGTGAGAGTTATGACCTCGGCATTGAGTGTGACGGGGTTACATACCACAGTTCGCCTACTGCGCGCGACCGTGATTGGTTGCGCCAGCAAGTGCTTGAAGGGCTCGGTTGGCGTATCCACCGTGTGTGGTCGACAGCGTGGGTCCGAGACCCTGATACGGAGATTGTCGCCATTGAACAGGCGCTCCAACAGGCACGCGCTCATCGGTCGGAGCCTCCGGCTCCACCCGTCCGTGTCGATCCCGATGAGACGCCTCTGATCGCTTCTGAGCCAACAGGGCCGGACAGCCCGCTAGCATCGTCGGCCACGGCCCTGCTCTTCGATGAATACCGCCGGTTCGACGGCAGGACTCGTATAGGTGACTTGCTTGATGTCCCGCTAAGTGACTTGTCAACCACGGTGCAGGACGTTATTTCCGTCGAACAGCCCGTCCACATCGACACAATCATTGACCGGTTGCGGGCCACCTATGGAGTCACTAGAGCAGGGAAGCGAATCCGTACCCGAATCACGCAGACAGTCAAGCAAATGGCCGACGCTGGCGTGGTGTGCCGCGAGAAGGCCGACGATAAGTTTCTGAGCCTCGCCGACCACGCTGGTTCGTGCCGGCCGAGGCGCAACGCTGACCGACCAGTTGGCCGGATCGCACCCTCAGAAATCGACATGGGCTTGCTGCTCATTGCCAGTAAGACGTTCGGCTCTGAGCAGGCGGATCTTGTGCACGAGACGGCCCGTCAGTTCGGATGGCGTCGGACAGGACAGGATATCGACCGCAGACTGAGCGAGGGGATCGAACGGCTCCTGAAGGCGGGGCGATTGTCGTTGCGAGCCAAGATGCTAGTCGCCTCAGGCAATGCAGTTGGGGCTAGCCCGATCCCCAGAACGGACCATCCCTAGACTCGCTAGTCCTGTGAGAAGGGAGCATGGCGACGCAATGCAGGGGCGAACGACAGGGCTGATCCATCACTCCCCCCTGGACTGTTTCCACGGATACACCCTCTTCACGGCGGCCGGCAGCAGGAGCTCCCACTCGGAGGGTGACCTCTTTGCGACCCTCGTCGACATGGAGGGCCGGGTGTGCCACCGCTGGCGGAGCAACGAGGGCATCCGAAGCGCGTGCCTGTTGGAGAGCGGCAGCCTCCTGGTGAGGACACGGCCTCCGCCGGACCTGGACGGCGCCAAGCCCATGGGCGGCTCCAGCGCCGCCATACTGGAGCTGGACTGGAGCGGCAAGACCGTCTGGGAGTACCGCGATCCCGGCATCCATCACGACTACGTCAGGCTGCCCAACGGGAACACCCTGGTCCTGGTCTGGGAGCGCATTCCGGCAGACCTCACGGCCAGGGTCCGAGGCGGCTCCGCGGCGGACGACGACCCGGCCCGGATGTTCGGTGACCTGGTCCGCGAGATCGCCCCCGACGGCTCGACGGTGTACGAGTGGAGGGCGTGGGAGCACCTATCGGTGGAGGAGGACGCGATCTGTCCCCTGGAAGGCCGCGTGGAGTGGACTCACGCAAACTCCCTGGCCGTCACCGGCAGCGGCGACCTGCTGCTGAGCTTCCGCAATACCAGCACGGTGGCGATGGTGGACAGGTCAACCGGCGGCTTCAGATGGCGGTATAGCCCCGACGACCTCTCTCACCAGCACGACGCCACCCACCTGGAGGACGGTCACGTGTTGATCTTCGACAACGGTACCCACCGCCCCGGGCCGAGATACTCCAGGGTCATCGAGGTTGACCCCGCAACCGACCGGACCGCGTGGGAGTACACGGGCAGCCCCGCGGACTCCTTCTACAGCTCCAACATCAGTAGCGCCCAGCGGCTGCCTAACGGCAACACCCTGATCTGCGAGGGGCGGACGGGGCGCATGTTCGAGGTCTCGCCCAGCGGCGCCACCGTGTGGGAGTACGTCAACCCCTTCTCGACCGGCGACGGCGAGGAGACTTCGAACAGCATCTTCCGCGCTCGGCGGTACCCTCCCCATCACCCGGCCCTGGCCAGCAGAGACCTGGACCCGCACCGGGCCGACGCGGTTACCGGCCTTCACCCGGCGCCCTAGCACAGCTCCCGGAGGCTATCGCCCGACGGCGATGGCCCCCTCAGGGGGATCAAACCTACTTCTCCCCCTCGCAGGGGGAGATTGAGAGGGGGGCTACGCGGGATCGTGGACGTCTAGGGCGACGCCCAGGCGGCGGCGCGCTCCACGGCCCGCTTCCACTCTCCGTATAGCGTCTCGCGCTGCTCCTCGCCCATCCGCGGCTCGAAGGTACGGCCCTCGGAGCCGGCGTCTCGGAGGGCCTCGATCTCGTCGAGGCTCTCCCAGAAGCCCACTGCCAGGCCAGCCAGGTATGCGGCGCCCAGCGCGGTGGTCTCGGCCGCCGCCCGCTGTATGGGCACGCCGAGCACGTCCGCCTGGAACTGCATGAGGAAGTCGTTGGCCGCGCCCCCGCCGTCCACGCGCAGCAGCGGTAGCTCCACGCCCGCGTCCGCGGTCATGGCCTCCACCACGTCGCGGGTCTGGTAGGCGGTCGCCTCCAGGGCGGCCCTGGCCAGGTGCGCTGCCGTCGTCCCCCTGGTGACCCCCACGATGGTCCCCCTCGCGTACATGTCCCAGTGGGGAGCGCCCAGGCCGGTGAAGGCCGGGACCAGGTAGACGCCGCCGTTGTCCTCTACGGAGGCTGCCAGCGGTCCGGTCTCAGCCGCGTCGGTGATTATGCCAAGCCCGTCCCGGAGCCACTGGACCGTGGCTCCCGTCGAGAAGATGCTGCCCTCCAGTGCGTAGGCCACGCCGTCGCCCAGGGCCCAGGCGGGCGTCGTGATCAGGCCGTTGTCGGAGCGGACGCGGCTCCCTCCCGTGTTCATCAGGACGAAAGAGCCGGTGCCGTAGGTGTTCTTGGCCATGCCCGGTTCGAAGCACGCCTGCCCGAAGAGCGCCGCGTGCTGGTCGCCGGCCACTCCGGCGATGGGGATACTCTGACCGCCGAACATGTTGCCCCCCGCGTGGGCGAAGACGCCGCAGGAGGGCTTCACCTCGGGCATCATGCGCGGCGGCACGTCCAGCGCGTCCATCAGCCCCCGGTCCCAGGAGAGGGCCCCGGTGTCGAAGAGCATCGTGCGGGAGGCGTTGGTGACGTCGGTGGCGTGGGTGAGGCCGTTGGTGAGGTTCCACAGCAGCCAGGAGTCCACGGTGCCGAACAGCAGCTCCCCCGCCTCGGCCCTGCTCTGCCCGTCCGGTACGTTGTCGAGGAGCCACCGCACCTTGGTCGCCGAGAAGTAGGCGTCGATGGGCAGGCCGGTGCGCTCCCGGACGGTGGACTCGAGGCCCCTGGCGCGCATCGCGTCGCACAGGGCCGCCGTGCGCCGGCACTGCCAGACCACCGCGTTGGCGACCGGGCGGCCGGTCTCCCGCTCCCACACCACGGTGGTCTCCCGCTGGTTCGTTATCCCCAGGGCTTCGATCTGGCGCGGGCCGGTCTCAGTCTCCTCAAGCAGCTCGTCCACCACCTCCAAGCACGACTCGAACAACTCCGCCGGATCGTGCTCGACCCACCCGGGACGCGGGTAGATCTGAGCGATCTCCCGGCTGACGCGCCACAGCACGCGGCCCGAGGCGTCGACCAGGATGGCCGTGGTGCCCGTGGTCCCCTGGTCGATGGAGAGGATGTACCCTGCCCTGCTCTGAGCCACCGATCACCCTGCGATAGGGCTAATCCCCGGCCACGCCGGCGGGGGTCTCCAGCTGCCGCGGGAAGCTGCCGCCGAAGAGCCCCTTCTCGGAATGGGACTCCCACTCCGAGCGTGGGAGCTCGTAGTAGACCTCGATCTCGTTGTCGTCCGGGTCCAAGAGGTAGACGCCCAGGGAGATGCCGTGGTCGCCGATATTCCGGATCCTGACGTCGTTCTCTTTGAGGCGGTGGTACAGATCCTGAAGGTCCTCGAAGGTCTCCATCTGCCAGGCCATGTGGGCCTGTCCCACGGCGGAGCGGTCGGGCCCAAGAGCATCCTCGCCGACGGCGAGGATGGCCAGCTCGTGGGACTTCTCGGTGTTGGCCGACATGAAGACCATCCCGCTGGCGCTCTTCTCCATGACGGTCAGACCCATGACCCTAGTGTAGAAGTCCAGCGAACGCTCCGTGTCTCTCACCCTCATTACCAGGTGGCCAAGACTCTTCGGCTTGTATGACATGTCCTTCCCTTCCTTCGCTTTCCTAGTCAGTGAAGAGTACCATAGCAGCGCTTTCCCAGGGATCAGCCTGCCCGGCAGGCGGACTCTCTCGTCAGGCGCTTCTCCATGAATACGGACAGCGGGTCGTGGGAGTACGCTCCAAAGGGAGTACGCTCGACGTACCCGGCCCCGCGGTACAGGTGGAGGGCCGCGGGCTGGTGGACCCCCACCTCCAAGCGGACGCAGGGCTGTCCCTCACGAAGGGCAATCGCCTCCAGCCGGCGAAGAATGCTCCCCGCTATGCCGAGCCCCCTGTACTCCGGGTCCACGTAGACCCGCTTGATCTCCCCGTAGCCGCGCCGGTCCAGCACCAGCCCCCCGCACCCCACTGCGCGTCCCCCCACCCTGGCGACGAGGAACCTGACGTTCTCGGACGCCAGGGACTCCACGTTGAGGAGGTGGTTGCTGGCGGGCGGGTACAGGGACTCGAGGTATGAGTCCAGCGCCTCGATCATCCGGGCGACGTCCCTCTGCAGCGGGGACTCCAGCCTGATGTGAGCCTGTTGAGTCTGGTCTGTCATGGGCCTATCTCTATCTCATTTTGCCACATTCGCAGCCGGGTTGGCAGGGGAACCGTGAGCCGGTCTCAATACGCATTTTGGGCGCTTCCGGACGGAATAGTGATGAATCTGGACGAAAATGAGCCTGTCTCAGAAGTCTGGGGTGGCGTTGGGTATGGGTCAGGTGTACGTTTGAAGGGACATCAAGATGGGAGATATTGAGATGCCACTTCGACCGATGGGCCGAGAGCAGATGTGGATGTTGCCGCCGACGCTTGACGAGCTGTTGCCGTTGGATCATCCGGCGCGATTCGTGGCCGAGTTCGTTGACGCCTTGGACAGGGATAGCTGGACGGAGCTTGGCGTGGACATAGAAGGTGACTCGATGGGGGCGCCAGCCTACCATCCTCGTGCGCTGTTGAGCGTGTGGCTATATGGCTTCATGACCGGGGTGCGCTCGAGCCGAAAGCTGGAGGTGGCCTGCCGGGACCAGATACCGTACCTATGGCTGACCGGGTGGCAGCATCCTGACCACAACACCCTGTGGCGGTTCTACAAAGGGCATAGGCAGGCTATGAGGAAGCTGTTCGAGCGTACCGTGCGTACGGCGGTGGCCATGAAGTTGGTGGATCTGGCGGTCCAGGCGGTGGATGGTACGAAGGTGGTCGCCAACGCCTCAGTGAACAGGAGCTACGATGCCAAGGGGCTGAGAGGGCTGTTGGATCGGTTGGAGCGGGCGATAACCGACCTTGAGGCACAGAACGAGGCGGGAGAAGAGGCCGCCGTCGCCCGTCTGCCTCAGAAGTTGGCGGACAAGGAGGTCTTGAGAGAGCAGGTGAAGCATGCGATGGCCGATCTTGCGAGTCAGAAGCGCCACAAGCGCATCAACCTGACCGACCCGGAGGCCCGGCTGATGAAGGGAAGGCAGGGCATCGTGGCTGGCTACAACGCCCAGGCTATGGTCTCACCCGTAGAGGTGGATGGGGGAGGGACCGGCATGGTGGTCACCGCCGTGGACGTGGTTGATGCGGCCAATGACAATGCCCTGCTGGTGCCGATGATGGAGCAGGCCGAGGAGACTACGGGGACGAAGTCGCAGATGACATTGGCCGACGCCGGATACTTCGCTGCCAGTCACCTGGCGGAGTGCGACCGTCGAGGTCAGCAGGTGGTGGTGTCAGAGGCACGACAACGGTTCCTCGAAGACCCCTACCACAAGGACAGATTCACCTATGACGAGCACAGCGACAGCTTCAGGTGTCCCCAGGGACAGACGCTCGCGTTCGTCCGCATACAGCATGCGAACGGAGTCCCGTTGCGTCTGTACCGGGCTGCAGGTGCTGTCTGTCAGGCATGTCCGGCCTTCAGAGCCTGTACCAGAGCCAAAGAGATTGGGCGAAGCCTGGCCATAGGGCCGCACGACGCAGTCCTACGTGGCCATCGCGCCTGGATGTCCACCTCAGCAGCCAAAGAAGCTTACGGGCTGAGAAAGCAACTCGTCGAGCCGGTCTTCGGAATCATCAAGGAGCAACAGAGGGCACGTAGGTTCCTGCTGCGCGGCCTCGTTAACGTGGCGGCCGAGTGGACCATGTTGGCAACAGCCTTCAACCTGCGCACTCTCTATCGGGTGTGGAGCTCCTCCCGCCCCTTCAGCCATCCCTTTCCACGGTCCGAAGCCTTGTCCTGTCTCGTGAACTGAGGCGATGACAGCGACCAGTCTCCACACCGTCGTCTTACATCAGACCTTCGCGTCAGAGTGAACCTGTTCACAGATGTTCTTCTGAGACAGGCTCAAATGGAACCTTTTGCGGCCCTCCAGCGTTGTATAGTTTAGGTTATGTCCACAAAGAGACACTTGGAGGTTGCTCCCATGAACAGGATTCTGACGACGGTGACTTTGACCATAGCGTGCGTGCTCCTACTGGCAGCGTGCGCTGACAGCAGCGAGGCGCCCGAACCGAAGGTCGTTGAGGTTGAGAAGGAGATGATAGTCGAGAAAGAGATCATCAAGGAGGTACCCGTGGAGGTGGTGGTCGAGAAGGAGGTGATCAAGAGAATCCAGGTACCCGGCGAGACGGTGGTGGTAACCAAGGAGGTGGTGAAGGAGGTGCCCGTGGAGGTGGTGGTGACGCAGGAGGTGGTCAAGGAGGTTCAGGTACCCTCCTTGCCGGCGGGTCCGCAAGGCCCGGCGGGTCTGCAGGGTGCTCAAAGCCAGCGCAGCCCGTCGGCGACGCCGGCTCCGGCAGGCCTGCCGGCCGGCCCTCCGTCGGCCACGACGTTCCAGGACTACCAGCGGTCCAGGTTCGTGTCGGCGGCGGAGGACTCGGTGTCGACCTTCAGCCTCGATACGGACCGCACCTCGTACCATCTGGCCCTCAACTGGGCCCGGGCGGGCTACGAGGTGGAGCCGGACTCGGTGAGGGCCGAGGAGTGGATCAACGCCTTCAACTACCGCTACGACCGGCCGCTGCGGCAGGACAGCTTCGGCATCACCACCGACGTCTTCATGCATCCCCTGGACAGCCGCAAGCACCTGGCGCGCATCGCCTTCCAGGCCCCCGAGATGCAGGACGACACGCCCCTCAACGTGACGCTGGTGCTGGACGCTTCCGGCTCTATGCGCAACGGCGACCGGGTCAGTATCGCGCGGGAGGCCGCCGAGAGCATCAGGCGAAGCCTGGGCGGGCGGGACCGCATGGCCGTAGTCCACTTCACCACCGAGGTGATCGGCGAGCTGACGGTCGAGCACAGCAACCCGGACGACCGCGACGTGAGGCGGTCCATCGATCAGCTCGCGCCCCACAACTCCACCAACGTGCAGGCGGGCCTGGACCTGGCCGTAAAGCTCGCCGACCGGGCGCGCCGCCAGCGGCCTGACTCCTACAACTATATCATCCTGATGTCCGACGGCGTGGCCAACGTCGACGCCACAGACCCCTTCGCCATCCTGGAGTCCGCCGGCGACAGCGACAGCCGCAACCCCCTGCGCCTGATCACCATCGGCGTCGGCATAGAGAACTACAACGACTACCTGCTGGAGCAGCTGGCGCAGTACGGCAACGGCTGGTACAGGTACCTGAGCACCACGGACCAGGCCAGGGCGACCTTCAGCCGCGACAGCTGGCTGGCCCTCTCGATACCCTTCGCGGACCAGACCCGCGCCCAGGTGACGTGGGACCCGGACGTGGTGGACTCGTGGCGGCTGATCGGGTACGAGAACCGCGTCACCTCGGACGAGTCCTTCACGCAGGCGCGGAAGGAGTTCGCCGAGATACCCGCCGGAGCGGCCACCACGGTCTTCTACGAGCTCGAGCTGCGGCAGGGCGCGCGGAGCGGGCCCGTCAGCCTCGGCGAGGTGGCGCTCAGGTGGGTCACCCCCTCGACGGGCGAGTCGAACCGGCAGCACGCGACCATACAGAGCCAGCTGGGCTCTGAGTTCTACACCCTGAACGACGCCCTGCTCCAGCTGGGCGCCATCGTCGCCCTATCCTCCGACCTCTACAGCAGCCTCCCCTATGCCGAGTCTTCCGATTCCATGGTGCACAGTGACTTGGTCACGCTGATGGAGGAGCTGGAGCCGCTGGGGAGTGAGCTGGGAGGCCTGGGGGCGTACCAGGACTTTGCGTTCCTGATGGACCACATCACACGCAGCTTCAGGGACGTGACCAAGCCCGCTTCAGGGTACAGCCGCTAGGCTTGCCTCGGTAGTCCTTCATCCCCTGGAAGCGCCGACCTGGGGGCCAGGAATGGCCTGCAGGTCGGCGCTGACGTCCCGGCTCCATCTCCCCTCGCGAGGAGACAGGTCTGCTTCTGCTCCGCGCATGGCGCCATCCCCTCTCCAGCTGCCCCAGGGTCAGATACTTGACCGCCCCTCCATTCACACGTATACTGTTATAATTTCTCGGTATACTCAACAGGAGGGGGCTAGACCACGATGAAGCAGAAGCTTACGATCACCATAGACTCCGAGCTGCTCCCGGCGGCCAAGCGGTACGCCCGCTCCCGCGGAGTGTCGCTTTCGTCGCTCATCGAGCAGTCTCTCAGGGAGGTGGCGGGAGAGTATGCTCCTTCCTTCGCCTCGCAGTGGCGGGGCCAATTTCGGGCGGCGGAGCGCGGCGATCCACGATACGACGCCCTGTCCAAGAAGTACCTCCAATGATACTCCTGGACACCGACGTGCTCATCGACGTCGCTCTCGACAGGCGTCCCCATTCGGGTC
The DNA here is from genome assembly GCA_965224345.1 of Dehalococcoidia bacterium. Taxonomy (GTDB): domain Bacteria; phylum Chloroflexota; class Dehalococcoidia; order Lucifugimonadales; family CBDCYU01; genus CBDCYU01. The sequence continues at coordinate 851,360 of CBDCYU010000003.1, read as the reverse complement.
CGGCCTCGGAGCTCTTGGACCGGATCGAGCATGGCGCAGAGACCGCGTACATCGCCTGGCACTCCGTGTCGAATCTCTACTACATCGTCGCGCCATCGCATGGCGGGGTGAGCGCCCGCGACTTCATCGTCGCATTGACACGCTTCGTGGCGGTGGCGGCAACCGATACCGAAGCCATACGTTACGCCGCGGAGCTTCCGATGACGGACTTCGAGGACGCGATGCAGGTGGCTGCCGCCCGCGCCTGCGGCGCGCGGCACATCGTGACCAGGAACGTCAGGGACTATGAACGGTCCCCGATCCGTGCGGTCAGACCGCAGGAGGCACTCAGCGGACTGTTCTGATCGCCCGGGTTACAGCCACAGTGGAGTTGCATGATGCCCATCGAAGTTCCGACCGGGCCTGGGGGCGCCGACCGGGGTAAGACCCCCATTCCAGGCGACCCTTGTTACCTCTGCGAGGTCGTGGGAGGCCGCTCGGAGAAGGGTATCGTCGAAGAGACCGACCTGACGCTCACCCTCGTAAACTGGACCCAGTTCGAGCTTGGACAGGTCTACGTCATCCCCAGGCGTCACGCCCCCACCCTGTACGACCTCACGGACGAGGAGGCCGCCGCCGTGATCCATGCCGTCCGCAGGACTGCCGACGCCCTTCTCCGGGCATACGACCCCGACGGGCTCAACCTGATTCAGAACAACGGCGTGATTGCCGGCCAGCACGCCCCGCACTTCCATATGCATGTCGTGCCGCGCCGCAGGGTCGGCAGCGATTGGGGAAGCGGCCCTCCTCACATCGCGGTCATAGAGGGAAAGACTCCGACGAAGCCCGACCGCGACGTGAAAGTCAGCTTGGAGCAGGAGCACGAGATCGCTCGCCACATCCGACAGTTCCTCGCTAGGACCGGATGAGAGCCGGGAAGATGAACGACGATCTCGCCGCGTTCCTAGCTCCGCTGACCGCGTTCGCGGAGGAGATACATACCTGGCCCGCGGACACCATGCGTTTGGCGTGCTATCTGACCGATAGGACGCCTCCTCGATACGTGGTATCCGCCCGGGCAGTGGTGACCGACGGCGATCGCGTGCTTGTGATCCAAGACCCTACCACAAAGCACATAATGCCCGGTGGCAGGCTGGAGCCCAATAGTCATTTAGAGGCCTCCCTAACCTGGGAGGCCTCAACCTGGGAGGCCTCTTTATTTTGTTCTGTGTTCGAACAAAAGGAGGGGGTGAACCGTGAATGTGAAGGGGTATACGTCCTCGACGTACGGTGACCGGATCGCCGGGGTGTACGACGAGTTCTACAGACCGTCCAATGAATCGGAAGGCGTCGACGTCCTCGAAGAGCTGGCAGCGGGTGGCCGGGCGCTGGAGCTGGGAGTTGGACCGGGGAAGTACGCCCTTCCCCTGGCAGCCCGCGGAGTCGAGGTCCACGGAATAGAGGCGTCCCAGGCCATGGTCGATCAGCTTAGGGCCAAGGAAAGCTGTGCGCCGATGCCGATGACCGTCGGAGACTTCGCGGACGTCGAGGGCGAGGGCGCCTTTTCGCTCGTCTTCGTAGTCTCCAACACCTTCTTCCTGACGGAGGAGGAAACGAGTATGTACCCCGGACGACTGCGCTATGCGTGGCCGTCGGAGCTGGACCTCATGGCGCGACTGGCTGGCCTCCGCCTCCGCGAGAGATGGGGGGACTGGCGCCGTTCGCCTTTCACTTCACAGAGCCGCTCCCACGTGTCCGTCTACGAAAGGGCATGACGCTGAGAGCGGGAGACCGGCTCAGGAACGAGGTTGTTCTGTGAGCACACCAGACCTCCACCTACAGACCTCCTTCTTACTCGATAGCGACGGCCGCATCGCCGCGACGCGCGAGCCGGAGCCAGGTCCGGGCCCACTATTCTCGCTCATCCGAGGACCTTCGAGCCGCGCCTGGGCTGTGCGAGCAGACGTACCGCGGGAGATCGCCGATGAGCTTGACGGTCTCGCCCGGGAAGAGCCGCCAGCTTCAGACCTCCGGGATGCTCCTTTGCACGCGGAGCGGTACATGTCGCTAGTCAAAGGCGAAGTCGATTCGGGGCCCGCATTCTCGTTTCCCGAGGTGATTGCTCCACCCTCCAACACCGTGTTGGTGGACGACCTGCAGCTGCTAGAGCACAACTTCACCGGATGGAAGGCGGACGAGATTCCAGAACGGTCGCCCATCGTGGCAGTGATGGAGGATGGACATGCCGTGAGCGTCTGTTTCTGTGCGAGGCGTTCCGACATGGCCGCAGAAGCTGGGCTTGAGACCGCAATGGCGTTCCGTGGACGTCGACTCGGCCCGCGCGTTACTGCTGCGTGGGCTTTGGCAATTCGAGCTTCCGGCCGCATTCCGCTTTACAGTACATCGTGGTCCAATGACGCCTCTCTGGCGGTTGCTCGCAAGCTGGGTCTGGTGGCGTACGCCGGCGCGTGGAGTCTCTCTTAGAGGATGTCTGAAGCTGTGACCCAACCCGTAAGATATGACAGCTGTCCACCTTGTCGAGCCGTTTTCGTGCCGGGTCAACGATGGGGCGCGCTAGATGCCGTAGAGGCGCTCCGCGTTCTTGGAGAAGAGGGCCTCCTGCTCCTGGCGGGTGAGGTCTGAGGTGATCTGCGTATAGGCGTCCACAACGGCGTCGTAGGTGCTGAAGAGCCAGTCTACGGGCCAGTTGGTGGCGAAGAAGCACCGGTCGACTCCGAAGGTCTCGATGCAGTAGAGGACGTAGGGCCTGATGCTCTCGACGGTCCAGTTGTTGTCGCCCATCCCCAAGCCGGATATCTTGCAGCGGACGTTGTCCGCCTCGGCGGCCGCCGCCATGCCCCGCTTCCACCTCTCGTAGTACTCGAGCGACCGCTCCTCGGGGAAGCCGGTGTGGTCGACGACGATGGTCGTGTCCGGGAACTTTGCCGCCAGGCCCCTGAGCTTCTCCATGTCCTGCCACTGGGCGTTCATGCTCGATACGAGTTTGTACTTCTCCAGGAGGGCGAACCCTCGGTGGAAGTCGGGCTCGACGAGGTAGTCGCCGTAGGAGAAGTCGCGGATCCCCCTCATGTTGGGGGACTGGCAGTGGCGCTCCAGGGTCCCCTCGACGTTGGGGTCCCTCAGGTCGGCGTAGGCGACGATACCGTGAGGGAACCCCGTCCGGCCGGCTGCCTCCTGGAGCCACTCGGTCTCAGCGACCGGGTCCTGGGTGCCGATGGCGGCCTGGACGTGGACGGCCTTGACCACGTTGGCGCTGCGGGTCTCCGCGATGTAGTCCTCGGCGAAGTAGCTCCGCTCGGCCAGCCTCTGTATCTGCTCGCCCAGGAACGGGTGCGGGACCCCCGGCTGCCAGTGTCCGTAGAAGAGCTCCGGGTGCTGCATGTCGTAGAAGTGAACATGGGCGTCGACGAAGTCGAGCTTGGTCATTATCTCTCCCTGCTCCCCGCTTTCGCCAAGGGAGGGCGTACTCAATCCGTATGGAACACCTGCTGGAGCTGCGCCATCGACTCGTCCGGTCGGCCTGAAAGGTCCTCGAAGTAGGGAGCCATGAACTCCTGCCACCTGAGGTTCGCCTCCTCGCCCTTCATGCCGTCGAGGCAGCTCTGGAAGCTCTCCTCGGCCTCGACGTATCCGAAGAGAGTGCCGTCGTCGGTCATGAACAGAGAGTAGTTGCGCCATCCATTGCGCCGAAGGGCGTCCAGCATCTCCGGCCACACGGCCTCGTGGTGGCGCTTGTACTCCTCGATCTTGTCCGGTCTCACCTTGAGTAGAAAGCCCGTTCGTTCCATCCCTCACTCCTTAGTCTGCGGTTGTCGTGCTGCATCAGGTCAGTGAGTCGGCCTCGTTCTGCTGGCTGACGAGGACGAGTTTAGTATCGCGGCCCGCATGGTGTCACCGCAGCCGGGCCGCGGACACATCGAGGTTGAATGCATCTGTCCCACAGCGGTCAAGCGCAGCCGCTCGACCATACTATGATGGAATCATACTAGACTTTTCCCGTTTCTATATTTGACTTGTAGATTTGCATAAAGACTACTGGGCAATGCAAGCTCGGTTCAATTACAGCAAATTTCATAGCATGTCAAGAGTTTTTCTATACTAAATCTTGTAATATATCTAGTAAATAGACTTGACAAAGTAAAAAGAATTTGGTGAAATAGCCCCACTGCCAAGCCAAATAGCGGGTCGCCGCCTTGGGTCGGCAGATTGCATGCAGGTTTGAGAGAGGAGAAGCAGGATGGTAATAGCAAATTCCAAGTACTCAGTAGCCCCCGAGCGCAATGGCTACGTTGAGCTTGTTCGTGATCCGGTGCCGCGTACCGAAACCGGCAACCGGATGTACTGCCCCCGGTGTGAGACGACCCTCAGCGTGAGCTACGAGGAGTCCCTCTGCATGGTGTGCGGCTACGCCGACTACGACTACGTCTCTCCCCACGCAAAGAACGGCCATCAGAGCATGATAAGCTCCGGGACCCGATACGTCCTCCGGTACGTGGGCGACTTCCCGTCTCTGGCCGACACCCTGACTCACGTCAAGCTCAAGCGTCTTCGGAACCGGGTTGTATACGGTGTCACCTGCCCCTTCTGCAGTGAGGCCATGGAGCAGTCATCCCTGTCCGGCAAGCGCAGGGAGATGAGGGAGGAGCGGTACCGCTGCACGGATGGCCACAGGGTATCGTTGACACCGACTCCCAGCGGCGCCCTGGGTTGGAAGTAGCAACTTTCCCCCAGGCGGACTCTCGCCGTAGCTGCGACGGGCAGTGACGAAGGTCGTCGACAGGCTGTCCCGCAACCGAGGCCGCCCGACGATTGTCTGCGACCTCTCCCCGCCGCGCGGCGGACTTCCCGCCCTGCTGGAGCCCGCCGCGCGGCTCGACGTAGACTTCGTGTCGGTGGCCTACAATCCGGGGAGGTCGGTCCGCGCCAGCTCGCCCCTCACGGCCGCGTGGATCAAGGCGAGCACCGGCCGCGACGTGCTGTTCACTCTGGCCACCAGGGACATGAACAGGCTCGCTCTCCAGAGCCTGCTGCTGGGAGCCCAGCTGCTGGGGCTCGAGAACGTCGTCGTGGTCATGGGCGACGAGTTTACCCAGAGGGAGCTGCGCCAGGTCCGCAGCGTCAAGGACTACCGCCCGACGGAGCTCATGCGCTCCATCGCCAGGCTGAACGAGGGGTTGGACTACCGGGAGCGGAGCCTTCTCAGACCCACCGACTTCTGCATCGGCGCATCGATAGACCTGTCCCGCGGGATAGAGTCGGAGGTGATGCTCACTAGGCGCAAGGTCGAGTCGGGGGCGCACTTCTTCATCTCCCAGCCGACCTTCGATCCGGCCCTGCCCGCGGAGCTCATGAGCAGGTACGCCGACGAGTACGGCGAGAAGCTGACGACACCCATCTTCCACGGGGTGCAGGTGATGGCCGCCCGCGGCATCGTATTCGGCAGCGTGCCCCGGTGGGTGACCGACGACTTGGAGGCAGGCAGGTCCGGAGTAGAGATAGCGTCGCAGGTGCTGGGAAGCTTCATCGACGCCGGGCTCTCCTCCATCTACCTGGTGCCCCCCATCATGCGGGGGGGCAGACGCGACTACGACGCGACACAGGCCGTCGTCGAGGGCCTCCGGGCATAGGGCGTCCCTGTCTCCATACCGGACCGCGCCCCCGCATCGGAAGACCTCCCGCGGGACCAGGACAAGAAACTCGTTGACGCTCCAACGGCGTGGTGGCTATAATCTCAACCAAACCCTCGGAGAGTGGACGAAGTTGGCCAACGAGACCGGCAAGCGATACTTCTGCGACAGTTGCGGCTCCGAGTTCGTCGTCACCAACGGCGGAGACGGGACGGTCTCGTGCTGCGGCAAGCCCATGACGAAGAGGGCTTAGGCCGGTCCGGGAGCCGGAAGCGAGGTCGTCTATGCCTAACCAGCTGGGCAGAAGGTACCAGTGCGAGGAGTGCGGGACGGTTGTGCTGTGCACCAAGGCCGGCCAGGGGCCTGTACAGTGTCACGGAGCCGACATGGTGGTCCAGCAGGCTCGCAAGCTGCCCTCCTCCGACTAGCGGCTCACGCCGGAAACCGCCGCGGTCTCGTACTGCTCGTCCGCGTGGTAGGAGCTTCGGACCAATGGGCCTGACGCGACGTGGCGGAAGCCCAGGGCCTCGCCCTCCCCGCGCAGCTCGTCGAACTCGTCGGGCGTGTACCACTTGCATATGGGCGCGTGCCCAGGGGACGGCCTGAGGTACTGGCCGATGGTCAGCAGATCGCAGTCGACGGCCCGCAGGTCCCTCATCGTCTCCAGTATCTCGCTCCAGGTCTCGCCGAGACCCACCATCATCCCGGACTTGGTGACGCCGCCTGGGACCAGGCCGCGGGCCCTGGCGATCAGCTCCAAGGACTGATCGTAGTCTCCCTTGGGCCTGACCCTGGGGAAGATGCGCCGCACCGTCTCGATGTTGTGGTTGAGGGTGTCGGGCACAGCGTCCATCACGGCAGCCAGGGCGTCCCAGTCGCCGCAGAAGTCGGGGATGAGGACCTCCACCTTGCACGCGGGCAGCCGCCTCCGCACCTGCCGGATGCACTGAGCGAAGATGAAGGCGCCGCCGTCGGGCAGATCATCCCGGTTGACCGAGGTTATGACCGCGTACCTCAGCCCCATCCTCTCGACAGTCTCCGCCAAGCGCCCCGGCTCCTGCAGGTCCAGCCCCACAGGCGTCCCGGTGGTGACCGCGCAGTAGGCGCACGCGCGGGTGCAGATGTCCCCAAGTATCATGAAGGTGGCGGTCCGGCGCTCCCAGCAGTCGCCGATGTTGGGGCAGCGGGCCTCCTCGCACACCGTGTGCAGCTGGCTGCCGCGTATCAGGTCCCGCAGCTCCAGGAAGTTGGGGCCTCCGGGCATCCTCGACTTCATCCAAGGCGGCAGCCTTCTCAGGGCCAATACACGCTCCTACGCAGACGGTAGACCAATATACTACCAGATCGTGGGCCCATACAGCCCCCGCCCCTCACGGACGCGGGGTAGGGCTGTGGGTCCCCGGTTGGCCCATGGGAGGCTACGAAAGCTCCAACACCAGGACGGACCTGGGCGGCAGCCGAGCTGACAGCGTATCGCCCTCGAGCCGCGCGTCCTCAAAGCGTGCAGGACACACCGCGTCCGGCTCCTGGAAAGTGTTGTGGGCATTGATGGCGTCGGCTGTCATCACGCGCCCCGTCACGGAGGACAGCTGGGCGCCGCGGAAGAGGCACGATAGGCGAGCCTCTATGTTTGGGTCCAGATTGCACACCGATAGGTGGACCCGGCCCCCGCTGTCGCGGGAGGCGCTGGCGCTGAGGGCAGGGACGGACTCGCCGCCGTAGTCGTAGGTGCCGCACCGCAGGTCGACGGGCAGCAGCACGGCGCCCTGATGGTCCTTGTACATCTCGAATACGTGATAGGTTGGCGTCAAGACCATCTGGTCGCCCCGCGTCAAGACCATGGCCTGCAGCACGTTGATGGTCTGGGCGATGTTGGCCATCCTGACACGGTCGCTGTGCTGGTTGAACAGGTTCAGGGTTACGCCGGCCACCAGCGCGTCTCTCAGCGTGTTCTGCTGGTGGAGGAACCGCGGATGGGTCCCCGGCTCGACGTCGTACCAGGTCCCCCACTCGTCCACGACGAGGGCCACCTCCCTCTCGGGATCGTACACGTCCATGATGGCGGAGTGCCTCTCCAGCAGCTCCTCCATGAACAACGCCCTCTTCAGTATTCGGAACCACTCCGCCTCGCCGAAGCGGGTCGCCGAGGTGGACAGCCCTTCCCCTTCCAATCCGTCGATTCGCGTGTAGTAGTGCAGCGCCAGGCCCGCCATGAACGGGCGCGCGGTCCTCGCCTCGACGCTGCCGACCTCCCGCATGAGCACCTCGGTCCAGCGATAGTCGTCTCCTCTGGGCCCGCACGCTATCCTGAAGAGCTCGTTGCCGCTCATGTCGCGCAGGTACGTGGCGTAGCGGCGGTACAGGTCCGCGTAGAACTCAGGCCGCATCCGGCCGCCGCAGCCCCAGCTCTCGTTGCCGACGCCCCAGTAGCTGACCCGCCACGGCTCCGCGCGCCCATTGGCGCGGCGCAGGTCCGCCATCGGGCTGACCCCGTCGAGGGTGATGTATTCGACCCACTGCTGCATCTCCCTCACCGTGCCGCTGCCCACGTTGCCGCAGATGTAGGGCTCGCAGTCGAGCTGCCGGCACAGGTCGAGGAACTCGTGGGTGCCAAAGTGGTTGCTCTCGGTGACGCCTCCCCAGTGGGTGTTGATCATGGCCGGCCTCTCATCCCCCGGGCCGATGCCGTCCATCCAGTGGTACTCGTCGGCAAAGCAGCCTCCGGGCCATCGGAGCACGGGCGTCCGTATGTCCCGCAGCGCCTGGACGATATCGGTACGAAGTCCGCGCACGTTGGGGATAGAGGAGTCCTCGCCAACCCAGACCCCGTCGTAGATGCAGCGGCCAAGGTGCTCGGCGAAGTGCCCGTATATGTGGCGGCTGATCGTCTGCTCCCCCTGGTCTGCGTTGACGATAAGGTGGGCCATGTCCTGCTCCTGTGCGGTCGAGGTCCGAAGCATGTCGGGATCGGTTGAGCCAGTATAACCCACCCCGGTCCCCGGGCCGACGGCCTTGCGGACGGCGCCATGTGCTATATTCTCTCTGATGTACGAGAAGAGGCACGCAGATTCGGGTGATCCAGAGCCGGAGATGGCCCGCTTGAGGCTCGAGGAGATGGGCCCGCTGGGGGATACGTTGGCCCAGTTCGAGGGTCAGCCCATCAACGTGTTCGGCGGCATCCAGGGAGAAGAGGTCGTTGCGACCATCATCCGCTATCGGCGGAGGCGCAAGAGGATGGTCTCAGGGCTGGTCAGAGAGGTGCTGACCCCGTCTCCCCACCGCGTCGCTCCGCCGTGCCCCTACTTCGGGCCGTGTACCGGCTGCCAGTGGCAGCACGTCGAGTACGGCCACCAGCTGACCCTCAAGCAGAGGGCGGTGGAAGCACAGCTGAAGCCATTCCCCTCCCTATCGGACGTCGTCGTATCATCGACGATAGCCTGCGAGTCGCGGCTCCATTACAGGAACCACGCCAGGTTCACCGTACGTAAGGGACAGCTGGGGTACGTCAACCGCATCACCCGGAGGTTCGTGCGCGTCGACGCCTGTATGCTCATGACTCCCTGGATCAACCGGACCCTCGACCTGCTCCAGGACCAGTGCCGGGAGACCACGCAGCTGTCGATGCGCTACGGAGTCAACACTGGAGAGTGGCTCATCCAACCGACGCTCCGGAGCGCGAAGGTCCCCCTGGCGACCGGGCAGACCCACTTCCGCGAGCAGCTCCTTGGTCACACGTTCCGAGTCGCGTCCCCATCCTTCTTCCAGGTGAACACGGAGCAGACGGAGCGCCTCGCCGAGATGGTCCGCGACAGGCTCCGCCTGAGCGGCGGCGAGGTGGTCGTGGACGCCTACGCCGGCGTGGGAACCTTCGCCGCCCTCTTCGCCCCAAGCTCGCGGAAGGTGATAGCCATCGAGGAGTCGACGGCGGCGGTGCGCGACGCCGCCATCAATACCCTGGGCCTGGAAAACGTCGTCCTGGTGGGGAAGAAGACGGAGGAAGCGCTGGACACCCTAGACGAGGAGCCGGACGCCGTCATACTGGACCCGCCCCGGGCGGGATGCCACCCGGCGGTGCTGGAAGCCCTCGTCCGACGAGGGCCGGCGAGGGTCGTATACGTCTCCTGCGATCCGGCGACCCTGGCCAGGGACCTTGATATCATGGTCAGAGGAGGATTCGGCCTCGCCTCGATAGAGCCCGTGGACATGTTCCCCCAGACGCACCACGTCGAGTGCGTCGCTACCCTGGAGTGGCCCAGGTAGCCGCCCGCCCATGCCCGTCGATAGAGAACAAGACACGCCCGCGCGTCCGATGAGGCCCGGCCCTGCCGCACCGTGCATGCTGGTGCTGGCCTCCAAGTCGCCGCGGAGAAGGGAGCTCGTGAGAGCCTTGGACGTCCAGGTGAGCTTTGCCGACCCCCAGGTCGACGAGGGCCCTCCGCATCCTGGGGAGCCGCCCGGTCAGTACGTCTCCCGCCTGTCCCTGGAGAAGGCGCGGGCGTGTGCAGAGACGCGGGGCGCCGCCATCGTGATCGGAGCCGATACGGCCGTCGTAGTGGGGAGGGAGGTCCTGGGCAAGCCTTCGGACGAAGAGGAGGCGTCCCGGATGCTCCGGATGCTGCGAGGCAGGGTGCATACGGTGGTGACAGGCGTCACGCTGCTGCACCATCCGTCCGGGCGCAGGCTCCAGGCCACTTGCAGCACCGGCGTGCGCATCCGGAGCTACTCCGACGCGGAGGCTGCCGACTACCTCTCCACCGGCTCCTACCGGGACAAGGCCGGAGGCTACGCCGTGCAGGATACCCGGCTCAGGCCCGCCGAGGAGGTGCTTGGCTGCTACCTGAACGCCATGGGCTTCCCCCTGTGTGAGGTCGCCGCAATGCTGGCTGAGATGGGTGTGCGCGCCCGGCTGACACCGGGCTGGCGGCTGCCCGGCCAGTGCGTAGACTGCTCCCTCCGGGAGCCGCGGGGAGATGACCCACAATGACAGTCCTGGGGATGGGATACGTGGAGATCCTGATCATCCTCCTCGTCGCCTTCATCTTCCTCGGACCCGAGCGAATGGTGGACGCGGCCCGCCTGCTGGGCAAGGCGGTGCGCGAGGTACGCCGCATCGCCGCCGACCTGCCCAACCTGGACCTGGAGGAGCAGCTACTCGAACCGGAGGAGGCGCCCGGGAGACGGCAGGCCAAGGGCCACCCGGTCCCGGATCAGCAGCCCGCCCCGGTTGACACTCCTGACGACGAGGGTCGGGTCCCAGGGGACGCTCCGGTGGCGTTCCAACCGTCGCGGGAGGAGACTACCCGGCGCCAGGCCCCGAAGCCGCCGAAAGCGCCGACGTGAACGACAGGCGCCTCACCATCATCCAGCACCTGCGGGAGCTGCGGCGGCGTCTGATGTGGTCGGCCGCCGTCGTGCTGGTCCTCACCGGTGTGGCCTTCGTATTCCATCAGCAGATCCTCCAGCTGCTGATGGGGCCTGCGGAGGGCTTCGCGGGCATCCCAAACCAGAAGCCGATATACACCGAGCTGACCGAGTTCATCGGCATATCCATGAAGGTATCGCTGTTGACGGGCCTGTTGGCGTCGCTGCCCTTCATCCTCTTCCAGGTCGTCATGTTCGTCGCCCCGGGGCTGACGCCCGGGGAGCGCCGCTACCTGTACGCCCTGCTGCCGGTTAGCGTGCTTGCCTTCGTTGTCGGCGCGGCCTTCGGGTACCGCATCCTGTTCCCTCCTGCTGTCCGGTTCCTCCTGGGCTTCGGAGGGGACGTAGCGGACCCCTACATCCGCATCGGCAGCTACGCGAACCTCATGCTGACGCTGCTGTTCTGGATGGGCATCGTCTTCGAGATGCCCGTGGTGCTCTTCTTCCTCTCCAGGATGGGCGTGGTGGACTCGGCGTTCCTGGCAAGACAGCGGCGCTTCGCCATCGTCATCGCCTTCGTCCTGGGAGCCATCATCACTCCCACCTTCGACCCCGTGAACCAGGCGCTGGTAGCCGTGCCCATCATCCTGCTCTACGAGGTAAGCATCTGGCTCACCAAGCTCGGCAGCCGGCATCGAAGGGCGAGAGCACAGGACCTGGAGCTGGACGCCTAACAGCTATCTCAGTATCTGTCTCAAATCCCTTTCCCCTGAGGGGAAGTTAACACCCAGTCCCTTCCCCCTCAGGGGGAAGGTTAGGATGGGGGCGAATCCCCATTGGGCCGCAGCCCGCCGCACCCCAGATAAGAAAAAGCCCCCGAATCGAACGATTGGGGGGCTTGCAAGATCAACACCCGGGGGGGGCGCAGCCGCCGCGGCCCAGAGAAGGAAAAGCCCCGAATCGAACGACTGGGGGCTTCCAAGATCGATACCGAGGGTGCGGCGGATGCCGCCCCCCGGAGAAGAAAAACTAGGTCAGCTTCTTGACCTCTTCCTCACTCTCGGAGTCGCCCGCCGCGTCCTGCTGCCCGGACTGGGACTTCCGAAACTCACGAATCGCCTTCCCCAGCGACCCGCCGACCTCCGGGAGGCGTCCCACACCGAAGATGATCATCACTATGACCAGCACTATTATCAACTCTGTCGGTCCTACCCTGAACGGCATGGCCCACCTCTCTAGTGAATGTCCGCGCCGTCAATGATATGCGCAAATACAGCTCCCCGTCAAACCGTAGACCTTTCGTCTCCCACCCGCAGTTTTCGATTGACCCGTCCGCCGGCTATCCGACATAATGAGAGTCCAACCGCGGCGTATCCGCCGCGGAGGGCGCAGCCCTTGCCCCAGGCTGTGCCGGCCCTCCAGGGGACAAGCCGAAGTGGCGGAATGGTAGACGCGGCGGTCTCAAAAACCGTTGCCCTTTATCGGGCGTGTCGGTTCGACTCCGACCTTCGGCACCAGCTGGGCGGCAAGCACGGCCTTCGGTGGTTTCCCGAGCACTGGCGGGACCGCACTGCCGAACCCTGTCGCGGGGGCACCGGTGCTAATCATGGTCGGCGCGGGCGTGCTGCTTAGAGTAGCCGTCGTCGTCAGAGCACCAAGACTTAGGAGGAGACCCATGTCCAAAGTGACATTCCGGAACAACGAGTTCGACACCTTCCACGAGGCTACCTGTGCCGCCCTCTTCAGCAGGTACGGGTGGCGATGGGAGAAACCGAAGCATCCCCTCGGGGGATGGCTTCCCGACTTTCATCTCAGGGGGGACACTTCCGTATACGTCGAATGTAAGGCAGGTCTGAAATGGGACGACGTTAGGCGCTTCCCTGAGTTGAGGAGATACGAAGATGCAGTAGTTGGTACTTCGGATGAAGTGCTGTTGATCCCTGACGCTCCACGAACCATGCAGAACGACAGGGGATACCAGGACAGCTATCTGGGCTTCCTCTTCGACGGAAATGTGTGGTCGTACGCCGAGCTCGGCCGATGGTCGGGAAGAGTGGGGTTCTGCCACAAAGCTAACTCGTGGAAGGACCGCATGTCGGGAGAGAATGTGCAGAACTCAATGGGAGATGGCCAGAAACCTGATGTCGACGTGGACTGGCGTGCTGCCAAAAAGGACGTGAGTGGCAAGAGGGTATCCTTCTTCAAGCCATCTACTACAGCAGAGATAGAGGAATGGGAACCATCTGACCAGTGACGCAGCTCAACTCCGGCGGGAGGCGACATGACAGACGGGCGGCCGGCCCCATTAGAGTTGGTGGGGAGCGGGTCAAACCCTCCCAGTTGACGCCTTCGCCGCAGCGATGGAGAGCGGATAGCTAATGCTGGATAGGACCTCCCAGCCGACCAACGCGCACCGACTTGTCGGAGAGCTTCGACATATCAACGTCCACGAGCGCCCAGGTCCCAGCGAACGTCTCGTTAGCCTGGTGAGCCTGTAGAGGCTTTGACGCCGGAAGAGGTTCTCCATCCATGAGCAGGCCTTCGACGTGGCATTCGATGGCTTCCTGGGCCGATGAGAGAGCATCATCCAGAGTGTCGCCTGCTGAGAAACAACCAGGCAGGTCTGGGACCGTTACTCCGTATCCGCTCGACTCGTCCTTATGAATCACAATCGGGAATCGCATGGTGGCACCGTCGTTCAGCTTCGGAAGACCTCCTCGATGACGCCCAGGGCGTGGTCGATGTCGGCGGCGTCGATGCCGTAGTGGGTGACGAAGCGCCACCTGCGCGTCGGTGCTCCCCCCTTGATGCCCTGATCGCTGAGCCTGCGGGCCAGCTCCGCCGGGTCGCCGTCGACCACCTCGAAGAAGACCAGGTTGGTGGGCAGGCTCTCGGGATCGATGGATATGCCCGGTATCTCCGCGAGGCCCCGGGCCAGCCTCCCGGCATTGGCGTGGTCATCCGCAAGACGGTCCACCATGGTGTTCAGGGCCACGATCCCCGCCGCCGCCAGGACGCCCGCCTGCCTCATCCCGCCGCCGACCATCTTCCGCCATCGCCGGGCCTCGTCGATGAAGTCGCGGCTCCCGCAGACCATCGAGCCGACGGGGCAGCTGAGGCCCTTGGAGAAGCAGAAGCTGAGGGTGTCGGCGTCCCTGACCAGCTCCGCCGCCGGAGTCTCCAGGTACACCGCGGCGTTGAAGATGCGGGCGCCATCGACGTGGAGGGGGACCTCGTGGCGGTGCGCCACGTCGGCGATCGCCTCGATGTCCTCGGGTGTCAGCACCGCGCCCCCGCAGGCGTTGGCGGTGTTCTCCAGGGCGACCACCGCGGTGCGGGTAAAGTGCACGTTGGGAGCGCGTATGGCCGCCTCCACCTCGTCGGGGTCCAGCATACCCCTGTGGTCGTTGCGAAGGGTATGGAAGGATACCCCGCCCAGGGCGGAGACCCCGCCGGCCTCGCTCCGGAAGGTGTGGGACTTGTCCCCCAGGATGATCTCGTCGCCCCGCTGAGCGTGGGTCAGGACCGAGACGAGGTTCCCCATGGTGCCGCTGGCGACGAACATGGCCGCCTCCTTACCCATCCTCTCAGCCGCCATATCCTCCAGGCGGTTCACCGTGGGATCGTCGCCGAAGACGTCGTCCCCCAGCTCCGCCTCGGCCATCGCCCGGCGCATCTCGGGCGTCGGGTGCGTCACCGTATCGCTGCGAAAGTCGACTACTCTCATCGTATCTCCTGTAACATGAGGCGCGTCCAAAGTCCATCCACGGAGGAGGCTCCATCCCAAAGGCCTGTGCCGGGAGAATCCCCCGATGGAGAAGCTGCTGCCAGAGACCCAATTCTAGCAACCATCCTTGTCAAAAGCCACAGCGTAACCTAAGATTGGGCCGCCTTGAGGAGGGTCTCGGACCTTGGGACGCCGCCTGTCCAACCAGCAAGCGAAGATGCAACAAGAGCGAGGACCACGATGTCACAGAGCGGAGAGACCCGCCGGGAGCGAGACTCGATGGGCGAGTTCGAGGTCCCGGCAGACGCCTACTACGGCGCCAACACCATGCGAGCCGTGGTCAACTTCCCCATCAGCGACCTGAGGTTCCCACGGTCCTTCATCCGAGCCCTCGGCCTGATCAAGCTGGCCGCCGCCCAGGTCAACCATGAGCTCGACCTGCTGGATGGGACACTCTCCCCCGCGATAGTCGAAGCCGCCCAGGAGGTCGCGGACGGCCTCCATGACGACCAGTTCGTGGTGGACATCTTCCAGACGGGCTCGGGCACCTCCACCAACATGAACGCCAACGAGGTGATCGCCAACCGGGCCATCGAGACCCTGGGAGGCGTCATAGGCTCCCGCAGCCCGGTGCACCCCAACGACCACGTGAATATAGGACAGTCGTCCAACGACGTCATCCCAACGGCCATTCACCTATCGGCGCTGCACTCCATACGCGGCAACCTCGTTCCCGCCCTGGCCGTCCTCCGATCGGAGCTGGAGAGCAAGGCCGAAGAGTTCATGCCCGTCATCAAGACCGGCAGAACGCACCTGCAGGACGCCACCCCCATCAGGCTGGGCCAGGAGTTCCAGGGCTACGCCGGCCAGGTCGAGCGCGGCATCCAGAGGCTGGAGCACGCGGAGTCGCAGCTCTCGGAGGTGGCCCTGGGCGGCACGGCGGTGGGCACCGGGGTGAACACCCACCCCGAATTCGCCGAGAGGGTGTGCTCCCGGCTGTCGTCCCTGCTGGACGTCAAGGTGGTGGAGACGGACAACCACTTCCAGGCCCAGAGCAGCCTCGACGCGGTCGTGGAGGCCAGCGGCACCCTCAAGACCATCGCCGTGAGTCTCATGAAGGTGTCCAACGACATCCGGTGGCTGGGCTCGGGCCCCCGCGCCGGAATCGGGGAGATCGCCCTGCCGGAGGTCCAGCCCGGAAGCTCCATCATGCCCGGGAAGGTCAACCCCGTGATCCCGGAGTCGGTGGCGCAGGTGTCGGCGCAGGTCATAGGCAACGACGCGGCCATCGCCCTGGCGGGGCAGTCGGGGAACTTCGAGATCAACGTGATGATGCCCGTCGCGGCCTACAACCTGCTCCAGTCCATAGACCTGCTCGCCTCCGCCTCGCGCAACCTGGCCGAGCAGTGCGTCAGGGGCCTGGCGGCCACCCAACAGGGACCGGAGATGGTCGATAGGGGCCTCGCCATCGTGACCACGCTGGTGCCGCACATAGGCTACGACGCCGCGGCAGCCTTGGCCAAGGAGGCCCAGGCCACCGGCAAGACTATCAAAGAGGTGGCCGCAGCCAACACGGACCTGTCCGAAGAGGAGCTCGACGAGATACTGGACCCCGTCTCTATGACCGTGCCCGGACTCTCCGGCGGCGTATCCCTCGGCTAGCCTCTCTTGGTGCGTTGCAGGTGGTGGAACAGCCGGGCGCGAACTCCCTACGGGATCGCATGAGGAAACTCCTCGACACCACGGGTCTCCATCCGCACGGCTGGAGACCTTCGGGTGACTCGACTCTCAAGGTAATCGTCCTCATCATCATCCCGGCAGCCTTGTTCATACCGATTCTCTACTACTCCCTT
Source organism: Dehalococcoidia bacterium (assembly GCA_965224345.1). Taxonomy (GTDB): domain Bacteria; phylum Chloroflexota; class Dehalococcoidia; order Lucifugimonadales; family CBDCYU01; genus CBDCYU01. The sequence continues at coordinate 834,792 of CBDCYU010000003.1, read as the reverse complement.
ACTACGCCATTCGCCCTAGTCGACGACTACTACGATTGGACTTGGGTCGAGGTCATCGAGAGCCCACGCCTGCTTGCCCAATGGTTCTACGAGAGGTTCATCGGATTCGAGTACATTGGGAGCAGGTACAGGCCCTTCTTCGAGCTCTACAATATGCTGGCGTGGAAGCTCTTCGGACCTGTACCATGGCTGCATCACCTGGGCAGATGGGCGCTGCACTTCGCCGCCGTTGCCGCCTTCTCCGCCGCCTTCCTCTCCTTCTCCTGTGACAGGCGCGACCATGTGGCTCGGCTCGTTCCCTTTGCGGTGCTGCTGTACGTCTGGCTATTCTTCCCGAACTCACCAGCTTCCAGATTGGCGCCCCAGGAAGTCCATACCGTGCTGTTTCTTGGCTTGTGCAACTTGGCGATGGCTCTCGCCATCCTTGGGAACGATAGGGATCGAGGCCCAACGGGGTTGGTGCTGGCGCGCGGGATGTTACTCTAAGAGGGTGTTTTCGAAGTACATCATGACGGAGCTAAGCGTCGGAGCATGAGATGAATCGCAGCTATGTGCAGCCACGCTTCCGTTGTACCGGTCAAGGCTTCATAGTCCTTGCTCAACCGGCGACAACGTCCCAGCCACGCCAGTGTTCGCTCAACCACCCACCTGCGTGGCAGCACCTCAAACTGATGGCTGGCCCTGGGACGCTTGACGATCTCCAAGACCCAGCCCGACATGGACATCACCCAGTCCACCAACTGGCCGCTGTAGCCAGCGTCAGCCCAGATGAGTCGCAGGCGTGGGAATCGTCCTATCAATTTATCGATGACCAGCCTCGCCCCATCTCGGTCTTGGATATTGGCAGGATGCACCACCACCGCCAACAGCAAGCCCATGGTATCTACGATGACGTGTCGCTTTCGACCGTTGATCTTCTTACCAGCATCATAGCCACGAGGCCCCCTTTTTCAGTCGTCTTCACGCTCTGGCTATCTATGATCGCTGCGCTGGGAGTAGGATTTCTACCTTCGGCCTCTCGGACGCAGGGGCGTAGCGTCTCATTGACTCGTTCCCACGTTCCATCTATGGTCCAACTGCGGAAGTATTTGTACAGGGTCTGCCAGGGAGGCAGATCGTGCGGGACCATCCGCCAGGGGCATCCGCTCCGAAGCAAATACAGGATGCCGTTCACTACCTCCCGCAGGTCCACTGTACGGGGCCGGCCTCCGGGCTTGGCTGGTGGGAGTAGGGGGCCGAGGATCTCCCACTGTTCGTCCGTCAGGTCGCTGGGGTACGATTTGCGGCTCATTCATCAAGTTTAGTACAAGTTCAAGACTTTGCAAACACCCTCTTAGGCTTTGTTGGTCTGTCGATATCCAAGGAGACCAACATCGGCGTAATGGCCTGGATACTCGTGTTTTACATCTACCACGTGCTCTCTCGTTCGAACAGGTCCTCCGGGGAGCTCATCATTGCGGCCTTTCTGTGTCTCGTCCTTACGTATATGTTCGCCAAGGTGTATGTCGTGCACCAGGTTCAAGGCTATGGCTACGGCACACTGGACCTAAGCTTGGCGCGCATTGTCAGCAACTTCAAGCTGGTCCTTGGAGGACTGTTTCAAGTCAAGACGTCGTTCTTTGTCATCTCGCTTGGATTCATGAGCCTCTGCGTCCTGTTGCTTGTCAATCTCGCCGCCGCTTTGAGGAGACGGCTAGACGCTCAATCCGTCTTCGTGATATTCCTACTGGGTCAAGCCGTATGCATGTTTCTCGTCCTTGCGGTCTCCTGGGGCGCAGCTCTCAGGTACTGGTATGTCTTGGTGCCGATCTTCGCGACTCTCATGGCGTTCGTCTGCAAGTATCTCCTAGATGGCGGCGTGCCCCGAATGCCCAGGAGGGCAGTGGTCGCGGTACTGGCCGTATTCGTGACATACTTTGTGGGCGCGAACTACTACAACTTCCTGGAGCAAACGGCAGTGCAGCACGACACGCGCCGGGTGGAGTCCGACCTGATAGCCGCAATCGTTGAGCTTCACGAGCGCGACCTCCCCATACATATACTTGAGAACCGGAACGAGCATGTACTCAATCTCGTCAAGTATTTCCACGACTTCTCGCCGCGATTCTACGGCGTAGATTACGAAAGAGTCGTATACTCCGACCTCCCTCCCCCCGATTCTCGTACCTACTACACGGTAGCGCTCCACCGCAGGCCCGTAGCGGAGACGCTGGCCGAAAGCCCGGAGGAGTGCGCCCACATCGTCTCCATTGTCAGCGGCTCCCGACAGACCTCGGGCTCCCCAGCATATCACCTGGCAACGCTGCTCCAGATGGCGCCACCCAGGTTCTTCTTCATAGATGGAGGTGCCGGTCGTCCCCAGGCACTGACGTGGCGCTGGGCGGCGGGTATTCCGCCGCATTTCTCGAGGGACGCGGGCGTTGCCATCGTCTCATACTACCATTGGACGATACGCAAGGTATCGTGCGCGGAAGCCCGACTCGTAGAGTTGTCGCGTCGCGAAGGATTGGCCTGAGTTGAGCCATCTTGTATGGGTGTACGTGGCCGGGGGGATACTCTTCTCCTCGCTGGCGCAGATGTGCCTGAAGCGCGCCACGGCTTACGAGGGCAACTGGACTTGGTGGATCCTGTTGATGGGGTCCAGCGGCCTGTCTTACCTACTCGCCTTTGCAGCCTACTACCTCGGACTCAGGTACTTCTCGATCAGCAAGATCGCTCCGATCATGACGGTGGGGGTGGTCATCATTGTCGTCGGCTATGGTATGTGTACGGGCGAAGAGATATCCCTGAAACATGCGATTGGAGTGGCGTTGGGCTTGCTGGCAATCGCTCTAATCCTATCTTCGTGAAGAGGGTCTTTTCCCATGACGGACGACGATATCGTTCTACTCTCCATACTGATACCTGTCTACAACGAGGCGGACAATGTCGCCGTCTTGCATACGCGGTTGGTGGAGGAAGTCGACGCACTATGCCGCACCGAAATAGTCTTCGTGGACGACGGCAGCAATGATGATACGCTTCGGAACATAAGGGCCCTGAGTGCAGACCATCCCAACGTCCACTACATCTCGCTGTCGAGGAACTTCGGCCACCAGAGCGCCTTGAAGGCGGGACTGCACTTCTGCTCAGGAGACATCGTCGTCAGTATGGACGGGGACTTGCAGCACCCTCCATCACTGATTCCGACCATGATCGAACAGTGGCGCAATGGCTACGACGTGGTGGTGACCGTTAGAAGGGAGAGCGGTAAGCTGGGGCTGTTCAAGAGGGCGGCCTCTCGCGCCTTCTACTGGATTATGAACAGGATGTCCGACATGGAGCTGATCCCGGGCGCCGCCGACTTCCGGCTGTTGGACAGGAGGGTAGTCGAGGTGCTGAGGCAGTCGGAGGAGAGGGACATCTTCCTGCGGGGATACCTGGCGTGGGCCTGCTTCAAGCAGTTCGTCCTGCCCTACTCCCCGGACAAGCGACACGCCGGCGAGACGAAGTACACCCTCGGGAAGATGCTCCGCCTGGCGATGGATGGGCTCCTGGGATTCAGCGTCCTCCCTCTGAGGGCGGTGATGATGGTCGGCTTCCTGATGTCGGCGATCAGTTGCCTGTACGGGCTATACGCGATCTTCATCCACACGTTGACCGAACATTCCGTGCCCGGCTGGGCGTCGATCATGACGGGGGTCTACTTCCTGGGCGGAATACAGCTTGTCTGCATAGGGATATGCGGCGAGTACATCGGCCGGACGTTCATGGAAGCCAAGAAGCGCCCCCACTACATCGTGGCCGAGACATCATTCCGAGAAACGCGGGAACGTCGGAAGACATCGGACTAGCAGGCGTCCTGAAGGCGGTCCGCGACGTAGCGGCGCTCGTCCTCGGCCGTTGACAGCTCCCCGTCGAGCCTCTTACGGCGCAGCTCCGCCAGCAGCTCGCCCACCAGCGGGCCCTCCTCCACGCCCAGGGCGATGAGGTCGTTCCCGTCCAGCAATGTCGAGACGTGCCGCAGCTCCGACTCGAACCTCTCCAGCCGTCGGGCCGCCAGGGGGTCGTCGGAGACCAGCGCCCAGGCCGAGACCGCCGTCGAATGGACTCCCTCCAGCACGCCGAAGATCCGGCTCGGCGCCATCTCCGGCTCGGCCAGTCGGTGGAGCTCCCCCCGCAGCCGTGCCGTATCCCGCGCCGCCTTGGCCCACCTGGCGCCCGCGTTGAGGCGATGCAAGAGCGGGTCGACGCCCTCGACGGCTGCGCCCAGGGCGATCACGGCGGCGAACAGCAGGTCGCCATCCCCTGCCCGCGCGGCCCCCACGTCCCTCAGCCTTTCGATGGCGTCGCCGCTGAGCTCCAAGGAAGGGTGGATGGCGCGAAGCACGCCGAGGCCCTGGGCCATCTCCAGCATCGACGCCGCCCTGCCCTCGCCCAAGATGTGCTCCAGCTCCCGGCGCACCCTGTCGCCCGAGACCGACCGCAGGCAGTGGGCGTCCCGGCGCACGAGCGCCTCCGTTTCGGAGTCCAGCCTGAACCCAAGTCGCCGGGAGTAGCGGACCGCCCTGAGGATCCGCGTGGGGTCGTCCGTGAAGCTCCCGGGATGAAGCACCCGGACCACGCCGTCGGCCACGTCGGCCCGCCCGTCGAAGGGGTCCATCAGCGCTCCCCAATCAGAAGGCGTGAGGCCGACGGCCATCGCGTTTATGGAGAAATCCCTGCGGCCCAGGTCGTCGTCGATAGAGCCAGGGGAGACCTGGGGCAGAGCCCCAGGCCGCGGATAGACCTCCCGGCGCGCCGTGGCTACGTCCATCGCCTCGGCGCCCACCGTCAGCACGTAGGTGCCGAACTGGGAGCGCGACTCCACCGCCGCTCCCATGGCCGGAGCCAGCGCCGACTCGACCCGGCCGGACTCCCCTACGAAGGACAGGTCCAAGTCCCGCGGGTCGGCCCCCAGGACCAGGTCCCGCACCGTGCCTCCTACCAGGTACAGCCCGGCGTCCAGACTTTGCGAGGCCTCACCGGCCAGCCTGAGCAGACGCACCCGGGACGGCGACAGCCGCTGGTCGAGGATGGCGGCTAGGTCCGGGACGGGCCCTACCCCGAAGCGGCCGCGACCCTGTCCAGGAAGCCCCGGGCGCCAACGCCAACCCAGCTCGTCCAAGAGGTGTACAGCAGCCGCGCGCCCTTGTCGATGAAGTGCTCGACTGTGTCGTCGCTGACAAGGCCGCCGGCAACGCGCCCGCTGGCCGTGATCTGCTCCAGCGCCTTGTCTATGACGGACACGACATCGGGATGGCTGGCCTGCCCCAGGTATCCCATGGTCTGCGCGAGGTCGCCCGGCGCCACGAAGAAGCAGTCTATGTGGTCCACCGTCAGTATCTCGGCCAGATTCTCGATGGCGGCGATATCTTCGATCAGTATCATCACCAGCGACTCGTCGTTGGCTTGGTGGACGAAGTCCGGCACGTTATACCCCTGCCGGCTGGTGGTGATGCCCCGGCCGCCCAGCGGGTGGAACTTGGCTGCCTCCACTACGGTCCTGGCCTCTTCGGCAGTGTTCACGTGGGGCACCGCGACGCCCTGCGCGCCCAGGTCCAGGGTCCGGTAGATGACGCCGTAGTTGTTCTGATTGACCCTCACGATGGAGGTCATGTCCCACAGGTCGCACGCCCTGGTTATATCCGGTATGTCGGCAAAGTCCACCGGGCCGTGCTCGCTCTCGATCCAAGCCGCGTCGAACCCGAACTGCCCCAGGTAGTCGACCATGCTGGCCGTGTTCAGCCCGGAGACGACGGTGACGGTCTCACCCCTCTCCAGCTTGTGCTTCGCCCTGTTCTCTCTAAGATTGGCCAATTTCTGCGCCTCCTAACCCTCACTGATGACTTCGGCTCCTGTCCGCCGCCCGCATTATATGACCGCCGCCCAGACGCGTCAATTTCGCGGCCAAGCCTCGTAACTATTCAGACTTCAGAATGACATGATGCGAGAGCAGCTCTATCGTCTTGATACTTGAAAATTCCAAATACATACCCTCGTCAGCCCTCGCAGGGGGAGATTGAGAGGGGGCTTCACTGGCAGAGCGTGGCTGACATTCCCTAACCTGAGCAACCCCTCCCGTGGGACTCGGCCCGCAGCCCTATGCAAGAGACCTTGACGCACCCCCGCACGTCTCCTACAATAGCTCATATGTTCCCAGCAACCCACACCGACGGACACCTGCAACAGAGCAAGCAGGAACAGCCTCCCGGCCATGGCCTTACCCCTATACAAAAGATAGTGCGGGAGGAGACTCAGGGCGGCAGACTCATCGTCCGCTTCTTCGTCTCCGCCATGGAGGGCAGGCTCGAGGGCTCCAAGCCCTGTCACAGGCTCGACGCCGCTCGACAGCTCGTCAACCTCGGCTTCACTGAGGCCCAGGCCTTTGTCGACCACAACGCTCAACCCCCAAACCGGCGGCGCACGTCGCCCTCTCCCCGTCCAAAACACAACCTTCGGTCCGTCTTGTTCAAAATAGTACGAGAGGAGACCGACGACGGCCGACTCGCTGTCCGCTTCCTCGTGGACGTCATGCAGGGCGCCCTCCCGGGCTTCAAGCCCCACCACAGGCTCTCAGCCGCCAAGGAGCTCCTGCGCCGCGGCTTCGACGACACCCCCGACGACGACCGACGACGGACTCCCGCCGGCCGCCAGGCCATCGGCTGCCGCCCGCAATCCATCGACCACAACAGCTACGCACCCATGCCTGACCACGACGAAGACCCCGACCATGAGGTTGGCGACGACCCCTACGACCGGCCCCCCGACAGCTCAGACTACCGCCAGACCAACGGTTCCCCGGGAGCCGAACAGCCCGACCGCAGTCCAGGTTCCCCAGGCTTCCCAGACTACGACGAGGAGCCTGGTGACAGAGCCGGCCGTCCCCGTGAGAGGTTCGCCCACAAGGAGCCCAGGACCTCGGAGCTGGGCGAGCCGCCGCCCAGCTCCCCCAAGTCGGATTCGAAAAATCCCCTCCGCATCTTCTTCTGAGCGACGCGCCGTTGCCGCGGCAGGCTCAGGTCCCTGGTCCCTGGACAACGCCTATCCCCCCGCGTAGCATGGGCCTCTATGGAGGAGGCCGCCGTGTCCAGGGACGTCGTCTACTGCCAGAGGTGTGGCCACGCCCTCGATCAGAGGGAGATCGAGCACCGGCTCCGGCCCTACTGCCCCGGCTGCGGCTACGTGGTGTTCCTCGACCCGAAGCTGGCGGCGGTGGTGCTGGCCCTTCTGGACGGCAGGCTGGTACTGGTCCGGCGAGGGATAGAGCCCGCAATGGGACGCTGGAGCTTTCCCTCAGGTTACGTGGACCGCGGCGAGGTTGTCGAGGACGCCGCCAGGCGGGAGGTCAAGGAGGAGACCGGCCTCGACGCGCGCCTGGACCGGTTCATCGGCCTCTACTCCATGTTAGGCAGCCCCGTCGTGCTCGCCGTCTACTCCGCGACCATCGTCGGCGGCGAGATGAACGCCGGTCACGAGGTAACGGACGTCCTCACCTTCGCGCCGGACGAGCTGCCGCCCCTGCCCTTCCCCCACGACTACGAGATCCTCGCCGACTGGAGAGACCCCCGCTGACATCCCCCAACCTCAGCAGCTCCCTCGCGTGATATTTGGTCCGCAGCTCTTAGAGGGTGTTTGCAAAGTCTTGAACTTGTACTAAACTTGATGAATGAGCCGCAAATCGTACCCCAGCGACCTGACGGACGAACAGTGGGAGATCCTCGGCCCCCTACTCCCACCAGCCAAGCCCGGAGGCCGGCCCCGTACAGTGGACCTGCGGGAGGTAGTGAACGGCATCCTGTATTTGCTTCGGAGCGGATGCCCCTGGCGGATGGTCCCGCACGATCTGCCTCCCTGGCAGACCCTGTACAAATACTTCCGCAGTTGGACCATAGATGGAACGTGGGAACGAGTCAATGAGACGCTACGCCCCTGCGTCCGAGAGGCCGAAGGTAGAAATCCTACTCCCAGCGCAGCGATCATAGATAGCCAGAGCGTGAAGACGACTGAAAAAGGGGGCCTCGTGGCTATGATGCTGGTAAGAAGATCAACGGTCGAAAGCGACACGTCATCGTAGATACCATGGGCTTGCTGTTGGCGGTGGTGGTGCATCCTGCCAATATCCAAGACCGAGATGGGGCGAGGCTGGTCATCGATAAATTGATAGGACGATTCATCTGGGCTGACGCTGGCTACAGCGGCCAGTTGGTGGACTGGGTGATGTCCATGTCGGGCTGGGTCTTGGAGATCGTCAAGCGTCCCAGGGCCAGCCATCAGTTTGAGGTGCTGCCACGCAGGTGGGTGGTTGAGCGAACACTGGCGTGGCTGGGACGTTGTCGCCGGTTGAGCAAGGACTATGAAGCCCTGACCGGTACAACGGAAGCGTGGCTGCACATAGCTGCGATTCATCTCATGCTCCGACGCTTAGCTCCGTCATGATGTACTTCGAAAACACCCTCTTACAAAAATCCCCAGGATATTACGCTGGATGGGACTATCTTCAAGACGGTGCAGCCCTCCTCCAGCAGGTTGGCGTACTGGGGATACTTCTCGCGGAGCATGGTCTCCGCCCTATCTCGCTCCGGGCCGGCCTCCATGACCTCGGCGGACCCCCGGACCAGCACGTAGCCCAAGGCGCTCCACTCCTCGGAGTAGTCGTCTATGACCAGCGCAACCCTGGGATTCGCCGCGATGTTCCGCACCCGCTTTAGCCGGTGCGTCGAGACGCGCTTGGGCTTCAGGTCCAGGGCGGAGTAGATGCTGCTCCCGTCGAAGGCGTAGCAGACGGGCACCACGTGGGGAGCGCCCTCCGCGTCCGCGGTGGCCATCCGGGCCACGCGGTGGCCGGCTATGAACTCCCTGATACGGTCGTCGATCTGAAGAGACCTCAGATACCCTGCCAGAGGCGGCGGCCTTGGGACCGCACGAACCGCCCGAAGCCGGGGTCCGGGAAGTGACCCGCGGACACCAAGGAGCCCTCCCGCTCCAGGCGGTCGAGGACCTCCCGGCGGGTAGCGAGGGACTGCACGGGGTCGACGTCGAAGACGGGGCTCCACTCGGTGCGGTGCGCCTGCGCTGGACTGTGGGCGACGTCCCCCAAGATGAACCCGCGTTCGCCGCCCGAGGAGACCCTCGATGGAGACGTGGCCGGGGGTGTGGCCCGGCGTCGGAACGGCGGTCAGCTCGCGGGTGACCTCGTACTCCCCCTCTATCAGGTCCAGGATGTCCAGGTCCTGGAGGGGAAGCACCTGCTCGCCGATGTAGGGCGCCCCCTCCCGCACCGCCGGGCTGGTCCAATAGTCCCAGTCCAAGCGCGCCGCCAGGTACCGGGCGTTGGGGAAGGTGGGGCTGCCGTCGGTGAGATTCCAACCGACGTGGTCGCCGTGCAGATGGGTCAGCACGACGACGTCGACGGCCTCGCGGTCCACCCCCTTCTCGCGCATCTCCTCCAGCAGCGTGCCGTCGGGCGCCTGGAGCCCCGTATCGACGACGATCAGCTTCCCGCCGGACCTGACCGCCGCCGAGCCGAACCTGGGATGGATCCGCCCGTCGTCGTCCAGAAGCTCCGGGAACTCGCTGCGCCACTGCTGGATGCTGCTGTCGGAAAAGATCTCCGTGGGGTCGCCGTCACCCCACCCGTCGGTCAGGGAGACAATCTCCACGTCTCCAATGGCGATGGTGTGCTCTGCCATCTCTTCCACCTCGCTGGCGTAGGCTGAACCCATTCTATCGGGCCTCCACAGTCAGTTCAAATCCGGCTCCGACGCTCCGATGCGCCCCAACCCGCAATCCCCTCGTGCTGGGATTGGACCGCCGTCTATACAAAACGCGCGCGGGCTCGGATGCACGCTAACCTGCAATCCCCTCGTGCTGGGATTAGACCGCCCTCTATACGAAAAATGCTATACTCTGGACACTCGACGGATGGAGGGGATCCAGTGACACAGACCCGAGACGAAGTCCGGCTGACCTCGCTGGCCAGCTGCGCCGGCTGAGCCTCCAAGTTCAGTCCTGAGGACCTGGCGCAGGTGCTGCGCCAGCTGCCAACCGTAGACGATCCCAACCTCCTGGTCGGCCACGGGACGGGAGACGACGCCGCCGTATACCGGATGAGGGACGACCTTGCCCTGATCCAGACGGTCGACTTCTTCCCGCCCATCGTGGACGACCCCTTCACCTTCGGCGAGATCGCGGCCGCCAACGCCCTCAGCGACGTCTACGCCATGGGCGGCACGCCTCTGATCGCCCTCAACATCGTGGGATTCCCCGTAGACCTGCCCAAGGAGATCCTGGGACGGATCCTCAGCGGCGGTGCCTCCAAGGCCGCCGAGGCGGGCGTCCTCATCGTGGGCGGCCACACCGTCGACGACAAGGAGCCCAAGTACGGGCTGGCCGTCACCGGGACGGTACAGCCGGGGCGGCAGATCACCAACGCGGGGGCGCTGGCCGGAGACGCCCTCGTTCTGACGAAGCCCATCGGCACCGGCATCATCACGACGGCAGCCAAGTTCCAGGACGTGGAACCAGAGGTCCTGGAGGGCGCGGTGGAGACGATGCGGAGCCTCAACCACCCCGCTTCCCGCGCGATGGTCGCGACGGGCGTGAACGCCTGCACCGACGTGACCGGGTTCGGGCTTCTGGGACACCTCCACGGTATGCTGAAGGCCAGCAACGCCGGGGCCAGGATCACCGCCGGCGCGGTCCCCCAGATCGACGGCGCATGGGAGCTGGTACAGCGAGGCGTCTCACCCGGCGGCACTGGCCGTAACCTCGACTCCGTCGATCCGGTCACGGCTTGGGGGCCCGGCGTCGACCACGCCATGAAGCTCCTCCTCAGCGACGCTCAGACGTCGGGGGGCCTCCTGATATCCGTGGCCGCCGACCGCCTGGACCACCTGCTGAGGGAGCTGGCGTCCGCAGGGGTGGAGGGGGCCGCGGTCATCGGAGAGGTGGTGGAGCGGGAGCCAGGGGACGGCAGGCTGATCGAAGTGGTCCGTTATTAGATCGAGCTCGCCGGCACACGCACGTATGTCGAGAGGCCTCGCCATGGGCACAGTCGGGCTCCTCCTGCTGTTGGGCGCGGCCGGCTGCGCAGGCGCTCCATCAGGGACGGCCAGCCCGACCATCGAAGCACAGCTCACGGCGCCGGCCCTCCCTGCGGCCTCGCCCGAGAGACCGGAGCCCACCTCCGTACCTCTCACGAGACGACCTCCCGAGGCAACCGGTACTCCAATACCTTCGGCCTACCGGCAGCCATCGTATCCAGCGACACCGGCGCCCGCACCATCACCGGAGCTATCGCCAACTGCCACAACGGCAGCGCCCTCCCCTCCACCCACAGCACAGCCGACCCCCACAGGGCCACGCACTACCTCCGCCACACCTTCACCCGCAGCGCTCCCAACGGCCAAGCCCGCAGCGACGACGCATGCGCCTCGTGTTTCCATTCCCTCTCCCACATCACTCCCGGCGGCCACGCCAGCAGCGACGACACCGGCGCCCCTTATCCCCATACCTCCTCCCGCACAACTCCGGACGGCCACGCCAGCAGCGACGACGCCGGCGCCCCTTATTCCCATACCTCCTCCCACACCACTCCCGACGGCCACGTCCGCAACGACGACACCGGCGCCCCTTATTCCCATACCCTCTCCCACACCGCTCCCGACGGCTACACCCATGCCGCCGCCTGCGTCGCCTCTTCCCATACCCTCTCCCACACCGCTTCCGACGGCTACACCCTTGCCGCCGCCTGCGCCGCCCCTTCCCGTACCCTCCCCCACACCGCTCCCGACGGCTACACCCTTGCCGCCGCCTGCGCCGCCCCTTCCCGTACCCTCCCCCACACCGCTCCCGACGGCTACACCCTTGCCGCCGCCTGCGCCGGCCATTACCGTACCCTCCCCCACACCGCTCCCGACGGCTACACCCTTGCCGCCGCCTGCGCCGGCCATTACCGTACCCTCCCCCACACCGCTCCCGACGGCCACGCCCGCAGCAGCGACGCCCGCTCCCCCTACCCTCGCGCGTCCCCCCACGCCACCACCCACGTCCACCCCGGCGTCCACGCTCACGCCAACACCCACACGGACGCAGCCTCCGAGCGTAGTAGGGGGACGACCGGACGTTCGCATATCCTGCATCTTCTACGACGGCCTGGTGGCGAGGTCCGAGTCCGACGAGTACGTTGAGATCACCAACGGGGCCGACGCGCCCCAGGACTTGGCGGGCTGGGCCTTAGTGGACGTGGGCGACGGCAGGCCAAGGTTCGTCTTCCCCTCCTGGGTCATGGCCCCGGGCTCCATCGTTCGCGTGTACACCAACCAGGTCCACCGCCAGTACGGCGGCTTCAGCTTCGGCAGCGGAACGGCGATCTGGAACAACGACGAGCCCGACGAGGCGGCCCTCTACGACAGATCCGGGACGCTGGTCTCCAGGAAGTCCTATCCGCCGGGCTGCTGACGGCAGGGGCCGAAGGCCTCCACGTACTTGGCGGCGCACCGGCCATCTGCTATGTTTATTCGACAGGATCGAACCGTCGGAGACGCCTCGGTGGACCTCTTATGACGACAAAGACCCAGCTGGAGAAGCTCGTGCGGCGCGCCCTCGACGAGGCGCAGCAGGCGCGGCGCCTTCCTGCCGTCCAGGTCGACGAGGTCACCATCGAGCGGCCGCAGAACCCCGATCACGGCGACTTCGCGTGCAGCCTGCCCCTGAAGCTGGCCCGTCAGATGCGCATGGCCCCGATGTCCATATCCGGCGAGCTCGTCTCGTCCATCCCGTCCAGCCCCCTCCTGGAGAGAGCGTGGGCCGCACCACCGGGGTTCGTGAACTTCCGCCTGAGCCCAGGGTGGCTGGCGGCCCAGGTGGACGGGATAAGGGAGAGGGGCCCGGCCTACGGCGACGTGGAGCTGGGCGCCGGTCAGAGGGTACAGGTCGAGTTCGTCAGCATCAACCCGACGGGGCCGCTGCACGTGGGCCACGCCCGGGGGGCCGTGATCGGCAGCGCCCTGGCCAACGTCCTGTCGGCGGCCGGGTACGAGGTGGTGCGGGAGTACTACTTCAACGACTCCGGCAACCAGATGGACCGCTTCTACCAGAGCCTGTACGCCCGCTACGCCCAGCATCTGGGAGAGGAGTGCGGCCTGCCGCCCGACGGGTACGCGGGGCAGTACATGGTCGACATGGCCGGGTCCTTCGGGGAGAGCCACGGCGACAGGTTCCTCCGGCTGCCCCGGGAGCAGGGCGCCAGGGAGCTGGGCAAGCTGGGGATAGCCAGCATGATGGAGGCCATCCGGGAGGACGTTGGGCTTCTGAGGGTCGACTTCGACGTCTGGTTCAGCGAGGCGAGCCTATACGAAAACGGCCAGTTCGAGAGGGCGATGCGGCTGTTGAGGGAGAGGGAGTTCGTGGTCGAGCGCGACGGGGCGGTCTGGTTTGCCTCGACTACCCTGGGGGAGGAGCAGGACAAGGTGCTGGTCCGCAGCACGGGCGTTCCCACCTACTTCGCCACCGACGCGGCCTACCACTACAACAAGCTGATCGAGCGGGGGTTCGACCGCGTCATCAACGTCCTGGGAGCCGATCACCAGGGACACGTAGCCCAGATGGAGTCCCTGGTCAGGGCGCTGGGGCTACCCGCCGACAGGCTGTCGACGATAGTCCACCAGATGGTCACCCTGAAGCGCGGCAGCGAGGTTGTCAGGGCCTCCAAGCGCACGGGCGCCATCGTGACCCTCAGGGAGCTGGTGGACGAGGTGGGCGCCGACGCCTGCCGGTTCGTATTCCTGTCCCGCTCCCCCGAGAGCCAGATGGAGTTCGACATAGAGCTGGCCAAGGAGGAGTCGCCGGAGAACCCCGTCTACTACGTCCAGTACGCCCACGCGCGCATAGCCGGCATCTTTCGCCGCGCCGCCAGGGAGGGGATCGACTTCAGCGGCGGCGACCCGTCCCTGCTCGCCCACGAGTCGGAGCTGGCGCTGATACGCAAGATGCTGGAGCTCCCCGAGCTGGTGGAGACGATGGCCAGGAGCCTGGCGCCGCACCACCTTCCCCACTACGCGCTGGAGCTGGCCGCCGACTTCCAGCGGTTCTACGAGCGATGCCAGGTGATCTCCAGGGCCCCCGAGGACGCCGAGGTCACCAGGGCCCGCCTCAAGCTGGCGGCAGCGGCCCAAGTGGTCCTGGCGCGCTGCCTCGCCCTGATGGTCATGGACGCCCCCGACCGGATGTAGCCGGATCCGGGTCGTCCCTTTCCCCCAAAACGGCGTGAGGGCCGCCACAACCTTGGCCTTGCCGAGGGGGGCTCCGCCGGCTAGTGAGAAAAGATCACCGCGGGGCGCCGCGCTCCATCACGCCGACTGCCCGGAGCTCCTCCACGGACCGGGTGTGCAGGCGGGCGGCGCCCTGGCCGTCCCTGGTTCCCAGCGGCTCCGCCTTCGCCAGCCTCCTCTTGGCCGCGGGTATCTCGTCGGCGTACTGGGGCAGCCATTGGGCCTGGGCCACCAGCATCTCGTCCGTCATCTGCCACACCTCTTCGGGGCTGCACACCGCCGCCGTAAGAGGGTCGTGGAGCATCGCCTGCTTGAGGAGCGTCACGTCGCCGCGAAGGGCCGCCTCCTTGCCCATGCGCTGGGCGCTGATGGAGGCGCTGCAGGTGGCCGCGCAGGCCAGCGGCAGCTCCCCAACGCTGGGTATCCTGATGCCTCCCCCGTCGACGTACCCGGGGACCTCCACCACGCAGTCGTCGGGCAGGTTGGTGATGGCGCCGTCGTTGCGGACGTTGAAGTGCCCCCGGTAGGTGCGCCCGGTCTCCATGGCCTCGATGATGTAGCTGGCGTGCTCGCTGGTCCGGGTCTCGGAGGAGATGGGAGGGTCCTCGGCCTCCAACCAGGCGGCGAAGTCCGTGTCGAACCAGCTGCGCCACTCCCTGCACACCCTCAGGTAGCCTCCGGTCTCGCCGTGAGACCAGCGCGACATGTCGATCCAGTCCGCGATCTCCTCCCGGCGCTTCCTGTACCAGGGCAGGTACTCGGAGAGGTGGCCGTTGGACTCGGTGCTGTAGTAGCCGAAGCGTCGTAGGACGTCGATCCGCACCTTCTCAGTCCGGGAGTACGCCGGGTGCCCCTCGTAGGCCTCCAGCAGCTCCTGCCCGGTTACGGACGCACCCTTGTGAAGGAGCTCGACGAACCAGGTCTGATGGTTGATGCCGGCCGCCGAGACGTAGAGGTCCTCCGGCCTCTCCGCACCCAGCACGTCTGCGATCTGACGGGTCGTGTTCTGCACGCCGTGGCAGAGGCCGACCACGTTGAACCCGTGATCGAGGGCCGCCCAAGTGTTCATGGCCATGGGGTTGGAGTAGTTGATGAAGAGCGCCCCGGGCTTGGCCGCCTCCGCCGCGTCCCTGCAGAAGGCCAGCACCTGCGGGATGTTCCGCTGAGCGTACATGATCCCGCCGGCGCAGATGGTGTCGCCGACGCACTGGTCGATGCCGTACTTTAGCGGTATCTCCACGTCCAGCGCGAAGGCCTCCAGGCCGCCGATCCTAGTGCAGTTGACGACGTAGTCCGCGTCCTCCAGGGCCGTGCGCCGGTCCGTGGTCGTGGACACGGTAGCCGGCAGCTCGTTGGCGCGGATGTCCTTGCGGCACAGCTGGGCGACCAGCTCCAGGTTGTGCTGGGAGATGTCCGTAAGGGCGAAGTGGGTGTCCCGCAGCTCCGGAACAGCCAGAATGTCGCGGAACAGCTTCCTGGTAAAGCCGACGCTGCCGGCGCCGATAAAGGCTATTCTCAGAGTCAAATCACACCTCCGCGTTCTCTCGTGATCTCACCCTCACCCCCCCCCCATCCCATCGAGGGAGAGGGGGCAGTTGACGGGGCGTCACTCCCTGAGGTCGAGCCAGCGCACCTCCTCCGGGGTCAGCTCGAGATCCAGCGCGGCCAGCGACGAGCGCGTCTCCGACGGCGACAGGGGGCCGATCACCGGGAAGCACGGAAAGGCCTGGTGGAGCACGTAGGCCAGGCAGACGGCGGTGGCCGTAACGCCCCTCTCCCTGGCCATGGACCGGGCGCGCTCCAGCCGCTGGAAGTTGGCGCCGCTGTACCAGCACCTCGCAAGGTCCGGGTCGGACCGGTCCTCCGGGTCAGCACGGCCGGCGGCGAAGAAGCCGCGCGCCTGGCTGGACCACGGGAAGAGGGCCATCCGACGCTCCTGGAGCCAGCGGCGGGAGTCCCCGTCCGAGGACGCCAGGCATCCCTCCCAGGGAGGCTCTACCATCCTCGCCAGGCTGAAGTTGTTGCTCAGGGCCGTGAAGCCGGCGAGACCCTTCCGGCCTGCGTACTCGTTGGCCTCCTCCATACGCTCCCTCGTCCAGTTGGAGCCGCCGAAGGCCCCGATGCGTCCGGCATCCCGCTGCCGGTTCAGCACGTCGACGAACTCCCCCACGGGCACCTCCACGTTGTCGCGGTGGAGGAAGTAGAGGTCCACCGAGTCGGTCCGGAGATGGTCGAGGCTCTCCAGGAGCTGTGTCTCGACGGTCTCGGGATAGCAGTCGGGGGTGTGGGCGCCCTTGGTGATCAGGACGACCTCGTCCCGGACGTCCTGCTCCTCGACCCACCGGCCCAGCGTCTCCTCGGAGGCGCCGTAGCGGTGAGCGGTCTCGAAGCAGTTGCCGCCCGCCTCCAGGAAGCCGCCGAACATGGCGTTGGCATGGTCGATCTCTCTGACCCCCAGGGGCCCCATGACGATCCGGGAGACGGCCCTCTCGACTCCCTCGACTCTTCTGTATTTCATCTTGGCGGCCATCCTCTGCACACCTGCATATGCACGCCCGCGTGTTTTTCAGGGCCCGCTACGCCTCCGTCGATTCGAGGCCGTCTTGGCGCTTGTACCGCCGCGTCTTCTCCACGTAGCCCTTGTAGGTACGCTCCATCAGCTCCAGGTGGCGCTCCCTGGTCTGACCGCGGACCCTCCCGGGAACGCCCACCACCAGCGACCTGGCCGGAATCTCCATCTTGTCGATGACCACCGTGCCCGACGCCAAGAGGCTGTCCTCGCCGATGGTGACGCCGTCGTTGACGGTCGCTCCGTTGCCGATGAGAACGCGGTGGCCGACCCTCCTGGCGTGGCAGAGGACCCTGTGGCCGATCACCACCTTGTCCCCTATCACCACGTCGTCGTCGCCGTGGACCACCGAGTTGTCCTGTATGCAGGTGAACCTTCCTATGGATATCCTGCCCGAGTCGCCCCTGATCACCGTGCCGGGCCATACGCTGGAGCCCTCCCCTATCTCCACGTCTCCTACCACGTAGGCGGCCTCGCTGACGAAGGCGGTGGGATGGACCCTGGGGCCGACGCCGTCCAAGCTGCGAATCAAGTTCTTCTCCTCCTTCGGCAATGCCTCAGCTGAAGAGTGAGGCACTACCCCTCCTTCTGAAGACGCTACCGGGGCGTGGCTATATGCTATCCTATTTGGGCGGATAGGAAGCAAGGTTGCAGAAGTCATCGGGGGGCGAATAGTGTACTTCAACTGGCGGCTCTCGCTGTCACTGGCGGCCATCGTGACGGTGCTCGCGGCGGCATGCTCCAACGGCACGCCGACACCGGAGCCCACCGAGCCCCCTGTCTCTCCGACGGCAGCCCCTCCGACTGCAACGGCGCTGCCTGTCCCGACCATCCCACCACAGCCTGAGCCAACGCCCGCAGAGGTAGTGGTCGTCATGGGAGACGATCCCGACGCCTCGCCGACGCCCACGCCCATGCTGGAGGCGCTGTTCGTCTACACGAGGGCACTGCGGCTCTACGAGGTCGAGGAGTACGACCAGTCAATCTCCTCCTTTGGGCAGGTCATCAAGAGGCTTCCCAACTTCGCCCAGGCCTATCGCGGCAGGGCCCTCGTCTATCACAAGGAGGAGCGGCTGACCCTGGCCATGGAGGACCTGGACAAGGCCATCGAGGTGAAGCCGGACTACGCAGACGCGTACAGGGACCGGGGCACTCTCTTCCAGCAGCTGGGGGAGAGGGACAAGGCCATCGCAGACCTGGAGAAGGCGCTGACCCTCTTTCACCCCGTACGCGAGTTCTCCAAGATCGCGGAGACCCGCACGGAGCTGGCGGCGCTCAGGCCCTAGTTCTTCTCTCTCTCGCGCCATCCCGCTGGCAGGGCTACCATCAGAGGGACACGGGACGCGCCGTCATCTCCCTGTGGAGCTGGATCAGGCCCTGCTGCTCCCTGGCGCCGGTCACCGCGGCCTTGACCGCCGCGGGACCCAGGATCCGCTTCATCTCGCGGGTGGACTCGTTGTCCGCCAGCTTGGGGCAGGTCCTGTACAGCTGGGAGCACCTATCCTCCAGCCCTCCGGCCATCTGCAGACCTGCGTAGGCGCTGAAGAAGGGCAGCACCACGTTCACCACCATGTCCGAGGACCTTCCCGACCCTATGGAGCCGGGCGCCTCCAGCCTCCTGGCCAGCGAACGAGGGCTGCCGCTCCGGACGCCGGATTCGAGACTCCGTACGGGGCCCGCCTCCAGAAAGCGGTCCACCAGGACCGCGGCGCCCGCGATGCGGCGCACCGGGTGGTTCGACGGCCTCACGCGGAACAGGGCCCACTGCTCCAGGGCGATGGGCCTCCACGGTGTGGCTGGGGGTACGGGCGGCCCGCTCCACTCTTGGACCGGCAAGTCCGGCGGTAGGCCGCATCGAGCCTCCTCAGCTCCTTGGCCTCCGCCGCCGGCCGCACGCAGCCCAGAAGCCCCGAGGCCGCGGTCAACACCGCCCGCGCGGCCACGGCGCGGGTCGACGCCGGCTCGCCCCTGAGGGGTACGAGGGAGGCGAAGGGGACGCGTCCGGCCAGCTCCAGGAAGGGCCTACGGTTGGAGGCGTAGCCCAGGGACTCCATCAACGCGCGGTACAGGACCTGGTCGGGGTTGCCGGAGTCGAGCTCCATCTCGAAGCCCCGGCTCCTGGCGCGGAACCTCTCGTCACCGGCGCGGCCCAGGGTCTCGGCCAGGGCGTCCCTGTCCATGGACTCCAAGCCGGATACCGGGCCCTCGGGGGGCTGCTCCCGGGCGTGCTTCAGGGTGTCAGAGACGCCGGCGATGGAGGCGATGGGCGTCGAGATGCCGGAGCGCTGCCTGGAGGCCGTGCTGCCCTTGGGCCACAGAACGACGTGGAGGACGACGCCGTTGTAGCCGGCGTCGTCCTGATGGCCGTGGGAGTACCAGTCCGGCGCGCTGAGGTGGAGCTCGACGTCTCCCAGGATACGCTCGCCCGATTCGGTGGCGATGACGGCGCCTCGGAAGTCGGGCCCGGCCCGGTGGTTCGCCGTTCCCGGGTACAGGACCCGGAGCCGCGCTCCCTCCTCGGTGACGAGCCCCTCCGTCAGGGTGTGGGACCTCTGCCACAGGACGTCCATCGCCCGCTCTCTTTTTGTATAGGCGGCGGCCATCACGTCACCGTGAGGCGGTGGGAAGCGGGTTGGGAGTAGCTTGGCATCTGGCTATCGATCCCCCGGCTGCCTGGCTTTTTGGGCTGCCTTCGCTGTTGCCGCTCCCTGGGCAGTCACTCCCAGAGAAGAAAAATCTCAAGAGTAAGGACTACTGCCAGTGCTCCGGGAGTATGGGGGCGTCGTATCCCAGCTGGCCGGCGAGCCACTGCTCGACGAATAGGCCGTCCTTGTAAGTGGAGCTCTCGGAGTCGTGGACGGCGGCCTCTCCCGGAAAAGCGCGGACCAACGAGCGGAGCGCCCGGCCATCCAACAGACTGCCCTCAGGGCCCGCCAGCACCAGGGTGGAGGCCCGGACGTCCGGTGCGAACCACCTGAGATCGTAGTAGGAGAGGGTCTTTTCGACGGCGGCCTTTCTGCTTGGGTAGAGCCGGAGATAGTCGCTCACCTCGGCCAACGGGTACTCCCGGGTTCTCTGCGCCAGCTCCGAGGTGCCGAAGAATAGCTGGGGCGCAAAGACCAGGTGAGTGACGCCGGAGTGAAGCGCGGCCGTGAGGAGGGCCATGTCGTTGCCACTGGCGACGATCCTGGTGGCGTCGACCTCCTCTTCGGGGCGGCTCAGCAGGAACTCGAGGCCGCGAACGCAGTCGGCGGCGATGGCCCGGAAGATGTAGGAGCTGTGGTTGTTGATCCCCTCCGTGAGTAGACCGGGGAACATGGCCGCGAAGGGCTTGTCGGCGTTTCGCTGTCCCCGGACGGCTAACGACAGGGTCACGAACCTACTTCGAACGAGGTTGGCCGTGCCCTGCGGGATGGGCGCGACCACGCTGGCGTAGCCGGGAAGGTGGTAGATGGCGGGAAAGGGTCCCGGGCCCTTGGGCACGCTCAGATAGGCGAACAGCCGGTATGGGCCGGCGCTGGTCAGACGGACGCCGTACAGCGCCGCAAAGTCGGTGCTCCTGAGGGGTATTGGCTCCATCTCAGGCCGCTGGGGGAAGCGGGCCAGCTCCGCCAGGGTGGCGTCCCAGAACCGTTGGAAGTCCGCCGGCCTGGTGGGATAGTCACTCACGTTCCACAGGCTCCGGATTGAGGTGCTTGGACAGGAACGCCTCGACGATGGGCTGATGCTGGGCCCTACCGGCGTCGTGGCCGTGCGCATCGTAGGCGTACAGCCTCTTCTCCTCGCTCTTGACGGCCTCGAAGAGCGTGTACCCGGTCTCGGGCGGGCAGACGTTGTCTCTGAGTCCGATGTTGACGACTATGGGGCAGTTTATGCGCCCGGCGAAGTTGTTGCCGTCGAAGTAGGCCAACGTCTCCACCACCTGGTCGCGGCTCTCCGGGTGCAGGCGCAGGTAGTCGTTGATCTCCTCGTAGGGATAGGTGTGGGTCAGCTCTATGGCATCGATGAAGCCGCACAGATACGGAGCGCCCGCGGCGGCCGCCTTCACTTCGGGGCGCATGGCGGAGGTGGTAATGGTCAGTCCGCCCCCCTGGCTGCTGCCGGTGACCCCTATCCTGGATGGGTCGACCTCGTCCAAGCTCAGGAGGAAGTCCACGCCCCTCCAAGCGTCCACGTAGAACCCCCTGTAGGAGTAGGTGTGGCGGTCGACGATGCCGTAGGTCAGCAGTCCGGGATAGCCGGGGTTGAACTGTTGATTGCTCCGGAGCTTCCCCCTGGGGGCCACCGACAAGGCAGCGTAGCCCAACCTCGCCCAAGGCGTAGGCAACGGCGGATCGCTCTGGTACCCGGGAAGGTAGAGCAGTCCCGGCAGCTTGTCGGACCTGTTCCTGGGACGGGCGTACCATCCGGCCACCCGAACGTTGTCCAGGCTATCGTAGGTGACCTGAAAGACCTCGACGTCCTCCGTCGTCCTGAGGGGCTCCGGGAACATCTTGGGGACGAGCCTCACCCTGGCCGCCTGCGTCAGCACGTCACTCCAGAAGTCATCGAAGCCCGCCGGCTTCCTCACCCTGCTCACGTAGTTCTTGGGGGCGGCTCTGGCCATGGTATCCTCTGCGTTCGGGGTTGTCCCCGCCGGCCTCAGCCCGCGGGGAGTATCGCCAGCTTGGGTTCAGGCAGCGGCGGACGCTGTCCCTGGACTATCCGCTCCTGCTCGGCTCCGGAGAGGGAGTAGTACCTCTCCGCCGCGTCCAGCACCTTGTCCAGCAGCGTCCACTCGCCGGAGCTCGGGGCCGTGTGCACGGGCTGGGACAGCACCCACCACAGGGCCCGGTCGATCTCGGCCTGCTCGCGGTGCGGGTCGTACCAGGTGCTGCAGTCCCGCCGGCGCTCTCCCCAGCCTCCCCTGGCGATCATCTTGATGGACTGGACGCCCACGTCGCGGGAGGCGGCCTCCGCCAGCAGCCTCTCGGCGTCGCGGCGGTACTCCGCGTTGCGGTACATCGAGGCGTTGACCGGGAACATGATCGTATCGAAGTCGAAGCGCCGCAGCGCTTCGAGCTGCACGCGGGGGACCTCGGGGCCGTGTCCGGTAATGCCCAGCCACCTGGTGAGGCCCTGGTCTCGAAGCTCCACCAGCGCCTCCAGGGCGCCTGTGGGGCCGGTGACGGCGTCCAGGTCCTCCATGGTGCAGACGGCGTGGAGCTGGAAGAGATCGAAGGAGTCCACGCCCAAGCGGCTCATGCAGTCTCGCACGTCTTCCCAGGCGTCGGACTTGGTCCTCTTGCTGGTCTTGGCGCCCAGAAACAGTCTGTCGCGTATCCTGGGCATCCACGGCGCCATGTTCTCCATGGCGTTGCCGTAGCTTGGGGCGATGTCCAGGTGGTTGACGCCGTGGGAGAGGGCCATCTCCACCACCTCGTCGACCTGTGCCCGCGTCATGGTACCGCGCCCGACGCCCACGCCGCCCAGGGTGACCACCGTGCTCCGGTGGCCGGTGCGCCCTAGCCTGCGCTTCTCCATAGTCTCCTCCAAGTAGCCGTATTCGGGCGCGTCTCCGGCGGCTAGAGGCCGACGCGAGACCGGAACTCCTCCACGCCCCTGACGCCGGGATTCAGTCGAAACAGCCCGCCGGCGGCCTGCCCGTTGGCCGCCTTGTCGTTACCCCCGAGGCTCGTTGCGTACATCTCGTCCATGCCGCGGCCGCCGAAGACCACGCTGGTCATCATCTTCGCCGGGCACCGGACCCGCCTCTCTTCGACGCCCTGTGGTGTGTAGCGAACGATGGCGGAGCCCCCGCAGCGAGCGGACCAGACGAAGCCTTCGGCGTCGACGGTCATGCCGTCCGGCAGGCCCTCGGACTGCGGCGTCTCGACGAAGACCCGCCTATTGGAGATCTCCCCTGTCTCCTGCTCATAGTCGTACAGGTATATCCTGTAGTCCATGGACTCCGTGTAGTACATGTGCTTCCCGTCGGCGGTAAAGCCCATCCCATTGGGGATGCACGTGCCGTCGAACAGCTTGGTGACGGAGCCGTCGGTGTCGAGACGGTAGAAGCTGCCCAGACGCGCCCCGTCAATCGCCCTGCGGTCGTCCTGGGGCATCGTCCCTCCGAAGACCCTCCCGGCGGGGTCGGCTATGACGTCGTTGAAGCGGAGCCCCTCCTCTCCGGGCAGTGAGTCGACCACGTACTCCAGGGCGCCGTCCCGCAGGACCGCGACGGCGCCCCTCTCCATCAGCAGCAACAACGACCCGTCTGCCTGGAGAGTGAAGCCGCCGATCATGCCATCCCGCTGGTAGAAGAGCCGGTGCTCCCCCGTGTCTGGGCTGTAGCTGAAGAGCCGGCCGGTGAGGATGTCGGCCCAGTAGAGCAGGCCCCGCGCCGGGTCCCAAATCGGGCCCTCCCCCACGTGGCAGCCGTAATCGGCGATGAGATCCAGACCCATAGGTCTCCTCCATCTTGCGCCAGCCAAATCCGGGGGTTCCGCCGCTGCGGCGCCCGTCGACAGCCTGGGCCCCTGCGCGCCGGACGCCGTGTTGGAGGAAAGCGGGAGAAGGGATTCGAACCCTCGACCCTCTGCTTGGGAAGCAGATGCTCTACCCCTGAGCTACTCCCGCGTCCATAGACACCGCCTCCCCCGTGCAGCTGATTTTAGCAAGTCCCAACGAAATGCTCAACACGGACCGGGCTCCCTATTGCTCACGTTCACACATCGTCCGGACGTCCGCCGACACGCCCGCGCTGTCTTACGGCGATGGTGCAACCCTGATAGAATGTGCTGCGAGGGCCAGTAGCTCAGCTGGTTAGAGCGCAGTCCTGATAAGACTGAGGTCCCTGGTTCGAGTCCAGGCTGGCCCACCAGAATGTACCGTACTGCGAACTCGGCCGTTCAGGGCGATCTCTGCGGCGTCGGCTCCCCCTATGGGAGAGTCCTCCGGCGTGGGTATGGAGTAGGCGATGGCGGCCCTGCCGGGCTTGACCGCGACCTCCTTGACGAAAGAGTGGACGAAGGCCCTGGTCTCGGTAAGCTCGCTGGTCTTGAGGAACTCGCTCATCTCCTCGGCGAAGGTGGCGATGGTGTCGGCGCTGTCCAGAAGCTGTCGCCTCTCTTTCAGCAGCCCTCTCGCCTCCTCTGCGGCGACCTCCAGCTTCTCCTTGCGCTCCCGGTGCTCCCTGATGCGCTCTGAGGCGTCGGCCATCTCGATGTCGGTGGTCTCGATGACCTGCCATATCCTGCCCAGCCGCCGCTTCACCTCCTCAAGCTCCTCCTCGATGGTCTCCAGCCGCTGACGCTGCTCGTGGGCCACGCCGTCCATCTCCTCGTCCAGCAGCTTCACCAGGTCTCGGATGTTGGACTCGGTGAGGACGTTGGCCCGAATCTCATCGACGATGAGCTTCTCGAAGGACTTGGCGTTGAGCCTGGGGGTCTCGCAGGCGCCGCTGCCGCGCTTGAGGAGGGAGTGGCACACGTAGTAGGTGTACTTGCCGCTCTTGGCCTCGGCTGCGGTCATGGCCTTGCCGCAGGTCTCGCACTTGAGCAAACCGCTGAGCAGGTAGGGGCTGGAAGCGCGGCGGGGGTTCACCTTCCTGGGAGCGCGGGACCCCAGCAGCTTCTTGACCCTCCGAAACTCTCCCTTGGAGACGATGGCGGGGTGTGCGTCCTCGACGCGCACCGGCGGCGCGGCGTCCTTGGCTCTGGTCCCCCAGACCAGGGTGCCCGTGTAGGCTTCGTTGAGCAGCACGTTGTGGACGGTGGTCTTGAGCCACTGCTTTCCCCTGGGACTGGCCACGCCCTCGGCGTTGAGGGCCTTGGTCACGTCGAGGATGCTGCCGCCCTGGAGCGCCATGTCGAAGATACGGCGGGCCACGGCGTCGGCGGGCGGGTCAAGCTCCAGCTTGGGGCGCTTCTTCACGCCGTCCTGGACGTAGACCTTCCGGTAGCCGTAGGGGGCGAAGGTGGTGACCCAGAAGCCGCGGGAAGCGGCCTCCCGCATCCCCCGCGTGACCTCCTGCGCAAGATTTTCGCTGTAAAATTCGTCCACGCTCTCGATGATGGCCTCAAGGAGCTTGCCGGTGGGGGTGTCGTCGGCCTGCTCGGTGATGGAGACGACGCGGATGCCCCGCCTGCGCAGCATGGACTTGAAGGCGACGGCGTGCTCGCGCTTGCGGGTGAAGCGGGAGAATTTCCAGACGAGAATCTCCTTGAATGGGGCCTCGGGCTTGGCGGCCTCGTCCAGCATCCTTTGGAACTGGGGCCGGTCGGCGATGCGGCCACTCTCGGCCTCGTCCACGTACTCGCGGGCGACCAGGTAGTCGTGCTTCTCGGCGTAGTCCCTGAGCGCCCGCAGCTGGGCGGCCACGGAGAGGTCCACGTCCTGCCTCTCGCTGGAGACCCTGGCGTAGAGGGCCACTGGCGTCAGATCAAATCGCTCTTTCATCGGTCTGTCCTCCTTGCGTTTCACTCTGTCCTGTCCGGCGGGAGCGCAGCCGTTCCAGCCGCTCCCGTGTGCGCCACTCCCGCTCCTCCATATGGAGGCGGATGGCCTCCCGGAGCAGTTCGCTCACGGTGCGGTCCTCCTCCTTCACCACCTGCCGGAGATGCTGCGCCATCTCCGGGGGTAGGGAGAAGGTGATAGTGTCAGTGTTCCTGGACTTGGCGGGCATCGTCTCTCTTTTTGATTGCGCTTATAGCACGCTGTCTTACTATACACCATCGGACCACCGACATCCATCCCCAAATCTAGAGCAGCTGGTGGGCATGGGGGATGCGCTCGAAGGGGGCGTGGCCCAGCTGCGGGGCCAGCACCGAGCGGTCCCGGTGGGGCACGGCGACGACGGCAATCTTGGCCAACCGGCCATGCCAGGTAACGGGCCTTGCCGCCACGGTCACGTCGTCGTTCTGCCACAGGTCGTAGCCGCTCACCCGCTCCACGTAGACGGGACCGCCGGTCCGTATCACCTGCTCCGCCACTGACCCCGGTGTAGGCGGAGCTCCCCTTCTGGGCAGCAGTCCCCGCAGGTAGGACAAGGGCCGCTTCTGCGTCCTCAGCCTGAACCCCGGAGTCCGAACCACCACCTTCGCGGTGAAGTCATCGGGCGTGGCTGCGGGGTTCCACCCGTGCGGCTCTCCTTTCTCGTTGCGCTCGTACAGGACAGCGAGAAGGGGCTGGTGGCGCATCACCTCGGCCAGCCTGATGGCGACGGACGAGTAGGCGCGCTGGTACATCCCCTGGAGCGCCACCACGTCGAGGCCCGACGCCTCGGCGAAGAGTGAGAACAAATCCGGAGGCATGAGGGCAGCGGCGGCGAAGCGGTCGGCCTGGCGGCACACTCTCCGCACCGGTTCGGCGTCGGCGCACAGGTCGTACATGGTCTCGTTGATGATCTCGTAGGTCTCGTGGAGCACCGTGTGCTCCTTGGATCCCTCCCACAGGTCCTCCCGGTAGTGGATGTCGTAGCCGCCTCCCGGCGCGCTGTAGTGGATGCCCTTCATGGTCTCCAGGCACCTGCCCGTCACCGTGCCGAATCCGGCCTCGCTGAGCAGGACGGTCAGCTCGGGCACGGTGAGACGGCCCGACACGTCGAAGTAGCGGACGAAGCGTGCGGCGACGCCCTCGGGGTCCAACCCCCGTTCCAGGGCATCGTCCAGGAGGTTGCGGCAGAAATCCTCCCTCGTTCCGTTCATTCCAGCAGCCTCTTTCCGGTGAAGCGCTCGTACATCTCGACGATGAACCGCTTGGCGTTGATGGAGAGGGGGCCGTCGGGCCGGGTGCCCACGCGGAACTGCGGGTCCGCCAGCACGTACCGGTAGGCCCGTTCCACCTCCAGCGGCTCGTCGTCCCTGGGGTCTCCGCTGCCCAGGCGGTTGGCCCGGTGGAGCAGTCCGGCGGGGTCCACCCCGTAGAGGATGGCCAGCTTGTTGAGGAGATTGACGCCGGGCCTGCGGTCGCCCCGCTCGACCAGGGAGAGGTAGGAGCTGGAGACGCCGGTGAGCCGCTGCACGTCGCGCAGGCTGTGGTCTCCCCGCAGCCGCTTGAGGAGCGGCCCGATCTCTTCATCGCCGTCTATCTCCTGTCGGCCTTCCATGTCCCGGTCGTCGTCAAGGTCGTCCATGAAGCCTTCCCCTCTGTGGCGTCGCCTCGGCGCGGATGCGCTCGGCGGTGCCGGCGTCTCCCGGCTCCGGCTTGGCGACCTTCATGGAGAAAGCGTCCATCCGCTCCGTTCCCACGGTGGCGCGGACGTAGCACTGGTGGACGGGCAGCGACGTGATGTCGTCCTCGGTCACCCGCTCCTTGCCCAGCTCCCAGACGAGCTGGCGGGCGTCGTTCCCAGCCACCTGGAAGACGGCGAGGCAACCCACGTTGGCGAGCAGGGTGTCGCGCATGGCGCCCGAGAGATCGTCCAGCTTGGCGAGGCTCTGGGTGGCCAGGATGAAGGAGGCGCCGAACTTGCCCAGTTCCGAGAGCATCGACTCGTAGTCCACGCCGGGCATCGACTGCATCTCGTCCACCACCACCAGGGCGCCCCGCCGCTGCTCGAAGGGCAGGCTTCCCTGCTCCCGTATAACGGCGTCCACCAGGTTGAGGAGGGACGCGCCCACCAGGGCGGCCACGTCCCTTCCCGCCTTGCCCTGGGCGGTGGACACCAGCAGGATGCCGCCCTCCCGGATGACCCTGCGCATGTCGATGGTGGAGCGGGGCTGGCCCAGGATGGCCCTTGCCCTCTTGGAGGAGGCGTAGTAGGAGAGGCGGGTCTGGACCGGGGCCAGGGCGTCGGCGCGGGTCTCGCGCCGCCACTTCCCGAAGTCCCTGGCCCACCACTGGAGCAGGTAGGGGTCGTTGACCTTGGCCAGCACCTCGGCGCGGAATCCGTCGTCGGCCAGGATGCGCAGCCCGTCCAGGATGGTGTACTGCTCCCCGGCCTCCCTGCTCTCGTTGGCCTCGTGGAGGCTCTTGACGGTCTGCTCCAGGATGGACTGCATCCTCGGCCCCCACTGGTCCCAGAGGCCTTTGCACACGCGCACGACGGAATCGGCGGTGCGGTCGCGGTCGGTGAAGATGCGGGCGTCCAGCAGGTTGACGCCGGGCGCTCCCCGCTCGTCGGCCAGGTCGATGAGCCGCACCTGGCCTATCAGGGACTCCGGCACGTGCTTCAGCAGCCCGCCCACCAGGTCAGCGTGGGGATCGACCACGACGATGGCGTCGCCGTCTCTGCCCTCGGCCTTCTCCCGCATCTTGTGAACGACGATGTGGTGCATCAGGGTGGACTTGCCCATGCGCGTGCGCGCCACGTAGAGGTGGTGGCGTCTGAGCAGGTCGGCGGGGAAGTGGATCTTCCTGGGCGTTCCGGTGGTGGTGTCGCCGACGTGGGCGCCGCCGCTGACGCTGCGGGCCGTGGGCAGCAGCACCTTGGCCCCGGCGCGGGCCACCAGGGGCGTCTCGTCACGCGCTCCCGGCGGGTGCCACAGGCAGGCCGCCTCGCGGACGCCCAGGACGCTGCGCTTCCCGAACAGGCCGGGGCCTGACGGCTCCATGACGGCCGGGTTGGGGACGGCGGGCCGGACGCGGCTCGCCTTGAAGCGAGCCCCTGCGGGGTTGTCGTAATCGCGGTAGGCGGCGGCCACCGTCCCGAGAAGCTCCCCGGCGCGCTGCTGTCCCGTGTCGGCGGGCAGGACCGCCGTCACCTGAACCTCGGCGTCGAAGGCGATGCGGGAGACCTTCTCCTTGATGAGAAGGGGGTCGTACACCCGCTTCCTGGCCCTCTTGATGCGGTGCCAGAGCCAGCCGCCTGCGGCCAGGGCTGCGGCGACGCCGATGCCCATGACCACGGCCTTCCAGGTCTCCCCCGCCTGCACCCACAGGTAGCCCCTGAGAGCGGCCAGGGCCGCCACGCCCAGGACGGCCATCGTCACGCCGTCGGTCTGGAGGGGCCTGGTCTGATAGGTGTAGGAGGGGTCGCGCCGGTCCTCCACGGGCCGCTTGTGGGCCTTCTCCTGGTGGTGCTGCGACCAATCGGGTCCCAGGGAGCGCAGGAGCAGCCGCGCCACGACGCGCTCCCCCTCGTTGAGGTTGGACAGCGCCCCCATGATGGCGATGAGGGGGTCGGAGCCGGGGTCGAGCAGGTCGTCGTCCCGGAAGACGCGGAGCGGGACGTACTCGGGGCCGTCTGCCCTGAGCGTCACGCTCCACGCCTGCTCGCCTTCGTCCAACCGCAGGGGGTCGTCCTCGGCGGGCATCTCCTGTATCTGGGCCTGGGGGTAGCGGGCGGCGATCTGGCCGCGCACCACCTGGTCGTCCAGGCAGCGGGCCAAGAGCGTCACGCCGTCCATGTCCCCGGCCAACTCCAGGGAGAAGGGTTCGGGCACGGCGATGGAGCCGAGCATGTTCTCGACTCCGAGGAGTGTCCTCTCCCCTGTCCTGGGCGGCGTCACCGCCAGCAGCGCCGGGGTCTTCTCTTCGTCATTGCCGAAGAGCTTGCGTATCGGGTTCAGCTTCATGGTTCGCTTCCTTTCTCTATTGGGGTCGTTAGTCGGTTCGTAGTCGCGCCTTTGTCCGTAAACCATCCGTCCCGTCCTCTTTTCGCTTTGGCTAGCGCCTGCCCGGCCTCCATTCGATCACCGCCGTCTCCTCCGGCGTCGCCTCAATGCGGATGGGGAAGCGGTGTCCCTTCGCCAGCAGCAGGCCGTCTCCACGCGGGCAGGAGAGCAGCCAGCGTTGCAGGTCTTCGGGCAGATCGAAGGCGTCACCCACGGTGCCGATGGCGGCGGCGTCCTGCTGCAAGAGCAGCTTGAAGGCGGCGTTCTGAAGCAGGGCTCGTCCTGAGTGGCCGGTGATGGTGCGGGAGGAGTCCTCGGAGAGGAGGTCCTGGACGTCCTGGGTGATGAACTGCAACCCAAGCCGGTGCTTGCGGGCGCGCTTGGCCATCGACACCATGAAGGCCGCGCCCTCCGGGTGCTGCATGATCGACCACACCTCGTCCACCACCAGCAGGCGGGGCTTGGGGTCCTGGGCCGCCGCCGCCCACACCGTCTCGGTGCAGACCATCGCGGCGGCGGGGCGAAGCTCCGGCTCCAGGAGGTGCAGGTCAAAGACCGTGACCAGGGCCTCGTTGCCCAGAAGGTCGTCTCCCTCGTCGGAGAGGAGGTTGCGCAGGCTGCCGGTGGCGAAGGGGCGAAGGAGGTGGGCTATGTCCTCAGCTTCCCCTTCGAGGTAGGCGTAGAAGTCGCGGAAGCCGGTGCGCTCCCTGTGCTGGGCGTAGTAGCCCGCCAGGGCGTGGTCGAGGGAGGCTCTCCGCGCCGCGCCGAGGCTCTCTCCCACCATCACCTCGATGAGCCGCCTCAGGCTGCCGATGCGCTGGAGCAGCTCCTCGGAGTCGCCCCGCTCGATGACGAAGGGGTTCATGCCCTGGCCCGGCACTCCGGGGGAGAGGACGCGCCCGCCTGCGGCCCTCGCCATGTCCGCGTACTCGCCCTCCGGGTCGATGACGTAGGCCGTCACGCCGCGAGTGATGCCCCGCAGGACCCCCAGCTTCGTTGCGAAAGACTTGCCGCTTCCCGACCTTGCGAGGACGGCGGTGTTGGCGTTCAGGTGCGTGCCGTCCCAGGGGTCGTAGACCACCGGGGAGCAGGCCCGCATGTCGATGCCGTAGAGGGTTCCCCGCCTCGTGTCCAGGTCGGGCGGCGAGAAGGGGAAGAGTCGCGCCAGGGACGACGTGTCCAGCGTCCTCCACTCGGCGACGGCGTTGAGGGCCAGGGGCAGCGTGGAGAGGATGCCCTCGCGCTGGCGGAAGGGCAGGGGGTCGAGCTTGCCTAACGTGGCGGCGAAGTGTCCCCTGGCCCGCTGGGTCATATCCTTGAGGGATTTCTCGTCCTTCGCGTGAAGGGTGATGGAGAGCGACGCGTGGAAGAGCCGCTCCCGGCCCCGCTGCACCTCGTCTCTCAGCCGGGTCACATCCTCCAGGGCGATCTCCGCCTCGGGGGACATGGTGCGGCCCCGCTTGAAGGAGAGGCTCTGCGCCGACTCGAAGCGGACCTTCTGCCACTCCAGCGTGCGGGCGGCCTGCTCGGCGGGAATCGGCCCCAGGTGGACGGACAGGTCCATCGGCGCGCCTGCGGCCATGAGGCTCTGGAGGAAGCCGGGGGCCAGGGAGCGGGGCCACTTGCCCAGGTGGAGGGAGCGGACCAGGCGGTCTCCGACCCGCACCTCGCGGCGGCCCATCTCCACCTCCACCTGAGTCTCCTCGTCGATCTCGGCGGGGGCGCCGCCCAGGGCGGAGGCCAGCAGAAACATCCGCAGCTGTCGGCCCCTGAGCGGGTGGACGGACAGTCCGGCCCGCGCCAGCAGGCCGCGCAGCTCGTCGAACCGCCCGAACTCGCACACGGCGTAGAAGCGCCGGTCAAGGATGCCGTCGCGGGCTTCCAGGTCGGTCAAGAGCCGTCCCAGGGACTCCGCCGCCGCCTCGGTCTGCGGGGGAAGGTCGGCGGGCTGGGCCTGTTGTAGCTTCTCCCGCAGCCCGCCCAGGCGCGGCGGGTGCTGCCTGATGAGCAGCTGCACGGGGAAATCGCAGGCGTTGAGCGCCCCGGCGAAGGCCCCCAGCTTGGGCTCGTCGATCTCCAGCCCCATCACCTCGCACACGCCGAGCTTCACGCCGTCCAGGCGAACCGGTCCGTCGTCGTCCAGGTGCGACACCATGAAGAACAGGGGCAGGGGCGGCGGCTTGGGGGCCGGTTCCTGCGGTCCTGCGGGTCCCTGGGTCTGCGGAGCGGCTGCGCCGTCCGGCGGCCCCTCCGCTTCATCTCTCTTGAATCGTTCCAACAGCTTCTTCAACTCGGTGTTCTCCTTTGCGCTAGGGGGTTGGGAACGGGACGAGGCCGCTGCGCAGCAGGGCGGCGACCGCCTTGGCCAGAAGGACCAGCACCAGGCCGACGACGGCCATGACGACGGCGCTCTTGGCCCTGCCGCCGCCCCGCTCCTCGCCGCCCTCGGCCATCAGGACGAATCCCGCCCAGACGATGGCGAAGACGGCGAGTCCGGCGGCGGCGTAGGCCATCGCGGTCAGCGCCCGGTCGAAGGCGTCCAGCATGGCCTGCTCCTCGGCCGGGGCCGCGCCGGTGGTCGCCAGCGCGGTCCCAATCAGAAGGGTTGCCGTCAACAAATGCCTCACCAGGGCCACTCCCATCCCAGCAGGTCGAACCACTGGCGCAGAGCCTGCCCAGCACTGGATGCGGGGCCGTCGGCGGGCTCCTGCTCGGCGGGCGGGTCCTCCGGTTCAGGCTCCGGCAGGACCAGGACCTCGAAGGGGTCGTCAGCCCCCACGCGAGACGCCAGGGCCAGCGTCTCGTCACGACTCCGGCTGATGGGGGATCGCTCCACCACCTCGGCCTTGACGTGCTCCTTGTGCAGGACGTCCACCGTCACCTCCTTGGCGATGGTGGCGCTGGGGACGTAGGCGTACGCCGTCGCGGTGGCGGTCGACGTGGCGCCGTCATCGCAGGTGGCCGTCGCCGTCTCACTGTCCGAGTCGCTGTCCCCTGGCCGATGGAGGCGCACCGTCTTGGTGACCTGCTCCACCCGCTCCGGGTGGTGGGTGAGCCGCGTCAGCGGTGGGATCGGGATGCTCAGGGACGCGTCAAGGCTCACGTCCACGCTCACGGCGTGAATCGCCCTACCATCCCCGACGGGAAGCCGGAAGCGCGTCTCGCCGCCCGCGACGAACGTGACGCTCGTGTGGGCCGCGCCGGTCGCTGCGGCGACGGTCCCAGTGATGGCGGTCACCTGGGCGTCCATGAGCGCCGTCTCGGTGACGCTCTCGTGCCCGGCCACCGCCTGAAGCTCGACCGGGTGCTCGATGGTGGACACGCACTCGGATTCGACGGCTCCTTCGACCGCTCCGGGCGTCCAGCCCAGGGAGGACATGCGCAGGTCGCACAGCTCCCCGTCGATGGCCGGGAGGGGGTAGGGGATCTGCTCGCTCTCGACAGTGACGGCCCCAGCCTGCCCCAGCGTGTCCTCCCACGAGACGGTGAAGGACGGGCTGGGTCCGTGCAGGGGGAGGGAGTATTCGATCCGCTCCCCCTCGTCCAGGGAGGCCGATCCCCAGAAGCGCAGCGAGCTGCCCTCCGGCCCGCCGAAGGCCCGCACCCGGATGTCCAGGGGGGTGGCGGCCCGCAGGATGACGGCGGCCCGGTCGCCGGTTACTGACAACCCCTCGACGAAGAGCCGCCGCCCTTCGACCGGCTCCGTCACCTCGAAGTCGATCTCGTCCCGCCACGGCTCGTGGCCGTCGGCAAGGGTGGCCTGGGGGACAGCGACCGCCGCCGCGAGGGCGACGACGGCCGCGATTGCCAGGAAGCCCTTCGGGGGCTTGCTTTGCCGGGACTTCCGGCTCCCGTCCCCGTTGCCGTTGCCGTTGATGTTGTCCTTGTCCGTCCTCCTTGGCTTGCCGAACCAGCGGTGCGGACGGAAGGGCATCCGTCCGCCCTTCCGCTCCCGGGACTTGCGCTTGGGACGGAGGCGGCGCAGGGTCTTGCCCGCCCGCCTCGCCATCAGCTGCAGGGGGCCGGGGCCGCTCTTGTCCGGCTGCGCCGGCGCGGGCGGCTCGCTCCGCACCAGCTCGGACGGCGGACCGGCGTAGAGCCTCGCCCCCAGCCGGTACTTCAGCAGGTCGGCGGCCACCAGGGGCAGCCGCCGACCGCCTATCTTCCCGGCGACGGCTACCAGCCCCGCCAGGCCCAGGAGGACGGCCAGCGCCATCCTCACCTCGGACGGCCCCACGGGGGCGTAGCGGTATGCGCCGTAGGACAGGGCGCACACCGCCATCATCGCCACGACCTGCGGGAAGGTGAACCACAGCAGCACCCTGTCCTCGGCCTGCACGTGGGTCGGCACCTCGTGTTCTCTCATAGCCTTTCCTCCTTAATCGCGCCTTCGCCGGGATTGGGCACGATGGGGTCCACCGGCGATCCGACGACCGCGTTCATCACCAGCTCGATGACGCCGTAGGCCACCATGGCCAGGACGACGCCGGCGAGGGCGGTCATCATGGCGCTCTTGCCCCGCTCCATCTGGTGGGGCGCTCCCGACGCCGTCAGGTACAGGTAGGCCCCGTAGATGAAGAAGCCCACGCCAACGACCCCCACGACGCCCAGCAGGATGCCCACCAGGTTCGATATGGTCTGTGTCAGGTCTTCCATTCGTTTTCTCCTCTCTGTCTTCAGAGTGTTCCGCTTGCGTTCTTCCGTTCCGTTGCGTCCGCTCGCCTACTGGCACATCGCTCCACCTCCTTCGCTTGATCGTTGGCGCGAATCCCGTTCGCGCCGTTCTGAGTTGTCGTTTTCAGCTACTCCCCCGCGCTCCGGGGGGCGTCTCCCCCGCCGCCGTCTCCGCCCGCCGATGGGGTCGCCATCGAAGCCGCCGAGCTGAGGCCGCTGCCAGCCGCCGACAGGCCAGCGCTGGCGGCAACCGCACCCACCGCAACGCCGCCCGGCCCTCCGGCGGCCCCGCCCGCCAGCAGCCCGATGGTCCGGGCGGACCGCACCATCGAGGAGGGCAGATTCATGCCGAAATAGAGCATCGAGAGCCAGGAGTCGAAGGTCCCGGAGTTGCCCAACATGGCGGGCACCCGGGTCGCCATGTAGATGAAGCCCAGCGACATGAGGAGCTTCCACACCAGGTCCTGCACCGGCTCGAAGGCCGCTATCGCGGCGAACTCCTTGAGGAAGCCGAACCCCAACGCCAGGGCGATGAGCTGGATGGCCTGCTGGAACACCGTCGTCATGAAGAGCCGCAGCCAGTGGCGGCCCCAGCCCGCCGTGTGGGGCAGGATCCACAGCCCCAGGGCAATCGGGGCCAGGGCCAGCAGGATGTCAATGAGGGCCAGGCGCAGCACCATCTGCACGATGACGTAGAGGACGAAGAAGCCGTAGACCAGGTAGAGCAGTGCCAGCAGCAGGGCCATGCCCACGCTCCCGGCCTGCACCGCCGTCATCAGCGT
The DNA here is from genome assembly GCA_965224345.1 of Dehalococcoidia bacterium. GTDB lineage: Bacteria > Chloroflexota > Dehalococcoidia > Lucifugimonadales > CBDCYU01 > CBDCYU01. Next base: position 799,940 of record CBDCYU010000003.1, on the reverse strand, counting down.
GCGGAGCGTCGAGCGCAGCATGTCTCCGGGGGTGACGTTCAGGGAGAAGGCGACGAAGCCGGACACGGCGTCGGCCACGTCGATGACCAGGGCGCACCACCACAGGGACGACGCCGCGGCCACCAGGCCCAGCGCCAGGCGGGGCACCATCTCCCGCCAGCCCGCCTGACGGGTCCCCAGGTGCTCGGCCATGATGAAGCTCAGCCCCATCCAGCCGAGGATGACCGCCAGAGCGGCGGAGGTGATGGCCCAGACGACCATCCACGCCTGCTGCACTAGCCAGTGGCCGTAGGTGAGGTCGGCGGGAGTCCCGGTGAGGATGTCGCTCATGGGCTAACTCCCTCCTCGGCAGTTGTCGGCGTCCTCGCCGGACGCCCGCTCGACAACTCCGCAGAGGGTCCCGTGGACTCCCTCGATGACCCACCCGGCGAAGGCTTTGGCCCAGCGCGCCGGGCTGAGGGCGGACAGAATCTTGTCCCAGATGCGCCCCGGCTGGTGGATGGGTACGACGGCGTAGAAGTCGCCTCGCTCACCGTCCGTCGGCCACGGCCAGCATGACCAGCAGGTAGGCCCGGTCGCGGTCGAGCTCGGGGTGCTCGTCCAGGTCGGGGTACTCCCAGGAGTACTCCCAGCCGTCGCTCCGCTTCTTCTCGCCGCCCTTCACCCGGTACATGGCGCTTATCCAGTCGCCGGTGTCGGCGTCGCGGACGGCGTAGAAGAGGTTTGCGATCTCCCGGTCGAAGACGGGCCTTGCGACGAACTCGCCGCCGCCCTTGCGCTCCACGAACTCCCGGTCGGCGTTGACCAGAGCCGGCCCCGTACTTGATACGGGGACGATCTCGTCGCCAGGCGGCGATTGGGCCAGGGCGAGGTTGCTTGCGGGGATTGCCAGTAGCGCCGCCAGGAGCAGCGCGGCGGCCACGGGCATCAGCCGCCTGGCTCTGCCAAGGGTCCTTCGGACGGTCGATTTCGCTCCCACGTCTTCGCCTCCTCTTCGTCAATGGGGTCGTGATGACTGCCGTCGAGTCTGGGGAGTCGAAATCCGCTTAGGAATGGTGCGTGAGGGGGACACGCGCAGGGGTCCCCCTCACGGGGCCTGCCTATCGGAGGCCCGTTGTGATGTCATGGGGGTGTACAGGGATGTGCGTCAGTTGCAGAAAGGCAAGTCGGGGCGGTTTCCAACGTGAAACAGGGGGAAGAGAGGCGAGATGGAGCAAGGTAGCAAGCAATGTTTCGTCGGGGAGGTTTCCACGGATTGGGGGGCGAGTTGCACAAAGTCAAGTCGGCAAGACAGCCGCATCGGAGCAAGCAATTCGGTGGAGGGGCCGATTGCGGGGGAGAGAAGCCCCTACAGGACAGCCCCCTATCGGACATGAGAGCGAGGAGGTTTGACGCATGGACGAGAAGCGGGTGAACGGCACAGAGGCGGATGAGGCCCAGGGGACTGAGGCGCAGTGGGACGAGGACGAGGCCGGCGGGACGCTGGAGGACGGCACGCTGCCTGACGGCGAGGGGAGCGACGACCTGGACGTGGCGAAGATGCGGCGGCTCAGGCTCACCGGGTTCCTGCGGGAGCTGGTGCGGGCGGAGGGCCGGATGGAGGCGGCGGAGCTGCTGGGAGTGGCCTACCGCACCCTGGTGAAGGCCGAGGAGTCGGGCGAGCTGACCGGGCGCATGAGCGATGCGCTAGAGCGGCTGCTGGGCACGGGCGAGGACCCCGAAGCGGCGAGGCTGCGGGAGCGCGTCGGCGCGCTGGAGGAGGGCGTGGACTCGCTGGCGAAGGAGATGCGGGCCGGCCTCGAAGAGGTCAGGGCCGCCGTCGCGGGCGGCAGGGCCGGAGACAGGGGGAGCGGCCAGGCGCAGGGTGGGGCGAACGGTCGGGTCGATGGTCAGGCCGGGGGGCATGGCAAGAGGGCGGGCCGGTCGGAGACCAGGGCCGCCCCTCCGGTTGCGGGGTTAGGCCCGAAGAGTCCCTTCGCTGCGCGGCGGCTGGACCCGGAGATCGTCACCGAGGAGCCTGCCGGCGACGACGCCGAGGTCTACGGCGCGGCGTGGCCGCTGGTCGAGGAGTGGCGAGAGCGGCGGTTCGGGCACCCCCGCCAGGGGAAGAGCCTGTCGTGGCTGGCGACGGAGAAGCGGCTGCTGACGTTGGAGCTGGCGATGCTGGAGGAGCACGGGCTGACGCTGCCTCCTGAGAAGCAGCCGCTCAGGGGGTTCGGGCGCAAGGGTCAGACCAGCTGGCGCAGGACGGCGCTCTACGACACGCAAGTGGCGTTGAGAAAGCGGGAGTTGCTGCGCTGGGTGCGGCGGGTCCTCACCCTGTGGCTGTGGCGGAAGTAGGGCCTGGCTGCGGTGTTGGCTGCGTTGCCACATCGCGGCAAGTGATTTGGGTCGAGATGGCCCCAAACTCCCTCGGAAGCCTTCCATCCGGTCGGATGTTCGGGCGATAATTGACGCAGTTTCTGGCTTTTCCAGCGTTTCGTGCCGAGAAACCTGGAGGATTCCCGTCCCCCGAATCCGGGACCGGCTGCATAGGATCGAGCCTTGCTCTCCGAACAGCCACCCAGGGGTCGAACCGGAAGGATTGAGCCTCGCTCTCCCGATGGTCGCCCCGGAGGACACATTCGCAGCGGTTGGAGCGTCTCTCGCTTCGGCCCCTCGGACACCCTGGTCGGAGTGCGCCCTGCACACTGGCCGGTTCCTCACGTCTGCGGCATGGTTCCTGTGGAACTGGTCGCAGCTTCACCACGCGCCGGTCTGCCATTGCAAGCTGGCTGGCCGCTTCCCCTTCGCGCAGCATCCCAGGACGTTACCGACGTAGCTCCCGGGTCTCGCTGCGTCTCACCGGGCCGTCCTGTGGTTGATCTGCAGGCCGGTCGGTTCTCCCCCATTCCATAGCAGCTCCCACGAGTCCGTTCCCGTGATGTGACCCTGGCCGAGCTGCGTCTTCTTTCAACACGGCGTCTCCCTCGTTCGGCTCATCGTCGGACTGCGGGCGTCGTCGGCACGGCCACACGGATTCAACGGCAACGGCATGAGATTCAGCAAGGAGGTAGCGCACATGGACAGGCAAGTTGGTCGGTATCAGAAGGTCGAACGGCAGGTGATCGGCGACCGCGTGGTCCTCAACCCACGCACCCGCCTCTGCTCCCTGCGAGACGCCGAGGGCAACGTCTTCGACACGTTCAGGCTGTCTCTCGAGGTCTGCGGCTGCGGGTACTCCTTCGCGCGGGCGGGGGCGGGCTACAGAGGCTCGGACGGCTGGTACTGCAAGCGATGCGGGCAGCTGCACACATTGGACGGGGAGCAATCCGCGAGCGACCCGGCCCGCCTGAAGCCCGATCCATCGCGGGTAAGCGAGTTCGACGTGGGCATCCGGGTATCCCCCGACTGGTCCACGCCCAGCGACCTGTAGTCCGGCACGGGTCAACAACGGAAAGGAGGCGTCAATGCACGTCAAGGACATCAAGGCAACGGTTTCAAGGGTCAAGGGACTCGCGGTCAAGGCGGGCGGGTTCATGCGGCGGCACAAGCGGCTGACGATAGCGGTCGTGGTCGCGGCGCTGCTGCTCGGGCCGCTGGTGACGACTGACGGCGAGCTGGTCTTCCTGAACGCGGTCGGCCTCGGCCTCGGTGCGCTGCTGCTCAGGCGGTTCATCAGGCCCGGAGGCAGGCAGCGAACGGGACGGACGCAACAGGCACAACGGCAACGGACGGCAAAGGCAACAACACAGAACGAAGGAGGACACGATGACGACGCAAGCAACGACGATTGGTGGGACTGGGACAAGGCCGCGGCCAAGCCTCGAAGAGCTGGTCGACCGGCTGATAGCGGCGATGTTCAGGGCTGAGCCGGAGAGGGCGCCGCAGGCGGAACCCCCCAGCGTGGCCCGCAGCGTCCATGAGGCGCGGCGGCTGCGGCAGGCGGGGGACATCGACGGGGCGCTGGAGGTCCTCGCCGGCGCGGACACGGCGGGGGCGGTGACTACGAAGGAGGCGCGGTGGGCCTACGCCGAATGGCAGGCGCTGGCGAAACGGCGCTTCGGTGACCGGGACGCGCTGGTCTACAGCCAGGGCACGGGCAAGGCAGCGGCGCTGGTTCCCACGGGCGACGGGGCGCTGGAGGTCGCGGCGGTGCTGGGGATGCGCTGGGAGCCCGGCAAGCTCGTCTCCCGGCGCAGCCTGCGGGGTCTGCGGCCCCTGAGCGGAGGTGCGTGATGGTCGTAGCCAATGCTTCCGTTGACATCCCGGCGCTGAAGGCGCGTCATCCCTTGGGCGACATGGTGGAGGCGTCGGGAGTGAGGCTGCGCGGTCGGGGCAGGGTCCGCCAGGGCGTCTGCCCCTTCCACGAAGAGGCCGAGGGCAGCTTCACGGTGTACGGCGATAGTGAGAGGTGGTACTGCTTCGGCTGCGGTCTCGGCGGCGACGTGCTGGACTTCATCCGGCGGGTCGAGGACCTGAGCCTGCCGGAGGCGATCCAGCGGCTGGGCGGCGGCCCAGGGCTTGCTGCCGGGGCAGCCCCTCGTCCGGTTCCGGCCAGGCGTCCCAGGGCAACCCCGTTGCCCCCACGGGACCCGGCCCTGCTGACGGCGGCGGCTCGGTTCTACGCCGGGCAGCTCCGGCGCAGCCCGGCAGCCTGGGAGTACCTGGCCTCGCGGGGCGTCGGCCTTGACGCCGCAGCCCGTCTTGGCCTCGGCTACTCGCCGGGCAGCGGGCTGCGGGAGGCCCTTGCGTCGGACGGCTTCGATGCCGGACGGCTCAGGGACTCCGGGCTGTTCATGGAGCGGGGCGCGGAGCGGTTCGCCGGGATGGTGGTCGTTCCCGACGCCTCCGGCGGGCTTGTCCGCTGGCTAGTCGGGCGGGCCACAGACCCCGACCGGACGCCCCGGTTTCAAACTCCTCCCGGCCCCAAGCCGGTGCTTGGACTTGGGCGTCTCGGCCCCGCGCCGCCCTGGGCGGTGCTTGCCGAGGGGGTCTTCGACTGGCTTGCCCTTGCCGGGTGGGGAATCCCCGCCTGCGCAGCCCTGGGAACTCAGGGGGTCGAGAAGGTGGCGGTGGGCTTGGGGGGCTGCCCCCGGGTCTTCCTCGCCTTCGACGCCGACGACGCGGGCCTTGAGGCCGCCGGGCGGCTTGCGGGCTTGCTTGGACGCAGGGCAGCCGCCGTCACCCTTCCCCAGGGCGTCGGCGACGTGGCCGAGCTTGCGGCCCTTCCCCACGGACGCTCCCTCTTCCTGCGCCTGCTGGCTCAGGCGGCCCGCTCCGCCCGCTAGCGGCTTCTCTCTCTTCCCACTCCCCGCACCACCTCACCTCTACCGGAGCTTGACCCGCTCCGGCCTTGCTTGCGGGACTCCCTCCCGCTCCACCCCATCCCCACTCTCACCACCCAGGAGGACCTATGCCCAATGCACGACGGGCCTTGCCCGCGCACGGCTTCCCGTAGGGAATCCGCACCGGCCATTCGCTACAGGAACGACACTACAAGAAGGAGACAGACATGGTGAACAGGAACGGAAGCAACAACGGCGTCCACAAGGACACCGCCATAGCCGCCAGGAACGGCAACGGGGCGCACAACGACCCCGCCATCATCGACGGGCACGAGCTGCTCTGGGACGGGCTGCCGCCCGCAGTCACCAACGCCCTGGGGCAGCCCATCGACCCCGCGCTGGTCTCCCAGCGCAAGGGGCGCGGAGGCAGGGTCTTCGACTACCTCGAAGGCCACGCCGTCATTGACCAGGCCAACCGCATCTTCGGCTACGGCGGGTGGGGCTATGAGCTGGTTGGAGACGTGACGCTGCGCCAGATCGAGACCGTCGATCACCCAGACCGGCGAGATCAAGACGGCCTGCGCCTACAGCGCGCCGGTGCGAGTCACCGTTGCAGGCGCTCTGCCCCGCACCGACACCGGCGTTCACCCGGTGGCTGAAGACACCCTGGACGGCCACGACACGGCCATCAAGGGCGCGGTGACGGACGGCATGAAGCGGGCCTTCAGGAGCTTCGGTGTTCAGTTTGGCAACGGATTCTATGGAGACCAGGCCCCGGCCAGCGGCCCGCCCCGACCGGACCGGGCGCCCGCCCAGCCCAGGGCGGTGTCCGCCCCGGCGAACGTGGCGACGCTGCGCAAGCGGCTCGTCGAGCTGGCCGCCGAGCAGGGCTTCGACGAGGACCAGGTGCGGACCGCCGTGGTGGACCGGCTGGGCAAGAACCTGGACGACCTGACGGCGGCGGAGCTGACGCCCCTCATCGAGGGGGCGACCGAGAAGCTCCAGCAGATGCGGCAGGCGCAGGCGGCCTAGACCGTCCTGCCCATCGGGACACGCAATCGAGCGGGGTCGTCTCTTCGAGGGCGGCCCCGCTTCTCATCTACAGGAAAAGGAGGACACGACCGATGACGACGATGCACACAACCTGGGGGACTCCCCAGGACATCGAGGAGCTGGCCGAGGGCGTCCTGCGGGTGTCCACCGCCAGCCACGGCGGGCTGAAGCTCAGCCGGGAGCGGTGGGCCGAAATCCCCGCCGCAGTCCGGGACGGACCTTGTTCACACCGACGTTCGCCGAAGAGGACTGCGAGGAACCCATCGTGAGTACGCTGCTGGGCCTGGGCGACGACCGGGAGAGGGAGATGGCGGTCAGGGTGGCGGAATACTTCGAGCGGTACGCTCCCGCGCTGCCCTATCTCCGGGGAAAGGGGGTGGGCCATGAGCACGACCACGCGGCCTAGACCCCGCAGCCTTCCCAGCACCACCACCAAGCTCCAGACGGAGTACGGGCAACCTCTACGTCACCGTCTCGACGGACGAGGACGGAGAGCCCTTCGAGGTCTTCGGCTGGCTGGGCAAGGGCGGCTCGTTCCAGCACGGTGTCACCGAGCTGGCCTGCCGCCTCATCTCGCTGCACATGCGGCGGGGAACGCCTCTCGAAGAAGTGATTGACCAGTGCCAGGGCATCCAGGAGATGCAGCCGTTCTTCAACACCATGCCCGACGGCAGGAGCGTGGCCGTCCTGGGGCATCGGCGACGGCATCGCCCACATCCTCAAGGCCCATCTGAAGGCCAGGGAGGAGAGGGAGGCGGCGGAGACGGCGGAAGCGGTGGAAGCGAAGGTCGCTGCATGAGCGGTCTGAACAATCGAGAGCTTGGAATCCAGGCGGGGCTGTCTCCAACGGGGGCCGCCCCGCTTCCCATTACAGGACAAAGGAGGAATCGACATGACGACAGACATTGACCGGGCGGAGGTCTTCTCACGCCCCGCTGCGCGGTTCGACGAGGACGGGCAGCTTGAGATACGGGCCTCGTCGTCCCTGGGCTGCCGCCGCGCCCTCTGGTACGCGGCGACGGGCTACCAGCCCACCAACCCGCCGACCGAGGAGTCGCTGACGGCGATGGAGGCGGGCAACGCCCTCGAACCCGTCGTCCTGCGGGCGATGGAGCGGGCGGGCTGGCAGGTGTCTCCCGCCGACCCCCAGGACCCGGAGGCGGTCTCGGTGCGCATCGGCCCGAACCCCGTATCAGGTACGGGGCAGGCTCTGCTGGTGACGGGACATCCCGACGCCACGGGGCGGATGCCATTGGACGGGGAGGAAGCGGACTCCGAGGTCCAGGCGTTTCTGTTCGGGGGCGGGCCTGCGGCTCCCCACTACGGCGGCGAGATGGTCGTCGAGGTCAAGACCAGGGGGCCGGAGGCGTTCAAACGGTGGCGCACCCTGGGAGCGGAGCGCAGCCACCCGGCGTCGGTGGCCCAGGCCGCCTTCTACACGCTGGGTCACTTCGGAGAGCTTCGGGACGCCGCCATCGCCACGATGGACACGGGCGGCAGAACGTGGGACTACGAAATCATCCCCGCCGACCGGCTGGAGCGGGCCTTGCAGGACGCCTGCGAGTGGCTGGGACAGCTCGGCGCTCACCACGTCCAGAACGGGCCGGACCCCGACGCGCTGCCGGAGCGGGACTTCTCGGCAGGCAGCTGGCAGTGCAGGTCCTGCCCCTTCCTGGCGGTCTGCCTGCCGGGTGCGGCGGAGGCGGACGACGAGACGGAGATGGAGGGAGAGGAGGTTAGCGACCAGGAGGCGCGGGACGCGGTGGCGGCCTACGCGGAAGCCCAGGAATCTCTGAAGGAGCCTGAGAAGGTCAAGCGCAGCGCGCTCGACACCCTGAAGGCGTGGATGCGCCGCCAGGGGGACGCCAAGGCGACCGTCAACGGACGCACGGTCAGCCTGGTCCGCTCGACTCGCTACTCGGTCAACTACCGCAAGCTGAACGAGGCGCTCGACCCGGAGACCCGCGCCGGGATCGTCACCGAGGGCGAGTCGGAGTACGTGCGGGTGACCTAGAAGCTCCCACAACGGAGCGCACAACGGGGCCGTATTCCTCTACAGGGACGGCCCCGCTCTCATTCAACCGGGCGCGGCAACGTCCGCGCCACACCATTCAGGAGGAACCGAAATGGCACGCACCATCAACAAGGTAGAGCTCTTGGGCAGAGTCGGCACGGAGCCGGAGATGAAGTACACCTCTGGCGGGATCGCCGTCACCCAGCTTCGGCTGGCGACGGACCGCCGCCGCCAGGACGGGGAGGTGGAGGCCGACTGGCACAACGTCATCTGTTGGGGCAAGCAGGCCGAGGCCGTGAACGAGTACATCGGCAAGGGCGACCGCATCTACGTCGCCGGACGCCTGGTGAACAACACCTGGGAGGGCCCTTCGACAGGCTCAGGGCAGGCTGGGCAGCGGCGCTACCGCACCGAGGTTCACGCCTCCGAGGTCGTCTTCCTCGACTCCAAGGGCGGTGGGAAGGACAACGGCGACGCCTCGGACGTCGAGGAGACGGTGGCTGCCTCTCCCTTCTAGCAGCTGATACACAACCGCACACAGCGACGCCTTTCCGAAAGGCGCATCACGGGGCCGCTCCCATCTACAGGGGCGGCCCCGCTCCTGTTTCTAACCGACTGCGAAAGGAGGCCGACATGACCAGGAAGAAGACCCTCACCAAGGACGCCGCGCTGCTTGAGGCGCTGCGGAGCAACCTGCACCTGCTGGGCGAGATCGCCATGCGCTACGAGGTCGAGACCCAGCCTGAGCGCCCGGAGGCCCCGCCCGCCATCAACTGCCCCGACGACGTGCGCAGGCTGCTGGGGCCGGAGATGTCCGGCCTGGCCCAGGAGCAGCTCAGGGTGTTGCTGCTCAACACAAAGAACAAGGTCGTCGGCCAGCGGGTCGTCTACCAGGGCAACGTCAACTCGTCCATCGTCCGGCCCGCCGAGGTGCTGCGCCCCGCCGTCATGGAAGCCGTCCCCAGCATCATCATCAGCCACAACCACCCCAGCCAAGACCCGACGCCCAGCCCGGAGGACGCAGCCATCACGAGGGAGCTGGCGCAGGCGGCCAAGCTCCTGGGCATCGAGCTGCTCGATCACGTCGTCATCGGCGGGGAGAAGTTCGTCAGCCTCAAGGAGCGGGGCCTCATGTCCTGACAGCCCTCGCCGTCCGGCTCTCACGCAGGGGCAACCGTCCCTGCGCATCCCCTCGACACATACACCGAAAGGAGACATGACATGCTCGCAACTCACACCATCGACCCCAAAGACCTCTACACCATCACGTCAGGCGGCTTCAGCGCCACCGCCGACGCCTTCGCCCGCGACGAGGCGACCGACGGCCTCTGGTTCGTCTCGATGGTCGGCTCCCAGACCGCGCTCAAGGCGATCTGGGCCTCGCTCCTCAAGCAGCCGCCGGACACGGCCCACATCATCCGTGGCGCGGACGGCATGGCCCTCTCAGGCGGGTATCAGCGGTGCCAGATTCCCTACGAGACCATCGGGACGTGGACGACCAAGATCGCCCGCCTGCCCGTATCGGGAGGCTGGCACGCCCTCGTGTACACCAAAACCGCCGAGTACGGATTCGAGAAGGACAGCTTCCTCCTGCTGGCGCAGGCCGAGGATGAGGCCCCCGCGCTGCACCACCGCTTCCTGGACAAGCGCAGCCCGCTCCCCCTGCACGGCTCTTGGGCCGGGTGGCTCTGGGACCGGGGCCTGGACAACGGGGAGATAGTCGCCCTCCAGTCCGTCGGCGTCTCCGCTTACCGGTGCTCCCCCAAGGCCGACAAGCTCCGGGAAGACCTCTCCGACGCCGTGGCGTCGGGCTGGCTCACCCTGCCCACTGAGGAGGTTTCCGATGGATAGGACGCTGAAGACGGCCAAACGCAAGAACAAGCGCAGGCAGAACCGGAACGGGAGCGCCTGGCGGCGCTTCTCCCCGGACGGGACGACCTGCCGCTACTGCAAGCATAACCACACCACGCACCTGACAAGCTCAGGCCAGCCCCACTTCTACCGGCCCGCCACGGAGGCGGAACGGCGCGACCCTTCGGTCATGCTCTACCGCCACACCCTGCCGGACGGCGGCTCGATGCTGGTGCGGCGGATGACCGTCGCTGCCCGCGCCGAGCTGATAACCGCCTTCTGCACCGCCTGCGCCGAGAGCATTGGGACTCACCAAGTCCTCTGCTACCAGCGCAACGTGGGCGTCGGAGAGGTGGTCGGGGTGCAGACCGGCCACAGGGACATGGCAATCGCCGCCTGGGGCGGCGCAAGACACAGGAAAGGAGAGGAGACCATGCCAACGGAACAGACGCTGTTCTTCACCTGCCCCCACTGCGACGAGCGGTTCGCGCAGGTGGAAGAGCCTGACAGGGACATCCACACCGGGGAGGCCTACCACTGCGGCTCGTGCGGCATCCAGGTGGTCTTCCAGGCGGTGACCGTCGAGGACTACGTGCCGCCCCCCAGGGCGAGAAGGGACTGCCGCTTCTGCAACCCCGAACCCTGCCGGTTCGGGCCGTCAACGGACACGACAGACGACACAGAGAAAGGAGAAGTCACATGAGACTCGCTGCTCAAGCAAAGGGAGGGTTCTACCCCACGCCGGAGCGGGTCGTCGACCTGCTCGCGGAGCTGATTCGCACCCCCACCGGCTACTACCACAGGGACCGGGAGACGCTGCGCATCCTCGACCCCTGCTGCGGGGCGGGGGAGGCGCTGGCGCAGCTTGCCGAGCGCATGGACGCGCCCAACGCCATCCCCATCGAGACCTACGGCGTCGAGTTGCACCGGGACCGGGCGGAGGAGGCGGAGAAGCGGCTCGGGCGCGCCCTGGCCTCCGACCTGTTCGCCACGTCCATAGCGAACGGGGCCTTCGGGCTGCTCCTGCTCAACCCCCCCTACGATTACGACTCGGAAGACAAGCGGACGGAGCACGCCTTCCTGACCCAGACCACGCGCTACCTGGCCGAGGGCGGGCTGCTGGCCTTCATCGTCCCCAGGCAGCGCCTCGCGGTCTCGGCCCGCTACCTCTCCACCCACTACGGGCAGATGCGCTGCTGGGCCTTCCCCGACCCGGAACGGCAGGTCTTCGACCAGGTGGTCTTGATGGGCTACCGCAAGGCCGATCCCGTTCCCGACCCCCACGGCGAGAGCATGGCGCTGGAGTGGGCGGTGGGGGAGCCGGAGCCGATGCGCCCCGACCCATACCCTCCGTTCACGCCGAAGACCACGCCGAGCGGCGACATCCTGTTCACCACCCGCACCGTCGATCCCGTCGCGGCTGCTGCCGAGGCCAGGCGGTCGGGGCTGTGGACGAGCACGGAGATAACCGACACCCTCTGGCCCGCCAGGGACACCCGCACCCGCCCGCTGATGCCCCTGCGAAGGGGACACATGGCGATGCTGGTGGCGGCGGGCTTCCTCGACAACCTCTGCCTGGAGGCGGAGGGGCGGCGCATCCTGGTCAAGGGCCGCACCAGCAAGGAGATGGTCATGGTGGAGGACAGCCCCGAGAAGGAGGTCCACCGGGAGAAGCTCAAGACCACGGTGGTCGCCCTGGACCTGCACGACGGAGAGATCACCGACATCGCAGCATAGACGGCTCACACCGAGCCGCGCCACAAGGCCCCGCCATCCCTCTACCGGGAAACGGCGGGGCCTCGCTTCGTCTGGACGCAACACCCTTACAAAGGAAGGAAGGTCGTGAAGATGCAGATAACCATGACGCTGGAAGCCTGCTGCCGCTGCGGGCAGCCCATCGCCCCCGGCGAACCCGTCATGCAGACCGCCTCGGTGGACATCATCGGCGGACGGGCGGTCTCCTCCCCGGTGAAGTCCTACCACCTGCGGGGCAGGTGCTACGACGACGCAAAGCGGCGGGAGTCCCTCCTCAACGCAGCATAGACGGCTCACACGAGCCGCTCACGAGGCCCCGTTGGTCCCATCGACTGGCGGGACTCGCTTATCGCCCAACCCCAAGCACTCTCATACAGGAGGGAGAAAGACATGAACCTCGGACAGTTCATCGACACATTCAAGGACGCCATCGCTCAGCGGGTGGTGGAGTCCTACCCGCCGCTGTACAGGCCCTCGGAGAACGGCGGCAAGCTCCCACGCCTGCTCCGCACCCCCCTGGGGGCGCAGGCCGACGCCATCCGGGGCGCGGCCCTCTCTCTCGAAGCCCACCGGGGCACCACCGTCGTCGGCGAGATGGGCACCGGCAAGACCTTCATCGCCGCCGCGGCGGCTCACATGGCGGGATTCGAGCGGGTGCTCATCATCTGCCCGCCCCACCTGGCGCCCAAGTGGAAGCGGGAGATCGAGATGACGGTGCCCGGCGCACGGGCCGCCATCGTCGAGTCCATCACCGACCTGGAGCGGCTCCGCCTCTCCGTCGGCTCCGGCCCCCTCTTCGCGGTGATGAGCCGCGAGAAGGCCAAGCTGTCCTACCGCTGGATGCCCGCCGTCATCGAGCGGTGGGCCGTCTCGAAGGGAAGGCTCTTGCGGGACGAGGAGACGGGGGAGCCCTTCCGCATCCCCTGCTGCCCCGACTGCACGGCGCAGATCGTGGACAAGGACGGCGTGCCGCTGACGGACGCCGACCTGAACCGCCGCAAGCACACCTGCGCCGCCTGCGGCGCCCCCCTCTGGCAGGCCGACAAGTCCGGCCCCGCCCGCTACCCGTTGGCGGACTACATCAAGCACCGGATGCGGGGGTTCTTCGACCTGCTGATCGGCGACGAGGTGCATGAGTTCAAGGGGCGAGGGAGCGCCCAGGGCATCGCCGCCGGCATCCTCGCCGACGTGTGCGGCAAGTCCCTCAGCCTGACCGGAACCCTCCTCGGCGGCTACTCCTCGACCATCTTCCACCTCCTCTACCGGTTCTCGCCGGAGATCAGGACGGAGTTCGGACGCTCCGACGAGCACCGCTGGATACAGCGCTACGGCTTCGAGGAGCACTCCATCGGCAAGCCCGACGACGACGCGGTGGAGGACGGCAGAAGCAGCAGACGCCGCAGCTTCCGCAAGGTGGTCAGGGAGAGGCCGGGACTCGTTCCCAGCGCCCTGTTCCACATCATCGGGAACACCGTCTTCCTCAGACTGGCGGACGTTGCCTCCGGCCTGCCCCCCTACGACGAGCAGATCCTGCTCTCCTCGATGGACGCGGAGCAGGACGCAACGGGGTACTCCCAGCGCAGCGCCTACAACCACGTGTTCGAGGAGCTGAGGAAGGAGCTGGCCGAGGCCCTCAAGTCCGGCTCCAAGCGGCTGCTCGCCACATACCTTCAGACCCTCTTGGCCTACCCGGACGGTTGCACCAGGGGGGAGACGGTCTTCGATCCCCGAAGCGGCGACGTCATCGTGCAGGTGCCGCCCCTGTCCGAAGACAAACTCTACCCGAAGGAGAAGGCGCTCATAGACCTGGTGGCGGCGGAGCGGATGGAGGGCCGACGGGTGCTGGTCTACGTGACCCACACGGGGACCAGGGACGTCACCGAGCGGATGGACGACATACTCATCCGGCACGGGTTCCGGGTGGCGGTGATGAAGGCCGACGCCGTGGCCCCGGACAAACGGGAGGCGTGGGTCGCCGACAAGGTCAAGCAGGGCATCGACGTGTTGATATGCCACCCCAGGTTGGTGCAGACGGGTCTCGACCTGATCGACTTCCCAACTATTTGCTGGGGGGAGGTTGATTACAGTGTGTACGTCATGAGGCAGGCTTCCCGCCGCTCGTGGCGCATCGGCCAGACCAGGCCGGTGAAAGTAGTGTACATGAGCTACCGCAACACGCTACAGGCGGACGCACTGAAGCTGGTGGCGAAGAAGCTGCAAAGCTCCCTCGCCGTCGAGGGCGAGCTGCCGGAGGACGGTCTGGCCGCCTTCGGGGACGACGGGGATGACCTGATGATGGCTCTAGCCCGCAAGCTTGTCCTCGACCACGATCGGGGAATCGTCAGCGGAGACGAGGAAGACGCCGAGACGGTGGAGCAGGTCTTCGCCCAGACCAGGGACTCCGAGGCCATCGCCGAGGAACTGCTGGTGGACGACGGCTGGAAGGTCGTCGAGGCGGAGCCGGAGACCTTGGGGGTCAATGGCAACGGCCATGACGACCTATTCGGCATCGGTCCGACGGTCGAGCTTGTTCCGTCCAATGGCCACCGTGCCAACGGGAACGGCCATTACGTCGAGGCCGACGAGCCGCAGCAGTCGCTCTTCTCCTGGGCGGAGTTCATGGCCGAGGAGCCGGTGAAGCCGAAGCGCCGCAAGCGCAAGGCTCAGCCCGCGAGCATTTCCATGTTCGAGTGGGCGCTGACTCTGGAACAGGAGCGGGAGAAGGAGACGGTCGGCGCGGGACGCTAGGTCGCAACACAAAGGAAAGGGGGGGAGGGCATCGCTGATCGAGCGATGCCCTCCCCCTGCACAGTCATGTATGCCGCCCTTTTGCGTTTCAACTCCGGCGGCGCAGGGACACCCCTCTGCGCGTCGCTATAGGTGAGTATGTGATCCTTTCTTGTTGCCGCAAACCGACGCAAAATGGTAGAATGCCAATCGTAGAATAGTGCATTAGAACACAGCGCAAAGGGAGTAAGGGATTTGGGCGTTTTCAACTGGCCCATCCGGCTGGACAACATGGACGGCCAACGGTCGTTGGAGATAGAGGCGATGGTGGATACCGGGGCCAGCTACACCATCGTGCCCGCCAACCTGCTGCGGGACATTGGGGTGTCGCCCATCGACAAGATCAGCCTCGTGCTGGCCGACGGGCGTCCCGTGGAGTACGACATAGGGGAAGCTCGGGCCACCATCGACGGCAGGAGCATCCCCACCCTGGTGGTCTTCGGAAATGACGACGCCCGCGCCCTGCTCGGGGCCTACACGCTGGAAGGGCTGCGCTTGGCGGTGGACCCGGCCCATGGCAGGCTGGTCCCAGCCACCACCGCTTGGGCGTAGAGCGAAGTCCGCCATTATCACAAATGAACGGGAGAGTAGAACAATGTCCAACGCCCCGACCCTAGCCAAATCTGCCGTTAGCGCGACGCTGCGCCGGCGGCGTTTTTCTACCCCCCCCCCCCCCGATTTTTGCGGACAGGCGGGCAGGTGAGCGTGATGGCGGGCAGCCTCGCCCGGTTCGGACTCATCGGGCTGCTGGCCTTGGCGCTGGGAGCGCTGCTCCTCTTCTCGGCTAGTCCCGTCTGGGCGCAGGCCGTGGACTACGACACGGACGGCGACAACCTCATCGAGGTGTCCAACTTAGCGCAGTTGAATGCCATCCGGCACGACTTGGACGGCAACGGGGACTCCACCCACGCCGACTACACCGGCGCCTTCCCCAACGCGCTCGCGAGCATGGGCTGCGCCGCCACCTGCACCGGCTACGAGCTGACGACGGACCTGGATTTCGACACCGACAGCAGCGGGGCGGTGGACAGCAGCGATACCTACGCCTCATGGAGCCCTATTGGCACGTCTGCCAGCCCCTTCGTGGCCACCTTCGACGGCGGCGGGCACACGATCTTAAAGATGACGATCAGAGCCAGCGGGAGCAACGTTGGCCTGTTTGGCGGTACCAGCGCTGCCGCGATCATTCGCAACCTCGCGCTGTTGGCGGTTGACATCGACCGAGCTTCCGGACGGCCCCGGACCGATGCGATCGGAGCGATCGTCGGGTTCAACCGAGGCCGGATCGAGCGCAGCTACGCCACGGGCTCCGTGCAGGGGGTCGAGCGGGTGGGTGGGCTGGCGGGCGACAACCAGGGAACGATCGCCAATTCCTACGCCAACGTAACCGCTGGCGGCAGCCGGTATGTTGGCGGCTTGGCGGGTCGCAACCATGGTTCTGCGGCCAGCATCACCAACAGCTACAGCATAGGATCGCAAAGTGCGAAGTCAATGATGTATTCCACGGGCCGCGGTGGCTTCGATTCAGGCATAGTCGGGAGCGAAGGCGGGATAGTGGGCGCGAATACCGGGTCCGCTACAATCAGCGCCAGCTACTGGAATTCTCAGACCTCAAGCTCACCCTGGAGTTATGCCGGCATATTTCCCGATAACCTCAAGAAGACCACCGCCCAGATGCAATCGCCCACCGGCGCCACCGGCATCTACGTGGCTTGGAGCGCGGCCATATGGGACTTCGGCACGGCCAGCCAGTACCCGGCGCTCAAGGCGGAGTGGGACGGCGACGGCACGCCCAGCGCCTACGAGTTTGGAGGGCAGGGCCGCTCCCTGCCGACGGACTATGACTCGGACGACAACGGCCTGATCGAGGTGGACAGCCTGGCGAAGCTGAACGCCATCCGCTGGGACTTGGACGGTAATGGCGCCTCTACCAACGCGGGCTACGCGCTGGCCTTCCCCACTCCCGCAGTGGGCATGGGCTGCCCCGTCACCGCCACCGATGCCGATGACAACGACTGCCTGGGCTACGAGCTGACGGCGGACCTGGACTTCAACACGGACACCACCGGGAGCTCCGCCGCGGTGATTGACAGCAGTGACGACTACTGGGACGGCGGGTTGGGCTGGAGCCCTATCGCCAGCGAGAGCACGGCGTACATGGCCGTCTTCGACGGGGGCCGGCACACCATCGCCAACCTGTTCATCAACCGCCCCACGTCGAACATGGTGAACTTCCGTGATGCCAACAAGTCGAACTATGTGGGGCTGTTCGCCAGCCTGATGTCGCCGGGGGAGATTCGCCACCTGCGTCTGACCGGCGTCTCGGTGACCGGGCGCGCCAACGTGGGCGCGGTGGTGGGCCACATCACCCAGGGCACGGTGAGCCATGTTTCCTCGACCGGCGCGGTAACCGCCGTGGGCAGCAGCGGGGGAAACGGCGAGAAGGCCGGTGGTTTGGTGGGGAGCGCCGGATCTGCCTCGGTGGTGATCGAGTACAGCTACTCGACGGCCACGGTGACCGCGGGGGATGACTACGCCGGCGGGTTGATTGGTGAAAGCAAGGGCGAAATCCGGGCCTCCTACGCCACCGGCGCGGCCACGGCCACCGGCAGCTACGCCGGCGGTCTCGTGGGCAAGAACGACGGCTCCGGCATTATCAAGGCGAGCTACGCCACGGGCGCGGCCAGCGGCGCCGACCACGTGGGCGGCCTGGCCGGTCAGGCGGTCGGCAACATCCTCTCCAGCTACTCCCGGGGCGCCCCCTCCTCCAGTTCCAGCCCCGCGGGAACCAACGTGGGCGGCCTGGTGGGAAGCCGGTCGGGGGCGGGGACCATCACCAACAGCTACTGGGACGTCACCACCAGCGGCCTCGCCGACGACGGCGTCGCCGCCACCGGCGAGGGCAAGACCACCATTGAGTTGCAGTCGCCCACGCAGACCAACGGCTATGCGGGCATCTACGCCAACTGGAATCTGGACCTGGACAGCACGGCCGGCGGCGACGACCCGTGGGACTTTGGCACGGCCAGCCAGTACCCGGCGCTGAAGGCGGATTTCAACCGCGACGGGACCAGCTCAGCCGCGGACGACGACTTCGGCCGCCAGCCCCGCGCCGCGCCGGTGGTCAACAACTCGCCGGCTTTCAGCGACGCCGCCCTGTCGGCCTCCATAGACGAGAACGTTCAGGCCGGCCGCAACGTCGGCAACCTGATGACCGCCAACGACCGTGATGGCGACACCCTCGTTTATTCGCTAACCGGCGCCGATGGCGTTTACTTCGCCATTGACCCAAGCACCGCCCAGATCAAGAGCAAGTTCGTGCTGGATTACGAAAGCAAGAGCAGCTACGTCTTCCAGGTTAAGGCCGTTGATCCCAGCGGCGGCGAAGCAACCATGGAGGTAACCGTCTACCTTAGCGACGAGAGTGAGGGGGCGACTGACTCGGTGGACTACGACATCGACAGCGACGGGCTGATCGAAGTGGACAGCCTGGACCAGCTGGACGCGATGCGCCACGACCTGGACGGGGACGGGGTGTCGACCAACGCCGCCTATTTCAGCAACGCCTTCACCACTCCGGCTGCGGGCATGGGCTGTCCCGTCGCGGACCACGACAGCGACGCGAACACGCCCGACCAGCCGACGTGCACGGGCTACGAGCTGACGGCGGACCTGGACTTCAACACGGACAAGACCGGGAGCTCCGCCGCAGTGGTCGACAGTAGTGACGCCTACTGGAACGGCGGCGCCGGCTGGGCTCCCATCGGCTCCGACTCCAGCGCATCCACCCAGTACAGTGCGACCTTCGACGGCGACGGCCACACCATCTCCAACCTGTTCATCAGCCGGAACTCCACGAATCACGTGGGGCTGTTCGGCACCACCTCTGCCACCAGCGCCGTCCGCAACGTAGGGCTGGAGAGCGCCAGCGTAACCGGCCAAAACTACACCGGCGCGCTGATCGGCAGCGTTTATGGCACGTTGTTGGATGCCTCCTACTCCACCGGCAGCGTTGCTGGCAACGATAATGTGGGCGGACTGGTGGGCCACTCCAGTGGCGCCAGTGGCGCCACTGGTATAATCCAGAGGTCCTATTCCACTGCCGGCGTCACCGGCTCGGGTCAGCTCATAGGCGGGCTGGCGGGCTCATTCGGTGGCGCAATCAAGGCCAGCTACGCCACCGGGGCGGTAACCGGGGCCGACTACGTTGGCGGGCTGGTTGGCAGCTTCAGCGGGGGCATCACCGCCAGCTACTTCACTGGCTCGGCAACCGGGACCGGCGGCAATGTGGGCGGGCTGATGGGCTTAAACTCCTTTGGGGTGGGGACGATAACGGACAGCTACTGGAACGTCACCACCTCCGGCATCGCCGACGACAACAACGCCGCCACCGGCGTGGGCAAGACCACCAGCCAGTTGCAGTCGCCCACGCAGACCAACGGCTACGCGGGCATTTACGCCAACTGGAATCTGAACCTGGACAGCACGGCCGGCGGCGACGACCCGTGGGACTTCGGGACGGCGAGCGAGTACCCGGCGCTGAAGGTGGAGTGGGATGGCGACGGCGCGGCCACAGCCTACGAGTTCGGGCGCCAGGGCCGCGCGGCGCCGGCGGTGGCCGTCGACTACGACAGCGACGACAACGGCCTGATCGAGGTGTCTGACCTGGCCCAGTTGAACGCGATGCGGTGGGACCTGAACGGCGACGGCGCGTCTACGGATGCGGGGTACGCGACGGCTTTCCCCAACCCGGAAACCGGCATGGGCTGCCCCATCACCGCCGCCGACGCCGACGACAACGACTGCCTCGGCTATGAGCTGACGGCGAACCTGGACTTCGACACCAACGGCAGCGGCACGGCCAACCTCGGTGATACTTACTGGAACGGCGGCTCGGGCTGGGAACCGATTGGAACCAGCGCCAGCCGCTTCAACACCGTGTTCGACGGCCGGGGCTACACCATCTCCAACCTGTTCATCAGCCGGGGGGCCACCGACTACGTGGGGCTGTTCGGGGCCGCCGGGGCGTGGATCCGGGCGCGCAACGTGGGACTGGAGGACGCCGCCGTCACCGGCCAGGACAACGTCGGCATATTGCTTGGCGAGACCAACGGCGAGGTGGAGTTCACCTATACCACCGGCAGCGTTGTCGGCAGGGTCCGGGTCGGCGGGCTGGTGGGGAACTCCGGCAGAACCGGCAGCATCGAGACCAGCTATTCCACGGCCTCTGTAACCGGCACGGGCAACTATTCCGGCGGACTGATTGGCCAAAGCAACGGCGCGGTCAAGGCCAGCTATGCCACCGGCGCTGTGGGCGGCGTCCGGGCCGGCGGGCTGGTGGGCCGAAACTACTACTACGGAGCCATCACCGCCAGCTACGCCCGGGGGGCGGTGACCGGCTCCAGCGTGGCGAGGGGGTTGGTCGCCTCCAATCCCATCCTATTTGGTCTACCTGGCCAACCCGACGACACCGGCACGGTCACCGACAGCTACTGGGACGTCACCACCAGCGGCATCGCCGATGACAATGACGCCGCCACCGGCGTAGGCAGGACCACCAACGACCTGGCGACGCCCGAGCAGTCCGACGGCTATGCGGGCATCTATGCCAACTGGAATCTGAACCTGGACAGCACGGCCGGCGGCGACGACCCGTGGGACTTTGGCACGGCCAGCCAGTACCCGGCGCTGAAGGCAGACTTCAACCGCGACAGCGTCAAATCAGCCGCGGACGGCGACTTCGGCCGTCAGCCCCGCGCGGCGCCGGTAGTGGCGGTGGACTATGACCTGGACGACAACAACCTCATCGAGGTTTCCACACTGGCCCAGCTGAACGCCATCCGGCACGACCTGGACGGCAACGGGGACTCCACCCACGCCGACTACACCGGCGCCTTCCTCAACGCCGCTGCGGACATGGGCTGCGCAGCCACCTGCCTCGGCTACGAGCTGACGGCGGACCTGGACTTCGACACCAACGGCAGCGGCACGGCCAACCTCGGTGATACTTACTGGAACGGCGGCGACGGCTGGGCGCCCATCGGCTCCGACTCCAGCGCAGCCACCCGGTACGACGCCGTCTTTGACGGCGACGGCCACACCATCTCCAACCTGTTCATCAGCCGGAGCTCCACGGGTGACATGGGGCTGTTCGGCTCCTCCTCCGCCACCAGCGCCATCCGCAACGTAGGGCTGGAGAGCGCCAACGTAACCGGCCAAAACTACACCGGCGCGCTGATCGGCAGCGCTTTCGGCGCGGTGGATTTCGCCTACTCCACTGGCAGCGTTAATGGCAGTGACTATGTGGGCGGGCTGGTGGGTTACTTCGAGGGTGAAATCCAGAGGAGCTACTCCACCGCCGGCGTTACTGGCAGTGACTATGTGGGCGGGCTGGTGGGCAACGCCACCAATACTGTGGTAATCAAAGCCGGCTACGCCACCGGGGCAGTAAGCGGTCGGATCGGAGTTGGCGGGCTGGTTGGCAGTTCCGACGGTGACATCACCGCCAGCTACTCCACCGGCGCGGTAACCGGGACCGGCAGCAATGTGGGCGGGCTGGTGGGCAACAGCAGTGGGGGGACGATCACCAACAGCTACTGGAACACCGATACCAGCAGTCAGACGACCAGCTCCGGCGGCGTAGGCAAGACCACCAACGACCTGGCGACGCCCGAGCAGTCCGACGGCTACGCGGGCATCTACGCCAACTGGAATCTCAACCTGGACAGCACGGCCGGCGGCGACGACCCGTGGGACTTTGGGACGGCCAGCCAGTACCCGGCGCTGAAGGCGGACTTCAACGACGACGGCGTCAAATCAGCCGTGGACGGCGACTTCGGCCGTCAGCCCCGCTCGGCGCCGGTGGTCACTGTGGACTATGACACGGACAACGACGGCCTCATCGAGGTGGACAGCCTGGATAAGCTGAACGCCATCCGCTGGGACCTGAACGGCGACGGGGCGTCTACGAATGCGGGCTACGCGACGGCTTTCCCCAACCCGGCGGCCAGCATGGGCTGCGCCAGCAACACCTGCACGGGCTACGAGTTGACGGCGGACCTGGACTTCGACCAGAGCAACGACAACGCTATCACCAGCGCCGACGCCGCCTGGTGGAACGGCGGCGCCGGCTGGGCGCCCATAGGCACTTGGGGGTCCCCCTTCAACGCCACCTTCGACGGCGGGGGCCACGCCATCTCCCACCTGTACATCAGAAGAAGCGGGTCAAACGTTGGCCTGTTCGGCAGCGCCGGCACGGCCGCGGTCATCCGCAACGTGGGGCTGGAAAACGTGGACATCGACCGCTCAACAGGAGACCCCGTCTTCAGCTCCATCGCGGGGTTGGTGGGGAGCAACCGGGGCGCGGTGGCGCTCTCCTACTCCACCGGCGCAGTTACGGGACACGAGAACGTGGGCGGGCTGGTGGGCGACAACAGAGGCGCTGTAACCAACAGCTATTCCAGCGTGACAGTCACCGGCAACAAGGCGGTGGGCGGACTGGCGGGGTTCAACCGGAGCAGCTCGGCCAGCATCACCAACAGCTACGCCAGAGGGGCCGTATCCGCGGTGAATATGCAGGCGGGGCCCGCCTGGAACGCGGCCAGGACCAAGGGCGGGCTGGTGGGCGAGACTACTTCGGACGCCACGGTCACCGCCAGCTACTGGGACACGCAGACCAGCAGCCAGGCCGCCAGCGCCGGCGGTACGGGCCAGACCACCAGCGGGCTGCAATCACCCACCGGCGCCGCGGGCATCTACGGGGCTTGGGCAGCGGCTATCTGGGACTTCGGCACGGCCAGCGAGTACCCGGCGCTGAAGTACGACACTAACGAGAACGGGTTGGCGACCTGGCAGGAGTTCGGGCGGCAGGCGCGGTCGGCGCCGGCGCAGCTGGTGGACTACGACCGGGACGACGACGGGCTGATCGACGTGGATAGCCTGGCGAAGTTGCACGCCGTCCGCTGGGACCTGGACGGCAACGGGGCGTCAACGAATGCGGGGTACGCGCTGGCCTTCCCCAATCCCGAAACGGGCATGGGCTGCCCCGTCACCACTACCGACGCCGACGACAACGACTGCACGGGCTACGAGCTGACGGCGGACCTGGACTTCGACACCCACGGCAACGACGATACCGTGACCGCCGCCGACGCCGCCTACTGGAACGGCGGCGCCGGCTGGGCCCCCATCGGTTCCTCGAGCGCCCCATTCGCCGCCACCTTCGACGGCGCCGGCCACGCCATCTCCAACCTGTTCATCAACCGGGGGTCCACCGACTACATCGGGCTGTTCCGTGTTGTCGGCGACGGAGGCCGGATTCGCAACCTGGGGCTGGAGCGGGTGAACATAACGGGCCGAGACTTTATCGGGGCGGTGGCCGGGGAGACGTCCGCCTTCAGCGGCGTTGAGGCCGTCTATGTCACCGGCGCGGTCTCGGGGCGGGATTTGATCGGCGGGCTGATCGGGGAACATCATCCAAACGCCTCGCTGCACAACAGCTACAGCGCCGCCAGGGTGACGGGGAGCAGCTACGTGGGTGGGCTGCTTGGCTATGTGCCCAGCAGCAATGCCACTGTCTATTACAGCTATGCCCGCGGCGTTGTTACCGGCCGGAATTCGGGCGGACTGCTTTACCCCTCCGCTGACCAATACGGAATCAACGGACAGCAGACCTACTGGGACACGCAGACCACCGGCCAGGCCACCAGCAACGGCGGTACGGGCCAGAGCACCAGCAACCTGAAGACGCCCACCGGCGCCAGCGGCATCTACTCGTCCTGGCCAGTCGCCACCTGGGACTTCGGGACGGCCATCCAGTACCCGGCGCTGAAGTACGACACCGATGGCGACGGGGCGGCGACCTGGGAGGAGTTCGGGCGTCAGCCCCGCTCGGCCGCCAACGCCGCGCCGCGCTTCAACGCCGCGGCCAAGGCCAACACGAGTCCCAGCCTGGCGGAGGGCACGATGGCGGTGGGGAGCTACCCCGCCTCCGACCCGAATGGCGACACACTGACCTACGGGAAGAGCGGCGCGGACGCAGGCCTCTTCAGTTTCTCCGGCGCAGGGGCGCTGAGCCTCAGTAGCGCGGCGGACCACGAGAGGAAGTCCAGCTACAGGGTCACGCTGCACGTGCGGGACAGCAAGGACGCCGACGGCCACCCCGATGCGGCCTGGGACGACGAAATCGATCTCATCGTCGGCGTCGACGACGACACGTCCGAGTCGCCGGGAGCGCCGGCGGGGCTGACGGCGAATCCGATTGCCGAGGGGCTGCGGGTCACCTGGATCGCGCCGGTCAGGACGGACCAGCCGCCCGTAACCGGCTACGGCGTGGAGTACAAGCTGAGCACGGCCACAGCATGGACCTCGCACTCCCACTCCGACACCAGGACCGACACCCAGATAACCGGCCTGACCGCCGGCGCCACCTACAACGTGCGGGTGCGCGCCCTCAGCCACGAGAACCCAAGCGGCTGGACGTCCGCCAACGGCGTGCCGGCGGCGGCGTGGCAGAGGGTGGACTACGACACCGACGACGACGGGCTGATCGAGATTAACTACCTGGACCAGCTGAACGCCATGCGCTGGGACGCGGACGGCGACGGCGCCGGTGGCGGCTCCGGCTATGACGCCGCCTTCCCCGACGCGGCCCCCGGCATGGGCTGCCCCAGCGGCTGCACCGGCTACGAGCTGGAGGCGGACCTGAACTTCGACACCAACGGCCGCGTCGGCGCCGACTCCGGCGACGACTACTGGAACGGCGGCATGGGCTGGGCACCCTTCCAGTACTACGGGATTTTCGAGGGGAACCGGCACACCATCTCCAACCTGTACGTCAACCGGCCGGACAGTGACTACGTTGGGCTGTTCTCCACCGCCGGCGCCTACGCCGAGGTGAGCGAAGTCCGCAACCTGGGGCTGGAGAACGTGGACGTAACCGGCCGGGAGTACGTGGGCGGCCTGGCGGGCCGGGCCCATGCCCCGGTGCGCCGGGTCTACACCACCGGCGAGGTGAACGGAGAACATTACGTGGGCGGGCTGGTGGGAGAAGCCCGGAACCTGATTAGCGAGACCTACTCCAAGGCCGACGTGTCCGGCGACGGTTGGGAGAGCAGCAACGTCGGAGGGCTGGTGGGATACCTGCGACTGGGGACGGTCAAGGCCAGCTACGCCACCGGCCGCGTGTCGGGTATGAACTGGGTCGGCGGGCTGGTGGGCCATAACTCCAGCTCGGACGACGGGGGCATCATCGCCAGCTACGCCACCGGCAACCTGGGCTTCGGCGGGCTGGAAGACACGGGTTCGATCCCGGGGCGGTGGGTAGACGGCTTCAGTTCCCGATACTATCTCCCCTACACGCCGACCTGGGTGGGCGGACTGGTGGGCGACAGCAGCGGCCCGGTTGTGGCCAGCTACTCCACCGGCGGTCACCCGATCAGCCTGGCCGGATTCCAGCCCGGGGAGCGCAAGGACCGCTCCCGGCGGGACCTCGCCTACATGATGGAGGTCCACTGGAAAATCGGCGGACTGGTCGGCAAGAGCTACGGCCGCCAGGAATACGACAGCTACTGGGATATCGTCACGTCCCGGCATCGGCCCGGGGACGACTCGGATTGGGTCTATGGCGAGGGCAAGACCACCGAGGAGCTGCAATGGGTCACCGGCTATACGGGCATCTACGCCAACTGGAACGTGGACCTGGACGGTGACGGGTTCGGCGACGACCCGTGGGACTTCGGGTCCAGCGCCCATTACCCGACGCTGAAGGTGGACTGGGACGGCGACGGCACGGCCACGGCCTACGAGTTCGGAGGCCAGGGCCGAATGGCGAACGATCACGTCCCCTCTGTAGCTGTAGGCGGCACGGGTGTGTTCGAGGTCACGGTACCGGAGAACACCCCGTCCGGCGCTCCCATATTCGGCGTCACGTTGCCCCTGGCGCCCGCGGACGCCAGCTCATACAACCTGTTCGTCGACGCTCAGTGGCCCGATGGGGTAAGCTTCAACATCGACGCCACTACCGGCCAACTCTCTGCCATGGACGCGCTGGACTACGAGAGCAGGGACACCTACCGGATCGGCATAACAGCCGTTCGCCCCGGCGTCCCCAGTGATACCTGGCCCTCGACCGGGATAATCATCCGGGTGACCGACGTTGCGGAGCCGCCGGGGCCGCCCACTAGCGTGACCATTGTCCCCCACAAGGGAAGCCTGGAGGTCTCCTGGACCGCTCCCGACATGACGGGCAAGCCGCCGTTGCGCATCTACGAGGTAACGTACTATCACGACGGCGATAAGGCGAAGATCACCGGGGCGGGTACTACAACCTACACCATGACCCATCTGACGCCCCTGATCACGTACGCGGTGCAGGTGCGGGCGCGCAACGTCGACGGCTGGGGGCCGGACAGCGCGGTGGTCCTCGGGACCCCCTATTGGTTTGCGCCATCGGCGGCGGCGACCGGAGCGGAACCGGGGACGCGACTGTTCCGGCGGTCGGCGGCGCCTCCGGGACAGCCGGCCAACCTCCGGGCGACGCCCCAAGCGGACGGCTCGGCGCTGGTGACCTGGGACGCGCCGTCCGAGGCCGGGGACGATGCCTTCTATCGGGTGCGGCGCCGGGTGGACGCCGACGACGGCAGCTACACCGTCATCGCCCGGCGGGTCGAGGCTGCCGGCAGCGACGGGGTGGTGGCGCACCGGGACGAGGGGAACGGACGGGAAGCCGGGCAACGCTACCTCTACTCGGTGCGGGCCTTCGACGGGGATGGGAAAGCGCTTGGCCGGTGGACTGCAGGGGTGCGGGACAACCGTCCCCCGGCCTTCGCCGGAGACAGCGCAGCGGCCTTCCAGGTGGCGGAGAACACGGCGGCCGGTACGGACATCGGCGACCCGGTGACGGCCACGGACCCGGACGACGGGGACACGCTGATCTACCTGCTGGGCGGCGCCGATGCCGACCACTTCGCCATTGACGCCGACAGCGGCCAGCTCAAGACCAAAGGCGCGCTGGACTACGAGTCCCAGGACTCCTACGCGGTGACGGTAATCGCCGCCGACGGCGCGGGGCTGTGGGCCGGCTTGGACGTAACCATCACGGTAACCGACGTGAAGGAGGCCCCGGGCCAGCCGGACGCGCCGGAGATTAGCAACGTGAAGCAGACCTCCTTCCGCGTCACCTGGACGGCGCCGGCGGCGGGTTCCTCCGCCATCACCGGCTACGGCCTCCAATACAAGCTGACCTCGGAGGCTGATTCGGCCTACGCCGACGCTAAGCCGACGAAGAGGGGGACCATAACCGGCTACAACGTGGTGAACCGGAACGGACAGAGCATCACCGCCGGAACGTCCTATGACGTGCGGGTGCGGGCGAAGAACGCCGAGGGGTGGGGGCCCTGGTCAGATGCGGCCACTGCCGTCACCGCCAGCCCTGCTCCGCCGGCCACCGCCCCGGGCCAGCCGGACGCGCCGGAGATTAGCAACGTGAAGCAGACCTCCTTCCGCGTCACCTGGACGGCGCCGGCGGCGGGTTCCTCCGCCATCACCGGCTACGGCCTCCAGTACAAGCTGACCTCGGAGGCTGATTCGGCCTACGTCGGCGCTACCCCGACGAAGAAGGGGACCTCCACCGGCTACAACGTGGTGAACCGCCGGAGTCAATCCATTACCGCCGGAACGTCCTATGACGTGCGGGTGCGGGCCAGGAACGCCGAGGGGTGGGGGGCTTGGTCGGACCCGTCCACTGCCGTCACTGCCAGCCCCGACCCGCCGGCCAACAACCCGCCGGTCTTCGCCAGCAGCACGCTAGAGGTCAGCGTGGCCGAGAACACGGCGGCGGGGGCCAACATAGGAGACGCCATAGAAGCCACGGACCCGGACGCCGGGGACACGCTGACCTACACCCTGGGTACGACGACAGATGACGCCCACTTTACGATAGATTCCAACAGCGGCCAGTTGCAGACCAGAGGGGCGCTAGACTACGAGGGCAAAAATACCTACGCGGTGACGGTAACCGCCACCGACGGCGGCGGGCTGTCCGCCAGCATCGCCGTGACTGTCAAGGTAACCGACGTGGCGGACACGACACCGGGCCAGCCGGACGCGCCGGAGATTAGCAACATCAAGCAGACCTCCTTCCGCGTCACCTGGACGGCGCCGGCGGCGGGTTCTTCCGCCATTACGGGCTACGGCATCCAGTACAAGCTGACCTCGGAGGCTGATTCCGCCTACGCCGACGCGAAGCCGACGAAGAGGGGTACCGTAACCGGCTACAACCTGGTGGACCGGAACGGACAGAGCATCACCGCCGGAACGTCCTACGACGTGCGGGTGCGGGCCAGGAACGCCGAGGGGTGGGGCGAGTGGTCGGACCCGGCCATCGTGGTCACCGCCAGCCCCGACCCGCCGCCCGACACCGCCCCGGCCAACGGGGATGAAGCGGAAGCCGATGACAGCGGGCAGGAGGAGCCGGCAGATGCGGCTGGTTCCTACCAGGCTACAGCCTACTTCGTCCAGGGCCGGGTCAGGGTAGAGTGGGACGACGTTGACGGGGCGAAGCGCTATACGGCAGAGAAGAACGGCCAGTTGATGCCTGGGTGGTTCATCGCAACGGCTTTCTTCGACGGCGACGTGGAGGAGAACACCCGGTACGAATACCGGATCACCGCCTACGACGGCGAGGACAACGCACTGGCGGTGATGACGGCGGCGACGACGGAGTAGCCGGGAGGCTGTCGCAGCATCCTGCCATCGGCTCTCCGGCTCCCTGAGCCGCGCCCCGGAGGCTGTGCGCCCGTTGGAGTGAAGGGTGCAGGATGCGCGACCTCCGACGGTGCAACGAGTGCAAGCCCGGAGAATGGTTCAGGGCAAAGGCCCTGGCACACCCCGCGGTCGTCATGGACGCGTCGGCCGGGCGGGGTTGGCGGAAGTTGCAAGCCGCTGAGGAGGATCGCGGTGGAGAGCCTCTCTCCCTGTCGAGGGGTTTCTGCGCTGCGGCAGTCTAACCAGGGTTATTCCAGGAAGCCCGCCTCGCGTTGCCAGGGCTTTACAACGCCACCTCCCACCGAAACGTTCGCAGTAGAGCCTGTCTCAGAAGAACATCTGTGAACAGGTTCACTCTGACGCGAAGGTCTGATGTAAGACGACGGTGTGGAGACTGGTCGCTGTCATCGCCTCAGTTCACGAGACAGGACAAGGCTTCGGACCGTGGAAAGGGATGGCTGAAGGGGCGGGAGGAGCTCCACACCCGATAGAGAGTGCGCAGGTTGAAGGCTGTTGCCAACATGGTCCACTCGGCCGCCACGTTAACGAGGCCGCGCAGCAGGAACCTACGTGCCCTCTGTTGCTCCTTGATGATTCCGAAGACCGGCTCGACGAGTTGCTTTCTCAGCCCGTAAGCTTCTTTGGCTGCTGAGGTGGACATCCAGGCGCGATGGCCACGTAGGACTGCGTCGTGCGGCCCTATGGCCAGGCTTCGCCCAATCTCTTTGGCTCTGGTACAGGCTCTGAAGGCCGGACATGCCTGACAGACAGCACCTGCAGCCCGGTACAGACGCAACGGGACTCCGTTCGCATGCTGTATGCGGACGAACGCGAGCGTCTGTCCCTGGGGACACCTGAAGCTGTCGCTGTGCTCGTCATAGGTGAATCTGTCCTTGTGGTAGGGGTCTTCGAGGAACCGTTGTCGTGCCTCTGACACCACCACCTGCTGACCTCGACGGTCGCACTCCGCCAGGTGACTGGCAGCGAAGTATCCGGCGTCGGCCAATGTCATCTGCGACTTCGTCCCCGTAGTCTCCTCGGCCTGCTCCATCATCGGCACCAGCAGGGCATTGTCATTGGCCGCATCAACCACGTCCACGGCGGTGACCACCATGCCGGTCCCTCCCCCATCCACCTCTACGGGTGAGACCATAGCCTGGGCGTTGTAGCCAGCCACGATGCCCTGCCTTCCCTTCATCAGCCGGGCCTCCGGGTCGGTCAGGTTGATGCGCTTGTGGCGCTTCTGACTCGCAAGATCGGCCATCGCATGCTTCACCTGCTCTCTCAAGACCTCCTTGTCCGCCAACTTCTGAGGCAGACGGGCGACGGCGGCCTCTTCTCCCGCCTCGTTCTGTGCCTCAAGGTCGGTTATCGCCCGCTCCAACCGATCCAACAGCCCTCTCAGCCCCTTGGCATCGTAGCTCCTGTTCACTGAGGCGTTGGCGACCACCTTCGTACCATCCACCGCCTGGACCGCCAGATCCACCAACTTCATGGCCACCGCCGTACGCACGGTACGCTCGAACAGCTTCCTCATAGCCTGCCTATGCCCTTTGTAGAACCGCCACAGGGTGTTGTGGTCAGGATGCTGCCACCCGGTCAGCCATAGGTACGGTATCTGGTCCCGGCAGGCCACCTCCAGCTTTCGGCTCGAGCGCACCCCGGTCATGAAGCCATATAGCCACACGCTCAACAGCGCACGAGGATGGTAGGCTGGCGCCCCCATCGAGTCACCTTCTATGTCCACGCCAAGCTCCGTCCAGCTATCCCTGTCCAAGGCGTCAACGAACTCGGCCACGAATCGCGCCGGATGATCCAACGGCAACAGCTCGTCAAGCGTCGGCGGCAACATCCACATCTGCTCTCGGCCCATCGGTCGAAGTGGCATCTCAATATCTCCCATCTTGATGTCCCTTCAAACGTACACCTGACCCATACCCAACGCCACCCCAGACTTCTGAGACAGGCTCCTAGAGTGGAACGTTCAGACAGGGTCTCTCCACCATGACAAGAGGGCTGGGGTAAGGGTGACGCAAGGGTCTCCAGCTCTGGAAGAGGGTTATTCCGGGGTCCGCCGCGCCACCGGTGCAACTTGGACGCTAAACCTCGCCCTAGCTCTCGGACAGAGGGCGCACCGACGTTGCGAAGCGCTCCATGCGGTCTATGGTGCCGTCCAAGGAGTCGGCCGTCAGTCCAAGCATCAGGCTGTGGACCCCGGCCTCCTCGAAGGCCTTGATGTCCCCCGCGACCTGCTGCGGCGTCCCCGTGAAGGTCTGCCGCCGGCCATCGCGGGCCGTCTGGGCCTCTCGATCGTTGTACCAAGAGGCGCTGTAGGCGAGGCCGATCTCCGACGGCTCCCTGCCCGCCTCCTCGGCGTGGTGGTCTATGCGGGCCTTGGACGCGGTCAGCTGCTCCAGGCTCGCCACCGGAAAGCGCGGGTTGCTGCCTATGGGAAACCAGGTGTCGCCGAGGCGTGCGGCGCGTCTCAGGGCCGGAGGGCTCTCGCCACCGATCCATATGGGCGGATGTGGGCGCTGCACCGGCCGGGGGAGGAACGAGATGTCCGAGAAGCTGCAGTACTTCCCCTGGAAGGTCGGGCTGTCGCTGGTCCACAGCTCCTTGAAGGCGCGGATGTACTCGTCGCCCACCGCCCCGCGCTCCTCATAAGGGGGTGTGCCCAATGCCTCGAACTCCTCCCGCATCCACCCTACGCCGCATCCCAACGTAAGCCGTCCTTCCGACAGGACGTCGATGGTGGCCAGCGCCTTCGCGGTGTGCACCGGGTTGCGGTGAGGGAGCACCATCACCGAGGTCAGCAGCCTGGCGGTCGAGGTCACTCCCGCCAGAAAGCTCAGCACCGTAAGCTGCTCCATGCACTCGCCCGGGTCCCTACCCGTAAACTCGCCGCTCTCGTTGTACGGATAGCGCGAAGCGATGCTCTTGGGCACGACGATGTGGTCGCTGACGCTGATGATGTCGAAGCCCATCTCCTCACTGCGGCGGGCCAGGGTCGCCAGGTTCTCGGGGTCCGCCAGCGGGCCCCGTGTGGACACTCCGATTCCGAATCTCACAGGTCACACCTCCGGTGCAAGCTACACGAGGCAACCCTAATCTCGACACCCCAGCTTTGTCAACACGGCAAGCCTGACAAGGGCTCGCGCGTCTTCCTTGCCTTGCTTCTAGCGTCATGAAAGAATCGGCTGTCCTTCTCATACTGTTTGACAAGCCAGTCGATTAGGACTCGGCTGTACTGGACGGGAGAGTTCTTAACCTTTCCTTGGTAGAAGTACTCAGGCCTGCTCTTTATCCTATATATCTTGTTGACACACTGTACGTCGTATGAATTTATCTGAGTTTCAGGGATCGCTTCCTTCAACTGCTCGATCAGTTCCTTCTGGCGAAAAGGATGCGTCACACTTGGGTCTTTTGCAACCTCTATGACTCTGGTTGGCTCATCGCCAATTAGTCCCGAAGAAAGTTCGATATCAGCCTCTCCTTGCTTCTTGACAAGAGTGAGGCGATATTCGACTCCTACTGAGAATTCAGCAGGCCGTTGAAGGTCATCGAACTCCCGTTTGAGCTCTGCGCAGTACTGAGTAAGAAACTCAGCAGCTTCCGGTCCAAGCTTCCGACGCAGGTGTTGGTTGGACAAGTCAGTCTGCTCTGGGCCGATATCGTAGACGATACTCATCATCCCCAAGGGATACCTGTCTGCAAGGGAGTGGCCGAACCATTCGTTCAGACGTTTGTGGTAGTTGATGACGCCCGCCTGAAAGAGACGTATGAGATCGGACGGTATCTGACCAATCACAAGATGAACCGACTCGTCGCGTAGCTCTTGGATACGTTCTATGTTGCGCCTGGTTGGGTTCTTCTTATTGGATAGAATCCGGTTCAGACAGTCCCGCAAAGAGAGTGACCTCTTTGGCCTGTCCGCTTCCCTCTTGTAATAGATTGCTTTTGGATCGTCGTTATCTACCAAGAGCTTTGCTTTCAGCAATAACTCCCAGGCATTGCAGAACAGGAAGCAAAAAGTTTCCAAACGATATTGAATCGTAAGCCTATTGATAGTCTCCAACGCGAGGATGTACGCTTCTACGCTCTTATCCACCAAGCGTTCTTTTAGGTCAAAGTCCTGCTGACATTGGTCCATGGGGATTCTACGTTGCCCACACGCGAGCTATCGCAGCCTGAATCTTCCTCTCGAAACGGTCGACCAATTCGCGATTGGAAGCGACGAGGGCTTGTTCGGCATTGATTTCACTAACGAGCTGATTCTGAAGTCCCAAAGGCGGCAGAGGAAGCATGATCTGTTTAAGTACGTTGCCATTGAACTGTGGCTGACCTCCGCCGGTCATCAATCCTCTTGCCTGATCCCTGTACATGTCACCCTGGGCGAAGGCCCAATAATATCGAGGATGAATCTGGCAGGACGGAAAGCGAAGGCGGATTAGGTAGGAGGCGAATACTGCAGGATAGTCTTCCTCAAAGATCATCGTCTTACCGTATGTCGCTCCAGTTCGTGCGACCAGGACATCGCCTTTTTGCAGAAGGAGACCATGTGATTTGGCTGTGAGCGTAATGAATTTAGCTTCTTCCGATCGAAGTGTTCCGTGTTGAGCCTGTCTCAGAAGTCTGGGGTGGCGTTGGGTATGGGTCAGGTGTACGTTTGAAGGGACATCAAGATGGGAGATATTGAGATGCCACTTCGACCGATGGGCCGAGAGCAGATGTGGATGTTGCCGCCGACGCTTGACGAGCTGTTGCCGTTGGATCATCCGGCGCGATTCGTGGCCGAGTTCGTTGACGCCTTGGACAGGGATAGCTGGACGGAGCTTGGCGTGGACATAGAAGGTGACTCGATGGGGGCGCCAGCCTACCATCCTCGTGCGCTGTTGAGCGTGTGGCTATATGGCTTCATGACCGGGGTGCGCTCGAGCCGAAAGCTGGAGGTGGCCTGCCGGGACCAGATACCGTACCTATGGCTGACCGGGTGGCAGCATCCTGACCACAACACCCTGTGGCGGTTCTACAAAGGGCATAGGCAGGCTATGAGGAAGCTGTTCGAGCGTACCGTGCGTACGGCGGTGGCCATGAAGTTGGTGGATCTGGCGGTCCAGGCGGTGGATGGTACGAAGGTGGTCGCCAACGCCTCAGTGAACAGGAGCTACGATGCCAAGGGGCTGAGAGGGCTGTTGGATCGGTTGGAGCGGGCGATAACCGACCTTGAGGCACAGAACGAGGCGGGAGAAGAGGCCGCCGTCGCCCGTCTGCCTCAGAAGTTGGCGGACAAGGAGGTCTTGAGAGAGCAGGTGAAGCATGCGATGGCCGATCTTGCGAGTCAGAAGCGCCACAAGCGCATCAACCTGACCGACCCGGAAGCCCGGCTGATGAAGGGAAGGCAGGGCATCGTGGCTGGCTACAACGCCCAGGCTATGGTCTCACCCGTAGAGGTGGATGGGGGAGGGACCGGCATGGTGGTCACCGCCGTGGACGTGGTTGATGCGGCCAATGACAATGCCCTGCTGGTGCCGATGATGGAGCAGGCCGAGGAGACTACGGGGACGAAGTCGCAGATGACATTGGCCGACGCCGGATACTTCGCTGCCAGTCACCTGGCGGAGTGCGACCGTCGAGGTCAGCAGGTGGTGGTGTCAGAGGCACGACAACGGTTCCTCGAAGACCCCTACCACAAGGACAGATTCACCTATGACGAGCACAGCGACAGCTTCAGGTGTCCCCAGGGACAGACGCTCGCGTTCGTCCGCATACAGCATGCGAACGGAGTCCCGTTGCGTCTGTACCGGGCTGCAGGTGCTGTCTGTCAGGCATGTCCGGCCTTCAGAGCCTGTACCAGAGCCAAAGAGATTGGGCGAAGCCTGGCCATAGGGCCGCACGACGCAGTCCTACGTGGCCATCGCGCCTGGATGTCCACCTCAGCAGCCAAAGAAGCTTACGGGCTGAGAAAGCAACTCGTCGAGCCGGTCTTCGGAATCATCAAGGAGCAACAGAGGGCACGTAGGTTCCTGCTGCGCGGCCTCGTTAACGTGGCGGCCGAGTGGACCATGTTGGCAACAGCCTTCAACCTGCGCACTCTCTATCGGGTGTGGAGCTCCTCCCGCCCCTTCAGCCATCCCTTTCCACGGTCCGAAGCCTTGTCCTGTCTCGTGAACTGAGGCGATGACAGCGACCAGTCTCCACACCGTCGTCTTACATCAGACCTTCGCGTCAGAGTGAACCTGTTCACAGATGTTCTTCTGAGACAGGCTCTGTTCGGAAATATCGGTGATCCGAATGAATCTTGCATTACCCTTGTCAGCCGCCTTTGCGGTGAAGCCATATTCAGGTGTCGCAAGTTTCTCTAACGCCACCATCGGCCACTCCGGGTCCACGTTGATGTGCGGGCGGTAGTTGTCGACGACGGCACGCGCCCCGTCGATGACCTTCTGGTATCCCTCGATCTCCGCGACGATCTCCTTTTGCACCTCCAGCGGCGGGAGCGGAATTCTGAATGTGCTTAACGACGACACGTTGATCCCGGCCTGTCCGATCCACTTGTTCGCCCTCGCGAGAAATGCCCCTCTTCGCCACGCGTCATGAAGGCCCAAGGCTAAGAATCGCGGATCACAAGCGCTCTTTATAACTCGTATGCGGGTAATGTGATTGGAAAATCCACCAAGGATCTCTTGAGTAATCAGGCATGTCTTACCAACCAGTTCTTTACTATTAGTATTGTTGAAGAGGACATCGTCCGGTTCCAGTCTATAGCGTTCTCTACCTTGAAAGTCTCCTTCAGGTATACTCTTCATCCTTTCCCAAGTAAATTTTCCATTCTCCGTTATATTCATGGGACGTACATGCGGTACGCCTCTCGACTCTGTGTTTGATGTGCCACAAGCAAATCCAGCTTTGATCTCTAGTGCGACATCGTCGATTTCAACTAGCGGCCACTGGTTGCCATAGGAGACAGCCTCCCGATACCGCTCGCCGCTCAGGTTGTAGTCACCGTCCGCCGCCACTTTGTCCTTCTCGACCAGCAGGCCGAGCTTGTCCATGGACTCGCCTGCCGTGTACTCCGCGCTGGATTCGGCGACCCGGGCCGCCGGTTCGCCCGCCCTCAGGCTGTGTAGGTACTCCACGACCTCGGCCTGTACCCGGGGCAGGTCGTTGCCGTCGATGGGGAGGCGCTTGGCGCCCAGGTGGAAGCCGTCGCTCTCGACCTTGAAGAAGGCGATGCGGTCGCTCTTCGCCGCTAGCGCCCTGTCGAGGAGCAGGATGGAGGTCTTAACGCCGGAGTAAGGGTTGAAGACACCCGAGGGCAGGGAGACGACGGCGACCAGGTACTCCTCCACAAGCATCTTGCGCAGCTGCTTGTGGGCCTTCTGGCTCTGGAAGATGATGCCCTCGGGCACGATGATACCCGCGCGGCCGGCGGGGGTCAGATGCTCCGCCATGTAGTCGACGAATAGCACCTCGCTGCGCTTGGACTTGACCGAGAACCGCGAGTGCGGCCTGATTCCGCCCTTCGGCGACATGAACGGCGGGTTGGCGAGAATGACGTCAGCGTAGTCGCTCCACCTGTCGTCGCTCGTCAGCGTATCGTATTCAATGATGTGCGGGTCGACGAAGCCGTGGAGGTACATGTTGACCAGGGACAGCCGCACCATGTCCGGCGAGATGTCGTAGCCCTGGAAGTTGGCTGCCAACCGCTCCCGGTCGCCGGGAGTCAGCGCGCTGTTGCCGTCTTCGTCGGTATTGGCGTCGAGGATGTGCTTGTAAGACGAGATCAGGAACCCGGCCGTGCCGCAGGCAGGGTCCAGGACCACCTCGTCCTTCTTCGGGTCCACGATGGATACGATGAAGTCGATGATGTGCCGGGGCGTGCGGAACTGCCCGGCGTCGCCCTGGGAGCCGAGGACCGAGAGCAGGTACTCAAAGGCGTCGCCCAGCCGCTCGGAGTGGTCGTAGGTGAACCCGTCGATCACCTTGAGGAAGGCGCGCAGCGTCTCGGGATCGCGGTACGGCAGGTAGGCGTTGTTGAAGATGTCCCGGAAGAGCGGCGGGATGCCGGGGTTCTCCGGCATCCCGTCGATGCCGTCGGCGTACAGGTTGAGCGTCTCATGGCCGCCCAGCCCCGGATGCATCAGCTTGGCCCAGCCGTAGCGGGCGAAGTCTCCCGAGAAGAAGGTCCGCTCGCCTCCCAGCTCCTCGCTCTCGGCGTCGATGTCGTCCATGAACTTGTAGATCAGGGCGATGGTGATCTGCTCGACCTGGCTCTTGGGGTCGGGCACCTTGCCGACGAGGATGTCGCGGGCGGTGTCGATTCGGCGCTTGGTATCGGCGTCTAGCATCTCTAGAGTATCGTCCTAATCGGGTCTTGGACCGGATCGGTTACACGGGAACTTGGAACGACTGTCCCAGAGGATCGAACTCCGCGACCTCCTGAGTGGCAAGCTTGTAGCGGATCTGCTCGAACTGGCCGACCGTCTCCTTCGAGTACATTCGCTCTCCGCAGCGCAGGCAGACCTCGGCATGGACTCTGACGGCCGCCAGATTGACGCCTCCGCGCAGGAGCTTCTCGACCTCCTTAGCAGTCACTTCGCCGCCGCATACCGGGCATTTACTGAACGGCTTCATCAGGTGGCCTCCTTGTACGCCAGTCGAGCCAACGCTCCGGATCGGGTCGATAGATCGTAATCAATACAGCCCATCCGTTTTCATCGTTGTAAGCCCACACGCTATGCACCGGCTCGCCACTGAACGTGCTCCCATAGATCAGACAACTAGGATACGGTCCGTCATCGGGATAGTCCTCTATTACTTCACCGTTGATGACACTGGCTAGTATCTCATCGAACGACAGGCGGTCTGCCTGAGCTTCTTCATCGGCGTGGTCGGTAATCTGTACACGATCGTCGCGAATCGCCTCGATGATATCTTCGATATCCAATTTCGACACCCTACGCCGCGAACTGGTTGAGTGACACGTAGTCCTTGACGTACTCCCTGACCAGCTTGCGGTACTCCTGGGGCACGGCGCGGTAGTCGGCGGTCGAGAAGCCGGGATTGGTCGCCAGGGCGGTGAACTGTCCTCGATCGATGATGCCCCTCAGGTAGTCGTCGGTCACGTACGCCTTGAAGTAGTGCCTGATCGCCGGGACCGACTGGGGGCTAGGCGGCTTGCGATCGGCGACGAACTTGTCGAACTCCTCCTCCAACAGCTCGTCCTTGGACTTGAAGCGCGGGATCAGGTCGAAGACCCTCTCGAGGATCTCGCGCAGCGTCAGGCGGCGGTCGACGGATGCGGCCTGTCGGAGCTTATCCAGGGTGTAGTACTCCTCGGGCCTGTCGAAGACCTCCCGGTTGACGTAGTCGATCACGCGGTCCCACTGCCCCGCTTCGACGGCCGTCTTGATCTCCTCGTCATCCCGGACCGTGTCGGCGAATCTGTCGAACAGCATCCGGTCGACCTTCATCCCCTCAGGTCCGACGGGCGCCTCCCTGATGTTGGATAGGACGTCCGACCCCAGGTTCTCGTACCCGTCGATGACGATGGGGCCGCCGCCGTTGCTCGGCTCCCCTCTTCGGCGCGCTGGCAGCTTCAGTACCTCGTCGTAGCTGAACTCGGTCTCGAAGTAGTCGCAGTTGCCGAAGAAGTCGAAGAGCTTGAACGTAGATTTCTCTGGCGGAGCTGCATCGAAGCTCTTGCCCACCATCTGATCGATGAAGCTGTGCCTCCGGGTGCCTCGTCCCTTCATCTGTACGAAGTCGGTCGGCGAGAAGATGGGCCGGAACAGGCCCAGGTTGAGAATGTCCGTGCAGTCGTAGCCGGTAGTCATCATGCCAACGGTCACGCAGACCCGGGCCTTGCTGGTCCTGTACTCGGGGAGGAAGTTGGCGGAGCCCAGCAGGTTGTTGTTGCTGAAGTTCACGGTCATGCGCTGGGCATCCGGCACATGCGACGTGACCTGCACGGCGAAGTCGGACTGGTACTTGCCGGGGAACATGAGGTCCGCGATCTGGTTGAGCATCTGGGTCAGCTTGGCGGCGTGGCTCTGGCTCACCGCGAACACGATGGACTTGCCGACCTCGCCGCTGACGGGATCGCGGAGGGCGTTCTCCAAGAAGGTCTTGCAGAAGACCTGGTTCGTGGCTTCGGAGAAGAACTCCCTCTCGAAGTCGCGCTTCTTGAACGCCTCCTCATGCTGGTCGCCTTCGTCGTCGGCGAAGGATACGATGAAACCCTCCTCGGCGAGAAGCTGCGTGGTCACGTCCGTCCGAGCATCCACGACGGTGGGGTTGATCAGGTGCCCGTCTCGCACGCCATCGAGCAGGGAGTAGCGGAACGTCGGCTCCCCACTCTCGCAGCCAAAGGTCCTGTAGGTGTCGAGGAGCAGCCTGCGCTCGACCTCACGCGGGTCGCGAACGTTCGAGCCGGCCTGATTGACGCCCCTCAGGTAGTCCCGAGGCGTGGCCGTCAATCCCAGCTTGTAGCCTACGAAGTAGTCGAACACCGAGCGGGCGTTGCCGCTGATCGAGCGGTGCGCCTCGTCGGAGATCACGAGATCGAAATCCGTGGGTGAGAAGAGGGACTGGTACTTGTTGTTGAACAACAGCGACTGGACGGTGGTGACGACGATCTCGGCGTTTCGCCACTCGCCGCGCTTCTCCTTGTAGATGACCGTGTCGAAGTCGCTCGACAGGTAGGGCGTAAACGCCCTGTTGGCGGCTTGGTCCTCCAACTCCAGGCGGTCCACGAGGAACAGCACCCGGCTGGCGTTGCCGGTGCGCAGGAACAGCTTGATGATCGCAGCCGCAACGAGGGTCTTGCCTGTTCCGGTGGCCATCTCGAACAGGAACCGGTCCCTCCCGTCTCTTACCGCGCGCTGCAAGCTGTGGACAGCCTGCACCTGGTATGGCCGCAGGAAGCGCAAGCGGTTCGCCCGGACGAATCCGGGCCGCTCGGACTCGTTCTTCCAAGCAGCCTCCGACGCGTAGCCCGGACGCTGGGTCAACGCGATGTAGTCCTCGCCGACCCGCTCGTTTATGAGGCGGAGCGGGTTCGGACTGACCTTGTGGTAGTCAACGACGGAGTCCGGCGTCGGGAACGATGTGATCACGTTTGGATTGCCGCGGTCCAGGTCCCAAAAGTAGTGGATGTTGCCGTTCGAGAGGATGACGAATCGGCAGTCCAGGGAGCGTGCGTACCTGCGCGCCTGCTCTTTGCCCACCAGCGGGTTCTTGTCGGACGACTTGGCCTCGAGTACCAGGAGAGGGAACCCCTTGGAGTCCAGCAGCAGGAAGTCTATTCGACCACTCTCGCTCTTCTCGAAGTCCTCACCCAGCCCATCGAGGTCGCTCGGCCTAATGGCAACACCCAACTCCAACCGGATGTTGGCGGGCCTGTCCCCTTCGGGGAAGAAGCGCCATCCGGCCTTTTCGAGCAGGCTGTTGATCCTGACACGTGCGGTCGCCTCGTTCATGCGGTCCATCCCTCTCAGCCATCTTACCACTGGCGCCCGGCAAAGACCCCTGAGCTCTCTGGCCGAATCCGTACGACAGCGCCGGGCAATGGGCTTCCTCGTTGCCAATGCCACACTGGTATAATCTGGGCGCCTCCCCGAGGATAGAGAAGGGACCCATGCAACTGAGAGGCAAGGCGGCCGGACCTGTTGGATACTATCGAAGCAAAGAGGATCGTTGAGGAGGGATACGACCGCATTGGCGAGCGCTACGCGAGGGAAGCAAGCACGACGCGGCAGGAGCTACGCTCCCGCTACGTCTCCCACCTTGTGAATAGCCTGCCCCGCGGGTCGGATCTCCTCGATATCAGCTGCGGTGCGGGGACCCCAACCACGAAGCAGCTGTCGGAGCGCTTCGACGTGACCGGCGTAGACATCTCCGGTCTCCAGATCGAACGAGCACGAAGAAACGTGCCCAAGGCCAGCTTCATACAGGGTGACATCACGTCGTTGAATCTGCCGCCAAGCTCCTTCGATGCCGTGACGGCCTTCTTCTCCATAATCCATGTCCCCCGCCGCGAGCAGCCCAGCCTGCTCCGGTCCATCGCCAGATGGCTCCGCCCCAACGGCATGTTCATTGCGACCATGACCGCCAGCGGCATGGAGATAGACTTCGACCAGTGTTGGATGGGCGCCCCGATGTTCTGGAGCGGCTACGACAGCAACACCAACAAGAGCCTCGCCAGGGAGGCCGGACTGGACATCGTCAGCGCCGAAGAGACCCAGGACTCGGACGGACACTTTCTCTGGCTCATGGCACGGAAGCCCGGTTAACAGGCCCGGTCCACGCGATGATAGATTTCCACACCCACGTCTTTCCGCCCGAGCTCATAGACCGCAGGCAGGACCTCATAGGCCGCGACGCCACCTTCGCATCCCTCTTTGCCGATCCCAGGGCAAGGATGGCGAGCGCCGGCGATCTGCTGAAGGCGATGGACGATGACGGCGTGACCATCTCGGTCGTCATGGGCATCGGCTGGACAGACCACGGCCTCGCGCGAGAGTCCAACGACTACATAGTCGAATCTGTGAGGCGGAGCGGGGGACGCCTTGTCGGGTTCGCCGGAGTCAACCCCGCGTGGGGCGAGAGAGCGGCAAGGGAGGCCGACAGGTGCGCCCGCTCGGGGCTGCGCGGCATCGGGGAGCTCCACCCGGACACCCAGGGCTTCGACCTGGGCGACCACGGGACGATGGCGCCCCTCATGGAGGCCGTCCGCCAGCACCGGCTCATCGTGACGACTCACTCCTCCGAGCCGGTGGGGCACAGCTATCCGGGGAAGGGCAGAACTAGGCCCGATCTGCTCTGGAGGCTCTCGCAGGGCTTCCCCGACGTCACCCTGGTCTGCGCCCACTGGGGCGGCGGCCTGCCCTTCTACGCCCTCATGCCCGAAGTGGCCGAAGGCCTGCGCAACGTCTACTTCGACACCGCCGCGTCGCCTTACCTATACTCCCCGGCGGTCTACCCCACGGTCGCCTCGCTGGTCGGCACCGACAGGATACTCTTCGCCAGCGACTATCCCCTCCTGAGCGCCGGCCGCACCCTCCAAGGGCTCCTGGAGTCCGGCCTCTCCAACGCAGAGAGGGAGAGTATCACCCGAGGCAACGCCCGCAAGCTACTTACCTCTTCATCCCAGCCGGCGAAGAGCGCGGAAGGTGGCCTGCAAGGCAGCCTCCTCTAGGGCTAGGAGACTTCCTTGGGCCGGAAGATGCCGAAGGAGCTGGTGTAGCCGTGTAGGAAGGTAGAGCCTCCCACCGGCCCGATCTCGCCGTTGCAGAAGAAGCCCGTTAGAGGTATCTGCCCCACCTTCTGGCGAAACATGCCGGTATCGTGGTCCGGTGCTCCGTAGAGCATCTGGCCCCTCCCGAGGCACGAGAAGAGCAGCGCGCCCGCCCCGGATGGAGCAGGCACGGCACCCGCGTACTGGTCCAGCATAGCCTCCAAGTCATGCGCCGACGTTGCGGCGTCTCGCAGGTGAAACTGGACCAGCTGTCCCTCTTTCAGAATGTCGCCGATGCTGAGGGCGCCCCGCCTGGGATCGACGCCGACGATGTTCCGTATGAGGTAGTCCCCCAGCTTGGGGGAGTCCAAGAGCTCATCCATCACGACGCCCAAGAAGAGCGAGTGCTGTGCCAAGCGCCGGTCGCCGTCGCTCAAGCGCTCGAAGAGCTCCTTCAGCACTTCGAACGGCGTGCGCCCGTCCAGCTCCAGCAGAGAGTTCCTCTCGCAGGCCGTGACGGTCATCGGGTCTCCGATGGGGCGGCAGCCCTGGGCAACGACCGTATCGACGATGACGTCACCCCGAATCGCGACCCCGACGGCGCCGGAGCCATGCGTGTCGTCGCGGAGGTAGAGGGCGTTGCCGCCCGGGTAGTGCGCTCCGCTGGCCAGCCCTCCGATCTTGACGCTCTTGGGAAATGCGTAGTCCAGACCTTCCAGGAGCTGGTTGCCGCGTAAGCTGAAGGGATCGACCAGCAGCAGGAAGTCCGGGTCGTCTTCACCATCGAGATCGTCGGGCATTGCCACCAGGGCTTTCCAATCATCGGGCGGAGCATCACCGTCCGGCAGCGCGGCGTCGTCGATGTGAAAAGGCGTCAGGTGAACGCCTGGCAGGACCACGGCCGTCAGAGCGAGCCCGACGCTCTGCTCGATCTCCCTCCCGTCGCCAATGACGCCGCC
The DNA here is from genome assembly GCA_965224345.1 of Dehalococcoidia bacterium. Lineage (GTDB taxonomy): Bacteria > Chloroflexota > Dehalococcoidia > Lucifugimonadales > CBDCYU01 > CBDCYU01. Next base: position 757,250 of record CBDCYU010000003.1, on the reverse strand, counting down.
GCCCGAGCAGCCTAGGAGCAGCCCTCCCGGCAGTCTCTCCGCGACAAGGCGTGGAAGGTCCTGGTAGCGCGCCTCGTGATGGGCAGAGACAAAAGCGATTACGAGGTCCGGTGCAGTCCCGCCCAGCTCATCTGTCAGCTTCGACGTGCACTCATCGACGGCATCGTCGAGAGACGGTCTCTCCGATATCGACGAGCTCCACTTCATGGCGACTCCTCTCACTTCCAACGACGGGGCGCCCGCTCAATTCTAGCAGATCGGCCATGCGCCCTCCCACAGCCCTGTCTAGCGGAGCCTCAGGCGGTGACGGTGTGCGGGGGCCATGCCGGAGTCACTGCTCAGACTCGAGGAGCAAACGGGAGAGGGGGCAGACCGAAGCCCCCCTTCCCAACCTTCCCCTTCGGGCGGAAGGGATGGGACCTCTCCCCCTCGCAGGGAGATTGAGAGGGGGTGACACCTGCCGCCATGCCGGACAGCGCCTTGACAGTGTACCCTCTCTGTGCTTCGATTTGGGCCCATAGCAAGCTCCGGCTATCAACGCCCCAAAGTTCCCATTGATTACCCTACCCGACTACCTCTCCCCCGATCTGGACATCGTGTTCGTGGGCCTCAATCCAGGGCTCTACTCCGTGGAGGTCGGCCACTACTTCGCGTCACCCCGGAACCGGTTCTGGCCGGCCATCAACCGGTCAGGGCTTCTGACAGAGCCTCTCGACGCCGGCTGCGACACGAAGATACTACATCAGAAGATCGGCCTCACAGACGTGGTGAAGCGCCCCACCAGCGGAGCCTCGGAGCTGCGCGCCGCCGACTATCGGCGCTGGGTGCCGGTGCTCAGAGAGAAGCTCCTGCGAAACCGCCCCCGCATCGTCTGCTTCCACGGCGCCGTCGCCTACCGCAGCTACCTCCGTTACGCCTGTGGGATCAGCGAGCGGGCGGAGCTGGGCCTGCAGCCCCGGCCTATCGGCCGGTCGCGGGTCTTCCTCGTCCCCAACCCAAGTCCGGCGAACGCGGTCTACTCGCTGGACGTTCTGGTGTGCTGGTACCGGAGGCTCGGCCAGCTCCGAGATTCGCTGCCGGATGGCCCATGACAGGGACCATCCGGGCCTTCGTCTCAGTCGAACCCTCAGCCGCGATGAAGCGCGAGCTGGCCCGCCTGATCGGCAAGCTGGGCTCAGACGGTACCCCCGGCCTCAGACTCACACGGCCCGAGTCGGTCCACCTCACGTTGAGCTTCCTTGGAGATATTCGGACGGACTCCGTCAGCCCGATCATCGAATCCCTCACCGCCGCGGCATCCGCCCTCAGCCCCTTCGAGATCGGCCTAGGCCCTCCGGGGTTCTTCCCGAAGCGAGGCTCGCCCAGGGTACTCTGGGTTGGATTGACCGGGAACCTGCCCGAGCTGGCTGCTCTGCAGGACAGCGTAGCCGGCTCGCTGGCCGCCTTGGGGTTCGTGCAAGAGCGGCGGGCCTTCAACCCACACCTGACCATAGGCCGGTTCCGTACCGGTACGTCCGAGCTCCTCCGACGGCGGTGCGCGAAGACCCTGCTCTCCACCGGTATCCCCACCGACGTCTCGATGCGGGTAGAGGAGATCGGCCTCATACAGAGCAGGCTGCTCCCCGTCGGCGCCGTCTACGAGCGTCTGGCCAGCATACTTCTCGGAGGCGGCAGTCCTAGCAGAGGCTACAATTAGACCTTGTTGGCAAAAATGACGGGTGATATACTTTGCCAACTCGGAATCTGGGGAAGGCGGTATTAGGAGGGTTTTAGTGGAGCAAAATGGTTGGCCATCTTGTCGCAAGTGCCTGGAGGGCAGTCTACTACCACTATCTGATTTCGGAAGTCAGGGAGCTCCCATACACTATAAGGCATGGGTCTGCAGCAACCCCGAGTGTGGATTCAACATCAAGATCCGCAATGGCGACGTGTACCTGAACGAGCCCATCGCCAGCGGGGCGATGCACTCCCCTCGAATGAGGTAACCTCTAGCGGGTACCCACCCCACACAAGTTGGAGACCTGCTACAGGCGGCGACGCGCTGCGGCGGGCCGGATAACTTTCTCCCAGCGCAGCCCGCTGGCCCGCAGGAACAGGAGGTCGGAGGCGTGTCACTGCGCGGTCTCCCCAGTGCGGCGAAATTAGTCAAGCAAGTTCGCGATGCCCGGAGGATCACTGGCGCCGCCTTCGTTGCCATTGGCCTGTTGCTGATGGCAGGCGTCGGGGCCTACTACGCCTACGCAGCGTTCGCCCGAGGCGGACTGGACAACCTGAATTACACCAAAGAAGCCGTCTCTCCTCCCTCCCCTCAGCCCAGGTCCAACAGCCTTGCTCCGCCGGGGGCGCCCGTGGCCAGCCCCGCATCCGTCGCATCTCTACAGAGCACGGCTGTCCCCTATCCCGGGAGAGAGAGCGTAGCCCGCGCATCGGTCCTGCCCTCCCCCGCGGCCCAGGAGGCCCCGCCATCTCTTCCTATCCCAAGCTACGACGCGGTCTATCCCGGCTTGCAGATGCACCCGAAGTACTGGGACCAACCCCTCTGGGCGGGAGCCGACCCCTACATCTATCTGGACGACAGCCTCCCAGATGGATTCCAGCGCCTCACGAGCCAGCGCGTCCTACCGCCGGCCGGGGCCGCGTCCCAGGCAAATCGCATCCGGATACCACTTCTAGACGTCGACTCTCCGGTGAGCGAGCTGCAGATAGTCAACCTGGGAGACAGCCGCTCCTATCAGACCCCCGACAACGTCGTCGGCCACATTCCCGTGACGGCCAATCCCAGCGAGGCTGGGAACGGCTGGTACTTCGGCCATCTGGAGAGCCCCATCCGAGGCGAGGGGAACGTCTTTCATCGGCTGCCTGAGATTCCCGATCTGCTGCGGAGCGGCGACCCTGTCTACGTCGTCGTAGACAGCGCCGACGGCGGATTCCTGTACGAGATCACGGCCACGCGGGTTGTTCATGAGGATGATCTGGCCCTCTACGACGTCGACCGGGCCCAGATCACGCTGGTGACCTGCGTCCCGAGGCTAGTCTACGACCACCGCTTGACGGTCACCGCCGAGCTGGTGGGTGTGAGGGAGTAGGAGAGGGCTGGAGTCTGCCCCCAGCGGGGTTCGCCGGTGAGGGGTTGGCTCGATCTAAGTCCTGGAACCCGCGGGGGCCAGGGTATCCTTCATCACAGCTATGAAGTCCTGGGCGGGTTTCGATAGGGCCTTACCCCGCAGGGTGACGACGCCGGCCTGCTCCACCGGCAACAGGTAATCCAGGCTGACGACCCCAAGATGCTCGTGGTCCTCCGGCTCGATGGCAAGCTGAGGCCCCACTGAGACGCCCATGCCCAGGGCAACGTAACGCTTGATCATGTCCATGCTGTCCAGCTCGACCACTACCTCGTAGTCGAGTCCGTGACGCCGGAACTGCTGCTCCAGCATCACCCGCGTGTACGTAAACCGTCCCATCAGAATCAGGGGCCACCTTGCTATCTGGTCAAGGGAGTCCAGCGTCTGGTCCAACAGGGGATGGCCCAGGGGTGTAATCAGGACCCGGTTGTACCCGAACAGGCCCTGAAACTCGAACTCGGGACCCCTGCCCGGTCCGGGCACGATGCCCATGTCGACCTCGCCCTCCGTGACCATGTCCATGACCTCCGACATGTGTCCGGAGCGAATTCGAACATGCACGTGGGGGTGCCGGACCATGAATGCCCTGACCACTTCGAGGAGTGCGTGGGGAATGATGTCGTGGAGTGAGGCCACCGCCACCGGACCGGTCCTTTCGGCCATGGCGGTGGTGGCCGCCAGACCATCGATCTCGTCGATCAGCGGGGTCGCCAGCTCCGCAAGCCTCGAACCCGCCAGAGTGAGCTGTATAGGACGCTTCACTCTGTCGAAGAGCAACGTCCCAAGCTCCGACTCCAGCTTCTTGATGTGCGTCGATACCGTCGGCTGACCGACCCCCATCTGGTTTGCGGCCTTGGAGATGCTCTTCAGCTTTGCGGCAGCCGAAAAGCTCCTGAGCTCCCTAAGCTCCATGGTTCGTCCTCCTCCTATATCACTAATATGAATATAGTATATCTCTCAATATCTCTTTACGCAATGAAGTATCTGCCCCACAATAGAGATAATACATTTTCGGACTGGCCGGGGCAGCTGACCAGCCCAGAAGGAGGAGATAATGCTGCACAGACTCGTGGAGACCGTCCGTTACGTTAGTGGTCCTTCGGGGTTCGACGCCTACTACCTGAACCTCAGGCGCGGCAGTCTTCCCGGCACGCCCAGCAGAGGCGAGGCCAGGAAGGACTACCGGTCGTTCACCCACAGGCCCAACTTCGGAGCGTAACGCGCTCAAAGACGGATAGTACGCAGGCCAGCCGGGGGCGCCCAACGATGGGCGCCCCCTTGTGCTATCCTGAGGCAAATATCTCTCGAATCCACCACCTCGCTGTCGAAAGGGGCGCGGGGTGGTCCGGGGACGAGCGGCACCTTGGGAGCACCGGTTGCTGGGCTTTCGCAGAAAACGGCAGACAGAGGCGGCAGTCAACAGGAGCAGGCGGTCCTGGTTTGGCCGGGTCGCAACGCTCTTCCACCGTGCCCAGCTGGACGACACCCTATGGGATGATCTCGAAGAGCTGCTTATATCCGCCGACGTAGGCGTAGCTACTACTCAGGAGCTTTTGGCTCGGCTCAAGGACCGCGTGCGCGACGAGAGCGTCACAGAGTCGGAGGAGGCCCTCGACCTGCTCAAGGCGGAGATGGTTGCCATCCTCTCCGCCCACCCTCCCTTCGATCCCCTACAAAGCATGGAGGAGACCCCACTGGTGGTCCTGCTAGTGGGGGTCAACGGGGCAGGCAAGACGACAGCCATAGCGAAGCTGACGCGCAGCTGCGCCGACCAGGGAAAGAGCGTCCTCCTGGGAGCGGCCGACACCTTCAGGGTCGCCGCCGTCGAGCAGCTTCAGACTTGGGGCGGCCGGCTGGGCGTCAGTGTCGTCGCTCACCGCTCAGGCGCCGACCCCGGCGCCGTGGCCTTCGATACCCTCCAGGCCGCAAGGTCCAGGAACCTGGACGTTGCCATCATCGATACTGCAGGCCGGCTCCATACCAAGTCCAACCTGATGGAGGAGATCAGGAAGGTCCATCGGGTCCTCTCTCAACGGGGAGAGGCCAATCTCCGGGTCCTGCTGGTCCTGGATGCAACCGTCGGCCAGAACGGCCTCATCCAGGCGCGGGCCTTCACCGAGGCGCTCCCCTGCGACGGCGTGTTCCTTGCAAAGCTCGATGGCACGTCCAAGGGCGGCATCGTCCTTGCGATATGCCAGGACCTCAAGCTGCCAGTGCTGTACATCGGGACCGGCGAGCAGCCCGAGGATATCGCCCTCTTCGACGCCGGCGACTTCGTCGAGGGGCTGTTCACTCCACTGGAGCCCGATGAGGACGGCAGCCGGTAGAGGAGCCTCCTGATGGCCAAGCTTATAGGATCCATCGTCGACAAGGCCACGGGCGAGCCCGTCGAAGCCCGCGTGCAGGTGCTCGCCTCCAGTGGGGCTTTCATCCACCCCGCCAACGCCATCCTGAAGGTGGGGCCCGGCGCCCCCTTCTTCTACTCCGACGGACAGTTCGAGGTCGAGGTCCCCAGGGGCATGACCCAGGTTGTCGCGGAGCGCGGCACCGAGTACATCCCCGCCCGGCTCACGGTCGACGCGCCCTCGCGGGGGACCTCCGCCGTGGAGATCGAGCTGGAGCGATGGTCGGAGCTGTCAGGTCTGGGTTGGCATCCGGGCAACACTCATCTCCACTATGACGAGAAGGAGACTCGACCCGACGAGCGACTCCGACTCGACTCGCGGATCGAGGACCTGCGGATGACCGCCGTCAGCATCCTCAAGCGCTGGGACTTGGAGTACGCTTCCAACAAGTACAGGCCCGGCGTGCTCAGCGAGTTCTGCTCCACGGACCACTACGTGCAGTGCGGCGAGGAGAACCGACACAACGTCGGCGGCTGGGGAGACGGCTACGGACACGTCATGCTTCTGGGGATACGCAACGTCGTGGAGCCGGTCAGCCGCGGAGCCCTGGTAGACGCTTTTGACCCGGACTACCCTCCCCTGTGCTACGTCTGCGACGACGCCAGGGCGCAGGGCGGTCTCGTGATCTGGTGCCACAACGGGCGTGGCATGGAGGCGCCCGTTGCGGCCGCCCTCGGAAAGCTGGACGCTTTCAACCTGTTCGATCCCTGGTGGAGCGACCTGGAGTACGATCTCTACTACAGAATGCTCAACACCGGCGCTAGGCTGCCGGCATCCACGGGCTCGGACTGGTTCATCAGCTCGGCCAACAGGGTATACGTGGACACCGGCGGCCCCTTTGACTACGAGGCCTGGGCGGAGTCCCTGAAGCGAGGTCGGAGCTTCATCACCAACGGACCAGGGCTGCTCCTTTCGGTCCAAGACCGGGGACCCGGAGAGGAGGTCGAGGCCCAACCCGGGGGCCGGGTCCGCGCCCTGGTAACCTGGACGTCCCACTACCCCATCCGGCGCGTGGAGCTCATCTCCAACGGCTCCGTGGCGGCCCACCGCTCCTTCGACCGGGGATCCAAGCAAGGCAGCCTGGAGGCAGAGATCAGCGTCTCCTCCGACGGGTGGATCGCGGCCAGGGCCGCCAGTGACGTCAGGGACAGCTTCGCCCAGCCCATCTTCGCCCACACCAGTCCCGTCTACGTCACTGCCGGCCTGAGCGGCCAGGAGCAGCGCGAGGCCGCGGCTTGGTTCTGCGAGGCCATAGAGAGTTCGCTGGAGTGGGTACGGCTAAGGGGGAAGTTCTACAACGACGACCAGCGTCGACAGATAGCCGACCTGTTTCGCCAGGGGCAAGAGGTCTACCGTAGAATGCTGAGGGAGCGATAGCCTCGGACTGGAGAGAAGGCCAGGGAACAAAGTCAAGACCGGCGAAACCCCTACAGGGGCCGCCTGAAGAGCACCGAAGTGGTGGAACGCGACGACAGAGCCGTAGCCTCAACGTCACGCCCACCACGACGGCAATTAATGGCAGCCCCCAGCGGCCAACTACGCCCTACGCCGGGTCTCCACTAACCTCTCTCCCAGGCCTGGGAGAGAGGTTAGTGAGGGGGGGATGGGTATGTCCACCCCCCGGTTCCTGGGTTAGACTGCCTGGACGGCGCCGGCAGCCTCTTTTGCCTTTGCCACCTCAGGTCGCTGGGCCGTCACCTCCATGTTGAGGGCGTCGATCCCGCGCCGCACCTGTCCCAGGAGGTCCGCCAAGCGCTCTTCAAGTCCGAACAGTATCTCTCGAGCGTACTGGTCGGCTCCCTCGCGACGGCTGTTTGCCAGCGCCTCCGCCTCGTCAATGATCCGATACGCCATGCGATGGGCATCCTGAACGATGTTCTGAGCCTCTGTCATGGCATCGTTCTTGATGACCTCGCCCCTCTCCTCCGCCGCCTTGATGATCTCGGACTCGGCGACCTTAGACTGGTACTCCTCTTGGGCTTCGGAGGTCAGGCTCATGGCCTGCTGCTCGGCAGAGCTCTTGACCCTCTGGGCCTCGAGGGCAGCCTGGTTGATGATGCTGTCCTTCTGCTTGACGATCTCCTCAGCCTCTTGGATGTAGGCGGGTACCGAGTTGCTGAGCTCTCTCCCGAGAGTGTCAAGACGATCGATGTCTATCATGACCCTCCCGCGAAAGCCCGGCACACGGGTGCCTTCCACGACTATCGACTGCAACTCTTGGACGATCTGCCGACTATTCATCTTATGCCCCTCCTTCAGGAACTTTGGACTACGAATGCTGACCCGACCTTGCCTTCAACGCGGCGGCGACTGGTTCCGGCACCAGGGCCGTTACGTCTCCGCCAAGCTGTGCTACCTCTTTGATTCGGCTGGAATAGACGAACTGGAACTGGAGAGCGCTCATCATGCAGACGACGTCTATGTCGGGCGCTATACTTCGCCACATCAACGCCATCTCGAACTCCGTCTCAAAGTCGAAACCAGCCCTGAGCCCTCTCACTATGAATTCGGCCTGGACCTCACGAGCGAACATTGGCGCCAGTCCGGTAAACGGGACCACCCTGACGTTCGTCGAGTCGCCCAACGACTCCTGGAAGAGCATCACCCTCTCCTTTGTGTCAAACATCAGGGATTTGGGAGGGGCCTCGTACACGCCGACCACCAGCTCGTCAAAGAGTCTCGAAGCCCTTAACGCTACGTCGACGTGCCCGTTGTGTACCGGATCGAAGCTGCCCGGATATATGGCTCTGGTCATCTACCTCTCGACCTATACACAGCGATGCCTGAGTCTCCATAGCGTCGGCGGGTCTCCCTCACCAACGTCCCGTAGGTCTCGGCCATCGCTGTCCCCTGGCGGTACTCTACGACTACCGCCCCTTGTGCGCTCACCAGCTCCCTTTTTCCTAGCCTATCCATCAGCTCGTCCCAGACCTCATCTCGGTACGGTGGGTCTGCAAAAACCAGGTCATACCCTCCATCCAGATCGTCCAGGACTCTCTCCACCCTGCCCCGGACCACTTGGGCCCGCTTTTCCACGGACATCTCGCGGAGATTGTCCCGCATGCGTCGGACTAGGGTGGAGTCCACCTCCACGAAGACCGCCGACTCCGCTCCTCGGCTCAACGCCTCAATCCCCAGCATCCCTGTGCCAGCGTAGAGGTCGAGAACCTTTGCTCCTACGCATGCATCGGGCCCAAGAATCGAGAAGATCGCCCCGCGGACCCGGTCCGACGTAGGCCTCAGCCGCGTCGAGCCCGCTACTCGGAGCCTGCGTCCCCTGAGTAAGCCTCCCGTTACCCGCATCGTCATGGACCGAGAAACCTATGGCTAAAGAAGCGGCCCAGTACCTGCGGCATGCCTGAGACTACTCACAGGCACGATGCTAGCACTGGAGCAGCTACTGTGAAAGTAGATTATTGACCTCTTTTTGAGAAAAAGATTAGACTATACCTTGCAATGAAGACAGTTCGATAAGCCGGATAACCAATGTCCCCTCTCCTACCAGCCGCCCTCGCCCATGCGGACCGGCGTGTATCTGTTCAGTCCTGAACACCGACACTAGCGTTTACAATCTCGGCTCCGGTATGTAGAATGTTACCAGTAGGCTGAGAGAGGGCTGTCGCGAGTCGTCGTCCACTCAGTCTTTTTGGATTTAGGGGTTAGTTCATGCCTCGGCACAAGACATACCTCACGCAGGAAGGACTGCAACAGCTGCAGGCGGAGTTGGCTGAGCTGAGGTCCACTCGCCGTCAGGAGGTCGCCTCGCGCATCCACAAAGCCAGCGAGAGCGGCGGCACCGTAGACAACGCCGAGTACGATGAGGCGAAGAACGAGCAGGCCTTCATCGAGGGCCGCATCCGCCACTTGGAGAACATCCTTGCCAACCCCATCGTTGCGCCGGCCTCCGGCGACGCCAAGGGCACGGTCGAGTTCGGCTCCAACGTCACCGTGATGACCGCCCGGAAGCAGAAGCGCAACTACAAGGTGGTGGGCAGCCCCGAGGCTGCTCCGCTGGTGGGCAAGATCTCCAACGAGTCCCCGGTTGGACGGGCGCTCTTGGGGAAGACAGTGGGAGACCAGGTGGACGTGGAGACGCCCGCCGGTGTTACCAAGCTCACCATCACCAAGATCGACTGAACGACCGCCCTATTCCGCACGCTCGCCACACCTCCGGGAGAGCAACCCGACGCGCAGCGCCCTGTCGATGGAGACGGGCCGTCAAACCGTAGACTAGGAGACCCCACGACCTTGGATGCACCGCCGCACGAGCTGGTCAGGGTGCGCCTCGAAAAGCTAGCGCGAATTCGCGCTAGGGGCATCGATCCTTACCCTCAGAGGTTCGACCGGACCCATACCACGAAGGAGGCTGTCTCCCTCTTCGAGGCTCAAGAGCAGCGCGGCGGCGGCGCCACGGAGGCCGTAACCGTAGCGGGCCGCATGGTGGCCTTCCGGGACATGGGGCGGGCGTCATTCGCCGACCTGCTCGACGGGGATGGCCGTATCCAGGTGCTGTTCCGCAGCAACACCCTCTCGGACTCCTACGACCTGATCGCAGACCTGGACATTGGCGACTGGCTGGGCGCGGCGGGCCCGGTGTTCAGGACCCGCAGCGGCGAGGTGACGCTGGAGGTCAGGGAGCTCACTGTCCTCTGCAAGTCATTGCGCCCCCTTCCTGAAAAGTGGCACGGCCTCGCGGACGTCGAGACCCGGTATCGGCAGCGGTACTTGGACCTGGTCGCCAACGAAGAGTCCCGGCGTATAGCCCTTCTGAGGGCGCGCATGGTCAGCTCTATCCGCCGCTTCATGGAGGGCCGAGGCTTCATCGAGGTGGAGACACCCGTACTGGTGCAGGTTCCCGCCGGCGGCATGGCCCTCCCCTTCGCAACGCACTACAACTTCCTCGACCGGGACCTCTATCTTCGTATAGCCACCGAGCTCTACCTCAAGCGCCTCATCGTTGGGGGCATCGAGAAGGTCTTCGAGATCGGCCGCGTATTCCGCAACGAGGGCGTGGACTTCTACCACAACCCCGAGTACACGATGATGGAGAGCTACGAGGCCTTCGCCGACTACAACGACGTGATGCGGATGGTGGAGGAGATGGTCCACTCCACCGCCTGTGAGCTCTTAGGCGGACCAACCGTCGAATTCGGGGAGCATCAGATCGACTTCACCCCACCGTGGCCCAGGTTGAGCCTGCGCGAACAGGTGAGGGAGCATTCGGGGATCGACTTTCTTGAGCACACCGACGTCGAGACGTTGCGCACAGCAATGGTAGAGGCCGGCGTCGAAACGGGGGAGCAGGCTAGCTGGGGAGGTCTGCTGGACAAGCTGATCTCCTCCAGGGTAGAACCCGGGCTCATCCAGCCGAGCTTCCTGATGGACTACCCGGTGGAGATGTCGCCCCTAGCAAAGAGGAGGGCCGATGAGCCCAGGCTCGTGGAGCGCTTCGAGGGGTTCGCTGCCGGTATGGAGATATGCAACTCCTTTACCGAGCTCAACGACCCCGTCGACCAGCGCCGGCGTTTCGAGGAGCAGGAAGCCCTGCAGGCCCAGTTCGCGGAGGAAGAGCTGGATAGGCTCGACGAGGACTTCCTTGCGGCCATCGAGCACGGCATGCCGCCGACGGGCGGCCTGGGCATCGGGATAGACCGCTTGGCCATGCTCTACTCAGGCCAGCGCAACATCCGGGAGGTGATCCTCTTCCCGCAGCTGCGCAGCCGCTAGCAGCGAGAGTCCTGGCAGTCCCTTCTCCCCTGGCGGGTCCCTGATGGTAAGAGGTTAGGATGAGCGGGGAAGAGTCCCGGAATTGGGAGAGGAAGATTCTCCGTCCACCGCCTCGCCCACGGCGCTGAAGGAGTAAAGCCTGGCATACAGGCCGTCCCTGGCCAACAGCTCCGCGTGGCTGCCCTGCTCGACCAGCCTGCCTTCGTTGACGACGACGATCTGGTCCGCGTTTCTGATCGTCGAGAGGCGGTGAGCGATGACCAGCGCGGTGCGGTCTCGAAGCAGCTCGCTCAGGGCCTGCTGGATCAGCATCTCGGTGTAGGTGTCGATACTGGCAGTGGCCTCGTCCAGTATGAGGATACGGGGATCGGCCGCCAGCGCCCTGGCGAAGCTGATGAGTTGACGCTGGCCTATGCTCAGGTTGCCTCCGCGCTCGGCAAGGGAGGTGTCGTACCCATGCTCCAGCCGGCTGATGAAGCCGTGAGCGCCAACGGCTCGCCCCGCCCTCTCTATCTCCTCGTCGCTGGCCTCCGCCCTGTTGTAGCGGATGTTCTCCCTTATCGTGCCCGAAAACAGGAACGGCTCCTGCGGCACCACGCTCATCTGCCGGGCCAGCGAATCGAGACTCACCTCGCGGAGGTCATGGCCGTCCACGGTAATCCGCCCGCCTGTGACGTCATAGAGCCTCATCAGCAAGGAGACGATGGTCGTCTTGCCTGCCCCTGTGGGACCCACGAGGGCGACGGTCTGACCAGCCCGAATGTCCAGGTTGACGTCCTCCAGGACCGCCGGCTCCGAGCCGTAGCTGAAGCCGACCCCCTCGTACCGGACGTCGCCGCGGATGGTGTCCAAATGCACGGGGGCCGGGCTGTCGACGACTTCGGGCTCTACGTCCAAGAGCTCGAAGATGCGGGCGCCGGAGGCCATAGCCCGCTGCAGCTGGCCGTACTCCATGGTAAGGTTGCGGACCGGCTCGAAGAAGCGCTGGATATAGAGCGCGAAGGCCACCAGCGCACCCACCTCCAACTCCCCCCTCAGCACCATTGAACCGCCGAAGAAGACGACCAGCGCCAGTCCGACGGCGGTCAGAATCTCCACGGACGGCAGCAGCGCCGCCGAGAACTGCCCCGCTCGAAGGTTGGCGTCCAGATGCTCGTGGTTGGCATCCCCGAAGCGGCGTATGTTCACCCCCTGCCGGTTGAGGCTCTGCACGACCCGGACGCCGGTGATGTTCTCCTGGAGGCCCGTGTTGACCTCGGCGATGGCGTACCGGACCCTCATGAAGGAGAGCTTGGCGTAGCGCTGCCAGACCGTCAACAGGACGACCAGAAGCGGCACGACGGAGAGGCTGATCATGGCGAGCTTGGCGTTCATCGTGAACATGACGGTGACAATCCCGACGATGCTCAGCACGTCGGCCAGGGTCATGACGAAGATTCCCAGGAACTCCTGCAGCTGCTGCACGTCGTTCTGCACGCGAGACATGATGCTGCCGACCTGGTAGCGGTCGTAGTAGCTCATCGACAGCTGCTGCAGGTGGCTGAACATCCTCACGCGGAGCGAGTACAGCACTCGCTGGCCGACGTATGCCATGATCCGCTGGTGGGAGTAGTGGCTGACGAACTGCACCCCGGCAATGAGAAGAAAGGCCGCAACCACCCAGCGCAGGCCCGAGATGTCCCCTGGTCGAATATAGGAGTCTATGGCTACCTTGACCAGGTACGGCATGGCCGCCACGGTCCCCGTGTAGACGACTACCGCCATTATGGCAACGAGGACGTGGCGCCAATACGGGGTGACGAAGGCGAACAGCCTGATGACGACGGTGTGGTCGTAGAGCTTTCCCCCCTCGTCCTCTTGCGCCCAGCTGCCTCGCATCATGCGGCCCGGGCCCATCCGACCCATCATGCGGGCACCTCCTCTTGGGGCCTCAACTGAAGGTCGTAGATCCGGCGGTAGAGACCCCCGCGCTCCATCAGCTCCTCGTGGCTCCCGCGCTCGGCGATCTCGCCGCCGTCCAGGACTACGATCTTGTCCGCCTTCCTCACGGTGGAGAGACGGTGAGCGATCACGAAGGTGGTCCTCCCCTTCACCACCTCTGCCATAGCCTGCTGGATCCTGTACTCGGTGGCCATGTCGACACTCGACGTCGAGTCGTCGAGGATGAGAATGGGCGGGTCGAGGAGGAGCGTTCGGGCTATCGCCAGGCGCTGGCGCTGGCCGCCCGAAAGCCTGACCCCGCGCTCTCCGACCATCGAGTCGTAACCCCTGGGCAGCTCCTGGATGAAGTCGTCGAGCTGGGCCACGCGGGCAGCCCGGACCACGTCGTCCATGGAAGCGTCCGCGGCGCCGTAGGCGATGTTGTCTCGAAGGGAGGCGGAGAATACGAAGACATCCTGGAGCACTATACCCACGTTGCGCCGCAGAGAGGCCAGGGTTATGTCTCTGACATCCCGGCCGTCTATGGTTATCCCGCCCTCGGAGGCGTCGTAGAACCTCGGTATGAGCTGCACGATCGTGCTTTTGCCCGAGCCGGGGGCTCCGAGAATCGCCACGAGCTCCCCGGGCCGCGCCTCCAAGTCTATGCCGTGGACCGCGGGCGTGGACGAGTCATAGCTGAGGGAGACCCCCTGGAACTTGACGGCCCCTCGAACGTTGGGGATCGCTACGGCGTCAGGCCGCTCCTGTACGGGCGACTCGGCGTCCAGCACGTCGAAGATGCGCTGCCCGGCTGAGGCGGCCCGCGAGAAGGTGCTTACCATCATACCGCCCATACGGATCGGCATTGCCAGCAGCCCCATTAACAGGATGAAAGTCGCCAGATCTCCAGCTGACAGGCGGCCGCTGGCAACCTCGCCGCCCCCAACCAGCAGGATCACCCCTGTGACGGCGGTGAATATCAGGGTCATGAGGGAGCCCTGGGAGGCGAACAGCTTGGCGGCGAAGTAGGTATGGTCCGCCACGCGGGAAGCCCTATCCTCGAACTTCGCCTCCTCGAACTCACGGGCCCCGAATGCCTTGACGACCCTCATACCTGACAGGTTCTCTTGAAGAACGGTGGTCATGTGGCCGGTCTCCGCCTGAACAGTCATCCAGGTGCCTCGAAGCCTGCGGCCCATCGAAATCGCCCGCCAGACGATGGGCGGCAGGAACACCATGCTGATCAGACCCAGCCGCCAGTTGGTCGTCAGCATGAGCGTAGCCACACCAGACACCATCATCAGCGAGGACAGGAGACGTATCATCCCCATACTGGTAAACCGGCGAACGGCCTCGACGTCGGCGGTGGCCTTGGACATCAGGTTTCCCGTCTGCTGCTGGTCGTGATAGCCGAAGCTGAGGCTCTGCAGCTTTCGGAAGAAGTCGTTGCGTAGATCGAAAGCGGCCATCTGTGAAAGGGACTCGGACATATAGTTCTGCGTATAGGAGAAGATGCCTCTCAGCACGCTGGTGGCGACTATAGCGAGCCCAAGAACCAACAGCTCTTGGCGGATGCCGCTGGAGATGGCCTCGTCGATGGCGCTGCCCAGCATCTTGGGTATGGCTATGGCGGCCACGGTGGCCCCCGCCATGGAAAGGTAGGCCAGCAGCAGGCGCGGCTTGTGACGCCACGCATAGCCCGCCAGTCGGACAAGTACCCTCATCTACGTCTCCTCATTCCAGCTGGGCCGGCACAGCCTCCGCAGGCTGGCTTTCTGACTCCGGCGCAGCAGGGCTTCCGTGGCACCTCGCCGCCTGAGACAGCATCTCCAGGACCGGTATGGCAGCCGATATCTCCTCGTCCGTCAGAGCGGCGGCGAGGGCCTCGTACCTCATACGCCCCATACGCAATAGGCGGTCCACCACCTCTTCACCCTTGGGGGTCAGCTCGATGGCGACCACGCGCCGGTCCGCCTCGTCCTTTATGCGTTGGACCAGCTCCTTGTTCACCAAGCGGTTGACCATGCTGGTGGCCGAGGGCATGCCCGAGCGCATGTGGACCGAGACATCCTTCATGCGTTTTATCCCCTGGCTGAGGAATACGAGGGCCCTGGCCTGGGCCATCGTCAACTCTACCTCGGGCCACTGGGCAAGGGTGAGTGAGCGCACGTCAGACATGAGCCGCCTCATGTGCGCCGCAAGAAGGTCCTCCAGCTCATGCCGATCTGCTTCCAACGCCTCTCCCTTTTTGTTCACCAGGCTCGAAGTATTTTACGTCAACGAAGTATCCCTGTCAACACAAGTCTAACGCGACTCAGGGAACCACTGTCTGCGAACAATGAGAGGCGCCCCGGCGTAGTCACAGTGTGGTCTTGTGCGTAGTCACAATCGGATATGTCATTACTTGGACCGTGAGCCACGCCGCACGGCAACTCGAGACCCCCATATCCCACAATGATCCCTTCAACGAGCTCCTGCTCATCCAGGCCCAAGAGGAAGGTCTAAAGCTCCTTACGGCCGATCGCCAGCTCGTTGGACATCCACTGGCGATCACGGCATAGGTAAGTATACCGGAGGGCCAAACTTTCGAGACGGGATTCAGCGGCTGGGAACCGTAGCCACTCCCAGGGTCACATGGAAGCCGTCGACGGTGTGCTCCTCCGTGTGGGCGCCCTGCGCGGGGCTCTCAGCGAGCAGGCGCTGCGACAGGGTCTCCTGGCGGATGTAGCCGCCCTGGCTCTCCATCACCTCATGCATCTCCTGGTCGCCTTGGTAGTACGTGACGATACGGTCCGCAATGTCGAACCCTGCCGAGCGCCTCATGTCCTGTATCCGATGGACCAACTCCCTGGCCAGGCCCTCCCGCGCCAGCTCTGGAGTGATCTCGGTGGAGACGGCGACGGTGTAACCGCCCTCGGACGCCGCAGTGTAGCCCTCCGCCGGCGCCTCGGTCACCAGGACCTCCTCGGGTTGAAGCGTGAAGCCCTCCAGGCGGATTCCGCTGCCTTCTTCCACGGCCCGCGCCGCTTCGGCTGCGTCCACGGCAGCGAGCTGTCTGACCACGTTGGGGACCTGCGGACCGTACTTGGGGCCGAGGACGGCGAAGTTAGGCCTGACCTCGTAGTCCAGTATCCCTCCAACGTCGGCCGCGTGACTGACGGACTTGACGTTGAGCTCGTCTTTGAGCTGTGTTTCGACGTCGGCGAGGTAGCCGCGCTCGGCCTGACTTGGCACGCTGACCACGACCTCCGCCAGGGGCTGGCGCACCTTGATTCCGGCGTTGCTGCGAGCGGCCCGGCCAAGGCTGGAGAGCTTCATGGCGAGCCTGGTGACCTCGGTGAGGCGCAGGTCGATCAGGGACTCTTCCATCTGGGGATAGTCCTCCAGATGGACGCTCTCGTACTCTGTCCCGCCATCCGAGCGCACCAGGTTCTGGTACATCGACTCGGTCAGGAAGGGAATGAAGGGCGCCAGAAGCTTGCACAGCGTGGTGAGGCAATGGTACAGCGTCGCGTAGGCGGAGAGCTTGTCCTGATCGGACGCGTCCGAGGAGTGACCGAGTACGCCGCTCTTCCAGAAGCGCCGACGGCTGCGCCTAACGTACCAGTTGGAGAGGTACTCGACGAACTCCTCGGCGGCCCTTGCCGCCCGGTCGGGCTCATAGGCGTCCAGGGCGTCGGTCACCTCGCCGATGAGCACGTTGAGCTCCGAGACGATCCACCTGTCCAGTTCGGGCCTGTCTGCGAGCTCGGGCGCCTGTGCGGACGGGCTGTACCGGTCTATGTTGGCGTAGGTCACAAAGAACGAATAGACGTTCCACAGGGGAATGATGAATCTGCGGCGGACCTCGTCCGCCGTGCCGTAGCCGAAGCTGAGATTCGCGGCCGGGTTCTGGTGGCTGTACAGCCACCGCATCGAGTCCGCCCCCATCCGCTCCGCAGCGTCCTCGAACCAGATGGCGTTGCCCTTGCTCTTGTGCATCTCTTCGCCGTCCTCGTCACGCATCAGTGCGTAGCTGAAGACGGCCCGGAAGGGCTCGGAGCCCTCCAGCACCGTGCTCATGGTCAGCATAGAGTAGAACCAGTTGCGGAACTGCCCCGGAAAGCTCTCGGAGATCCAGTCGGCGGGGAACCACTCCCGCCAGTAGTCGCTCTTCCCGTCCTCGGAGTAGCCCAGGGTGGAGTAGGGAACGATGCCCGCGTCGAGCCAGGGGTTTCCCACGTCCTCGATGCGAGAGAGCTTCTCTCCGCACCGGGTGCAGGCGATCTTTACGGCGTCAATCCAGGGCCTGTGAGGCGAGTGTCCCTCGAACTGGTCCCACCCTTCGACGGCCCTCTCCCGCAGCTCTCTCACCCCCCCGATGACCTCGACGCTGCCGCACTCGCACTTGTATATCGGTAAGGCCAGTCCGTAGTACCGCTTCTTGGAGATCATCCAATCGTCCATGTTCCGAAGCCAGTCGAGCTCACGTTCGAGTCCGAAGGCCGGGACCCACTGGATCTTCTTGGTCACCCCGGCGATGGAGTCCCTCAGCTGGTCCATGGAGATGAACCACTCGTCGACGAGTCGGAAGACGAGCTCGGTGCCGCAGCGCCAGCACACGGGATACCGATGGGGGTACTCTTCCAGGTGATGGAGGATGCCCTTCTCCCGCAGGCTGTCGAAGATCGGCGGGTTGACCTCGAAGACGCTCATGCCGCTGAGGTCGCCGAACCCGTCGATGAAGACCCCGAACTCGTCGAGGGGCGCGATGACGGCCATCCCCAGCGCCTTACCCAGATGGAAGTCGTCCTTGCCCGCCCCGGGCGCCGTGTGGACGATACCCGATCCCTCCGACTCGCTCACCTCGTCCCACTCCACGACGCGGTGCTCCACCCCCAGCTGGGCGGGAAGCTCGTCGAAGGGGCCGCGGTAGCGTGTGCCGGCGAGAGCGGACCCCGGCATCTCTTCCAGGACCTCGCACTCTCCTCTGAGGACGCCCAATCTACCCTTGGCGAGATACAGCACGCGCCCTTCGTGCCTGACCTTGACGTAGCGGAGGTCGGGATGCACCGCGGCTGCGACGTTGGACGTCAGGGTCCAGGGAGTGGTCGTCCAGATCAGGAGGGACTCCCCCTCTCGATCCAGGAGCGGGAAGCGGACGTACAGCCCCGGGTGGACTATCTCCTGGTAGCCCTCGTTGACTTCGGCGTCGGTGAGTCCGACGCTGCAGCGGGGGCACCACGGCATGACGTCGTTCCCCTCGTACATCAGACCTCGCCGGTGGCAGGTCTTCAGGAAGTGCCAGATGGTGTAGTTGTTCTGATCGGACATCGTGTGGTAGGAGTTGTCCCAGTCCATCCACTGTCCGAGCCGGACCGACTGCTGGGTGATCGTGTCGGAGAACCTTCTGACGCGCTCCTTGCAGCCCTCCACAAACTTGCCCACGCCGTAGGCTTCGATGTCCCGCTTGGACCCGAAGCCCAGCTCCTTCTCCTGCTCGACCTCGATCCACAGCCCCTGCCCGTCGAAGCCGTTCTGGTACCGCTGCTTGTAGCCCTGCATTGTCCTGTAGCGCAGGAACAGGTCCTTGTAGGTCCTCCCCCAGGCGTGGTGAACGCCCATCGGGTTGTTGGCGGTAATGGGCCCGTCGATGAAGGAGTGGCGCTTCTCCGCCCCCTCATTGCGTACGATGTACTTCTGGCGGATACGGTTCTCTTCCCACCACTGGAGCACCTCACGCTCGAGGGCTGGAAAGTCTACCTTGGAGTTAACGGGATCGAACATAGTAGGTGAGACACCCTGGCCAATGGGTCGCCGTGCCAAGAGGGGCTAGTCCTGCTTCCAGAAGCGTTCCTCTTCGACCTCGAAGCCGCGGGGGGCCATGCGTTGCTTCACGTCCTCGATCATGCCGGGGTGGCCGCAGGCGTAGACCAGGGTGTCTCCGGGGGTCAACCCAAGCCTGTCGACGTAGGGCTCGACGATGAGGTTCACCCTGCCCGTCTCGCCGGACCAGCCCGCGTTTCGATCCTCGTCGGGTCGGCTGACGGTGGGTACGAAGATAACCAGGTCCGGATGAGCCCCGGCGAGCTGCTCAAGCTCGTGGTCGTAGGTGAACTCGTCCCTGTAGCTGACCCCCTGGAGCACGTGTAAGCGGTGGCCGCCGCGGCCATGGTGCAGGTAATCTCGCAGGATGCTCATGTATGGGACCACACCGGTGACGGTGGATACCAGCAGTTGGTTGGGCATCTCAGGCTTGAAGGTGAAGATGCCCTTGGCCCTGGGGCGTATAGTGACCTGGTCGCCGACGCCCAGCTCCCACAGCCTGGGGGTGAGAGCGCCATCAGGCAGGGGCACCAGCTCTACGAAGAGCTCCAACTCGTCCTCGTGGGGGGCTGACGCGATGGAGTACGCCCGCTCGATGCCGTCGTATCCGATGGTGCAGTACTGGCCCGGCTTGAAGGTGTAGCCTTGCGGCTTCTCGATCCAGAGTATCCAGAGGTCCTCCGTGATGTCCTCCCGGCGTGCGATCCTGACTTGGGCCAGCTTGGCAGCGCGCCTATTCCTCAGTGTCGTCAACGTTCTCTTCTCCAGCCTTCTATGATGTTAGGGCGCGGGGCCGGTCCATCCTATCGGGCGCCGTTCAGCTTTGTCACGTTGGCAGGGACCAGAGGGAGGCCTGGGACCTTCAGCATGGGGTCCGGCTCTCGGCTTGTTTCGAGCTCCGAGATCAGCTGGCCGAACAGCGTTGTGACGGAGACGAGTCCACGGTGGGGCCCCGACAGGCGGACTGTCCCCTGAGTCGTGGCTCCATCCCTGGTCACAACCTCGACCCTGTCGGCGTCGACTAGGCTCATCTCTCTGGCGTCCTCGCTATGCAGCTCGACTATCTCCTCGCGCTCCGCCCTGTTGCGGCCATCGACCAGCTGCAGCTCGATCTGCCTCTCCGGCTGATGGAGCACGCGCCCCATCGCCAGGAGGAATGGGTACGCGGCGTCCTGGTGGTCCGGCTCATCCACCAGAGTCACGTTACCCAGGAACGCCTTTCGCCGCTTGAGGGTATCGGTGTAGAGAACGGGGGTGTCGGCCATGTCCACCGCTAGGCACGGCCATTGGAGTCCACCGGATTCCAGCCTCTGGTACGAGATGCCCCCGTAGATATCGACCAAGTCGTTTATCTCATCGTAGACGGCCTCCGGGCCCTCGTAGTCGAAGCCCTTCGACCCCATACGCTCGGCGATCATGGAGAGGACCCTCCATCCGGGCTCCTCTTCGTCCTTGGGGCCGAGGGCGGGGCGCAGCAGATGCACGCGCCTCTCCATACTGGTGTAGGTACCCTTTACCTGGGCGAAGACGGCCGACGGGAGCACCACGTCGGCGATGGCCGACAGCTCACCATAGAAGGAGTCCTGCACGACCAGCATCTCCAGCTGGGCCGCCGCCTCCAGGAACTCCCCCAGCTCTCCGTTGGTAAAGTTGGGGCTGTCTCCAACGACGTAGAGCGCCTTGACCCTGCCCCCCTCGATGGCGTCCACCAGCTCGCGTACGCCGACCCCTGGCGCCAGGGGCACCTCGGCGTTCCACGCCTTCCCGAAGCGCCGGTTGGACCCATCGTCGGAAACCGGTAGGTAGCCGGGAAGGTGGTCGGGCGAGCACCCGACGTCCTTGGAGCCCTGCTCGTTGGCTCCCGTGAAGAGGGGGTACAGGCCGCTGGACTCCTTACCCAGGTTGCCCGAAGCCAGTGCAAGGTTCACCAGAGCATTCACGCAGTCCACGCGGAGGTGAGGAGCCAACGTCTCCAGGGCATAGAGGATGGCCGCGGGCTTGGTCTTTACGAAGAGCCGGGCGGCTTCCTGTATCTGGTCTTTCGCCAGGCCGGTAATTCGCTCGACCTGGATTAGGTCGATGCTCCAGAGGGCGTTCCTCAGCCGGTCCAAGCCCTCGCATTGGTCCGCCAAGAAGTCGTGGTCGTCCAGGGCCTCGTCGAAGATCACCCTGAGCATGCCGTTGATGAGGGTAGCTTCGCTTCCCGGCTTGGGGCGCAGCCAGAGGTCGGCGCGGCTGGCCAGCTCCGTCTCCCGCTGGTCCACGACTATCAGCGACGCGCCATCCTTGAGCGCTCTCTTCAGGGGGATAGCGACCACGTTCTGCTCTTCAGTCATGTTGCTGGAGACTACCAGGAAGCAGGAGGAGCGCTCCAGCTCCCAGATGGAGTTTGTGGCCGCCGGATAGCCCAAGAGCTCTCCCAGGGGCGTGACCAGCTCCGGTCGCAGGTTCGACGATACATCGACGTTGTTGGACGCCATGACAGTCCTAGCGAACTTCTGGGCAACGTAGCTGTCCTCGTTGGTGCCCCTCGGCGACGCGATTAGCGCAAAGGAGTCGCCTCTGTAGGGAGCGAGCCGCTCTGAGACCGCATCCAGTGCATCGTGCCACGAAGCCTCTGCCAGCTCTCCGCCGCGTCTGATCTGGGGCTTCTTGACGCGCCGGACGTGGTTGACGAAGCCAAGACCGAACTTACCCTTGAAGCACGCTTGGCCGTGGTTGGCCATCGCATGGCGGTCCGGTATGGCCCTGATGAAGCGCTCCCGCTTGTTGACCTCCAGGATCATCTGGCAGCCCACGGGACAATGGGGACAGGTGCTCGTCACCTTTCTAACGGCCTTGTCCCACTTGCCCTCGCGCTCGACCATGGCGCCCGTGGGACAGACGTCGATGCAGGCCCCGCAGAACTCGCACCCGGACTCCAACAGCGACGTGCCCTGGGAGGTGCCTATCAGGCTTCGGCCGGACCTCTGGAACAGGGTGATGGCATCGTCGCCGCGTATTTCGTCGCAGGCGCGGACGCACCGGGAGCAGACGATGCACAGGTTCATGTCCATCTCCCAGTAGGAGTCCTCGACCTGCAGCGGGAGGTGGCGGTTGTTGTAGGTCAGCGGGGTATCCATCTCCATCTCGAGATACCTCACCGTATCCTTGAGCTCGCACCGCTCGTTCTTGGGGCAGGTGAGGCAGCGGTCGTTGACCGATACGTGTCTCAGGCAAATGTCGGATGGCCCGCACAGCTCGATGCGATGGCAGGTGAGGCAGCCGTGGGGATGCTCCGATATGAGCATCTCCATGATCCCCTTGCGGAGGTCGACGATCTTGTCCGAATTGGTATAGACCCTCAGCCCCTCCTCGACGGGGGTGGTGCACGACGCGGGAGTCCCTATGGGAGCAAAGTCGCCGGGCGACCTGGGATTGGGACGCTCGCCCTCGACGACGCACATGCGGCACGCGCCGTAGGGCTTCATCCCAGGGTAGTAGCAGAGGTAAGGGATGTAGAGCCCGGCGTCCATAGCGGCCTCGATGACCATGGCGCCCGGCTGGGCCTTGACGACGTTGCCGTCTATGGTCAGCGTGATTTCCTCTGTCATGACACTGGCTCTCCAGGAGCGTATTCAGCCGCGTAGGGCCTGGTGCTCTTCGGGGACAGCATTGGTCCGTTGCAGCTACCGGTGGGACAGCGTGCCTCATCGACGTGGGCCTTGAAGTCGTCCTCGAAGTGCTGGAAGGCGGAGCGTATGGGGCCGAACCCCAGCTGGCCATGGCCGCAGAGGGAGCTGGCCTCCATGGTCTCTCCTACCTTCCTCATCAGCTCCATGTCGCCCGGACGGCTCTGGCACCGGGCGATGCGCTCGACGATCTCCAAGAGGTGCTCCATTCCCAATCGGCACGGGAAGCACTTGCCGCAGGACTCGTACTGGCAGAAGGCGACCAAGACCCTGGTCAGGTCGACGGCGCAGGTGTCCTCGTCGGCCACGATGATGCCGCCAGAGCCCAGGATCGCTCCCGCCTCCCTCATCTCGTCGAAGTCCAGGTGTATGCTCATGCTCTCCGCGCTGAGGACGCCGCCGAGGGGGCCGCCCGTCTGCAGCATCTTGAGGCGCTTACCGTCCCGTACTCCGCCCCCTATGTCATTGATCACCTGGCCCAGAGTCAGCCCCATCGGCACCTCGTAGAGGCCCGGGAACTTCACCTGGCCGTTGAGGCAGATTATGGCGGTACCCGTGCTCCTGTTCACCCCTATGGACGAGAACCACTCGCTGCCGCGGGATATGATGGCCGGGGCATAGGACAGGGTCTTTACGTTGTTGATGTTGCTGGGCTTGCCCCAGACGCCGAACTGGGCCGGGAAAGGCGGGCGGTACCGGGGCATCGCGCGCTTACCCTCGATAGACTCCATGAGCGCAGACTCCTCGCCGGCCACGTAGGACTCTCCCGTGAGCGCCACCTCCAAGTCGAAGCTGAAGTCGGAGTCCAGGATGTTCTCGCCCAGCAGCCCCAGATCATACGCCTGCTCGATGGCCGCCTCCGTCCTGTCTATGGGGCCGTCGTGGCCATGCCTTATGAAGACGATGCCGTTGGAGGCGCCCGTGGCGTACCCTGCAATGACCATGCCTTCGATCAGGGTGTGAGGGTCGCTTTCGAGGATGCCCTTGTCGTTGTAGGCGCCCGGGTCGCCCTCCTCGCAGTTGCACAGGATGTATTTGGTAGGGCCGGGAGAGCGCACCAGGAAGCTCCACTTTATGCCCGTGGGAAAGGCCGCTCCTCCTCGACCGCGAAGGCCGGAGTCGGATATCTCCTTGATAACGTCCGGCGGCTCCATCTCGAACAAGGCCTTGTTCAGCGCCGCGTACCCGTCGTTGGCGATGTACTGGCGTATGTCGCCGGGGGCTATGTGCCCAGCGTTGCGGAGGGCGACCCGCTCCTGGAGCTCGATGCCGGGGAGCGTATTGAGGTCTGGGACGTCCTGAATGGGGGCGCCGCCCAGGTATCCGATGGCCTTCTCCCTCGGGACCCTGTCATCCACGAGGTAGGACTGGACGATCTCGGGCACGTCGTCGGAGGTCACATTCTTGAAGAAGAGCCTGGAGCTTCCGGGCTTCAGGATGTCGACCAGAGGCTCGGCAAAGCACAGCCCCAAGCAGCCGACCTCGTGGAGATTGGCCTCGATGTCCCTGGCTCGGAGCTCCTCTCTCAGGGCATCAACGACCTGGAAGGCGCCGGCGGCGTGACCGCACATGGCCGTACCCACGCGGACCCAGGGTTTCGAGTCCGATTCCAAGGCCTGCCAACGGTGGTCCGCATCGGTTCTCAGGTCCTGGTAGGAAGGCATCCTCTACCTTCCGGCGTCCCTCAGGCCGGCCGTCAGCTCCACAGCGGAGTCGGGCGCCACGCGGCCGATGAGCCTATGGTCGATGCTGATGACCGGGGCCTGGGTACAGGCCCCCAGGCAGGTGTTGTACCTGAAAGTGACCTTGCGGTCCTCGGTGTCTCCCTCGCCAGCCAGGCCCAGATCGTCCTGGACCGCCTTCAGTACACGCGACGCGCCCGCCAGGTGGCAGGTAGGGCCCCAGCACACCTCCAGAACGTGCTCGCCGGGCGGTGTGAATCGAAAGTTCGGGTAGAAGGATGCCACGCCCCACACGTCGTTGGTGGTCGTGGAGGTGAAGAGGGCGATCTCTTCGATCGCCTCATCGGGCAGGTATCCCAGATCGTCCTGAGCGGCCAGCAAGGAGGAGAGTACGGTGACCGTTGGGCGTCTCTGAGTGGATATAGCGTTGCGTACCCGCTCCCTGGTCTCCTGGCCCCTAACGGTCACCAGCGAATGTCCTCCCTAACTTGCAAAATCCTTCACGATCATAACATAGGCCCCGAGACGGCCACAACGAGAAGATTATGCGAATCCACCCGGGATTGGGTTGCGCTGACGTTCGTCGGTGCATGACCAAAGTTCTCGCGGGTGGGGATTTGACAACATGACCTGATGTTAAGTAACCTGACCTTACCCGACTGGAGAGGAAATACAATTAGTGAGGGAGATGGAATGGTTACGTTCTGGAAGAATGTTTCCGATCTACGCAAGCAGGGCCTGATTCCCCGCGAATGGAGGTCCGGACAACTCAGCGAGTTTCTCGAACGACCAAGAGGGCCATACGCGCCCAACACTCTCAGTTCCAATCCACAGAACTACAGCATTTCGATGGAGGGAACTGAGATAGGCAACTCCGTTAAGAAAGGATCACCCCCCAAGGTGTGGCGAGTAGCACCGGGGCAGTTCCGATTGATCGAAGACCCTGAGGACGATATGCCTACCCAGGAATCCGAGAGGAGCCGTGCGAGGGAGCGCGCCGAAGAGTTCAGATCGCAGAAGGAGAGGCCGGCCAACGACCGCTGGGATGAAGCCCCCAACCCTCTACCCAGTCGTCCAGATCTCCCCACCCCACCAGCTGAGCCCGTACCGGGCTCCCCAGACCTGTATCCGTCAATTCCCATCACTCTCACCTCAGAAGTGCGTCAGTACCTGGCCAGCCTCCGCACAACGGAGAAGAAGGCCGAGGCTATCATACTCATGTACCTCGTCAGCAAGTATGGTCGGCAGGCGGAAATCGAGGAGGACCAAGACGGCGCGGACCTCAGGGTAACCTTGGACGGCAACGTCGAGAGGATAGAGGTGAAGGGCACCGAATCGTCCACCTTGGCGTGGTCACAACTGAAGGTGTCCAGCCCGAAGTCGCATGACGCACTGGTGAGCGGGGACGCCTCGATCTATCGCGTGGTTGACGTCAACGGCGAGAGCCCGCGCATCTACGTCCTGACCCACGGACGCCACTTCACCCTGGAGCCGGAGCCCAGGTGGGCGGTGAGGCGGGCCGCCCCCAAGGACGACCGCTATCCCCTACGAGGTGAGCCCTACGGCTACGAGCGCCCCTACGACCCGGTGGCGGAGGAGGACTGGAAGGCGTTGAAGTGATCGTGCTGGACACCCACGCCTGGATCTGGTGGACCGTCGACCCCGCTCGGCTGACGGAAACACAGAGACGGGAGGTCGCCGCCCACGAGGAAGACCGGATCGGCGTCAGCGCCATCTCCTGCTGGGAGGTGGCCAAGCTCTGCGAGTACGGAAGGCTGGATCTGCCCGTCGGGCTGTCCGAGTGGTTCCGTGAGGCGCTCCGCTACCCTGGCGTCCGCCTGCTGGAGCTGACGCCGGAGATCGCCGTCGAGTCCGCCGGCCTGCCCGGCGGCTTCCACCGCGACCCCGCCGACCAGATCGTTGTCGCCACCGCCAGGGTCCACGGCTGCCCCCTGGTCACCTCCGACGCCAAGATCGCGGCCTATTCCCACGTGCGAACGGTCGAGTAGGGACTCAGAGGCGGCCAGCTACACCCTCGCGAACTTCTGAAGCGCCTTCTGGGCGCCGACCTCTGCCACGTATAGATCCCCGCGGGAGTCCAGCCACAGCCCGTGAGGGAACCCTCTCCAGTGGCCCGGCCCCTCACCCCTGGAGCCCCACCTCCCGATCACCTCGCCGTCGAGCTTGACGATCAGGATGCTGCCGTCCCCCTCGGCGATGTGCATCACATCGTCCTCGTCTATCACGGCGTCGTTGGGCCCTCGGACGTCCCTCCACTCGGTCAGGTAGCCGCCCTCCGCATCGAAGATCTGGCACCGATGGTTCTCTCTGTCCTGGACGTAGGACAGGCCGTTCCGGTCCACCGTTATGTCGTGAGGCAGGTTGAACTCGCCCGGACCGGTCCCCGGCGTCCCAGTCATATTGCCCAGCGTTACCCGCTGATAGTAGACAGGGTCGCCGCTGCCCCACGAAAAGAGCAGCTCTCCGCCTGGGGAGAACCTGTGACAGCGGTTCTGGTGGTAGCCGTCCGACACGTAGATGTCGCCGTCCGTCGACTGCACCGCGCGGGTCGGCGACCGGAAAGGCGTCCCCGGGCCGCCCCACTCGTTTCGCGTCCCCAGGGTCATCAGCACGTTCCCATCGGTGTCGAACTTCGTCACCGTGTGGTCCCCGGAATCGGCATGGAGAACCTCGTCGGCGGGGCCGATCCACAGGCCGTGGCACACGGTGAACAGCTCCTCGCCCCAGGAGCGGAGGAACTTGCCGCCCCGGTCGAAGACCAGGATCACGCCCGTCTTGCTCTCGGCGGTCTGGGACGTCCGCACCGCGACGTACACGCGGTCCTGGGAGTCTGTGGCCACGTCCGAGGCCACCCCGTCCACGGGCCACTCTCCCCACCCCTCCACAAGCTCGTACCGGTAGTCGCCTACGCCAAGACGCATCGCCATAGTGCCTCCTTCTCTTGCCTATGAGCCCTGCCCTTCCGCCGGTATCGGAAGGGCCGCGCCCATCCCCTGCTCAGTCCGGCGCCAGCTCCCTGCCAACGGTGTCCCGCAAGGATGGCCTCCGAGGGCTCCGTGTGACATACTACGTCACACGGGATGCCCCGTACAGGGCCCGCCGAATCGAGGCCTGTTTCATCCCGGTAGACGGCCCATTGCCCCAGTGGGCGATGGGCCGTCATCGGACACGAGAGGAGAGAACATGGAACGACGCAGATTCCTGGAGGGAGTCTCAGCGATTGCGGAGAGCGTCTACTCTTTCCACCAGCGCTTCGAGATAGCGGCGATAGACACCGCCGACGGCGACGCGGCCATAGAGTCATTGAGGCAGAGGCTGGCGCTGCTGGCCGAAGAGACCGGAGAGCACGCCAGGGCGTTGAACAGCGCCGACGTGGCGGGCGCTGTGGATGAGGCCGTGGACGTCGCCTACGTGGCCCTGGGGACGGTGCTGTGTCTTGGAGAGGCGGGCCGCTCCGCGTCTCTTGCGGTCGCGCGCAAGAACGACGCCAAGACCCCCTCGACCCACCGCAGGCGCTCCAGTACCGGCAAGGTGCTCTCCTCCTCCTGACCGGGCGGCGCGCCGCCCCCCTACCGGAGGGGGTTGCGCCAGCGGAGACCGGGGAAGCGGCCGAAGTCGGTGTCGTTGGAGTGGACCTCTGCCTGGTACTCCATCGCCAGCGCGGCTAGGTGCGAATCCGTCACCAGATTCGCGCCGACGCCGGCGGCCACGAGGTTTCGACGGAGGTGGGCCAGGTGCTCCGCGCCGGGATTGACGGGCGCGACGTGGGGTACCTGGAACCACTCCCGCACGTAGTCAGCCGCCGTCTCCGGGGTCGCCGGACGGGCTATCACCCTAGGGTGGGTCATCAGTCTCACGAAGCCGGTCGATACGACCCACGGGACGCCGACTCGCTCCTCGCCGTTGATCAAGCCCTCCCACCAGCGCCTGGCAGAGTCGTGATGAGGGGCGCCGTCGTTGTACGCATAGACCAGCAGGTTGAGGTCGGGGATTATCACCCCGTGCTCGGCCCCGCGAACTCCTCTGCCTCCAGCTCGTCGTTGAGCTGGTTCAGCTTCTGTGGGTCCACGCCGGGAGCGAGCCCGCTGTGATGGGGGACAACCCTGTACTCGGCCGGGGCTTCCCTTGCGGCAGGCGACATGCCGCGGCGCAGCGTGTCGTTCACTATCTGCTTGAAGGGCCTGCCGAGAAGCCGGGCCTGCTCTCTCAGGGAGTCAGCTAGGTCGTCGTCCAGGGTGAGTGTGGTTCTCATATAGACATCATGATGCATCACTATCCTAATGTCAAGATGCGCCCCGCTAGGGACGAGTCACACCTGCCCGCTGGGCCTGTACTGCAGCGCCTCCGCCAGGTGGGCCACCCCTATGCTCTCGTCGCCGGCAAGGTCGGCTATGGTCCGCGAGACCTTGAGGATGCGATGGAACCCTCTGGCCGAGAGGTGCATCTGCTTCATCGCCGTCTGGAGCAGCCCCTTGGCCGCGTCGTCCACTTGGCACGATTTCCACACCTCCACAGGCCCCATCTCCGCGTTGATGATCATGGAGGTGCCCTCGAACCGCTGCCTCTGGAGCCCTCGGGCCCGCTCTATCCTGTCTCGGACCTGGTCCGAGCTCTCGGCGCTGGCGGGCTGGACGAGTTTTTCGTAATCGACCCTCGGCACATCTACGAAGAGGTCGATCCTGTCCAGGAGAGGCCCGCTGATTCGCTTGCGGTACCTGGAGATGGCGCTGGGAGTGCAGGTGCACTCCCTCATGGGATCGCTGGCGAACCCGCAGGGGCAGGGATTCATGGCCGCCACCAGCATGAAGTTCGCCGGGAAGGTCACCGTGCCCTGGGCGCGGCTGATGGTCACGACCTTGTCCTCCAGGGGTTGGCGCAGGACCTCGAGGACGGTATGGCCGAACTCCGGCAGCTCGTCCAGAAACAGCACCCCGCGATGGCTCAGGGTGATCTCTCCGGGCCGCGGGAAGCGGCCCCCTCCGACGAGGCCGGCGTTGGAAATAGTGTAGTGGGGCGCCCTGAAGGGGCGTTCGGCAATTAGGGGACGAGAGGGCGGCAGCAGACCGCTGACGCTGTATATCTTGGTTACCTCCAGTGCCTCCTGGTGGGTCAGCTTGTGGAGGATCGACGACAGCGTCCGGGCCAGCAGGGTCTTCCCGCTGCCTGGGGGGCCGCTCATCAGGATGTTGTGTCCCCCCGCCGCGGCCACCTCCAGGGCCCTCTTGGCGTGCTCCTGGCCCCGGATGTCGGCCAGGTCGACGACGCCGGAGTACCGGGCTCTCCCATTCTCCCCGCCGTCGGCGGCCTCGTCGACGATATCCCGTGCGCCGGGGTCTACGGGAATGATAGTGGTCTCATGCCTCAGATGGGACACCAGCTCCGCGAGGTTGTTGACAGGCATTACTACCAGTCCCTCCACCAGCGCCGCCTCATGGGCGTCCGCCGCCGGGACGAAGACTGCGTCGTACCCCTCCTCCCGGGCTACCATAACCATGGGGAGGATGCCGTTGGTATGCCTCAGGCCGCCGTCCAGAGACAGCTCTCCCAGGAAGAGTGAGGAGTCCGGGACATCGCTGATCTGCCCGGAGCTTAGCAGCAACGCCACGGCGATGGGCAGATCGTAGGCCGGCCCCACCTTCTGGAGATCCGCGGGGGCCAGGTTTACGGTGATACGCCGCATGGGGAACTCGGAGCCCGAGTTGCGCACCGCCGCACGGACGCGGGCCCTGGCCTCCTGGACGGCGGTATCGGCGAGCCCGACGACGATGAACCTGGGCAGCCCGGGGGAGATGTCAACCTCGACCTCGACGATGAATCCGTCGAGGCCTATGACTGCGCATGTCTTCGACTTGGCCAGCATCTCTTATGTACGTCTCGGTGAGCTGAGGAGGGCTGCGGGTGGCGGGTCCGGCAATCAGCCTATCACAGACGAGCCATTCTGCCTCACTCTTCGATGGCCCCCGGCCCGATGGGCGCGGTCCGGAGGGTAGCGTACTGGGTGTTGAAGAGCGAATCGTCTCCGATCTCTCTCATCTTGCGCCACATCTTCTTGGTCATCTCTATGAGCCGGTCCCGATGGGCCGGATCGTCCGCCAAGTTGTTCCGCTCGTGAGGGTCCTCGGCCAGATCGTAGAGCTCATCGACGCCGCCCGGACTGAACACGTACTTCCAGTCGCCCTCCCAGACGATCCGCTGGGTGTAGACGAAGCGCTGGCCGTAGAACTCGGCGTAGGCGCTGCGCCAATCCGCAGGCTCGGACGCGCCCTCCAGCACCGATCGGAGGCTCCGCCCCGCAGAGGTCCAGCAGCGTGGGCCCCACGTCGACGAGGCTCGTGAGGGTGTCCGCGTCCTCCCGTCCTACGCTCGTCCCCGGAGCCCGTATGATGAGGGGGATGTTGTACACCTCCTCATAAGCGGTGCCTATGCCCTTCGTGCACAGGCCGTGTCCGCCCAGCATGTCGCCGTGGTCGCTGGTGAACACGATGATCGTGTTGTCGTACTGGCCCGTCTCCTTCAGCACGTCGACGATCCTGCCGACCTCGCTGTCGATGGCGGTGATGACCGCCCAGTAGGACGCCGACACGCGTCTCCAATCCTCGTCCGTCAGGTCCTGCCACACCGAGCGCATCCGCTTGACGATCTCCGGCTTGCCAGTGGGCTCGTCACGAAGCGTCGGGCTCAGCTCGACGCCGTCGACGTCGTACATATCCAGGAATCTCTTGGGTGGAATGTAGGAGTCGTGGGGCTCGATGACGGAGACGAAGCAGCAGAAGGGCTGGTCCGGCGGAGCGGAATCGACGTGACCCCTGATGAAGTCGATCCCCCTGTCAAAGGCGGGATGGGTCTGGACGTCGGCGTCGCTGACGGCGGCCAGCAGGTAGTCCGGATAGCCGTCCTTGGGCACGTAGAGGGCGCTGGACTCGACGTGCCTGCGCCGCCGTTCCGCGCCGTACATGCCCGCGCACGTGAGGTCGTACTCGTGCCAGCCAAAGTCCTCCAGCTTGTTGCTCTGCTCCACGTGCCACTTGCCGAAGTAGGCGTTTCGGTACCCCGCCTCGGCCAGGTGCATGGAGAAGTAGGTGAACCGGTTGGCTGGAACGTCCAGCCACTCGCTGCGCTGCCCGTGGGTGACGTCCCACATGCCATGGGTGGATGGATAGAGGCCGGTCATGAGTGACGCGCGCGACGGGGAGCAGATGGCATTGGTCGTATAGCATCGGTCGAACCGCACCCCCTCGGCTGACAGAGCATCGAGGTTGGGCTTGATGCACTGGCTTCCTGGCGCGGTCGCCTGAGAGTTGGTGTGGTCCGTCATAAGGAACAGTATGTTGGGTCGGTCCGCCATAGCGTCTCCTCTCGGCACCGAAAACGTGGCCCCCTGCCCCGCCTCGGCCCTCGGACGGCAGCGTGCATGTCCCCGCCCATCGGTCGGTGGCGGCAAGGCTATCATAGGCATGGCCTTGCCGCCACCACCCAAAGCGAGGATCGGTCTTCAGGGCTATCCCACTTGTCCCATCGCAACATTGACATAGGTGCGACAGTTTGTAACCATATGTCTGTAGGGCGCTCGTCTTGCGTATGTCTGAGAGTGCCTTCGCGTCCAGTCTATCGTCCGTACGGAAGCCGCGCCGGTGAGAGTAGAGGCGTGATGGGTGTCATAACGGTGTCCGGGTTGGCCGGCGGCGGGGGGCGAAAGCTCGGTCCCAGCGTCGCTGAGGCGTTAGGGGCCGACTATGTCGATAGGCTGATACTCACGGACGTGGCGCGCCACGTCGGCGCGACTGTCGAGGCTCTCCACCAGAGGGAAGAGCGCCCACCGACGAGAGGAGAGCGGTTCTCTCGGATCCTTCAACGCATCTTGGAGCGCTCAGCCGTCACGGGCGCCGGCGGCGACCCTTACTTTGGCCCTGGAGTCGCGCCGTTCCTCACCGAGGAGTACGAGGACCTGCCTCAGCCAACGATTACCAGAGGTCACGAGCTCGAGGACGAGACCTACATCGAGGGCATACGCAAGGTGGTGACGGAGGTCGCCTCGGGAGACAACGTCGTTCTCGTCGGAAGGGGCGCTCACATAATCCTGAAAGACCAGCCCAACGTCCTGCGGGTGGGTGTGGCCTCCAAAATGGAGGACCGCGTTGCAACCATCATGGAACGGGAGAGGGTCGATAGGGCCCGGGCCGAGGAGACGGTCATAGCCAGGGATCTGGCGCGTGCGCACCACTTCAACCGATTCTTTGGCATCGACCAAGCCGATGCCCCGGAGCTCTTTCATCTGGTCATCAACTTCAGCGACGTGAGCTTGGAGTATGCGACGGAGATGGTACTCGACGCCAGTGCGGCCCTCAACAATGGTATCCTCGTCAAGGGTGAGTAACACCCTGCCGCCAGCGCCTACTGACCACCCGAGGATACTGTTGATCTCCATGCCTCCCGTTGCCTCGCCCCGTGCGCTGAGCCGCATCAGGCCAGCAGCGCCCCCTCTTCCTCAACGACTTGCTCATGGCTAAGGTTCTGGAGGTACGCGACCTGGCAACCCACTTCTTCACCAACGAAGGGGTGGTCAAGGCCGTGGACGGCATCAGCTACGACGTGGAGGAGGGTGAGGTCCTGGGTATCGTCGGTGAGAGCGGGTGTGGGAAGAGTGTAAGCGCTCTATCCGTCATGAGGCTCATCCAGTACCCCCCCGGGCGGATCGTGAACGGCGAGGTGGTCTTTCAGGGCCATGACCTTCTTCAGGCCGACGACGCCAGGATCAGGCAGATCCGGGGCAACCGGATCGCCATGATATTCCAGGAGCCAATGACCTCGTTGAACCCGGTGCTGACCATAGGCCGCCAGATCACGGAGACGCTGGAGCTCCACCTGGGTATGGGCAGGTACGATGCGGGCTCGCGGGCGGCTGAGCTGCTGGGACTGGTCGGCATACCGGACGGCGAGCGCCGTCTGAAAGACTACCCACATCAGTTCAGCGGCGGAATGCGGCAGCGGGTCATGATCGCCATGGCCCTTAGCTGCAACCCGAAGCTGATTATCGCGGACGAGCCCACCACCGCCCTAGACGTCACGATCCAGGCCCAGATCCTGGAGCTCATGCAAGACCTCTCCGATCGATTCGGGACCTCCCTGATTATCATCACCCACAACCTGGGCGTCATCGCTAGATACGCCGACAGGGTCATGGTGATGTACGCCGGCAAGATAATCGAAGGCGGCAGCGCTGAAGAGATATACCACGCCCCGAAGCACCCCTACACCCTGGGGCTTCTGAGGTCCGTTCCCCGACTGGACGAGGACCGGCGGGAGAGGCTCGACCCGATAGAGGGGATGCCCCCCGACCTGGTAGACCTTCCCCAGGGCTGCAGCTTTTCCCCTAGATGCAGGTTCGCGGCTGCCAGGTGTCACGCCGAGTCTCCGCCTCTGATGCAGGTGGACGGCACCCACAGTTCGGCCTGTTGGCGGTTCCAAGAGCTGGCGGATCTGGAACGCTCCGCCGCTGCCCGTTAGGAGATGCCATGGTAAAGAGCGTGGCGAGTCAGCGACAACCCAACGGCAACGCCCTGCTGGAGGTGCGCAACCTGAAGATGTACTTCCCGGTCACCTCCGGAATCATCTTCGGCAGGCACGTCTCGGATGTGAAGGCCGTGGACGGCGTCAGCTTTACCATCGCAAAGGGTGAGACGCTGGGAATGGTGGGCGAGAGCGGATGCGGCAAGACCACGGTCGGCCGCACCATTCTTCGGCTGTACAAGCCTACGGACGGACAGGTGATATTCGACGGGCGGGACCTGAGCAAGCTGAACCAGAGGGAGATGAGGGCGCTTAGGCGAAACATGCAGCTCATCTTCCAGGACCCGTACGGGTCCCTGAATCCACGGATGTCCTGCGGCGATATCGTGGGGGAGCCTCTCGTGGTACACAAGCTGACCTCCTCCAAGGGCGAGTACCGCGACAGGGTATCCGAGCTGCTCCAGGTGGTTGGCCTCAACCCTGCCATGGCCGACCGCTACCCCCACGAGTTCAGTGGCGGCCAACGACAGCGCATAGGGATAGCCAGGGCGCTGGCGGTAAACCCCTCCTTCATAGTGTGCGACGAACCCGTCTCGGCTCTGGACGTCTCCATTCAAGCCCAGGTCATCAACCTTTTGGAGGAGATCCAGGAGCGCTTCGGGCTGACCTACCTCTTCATCGCTCACGATCTCTCCGTGGTGCGCCACATCAGCGACCGGGTGGCCGTCATGTACCTGGGCCGCATTGTCGAGATCGCCGACCGCCAGGAGCTCTACGAAAACCCTCTGCATCCCTACACGAAGGCCCTGCTGTCGGCAGTGCCAATCCCGGACCCGTTGGTCGAGGCCCGCCGGGAGCGGATCATCCTATCGGGCGACGTACCCAGTCCAACGAATCCCCCCGAGGGGTGCGTCTTCCACACCCGGTGTCCCATAGCCATCGACGAGTGCAAAGCCGAGATACCCGAGCTGAGAGAGGCGTCCAAGGGCCACTGGGTGGCCTGCATCAGGGCCGAGGGCTATTAGACTCTTCCATCTGAATGGGAGAAGCAAGATTGCGAGACCGCGTAACCGTAAAGGTGCCCTCGACCACGGCAAACATGGGACCCGGGTTCGACTGCCTGGGGATGGCCTTGGACATCTGGAACCACGTGAGCGTCGAGGTTGGCTCCACGGGCATAGAGGTCTCAGGAGAGGGTTCGGACACACTCCCCACCGACGAGTCCAACCTTGTCTACCGGGGGTTCCGCGCCGCCCTCCAAGAGGCCGGCCAGCCGGCGCCCGACGCAAAGCTCATCTGCCGGAACGATATCCCCCTGGGGCGCGGCTTGGGCAGCAGCTCGGCGGCACTGGTGGGAGGCCTGATAGCGGGTAACGAGCTCTGCCGCCGCCCGTTGGACCGCTCTACCATCCTCGGCCTGGCGGCCAAGATCGAGGGACACCCGGACAACGTCGCCCCGGCCCTGCTGGGAGGCTGCCAGATCGGCGTATGGAACGACCAGGACCTGGTCACCTCGACCGTGCCCGCCCCAGAAGGGCTGAGGGCGGTAATCTTCATCCCAGACGTGCAGATGCCGACCGACACCGCTCGCCGGCTGCTGGAGGAGCGCATAGACCGTCAGGACGCCGTGTACAATATCGGTAGGGCCGCGCTGCTTGTGAGGGCGTTCCTAACGGGCGACTACTCCACGCTGGCCGTCGCCACCGGCGACCGCCTTCATCAACCCGCCCGTCAGACGATCTTTCCGGCGATGAAGAACATCTTCCGCGCCGCCATGGACGCGGGAGCCCTGGGGGTATTCTTGTCGGGCGCGGGCTCCAGCGTTTTGGCCCTGGCCAAGGAGAAGGAGTTCACCATCGGGTACGAGATGGCGGACGCGGCCGCCAAGTCCGGAGTCGGCGGAACGGTCAGGGTCACTACGCCCACCAACGAGGGGGCGTCCGTGGTCGAGGAAGATTCTGCATAGACGGCTCGGGCGTTGTCCAAACGGGTCTGGCAGGGTGGCCACATCGAGAGCGGTGGTAATTTGACGCTAATCGTGCAGAAGTACGGCGGCAGCTCCGTAGCTGACGCCGATAGGATCAAGGCCGTCGCCCTACGCATCTGCCGAGCGCGTGACGGCGGCAGCCAGGTCGTCGCCGTCGTATCCGCCATGGGCGACACTACCGACGAGCTTATCGCCCTCGCCCATGAGGTCTCGGAGCGGCCGGAGCCGCGCGAGCTCGACGTGCTGCTCTCTACGGGGGAGCTCGTATCATGTACGCTGATCGCCATGGCCCTTCGCACCATGGAGTACGAGGCCATTAGCCTCAGCGGAGCGCAGGCGGGCATCCGGACCGATGGGGCCTATGGCAAGGCCCGTATCGCCGCCGTGGAGCCCGGGCGTGTCCGGCGGGAGCTGGACGCGGGCAACATCGTGGTCGTCGCCGGGTTCCAAGGGGTCACCGGGACGGAGGACGTCACCACCCTGGGCCGAGGCGCCTCGGACCTGTCGGCGGTGGCCATCGCGGCAGCGCTGGGGGCCGACCGCTGCGAGGTGTACACAGACGTGGAGGGAATCTACACTGCGGACCCCAGGCTCGTGCCCGACGCTCGCAAGCTCGACGAGATCGGGTTCGAGGAGATGCTGGAGCTGGCCAGCTACGGCGCCAAGATGGCCCCGCGCTCCATCGAGCTGGGGATGGTCTACGATATGCCCATCCTGGTAGCCTCCAGCTTCGAGCGGGGATCGGGAACGCTGATACACAGGAGGGCCAATATGAGCTCTGGTGTCGGAGAGATCAGGAACCGGGTCAGGGGCATCGCAACGGACGAGAACGTGTCCAAGATCACCGTTCTCGGTCTCGTCGACAGGCCCGGAATCGCCGCCAGCCTCTTCGAGCCCCTGGCGTCGGCGGGGATCAGCGTGGACGTCATCGTCCAGAACGCCAGCGTAGACGAGGCTACCGATCTCACGTTCACGGTCAAACGTACCGATATTCGACACGCCCTCGAGGTGGTGGAGCCCATCGCCCGTGAGCTGGGGAGCCGTGGAGTGGTGAGCAGGGAGGGCCTTGCCAAGCTGAGCATCGTCGGGACAGGTATGCAGAACGCGCCGGGATACGCCTCCAAGATGTTCCGAGCGCTGGCTGACAGCAGAGTCAACATCGAGATGATCACCACCTCCGAGATACGCATCACCTGCCTGGTGGGCGCAGCGCAGCTCGGTGAGGCCGCCCGTGCGCTCCACGCCGCCTTCCAGCTGGACCAAGCCGAATGAGCCGCCGCTTTCTCTTTCCCCTACAGCCGGGGACCGGCTCGCCAAGCAAGGAAGAGGGCCCGCTCCCCTGCACCATCCCGTGAGACCTCTCCTCTCCATCATCATACCCGCCTTCAACGAGGAGGCCCGCATCGGACCGACGCTGGACGCCATCGTGCAGTACCTTGGCGCACAGCCCTACTCCTGGGAGGTGATGATCGTAGATGACGGGAGCTCAGACGCGACCTCCGAGAGGGTAGCCGAGCGGGCGCGGGCGTTGGGAGGGATCTCGCTGCAGCGTATTCCCCACCGCGGCAAGGGTTGGGCGGTAAGGCACGGAATGCTTGCTGCCTCGGGAGCGTACCGCCTGATGTGCGACGCCGATCTCGCCATGCCCGTAGAGCTGATCGCCTCCTTCATCGAGCGGATGGAAGATGGCTACGATGCCGTGATCGGATCGCGTCAGGCGCCGGGCGCTAGGCGCTACAACGAGCCCCTCATGCGGCATGTCCGGGGCAGAGTATTCAATATGCTCGTTCGCCTCGCGGTAGTAGGCGGATACGCCGACACCCAGTGCGGATTCAAGTGCTTCAGGGCCGAGCAGGCCGAGACGCTGTTCCGGCTTCAGAAGACCAGAGGGCTGGCTTTCGACGTCGAATTGCTGTATCTCGCCCGTAAACAGGGCCTGAAAGTAGTGGAGATTCCCATCGATTGGTACCACGATAGAGACAGCAAGGTCAGGACGGGGGTCGACTCTCTGTCGATGTTCATCGACGCCCTTCGAGTGAGAGTCCGAGACCTTACGGGCGGGTACGTCCTAGAGGACGGGGATTAGGAATGCTCCCGTCTCAGGCCGCATCCATATGAATAGCCGGCTGACACGCAACCTTCGAAACCCTAGCGCACTCCCAGGCTGTGCGCTAGAATTCACCGACTCTGAGGATGGGTGGGACCATGAACGTTCGCCAAGTCGCCGACGGTCACAAGACGAAGAAGATCAAGGTCAAGCGCGCCATAGCCCTCGCCATGAAAAGCCGTTGGGAAGAGGCCGTGACGGCGAACAGGTCGATCTTGGCGGACTACCCGGACGACCTGGAGACGTGCAACCGCTTGGGCAAGGCCCTCAGCGAGCTGGGACGCAACCGTGAGGCCAGAGACGCCTTCCAACAGGCGCTCTCCATCTCACCGGCCAACGGCATAGCCAGGAAAAACCTCGAACGACTGACGCGGCTGGCCGACGAAACTCCAAGACCGAGGGCCCGGACCAGCGCCGCGCCCCAGCTCTTCATCGAGGAGGGCGGCAAGGCCGCCGTCGTCTCCTTGGCGGACCCGGCGCCTCCCGACGTCCTCCTCAAACTGGCGCCTGGCCACGCCGTTTATCTCCAGCCCGCGGGACGCAGGGTAGAGGTGGTCGCTCCCTCCGGAGAGTATCTCGGGCAGATCGGACCGAGATGGGAGACCAGGTTGACCCGCCTGATGAATGGAGGCAACAGGTACGATGCGGTGGTAACCAGCGTGAGTGCGGCAGAGCTCACGGTTATGGTTCGCGAGGCATACAAGCATCCTTCTCAGACCAACGTCACATCCTTCCCATCGCGGGGCGAGGCCAAACATCGGACCTTGGCGCCGCGAGCGTTCCTGGCCCAGGAGCTGAACGGGGGGACTTCCGGACGCAGCGAGCCGGTCCTAGTGAAGGACTGGTCGGATGACGATACCGAGCCGGGGGACGATGATGCGTTCACTTCGGTCATCCACCGGATCATCAACACGGACGACGAGCAAGAGGATTTCTAGACTCAAGCAGTGCCTCGGTTTGAAACTGAGACACTACCTGGACTTACGGAGGGCCGGACTCATCTTGGCTTCGAAGAGGGCGCTCCCGGAAGTATAGGCCCCACCGCTGCATGATCTCCTTCACTCGCTCGTCCCCCAGCGCGGCAACCTCCTTGAAGAATCCCGCCATCGCGTGAACGTGCAGCAGCTCCTCCGAGCACACCCAGCTCGCCTCGCTGGGCACCACGTAGAGAAGCCCATTCTGGTGCGGGCACTCTATCTCAACCCGCTTGCCGCCAGAGTCCTGTTTTACGGTCAACCCCAAGCCGCTCATCTAGGCACCTCGTCCCTGATTGGAGAGTCCCGGCGGGCCGGGACCATTCACCTTCCCAGTCGGGATTATACCAGCCCGTCCCAGCTTCCCAGGCTTTTCCCAGGGCGAGGCACGTGAGAAGAACGTTGACGAGGCTCCGCGCGCTGCTATAATCACGTCACGCCCATCCCTACCCTTCCGAGGCCCCAAACGCATCAACTTGGAGGAGACGCACCATGACAGCACATTACGAGGACGCCGGCATCAGGATACACAAGCTGAAGTGCGGCCCCTACGACAACAACGCCTACCTCATCGTCTGCCCTGAGACCAACGACAGCGTCATAATAGACACTCCGGCGGACCCCTCAGACCTGGTCAGAGCGGCAAAGGCCACCAACGTCAACGCCATTCTGATCACCCACAACCACGCTGACCACCTGTTCGGCTTCGACGAGGTCGTCTCGGCCATCGACTGCCCCGTCGGAATAGGAGGGCCGGACGCCGGGGCCCTGCCCAAACCGCCCGACATCATCCTGAAAGACGGCGAGGAGGTAGTCGCGGGCACACTGCGCCTTAAGGTGCTGTCAACGCCGGGTCACACCCCGGGTTCCACCTGCTTCGTAATCGGCAGCCACCTGTTCACGGGGGACACCCTCTTCCCCGGCGGCCCTGGAAAGAGCGGCTCGCCGGAGGCCCTGGCGCAGATGATCGACAGCATAACCGGCAAGCTGTTCGTGCTGGGCGACAACCTCGCCTTCTACCCTGGCCACGGTGACGACAGCGACCTGGAGACCTCCAAGCAAGAGTACGCCGTATTCGAGTCGAAGAAGCACGCTCCGGGACTATCCGGAGACGTCGAGTGGATTAGGGATTAGGAGGGGTTCGGTAGAGGAGCTGAGGCGATTGGCGTGTTATGACGGAGCTCGACAGCGGACGTATGTCGGTGCCCTGGAACATCAGAGACGTTCTGCTGGCGGCCGGCCTCGTCCTGGGGAGCTTCGCTGCCATCCTCCTGGCGGCCAGGGTCATAGTCGGCTCTGGGCTCGTGGAGGAGTCCACTCTCCGCTCACCCTGGTTCGCCAGCTCCTTCCACGGAGGGTTGCTGCTGGCGGTCTGGGTATTCGCCGTCAGGAGGTACCGGGAGCGCTGGGCTGCCCTGGGACTCAGACGAGCCCGGGGAGCCGCGGCCTTCGGCCTGCCCTGGCTGGCGCTGCTATTGAGCATCCTGTTCACCGCACTATATGCGGCGACGGTGGAGTCGCTGGGAATCGAGCTGCTAACTCCCAGACCCATGGAAAGCGGCATCCTCGGGCACGGGTTCGCCCGCGGGATCAACGCGCTGTCCATCGTGGCGTGGGTGCCCTTCGCGGAGGAGGTGTTCTTCAGGGGATTCCTGATGGCCGCCTTGGTGGAGCCCTTGGGACCCCTCCGGGCCGCCGTGGTGAGCTCGCTGATATTCGCGGCAGGCCACCTCATGCTCAGCGCGGTGATACCCTTCTTCTTTACCGGCCTGCTCCTGTCCTGGCTATACCTCAGGACCGGCTCAGTGTGGCCGCCGATGGCGGCCCACGCAGCACAGAACCTCCTGGCGCTGTCGATAGCCTCATGAATGTGGACTGATCCGAATATGGCAAACCGTATCGACGTCAAGCTCCAGTCACTGCGCTCCGCCAGCAAGACCGCTCTCGTACCCTACGTTACCATCGGCTTCCCGGACCTGGACACGTCTCGGACCCTGGCCGAAGTGATCGCGGGGTCCGGGGCCGACATGCTGGAGCTTGGCGTACCCTTCAGCGATCCGCTGGCCGACGGACCCACGGTCCAAATGGCCAGCTTTCGCGCCCTGCAACAGGGTGTCACGACGCGCGTCTCGCTGGAGTTCGTAAGAGATCTGAGGGCCGCAGGCGTCGAGATTCCACTGATATTCATGGGCTACTACAACCCATTCCTGCGCTATGGAGTGGAGGATCTTGTGCGAGACTCCGAAAGCGCGGGGCTCGACGGGTTCATCGTGCCCGATCTCCCCACCGAGGAGGCGGAGCCCTTCAAGACCCTCTGCCAGGAGCGGGGCATATACGTCGTACCAATGCTTGCTCCCACCAGCACGGACGAGAGGATAGAACAGGCTTGCAGGGACGCCCATGGGTTTATATACTGCGTCAGCGTTACCGGGGTGACCTCGGCGAGGAGCAAGCTGTCATCGGGTATCTCCGGTCTCGTGGAAAGAATCCGGCGGCACACGGACCTGCCGGTCTTGGTCGGCTTCGGAGTTTCGAACAGGGAGCACGTGGAGGAGATCGGACGTTACGCAGACGGCGCCGTCGTGGGCAGCGCTCTCTTGGACGCCATCGACAAGAGCCCTAGAGACCGGGCCCCGGAGGCCGCGCGGCAGTTCGTGTCGGCCCTCGCCACCGCCGATACGTCGCTGCTATGAGCAAGGTCCGTGGGATCAGAGGCGCAACGACTTCCGACCGCAATACGAAGGAGGCCATCGTCGAGGCCGCCTCTGAGATGCTCAGCCAGCTCATCGAGGCCAACGACATCGATCCCGACGACGTGGCCGCCGCCCTCTTCACCACCACGACCGACCTCACCGCAGAGTTTCCCACGGTGGCCGCACGGAGAATGGGCTGGACCGGCGTCGCCCTGATGAACAGCCACGAGATGGCGGTGCCCGACGCACAGGGGCACTGCATCAGGGTGCTGATCCTCCTCAACACCGACAAGTCCCCCTCGGAGCTGTCCCACGTCTACCTGAAAGGCGCCGTGAATCTACGGGCCAGGGGCGTAGTAGAAGACCCGGCGACCCCGTAGAGGGCCAGGACCAAGAGACCCTGTCCTCCAACGACGGCTGCTCCTACGACACGGTGCGGACGTCCGGGCTCGCCGCCAGCTCTCTCCCCAAGCGTGAGCTGACCGCCTCACAATGCTGAGCTCCATCGCCAAGGCTCCCAAGGCCCGTCGAACCCTCGTGTTCGCCTCGGCGATGCACGTCTGGAGCGACCTCTTCTTTGCCCTCCCCATACCTTTGCTCATACTCATTCAGGAGGACATGGGGCTCTCGTATACGGAGGTCGGCTTACTTCGCTCCGTCTTCGGCGGCGCCTCGGCAGTGCTGCAAATACCCGCCGGCGTTCTGGCTGAGACGTTCGGGGAGTTCTGGCTGCTCCTCTTGGGCAACGTTTGGGTGGGTGCGGGCCTGATAGCGATGGCTCTTTCGCCTGTGTTCATCGTACTCCTGGTATCCTGCTTCCTGGGCGGGCTCGGCGGCGGGATGCAGCACCCGCTGGCCTCCAGCATGGTGTCCCGCGCCTACGACGATCGAGGCCGGTCCACCGCCGTAGGGACCGTCAACTTTGCGGGGGATCTGGGCAAAATCGCGGCTCCCGTAATCGTGGCTGCCGCCATCGCCCTGAGCTACGGGTGGAGGAGCGCGTTGTGGCTCGTCGGCGCAACAGGCATCGTGTTCACGCTGCTGACAACGCTAACCCGCCGAAGCGTAGATGCGGGGCGCCCCGCGGGGCAGCCTGGGGGCGGCGCCGTCGAAGCTGGCGGCGCCGTGAATCTCCGACCGTTCATAGCCCTCAGCTTCGTCGGATTCGTGGACTCGACGACCAGGGGCGCGGCCCTGGTCTTCTTGCCCTTCGTGATGGACGACAAGGGCATGCAGACATCCACCATCACGGCCATGCTCGCTCTGCTGTTCGCCGGAGGAGCAGCCGGGAAGTACGTCTGCGGCCTGCTTGGCGAGCGCTACAGCGCAGTCAGCTTGATATGGGTCACCAAGGGAATGACGGCCCTTCTTCTTGCATTGACCCTGGCCGCCCCACCCATCGCCATGGCGCCTCTCATGATCGTCCTGGGCATCGGCCTCAACGGGACCTCCTCGGTGCTCTACGCCACGGTAGCGGACGTTATCCCCGTCCGGCGCCGTGCCCGCCTCTACGGCTTCTACTACACCACCAACGAGGGCGGCGCCATCATCTCACCGATCTGCTACGGTCTCGTGGCGGATATCTTCAGCCTTAGTGCAACAGTCGGCCTCATGGTAGCCGTGACTGCCGCGATCCTGCCGGCGAGTCTCAGCCTGAGGGGGCACAGGGCTTCGCCTTCGGCCCGATGAAGGCTCCCCCTCTCCTTGGCGGTAGGGCCTTGGTGCGCGGAATTGGCCTGCTACAGGGGTTGTCCATTCGAAGCTTGCGCCGTATAATGCCAACCTATAGTGATGCTCCGGCCATGCTCTCCGAGGCGGTTGGGCGACGGAGCACTCACGGCCCCAAAACTAAAGGCGGGGGCGCATCGCAGCACTTCAGTCGGTGGCGTATCTATGGAAGAGCAGCGTCCAACCCCCACCCCAAATATCACGTGGAGGTTTTCCAGTGCAAGCATACTGCCTAAAGTGCCGAGACCACCGAGACATCAACGACGCCGAGCAGGTCGAGCTTAAGAATGGCAGGCCCGCTACCAAGGGCAAGTGCGCCGTCTGCGGCGCCACCGTCTTCCGAATCGGAAAGGCCGCCTAGCGGCTTCCCAGCATCTGCTTAGGCAGAAGTCCCCGGTACGGGGAGCATCCCCAGAGGGCTTGTCTCTGCTGACGATCTACGCGGGCGTCGACGTTCCGCTGACAAGGTCGAACAGGTGGTCTCGCCCTCCGTCTCCGCCCATCAGGATGACGACGCAGGAAGGCTCCCCGCCCTCGGCCCACTGGCGGTGAACGTTGCGAGGCGCATCGTACCAGTAGCCGAGGTCGCCGCGCTCTATGTGGTGGTCTGAGAAGACGGTCAGTTGAGCTTGGCCTGACTGTGGGCCGTCTTCGCCTTGGCTCCACACCGTGAACCGCTCTCGCCCTGATATCCCGCACTCCAGCCCCCACCGCGTGTGACTGTGGACAGGTGTCGGCTGGTCCGATCCGAACCTGGCAACCACCAGGCGGAAT
Source organism: Dehalococcoidia bacterium (assembly GCA_965224345.1). Taxonomy (GTDB): domain Bacteria; phylum Chloroflexota; class Dehalococcoidia; order Lucifugimonadales; family CBDCYU01; genus CBDCYU01. The sequence continues at coordinate 713,127 of CBDCYU010000003.1, read as the reverse complement.
CTGCCCTCCGCGTCTACGTGGAGTACTCTGCCACTGAGCCCGGAGGTGCCGTCAGCCGGCTCTCCCTGGAGCGTCAGGTCTCCACCCTCGGCAACCAGCCTCTGCAGCCGCGGCCCCAGGGCCCATACACTCTCCATCGTCTCACCCATCTCTTCCAGGGTGCTGTCGATATCCGCTACGAAGTCACTGATCGAATAGGCCATCGTACATCCTCCTACGCGCCACGGTCGTGATCGATGGGCTACACGCTACCGGTTGCCGAATCAGGCGTCAAGTCGGCAACCCCGCTCGCCCCAAACGCCGACATGCACAGCCGTTCAGACATGCTCCCGCAATTGACGCCTCGGCTGACCCTCCCATACAATCACAGTCGTCTGCCACAACCCATACTCGGCTGATTTGGACATCATACCCATGACTAGCGACGAGATACGAGAAGCATTCCTCAGCTACTTCGAGAGCAAGGACCACCTTCGAGTGGCCAGCTCATCGCTGATACCGGTGGGCGATCCGACCATGCTTCTGACCATCGCCGGCATGGTCCAGTTCAAGCCCTACTTCGCGGGCCAGGCCACGCCCCCCAGTAAAAGGCTCACCTCCTCCCAGAAGTCCTTCCGGACCCCCGACATCGAGGAGGTCGGCGACGCAACCCACATGACCCTCTTCGAGATGCTCGGCAACTTCAGCATTGGCGACTACTTCAAGAAGGAGGCCATCGCCTTCGCCCTGGAGCTCGTGACCGGCGGCCTCGGTCTCCCGGCGGAACGGTTCGACGCCACCGTGCACCACACCGACGACGAGGCCTTCGAGCTGTGGCGGCAGGCAGGCGTCCCCACGAGCCGGATCCATAGGTTCGGCGACGAGGACAACTGGTGGGGTCCCCCGATCCACGGGAACGAGGGGCCGTGCGGTCCCTGCAGCGAGCTCCACTACGATCGAGGCTCCCACCGGGGCTGCGGTAGAACAGACTGCGGCCCTAACTGCGGCAACAGGACGGAAGCGGGCGGAGGCGCCTGCGACCGCTACGTCGAGCTGTGGAACTTGGTGTTCATGCAGTTCTACCACCACCCGGACGGCTCCCGCGACCCGCTGCCGGCGCCGGTCATCGATACCGGCATGGGCTTCGAGCGTCTCGTAACCGTGATGCAGGATGCCGACACGCCATACGAGACGGACCTGTTCCAGCCCATGATCCGCAAGGCAGAGGAGCTCAGCGGCAAGAGGTACGGCGCGGATGCGGAGGCCGACTACGCGATGCGTGTGGTCGCCGAGCACGGCAGGAGCGCCAGCTTCCTGATAGCCGACGGCGTGGTCCCGGCCAACGAAGGACGCGGATACGTGCTGCGCCGAGTCCTCCGGCGGGCCATCCGCCACGGCAGACGCATCGGCCTCGACGACCCCTTCCTCGACGAGATCGCCTCCGCAACCATCGACAAGATGGGACACGTCTACCCCGAGCTTCGCAATCACCGGGACTTCGTCCTGACCACGATGAGGCTGGAAGAGGAGCGGTTCCGGCAGACCTTTCAGAACGGCTACCAGGTGCTCATGGAGTCCCTACAGGGCATTTCAGAGCTGCCCGGCGAAGTCGTCTTCCAGCTCTGGGACACCCACGGCTTCCCGGTCGAGATGACCCAGGAGATAGCCTCGGAGCGCGGAGTCACCGTGGACATGGACGCCTTCGACCGCGAGATGGAGGCGCAGCGAGAGCGGGCCAGGGCCGGCGCCCAGTTCGGCGAAGACATGGCCAAGATTCGCCTCTACGAGGGCCTCGGGGTTGGCGCGACCCGGTTCCTCGGCTACGACGCCCTCACAGCCTCCTCGGTGGTCGTGGGCCTTGTATCGGATGGCGCCGCCGTAAGCGAGGTCTCGGAGGGGCAGGAGGCCGAGGTCGTCCTGGTGGAGACGCCCTTCTACGCCGAGGGCGGAGGCCAGGTGGGCGACACGGGAGACCTGGTGGGTCCCAACGGAAAGATCTCCGTTCACGATACCCAGATGGCCATACCCGACATAATCTTCCACTTCGGCGCCGTCGTCGAGGGCGCCATCGCAGTGGGCGACGCGGTGGATGCCTACGTCGACCCCATACGCCGAGAGGACACGGCGCGCAACCACTCGGCTACCCACATGCTGCACGCGGCGCTCCGAGCGGTCCTCGGCGCCCACGTCAGGCAGGCGGGCTCCCTGGTGGCCCCCGACCGGCTGCGCTTCGACTTCAGCCACGTCCAGCCCATGACCGATGACGAGCTGTGGCAGGTCCAGCTGCTGGTCAACGAGAAGATACGCCAGAACGCCAGGGTGCTGAGAGACGAAGACTCCTACTCATCGGCCATCGACAGGGGGGCCCTGGCCTTCTTCGGAGACAAGTACGGCGACAGGGTGAGGCTGATCGAGATCGCCAACGGCGACTCCTTCAGCTTCGAGGTCTGCGGCGGCACCCACGTCCGGCTCACCGGCGAGGTGGGCGCCGTCTACATCCTTGGCGAGTCCAGCATAGGCGCCGGAATGCGGCGCCTCGAGGCTGTCAGCGGCAGGGCCGCGGAGAAGCTGGTGTGGGACCGGTTCGGCCAGCAGGACAGGCTCGCCCGACGGCTTCAGACGGGCCTGCCGAATGTGGAGGCCAAGGTACAGGGGTTGTTGGACGAGATCGGCCAGCTCAGACGAGAGAGGGAGTCTCTGGAGAGGAGGATCCATCTCCAGGAGGCCGAGACGCTGCTGTCCTCTAAGCAGCAAGTAGCCGGAGTCACGGTACTGGCCGTCCAGGCCTCTGCTTCCGACGCAGACTCTCTGCGCGAGGTAGGAGACTGGCTCAGGGACAAGCTGGGCAGCGGAGTCGTCGTGTTGGGCTCGGTCCTGAACGGAAGGCCGATGCTGGTCGTAATGGTCACCCAGGACCTGGTGGCCAGAGGGTTCGACGCCAGCGTCATCGCAAAGGGCGCGGCCAAGGCCATTCAGGGCGGAGGAGGAGGTCGGCCGGACGTGGCCCAGGCCGGAGGGCGACTGGCCGACAAGCTGGAAGAGGCCCTTGGCCTCGTCCCAGCCTTGGTCCGCGAGGCCGGGAACGCGGCCCCTTGAGGAGTCGCCACTCCCAAGTTGGGCCGTCCCCAATCCCCGCGCAACCGCATTCCTCTCCCTCGATGGTAGAGGGGACTGCCGGCCTGAGGATGAGTCGATGAGGATCCTGGCGCTGGACATCGGAGAGCGCCGAATCGGCGTGGCCCTCAGCGATCCCGGCGGCCTGCTGGCTACCCCCTTGACTACCATCCACCGCAGGCTTCACACCGCGGACGTCGACGAGGTGCTCCGGCTTGTGGACGAGCACGACGCCGAGAGAGTCGTCGTCGGCCTCCCCCTGGAGCTCTCCGGCCGGAGAGGTACGCAGGCCGGACGCGTCTCCGCCTTCGTACGGGCGATGGCCGAACGCACGCAGGTCCCGGTCGACACGGTCGACGAGCGCTACTCCACGGTCCAAGCCCAGCGGCAGCTCCGGGAGTCTGGAGTCAAGCCCTCCAGGGACCGCGCCCGCGTCGACGCGGCAGCCGCCACTATCATCCTGCAATCTTACCTCGACTCCCAACGCGGGAGTCCTATCTACTGAGCGGAGGTTATCATGCCAGAAGACGTTGTACGCTACGGGATCATAAGCACGGCCAAAATCGGCTTGGAGAAGCACATCCCTGCCGCCCGCCACTCCCCCAGCTCGGAGATAGTCGCCATATGCAGCCGGGACGGAGGCCGGGCGGAGGATGCGGCTGCGCGACACGGCATCCCAAGATGGTACGGCTCCTACGAGGAGCTGATCGCCGACGACGGGGTGGACGCCATCATCAACCCCCTACCCAACTCCATGCACTGCGAGTGGACCATCAGGTCGGCGGAGGCGGGAAAGCACGTCCTCTGCGAGAAGCCCCTGGCCGTCGACGTGGACGAGGCCAGGCGTATGGCCCGTGCCGCCGAGAGCAGCAACGTCCTGCTGGTGGAGGCGTTCACCCACCGGTGGAGTCCCCACCTGAGGACGGCCCGCAGGCTGGTCCAAGAAGAGGCCATCGGGCCCGTGGTCAGCCTCAGCTCCGCCTTTACCTTCACCGTCAGGGAGACGCGGGGCAACGTGCGGTACTCCCGGGAGCTTGCGGGCGGCAGTATGATGGACGCCGGCTGCTATGCGGTCTACGCCTGCCGCTTCGTAATGGGGGAGGAGCCTCTGCGCGCCGCCGCCTTCTCTCAGGACCCCGGGGGCTTCGGTGTGGATACCACCCTCACGGGCCTGATGGAGTTTCCGGAAGGGGCCATCGCCCACGTCGAGAGCAGCTTCGAGCAACCCAGGCGGTGCAACCTGATCGTCATAGGCGCAAGGGGACGCATTGAGGTGCCAGACATGTTCGACGACAGCGGCCCCGTCGTCATCGAGGCCGGGGGCGAGCGGCGCATGGAGGCCGCACCGGCCCCGAACCGCTTCACAGTCCAGCTGGACGAGTTCTCCCAGTGCATCTTGACGGGCAAAGCGCCCGAGTTTCCCGCTGAAGACGGCATCCGCAACACCGCAGCCGTCGCCGCGCTGATGACCGCCGCGGAGCGCGGCAAGGTGGTTGACGTGGAGCAGATCTAGGGAAGGTCTGAACAACTGAGGGTATCTCGTATGTGATGGACAGTAAGTGGCCTGTCCGAGGTGTTTCTTCCTCCTACGGTGTGTCGATGAGGTCTTGTGGTCCTGAAACGGCTCTGCTAAGGCGTATCTACGTTCGTTTGTCCAGCTTGGGCGCACTTCGCCCTCGTCAGGCTGCCAAGTACCGCTCCGCCCTTATCAAGTTCGTCATCCCCAGTAGCAACATCAGTCGTTGCGTGTTCTTTGCCAACCCTCGGTAACGCACCTTGGCGTATCCGAAGTGCCGCTTCACGTACAGGAACGGATGCTCCACCTTCGCCCTGGTCGACGCCTTGCGCTTCTCCATAAGCGCCTCATAGCTTCCCGGCTCCAGCTGCCGACGTCTCCCGGGTCTCATCGCTACCTGCCAGTCCACATCCAACTCGCGATTCTCCAATCGCTTGTCGACTCCCTGATACCCCGCATCGCCCCACACCCGTTTCTCTCCACCGTGCAGCAGCCGGTGAGCCTCCGTCACGTCATGAACGTTCGCAGGTGTCGTTCTTACGCTATGTACTACTCCCGTCTCAGCGTCCGCACCGACGTGTACCTTCATCCCGAAGTGCCACTCATTCCCCTTCTTCGTCTGACGCATCTCAGGGTCTCGCTTACCTGCACGATTCTTCGTTGACGATGGCGCCTCAATGATGCTCGCGTCCACGATCGTTCCCTCCCGAAGCCGCAGCCCCTGGGACTCCAGATGACGGTTGATCTCCTCGAACAGACCCTGTCCCAACTCGTGCTCTTCCAGCAGATGGCGGAAGTTCAGGACCGTCGTCTCGTCCGGGAGCGGGCCCGACAGCCTCAACCCTACGAACCGTCTCACCGACTCGACCTCGTAGAGCATGTCCTCCATACCAGGATCACTAAGGTTGTAGAACATCTGCACGCAGTGAATCCGCAGCATCACAGACAACTCATAGGGTCGCCGGCCCCGGCCTGCCCTGGGATAGAACGGGCGGATGCGTTCTACGAGCTGTTCCCAAGGGATCAGACCGTCCATGCGCTCCAGGAATATCTCCCGCCGGGTCTTGCGCTTCTTGCTCTCGTACTCCAAGTCGGCAAATGTTGGCTGGTCCATCGTGTCTTCACCCCAAACATCTCTGCTTTGTGTATGGCATAGTACTATGCCACAACACACCAGAACTTGTTCAGAGTATCCCTAGCTAAACTAGTGGCATCTTACATGGGCCCTCGATGAGGGGCAATAGGAGGTGCATCTGCAACCCCCACTTCCACTTCTGCTACCCTCAACACATGGCCCTCTCCGACCAACAACTACTGCACTGCTTCAGCCGGATGCCGTTCGTCGACACGGCGGAGCTGGCAGGCTTTCTAGGGGATCCGCCCGCGACCATCCACCCCACACTGACCAGCCTGCTGACTAACGGCGTCGTCGGGCGAGTCAGCCACGTCACCGCTGACCTGCCTTCGAGCCAGAGATACTACCTGACAGCCTCGCCGATGCCATTTGAGGCTGCCGGGTTCCTCGGCTTTCCGACGTCCTCGGACTTCGTGCGCGCCTACCCTGTGTCCAGGGAGTGGCTGGCGCTACTTATATTAGACCGTATGTACTCGAAGGTGGGCCAGGCGTCGATGCCTCCGGAACGACTGCTCAATGCATCGTTGCTCATCTCGCTCTACTCGGTACCGAGAGGGGACTTTCTTGACGAGAGGTGGGTCCGAACGTACAATCAGCGCCGAGTAGTTACCCAGAACAGGAGGCGATGTGACATGGCTGTAGTTGGATCGGGCGACTATAGGTACGAGCGGGTTCTCTCGTGGCCCAACATGCCCAAATACTGGTCCTTCGGCGCCGCATCCGACGGGGCGGTCAACTCCCAGGACGAGGTGCATATCTACAGCAGGGGCGCCCACCCCCTCACCATCTGGGACACAGACGGCAACTTCATCTCCTCCTGGGGAGAGGGGACCATGTCAGCTAACCCCCACGGGATCTACATCGCGCCCAACGACAACGTGTGGCTGGTGGACAGGGACTACCACGTCGCCACCGAGTACACGCCGGGTGGAGAGACGCTCAGGACTCTCGGGAATAAGCTTCAGCCGTCGCCTTCCTTCACGGGCATGCCCTTCAACATGCCGTCGGGCTTGGCCATCGCGCCCAACGGAGAGCTCTTCGTCTCCGACGGCTACGGCGGCCACCGGGTACACAAGTTCAGCGCCGGGGGCGAGCTGCTGCTGTCCTGGGGCAAGCAGGGGACCGGCCCGGGCGAGTTCGCCCTGGTACACAACATCTGGGTCGACAGGAACAGCCGCGTGATGGTCTGCGACCGGGAGAACGACAGGGTCCAGAACTTCGACGACCAAGGCGGCTTTATCGACGAATGGACCGATATGCAGAAGCCCGGCGACATCTGGGTTCACGACGACGTCGTCTACGTGATCGAGCAGGGCCAGGGCAACGGCGTGAGCCTCTGGACTCTGGAGGGCGACCTCATCACCCGATGGAGGGGCAACGAGGGCGCCGGCAAGGGCACTCTGCTCGGCGGGCACGGCCTCTGCGTCGACTCCCAGGGCAGCATATACGTGACCGAGATCGGCCAGGGCGAACGGGTATCCAAGTTCGTTCGCGTCTAGGCTTGCCGCCAAGTGACGGGCCCAACGCAGCCTGCTAGACCCGCCGTCGCCGCCGCCCTCTCGAAGCTTGCCCGCTCGGCTCTGGACCTGCTGTTCCCTCTGAGCTGCTCCGTGTGCGGCAGCGAGGGCCGTTACCTCTGTCCCGGCTGCGAGCCCAAGCTGCCCAGGCTCCAGGAGCCCTACTGCCAGCGGTGCGCGGACCCAGACGAGGAGGGGGTGTGCGACTGGTGCAGGGCCCAGCCGCCAGCCTTCGACGGCGTCAGGGCGCCCTACCTGATGGAAGAGGCCGTGAGGGGCATGATCCATCACTTCAAGTACCGGAACCTGAGGGCCGCCGCTCCTGAGCTGGGCCGCCTGCTGGCCGACTACCTGGAGGCCAACCCGGTCCGCGCCGACGTGCTGGTGCCGGTGCCGCTGCATCCCCGGCGAGAGCGGGAGCGCGGATACAACCAGGCGGAGCTTCTTGCGCGCGAGGTGGGCAAGCGCACAGGGCTGCCCATAGACACGCAGGCGGTCCGGCGGACGAGGGACACGCCGCCGCAGGTCTCCATGAGCGGCCACGACGACCGAAGGCGGGCCGTCCACGAAGCGTTCGATTGTGGGTCGGGCCTCGCCGGGCGTAGGGTGATGCTCATTGACGACGTCGTCACCAGCGGCAGCACGATGTCCGCCTGCGCAACCGCACTGAAGGCCGCTGGCGCCCGTTCGGTCTGGGGCCTGTCGGTGGCTCGGCAGGCCTGAGCGGCTAGGTACGCAGAAGCTGCGGCAATCTCCGTAGGTGAGAGAGGTCGGCCGCCGGGACGAAATGGTCCACGTAGGGAGACACCGACTGCAGGCCCCGGGCCAGCGGCTCGTAGCCCTCCGTACCGAGAAGCGGATTGAGCCACACGACCCTGCGCACCCTGCGCCGCATCTCCCTCATGCGGCGGCCCAAGCCTTCCGGGCTTCCCGTCTCCCAGCCGTCGCTCAGCAGGAAGACGGTCGTCTGCCTGTCCTGCAACCATGGATATCCAGCGCTGATCCTGTCCAATGACTCCCCGATCCGCGTTCCCCCGGACCAGTGGTCCACGACGCGGCTGATCCTGTCCAGCGCCTCGCTGAAGGACGGGGCTCGCAGCTCTCTCGTCACGCGGGTTGCCGACGTGCTGAAGGCGAAGGCCTCCACACGCTTCGTGTGCTGGCAGACGGCGTAGATGAGCTGCAGCATAAGCTGAACGTGGCGTTCCATGGAGCCGCTCACGTCCAGGAGTACCAACAGCCTGGGAACTCGGGGCCTGCGGCGCAGCTTGGGCAGCCGCACCGGGTCGCCCCCGGTCGCTATGCTGAACCGGAGGGCCCCCCTGAGATCGGGGGTACCCTTGCGCCGGTTTCGCCGGCGCCGGCGTCCCGGGCGCGAGGCCAGCGCGCGGACTATCCTGGAGGCGATGCGCGATAGCTCCGATAGCTCCTCGGCCCCCAAGACCGAAAGGTCCCTGGGAGAGCGCACCTCTCTTGCGCTGGCCCCGGTGCGCAGCAGCTGTACCAGGATGTCCTGGGAGGCGGCATCCTGCTCGGGAACCATGAGAGACCGGGGTCTGGGCCGGAGCTCTCTCGCGCCGCCCTCCGCCGTCGGCCCCCTTCGCGCCGGAGGTCTCTCCGGGAACGGCTCGAAGCTCCAGAAGCGTTGGAAGAGCTCGTCGAAGACACCGATGTCTTCTCGCCGGGAGAGCAGTACGCTCCTGAGGCTCCAGTAGACGCGACCTCTGTCCATGACGTCGACGAGCCCCGCGGTACGAACGGCGTCCGCCGTCTCCAACGGGCCTACAAGCAGGCCGTGGCTACGCAGGGCGCGGCAGAAGCGCGTCAGGTGGGCTGTGAAGTCGTACTGGGACCGCATCCTAGGGCCCATTCTACCATCGGACAATCCTCTTTCTGCTATGATGTTATCCTGTATCGTTGTACCGGAAAGCGGGGGACAGCCACCTGTCTCCGCCGTAGGACTCCCGCAGCATCCGGCGGCAAGAGCTTCTCGCAACGAGGGGCGAGACATTGGCCAGAGTGCGAACGATGTACTGGAAAGAGGTGCCTGTACAGGTACAGGCGGACGACGCCTCGGGCCAGGTGTCGAAGCAGCTGGACCACCGATTCCAGGAGGGGGTCGACGCCATAGCCACCTTCGACGGCAGCAGCGGCAGCGACGAGTACCTGATGGGCTGGGAGTGGGGGCCTTACCGGGAGGAGGAGGGCGCCGCCGAGGCGGCGGCGGAGCGCAACGCCAACCGTCTAAACGATCGCTTCCCAATCGACTTCGTGGAGAGGATCAGGGATCTGCACCGGTCGGGCGAGCGCGACCCCAGTCCCGGCGCCGTCGACCACTGGATCGAATAGCTGATGACACAGAACGGCTCTCACAGAATCTCCATACTCGATAGGCTTGACCGCGGCGATGTCCTGATCTCCGATGGGGCGACCGGGACCTACCTGCAGCGCCACGGGCTGGAGCCGGGCGGCTGCCCGGAGGAGTTCAACGCCAGCCAGCCCGAGACCGTGCAGGGCATGGCAAGAGAGTACTTCGAGGCGGGCTCCGACATGGTTCTGACCAACTCTTTCGGCGCCAACAGCTTCATGCTCCGCAAGTACGGTCACGGGGACAGAGTCCGCGAGCTAAACCGCCTGGCGGCGGAGCATGCTCGAAGCCAAGCGTCGCCCGGCGGCTACGTCGTGGGATCCGTCGGGCCCACCGGAGAGTTCCTGGAGCCCCTGGGGCCCGTGAGCGAGGCCGAGATGCTCGATGCCTTCACCGAGCAGGTCACGGCCCTAGAGGAGGGCGGGGCCGACGCCGTCGCCATCGAGACGAAGACGGCGACGGAGGAGGCGGTCCTAGCCATAAGGGCGGCCAAGGAGAACACGGATCTCGCCGTCATCTCCACCATGATATTCGACAAGGGACCCAGAGGTTACTTCACCATGATGGGCGTCACCCCCGAGCAGTGCGTCTCCGAGCTGTCGGCGGCCGGAGCCGACGTCGTCGGCACCAACTGCGGCAACGGCATTGAGAAGATGGTCGAGATAGCGGAGCAGATGCGGGCGGCGACCGACGGCTACCTGGCCGTCCACTCCAACGCTGGCATCCCGGCCATCGTCCAGGGCCGCATCGTCTACCCCGAGACACCGGAGTTCATGGTCGATGGCTTCAGGAAGCTCTACGACCTGGGGGTCAACATCATCGGCGGGTGCTGCGGCACGGGGCCGGACCATATTCGCGAGCTGAGCCGGGCGCTGCGTGGCTAGTGGGCGCCGCCGGCCAAGGAGGGACACGATGACCGAGACCAAGACGAGGACCAGCGTGGCCGACGTGCTGAAACGGTACGGCAACTGCCTGGAGCTGGTGTCCATGGACTCCAGCTTTCACGACATCAGCGTCGGCCTCTACGTCAAAGATGGGCTGTGCACCGTCTGGACCTTCAGCCAGAAGGAGGGCGCCCAGGGCCGGATTGGGCAGATACGCGACAGGATCGTGGAGATGGGCGGCCTGGAGCCCGTCGCGGGAACCCACAACCAGCTCAGGTTCGGCTGCGGCTATGTCCACGTCAGGCCGCTGAAGTTCCTCGCGTCCCAGGCCGTGGGCAAGGCGCGGGAGTACGCCCAGCCCGAGGGGGACATGACCATCAAGGACACCAAGACCCGGCTGATACTGGCTGTCCAGGGCCGCCAGGGCGACGGCAACTGGGTCTACGACGTATCCGCCACCGGGGAGGCCCCCAACGTCTCGGCTCGGCTCCGGCTGGTCGTCGGAGGCTTCGTGAGGTACGGCGAGATGGAGAAGGTGGACGACACCGTGGTGGCCTTCCCGTGCGGACAGCGCCACGACGAGATGCTGCGGGTGCTGCTGCCCTATTCCCGCAACATCTCCTCCGTGGAGAGCATGTTGGAGGCAGAGGCGCTGCGGGGGCAGATGACCACTGGCACCCTCGGCTTCACCCCGCCGTCGTAGGCGTACGCCGACCGGTCACCAACGAAACCACCATCCACGCCAGGAGAGCGGCGGCTGCGGTTCGAGCACCATGTCGAGTCCCATGGAGGGAGAAGCGATGACACAGACAGACGGAAGCACCACAACGGAGGCCATACAGAGCGGTGTTGCCGACGAGACGGCCGCGGCGGATGACGGCGCCATCTTCGCCGGGACCGACGTACCGGTGGCGAAACTGTTTGAGTGCCTCGAAGAGAGCCACAACCTGAACATCTTTCTGAGTCTATTTCCGTCGGTCAGCCGAGGGCAGGCGTTGGCGGCGATGGAGGAGCAGACCCGCGCGGACGAGGCACGCATCGTCCACAGCCGCGGGGATGTCATGAGCGGATGGCCTGTCTTCAAGGGCAGCCGCGTGGTCATAAAGAACCTCTTCGACTATCTCGCCAAGGGCTACAGCCTCGACGTATTCCTCTACGAATTCCCGTCGGTCAGTCGAGAGCAGGCCGTAGCAGCGCTCCATACGGCGAGACGGATCATAGAAAAAGACGCCTATGAAGCTACTGCTGGATGAGTCGGTTACCCACCGGTTCCGGCACTACTTCCCAGGACATGACGTGAGGACGGCTCAATATATGGGTTGGAGCAGCAAGAGCAACGGCGAGTTGTTGGCGCTGGCAAGGGACGAGTTCGACATCCTGATCACTGTTGACCATGGCATCCCGAACCAGCAATACATAACCGATGCCGACATTGCGGTGATGGTCCTCTACGCGCCATCGAACGACGTGGAGGACCTTATGCCGTTGGTTCCCCAAGTGCTGGAGAGTCTGGAAACCGCTAAGCGCGGCGAGGTAGTCTACGTTGGACGAAGCCGGCAGTGAAAAAGCTCTGCGTAGAGACTAAACGGGAGGTAGATGGCCGCTGGATCGCCGAAGTGGTGGAGGTCCCCGGGGCGATGGCGTACGGCTCTACTGAGCATGAGACGACCGTGAAGGTACAGGCCCTCGTCTCACATGTGCTCGCGGAGCGTCCCGATGCTTAGCGAGCATAGCCGCATCGTGCTCACAACCGACCTGCCGGAGGAGGGACTGGCGTGCGGTGACGTCGGAACTATCGTGCATATCCACCCGGGACGGGAGGCATTTGTCGTCGAGTTCATGGGTCTGAACGGAGATACCCTGGCAGTCTTGACCGTCCTACAGTCACAGATGCGACCGGTTACGCATATGCTGGCGAGGAGGGCTGCCAGATGACCACCACCGCCCCCGGCTTCAGCCCCTCGAAGTGAGAGGAGGAAGAACGTCGTGTACCAGACCGGCGCTACCATCAAAGAGACCCTCGATGAAATTCACAGCCATGGCCTCGTGTTACCCGCCATCCAACGAGAGTTCGTATGGGGAGCTGGCCAGATATGCAGGTTGTTCGACAGTCTCATGCAAGGCTATCCATTCGGCACCTTTCTGTACTGGCGGGTCGAGCCAGAGAACAGCGGGAAGTTCAAGTTCTTCGATTTCGTTCTCAACTATCACGAACGGGATAACCCCCATTGTCCGCCACTGCCGGATGTGCCAGATAAACAGTTGACGGCAGTACTTGACGGGCAGCAGCGTTTGACCGCACTGAACATCGGCCTGCGCGGGAGCGTTGCGTGGAAGCTTCCACGACTTTGGTGGAACAATCCTCACGCGTTTCCCGAACGGCTGCTCTATCTGGACCTGCTTTGGACGCCTAGTGACGACGATGATGGGTTGGAGTATCGTTTCAGCTTCCTACACGGTGAACAGTCCTCCGACACCAACGGTGCATGTTGGTTCCCCGTTCGTGAAGTGCTGAAAATGAAGAGTGGGCCTGCTATGGTGCAGTGGCTCAATCAACGGCTTCCCCAAGAGCATGTGGACAGAGCCTATGAGGTCCTGGATCGACTCCATCGAGTTGTTCACACTGAGCACCTTGTAGCCTTTTACGAGGAGAAGGGGCAGGAACTAGACAAGGTACTCCAGATATTCATACGAATGAATGACGGGGGGACGCCCCTCTCTCATTCGGACATGCTGCTCTCGGTCGCAGTAGCCCAGTGGGACCACCACGATGCACGGAAAGAGATTCACGAGTTGGTAGATGATCTCAATGAGATCGGCGGCGGCTTCACATTCTCCAAAGACCTGGTCCTCAAGGCCGGCTTGATGCTGAGCGACATTGGCAGTGTCGGCTTTAACGTGGACAATTTCAATCGAGGGAACATGGGTATCTTTGAGAGGAATTGGGATGCCATTAAACGCGCATTGACTTTGACCGTTCAACTGGCATCAGATTTTGGATTCAACGGTCAGAACCTACGTGCAAGCAACGCTATCCTGCCAATTGCATACTACCTATACGTGAGGAATCCGGGAGACGCCTACCTGACACACAGCCACTTCAAGGATGACCGACGGACGATTCGCGAGTGGCTAATCAGGAGCCTGTTGAAGTCTGGCGTCTGGGGCAGCGGCCTGGACACCCTGCTGACAGCTCTCAGACGAGTCATCAGAGAGAGTGACAAGGACGACTTTCCCGTTGAACTTATATACAGAGAGATGGCTGGTCGCGGGAGGTTGCTGGTCTTTGAGGAAGAAGAGATAGAGGAGTTGGCAGATATGCGGCACGGCAATCGCCTCGTATTCGCACTGTTGTCGCTGCTCCTCCCCTTTGTGGATCTGCGTTATCAGTTCCATGTCGATCACGTCTTCCCTAGGTCTCGAATCACTGAGAGACGTCTCAGGAATGACGGAGTCCCGAACGAAAAGATAGACGACTTCGTCCAGTGCAAGGACCGGCTTGCAAACCTTCAACTTCTTGAGGGACCCAAGAACGCCGAAAAGAGTGCCAAGATGCCGGCCAAGTGGCTGTACCAAGCGTTCTCCGACTCCTCAAGCAGGCAGAACTACAAGAGCCTCCATCTGCTTGGAGATGTACCCGATTCTGTGACGCAGTTCGATGTCTTCTATAATGCGAGGCGAGAGCGATTGAAGGGACGCATCAAGGAGTTGCTGGGGAGATAACGTCCATCCGTTTCCTGCGAGGTAGGGAGCCCAATTCCCACAGCAGCAGTTCACGTAGAAGGAGCAACCCCCATGCCATTCGCCGAGACGATGACCCCCAGGGAGCGCGTCATGAACGCGCTGGCGGGCAGGCCGGTCGATAGGCCGCCCGTGGCCAACCCGACCAACGTCGGGACCGTGGAGCTCATGGACCTGGTCAACGCTCCCTTCCCCGACGCTTGCCGCGATCCCTACCTGGCCGCCCGGCTGGCAGCCACCGGACGCACCGAGCTCGGCTTTGACTCCGTCATGCCCTACTTCTCCATCATCCAGGAGTCCTCCGCCCTGGGGTGCGAGATGCAGTGGGAGGAGAAGGACAACTGGCCCACCGTCCGGATGTACAACCCCATCTGGAAGGGGCCCGACGACGTCCACATCCCCCCGGGGTTCCTGGAGCACCCCGACAACATCACCATCACCAAGTCGATCGAGCTCCTGAAGGAGGAGTTCGGCGACGAGGTGGCCATCATCGGCAAGACGATGGGGCCGTGGACCCTGGCCTACCACGTCTTCGGCGTGGAGCACTTCCTGCTCATGACCGTCGACGACCCGGACATGGTCAAGCGCAGCCTCGACAAGATGAAGGAGATATCGGTGCTGTTCGGCGAGGCTCAAATCGCCGCCGGGGCCGACGTGCTGACCTTCCCGGACCACGCCACCGGCGACCTGGTCAGCGGCGCCTACTACCGCGACTTCCTGATGGAGCTGCACCAGGAGATGGCCGAGCGCCTCAAGGTGCCGCTCATCCTCCACATATGCGGCAGCACCACCGACCGCCTGGACTACATAGCCCGCAGCAACATGGCCTGCTTCCACTTCGACTCCAAGAACGATCCCCAAGAGGCCATGGACATCGCCTCCGGGCGCATCAGGCTCGTGGGGAACCTCAACAACCCTGAGCTCCTGTACAGCCGGGGTCCCGCCGAGGTGCGCCAGGCCGTCTTTAGGTGCATGGACGCCGGAGTGGACATGATCGCTCCCGAGTGCGCGATACCACTGGCGACCAAGCTGGAGAACCTGATCGAGATACCCAAGGCCGTCAGGGCATGGTGCCAGGAGCACGCCAGCTGAAGGGAGCCGACAACCTGCCCCGGAGAGGAGTCACCGCCCATGGCTAGAGCGATCGAGTCGCCGGAAGAGTTCACTATCATCGCGGAGAACATCCACGCGACGCGAATCGTGCTGCGAAACGGCAGGAGGACCACGACGCTGGAGGACGGCACGGAGGCGGTCACCTTCAAGGGAGAGTCGGGGGAGGACAGGCTCCTGACGGTTCCCGAGAGCTTCAAGAGCACCCAGCCCTACGAGCAGGGGCAGATCAAGCACTTCATGATCGCCATGAGCAAGGGCATCGGAGACGACCCCGACGAGAGCGCCGAAGGCGCGAGCTACATCGCCTACGAGGCCCGCAGGCAGGTTGCCGCCGGGGCTCACTTCCTCGATCTGAACGTAGACGAGATCTCCTACCGGCTGGACGTCCAGAAACGGGCCATGGCGTGGCTGGTGAGGACCGCACAGGAGGTCTCCTCCGTTCCCCTGAGTATCGACTCCTCGAACCCGGAGATCATCGAGGCGGGGCTGGCCGAGTACGACGGCCGTATCGGGCGGCCCATGATCAACTCCGTCGCCCTGGAGCGCCTGGAGACCCTGGACCTAGTGAAGAGCCATGACGCCAAGGTCATCGTGACGGCATCCGGGGCTGAGGGTATGCCCAGCGACGACAGCGAGAGGGTCGAGAATATCCGGGAGGTGATGAGCGCTGTAGAGGCGGCCAACATCCCGCTGTCCGACGTGTACGTCGACGGCCTGGTCTTCCCCATCGCCGTGGCCTCCCAGTATGGCACCGACTACCTGAACGCCGTCAGCGAGATACGCGGCATCTACGGCTCCGAGGTCCACATCACCGGGGGGCTGAGCAACGTCTCATTCGGGCTGCCGCGGCGAAAGCTGGTCAACGACACCTTCATACACCTCGGCCTGGGAGCAGGCATAGACTGCGGGATCATCGATCCCATCCAGAGCAAGATCCAGACCGTCTTCGATCTGAACGTCGATTCGGAAGGCGTACGCCTCGCCAGGGAGATGCTGCTGGGCCAGGACGACTTCTGCATGAACTACATACAGGCGTACCGCGAAAAGAGGCTGACGACACGTTAGCACCAAGCCTCGACGGAAACAGCCCGAACGGTCATGAGCCGAGCCGGACCTCGAAAGGCCCTGAAGCGGCCGTCCCCTTGGTTGACAGACGGCCCCGTACGCAAAATAATGTCCCCAGACGACTCGCACAGAGTGAGGAGCCACATGCCCATAGAAAATGAAGGAATCAGGGGCGAGCTGGTCCACATCAGCAAGCCATTCGAGCTCAACCACATCACCTCGATGTTCGAGAGGGTCGATCCCCTCATGGAGAAGATGGCCTACGCCCTGATAACCGGCGACCAGCACGAGGTGGACAGGTTGACCAGGGAAGCCTTGGCCGACGGCTACGACGCCAATACCGTGCTGGACGACGGGCTCATATCGGGCATGGCGATCGTGGGGATCAAGTTCCGGGACAACATCATCTTCGTCCCCGAGGTGCTCGTAGCCGCGAGGGCCATGAAGGCCGGCATGGTGCACATCGAGCCGATCCTGTCGGCCTCCGGCATCGAGCCCGTCGGAACGGTCATCATGGGGACGGTCAAGGGCGACCTTCACGACATAGGCAAGAACCTGTGCATAATGATGCTGCGGGGCGCCGGCTTCGTCGTAGAAGACCTTGGCGTCGATACCAAGCCCGAGGAGTTTATCGACGCCGTCCTGGAGCACGGCGCCAAGGTGCTGGGGATGTCCGCGCTTCTGACGACGACCATGCCCAACATGGGAAGGACGATCCAGGAGTTCGAGGACGCCGGTATGCGCGACGAGGTCAAGATCATGGTCGGCGGGGCTCCCGTGACCCAGGAGTTCGCCGACGACATGGGGGCGGACGGGTACGGCAACGACGCTATCGCGTGCGTCGAGATGGCGAAGCAGCTGATCAGCGTAGAGGAGCCGGCCCAGTCCAGGTGAGCGGCGCAGCTGCCCCCTCTCCCCTGAATGGCAAATTGGCTAGCCGTGGGCGCCTACAGCGTCGAGAAGCGCTGGCAGGTCCAAGCTCTCGTCAAGCAGCTCTGCGAATCTCCTGAGCTTTGCCGGGTGATCGAACCGACTGTCCTCCATCAGCGACGCCAGCGAGCTCATGACGCCGAGGGTGTCGGCGGGCACCACCATCACCGGCACCTCCTCCTGCTCCGCCTCGTACTTGACGTACTCGATGGGCTCGATCCCCTTGGTCAGCACCAGGCACGCCGTCGGGGTACCGAGAGCGGACATCTGGATGTCCGGCCGGTCTCCCCGGACGATGACGGCCTTGTTCTCCCTGGTTCCGAAGTAGAGCTCGCCCGGGTCCATGCCCATGCCTCCCACCATCAGGTGCTCTACCAGCGTGTCGGCTCTCTCATGGCAGGCGATGAAACGCCCCTCCAGGCACTCGGCGATCTGGGCGACCGTCGAGCCCAGCAGCCTCCGGTCCTCGGGGACAGCGCCGAGGACGTCGAGTCCCCGTTCCCGGAGCGATGGAAGCAGGCGGGTCCGGGTATCCGTCCCCTTGTAGCGGGTGACCCCATTGATGACGAACCCCGCCAGCCTGTCGCCAAACCCGCCGCGCCAGCCTGCAAGCTGGGACGCGCTCATGTCGTGACGGTACCGGCTTACGACGAGGGCCCTGGCGTCAATCGACTCGGCGAGGCGCGCCGACTCCTCGATGGAGAGATGGGACGGCCCCTCGACGAAGACGACCTCGACGGCCCTGGAGGCGTCGGCCACCAGTGCGGCGACGCCTCCCATAGCCTCGGTTGTGAGCGGCCCCTCGCCTGGGGCCGGTGGGTGCGCCTCCGTCGGCTGCCCCAGGAGCCTTTCGTAGATCTCGGCGTCCGGATCGGAGCCGCCGGAGGCCAGCGGCTTGAGCACGGAGGAGGTGCGTCCCCTCTCGCGCAGCCCGTGGGCCAGAGCGGCGCACAGCGCCGTCTTCCCCTCACCATCCCGCTCGGACGCTACGTAGATGACAGACATCAGGTCTCCTCAGGCGGACCAGCCTCGGACTCGGTTGCTGGAGGTCGTGTCTCGACCGGGCCGACGCCTGAGCCATTATAGCAAAGGGGTTGCGCTTCAACACCAGGCTCTCTCGCCTCCAGGCCACCAACACAGGCGGTATAATGTTAGCGTGGTGTAGGGCAGCGGCGCCGGCAACTACCCTTACCTGAAACTAGGCGCTGGGACGTATCCAGACCCCTCGAGGGAGTGCATGGGACCAACCGAGGCCCGTCGAAAGACGGAGACGTTGCAGACGGCTCGACGATCGCCAGCAGTCCTTGCGGCGGTGATGCTGGTCTCCCTCGCCGCCATCGCATGTGGGCTCGGCAGCGACATCTCGGAGGGAGAGCTCCGCATTCAGAGGCTCAACAAGGCCATCATGTGTCCCGTCTGCCCCGGCGAATCCATCGATCAGTCCCAGAACGAGCTGGCGGCGGCGATGAGGGAGATCGTCGCCAAGCAGGTACGGGAAGGGCATACGGACGAGGAGATCAAGGCGTACTTCGTCGAGAGCTACGACGTCTCGCTGCTCATGGAGCCTCCGCGAGAGGGGTTCAATCTGCTGGTCTGGCTGCTCCCGCCGGCCGCCGCGGCCGGCGCCCTCCTCGCCCTGCTCTTCGCCCTGCGGCTGATGAGCCGCCCGGCCGCCTCGGAGGAGATTGAGCCGCGCGCCGTGCTGTCCGACGACGAGCGCTCGGAGTACTACCGGCGCATCGAGGGCGTGCTCGAGTACGATCAGCCCACCCCGCCGGAGCCGCGCGGCGGTGAGGAGAAGGCATGATGCCCGACGGAGCCGAGCATGGTTGACGCCGGTCACATGGCGCTGGTCACCTCGCTGCTGGTGGCCGGGTACGCGGCGGTCGCATCGTTCATTGGCGCATCCCTTCGCATACCCCGGCTGACCTACAGCGGCCGGTTAGGCCTCTATACCGTCCCAATGCTGCTGCTGATCTCCACCGGCGGCGTCGTCTACGCCTTCGTCACCAGGGACTTCTCGGTCCGGTACGTGGCCGAGAACAGCAATCTGGCCATGCCGCACATATACACGTGGGTGGCGCTCTACGCGGGAAATGCTGGATCGCTTCTCTACCTGGCCCTGGTGCTGTCGGTGATGTCGGCCCTCGCCGTGCTGCACCTCCGAAAGAGGCAGCCGCACTCAGCGCCCTATGCGGCCGGCCTAGTGGGCCTCGTCATAACCTTCTTCATCGCGATTATGGTGTTCATGGCCAACCCCCTGGAGCGCCTGCCGATCGCGCCAACCGACGGCCAGGGCATCAACCCGCTCCTGGTGCACTTCGGCATGTTCATCCATCCTCCGCTCCAGATGATGGGGCTCGTCTCCGTGGTCATACCCTTCAGCATCGCGATGGGCGCCATGCTGGCCGGCCGGGGCGGCCGAGACGAATGGGTCGACGTCGGAAGGACGTGGGGGATGGTCTCATGGCTGATTATGACCGCCGGCCTGATGCTGGGCGCGTGGTGGGCGTACACGATCCTCGGCTGGGGCGGCTACTGGGCCTGGGACCCGGTGGAGAACTCGGCGCTTATGCCGTGGCTGGCCATGACCGCCTTCGTCCACTCCATCATGGTACAGAAGAGGCGGGGCATGTTCCGTATGTGGAACATGGTCCTGATCATCGTGGCGATAACCCTGGCGCAGATGGGGATGTTCATCAACCGGGGCGGGCCCGTGGTGTCGGTCCACTCCTTCGCCCAGTCGACGATGGGCTGGCTGTTCCTGTTCTTCATGGCGTTCACCCTCCTGGGCTCCGTCGCGGCCTTCGCATGGCGCATGGACACACTGAGGAGCCGCGAGAGACTCGACTCGCTGGTCTCCCGCGAGAGCATGTTCCTGCTGCAGAACGTGCTCTTCCTGACGGTCGCCTTCGTCACCCTGTGGGGCACGGTGTTCCCCATCTTCTCGGAGGCGGCGCAGGACGCCCCGGTCACCGTGGGACAGCCCTTCTTCAACCTCGTCAACGGCCCGGTGCTGCTGGTGCTGATATTCGTCATGGGCATAGGCCCGCTGCTGCCCTGGAGGCGGGCGAGCATCTCCACCGTCGCGCGGGCCCTGCGGTACCCGCTGGGCGCCGCCGTCGTAACCGGAGTCGTCCTCACCGCCCTGGGATTGGGGCATCCGCCCGCCATCGCGGCATTCGCGACCTTCGCGCTGGTGGTGACCTCGATAGCCCACGAGTGGCTGCGCGGCACTCAGTCGCGCCATCGCAGGGGAGAGAGCTACCCACTGGCCTTCGCCCGGCTCATATCGGCCAACAGGCCCAGGTATGGAGGGTACATAGTCCACCTGGCCATCATCATGCTGGCCGTGGGCGCCACTGCCTCCTCCTTCTACAGCGTACAGAGGGACGTCGTCATGGAGCCGGGCGACAGCGCGACCCTGGGCGACTACTCCTTCCGATACCTGGGAGTCGACAGCTCGACCTTCCGGGACCGCGAGGAGTCGACAGCCAAGTTCGAGGTCCACAAGGGCGACACATACCTCGGAGTCATGAGGCCGTTCCGCTCCTTCTACCCGGAGTTCGGTATCGCGGGCACCCGCGGCGCCATCAGGAGCACACCGCTGGAGGACTTCTACATCGTGCCCTCC
Source organism: Dehalococcoidia bacterium (assembly GCA_965224345.1). Classification (GTDB taxonomy): domain Bacteria; phylum Chloroflexota; class Dehalococcoidia; order Lucifugimonadales; family CBDCYU01; genus CBDCYU01. The sequence continues at coordinate 692,131 of CBDCYU010000003.1, read as the reverse complement.
GAGTTCAGCGAGGGTGGCCGCGCGGTCTTCCGCGTGCTGATCAACCCCCTCGTATGGTGGATGTGGGCCTCGGGCCCGCTGCTGGCCCTGGGAGTGGTCGTGGCGCTGATACCGCAGCGGCAGCCGGCAGCCGCGTCGCTGCGCGTACCCGCCTCCGTGGGCGCCGTCAGGGCATAGCATCCACGTCCTGCCGTTCCCTCTGCGATGCTGGTCCTAACCGCGATCCTTCTCGCCCTCATTCCGGCGGTCGCTATCGCCTATCCCTTCTTGCGCGGGCTCGGAGACGACGAGCTCCCGGCGGACGACGATGCCCCTGAGACAGCGCTGGAGCTGCGCTGGGACGCGGCGCTGAGCGGCCTGAAGAGCGCCGAGCTCGATTGGACCATAGGCCGCATGGCAGAAGAGGACTACCATCGCCTCCGGGACCTGTACATGAGCGAGGCCGCCCTCGTCATGAAGGCCATGGAGCTGGAGGAACAGCAGGAGAGGGAGATGCTGGAGTCGATAGAACGGGAGAGGAGGGAGGTCCATGCCCGCACGTCGGTCCGGGGCGATGCGCCCTCAGGCACGCCAGGCGAGGGACGGCAGTGCTGAGCAGGATCAGATGGGCCATCGCGGCTCTGGTAGCAGCCGGTCTGCTCTCCACCGCTGCCATTGCCAGCGGCCAGGCGGCAGCGGTCGTCGAGGGGACGGTGGCCAACCGTACGCCGGGCGGCGGAGAGGTCTCGGGCCTCAGGGTCCTGCTGCACCAGGAGGGCGCAGGCCAGGGGAGCTTCCCGGAGTCGCTGACCGACAAAGAGGGGCGCTTTCGGTTCCAGCGGATCGAGCTCGACCCCTCGCTGGCGTACGGCGTCTCCGTCGTTTACCAGGGGGCCGTCTACGGCGCGACCGTCCAGATGTCGGAGGGCTCTCCTTCCCCAACGGTCATCGACGTCTACGACGCGGTGGACACCCAGGAGTCCTTGGTGCTGGAGTCGGCGTCCGTGCTGTTCGCTTGGGCCGACAAGTCGACCCGGATGATATCCGTGCTGGAGCTGGTCCAGCTTGCCAACGACTCGGACCACACCTTCGTATCCGGGGCGACGCCAATGGAGCTCCTCAGGTTCGGGCTTCCCGAGGGCGCCGAGACCCTGCGCGTGGAGACTACGCTGCCGGACAGCCGCTTCGTCCAGGTGGACGTGGGGTTCGCGTTGCTCTCCAACGTCTCCCCTGGGCGGTACGAGATCACCTACTCCTACACCTTCCCCTACAGCGGCGGAGAGGCCGGCTTCACCAGGACCCTCCGCAACCGGCTCGACCACCTTCGAGTCCTAGCGCCCACCGAGGTGATGACGCTGAGTGGCGCCGGCATGGACGGCCCGGAGACCGTCGACGTCGGTGGGCGCCCGTACCAGCTGCTCCAGACGTCCGACCATAGCGAAGGGGACGTGATCTCGCTGAGGCTGACCGGCCTCCCGCAGCCGTCCTGGCGCGACGGCCTCGCCCGCTCCTTCGAGGGTGTCCGCCTGGAGTATACGGCGCCCGTAGGCCTTGCCGTGCTGATGGTCGTTCTGGTGGCCTACTCGCTGTGGACGCGGGTTGGGAAGAGGCGGAGCGGCTAATAGCGGTCCTGGGAGCGTCCACGCACTCGAAGGGGTCAGAGGGTGTGGGACTCCGCGGTTCTCGGCCGTCGATCGGAGTACTCGGCGGCGAGCATCCCCATCACCACGGAGTCGTACCTGGAGCCCTCGTGGGGCCGACTCTGCCTCAGGGTGCCCTCGTGTACGAACCCCAGGTGATTGAACAGGGTACGAGCCGCCCTGTTGTACTCGGGGATGTCCACCCACACCCGGTACAGACCATATTCGCTGAAGGCCAGGTCCAGCGCAGCTATCGTGCCGGCCGTGCCGTAGCCCTGGTGCCATATGTCCTTCCGGCCTATGAGGATCGAAAAGTGTCCGTCGCCGAGGGACTCCTCTATGGCGAAATGCACCTCGCCTATGTGCTCCCCTTCACCGCTGTAGATCGACAGCATCCGGTGCTCGGGGTCCTCGAAGACGGAGTTCCAAGTCTCCTCCGAGGCGTCCTCCATCTCCGAGGGGTGGTAGCCCAGGTGCGCCGGGTCGCCGTAGGAGTAGCGCCCAAACCAGCTCTCTGATATCTCCTCGTCTTCCAGCCACCGCCGGATGCGCGACACGTCCTCTCTGGACACCGGGCGAAGAACAACCTGCTGGCGAGGCACTGGGGTTCCTCCTTTTGGATGAGGGTGAGAGCGCCGACTACATTCCATACCATTATCGAGAATTGAAGAGCCAAATACAACATAATGGGACGGTTGAACGACGGAGTCCTGTTGGAACTCCAAGCACCACCACATTCAACCAGGATGGTATAATCGGCTGTGCAGACGACCGTCTGCCATCATCTAACTCCATGGACATATATCGGAAGGCCTTAGGACATGGTAACTCAACGGCTCTATGAGGACGAGCAGGCCGAGCACGAGCGAGACCCTGAAGAGCGGACCGTTTCGAGCCATAGGCTGGTGACCCAGCCCTACGACCTAGTTGTATCTTCGTTGCTAGCGCAAATCAGGGACGGGACTGTTCATCTTCGCCAATTGAGCGACAGGCCGAAGTTCCAACGGCGGTACGTATGGCCGAATCGCCTCGCCTCCCGCCTTATCGAGTCTATACTGCTCGATGTTCCGATTCCACCCTGCTACCTAGCCCAAGATTGTAACTTCGCCCTTGAGGTTATTGACGGCCAGCAGAGGATCTATTCCATCTATCGGTTCACCGAAAACGAGTTCAGCCTAGTGAATCTCGATGTATTGAAGGATCTGAACGGGAAACGCTTCCACCAGTTGCCATTGAGGTGGCGCCGCAAAATCGAGACATACACTCTACGATGTGTCATTGTCACCAACGACTCACATCCGGACATCCGTTTTGAAGTATTCGAACGGCTCAATACCAATACGATGCCCCTCAATTCCCAAGAGTTACGTAACAGTATCTCTCGAGGTTCGCTGGTTGACCTTCTTGGTAGACTTGCGACCCACCGGCCATGGTTGAAGATCCTAAACAGAAGGCACCCCGACAAGCGTATGAGAGATGAAGAACTCATCCTGCGCTTTTTTGCCTTTCACATCCTCGACCTCGACGGCTACAGGACACCGCAGAAAAACTGGCTGAACGATGTCGCCAATGGAGGCCGCGGCTATTCGAATGAGGAGATCGACAGACTAGCATCAGTGTGGCACAGAGCGATCCGTAACTGCCTCTTGGTATTCGATCCGAACGAGTGTTTTCGTCGTCTCCCGTTGGATGGACGTCAAGTAATCAATCGTGCGCTTATGGATCTCACGATGTACAGCCTTAAAGGAGTTCGCAAGAGCGTTGTGGAGAGGGAGGCAACTGAATTCTACCGACGATACACTGCTCTAATCAAAGATGATGAGTTCGCGGATCTCATTACACGTTCCATTGATCATAAATCAAGGACGATGCGACGCTTTGAGTTGTGGTCAGAGAGAGTAACGTCTGGTCTATTCTGATTCTCAACATAGTCATGCATGTCTAGATACTCCGGCGCCTACTCAAAATTGATTGCGAGGCTTGACGAAGTCGATGCAATTACCCGCCTAGCGAGCGATATTGCAAACAGCAGACGGGCCGCCCCACCATACTCTACGCGTGTTAGGGCACTCTGTAGGAGCGGTGTCGTGCTCCTGTGTAGTCACGTGGAAGGGTATGTGGAGGAGTTGGCTAGCCTTGCGATCATTCGCATCGGTGAAGGGGATGTGCCCAAGACCGCGATGTCACTTGGGTTCAGGTACTTCCTCTCGCGAGACTTGATTCAGGGCATCCGTAGAACCGAAGACGCCGACGCTATTGGATCAAAGATAGTCGATTTTCTCAATCGTGACACTCACATATGGGATAGCAGCATCGATTTTTCTCCACCATTGTCGGCAGACACTTTCATCGGTAGCTTTGCAAGTCCGCGCCATGAGAACATCAGACGCTTCTTTGGACGATTTGGATTCGAAGGCTTTCAGCATGAGTTGGCTCTGAAGCTTCGGGCAGACCTTACGCTATGCCCAAATCCACCACCTAAATTGGCGATGCGGTTGAGTTTTGTAGCTAAATTGGTCATTTTTGACAATTCGTTCTTTCACCCAGCAGGTGAAGAGAAGGCCCCGTCTTCAGGGCTGAATCAGATACTGGATCAGATCGTCGGTTCGGTTTAGGTGGGGGATTTGGGGCAATAGACCACAGCAAGCTGGAAATGGTAAAATCTCACCTGTAGATGTGCGCCTTATACGCGGCTCAAGGGAGGCGAAGGAGTTGGGCGTTTTCAACTGGCCTATCCGGCTCGACAGTATGGACGGCGAACGGTCGTTGGAGATAGAGGCGATGGTGGACACCGGCGCCAGCTACACCATCGTGCCCGCCAACTTGCTGTCGGACTTGGGGGTGTCGCCCATCGACAAGATCAGCCTCGTGCTGGCCGACGGCCGTCCCGTGGAGTACGACATGGGGGAAGCAATGGCCACCATCGACGGGAGGAGCATTCCCACCTTGGTGGTCTTTGGAGAGGATAACGCCCGGGCTCTGCTGGGGGCCTATACTCTTGGTGGTGGACCCGGTGCATGGCAGGCTGGTCCCGGCCACCACAGCCTGGGCGTAGAGCGGACTCTGCCATTGAAAGATAGTTTGGGAGGACTGAATTGACTGATCACATGAACACCCCGCTTTCCCGGTTGGCTGCGGGCCCTCCTGGCCCTGACAATCGTTGCCTTGGCGACTCTGCTCGCCGGAGGGATCGTCTTCGCCCAGTCCGACGTTGACTACGACACCGACGACGACGGCCTCATCGAGGTGTCCAACCTGTGGCAGCTCAACGCCATCCGCGACGACCTGGACGGCGGCGGCTGGACCGGCGGCACTTTTGCCAGCTACACCGCCGCCTTCCGCAACACCGCCTCCGGCATGGGTTGTCCCGACACGGGCTGCAAGGGCTACGAGCTGGTCGCCGACCTGGACTTCGACACCAACGGCAACGGCCAGCCCGATGCCGGCGATCTCTTCTGGAACGGCGGCGCCGGCTGGGACCCAATTGGCGATGGAAACAACGGCTACACCGCCGAGTTCAACGGCAACGGCCACACCATCTCCAACCTGTACATCAACCGCAGCGGCGGCCATGTTGCGCTGTTCGCCGAGATTACAGGCAGCGGCTTTATCCATCATGTCGGCCTGCTCAACGTCAACATTACCGGCGGCGGTTGGACCGCGGCCCTTGTGGGCCATTTAAATACCAGTTCGGGAGCGGTGTCCGCCAGCTACGCCACCGGCCGAGTCGCCGGCGGCGATGAGACCGCCGGTCTGGTCGGCGACAGCAACGGCTGGGTGGTAGCCTCCTGGACCGACACGGTCGTGACCGGAGGCGACGACGTGGGCGGCGTGGTGGGCGAAAACAGCGGCGCCATACTGAGCGTCTACGCCTTGGGCACGGTGAGCGGCTCCAGTGATACGCACGGCGTCGTGGGCTATACCGAGAACCAGAAGGACCTGGAAAGCACCGGCGTCTATTATAACTCCGACCGCTATCAGGTGGACCACTTTCCCTACTCCAGGTCACTATCGGCGCTGAAAGATCCCACAGGCTACAGCGGCATCTACGCCAAATGGAACGTGGACACGGACCGCCTTCCGGTCGGGGTCTATTCCCTGGACGACCCCTGGGACTTCGGCACGTCCGGCGAATTGCCGGCGCTGAAGGCGGACCGCAACGGCGACGGCGTTGCCACCTGGCAGGAGTTTGGCCGCCAGCGGCGAGGAGGCAAGGACTACGACCGGAATGACAACGGCCTCATCTATGTGTCCAACTGGGAGAAGCTCAACGCCATCCGCTACGACCTGGACGGCGACGGCGCCCCTTCGACCGAGATCGGCCGGTACTTGCGGGCCTACCCCAACGCCGCGTACAACATGGGCTGCCCGGAAACCTGCAAGGGCTACGAACTGAGTGTCGACCTGGACCACGACACCAAGGGCAGGGCAGGCGTCGGCCCCGCCGACCCCTACTGGAACGACGGCGCGGGCTGGCGTCCCATCGGCCACGACGACGACGGCGCTTACACCGGGGAGTTCGACGGCAACGGCCGCAGCATCTCCAACCTGTACATCAACCGGGGGGCGAAACGCGTGGGTCTGTTCGGCATGATCGGCGGCTCCGCTTACATACATCATGTAGGGCTGCCCTACGTCAATATAACCACCACCGGCCATGACGTAGGCGCGCTGGTGGGCTTTGTGAAAGGCAACCAGGCCCGGGTGTCCGCCAACTTCGCCACCGGCTCGGTGGTCGGCGGCGGCCAGACCGGCGGGCTGGTGGGCAGCAACCAGGGCTACGTGAGGGCTAACTGGGCGGAGGCAGCCGTACACGGCGCCAAGCACGTGGGCGGACTGGTCGGCCACAACGGGGGCGAAGTCAGCGCCGCCTATTCCCTGGGCACGGTATCCGGCAGCGACCGAATCCACGGCGTGGTGGGCTGGACCGACGGCGGCGTCCTGAACGAGGTCTATTTCCGTTCCGACATCAACCCGGATATCGACGACACACACGCCAAGACCAAGGCGGAGCTGGCAACGCCCACGGACTACACCAGCATCTACGAAAACTGGGACGTGGACCTGGACGGGGACGGCGCCTCAGACGACCCCTGGGACTTCTGGACCGAAAGACGCTATCCCAGGCTGAAGGCGGACCGCAACGGCGACGGCCGGTTCACCCGCGACGAGTTCGAGGGCCAGAACCCGGGGGACATCATAGGTAACCTGGAGGACTACGACACCGACGATGACAACCTGATCGAAGTGACCAACCTAGACCAGTTGAACGCCGTGCGCTACGACCTGGACGGAAACGGCGAATACGACGAACTGGACGCCCGGCAGTACCAACAGGCTTACCCCGACCACCTGGCGGGGCTGGGCTGCCCGGAAACCTGCAAAGGCTATGAGCTTGCCACCGACCTGGACTTCGACACCAAGGGCCGGGCCGGCGTCGGTCCCGCCGACCCCTACTGGAACGACGGCGCCGGCTGGGAACCCATCGGAAACGGCTCCGGAGCCTACACCGGGGAGTTCCACGGCAACGGCCGCTCCATCTCCAACCTGTACATCGACCGGGAGCAGAAACGCGTAGGGCTGTTCGGCCAGATCGGCGGCTCCGCTTACATACATCACGTGGGGCTACCCAACGCCAACGTAGCCACCACCAGCCATGACGCAGGCGCGCTGGTGGGCTTTATGCAAGGAAACCAGACCCGGGTATCCGCCAGCTACGCCACCGGCGCGGTGACCGGCGGCGGCCAAACCGGCGGGCTGGTCGGCAGCAACCAGGGCTACGTGAAGGCGGCCTGGACCGAGGTAAGCGTACAAGGAGCCAAGCACGTGGGCGGCGTTGTGGGAAGCAACGAAGGCTCCGTGCATAGCGTCTACGCACTGGGCACTGTGACTGGCGACAATCTGGTCCACGGCGTGGTGGGCCATACCTACCACCAGACCGACCTGGCCACCGCTGGCGTCTACTACAACGGCGACGTCAACCCGGTGAGTTCACCGCCCTACTCCCAGACCACCGCCGCCCTGAAGGCCCCCACCGACTATACGGGGATCTACGCCAGCTGGAACACAGACCTGGACGGCGACGGGGTGGTCGACGACCCCTGGGATTTCGGCACAGCCAGCGACTACCCGCGCCTGAAGGCCGACCGCAGCAGCGAGGATGGCGGGCTGTAGCTGTAGCGTAGTAGACCGCAATCCCGCAGAAAACAGAGGGGCCTATGACTTACCGGAAGCTGAGCATACTGGCATTGGCGGCGCTGGCCGTCCTGCTTCCCATTCTCCTCGTCGCCTGCGGCAATGGAGACGCCGGGCTGTCCCGCGCCGAGGTCCAGGAGATAGTGCGCGAGGAGATGGCCGGCGCGCCGGCGCCGCCCGAAGCCGCGCCCGGACTCACCTCAGCCGATGTCGAGGAGGCCATCCGGGCGGCGCTGGCGGACATGCCCCAGCCCGAACCGGGGCTGTCCGAAGAAGATGTCGAGCAGATAGTCGAAGCCGCCATCGCAGCCATCCCCGACCCGCAGCCCGGACTCACCTCCGCCGAGGCCGAGCGGATAGCGCGCGGCGTGGTGGCCTCCATCCCATCTAGGTCCAGCCCCATCGAGTACACCAAGTTCTTCGTAGACAAGGCCATCAGCAGGTACGACACCCAGGGACTCGACGCCACCCTCGCCCACTACAACCGGGAGGAGAGCATCGACGGCCAGTGGTATGTGTTCATCGTCGATGAGAACGACCTGGTCATCGGGCATCCTGACCCTCACCGCCTGAGGCTTGACCTGAAGGGCTGGGTCGGGACCGACGCCAACGGGTACAACTTCGGGCCGGAGATGCTTTCTGCCACCGAGGACGGCAAGTGGGTGTCCTACGTATACAGGAACCCGGAGAGCGGCGGACTCGGTTCCGACAACACCGGGGCCATGCAGCTCAAGAACGCCTGGGTTGTGAAGCACGACGGGCTGCTGTTCGCCTCCGGCTGGTATGTCAACGCCGACGAATTCACCAAGTCCCTGGTGTTCGCCGCCGTCAGCAAGTTCCGTTCGGCGGGACTGGAAGCGACCATCGCATACTTCACCGGCCCCGAGAGCGTTTATTCAGGATTGGCAGCGACCATCGACTACTACAACAGCGCCGAGACCGTAGAAGGGGAATGGTTCGCGTTCATAGCAGACAGCAGCGGCACAATCGTAGACCACTACGACAAAACACTGGTGGGAACGGACCTCAATGACCTGCTCGGCACGGATATATTCGAGGTCCCCGCAGAGGGCAACTGGGTCACCACGGAGTCCGTACGCGTCTGGGTGGTCGGCTACGACGGGATGGTGTTCGGCTCCGGCTGGCGTAATGACGAACCGGGCGACTGAGCGGAGAGCGCTGCCGATTGTCCGTTTCCCACCCGGCAGCGTAAGAAGCCCGCGGACGTGATCGTAGTTCAGTTTGCGGGATTCTCGGCTCCTCCCCTGGACACATGGGCGCAGAGAGGGACACTCACTGCTCAATCTCGCCTTCCTGATGTGTCCAGAGTGTTGCCGGCGAGCCGGTCACGAAAGTAGGCGTCAAGCCGTTCCACGTACGCGTCCGGCGCGTCAAGGAAGGCGTCGGCGTGGTCGGAACCCGGAACCAGCCAAAGCTCGCTGCCTGTTGGAGCGGAGGCGTATATACGAACGCTCTGCTCTACAGGGATGCGGCTGTCCGCGTCACCGTGGATTACCAGGATGGGATAGTCGAGGACTGCGGCGGCTTTCTCCGGCACCACCGCGCCCACGTTGATACCGTACAGGGTGCTGGACATGACGTTCATGCCCGGAATGAACACCGGCACTGCCCACTTTGGAAAGACCGTGGTACGGGCTGTTTCTTGGGCGATCATGTCCCGCACGTCAGCGAAAGCGCTGTCCGCAACCGCGGCTCGGATCGCTGGCTCCTCGGCGACGGCTAGAAGAGCCGTAGCACCCCCCATGGACCAGCCCAACACGCCTATGCGCTCAGGCGGCACGCCTCGCTGTACCAGGTAGTCATAGGCGCCCAAGACATCCCACTTCTCGAAGTATCCGGCGGACAACTGGTCACCGTCCGACTCGCCGTGGCCTCTCATGTCGAACAACAGCACGTTGAAGTCAAGGCCGAACAGCCTGCTGGCCAACGCCAGGGAGTTGTCTCCCGTGCGGTTGCTGTTCAGGCCGTGGACCAGTATGACCGTCAACTCATCCTTCGGCCCCGCGAGTCTCTCTTTCTCAATGACCCAGCCTCGCAAGACGATGTCATCCCACTCGTCGCCCCGTGGGGAGAACGTCACGTCCTTGTAGGGCAGGCCGTATTCGTCGGGGTGTCCATCCAATGCGCTTCTGTCGGGCGTGGTCACACCCGATGCCATAGCATAGGAGACATACGCGTAGCAACCGGCCAGCAGCAGCACGACCACCGGTAGACCCCAGCGCAAGACTCGGAAGCCGATCAACCTCCCGATTAGCCGTCGCGTCTCCTGCATTTACACCTCGCCCAGGGTTCCATTCTACGTCAATACGGTGGCTGTCCCACGGTTGTACCCAGCGTGACGCCTGAGCCGAGCGGCCACGTCAACCTTCCACTCCCCTGGACATCATAGCGATGCCGGTTCCGGCCGGCGGCCCAAGCCCTGCTCTTCCAACGCTGCTTGCCGGAAGCACTCGGCTCGACAGGTTTCACGAGGGCGTCAACCATCACTTTCTCGTTGTAGCCAGCCGTCTCGTCCCTCCGTGGGCTACCCGCTCCTTGCGGTACGCCTCCTCCATCTCCGCATACGCCTCCCGGTTGGCGGAGGCGACGTCCTTGGCCTCATCCCGCTCCCGCTCCAACTCGGATGCTCCACGCTGCAACTCCGAGGTGCTCCACTCCAACTCCCGCACGGTCCGCTCAAGCTCATCCTCCCTGGCGATGGCCCGGCGCAGCAGCTCCGCGTCGCTCAGATACTCCGGCCCCTGCATCCGCACGTAGACCCGGCGGCCCTCCCTGACAGCCTCGACCTCTCCACTCCCGATCATCCGGTCCAGGGTAGAGAGGGATATCTCCAGCTCCTCAGCCGCCTCCGCTTTCGTGACCCAGCGGACAGGCTCATCCATCGTCTTTTCCCTCCCTATCGGCTGACACGTCAGCGGTTGTATCGGGGATACAAAATGTACCGGGCGTCTGTCGAAGTTCAGGGGAAATGTCCGGTTAAGTGTTCAGCAAAAATGTCACTCGGTTAAGCCTCGATGGTATCAGATGATGACGTTTCGGAAACCACGCGGGATTGTCGCGTTGGCGGACCCTCAGCGTCCGTGTATTTCTTGATGGTGGCCCTGTGGATTCCCAATTCCCGTTCGATTGCCCGAAGCGACATCCCCTTGCGACGGGCTTTCTGAATCGCCTTCCATCGCTCCTTCTGAAGGAACGTCGGCTTGCGCGTAGGGGCGGCTGTGGGCCTGCCGGGCGTGGCCGCGCCGTCAGTGATCAGACCGCCACCATTCTCGTCCTCTGCCCTTGAGTCCAGCGGTTCGAGAGTCGAGATCCAGTGTTCGCCCAACCCGTTGGCGCTGGAGGATCGGACAGGAACACTTTCGGAGCCTCCGTGGCCGTTCCGGAGAAATACCGGACTGGGTGGCGCCTCCTGGGAGGAGATGATGCGTCCCTCATGCCGCACCGACAGCCGGCCGGCCAGTCCTTGCAGGACCTCCACAGCCGCCCCGGCATAACTGGGACGTTCCCGCTCTGGCAGCAACTGCAGGGTATGCAGCTGGAATCTCACCGTGTTGTCCCTGGCCACTTTTCTGCGGTGCTTGAAGCACAGGATCTGTTCCAGGCACAGCTCCGGGTCCATGGGCCGGAATGCAGGCTCAGGGTGTTGCGGTGGGACACGGAAACGCCGGTTGAATCGCGGCAGGAACTGCTCCAGCACGCTGTTGGCTTCCCCGATGCTGCTCGCCCCTGCCAGCCGCAGTTCGGTTACGAGGCGGTCCTGGAAAGTTTCCGCCATCCGCTCCACTCTTCCCTTGGCCTGGGGAGAGAGGGCGAATATCATCTGGATCCCCAGTTCGTCCATGGCCCGGCTGAACTGGGTTGGCATCCCGGGGAGGCCGGAGCCGGGCGTGTGCCTGAAGACCCCGTGCCGGTCGGTGTACAGGGCGAGGGGAATGCCGCGGTGCTGCAAGAGGCGCTGGATCAGCAGGAAGTAGCTGTGGGCGTCCTCCTTCTCGCAGAAGAGGGCGTCGACCACCGTGCCGGTGGCATCGTCCACTGCGATCAGCAGCGTGAACGGTGGAATCCGGCTATGTACTAACATGGTGAACCATGTCGTAGACCAGCGTAACAAGATCTCCCATGGTGACTTCGATACCGCCGGTGCACCTACCGATCTGCAAGACATGACAAGATTGGTGAAGTTGTACTGTCGAACTACCGACGAGATAGTATGTGACTGGTTCAGGGAGAGAGGATGTACAATTAGATAGGCCTGATATGGGCGGGCCTACGATAAACAGGTGTTGGATCTGGTAGGACGGCTATGATGGTTGGAGCCTCCTGAGTTGGTGACACGATTGTCTTTCCGAGACACAGTTCGGAACGTCCAGGAGTACATGCGCGACCGAGCCGTCGCCGGGTGGCTCCTCTACGACTACCGGGGGATGAACCCGATCTTCTGGGAGACGGTGGGGCCGATCTCCAACGTCACCAGGCCATGCTGGCTGTGGGTCCCGGCCAGGGGCGAGGCGAGGCTTCTGGTGAGCTACGTAGACCAGGGACGCTTCCAGCACCTGGACGCCGCGGCCGATCTCTTCGTCAGCCGCGCGGACATGGTTGAGCGCCTGGGGGCGATGCTCGACGACTCAGCGCCCATCGCCATGGAGTACTCCCCCGACGGCGCCCTTCCCAGGGTCTCCAGGATCGACGCGGGTACGGTAGAGATGGTCCGAGGCCTGGGAGTGAAGATAGTCTCCTCGGCAGACCTGCTCCAGTTCGCCACCCAACGCTGGAGCGGCCCGCAGCTTGGGTCCCACCAGGAGGCCGCGGACAAGCTCTGCGCCATTGTGTCGGACGCCTTCGAGTACGTCGGCTCGTCCCTGGGCTCCGGCGTCACCGAGTACGACGTTGCGGAGTACATCCGCAGCCGCTACGCGCTGGACGGTCTGGAGTCGCCCGACGGCCCGATAGTCGCGGTCAACGCCCACGCCTCCGACCCCCACTTCGAGCCCACCCAGGAGTCGTCCTCGCGGATCGGCCAGGGCGACTGGGTGCTCATCGATCTCTGGGCCCGCTTGCCGGGAGAGTCGACCATGTTCGCCGACATCACCTGGACCGCCTACGTCGGCGACTCGGTCCCACCGGCGCATCAGGACGTGTTCGACGCGGTCATAGGGGCCAGGGACGCGGCAGTGGCCGAGCTGGCCGCCGCCTTCGCCGCCGGGCGGAGCCTGCAGGGTTGGCAGGTCGACACGGTGGCGCGGGACTACGTTACACGCGCCGGCTACGGCCCTTACTTCAGCCACCGCCTGGGCCACTCGCTGGGCCGCGAGGTCCACGGCAACGCCGTCAACCTGGATGGCTGGGAGACCCACGATACGCGGCCCGTGATCCCCGGCCTCGCGGTGACCGTGGAGCCCGGGATATACCTCCCGGAGTTCGGAGTCCGCTCGGAGATAGATCTGTACATCGGGGAGGACGGCCCGCAGGTGACCACCGAGATACAGCGCTCAGTGGTCCTGATTCACCCCTGAGAACCCGGCTCTCCGCGGCTGCGCGCCGCTCAGCCGCCCGGTTTGGCTGCCATCTGGCCGGCCGTCTTGGGCAGCCTGAGCAGCAGCAGTACGAAGGATGCCAGCAGAGAGACGGCGCCGCCGTACAGGAAGGTGTTGCTGGTGTCGCCGGTGACGTCCGCGATGAACCCGGCGAGGATGGGAGAAGCGGTCCCGATGATGCTGGCGCCGTAGATCAGCGACACCACCGTGGACTGGACCTCCCCTTCGGCCACGTCCATTGCGGCCGCTATGAAGATCGTGTGGAGGGAGTAGAGGAAGGCGCCCATGGCGGCGACGACGACGATCAGCTCAATCCCATCGTCCGCGTACTTCAGGGCGAAAAACAGCAGACCCATAACGGCCGTCGCCGGTACCAGGACTCCCTTCCTGCCGAACCTGTCGGATAGCGCCCCCATGACCGGCTGGGTGCCTACTCCCACCACCTGCGCCATGGAGAGGTAGAAGGCGACCTTGTAGTCCGAAAAGAGCAGGTCCTCCTTCAGATAGACGGGAAGGAAGATGGTCACCGCGCCCTGCCCCATGCTCCGCAGTCCGGTGACGAGCACCAGGGCGAATATCATCGGCTTCCTGATGAGGGTGGCCACCGAGCCGAAATAGTCGCGTGTGGATGCGGAGCCCGGCACGTCGCCCGAGACGTTGCGCATCATGGTCCAGATGAGGATGGCCGCCAGCAGGGCGGGGAGCAGGCTCGCCTTCATCACGTCCTGCCAAACCAGGACGGACAGCGCACTGGCGGCGACGATGGGGCCGAGCACCTGTCCGACGCTGCCCCCGGTGCCGTGGAGGGAGATGGCGAAGCCCCGCTTGTCGGGAAAGCGCCGGGAGAGGGCGCCGATGGCCGGCGGGTGGTACAGGGACGGCCCTATGCCGATCAGCAGCATAGCCCCGAACATCGGCCAGTAGCTGCCAGCGTTGCCCGCCAGGAAGAACGCGCCGCCCATCAGCGCGAGGGAGAGACCCAGGAGCATCGCGGCCCTGTGGGCGAACCGGTCTCCCAGGTATCCGGCGCCCATGGTCACCGCCCAGCCCATGACGTGGGTGGAGAAGGCCAGGGAGCCGAGCCGCGTCGCACTCAGCCCCAGCCCCTCCTTGATGGACGGTAAGAGGATGGACTGGAGTCCAGAGTTGTATATGTGTTTGATGCAGTGCCCGAGGACCACGGTCACCGCCAGGAGGGTGCGGCCCTTCCTGATCTCCTCGGATACCCTGACCTGTTCCAATGTCGGAGCGCTCTCCACCTCAGGATTAACGGGGGCCGCGCCATTATACACCCACCTTCCGGAGATGTTCGCAGGGCAGGCAACTCCCGCTCGGGGCCGGAATGACGGGAGTGAACAGCTGCGAACTTGCCTTCCGGTCACTGACCTAATACTCTTGGTAGATTCCGGTGACAGGAGCAGGAGCATGGACGACAAGGTTGCGGAGGCGCTGAGCATCGACATGACGGTCGACATCACCACCACCGGGCGCAGGAGCGGTGAGCCGCGGCGTATCGAGATATGGTCCCACTACCTCGACGGCAAGGTCATACTGACCGGCTCGCCCGGCAGACGGAGCTGGTACGCGAACCTCGTGGCTAACCCGGAGTTCACTTACCATCTCAAGGAGCGCATACACGCCGACGTACCCGCGACAGCCAGGCCCATCACCGACGAGGATGAGCGCCGGGCGGTACTCACTAGGCTGAAGGGGCTGTCCCCGTACAGGCAGGGCCAGCCCATGGACGTCGTCGAGGACTGGGTGCAGGGAAGCTGTCTCGTCGAAGTGACACTGAAGAGGCCCTTATAGCGGGGGCCTACCGCCCCGCGTCCATCAGCCCCCTGACGCGCGCGTTCTCCTCCCGGAGGCGCCTGGTCTCTTCCTCCGCCTCCCGGAGCCGCTCCAACAGTCTGAGCACGACTTCAACCCCGGCCAGATTCACGCCGAGGTCGTCCATCAGCCCCCGGATGCGCTGGACGCGCTCGATGTCCCTCCGAGAGAAGACTCGCTGGTTGCCGCTGGTGCGCGACGGCTCGATCAGGCCGAGACGCTCGTAGTACCGGAGGGTCTGCGTTCTGACTCCTAGCATCCGCGCCGCGACACTGATGATGAAGACGGGCTCGTCGTGGCCGAACATCTCTTGCATCGGGCTACCTCCGTCTCGACCGGAGCTCCTTCAGCTTGGAGAGCAGCTCCCTCTCCTCGTCCGAAATGTCCTTGGGCATCACGGGGCGGAGCGTCGCGTAGAGGTCGCCCCTGGATTCGGGCGTCCCCAGCTTGGGCATACCCTGCCCGGCCAATCGCAGACGCTGGCCGTTGCCGCTCTCGGCGGGGACCGTCAGCTTGACCAGCCCCCCGAGTGTGCGCACCTCGACCTCGCCCCCCAGGACAGCGTCCTCGAAGGGGACCCCCACCTCCGTGTAGAGGTCGCTGCCCTTGCGCTCGTATCGGGGATGGGGATCGACGGTGATGTTCAAGAGTATCTGGGTATCGCTGTCCAGGGAGATTCTGACGACGGACCCGGTGTCGACTCCGGGCGGGACCGACACCTCTATGCGCCTGTCCCTGCCGTCCCTGGTGATGGTCACGTTGCGCCTGGTCCCCGCGAATGCCTCCTCGAGGGTGACGTCCACGGAGATGTCGAGGCGCGGCTTGGGGCGGCCCCGGCGCGTTGTGTAGCCTCCGAATCCGCCCAGCAGGTCCTCCAAGCCGTCAAAGCCGACGCTGCCGGATCCTCCACGGCTGGCGGTCCGCGAGAAGGGCCCGTGCGCGCCGCCGCTCCGGCGGGGCTCGAACTGGTCGGCGTGCGCCCAGTTGTCGCCGTAGCGATCGTACTTCGTCCGGCTCTCGGCGTCGGACAGGACCTCGTAGGCCTCGTTGACCTGCTTGAACTTCGCCTCGGCCGCCTTATCCCCCGAATTCAGATCAGGGTGATACCGGCGGGCCAGCCGTCTGAAGGCCTGCCTGATCTGTTTCTCGTCGGCGCTCCTTGATACCCCCAGGGTCTCATAGTAGCTAGCCATTGCGGGTACTATCCTAACAGAGTCTAATCCTGAAGACAAGGAACTTATAGTATCTTCTATCAGTTACTTGACACATATAGACAGATTAGTTAATATAACTCTGAACGGATTGACACTGCGTCCGTTACGGATAGAGAGAGATTACACCATAGGAGGTGAAGCAATGCTGCTGCAGCGATGGGACCCTTTCAGGGACATGCGTCGGATAGACAGCCTGGCCAACCGCTTCTGGAGGGCGTACGGCGTGGGAGACGAGATAGCGGCCAGAGCCCTGCCGCTGGACGTGGTCCAGCATGAGGAGGACGTGGTCGTGCGAGCCTCCCTGCCCGGCGTCAAGGCCGATGACGTCGAGGTCACCGTCGAAGACGGTGTGCTGAGGATCACGGCTGCGGACGAGTCCGAGCGGGAGGAGCAGAACGACAGCTACCTGGTGCGGGAGCGCAGGAGCGGGAAGCACCACAGGGCTCTGCGACTGCCCGACACGGTCGATGCCGACAAGGCCGAGACCCAGTACGTCGACGGCGTCCTGACCATCACCTTCCCGAAGGTGGAGGCCAAGAAGGCGAAGAGGCTGGAGATCAAGACCGGTTAGCACGCCAGCCCCGGTTCCAGGCCGTCCATCCGGCGGCACGAGGCCCGCGTCTAACGACGCGGGCCTCTCTTTTTTGCTCCAGCCGCGGTCCACTCCACGTTTGTTGAGACGGCCTCGATTCCCTGTGACGCTCTCACCGTCGTTCCCGCCTCCAAGCCGAAACGATCCTTGACGCGCCCCTCGACCTCACCTATAGTTAGCGCATATGTTCCCCGCAGAACACGCCAACCACAGCCTCCAACACGACAAGCAGGACAACGAAGCTCCCTCACTGAGGGACATCGTCCGACACGAGACCGACGATGGCCGGCTCATCGTCCGCTTCTTCGTCTCCACTATGCAGGGACAGCTCCAGGACGCCAAGCCATCCCATCGGATCGCCGCCGCGCGACAGCTCGTCAAGCTCGGATTCACCGAGGCTCAAGACTTCATCGACGAGAGCGCACCCGCCCCCAAGAGGCGACGCCGCGCCCAGCACTCTCCACCCGCCGACCGCAAGCTCGCATCCGGCCTTGCCAAGATCGTGCGCCAGGAGACCGACGATGGCCGCGTCGCCATCCGATTCCTCGTCGACGTCATGCGGGGCGGCCTCCCCGGCTTCAAGCCCCACCACAGGCTCGCAGCCGCCAGGGAGCTCCTGCGCCGCGGCTTCGACGACACTCCCGCGGACGACAACGCGGGCCCCGGCGATGACGACGCAGCCGCCCCATCCGACCCGCCCGACGACTACGACT
The DNA here is from genome assembly GCA_965224345.1 of Dehalococcoidia bacterium. GTDB lineage: Bacteria > Chloroflexota > Dehalococcoidia > Lucifugimonadales > CBDCYU01 > CBDCYU01. Next base: position 674,413 of record CBDCYU010000003.1, on the reverse strand, counting down.
ACGGCAAGTGCGGCATCTATCACTACGACGGACGCGGCAACATGATCACCTGCGAGTCCGTCGACTGCCCCCTCTGGAGGAAGCGGTACTCCGTGAGACCGGCCCAGGGCGGACCCGACCACTCCCACATCTCAGCCGCCGACGCCTCCCGGAGCGGACCCGATCACTCCCGCGACCGAGCCGCCGACGCCTCCCGGAGCGGACCCGATCACTCCCGCGACCGAGCCGCCGACGCCTCCCGGAGCGGACCCGATCACTCCTGCGACCGAGCCGCCGACGCCTCCCGGAGCGGACCCGATCACTCCCGCGACGGAGCCGCCATGCCGGACCGGCCTTCCGCCAGGAACGGCCTCACGCCAGACTCCGACACCCCAACCGAGTCGGACCGCAGGAACCGTCTCCCCATCTTCTTCTAGCCAAGCCCCGAGCCCTTGCTGCCTAGTGTACGGAATCTTTGAAATGAGGAGTAGCCTGAATTGGCCGCGCGGGCTACTCGGTTTCCCCTCGAGTCTGAACAGTTGCCCATGACGAGAGAGGGCTGGGGTGAGGGTGATTAGCTGTTATAATTCTTGCTTCGGAGGTAAGCCCTATGCCCATCTACACGAAGCGAGGCGATTCGGGAGAGACCCGGCTCCTGTTCGGCGGCCAGGTGTCCAAGGCCGACGCCAGGTGCGAGGCCTACGGGGCCACGGACCAAGCGGTCTCGGCGATGGGGCTCGCGCGGGCCCTGTCCAACGACCCGAGGGTTAAGGAGCTGCTACTGGAGGTGCAGCACGAGATGTTCACCGTCGGCGCCGAGCTGGCCACCGACAGAGAGAGGTACGAGCACCTGGAGGCCAACTTCGCCGTAGTAACTCCGGAGATGACGGAGAGGATCGAGAGGTATATCGACGAGCTTTCACAGGAGGTTGAGCTGCCCAACGCCTTCATCGTCCCCGGCGCGTCGGCCGCCTCCAGCGCATTGGACATGGCCCGCAGCCAGCTGCGGACGGGAGAGCGCCGGGTGGTGGAGCTGCAGGAGCTCGGTCTCCTGGTCAATCCCGAGGTCCTGCGCTATCTGAATCGGCTGTCGGACCTCCTCTTCATGCTGGCGCGTTACGAGGACCAGGCGCTGCCCTTCGAAGTCGTCACAGGAAGGCGTCAGTAGGGCGATTCGTCGATGACAGGCCCCACCATCGCGATAGTCGACTACCAGGCTGGTAATCTTCGCAGCGTCCAGAAGGCGCTGGAGAGGTCTGGCGCCGTCTCGATCATCACCAGCGACGCCTCCGAGATCGAGGCCGCCGATGGGTTGGTCTTCCCGGGGCAGGGCGCCAGCGGCTCTTCGATGCGAGCGCTCCACGCCAGGGGTCTCGTCGCTCCGATCAGAGAGGCCATCTCCGGGGGCAAGCCCTTTCTGGGCGTCTGCCTAGGCCTTCAGCTAATGCTGGAAGCATCGGATGAGGCCCCCGAGCCGTGTCTGGGCGTGCTGGGCGGACGCGTGCGTCTACTCCCGGCCGGCATGAAGGTGCCGCATATGGGATGGAACCAGGTCGCCTTCCATCGGGATCTGCCGGTGTTCGCCGGCATTCCCGACGGCTCCAACTTCTACTTCGTACACAGCTACTACGCCGACCCCGAGGACGAGGGTGTGCGCGTCGGTACGACGACCTACGGGGTCGACTTCTGCAGCGCGGTGGCCTGGGATAACGTCGTCGCTGTTCAGTTTCACCCTGAGAAGAGCGGCGGCATCGGCCTCAAGCTGTACCGCAACTTCGTCGACATGGTCGCAGAGTCGAAGGAAGGGTAGCCCTCCATGGAGGTCATCCCGGCTATAGACCTCAGGTCCGGCAGGTGCGTCCGCCTCTATCAGGGGGACTACGACCGCGAGACGGTCTTCTCCCAGGACCCCGTTGAGGTCGCATCCCGATGGGCCGCCCTGGGAGCGCCCCGCCTCCACGTGGTTGACCTGGATGGAGCGAAGGGGGGTGTCTCGGCGAACCTCGACGTGGTGCGGGAGATCGCCTCCGCTGTCTCGACGCCCATCCAGATGGGGGGCGGCATCCGGACAGCGAAGGCGGCCTCGGCGGCGCTGGCCCTGGGTGCTCAGAGAGTCATAGTCGGCACGGCGGCGGTCCGCGACCCGGAGATGGCGCCGGGGCTGTGTGCGGAACTGGGAGCGGACAGGGTAATAGTGTCCGTAGACGCCAGGGACGGCTGCGTAGCCGTGGAGGGCTGGACGGAGGGCAGCGATACGACCGCCGCCGCGCTGGTGCGCCGCATGGAGGACGGGGGCGTTCGCCGCTTCATGTATACTGATATCGCCCGCGACGGCACCCTGGAGGGGCCCAACTTCGCGGCCATCGAGGAGCTCTTCGCAGGCACGAAGGCTCGTCTTATCGCCGCAGGCGGGATATCGTCCATCGACGATCTGCTCCGCCTCGAGGAGATCGGGGTCGAGGGGGCCATCGTCGGAAGGGCGCTCTACACGGGCGACATCAACCTGGAGGAGGCCCTGGACGCGGTGGGTTGACCGCCTCCGGTCAACTCACGAGCTCACATGACGATTGTGACTCACGGACAGATTGCATGCTGACCAAACGAATCATTCCCTGCCTCGACGTTCACGAGGGGCGCGTCGTGAAGGGCGTCAGCTTCGTCAACCTGCGCGATGCCGGCGACCCGGCGGAGATGGCCGCGTACTATGACGCCGAGGGGGCCGACGAGCTCGTCTTCCTGGACATAACCGCCAGCTCCGACGCCAGGGAGATCATGATCAACGTTGTGCAGCAGGTGTCGGAGCAGGTCTTCATCCCGCTGACCGTGGGAGGCGGGATCCGCAAGGTCGCCGACGTGAGACGAATGCTGGAGGCGGGCGCCGACAAGGTCTCCCTCAACACCGCCGCCGTCCAGGACCCGACGGTGGTGTCGGAGGCGGCCGACTTCTTCGGCTGCCAGTGCATCGTCGTCGCCATCGACGCCAGGTCTCTCGACGGCGACACGGTCCTGGAGGCCGAGACGGTGAAGCCGGGAGGGTACGCAGCGGCCATTGACCAGCCGGATGGGCCGGACGAGCTGGACGGACTGGACGGACTGGACAAGAAATCCAGGTGGCAGGTGGTGACTCACGGCGGCCGCACGCCCACCGACCTCGACGCCGTCAAGTGGGCGAGACGCGTCGCCGAGCTTGGCGCCGGCGAGCTGCTCGTCACCAGCATGGACACCGACGGGCAGCAGAGCGGATACGACCTGGAGCTGCTGCGGGCCATCTCCGAGGCCGTGTCGATTCCCGTAATCGCCAGCGGCGGCGCAGGAAACCTACAACACATGTACGACGCCCTGGAGATCGGCAAGGCCGATGCGGTCCTTGCCGCCAGCATCTTCCACTACAGGACCCACACCGTCGGCGAAGCCAAGGAGTACCTCTCCCGCCGGGGCGTCCCCATCCGCCCAATCCCGCCAAGGTAGGCAACGTACCAAAGCCCCTATACAAAACCCGAGATGAAGAGGCAAGCCTCATGCGGCCTATACAGAAAAAGATACAGCTAGACGAACACGGCCTCGTGCCCGCCGTTGCCCAGGACGCAACGACGGGCAAGGTGATCATGCTCGGGTACATGAACCCGGGGTCCATCAAGCGCACCATCGAGGGAGGCGAGGTCTGGTTCTACAGCCGCAGCCGGACCGACCTGTGGCACAAGGGAGAGGTGTCGGGCAACTACCTACGCTTCAAGTCGGCGGAGATCGACTGCGACGGCGACACGGTGCTGCTTCAGGTAGTGCCGGACGGTCCCATCTGCCATACGGGCAACGCCACGTGCTTCTTCACCGACGTCGAGGACTTCCCAGACTTCGTGCATCAGGAGAAGGGCCCGGGTGTGCTGGACGAGCTGTTCGCCATCGTCCAAGACCGCAAGCGAGAGATGCCCCAGGACAGCTATACCGCGCATCTGCTGGACGAGGGGGTGGAGCGCATCAGCCAGAAGGTCATCGAGGAGGCGGGAGAGACCGCCATCGCCGGGGTGAAAGCCGACCGGGAGCACCTTGCCCGCGAGGTCTCCGACCTGCTGTACCACGTGCTGGTGCTCCTGTCAGCCTCCGGCGTGAGCCCCGAAGAGGTGTGGCACGAGCTACGCCAGCGCCGAGGCTAGCCCGCGTCAGCCTCCAGGGCCTGCTTCATGGCGTCGATGGCGACCTCGATCTGCTCGTCCTCCGGCGGCCGCGTCGTCAGCGACTGAAGCCACAGGCTGGGGGCGCTCACCACGCGGACCAATGGGTTGTCGGAGTGGCTGCCGCTGAACTTGGTCAGCTCGTAGGCTATGGCTGCTATAACGGGGATCAGTATCACCCTGGACGTGATCAGCCACCAGAAGGGGTCCCTGGGTATCAGCACGAAGGCTACTACGGCTATCACCATCACTACCAGGAGGAAGGCTGTCCCGCACCTGGGATGGGCCGGAGAGTACTTTGAGACGTCTGCAACCGTGAGGGGGTCTCCACGCTCCTGGGCATGCACGGTCATGTGCTCCGCGCCGTGGTACATGAAGACCCGCCTGATGCCCTCCATCAGGCTGATGAGGTAGACGTACCCCAAGAAGAGGCCCATCCTGATGGCGCCCTCGGCAACGTTGCTGATCAGGTCGTTGCCGAGGATGCCCTCCAACGGCGTGCTGGCAAAGACCGGGAGCAGGAAGAAGAAGACGATGCCGAACGCCAGTGAGACCGCGATCATCCCGGCAACGGCCCCTCTGCCGACCTCGAGCCCTTCAGCCTCGGCCTGCACGTTGGCCGAATAGGTCAGGGCCCTCATGCCCAGGGCCAGGGTCTCCGTGAGCACGACGACGCCCCTGATCAACGGCAACTGCCGGAGGCGGCCCGTGAACACCGGGTTCAGGGCCTCGCACCGCCGCGCGATGGTGCCGTCGGGGCGGCGGATCGCGATCGAGACGTGGTCCTGGCCGCGGATCATGACGCCTTCGATGACGGCTTGGCCGCCGTAGGTTGGACTTTGATCTGCAGCCATTCGTCGATGATACCAGGCCAAACAAAGTCGGGGCGAGGCCTCAGCCGTCACCCCGATTCACAGACAGAATCGTTGCCCCCTACTCCAGGCTGAACCTGCGCTTCAGGCGCTCCACCCTGCCCTCCGTGTCGATGATGCGCTGCTCACCGGTAAAGAAGGGGTGGCACTTGCTGCAGATCTCAATCCTGATCATAGGCTTGGTCGAGCCCGTGGTGTACGTCTCGCCACAGGAGCAAACCACCTGGGCCTCTGGATGGTACTCGGGATGTATGGTTGTTTTCATCTAGTGCCTAGCTCTCGACGGTTGCGTAGACGCTGGCGCGCTTCCTGCCTCCGCTGGCGTGCTCGAACTTGACCTTACCGTCGATCAGGGCGAAGAGCGTGTGGTCTCGCCCCAGTCCGACGTTGTTCCCCGGGTGAATCCTAGTGCCGCGCTGGCGTACGATGATCGTGCCGGTGGTGACCTCCTGAGTGTCGTACCGCTTGACGCCCAGCCTCTTGGACTTGCTGTCTCGCCCGTTCCTGGTGCTGCCGCCGCCCTTCTTATGCGCCATCGGTTGACCTCCGACTGATGCTCTCCACGTCTACCTCGATGCCGGTCACCCTGAGATCAGTATAATGCTGCCGGTGCCCATTCTTCTTCCGGTTCCTGGTCTTGGCTTTGTAGGTGAAAACGATGACCTTCTTGTCTCTGCCTCTATCGACCACCTCTGTGATCACCTTGGCTCCCGGCAGAGTCGGCGAGCCGACAAAGACGGCATCGTCCCTCGAAGCCATCAGAACCTCGGAGAGCTCCACCACGTCGCCTCTATAGGCGGGCAGGGACTCGACGCGTATCACGTCCCCGTTCTGCACGCGGTACTGCTTACCGCCAGTCTTTACTATCGCGTAGTCTTCCATAGCCTCCATCTCCAGAGACATTGTAGATAGAGCGTACCCCGCCAGTCAAGGCGCGGAGCTTCATCGGCAGCGCGACGTTGCCGCCCCGAGACCAAGCCCGCCCGGCGCCGAGAAGAAGGGCTAGGGCGCCTCGGCCAGCTCGAAGACCTCTATCGGGTTGCCTTCGGGGTCCCAGATCATGGCGGCCCGCATGTGGTGGCCAGGGGTCAGGCCGGGTTTGACCTCGCTTCCGCCGTCCGTCAGGTGCCCCGGGAACCCGGCTGCCTCCAGCTCCTTGGAGGTCTTCTCGAAGCTGTCAACCCAGATGCAGAAGTGCGTGATGCCGGAGCGCTTGTTCCTGTCGGGATCGTCCGGGTACTCGTCTGGGTCCTCCCACTCGAACAACTCGAGCACCATGCTCTCGGAGCCGTAGTAGACCTTGTCGAACATCCGAGGCATGCGGTACTCCTCGCTGATGAAGGGCATGCCGAGGCCTTCGCCGTAGAACTTCTTCGCCAGCTGCAGATCCTTGACCCATAGCATTACGTGATTGAATCCGGTGTACATACGTTGTCGACCTCCGAGGTGTTTTCAGTGACTATAGCCGCTATCGCTCGACCGCGCAAATCGATGACCCACAGGCTCCACAATGCCCACAGATCCTCATCCGCAAGGCTTGCAAGTTACGGAGCCTCCTGTATAATCCTGTCTGCCGATTCACATTCTAGTGGAGGTGCAAGAAGAATGAAGTTGAATGCACAGCAGATCGCCTTTTGGGAGGTCTTCGGATTTCTCAAGCTGCCCCAAGTGTTCGAAGCCTCAGAGGTGGAGGCAATGTGCAAGGATCTGGACGAGCGGGCGCTCGCCGACCGCGAGGGAGAGGACTTTCAGGGCGAGCGGAGGCAGGACGTTTCCCTCAACGACGCGCCCAGCTTCAAGGGCTTGCTGACCGACGACAGGCTCTACATCCCCCTGGAACAACTGCTGGGGGAGGACTACCACTCGATCGGAGGGCCCGGCGGAGGGCTTTTCGTCGGCGACACCCAGTGGCACCCGGACGTCGCCAAGGTGGGGGATGGCAAACAGACCAGGCTCAAGGCCGGCATATATCTGGACCCTGTGAGGATGGATACGGGATGTCTGAGGGTGGTCCCCGGCTCCCACAGGAACCCGCTGCACGACGCGTTGCAGCCGTTGAGGATGGGAAGGCTGAAGAAGGCCATCGCCGACGGCTCCCTCCTGTCGAACATCGCCCCTGCCTCCAAGGCCGACGAGAAGGAGCTGAGCGATTGGGAGGAGGAGACGGGGATCGACCTGGATGACGACGGCACCATCTACGGCACGGACCCCCTGGCCATACCCGCCGCCGCGCTGGAGTCCGACCCCGGAGACGTGCTCTTCTTCAACCAGCTCATCTTCCACGCGGCGTTCGGCGGCAAGACGGGAAGGCGGATGGTTGCCATGACCTGGGCGCAGGCGCCTTCCACACCGGAGCACATCACCGGGAGAGCGGCCAAGGAGCTGAGGACGGCGTGACCCTGGCACCATCGCTCACCTCCCCGGCCTGCCGGGCCCTCTCCCCTTCGCAGAGGAAGGCAATTGGCTGGGTAATGCCGTGCTCTAGTTTTGGGAGGTTGAGTATGGATCGGCCGCGTTCCGAAGTCCATCCCCGAGGAAGTTGAAAGCCAATACGACGACGATGACGAAGGCCCCGGGGATGAGAAGCCATGGGGCCAGCGCCACCGACTTGAGGTTCTGGGCCTCGAATAGCAGTACCCCGTAGCTGATTATGGGCTGCCGCAGCCCCAAGCCGAGGAAGCTAAGAGAGGTCTCGGCGATTATCATACCCGGTATCGCCAGGGTCGTGGTGGCGATGATGTGACTCATGAAGGAGGGCATCATGTGCCGGAAGATCACCCTCAGCTGGCTCGAGCCGTAGAGCCTAGCCGCCACCACGAAGTCCTCCTCCCGCAGGGCGAGGAACCGCCCCCGCACCTCTCTGGCTAGGGTGGTCCAGCCGATGATGGAGATGATCACCGTAATAGCGAAGTAGACCTTCACAACGGACCAGTCCCGGGGCACGGCCGCCGCCAGGGTCATCCATAGGGGTATCGTGGGTATGGAGCGGAGGAACTCTATGAGTCGCTGGATCGCGATGTCGGTCATCCCCCCGCGGTAGCCGGAGATGCCCCCCATGAGCATCCCCAGGACCAGGCTCACGGCCACCCCGACGAGGCCGATGGACATCGAAATCCTGGTGCCCATCATGAGCCTCGACCACATGTCCCTACCGAACCGGTCCGTGCCCAGGGGGTAGAAGGCCACCACGTGGTCCCCAGGGTCTTCGAGCTGTTCGACGCCCATGATGTGCAGGTCGGTTGCGATCATGCCGATCACCTTGTACTCGAAGCCCGAGGTGAAGAACTGGATAGGGAACCTCACCGACTCGTCGACCTGGAAGTCCAGGGCGAGGGTGGCCGGGTTCCTGGCGCTCCTAAGCCCGTTGACGTAGGGGCGGGTCGGCTGCCAGCCGTCGAAGAAGTGGACGGGCTGGGGCGCTAGGTAGCTCCTCTTGGCGTCGGAGTCGAAGGGGTCGTGGATCGTCAGGAACTCGGCGAATATGGAGGCCAAGTAGAACATGGCGATGACGACGGCCGCCACCATGGCGAGCCGGTGCCGGCGGAAGCGCCACCAGACGAGCTTCCACTGGGAGGCGACGTACTGCTGCTCTTCCCTGGTGATGGGGGCGGGGACCGCCCGCGCAGTGCCGGCCATGCCTCAGCCCCCCATCCGAATCCGCGGGTCGGTCCACGCCAATAGAATGTCGGAGATCAGAGTCCCAATCAGCGTCAGCGTGGTCAGTATCATGATTACAGAGCCCGCCATGTACATGTCCTGGGAGGTGAGCGCCCTCAACAGCAGGGGCCCCACAGTCTGGAGGCTCATCACGCTGGCCACTATCAGGCTGCCCGAGAAGAGGCCCGGCAACTCCCATCCGACGACGCTTATGATGGGATTTATGGCTATGCGGGCCGGGTACTTCATCATCAGCTTCCACTCCGACAGACCCTTGGCGCGGGCCGTCTCGACGTAGGGCTTACTCATCTCGTCCAGGAAGTTGGCCCTCATGATCCTGGTCAGCCTGGCGGTGCCGTCGGTTCCTAGGATCACCATGGGGACCCAGATGTGCTTCAGCAGATCGATGAACTTCCCGACGGTCCAGGGAGCGTCGATGTACTCGGACGAGAATAGACCGGTGACCTTCAGATCGAAAAACGCAAAGACCGAGTACATGATCACCAAGGCCAGTAGGAAGTTGGGTGTGCCGACGCCCATATAGGACAGGAAGGTGGTCACGTAGTCGAGTATCGAGTACTGCTTGATGGCGGATATGATGCCTATGGGAATGGCTAAGGACCAAGTGAATGCGATGGTGAAGATGCCCAGCACAACGGTCATTCCCAGCCGCTCGTTTATCAGCTCGGTGACCGGTCTCCTGAACTCCAGGGAGTCGCCCAAGTCCCAGCGCACGAAGCCGGATATCCACTTCCAATACTGGACGTAGATGGGCTCGTCCAGCCCGTACCTTCGCTTCAGATGCTCTATCTCATCCAAGGACCCCTCGCCCCGCATCTGGAGCGAGATGAGGTAGTCGGACAGGTAGTCGCCCGGAGGCGCCTGGATGAGGCCGAAGGCCAATACGGACATCACCACCAGCATGGGAAAGAAGACGAGGAGGCGACGGAGCGTGAATGGCAGCACGGGCCTGTGTGTCCTCCAGCAGATTAGAGTGCGATGTTCGAGTTATAAAGCAGAGACCGCCGCCGTTGGACACGACGGCGGTCTCTGTGCTCCCGACTGGAGGCTTACCTAGTTGGCGTAGAACCAGACCTCAGGATAGCCGTTGTTCGGCGTCCTGAGAGGCCAGAACACGGGCAGGAAGTCGGGCACGTTGCGCATGTTGTTCTTGACGATGGCCGGCGACGGGGCCAAGCCCGCCGTATTGATGGCGAAGGCCTGCTCGGCGTGGTACGTGTATATCTCCTTGGCGGCCTCGGCGGCCCTCAAAGGCGCCCAGCCGGGGCCCTCTTTGTGCCACTGGTTGAGCTCGATCATCCGGTCGGGGGGCTTGACGCCCTCCGCGCCGTCCGTGTTGATCCACCGGGAGTGCTCCACTCCCGCGGCCAGGCCGGATGTGAACTTCGACTTGGAGTTGGCGGAGAAGGTGTCCACCGTGTCGAACGGGTGCGTGAACATCATCTCCTCGTTGGCGCTCCAGGTCGTCTGGATCGGGTTGCGCTGGCCTACGCGCATCTTGCCCCGGATCTTGAGGTTCTCGTCCAGGTGCCTGAACACCAGCTCCGTGGTGTCGGCCCAAGACGCCCACCCGTCGAAGATGATGGCCGACAGCTCCAGCCGGTCGCCGTTGGGCAGCGTCCGGTAGCCTTCACTGTCCTTGTTGGGGATGATCTCGTCCAGCATCGCGTTGGCCCGCTCAGGATCGAACTCTATCCACTTGAACTCCACGTCGGCACCGGGGTAGTGGGGATGGCCGGCGGCGGGCACGTAGTTCCTCATGATGACGGTGCCGAGGAAGACGATCTCGTTGATCTGCTCACGGTCTACGCCCAAGGAGAGGGCCTGCCGGAACTTCTCGTTGTTGAACAGCTCGGCTTCTGGGCCGTCGTAGGTCTGGTTGAACCACGTGGAGACGTTGGTCCCGCCGAACTCACGCCACAGGCGAACATTGTAGTCGCCCTTGTCCGCGTTCTCCACCATGAGGGGGTAGTTGCTTACCCTCATGTGGCGGGCCTGCATGTCGATATCGCCCTCAATGGCCCGCAGGTTGATGATCTCCGCGTTCTCGATCAGGTCGTATACGAGCCTGTCGATGTAGGGGAGCTGGTTGCCGTCGGCGTCTACGGCCCAGTAGTAGGGGTTCCGGACCGCGGTGAAGCGCTGGTCTCCCCACCTATTCTGTGCCAGCCAAGGCTTCAGCTCCGGCAGCTCAGGGTTGATTCTGTCTTCCCACTTGTCCTGGAGCAGCGACATCCAATCGTCGTAGTCGCCGTCCATCATTGCCTTCTCCAGCTTGTCCTTGTCGGCATAGTCCGGGTGGAACTGCTGTAGATAGTGACCGGGTACGAAGAAGCGCTGCGAGCCGAAGTCGTTCTGGGGAATCTGGTTAAGGAAGACGAAGTTGGGCTGGTGGAAGGTGTACCTCACCGTCCAGTCGTCCAGCTTCTCGAACGTCGCCATGTTCTCGCCCAGAGACAGCCATCCCGGCGGCTTCTCGATCATTTCGCGATTGGAGAGCACAGCGTTGTACATGAACTCCCAGTCGGCGGCGGTGTGGGGAGTACCGTCGGAGTACCGCGCACCCTCGCGAAGGTGGAAGGTGAACTGCGTACCGTCGTCGTTGGTCTCTATCTTGTGGGCGAAGGCGGGTATCACTCCGCCGCCGTCGCTGGTCCAGCGGCCCGCGCTGGTGTTGACGGAGAGCCTATAGAAGTTCCAGTAGTCTCCAGGGCCAAGGTATCCGCGCCGGAGCTCGCCGCCGTACCTGCCGATCTCCTGGGCCGGGATGACCCACGGGTTCTCGGGGATTCGGTCCCTGATTGGCGGGAGCCTCCCAGACGCTACCAGCTGGGCGCTGGACTGTGGCTCATGGAACTCGACCGGCCTCTCCACGAACACCTCTTTGATGACCTCTCTGATCACCGGCTTCTCGACCACCACCTCTCTCACCACCTCCTTGACCACCTCCTTCTCGACCACCACCTCCACGGCTACCTCCTTCACCACCTCTTTCTCCACCACCTTCGTCTCGCCGGGCACCATCACCTCTTTGATGACCTCTTGGGTCACGATCTTCTCTACAGGCACCTCTACGGTCTTGACGACCTCTTGGGTGACGATCTTCTCAACGGGTACCTCTCTCACCACCTCCCTCTCGACCACAACCTCTACTGGCACCTCTCTCACCACCGTCTCCCCGGCGCACGCTGCGGCGGCGACAGACAGGATGAATAAGGTCAACACCGAAAGAACCAACCTTCCCATCGACATCCTCCTTGGACTACTGTGCTTTCTCTTCAGAACTTCAGGCTTTTCGCACGGTTTAGTAACTACCGCAGGAATGATAAACACCTCGGACGAACATGTCAAACGCCAAGGAACCCTCTGAGCTAGGCTCTGCCGGGTCTCTGGTTGTACGAAGGACTCAATCGAGGCGGTCGGCGCTCTCATGCTGTATCATTCTGGTCGCACCATCGCTATCCGACAGAGGAGAGGCAGCGCATGACAAGGACAGGGCCGAACCTGATCTACATACTCGCGGATGACATGGGATACGGCGATCTGGGATGCAACAACCCTGACTCCAAGATTCCAACACCCAATCTGGACCGCCTGGCCGCGCAGGGTATGCGGTTCACCGATGCCCATGCGGGGTCGAGCATATGCACGCCGAGCCGGTACAGCGTCCTGACGGGGCGGTACGCTTGGCGGTCGCGGCTCAAACACGGGATCGTGTGGGAGTGGGACGGGCCGCTGATCGAACCCGACCGCCCAACGGTCGCCAGCATGCTTCGCGGCCAAGGCTACCGGACGGCCTGCCTTGGCAAGTGGCACCTGGGCTGGGACTGGCCGACCCTGGACGGCACGCGCCCTAACGAGACGCTTTCGTTCGGAGAGCGCGACCTTGACGGAAGGAGGGAGCTCGGCTTAACGAACATCGACTATACGAAGCGCATACCTGGGGGCCCGCTGGACTGCGGCTTCGACTCCTACTTCGGCGTAGACGTTCCAAACTTCGCGCCCTACACGTGGTTCGACGACGACCGCCTGACTGACGCGCCCACTGAAGAGAAGCCGGCAACCATGTATGGGAATCCGGGACTGGCTGCAGCCGGCTGGAAGCTGGAGCGGATGATCCCCGAGTTCACACGTAGGGCCGTGGATCTCATCGAAGCTCAGAGCGCCGTTCCAGAGGGGGACGAGCCGGCGCCGTACTTCCTCTACTTCCCCCTCACCTCTCCCCACTCCCCCATTGTCCCCAACGAGGAGTTCCATGGGAGGAGCGGGGCGGGCCGCTACGGCGATTTCGTGTGCGAGGTGGACTGGGTCGTGGGGCAGATCATGGATGCGCTGGAGCGCACCGGCGCCAGGGACAACACGCTGCTGGTCTTTACCAGCGACAATGGCCCCGAAGACCGCACACTTGACGACGAGGGCGTGTACGAGCGGGCCCGTCAACGGCGTCACTACAGCATGGGACAGATGCGGGGAGTCAAGCGCGACGCTTGGGAGGCCGGCCATCGAGTCCCCTTTGTGGCGTCATGGCCCGCCTCGATACCCCAGGGAAGCCGCTGCGATCAGCTGATCGGTCTAGGGGACCTGATGGCCACCTGCGCCGAGATGACCGGGATCGAGCTGCCGGAGGGCGCGGGAGAGGACAGCGTCAGCATCCTGCCGTTGCTGCGGGGAGATACGGATACGCCGGTGCGAGAGTTTGCCATACACCACAGCGGTTCCGGGAAGTTCGCCGTCCGCAAGGGGGACTGGGTCTTCATCGACGCGCCCAGCGGTGACGACGGTGACCGCGAGCCGGACTGGTTCAAGGCCGAGCGGGGATACACTCCCCACGTTCACCCCGGAGAGCTCTTCAACGTTGGCGATGACCTCTCGGAGCGCAGGAATCTCTATGGGGAGCACCCGGAGATCGTAGAGGAGCTCTCGGAGATACTGCGCCGAGCGCGGTCCGAGAGCGGCACAGCGTCCCTTGCATCCCATGGGACCCTACTGTCCGAGTGAAACCGCATCCCACTCGCGTACCACTGGGGCTATCGTTACGCCTGAGAGACCTTTGACGCCGCAAGGATGTTGGAGTACACTTCCGCGCGGACAAAATTCGAGGCTGCGGCGCCGACCCCGGCGCCGCACGTGTATTCAGGAGGGCCGCAAGTGAGTACAGGCTGGGGAGTCATCGGATGCGGAGGAATCGCCAACAGGACGATTCCAGACGGTATTCTCGCGGCGGGCAACGCGAATCTGGTCGGCGTCACGGACCTGGTGGCCGAGCGCGCCCAGGCCGCGGCGGGGAAGTTCGAGACCACGGCGTACGGCAGCAGTGAGGAGCTTATAGCAGACCCGGCGGTGGACGCGGTCTACATGGCGACGCCGCCGTCGGCCCACGTGAGCCCCGCCCTCGCGGCCGCGGCCGCCGGGAAGCACGTGCTCGTTGAGAAGCCCATGGCCGTGAACGTCCAGGAGTGCGAGGAGCTCGTGAAGGCGTGCCGCGACAACGGCGTCATCCTGGGCCACGCCACGATGATGCGGTTCAACGCCGTCCACCAGAGGATGCGCGAGATGATCCAGGACGGGGCGGTAGGGCGGCCCCTGGCCGTGCACGCCCGCTATAACGTCTGGTGGCAGCCGGACCTGCCAATGGCCTCCGACGACGACGCAGAGGTGTGGAGGGAGACCGACAATCGGCAGATGAACTGGAGGCAGCAGAAGAGGATAGGCGGCGGGGGGCCGTTGATGGACGACGGCGTGCACGCCATCGACACCATGGTCTTCCTCCTGGGCCACGTCGCCGAGGTGAGCAGCTTCTGCGACACCCTGACCCGGGACCGCGACATCGAGGACACCGCCTCGGTCCTGTTGAAGTTCGAGAACCGAGCCCAGGGGGTGCTGGAGTGCTTCGCCAGCGTGCCCAACTTCCAGGGACGCAGGCTCCTGCAGGTCATGGGCAGCGACGGCGTTCTCTTCGCCAAGGAGACCCTGGGTCCCCCGTCCTACGACAAGGACCAGCTCTTCTACTTCAAGCCTGAGGAGAACTACAGCGTAGAGGTGGAGCCTCGGGAGATCGTGTGCGAGCCGGTGGAGATGTACGAGAAGATGTTCAGTCTCTTCTCGGAGGCCGTCGAGGGCGGAGACCCGTACCCCATCCCCGGAGATGAGGGTCTCCACGTCCAGCGCATATTGGACGCAGTCTACCGCTCGTCAGAGGAGCGCCGGTACGTGGCCATCGGATAGCGGCGGACGGACGGGCGTTCGCCCTACGAGCGTGCGCTCGACGTGCGGAGCGCCGCAGTCGGACACTGCTTTCGGGCGCCGTAGGTGTGCTGTAGACTGTTCTCTGGAACACGCACTTCGAACATCGACACAGCCTAGACTCCGTGGCTCGTTGGAAGTATGGTAGTCGGACGGTCGAGCCGCGCCGCCCGATGAACCGTCCTGTAATCGCCGTACACTGCGGCGGAGGACAGGAGCCAATCCAAAGGCGGTCGGGCCCGGCGGACTGAGCGTAGGTAGGCATCTTTACCTTGCCACGGTAGGAGGGCCGCCTTGACTGGAACATTGGCCCGCATCAGCGCGCGCAGGCCTTGGGTAACCATAGGCGTGTGGGTGGTGCTGGTAGCAATCGCACTCGTGCTCATCCGGACTCTGCTGGGAAGCGCCACTACCACCGACTTCCGGCTGGCCGGCAGATACGAGTCCGAACGCGCATCCGCCCTACTCGAAGACAGGTTGCGAGGGCCTAAGCCACTGGCGGAGCTGGTCATCGTTCAGTCGCCGTCTCTCACGGTGGACGACGACGCCTTCCGCGCCAAAGTGGAGGAGGTCCACGCGGCCATCGAGGAGATAGGGCCGGAGACGATTGCCGGAGGCATCGGCGGCACGCCCATATTCCACTACTACCAGGCCGTTGCGTTGGGAGCCGCCATTCGCGCGGAGCAGCGGGAGCAGCTCTTCTCACTTATGGTCTCCTCTGACCGGCGCACCGTTCTGATCCACTACACCTTGGCCGGCAGCTCGAAGGAGGCTACGGAGAACGTCGAGGATATCATTCATATCGTCCGGGAAGCCGACGGAGCGGGCGACTTTCGCGTGCTCATCGGCGGAGACGCCAGTGTAGCCTTCGAGAACAACGAGATGAGCGCCGAAGACTTGGAGAAGGGGGAACGCTTCGGCGTCCCCATAGCGCTGATCATCCTGCTGGTGCTCTTCGGCGCTGTCGCCGCCACCCTGCTGCCGCTGGGGATGGCCATTGTCGCCATAGCTCTCGCGCTTGCAGCCGTGGGGGTTATCGGCCAGGCCTTCGAGCTGCTCTTCTTCGTAACTATGATGATCACCATGATCGGTCTTGCAGTGGGCATCGACTACTCGCTGCTGATCGTGTCTCGCTTCAGGGAGGAGATGAGCCGCGGTCTTGACAAGTACGAGGCGGTCTCCAAGGTGGGCGACACGGCAGGCCGCACAGTGCTCTTCAGCGGCACTACCGTAGTGCTGGCCCTTCTTGGAATGCTCATCGTTCCGGTGTCGTTCTTCCAGTCGCTGGGGCTGGGTGCCATCCTGGTGGTCATCGCCGCCCTTGCCGCAACCCTCACACTGTTGCCTGCCGTGCTCGTGCTGCTCGGCCCTAGGGTGGACTTCCTATCCATCCCTTTCCTCGCCAGATTCTCCCTTAGGAGTGCTCAGGCCACAGAGCATGGATTCTGGGAGACTATCGCCCGCGCCGTAACGCGCTACCCTATTGTCAGCATCCTCCCCATCAGCGTTCCGATGATTGCCCTGGCGTTCTTCTACTTTAGCATTCAAACCGGACTTAACGACGTCAACACGTTTCCTGACAGCTCGGAGACCAAGGAGGCGTTCACCGTCTTCGAAGAGGAGTTCTCCGTCTTGGCTCGGCTGGCTTCCCGACCTGCGAGTAGAGGCAGAAGTATGAATTTTCGGAGGTCCGGATCGTATGGATTCGGAGCTGATACGGAGGCACACGCACAATGAATATACCTTCTGACTACGACGTAGGTTACGAGAGGGCCCGCAAAGTCGCGCCCGATATAGCGTCCAATTACGTAGCGCACACACAAATCGGAGATCCAGTAGCCGAAGCGATGACGGAAGATCTCGAAGAGCTTGGTTCGAGCAAGTCATGGCAGCTCATCCAAGCGGCCATGGAGAACGACGATGAGGAGGCTCTACGGGACGCACCGGCCTCGATGCGAAAGTTCTTCAAAGAGGCGTCAACGCCGCCGGAATGGCTCGACTATTCGACATTCGCCCCGAGCGTACGCATGTTTCACAGGAATTCGGGGGTGATACTGGCGGCATTCGTCGCCGGCGTTCTGATAGAAGGATTCACGACGAACATAGCAAAGTCCTTCTTCATCACTGGGCGGGTGCGTGATCAGGGTGTCAGACGTTTGGGGCAGAATAACCGTCACATGCTTGAGATATTCCTTCCCGGAGGCTTGTACAGGCAAGGAGATGGCTGGAAGCTTTCGGTCCGTATTCGGATAGTTCACGCACGAGTGAGGTACCTCCTGAATAACTCGGAAGAGTGGGATTCCGAAGCGTGGGGTATGCCGATTAGCATGGCACATCTGGGTTACGCCGCTGCCGCTTTTTCAGCGAGGCTGCTGAAACACATGAAAACCCTGGGCGCCGTTTACGATGACGAGGAGCGCGCAAGCTTTATGGCCGTCTGGCGCTATACAGGTCTTCTGATGGGCATCCCCGAGACGATCCTGTTCCGTGATGAAGAGGAAGCCCTGAAACTGTATGACATCGGCCTGATATGTGAGCCGGATGCTCCCATCGAATCGATAGTGATGGCCCACTCTCTAATTAACTCTGCTCCGTTGATTGCCGGTATGACTAGTGCGGAAGACCGCGAGAGATTGGCCAACTACGTGTACCGCATTTCGCGCGGGCTTATCGGAAGAGAGACTTCCGATCGGCTGATGTATCCTTCGTTTCCGTCCTTTGGAGTTGTCCCGTGGTTTAGGGAAGGTCTGAACAACTGAGGGTATCTCGTATGTGATGGACAGTAAGTGGCCTGTCCGAGGTGTTTCTTCCTCCTACGGTGTGTCGATGAGGTCTTGTGGTCCTGAAACGGCTCTGCTAAGGCGTATCTACGTTCGTTTGTCCAGCTTGGGCGCACTTCGCCCTCGTCAGGCTGCCAAGTACCGCTCCGCCCTTATCAAGTTCGTCATCCCCAGTAGCAACATCAGTCGTTGCGTGTTCTTTGCCAACCCTCGGTAACGCACCTTGGCGTATCCGAAGTGCCGCTTCACGTACAGGAACGGATGCTCCACCTTCGCCCTGGTCGACGCCTTGCGCTTCTCCATAAGCGCCTCATAGCTTCCCGGCTCCAGCTGCCGACGTCTCCCGGGTCTCATCGCTACCTGCCAGTCCACATCCAACTCGCGATTCTCCAATCGCTTGTCGACTCCCTGATACCCCGCATCGCCCCACACCCGTTTCTCTCCACCGTGCAGCAGCCGGTGAGCCTCCGTCACGTCATGAACGTTCGCAGGTGTCGTTCTTACGCTATGTACTACTCCCGTCTCAGCGTCCGCACCGACGTGTACCTTCATCCCGAAGTGCCACTCATTCCCCTTCTTCGTCTGACGCATCTCAGGGTCTCGCTTACCTGCACGATTCTTCGTTGACGATGGCGCCTCAATGATGCTCGCGTCCACGATCGTTCCCTCCCGAAGCCGCAGCCCCTGGGACTCCAGATGACGGTTGATCTCCTCGAACAGACCCTGTCCCAACTCGTGCTCTTCCAGCAGATGGCGGAAGTTCAGGACCGTCGTCTCGTCCGGGAGCGGGCCCGACAGCCTCAACCCTACGAACCGTCTCACCGACTCGACCTCGTAGAGCATGTCCTCCATACCAGGATCACTAAGGTTGTAGAACATCTGCACGCAGTGAATCCGCAGCATCACAGACAACTCATAGGGTCGCCGGCCCCGGCCTGCCCTGGGATAGAACGGGCGGATGCGTTCTACGAGCTGTTCCCAAGGGATCAGACCGTCCATGCGCTCCAGGAATATCTCCCGCCGGGTCTTGCGCTTCTTGCTCTCGTACTCCAAGTCGGCAAATGTTGGCTGGTCCATCGTGTCTTCACCCCAAACATCTCTGCTTTGTGTATGGCATAGTACTATGCCACAACACACCAGAACTTGTTCAGAGTATCCCTAGGTTCCAGCAGCGTTATGGCCACATCTTGAACAAGCTGCTTCCGGGACGTGCTCAGGACAGCAATTACACGAGATTCACCTCCTTGCTCGAGACTTCGGTATTTGACGAGGAAGGAATCCGCTACACATTGCCCGACCACGTGTACGCAGAAGAGTCCACTAAGTGGTGAATCCGGCAACCGCCAACCTGTACCTAGAGATCTGGCCGAAAAGTGTGAGCGAGGGACTATACTTGCAGCTATCAGTGATAGCGGAGGACGGTCATGTTGGGAAAGCAGTCCGGCCAGAGAGGGCTCTGGGAAGCCGACAGTCTGTACATAGGTCATGTGGGACGTGGGAGTTTCTACGGCCTGCTGGCCTCTATGCGTGGGCAGCTGTTTCGGGATGAGGAGTTCGCCGAGTTGTACTGCGCTGACAACGGGAGGGACAGTGTACCGCCGAGTCTGTTGGCGACCGCGCTGCTTCTTCAGACCTATGACAGGGCGAGCGACGCCGAGGCCAAGCAGAGGGCGGACTTCGACATACGCTGGAAGGTGGCGCTGGGTATCGAAGTGGAAGACAGGCCGTTCGCCAAGAGTACGCTCCAGCTGTTTCGGGCGCGCCTGATACTGCACGAGAAGGCGAGGGAGGTGTTCGAGCGCAGCCTGCGGTTTGCCAGGGAGACGGGATACCTGAAGAGTCGTCGGATGAAGGTGGCTCTAGACACGACCTACATCCTGGGACGCGGGGCGGTGAAGGACACCTACAACCTTCTTTCGGATGGGGTAGTGGAGTTGATGCGTGCGCTGTCGGAATTTGAGAGGAGCGATCTGGTCGAATGGGCGGCGGCGAACGGATACCGGAGGTATGTCGGCTCCAGTGTGAAGGGCGAAGCGTGCATAGACTGGGACGACAAGACCGCTCGCGCAGCTCTTCTGCACAGGATAGTGGGCGACGCCGATAGGCTGCTGGAGTTGAGCCGACGGGCCCAGGGACTATTGGATGAGGACAGCGCTGGGCGTCAGCGGATAGTGCAAGCGTCCGAGCTGCTGGGGCAGTTGCTGCTTCAGGACGTTGAGCGCACCGAAGACGGGGTGTGTCTGAGGGAGGGAGTGAGCCGGGACCGTATAGTATCGGTACACGACCCCGAGATGCGTCATGGGCACAAGAGCAGCAGCAAGCGGTTCGACGGACACAAGGCGTCGGTGGCAGTGGACACCGACTCACAGGTGATCACGGCTGTGGACGTGCTCCCCGGCAACGCTTCCGATAACGTCGGCGCGCTGGAGTTGGTGGAGCGAAGCGAGGAGGGTACGATCTCAGCGGTTGAGGAGACCATTGGGGACGCGGCCTACGGCGATGGTGGTACACGTCAGGCATTTGCCGACGCCGGTCGCACACTGATAGCCAAGCTGCCCCGGCGCCCGGACAGCAAGCGCTTTCCCAAGGAGGACTTCGAGATAGACCTGGAGTCGGGCACCTGCATATGCCCCGCGGGGCATACGACCTCGAAGTTGTACAGGATGGGTACCCGGACCGACAGGACGGGACGCACTCACCAACTGAGAGCTTTCCGGTTCGACGCTGCGGTCTGTGGAGCGTGCCCGTTACGAGAGCGGTGCGTGGGATCAGCAAGGGGCAGCGGTCGGACGGTGAGACTTCATCCGCAGGAGGCGCTGCTTCAGCAGGCTCGTGCGTTGCAGAAGAGCGAAGGGTATTCGGAGTATCGTCAGCGGCGGGTGGTGGTGGAGCACAGGTTGGCGCGCCTGGTACAGCTTGGAATGAGACAGGCGCGGTACTTCGGGCGCGTCAAGACGCTGTTTCAGTTGTTGATGGCGGCGACTGTGGCCAACCTGACGCTGGTGGCTGGCAGAGTCGGGATGATGGGCGAAGCAGCAATCGGCTCTCGGTTCTCCAACTTCTCTCTCACCCTTATATCCACGACCTGGCGGGACGACATTCGTGTCGGCCGGAGACGATTGCTGATACTGACAACCTCAGTTTTGCCGTCACAATCGCTCTTCCCAGCACGGGGTTTTCGTCCGCACTTCTAGGACGGAGCGTCTTCGACTAGGGCAGCTAGGCAGACCTGAGCCGCACGCGACCTGGGCCGGGGCCCTGTTAGGCCCTTGCCGCCGCTCCCCGGCCGGCCGGGGCCTCTGGGAAGAAGACACTCAAGACTCGCTCGGCGATGCCCTCGGCGTCCAGCTGCAGCCGGCGCCGTTGATCGGCCGCAGTGCCGTGCTCGATGAAAGAGTCCGGCATACCGATGCGGTGGACCGATACGTCCTCCATTCTGGCCTCGGCAAGGGCCTCGAGTACGGCCGAGCCGAACCCTCCGGCCAGCACATTCTCCTCCACCGTGACGATGCGTCGGGCGCTGCGCGCCGAATCCAAGAGCAGGTCCACGTCGAGGGGCTTTACGAAGATCGGGTTCACGACGCCACATGCGATGCCGTACTCGTCGAGCTTCTCCGCCGCCTCCACGGCGGCGGTGGCCGACTTGCCCAGGCCGAATATCACGACGTCACGGCCCTCCCTGATGACGGAGCCCCTGCCCAGGGGCAACTCCCTGAGCTCGTCGTCGAGTGGCACGCCGATGGCGGCTCCCCTGGCGATGCGGATAGCGAAGGGGCCTGGGTGCCTATAGGCGGTGTAGACGAGATGCTGCAGCTCGTTCTCGTCCATGGGCGCCGCGACGACGGCGTTGGGCAGGCACCTCAGGTAGGAGATGTCGAAGGCGCCGTGGTGGGTCTTGCCGTCCTCGCCGACGATACCTGCGCGGTCGGCAATCAGCGTCACCGGAAGGTCCTGAATGCACACGTCGTGGACCACCTGGTCGAAGGCTCGTTGGAGGAAGGTCGAGTAGATGGAGACGAAGGGCTTGAGTCCGTTGGATGCCATTCCCGCCGCCATGCTGACGGCGTTTTGCTCCGCGATGCCGACGTCGAAGATCCTGTCGGGGAAGTCGATCCGCACCTCCGCCAGCCCGGTGCCCTCCAGCATCGCCGCGCTGATGCCGACGACGGAATCGTCGTCTCGCATGATGCGTCCTATGGTCTGGGCGAACACCTTGGAGTAGGTGGGCGCTCCCGACCCGTCTCCCAGCGGGGAGCTTGGCTGGTGAAACTTGACGGGATCGTCCTCGGCGGGCTCGTAGCCATGGCCCTTGTGGGTCACCACGTGGACCAGAGGCACCGGGCCGGTGGACATCCTGGCTTGCCGGAGGGTCTCTTCGATCTGCTTGAAGTCGTGGCCGTCGATGGGGCCCAGGTATTGGAACCCCATTTCGGTCCAGAACATCGTCGGCACGATGAGGCCTGCGAGCCCGGTATTGAATCTCTTGACGAGGCTGTACATCAGCTCGCCCGTAGGCACCTTCTTGGAAAGGGACTTCATACGCTCGACCATCGCGTTGAATTCGGGGTGGGTGATCAGGCGCTTGCGCCAGTTGGTGAGGAACCCGATGTTCTCTGAGATGGACATCCCATTGTCGTTGAGGACGACGATGAACTTCTCCGGGTTGAGGTGCACGATGTTGTTCAGCGCCTCGAAGCTGGACCCGGACGTCATCGCACCGTCCCCGACCACCGCTATGGTCCAGGAGTCTGTCTGGCGCTTCGCGGCGCCCTGAGCGACGCCGAGGGCGATGGAGAGTCCGGTGCCGGCGTGGCCGGCGCATAGCGTGTCGTGAGGGCTTTCGCCCGGCTCCCCGAACCCGGACAGGCCGCCCTCCAGGCGGATGTCCTGGAAGTCGTCGCGGCGTCCCGTGACCAGCTTGTGCGTGTAAGTCTGGTTGGTCGTGTCCCAGACTATCCTGTCTTTGGGGCTGTCGAAGAGGCGGTGAATCGCCAGTGTGAGCTCCACGACGCCCAGATTCGAGGCCAGGTGGCCGCCGCGCTTGGTTATGACGGAGATGATGGTGTCTCGCGCCTCTTGCGCAACCTGGGCCAGCTCGCTGTGGCTAAGTCCCCTCAGGCCGCTGGGCGCGTCGATTCGGTCCAGTAGACGATCTGTCATGGTAGAACCTCTTCTGGAGTGTCGACTCTATGACTCCGTGCAGATTGGTGGAGCTGGGGGGAATGGGATTTAGCTACAAATAGGCACCGTATTGAGACAGTTTACCACACTCGTTACCACCATATCGACGGCTTCAACAGGAAAGCAACTGTGTTGAAAGTCAAGAGGAATGAGAGGCGACCGGCGGAGTCAGGTCGCGCCAAGGCGAGTGATGCTTGAGCATGGAGTTGAGGATAGTCAACAGCTTGCGCATGCAGGCTATGAGGGCCAGCTTCTTCGGCTTACCGGCGGCCAGCAGCCGCCGGTAGAAGTCTCGGATGACGGGGTTGAAGCGGCTGGCTGCCAACGCTCCCATGTAGAGGGCAGCACGGACCCGGGCGCGTCCGCCCCAGACGGTGCGTTTGCCCCGCAGCGTGCCGCTGTCCCGGTTGAAGGAGGCCACGCCTACCAGGGCGGCGATCTGTCGGCGGTCCAGGGTGCCCAACTCCGGCAGGTAGGCCAAGAGAGTCATAGAGAGCCGCTCTCCCACGCCGGGGACGGTGCGCAGGAGGTCGTCTTTCTCTCGCCATACGGGACTCTGACGGAGAGTCTGACACAGACTCTCATCCAGGTCGTCCAACTCCCGCTCCAGCCATGCAATGTGGGCCTCAATGCGGGGACGGACGGCGACGGTGGCCGCGCAAAGGCGGTTCTCCTCCGAGACCAGCATGGTCATTACCTGGTGCCTTCGGGCAGCCAGGGAGTTGAGGGCCTGGGTCTCGGCGTCCCGCAAAGGGCGGACGGGAGGTCGGACCGCTTCGGCAAAGTGAGCAATAGCCGCCGCGTCAAGGGAGTCGGTCTTGGCCAGCTTCCCCGTTGCTCTGGCAAAGTCCCGCACCTGGCGCGGGTTGACGACGACCACGGGCACCGCCTCGGCAGCCAGAGCAGCCACCAGCGGCAGCTCCAAGCCACCCGAAGCCTCCAGCAACACCATGACAGGTTCCAGGGTCTTCAGCCGAGAGACCAGCCGCCGCACTCCTGCCTCGTCAATGGGGAACCGCCCATCTGTCACCCGTGGGACGGACGGCTACATCCACCTGGGCTTTGGCTACATCGATGCCTACGTAGATCCCTTCCTGCTCCATGAGCACCTCCTGCGATCATTGGCCCGTCCTTGCAAGATGCGGGCTCGGTTGGCCCAGGCAACTGTTCGGGCTCTGTTCGGGAAGGGCGCGGCGACCCTCGCTTTCCTGCGGTCTTCCATGACCAAGGAGAATACGGTCTGCCGCACCCGATCCACCAAAGTGAAGTGATTGTTACACACCAAAACCAACATACAAGGAGGGACGTGCAAAATAGACTTCCCGCCTGTACTGAGCTTCCTGGCCAATAAGGTGTTAGACGGACCACTGAGTGAACGGCCACAGTCGATACAATATCACCGCTACGAGCGTTTGGAGGTATGGCACGAGCTAAGGGAACCTCTGAACAACTTCGTGTAAGCCGTATGGGGTGTACAGAAGGGGTATTGACAGGGATGTCCGCTCCTCTATTGCATGCCGATTGATGCTGCCGCTGCCCTAAAGCGGCTCTGCCGGGGCATGTCGTCGCTCACATCTCTGTTTGGGCGCACTTTGCCCCCGTCAGGCCGCCAAGCGCTCTGCC
This sequence comes from Dehalococcoidia bacterium, assembly GCA_965224345.1. Classification (GTDB taxonomy): domain Bacteria; phylum Chloroflexota; class Dehalococcoidia; order Lucifugimonadales; family CBDCYU01; genus CBDCYU01. The sequence goes on along the minus strand of CBDCYU010000003.1, from coordinate 649,888 downwards.
GTCATCAAGTTGGTCAGCCCCAGCAACAGCACCAGCCGTTGCGTGTTCTTAGCCAGCCCTCGGTAGCGGACCTTGGCGTATCCGAAGTGCCGCTTCACGTACAGGAACGGATGCTCCACCTTCGCCCTGATCGACGTCTTCCGCCTCTCCTCAAGCGCCTCATAGCTTCCAGGCTCCAGTTGCCGTCGCCGACCGGGCCTCATCGCTACCTGCCACTCCACACCCAACTCCCGGTTCTCCACCCGCTTGCCGACTCCCTGATACCCCGCATCGCACCACACCCGTTTCTCTCCACCGTGCAGCAGCCGGTGCGCCTCCGTCACGTCATGCACATTCGCAGGTGTCGTAGTTACGCTATGAACTACTCCCGTCTCAGCGTCCGCACCGATGTGTACCTTCATCCCAAAGTGCCACTCATTCCCCTTCTTCGTCTGACGCATCTCAGGGTCTCGACCACCAGCACGATTCTTCGTCGACGACGGCGCCTCGATGAGGCTCGCGTCTACGATCGTTCCCTCCCGAAGCCGCAGTCCCTGGGACTCCAGATGACGGTTGACCTCTTCGAACAGACTTCGCCCCAACTCGTGCTCTTCCAACAGATGACGGAAGTTCAGGATCGTCGTCTCGTCCGGCAGCGGGCCCGACAATCTCAGACCTACGAACCGTCTCACCGACTCGACCTCGTAGAGCATGTCCTCCATACTAGGGTCACTCAGGTTGTAGAACAACTGCACGCAGTGTATCCGCAGCATCGCAGACAACTCATACGGCCGCCGGCCCCGGCCCGCCTTGGGATAGAAAGGGCGGATACGCGCTTCCAGCCGATCCCATGGGACCAGGCTATCAATGCGCTCCAGGAATATCTCCCGGCGGGTCTTGCGCTTCTTGCTGGCGTATTCCAAGTCCGCAAATGTCGGCTGATCCATCGTGTCTTCACCCCAAACATCTCTGTCTTCCGTGTGGCATGGTACTATGCCACTACCCACCAGACCTTGTTCAGAGTATCCCTAGAGATCTGGCCGAAAAGTGTGAGCGAGGGACTATACTTGCAGCTATCAGTGATAGCGGAGGACGGTCATGTTGGGAAAGCAGTCCGGCCAGAGAGGGCTCTGGGAAGCCGACAGTCTGTACATAGGTCATGTGGGACGTGGGAGTTTCTACGGCCTGCTGGCCTCTATGCGTGGGCAGCTGTTTCGGGATGAGGAGTTCGCCGAGTTGTACTGCGCTGACAACGGGAGGGACAGTGTACCGCCGAGTCTGTTGGCGACCGCGCTGCTTCTTCAGACCTATGACAGGGCGAGCGACGCCGAGGCCAAGCAGAGGGCGGACTTCGACATACGCTGGAAGGTGGCGCTGGGTATCGAAGTGGAAGACAGGCCGTTCGCCAAGAGTACGCTCCAGCTGTTTCGGGCGCGCCTGATACTGCACGAGAAGGCGAGGGAGGTGTTCGAGCGCAGCCTGCGGTTTGCCAGGGAGACGGGATACCTGAAGAGTCGTCGGATGAAGGTGGCTCTAGACACGACCTACATCCTGGGACGCGGGGCGGTGAAGGACACCTACAACCTTCTTTCGGATGGGGTAGTGGAGTTGATGCGTGCGCTGTCGGAATTTGAGAGGAGCGATCTGGTCGAATGGGCGGCGGCGAACGGATACCGGAGGTATGTCGGCTCCAGTGTGAAGGGCGAAGCGTGCATAGACTGGGACGACAAGACCGCTCGCGCAGCTCTTCTGCACAGGATAGTGGGCGACGCCGATAGGCTGCTGGAGTTGAGCCGACGGGCCCAGGGACTATTGGATGAGGACAGCGCTGGGCGTCAGCGGATAGTGCAAGCGTCCGAGCTGCTGGGGCAGTTGCTGCTTCAGGACGTTGAGCGCACCGAAGACGGGGTGTGTCTGAGGGAGGGAGTGAGCCGGGACCGTATAGTATCGGTACACGACCCCGAGATGCGTCATGGGCACAAGAGCAGCAGCAAGCGGTTCGACGGACACAAGGCGTCGGTGGCAGTGGACACCGACTCACAGGTGATCACGGCTGTGGACGTGCTCCCCGGCAACGCTTCCGATAACGTCGGCGCGCTGGAGTTGGTGGAGCGAAGCGAGGAGGGTACGATCTCAGCGGTTGAGGAGACCATTGGGGACGCGGCCTACGGCGATGGTGGTACACGTCAGGCATTTGCCGACGCCGGTCGCACACTGATAGCCAAGCTGCCCCGGCGCCCGGACAGCAAGCGCTTTCCCAAGGAGGACTTCGAGATAGACCTGGAGTCGGGCACCTGCATATGCCCCGCGGGGCATACGACCTCGAAGTTGTACAGGATGGGTACCCGGACCGACAGGACGGGACGCACTCACCAACTGAGAGCTTTCCGGTTCGACGCTGCGGTCTGTGGAGCGTGCCCGTTACGAGAGCGGTGCGTGGGATCAGCAAGGGGCAGCGGTCGGACGGTGAGACTTCATCCGCAGGAGGCGCTGCTTCAGCAGGCTCGTGCGTTGCAGAAGAGCGAAGGGTATTCGGAGTATCGTCAGCGGCGGGTGGTGGTGGAGCACAGGTTGGCGCGCCTGGTACAGCTTGGAATGAGACAGGCGCGGTACTTCGGGCGCGTCAAGACGCTGTTTCAGTTGTTGATGGCGGCGACTGTGGCCAACCTGACGCTGGTGGCTGGCAGAGTCGGGATGATGGGCGAAGCAGCAATCGGCTCTCGGTTCTCCAACTTCTCTCTCACCCTTATATCCACGACCTGGCGGGACGACATTCGTGTCGGCCGGAGACGATTGCTGATACTGACAACCTCAGTTTTGCCGTCACAATCGCTCTTCCCAGCACGGGGTTTTCGTCCGCACTTCTAGGTCAGGCTTAGATGCGGTTGGGCTTACGTGTATCCTCCTCGCTCTCACCCACCAGGCCAGAGCCCTGGCCCAGGTATATGCGACCCTTCATGTGGCCAACCGGATTGCCGACCACATCGTTGTGCTGGACGACATTCGACAAGTAGCTAGGCTGTGGGCGAGTGGGTGAAAGGGGCTTGAAACTTATGTCGCGATTCAAGACGTGGTCGACAGGATGCCGGTTCGCTTGGGCGAGTTGATGGGAGCTGAGCCCGTCGCCATGAGCACCATGACCGAACGACGCAGACTACGCCGCGCCGTCCCTCCGAGCGGCGTTTACCTGTTGTCGGAAGATAGGCCCCTGTACGTGGGGCGCTCCGATAACATTGCGGGCCGAGTGCTGATGCACAGCCGACGAAGCAGTGACCATCATTCCGCGACGTTCGCTTTCAACCTCGCTAGGTCCCACTTCCCTGCTGACGTGCCACGACGAGAGTTGCTCAGGGATCCCGAGTTTCAGTGGTATTTTGACAGGGCCAAGGACGGTGTCCGACACATGACCGTGCGGGCCGTTGCCATCCCTGATCCGATTGAGCAGACGGTCTTCGAGGTCTACGCCCATCTGGCGCTGGACACTCCATTCAACAGCTTCGAAGTTCACTGAGCCCTAGAGGGGAGTCTATGTGCAGGTTCTGGGATTGCACCAATTTGTCACGGCAAGGCTTCCTCTGCCTCGATCACTACCGGTTGTACCGGCGAAACCTGATAAACGAGTGCCCTGAATGCCACCAGTACAAGGACGCCAAGTACAGTCACTGTCTGAATTGCAAGTCGGAGCGACCACGAAGCCGCTACCGAGAGGAACACTCTGATGCCTGGGAGCCAGGCGACGCTGAGGCCACGGCGTTCTACGTCTACGCCTTGAAGTTGAATAATGGGCGGCTGTATGCGGGCCAGACTCGGGAGCTTCGGGAAAGAGTGATGGAACACCAGGCGGCCTCACGAAGTCAACGCCGGGCGGGATCCCAAGCTGGTCTGGTTCACAACCGTAGACACCCGCGAGACCGCCAGGGCTCTCGAGGTTTGGGTCAAGGAACTGTGCGACCGGAACCCCCGAGAGGGGTGCTGCATCGCATATATTCGACCTGTACAAGATGGAGTGTGATTAGCGATTAGGGGTGCAACGTCCCCCGCAGGGGGAGATTGAGAGGGGGTCAGTCGTAGGAGAGCACCCGGACGGCGCCGCCGCTGGGGACCAGGAGCACGCTCTGGCCCGGCGCGCCTGTGATGCGGCGTAGCAGCTCCTCCACCTCCGCGTCGGTCAGCTCGGGGAAGCCCGCGTCGACGTCGGCCCAGCGGAGCAGGGACATCCTGTACCCCAGGGCGGCCTCCAGCCGCCGGGCGAAGGCATGACCCCCGTCTCCGGCCAGCACCGATACGGCCTTGCGGGGAGGCGGCTCCCTCTCTGGGCGCATCTCCCTCTGGTCCCGCAGGTATACGAGCCAGTAGTAGGGAAGGAGTATCGCCACGGCGGCGATGGCGGCGACGGCGATCTTGGCGCTCTCCAGCGTATCCATGGACAGGTCCCCCGATAGGGCGTCCTTGAACAGGTAGAAGAGCAGCGTGCTGGCGCTGGCCAGCAGCGCGGCTGCGCCCGCTCCCAGGGCGGCGAAGATGAAGAGACGCCGCTCCAGCGACCCCCTCTCGCCCTGGCCCTCCCGGCGGAGCCGTCGCTGGGCCGCGGTCCAGTGGTACCCCCACAGGGAGCCTCCCAGCACCAGGAGCGTCACTCCCAGGGAGAGGGACTCCCGCCACTGGGGCCGCCCCGCCAGCAGCGGGCTGCCGCTCTCGACGATCACCGTCAGCGCCGTGTCCACGACCCACCCCGCGCCGAAGGCCAGGGTGCCAAGCCCCACCGCCGCCACCAGGTAGTCGTAGGTTCTCCGGGCCGACCACGGACCGGCGGCGGGGGCCTCTCGACGCGCCGCAGACCAGTGGTACCCCCAGACGCCCGCTCCGATGGCCAGGGCCGACAGCGCCCCCGGCAGGAGCCGAAAGTGCTCGGCCGCCGGCTCGGTAGCCGCCCCCATGCTCCAGCTCAGCGCGCCGAAGAGGGCCACTCCTGCCGCCCCCACGGAGGTCAGGACCCCTCCCAGGATAGCGAAGAGGAAGAGGTACGCCCCGCGCACCACCGACGGCGGGTCGCCCCGGGCGATGTAGAGCCAGTGGGCCCCCCACGCCGCGAACCCCACCAGCGCGTACACCGCCCCTTGGTCGGACTCCCGCCAGATGCCGCTCCCCCGCGGCAGCAGCAGCGCCTCCCTCAAGAGGGCGTCGTATCCTCCCGACAGCGCCGCTTGGGCGATGATCGCGAGGCCGGAGGCCCCGATGGTCAGGGAAGCCAGCGACACCAGGTAGACGTAGAGGCGGCGGACGACCAGGGCCTCCTCCGTCGGCTGCCCCTCCCGCTGCTTCAGCGCCCAGTGGAAGGCCCACGCCGCGCCCCAGACCGCCAGCCCGCCCCAGGGCCAGCCACTCAGCTCCCGCATGCCCAGGGCCAGCTCCATCAGCTCGATGGAGCTGGCGATGACCATGCTCACCGACACGCCCAGCACGGCGTACAGGTACACCTTCCGGACCAGAGAGCGCCTCTCCACCGCCGCGCCGTCGCTCTGGCGCTGCACGACCCACCAGTGGAAGGCCCACAGCGGCAGTCCCACCAGCGTCAGGGACATCCCCACGGCCAGGTCCGTCTGGGAGCTGTATATGACGGCGCCGCCGAACATGGCCTCGATGGCATAGTGGAGCATCAGGACAATGCCGTTGCCGGCCATCATCAGCGACGCGAAGGAGACGGCGTAGAAGTAGACGCGCCGGGTCGCGCCCACGCCGGGGTCCGCCGGCCCCAGCCGGCCCTCCCCGCGCCTGTGCCGCACCGCCATGTACACCGCCACAGCCGCCGCCACCGCCACGGCCACCACCGGCATCACCATGTAAAACGACAACTCACACCTCCCGGCGCAACCGGTCCCCTATGCTACGACGGGCCATCGATGGGTAGCGTATCCGGTTCAAGTGGTGCTTAGGCAATAGGAGCCGCGCCAGCTTCCCAACGTCCAGCCAGCGATAGGGCGTGCCCCGTAGGGCACGGTAGTGCGGCATGTCCTCTAATCCCACTCCCATGGTGACCGCTCGCAGGCGGGGAAGAGCCAGGGGTAGTCGCTGAACAGCCACCTGCCGCCCTCCAGCCGGAGAGAGAAGCGCCGCTCGTAGGAGGACTCGTGGCTGCCGAATAGGTCGCCCCTGTGGAAGCTGGTAACCCGCACCGTCACGTAGGCGTCGTCCCCCTCGACCCTGGTCCGCTTCAGCCCGACCCGGTCGTCCCTGAGAGTGCGCTCCCATATCTCCCGGGAGGCGAACTCCTGAAAGGTGCACCCTTCCTTCAGCTCGTCCGAGAGGAGGTCGTAGGCGCCCCGGTAGTCGTCGTCCTCGGCCGACCGCAGGAGCTGCTGCACCGCCGCCTCGGGAGACCCCTCCCGGAAGGTGCTCTCTCCCTCCAGCAGCGCCGCGGCCAGGGCGATGGCCGCCAGCAGGCCGAGAAAGGCCGCGCATCCTATGAGCCAGGCCCTTGTCATCGCATCCTCGTCCTCGCGGGGCCCGCGCCGCGCCGACGGCGCTAGCTCACCCGCTTCCGCCGGCTGTTCACGTAGTCGACCAGGATGTAGCGCCCCAGCTGCCCCGGGGTGGTATAGAAGGCGCGCCCCCGGTTGATACGGGTCATCCGGTCCACGAAGTCCATCAGGTAGTAGCTGTCCTCCAACATGAAGGTGTTGATGGTGATCCCGGCCTGGGTACACCGCTTGACCTCCCTCAGCGTCTCCTCGACGGTGCGGCGCGTCGGAGGGTAGTTGAAGTAGGCCTGGCCGTCCTCCATGTGCACCGTCGGCTCCCCGTCGGTGATCATGAGGATCTGCTTGGAGGCTGCCTTCTGCTTAGACAGGAGCTGCCGGGAGAGCATGAAGGCGTGCTGCATGTTGGTGCCCGATACCCAGGAGCTCCACGTGGACTCGGGCAGGTCCTCGCCCTTGATCTCCATGGCGTAGTCCGAGAAGCCGATGACGTCGAACCGGTCGCGGGGGTACTGGCTGTGGATCAGCCAGTAGAGCGCCAGCGCCACCCTCTTGGCCGGCGCGAAGCTGCCGTACATCCCCATGGACCGGCTCTGGTCCAGCAGGAGCACCGTCGCGGCCTGGGTGAGGTGCTCGCTCCTGTGCACCTCCATGTCCTCGGGGCTGACTCTCAGGGGGACGCCCGGCCCCTCCCGCAGCACCGAGTTGAACAGCGTGCGGTGCAGATCCAGGTCCAGGCTGTCGCCGAACTCGTACCGCTTCGTCTCGCCGGTGCGCTCCCCGCCGTCGCCAGACCGGAAGGTCTGGTGGCCCCCCAGGCGGTCCTTGCTGATCTGGGAGAAGACCTCCTTCAGCGCCTGCTGGCCCAGCCTCCTGATTCCCCTGGGCGTGAGCTCCAGCCGGTCGCCCCGGCGGCGGAGGTGTCCGGCCTCCTCCAGCTGCCGCAAGACCCGCTGCAGCGCCTCCATCTGCCTGCGGGCGTCCTCCCCCAGGCTGCGCTCGACCTGGTCCAGGTCTACGTCCTCTATATCGCCGCTCAGCATGACCTCCCGGAGCTTCGACTCCAGCTGGTCCATCTCCTGCAGGTCGCCCATCAGCTCCATGGCCTGGTCCAGGGTGACCGACTCGTCGCCCATGAAGGGGTACTCCGACGCCATGTCCTCCAGGGGGAACATGCCGTGCATCTGGTAGGCTAGCTCGGCCATGGCGTCCATCATCTCCGGGTCGATGGCCGACGCCATCAGCTCCTCCAGCTCCCGGCGCATCTCCGGCGTCATGCTCTTGAGGAGCGACTGGGCCGCGGCCATCTGGCGCTGCAGCTGCTCGATGAGCTCGTCCAAGCTGGCGGGCCTGTCGGGGTCGAAGTAGTGGCCGTACTGCTCCATAAAGCCCTCGAAGTCGGCGTCCTCCCCCATCGCCCTGTCCTGGAGCATCTGGTTGAGAGCCTGGACCATCTCCTTCAGGCCCCGCAGCTCCTCGGGGCTCATCCCCTGCAGCTGCCGGCGCACCCCCTGGAGCATGTTCTCCGTCATCTGCTGCTTGAGCTCGTCCAGCAGCTCCTGGAACTTCCGGCGAGCCTCCGGGTCCATGAACTCGTACTCGGTGAGCTCTCGTATGGCCCCTCCGGGGCTATCAGGAAGCGCTTCCAGGGCCTCCGTGCTCCGCTCCGCCCTCTCCTCCAGGAGGCGCATGGGTCCCTCCAGGTGCTCGCCCTCGCCGCCGGCCCTGTCGAGCTCCGCCCGCGCCTCTTCGAGCCTCCTGTCGATGCCGGCCCTCTCCGTCTCCACGATGTCCCTGAGCCTCTCCTTCACGTCGTCCATCAGCGAGTCGAGGTTGTAGCGCTCCAGCTGCTGCCGACGCTGCTGCCTGAGACGCTCCAAGAGATCCCTCAGCCCGCCGACTCGCTCGCCCTGCTCACCCCGCATGCCGCGCTGAAAGAGGCCGCGGAGAGCCCTATCGACGTCCCCGTGCTCCATGATGTCGTCCGACAGCATGTCGATGATCTCGTCATCGTCCGGCTCGAACAGCTGTTGGGTCCCGTCCCAGCGGGAGTATCTGTATGTGGTCATGGTCGCCTCTCGTCTCCTGGGAGGAGTATCCCGTCAACCCGCAGCCGCTCGGCCCCGCGTCCCACCGACGCCATCATAACGCAACCGCCTCCCCCGCCGCCAACGCAAGAGCCTTCTCCCCGGTGGGACCGCACGGGGGAGAGGCCCCATCCCTTCCTATCGGCTGCCCCTTGACACCGGTTGGCTCTGAGGCTAGGCTAGTCACCTAGATTCAAGAGTCACAGGCAAAGACGGAGACGAGTAGGGAAGCAGCAACCGGCATAGCGAGCCTGAGACGGTGGAAGCAGGCGCCGGGGGCTCTCCAGAAAATCCCTCCCGAGCCGCAGACCGAACTCCTGCCCCTGGCGCCGGCGTAACCGGTACGGGACGAGCACTTTAGTAGGGCCTGCCGGGTTCGCCCGACGTTAACGGGGCGAGGGTATGAGCACGTACCCTAACGAGCGCCCGGTATGGCGGCCAGCCGAAGAGGGCGGGCCGCACCGCCGGGAAGTCGGGTGGTACCGCGGGCAAGATCCCGTCCCCTCAGGGGCGGGTCTTTTTGTGTTCTGGGCCGCCCGCGGGCCCCAAGAGAGGACGAACTATGTCGAAGATCGAGCTTTACGATACGACGCTGCGCGACGGCGCCCAGTTCGAGGGCATCTCGCTTTCGGTCGAGGACAAGCTCGCCATCACACGCAGGCTGGACCAGCTGGGAGTCCACTACGTCGAGGGGGGTTGGCCGGGCTCCAACCCCAAGGACGCCGACTACTTCCGGCGCGTCGGGGAGACCGAGCTTGCCAACGCCGCTATCGCCGCCTTCGGCAGCACCCGCTATCCGGGCCTCGCCGTGCAGGACGACGCCAACATCCGGGCGCTGCTGGAGTGCGGCGCCAGCGTCGCCACCCTGGTGGGGAAAAGCTGGGACCTGCATGTTACCAGGGTGCTGGAGACGTCCCTGGAAGAGAATCTTGCGATGATATCGGACTCGGTAGCCTATCTGAAGGCCAACGGCCGCAGAGTGTTCTTCGATGCCGAGCACTTCTTCGACGGCTTCAAGGCCAACGCGGCCTACGCTCTGCAGACCGTGAGGGCGGCCGCGGGCGCCGGCGCCGAGTGCGTCATCCTGTGCGACACCAACGGCGGGACCCTGCCGGAAGAGATCGGCGAGACCGTTGCCGCGGTCGGCAGGGAGACGGACGTGAGGCTGGGGATACACACCCACAACGACGCGGACACGGCGGTCGCCGGAGCACTGGCGGCGGCGCAGGCAGGCGCCACCCACATTCAGGGCACGATCAACGGCTACGGCGAGCGCTGCGGCAACGCGAACCTGGTCTCCATCATCGCCAATCTGAAGCTGAAGCTGGGCATCGACTGCATATCCGACGATCAGCTCCAGGGACTGACGGAGATGTCCCTGTACGTGGCTGAGGTCGCCAACATGCCGCCGGTCCACGCGCAGCCCTTCGTGGGCTCCAGCGCGTTCGCCCACAAGGGCGGCCTGCACGCGTCCGCCGTGGCGAAGGTGGAGCACAGCTATCAGCACATCCCACCGGCAACGGTCGGCAACGCCAAGCGGGTCCTGGTTTCCGAGCTCTCGGGCAGGAGCAACATACGCTACAAGCTCGACGAGCTGGAGATGGGCGTAGAGCTGACGCCGGGTCAGGCTCTGCGGCTTCTGGAGGAGATCAAGCTCAAGGAGAGCCGGGGTTACCAGTACGAGGGCGCCGAGGCGTCCTTCGAGATGCTGGTCAGACGGATGCTGCCGGACTACAAGGCGCCGTTCACTCTGATGGAGTACATGACGGTGGTCGAGCGACACCCCGGCTCCGGCTCGGAGGCCGGAGAGCCGTCGTCCCAGGCCATCGTCAAGGTCCGCGTGGGCGACCAGGTGATGCACACGGCAGCCGACGGCAACGGCCCGGTGAACGCCCTGGACCACGCGCTGCGCAAAGCGCTGCTGCCCTTCTATCCGAGCCTCGAGGCGGTGCGTCTCATGGACTACAAGGTGCGGATAGTGGACCAGACCGCGGGCACCGGGGCGGTTATCCGCGTGCTCATAGACTCCGGCGACGGACAGCGCTCCTGGAGCACTGTCGGCTCCTCCGAGAACATCATCGAGGCCAGCTGGACGGCCCTGGCGGACAGCCTCGAGTACTGGCTCACTACCGCAGGGCCAGTCGAGCCGCGGGCGGCGGACCGCTAGGAGCGAGCTAGGAGCGATAGGAGAGGCAGATGCAAGGGACGGACCACGATCTGGTAATCGTAGGCGGAGGCGCGGCGGGACTGACCGCGGGCATGTACGCGTGCCGCTATGGGCTCGACACCATCCTGCTGGAGCGCCTCATGACGGGGGGACAGATCATCAACGCCGAGAGGATAGAGAACTTTCCCGGGTTCCCCGACGGGGTCGCGGGTGCGGAGATCGGTCCGCTGATGCAGGACCAGGCCATGCAGCAGGGGCTGGACATCCGGCTCGCGGAGGTCATCGGCCTGAGGCGGCGGGGCCCCGGCTGGCTGGTGGAGACCTCGGACGGCGAGCTGGCGTCCAAGGCCGTGATCGTCGCGGGAGGCTCGACCCTGCGCACCCTGGGCGTACCGGGAGAGGCGGAGCTCCACGGAGCCGGCGTCTCCTACTGCGCCACCTGCGACGGGGCTTTCTTCATGGACCAGACCGTCGGCGTCGTGGGCGGCGGCGACTCGGCGCTGGACGAGGCCCTCACCCTCACCGAGTTCGCGTCCAAGGTCGTCGTCCTCATGCGGGGCGGGGAGCCCAGCGGACAGCAGGTGCTCCAGGACCGGGTCGCCGACAACGCCGCCGTGGAGGTGCGCGGCAACACGACGGTGACGGCCGTGCTTGGGGACGATCAGGTGGAGGGAGTCAGCGTCGAGGATGCGGTGACGGGCGAGACGTCGCGGGTCGACCTCTCTGGTCTCTTCATATACGTCGGCTTGGAGCCCAACTCGCAGTACCTCCAGGGGATCCTGCCGCTGGACAACGTCGGCCACGTATCCACCGATCTCTGGATGCGGACAGAGCTGCCCGGCCTGCTGGCCGCGGGGGACATCAGGCAGCATTCCTCCGCCCAGCTGGTCAGCGCCGCCGGAGACGGCGCCACAGCCGCCATCGCGGCCCACCGCTACGTGCGGAGCCAGGAGTGGGCAGCGTGAGTTTTTTCGTGAGGTCGTCTCGGAGGTCGCGTGGCTGGAGTGAGTGTTTCGCGAGGTCGTCTCGGAGGTCGCGTGGCTAGAGTGAGTTTCTTGTGAGGTCGTCTCGGAGGTCGCATGGGTAGAGTCGTCGTCCGGCCAAGGCCGCACTTTGGGGTATCGGCGGAGCTGTGGGTGGCCAACGAGGCGGGCAGGAGCGTCGCCTACAACGTCTCGTGGATGCAGGGTAGGGGCATCGTCCCCAACCGGGAGGCCTCGATCTCCAAGCTCATGGGCAGCGAGATCGCCCAGGATGTCTACCGGATGGGAATGAGGATGCAGGGGATGTACGGCGTCCTGGACAAGGGCTCCAAGTGGGCTTACCTGAACGGCAGGCTGGCGTGGGAGTGGCTGGACTCGATATCCTTCACCATCAGGGCCGGCACTTCCGAGATACAACGCAACATAATCGCGGGCAGGGGCCTGGGCCTTCCGCGAGGGTAGGGGGCTGACGATGCCAGACAGATTGAAGGGTAAGGTCGCCATAGTGACCGGCGCCGGGTCCAGCGGTCCGGGGGTGGGTACGGGCAAAGCCGCGTCGATCCTGTTCTCCAGGGAGGGCGCCAGCGTACTGCTGGTGGACCGGGACCCTCGGCAGGCCCAGGAGACCCTGGACGCCATCGAGCAAGAGGGAGGCGTCGCCTCCCTCCACGTCGCCGACGTGACCGACGCGGACGAATGCCGCGCTGCGGTCGACGCCGCCGTGGCGCGCTACGGCTCTCTACACGTCCTGTTCAACAACGTTGGCATACTCGGACCGGGCGCCGTCGTCGACTTCCAGGAGAGCGACTGGGACCGCGTGCTGGACGTCAACCTCAAGAGCATGATGCTCGTCTCCAAGTACGCCGTCCCCAGGATGATCGATGCGGGAGGCGGCTCCATCATCAACATGTCCTCCATCTCCGGGCTGCGGGCCAGCGGATACCCCGCGTCCGTGCCGTACTCCGTCTCCAAGGGCGGCGTGATCGCACTGACCACCTCCATGGCGGTGCAGCATGGCCGGGACAACGTCAGGGTGAACTGCATAGCCCCCGGCCACATCTACACGCCGATGGTGGCCGGGGGCATGACCGAGGAGATACGGGACCAGCGCAGGCGCGCCGCCCCCCTGGGCACCGAGGGGACCGCGTGGGACGTGGCCTGGGCCGCATTGTTCTTGGCCAGCGACGAGTCTCGATGGGTGACGGGGATCGTCCTGCCGGTGGACGCCGGCATCCTGGCGGCAACCCCCACCGCAATGCTTCCGTACCTGACGTGACCGCTGCGAGTCCGTGAGGGGGCGCTAGCTCCTGAAGGCCTGCACCAGGAGGAGGATGCCGACGCCCAGCATCACCCAGCCCATGGTCATGATCAGGGTGTTGAGCTTTACGCGACCGGTGAAGCTGGCGCCGTAGTAGCTTCCCGCCATGCCGGCGGCGCCCATGAGCACCAGGAGAGGGTAGTCGACCTGCCCCTGGAAGGCGTGGCCGATCCAGCCAAGGGCCCCCATGACGACCCCGATGGTGAGGTTGGTCCCCGCGGCTATGCGCGGGTCCGCACGGAGGACCCTGATGAGGGACGGCAGGCGGATGCTGCCCAGGATGAGGCCAACGGCGCCCCCCAGGAGTCCCACGCCGAGGCCGATGAGCGCCGTCAGGGCGACCCTCCTCCGGGTGAAGATTCCGGGCGGGTCGCCCTCCCGACCGTCGCCGGAGCTCCGCCCTTGCCCGCGGTAGGCGCGGTCCAGGAACTCCACACCTTGCCAGAAGACCAGCAGCCCCGCTAGGAAGATCAGCAGCGTCTCGGATATCCTGTCGCTGGCCATCCCTCCGATGAAGGCGCCTGCGAACGCCGGGACGCCCATGACCAGCACCATCCGCCAGTTCACGCGGCCCGCCCTGAGGTGGCGGGCGGCCCCGGCGAGGGAGCTCAGCCCGCTGACCAGGATGTTGGTGCCCCCGGCGACCGGGGCTGGGATGCCTAGGAGAAGCAGCGCCGGCAGGCGCATCGTACCCAGCGCCAGCCCCACGAATCCTCCCAGAAGGCCCACCGCGAAGGAGACGGCCGTCAGCAGCAGCGCCTGCCACAACAGGACGTCCGAAGGCAGCCCCAGCTCGTCCAGCGTAAGGCTCATGAGCCTATCTCAAGAGCCCTCTTTCCCACTATGGGCCCACGAAGGGAGGTGGCCGGGGTGAGGGTGGCCGAGACCGCAGGCATCAGGAGGTCTCCGCGCTCAGCTGCTCCAGGGAGACGCGCATCTGGTCGACCTGGTCCCTAGAGGTGGGCTGATGGCCGTAGCACGCCTTGACGAAGGCCGCGGTGGCCCTGCGGGCCAGATCCCTGGGAACGAGCCTCTCCAGGGTCTTCTGGTACTCCATGGGCGTCTCGTTGGGCTGTCTTGGGAATCCGCGGTCGTCCGCGATCATCAGCAGCCCAAAGTATATCCTGAAGACCTCCACCAGGTCCGCGTCGTCGTCGGGCAGCCTGAAGAGCGGGCGCCGCCCCCGGGAGCGCAGGCGGTTGGGCAGCAGGCCGTAGAGCAGCCGGGCCATGTCCAGGGCGGGGTCGGCGTCGCCCATGACCGACTCCCGCTCGGCCTCCTGGCGTATCCGGCGCCGGCGGGACCTCCTCCGGAAGGCCCTCGACAGGACGAAGAGGAGTAACAGCACAAAGATGACCAGCAGGGTCCACTCTATGATCTCGACGATGATGGAGGGCTCTCCCGGCTCTCCCAGCTCCGTGATGTCGAAGGGCTCCGGGGGCTCGATTTGCTGGCCCTGTCCATCCCCCTCCCTTGGGGGAGGGTCTCCGATCAGGAGGTCCCAGAGACGGAGCAGGAGGTCGATTATCAGGCCAGCCACGAGGCCCACCGGCATGATCACCACGTAGAATATGACCGTCTGCGACGCGCTGAGGACCGCCGTTGCCGCGCTGGACAGCAGCTCCAGCACGCTCTTGTGCAGGAGACTGAAGAACAGCCCTACGATGAGGACCGCGGAGATCACCCCGCCTATCGTTCTCGTCCACGCCTGCTTGTCGGACGCCTGCTGGGAGGGCGGCATCAGGTGGCCGACGCTCAACCCCGCGAGGCAGCTGGCGAAGAACAGGAACATCAGCCAGAAGATGTTCAGGTCCGCCGGGTGAAAGACATCGACTACCGCGGCGATGCCCAGGACCACGAGCCCCAGGCTGAAGGTGGTGCCCAAGGCCTCCACCGGGTAGTCCTCGGAGGCTAGCCGTCCTCCCCGCCACCACAGGACCACCCCCGAGACGCCGCCCAGCAGGGCGAGGAACGGGAGCGTCGATCCCTCGGACTCCCTACCGAGGTGGGCGACCCAGAGCAGGTCGATCCCCAGCCCGCCGGAGATCTGGAAGCCCAGGATGAGGTAGAGCACCACGATCCCCGCCAGCATGTCGGCGGCGTTGCCATACCTGGCGGGCATGGCGACGTGCTGCAGCGCTCTGGTCACGAAGAAGGACGAGGTGACGATGAGCAGGGCGGCCAGGTAGCCAAGCTGTCCCTCGCCCAGCCCGAACCCCAGGGCCACCAGGGAGAAGATGGCGTAGAGCCAAGCGCTCTCCGCCAGCAACAGGGCCGCCGCGATCAGCCTATCTTGGGCCGAACTCACTTGATAGCTCCATCCTGGCCAGGTGGCCGCCGATCTCGTGGACCAGCACGCCTTCGGGCATGTTGGGGCAGGAGTCGTCGCCGACGTAGACGACCACTATCTTGTGGCCGCCGCGCCTCAGGTCGCCCACGACCTCTACCAGTCGAGAGGACACGAAGGCCGCGACCAGCACGATGGTTGCCCCCATAGGCAGCTGGCGGGCGTAGCCCCCCAGCTGGGTGTCCATGGAGGACATGGCCAGCGGGCGCACCGTGGCCAGGGCCTCCAGGATGGCGGTGAGCTGCTCTGGAGATCGGCTGGCCGGAATCTTCATGGGCTCCTGGGCTACGATGGGGGGGCCCGCCATCCGGTGCGACAGCACGGGCATGCCGTTGGAGAACAGCCCGACCGTATGCTGGCGCTCGGTCACGTAGCTGGCCAGCGACGCCGTCGCGACTATCACCCGCTCCAGGTGCACGGGCGAGTACCCCTCCCAGAGGCGCTCGCTGGTCTCGACGGCCATGCAGAGCATCACGGTGAAGGTGGAGCTGGGCTCGTAGGTCCGCACCTGGAGCTCCCCCCTCTTGGCGCTGGACTTCCAGTCCACGATCTTCAGCGGGTCGCCCTGCTGGTACTGGCGGATGCTCTTGGGCCGGGACGGATCGTCGAAGATCCTCATCCCCCCGGCGACCTCGCCCAAGGGCCTGGTTGCGGGAAGGCCCATCTCGGGCAGCGGCAGGACCCTCGGGTATACGAGGAGGTAGTCGCTGTTGGACTCGGAGCTCTCGCTACGGAAGAAGCCGAACAGGTCGCCGCTGACTATCCGGGCGGGGCCGAAGCTGTAGAGGCCCCTTTGGTTGCAGGTCAGCCGGTAGACCCACCTGATCCGCTCGTACCATGCCAGGGAGGTGGAGTGGCGGAGGGCGCTATCGCTGGCGGTGGCGCGGTCTCCGGTGGCCGCGACTGTGAGCTCGATCTCCTTGGCGAACTCGTCCTCGACGGACACCCGTCCCAGGGGAACCGGCTTCTTGTTGGTTACCGTTATCTCTAGCGATATCTCCTCGCCGATGAATAGTCGCTCGCGCTCCAGGTGCCTCTCGTAGGTCAGCTCTTCCAAGGAGACCTTGTTCCATATCCAGGAGATGCCGACGACCGACAGCCCCATGATGGCGAAGCCTATCACCAACCCCTCCGCGGCGAAGACGCCGACTATGAGGAGGATAGAGAAGAGGACGACCCATCCCTCCTGCAGGGGGTAGTCGGACAAGGGGCGTCACCTCTCGATGGGGACGGGCACCGAGCTGAGCATATCGGCCACGAGCCCGCCGGTGCTGCGCCCGTGCAGGCGGGAGTTGGTGGTGAGGATCAGCCGGTGTCCCAGCACCGGAGCGGCCAGCTCCTTGACGTCGTCGGGGGTGACGAACTCCCGGCCCTGGATGGCGGCCCGCGCCTGGGCGGCCTTGTAGAGGGCCAGCCCTGCCCGGGGGCTGGCCCCCAATGTCAGGGCGTTCTGCTTCCGCGAGGCCTGCATGATGGCGACGACGTACTGCCGCACCGATTCGTCGACGCCGATCTTCGTCACGGCCTCCTGCATCAGCGCCAGCTCGGCTGCCTCGGTGACCGGCTCCAGGGTCGGCAGCACAGTATCGCTCTCGAAGCGCAGGAGGATGTCCGACTCCTCCTCGGCCGTCGGGTAGCCCAAGGTCAGCCTGAGGATAAACCTGTCCAGCTGCGCTTCCGGCAGGGGAAAGGTGCCCTCCATCTCGATGGGGTTTTGGGTCGCCATCACCATGAAGGGGACCGGAAGCGCCATGGTGACGCCGTCGATGGTGGCCTGCCTCTCCTGCATGGCCTCCAGGAGCGCCGACTGGGTCCTGGGTGTCGCCCGGTTAATCTCGTCAGCGAGTACGATCTGGGAGAATATGGGCCCGGCCCTGAACTCGAAGTCGCCCACCTTTTGGTTGAAGAAGTTCACCCCCAGCACGTCTGTGGGCATGAGGTCGGGGGTGTACTGGATCCTGGTAAAGGTGCATCCGAGGGACTGGGCCAGGGCCTTGGCCATCATCGTCTTGCCTATTCCCGGCACGTCCTCTATCAGGACGTGGCCGCGGCACAGCAGGGCGACGATGGCGAGGTCGATCACCTCGTCCTTGCCGACTATGACGCGCTGGACGCTCTCCCGGAGCCTGACCGCCATCTCCTGGACACTGCCGGTCCCGACCTCTTGTTCCAAGTAATTGCCTTCCTTTGGGCGGTGCGTTCTGCCGGCGCCACCGCGTTGATGCGCGGTCGATTGAGTTGCCTCAGTATAATGGACACCCACATATAACACTACCCGACGCTCCGGCGGCGGGGTGGTCACCCCCGGCTGGGATGGGCTATATTGAAGGGGGCGCCAATGGGATCTGCTGATCCGCGCCCCTTAGGGGAGAGGGCCGTCATCCCGCCTCGCGGCGCAAAGCGCCGGTCCTCTCCGGTCACTGCCCGGTAGTGTAGCGGTAGCACGTCAGCCTTTGGAGCTGAAGTCCCTGGTTCGAACCCAGGCCGGGCAGTTTCTTTTGCATAGAGGCTGAACCTTGGTTCCGCAAAGTTTCTTGTATGAGGGCTGCGCCACGGTTCCAGGGAAGGCGTTTTTTCGTATAGAGATTGCACCATGGCCCCTCTAAGAAGTCGATGCTCTTTGCGCAGGGGGAGGTCCTAGAGGTCGCTTGCCAGGGCTCCGAGGTGGGCCGCGTCTCCGATGGGGCCTATGGCGGCATGGCGCGGCGCGCCGCCCTGGATCCGACCGTGGGGCCACACCTCCAGCACCGTGATGGAGGCGTTGGAGACGTCGCACTCCATCTGCCATGGCGCGTCCGGGCCGAGGCCGAGGGCCCACCGGAGGACGGCGTCGGTGGTGCCTGCGTGGGAGACGACCACGACCTGCTCGCCGCCGTGCTTCCGGACCGCCTCCTGGCAGAAGGCCGCCACCCGCAGCGAGAAGTCGCGCAGGGTTTCACCGCCCTCGACCCCCACGTGCTCCGGCCGCCAGAAGAGGAGGTCGGGCCGCTCTTGGAGGATCTGCTGGGGAGACAGGGTCTCCAGGGGTCCCAGGCTGAACTCGGCCAGGCGCTCGTCGACCACGGCCTCGAGGCCCAGTCTCTCAGAGATGGGCCGCGCGGTCTGCGCCGCGCGTCGAAAGGGGCTGGTGTAGAGCGCCGCCGTGCCACCCTTGGCAGCCAACTCGGCGGCGACGGCCTCCGCCTAGCGGCGTCCAAGAGCGCTCAGCGGCGTGTCCTCATTGTAGGCGCCGCTCTCCGCCCTCGCCTGGCCGTGCCTGACTAGGACCAGCGTCGTGCCGATCCGATCCACCTCGGTCAGTCGACCAGGGTCCTCTCCATCTTGGCGGTCGGGAAGATGGCCATCAGGCGCGCAGAGCCCCCGGAGCGGTTGACGAAGCCGTGCTTGACTCCGGGAGGCGCCAGCACCGTCTGGCCCGCGGTAACCGTGATGACCTCGTCGCCCAGAACGGCCTCAAGCTCGCCGTCCAGTATGACCATCGCCTCCTCGGTGGGATGGATGTGAGTGGGGACCTTAGAGTCCGGGGTCAGCGTCAGGTCCGCCACCGTGAGAGATTCGGCTCCAAGCTCGCTATCCAGCAGCCGCCATCGGCCCACGCCGGGGGCGAGCTCCTCTTTGGTCGAGTCGTCCCTGTCAAGGATCGGCATGTCATCTCCTCTTGCGTGCTAGTTGTCCCGGGAAGGGCTCCATCGCCAGCGGCAAGAATTATATCACCCTTGCGGGGCTTGTGGCCCAGCCGGCGTCCGGCGGCTCAAGCCGCTTTCTGAAACAGCGCCACATTGGGACACGGGAAGCGGACGCACCAGCGGAACCGCTCTCCGATCCATTCCATCGTCCTCTTGCTGTAGAAGCAGACGTGGGTGGGGTCGCGGTGGTAGTGCCATGGGGGGAAGCCGCTCCAGGAATCGATCATGCCGGTCATCAGTCCGAGCCATCCCGATGGCCTGAGCATACGGTCCAGCAGCCGGAGCTCCCGCGCCGGGTCCGCGAAGTGCTCCGCGGTCTCGGTGCATGCGATGAAGTCGTAGCTCCGGTCGAGGGCCGACCTGTCCGGGTGAAAGAAGGGGTCGAACAGCCGGACGTCGAAGCCCTCCTCGCGCATCATGACCGCCAGGGCAGGGCCCGGACCTGCCCCGTAGTCGAGCCCCGCTGAGCCTGGCTTCAGGCAGGGCCTCAACGGGTCCAGCAGCCGGGAGAGGAACCGTCGATAGTCGGCGTCGTCCGGATCGTTGTTGTGCTCCAGGTAGCGGCTGCGCTGCGCCTCCTCGTCCAGGTGGTACCGGCTTGGCACGAATACCAGGTCGCAGACGGGGCAGTGTTCGAACTCGCGGCATCCCGCCCGGTTCCGGCTGGTGAAGAGGAGAGAGGCGTCGTTGGAGCCGCAGAGGGGGCAGCGGCTGCTATCTGTCATGGCGCGGGCTGCGGTACATCCTGGGTGCGCACTCTCCTACGCGAAGAGCGGGGCGACCTCTTCACCGAAGCGGGTGAGGGTCCGGCGTACCTGGTCGAAGGGCATGGAGCCGAAGCTGTTCTCCAGCATCAGGTTGCGCACACCGGCGTCCCTCAGGACGGCGATCTGGTCCGCCACCTGGGAGGGCGTGCCGAGGATGAACTGGCTGTCGAACCTCTCCTCGTAGCTCTCACCGGCCGCGGGGGCATGCCCGCCGTTCTCCGGGGGATTGTATAGCCTTCTCGCGTTGCGGACGAGGTCCATGTCCCGTAGATAGGCGTCGCGGGCGGTCTCCCTAGCCTCCTCGTAGGAGTCGGCCACGCAGAGGTTCTTGCTCACCCAGCTCTGGTCGCACGCCCGGTCGATGGCGGCCTCGTCGAAGCCGGCGTCGGCCATGGCGTCGCGGTAGCCTCTCAGCCGCTGCCCGACCACGTCGTCGTCCACGCCGCCGGTGAGTATGGGACGCCCGGCCCTGGCCATCTCCGCTATCGAGCTCTCGCTCAGACACGCCCGCGCTATGGGAGGATGCGGCTTCTGGTAGGGCCTCGGTCGGACCATCGGGAGGGAGACCTGCCAGTACCGGCCCTCGAACCGGAGGTCCCTGCCGGTCCACGCCTTTATCAACAGCTCCTCTGCCTCCGCCAGCCTGTTGACGCCCTCCTCCATGGTGGTGCCGAAGCCGGCGTACTCGTAGTGGTTGAAGGCGGTCCCCCGGCCCGTTCCCACGATGAGCCTGCCGCGGCTGAGGTTGTCGATGAGGGCGGTCTGGGTGGCCAGCCGCACGGGGTTGTGGAGAGCCATCTGGATCACGGCAAAGCCGATCCTGATGGTGCTGGTCCTGGCGGCGACGGCGGCGGCGAATACCAGCGGGTCGGCGTAGGCGCACTCTCCAGAGAAGTAGTGCTCCGTGAGCCAGAGGGTGTCCATGCCCACCGCCTCGGCCAGCTCCGCCTCTCGGAGGGCCCGGTCGATGACCTCGCCGTCGTCGCCGGGGTTGTGGCTCACGGGGGACATCCTGGAGCCGAATCTCAAGGTTCTCTCCTTCGGGGCGCGGGTCGAATTCTCTTGCCGTGCCATAGGATAACCTACCGTCGACGGGCTCGCACGACGTGGCCTTCACAGAACGCTCTTCACCTTGACACTGTACCTCCATGCGAACATAATTCATTTACGCACCCTCTCGCCGGGGGTATTGAGCGCGCCCGGCGGGGTATTTTGGGATAGGGGTTCCAGCCGGGGCCCCTCTTTTCGTTTACGGGGACTTGCCGCGATGCTTGAGGCCGGGACCTACGCCGGATTTGTAGATGCAGGCTACCTGATCGCCGAAGGCGCGACGCTCTTGGGCAAGAGGTCCAAGGACGTCCGCCCCCACGTTGCGTCCGTTGTAAGCTGGTTCCACCGGCGGCCCCGGGTCGATCCGTCTCTCCGGAGGTTTCTGCGCACCTACTGGTACGATGGAGCCTTCGACTCCTCGAATCCCAGCTACGCGGGCCAGAGGCGCTACTTCGACGCCATTGCCCACACGCCGGGGATACAGCTTCGGCTGGGCTACCTGGTGGAGCGAAAGTCCCACCTGGAGGGGCCGGTCCACCAGGCATTGAGCGATACCGCGGCCAGCCTTGGAATCGCGCCTGAGCTGCTGATCGCCCGCTTTGACGAGAACTGGACGTTCTACCCCGACCGCCATCAGAAGGGCGTCGACACGCTGATGACGCTGGACCTGGTGCGGCTTGCAAGCCGCTCGGCCTTCGGGACCGCGATAGTCATCACCGGCGACCGGGACCTGGCCGAGGTGATTCGGACGGTGCTGGACTACGGTGTCCGCGTGATGATTGCCACTCCCAACCGAGGCAGCGTTGCCTCCGAGGTCCTCCAGCTTGCCGATGGGGTGATCGACCTCACGCCGGAGGAGGTCCGGGCGATGCTGGACGACCGCCCCTTCTAGCCGCCGGCCAGACCCGGCGGGCGGCCTTTCTCCAAGCCTGTTTGCCTCTACTCGACCCTGTAGTGGTCCAGTAGCTCCATGTTGAGCTCGAACCCTATGCCCGGTCTGTCGGGTACGGTGACGTACCCGTCCGTGTCGGGCTTGAGGATGGGCTGGAACATCTCGGCGCGGAGGGGGTCCACCGCGACGGGGTAGTATTCGAGGAACTCGCCGTGGGCGACCGCCGCCGCCAGGGGCAGCTGCAGCTCCTGGCAGCCGTGGGGCGCGATGGACACGCCGCGCTCCGCCGCCAGGTCGGTCACGTCCTTGGCCACGTCGTATCCCGGGCAGATGGTGACGTCCACGTTGAGTATCGACGCTCCCTTGTGGTCCAGGAGGGTGCGGAAGTGGGCGAGGTGGTAGCCGTTCTCGCCGGTGGCTATCTTGATGTTGGACGCCTCCGCCAGCTTGCCGTGCTCCTCGTAGTCGTGTATCGGCATCGGCTCTTCGAACCAGTAGACGCCGTACTCCTCCAGCTGCCTGGCGAACTCCAGCGAAGTCTCCAGGTCCAGGGAGCAGTTGGCGTCCACCATGAGCGTGGCGTCGTCGCCGATGGCCCTGCGGGACGCCTCAACGCGCTCCATATCGCCCTTGACGCCCACGTTGGGATCGCCGATCTTGATCTTGACGGCGGAGGCGTGCATCTCCTGGACGTTGAAGCGCACCTCCTCCTGGAGCTCCTCCAGGCCCTTGTTCTCGGCATAGTAGCCGCCGGCTATGTAGGTGCGTATGCGGCTCTGGGCCCCGCCCAGCATCTCGTGGACCGATTTGCCCAGCGCCTTCCCCTTGATGTCCCAGCAGGCGATGTTGATGGCCGCGAGCACCTGGGTATTTATCCCGCCTGGGCCGAGAATCTTGATGAGCTTCTCGCCGAGGTCGGCGGCGATGCCTCGTGTGTCGAAGGGGTCGCGTCCGATGAGCAGCGGCCGGAAGTAGTCGACGTATCCCGGAAATAGGTTGAGGGGGCGCTCTGCGGCGGTGCCGCCGTTCCAGCCGTACCCGGAGATGCCCTCGTCGGTGTGGACCGTGACCTTGTGGAGACGCCCGGGGCCGTAGAAGTGGCCCCCGTTCCAGATGCCGGGGCGCTCCCACTCGAACACCTCGCTGACGACGTCGACGATCTTCATAACGTATAGGCTCCTGACTTTGGGGAAGGGTGAAGTCGGTGGAGGCGACGGGCGGATTCGAACCGCCGATAGGGGTTTTGCAGACCCCCGCCTTAGACCACTTGGCTACGTCGCCCTGTCCCACATTCTACCCCCTGGCCGCGTGTCGGGCAAGCGTTGGGCATCTGGCCGGGGAGAGCCGTCAATTGGAATTGACTTCGGATTGGGTGCGCGAATAAGATTGCCGTGACCGGTCGTCATCCCTGCTCTCACAGGTATTCACTGGAGGGGTCGCGGCTCTTGGTCAACCTTCAGCACAGGAGGCAGATGAATGGCCGAAGGCGACATCGCACTACTGGCGCACCTGGCGCGCCGCGCGGGGTTCGGAGCGACGCGGGACGAGCTCGAGGAGTACGCCTCCAAGGGGTATGACGAGGTGGTCGAGGACCTGCTGCACCCCGAGGGCTTCCCGGAGGTCGAGGGCGACCTGGTGGGCCGATACTACCTGGGAACGATCCTCGACGGCGGGATAGAGATCGAGAGCCAGAGCTGGTTCTACCGGATGGTCAACTCCAAGCGCCCTCTCCAAGAGAAGATAGCGCTCTTCTGGCACCACGTCTTCGCGACGGCCTGGTACAAGAGCGAGCAGAACCCCGACATGGTCCGCCAGATCTGGATGTTACGACGGGTCGGACTGTCGCACCTGCGGACGATCCTGACGGAGCTCTCCCGGGACCCGATGATGATCGACTGGCTGGACAACCAGGAGAACCACAGGGAGGAGCGCAACGAGAACTACGGGCGCGAGCTCTTGGAGCTCTTCTCGATGGGTGTCGGCAACTACAGTGAGGATGACATCAAGAACGCCGCCTCGGCCTTCAGCGGATGGTCCTTCATCCAGCCGATTCCGGGATACCCCTACGGCCAGCACTCCACCAGCTTCGTCTACAGGGAAGAGGACCACGACGACGGCGTGAAGTCCTTCCTGGGGGAGGAGGGGCGGTTCAACGGCGAGGACATAATAGACATCGTGGTGAAGCAGCCCGCAACGGCCAGGTTCATCGCCAGGCACCTCTACAACTTCTTCGTGGCGGACGAGCCCCAAGTGCCCGCCTGGAATGAGACTGGCCCCCAGGACCCCGAAGCCATCCACACCCTGGTGGACGCCTACGTGGAGTCCGATGGGGAGATACGCTCCATACTGCGGGTGCTGTTCAAGTCCGACTTCTTCAAGGAGGCGCTGTCGATGCGGGTGAAGTGCCCGGCGGAGCTCATAGCCGGTACGATCAAGCTGGCGGGAACCCACAGGTTCCCCGAGCCGGGCCTGGAGGTCCTGTCGGGAGCGTCCAGGCAGATGGGACAGCACCTCTTGAACCCTCCCAGCGTCGGGGGGTGGCAGACGGGCAGGGAGTGGATCGACGGAGGCGCCCTGGTGGAGCGGGTGAACTTCGCGGTGGACCAGCTTGCCGACGCGTCCAAGCCGGGGGTCCAGGAGATCATACGGAGGCTGAGGTCGGAGGGCGACACCCTATCGCCGCGGGAGCTCGTGGACCGCTGCCTGGACCTGGTCGGCCCGCTGAGGGTGAGCGACGCCACCTACGACTCCCTGGTGAGGAACGCCCGCAAAGGCGGCGACGTACACTTCAACGGGGAGTCGGAGGAGACCTCGGCCCGCGTGGTGCGAATGCTCCAGCTCATCGTCGCCTCTCGCGAGTACCAGTTCGCATAGCGACCCAGGAGGATACCCCAATGGCAAGGAACGGAAACGAGCCGGCACACGCGCTTCTCAGGGCGGGATTCCCCTACGTCAAGACCATCGGGATGATCCGCATCACGCCGGGGCCCATCGACGTGGCCCTGGGACCCGATAGGCTTCTGTACGTGCTGTGCCGAGGCAGAGGGTTGGGTATCTTCGTCAATACACTGGACGACGAGTACCCGTTGTCGCGGCCCAACATCGGAGGCGGCCGGCTCGTCTGGCCCGCCTGTGTGGTGCTGGACAGCGAGGACAACCTGTTCGTCCCGGACGAGGCCCTGCATCGGATCAACGTCTTCGACAGGGACGGGGGGTTCATCAAGGAGTGGGGCGAGCACGGCGACGGCGTCGGGCAGCTCAACAGGCCGTCCGGTATCGCCTTCGACCCCGACGAGAACCTCTACGTCTCCGATTCCCTGAACCATCGGGTCCAGAAGTTCACCAAGGACGGCGAGCCTCTGACGAGCTGGGGCTCCTTCGGAGACGCTCCGGGACAGTTCAACATGCCCTGGGGCATCCACGTGGACGAGTGGGGTGGGGTCTACGTCGTCGACTGGCGGAACGACCGGGTCCAGAAGTTCACGGCGGACGGGGAGCTCGTCTTCGAGATCGGCGGCTCCGGCAGCGGCGACGGGGAGTTCAACCGGCCCAGCGGGGTGGCCGTCGACGGGGACGGCGACATCTACGTGGCGGACCGGGAGAACCACCGCGTTCAGCTGTTCAGCCGCGAGGGCCGCTACGTGGAGAAGTTCCTTGGCGACTCGACCATATCCACATCGGGCATCGCGTACCTGATGAACAACCCCGGGCCGCTGCGGCAGCGCGAGTCGACCAACCTGGAGGTCCAGAAGCGGTTCAAGGGACCGGTCTCCGTGCGCGTGGACGGCGATGGGCGGATGTACGTGCCGGACTACGGCTGGAGCCGCGTACAGGTCTACCAGAAAGAGTCGTACCGCCTGGGCCCAGACCAGATCGCCGCTCCTCTCAGATCGCCCAACATGTTCACGCAGTAGGGTCTGCACCCTGCCCACGGGGGTGGGCCGAGCCTGCGGGGACCGACATCGCGCCGACTCCAGGGAGCCACTCGGGAGAGTCGCCATCGGCTCCCAGGAGATCGGTACAGGAGGACAGATATGAGAGTCGGCATCAAGCTTCCCCACTCCGGCCCCGGCATAACCCCGGAACACATGCTGCGCTGGGTGCGATTCGCGGAGGCGCTGGGGTTCCACAGCGTCATGGTCGGGGACCACATCGGCCTTACCCCGGACCTCTTGGAGGAGTACCCCGCCCCCTACTACGGCGCCTTCACCAACATCGCCTGGCTTGCCGCTCAGACGCGGACTATCCAGCTGGGGACCACCGTCATCGTCGTTCCATACCGGCATCCGATCTATCTGGCGCACCAGACGGCAAACGTGGACCAGCTGAGCGGAGGGCGGTTCATCCTGGGCGTGGCACACGGCCACACGGAGCTGGAGTTCGAGGCACTGGGCGTGCCCTACCGTCGGCGCGGCGCCATCACCAATGACTACCTGGCGGCGGTCAAGGTGCTGTTGACGGAAGACGTGGCGTCATATGAGGGCCGCTTCGTCTCCTTCCGCGACGTGCAGATCTCCCCCAAGCCGGTGCAGTCTCCCCACCCACCCATCTGGGTCGGCGGCTCCAGCGACGCCGCCTTGCGGCGTACGGTGCGGTTCGGAGACGGCTGGCACCCGGTCGGGTTTCACGTCAACGAGTTGAGGGACAGCCTGCTTCCCCGGCTGCGGGAGATAGCGGACAGGGAGGGTCTCCCCGTCCCGGCCCTTTGCCCTCGGATCCAGTGCGTTCTCACAGAGTCGCCGCAACCGGAGGACCAGCGGCGTGCGGGTGTGGGGACGCTGGACCAGGTCCGCAGCGACCTGGAGGCGCTTCAGGAGATGGGCGCCGAGGACGTGCTGCTCGCCACCAGGAGCGGCAGCCCCGAGGCCGCGCCCGCTGGACACAATGAGGAGTCGTGGCGCACCCTGGCAGCCGTTGCCGAAAGGGTGATGGACCTGGAAAACGAGACGGTGCGGTGACCGATACCGCCCAGCCGCGCCAGTCCATCTACTACCAGGCCGCCTCCTCGATGAGGGCGCGCGCAACCCGTACCGGGCCCTTGTGAAGGACGATGCGGTAGCGGAGGGTCACTGATTCACCCGCTTCCAGCTCCAGGGGCTCGTCAAAGCACGGGCTTGGGTGCAACAGGCCGTACTCCAGCCCGTTCCGTACCCACCAGCGAGTGGGATAGTGCGGGTTTTCCGGATGGTCGATCATCGTGACTCCGTAGACCTGCCCGTCCTCTGCGTGACGGCCGGCGAACCCGCACCAGCGGCTGGCGTTGCCGTAGACGTCCGCGGTTTCCGTGCGCCCATCGGCATCGAGCAGCTCGCCAGGGGTCATCGCGTCGTTCAACCGAAGAGCCAGGCCGCTGTAGTGTATGCCGAAGCCGCCGGGATCACCGCGGAGCAGGTCGAGAGTCACGCTTCTCTCGTCGGCGTGGAGGTCGATGCTGACGTCCAAGACCATGGCGCCGTCTCGCGGGGCGTACACCGTCGTCCCCCGCGTCTCCGTCAGATGCCGGACGCCTGTCCAGTCGACCCAGGCGTTCTTGGCGGCGAAGTGGGCCTGCCGTACGTCAGCGGAGCGGGCGGTGACGTCCTGGTGGACTATCCGACCGTATCCCTCCGGGTCCTCTCCCCGTTCGGGCTGCTCCCAGAAGTTCACGCCGTTCACCCTCTTCCAGGCGACCCACAGCCCCCTGTGGTGCAGGTGGTCGACTGGGACCGCGGCGGCCCTGTCGATGGACAGCGAGGGTGAGTCGGGCAGCCTGAGGGGATGGATGAAGGTCCTGTTTCCGCCGGCCTGGAAGTGGTACTCGAGAATGAGCTGCCCATCCCACTTCAGGCTCAGGCCGTCTGCTATCGAGTCTAGTGCGAACATGCCAGCACTCCTCCTGCGACACCTAATTCGGGCCCCGAGGCGCCCGACAGGGCCGGTCTTCCCTGCTGCTCACCATCGTAGGGAGACACCGTAGCGGTGTCAAACGGCTGCCACCGGCACCTCCCGGGTGGCTCAAGAGATGTCCTTCGAGTGCAGGTCGAGGAAACGTCGGAACGCTACGAGCGCCCAGATCGCGGTTACTTTATATCACCTCTCCATGTCAATTCCCTCGAATGGCGAGGATATGTGCGCTATTGACAGCGTTTGCTGGCCTGTATTAGCATGCTTCTCATCGATTCTCGTATATACGCAGCCTCAGGAAACGTCGATGCCAGAGTTCGACCTCCTACCCATGGGCTGCCTGCTCGAAAGGAGTCGCAGATGGTACAACCTCTCCCAACAGCGATACTGGGTCGTACTGGACTCGAGGTGACTAGACTGGGCTACGGTACGGGGTCCAGGAAGCAACATCCAGATGATCAGCAGTGGGGACGACTCCTCAACGGCGTGCTGGACTCGGGAATCAACTTCATCGACACTGCTAACGACTATGGCATCGGACGGGCGAACGCCCCATCTGAAGAGCAGATCGGTCGCCACATCAAGTCCCGCCGATCGGAGTATTATCTTGCGACCAAGTGCGGTTGCGCTCCTGGCGGCGGCCACGCCTGGACCAGGGAGAACGCCTTCCGAGGCCTCGACGAGAGCCTCGAACGGATGAAGACCGACTACGTGGACATCATGCAGATGCACAATCCGACTGTGGATGAGTGCGAGGCGGCAGACCTCGTGAAGGCCTTGCAGGACATGAGGGAGCAGGGCAAGGTCCGCTGGATCGGCGTTTCGACCACGCTGCCACACCTGCCTACCTATCTCGAGTGGGGGGTCTTCGACGTATTCCAGATACCATATTCCGCCCTCGAGCGGGACCATGAGGAGTGGGTAACCAAGGCTGCCGAGGCCGGCATCGGGATCATAGTCCGAGGCGGCGCGGCGCAGGGTGAAGCAGGCGCTGATTCGGGAGGCCCGCAAGAGTCCGGTAAGGCTCCAAGTCCCAGGCCAGGGAAGTGGCAATCGTTCCATGAGGCCGGCCTAGACGACCTGCGCCAGGAGGGCGAGAGCCGAACGTCTCTAATACTGCGCTACACGCTGACGCATCCCCACGCCGATACCAACATCGTCGGGACCACAAACCTCGACCACCTGGTGGAAAACCTCGAGGGCATCTATCGCGGGCCTCTTTCGGATGACGAATACTCCGAGGCTAAGCGTCGTCTCGACGCGGTCGGGGCGACGCGGCGCTAGTCAGAGGCCTTGCGGCCCGGTGCACAGGGTCGATGGTCCGCCATGCTGTGGGGGCAGGTTTGTAACCTGCCCCTTACCACGCACGGACCGCGCTCGATCGGCTGACGCTCATAAAGCGAAAGGGCCGGACCGCCGCGTCCAATGAAGACCAATAGGCGGAGAATAGTAGGCGGAGAATAGCGTCGGGGCGTCCCTACGTCCGGTCGGGCGATGTGAGGTAGGATAGTTCCCTCGAAGCAAGGGTGGAATGACCTGACAGCGAATCTGTACGGGCGGACGGCTGCACGGTGGGTCGTGCGACAAACAACCCGCCTGACACTTTCGAGCTGCGACGGAGGTACTTCACCCGAGGAGAGGACCAAGGACAATGCTGTCCCGAGACAAGCCTGCCTCTCCCCTCGCAGGGGTGCCGTTCTAAATGGGGTGATGACAAATTAGGGGGTTGACAGGGTGTATCATGGGGTGTATCTCAACTGAGGAGGGGCAACATGACAACGGCAGAGATGCTTTGGTGGGATGCACACAAAAACACCGTATGGAAATGGGTGTGGCGGGGCCTGCTGTTTCCATGCTTGCTCGTGGTCGGCTTGATCGTTGGGGCTGTGGCGTTCAGCCCGATGTCGGTAGCAGAGTACGAGGAAATGTTTGACGACCCCGAGGTGGGGGTCAAGATACTAGAAAAGAACGCAGCAGCCCATGAGCGGCTGGCACTGGAGTACGGGATAGACATGGACAAAGAGGCGTTTAGGTGGCTTCTGCAAGTGCGGGGGTACGATGAGCCGCTGGAAATATTTGCTTTGCAAGGTTGGCTCTTTTCAACCGTGTCTGTTGCTGACGAAGCCGACGCCCTGAGAGGGCCTACTTGATGAGGGGGTATCTCCGTTGAGGTATCTGGAAGAGTTGGCGGAATACGCCGAGACACACCGCGTGGGTGGGAAGAGGGCCGAGGTAGGTAGGACTTATCGTTGATGCAGACGTGGGGGAGCAAACTTAGAGTGTGACGCCGAAAGGAGAATCAACATGAGGGTCGTTTTGGTGATAGTGGGGATGATGCTCGCCGTCGCGTGCTCGGGGCCGGAGGGGCCGGTGGGTCCGGTGGGAATAGGATTTGAGGGGCCACCGGGGGAGACGGGGCCAGTGGGGCCGCAGGGTCCGGCTGGGCTGATAGGGTCGCAGGGTCCGGCTGGGCTGATAGGGCCACAGGGTCCGGCTGGGCTGATAGGGCCACAGGGTCCGCCAGGGCCAGCGGTCGGCCAGGAGGCCCGTCCATATAGCGGGGAGTTGTACGACGATTGCCGGGAGGCGTTCGGGTCCATCAGCCCCGCCGGCCTGCGTCGACTCATGGCGAAGTCAGGAGACGTGACCGATCTGGGGGAACTGACGGACGACGATGTGCGCGGTCTGCTCAGGGTAGCCTGCCTGATGATCGCCATTGGCGCTGAGGACGCGCCCTGGGACTTGGGGCTGTAGGGATGCCGTACCGTAACCGCGAGGACCGGCGGCGCTTCGAGCGCGAACGGGCGGCCAAGCGCCGCGCCGAGGGTCTCTGCGCGAACTGCAACCAGCCCGCCGCGCCTGGTCGAAGCCGATGCGCGGCCTGTGGCCCACAACGCGAGGAGCAAGATTTGAGCACTGACATGGCTGCAAACGGGCCATCACCCCATTTAGAACGGAACCCTCGCAGGGGGAGATTGAGCGAACGTCCGCCGCAAGGTGGTATAATAGTGGCGAGTGGGGACGCGCGGGTTCGACAGGGGATGTCTCCACAGGATTGCAGGTCGAGGCGCCACCACACCTCGTAAAAAGGTGGCAAACAAAGTAACTGGCGACAAACAGCTAGCACTAGCCGCCTAATCAGGCGTCTACGTCCACCGCCATCTATCCTCGAGGGAGGCGGCTGGGCGACGAAAATCGAGGTGCAGTCCCAGCCGACGCCGATAGGGTGGGACCCAAGACCATCGGCTGGCCCCAGCACAACCGCCGCTGGTAAGCGGGTGCAGGGGCGAGACTCAACAGCCAGCTAAGCCTGTAGCACATCCTGGCGCGAGTGTCTTCTGGACGGGGAGTTCGACCCTCCCCCGTCTCCACCATTCCCTCAAGAACACTCCCTCGAAGCGTCGAGGCTGGCCACCTGGCTCAAAGCCGTGGGTTGCGGCTGGTAGCGCCTAACCTCTATCTGGTTCTCGCTCCTGCGTGCTTGGGCCAAGCTGTAGGAGGTCTGACGACGCAGCCAGAACTCGGCGTTGGACCATCCGGCCTTCTCAAGGCGGATTGCCATCTCAGGCGAGACCGCCGCATGTCCGTTCAGCACACGCGAGAGCGTGTGACGAGCCACGCCCAATACCTTTGCCATTTCGGTGACGCTCAGACCGAGAGGCTCTAGGCAGTTCTCCCTGATGCTGCGTCCGGGGTGTGGTGGATTCTTCATGGCCATTCGTCGCTGTCCTTCCCCCTAATGATAGTCGACCAAATCGACGTCGTACACGTCGCCGTAACTGTTCAGAGTTGGTGTGGCATGTTCTCCAACCCTCTGCCAGTGAGGACCCCCTCTCATTCTCCCCCTGCGAGGGGGAGAGGTAGGTTTACTCCTCAAGTCTGAACAGTTACAGGTCTTGATGTGCAGCGGACGGAGCCCTATACTCGACCCATATCGGAGTGGTGGGAACCCTAGGTCGGGGGCCTACCTACCGCCGCACATCTCAGACCCTGCGACGGCAACTCGGCAACTCTCTTTCGGGTGCGAATACGAAAGAAAGCCTGGGCAGCGTAGTGCGCACGCGTCGTAGGAGCGTAGACTTTCTGGACAGCGTAAGACCGTGTCGAGTCTGACACTCATCACTGGCGGTCCTGGCAGTGGGAAGACCGGCGAGGTCGTCGCCAGGCTGGCCGCTCGATACGAAGCCGATCCCTTCGCCGAGACGGTCGTCCTTGTTCCCACCGTACGCCACGGGGACCAGCTCCGCCGTCGCATCGTTGGCCGGCGGGGAGTGGCGCTCCGGCTGCGGGTGGAGACCATCGGCCAGGTCAGTCGTGCGCTGGCCTCCGAGGTGTGGGTCCCGTCATACACGCTGGTCGAGGAGCTCCTGGCACGGACGGCCCGACGCGAGGCCGGGCGCGGCCCCGCCTCGTACTTCGAGCCCATCGTGGCGACTGGGGGTTTCAATGCTCTCCTGGGCGCTGCCGTGGATGATCTGCTGGCGGAGGCAGTCGACCCGCGGGCCCTATCGGAAGCCACCGATAGGTCGAGGTCTCCGAGCCTGAGGGCGCTGAGCGCCATCTTCGCGTCCTACGGCTCCGAGCTCGAGCGCCGGGGCTGGCTGCACCCGGCGCAGGCGGCGCTGGCCGCGGCCGATGCGGTGCGGTCCGGCGGAGCGCCGGCCCCCGCCGTCATGCTCGACGGCTTCCAGCTCTTCCGGGGCGGAGAGCTGGCCCTGCTGGAGGCCCTTGCCGGCAGATCGGAGGTCGTTGTCACGCTGGACCCCGGGGCGGGAGCCCGCGCCCGACACGACTACCAACGGCTCCTGGGCCGCTTCCCCGACGCAAAGGTAGTGGAGCTTGGGAGCGACGCGGCAGCCCGGCGGGTGACCGTGACGGCGGGGGACGCACCGGACCGCGAAGGCCAGATGCGGGCCATAGCCAGGCAGATCAAGCGGCGCCTGACCGATCAGCCGTCGCTCCGCCCGTCCGACTTCGCCGTCGCCTTCCGGCAGGTGTCGCCGCACCTGGGCATGGCCAGGCAGGTGTTCCAGGAGTATGACCTGCCGTTGGACCCCGCCGCCGGCGAGCGCCTCAGCGCCAGGCCCCTGGGAGTCTGGCTGCGCCGCGTGCTGAGCCTCGCGCGGGACGGCTGGCGCCTGCGCGACTTCGTTGCCGTGCTCTCCAGCGGCTTCGTCGACCTGGGACGCTGGGGCCTATCGCCCGGACGCGTCGCCCAATTCGCCAGGCGAGGGCGCGAGGCCCACCTCTGGGCAGGGCAGGGGGCCTTGGGACGAATCGTGGAGGATCTTCGGGCGGACGCCGATGCCATGGATTCAGGCTCCGGACGCGAGTCGCTGCGACGGGCCGCCGACGGCTTCGACGCCGCCCTCCAGGAGCTCAGCGGACTGCTGGAGCGTCCCCCGAGCTCCGTGACGGAACATGCTCGGCGCCTCGACGAGGCCCTGTTCGGCAGCCCGGCCCTCATGGGGCCGGGCTCGCGTGAGCTGCCCGGCGTGGACGTCGAGATCGACGCCCTCCGGGGCTATTTACGGGACCTGGCGGCGACCCACGACGCTCTCGGAGGCGAGCCGGAGCCCTTCGAGTCGTTCGCGGCGCGCTTGGAGCGCCAGCTCGACGCGCCCGCCGTGCTGCTGCGGGAGGCGGGAGGCGTGCTCTTGGCCCCGATGCACACGCTCCATGGGCTGCGCTTCGACTTCGTTGCCGTCGGGGGGCTCATAGAGGGCGAGTTCCCGGCCCCTCAGACCTCCGCCGCCCTCCTGGACGGCGACGCCCGCCGCGCCCTGAACCGGGCCGGGCTCGCGCTGCCGCCGGAGCCGCGCCTGGCGGAGGACGAGCTGTGGGCGTCGGTGAGGACGCGCTCGGACGGCGCTCTGGGTCTCTGGAAGACCCGGCTCGATGAGCGCGGACGGCCCGCCGCGGCCTCATTCTACTTCGACTCGCTGGTGCCAGACGAGACCGTCGAGGTGCGCGCGACGCCGCCCGAGGACACCGCCTCGCGCCGGGAGCTGGCCATCGCCTGCAGCCGGCAGTGGGTGGACCAGGGCCGGCTGCGGCCTCGGGGAGCGGCGGTGTGGCCGGTCGTCCGCTCGGCGGTCGCCGTCGAGCAGCTCCGGCGCTCCTTCGGCCACGCGGGCCCCTACGAGGGCCGCCTCGCCGCCGGTCTTGTCCCAGGGCTGACGGGCGAGGACGCCGTGTGGAGCGCCACCCGGCTTGAGTCCTACCGGACGTGCGCGTTCCAGTTCTTCGGCCACTACGGCCTGCGCCTGCGGGAGCTGGAGGAGGAGCTGGACAGCGCCGACGCCGCAATCCGCGGGAGCGTCATACATTCGGTGCTGCAGGACGCGCTGGCGCCGCTGATCGCCCGGGGACAGCCCCTGACGCCGGACACGTTGGCCGAGGCGGTCGCGCGCCTTCGGACCAGCGGCCGCGGCATCTGGAGCCGAGCTCCCCAGGAGCTCGGCTTTGGCCGAGCGGCGCTGTGGCGGCTCGACGCGGAGCCGGCCTTCCAGCAGATGGAGATGCTCCTGGAGCGAGAGGCTGAGTGGAGCGCACGCTCCGGCGTCACCCGGATCATCGGCGCCGAGGAGCGAATCGAGGCGCAGCTGCCCTTGGACCCGCCGCTGCGCGTGACCGCGACCGTCGACCGGCTGGACGCCGGTGAGGACTTCGTCGTCATCGTCGATTACAAGTCGGGCCGCCAGATACCCCGGTCCCACGTCCAGGACGGGCGGCGCGTCCAGCTCCAGCTCTACGGGTACCTGGCCCGCGAAGAGGCGGCGGTGGACAGGGTCGTCGCCCGCTACGCTTGGCTGGACCCCACCATTCGCCAGTGGGACGTCGACTCCTCCCGCGAGGGGGACGTTTCGGTCTTGGAGAACGTGGCCGCCGTCGCGCAGGAGGTGCGCAGCTCGGTCGCGTCGGGAGACTTCAGGGTGAATCCGCAGGTGCAGCCCTGCCCCACGTACTGCTCCTTCCGCCACGTCTGCCGGGTCAACGAGTACAGTCGACAGAAATGGTGGGGCTGACCGGCGAGCAGGCCGAGATCGTCCGCGAGCGCGGCGGCGACGTGCTCGTAACGGCGGGCGCCGGGAGCGGGAAGACGCGCGTGCTGGTGGAGCGGTACGTGTCTCTGCTGAGCGGCCACCGCGTCCGGGAGCTAGCCGCCGTCACCTTCACCGACGCCGCCGCTACGGAGATGCGGGAGCGGGTCCGGCGCGAGGTGCTCACCCGCCCGGAGCTGGCGTGCCACCGGGCGGACCTGGACGAGGCCGTCATCGGCACCATCCATTCCCTCTGCCGCCGGATTCTGAGGGAGCATCCCGTGGAAGCGGCGATAGACCCGGCCACAGGGGTCTTGAGCGACGACGAGGCTGAGTTCGAGCTGATCACGGCCTGCGTCGACGCCCTGGAAGAGGCCGCCGACGCCGACGACCACCGGGCGTTGGCGCTGCGGGAGATTGGCGTCTTCGCTCTGACCAACCAGCTTCCGCTGATGGTGGCGCGGCGCGACGAGGTCGAGGCCGCGTACCGGGCACTGCCGGGGACGACCCCCGACGACTGGGCCCATGGCGTCCAGTCCCTGCTGGACACCATGGCCCGAGAGTCCGTTGAGGATGCCCGTTCAGAGCTGGCTGAATGCGTCTCATGGCTCCAAGGCGCCCACGCCGGACCGGGGGATGACGCGCTCTCCAGGTGCCTGGCAGATGTCCTGGCGGCGCTGGGGGACCCGGCCCACGGCGGCTGGGAGGAGCTGCTCGACCGGGTGACGGCCGCCGGCGGGAAGGTCCGCCTGGGAGGCGGCAGCGCCAGGAACTGGGCCCACCCCCTCAAAGAGGTGAAGGACGCGCTGGGCTCCATCCGGGAGACCGCCAAGGGGCTGCAGGCGGCCCCCCGCTGGAACGAGCACGACGCCGACGCTCTCCAGGCCCTGGTATCGCTCCGGGCCCTCTTCGATGACGCCTGCGCCCGGTACGCGGCCCGCAAGCGGGAGCTCGCGGCCCTGGACTACCTGGACCTAGAGATAGAAGCTACGCGGCTGCTCCAGTCTCATCCGGAGGTCGCCGCGGCGTACCGGTCCCGTTTCCGCCACCTGATGGTGGACGAGCTGCAGGATACCAACCCTTCTCAGATCGTCCTGCTCGATCTACTCCGCGGCGACGTCTCAGATGGGCCTGAGCGTTTCCTGGTGGGCGACGTGAAGCAGGCGATCTACCGCTTCCGCGGCAGCGACGTCCGGCACTTCACCCGGCTCCATCGCGAGGTGGAGCTCACGGGCGCAATCCGCGCACTGGGCCGGTCCTTCCGCGCTCATGACCCGCTGGTCGAGACCCTCAACGTCCTCTTCCACCGGGTGTTCGGCAACCCGCGCGAGGAGTTCGAGGCCCCGATGCAGACGATGACGGGGCGCGGCCCCGATGCGCCCGGCGCTCCGCATCTCACGGTCCTCCCGGTCTCCGGCCGGACCTCCGCGGGCGTCGCGGCGCCGGATGCCGACCGCCGCCGGATGGAGGCCGACGCCGTGGCCGCCGAGGCGGCGTCGCTCCTGAAGCGCGGGGCTGCCGTCTGGGACCGGGACGAGAGACACTACCGGCCCGCGCGGGCGTCGGACGTGGCGGTCCTCCTTCGTCGGCTGACCAACGTCCACCTCTTCGAGCAGGCCCTGGAGAGCCACCAGGTCCCCTACCGGACGCCGGCCGGCGCGGGCTTCTTCACCAGGCAGGAGGTTCTGGACCTCACGAATCTGCTGGGCTGGCTGGCGGAGCCGGACGACTACATCGCCCTGGTGGGCGCCCTGCGGTCGCCCCTCTTCGTGATCGACGATCAGTCGCTGCTGGCCCTCCGGTCGGCAGGACGTTACCTATTAGAGGCGCTTCGCCACCCGCCGGAGGGCGTCGCCGAGGAGGTCCGGCCCCGCTGCGTGCGCGCCGCCGACGTGCTGGCGGACCTGAGGAGCAGGGCACCCTTCGCCGCGCCCGCCGATCTTCTGGAGCGCGCCCTGGCCCTCACGGGGTTCGAGGCGGCCTGGGCCCCGTTGCAGGGAGGGGACCAGGCCCTCGCCAACATCCGTAAGCTCGTGGGCCTGGCGAGAACTCTGTCCGACCACTCGCTGGACGAGCTGGTGACCTACCTGCGGCGCCGCCGCGACGAGCTCACCGCCAGGGAGGGCCAGGCCGTCCTGGACGACTCGGACGCCGTTCGGCTGCTCACCATCCACGGCGCCAAGGGCCTCGAGTTCCCCATAGTCTTTGTGCCGGAGGCCCACCTGGCGTCTCGGGAGAGCTACGATCCGGTGCGGTGGCGCGCCGAGGAAGGGATCTCCCTCACCTTGGCCAAGAAGGTGGGTGCCACCGGCAGCCGCCCGCGGCCCGGATTCTACGCCTACCTGCTGGCGCGGGACCAGGCGGAGGAGGCCGCTGAGCACAAGCGCCTCTTCTACGTCGCGGCCACCAGGGCCGCCGACGCCCTCTACCTGAGCGGGGACGAGGCGGTCAAGGGGGACGGCTGGCTGTCATATGCCCTGGACGCCCTCGACGCGGACGCGCCGGGCGTCGACCTCAGGCCCTCCCTTCCCGTGGACCTGGACGCGGTCGCCCGCAGGCCGGCCCTCGAAGCGGTGACGGTTCCCCCGGAGGACGAGGAAGAGGAACTCCTGCCGGTCCTAGTGGCCAGGCCCCCCGTGATTCCGCTGCGCTCCAGCACCCCGGTCACGGCGCTGCGAGCGCCGACGCCGGCGCACGCCTTTGGACGACACGGCGACGGCCTCGGCCTCGTCCGCGGGAGCCTGGCGCACAGGGCCATCGAGGTATGGTTCACGACGGGGGAGCGGCCCTCCCTCGTCGACCTGGCGAGAACGCTGGGCGTCGAGATCGGCGAGCAGGCGGCCCAACGCCTCGCCGGGGACGTCGACGCGATGCTGGACCTGCTGGACGCCAGCCCCCTGGCGGCGACCCTGCGCGACCCCGGCACCCGCGCCTACTTTGAGCTGCCCTTCTCGTGGGACTGGGACGGCGTACCGGTACACGGGACCATCGACCTGGCGTACGAGTTTGGCGGGGCCTGGCGCCTCCTGGACTTCAAGACGGACGACGTTCGCGGCGAGGTCCTAGCCGACGCGGCCAGTGTATACCTCCCGCAACTGGCCCTCTACGCCTCCGCCCTGGAGCGGGCGACGGGCCGGCCGCCGGAGGCTGGCCTGCTGTTCCTGCGGACGGGGGATGTCTACAGGCCCACGCGCCGGGAGCTGGACGAGGCCCTGGCGGCCACCCGCGCGCGGGTGGATGGAGGCCAGCTGTTGGAGACGCCGCCGGCTCCGGGACTCGACGACACCCCCACCCGCAGCCTCGACCCGTGACGCCGCCGATGCGGCTCCTCTGAGTTGGACGAGCTGCCAAGCGCCTGCCACGGTGCGCGTGGGTCGGGTTGCCGTGCATGATCGCCGCCACCCGCGCTGGCCGCGTGCAACGGCACGCCGCCACCACCCGCGCTGACACATCCCTTCCCCACGTGGGCTGACAGGGGTAGGTAAAGTGTGAAGCCAGCTTCGCCATGTCATTCTGAGCGTATAGAGGAATCTAAGAACCCATGCCCTTGGGTCACCATCTTAGATTCTTCAACTCCGCTGCGCTCCGTTTCAGAATGACATGATGTGAGAGCGGCCCTACTGTTCTGTACTTGAAGCCACCAAATACCTACCGCTGTCAGCCCCCCGTGGGGGAGGGTTAGGAAGGGGGTGGTCCTCTCAATCTCCTTGCCAGGACCTCCCCCCGGTGGGTTGCGGTGTCCTGGGCTGATGGCATAGGCTTCGTATCGACAAGTCGACCGACACGAGAGGTGGAAGATGGCAGACCTGCGTTTCGGCGCCTTCCTGGCGCCGCACCACCCCATTGGCGAGAACCCGACGCTGCAGCTGCGGAGCGACCTGGAGCTCGTCGAGCATCTCGACCGGCTGGGATACGACGAGTTCTGGTGCGGCGAGCACCACTCGACGGGCTGGGAGACCATCGCGTCGCCTGAAGTCTTCCTGGCCGCGGCCGCCGAGCGCACTCACCGGATCAAGCTCGGCACCGGCGTGGTGTCGCTGCCGTACCATCACCCCTTCATGGTCGCCCAGCGGATGGTCCAGCTCGACCACCAGTCCCAGGGCCGGGTGATCTTCGGCTCCGGCCCAGGGGCGCTGCCCTCCGACGCCCACACCCTGGGGTTGGACCCGATGGTGCTGCGAGACCGCCAAGACGAGGCGATGGGGGTCATCCGCCGCCTGTTCCGGGGAGACGAGCGTTTTAGCTACGAGTCCGACTGGTTCACGCTCCGGGACGCCAGGCTGCAGCTCAGGCCGCTCCAGGAAAAGATGGAGTTCGTCGTCGCCTCCTCCGTCAGCCCGTCGGGCATGACGCTGGCCGGCAAGCACGAGGCAGGTGTGCTGTCCGTCGCATCGACCACCAGGGAGGGCATGAGGTCGCTGCCGCTCCAGTGGAGCTTCGCCGAAGAGTCCGCCGCGAAGCACGGCAACACTGTCGACCGCCGGAGCTGGCGCGTCGTCCTCAGCTGGCACGTCGCCGAGACGCGGCAGAAGGCCCGGGAGCAGGCGCGGGACGGGCTGCTGCGGCACAACAACGAGTACACCGTCCGTACACTGGCCGGCGGCGAGGGCACCATCTACAAGACCCCGGACGACGCCGTGGACGGCGTGGCCTTCTCCGACGAGAGCACGGCGGTCATCGGCACGCCCGACGATCTGGTCGCCATGATCCATAAGATAATGGAGCTGACCGGCGGGTTCGGCTGCGTCGTCGGATTCGTCCACGACTGGGCGAATCGCGAGAACACGCGCCGGAGCTGGGACATGGTCGCCCGCTACGTGGTCCCCGAGGTGAACGGCCTCCTGGACGACTACCGGGACTCGTACCGGTTCGTGAACGAGAGCCGCGAGACGTGGACGCGCGCCAGCGAGGCGGTCATGAGCAAGATCCAGCAGAACGAGAGGGCGGCCCAGGTGATGGAGTCCCAGGGCTACGCCGGGGAGAAGGCCGCCGAGCGACAGTAGGCGACCCGGCGGAGGTCATGGGTGGAGATGGCACCAACCGCTTCACCTGCCACCTGCTGTAGCCACCCCTCGGAGGACGAGATGTGAAGATCGTCTCTTGGAACATCGCCGGGAGCCGCGAACCCTGGCGGCGCCTGCTCGACGTGGACGCGGACATCGCGCTCCTGCAGGAGGCCGGCAAGCCGCCGGAGGTTGCTGCCTGCATCGACGTTAATGCGGGACCCTGGCGTACGGCCCCCTCAGGATGGCACCTGCCTTGGCGGACGGCGGTCGTCAGACTCTCGAAACGCGTCCAGGTGGAGTGGATCGAGACCAAGGCCATCGAGGACGCGGCGTCGGGGGAGCTAGCCGTCAGCCATCCGGGCACCCTCGCCGCCGCGACAGTGACGCCGCCCGACAGCGAGCCCATCGTGGTCGTCTCCATGTACGCGCCATGGAGGAAGCCCCACACCTCGAGCAGCTGGATCGTCTCGGACGCCTCGGCCCACCGCGTCGTCTCCGACCTGTCCTTACTCATTGGACGCCAGCAAGGCCACCGCATCGTGGCCGCTGGCGACCTCAACATCCTCCACGGCTACGGGGACTACGGCAACGCCTACTGGGCTGCCCGCTACCAGACGGTCTTCACAAGGATGGAGGCGTTGGGGCTTCCCTTCGTCGGCCCGCAGGCGCCCCACGGCGGCCGGCAGGCAGACCCATGGCCGGACGAGCTTCCCAGGGAAAGCCTGAACGTCCCCACCCACTACAGCGACGCCCCGGCAACCGCAACGCGCCAGTTGGACTTTGTCTTCGCCTCCAAGGCGCTGTCCGACTCCCTCAGCGTACGCGCCCTCAACGAGCCCGACGAATGGGGCCCCAGCGACCACTGCCGCATCGAGATCAAGGTCCTGTAGTGCTGGATCAGGGTCCATTCGAACTCCCCATTCCTGGATAGGAGCTCGATGGAGATCAGGAACAACGGGACACAAGGTCGTGGGTTGGTCGGGGAGACTGGATTCGAACCAGCGGCCCCCTGCACCCCATGCAGGTGCGCTACCAAGCTGCGCCACTCCCCGACCCAGACTTAGAGTAGCATAGGGTTTCGGGGCATTCAAGGACGCCAAGCCGAACAAGGACTCCCATGTCCCAAGCTGAGGACGTGAGGTGGGAAGACCCCCTCTCAATCTCCCCCTGC
Organism: Dehalococcoidia bacterium; assembly: GCA_965224345.1. GTDB lineage: Bacteria > Chloroflexota > Dehalococcoidia > Lucifugimonadales > CBDCYU01 > CBDCYU01. Next base: position 609,033 of record CBDCYU010000003.1, on the reverse strand, counting down.
GAGGGGGAGAGGCCCCAGTCCCTTCCCCGTCAAGGCCCTGCGAGGGGGGAGAGGCCACTCCACCACGCAGTGGCCACTAGCCCCTCTTCTTGCCCTGCAGGCGCCTGTCGTGGAAGAGGTACTGATTGGCGTACCCGGCGTAGCGGTCGAAGTACGTCTGCGCCCAGGGCCGCATCTGCTTGCGCGTGAGCCTCTTGCCGCCGTTGGCGCTCATGCGGTCCGCGTACCACTCCCGCAGCACGCGGTCGACCCAGACGTCCACGGGGAAGGCATCGAGCTTGTCCAGGGAGAAGAGCATCACGCAGTTGGCCACCTTGTCGCCAACGCCGGGCAGGGCGGTCAGCGCCTCCAGCGCGGCTTCGTACGATGCCTCCCGCAGCGTGAACAGGTCGATCCCGCCATCGGCCACGATGCGGGCGGCCGCGGCCACGTACTTGGCCCGGAAGCCGAGGCCCAGCTGGCGAAGCGGGCCCTCCCCGGCCTCCGCCAACGCCGCCGGAGAGGGGAAGGCGTACATCTCGCCGCCGCCGCAGGCGATGGCGCGGCCCAGGCTCTTGGACATGTCCTCCACGTTGGTGCTGATGCGGGGAATGTTGGAGTTGGACGAGCAGATGAATGAGACGAGGCACTCCCACGGGTCTTGGCGGATGAGGCGCAGGCCGCGGAAGCGGTCGATGGCGCCGCCTATGCGCTCGTCGACGTTGATGGACGCGTAGATGGAGTCGAGGTCGTCCGCCAGCCTCAGGTAGTCGCGGACCAGGGGGGCCATGGCCCCCTCGTCGTCCGGCTGGGAGAAGAACTCGATGCCCTCGTCCAGGCGCCGGAGCCTGACCACGTTGTTGAAGATGACCCCCCGGTACCAGCCGTCTCCGTTGGGAGACGTGGTCTCCATCCGCTTCCACCGGAAGGCTTGGCCGCTCTCCAGGGAGGCGGCTATGTCCATCGGCTCCGCGTAGGGTATCAACATCGGCTGCTCATTCCAGCCAGCCGCGTATCTCGGAGGACAGCTCCAGGAGCCTGGGGCTCCTGAGGGTCCCGGGCGGCAGCGAGTCCAGGAACGCCCTTCCGTACCGCCGCGACACGATCCGGCGGTCCAGCAGCACCACGACTCCCCTGTCGGTCTTGGTCCGTATGAGCCGCCCGACGCCCTGCCTCAGCCTCAGTATCGCCTGGGGCACCGCGTACTCTCCGAACTGGTCGTCGTACTGCTCGGAGCGGGAGGCGAAGACCGGCTCCGACGGGACGTTGAAGGGGAGCCGGGATACCAGGAGCACCTTCAGGGAGTCCCCGGGCAGGTCGACGCCCTCCCAGAAGCTGGCAGTCCCCAGCAGCACGCTCTTGGGCTCCTCGCGGAACCTTCGCAGCAGCTGGGCCGGGGTCCCGTCGACGCCCTGGGCGAGCACGGTTATCCCGTTGGCCTGCAGGTGGTCTCGCAGGGCCGACGCGCTGGCCTGCAGCGCCGCGTGGGAGGTGAAGAGGGCCATGGTATGGCCGTCGGCCGCCATCGCGGACTCCATGACCGCCTGGTTCACGGCCTCCGGGTACGCCCGCGACGTGGGCTCCGGCATGTCGCCGGGCACGCAGATCATCGCGGCCCTCTCGTAGTCGAAGGGCGATCCCAGGAGCAGCTCCTCGCAGTCCCCGAATCCGGTGCGGCCGGTCACGTGGTCGAAGGAGCCGTTGGCGCTCAGCGTGGCGCTGGTCATGACGACGCACTCCTTCTCGGAGAACAGCTGCTGGTCGAGGGTCTCGCCGACGTGCAGGGGCGCGGCGTTGAGTACGAGGTCCGAGCCCTGCCTTCCGCGGCTGGCCCAGTAGATGTCCGGCTTCGGCTTGGATATCAGCTCCTCCAGATGCTCGGCGAGCTTATCGGTCTCCAGGAAGGCGCTGTCCACCTCGATGACCAGGCCCTCGTAGCCGATGAGGTTGGCGTCCTCGAGTCCCTCCAGCGCCACTGACAGCCGCCTCAGCTCCTTGGTGAGGTCTGCCAGCGCCAGCCTCACGTTCTCTCCCTGTATCTCCACCTCGGACCAGCCGGGCTGAGCCCTGGTTGCCGAAGTGATCCTGAGCTCCTGCCACCGGTCGTTCTCGGAGGCGCTACCCAGCACCCTGGCGACCATCGAGAAGATGGCGGCCATCTGATCGCGCACCCTGGGGACCTGTCCCGTGGCGGCCGCGGCTGCCTCCTCGACGGTCTGTCTGCGTCCCTGGGAGGCTGTGGAGCCTCGGAAGGAGGCGACCGCCGTGTTCAGCAGGCCCAATAGGGCCTGGAGCTGGTCGTCGACGCGGGACTGGGCCACCTCGAAGCCGAGATGCCTGGTGGCCTCCTCCTCCAGGCGGTGTGCCTCGTCGATAATCAGCACGTCGTAGTCGGGGATGAGCCTCCCTCCGGTGGCCAGGTCCGAGAGCAGCAGTGCGTGGTTGACGATCACCAGGTGAGACGCCGCGGCCTTGTCGCGGGCCGACCTCAGGAAGCAGGGCCCGCGGGTCGCGTGGCAGTCCCTGGCGCCCTGGGCGGACAGCCGGTCCCACGGCGCAGCCGCGCTCCGGTGGCCCAGGTTCATCTCGCTCCTATCAGCGGTCGAGGTCGTCTGGAGCCAGACGAGGGTCTTGGCCACCATCCGCGCCTCGTCCTCCGTCAGGGACTGGTCGGAGCGCATGCGCTCCCAGCGTCTCATGCAAAGGTAGTTGGCCCTGCCTTTCAGCTGCGTGAACCTGAACTCCTGGGCGGGCACGTCCTCCAGGCCCTCCAGGGCCCGGACCAGCACCGGCACGTCCTTGGTCAGCAGCTGCTCCTGGAGGTTGATGGTATTGGTCGACACGACCACCCGCCTGTTGTTTGCCAGGGCGTGGAGGGCTGCGGGCAGCAGGTACGCCAGCGACTTGCCGACGCCGGTCCCCGCCTCGACTATGAGGCGCTGGCCGTCGTTGATGGCTTCCGCCACTTTGACGGCCATCTCCAGCTGCTCGGTCCTGCTCTCGTAGCCGCCCAGCGCCCGGGCCAGTGGGCCGTCTTCATCGAACAGGGCGGCCACGTCGTCGACGTCCAGATCGCGGGCGGCCTGGTCCGGGCGCAACGCTCGGCCATGCCGGAGCCTCTTCTGGAGCGCCTCCGTGTCGAGCCCGGAGATGTCGGGCACCCCGGCGGCCGGGGACGGCCCCGACGGGCCGCCTCCGAGGAGGTACTGGCTGCCCGATAGGCGGGCGTCTTGGAGCTTGCCCAGGATGTGCGAGAGCACCCAGGAAGATCGACCGGCCAGCCTCTGCATCTCGGCGACGGTGTAGACGTCAAGCTCGGACATCTGGCCCAGCAGCTTGAGGAAGACGCCCCTGGTGGCCTTGGCGTCATCCAGGGCCCTGTGGGGCCTCTCGTGGGGCACTTTCAGCCATGCGGCGAGGCCGCCCAGGGAGTAGTCTCGCCTCTCCGGCCAGGTGACGTAGGCCATGTCCCAGGTGTCGCAGCGCGGATTGTTCAGCCTGAGCTGGTGTCGATGGAGAAACCTCAGGTCGAAGGCGATATTGTGGCCTACGATGGGCGATGCGCCGACGAAGGCCAGCAGGTCCGCGGCAACGCCGGAGAAGCGCGGCGCAGCGTTCACCTGCGCCTGGGATATCCCCGTGTAGCGCCGGACGAAGTCGTTGAGACGCCGCCCCGGGTTGACGAAGGTCTGGTACGAGTCGAGGAGGTCGTCTCCCTGGAACTTGACTGCCCCGATCTCGATGATCTCGTCGTCCTGGGGCGACAATCCGGTGGTCTCCAGGTCCAGTGCGACCCACACGTCATCGGCGGGAGACGGCGGCAAGAGAGGGTTCATGCGGTGCGGACGAGCTTCCGGTAGTGAGATGGGTCGAGTATAACACCGGGGCTTGTGAGAAACGCTAGCCGGTTTCCATCGATTTCGGATGAGTGTGCCCTGGCCCCCGCGAGACACCCCTGGGCCGCGCCCCGCCTGGCGCCCGGAGTCGTTGACTGGCCCAATGTGTCCCTGTAACCTACGGCCATGGTTGATTCGGATACGAACACCCATCGAGCGGATGCTCGCGGGCTGCCGGCGATGCAGCTGCGCATGACGGTCAGCGCGGCGGAGGCCGCGGGGCTGCCGGACCCAGTCGTGCCGGAGGGGTACGAGCTACGGCCTTGCCGGGAGGGCGACGAGGAGGGCTTGGGGGAGGTGCTGCGGCTGTCGGGCTTCACCCAGTTCGACCTGCCGAAGGTACGGGAGTACCTCGAGGACCCCGAGCGGAGGCAGGGCACGCGGGTGGTGGCCAGGGGCGAGCTCGTCGTCTCCACGACCTTCGCCTCGCACAGGAACCTGGGGCATCCCGTGGGGATGCTGGACTTTGTCGCCACTCACCCGGAGCATCGGCGGAGGGGCCTGTCGCGGGCCGTCTGCACGGGCGTCCTCCGGTTCTTCGTGGACGCCGGCTACCGCGAGGTCATCCTGGATACGGACGATTGGCGCCTCCCCGCCATTCAGATGTACCTCTTCATGGGGTTCGAGCCCGTGATGCGGAGAGAGGACATGCCGGCCAGATGGGAGAGCGTCATGGCCAAACTGGATTGTGAGGTAGAAGACCATGCTTAGGGTGGGACTGGCCGGCCTCGGACACGGACGCACCCTGCTGCAGGCCAACAGCTACTCCGACGACGATCTGCCCCTTCGGGTGACCGCCGTGTGCGACGTGGCCGACGACCTGCTGACGGCGGTCTCCCAAGAGCATGGGATAGAGGACGCCACGACGGAGTTCGACGAGCTGATCGACCGCGACGACCTGGACGTGATCGGCATCTATACGCCCGGGCCCCTGCACGCCCGGCAGATCCTCATGGCCCTGGAGGCGGGCAAGCACGTGATGGTCACCAAGTCGATGGTCTACACGATGGAGGAGGCCGAGGAGGTGGTGGAGGCGGTGGACCGCACGGGCCGAGTGCTGCTGGTGACTCAGTCGATGCGGGGCCGGTTCGACTTCATAGAGGCCAAGCGTGCCTGCGACGCCGGAGAGATAGGCGACCTCTTCATGGCCGAGGCCCACTACGTACACGATCTCCGGCCCGTCTACGCCTACAGCCCGTGGAGGGTGCGGATGCCCCAGGACCTGATCCTGGGCGGGGCGTGTCACCCCATCGACCTGCTCCGCTGGTTCATGGGGGACGTCGACGAGGTCCACTGCTACGGCCTTCGCAGCGGCGTCGCGCCCGACTATCCACAGGAGGACAATTTCTTCATCAACGTGAGGTTCACCAGCGGCAGGATCGGCAGAGTGGCCAACCTGCTGGGACTCGTCGAGCCGCCGGGGGTCCCCGCGAACGAGCTCACCGTCTACGGCACCAAGGGCACTATCGTGAACGGGCGGAAGAGGATAGACGGCGAGGGCCTCCTGCCGGAGCGCTCCTATACCGTCGACTACCCCAGAGCCTCCATCCAGGGCCACAACCAGGAGATGGTGGTGTTGATGCGGCACATGGCCGACTGCGTCCTCGACGGCAAGAGGCCGTGGGTCGGAGCGCGAGAGGGCGCCCGCGTCGTATCGACCGGGCTGGCCTGCTGGGAGTCTCTGCGGACAGGCCTGCCTGTCAAGGTGCGAAACGAGTTCTAGCGACCGAGGGGGAGGCGCTCACCGGCAGCCTGATCCCGGTTGGGCGTCTGAGGCAGTCAGCCGCTCTCGGGGGGCGTTGCCTTTAGGTGCGCTCTCTGGTCCGCCGAGAAGGCCTTCGACCTGATGGCCTCGATGAGGTCCGAGTCGGAGGTCACGTCGCCGTCGAAGACGGTGACGCAGCTGCCCAGGCCGTGGAGCGAGTGGGCGTCGCTTCCCCCGGTGCCGCCCAGTCCCAGGTGCCGCGCAGCCTCCAGGGCGAAGCGGTTCTCATGATCGGTGTTGGCGCCGTTGGCCACCTCGATGGCGTCCACCATGCCGAAGATGGGATGCACCACGGCTTCCCGTGCCGTCCCCGGAATCTGGTCCGGGTCTTTGAACAGCAGGTTGTAGCCGTGGGGCCGCTGGTTGAACAGGTTTCGGAAAGGGTGGGCCGAGACCATGACGCCTCCGGCTTCGTCGACGGCCTTCCTCAGATCCCTGGCCCGGTGCATCCCGTTGACGTAGGTACGGATGCCGTAGACCAGGACGTGACCCATGTCGGTCTCGACCTCCAGGCCGGCGATGGCCGTGACCCCCGACCCCTCGAAGGCCTCCCGCACCGCGTCGAGGGTCCAGCCTCCGCTGTGCTCGGTGAGACAGACCCCGTCGAGCCCTATCTCCGCGGCCCTAGCCGCCAGGTCATCGGGCGTGAGGCCGCTGTCGCCGCTTCCGTGGGTTGTGTGGACGTGAAGATCGAATACTGCCACCTACTCCTCCTTTTTTTGTATAGGTGCAAGTGCCATCCTTTTCGTATCAGTGCAAGAGTTTCGTATCAGTGCAAGGACCATCCGAAGGGTGCGATGTGGTTTTCGTATCAGGGCAAGGACCATGCGGTGGGTGCGATGTGTCTTGCGTGCGAGAGTTGTCACCTGGCGAAGAAGGGCAAGAACCATCCGAAGAGGGCGATGAAGGAGAGCGCCATGACCAGCACGCCCGCCGCCACTCGCCGCAATAGGACCACGAAGGGCGCCGCCATCATCACCGTGATCAGGAGCACCGAGAGGGTGAAGACCAGGTTGGGGCTTCCTATCCCGGCACCGGGCGCCTGCTCGACGCTTATCTCGTAGAGTAGGCCCATCACCGCGCCGATGATACCCCACGCGGGGTAGGCCGCCGCCACTCCAGAGAGGGCCGCCCTGACGGGCGACAGTCGCTCCAATATGGGAGGGGGCCCTGTCTCTTTCGAGAGCACGAACAGCATGACGGCCCCGGCGCTGACGAATATCGAGGCCATCAGCAGCCCGACGCCGGCGCCCGCGATCATGGAGCTCATGGGCCGCCAGCATCTTCCGCCGACACCGTCGATACCAGGTTGGAGCGCCATCCATGCCGGTGCTTGAGCAAGAGGTCCAGGGCAGTGCCGACCTCCCTGCGGGAGACGGGAGCGAACATGGACGGGCCGCTGCCCGCCAGGTGTATCTCCCGGGCGCCCAGGGACTCCAGGGTGCGCCAGTACTCGTCAAGGCCGGGATATGCGTCGAAGGCGACCGCGTCGAAGACGTTGAACAGGAACTGGGGAGGGGCGTCGCCGCCTCCCCTGATGCGCGCCTCCAGCTTACGGGTGAGGGCGCCCCTGGTGTAGCTGCTCCTGTCGAGCATCCCGTAGAGCGCCCCCGTCTTCCGGGGCACGCGGATGTCGGGGGACAGCACCACCATCCACTGCAGGTCCGCCGGGGGCAGGGGCCGCACCCGCTCGCCCCGGCCATGCACCATGGTGGTGCCATTGTGCAGGAAGAAGGGCACGTCCGAGCCCAGCTGGGCGGCCAGGGGCTCCAGCTCCCTCGTGGAGAGGCCCAGCCCCCACAGCGCGTTGAGAGCCCGGAGAGCGGCGGCGGCGTCGCTGCTCCCTCCGCCCAGTCCCGCCGAGACGGGTATCCCCTTGTCGATGCGTATCCGGGCCCCGGCGCCGCAGCCGGTGGACTTCCTCAGTAGCCTGGCCGCCGCCGCCGCCAGGTTGTCCTGGGAGCTCAGCCCCGCAACGTCGCACTCCAGGACGATCTCCCCTGCAGGCTCGACAGATAAAGTGTCGAACAGCCCGATGGTCTGCATCACCGACGTGACGTCGTGGTAGCCGTCGTCCCGTCGTCCCAGCACCTCCAGCGTCAGGTTGATCTTGGCGTAGGCCTTCAGCGTCAGCATGGCCGCGCCGCCCTGTCCGCCGCGCATACGCCCGCCGGCAAGAGCCTGCGGAAGGCGGCATAGAGGCTTCCCCACTCCTCCAGGCTCACGGTCGCGCTGCGCCGCCGGTGGTCGATGCGGGCCTCGGCCAGCATCCTCTCCGCGACCGCCGGGTCCACGGAGAGCCCGTGGCTCAGGGAGTTCCTGAGCTGCTTTCTCGGCGCGCTGAAGGCCGCCCTGACCAGCGTGAAAAAGCGCTCCTCGGAGTCGAGCTCCACCGCGGGGGCAGGCAGGACGTCGATGCGGACCACCGCCGAGGTGACCCTGGGCGCCGGCCGGAAGGACCTGGGAGGGACGCTGCACACGATCCGGGGCCGTCCGTAGAGCTGGACGGCCACCGACATCAAGCCCATCCTGCCTGGAGCGGCGGCCATGCTCTGGGCCACCTCTCGCTGTACCATCACCACCATGAGGGCCGGCTTGTGAGCGGTGCCCAGGAAGCGCCGGACTATGGGCGACGCGGAGTAGTAGGGGAGGTTGGCGACGACCTTGTAGGGAGCGTCCCGCGGTACCAGGGACTCAAGGTCTACCGTCCTGGCGTCCGCCCAGACAACCTTCACGCCAGGGCTCTCCGATAGCCTACCCTCCAGCACGTCTACGAGGCCCCGGTCGATCTCGACGGCCACGACCCGCCCGGCTCTCCGCGCAAGCTCCCGCGTCAGGACGCCCCGGCCGGGGCCGATCTCGACGACCGTGTCTCCGCACGAGAGGTCGGCGGCTTCGACGATCCGGCGCAGCACGCTCCTGTCGACCAGGAAGTGCTGTCCCAGGGACTTCTTCGCGGCTGGTGCGCGGCCGGTCGTCATGGCGCACGTAGAGGGGGGTATGCAGCGGGGCGGCTCGCGGCGGCAACGCCGAGGGAGGCAGGGGGTCGGGGACGGTCGTGCACCTCCGGTTCGATCTCCTCCGAGAGCGTATCACCTGGAGGCGGCTCGAGTCAGGCGCTCCTACGGCACCCGGAAGGCACTGCTTACCGCTGCTTCCTTCCGGACCTGACGGGGTTCACAGGCTTCCGCCGCGTAGGACCCAACTCTCAACACCACCGCCCAAGGACAGAGACCCTCGAAAGGCGGACCTCCAGGAGGAATTCAGCCTCGCTAGAGCGGATTGCGAGTACAGGGCACCGCTATCTCCCCGCCTAGCACGACCGTGAATCATGTTAGCCGAGGCGGTCTAGAGGTGTCAACGAGCGCCCGGGGCCTTCACCACCAAAACGACCAGTGAGCCGGACAAGGGGTGAGTCCCTCTTTCCTCTTTGATATAGAGGTTGGTGTAATATAGCGACGAGTCTGTATTCGGCGTCCTGAGCAGGGGATATTGGATGGCCAACGCCTTTCTCGAAAAGCTGAGCGCGGCCGCGGAGCGTAACGGCAGCCTGCTATGCGTGGGACTCGACCCCGACCCGTCACTCATGCCGGTGGACGACGTCTCCGGGTTCAACAGGGCTATCATAGACGCCACCAAGGACCTGGTATGCGCCTTCAAGCCCAACTTCGCCTTCTACGACGCCATGGGCGAGCCGGGATACAGGGCGCTGCGAGAGACCATCGACCACGTTCCCTCTCACATCCCGGTAATCGGCGACTCCAAGCGCGGCGACGTCCAGCCCTCGTCGAGCTTCTACGCCAAGGCCATGTTCGAGCAGTGGGGCGTTGACGCGGCTACCGTCAACGCCTTCGGCGGGAGGGACGCCGTCGAGCCGTTCCTAGAGTACGAGGACAGGGGGGTCTTCGTCTGGTGCCGCTCCTCCAACCCCGGCGCCGGAGAGCTGCAGGACCTGCTGATGGCTCCTGTCGGCGGCGGCGCACCCGGGGGCGCCCAGGGCCGCCCGCTGTACGAGTGGGTCGCCATGCGCGCCAGGGAGTGGAACGACCGGGGCAACGTCGGCCTGGTGGTGGGCGCGACCTACCCCCAGGAGCTCGAGCGTGTCCGCGGCCTCTGCCCTGGCATGCCCATCCTGCTGCCGGGGGTGGGGGCGCAGAGGGGAGACCTAGAGCAGGCGGTGTCCCACGGCGTGGACGCGTCGGGCCGCAACGCCATCGTTGCCGCCTCCCGCAGCGTCATCTACGCCTCCGCCGACCCGGGCGACTTCCAGCAGGCCGCCCGCAGCAAGGCGCAGGAGGTGCGAAGCCTCATAAACGACGAGCTGGCCTCCCGCGGGCAGGGCTTCTCGCCTCGCCCAGGAGGGTAGGGTGGTACTGCGGCTGAGGATGGGCAACGTCCTGCGCCTGAGGAAGGTCCACCCGTGCGGGGGCTACGAGTGGGAGGTCGTACGCCTGGGGGCAGACATCGGCATCCGGTGCCTGCAGTGCCAGAGGCGCGTGCTGATGTCCCGCTCCGACTTGGAGAAGCGCGTCAAGGCTGTGGTCTCCTAGGACAGAGGCCTCCGCACAACCGGCCAATTGCACCTTGTCCATCAATGGGCGAGGGTGGTCGGCACTCCTACAGGGTAACCCGGACCACCCTACGGGTCGTCGCGCAGCAGACCAGGAGCGCCCCCTCGTGATAGGTCAAGCCGTGCAGCTCCGGGTCCGGGATGGAGACCTCGTCCATCACCTCGCCCGTCTCCGGGTCTTGGCGGTGGACCACGCCCATCTCGCGGTCGGCGCACCAGAGGCCCTCGCCGTCCCATGCCAGGCCGTGGGGCGACGGCCCCGGAGTCTCGATGGAATGCAGCACCTCCATCGTGCCGGGGTCCATCAGGTAGTTCCGGTTGGCCGGCTTAACCGATACCCACAGCTTGTCGCCCACCCACTCCATGCCGTGGGGACGGATGGTGTCCGGGCCCACGGCGCTGGGGTCCCGCTCCCCGGCGGGCGGGTCGTAGAAGTCGACGGTGCTGCCGTCGTCGGCGAGCTTGTAGATGCGGTAGTTGTGCGTGGAGGCTATCCAGACGTAGCCGCCGCCCTCGGTCACGCCGCTGGATTTCCACGTCTCGGTGGGCATGTCCGACAGCACCGAGCCGTCCTCGTAGTCGAGCTTGTAGAGGTGATTGTCGGCCTGGTCGATTACCCAGAGCCCGTCGTCCACGGCCTGGAGGCCGTTGGGCATCGGGCCCGGGGTCAGCCACATATCTTCTATCTTGGCCAATTTGCCTTCCTCTCTGTGCGGTTTTCTGCGCCGCCTCCCGTCGTCGTCTATGTCAGAGGCACCGTGCAGACCCGCCTCGTCACTGCGCAGCAGAACCATATCTCCCCGTCTCGCAGCGTCATGCCGTGGACCTCTGGCGCGGGGACGTCGATCTCATCCAGCACCTCGCCGCTCTCGGGGTCGAGTTTGTGGATCTTGCCCATTCCGGTATCGGCCAGCCACATGTCGCCGCCGTTCATGAAGAGGCCGTGGGGACGGACGCCCGGCGTCGGGATCGACCGCCGGACCTCCATCGTCGCCGGGTCCATCAGGTACACCCGTTGGGCGGGAGGCACCGCGACCCACATGCTCTCCTCGTCGACCCACTCCATGCCGTGGGCCCCGGTGACGCGGGCGCTGTTCGGGTCTCCGAACGCGACGACGCCCTTGCCCGGCGTGTCGTGCTTGGCCACGGTGTTGCCCTCCTGGTCCATTTCGACCAGCTTGCAGGTGAAGGTCGAGGCAACCCACAGGTGGCCGCCTCCCTCGGTCACGCCGCTGGAGTGCTGCGTCTCGGTCGGCAGACGCGCGAGAACGGAGCCGTCGTCGTAGCCGAGCTTGTACAGGTGGTCGTCCGTCTGGTCGATCACCCACAGCCCGTCGTCGGCTGCCTGCAGCCCGTTCGGCTGCGGCCCCGGAGTTACCCATATCTCTTCGATCTCGGGCATTTTCACCCTCCTCTGTACGTCTCGCGGCAACCCAGCGGCGCCAGCCGTCAGCCGGCGCCCTTCGTCCGAGTTCCCGTATTCTAACGCGGCGCGCCGCCAAATGGAATCCGCACGGCTGCGGCATTGACATCACCGGTAGGCCTGTGCTAACTTCTGGTCATGCCATCAGCTAGGGTACAACGTGAGATCGACCGGTACGCGGCCCGGACGCCGATGTCCGGGAAGCTGCAGCAGGAGGCCGCCCGGTACCTACCGGGGGGCAGTACGCGGACCGTCCACTACCACGACCCGCACCCCGCGTTCGCCGCGCGGGGCGAGGGCAACTACGTGTACGACGTCGACGGCAACCGCTACCTCGACTTCATGATCAACGCCACCAGCCTGATCCTGGGACACGCGCACCCGGACGTCGTCCGGGTGCTGCAGGAGCAGGCGGCGCTGGGCACGGCGTTCAGCGGCCCCACCATGGCGCAGGCGAGACTGGCCCAAACCTTGTGCCAGCGTGTCCCGTCGGTGGACAGCGTGCGGTTCACCAACTCGGGCACCGAGGGGACGCTGATGGCCATACGCGCCGCGCGGGCCTTCACGGGCAGGCCCAAGATCGCGAAGTTCGAGGGCGGCTACCACGGCGCCCACGAGTACGTGGAGGTCAGCGTCAGGCCGGCGGCCGGCAGGCTGGACCCGGAGGGCCCGACGCCGCTCCCGGAGTACCCGGGGCAGCCCCAGGGCCTGCTGGACGACGTGATCGTCCTGCCCTACAACGACCTGGAGGAGAGCGAGCGCAGGATCCGCGGCCAGGCCGGACAGATTGCGTGCGTGGTCGTGGAGGCCGTGGCCTCGTCCTTCGGCTATCTGCCCGCCCGGCCCGACTTCCTGCGGGGTATCCGCGACCTGACCGACGAGCTGGGGATAGTCCTCATCTTCGACGAGGTCCAGAGCTTCAGGATAGCATCGGGCGGGGCCCAGGAGCGCTTCGGCATCATGCCGGACATGACCGCCTTCGGCAAGATCATCGGCGGAGGTATGCCCGTGGGCGCCTTCGGCGGGCGGCAGGACATCATGTCCCTCTTCGATCCCAGCGACGGGGCCGCCGTCATCAACCACTCCGGGACCTTCAACGCCAACCCCATGACCGTAGCGGCCGGCCAGGTCACGATGGACCACCTGACGCCCGACGTCTTCAACCGGATGGATGAGCTGGGGGAGGCGGCGCGGGCGAAGCTGCGCGCCGTCTTCGACGAGATGGAGGTGCCCGCCCAGGTCACCGGCGTGGCGTCCCTCTTCGGCATACACTTCACCGCCCAGGAGATAGTCGACTACCGGTCGACTCTCCTGGGGGACCGTGACGTCTCCACGGCCTTCTTTCTGGGGATGATGAACGAGGGTGTGCTACTCCAGTCCACCTGCGCCGGCGCCCTGAGCGTTCTGTCGACCGAGCGGGAGGTCGACGCCCTGGTCGACGCCGCCCGCACCGTCATCCAGCGCGTCCGGTAACCAGCGGGGGCGTGTACTCCTGCCAGAGGTTACGATGAAGGGCAAACGCCTTCCTTGGGGCTACGTCGAGATAGGCCGGTGGGGCCTCAAGCAGGGAACCGCTAGGGATATCCTGTTCTTGGGGGCCGCCGCCCTGCTAACCCTGTTCGTCTCCTTAGTCGCCGTCAGCTTCGTGCTGAGGTTGGCGACGGGCTCATACGAGGTGACCATAGAGGGGCAGGCGTTCATCATCGGGCTGATGGCGGGGAGCGCGCTTGGAATCGTGCTTCACGAGCTACTTCACGGCGTCTTCTTCTTGGCGTTCGGGGCGCGTCCGCGATTCGGATTCAAGCCCTGGACCAGGTTCGGTCCCGTCTTCTACGCGAGCGCCCCTGGAAGCTACCTGACCAAGACCGAATACGCCGCCGCGGGGCTGGCGCCCCTGGCGCTGTTGACGATGCTGCTCTTGGTCTGCGCGGCCCTCGCACCTCCGGGCGGCCTCATCCTCTCCGCGGTGCTGTGGGCGTACCTTCTGAACGCAGTCGGGTCGATTGGAGATATGCTCCTCATGCGAAAGATGGTCTCATATCCCGTCGGAACCTGGTTCGAGGACACCGGCGACGGCTTCGTCGCGTACGGACCGGGCAGCGGTCGAGGGGCACCGTAGTCGGCCCGTCGAGCGCCGCCCACGGCCACGGCAGCATCGGGTCGCGCCACAGGTCGATGGGTTTGGGGTTGTGGGTTGCGTTGACACCACCGTCTGGCAGAGCCTAGAATAGGTGGCGGGCCGAGTAAACAGGGGATGGGCGAAATGTTAGAGATGGCCGTCGACAGCATCAGGGTCAGTCTCGTCAATTACCAAAGGGTAGTGATTCTTCGAGCCAAGGAGTCGGACCGCTACCTGCCGATATGGATCGGTCCGTCGGAGGCGGACGCTATCGCTGTCAAGCTGCAGGACGTATCGGTGCCGCGTCCCCTGACCCACGACCTGCTGCGAGCAGTAATTACCGCCCTGGGAGCCGAGATCAATCACATCGTGGTATCGGACCTGAGCAACGACACCTTCTACGCCAAGGTGGTCATACGGCACAACGGTAATACGATGGAGGTCGACTCGCGCCCCAGCGACGCCATCGCCCTGGCGGTGCGGACGCAGTCGCCGATCTACGCGGAGGACGTCGTACTGGAGAAGGCCGGTGTCCAGATGGACGCCGAGAGCGGAAAGCCGGTGGTCCGGGACCAGACAATAGAGGCGCGCCCTCTGAGCGACGTGGAGCTCAAGAGCCTCTCCGCATTCACCGACTTCGTCAATACCCTGGACATGGAGGGCCTTGGACACGAGGAGCACCCTCCCTCCGACAGGCCTGAGTCCACCTGAATCGAAGCTGATCCCACCCGCGGGTGACGGCCTCCTGCGTTCACGGCCCGTCACCCCTGAAGACCACCGGAGCCAGAGTGCGATAGATATGGATGCCCACGACCTGATTGCATTAGAGGCCAACCCCAACATCCAGGACTTCGGTCCGGGCGATACCGTCAGGGTCAGCATCAGGGTCAGCGAGGGGGACCGACAGCGGACCCAGGTGTTTGAGGGGGTCGTGATCCGGAGGCGAGGGAGAGGTCCGGGGGCCTCCTTCACGGTCCGGCGCGTCACCCATGAGGTCGGAGTCGAGCGGACCTTCCTGCTGAACTCGCCCGTCGTGGAGGCCGTGCAGACGACGAGGCGCGGCGCAGTGCGCAGGGCCCGTCTCTACTATCTCCGAGGGCTCTCGGGCCGGGCCGCGCGCATCAAAGAGGCCCGCCGGAGCTGAAGGCCAGCCGCCCGGCGCCAGCCTCCAGGCCGCGTCATCGCTAGCTCCGCGCCCAAGCCGCCCGTACGAGACTAGCGCCGTGCCCAGCGAGACCCAGCTGAGATTCGCGGATGTTGCCGCGGATGCCCCCGTTGGCCCAGGACGCACCTTCAGCTACGCGGTACCCCCCTCCCTGGACGTACGCCCCGGCCACTTGGTCCGCATTCCCTTTGGGCCGCAGAGGACCCAGGGGCTGGTGTTCGCCCTGACCGCCGCGCCCCGCGTGGAGAAGACCCGGAGTATCTCCTCCCTCGTGCTCCCGGAGCCGGCGCTCTCCGCCCACCAGCTGGAGCTGGCGCGGTGGATAGGCGACTACTACATGTGCTCGTTGTTCGAGGCCGCGGCGCCCATGCTGCCGCCCGGAGAGCGGGTGCGGATTCAGACCTACGTGTCCCTGGGCCCCGCCTCGGGCCCCGCCTCCGCGGACACAGAGCGCCCGCTGACCCCGTTCCAGCAGAGGGTCCTGGACTACGTCGGCCGCAGGGGATCGGTGGAGCAGCGGCGCATCGTCCGGGCGTTGGGCGAGTCTTCCCGGGCCGCCCTGGTAAGGCTGGAGGGCCGGGGTATGGTGGTCCGCACCGAGGGCGCGGCACGTCCGCCTCCGGGCCCCAAGTACGTCGCTTACGTGCGGCTGACCCCCGAAGGACGGGCGCTGGGGCCCGACGGGCTCGACGCCAAGAGGGCTCCGCAGCAGGCCCGGCTCCTGGCGCGCCTCGGCGACGGGGAGGCGCGCCTGACCCTGGTGGAGGCCCGCAGAGAGCACGGATACGGCGCCGTGGCGGCCCTGCTCTCGAGGTCCTGGATCGAGCGGACGGAGGTCATCGTCGACCGCGACCCGCTGGAGGGCAGGGCCTTTCCTCCCGCCGCACCCGTCACCCTCACCCCCGCCCAGGCGGCGACCGCCTCGAGGGTCCGGTCGGCCCTGGATAGCAGCCCGCCCGGCGGCAAGCTGCTGGTCCGGGGGGTTACCGGCAGCGGCAAGACGGAGATATACCTGGACGCCGTGGAGCACTGCTTGAAGCTGGGCAAGAGGGCCATAGTGCTGGTGCCGGAGATCGCCCTGACGCATCAGACCGTCGAGCGGTTCTCGGCCAGGTTCCCGGGCCGCGTGGCCGTGCTCCACAGCGGGCTGTCCGCCGGAGAGCGCCACGACCAGTGGTGGAAGACCAGGCGGGGCGAGTACGGCGTGGTCGTCGGCTCCCGCAGCGCGGTGTTCGCTCCGCAGCCGGACCTGGGCCTCATCGTGATGGACGAGGAGCACGAGTGGACCTACAAGCAGGCCGACTCGAACCCGCGCTACCACGCCAGGGAGGTCGCCGAGCGGCTGTCTGCCTTGGCGGGCGCCGTGGTGGTACTGGGCAGCGCGTCCCCCGACATCGTCTCCTACCACAGGGCCGGACGGGGCGAGCTGCGCCTGCTGACCCTCCCCGAGAGGGTGCGGGTGAGAGGGGGCCGCCCCCTGGCCTCCTCCGACCTGGCGTCGGTCCAGGTCGTAGACATGAGAAGGGAGCTGAGAGAGGGCAACAGTGACATCTTCAGCCGCGCCCTGAGCTCCGAGATGGAGGAGTGCCTCCGGGCGGGCCGCCAGGCGCTCCTGTTCCTCAACAGGCGCGGGTCGGCGTCCTACGTGCAGTGCCGGAGCTGCGGCCTGAGCCTCCAGTGCCGGAGCTGCGAGATCGCGTTGACGTACCACGGGGGGATGGACCGTCTCCTCTGCCACTACTGCGGATACCGGCGGCTGACCCCCGACAGCTGCCCGCGCTGCCGCAGCTATCGCCTGGCCCGCTATGGCATCGGCACCGAGGCCGTGGCCAAAGAGGTCGCCAGGCGGTTCCCCGAAGCGGGAGTGATCAGGTGGGACAGGGACACCGCCAGGAACGCCAGGGCCGGCGAGGACATGCTGCACCGGTTCAGGGAGCAGGATGCCCAGGTGCTGGTGGGCACCCAGATGATCGCCAAGGGGCTCCACTTTCCCGAGGTGAGCCTCGTAGGAGTGGTCTCCGCCGACGTGGGACTGAACCTGCCGGACTACAGGGCCGGCGAGCGGGTGTTCCAGCTGCTGTGCCAGGTGGCCGGCAGGGCGGGCAGGGGCCCCTGGCCGGGAAAGGTGGTCGTCCAGACATATCAGCCCGGAAGCTACGCCATCCGCGCCGCGGCATCCCAGGACTATCCGGCGTTCTACCGGCGGGAGATGGCCTTCCGCCGCGAGCACTTCAACCCGCCGGCCGGCAGGCTCATCCGGCTGCTCTACAGCCACGTCAACCGGGCGCTCTGCGAGCAGGAGGCGGTCCGTTTGTCCCAGGAGATCAGGGGCGAGCGGGACGCCTGGGCGCTGACCGACGTCGAGGTGCTGGGGCCGACGCCGGCCTATCCGGCGCGCCTGCGAGGCCGCTACCGGTGGCACCTGGTGCTGCGAGGAGCCGACCCCCGGGCCCTGCTGGACAAGGTCCGGGCCCCCGCCGGCTGGGTCGTGGACGTGGACCCGGTGACGCTGACCTAGCGCCCCCGTCTCTGCGGTCCAGAGGCAGCCTTGCTCTACCATTATGGTATGATTGCGATATCACTGCTATCCATA
Source organism: Dehalococcoidia bacterium (assembly GCA_965224345.1). Lineage (GTDB taxonomy): Bacteria > Chloroflexota > Dehalococcoidia > Lucifugimonadales > CBDCYU01 > CBDCYU01. Next base: position 591,523 of record CBDCYU010000003.1, on the reverse strand, counting down.
AGGACGTCGATATGCCCAACCTAGCGCTACGCGGCATCCCCGACCAGCTGCACCGTGAGCTCAAGTCGGCCGCGAGTCGGAACCACCGCAGCCTGAACGGCGAGATCCTCGCCAGGCTGACGGCGTCGGTCCGTGGTGAACCAGCAGACCCCGAGACGCTTCTCGAACGGATACGGCTGCGACACGAAACTCTCGGAGAGGTCGATCTCAGTCGAGAGGCCCTCCGAGAGATGCGGGGCGCCGGACGGCCGTGATCGTCGTCGACACCAATGTCATGACGCATCTCCTGGTGGGTGGAGAAGCCGGCGCCGACGCCGCCCTGCTGTTCCAGCACGACCCTGAGTGGGCCGCGCCTGTCACCCTGATGAGCGAGCTGCGCAACGTCCTGCTTGGATTCGTGCGCCGGGGCGCTCTGGTCCCGGAGCAGGCCGAAGCCATGAGCGATGACGCCGCCGCTATTCTGGGGGACCGTATCGCAACCGTTGCCGGCGCCCAGGTGTTGGACATCGCGATGGAGTGCGGCCTCACCGCCTACGACGCGGAGTTCGTCGCCCTGGCGCGAGCACTGGGTGTCCCCCTGGTTACGTTGGACAGCGCGATTCTGAAAGGGGCCCCGGACGCGGCGGTGTCGCTGCATGGCGTCCGCGGGCTAGCCAAAGGACGGGAAGCACCATGAGTACCGGGATATCGAAGATCCAAGTCGACGGAGGTTCCGTCACGGGCCACGAGGCCGACTATTGGCGCATGGCCGACGCCCTGCGGGGGAGCATGGACGCCGCCGAGTACAAGCACGTCGTCCTGGGCCTCATCTTCCTCAAGTACATCTCCGACGCCTTCGAGGAGGCCCACGCCAAGCTGGAGGCCGAGCGGGACCAGGGTGCGGACCCCGAGGACCCGGACGAGTACCGCGCCCAGAGCATCTTCTGGGTGCCGCCGGAGGCCCGCTGGCCGAGGCTGCAGTCCCAGGCCCGCCAGTCCGCCATCGGGCAGGCGGTGGACGACGCCATGACCGCCATCGAGCGGGACAACCCGGCGCTGGCCGGTGTCCTGCCCAAGGAGTACGCCCGCCCCGCTTTGGACAAGACCCGCCTGGGGCAGGTGGTCGATCTGGTGAGCAACATCGAGGTGGGCGGGGCCGAGGCCCGTGCCACCGACGTGCTGGGCAGCGTCTACGAGTACTTCCTGGAGCAGTTTGCCGTGGCCGAGGGCCGCAAGGGCGGCGAGTTCTACACCCCGCGCAGCGTGGTCCGCCTCCTCGTCGAGATGCTGGAGCCCTACCAGGGACGGGTGTATGACCCCTGCTGCGGCTCCTCCGGCATGTTCGTCCAGTCCGTGGAGTTCATCCAAGCCCATGCCAGCGGCAACGGCAACGGCGGCAACGCCAAGGGCGACCTCTCCATCTACGGCCAGGAGTCCAACTACACCACTTGGCGGCTGGCCAGGATGAACCTGGCGATCCGGGGCATCGAGGGCCAGATCGCCCACGGCGACAGCTTTCACAACGACCGCCACCCCGACCTGAAGGCCGACTACATCCTGGCCAATCCGCCCTTCAACGTCTCCGACTGGGGCCGGGAGCGTCTGAGTGACGACAGGCGCTGGGAGTACGGCGTGCCGCCCAAGGGCAACGCCAACTTCGCCTGGGTGCAGCACTTCCTGCACCACCTGGCCCCCCGGGGCATGGCGGGCTTCGTGCTGGCCAACGGCTCCATGTCCTCGAACCAGTCCGGCGAGGGGCAGATCCGCAAGAGCATCATCGAGGCGGACCTGGTGGAGTGCATCGTCGCGCTGCCGGGCCAGCTGTTCCGCTCAACCCAGATACCCGCCTGCCTCTGGTTCCTGTCCCGTGGCCGGAGGGGCGGGGAGCGGCGGCGCGAGACCCTGTTCATCGACGCCCGCAAGCTGGGTCACATGATCGACCGCACCCGCCGAGACCTGTCCCCGGAGGAGATCGCCCGCATCGCCGACACCTACCACGCCTGGCGCGGAGGGGAGGGCTCAGGCGAGTACGCCGACGTCCCCGGCTTCTGCAAGAGCGCCACGCTGGAGGAGGTCCGCAAGCACGGCCACGTCCTGACGCCGGGCCGCTACGTCGGCGCGGGGCCCCAAGAGGACGATGGCGAGCCCTTCGGGGAGAAGATGGTACGCCTGACCGCCCAATGGCGGGATCAGCAGGCCGAGGCCCGGCGGCTGGACGCGGCTATCGAGGAGAACCTGGCGCGGCTGGGCTTTGGGGGAAGCCGGTGAGCGTCATCAATTCCCTGTTCACGACCGAGTTTTGGGAGGATGGCAGCCATAGCCCAATGACGCTCCCTGAGTACGCCAGCCTATTCTTGGCCGACATTGAGTTCCGATTCGGACCCCGTGATCGTTCGTTTACGTTGATTGGCATCGACATTGACAGGACACAGGGCAAGATGCCACACCTCTGGTTTCCAGACAGCGGCATCGCGGCGGAGGATGCCGAGAAGCGATCCAGGCACGTTGTTATTCGGCTCGGCCCGAATGCGCTTACTGACCCGGCCCGCGCTAGATGGCAGCTTGCGCACGAGTGCTTTCACTTGCTCGATCCTTGGAACGAGAAGGTAGACGCGCGCCCTTCCAACTGGCTAGAAGAAGGGCTTGCAGCTTGGTATCAGAACAGTCGCGTGCCGGAAGCGGAGCACCATGGAGGTCTGTACGCCCTGGCAGAGGACCTTGTTACACTTCTAATGGGTGAACTGCCGAATGCTATCACCCGCATTCGGCGAGAGCGGGGCCTACGCATCAGCGCGATTACGCCCGACGTATTGCGGGAATACTGCCCTGGATTCGGCGAGGAGACGCTGCAGAAGCTCTGTCAGCCGTTCCAGTGACTACCGGAGAAGCTAGCCGATGACGTACAGCGACGAAGAAATCAGGAGCCAACTCCGGTTGGCCGAAGACAGCAATTGGGAGTTCAAGGCCGTCGAGTTCGCCGGCAACAAGCCCATAAGCCCGAGCCGCGACGACCTAGCGGACGAGATCGCCGCCTTCGCCAATGCAAATGGAGGGGTGTTGCTCTGCGGCGTCACAGACAAAGGCGATGTGCAGGACATGACGAGGGAGCAGCTCGTCGAGTTGGACTCCCTTCTGGTCGAGCTGAGCACCGACTCCATCAGGCCATCGGTCCGCATTCGTACCTATCACAGGCAACTCGACGGCAGGACGGTCATGCTGGTCGAAATACCGAAAGGTGATTCTCAACATGACAGCCCCGGCGGAAGCTACGTTCGCGTCGGCGGCTCGAAGCGAAGGATGACGAGCGACGAGCGGCTGCGCCTTGCGCAGCGGAGGGGACAGACGCGGTTCCACTCGTATGACGAACAGACCGTCCCCGGGACCGGTTTCGAGACCCTGGACGAATCTCTTTGGATACCGCTGTTGAGTGCGGAAGGCGCGGCGGAGCCCCAGTCGGCGATGGAGAAGTTGGCGCTGCTGGCCAACGACGACGCTGGGATCCTGCGGGCCACGGTGGCCGGCGTGCTGCTATGCACACGAAGTCCCGAGCAATGGCTGCCTAACGCCGGCATCACGGCTACTCTGTACTCAGGGAGTGACCGCGCCTCCGGCCAGCTTGACGCGCAGGAAATCACAGGCCCGCTCAACCGGCAGATCGCCGACACGGTGGCATTCGCCATGAGAAACATGCGCGTTGGAGCGCGCAAGGACCCGGCGCGGGTGAACCTCCCGCAGTACAGCGAGAAGGCACTGTTTGAGGCCATAGTCAACGCCGTAGTGCATCGAGATTATTCGATACGTGGCAGCAAGATACGCCTCTCGATGTTCGAAGACCGTCTGGAGGTCCAGTCCCCGGGCTCGCTGCCAAACAACCTGACCCTGGAAAGCATGGAAGCTCGCCAGGCGACTCGCAACGAAGCCTTGACCTCCGTGCTGGCACGGATGCCGATAGAGGGAATCAGCGGATCGACAGACAGGCAGTACTTCATGGAACGCCGTGGGGACGGCGTTCCCATCATCCTACGCGAGACCCGGGAGCTCTCCGGCAGGCGGCCTAAGTATTGCCTGGTGGACAACTCGGAGGTCCTCCTCATCATCTCCGCAGCAACGATGGAGCAGAGTCCTGCTCGCACCGTCATCACCGTGCGGGCTGACGGCCAGCCCTTGCCCGGTTCCGATGTTCTGGCTCTGTTCCCGAACAAGACCTGGAAGCGTGCGACTACGGACGAAAACGGCGAGGCTGAGGTCGACCTGCACACGACCCATCTCCCTATGACGGTCTTCGTCGCCGCTCCCGGCCACGCCGCTCACGTAGAACGTGAATGGATTCCCAGCCAGGGTTCTCTTGCGGTGGCGTTGGTCCCCCTACGGGAGGGTGGCAGTGTTATCTTCGCCGAGTCAACGGGCTACCTTCCTATGGTCACTGGCAGGTTGAATCCGATTCGAGATTCCCACGAAAGGACGTATCTCTACGCTTCCAACATTGCCATCGACCAGGGAAAGCAGCAACCCGTTCACTTTGCCCTTGGAGAGGACCTGCGCCTCACTGATGCCGACGGCAGAGAATCGATGATCCGCGTTGTGGATGTAGTGGGCCGGTCGGCACTCCTGGAATACCGCCCCGTGACCTCGGAAGAAAACAATGGTGGGGCGCATTGATTGACCCAAACCCCACTCACCTTGCAACGGTCAAGGCTCGCCTCGCCGCCCAGTGTCGGGAGCAGCAGGCCGAGGCGCAGCGGCTGGACGCGGCGATCGAGGAGAACCTGGCGCGGCTGGGGTTCGGTGCGAATAAGGAGGACACGAGATGATACGCCCGATTGAAGTTGAGCCTCGAGCGGGATTCCGCATCTGGCTTCGGTATTCGGACGGAGCCTCAGGCGAGATTGACCTGTCCCATCTGGCAGGACGCGGCGTGTTCACGGCGTGGAACGAGCCGGGGTACTTCGACAAGGTGTACATAGCGCCCCATCACGCCATAGCTTGGAGCGATGAGATAGATCTCTGCCCAGAATCTCTATACATCGACCTCACCGGCAAGTCCGTTGAAGAGGTGATGCCTGGTGTACGATTCAAGAAGCAAGATGCCTGAGATCTGCCGGTTTTACGGTATCGTCATAAACATCCACTTCGGGGAACACGGCCCGCCCCACTTCCACGCGCGCTATAGCGGGCCCGCGACCGGATTCCCCGCATAGCTCACTAAGCACGGAAGTCGCTGCAACGTTGTTGGAGGTAGCGTGACAACAGGACGGCATCCAGGCAATGAGTGGCGCGAGGTGACTCTCGGTGACGTTGCCGATATCGTTATGGGACAGTCGCCACCAGGTGACACAGTGTCATCGGATCATGGACTTGCTCTTCTCAATGGCCCGACTGAATTCGGCGCTCACCATCCGACTCCGGTGCAGTTCACCATCGACGCCCGCAAGCGCGCTCAACCGGGCGACCTGCTCTTCTGCGTGAGAGGTTCGACCACCGGCCGCATGAATTGGGCGGATCAGGAGTACGCGATTGGTCGGGGTGTTGCAGCGATTCGTCATCGGCATGACCCCGCACTCCAGCCGTTTGTTCGTGGCGTAATCGAAAGCGAACTTCCAGAGTTGCTGACTCAGGCGACCGGATCGACCTTCCCGAATGTTTCAGCACATCAACTCGCTGAGATTCCTTACCCTAACTTGGGCAAAAACTTGGGCAAATCCGAGCAGCAGGCCATCGCCCACGTGCTGGGGACGCTGGACGACAAGATCGAGCTGAACCGGCGGATGAACGAGACGTTGGAGGAGATGGCGCGGGCGCTGTTCAAGTCGTGGTTCGTGGACTTCGACCCTGTCCATGCCAAAATGGAGGGCCGCTGGCGACGTGGCGAGTCGCTCCCCGGCCTGCCCGCCGAGCACTACGACCTCTTCCCCGACCGGCTGGTGGACTCGGAGCTAGGGGAGATACCGGATGGGTGGGAGGTGAAGCCGTTGGGAGTACTCTGCACTCTGCGTGCTGGTTCAGCGTTTCCTCGGGTCAGCCAAGGAAGACGTACTGGCAAGTATCCGTTCGCGAAAGTTAGCGACATGAACCTTCCCGGCAACGTGATCTGTATACTAAGTGCAGCCAATTGGGTTGTCGATGACGACTTGGGTCAACTTAAGGCAAGACCGTTTCCTCTCGATACTACGGTGTTCGCGAAGATTGGTGAAGCGTTGAAGCAAAATCGCCTTCGTCTGTTAGTTAGACCCACGTTGGTCGATAATAACATGATGGGCGCAATCCCCAATGCGAATGTCTTTGAACCTTTGATCTTCCATTACGCGCTTTCCAGGTTTGATTCCCTCGTAAAAACCCGTTTTGAGGAAGTTCCAGCGCTTTAGCACATCTGAGCGCTACCGTATGTTGGGGTAGTACACGGAACAGAGACTGTATATTGTACCCAGGCAAGGGTACGGTTGTTCTAATTCGACCTGCACAGACTTTTTACGAGAGAATCAGGTTTGACTTCGGAGAAGTCGCTGGAGGTACAGCTCTTCCGTATCTGACGGCGAGCGCAGTTGCGTCTCTGACACTTCCGGTACCGCCCCTCGCAGAACAATTCGCAGTCGGCCAGATCCTCCGCTCCCTGTGTAGCATGTCCATAGCCAATTCAATCGAATCCCGCACTCTTGCGACCATGCGTGATGCGCTGTTGTCGAAGCTGGTGTCGGGGGAGATGGGGGTGGGGGAGACATTGCGCCAGAGGTACACTGAACAATGAAGGCACTGTCAAAAGAGCTTTTGGACCGAGCTGTACCAGCAATGGTAGCTGCCATCGAGATCTACAATAAGCCAGGATTCCCCTATCGAAATGAATCGTTTACGATTCTTGCCATTAACGCCTGGGAACTTCTCCTCAAGGCCAAATGGCTTGACTTACATGGGAACAAGAAGCGGAGCCTCTATATTTATGAACGTCGCCTGACCCCATCTGGGAAAAGAAGCACGAAGAAGTACATCAAGAGAACTCGCTCCAACACTCCCTTCACTTATGAACTAGGCTATTTGGCTAAGCAACTGGTAATCAAAAAAGTCCTTGATCCTTCCGCGTCTCAAAATATAGAGATAATGTTGGAATTTCGGGATTGCGCTACGCATTTCTACAACGAGGCTCCGGCTTTCTATACTCGTCTATATGAAATCGGCGCGGCCTGTGTTAAGAATTTCGTAAATGCAGTTAGCGAATGGTTCCAAAGAGATGTAACAGAGTTTAACTTGCACTTGATGCCCCTTACATTTATGGCCTTGCCGTCCACTGTGCAGGGTGCATTGCTAAACTCCGAAGAAAGCAAGTTCCTAGAATTCATAGACAGCTTCGATGAGCCTAATCTTGATCCGGAAGCTCTCTACTCCGTAAGTGTGAATGTAGAACTCAAGTTTACGAAGTCCAAATCAAAAGACGCCTTCCCGGTTCAAGTAACAGGAGACCCCTCAGCTTTACCAGTGACGCTGACTGAAGAAGACATTCTAGAGCGATACCCTTGGGACTACATGACACTGACGGAGAGGTGCAGAAAGCGGTACGAGGATTTCAAGATCAACCAAGATTATCATGCCAATCGGAAGAACCTTGCAGTCGATGATCGATTCGCTCGTCTTCGTTATCTCGACCCAGGCAACGCCAAGAGTGCCAAGAAGACCTTCTTCAATCCCAACATCATGTCTGAGTTAGACAAGCATTACGATAGGAAGGACTCCAGGCCATGACCGTCCGTCGAACAGGTGGCCTTGGATCGGATCGCAGACGTCGGCCGTGTGCGTGGTGAGCGGACCAAGCGCCTCCAGATTGTGCAGGACGTGCAGCCTTATAATGCACAAGTACGAGATCATCATCTATTGGAGCAACGAGGACGGCTCGTTCGTGGCCGAGGCGCCGGAGCTTCCGGGATACGCAGCCCACGGAGACACGCAGCAGGCGGCGTTGAAGCAGATCGGGCAGGCTATTGACCTGTGGCTCGATACGGCGCGAGAGCTCGGCGATCCAATCCCTGAGCCCAAGGGCGAACGCCTGATGCTGGCATGACCACCATCACCGAGGCCGACGTTGAGGCCGCCGCCATGTCCGACCACTGCACGGGATCAGACCAACCCCGTAGGGGCGGTTCGCGAACCGCCCCTACGGTAGGGCAGGCTTTGGTAGGGGGTTGAGAGGGACAACCAGTGAAGGATGCCGAGGCCACTCGCCGCCGCAAGTCCATCCGTCTGAGGGGATACGATTATTCCCTACCGGGGGCTTACTTCGTGACTATCGTCACTCGAGGCCGCATACCCAGGTTCGGCGAGGTCTTGGACGGTGAGATGCTGCTCAATCCTACGGGACAGTGGATTGCGGATGGATGGGAATGGCTCGCTCAGCAATACTCGTACGTTGCATTGGACAAATACGTAGTCATGCCCAACCATCTGCACGGCGTCATCGTAATCGCAGACCAACCCCGTCGTCGTAGGGGCGGTTCGCAAACCGCCCCTACGACGCGCAAACCCCTGGGACGTTTGATAGGGGCATTCAAGACCGTCACCACCAAGCGGATCAACCTTGCCGAAGGGACTCCCGGCCAGATGCTGTGGCAGCGCAACTACTACGAGCGCGTGATACGCAGCACGGATGAGATGGGCCGGATCCGCCAGTACATCGTCGAGAACCCATTGTCGTGGGAAACCGACAGAGAGAATCCCAGGGCAGCCCTCCAACGATCAACCCCGTAGGGGCGGTTCGCGAACCGCCCCTACGGGGTACCGGAACCCAAGGGCGAGCGCCTGATGCTGGCATGAGGCGATTGAGAAGCAAGCTGACCTAGTCTACAATAGACCAGTACATCTTGGCAGGAGGAGCCTCAACCTTGAGAGTGAACGGACCCCGCCGCGTATGGACCGTCGCCGAGGCAAAGGCGAAGCTGTCGGAAGTCCTGCGTCTTGCCGAGACGGAAGGACCGCAACGTATCGGCACGCGCAAGCACTTCGTCGTCGTGCCCGCCGACGTATGGTACGCAAAGACGCAGCCCCGCAAGCCTTTAGGCCAATGGCTGATCGACAACGTGCCGCGCGGGACGAACCTCGAGGTACCGGATCGCAGCTCGAACCGGAAGATCCCGTTTATCGATGACGAAGACGAATGACCGGGTACCTTCTGGATACCAACGTGGTTTCGGAGTTGACGCGAGACGCTCCAGATCCGCAGGTCGTCAGCTTCCTATCGGAACGGGAGGACGTATGGCTGTCGGCTATCCTCATACACGAAGTGGAGTACGGCTTGCGGCTGCTTCCGCAGGGACGCCGCCGTAGTCGTTTGTCCGAGATGCAATCGGCCATATTGAGGGCGTATGAGGACCGCATACTCCCATTGGACAGGGTGGGTGCAGAGTGGGCTGCCGAGTTCAGGGCGCAGGCCCGCCGCGCCGGGCGCACTATCGATATGGGCGATGCTCTCATTACCGGCATAGCTAAAGCACACGATTTGACCGTAGTCACTCGCAACATCGCTCATTTTCACGCTCTCGACGTCGAGGTCGTCAACCCCTGGGGCGCTCCATGACCACCATCACCGAGGCCGACGTTGAGGCGGTGGCCCTGTCCTGGCTGGAGGACGCGGGTTGGCGGACGGCGCACGGGCGGGAGATCGCGCCGGACGCGCCCGGCGCGGAGCGGGACGACTACGGGCAGGTGGTGCTGGAGCGGCGGCTGCGGGACGCCATCGCGGAGCTCAATCCCAGCCTGTCCTTGGAGGCGCTGGACGACGCCTTCCGCAGGCTGACGCGCCCGGAGGGCGCAACACTGGAGGCCCGCAACCGCGCCTTCCACCGGATGCTGGTGGACGGGGTGACGGTGGAGTACCGGGCCGATGGCGCGATCCGCGGGGCGCAGGCGAGGGTCGTCGACTTCGACGATCCGGACAGGAACGACTGGCTGGCCGTCAACCAGCTCACCGTCACCGAGAACCTGTCTGCCGGCCAGGCAGGCAGGAACACCCGCAGGCCGGACGTGGTTCTGTTCGTCAACGGCCTGCCCCTGGGCGTCATCGAGCTGAAGAACCCGGCGGACGAGGACGCCACCATCTGGACGGCCTGGCAGCAGCTCCAGACCTACAAGGCTGAGCTTCCGACCCTGTTCTCCATGAACGAGGCGCTCATGGTCTCCGACGGGAACGAGGCCCGCGTCGGGACGCTCACCGCCGGGCGGGAGTGGTTCAAGCCCTGGCGCACCGTCACCGGCAAGGGCCTGGCCGACTCGCACATGACCGAGCTGCAGGTGATGCTGGAGGGCGTCTGCTCGCCCGATCGGTTCCTCGCCCTGGTCCGCGACTTCATCGTGTTCGAGGACGACGGCAGCGGCGTGCTGTCCAAGAAGATGGCGGGCTATCACCAGCTCCACGCGGTGCGCGTCGCGGTGGACGAGACGCTACGGGCGGCGGAGCTGCGGCGGGGGCAGGTCGCCGAGAGGGGGCGGTACGAGTCGGGAGGGAAGCCGGGCGGGGAGTTCGGCGACCGGCGCATCGGCGTGGTCTGGCACACCCAGGGCTCCGGCAAGAGCCTGACCATGGCCTTCTACGCCGGGGCCGTCATCCGCGAGCCGGCCATGGAGAACCCCACCGTCGTCGTCCTGACGGACCGGAACGACCTGGACGACCAGCTCTTCGGCACCTTCTCCCGCTGCCAAGACCTGCTGCGCCAGCCGCCGGCGCAGGCTGAGAGCCGGGCCGACCTCCGCAGCAAGCTCTCGGTGGAGTCGGGCGGCGTGGTCTTCACCACCATACAGAAGTTCTTCCCAGAGGAGAGGGGCGATACCCACCCGGCGCTCTCGGACCGCCGCAACGTCGTGGTGATCGCCGACGAGGCCCACCGCAGCCAGTACGACTTCATCGACGGCTACGCCCGCCACATGCGGGACGCCCTGCCGCTGGCGTCCTTCGTGGGCTTCACGGGAACGCCCGTCGAGCTGCAGGACGCCAACACGCGGGCCGTGTTCGGGGAGTACATCAGCATCTACGACATCCAGCGCTCGGTGGAGGACAGGGCCACGGTGCCCATTTACTACGAGAGCCGCCTCGCCAAGCTGGCTCTGGACGAGCGCGAGAGGCCGAAGATCGACCCGGAGTTCGAGGAGGCCACCGAGGGCGAGGAGGTGGAGCGCAAGGAGAAGCTCAAGACGAGGTGGGCGCAGCTGGAGGCTGTGGTCGGCGCGGAGGAGCGGGTCAAGCAGGTAGCCGAGGACCTCGTGTCCCACTTCGAGCAGCGTCTGGAGGTTTTGGAGGGCAAGGCGATGGTCGTCTGCATGAGCCGGCGCATCTGCATCGACCTCTACCGGGAGCTGGTGCGCCTGCGCCCCGGCTGGCACGACGACGATGACGGCAGGGGCGCCGTCAAGGTGGTGATGACAGGGGCCGCCTCCGACCCCCGGGAGTGGCAGCAGCACATCCGCAACAAGCCCCGGAGAGAGGCGCTGGCGAAGCGGTTCCGCGACGCCTCCGACCCGATGCGCATCGTGCTGGTGCGGGACATGTGGCTTACGGGGTTTGACGCGCCCAGCCTGCACACCATGTACATGGACAAGCCGATGCGGGGCCACGGGCTGATGCAGGCCATCGCCCGGGTCAACCGGGTGTTCGGTGACAAGCCGGGCGGCCTGGTGGTCGACTACTTGGGCCTGGCCCACGAGCTGAAGCAGGCCCTGGCCACCTACACGGAGAGCGGCGGCGCCGGGCGGACGGCCCTGGACCAGGACGAGGCGGTGGCGGTGATGCTGGAGAAGCACGAGGTGTGCTGCGGGCTGTTCCACGGCTTCGACCGGTCCAGGTGGACGACGGGCGCGCCTCAGGAGCGGTTGGGCCTGCTGCCCGCCGCCCAGGAGCACATCCTGGCCCAGGAAGACGGCAAGGAGCGCTGCCTGAATGCCGTGCGGGAGCTGTCGCAAGCCTTCGCGCTGGCCGTGCCCCACGAGGAGGCGCTGCGCATCCGTGACGACGTGGGGTTCTTCCAGGCGGTGCGGGCGGCGCTGTCCAAGCGGGCGGCGAGCGAGGCGCGCCCCCAGGAGGAGCTGGACCTGGCCGTGCGCCAGATCATCTCGCGCGCCGTGGCGTCCGAAGGGGTGATGGACATCTTCGCCGCCGCGGGGCTGGAGAAGCCCAACATCTCGGTGCTGTCGGAGGAGTTCCTGGCGGAGGTGCGAGGGATGCCGCACCGCAACCTGGCCGTGGAGCTGCTGCAGAAGCTTCTGGAAGGCGAGGTGTCCACGAGGCGGCGCAAGAACGTGGTGCAGGCGCGGTCCTTCGCAGAGATGCTGGAGCAGACGCTGCGCCGATACCAGAACCGGGCGGTGGAGGCGGCGCAGGTGATCGAGGAGCTGATCGGGCTGGCGCGGGACATGCGGGAGGCCAACGCGCGGGGGGAGCGGCTGGGGCTGTCGGAGGACGAGCTGGCCTTCTACGACGCCCTGGAGACGAACGACAGCGCCGTGCAGGTGCTGGGCGACGAGACGCTCCGGGACATCGCCCGCGAGCTGGTCGAGACCGTCCGCCGCAACGTGACCATCGACTGGACGCTGCGGGAGAACGTGCGCGCACACCTCCGCGTCCTGGTCCGGCGCATCCTGCGCAAGCATGGCTACCCGCCGGACAAGCAGGAGAGGGCAACGCTGACGGTGCTGGAGCAGGCCGAGGTGCTGTCGGAGGGGTGGGCGGCTGGTTGAATTAGCAGGTTGTTGCGGCTACTGTGGGCATGTCTGAAGTACGCAAGTAGCTGATGCATCGGGCGGCGGCGACATGGTTTCGTGGAGAAAAGGACTGGCAGTCCTGGGCGGTATTACGGCGGTCACGGTCCTGTCCAACGAGCTCTACTACCCGTACGACAAGGAGGTAAGCCAGCTCATCTGGGACTACATCGTCGATCCGGCGGCGCTGCTAGTCTTGGGCCTCAATGTGCTGGTCAATGTGGCCGATTCGCTGCGGGGTTGGCAGCCATCTGGCCCAATGGCCCCGGGACGTGGTCACCGCTCTGGTGGCCATCGTATGGGTCCGCTTCCTAATGCAGTACGCCGACAAGATAGCACCCGACCATGAAGCCACCGCCGGGTTGTGGGGCCATCTGACCGCCTTGGCCATCGTCATCCTGGCCTTCGAAGCCATTGCCCTGTGGCGGTCGGACAGACAAGAACTCTAAGGTGGTCCCGGTCGAATCTAAATCCGTTTGACCGCCATTACGGCCGCGTGACGGGGCCTGTGGGCTTGCCCGGGACCGGATGAGGGGCTATAGGTTGAACTGGGGGTCCTTGTAGTCCTTGTCCTTGGCGTATATCTGGACCCTGCCGCGGGTGCTGTCGGTGATGATGATGCGGTCCTGGGAGTCCACGGCTATGCCCACCGGCCGCTCGAATCTGCCGAAGGGGGTCAGGTCCCTCACCCTGCGGTACGCACTGGCGCCGTCCGGGTTGGCCGCGATGACGGCCTGGCCCCACTTGGACACCTCCTGTGCGTCACCCTCCAGGGAGGTGATGGTGGCGCCGCTGGGGTCGTAGATCCGGACGAGCTTGTTGCCCCAGTCGGTCACGTAGACGTCCCCTTCGCTGTCGACGGCTACCCCGGCTGGGTGGTCCAGCTCCGCGCCCACGTCCTGGGGGCCCCCGAAGCACAGGAGGAACGTCCCGTCGGGAGAGAACTTCTGGACCCTGTCGTTGCCCCAGTCCACGACGTACACGTCGCCGTTCCCGTCGATGGTTATGCCCCATGGCCGCTGGAACTGGCCCTCTGCGCTGCCGGCGCTTCCCCAGCCTGCGAGGTAGCGGCCCTCCTTGGTGAACTTCTGTACGCGGTCGTTGAGGCTGTCGACGACGTAGAGGTTGTCGTCGGCGTCGAAGGCTATCCCGGACGGGCCGTTGAGCTGCCCCTCGCCGGAGCCGGGCTCTCCCCACTCGCCGAGGCGCTGGCCGTCCGCGCTGTAGTGTGCGACGTGGTGGGCGAACTCATCGGAGCAGTAGACGTCTCCCTCCGACGATACGGCGAGGCCGGCGGGCCAGATGAAGTCGCGGCGGCCGAAGTCCCCGATGAACTCCTGGTCGAAGGAGACCTTGCCGATGCGCTTCGTCTCGGCCCTGAGGCCTCCGGCGGCACCCTCCTGGCCGCGGCTCAGGACGTAGAGCAGCTCGCCGCCGCGAGGGACGGCGACGGCTACCGGCTGGGTGAAGCCGGCGCCCATCGCGGCGTTTCTGCCGATGGCGTGGCTGAAGTTCCAGGTGCGCCCCGCGACGGTGGTGGTCAGCATGGCTCTACTCCAGTCATGGCTGTGTCGGCTGGCCGGCTACGCGGCCCCGCCGTTGGCCTTGACGAACTTGGGCTGCTCGAACTGCCCGTTGACGATGGGCGTCGAATCGAGGTTGAACCAGTCCTCCAGGACGGTCGAGTAGACGCCGCGAAAGTCCTGGTTGGGGACCAGGTCTCCCTGGTCGAGGGACTTGGGGCTGGTGTCGGGATACTCGCTAAACATCCGGCCCCGGACTCCGGGGCCGATGACGAAGGAGACGCCCGCGGCGCCGTGGTCCGTGCCCGAGCCGTTGTCCCGTACCCGCCTCCCGAACTCCGAGAAGAGCACCATCAGGACGTTGTCGTCGGCGTCGTGGGCCCTGAGGTCGTCCCAGAAGTCGGTGATGGCGTTGGAGGCGTTGGTCCATAGGTCGGCGTGGGCGTCAGCCTGGGCCGCGTGGGTGTCGAATCCGCCGTACTGCGTGTAGAAGATGCGGGTCCCGAGATCGGCGGTATGTATCGTGGCCACGTCGCGCAGCGACTTGGCGACGGGGCTGTCGGCGTACTCGACCTCGGAGGAGTATTGCGACGGGGCCACCTTCAGCATGTCCGCGCCCTTGAGGGCGTCGAGGCCCGTCTGTCCCAGGTACTCCATGACGGCGCCGGTGCCAACGGCCGGGCCGTACATGTTGGCGAACCGCCCCAGCATCTTGTCCCGCTGCTCCCGCCGCTCTATGTTGGTGAGCAGGCCGTAGGTCGAGAGGTCCGCCACTGAGGCCACGGAGACGCCCGGCGTCACCAGCGCCCGCGGCAGCCCCTGGCCTATGTTGACGGCCGTTATGGGGTTCTCGCCCTCGGGGTCCAGCTCCCGGGTCGTCCTGCCGAGCCATCCCTCGGTCCCCACCTTGTCGGGCTCGCAGGTGTGCCAGATGTCCATGGACCGGAAATGGGACCTGGGCGAGTCGGCGTATCCCACGCCATGTACGATGGAGAGCATTCCCCGGTCGTACAACTCCTTCATGGGGCCCATGGACGGGTGGAGCCCTATCTCGTCGTCCAGCCTGAGGATCTCTTCCTGGGGATGGCTGACCGACGGGCGGCTGTCGTAGTAGTTGGCATCGTTGTAGGGGATAACGGTGTTGAAGTAGTCGTTGCCGCCGGTGAGCTGCAGCACCACCAGTACCGGATCCTTGCGCTCCTTGGTCATACTCTCATCCTCCGTATGCTGAAACCTGCGTTCTCCTGTCAGTTCCTCCGACGGCCTGCTGCCCGTCTACTCCGGGAGGGAGGGTCGGGCCGCCTAGCCGAACTGGTACTCCCTGGTTGCGGCGATAAGCGCCAACATGTCCGCGACGCGGCGGGGGAGGTCCGCATCCTCCCCATCGCTCTCGGCGTGGTCGAGAAGCTCCTTGCGCGTCACCGCCGAGACCTCCAGCGGCCCCATCTGGTCGAGGCATCGGTCGACGAGGGCGTCGGGGGTGATGGCGGTCTCATGGGACGCGACGCGGTCGATGATGCTGCGGACGCCCGGCAGGTCCGTGTTTCCGACGCGCTCGGCGACGAAATTCACGCGGTTCACCAGCGCGCCGCTGTTGATCCACTCCTTACCGGTGTGCCAGCCTTCGACGCTGGGCGGGTCCAGGATGTCCTGCCCCATGTAGCCCGGCTGCTTGGACACCGACTCCAGCCGCGGGTCGGGGCCCTGCAGGTCCTGGGTGAACTTGAGAGTCCCAACGACGACCTCGACGGGGCTCTTCATCTTCTTGTAGGCTGCCTCCTTGAAGAAGTCCGAGTTGAAGAGGATCCTCAGCACCGGTCTGATCTCGAACCCGGACTCCACGAGGGCGTCGGACAGCGTCCGTATGGCCTCGGGATCGCGGGGCTCTTCGATGTTCCAGGCGGGCACCTGCGGCTCGTCGGCGACGAAGAAGTTGTAGAGGTGGCGGGCTATGAACCCGGGGCAGGCGGGCTGCCGGACTATGATGTCGATGATGTCCTCGCCGTTGAACCGGCCTGTCTCTCCCAGGAAGGTCTTCTCGGTGTAGTCGTGGTCGTCGGAGCGATACTCGAAGAGCCACGGGAAGCGTCCGTAGGGGAAGCGTGGCATCTTGGCGGCGATGGTCCAGCCGGTGAAGGCCCTGGAGCACTCGTAGACGTCATCTTCCGTGTAGTTGCCCACACCCATGGAGAAGAGCTCCAGGAGCTCCCGCCCCCAGTTCTCGTTGGGCGCGTGGCGGTGGTTCTCGTTGTTGTCGAGCCAGAAGATCATGGCCGGGTTCTTGGCCAGCTGGACCAGCAGGTCCCTGTAGCTGCCCATGCCATGTTCCCGGAACATGCTGATCTGCTGCAAGAGGTGGTTGCAGTTGTCCACCTTGGCGTTGCCGGTGGCGAATACGTGGTGCCAGAAGAGCGCTATCTTCTCCTCCAGGGGGCGCTCGGTGTTCACCATGTTGAAGAGCCAGTTGGCCTGTCCGGGAAGAGGGGCCCCGCCGGGAACCTCCGTAATCGGGTGGTACCGGTAGAGCAGGTAATGGTCGGCCGGCGGTCTGTCGACCGGGTTGACAAGCTGCTCCACCGTCTCCTCGTAGCCCTGCTCGACGAGGGCCTCCAGCTCGTCCCTGGCGGCGCCGAACCCGGCGCGCCGCATCAGGTGAGCCATCAAAGCGATCTCTTGGTTACCCATCGGCATCCTCCTGCGGGTATGCTTGGAAACGAACCGGCTGAAACGTTCCCATACGGCCCGTACGCTAGTTTAGTCTGGATGATTTGTCAAGCAGCTTTCTAGCTGAGTAACAGGACGGTTTCCGGCATTGGAGTGGGGCATACTGCCGAGTTGCGACGACATACCCTCTCCCGCCAAGGGTGGGGGGGACGCTTGAGATAGGCTCCCAGGGGAGAGAGGACCAGAGGCGAAAGGGTGAAAAGCTACTGCCTGCTGAAACGACTGCGGAGCTCGCTGGCGACCCGCTGTTTGAGCACGTCAGTCTCTCGCCTCAGCAGGTCCAGCTCCAGCTCCAGACGCTTCGAGGGCGATGACTCCTCCAGCAGCGCCTGCTTCTCCTTGACGTCGGCGTAGAGTATCCCGGCTATGAAGTATGAGAGCGACACCGGGTGCGACACGAGCTTGGCCTCGCTCTGCCATCCTCCCCTGAGGCCCGTCGCCAGGATGATGTGGGAGCTGACCGCCTGACGGATGGCGTTCATCTCGGTGGGAGGCACCCATGCGTCGGGGTCGTCCTCCAGCAGGTCGACGTTGGCCCCGATGTAGGGCTGGGACTGGGTTATCTGCCTGATCCTGAACCTCTGCTCGCCTGCCACGGAGACGAACATGCGCCCGTCGTCCAGGCCGCTGGCCTGCACCACCTGGCCCATGGTGCCCGTGGAGTAGGGGATGGCCGGCTGTCCGACCTCGGAGCCGGACTTTATCAGGACGATCCCCAGCTTCTTGTCGGACTCCAGGCAGCGCTGCATCATCAGCTTGTACCGGTCCTCGAAGATGTGGATCGGCAGAGCGCCGCCCGGAAACAGGACCGTGTTCAGTGGGAAGAGCGGCAGCCACCGCTGTTGAGCTGGCATCTGATCATCCATACGCTGTTGAAGAGTATATTAGCTGCCGCCGGGGTTCAGCAAGGCCGGTCCTGTATCCTCCTCACGGCAGTGTCAGGAGGGGCGGAGGCGCTTGCCATTCAGCATCGCCCCCACGGGGGTATAGCGTACGCCAAGCTGGTAGACGATCAGCAGAGTGGCGGTCACGGCCACGCATATCAGCGCGAACTTGAGGTGGATGCTGATGGACCAGCCTTGGGTCAGCTTGAACCCGACGACCACCAGGGGCAGGTGCCACAGGTAGAGCCAGTAGGAGGCATCCGAGACGTATCTCACCCAATACCGCTCGCGGGCGGCTATCCAGCGGAACAGGCCGATCAGCCCGAAGCACATCAGCCAGGCAAAGGCGACCTGAAGCACGGCCGCGGCCGGCTTGGCCCACTCTTCCTGGACCTCGTACAGGAGGGTCAGCGCGCCCAGGAAGACCACTGTCAGCGCGGGCAGCAGCGCAACTGCCCACCATCGGCTGACGACCACCTGGCGCTGGTAGAAGAACGCTCCCAGCACGAAGAAGAGTGCGTAGTAGCCCAGCACGACCGGACTGGGGACCAGCTCTTCGGACGTATCTGGGCCGAAGAGGGGCTCGACCATCAGCAGCTGGGGCACGACGGCCAGGGGAATCGCCAGCCACCAGATAACCGGATTGTCGAATCGTATGCCCAGCTTGGCTGCGGCGATGAATCCGACGGCCAGCCACAAGAGGAACCACAGGAACCAGAGGTGATTGAAGGCAGAGAGCCAGATGAACGGCCACCAGATGGGTTGGAACTGTTTGTCGGGGACGAAAGCCCAGAGGAAGGCCCAGGTGGTGATGGGAATGATGGTGAACGCGCCGATGGCGAGGGGCAGGGCGATACGCTTGAGCCGGTGCGCCGCCAACTGGCGCAGCCCCCTCCGCTGCCAGAGCATCGCGGTGAAGAAGCCGCTGAGGAGGAAGAACACCGGCATTCGGAATCCGTGGATCGCGAAGAATATCAGCGTGTAGATGCCGGATACCTGGGCGGGATACTCCTCGGCGGAGTACTCTTCCGACCAGGCTTCCGGTATGAAGAAGAGGGAGGTGTGCAGGACTATACCCAGCAGCATCGCGGCGGCCCGCAGGGCGTCCAGCTCGTGGAACCTGGGCGCCGCCGTCTTCGCGGGGCCCGGCGGCGGCCTCCCAGGGGCGCTGTCGTCGCTTAGCTCGGCCTGTCGGGACATCTTTCGTACTGGTGGGTCACGCGGCTATTACGCAAGGTATCTCCAAGCAGCACCCCATTCCGCGTTAGCGGTCCGTTCGGTAGAGGTAGCGGATGTCCCAGAGGGCGTACAGCGTGGGCGTGAGGTTGCCGAAGACGTTCCGGACCGCGCTCAGCCGTTCGGAGAGCGTCGTATAGATGAGGGGCACGTTCTCGGCCGCGATCTCCTGGGCGCGGTGGTAGTACCCTACGCGGGCGGCATGGTCCAGCTCCTGGCTGCCCTTGACGTAGAGCTCGTCGATCTCCGCTTCCCAGTCCGTCTCCGGCTCCGCTTGGTTCGGGTGCCACAGGTGCAGACCCTCGCCGCTGTGCCATAGGGTGATGCTACCGTAGGGGTCCGGGCTGCCCGTGAAGCCTACGACCATGGCCTCCCAATCGTAGGTCGTTGTAAGCTGGGAGACCAGGTCGCCGAAATCGATCAGCTCATAGTCGACCTTCAAGCCCATGGCCGCCAGGCCCTCATGCACTATGGCGCCGATCTTGGCGCGCACGCTGTTGCCGCTGTTGGTCACCAGCGAGAACTCGATGGGGTTGCCGTCGGAGTCCTCTCGTATCCCGTCCCCGTCGGTGTCGGTCCAACCGATGCTGTCCAGTATCTCATTGGACCTGCCGAGGTCGTACTCGTACTCTCGGACGTTCGGGTTGTGGAAGTCGCCGGCGGCAGGGCTTATGGAGGCCCACTGCGGGTAGCCGAGGCCGTGCTGGACGTCTTCGATGATCGTCTTCTTGTCGATGCTGTGGGCGACGGCCTGGCGGAACTGCTTGAACCACTCCAGCTTCTCGGGCGCGAGGTAGGGCTCCCCGGTCTCCGCGCTCTTGCCAGGGTTCATGTTGACCCCCATGAACGTGGTCCCGAAAGTGGGCCCCCGCCTGTAGATCGTGAAGTTCCCTTCCTCCTGGAGCGGCTCGAGCCTGGACAGCTCCTCTCCGAGAACTCCGTGAGATTCCGACTCCCCGGACAGGAACTTGGCGAGCTCGGCCTCCAGGTCCGGGACGATGATCATGACGACCTGGTCCAGGTACGGCAAGCTGTTGCCGGAGTCGTCCTCGAGCCAGTAGCCGGGGTTGCGCCGCAGGACCACGCGTTGCCCCGGAACATAGCTCTCGATGGTGAAGGGGCCGGTGCCTATCACCTCCGCCGGGTCCGTGTCGATGTCCCAGGTCGAGGCGAATGTGCCGTCGTCGACGTGCTTCTCGAGGATGTGCTTGGGATAGATCGCGGTGCCCATGGCGCGGAGGAAGGCGGCGAAGGGGACGGGCAGAACGCACTCGACCGTATAGTCGTCCAGCGCCCTGACCGACATCGGCGACTCCTGCCACTTGCCGCTCTCCTCGTCCAGGAAGCGGAAGTGGAACGCCGGGCGGCTGCTGGCTGGGATGTCCTGGTTGTAGATGATGCGGTTGAAGGTGAAGTCCACGTCGTGGGCGGTGAGGGCATGCCCGTCGTGCCACTTCACGCCCCTTCGCAGGTGGAACGTCCAGGTCATGCCGTCGTCCGAGTGCTCCCACGACTCCGCCAGGGCCGGCTCCACCTGGTCGGTCAGCCACGAGGTCTCGGTCAGACCGTCGAAGAGGTACCCCAAGACACCCGACGACGAGGCGTCGTTGGCAATGGCCAGGTTGAAGGTGAGGGGCTCGGAGACAGTCGCGAAGGTCAGCGCCCCGCCCGGCTTGCCGATGGCATACTCGAACTCTTCGGCGTTCCTCTTGAGCCGGGCGACGACCGCCTCCTGGGAGGCGGGCATGGCGGGAGCGGCGGGCATTGCCGGCGCAGTGGGTATTGCCGCCGCGGTGGGTATGGCTTGCGCGGTGGGTATGGCAGGCGCCGTGGATATTGCCGGCGCGGTGGGTATGGCTTGCGCAGTGGGTATGGCTTGCGCGGTGGGGGTGGTCTCGGCGTCGTCCAAGCAGGCGGCTGACATGAGCAAGAGAAAGGCTAGAAGAAGAACGAGGGGCGGCATCTTGTTTGTTGTCATGTTAATCCTTGATGCAGTCTGTCAACATTCGGCTGAGATGCTATAGCAGCCGGCGCCGTCTGGCAAGCGCCACCGCTCCCCGCGGCGGCGGTGCTCACCTCTGGCCTTGTGGTACAGTGACCGGGCATCCGGTCCCTTGGTAGCGGACCTGGCATTCTGGACGCACAGACCGCGGAGGGCCTGAGGATTGATAGACCTGATTGCGTCGGTGGCGGCAAGGGACGTGGACGACTTCGAGGGGAGTGGGATAGACGTGATCAATCCTTGGTCAGATGAATGAGCGTGACGAAGCTTACAGCAGTCGTTGAGGCCTACCTCGACGATCTCCGCCGCGTCAGGGCGTCCGGCGGCGCCACGGGCGAGCGCTCCTACTACCCTCCCCTGGCCAGCCTGCTGAACGCCGTCGGCGCCGCGCTCAGGCCCAGGGTCTTCTGCGTCGGCGAGCTGGCGCAGCAGGGCGCGGGCCACCCCGACTTCGGCCTCTACGCCGCCAAGCAGGTGCAGAGGGGAAGGCCCCGCGAGGGGCAGATCCCCGAGCGCGGCGTGGTGGAGGTCAAGCCAACCGGCGACGACGCCTGGCTGACCGCCCAGGGCGACCAGGTGAGCCGCTACTGGAGCAGGTACCGCCTCGTGCTGGTGACCAACACCCGCGACTTCGTGCTGCTCGGCGAGGACGCGGCGGGCAATCCCGTCAGGCTGGAGACCTTCCGGCTGGCGGAGTCCGCCCCGGAGTTCGAGTCGCGGCTGGAGACGCCGCGTACCTTCGCCAGGGAGGTGGGAGTCGGCCTGGGGGAGTACCTGTGCCGGGCGTTGTCCCATCGCGCCGCGCTGGTCGAGCCCAGGGACCTGGCGTGGCTGCTGGCGTCCTACGCGCGGGACGGGCTGGCGCGGGTCGAGGCGGCGGGCGACGCGCCGTCGCTCGGAGCGGTACGGGCGGCGCTGGAGGAGGCCCTGGGAGTGCGCTTCCAGGGCGAGCGTGGCGCGGCCTTCTTCCGCTCCACGCTGGTGCAGACCCTCTTCTACGGCGTCTTCTCCGCCTGGGTGCTCTGGGCGCGGCAGACGCCGCCGCCCGCCGGCGCCTTCGACTGGCGCACAGCCGTCTGGCACCTCCGCGCGCCTGTGCTGCGGGCGCTCTTCCAGCAGCTGTCCGATCCCGGCCGGTTGGAGCCACTGGGACTGGTCGAGGTGCTGGACTGGACGGCGGCGGCGCTGGACCGCGTGGAGCGCGGGGCCTTCTTCGACCGCTTCAGCGAGGGTGAGGCCGTGCCCTACTTCTACGAGCCGTTCCTGGAGGCCTTCGACCCCGCCCTGCGCAAGCAGCTGGGCGTCTGGTACACGCCCGCCGAGGTGGTGCGCTACATGGTCTCCCGCGTCGACTTGGCGCTGAGAGACGACCTGGGCATCGCCGACGGGCTGGCGGCCGAGAACGTCTACGTCCTGGACCCCTGCTGCGGCACGGGCGCCTACCTTGCGGAGGTCCTGCGGCGCATCGCCGCCAACCTGGAGGGCCGAGGCCTGGGCGCCCTCACCGGGGCGCGGGTGAAGCAGGCCGCCACGGAGCGGGTCTTCGGCTTCGAGATCATGCCCGCGCCCTACGTGGTCGCCCATCTGCAGGTCGGGCTGACGATGCAGGGGCTGGACGCGCCCCTGTCCGAGGACGGAACGGAGCGGGCGGGCGTCTTCCTGACCAACGCCCTCACCGGCTGGGAGCCCAGGGTGCAGAAGCCGCTCCCCTTCCCGGAGCTGGAGGAGGAGCGGGACCGCGCCGAGCGTGTGAAGCGGGAGGAGCCGGTGCTGGTAATCCTGGGCAACCCGCCTTACAACGGCTTCGCGGGGATGGCCCCATCCGATGACGAGGAGCGGGGACTCACCACGGCCTACCGGACGACCAAGCGGGTGCGGAAGCCGGAGGGCCAGGGCCTCAACGACCTCTACGTCCGGTTCTTTCGCATGGCCGAGCGCCGCATTGCCGAGAAGACGGGCCGGGGCGTCGTCTGCTTCATATCCAACTACTCCTGGCTGGACGGTCTCTCCTTCACCGGCATGAGGGAGCGTTACCTGGAGGCCTTCGACGCGGTCCGCATAGACTGTCTCAACGGCGACAAGTACAGGACCGGCAAGACAGCGCCGGACGGCGCGCCCGACCCCAGCATCTTCTCGACGCCGGAGGACCCGGTTGGCATCCAGGTCGGAACGGCAATCACGACTCTGGTGCGCAAGGCTGACCACGCGCCGACAGGCAAGATCGCCTTCCGTCACCTCTGGGGACAGACCAAGCTCTCCGACCTGACGGCGACTGCCGAAGCGGAGTCTGAGGCGTTGTATGACACCTTTGAGCCGAACCTGCCGCTGGGACTACCCTTTGCGCAAATGGTCGTCAGTGGCGGTTGGTCTAAGTGGCCTTCACTGCCAGACCTGTTCCCAGTATCGTTTCCAGGAGTACAAAGCAAGCGGGATGCGTTTCTCATTGACATAGGGATTAACAAGCTCAGGACAAGAGTAGGCGAATACTTCGATCCCTCAGTGAGTAGCAATGAGGTCGCAACGAAATACCCTTCCGCGATGAAGAGTTCATCGGGCTTTGTGGTCTCCGATGCCCAGAAGGTGAGAGCCTCACTGGTTGCTCGTGGTGGCCCGATAGATGCCAATTTCGTCCGACATGCTTACAGGCCATTTGATACAAGGTGGCTATACTGGGAAGCGGGACACGGCCTGCTCGGTCGCCCAGTACCGGACTACAGACCGCACTTGTTCGAGAACAATCAGTGGATGGTAGCGCAGCATAAGCCACGTAGAGAATGGTCTCCTCCGCAGGTTATCTCAAGCTTGATTCTCTCGTAAAAAGTCTGTGCAGGCCGAATTAGAACAACCGTACCCGCGCCGGGGTACAATATACAGTCTCTGTTCCGTATACTACCCCAACATACGGTAGCGCGCATATGTGCGAAATTGCTGGAACTTCCTCAAACCGGGTTTTTACGAGGGAATCAAGCTTGGGCTGCCTAGACCTGATTGACCGGGGTGCAACATGTATCCCCGCATGGCTCCGGGAAGACGGCCTGGGACTCGACAGCGGCGGAACCCAGCGACGCCCCAACCTGTCACTTGCCGCGCAACGCTACCTCGACCGGTTGGGCCTAGGCGTGGAGGACCTGTTCCACCACGTCCTAGCCGTGCTGCACGACCCCGCCTACCGTGAGGCCAACGCGGGGGCGCTGCGGATGGAGTGGCCGCGCATCCCGCTTCCGGGCTGGCCCGACGGCGACCAGCAGGGAGCGGCGGAGGATCTGGCCGCGTCCGCGGCGCGGGGCCGGAAGCTGGCCGCGCTGCTGGACTCCGACACGCCCGTTCCCGGCGTCACGACGGGCACGCTGCGCCCCGAGGCCGCCGCCGTCGCAGTCCCGTCCACCACCGACGGCGGCAACATGACCGGGGACGACTTCGCGCTGACTGCAAGCTGGGGTCACTTCGGTTCGGGCCAAGCCGTCATGCCGGGCCAGGGCCGGGTCGTCAAGCGCCCCTACACCGCACACGAGCGCGCCGCCCTGGGCGAGTCCGCACGGACGCTGGGCGACACGACCTTCGACGTCCACCTGAACGACCGCGCCTACTGGGGCAACGTCCCCGCCGCCGTCTGGAGCTACAAGCTCGGCGGCTACCAGGTCCTCAAGAAGTGGCTCTCCTACCGCGAGCACAAGGTCCTGGGCAGACCCCTGCACCCGTCAGAGGTCCAGCACTTCACGGATACCGCACGGCGCATCGCGGCGATCTTGCGTCTCACGGGAGCCGAACAGTGACCCTCCGTGAGTGGCTGCGCAAGGCTGCCAGCCGGACGCGCGATGCTCTTCTTAGCCTTCATCTCCCTGTGTCCGGTGGCTTCTGGCTCACCGTGTCAGCAGTTTCGCCGTTCATATCTCTCACGCTCTTATACTTACTCTGGAACTGGCTTAGCGACAGTCATTCAGGACTACGGACGGAAGCCAACGTCGTGGAGTTCTATAGTTGGCTGAACGACGACGAGTCTCCCAGCACCACCCTACGCAACGTCGGATTCATCATCGCGGGCTTGATAGCCTTGCCCCTGACAATATGGCGCAGCCTTGTAGCCGACAGACAGGCATCCGCGGCGCAACGTCAGTCCGACACAGCACGACGTCAAGCTGACATAGCACAGCGGGGCCTGCTTAGCGAACGCTACGAACAAGGCTGTTCGAGACTTGGAAGCGATGCCCTCGCCGTCTGTGTGGACGGCATAGATGTGCTTGAACGCCTCGCAAGGGAACATCCAACAGAGTATCACGTCCAAGTCGTGAAGCGGTTGAGCTTGTTTGTCCGCACATCGGTCAATTTACCTCGACTACACGAGGAAGTCCGGGCTGCCATGGCGGCCATCGGATCCCGCAGTGAGGGCGACGTTCGTCTGGAAAGCAACGAGTCTTTCGAATTGAACCTTAGCGGCTCGAACCTTCAGAATGTACATTTGGCTCACTTGAACTTATCGGGGGCAAATCTAATGAACGCAAATCTGTCGGGCGCAGACCTTTGGGACGTAGACTTGTCCGACGCTCGTCTTCAAAGAGCGAATCTGGAGGGTGCATGTTTAATTGGGGCCAACCTTTCAGGCACCCAATTCTCTCTCGGTGAAGGTGATTATCCGGCAGCAGGCGTAACTCAAACCCAGCTTGACGCCGCTCTCTCCTATAGTGACAACCCGCCTAAGCTCGGCGGTGTCTTGGATGCCGAGTCAGGGGAGCAGCTCAACCCACCTACAGAAGAGCCTGGTTGGTTAGAAAGGCTCAGGGAACTAGCGGACGCGTTGCAACAAGACCAATCCAGAACCGAGTAACCTGTCAAGACTCAAACTAACCTGCCCCAACGGTGCGTACATATGAGTTTATTTGACGTAACGGCTACAACTCCAGCCGGACTCTCAACTTGAAGGTTCTTGATTTTGTCAAGTCTGGTGGGCTCGGCAGGGTTCGAACCTGCGACCAATCGGTTATGAGCCGACCGCTCTACCACTGAGCTACGAGCCCACGGGGGGTGAGCCTAGCGTAATCAACCCCATTCTGGGTGTCAAGGCGGCCGTGCCGCGCCGGTTGACACGCAACGGGGGTGAGGCTAAAGTCGCCCTATCTCGCCGCCCGCAAGAGTCTCACGCGCGGAGTTGACGCCATGGCCGTCTCCAGGAAGATCAAAGAGATCATGGAGCAGGGCTCCATGATCCGGCGCATGTTCGAGCAGGGGGCCGCCCTCAGGCTGGAGCGCGGCGAAGACAACGTCTTCGACCTGTCCCTGGGCAACCCGGTCGTGGAGCCCCCGGCCGCCTTCTTCGCGGAGCTGAGGCGGCTCGCCGACAGCCCAGAGCCTGGGATGCACCGCTACATGCCCAACGCGGGATACGTGGAGACGCGGGCCGCCGTGGCCGCGCAGCTGGCCGAGGAGACGGGCCTGGCCTTCACTCACGACGAGGTCGTGATGACCGTCGGCGCCGGCGGGGCCCTCAACGTGGTGCTGAAGACGCTGCTGGACCCGGGCGACGAGGTCGTGGTCTTCGCGCCCTACTTCGTCGAGTACCTCTTCTACGCCGACAACCACGGAGGCTCCTGCCGCGTCGTCCCACCGGACGACCTGTTCCTGCCCGACCTCGACGCCTTCGAGGCGAGCATCAACGGCAGCACCAAGGTCGTCCTGATCAACTCACCCAACAATCCCACAGGCGTCGTGTACGATGCCGGGCTGCTGGCGCGCCTCGGGGAGATCATCCAGACCAAGGAGAAGCAGCTGGGCACGGAGATCTTCCTGCTGAGCGACGAGCCCTATCGAAGGGTGCTCTTCGACGGCCTCGAGTACCCCCACGTCTTCCACCACCACCGGAGGAGCATCGTGGCCACCTCCCACTCCAAGGACCTGGCTCTGCCCGGAGAGCGCATCGGCTACATCGCCGTCCATCCCGACTACGACGACAAGGGGGAGCTGATGGATGGGCTCATCTTCTGCAACCGGACGCTGGGGTTCGTCAACGCGCCGGCCCTCATGCAGAGGATCGTGGCCAGGCTCCAGTCGGAGACGGTAGACGTGGGGGAGTACCAGGCCAAGCGAGATTTCTTGTATGGACAGCTTCGGAACATGCGCTACGATGTGGTGAAGCCGCAGGGGGCCTTCTACATGTTTCCCAAGTCGCCCATCGACGACGACGCAAGGTTCGTCGACGAGTTGATGGAGTACGGGGTGCTGGTCGTTCCCGGCGGCGGGTTCGGAGTGCCCGGCCACTTCCGGATCTCCTACTGCGTCGAGGACAAGACCCTCGCGGGCGCCCTGCCGGGCTTCCAAGCCGCCATAGAACGATACGCCTGATGGGCGCTGGGATCCCCTGATCGGGCCTGGGGTTACTGCCTGGGGGCCGGGCCGAGGACCTTGTACTTCCTGTCGGCGGTCCGCTGGGCAGTGGGCAGCACCTCCACGACCACCCTGGAGAGGCCCACGACCTCGCCGTCGGCGTCGAAGCTGTAGTCGTCTCCGATGGCGCCGCTCCAGGTGATGCCGTACATGCAGTCGCGGAAGCCGTCCGCGTCCTGGTCGTCGCCGGTCTGCTTGAGGCACTCGGCGGCGATGTAGACGTCGTCGTAGGCGGACCCCAGGTGCCACGGCAGCGTGACGTATCTGTAGCGCTCCCTGAAGCTGTCCAGGACCTCCTGCGCCTTCCGATTGCCGGGGTCCAGGTCGGCCGTGATGGCCTTCATGCCGGTCGCCGCGTCCCCCGCGACTTCGAGGGCAGTGGTGCCCACCGACACCGTCTCCGCGTAGATGGGGCCCTGGTAGCCGACCTCCCGCGCCTGCTTGATAATGGCGCCCGCCGCGAACTCGGACTGGGGCGCCAGGTGGAGCGCATCTGGGTCCGCCTCGAATAGCTTCCCCAGCTGGGACCTGAAGTCGATGGCGTCGGACGGATACCGCTCTTCGGCCACGACCCTCCCGCCGCGTTTCTGGAACTGGGCGACGGAGGTGCGCCTCACGCCCTCCGCGTAGTCGGTGGTCTCGGTGATGGTGGCCAGCTTGCGGACCCCGTCCGCCCACAGGACGTTCCCGGTGTCAATGCCCACCTGTACGTCGCTGATCTGAGTCCGGAAGATGTAGTCTCCGGCGTTGGCGATGTCCGGATTGCTGGCCAGTCCGGAGAAGAGGATCACGCCGTCCGCCTCCGCCAGGGGAGCGGCGCCCAGCATGGCGCTGCTGCAGGAGGTCCCCAGGATGATCTTCACCCCGTCCACGTCGGTCAGCTTGTTGTAGGCGGCGATGGCGTCCTTGGCGCTGCACTGGGAGTCCTCGACGATGAGCTCCAGCATGCGCCCATCAATGCCGCCCGCGGCGTTGATCTCGTCCGCGGCCATCTGCTTGGCTTGGCTGGCCACCGTGCCGTAGGTCTCGCCGGTGCCCGTCAGCGACTCCATCACGCCGATACGGAAGGGGTCCGCCACGTCGATACGGAAGGGGTCCGCATCACCGCCGTTGCCGCAGGCCAGGACCGCCATCGCCAGGACCGCCATCAAGCCGAGCGGGAGAATCCGTCTCCTAGGCAACAATCGACACTCCACGACTGAGTTGTGGGCTCACAGGGTGAGCCCAGCGTATTCAACGCCCTCCTGGGTGTCAAGGCAGCCCTCGACGCCGGTTGACACACAGTGTGGGCGGGGCTAAAGTCGCCTTGTCTCGCCGCCCGTAAGAGCTGCCCTCACGGGACACGCCACAGTCGTACACTCGCGGAGCATCGTCCATGAGGACATATACGGAAAATGCGTATCTCCGTTGACGTCGGGGGGACCTTCACGGACGTTATCGTCCTAGACGAGGAGACGAGCCGGCTGAGGCTGGAGAAGGTCGAGACGACTCCGCGAAACCCCGCCAGTGGGGTCTTGGCCGGTTTCCGTAAGGCGGGGGCCGATCTCGCGGCCATCGACTACTTCGTACACGGGACCACCCTGGGCGCCAACGCGCTGCTGACCCGCACGGGAGCCCGCGTGGCCATAGTCACCACCAAGGGGTTCCGCGACGTGTACGAGCTGGGCAGGACCGACCGGCTCCCCATGTACGACCTGAAGTACCGGAAGCCCAAGCCCCTGGTCCCCCGGTACCTGGTCTTCGAGGTCGAGGAGCGGATGGACTTCCGGGGCGAGGCGCTCACCCCCTTCAACCGCCAGCAGGCGGCCTCGGTGGCGAGCAGGATTCGCGACCAGGGCGTCGAGGCGGTCGCCGTCTGCTTCCTCCACAGCTATGCCAACTCCGACCACGAGCAGGCCATGGCGGAGGTCCTGGCCAGGGAGTGCCCTGAGGCGGCGGTCACCCTGTCTCACACCCT
Organism: Dehalococcoidia bacterium; assembly: GCA_965224345.1. Classification (GTDB taxonomy): domain Bacteria; phylum Chloroflexota; class Dehalococcoidia; order Lucifugimonadales; family CBDCYU01; genus CBDCYU01. The sequence goes on along the minus strand of CBDCYU010000003.1, from coordinate 562,120 downwards.
GAGCCGCGAGTACCGGGAGTACGAGCGCACCAGCACCACGGTGACGGACGCCTACATCAAGCCCGTGATGAGGGGCTACCTGGAGGAGCTGGAGCTGCGCCTGCGCAGCGGCGGGTTCGGGGGGCACTTCCTGCTCACCCGCTCGGGCGGCGGCGCGATGACCGCGGCCTACGCCAAGGAGAGCCCGGTCCAGTCGGTGCTGTCGGGCCCCGCCGGCGGGGTGATCGGGGCGGCCTATCTGAGCGAGCTCATCGGACATCGCAACCTCATCACCCTGGACGTGGGCGGGACGAGCCTGGACGCGTCGGTCATAGCCGGCGGGCAGCCCAGGGTCGGAAACGAGATGTACTTCGAGGGAGCCGCGATCTTCGTCCCGACCATCGAAATGGCCACCATCGGGGCGGGCGGCGGAAGCATAGGCTGGATAGACGAGGGCGGCCACCTGCAGGTGGGGCCTCAGAGCGCGGGCGCGCTGCCCGGTCCGGTCTGCTACGGCAAGGGAGGCGAGGAGCCGACCTTTACCGACGCCGCGCTGGCGGTGGGCCTCCTGGACGCGGAGAACTTCCTGGGCGGCGAGCTGAAGCTGGACCGGCCGTTGGCGGCCTCCGCCATCCGGAAGAGGCTCGCCGAGAGGCTCGGCATGTCCCTGGAGGCGGCCGCCTCGGGCGTTCTGCGAATCAACGAGGCCAAGATCGTCGGCGCCATCCGGGAGATCTCCATCGAGAGGGGGTTCGACCCCCGGGACTTCTCGGCCCTGGCCTTCGGCGGCGCTGGCGGCCTCGTGGCCTCCGGCGTCGCCCGCGAGGTGGGGATTCCCCGTGTCGTGGTGCCGCCGGGCCCGGCCAACTTCTCGGCGCTGGGCATGCTGATGGTCGACGTCGTCCACGACTTCGCCCAGACGTACGTCACGGAGCTGGCGGCGGCGGACCTATCGGTCATCAACGAGGTCTACTCCCGGTTGGCCCGCCGCGGGCGCGAGGCGCTCTCCGGGGACGGGTTCGAGGAGGGCGACCGCGCCTTCTTCTGCTCGGTGGAGATGCGGTATCTGGGGCAGGAGCACACCGTCAACCTGCCCCTGCCGGGGCTGCGGCTGTCGGACGGCGACGTCGCGCGGGTGGCCGCCGACTACAACCGGGCCCACGAGACACAGTACGGTCACCGCATGGACGACCCCGTCGAGATCGTGACGCTCCGGCTCCGGGCTGTGGGGTTGCTGCCGCGCCCCGAGCTGCCCAGGATCGCGGCGGGGAAGGGGAGCGTCCCGGAGTCGACGAAGGGAAGCCGCCCGGTCTACGATTCCGGCCTGGGGGAGTGGACCGAGTACGCGGTCTACGACCGGCGGAAGATGCTGGGAGGGGACCGGATAGCCGGGCCGGCGATAGTCGAGGAGCATAGCTCCACGACGGTGGTGCATGCGGGAGACGTGCTGACGGTGGGCGGCTACGGGGAGCTGGTCATCGACGTAGGAGCGGACGGAGGACGCCAATGAGCAGAGTGGACCCCATCACGGTCGAGGTGATAAACAACTACCTGATCTCCGCCGCCCAGGAGATGATGCGCAACCTGATGAGGACCTCGTACAACACCATCGTGTACGAGATCCGGGACTTCGGCCTGGGCATCTACGACCGGCGCTGCCGCATGCTGGCAGAGGCGCCCGGACTGGCCACCTTTACGCGGGTGAACGGTTACGCCGTCGGGAAGATCGTCGACTTCCTGGGGGAGGAGAACATCCACCCGGGCGACGTCATCCTGCTCAACTACCCCTACTGGAGCGCCGGGCACACGCTGGACGTGCTTGCCTGCACGCCGATCTTCGCCGGCGAGAGCCTGGTTGGCTTCACGGCGGCGCGTCAGCACTGGCTCGACCTCAAGCAGAAGGACATCGGCTACTGTCTCGACACCCGGGACATGCACGAGGAGGGGCTCTTCTTCCCCTGCTCGAAGATCTACAACAGGGGCGTCCTCAACAAGGACCTGGAGAACCTGATCAGGTTCAACTGCCGCATGCCCGACCGGGTCATCGGAGACATGAACGCCCAGATCTCGTCCTGCAAGACCGGCGAGCGCCGGGTACAGGAGCTGGTGGAGAGGTTCGGGATAGAGACCTTCGAGGAGGCGGTCGAGCAGACCCTGGACCACGGCGAGCGCATCTCGCGAAGCAGGCTGGCGGCGCTGCCCAAGGGCACCTGGACGGCCGAGGACTTCGTCGACGACGACGGCATAGATAAGGAAACCATGGTCAAGATCAAGGCGACCGTCACCATCACCGAGGACGAGATGGTCGTAGACTTCGCCGGATCGTCTCCGGCCACCCAGGGACCCATCAACAACCCCATGGGGCTGACCGTCGGCATCGCCGGCCTGGTCTTCAAGGCGCTCACCACGCCGGATCTCCCAGCCAACGAGGGCCACTTCCGCCCCCTGAGGGTCGAGGCGCCCGAGGGCTCCCTGATGAACGCCGTGCCGCCGGCGGCGACCTTCACGCTGTGGACCGGCCTGCTGGCCCCGGAGGTGGTCACGAAGGCGCTGGCCCAGGGCCTGCCCAACGACGTTCCCGCGTGCTCCGGCGGGGACGTCTGCAGCGTGATGGGCGTGGGCCTGAACCCCCGCAACGGCAGGATGTGGCTCGAAGCCAACAACGACGCCGTGGGATTCGGCGGACACGCCGCGGACGACGGCGAGGACGGCATCATGCATATCACCGAGCCGGGGTGCCGCAACCTGCCGGTGGAGGTCGTGGAGACCAAGGCGCCGCTGCTGATCGACAGCTACGGCCTGCGGCAGGACTCCGGCGGTCCCGGAGAGTACAGGGGCGGCCTGGGCACCAGCCGCAGGTATCGGTTCCTGGCGGAGTCGACGGTCGTCACCCTGGTGAAGAAGACGAAGACGAGGCCTTGGGGCATGGCCGGAGGCTCCGACGGTGAGAGCTGCCACGTCATACTGTGGCCCGGCACCGGCCGCCAGCGGATCACCGGCATGTCCTACGAGACGATGGCACCCGGAGAGGGGCTCATCAACTGCGCCGGCGGCGGCGGCGGATGGGGCGACCCCTTCAAACGGGACCCGCAGAGGGTGCTCGCGGACGTCCGCGACGAGCGGGTCTCCATCGATAGCGCCAGAGAGCACTACGGAGTGGCGGTCGACCCGGAGACGATGATGGTCGACGCCAGGGCTACAGACGCGCTGAGGAACGCAATGGCATGATGTGAGAGAGGCTTGTCCCGTAGGTTGATTTGAAGCCACTCCCGTGGTATATTCTCCAAACCAGGAGAGTTACGTCTTCAAGCGTGTCTTTTCACATCGTAGTTGGGAGATAGCAATGGATTCTGCTGACCTATCGTTGATCGCGCACCTGATGCGCCGCGCCGGGTTCGGCGCTAGGCGTGATGAGTTGGAGGCGTATGCCTCCAGGGGGTACGAGGCCGTCGTCGAGGAGCTACTCGACCCCGAGGCCGCCCCCTCCTTGGAGGAGGATATCCTCGAACGCTATAACGGCTGGAACAAGGTGAATGGCGTAGCCGCCCACTGGATGTTCCGCATGGTGAACTCCCAGCGCCACCTGGAGGAGAAGATCGCCCTCTTCTGGCACCACGTCTTCGCAACCGGAACCAACAAGAGCGAGCATAACCCCGCCCACATGGGGCAGATCGACATGTTCCGGCGCGCCGGACTGTCGGACATGCGGACGATCCTGACAGGGCTGTCCAAAGACCCCGCCATGATCTACTGGCTCGATAACAACGAGAACCACAAGGGCGAGCCCAACGAGAACTACGGTCGAGAGATCCTGGAGCTCTTCTCGATGGGTGTCGGCAACTACACCGAGACCGACGTCAAGATGGCCGGCCGCGCGTTTACCGGCTGGACCTTCACGCAGCCCATCCCGCTGTATCCGACGGGCATCTACTCCACCAGCTTCGTCTACCGGGAGGAGGACCACGACGACAGCGAGAAGACCTTCCTGGGAGAGACGGGCCGGTTCAACGGCGAGGACATCGTCGACATCATAGTCAGGCAGCCTGCGACGGCCCGTTTCATCGCAAGGCACATCTACAACTTCTTCGTTGCCGATGAGCAGCAGGTACCGGCCTGGGGGACCGAACCCCCCAGGGACCCGGAGGCTGTCGACGCGCTGGTGGAGGCCTACATGGTCTCGGGCGGCCAGATTCGACCGATGCTGCGGGTGCTGTTCAACTCGGACTTCTTCAAGGAGGCCAGGTTCGAGAAGGTCAAGAGCCCGGCCGAGCTGGTCACCGGGGTAATCAAGCTGGTAGGGACCGACCGGTTCCCCGCACCGGGATTCGCGGGCTACGCCGCCTCAGCCACTCTGATGGGCCAGCAGCTCTTCAATCCGCCCACGGTGGAGGGATGGCACACCGGCCCGGAGTGGATCAACGGAGGCACCCTCAACGAGCGGGTCAACTTCGCAGTCAACCAGGTGGGCGACCCCTCCAAGCCGGGGGTCCAGGACATAGTGGACCGCCTGGGGGCGGCGTCCAGCGTCGTCCCTCCCGAGGAGCTGGTGCACAGGTGCCTGGACCTGGTCGGCCCGCTGGACGTGAGCGAGGAGTCCATGGAAGGTCTGCTCGAGTACGCCAGGGCGGTGGGGGAGCTCAAGTTTGACACGGAGGCGGACCGAGCCGAGAGCCAGGTGTCCGTCGTGAGGATGATACAGCTCATCGTGGCCACCAGAGAGTACCAGTTCGCCTGATCGGGAGGGCCTATGACTGACAATGACCTATCGCTGATCGCCCACCTTACGCGCCGCTCCGGGTTCGGCGCTAGGCGAACCGAGCTGGAGGCGTACGCCGCCAAGGGCTACGAGGCCGTCGTCGAGGAGCTCCTGCATCCCGAGAGGCTGCCCACCTTGGACAGGGACATAATCGACCGGTACCACGGCTGGGGCGAGTACAGCGGCGTCCCCTTTGCTGCTGCCTCCTTCCTCTACTACATGGTCAACTCCCAGCGGCAGCTGGAGGAGAAGGTCGCCCTCTTCTGGCACCATGTCTTCGCCACCGGGACGACCAAGAGCGACCACGCTCCATCGCATCTAACCCAGGTGGACATGTTCCGGCGCGTGGGACTGTCCGACCTGAGGACGATCCTGGTGGAGCTCTCCAGGGACCCGGCCATGATCTTCTGGCTGGACAACAACGAGAACCACATGGGCGAGCCCAACGAGAACTACGGACGCGAGCTGCTGGAGTTGTTCACCATGGGCGTCGGCCACTACACCGAGACCGACGTGAAGATGGCCGGGCGGGCCTTCACAGGATGGACCTTCCATCAGCCCATTCCCCTCTATCCCACCGGCGAGTACCCCGCGGTCTTCGAGTACGTGGAGGCCGATCACGACGACAGCGAGAAGAGCTTCCTCGGCGAGACGGGCCGCTTCAATGGCGAGGACATCGTCGACATCATCGTGAAGCAGCCGGCGACCGCGCGCTTCATCGCCAGGCACATGTACAACTTCTTCGTCGCCGACGAGTCCCAGGTGCCGGCGTGGGGGACGGAGCCCCCCAGGGACCCGGAGGCCATCGACACCCTGGTCGACGCATACTTCGACTCCGACGGCGACATTCGGTCGATGCTGCGGGTGCTGTTCAACTCCGACTTCTTCAAGAACGCCAGGTTCAAGAAGGTCAAGAGCCCGGCGGAGCTGGTCGCTGGGTTGATCAAGCTGGTGGGGACCGAGCAGTTCCCGGCCCCCGGCTTCGTCAGCTACCACTTCGCCGCCACTCTGATGGGCCAGCAGCTGATGAATCCGCCCACCGTCGAGGGCTGGCACACGGGGGCGGAGTGGATCAACGGCGGCACCCTCAACGAGCGCGTAAACTTCGCGGTGAACCAGGTTGCCGACTCCACCAAGCCCGGCGTGAGGGACATAGTGGACCGTCTCGGAGGTTCGGGCGGCGCGCTGTCGCCTGAGCACCTGGTGGAGAGGTGCCTCGACTTGGTGGGGCCGCTGGAGCTCAGCACCGACGTCAAGAGCGGTCTGCTAGAGTACGCCAACGCCGTTGGCGAGCTCCGCTTCGACACGGAGGCAGAGCGAGAGAAGAGCCAGTCTCACATCGTCAGAATGGTCCAGCTAATCGTGGCCACGAGAGAGTACCAGTTCGCGTAGCAGCTAGGAGGTAGAAATAGGATGGCAGGAAACGGCAACGGCAAAGACCCGGTCTTGGTGGTCGTTCAGCTCAGCGGGGGCAACGACTTCATGAACACGGTGATCCCGTACACACACCCCGCCTATCATGATTCTCGTCCCCTGGTGAGGATCAAGGAGGAGGATGTCCTCCCCCTCAACGATACCCTGGGGTTCCACCCCAGCGCAGCGCCGCTGAAGGAGCTGTACGACGAGGGGAGGGTCGCCATCGTTCAGGGCGTCGGCTATCCCAACTCCAACAGGTCCCACTTCCGCGGCATGGACATCATGCACACCTGCGAGCCGGAGAAGGTCGTCTCGGAGGGCTGGGTCGCCAAGGCGATTCGCGACATCGACCCCAACGGCGAGAACGTGCTCACCGGCGTCAACGTCGGCCGTGTGCTCCCTCGCGCCATGGCCATGCCGGGCGTCCCGGTGACCTCGGTCGCGGACCTGGAGTCGTACGGCCTCCTGACCGGAATCGCCGAAGAGGAGGAGCGGACCCAGGCCCTGGAGATCTTCCAGAAGATGTACAGCCCCGCGGTGGGCTCCGGCATAGTCATGGACTACCTGGCCCAGACCGGCGGAGACGTCCTCAAGGGCGCCGACATACTGAAACAGGCTCCCGCCATGTACTCGTCGGACATAGAGTACGCTGACAACCCCATCGCCCAGAGCCTGAGGGACGTGGCCAGAATCCACCTGGCGGGCTTAGGCACCCGGGTATTCTATGCGGCCCACGGCGGCTACGACGTCCACGCCAACGAGAACCCGGACCAGCCCAAGCTGCTGGGCGCCCTGACCGGCGCAATCAACGACTTCTACCGGGACCTCAAGGCCCACGACGCCGCCGACGAGGTGGCCATCATGGTCTTCACCGAGTTCGGGCGCAGGGTCAAGGACAACGGCACGGGCACCGACCACGGCTCGGGCGGGGGCTCCTTCATCATCGGTGAGAAGGTGAGCGGGGGTCTGTACAGCGAGTATCCGCCCGTCGACCAGGACCAGTGGCTGAACGGCGAGGACCTGCAGCATACCTTCGACTTCCGGGGTGTGTACGGCACCATGCTGGAGCAGTGGATGGGGTTGGACCCCGACCCGATAGTCGGGGGCAAGTTCGAGCAGATCAACCCCTTCAACTAGACCGCACCGAAGGTTACGGGTGGGGAGCGCTTCCAAGCGCTCCCCACCCGTATATGGCCATCGGCCGAAGACCCGAAGAGGTGAGCCCATGATGACCAGACCCTACGGCCTCCTGCGCGCAGGCTTCCCCTACGTCAAGTGCGTGGGCATGAGGCGCGTGACCAATCAGTCGATGGACGTCGCCATTGGGAGCGACGGCGTCATCTACGTTCTTGGGCGCAATGGCGCGATAGCCCGGCTGACCTTCGACGATGAGGACCTGAGGCCCATGGCGGGCGGTGGAAAGGACGACGGCAAGTTCGTGTGGCCGGTAGCTATGCTCATAGACGCCGACGACAACCTGTGGGTGTCCGACGAGTCCCTCAACCGCATAACCGTCATCACCAAGGACGGCGAGTTCGTCCGCAAGTGGGGAGAGCCCGGAGAGGGCGACGGACAGCTCAACGGCGTGTCCGGCATCTCCTTCGATGGCGAGGGCAACGTATACGTCGCCGATACGCTCAACCACCGCGTTCAGAAGTTCACCAACGACGGCAGGTTCCTGCTCAAGTGGGGGACTCTGGGCGATGGCGATGGCCAGTTCAACATGCCCTGGGGCATCAAGGTCGACGAGCTGGGCGACGTCTACGTGGTCGACTGGCGGAACGACAGGGTCCAGAAGTTCAACGCCGACGGAGAGTTTCTGTTCGCCTTCGGAGGGCCGGGAAGCGAAAAGGGCCGGTTCCACCGTCCCGCCGGCATCGAGGTCGACAGCGACGGCGACATCTACGTGGCCGACGCGGGGAACGATCGCGTCCAGCAGTTCAATGCCGATGGGCTCTACGTGGAGCAGTTCCTGGGCGACGCGACCTTGTCGGCGTCGATGCGGAGGTACGTGCTCTCCAACGCCAGGACCCTGAGACTAAGGGATATGGCGTCCGACCTTGAGGCCCAGAAGCGATTCAGGAACCCCAGGGCGGTGAGGTTCGATGGCCAGGGGAGGATGTATGTTGCGGACTTCGGCTCCTTCCGGATCCAGATATACCAGAAGGACGTGGTCCACCTGGCCGAGGGGGAGATCGACGTCCCCCTGAGGGCTCCCACACTGTTCACTACCTGATGGGGAGCTCGTCAACTCCCAACGAAGGACTTAGAAACTCTGGAGGTATCCCATGTCGGATAATGACCTAGCGCTGTTGGCACACCTCATGCGCCGCGCCGGCTTCGGCGCCAGGCGCGATGAGCTGGAGGCTTACGCGGCCAAGGGATATGAGGCGGTCGTGGAGGAGCTCCTGCACCCGGAGACGACGCCGGTCATGGAGGAGGACATCCTCCACCGCTACAATGGCTGGGACGAGTACAACGGCGGCCCCCCCTCGTGGCTCTACCGGATGGTCAACACCCAGCGCCCGCTGGAGGAGAAGATCGCCCTCTTCTGGCACCACGTCTTCGCCACCGGCAGCTCCAAGGCCGAGCATCCTCCCGCCACCATGGGCCAGATCTCGATGTTCCGCCGCGTCGGCCTGTCGGACATGCGGACGATCCTGATCGAGCTGTCGAAAGACCCGGCGATGATCCACTGGCTGGACAACAGTGAGAACCACAAGGGCGAGCCCAACGAGAACTACGGCAGGGAGATTCTGGAGCTCTTCTCGATGGGCGTCGGCAACTACACGGAGACGGACATCAAGATGGCCGGCCGCGCCTTCACCGGATGGACCTTCGAAGCGCCCATACCGCTGTACACCAACGGGCTGCACCCGGTGGCCTTCGAGTACCGGGCGGAGGACCACGACGACAGCGTGAAGACCTTCCTCGGAGAGACGGGCCGCCTCAACGGCGAGGACATCGTCGACATCATCGTGAGGCAGCCGGCGACGGCGCGCTTCATAGCCAGGCACATGTACAACTTCTTTGTCGCGGACGAGTCGCAGGTGCCGGCTTGGGGGACCGAGGCTCCAAAGGACCCGGACGCCATCGACACATTGGTAAACGCATACTTCGACTCCAACGGAGAGGTCCGATCGATGCTTCGAGTCGTCTTCAGCTCAGACTTCTTCAAGGAGGCCCGGTTCAAGAAGGTCAAGAGCCCGGCGGAGCTGGTGACCGGCGTGATCAAACTGGTGGGCACCGAGCGGTTTCCGACACCGGGATTCGGAGGCTATGCCGGCGCCACCGCCGTGATGGGCCAGCAGCTGATGAACCCGCCCACCGTGGAGGGATGGCACACGGGAGCCGAGTGGATCAACGGCGGGACCCTCAACGAGCGCGTCAACTTCGCCGTCAACGAGGTTGGCGACGCCACGAAACCCGGCGTCCGGGAGATCGTCGACCGTCTGGCTGCCCACAGTGGCCCCGTGTCCCCGGAGCAGCTGGTCGACTCCTGCCTCGACCTCGTCGGCTCCCTCATAGTCGAGGGCGACGTGAGGGACGGGCTCATGGAGTACGCCAACGCGGCCGGCGAGCTCCGCTTCGACACCGAGGAGGAGCGCCGGAAGAGTGCGTTACACGTGGTCCGCATGATCCAGTTGATCGTATCAACCAGAGAGTACCAGTTCGCGTAGGCAGCCGGTCGACCGGCAAGGAGGCGGGGTATGAGTAGATCTTACGGGCTATTCCGAGTGGGATTCCCATACGTCAAGACCATCGGCATGAGGCGCGTGACGAACAGCTCGATGGACGTCGCCACCGGCAAGGATGGTACCGTGTACGTCCTCGGCCGCGCCGGGCAGATCAGCAGGCTGACCTTCGAAGACGACGACCTTGGGAACGTCTGCGGCCCGGGAAGGGATGACGGCCGGTTCGTGTGGCCCGTGGCGATGGTCATCGACGGCGACGACAACCTGTGGGTTACGGACGAGTCCCTCAACAGGGTGACGGTACTGAACACCGACGGCGAGTTCGTCCGCAAGTGGGGCGATCCTGGAGAGGAGGACGGACAGCTGAACGGCGTGTCCGGGATAGCCTTCGACTCCGAGGAGAACGTCTATGTCGCGGATACACTCAACCATCGCATTCAGAAGTTCACCAACGACGGCCGGTTCCTGCTGAAGTGGGGTGGCTTGGGCGACGCTGAAGGCGACCTCAACATGCCGTGGGGCATTACCGTCGACGAGCTGGGAGACGTCTACGTCGCCGACTGGAGAAACGACCGCATCCAGAAATTCAGCGCCGACGGCGAGCATATCTACTCCCTGGGGCGGTCCGGCAGCGGCAAGGGCGAGTTCAACCGTCCGGCGGGTGTGGAGGTCGACGGCGACGGCGACGTCTACGTCGCCGATACGGGGAACAACCGCGTGCAGCAGTTCGACGCCCAGGGGCGTTACGTCGATCAGTTCATCGGCGACGCGACGGTGTCCAAGCTCTCCCAAAGATACCTGATGGCCAACGCCAGAGTTCTGCGTCTGAGGGAGATGGCGGACCTGGAGCGCCAGAAGCGGTTGCGGGATCCCAGGTCGGTCCGGTTCGACGGCCAGGGCAGGATGTACATCCCGGACTTCGGGGCCTTCCGTGTCCAGGTATACCAGAAGGAGGTCATCCACCTGGAGCCCGGACAGATCGACGCTCCCCTGAGAGCGCCAACGCTGCTCACGGTGTGACCGCGGCCCTGACCCATCGCCATGAGTTCATAGTAAGGGGCAGGTCTCGTACCTGCCCCTACGTGTGTCAGTCCTAACGTACCCCGCACGCAAAGGAGCGCCAGCATGGACTTGGAGCTGAGTGGAAAGACCGCCATCGTCACGGGAGGCAGCCGAGGCATCGGCAAGGCTATAGCCAGGGAGCTCGCAGCCGAGGGCGTCGACGTTGCCATCACGGCCAGGGGCCGCGAGGCCTTGGAGGAGGCCGCGGCGGAGCTGGCCGCCGAGACCGGCAGGCGCATCGTACCCATCGTTGCCAATACCCGCGACGACGCGGCGGTGAAGGCGATGGTCGAGGAGGCCGTCGGGACCCTGGGCAGGCTGGACATCCTGGTCAACAACGCCGCCAGGCCGGGAGGCCCATCGCCTGTGCCCAAGCTGGCAGACCTCACCTACGATATGCTGGAGGAAGACATCGACACCAAGGTCATGGGCTACATTCGCTGCGCCCGGGAGGCAGCGCCCCACATGCGCCGCCAGGGTTGGGGCAGGATCGTCAACATCAGCGGGCTGGCGGCCCGCGGCAGCGGCACCACCATCGGCAGCATCCGCAACGTCTCGGTGGTCGCCATGACCAAGAACCTTGCCGACGAGCTTGGGCCCGATGGCATTAACGTCACCGTGGTGCATCCTGGGACCACCTGGACGGAGCGGACTCCGGGCATGATCGCGGAGGCCGCCAGCAGCCAGGGCATAACCGAGGAGGAGGCGCGGCGGCGAATGGGCTCGGGCAACTCGGTCCGCCGGATCATCGACGCACGGGAGGTGGCCTACGTCGTGACCTTCCTGGCCTCCCCCAAGTCGGTGGCGGTCAACGGCGACGTCATAGCGGCCGGCGGCGGAGCCGGACGGGCGATCCACTACTGAGGGCCCTTGAGTCCCGAACCGCCATAGGCAAGGAGAGACCAATGACCACTCCGCACCTCGACACCCTCGCCATCTCCTCGGAGGCCTACGACGCCCTGCAGCCGTCGATGTCCTTCCAAGCGTCCACCAGACCGGAGGCCCAGGAGTGGCAGCGCTCGGTGCGGTCTGTACTCATCGACTTGCTGGGAGGCCCTCTGTCCAACATGGCCGACCGCTGCGATCTGGCGCCCAGCGTCGTCGAGACGATGGAGTTCGACTCCTACACACGAGAGACGGTCATATTTCAGAGCAGGCCCAACGTGAGCGTCTTCGGCTACTTCCTGACGCCCAAGGGCTTGGATGGGCCGTCTCCCTCCGTGCTCTGCCTGCCCGGCCACGGGCGTGGAGTGGACGACATAGTCGGAATCAGGCAGAACGGCCAGATGCGGACCAGGCGGGGAGGCTATCAGCGAGACTTCGCCCTTCAGTGCGTCAGCCGCGGCTATACCGTGCTGGCCATAGAGCAGATGGGCTTCGGCCACCGCCGCGATGAGGCGGCCCGGAGCCGGGGGGCGAGCCGCTCCTCCTGCCACGCGGTATCGGCGGCGGCGCTGCTGCTGGGAGAGACGACAGTAGGATGGCGGGTCTGGGACGCCATAAGGTCCCTGGACTACATGACGAGCCGGCCGGAGGTCGACGCCGGCCGCGTGGCGGTTATGGGCATATCGGGCGGCGGTACGACGACCTTCTTCTCGGCGGCCATCGACGAGAGGTTCAGGGCCGCAGTCGTCAGCGGCTACTTCTGCACCTTCCGAGACAGCATCTACGACATCCCCCACTGCATCGACAACTACGTGCCGGGGATCCTGAAGTACGTGGAGATGTACGACGTCGCGGGGCTCATCGCCCCCCGCTCGATGTTCGTCGAGGTCGGAGACCGGGACCCCATCTTTCCGGCGGAGGCTACCCGGCTGGCGGTCGACAGGGCCAGGGAGAGCTTCCGGGTGTTGGGGGCTGAGGACAGGCTCGGGCTGGAGGTCTTCCAGGGCCGCCACCAGTTCCACGGCGCCGGGGCCTTCGAGCACCTGTCCAAGATGCTCTGACGGAGGGCGCCGTCCGCGGCCTGCCCGCCCGCCCCGCCCCAGGGCGCCCACAGAGGGCCCCACTGCCCCGCGCGCGTCGCCCCCCGCCCTCTACGCCATTGCCGTCGCCCACGCCCACGCCCCAGGGCAGCCGCAAGGGATTGCCCCTACGGGTTGCGCTGGCGGGCTTGTTTGCTATTGGGCGTTGAAACGATAATAAGGGTCGGCGCTATTCTCATTACCGCTAATGAGGAGAAGTACTGCGCCCGGGCCACCCTCGACGTGTTGGAGGAGCCGCCTCAACCTTCAGGTTAGAGGTTCGGTGGGGGTTGCCGTCACGCCAGGTGGGGCTAGGCTTGTGTTCGATTAGGAGCTGAAACGAAAATAAGGGCCGGCGCTATTTTCGTTACCGCCAATAAGGGGTTTCCCGCACCCGACCTAGGGCGGGTTACAAACCCGCCCCGACCCGCTCGTAGATCTGGACGCGGTGGCGGTTGCTCTCGGTGACGTAAAGGCGGCCTTCGGCGTCCAGAACGACGGACGTGGGCGCCCAGAAGAGCTTCTCGATGTGGGACGATCTCTCGTAGGCGGAGTCGTCGAAGAAGTCGATGTCGGCCTCCATATCCGAGTTGGCCCGCGCGTCCGCCTCCTCCACGTTGATGCGCAGGAAGTCCTCCGCCCACTTCGAGTGGGTGGCCTCGCCCAGGAGGCTCATGACGAAGCCGCCGTCCGGGTCCAGGACCTGCACCCTCTCGTTGCCCCAGTCGGCGACGTATACGTACCCCTCTGGGTCCACCGCCACGTCGGCCGGCCGGCTGAGCTGGCCCTCGCCCTCGCCCGGCGTCCCATAGCTGGAGACGAAGCCGCCGTTGGCCGAGAACCTCTGGATGCGGTCGTTTCGCCAGTCCGCCACGTAGACGTCGCCCTGGGAGTCTGTGGTGACTCCCCAGGGGAGGTTGAGCTGCCCGTCGCCCGATCCCCGGTAGCCGAAGCCGGACAGGAACACCCCGTCGGCAGTGAACCTCTGCACGCGATTGTTCTTGTGATCGACCACGTACAGGTTGTCGCTGGCATCGAAGGCCAGGCCCGAGGGCCCATCGATCTGGCCGGGAGCCGAGCCTGTCTCTCCCCACCGCTTCTCGAAATCGCCTTCCGAGTCGAATATCGAGATCAGGTTGGTGTGCTCGTCACTGACGAATATGCGGCCCCGGCTGTCCTGGGCGATGGAGGTCGGCCAGGTCATCTGGCCCTCTGCCTCTCCGAAGCGTCCGAAGGTGCCGAAGTATTCGCTCTCCAGGTTGGTGACGGTGACGCGGACGCCGCGATTGTCTCCGTCCAGGGTCCGGCTGACGACGTAGAGCCGCCCGTCGGCGCCGACCACGGAGTCGTTGGGATAGTAGAAGCCGCGCCCCTCCATCGTTGAGAGTCCGATGGTATGGCTGTACTTCAGGAAGGCGCCGCGTGTCTCCGTCTGCCGGGTCTGCATCGTGAACCTCCTGCCCGGCCCTCTCCCGTGCGGGGGAGGGTGGACTGCTAGGCGCGCTGGAACTCGGTTGTGGCGGCGACGAGCTGGAGCATCTCGGCCACGCGGCGTTGGGCCTCCTCGTCGGGCTCGCGGCCGCCGACCTCCAGGTCGCCTCTCTTGGAGGCGAAGGCGAGCAGCGACTCCCTGGTGTCGTCCGACACCGTTCGGGCCCCCATCTGGTCGAGGCACGCGTCCACGAGCCCCTCCGGCGATATGGGCCCTTCGGCCTGGGAGCAGACGCCCCGGATCATGGACCGGACGCCCGGCGCGTCGATCCTGCCCAGGTGCCCTGTGGCGAAGTTGATGCGCTCCACCAGCGTCCCCGTGTCGACCCACTCGGTACCCTGGTGCCAACCCTCCACCGACGGGGGATTGGCAAGCTGCTGGCCCATGAAGGTCATCCTCTGGGACTCGCCCACGAAATCCCGCTCGGGCATCCGGTACTCGCCCGTGAGGCGGAGCACCCCCGCCATCAGGTCGGCGGGGCTCTTGACCTTCTCGTACCAGGTGTCCTGGGACCGGAAGAAGTCCGAGGTGAAGAGCACGCGCAGCATCGCCCTGATGTTGTAACCGCTGTCGAAGTACGCTTGGGCCAGGGCATCCACGGCGGCGGGGTCTCTGGGAGGGGTGTACGGCCACTGGGGCACCGGCGGCTCGTCGGCCACGAAGTAGTGGTACATGTGCCTGGCGAGGAACTTGGCGGTCGCCTCCTGCCGGCAGATGATCTCTATGATGTCCTCCCCGTTGAACCTCCCGGTTTCGCCGAGGAAGGTCTTCTCGCCGTCGTCGTGGTCTTCCTCCCTGTACTGGAAGTGCCAGGAGATGCGGCCGTAGGGCCAGATGGAGTCCCTGATGGCCCGGAGCTTCATGTACTCCATGTTGCCGATGGTCCAGCCCGTGAAGGCGCGGGCGCACTCCTTGACGTCGTCCTCGGTGTAGTTGCCGACGCCCAAGGAGAAGAGCTCTAGCAACTCTCGCCCGTAGTTCTCGTTGATGGTCCCGGTGTGATTGTCCTGGTTGTCCAGCCAGATAATCATGGCCGGGTCCTTGGAGAGCTCAACCAGCAGCGTCTTGAAGCTCCCCAGGCCGTACCGGCGGAACATCCTGAGCTGGTCCAACATGACCTTGCCGTTGGTGATCTTGGGGTATCCGGTGGCGAAGAGGCCGTGCCAGAAGAGGGCCATCTTCTCCTGCAGAGGATTGTCGGTAGAGATCATCCGGTAGAGCCAGGTGGCGCCGGGCCCCGTCTGCCCCATCAGTCCCGAGTACTCGTGGTGGTAGCGCCTTACCAGGTCGTCTCCCATCCTGCCGGGCTCCGCCGGAGCCAGCAGCTCGTCGACGGCGGCCTCGTAGCCCTGGCTCTCGTACCTCTCCAGCTCCCGGCGCGTCGCCCCGAAGCCGGCGCGCCGCAGCAGGTGGGCCATCAGTCTCACGTCGTCTGTTGCCATCTCATCCTCCTGTGGGAGCGTTGCCAATGATTCAGTGGTGAGGGTTGCCCGGCACTAATTCGCGAAGAAATCCAGCTGCTCGAACCGCCCATTGACGATCTCCTCCGGCTCCACGCCCAGCCACCGGTCCAAGATGGTGGAGTAGGTGGAGCGGAAGTCGTTGGTGAAGTGCATATCGCCCTCCAGGTGGTCCTTCTCCCGCAGAGAGGGGAACTCGCCGTACTGCCCGCCCTTCACGGAGCCTCCTACGACGAAGGCGACGCCTCCGGACCCGTGGTCGGTGCCCGATCCGTTGTCCGCGATCCTCCGACCGAACTCGGAGAAGACCAGCACCGCGGTGTCGTCTTCCAGGTCGTGCTCTCGCAGGTCGTCCATGAAGTCGCCTATGGCGGCGGAGGTGCCGTCCCACAGCGTCGCGTGGGACTCCATCTCGCCGGAGTGCGTGTCGAAGGAGCCGTGCTGGGCGTAGTAGATGCGCGTCCCCAGTCCGGCGGACATCACCTGGGCGATATTCCGCAGGCTCTGGGACAGCGGGTGGTCTGAGTACTCGACGTCGGAGGAGTACTTCGCGGGAGCCGTGCGGAGGGTGTCCGCGCCCTTGAGGGCGTCGGAGCCCGTCTGGCTGAGGAACTGGGCGACGGCGTCCTTCCCCTCGGTACCGCCGTACATCTGCGAGAAGGCGGACAACGCCATGTTCCTGGCCGCCTCGTCCTCGATGTCGGAGAAGAGGCCGTAGGTCTCCAGGTTGCCCACGGACGCCACCGGCACGCCCTTGGCGGACAGGGCCCTGGGAAGGCCGCGGCCGAAGTTCACGCCGGTCAGCACGTTGTCCCCATTCGGGTCCAACGCCCTGATGGTCTCGCCGAGCCAGCCTGAGCTCCCTATCTTGTCCGGCTCGGCGGTGTGCCAGACGTCCATAGACCGGAAGTGGGAGCGGTTGGGCTTCGGGTAGCCGATCCCGTTGATGACCGCCACCTTGCCCTCGTCGTAGAGGCGCTTCATCGGGGCCATGCTGGGGTTGAGTCCCACCTCGCCGTTGAGGGGGAGCACCTCGCCCTGCGGTATGTTCACGCTGGGGCGAAAGTCGTAGTACAGCCCATTGCCGTAGGGAACGACGGTGTTGAGGTAGTCGTTACCCCCGCTCAGCTGTATCACCACCAGGGACCGGTCCGACTTCGTCGTTGTCATGACAGCCTCCTCCGAGAGTACCTACATGGACTTGGTTGGATTGTAAGAAGCACTATACCACGCGACGCGCCCGCGCGCACGTAACTCTCTTTCTTCCGGCTACCTGACTCTGGCTACCTGAATCGTCATGCAGACGGAGCCACAGGCAGGAATCCACAAGATCGGTCACTCCGGTGTACCGGCGGCGCCTTGGTGATATACTGGGGCCAGGCGATGGGCGGCAGATACATACTTCGATCTGCACAGTGACGGGGTGCATGGCATGGCTGTTGAGACCTCCAACCGGCTGGGCGTTCTGAGCGCCCGGGACAGTGTCCTCTCCCAGATCCAGGACCGGGTACTCTGGCTTGCCATGCAGATGGTGTACCACGCCAACGAGGTCAGGGAGAATCCTGACGGCCTCAAGGTCGGCGGGCACCAGGCGTCCAGCGCCTCGGTGGTCACCCTCCTGACGGCGCTCTACTTCGACTTCATGAGGGCCGGGGACAGGATATCGATCAAGCCCCACGCCTCTCCGGTCTTCCACGCCATCCAGTTTCTGCTGGGGAATCTGGATGAGCGCTACCTGAAGACCCTCCGAGCCCTCGGCGGACTCCAAGCCTATCCTAGCCGGACCAAGGACCCGGACGCCGTCGACTTCTCGGGCGGCTCGGTGGGACTCGGCGCCGTCGCCCCCAACTTCGCGGCGCTGGCCGCAGAGTATGTTCGGTCCCACGTCAACCCGGCGGTCAGGGCAGACCGACGGTACATCAGCGTGGTTGGGGACGCCGAGCTCGACGAGGGCTCCGTATGGGAGGCGATAGCCGAGCCGGAGATGGAGGGCCTGTCCAACGTCCTGTGGATCGTCGACCTCAATCGCCAGAGCCTCGACCGCATAATCCCCGGGATCCGCGTCCGGTGCTGGCGGGAGATGTTCGCCGCAAACGGGTGGCAGGTCGTAGACGCCAAGTACGGGAGGAGGCTCCAGGCGGCCTTCGCGGAGCCCAACGGCGAGCTGCTGAGACTCGCCATCGACGAAATGTCCAACGACATGTACCAACGGCTCATGCGCGTATCGCCCGGGGTCCTCCGAGAGTGGCTGCCCAGGGCGAGCAGATTCCCCAGGGACCTGGCGCGGTTCATAGGCCGCTGGGACGATGACGAGCTGCAGGAGCTCATACGCAATCTGGGGGGCCACGACTTCTCGATGCTGAGGGAGGCCTTCTCTCAGGCCGACGCGAACGCGGGACCCAGCGTCGTCTTCGCCTATACGCTGAAGGGCTGGATGCTCCCGTCCGTCGGCGACCCCCAGAACCACTCGGTCACCCTGTCGTCCCATCAGATGGAGGAGCTGAGGGGCCAGCTCTCCATCCCGGAGGACGAGGCGTGGTCCGTCTTCAGGCCCGGGAGCCGGGCCTACGAGCTAACAGCAGAGGCGGCGGGACGCCAGCGGGGCGATGAGGACGAGTCGCCCGCGCCTCCGGAGCTGTCCCTCCCTCCAAGCTTCGGGCGGGGCTATCGCGGCAATATGTCGACCCAGCAGATATTCGGGCTGGTACTTACGGAGATCGGTCGTAGCCTTCCTGAGGTCGCCCGCCGGATGGTCACTGTGAGCCCTGACGTCGCCAGCTCGACCAACCTGGGAGGCTGGATAAACCGCGTTGGGGTGTGGGCCCGGACCGAGAAGGAGCAGATGCCCCAGGAGCAGATACCCAGGGCCCTCAGATGGGAGGAGTCCCCCGACGGACAGCACATCGAGCTGGGGATATCCGAGAACAACCTCTTCATGGTCCTGGGTCAGCTGGGCCTATCTTACGAGATGAACGGAGAGCTACTGTTTCCCGTGGGAACGCTCTACGACCCCTTCGTTCGGCGGGGCCTCGACGCCTTCGTGTACAGCGTCTACTCGGGGGGCAGGTTCATCGCGGTGGGGACGCCTTCGGGGATCAGCCTGGCCCCGGAGGGCGGAGCGCACCAGTCGATGGTGACGCCCTCCATCGGGACGGAGCTGCCCGACCTCGCCTTCTACGAGCCCTGCTTCGGACAGGAGCTGGAGTGGATCATATTGGACTCCCTTCGCCAGATCGCCTCACGCCGGCGGTCGACTTACCTGAGGCTGACCAGCAGTCGGGTCGACCAGGGCCTCGCCGGACTGCCGTCCGACCCCGGCGCACTGGAGCGCATCCGGCGCCAGGTCCTGACGGGTGCCTACAGGCTCAAGGACCGGCGGGCCGATCCGGAGTACCGTCTGGGCGGCAACGTGGTGCACCTGCTGGCGTGCGGCGCCGTGCTCCCCGAGGCGATACGCGCCAGCGAGCGCCTCAGGGAGGAGGGTGTCATGGCCAACGTGATCAACGTCACGGGCCCGGGGCCCCTGTACAAGAGCTTCCAGGACTCGGTCCACGCCCGGATGCGGGGAGAGCCCAGCCCCCTGTTCATGGGAGACGTGATCCCTCTCCAGGACCGGGGCGCCCCTGCCGTGACGGTCGTCGACGGACACCCGCACTCCCTGGCCTGGGTCGGAAGCGCGTTGGAGACGGCGACCTTTCCTCTGGGGGTCAGCGGGTTCGGACAGTCGGGCAGCCCGTCCGAGCTGTACCGGGAGTACGAGATCGACGCCGACAGCATCATGTCCGCCTGCTTCACAGCCTTGGAGTAGGACAGCAAGGCTTGGGAGCGGTCCCGGCCACTAGGAGGCTACACCACGATGGCGAAGGTACTGGTCATACACGGCGCTGGAATGAACATGCGAGGGAAGGTACAGGTCGAGACCTTTGGTCCGATGACCCTCGCCGACTACGACAGGCAGATCGGGGAGTACGCTTCGGAGCTCGGCGTCTCGGTGGAGATATTCCACTCGAACATCGAGGGAGAGGTTGTCGACAAGCTGTACGAGGCCCACGACGGCGGCGTTGACGCCGCGTTGATCAATCCCGCCGCCTACTCGTCGGGCTATCCGAGCCTTCTGGCCGCCATCGCCCAAGTAGGCTTCCCCACCATCGAGGTCCACATATCCAACCCAGCGTCCCGCGGCAGCGTGTCGCAAGTGGCGACGGTCTGCCGAGGCACCATCACCGGCTTCGGCATATACGGCTACCGCCTGGGCCTCAAGGCGGCCCTGCACCTGGCCGCCAACCCGTGAGGGATCACTCTGCCGGGCTGCGGGAATCTGTGATATAACAGTTGACGTCCGGTGGGCAGCTCCGCTGGCTGCCCGCCTCTTTCGGTCCTGAGCAAAGAGGGAGGAGCTTGGTGAGCACACTCGCGACTGCGCAGAGGGGTTACGGTACGTGGCTTGGCGAGACGCTGGAGCTTTCCGGCGGCTGGGCCGGCGACTTGGCTTGGAATGAGGGCGGCCTTTGGTTGGCGTGGGCCACCTGCGTCGACGCCGAGGCTGAGCTTCTCGCGGCCTTCGACAGTAACTGGGCTCTCCGCCCCGGCGTGACGCTGGAGGACTGGCGCGGCCGCACCGTTCAGTCGGAGTTCACCATCTCCCTGGCGCGCCTGGACGATGGCCCGACGGACACGCGGGAGCTGGGCCGCAGCCTTCACACCCTGGACGGGCCCGCCATCGCAACCCTGGCCGGGCAGCCTGAGCCGGTCGTTCTCTGGGCGGAGCGGAGAGGCAGGGGCTGCATCCTCCTGGCCTCACCGGGAGGCGGCGTAGTGGAGACGGTTACGGAGAGCGCCGGCGCCGTTCTCAATCCCAGGGCTGCCGTTGACCCCGGCGGAACGACCCACGCCGTGTGGCAGCAGTGGCCCGGCCGGGACCGCGGCGCCACCGTTCCGCGCATCATGGGGGCCGCCCGAGGCCCGGGGGCGAGGGGCGTCTGGGGCGCACCCGCCGCCATCTCCCAGCCCGGTCACTCCGCCTGGGCTCCGACCATCGCGTCGGGGCCGGACGGGGCGCTCTGGTGCACCTGGGACGCCTGGGACGGCTTGGCTTACCAGGTGTATGCCCGGCACGCGCCGGCCGGAGGCGCGTGGGGCTCCGCCGTTCAGGTGTCGGGCCCCGACGGCAAGGGGTACCTCCACTTCGCCTCCGACGTTGCCGCTTCCGTGGGGATGGCCTGGGTGGTGTGGTCCCGATCATTGCCGTGGGGCCAGATCAACCACCGTTTCAACCACAATCGCAGCCTGCACGCGCGGGTGCTCACGGTGGCCAACGACGGCAGCCTCTTGGTCGCGCCCCCGCCCGGACGCGATGTTCACGGCGAGCCCGGTGGGCTGCCGGTCGTGTCCATCCCCTTCCTTTGGGCCCAGGAGCCCGAGGCGATCAATCCCCAAGCCCCCAGGGTAAGGCTGGCCCCCGACGGAAATCCCGTAGTCTTCTTCCGCCAGTTCCGGCAGCAGACCGGCAACCGGGACTTCGGCTGGGTGACGTCTGCCGTGAGGCACACCGGGGAGGACTGGTCCGCGCCAATGCGTCTGACGGATCATCGCGGCTTCCCCGACTCTGCCTACGGCGTCGTGCCGTCGGGACGGAGCGACTCCTCCTGGGTGGTGGCCGCCCACGCCGGGGAGTCGCCCATCGACCCGCCGGGCAACAACCCTGTCTTCGGCCACAGGCTCGTCGTGGAGGGCGTCACCCTGCAGGAGGAGGCCGCAGCCGAGCAGGTCGGCGTTCACGTATCCATACCCACGTCGTCCACCCTTGCCGTCAGGAAGCTCGTGCCGGAGGTGTCTGTCCGGGAGCTGAGCGTGGGAGAGCAGACCTACGACCTGCTGTACGGAGACCTCCACCGCCACAGCGCCTACTCCAAGTGCATGTCTGCGGTCGACGGCGATCCCCTGGACCACTGGCGGTGGGCCCATGACGTGGAGGAGCTCGACTTCTACGCCATCACGGAGCACCTGGAGAACCAGAGCTACGTCGAGTGGCGTCGGGTGGAGGACCTGGAGGACGCCCTGGCGGACAACGGGCGCGTCATCACCCTGGGCGGCTTCGAGCTGGGGCTGGACCCCGGCCACACCAACTTCTTCTACGTCGACCAGTCCATCAGTCAAGACCTGAGGGTCGCCTGTCTGTCGACGATAGGCCAGAGCCTGCGGGAGCTGTGGCCCAGGCTCGACGACTGGATCCCCGAGGGGAAGGTCGTCGCCATCCGGCACTACCACACCGGCACCCACGGCGGGGACGACGTGTTCGAGACCTACTCGCCGAAGTACGAAAGGGTGGTGGAGATAATCCAGACCCGCATGGAGGCCCCTGCCTGGGTCCAGTCGCTATGGCGCAAGGGGTTCCGGGTCGGTGTGGTGGGAGCCAGCGACCACTCCAGAAACGCGCCGTTCCCCAAGGCCCTCACGGGGCTGTGGATGCCTCATGGAGACCGCACCAGGGAGGGCGTGCTGGCGGCCCTCCAGTCTCGCCGCACCTTCGCCACCAACGGGCCCAAGATGAGCGTGCTCCTCACGGCGGCCGGGAGCCTAGGCGGCGCGCCTCTCGTAATGGGCGAGGAGGGCGCCCTGGACGGCAGCCCGCGGCTGACCGCCGAGGTGTCGGGGACCCGAGAGCTGGACCGGGTCGAGTTCTATCGAAACGAGTCTCCCATCCACGTGGAGGCCATCGGCGCCGCCCGGGCAACCGTCGAGTACGTCGACGGGGACGCTCCGCCCGGCGAGCACATCTACTGGGTACGGGTGACCCAGCCCGCCGAGAGGGAGGGGCTGCGGCCCAGTTGGGGTGTCGCCTACAGCAGCCCTGTGTGGGCCACCACCGTATAGAGCCGCCCGGATCCGCCGCGCGTTGAGAGACCTGGCCATAGACGTAAGGGGGCTCCGCAAGTCGTACGGCGGCTTGGAGGCCGTACGAGGGATCGACCTTCAGGTCTTCCAGGGCGAGGTGTTCGCGCTCCTGGGCCCCAACGGCGCCGGCAAGACCACGACGGTGGAGATTCTGGAGGGCCACCGGGACCGGAGCTCCGGCGAAGTGAACGTCCTTGGCCACGATCCGGCTCGGAACGAGATCGAGCTCAAGCGGCGCATCGGCATCGTCCTCCAGTCGACCGGAATCGAGCCCTACCTCACCGTCGAGGAGACGGTGCATCTCTTTGGGATGTACTATCCACACCCCAGGCCCTTGGGCGAGATTCTGGAGGCGTCCGGGCTAACCGAGCAGCGCCGCACCCGCGTTCGCAAGCTCTCCGGCGGCCAGCAACGCCGTCTGGACGTTGCGATAGGGCTGGCGGGAGACCCGGAGCTGCTCTTCTTGGACGAGCCGACCACAGGGTTCGATCCCGCCGCTCGCAGGGGAGCGTGGGACATGGTCAAGAACCTCCAGTCGCTGGGCAAGACGGTCTTCCTCACGACCCACTACATGGACGAGGCGGAGCACCTCGCCGACCGAGTCGCCATCATCGTCGAGGGCAAGGTAGTTGCCGAAGGAGCGCCGCGGGAGCTCACTCGCCGCAGCGCCGTCACCACCATAAGGTTCCGCCTGCCGCACGGCACTCCCGGGCTGCCGGAGAGCCTCTCGGCTGCCGCAACGGCCGAGGGCGACCTGACGGCCATCGACTCTACCTCGCCGACGGAGACCCTCTACGAGCTGACGCGCTGGGCTCACGAGGGGGGAGTCGAGCTCGAAGAGCTGGCCGTATCCCAGCCCTCCCTCGAAGACCTGTTCCTGGAGCTGGCCGGAACGTCCGGCGGAGGGGATGCCGAGTGAAGAGCCTTCTCCTTGCTCTGCGCCAGATCCGGTACGAGCACAGGGCCTTCCGCCGGAACCCGGTTGCAGCCTTCTTCACCTTCGTCTTCCCTCTCATGTTCCTGGTAATCTTCAACCTGCTGTTTGGGAGTTACCCTCTCGACGTTCCCGGCGGGACGACGACCACGTCGACCTTCTACGTCCCCGCCATTGCCGCCTTTTCGGTGATAAACGCCTGCTTCAGCAGTGTCGCCATCAGCGTTTCCATCTCCCGGGACCAGGGGCTGCTAAAGCGTGTGCGCGGTACGCCCCTCCCGCCCTGGGCGTTTCTGGTGGGGAGGATCGCGTACACCGTCCTGTTGGCCTTCGTCATGGTTGTGATAGTGACGGCGGCGGGAGTCCTCTTCTACGACGTGGACGTTCCAACGAACACGCTCCCGGCGTTCCTGATAACTCTGGCCCTGGGCGCGGCCGTCTTCTGCAGCCTCGGCTTTGCCGTTGCCGCCGCCATTCCCAACGCCGACGCTTCGCCGGCCGTCGTCAACGCGTTGATACTGCCTCTGCTGTTCATCTCCGACGTCTTCATACCGATGGGAAACGCCCCCGACTGGCTGAGGACCTTCGCGGACCTCTTCCCCGTCAAGCACTTCTCGACCTCGCTGATAACGGCCTTCAACCCCTTCGAGACCGGCTCAGGCTTCGAGCTCGGCCGCCTGGCGGCCATGGCCGGCTGGGGCGCTGTGGCCCTGGTCGCCGCGGTGCGGTTCTTCTCCTGGGAGCCCCGCCGCTAGGCGGCCCACAGATGCCCTCCGTCCGGAAGACAGCTTGACTCCTCTTCCTTCGATTCGGATGTCAATAGGGTGAGGCTGCCGCTGAGAGCCATAGCCGTCGCGGTGCTCGCCTTGGCTGTCGGCGGGTTCGTCGCACTGATGGCGTGGGGACTCCAGAATCAGAGCCCCGCCACCGGAAAGAGTGGCCGCGCGCTGCTGGACAAGCCGGTCCATGACTTCAGTCTACCCCGCTTCGACGGAGGGGAGCTCACCCTCTCCGACCACGTCGGCCAACCCATAGTGATCAACTTCTGGGCGTCGTGGTGCGCTCCCTGCCGCGTCGAGGCGCCGACTCTCGAGACGGCCTGGCGCTCCTACAGTACACGGGGCGTCATGTTCGTTGGCGTTCAGACGCAGGACACTGAAGAGGACGGGCGCGCCTACATCAGGGAGTTCGACCTGACCTACCCCAACGTCATCGACGGCGACGGCGAGGTGACGGTGCGCTACGGTGTCAGCGGGCTGCCCGTGACCTTCTTCGTCGGCAAGGGCGGCGTGGTCGACCACCTCTGGGTGGGCGACATCGACGAGAGCCAGCTGACCACCCGGATCGAGGAGATGCTCTCCGACGCCCCCACGGGTGCGAATCCGTGACAGGGCCTTGAGAGGGTAGGGGCCGCAAGAGCTCAGCGGCTCATTTTGAGGACGCCCAAGAACGCCTCCTGGGGGATCTCGACGCTGCCGACCCGCTTCATCCGCTTCTTGCCCTCCGCCTGGCGCTCCAGCAGCTTGCGTTTGCGGGTGACGTCGCCTCCGTAGCACTTGGCCAGTACGTTCTTCCTCAGCGCGCGGATGGTCTCCCGGGCCACCACCTTGTTTCCTATGGCCGCCTGTACGGGCACCTCGAACATCTGGCGGGGTATCAGCTCCTTGAGCTTCGCCACCAGCTCCCGGCCCTGACGAGGAGCGTAGTCTCGGTAGATGATGGCCGACAGCGCGTCCACGGGCTCGCCGTTGACGAGGATGTCCAGCCGGACCAGCCGTCCGGGCTCGTACCCTGAGAGCGAGTAGTCCATCGAGGCGTATCCCTGGGTGCGCGCCTTCAGCTGATCGTAGAAGTCGACCAGCACCTCGGACAGCGGCACACGGTACTCCAGCAGCACCCTGCCGGATCCGGAAGCGCCCTGGCCGGCAGTGGCGCCGTCGTGCTGCAGGTACTCCATGCGCTTGTAGGCGCCCCTTCTGCTGGTCACCAGGTCCATGACGCCGCCGATAAATCCGGCGGGGGTGAGCACGCTCAGGTCGAGCCACGGCTCCCGGATCTCGGCTATGCGCTGCACGGCAGGGAGTCTGGATGGGTTTTCCACCTCCTGGACCTCGCCGTCCGTCAGGATGACCTGGTAGCTGACGCTGGGGGACGTAGCCAGCAGGGTGAGGTCGTACTCCCGCTCCAGGCGCTCCTGGACCACGTCCATGTGGAGCAGCCCCAGGAAGCCGCATCGAAACCCGGAGCCCAGGGCCGCCGAGCTCTCGGGCTGAAAGCTCAGGGCAGGGTCGTTGAGCCTCAGCTTCTCCAGGGCGTCCCTCAGCGCCAGGTAGTCCTCTCCGTCCGCAGGATAGAGCCCGGCGAAGACCATAGGCTTCAGCGGCTCGTAGGACTTCAGCGGCACCTGCGCGCCGTCCCGGGCAAGGGTGATGGTGTCGCCCACGGGAGCGTCGCCCACGCTCTTAAGACCCGTCGCGATGTATCCGACCTCTCCCGCCTCCAGGCTATGGGTCCCCACCGGGGCCGGCCCGAAGTAGCCGATCTCCAATACCTCGCTCTGGCTCCCCGTCGACATCAGCCTGACCCGGCTGCCCGCGGGCACGGAGCCGTCCACCACCCTCACGTAGGCGATGACGCCCTTGTAGGAGTCGTACTTGGAGTCGAAGATGAGCGCCCGCAGCGGGTCCGAGCTCCTGCCGGTCGGCGGAGGGATACGCTGGACGATGGCGTCGAGCATCTCTGTGATGCCCTGTCCGTCTTTGGCCGAGACGTGGAAGATCTCATCGGCGTTGAAGCCGAAGGCCTGCTGGATCTCCTCCGACACCCGCTCCGGCTCGGCGATGTCCATGTCGATCTTATTGACGACGGGGATGACCTCTAGGTCGTGCTCCATGGCCAGGTAGACGTTGGCCAGCGTCTGGGCCTGGATGCCCTGGGTGGCGTCGACCACCAGCAGCGCCCCCTCACAGGCCGCGAGGCTGCGCGACACCTCGTAGGTGAAGTCGACGTGGCCCGGCGTGTCGATGAGATTAAGTTGGTGCCGTTGCCCGTCCTGCCCCGAATAGCTCATCCGCACCGCCTGGGCCTTGATGGTGATGCCCCTCTCCCGCTCCAGCTCCATGCTGTCCAGCATCTGCTCCACCATCGCCCGCGAGTCCACGGTGCCCGTGGCCTGGAGGAGGCGGTCTGCCAGGGTCGACTTGCCGTGGTCGATATGCGCGATGATGCAGAAGTTGCGGATGAGATTCGAATCCATAGCTTGATGGTAGCACCGAGCCGGTGGGACGCACAAGGAGATACTTCCCTGCACCGCAATGTCCGGCTGTGGTACGATGCGAGCCATACTGAACGATCAACCCTTTGAGGAGGATGGATATGGCATTGGGAACGGCAAAGAGTACGGCGAACGCGGTCTGGGAGGGCTCTCTTTTCGAGGGCGGCGGCAGCGTCGGAGCCGGGAGCGGGGCCTTCAGCGGCCTGGCGGTCTCCTGGAGCGCACGGACGGAGCGTCCGACCCCTACGACGAGCCCGGAGGAGCTGCTGGCCTCCTCCCACGCCGCATGTTTCTGCATGGCCCTCTCCAATGGCCTGGGTCAGGCCGGTACGCCGCCGACGCGGCTCGAGGTCAGCGCCACCGTCACCTTCGCCCAGCAAGAGGTGGGCTGGAAGGTCGACTCCAGCGCCCTGTCGGTGCGCGGGACCGTTCCCGGAGCCACCGCCGAGGGTTTCCAGGAGGCCGCCGAGGCCGCCAAGGACGGCTGTCCCATCTCCAATGCCATCAAGGGCAACGTCGACCTCAGCGTGGACGCCGAGCTGGTGGGATAAGGCCGGCCGGAGCGCCCAGCTCCCTTAGCTCACACGGAAGATTCCCGGGAGACCCATGAAGTTCGGGAGCCCAATACAGATCGCCAAGGGGATATTCCAGATCCGGGCCATCGGCGCCAGGGTCACCCTCTTGGCCCGGGACGGGGAAGCCCTGCTGGTGGACACGGGGCTGAAAGGAAGCTCCGGGGCCATAGAGAGCGCCCTGGATGAGACCGACCTGTCCCTGGACCAGATACGACGGGTGGTCCTCACCCACTACCACCCAGACCACTCAGGCGGCCTCAGCGAGCTGGTAGCGGGACGGAAGATGAGGGTAGCCGTACACCGGGCCGAGGCTGATATCATAGCGGGAGGCGAGCCTCTCCCCAATCCGATGCAGAACAAGCTCCTGGCCAAGGTCACACAGCCGGTCATGGAGACGCTGATGGGAGATCCCGTCCCGGTCGACGACAGGCTGGATGACGGCGACGTCATCCCCTTTGCGACGGAGGTACGCGTCGTCCACCTGCCGGGGCACACCGCTGGCAGCATCGCCCTATACTTGCCATCGGAGAAGATCATAATCGTCGGGGATGCGCTACAGTATAAGCTCGCTCACAAGCTTAGCCCCCCGGCGCCCAACGTCACCCAGCGGCCATACGAGGCGATGAAGTCCCTGGCGAAGCTCTTGAAGCTCAATTTCGACACCATCTGCTTCAGCCACTACCCCCCGCTGCGAGAGGGTGCATACGCCGCGCTGCGGGTACTCATCGAGCAAAGAAGGTATCCTCTCCCATCCCTGGGAGGAGGTTAGGGCGTGAGAGATTCTGCGGATATGGGGAGGAGACCGTGACCCATACACTCGCTGGCAGCACAGGGGTCGGCAAGACCGTCGTCGACTTTCTCTCGGAGAAAGTCGACGAGCATGGGAACCGAGACGCCCTTCTGTTCAAACCGGGCTTTCGCTACCTTAGATGGAGCTACAAACGGCTGTGGCGTGAGTCCGGGCAGGTCGCTGCGCTGCTTCAGCGCAGGGGCATAGGCAAGGGTGACCGGGTGGTCCTCTGGGGTCCGAACTGCCCCCAGTGGGTGCTGGCCTTCTTCGGATGCCTGAGGGCGGGAGCAACCGTAGTCCCCCTGGACCTCCGCAGCGCGCCGGACTACGTCGAGAGGGTGCTGTCCAAGACGCAGCCAAGACTGGTCTTCACGTCGCGATTCACCCCCAAGGACGGCGTAGAGCTCAACTCCCCCGAGCTGACGTTCGAGGAGCTGGAAACCGCCTTCCACGGGTTGCCGGAGCCGGAGCCGGTGGACATCGAGCCCGACGACCTCGCCGAGGTCATGTTCACCTCCGGGACCACGGGCGATCCCAAGGGCGTCATGCTGACCCACCGCAACCTCACCGCCAACATAGAGGGGATAACGCAGTACGTATCCTGCGACACGTCCAGCCGCCTCCTCTCCATCCTGCCGTTGAGTCACATGTACGAGCAGATGGGTGGTCTGTTCGTCGTCCTCAACTTCGGCGCCAGCGTCACGTACCCAACCAGCCGCCAGCCTACGGTCTTGGCGCGTACGATGCGCGAGCGCCGGATTACCATCATGCTGCTGGTGCCCCAGGGCCTAGAGCTGCTGATGAGCGGGATCGAGCGCCAAGTGAAGCTCCGGGGCAAGGAGGGCCTCTGGAGGCTGCTCCAGTCCGTTGCGGAGCGCACTCCCTTTGGCCTGCGCCGACGCCTGTTCGGGAGCGTCCACAAGCAGTTCGGCGGGATGCTCGACTTTATCGTCTCCGGCGGCGCGGCCCTTGACCCGGAGCTGGGCAGGAAGTGGGAGCTGATGGGCGTCAAGATCATCCAGGGCTATGGCGCCACGGAGGCTTCGCCGGTCATCAGCAACCACACGATAGAGGTGCATCCCCTGGACTCCGTTGGCCGTCCGCTGCCCAACGTCGAGGTCCGTATCAGCGGCAGCGGCGAGATTCTCGTTCGCGGGGAGAGCGTCACCCCGGGCTACTGGGAGGCCCCTGGGGAGACAGCGGCCTCCTTCGACGGCGACTGGTACAAGACCGGCGACCTGGGATTCTTCGACGATCAGGGCTTCCTGCACATCCAGGGCCGCGCGAAAGACATGATCGTGCTCCCCAGCGGCCAGAACGTCTTCCCGGATGACATCCAAGCCGTGCTCAATAGGCATTCCAGCGTTGTAGACTCCGCGGTGGTGGGCCTTCCCAGCGGCACGTCGGTCGAGGTGCACGCGGCCCTGATTCTCGATGACCCCGGCAGAGGCGAGGAGATCGTCTCTTGGGCCAACGAACGGTTGGCCGAGCAGCAGAGGATACGGGGATTCACCATCTGGCCGGAGGACGACTTCCCCCGCACCCACACACTCAAGGTCAAGAAGCCCATAGTCATCGATATGCTCCTGGGAAAGGCGGCCGCACAGCCATCTGCCGTCGCCTCCTCCAACGGCGGCAGCCCGCCGGGAACCAGGAGCTTGGTGCACATCATCGGGGAGATCGCTCGGCGGGACGCCGCGGAGATACGGCCCGAGATGGCCCTGGGCGACGACCTGGATTTCGACTCCCTTGGCCGGGTCGAGCTGCTCTCCGCCGTGGAGACGGAGCTGGGAGTCTACCTGGATGAGAGCGGCGTGACCCCTGAGACGACGGTCGGCCATCTGACCCGGCTCATCGAGCAGGCGTCCACCAACCCGCCGGTCACGAAGTTCCCCGGATGGGGAATGCGCTGGTGGTGCCGCATGGCGCGCGGCTTCCTGCAGCGGGCGCTCGTCTTCCCTCTCCTCAGGGCGGTCTACAGCCTGAAGGTCACCGGCCGCGGCAGACTCCGGGGCGTAACGGGCCCCGTCGTCTTCGCCTCGAACCACAGCCTGGGCTTGGACAACCCGTTGATCATCAAGGCGGTCCCCCAGGAGTGGCGCCGCCGCCTGGCCATAGCCGGAGCGGCCCACCTCTGGCGAAACCCCATCCGATGGGTGGCCAATCCCCTCTTGGGCAACGGCTTCCCGCTGGCCAGGGAGGGCGCGGTCAGGCCGAGCCTGGAGAATATGGGCAGGATCGTGGACAACGGCTGGTCGGTGCTCATCTTCCCGGAGGGGGGCCTTACCGTCGGGGGGCCCATCAAGCCCTTCATGAACGGCACCGGCCTCGTCGCGGTCGAGGGGCGGCTTCCCGTCGTACCGCTGCGTCTGCACATCCACCGGAGTGGCTCACCGAGGTGGTTCCCGCTCCTCAGGCGCGGGGCCATCGAGATACACTTCGGCCAGCCCCTGAGCTTCCCTCCCGGCACGGACTATTCTGACGCCACCAGGACCATCGAGGAGGCCGTCAAGGCCCTCTGAAGGGTGCGCCGGAGCCGTCACTCTCGCTCCGGGCCGAAGAGGGCGTCAGCGTCTCGCTCGATCTGCGCCTTCAGCTCGGCAGCCTCCATGAAGCCCAGCTCGCGGTAGGACTCGGGGGTGCCGTAGTCCCTCACCCGGACGACCACGGGCATGGGCACGGCGTGGCCGAACACCAGGGCCTGCTGCTTCGAGTCGAGCCTGGACAGCACCGACCGGAGCTTGCGGCTTCCGGAGACCCCCGTCAATACCGCGTCCGTATCCCTCTCGTTGTCCAGAAGGCAGGTGATCTTGGTGCCCAGCTGGCTCATTATCTCGTCGTCGATGCCGCTGGGGCGCTGGTCCACAATCAGCAGGGTCACGTTGTACTTGCGCATCTCCCGGGCGATGGAGCCGAAGATGGTCTGATTGGCGATGCCGGGCGTCAGGAACTTGTGGGCCTCCTCAACCGTGATCACCAGCGGCCTGGGCTGCAGCCCCTGATCGCCCATGGCCCTCTCGGACATCTGCTGGTACCGCTGGTAGATGCGCCGGGTCAGCAGGTTGGCCACCAGGATGTAGGCTGCCAGATCGCTGCCGTAGCGGCCAAACTCCAGCACGACGTGGACTCCCCTGTCCAGGTAGCTGAGTATCTGCCCCACCGAGTCGTGGCCGGAGGCCTCGTCCATGAACTGGAATCGCTTCAGCCTGGAGAGCCTGTTGTGTAGCGCGTTCACGGTACTCTGGTTCACCCCTATTGCGCCGGCCGTCTCCTGGAGCGCCTCCCGGCCCTTGAGCCCTAGGAAGCTGCGCAGCCACTTCTTGGAGCCGAAGTGCCTCTCCAGGGAGAAGGTAGCCTCTATCGCTATGTCTGACAGGTCCCACATGGAGCCCAGTACCTGAACGTCCTCGGGCTCGATCTCGTCCAGTCCGATGCGGACGACGTAGTCGGGGGTGAGGCCGCGGCGCCTGGAGCTCGCCTCGTCCAGGGAGAAGACGGCGACCTTGGAGGAGAAAAGCTGCTTCAGGCCCTTGACCTCAGCCGCCGACTCCACGTAGCCTTTCCAGCCGTACTCGCTCTCCATGTCGAAGACGAGGTTGACGGCTGCGCCGCTCTGGAGGATCCCGATCAGGAGCAGACGCGTGAGGAAGGTCTTCCCGGTGCCGCTCTTGCCGAAGACCCCGTTGCTGCGCGTCACGAACTCGGGGATGTCGAGACACAGCTTCGTCTCCATATCCAGGGGGTTGCCTATCCAGAAGTGCTGCTCGTCCTCGGAGCCGAATATGAGCTGGATGTCCTGCTCCGAGGCGAGGGAGCCCTCGGCAAAGTGGGGAGGCACGGTCTTGGCGGGCTGGGGCCCGTCCACCGCCGCGAAGTCGTCGTTGGAGAGAGTCAGCGACGGCTCGACGGCTATGGCGCCGTACGCCATGGTGCCGGAGACGACCCTGGCGATGAAGGGGTCGGACACGTCCGGCGGGGCGAGCTTCAGACCCGGGTCCGTGGAGGCCAGGGACACGTCGGTTACGACGCCGAAGAACCGCATCCGCTCCCCCTGCAGGGTTACGAAGGCGCCGACCTTCACATCCTCGGTCGAGACGCCTGAGTCGAGCCTGACCTCTACCCCCTCGGTCAGAGAGCCCGATACGACCATGCCCAGGCGCCTTGTTTGGGTCTCGCTATCCACTGGACAGCCTCTTCAGGATACCGTTCAGCCGTCGTACGTCGCCGCTGAGAGCGGCGGCCAGCTCCTTCCCGGCCTCCACCAGGTACTCTCGAGGCGCCGGATGCGCGGCGCTGGCGTGTAGCAGGAAGGCGGCCGTAACGTCGTCGGGAGCCATGATCCACGGAGACGACAGCAGGGCCGGCAGGAACTCGAGGGAGGCGGACAGCTCCCGCAGCTCGCCGCTGGTGCAGATGTGGGCGAAGGAGTGGATCCTGGCGGGCAGCGGCGGCAGACGGCGCACCATCTCCCCGGAGGAGCGGTGGCCGACCACCACGGAGGAGGCCTCGGTGGACAGCAGCCGGCTGAGCTGCGGGTTGTTCCTGTACACCGCCCCCTCCGACTCCTCGTCCCGCCCCCGGGCTATGGGATGGCGCGCGGGGTCCATGCTGGCGGTGGTCACGTCGTATACGATGCCGTAGATGGCCGAGGGGCCGCCGGTCCACACCAGGCTGCCCAGAGAAGGCGCCTCGTACAGCTCGTAGCACTGTACCTTGAACCCCGTCGTGGAGGCCTCTATGACTTCGCCGAAGCGGGCTGCGCCCTGCGCGGGCGGAGGGTCTTGCATCTCGCGTTCCCGCGGGCTCATCGCCTCCCCGTCCGATGCCCCTACAGCCATCTTGCCCTCTTCGAAAAACTCTTCTCCGAGGTGTAGACCGGCAATCGCCTGTCGGAGAGGGCGTTCTCCACGAGCTCGGCGAAGTGACGCCTGTCGGAGCCCGTGACAACCGCCTGCTCGTGGGCCTCCAGCAGCGCGATGGGATATCCGGGGCCCCGGCGGCACTGGTCCACGATCAGCGAGTGGGTCAGGCCCAGGAGGGCCTCATCCTCCGCGACCCAGGACGGCATCTCGATGCGGCCGATCTCGTTGCCGGTGTGGACGTAGCAGAAGTGGATGTCGTGGCCTTGGTAGTAGTCCCGCACCAAGCCGGATGAGGTGACGAAGGTTGCGGAGCGCTCCCCCGGCCTCAGCAGCTCCAGGAAGAGATCGCGGTCCCGCAGCCCCATAGCTCCCGTGTCGCAGGGCCTCTGACCCGTGGGAGTCCTGCCGCAGTGGGCCGCGCAGTCCGCCACGTCGTAGGGGCACGTGTGGAGGCGGAGCGCGTTGACCACCTCGGCGCTGTTGGGAAGGCTGACGTAGCTGGCAGCGGCAAGTGTGCGCCGGAGCGCGGTCTGCCGCAGCGTGTCCAGGGCGAGGGCGAAACCCTCCTCGACCAGGCGGCGTGTCACGAACTCTCGATAACCCTGGCCCACCAGTCCAAACATGACCAGCGAACCGTCCATGAGCGCCAACGTGGGTATGTCGGGCGGCGTGCCGCCCACGGCCTCCGCCAGCGCAAGGGCCTCGTCCACCGTGCGCTTGGCGCCCAGTATCGCTCCCTCTATGGGCTGCTCGCGATAGAAGCCCAACGGGTCGCGTAGAGCGAGCTCCTCATCGGTGGCGTAGAGGCGGGGCCTGTTGGATAGGCGGGCGTTCGCTCCGGGGCCATAGGTCAGAGCGGAGACCCCGATGTTGATGAGAAAGCAGCGTGCCGGGGTGTGCCGGTCCACGTCTATGTGAGAGCCGTCGGTGGCAACGACGTTGAACTCCGCCGGAATCGGCGGGGGGGCGTAGGCCTCCCCGGGCGATTGCGGCGCCCGGGGCAGCGCCCAGTGGAGGGTCGATTCGCTGACGCAGCGCTTGCCCTCGTACTCTGAGGGGTCGAAGTCCGCGACGGCTCGCAGCGCCTCTTTGAGCCGCGTGGTCCGGTCTCCCTCGCGAGACTTCAGCAGCAGCGCCATCTCGTCGATCTGTAGAGCGGTGTTGTGCAGGTCCAGCGACATAGAGGCGTCCTCGGTCGTCAATCGATGGGTATGTGCAACCGGGCTAGCTTATATCCATCCGGTCGCCCTCGAAGGAGATCACGTGCCCCCCAGAGCTCAGCGTGGCCTTGGAGAACCGCCTCATCTCCAAGCGTACCTGGTCCAAGCGCCTGTAGACCTCCGAGTCGTAGCTGCCGGCCTGGGCCCCGCCGGTGGGCTGTCCCCAGAGACCGCGCTGGGGCAGGCCCTTCAGCATCTGCACCATTTGTTCGGCGAAGGCTTCGAAGGCGGCGGAAGACAGCTTGCTCAGCGTAGTTGAGTCCACGGGATCGGCGAAGCTGAAGTGAAGGGCGAGCCCTCCCTCATCGGCATCTCGTGTGTTGGCGGCGGCGCCAACGCGGTTCGAGGGCTTTGCAAGCTGCCTGGCGGGCTCATGCCCGTAGGACTGGACGACCATGTGGAGCACGGGCTGAGGCAGCTCGGCGAATGCATCCCGAGATCCCTCAGCGTGGCGGGCGACCTCCCTAACGGCGGCCTGTACCACCCGGAGCAGCGACGACAGGTAGGAGACCGGCAGACGCCGGCCATGCACGGTGATCTCCAGCACGTGGGCATCGGTCTGGGGACGGCTCTCCGTGGTCACGTGACGGCTCGCGATGGCACCCTCTACCTCAGAACCCTGGAGTCCCCGACCCGGCGGGTGATGCGCTGCTGGTCAAGGTGGTCCATCAGGGCTATGGCGTACTTGCGGCTTGTGCCAAACAGGTCCCTGACGTCCGCTACCGTGATCTGACCGTGCTCTCCAAGGTGTATCGAGATTCTATCAACCATGTCCTGATAAGCAGAAGAGGAAAAGACGACGTTTTCGCTGACCTTTACGACCTTGCCCTCAGCGGCGAGAAGCTCAAGCATGTCCGGGTCCACGGGGGACTCGGTGGGAGGAGAGTAGGGGTTCGAGTCCAGCAGCTTCAGATAGGCGCCGGCGGTGTCCCTCTGTTCGTCGGACAGTCCGGGCTGGTGATGGGGAAGCCTCACCACCGTCCCCTCTTCCACTGCGACTTCGTCCTGTTGCAGCCTCGGAAGCGCGGCGCCGAAGACCTGGGACGACATGCCCAGCCTGCTCCGCAGCTCCTCCTTCGGCGCACCCCGCCTCAACGGGAACTGGTCGTGGTACTCCTGTAGCGCGCCGTGGACCCTATCGGATACCGAGGACCATCCTTCGGCGGTGTAGACGATGGAGCCCTGCCCGGCGGACCGCCGGCCCAGGGCAACGACGAGATTGTCCGACGTCATCTCCTTCAAGATCGACTGGGCGGAGCCGGACTCCACGTTGGCGCGGCTCACCACCGAGCTGAAGTCGGCGGGCTCCGACGCCTCGATGGTCTTCAGGATTACATCCCTCTCGGAGCCCTCTTCCATGACCGCAAGGCGGTCGAGGATGGGCCGGTGGCGGCGCCGGTGCCGGCGGGCGTGAGGGTCGACGATACTGCCGCCCCCCAGCGTGGTCCTGTTGGACCTGATCACGAAGTAGTCGCCCTTGACCGCCGCGATTGGATCGTCGCTCTTCAGCTGCGCCCACGTCGTCTCCCCGGGCCGGACGGCGTCCTCCTCCAGCAGCCGCACCCTGGCTATGGCCTCGCTGCTGCCCGTGTGCACCGTGACGAACATGTTGTGTCGGACCGGATGGGGCGCATCGGGAATCACGCGCAGGTGTACGTCGATGGCCGTGGAGGGCTTGAGCCAGCCCGGAGTGGTGAGCACCTCGCCCCTGCTTATCGACTCGGCTTGGACTCCCGTGAGGTTGGCGGCGACCCGCACCCCGGGGACCGCCTCCTCGACCTTGGACCGGTGGCTCTGCAGCCCCCGGACCCGCGTACTCCTACCCGAAACGGCCAGCTCCAGCTGTTGCCCCACCGCCAGATTGCCATCGGTGAGGGTGCCGGTCACGACGGTCCCGAAGCCGGAGATGGTGAATGCGCGGTCTATGGGAAGGCGCGGCCTGCCCAGATCCCTCTTGGGCGGCGTCTCGTCCAGGAGGTCTTCGATGGTGGACACAAGCTGGGGGAGGCCCTCCCGGGTCGTTGCGGAGACGGTCACCACCGGGGCGCCGTCCAGCACAGTCCCCCGGACGACGTCCTCCACGTCGGCCACGACCAGCTCCAGCCAGTCGTCGTCCACAAGGTCCCTCTTGGTAACGGCTACCAGGCCGCGCCGAATCTGGAGGAGGTCCAGGATGGCCAGGTGCTCCCTGGTCTGGGGCATCACCGACTCGTCGGCGGCCACTACGAGGAGGGCGAGGTCTATCCCGCCGACTCCGGCGAGCATGTTGTTGACGAACCGCTCGTGGCCGGGAACGTCGACGATGCTGACCTCGTTGCCGCCGGGGAGGCGCAGCCATGCGAACCCCAGGTCGATGGTCAGCCCGCGCTCCTTCTCCTCTGCCAAACGGTCCGGGTCGATGCCGGTCAATGCCTCCACCAGCGTCGACTTGCCGTGGTCCACGTGGCCGGCGGTACCGACGACGTACATGAGATGGCTCCGGGGGTATTGGTGGGGACTCTACAATAGCACAAGGGCTTCACACCGGCAATCGAAGCACCCCGCGCCCACGCCTAAGGTTCAGCCGTCTCCGGGTCTGGCGTTTCCGTGGGCGGGTCCCACCCCTGGGCGAGGTAGACGATTATGTCCTTGCCCATCGCCACCAGGGGCGGCCCTATGATCACGCCCCAGAGGCCAAAGTATTGGCTTCCTACCGTAATCACCAAGATTACGGCGACGGGGTGTAGCTTTAGAGGGTGTTTGCAAAGTCTTGAACTTGTACTAAACTTGATGAATGAGCCGCAAATCGTACCCCAGCGACCTGACGGACGAACAGTGGGAGATCCTCGGCCCCCTACTCCCACCAGCCAAGCCCGGAGGCCGGCCCCGTACAGTGGACCTGCGGGAGGTAGTGAACGGCATCCTGTATTTGCTTCGGAGCGGATGCCCCTGGCGGATGGTCCCGCACGATCTGCCTCCCTGGCAGACCCTGTACAAATACTTCCGCAGTTGGACCATAGATGGAACGTGGGAACGAGTCAATGAGACGCTACGCCCCTGCGTCCGAGAGGCCGAAGGTAGAAATCCTACTCCCAGCGCAGCGATCATAGATAGCCAGAGCGTGAAGACGACTGAAAAAGGGGGCCTCGTGGCTATGATGCTGGTAAGAAGATCAACGGTCGAAAGCGACACGTCATCGTAGATACCATGGGCTTGCTGTTGGCGGTGGTGGTGCATCCTGCCAATATCCAAGACCGAGATGGGGCGAGGCTGGTCATCGATAAATTGATAGGACGATTCCCACGCCTGCGACTCATCTGGGCTGACGCTGGCTACAGCGGCCAGTTGGTGGACTGGGTGATGTCCATGTCGGGCTGGGTCTTGGAGATCGTCAAGCGTCCCAGGGCCAGCCATCAGTTTGAGGTGCTGCCACGCAGGTGGGTGGTTGAGCGAACACTGGCGTGGCTGGGACGTTGTCGCCGGTTGAGCAAGGACTATGAAGCCCTGACCGATACAACGGAAGCGTGGCTGCACATAGCTGCGATTCATCTCATGCTCCGACGCTTAGCTCCGTCATGATGTACTTTGAAAACACCCTCTTAGAGTATTCCCCTGAATCCTGGGCACCAGAAGCGTGTTTTCCAGGAGCTGGACGGCCAGGTACAGCACTACGACCCAGAGGACCTTGTCCGGCGCAGTGGCCAGTGTCACCAGCACGCCAGTTGCTCCACCGATCCATGGCCCGATGATTGGGATAATCTCGGTCAGTCCCGCCACGATGCCCAGGATGAACGGGAAGGGCACTCCCATCAGCAGGAGTCCGGTGGTTACGATAACCCCGACGACCAAGCTCAGGGTCAGCTGGCCTCGGATGTATCCTCCCAGCGTCTGGTCCACTATGTCCAGGATATCCCGAAGGTAGGGTCGCAGCGCCGCCGGGAAGGGGGCGTAAAGGGACGCCTTGATCCGCCCGGAGTCCTTCATCAAGTAGAAGATCAGCACCGGCGCGGTGGCCAGAGCCAAGACGAAGGCGAAGGAGCCGGAGATGACCCCCAGAGTCTGCTTGACGACGTTCCAGGCCGCCTTGACCAGGATCCCACCGGCGTCGGCTAACGCCTCTTCCGCCCGGTCCCGTATCTCGCCGGGAATCAGGTCGGCGTAGCGGTGGATCCAGTCTTCCACCGTTATTCGGGCGGAGTTGAAGAAGCCCGGGAACTCTTCGATGAACTGCTGGCTCTGCCGAACGGAGGGAGGAATGACCAGCACCAGGACTCCGGCGAGAATGCCGAACCCGGCCAGGAAGATGATCCCGATGGCGATGCCGCGGCTCAGGCCGGGTCGACGATGCCGCCACGGCAATCCCCGCTCCAGCAGCCGGGCCACTGGCAGGAGTACGTAGGCAATCACCACGCTGATGCCCAGAGTCAGCAGCACAGTGCCCAGCAGGTACAGCCCTGCCAGCGTGACGACCACCAGGGCCGCGGTGGCCAGCAATAGGAGACGTTTGCGTCTCATATTCTCGTTCATCGATCCGGGATTTCTCTGGCGGTCGCCAGCAGAGCCAAGAAGTGTTCGAGGCTGGGCCGAATCTCCGCCCGCCGCACGCCACAAACCGTGCCTTGCAGAAAGTACGGCAAGGCGCCATGTAGGTTGCTAGGTTGGCCCAGAGTCCTGAGCTGCGGCCGCGAGGCACTCGCCGCACCGGCAGAGCTTGCGCAGCAGCGTGAAGGGGTAGATTCCGGTGAAGTGGGCGTCGCTCCACAGGAACTGGACCGCGTAGCGGCCGACCATAAGATGGTCCACGGCATGGATGTCCGCGGGCACAGTCGCCGGGTCCAGCAGCTTGCGGTTGCTCCACTCCTCCACGCACTCGGCGCAGCCGCAGCTGATGCGCAGGTACTTGGCGTCGTAATGACTCCTGTGGCCGTCGCTCCACTCGACGGATATGTCCTGTTCCCCCAGCTCTATGTCGCTGACGCCCAGATTCTCTGCCATGCGGCCTCCTCGTCTACGCCTGGAATCTCGGCGTTGGCCTCGGCCCACACCGCTTCCCAGCGTCTCCTCGATACACCCTCGAAGTTTAACGCCGAGCCCTAACGCCCGTCCAGTGGGGGACAGTTACCCGAGGGACGTCCGATTGACAGGTGTGGCGGCCTTTTATACACTCCGCGCGTCTACCAAGACTCAGTGGTCAATCTTCGGCGTGGAGGAAGGACAATGGAAGCCACCGGTCGCCTTCCGGTACTCATCGACGCGGTAGTCCCCCGTGCGTGGGGCAGCACCCCCGGGACGCGGCTGGCCGTGGACGCCGGTCTGATGGTCGGATTCGCCCTGTTCGTCGCCCTGTGCGCGCAGATAGCCGTGAGGCTGCCGTGGACGCCGGTCCCCATTACCGGCCAGACCTTCGCCGTGCTGGTGGCGGGCGGCGCCCTGGGCGCCTGGCGAGGCGCCGGCTCGCTGCTCATCTACATGCTCCTTGGCATGGTCGCAGTCCCTGTCTTCGCCCCGGGGGGCGGCGTCCTGCCCGAGGGAGATTGGGGAGCGCACGTCCTGTTTCCCTGGAGTGGTAGCTCTGGGCTCCCGTGGGACCTCTCCAGTGGCGGCTATATCGTCGGCTTCATAGTGGCCGCCTTCGTCACCGGCTACCTCGCTGAGAGGGCCTGGGACAGGAAGCCCTGGGGGATTCTCGGGATGCTGGCCGGAAACGCGGTCCTCTACGTTCCGGGGCTCATCTGGCTCAATATCGACGCCGCCGAGGGCGACTGGAGCAAGACCCTAGCGTGGGGACTTTACCCCTTCATCGTAGGCGACCTCACCAAGCTGTACCTCGCCAGCCTGGCGCTTCCAGCCGCCTGGAAGCTGGTGAGCTGGCTCAATAGGGGAAACTCTCACGGGGACGGCGGGAGCCGCTAACCTTCTGCGGCTACGTGCTCTAATTGCGCCCCGCCGCTTCGGCCTCGTCCTCCTCGAGGAGGTTCCTTAGCTCTTCCTTGGCAGCCCTGATCTGATCGATCTTGTCGGCGATCTTGTCGAACAGTCCCTGACGCGCCTTGATCCCTTCGGAGATCAGGAACGCCGCCGCCTCCGACCTGCTTCCTGCAATCCCCGACTCGGTCAGGTCGTCCAGCCGCGCCAGGCTCTCCCTGTCCACGCGGATCATGACCACGCTGTCCCTGGTGGCGCGTACCCCGCCGACCGCCTCCCTGACGCTGTCCTTGACCGTCTCTCCCACTGTCTCGGCGGCGCCGGCCACCTGGGGGACGGCCCGGCGCACGGCCTTGTCTATGTCTCCAACCAAGCCCTGGATGTCCTCGGCGAGGCGCTTCCCGTGGCTCTTCCGATGCTCGCCGTTCTCTTCAGTCATGCTGCCTCCTCCTGGTATTGTGGCTTTGGAATTACATGTAATGATAGCTGCATATTACGAGGCAAGTCAAGTGCCCTCTATCTCCCCCGTGCAAGGGGGGAGAGGTAGGTTTGGTGCTCGAGGCTGGCGTGGGGCCACTGGCTGGTCTGCTCGTTTGA
This sequence comes from Dehalococcoidia bacterium, assembly GCA_965224345.1. Classification (GTDB taxonomy): domain Bacteria; phylum Chloroflexota; class Dehalococcoidia; order Lucifugimonadales; family CBDCYU01; genus CBDCYU01. The sequence continues at coordinate 521,246 of CBDCYU010000003.1, read as the reverse complement.
CGGGGCAGGGTCGATGGGATAACGTTGCGCCTATCCACCGCGCCCCTGTCCTCCGAGAGACTCTTGCAGAGGTCCCCGGCTGGGACAGCCTCCCGGAGGTGAACCATTTCTCGTCTGGCTACAGTGCCGACCTGCGGATCCCCGCTACTGCTTGGCAGGATGAGAGAGCAGGACCTGCTGGATGGCCGATGATGAACCGCAGGCGCCTGAAACGAGGCCGCGTCAACGGCCAGACCGCCCCGCAGCCGCCCCGGCATCCTCCCCCAGCCGGCCCGGCGGCGGGAGGCCTCGCAGGCGGACGACTCGGGACCTAACTCGAGGCAGCATACGAAGACACCTCTGGTACCTGGGCTGGCCGCAGGTAGCGGAGGGCTCCCTCAGCGTCGTCGACCACTTCGCCGACCTCATCTGGGCCGGCCGTCTGGGATTCCAGGCCATCGCGGGTCTTGGGGTGGCCCAGACCTACCTGATGATGGTCTTCATGGTCCGGATGGGCCTGGATTCGGCCATGAGGTCGTTGATTGCGCGCTCCATCGGCGCCAGGAACACCGCATACGCCAACCACGTACTACTGCAAGCCATGACCCTAACCGGCGGCTACGCGGGGCTGATGGTCGTAGCGGGCCAGCTCTTGACCGTGCCCATGCTGCGCCTCATGGGCCTCAGCGACGCCGTGGTGGATCAGGCGGCCGGGTACATGAAGATCCAGTTCATGGCGATGGGCGTCCTGGGCTTCCACCGCCTGACCGCCGGGGCTCTGCAGGCTGCGGGCGACCCGATGACCCCACTGAAGGCTGCCTCTACTACGAGGATCTTCCATCTGGTGCTGAGCCCGTTTCTGATCTTCGGCTGGCTGTGGTTCCCGTCCCTGGGGCTGGCGGGCGCCGCCGTAGCCCGGCTGTCGGCTGAGTGGATAGGGCTGGCCATCAACCTGCACGGCCTCATTGGCGGAAGGTCCAGGATACAGTTCAGCCTGCGAGGCTACCATGTGGATCTGCCCCTGATGTGGCGCCTCATCAAGCTGGGGTTCCCCGCTTCGGTGACCAACATGCAGCGGGGCGCTTCCCAGCTCGCAGTGATTGCGATAGTGGTCCCCTTTGGCGACGGGGCGTTGGCGGCCTTCTCCGTGACTCGTCGGGCCGAGAACCTGGTGAACCAGAGCAGCAGGGGGCTGGGCAGGGCGGCGGGGACGTTGGCAGGCCAGAACCTGGGAGCGGAGCTGCCGGAGCGCGCCAGGAGCGCCGTGAAGTGGGCGGCCCTCTATTCGGGCTCTGCCAGCGCGGTGCTGGCAACCCTGATCTTCATGTTCCCCGAACTCCTGATGAAGCTGTTCAGCGGCGATGCCGAGTTTGTCGCCCATGCCGCCAGGTGGGTGGTCATCATGGCCGTTGGGTACGTCTCCGTCAGTCTGGTCCAGGTGTTCACGCAGGCGTTCAACACCAGCGGCGACACCTTCGGCCCCATGGTGGTCACTCTGGCAACGGTCTGGTGTGTGGAGATCCCCCTGGCCTTCGTACTCTCCCAGTTCACCCCGTTGGCGGAGTACGGGGTCGCCTGGGCTATCGTCATCGGGATGACCGCAAGGTTGGCGCTGTTTATCTGGTACTATCGGCGAGGCAGATGGCTCCGCACAGGTATGATCTAGCTGTCAGCTAGGCCACGAATCCGGCGGACGTCGAATTGGTGGAGGTGCACTGGCGTTAGACGTGGGTGTGTTACGATTCTTTCAGTGGATGGCTGGTCCTCACCGATCCGCCGGCATTGGATGAAGGAGCCTGCTTCTTGGATGAGCGTATAGTCGAGTCGCCGCGGCGAGATTCCCTTGGCGGGCCTGTTGCGCCGGTCGCCACTCCGCGTCAACGCTGGTACCTGGACCCGGCGCTGCTGGTAACCATCCCAACGGTGCTGGCTCTCGATCAGCTCACGAAGGCGCTAATCCGGGCGGCGATGGAGATAGGCCAGTCGTGGCCCGTCGATGGGTTCTTTCGGTTCACCTACGGGACCAACTCGGGATCAGCCTTCGGGCTCTTCCAGAACTATACTGGGCTGCTGATCGTCGCCTCGGCCATCGCAATAGGGTTCCTCATCTTCTTCTACAAGGCCTACTCGCCCCCCAGCGCGCTGCTCCGCTTGGCGATAGGGTTCCAGCTGGGCGGCGCGGTCGGCAACCTCGTGGACCGTATTCGAGTGGGCGCCGTCGTGGACTTCATCGACATCGGTCCGTGGCCGATATTCAATCTGGCAGACTCGGCTGTCGTAGTCGGCATGGCCATGCTGGCGGCGGTACTGCTCACGGGTAAGGCGAGACGGGCATCGGGCAGAGAGAGCGTCGCCGGTTCGGTGTCCAGCGACGACGCTTCACGGTGAGCCGTACCCGCAGCTTCACCGCGCAAGAGGGTGGGGAGAGGCTGGACCGGTTCGTGGCCGCCCACTGCCCGGACCTGTCGCGCTCCAGGGCGAGAGGCCTGATACTGGACGGCCTCGTCACCCTGGACGGGGCGCCGGCCAAACCGGCCTCAACGATAGGCCGCGGACAGGAGATCGTGGTCACCGTTCCCGATCCGGTCGCGAGTCACCTGTCTCCCCAGGACATCCCCCTGGAGATCGCCTTCGAGGACCGCGACATCCTTGTGGTGGACAAGCCTGCCGGCCTCACCGTACACCCGGCCCCGGGCCATCCGGACGGGACGCTGGCCAACGCTGTGCTGGCGCATTGCCCCGGCCTGACGGGAATAGGCGGCGAGCTGCGGCCGGGGATCGTGCATCGCCTCGACAAGGACACGTCTGGGCTGTTGGTGGTGGCCAAGGGCGAGAGGGCCCATCGGGCGCTGTCGGAGCAGCTGAAGGAGCGGCGGTTCACCAAGCGGTACCTGGCGCTGGTGCGCGGCCGGCCGTCGCCGGAGGAGGCGGTGATCGACGCCCCCATCGGCCGAGACGTGCGGAACCGCAAGCGCATGGCGGTGGCGCCCCGCGGCCGGGAGGCGAAGACCCGCTACAGGGTGGAGAGGCGCTACGAGGGTTTCTCGCTGCTGGAGGCGGCGCCGGTAAGCGGGCGGACCCACCAGATACGCGTACACCTCGCCTCGGTGGGGCATCCGCTGGTGGGGGACGCCACCTATGGACGGCCCCATCCAACGCTCAAGCGGCACTTCCTCCATGCCAGGCTGCTGGGGTTCCATCATCCCTCGACGGGAGAGTACGTCGAGTTCGTCTCCGAGCTGCCGCCCGAGCTTCAAGGCTTCCTGGACGCCCTTGGCCGTCCCGCGTAGAGGCGCCGGCGGCCCTTTCTGCCGCCGTGCTACGTGCTAGAATACAGGGAAGGAACAACAGAGCATGGTAAGTTCAAACGTGCGGGTGCGCTTTCCGCCCAGCCCCACCGGGGATCCCCACGTCGGCAACATCCGTACCGCTATCTACAACTGGCTGTTCGCCCGCCACCACGGCGGCGCCTTCGTCATCCGTATCGAGGACACGGACCGGGCCCGCATGGTGGAGGGCTCCACCGAGGTGCTGCTGGAGTCGCTGCGGTGGCTTGGCGTCGACTGGGAAGAGGGCCCCGACGTCGGGGGACCGCACTCTCCCTACGTACAGTCCCAAAGGCTCGACCTGTACCGCGAGCACGCGGAGATGCTCTTGGACAGCGGGAGGGCCTACCGGTGCTTCTGCTCCCCCCAGCGCCTGGCCGAGGTGCGCCAGGAGCAGGCCAGGCTCAAGCGTCCATTAGGCTACGATCGGCGATGCCGCGAGCTGGGCGATGCCGCAAGCCGGGACGGGGACGCCGTCCCGGTCGTCCGTTTCAGGATGCCGATGGAGGGCGAGACGGCCGTCGACGACCTGGTACGGGGACGCGTCTCCTTCGACAACAGCCTCGTGGACGACTTCGTCATGCTCAAGTCCGACGGCTTCCCGACCTACCATCTGGCCAACGTGGTTGACGACCATCACATGGGCATAAGCCACGTCATGCGCGCAGAGGAGTGGCTGTCCAGCGTTCCGCGCCATCTACAGCTCTACGCGGCGTTTGGATGGGAGCCTCCGCGCTTCGCCCATCTGCCTATAGTCCTGGCGCCGGACAGGTCGAAGCTCGGCAAGCGCCACGGCGCTACCTCTGTCTCCGAGTACCGCGAGATGGGCTACCTCCCCGAGGCCCTGCTCAACTTCCTGACGCTGCTGGGCTGGTCCCTGGACGACAGGACCGAGATATTCTCCCACGACGATCTGAAACGCCACTTCACCATCGAACGCGTCGGCAAGTCGGGCGCGGTGTTCGACGCCGGCAAGCTCGAATGGATGAATGGCAGCTACATAAGGGAGTCGACCCCGGAGCACCTTGTGGAGTCTCTGCTGGACTTCTGGAGGCGATACCCTCCGGCGGAGATCCCGGTGCTGCCCGACACGGCCCGCCTTCTCAAGGTGGTCCCGCTGATACAGGTGCGGATCAAGACGCTGCGGGATGCCGCGCCGCTGATCGCCTTCCTCTTTCGGGACCGCGTTGAGTGCGATGCCGCGGACCTAGTCCAGAAGGGCATGGATGCCGAGGGCGCCAGGAGCGCGCTGGAGGCCGCCCACGCGGGCCTGGCGGAGCTGTCTACCTTCGATTGCGAGACCATAGAGGGGCTGCTCAGGTCCATGGCGCGGCATCTGAACGTGAAGGCCGGTCAGCTCTTCGGCTCCCTGCGCGTCGCGACAACCGGCCAGAAGGTCGCGCCGCCTCTATTCGAGAGTATCGAGGTACTGGGGCGGGAGCGCACGCTGGCCTCCATCAGACATGCCATCGGCCAGCTCGAGACGCCGTCCGGTCGAGGTTGACAGTCGAAGGCTCTCGTTCCTATACTCGCGGCGTGCCATTCAGCCGCAGCCTGAGGTTCCCATGACGCTACGCTCCCGATTGGACGAAGACGTGAAGGCCGCGATGCGCAGCCGAGAGACGGACCGCCGCGACACCATACGATACCTCCTCTCCGAGGTGCACAAGGCTGAGATAGCCGAGCAGCGAGAGTTCCACGACGAGGACATCCTGAGGGTGTTGAGCCGCCAGGCCTCCCAGAGACGGGAGAGCATCGAGGCCTTCACCAAGGGCAACCGCCAAGACCTAGTCGACAAGGAGGAGTCCCAGCTCCGCATCATCCTAGACTACCTGCCGGAGCAGCTGTCGGAAGAGCAGGTCGTCGAGCTGGTGCGGGAGGCCATAGAGGAGGTCGGAGCGGCCGGCCCCCAGGACATGGGCAAAGTGATGGGGCGCGTCATGCCCGAGGTGCGGGGGAAGGTCGAGGGCCGCGTGGTCAACGAGGTCGCTCGCAGGCTGCTTCTTTCGCGTGGGTCCGGTTGAACCGCGAGGGCAGGGGGCTGAAGCGGGCGGCGTGAGATGAGATTCGGCGTCATCGTGTTTCCGGGAACGTGGAGCGATACGGACTGCTTCCACGTGTTGAGGGACGTCCTCCATCAGCAGGTGGAGTACGTGTGGCACAGGGATACAGACCTGTCGGGCTTCGACTGCGTGGTCCTACCCGGCGGCTTCTCCTACGGCGACTACCTTCGGGCGGGCGCCATCGCGCGATTCTCGCCCGTGATGCGGGCGGTGGAGGAGCTCGCCCAGGAGGGAAAGCTGGTGCTGGGCATCTGCAACGGTTTCCAGATCCTGTGCGAATCGGGCCTCCTGCCCGGGGTGCTGATGCGTAACGAGCACCTCCAGTTCCGGTGCCAGTGGGTACACCTGCGGGTCGAGAGCGCGTCGTCGCCCTTCTCCCGCTCAGCGCGTGAGGGGCAGGTCCTGCGGGTACCCATATCCCACGGGGAGGGCAGATACTATGCCGACGCCGCCACCCTGGCCGCGCTGGAGTCCGAGGGCAGGGTGATCTTCAGGTACTGCTCTCCCTCGGGCGAGGCCAGCGGCGACGCGAACCCCAACGGCTCCGTGGGCAACATAGCCGGGATCGTCAACGGGCGGGGCAACGTGCTGGGGATGATGCCTCACCCGGAGCGTTGCTGCGACCCCATGCTCGGGGGAGTAGACGGTCGGGCTATATTCGAGTCGCTGATCGCCTCCGCCGTCTCGCCCCTCGCCGCGTCCTGATGCTGGGAGTGGTCCTGGGGCTGTCCGCCGCGCTGGGATTCGGCGGCAGCGCCGTGTTCGCGCGGCTGGCGCTGCAGTACATGCGCCCGACGACGGTAACGCTGGTCTCGCTGCTGGTGGGCGCCGCTATCATGGTCGGCCTCGCCTTCGCTCTCCACCCGGCCGAGATCTTCGCCCTCAGCGGCGTGGTGCTCCTCTGGCTGCTCCTATCGGGGATAATCAACTTTCCCTTTGGGCGGCTGCTCAACTATACCGGGGTGCGGCTGGTCGGCGTATCCGGTGCAAGCACCATAGTCGGCGCGTCGCCCCTATTCGCCCTGGTCCTCGCCATCTCCATCGGAGGGGAGTCGATCAACCAGCTGACCCTGCTGGGCACCCTCTCCATCGTCGCCGGGATGTCATTGGTGGTCAGCCAGCGATGATCGCCAAGGAGACCAGACGGAACCAGCTTATGCTAGGGTACGCCTCAGCCCTTGGGGCGGCGGCCAGCTACGGCACCCTGACGATCATCGGCCGCATGCTGGTCACAGACCATGGCGCCTCTCCTGTCGTCGCCACCGCAGTCTCCATGGTCTTCGGGCTGGTGATCCTGGCCGCAATGTTTCACCGCCATGCGGCTGTGGATTCGGCCGCCGCGCCCAGGAGAGCGTGGCTATGGGTGGCGTTGGCGGGCGCCTCCGGAACGTGGGGCGTCGGCTTCTGGTACTTCGCCCTGAGCAAGGCGCCGGTGGTGCTGGTGGCGCCCCTGGCGGGGACGCACCCCTTGGTGTCGATTCTCGCCGCTCACCTGTTTCTCCAGCGGCTGGAGAGGGTCACGTGGCGGACGGTGGCGGGAGCCGCCATGGTCGTCGCCGGCGTGGTACTCATCACGGTAGGGAGGGGATAAGTGCCAGTCTCCCAGCAGGCCCTTGACCAGCTGGCGCTGTCCGAGGCCGAGTACGAGGCGATAGTCGAGCGGCTGGGGCGCGAGCCCAACGAGCTGGAGCTGGGGTTGTTCGGCTCCCTGTGGAGCGAGCACTGCGGCTACAAGCACTCGAAGCTGCTGCTGCGAAGGCTGCCCGGCGACAGCCCGCGCCTGCTGGTGGAGCCCGGCGCCGAGAACGCCGGCGTGGTGGACATCGGCGACGGCTGGGCCGTGGTGATGAAGATCGAGTCCCACAACCACCCGTCGGCCATCGAGCCGTACCAGGGGGCAGCGACCGGCGTAGGCGGCATCGTCCGCGACATCGTCGCCATGGGGGCGAGGCCCATCGCACTGCTCAACTCGCTGCGCTTCGGCCCTCTCACCGAGCCATCCAACCGGTACCTGTTCGGCGGCGTTGTCGCCGGGATCTCCGGCTACGGCAACTGCATCGGGGTCCCCGACGTTGGGGGCGAGGTCTGTTTCTCCGACTCCTATTCGGGGAACCCCCTGGTGAACGCCATGTGTGTGGGACTGTTGAGGCACGGCGGCTTGGTGCGCTCCACCGCGGGCGTACCCGGGAATCTGCTCATGCTGGTAGGGGCGGACACCGGACGGGACGGCATTCACGGCGCCTCCGGTCTGGCGTCGCGTACCTTCGACGAGGAGCGAGAGCTTCGCCCGACGATACAGGTCGGGAACCCTTTCCTGGAGAAGGTGCTGATAGAGGCGTGCTTGGAGGCGGTCGGCACTGGGCGCGTGGTGGGACTCCAGGACCTGGGGGCGGCGGGCCTGACCAGCGCCAGCATCGAAGCTGCCGCCAACGCTGGCAGCGGCATCCGCTTGGACGTGTCCCGGGTGCCCAGGCGGGATGCGGGCATGCTGCCATACGAGGTGATGCTGTCCGAGTCCCAGGAGCGTATGCTCGTAGTCGTCGAGGCGGGCCACCGGGACGAGGTCGCCGCGGTCTTTGACAAGTGGGACCTGCAGTCCACCGTCATCGGTACCGTAACGGAGGACGGCGAGGCCCGGGTCTTCGAGGGAGGCGAGCTCAGGGCGCGGGCGCCGGTGGGCCTGTTGGTGGACGCTCCCCTGTATCGCCTGGATGGAGTGGAGTCCCAGCAGGTCGCAGACCTGCGCAGCTACCCCATCCAGGACATCTCGCTGCCCGGGGAGCGGGCAGGGGATATCCTCCTGAAGCTCCTGGCTTCACCCACGATTGCCAGCAAGGAGTCGGTATACCGGCAGTACGACCATCAGGTCCAGACCAACACGGTCGTGGCCCCCGGCGGCGACGCGGCGGTGCTGCGCATCAAGGGCACTCGTAAGGGGATCGCCCTGACGACCGACGGCAACGGCCGCTACTGCTACCTGGACCCGATGGCGGGGGGCGCAATAGCCGTGGCCGAGGCGTGCCGGAACTTGGCCTGCACGGGGGCGGAGCCTGTGGCGCTGACCGACTGCCTCAACTTCGGGAACCCCGAACGGCCCGACGTCTACTACCAGCTGGAGCGGTGTGTCCAAGGCATGGCCCAAGCCAGCGTCGCCCTGGGAGCCCCCATCGTGAGCGGCAACGTGAGCCTGTACAACGAGACCCAGGGCCGGGCGATATACCCGACGCCTGTCATAGGCGCGCTGGGCCTATTGGAGGACGTCTCCCTCCATGCGCGGGCCGGATTCCGGGGGCCGGGGGACCTTGTGCTGCTCCTGGGCGCGTCCGACGTCGCCGGCGACGCCGCGGCGCTGGCGGGGAGCGAGTACCTGGAGCTGATGCACGGCCTGGTAGCCGGCGAGCCGGCCATCGACCTGGACTTGGAGGTCGCTGTCCAGCGGGCGTGCCGCCGCCTGGTAGGCGCCGGTGTAGTCAGGTCGGCGCACGACTGTTCCGACGGGGGCCTGGCCGTCGCGCTGGCCGAGTGCAGCGTGATTGGCGGGGTCGGATTCCAGGGCAGCTTCTCCTTCGAGGGCAGGTGGGATGCCGCCCTGTTCGGGGAGACCCAGTCGAGGATCGTGGTCACCGTTCCCTCCGATGAATTGGGCCTCGTCGAGGAGGTCGCGAGAGAGGACGGAGTGCCCTGGACCGTTCTGGGTGTGACCGGAGGCGAAGCCCTTCGCATGGCCGGCCTCATCGACCTTCCTCTGAAGGACCTGGCCAGTACCTGGCGCAACGCCCTCGAGAGGTCCATGAGATAGGCGATGCGAGGGGCGTTGCAGCGTTTGACATAAGGGTCTCCCGATGGTACATTAGCCCCAATGGGCAGTCATTTGGAGTTGGCTGCCTTTTCATGTTGCGGGGGAGAGATCGTGCCGAGATACGACTACGAGTGTGAGACGTGCCACCACCGCTTCGAGTTGAAGCAGAGCTTCAGCTCGAAGCCGGTCGCCACCTGTCCTGAGTGCCAGAACGGCGCCCGGCGCCTGTTCCATTCGGTCCCCATCGTCTTCAAAGGCAGCGGCTGGTACGTGAACGACTACGGGAAGCGCGGCTCTACGACGAGCTCCGAGCCCAAAGAGAAGTCGGAGAGCAAAGCCAAATCGAGCTCCGACAGCAAGTCCGATTCCAAGGAGACCTCCAAGGCGGAGTCCGGGGCGGCCAGCGGCAAGAGCGAATAGTAGTTGCGGGCCCTTGTCCAGAGGGTGTCCGAGGCCTCCGTCTCCGTAGACGGTGAGGTGTTGGGACGCATCGGGCAAGGGCTCGTGGTGTTAGTGGGCATCTCCAGGGAGGACACCGAGGCGGAGGCCCGCTACGTCGTCGACAAGACAGTCGAGCTGCGAATCTTCGACGACGCCCAGGGAAGATTCGATCGCTCGGCCCTCGACGTCGGCGCCCAGCTTTTGATTGTAAGCCAGTTCACCCTCTACGGCGACACGCGCAGGGGGCGCCGACCCAGCTTCACGGATGCCGCCCCGCCAGAGCAGGCCGAGACGCTGTTTGCCCGAACGCTGGAGCTCTTCGGGGAGACCGGCTTGAGGGTGGAGACGGGGCGCTTCCAGGCCCGCATGAACGTCTCGATCTCCAACGACGGCCCCGTCACCATAATGCTGGACACCGCCGACAGGAAGCGTCCCAGGCGAGGCTGACGCGGGCGACACACACCTGAAGGATGAGCCTCCATCCCTTCGGCGGGTCTGGAATAGCTTCAGGCAGATATTCGGACGCTAGTTGAGTCTGTCTGCCACTTCGATCCAGCCGCGATCAAAGGTGAAAGTCTGTGCCTTGCCTGCCGGGTTCTTAATTCGGACTATGCGGCTCTGCTCGGGGTCTCCTGTGTTTTCTACGACGTAAAGCCAGTAAGCGTCTTGACGCTCCTGGGCCAGTCCAAACTGTGTGCTCGACAGGGCTACCGGGCCATCGTTGAGTGTACCTGCCATTGACTTGACTTCAATCCACCGAACCGTTTCGCCATTCGGCCCCGGTTCCCACAGGTCGAATCCTGGATTGTTTGGTGGAGTTGGCCGGAGAGTTGGTTCCTCTGAACGAATCAGTGCGATCGCCTGGGCTTCCAGATCCATAAGCTCTTGGTGACTCGGCTCGGACGGGTCTTCGTCAACTTCGTCGGGACTGACCGCCACGGCGGGGTGGAACTCCCACTGACCATCCGGCTTGCTACCAGCGGCACCCCCGGCGTTCTTGCCACCCTGACCCTGGGCACCGCTGAATGTATCCGAGCCACTTGTCTTCATAACGTCAACAGAGGACCCGCTAATTATGGGTGCTCCATTTGCACCCTTCGGCGAATCGTCAGGAGTAGAGTCTACAGTACCATCCGTTTCGTCGAAAAGCTCCATAAGTTGGGCCACGGTAGTAAAGCCTCGTTTCTTTAAGAGAACCAGGGCGTCTGGCTCGATGCCTGCCTCCATGGCCAGTTCATTGAGAACATCCGGCTTGAACTGGATTCTTCCTGCAAGCAAGGGGTCTTCCTCCCATCCGGTATCCTTGAAAACCACAGAACCGGGAGGCTGAAGGACACCGCCGTTATCTGGGACCCAGGCAGCTTCATTCAGTGTCTGGATGAAGCGAGCTGGAAAGTTCGCGTCATGGTCGGTGTAATAGAACCAACTGTAGACACCACTGAATGCTGAGTCGCCTCGTTGACGCTGGACATCGCGCAAGGTCTTCCACAGCAGCGCCGCCCGGTTGGATACCTCGTCTGCAGGCAGGGCAGTCAGCACAGAAAGGAGGAGATCCAGACCCATGAGTGTATAGTCTTTCACCGGCTTTTCGGAGGTAAAACTTGTGGCACCTCTAAGTTTGCGTTTGTATTCGTAACTCAGCGAAGGTTCTATTGCAGTTGGAACCATGTATTCCGGCGTCCCTACTGCTCGAAGGAGGTCACGAATGCGCTCACCCCGAAAGTAACTCCTAGAGTCGTCCACTATTTTTACGCCCAGAACACCCTCAAACAGGCTCTTCAGCCGTTCCGGTGCCATATAGACCTCGTCAGGACGAACGAATTGACTGGCTCCATTGCCTACATCTACTGCAATGACAAACTTGATTCTCTCGTAAAAAGTCTGTGCAGGCCGAATTAGAACAACCGTACCCGCGCCGGGGTACAATATACAGTCTCTGTTCCGTATACTACCCCAACATACGGTAGCGCGCATATGTGCGAAATTGCTGGAACTTCCTCAAACCGGGTTTTTACGAGGGAATCAAACTTAACTTCTCTAAGTTCGTCTGACAACCTCCTTCGCCGTTCCCTCGAGTCGGTGGCAAAGGCGGCGATCACTCGCTCGATGTCGGATTGATGTTCATAGTCGGGTACGTCCACCGGGTCTTTGCCATACTTGGGAAGGATGTTGGCGATGACATCATCAACTGGATCGGATACTCGAAGCCCTAGAGACTTGAGAAACATCTGAGCCTCGCCGGCTCGGCACACGCTCCGCTTGACGGTGGGAAAATCGGTTAGGGTATTCCCAGGCAGATACGCTCGCGGCTTCTTGTCATTGCCAAGAGCGACGATGTGGGAGTCGTTTTCCAGCCGCACCAAGGGCATCGTTCTGAGTCTTGGCAGGAGCGCTCTCTGGCCAGCCAGGAACTTATAGAGCCGCTCTATCCACTCGTCGGATTGAACTTCTAGAAATGCTGACGTCAGCCGGGGAGCTAACCACTCAGGGGTCACTTCGTTCATGCCGAGTTCTAGAGTAAGATACCTACGAAGATCAGGCGTCCTGTCAGTGGTAATCTCATCGCTGAGCCATACAGGGTTATCGTCCAATAGAAACAGGTCAGCCAGTTGCTGGGCACCGATGAGAGTGCGCAAGTCTTGGGTTCGGGACAGTTTGGCGTTCTGTGCCGCAATGTAGCCGCCATTGTAGGCAGGTAGTAGCCGTTCCGTTCTCAAGGCTTCTCGAACCGCTTGGAACAGCGGGGCAAACAGGCTGCCTTTGGTGAACCGGGATGCGTCCAGAGGCAGGCATTGGATAGCGGATACATCAAGCAGGCCAAGCTCGCGCAATCCTCTCAGCGCGTCCACCAGCAGAATTGCGGTCTCTTGAATGAGATGACGGTTCCAAGAGTCATCTGGAGGAACATTGTCCCGGCTCGGCGTTGTGCGGTATGGCCCCTGAACGACGAAACCCAGATTGGTCGACACGACAGTTGGGAAGAAAACCACCAGCGGAGATTCCAGAACACGCTGCACGGACGGACCTTGACTGTCCCCACTACCCTCGTCCAATGCGAAAGCAATCTCAACATAGCCTGCACTTACATTCTCGTTGAAAACCTCGCGAGAAAAGACAATCCACTCTCCCCCAACATTATCCTTCGCATCATCTTCACCGATTATTACCACCTTCCGAGCGCCGTTGCCAACCTCCTCCGGCTTGTTACGCAAGTACAACCCGGAAGATCCATTGGCAGCGGACCATGATATTTCTTCAATCTCCCGGAGGAAGAGCAGCGTCCCTGGGCCCAAGCGTCGCAGTCCCTCTAGAATCTCCTCTTTTGCCGCCGGCTCACTGTCCTTGAACGGGATGCAGATTTGCGTTTCCTCCGGTTGCAGGCTCCTTTCCTCTATGCCCCTCGGCCAGACATAGGAGTCGATTGCAAAATGCTCGTGCCCTGAATGAATCTCTGGATTATCGGTGAATGCGTAGACCGACTTGAAGCCAATTCCGAATCGTCCGATGTCGGTCAATCTTTTGGTACTCTCTCCGATCCCGCAGATACCTCGAACATCCGCCTCATCAAAGAGTTTACCGTAGTGGGATATCGTAAGAGCGTTGGAGTCCAAAGAAAAATGAACTGAGCGTACACCGTTCCCGCCACCGCGCTTCTTAAGCGCATCCTCGGCGTTTTGCAGGACCTCGAATATGAAGTGAGTTCGGTCGGCGTAACGGTCGGCCATAAGCATACCACCGATGCGTTCGATCTCGTCACCATATTTCCGCTGGTTTTCCCTTTGGATGGAAGCATAATCTACGGGCATGGTCACTCCTTGTTGCCCTCCAACCTACAGCGTTCTCTATCCTTTCGCTCAACCTACACTATAGACTCTCTGTCCACGAGCGCTTCCGCTGTTGCGCGGTCGTCGGCGGACAGGGCGACCATCGTGTAGCCGTCGTAGCGGTCCAGTATGTGCAGGCTCTGTATGTCCACCCCTGACTGCTTGAACTTGGCCGCCACCTTTGCGAGAGCGCCCGGCTCGTCGCGGAGCCTGATGACCAGCGCGTCGTCGATGACCGCCTTGAAGCCCCCGCTCGTCAGCACGCGGAGGGCGCGATCGTTATCGTCGGTTGTTATGATTACGATGCCCGTGTCACCGGTGCTCTCAGTGTCCATAGTTACGTGGGGCATAGTAATGATGTGGGCGATGTCCCCATACAGGACGATCTGCCATTTGACAAGAACCTCTCTCGGCGGCCTGGGAAAGACAACGGTAACCGAGTTCCTATTACGCCATGCGGGAATGCCGTTGTCGTTGAAACGCGCGATCGCGTACTCTGCGACCGCCATCATCTCCGCCACGATCTTCCGGAAACCGTCCAGGCCATAATACTCGAACGCATACCACAGCATGAGCGGCGTCAGTGCGTTGCGCGACCCCGCCAGCGTGGTGTCCAGCACCCCCACGTACTCGACAGACCGTGCGACGCGTGCTACGTAGTCTCGCTTGGTCAGGGCGACGCCACAGGGTAATGGGGATCCTATCAGCTTGTGCCCGCTGTAGTGCGTGTCCTGGGAGAAGTAGACCACGCCGTCGAGGAAAAGCTCGCGCCCATGTACAGGCCGTACATGTTGCCCTCGGTCCCACCAGACGTGACATAGCCCCATGCCTGGTCCTGCGGCAGGTGCATCAGGTCGGCGAAGTGGGCGATGACCTCACGCTCCGCCTCGTGGGTGTTGCTGCGGAAGTTGCTGTCGTGAAAGGGGTCGCCGATGTTGTTGAGGGCATACCGCATGAAGGGCAACAGCGCCGAGTAGTCGAAGGTCTGGTTGCAGGGGTAGCCCACCTGCCGCCTGCCCAACGCCTCGAAATGGCACAGCAGGGCATCGAGACGCGTCTGGGTCTCCATACTCGGTCTGTTCATCGCGCCAATAGGCCTCTAGGCCTGTCCGACCAGATCACCGCGGCCACGGCCCCAGTCCGATATCAACCCCTGTCGGTCAGCTGCCAAGAGCACCTCGTCGCCACCTCCTCTCCGTAGTGGTAGCGTATTATCTAACAGGCAGGAAGGTTTCTCCACAGCCTGTTAGAGGAGATCAAGGCCTATGTCCAAGGCCTTGGAGGAGTGGGTCAGTGCGCCGACTGAGATCAGGTCCACGCCGGTGGCCGCCACGGACCGGACCGTCTCCAGGTCGATCAAACCGGAGGCCTCGGTGACCGCCCTGCCCCTGGCCATCTCCACGGCCCTGGCCATCTCTGGAACGCTCATGTTGTCCAGCAAGATGATCTCCGCGCCGGCGTCCAACGCCTCCTCCACTTCGGCGAGGTCCTCCACCTCCACCTCGACCCTGACGGTGTGGGGCGCCCCCGCCTGCGCCTTCTTGACGATGTCCTTGAGGCCGAGGCCCTGGCCTCGCAGCGCGTGGACGTGGTTGTCCTTTATCAGGATGCCGTCTCCCAGGTTCTGACGGTGGTTGTGGCCGCCCCCGGCCCTGACCGCCTGCTTCTCCAATGTCCTGAGAGCCGGGGTGGTCTTCCGGGTGTCGACTATGCGGACGCGATAGCCCGACACCGCAGCGACGTACTTGCTGGTTTCGGTGGCGACCCCGCTGAGCTTGCGCAGGAAGTTGAGGGCCGTACGCTCCGCCGTCAGGATGGACGAGATGGGCCCCTCTACGGAGGCTATGTCGGCGCCCGGCTCCAGCCTGTTGCCGTCGCCTATGAACGCGGTGCATATCAGGCCGCGGTCAACCCGGGCGAAGACCGCCAGCGCGACCTCGATCCCCGCCAGCACCCCTTCGGCCTTGGCCACCAGGTTGGCCCTGCCGGTCAGGTCGCCGGGGATGAGGATCTCCGTGGTGGGGTCGCCGATGCTCAGGTCTTCGGCTAGAGCCCTGTCGATTAGCGACTCGATCTCGGGTGTCATCGAGCTTCTCTGACCTGGAAGGGAGCGGCGGCCGCCTGGCTCTAGACCACCGACAGCATGCGGTCCAAGGCGACCCGGGCCTGCTGCGCCGTCTCGCCGGCCACCTTGATCTGGTTGACGACCACGCCCTCGGTCAGGCCGTCCAAGACCCAGGAGAGGTAGGCCGGGTGGATCCTGTACATGGTAGAGCAGGGGCAGACCACGGAGTCGAGGCAGAAGACCGTCTTGTCGGCGTTCTCCGCCGCGATGCGGTTCACCAGGCTTATCTCGGTCCCAATGGCCCAGACGCTGCCCGGCGGAGCCTCGGTAACGGTCTTGATGATGTACTCGGTGGAGCCGTTGCAGTCGGCGGCGTCGACCACCTCCATGGTGCACTCGGGGTGGACGACTACGTTGACCTCGGGGAAGCGCCGCCGCGCCTCCTCGATCTGGGGCACGGTGAACCGCGTGTGGACCGAGCAGTGGCCCTGCCAGAGGACCAGCTTCGCCCGGCTCAGCTCGGCCTCGGTATGCCCCCCCAGGGGCTTGAACGGGTTCCAGACGAGCATCTCCTCCAGGCCGATTCCCATCTTCAGCCCCGTGTTTCTCCCCAGGTGCTGGTCGGGCAGGAACAGGATGCGCTCGCCCTGTTCCAGGGCCCACTGGAAGGTCGCCGGAGCGTTCGTGGAGGTGCAGACGATGCCGCCGTTTCGGCCGCACAGCGCCTTGATGTCGGCTGTCGAGTTCATGTAGGTGATGGGGACCACGCCCCCCTCGCCGAAGACGTCTTGGAGGTCGTCCCAGCAGTCGAGCACGTCGTCGATCTGCGCCATGTCCGCCATCGAGCAGCCCGCCGTCAGGTTGGGCAGGATCACCTTCTGGTGCGGTGTGCTGAGGATATCGGCGGTCTCGGCCATGAAGTGGACGCCGCAGAAGACGATCTTCTCGGCCTCCCGTTGGGAGGCGGCGTACTGCGAGAGCTTGAACGAGTCGCCGCGCAGATCGGCGTACTTGATTATCTCGTTGCGCTGGTAGTGGTGCCCCAGGATGACCAGCTGGCTGCCTAGGGCAGCCCTGGTTTCAGCGATGCGCCGGTCCAGCTCCTCCGGGCTGGTCCTCATGTAGCTGATGGGCAGCTTCTGCCATCTGACCCCCGCCTGAAACTCTTCGTCGAGGCTCCTGGACTTCAGCTCGTCGTCAGTTTGGCAGAAGGCCGACTGCTCTATCTCCGTGATAGGGATCGTTGGCTCCCTGAGCTTGACTACCATTTAGCTAGCTCCTCCGAGTGCTGGCCGCCAGGCCGCCGCGACACCTTGGAGAGACCAAGGTCCCGCACTCTCCACTTTGACGTCGACAAGCTGTCCCCTGAGGTCGCGTTCGTCGTCGAAGTAGACCAGCTTGTCGTTCCTGTTCCGTCCGAACCACCTGCCCCGCTTGCGGTCCTCGACCAGCACTTCGACCGTCTGGCCCTCCAGCGCGGCGTTGATCTCGGTGAGGGTCTCCCTCTGCAGCTCTTCGATTGCCTTGAGCCGCGCCTTCTTGACCTCGCCGGGAACGTCGTCGGACATCGTACGGGCCGCGATCGTGCCATCCCGAGTCGAGTAGGCGGCCGCGTGGACCTTGTCGAAGCGCACGTCCCTGATCAGGTCGAGGGTCTTGTCGAACTGCTCGTCGGTCTCGCCACAGAACCCGACGATGACGTCGGTGCTCAGGGAGACGTTGGGCACGCGCTCCCGTATCCTCTCCGTCAGCTCCATGTACTGGCCGGCCGTGTAGCCGCGGCGCATGCGGCTCAGGACTTCGTCGTCACCGGCCTGGAAGGGGAGGTTGACGTGCTCACAGACCTTGTCGAGGCGCGCGACCGAGTCGATGATCCGGCCGCTCATGTCGTTGGGGTGAGAGGTGAGGAACCGCACCCTGTCCAGCTCGTCGACGCCGTCGACCGCCGCCAGCAGGTCCGCGAGGTCCGTGTCGTCCGGCAGGTCGTGCCCGTAGGAGTCGACGTTCTGGCCCAGGAGCGTGACCTCGCTGACGCCGCGCTGCGCCAGCAGCCGGACCTCTCGGACGATCTCCTGGACGGGGCGGCTCACCTCCCGCCCGCGCCTGTAGGGGATGATGCAGAAGGTGCAGAACTTGTCGCAGCCGTGGATGATCGGGACGTATGTTGCCACGTCGGCCCTGGCGGTCAGCGGCCCCACGCAGCCCTCCGGGTCGATGCCCATTCGCTGACCCAGAAGGTCCAGCAGGGGCTCGTACTGCTGGGGGCGCATGAAGACATCGACGTAGGGGAAACGCTGCTCCAGAGCGTCCGTCTTCGGCCCCACCATGCATCCCATCAGCGCCACGACCTTATCGGGGTCGCGCTGCCTGTCTGGCTTCAGGCTGGTGAGCATACCCACGACCTTGTCCTCGGCGCTCTGCCTGACGACGCAGCTGTTGAGCACGACTACGTCGGCGCCCCGAGCGGAGTCAGCGGCGGAGAGGCCCATCTGACCGAGGGCGCTCTCGAGACGCTCGGAGTCGGCCTTATTCATCTGGCATCCGATGGTCCAGATATAGTATCTGCGCATTTCGTCGTATATGAACTCAAGGTTGGCGGAGGGAATGGGATTCGAACCCATGATCCCGTTTTACCGGGATAACCGCTTAGCAGGCGGCCGCACTAGACCACTATGCGATCCCTCCAATATGATGAACAAATATAGCAGAGATACGACTACGCGGCAATGGGGAAGATTGTGAAAAACGGCGCTATCGGAATCTTTGGTACAGATTTCGACGCTTTATGCTATTGAAGATGACCGTTGACGTCAAGTTAGATTTTGGTTGAGAACGAAGCCAATTGGCTTCGATAATTTTTTCACAAATAAGCGTAATGCTCTAGGACCCCAGCAGATCGCGGACGGTGCTCCCGATCTGGCCCGGGTAGGGGACTATAGCGGCGCCGGCGGCGGCAAGGGCCTTCGTCTTCGCGCTCGCGCGGCCCGCGATTCCGGTTACGATGGCGCCGGCGTGGCCCATGCGCCGGCCGGGGGGGGCGCTCTGACCCACTATCAGGGCCGCGACCGGCTTGGAGAAGTCGCTCCTAATGAACTCTGCCGCCTCCTGCTCAGCCACTCCGCCGATCTCACCAATCAGCACCACGGCGTCGGTTCCCGGATCGTCCTCGAACAGCTGGAGCACCTCTATGAAGGATGTCCCTATGACGGGGTCGCCGCCGATACCGACGGCGGTAGACTGCCCGATGCCGCAGCTTGTCAGCTGGCCCACGGCCTCGTAGGTGAGGGTGCCGCTTCTGGACACCACTCCGACCCTGCCGGGCATGAATATCTGGGCGGGCATTATACCCATCTTGCACCTGCCGCCGGGGGAGATGATCCCGGGGCAGTTGGGGCCGATGAGCGTGGTCGGCTCGCCCTTCATGTGCCGGACGACCCGGACGACGTCCATCACGGGGATACCCTCGGTGATGCAAGCCATCACGGCTATTCCCGCGTCTGCCGCCTCCGCTATCGCGTCTGCCGCGAAGGCGGGCGGCACGAAGATGAGGGAGGCGTTGGCGCCGGTCTCGGCCACCGCCTGCTCCACGGTGTTGTAAACGGGTACACTCTCCTCGAACATCGCGCCCCCTCGACCGGGGGTTACGCCGCTGACGAGGTTGGCGCCGTACTCCCTGCACCGGCTGGCGTGAAAGCTGCCCTCTCGTCCCGTGATGCCCTGCACGAGGAGCCTGGTGTTTTCGTCGACGAGGATGCTCATGCTCTTCTGATGGCTTCCGCCGCTTGGTTGAGATCGTCGACCAGGGTCACGTCCAGGTTGGATTCGGACATGATCTTGCGTCCCTCTTCCGCGTTGGTCCCCAGCATCCGCACCACCATCGGGCGCGTCCGTTGGGAGCCGCCTTCGGAGGCGATGAGAAGGCCGCGGGCCACCAAGTCGCATCGGAGGATGCCTCCGAAGACGTTGACCAGTATCCGTTCGACCTTGGGGTCGGAGAGTATGATTCTCAGCGCCTGCGCCACCTTCTCCTCGTCGGCGCGCCCGCCGACGTCGAGGAAGTTGGCCGGCGACGCGCCGGACGCTTCGACGACGTCCATGGTCGCCATGCCTAGGCCCGCGCCGTTTACGATGCAGCCCACGTCGCCGTCCAGCTTGACGTAGTTGAGATCGAAGTCGGCGGCCTCGGAGTCCAGGGGGTCCTCCTGAGTGGAGTCCCGCAGCTCGCGAAGGTCCGGGTGCCTGAAGAGCGCGTCGTCGTCCAAGTCCAGCTTGGCGTCGACGGCCAGCAGGCGGCCATCGCCGGTGACGATCAGGGGGTTGATCTCGATCAGAGAGCAGTCCAGGTCATCGAAGGCTTGGTACAGGCTCCCCAGCACTGCGGCGATGGGTCGTACCAAGTCCGGCCGGACGTTGAGTCCGTAGGCCAGGTTGCGGGCTTGGTACGGCTGCAGCCCCAGGGTGGGGTCCACCCCGGCCCGCAGAATCCTCTCGGGCGTTGAGGCTGCCACCTGTTCGATCTCCATGCCGCCGGCCTCGCTGGCGATGGCCACCGGCCCTCCAGCGGCGCCGTCTATCACCAGTCCGGCGTAGAGCTCGGTGGCGGCTTCGACCGCCTCTTCGATCAGTACTTGCCCCACCGGCGCCCCGTCTGGCCCCGTCTGGGCCGTGACGAGCCTGGTCCCCAGCAGCAGCCCAGCGGCTTCCGCGGCCTCTTGGGGCGAGGATACAAGCTTGATGCCGCCGGCCTTGCCTCTGCCTCCCGCGTGTACCTGCGCCTTGACCACCACGCTGCCGCCGATCCGACGGGCTGTGTCCGCCGCACCTTGGCTGGTGGAGGCCACGCTCCCGTTGGGCACGGGTACTCCGTACTTCGAGAGGAGCTCCTTGGCCTGGTACTCGTGGACCTTCACTTTTTCATCTCCCCCCGTCGACTGCGCGGGGACTGTTCGCTCAGGTCTCCGCGGGATGGGGCTCGTCGCCCAGCTTCGTCTGAAGGCGGCGCAGCTCGGCCTTCAGGTCCCGGACCACGTCCGCGTAGCCCGGATCGTCGTACACGCTGTTCAGCTCCAAGGGGTCCGCTATCAGGTCGAACAGCTCCCACTCCGGCTCTCTCGAACCGTCGATGGCGCCGGGCTGGTCCAGGGCGTCGGCGTAGTAGTAGATGAGCTTGTGATCGTGCGTCCTGATACCGTAGTGGGCGTAGACGTTGTGGTGGGCGAGATGCATCCAGTACCGATAGTACATGGAGGTCTGCCAGTCCGCCACCCCTTCGCCGCGCAGGAGGGGCCGGAAGCTGGCGCCCTGCATATATTCCGGGAGATCGACTCCGGCGAGATCCAGCAGGGTAGGCGGGAAGTCCACGTTCAGAACCATCCTGTCGCTGGTGGCCCCGGCCTCCACCTCCGGAGGGTACCGGACGAGTAGGGGCATGCGCAGCGACTCCTCGTACATGAACCTCTTGTCGTACCAGCCGTGGTCGCCCAGGAAGAAGCCCTGATCGGAGGTGTAGACCACGACGGTGTTATCGGCCAGGCCCTCCTCGTCGAGGTAGTCGAGCATGCGCCCGACGTTGTCGTCGATGGAGGCGACGCATCTGAGGTAGTCCTTGATGTATCGCTGGTACTCCCAACCCTTCTCTTCCTCCGCCGTCAGGCCTGCCGGCGCCGGGACCTTCAGGTCCCTGGGCGTCATGTCCCGTCCGACTCGCATCCTGGCCTCTCTAGCGGCGGCCGCCCGGTTGGCGTAGTCGTCGTCGAAGGTCTCGGGTTCGGGGACCTCCACGTTCTCGTACATGGCGGCGTGCCTGTCGTCCGGGTCCCAGGGGCGATGGGGCGCCTTGTGATGGGTGAGCAGGCAGAAGGGCCTGCTCCTATCGCGGGCGCGCAGCCACTCCAGCGATACGTCTGTGATGACGTCAGTTACGTATCCGGGGAATACCTTCTCCTCGCCCATCTCGATCATCGTCGGATCGTGGTAGTCTCTCTGTCCCGGCAGGACGCTCCAGTAGTCGAAGCCGGTGGGGTCGTGCTCGGGCCCGTGCCCCAGATGCCACTTGCCCACAATGGCCGTCTGGTATCCGCTCTGCCTGAGGGCCTTTGGGAACGACGGCAGCCTGCCGTCGAGCTTGGACGCCAGGGTCGTCACTCCGTTGACGTGACTGTAGGTCCCCGTGAGGATGGTCGCGCGGCTGGGCGTGCAGATGGAGTTGGTACAGAAGCAGCTGTCGAAGCGCATTCCCTGCTGGGCGATGCGGTCCAGATTGGGAGTCTCGTTGATGCGGCTGCCGTAGCAGCTCATGGCGTGAGACGCGTGGTCGTCGGACATGATGAACAGTATGTTGGGAGCGGTCCGGTTCAATGGCCCTCGTGAGATTCTGACGGCGCGATTACGCTGCTGTATGTACTCCCACCTGTTTGTTGGCAAAACCTGGTGGACGGAACGGATAATCAGTGAATCTAAAATTCTGCGGTGGTACCGGCAGAGCCTCGCTCAAAAAGTCCACGTCTCCGTCTGACCCCTCTTACACAACAGTTCCAGTAGGTATATCCTTTCCTTGACCGCCGTTGTCCTCCTCTCTCGAGCTTTAGGGTTTGCCAGTTAGGGATGACGCGGTGGTCTCTCTTTCTTCCAGATCCCCTTTCCTCCTCCTCCTAGACTCTACTCGAGGGGGACCCAGCCGGCGGTTGGGTTGGATGGTCCTATGCCCTCTCCTATGCTGGCTCCAGAGTAACCACGAAGTAGGCGGCCATCTTGTTCATTGGGTGAAAGTCGGCACCGTGATTGGCAACTACCCTCTCGATTCGAACCTTCTGGCCAAAGTTGAAAATCGACTCGTACTCCCACCGCCCGTCTACTTCATTGTCCAATGTGATAGTCTCTGCCTGTGGCATGGGTTGAATCTCTACGAAAATAGCGGCGTCGCCATGTTCCTCGACCGCACACTCCGCCGCGAATTGCGGACTCCGAGATACGCTCATGAAGCCATCGATCCAAAGCTCATCGTCAACCTGAGCCTCTCGACCGTCAGTTGTAAACAGTGGCCCTCTCATACCGCGGTAAACCGTATAGGGTGTTTCAATTTGCTTGAATAGAGATACCATCTCCTTGATCGTCTCCTTACGCCGCCGTACGACAATTGGGCCAAATCTCTCGGCCATCTGCTCGTCGGTCAGTTTGACCGACGGATCATCGGTAAACCTTAACGCCTGTGCTGCCCTTGCCCTCTTCTCGTCATCTTTGTTCCAGAAGAGACCAATCTCTTCCGCGAGGTCGGTGTCGCCTGTCTCGCGGAAGATTCTGACGGCGCGATTGCGCTGCTGCATGTACTCCATCTGCTTGTTGGTGAAACCCGGCCGACGAAACGGGTAATCGGTGAATCTCGGATTCTGTGGTGGCATGCACAACCCTCCCTATACAGTATGCATCGATTCTAGCTAAGATCTCACTCCTTCGGGCTCCTCGCTCTTGGGACCGTCCCAAAAGGCAGGCGTCATCAAGACTCGGGCTTTCGATGATGGTCAATCCTCGTTATGGAGTTGTGCTGGCTGACGAGAATCGGTCAGTTCATCCGCCATTCTCGTATGGTTTGATTCTCTCGTAAAAAGTCTGTGCAGGCCGAATTAGAACAACCGTACCCGCGCCGGGGTACAATATACAGCCTCTGTTCCGTATCCTACCCCAACATACGGTAGCGCGCATATGTGCGAAATTGCTGGAACTTCCTCAACCGGGTTTTTACGAGGGAATCATGGTTTGGCAGACAGGGACTATCTGGCGTGGTCATAGAGGCTGTCGGCCATCGACGTGATCTCGGTCGCCATCGTTAGCCGTTCCCGCCATTCAGCCGGGATTGCTTCGGCTCCGTAGTGGGCGCCGGCGATCTGTCCGTAGATCGCGGCGGTAGTGTCAGCGTCGTCTCCGAGGTTGGCGGCCAGAAGGGCTCCTTCACGAAAGTCGCGCGACTTGTGGAAGGCCCAGAGCGCCGCCTCCATCGACTCAACGACGTAGCCTGTTCCCCTGATTTCCGGCGGTTCTCGATGCTTGAATGACCCGTCGGCGACCTCGGCAATCTTCACTGACAACGAACTCTTCTCCCAAAGGCCTTCTGACGGACAGTAGCGAGCGGAGAGAAGCGTCTCTTTGTCGACGCCATCCAATGCGCCAACGAGTAGGCCAGCGAAGTAGCGGCAAGCATCAACTGCTTCTTCCGCCCCGTGGGTGGTTCGGGAGCTGTCGGCGCTCTTGCTGATGGCTTCGTCAGCATCATTTGCAAAAAACATCGGTACAGGAGCCAGCCGCATCAGCGACCCGTTCCCCGCTGTGTTGGGGGCAGAAGAGCCGGCATAGGGCTCTCCGGTATCTATGAAGTCCGATAGGGCGTCTGATGTGGTGATTCTAATATCTTCGCATTTCCCAGTGGCGGATAAGTAGCCCTCTTCCCACCAACGTACGTAGCGTTGCATTTGGTCCATTGCGTCAAATTCGCCCTTCTCGATCAGGCTCGCCGCCAAGCACAGGGCCATGGACGTATCATCTGTCCACTGGCCGGGTTCCAAGTGAAATGGCCCACCTCCGACCATGTCGTCGATTGGCTGGAAGGTTCCAGGCCGCTTGAACTCCAGGGTGGTGCCCAGCGCGTCACCTGCCGCCAGCCCCAGCAGGCAGCCGCGAAAACGGTCCCGGGGTGTCATCTGACTCATGGCATCACCTCCCTTACCACGGCTTAGCCCAACCGCTCATTGTCGGGATGTCTTTTCTGGCGCAAGCTCACGACCTCTGTTCAGCGTTGCGTACCTGACAATCTTGGTCGCGCGGAACCGTCCGAGGACCTATGAGGAGTCTCTCGGAGGGTTCAGTCTGGGAATCTGACTACTCTGATGATGTCTTCCAGCGAAGCCCCAGGCCCCGGAAACCCATAGCGCTTTGACACACCCACCAGCACTCGGTCTCCTTGATGCCTTCCTACCAGAACCGGTCCCTTTATGCGATACTCCCCCATAGCGAAATTTCCCATCTCCGCCCACTCGCCCAAGGAGTCGATCGAAGGATCCAGCAATTCCATCGGCTCCATGCCTTGGCGACGCGCATAGCTACGAAGGGATGTCGCGATTCCCTCTCTATCGGGCGGTAAGTCGATTATGCATCCGCCAATCTCCGAGATGATGTGGATTGCACCTCGCTCCACTAGCGTCACCTCCTAACCGACGCCCATCTGCTAATCGCGTGACAGAAAGCCTTTTTCCCTGAGCCTCTGGTACACCCCTCGATTGTATGCGTGAAAGTCCTCTTTAGCCTTCTGCAGAGTAGCCTCATCAGCGTCCTCAGGATACGCAAACATGATTCCCTCGTAAAAACCCGGTTTGAGGAAGTTCCAGCAATTTCGCACATATGCGCGCTACCGTATGTTGGGGTAGTATACGGAACAGAGACTGTATATTGTACCCCGGCGCGGGTACGGTTGTTCTAATTCGGCCTGCACAGACTTTTTACGAGAGAATCAAACATGTCTCGCGGGGCCTCAAGGGACTCAGACCTGCCGTCTGCATGAATGCGTACATGGCGGGCGTTGGTCATGCGGTGCGTAGCGTAGAAGTCGAGATACTCCGCGTCTCCATCCACGCCGAATAGGTATTCGATATTCCATCCGGCAGTATGTAGCTTTCCCGATTGCTTGTCCCTGATGGCCTCGGCAGGTAGCTGTATATTCCAATTCTCGAAGTATCGAGCAAAGGTCGATTCGATAGGGCTTTCAGTTCCCGGCGTGAAGAAGGCATCGACCTGCATGGTCACATCACATTCCTCGCGCAGTATCTCAGCACATCGCTCTATAGCTTCAGTGAATAGTCCAGAGTGGGATGTGTGCATGCCACCTTTCTTGCGACCTATCCCCCATCCACTGATTCCTACTGATTTGTCTATAGGCCCTATGATGAACGGCTCGTGTCTGTGCTGATCGCAGCGTATGCGCATTCTGGCTGAGTCTGGTGAGGTTCGCGTGACTTGAAACTCTATGCCCTTGTGGGCATAGGCTTTGATTCCCTCGTAACAAGGGGCTTTCGGGTTGGTTCTGCGGCGTGAGGGCGGTTAGGCGTGAGGGATTTGGTTGTTCCGATCGGGGCTTGTGTTGTGGCCGATGAGGTCGTTGTGGTGCGCCATACCCCGTCCGGGTAGGCATCAGCGGGCTCGCAACGGCTCCTGTAGCTTCATGCAGCGGTGGGAGCGGTCGCCAGGACAGCCGGTGGGACCAACATCTCGTCCAACCGTGCCCGGACCATTCGCTTGACGTTACACGCCAGGGCCTTGAGGTAGACGGCGAGCCGGACCCTCTCACCTCCACGTACCCGTAGGCGGCCAAGACCATGGCGCCGTTTCAACTCCGAGTTCGTACCCTCTATCCCCGCACGCAACCCGTACCGTTTACGCCATTGTCCATCCGACTCGGCCCTCCGCCTACGTCCGATGTTCACCCTGGCGAGGTCCGCACTCAGCACGTAGGCTCCACTCGGCGACCACTCTCCCCCGAGCTCAGGACGACGACGCCACCTCACGGGACACCGTGGGCGCAGCGAGCAGGGTTCACACACCTCCCGGGCGAAGTGCATCTCCACTCGCTCGGGAGCGTCTTCATCCTCGTACTCGGACACCGCCTCATGTCCCGCAGGACACACCGCAGCCCTCCTTGCCGTAACGTCGATGTCAAAGTCAGCAGCCGTCAGCCTGACCAGCCCATCACCCCTGTCGGCCTCCGCTGGCGCCCGGCCCCCGACAGGGCTCACCAACTCCGTCCCCCTACGCTCTGCCTCCCATCCGTTGTGTCCGGATCCATACGACGTGTCGCACCATAGCTCCGAAGGACCGATCCCTCGCTCCTTCAACGTGTCTATCACCCCCACCGTCACACCGGCGTCGCCACCGCTCGACGGCGTGACCTCCACGTGGGTGATCACCTGCATTGCGTTCCCCTCTTCGCACGTCTCAGACACCTGCACCTCGTACCCCTTCCCCTTGTGTCCGCTGTAGGTCACCTCCGGATCGTGGGGCGTCTGCATCGAGTACGACCGCACCTCCTTCGCCTCCTTCAGCGCGATCGGCACCTTACCCTCTGCCGCATCGTCGTCATCGGCTCCGGGACGACCGTCCCTGTGCCGGCCCACGTGGCACTGCTCCCCCAATAGCCTCTCCAACAGCCCGTACTCCTCCATCTTTGCCACCGCCGTCCCACGGAACCTATCCACCAGCCGGTACACGTCTCGCGCACACACCGACAGCCGGCGACGCCCCTCACCTGAACGTGCGTCCTCGTACCTCGATGCTTCGCCGGTCTCCTTGAGGTACCGCTGGGCCAGTCCATCCCCAATCCCTTCACCCAGACCAGGGTGCTCACGGCTCACCGCTAACAGGAACACCCGGACCGTCTCGCAGAACAGACCCAACCGCGTCAACACCGCGATATTGCTCATGACGTGCGTCGAGTCCAGGCGCTGCTTGCCTGTTCGCAGTCCCAGGGCCTCTATCATCCGGTCCGTCGTCTCGCAGAAGGCCAACCGCCCGCCGTCGTGCTCCATCAACCGCACACGGAAGTTATGCAGTGTCTTCTGGGCAAGATGCGCCTCCTCCATCTCCAGCCGCAGCGCGTGGTGCCACAGCAGATTGAACTCCAACTCTTCCAACGCCTCCATGTCCGTCAGATCGAACATCTCCTTGAGCACCAGCACTCCCAGCACCGTCTGCACGGCGCGATTGGGCCTGCCCATGTCCGGGCTGTACAGCGGAGCGAACCGCTCCTCCTCTATCAGAACCAGAGCCTCGTTCCGGAACACCTCCGCCCAGCTCCTCCGCATCAGCTTCGCCTTCCTCGGCGTGATCAGAAACTCCGACTGCCACAGACTCTCCTGCGGTTCCCGTGCTTGAAACATCGACCACCTACTCCTGTGCCTTCACTCCTCCACTTTCCCCGCTCCTATTATCCCTCACTTCCAATACCCTCGCCCATGACTTGTTACGAGGGAATCAGGCTTTGGTAGGACGCTTCGACGACATACGTAGGTCCTCCTCGCGCTTCTTGATCCGCTCTATTATCGCTGAATCTGTCATTCGCTGGCATGTGAGGTTCCTCATCCTTCTAAGTTAGTTTATAGACTGATAAACGGTAGTCTTTGCCCCTATGCATTTACCCTTTTCCCCATATTCAGCTATGCAATTAGTCTATATATTGTGGGGTGTTTGTAGCTAAACGATGCGGAGGGGGTGGGATTCGAACCCACGTTCCCCGTTTAGAGGGATTCCCGTTTTCAAGACGGGCGCCTTAAGCCGCTCGGCCACCCCTCCGGGCTTGCCAGTCCTACCATGATACTCGGACTGGCTCCTCTTGACCAACCACGTACCGCGACTGGAGTCCTGCAGTCCCAGGCCGGACTGGAGTGCAAGGCCCGGCCTCTCGCTGGCGTCTGCGCTCCGTTGACACCGGTGTTGAGCACGATTACACTCGCACGGAGCCAAGCCTGACAAGCAAGAAGGGGGCCTTAGCATGTTGGAAGGGGATATGGACCTCAATGCATGGGTGGAGAGACTGGCGGAGCTCTCCCACGGATCGTGGGTCCGGGACGCCTGCGGCGTCACCCGCTCGGAGGAGCCGATACCGGCGCTCGTAAACAGGGACGCCTATGCCTCGGAGAGGGGCGCGACGCGGGTGCTGCTGGTGGGCGGACTATCCGGAGAGACTGCCGACGTCGATACGTCGATGCGAGCCCTCGACTTCCTCATCAAGAGTGGCGACCGCATCAGCGCGTCCATCGAGCTGAGCGCCATCCCCTGCGGGAACCCGGATGGCCTCAAGACGGGTTCGGCTCCCGAGAACGGCGCCGGAGGCACGCCCAGCGTCGGGTATCCTCCCGTGGACAACTACTTCAACGACCCCATGAACCCTGAGTCTCGATACCTCTGGAGATGGGTATCCTTCCTGGCCCCGGACGTGCTCCTGGAGCTCCGTTCGGGGGACAGCGTCTCTTGGGAGGCGTCGGAGGCCGCGCCAGATCTGGCCTTGGCCCTGGACGCGTCGCCGTTGACCCCGGCGGACTCCCTGCTGGGCGCCATGGCGTCGGGTGAGCCCAGCGGCCTGGCGCCCATTCCCGGGGTGCGGCTGACGGCGCCGGAGAGAGATCTGGTGCCCGAGCTGGTGCGGTTCTGGGGGGCCGTCCAGAGACTGAGTCCGGCGCCCTCACCCGCCAGAAGGGAGCTGGACTGCCGCCGCGCCAGGACGCCGCTGAACGCGGCGCGGCTGCTGGGATCAGTTTACGGACACGCCCTGGGCCCCATCAACTACGTTCAGGGTGTCGCCATCAGCGGACGGCTGCGGCTGGCCAAGCTGGACCCCTCCGGCGAAGACCCCGTTCCTGACATCATCCAGACGGTCGAGGGTCCCATGGGCGAAGTCGACGGGCTTGTCGGCGGTCCCACGGCGGCCACCGCCGGCTTCCTCTGGGCCGACGAGCTGGCGGAGGCGACGGGGCAGACCCGATACTCCGACGCCATCATCAAGGTAGCCGACGGCTACAAGGCGGGCGAAGGCGGGGCGGCAGCAACGCCGACGGACCCCCTCTTCCGCACCGAGGACATGTTCTACATCGGGACGATCCTGGGACGCGCCTTCGCCCTCACAGGGGAGCAGCGGTACCTGGACGTCCAGACCGGTTTCCTGCTGGGGGCCAACACGCAGCAGCAGGACGGCCTCTTCTGGCACGACCGCTCTACTCCCCACTACTGGGGTCGCGGCAATGGTTTCGCGGCCCTGGGGATCGCCGAGGCGCTCAGCTATCTGCCCCGGCGCCACGCGGCCCGCGGCGCACTCCTCGACATGCACCTCAGGCATCTTGAGGCCGTACGCAAGCTGCAGCAGCCCTCCGGGATGTACCTGCAGGTTATGGACTTCCCCGGGTCCTTCCAAGAGCTTACCTCCACCTGCATGATCGGCTATGCGATGTGCCGGGGCATGCGCAAGGGGTGGCTCGACTCCTCCTACAGGGAGTCGGCAGAGCTGGGCTGGCAAGGCGTCTCCGAGAGGATCAGCGCCTCAGCCGACCTCGTCGACCCGTGCGACGGTACCGGCACCGACCCCGGCGTAAGATACTACCTGGACCGGCCGGCAGTGTTCGGATTCAACGACCGCGGCGGCTCCATGGCGATCTGGTTCGCCACCGAGCTGGAGTTGCTGCGCCGTGAGGTCGGGTAACATGCACTACCGGACGTTGGGGCGCACGGGGCTGAAGGTCTCTCTGATGAGCTTCGGCACGGGAGGTCCCAGCAACCTGGGCCAGAGCACGGGGCTGTCCAGCGACGGCCAGAAGGCGTTGCTGCGGCGGTGTCTCGACCTGGGGATCAACCTATTCGACACCTCCGCCGCCTACAGCGACAGCGAAGCGATCCTGGGCAGCAGCCTGGAGGGCGTACCCCGGGACTCCTACATCCTGGCCACCAAGTGGGTACACAAGGATGGAGAGGAGCTCAGGGAGCCGCAGGAGCTCACCAGGTCTGTGGAGAAGAGCCTTCGAGCCCTGAGAACGGACTATATCGACGTCATGCAGTTTCACGGGGTCGTTCCCAGCCACTACCATGAGGTCGTGGAGCGGCTCTACCCGGAGATGGGCCGCCTCCGGGAGCAGGGCAAGATACGGCACGTCGGGCTGAGCGAGCAGTTCACCCAGGACCCAGAGCACAGGATCGGCGTCGTGGCCCTGAGGTCCCACCCAGAGCTCTGGGACACCATCATGCTCAAGTACGGCATCCTGAACCAGGTAGCGGCGGCGGAGGTGCTCCCCCTAGCCCTGGAGCACGGGGTGGGCATCATCAACATGGCCGCCGTCCGCATCAAGCTGCCGGACCCCGCGCTGTTGGAGGAGCTGGTCCGGGAGTGGAAGCAGAAGGGATGGGTCCCCGCCGACGGTCTGCCGGACGAGGACCCGCTGGGTTGGCTGGTCCATGACGACGTGGAGTCGGTCGTCAGTGCCGGCTACAGGTTCGCCGCCGAGCCGTCCGCCATATCGACGGTGTTGACGGGCACATCCAGCATCGACCACCTGGAGCAGAACGTCGCCGCCTTGGAGAACCCGCAGCTGCCGGAATCTGATAGCAGGCGTCTGAAGGAGCTCTTCGGCAAGGTGGCGCAGTACGCCTGAGCAACTATCTTGAAAGTCCCTTCGCCTCAGGGGGAAGGTCAGGATAAGGGGCCCCGATGGAATGCGCAGGGCGCCGTAAGGCTCAGTAGACCCCGTCCAGGAAGCTCCACAGCGCCTTGGTGGCTTCGTCCGCTGCGTCCAGAGCCGCGGAGGCGTCCGCCTCCGTGGGCGCCAGTGCCAGCACCATCTCCCTCTCGGCGTCCGAGTGCTCCAGGTCCAGGGTCCGGTGGACGTCGAAGAATTTGACCGACTCGCTCTCGATGGAGTAGTAGTCGCGCAGCCCTTGTATCTTGACGCGGGCCACCTCCGGCACCTGGGACTCGAAGGCGTACAGGGCCGTCGCCCCGGCGGCCAGAGGCCCGCTCGACGTCAGTCGCTGATAGGTGTCGACCAGACCGGCGGTGGCCGTCTCGGCTCCTCCGGCCTCCACCTCCTGACGGTCGAGCTTAAGAGCGTCGCAGAACCTGAGCCACAACTCGACGTGGTTGTCCGGCCCATGCTCCTCATCCCAGAGATTGTCCAGGAGCAGCCGGCGGACTCTGCGGTCGGAGCAGCGATGGTGGACGCCGCTCAGAAACGTCGGGTATGCCGACTCGTAGTGGTAGTACTGCTTGGCATACTCCTTGAGCGAATCCAGGGGCAGGGCGCCCTCGGTCCACGCTTGGTAGAAGGGATGGGTGAGCAAGCTCCTCTCCTGAACGAGCTCGTCTATGCGGTCGATGAGATCTTTGGCCACGGATACCTCCAAGACTTCGTTGCTTCTCAATGCGCGCGCCACCAACGCGGGCGCGTCGATTCGGAGTTTATCAATGCTCATCGAAGCCCGTCAAGACATCCGAGAAGGGGAGCGAGAGAAGCGTGACGGCGGTGTTGCCGCGTAACTTGTGTGGTAATCTGTATCCCGGCTGTCGCCTGTGAGGCAGGACGTGAAGGCGGCCGAATCCCAGTGTTGAGGAGAGACGATGCCCAGCGATAAGGTTACCCACGAGTTCGAGATCGAGAGCGAGCACCGCGAGTGGCTGGAGGAGGTCGCCGAAGAGTACGACTTCCAGGATGAGAGCAAGGCCCTGCGTGTGCTGCTGGACTACGCTATCCAGGACGCCGACAAGGAGATGGTCTTCTCGGACGAGAACATGCGCTGCCGCTACTGCGGCTGAACCGGATCAGGAGGCGACGCCTTGGATGACCTGGTTATCCAGACCGACGCGCTGACGAAGCGGTACGGCCGCGTCATGGCCGTGGATGGGCTTTCGATGGAGGTGCGCCGCGGCCACGTGTACGGTCTCCTCGGCCCAAACGGCTCGGGGAAGACGACGACGATGGGCATGCTGCTGGGGCTGGTGAGACCGACCTCCGGCGGCTTCAACCTGTTCGGCGAGGCCGGGAGGCAGGAGGATGCCCTGAGGCGCATCGGCGCTATCGTCGAGACCCCGTCCTTCTACCCGTATCTGTCGGGGCGCCAGAACCTGGCCTACTTCCAGGGTATATCGGGACAGGGCTCCACCGGAGAGCTGGAGGAGCTGCTGGACAAGGTGGGGCTGCTGGCTCGCGCCGATGACCGGTTCCAGACCTACTCGCTGGGCATGAAGCAGCGCCTGGGGCTGGCCTACGCGCTCCTGGGCGACCCCGAGCTCCTGTTCCTGGACGAGCCGACCAACGGCATGGATCCGGAGGGCATGGCGGAGATCCGCGGCCTGATACGCACCCTGGGCAGCGGCGACCGCACGGTGCTGCTATCGAGCCACCTGCTGAACGAGGTCGAGCAAGTCTGCGACAGCGTCACCATCATCTCCAAGGGGAAGCTGGTCGCCCAGGGCGGGGTTGCCGACCTGCTGCGCTCGCGCGGACGCGAGCAGGTGCGTGTGAAGACCACCGACGACAACAAGGCCCGCCAGGTCCTCTCGGCGCTGCGGTGGGTGGAGGAGGTGGCGGCGGAAGAGGACTCGCTGCTGGTGTCGGCGCCAGTTCAGCGGTCGTCTGACCTGACGGCCGCTCTCAGCCGCTCCGAGGTATACGTCGCGGAGATGGCCCCCGTCCGTACGTCGCTGGAGGACTACTTCCTGGAGGTGACGGGCAGCGCCGGAGGGCCGGATGATCGAGGCGCCGCGGAGGACCAGCCAGAATGATCGCTGACGTAGCGCGCCTCACGGCGTGGGAGTGGTCCAAGATCAGGCGGCGTTGGATGCCGTGGATACTGCTGGCCGTCGCCGTTCTCATCATGCAGCTCGGCCTCTGGTTCGCCTATAGCGCGTATCACAATGAGACGCTGCAGGGGATCGCCTCCGGAGGGACTAACTCTTTCGGGACTGCCTTCGAGGAGGAAGGCAAGACCGTGAACGTGGAGGTGTCGTGCGTCGAGCTCGCCAACGGGGACATGCCTCCCGAGCTGGAGATGCTCTCCCAGGAGAATCGGCAGATCTTCCTGGAGGACATGGAGCGGTTTCGGGAAGAGTCCTGCGGCGCTACAGTTGCCGGTGAGGAGCTCCGCGAGGCATTCGCCCTTCCCGGCGCCATTACCGAGAGCGTCAAGGGGGTGGTGGACATCGCCGCGGTCCTCATCATGATCCTGGCCGGATCGGCGATGGGCGCGGAGTACGGATGGGGCACGCTGCGGACGACGCTGACAAGAGGCACGGGTCGTTGGCAGCTGCTGTCCTCCAAGCTGGCCCTGCTTGTGCTGGCGGCCGCCGGCTGCCTCCTGGTCGTATCCGTTGCCTCCTCCGCGGCCAGCGTAGTCGCGGCGGTGATACCGCCGTCGGAAGAGGGAGGGTTTGCCGACGCCGGGAAGTGGTCCGACGTTGGCATCGCGTTCTTGAAGGCGCTCTACGCCTTGGTCCCTTACATCGCCTTGGGCACCTTCCTGGCCGTGCTCACCCAGTCGTCCGCGATGAGCATCGCCCTGTCTCTCGGATACTACGTCGTCGAGCTGATCGTCATGCCCCTCCTGGGCCTCAACGAGACACTGGCAAAGGCCACCCACTACATCCTGGGCGGGAGCGTCGGCGAGTGGATGGAGTCTGCATTCATAACCATAACCGTCGAGGCCTCCTCGGGAGAGGCCCCGGCAGTCGACCAGCCCGACGCCCTGCAGGCGTTCCTGGTGATACTGGCCTACACCCTCGTCCTTGGAGCGGCGGCCTACTGGATCTTCCAGCGCAGGGACATCACCGGCGCCAAGGGAGGCTGACCCGTTGATACTCAGACGCAGGAGGTGACGGACGTGAAGCAGTACGATGCCCCGCCCGCGATGACGATAGATCCGGAGAAGAGCTACACCGCCGCCTTCACGCTGGAGAAGGGCGGTGAGTTCGTTGTTGAGCTCTTCGCCAAAGAGGCCCCGGTGACTGTTAATAATTTCGTCTTCCTGGCGCGGGACGGATACTATGACGGCGTTACCTTCCACCGGGTCATTCCCGGGTTCATGGCTCAGACGGGCGATCCGACGGGGACGGGCAGAGGAGGGCCGGGCTACAGGTTCAAGGACGAGTTCCACCCCGACAGGCGCCACGACGGCCCCGGGGTGCTCTCAATGGCGAACGCGGGGAAGAACACCAACGGCAGCCAGTTCTTCATCACATTCACCGCGACGCCGCACCTGGACTCTGCGCACTCGGTGTTCGGCAAGGTGGTCAAGGGTATGGACGTGGTCAATGCCATCTCCGTCCGAGACCCTGCCACCGCCGCCACACCCGGCGACGCCATCGCCACCATCACCATCCACGAGGACTGATCTTTCATATAGGCCGCGTACGGTGCTACCAGCCGATGGCGTAGCAGGCCCTCCTGGGGTCGCCGCCCGTGCTGAGGACGCCGGTATCCGGGTCGCGGCGGGTCACCGTCGCTCCCATGCCGCAGTTCTCGGACCTTACCACCTCGTGGCCCAGCGCCTGGAGCGCCCTGGCAGTCTCCTCAGGGAAGCCCGGCTCCAGGGCCAGCCGTCCGGGGTAGTACTCGTGGGGGTAGAAGGAGTTGGGGACGCTTAGGGTGCCGAACCTCGGCGCCTCGATGGCCTCCTGCGGATTCATCCCGAACACCATCGTGTTCAGCATCAGTTGCACGTTGGCCTGGGCCTGCATGTCGCCGCCGGGGCAGCCCACGGTCATGGTCGGCCTGCCGTCCTCGACGACGATGTAGTTGATCAGGGTCGTCCTGGGACGCTTTCCCGGAACGAGGGCGTTGGGGTGTCCGTTGGTAAAGTTGAACATCTCGCTGCGGGTGCTGAGGGTACAGCCCAGCTCGGGGAAGAACACGGAGCTTCCGAAGGCGCCGCCGCTGGGCGTGGCGCACACCATGTTCCCGTCCCGGTCCAGCGCTGCCACGTGGGTGGTGCCGCTGTCGTCTCCCCCACCGTCGGCGGATGCTGCCGCGGCGGCCGGCTGGGGCGACGCAGAGCCGCTCATGTCGGAGAACCTCCACGGGTCGCCGGCCGGAGGAAGCTCGGCATGGGCCCCTACCGGGTCCACGAGCCTGGACCTCTCGGCGGCATACCCCTTGGACACCAGGCCGTCGACGGGGACGGCGGCGAAGTCGGGATCGCCGTAGTGGGCCTCCCGGTCCGCCATCGCCAGCTTCAGCGCCTCGATCACGGTGTGAACGTACGCGGGCGTGTTGTGGCCCATCGCCTTCAGGTCGAAGTGCTCCAGGATGTTCAGCGTCTGCAGCAGCACGGGGGCCTGGGTCCAGGTCGGCTGGCCGTGTATCTCGCGTCCCATGAACGTCGTCTTGACGGGGGTGTCGAACTTGGAGCTGTATGCGGCCAGGTCCTCTCTACTGACGATTCCGCCAACCCGCTTGGAGCACTCCACGATGGTCTCGGCGACCTCGCCCCTGTAGAAGGCGTCGCGTCCTGCCCGCACGCCCGCTTCGCGGCCACCGCCGGATGCGCTCTCCGCAGCCGCCATCTTCGCAAGGGTGTCTCCCAGGGCCCTCTGCACCAGCATCGTGCCCGGCGCGGGCACGGCGCCGTTCCGGTAGAAGACCTCCGACCCGCCGGGAGGGTACTGGTCGAACTGCCGCCTGGTGGCGGGCGACCCTATCCGCTCCAGCATGTACTCGTAGTTGGGGATTCCCTCCCTGGCGTATTGGATGGACGGCGCCAGCGCCTCCCCGAGACTCTTGGTCCCGTACCGTTCCAGCAGGGCGGCCAGGGCGTGGACGACGCCGGGCAGCGTGAAGGACAGATGCGCCTGCGGTCCCGGCCCCGTGGGAATCGCGTCGAGGCCCTGGGACCTGTAGAAGTCGATGGTCGCCCCGCCGGGGGCGACCCCCTGCCCGCTGAGGGCCAGCAGGTCCTGGCTCTTCGCGTCGTACAGCATGAATACGCCCTCGGCTCCCAGGGAGTAGGAGGCGATGGGCTCCACCACGGCGGCGGCGAAGCTGGCCGCCACGACGGCGTCGAAGGCGTTGCCGCCAGAGAGCAGCATCCGCATCCCCGCCATCGAGGTCAGGTAGTGCCCGCTGGAGATTACGCCGTGGGTGGCATAGACCACTGGGCGGGTTGTGGGAGGCCATCCGGGCCCCATCTGTTCAAGGTCATGTGGGTTAGTGTTGCGAGCCATCTGTCCCTCCGTGAAAACTGTTCAGGTTGCTTTGCGCCAGAACTGGTCCAGTTGATTGGTGGGCCGCCAGCCCAGCACGCGCTTGGCCTTCTCGTTGGAGAACCGCTCGTGGGGGATGTCGGCGAAGACGTTGAAGATCTCGGCGCGCGACGGCAGCCCTTCGAGGTCGATGCTCAACGCGGCCCTGAACGCCTCCGCCGCGTCGCGCCACGTGACCGAGAATGGGGTGAAGTCCTGTCCGTCGGCAGAGTGGTCGTCGTCGTATCGAAAGTTGTAGAAGAGCAGGGTCAGGACGTAGACATCGTGGTTCTCGGTGAAGACCTTGCATATCTCCTGGCCCAGGGACTTGGTCAGCGCGTAGAGCCCGGTGCCCGACTGGGAGGGGACGTCCGGACCGATCATGTCGTCGAACCACTCATAGGAGGGGCCCAGTAGAGTGAAGTGCGGACCCGTGTTGATGACCCTGTGGATTCCGTGGCGCACCGCCGCCGACATGGCGTTGTAGCAGCCCCTGGAGTTGACGTCGAAGGCGACCTGCCGGTCCGGCCTCAGCACCGACAGGTTGACTATCGCGTCCATCCCTTCGGCCGCCGCGGCAACCTGCTCCTCGTTGGAGACGTCCACCTTCAGGTACTCGTGGGGCGTCTCCTCCAGGTCGTTGATGTCCGTCAGGCGCAGGGTGTGCTCCTCTTGGAGGACCTTGACCACGTGGGGTCCGAGCATACCGTTGGCTCCAAGGATGAGAACCTTCACCGCGGCCTCCTCACTCTCCCTTGGCCGGAGCGTAGCCCAGGACCGCCCGGGCCGTGCTCGTCAGGTACCGTGCGTGGGGCGCCTCCGATTGGACGTGGAAGACGTTCCACGTCCTGGCGATGGTCATCCCGTCGTTCGGCACGATCTGGACCGACACGGCCCGTTTCACGGCCTGTATCGCGTCCTCGGGGAGCAGCACCTGCGATGTGGTGTGCTCTCCGCCGGCAGGCTGCCAAGCCAAGTCGCCGAGCCTTAGGCAGACCACCGTGATCTGGCGCTCCCTGGCGAACTCCCTGCAGACGAACTCCCCCATGTGGTAGCAAAGCTGGGCGGGCTCCGTAGTTGGCCGCGACCGCCAGCGCTCCGTGACGGCCATGCCCTCATCGTACTGGTCCATCAGGCCCAGGGAGCTGAGAAACACGAATCGCGGCACGCTCTCTTGGACCGCCGCCAGCAGCAGGTTATAGGTGCATCTCATCGCGGCGTCAAGGCGGTACGATACGCTGGCCCCAGGGTCGGTCTCGCCCGAGTGGACGATGGCGTCCATGCCCCTTACGAGGCAGTTTGTCCCCTCGTCGTGACCCAGGTCGGACCGGATGAAGCTGGCCGAAGAGGACGCCTCGGTTGGCCCCGTCAGGGTGACCTCGTGGCTGCCGCTGAGGGCCGCCGCCAGCTCTCGCGACAACCTGGAGGAGCCGTTGGTAATCAGTATTCTCACAGTATGGGCTTCTCCCACAGAGGCCTGCTCACCCTGCAGCAGGGTGGATGCGCGGCGACGGGTTCCGGGTTCGCGTCCCCATTATTGCAGTCTACTCGAATATGTCCCTGACCGTCATCTGCCATCCGGGCACGGCGTCGCCAACGTCCAGCACGTCCGCTTCTTTCAGCACGACGGTGTCCGTGTGCGAGCGATGTATCTTCATAGTCCATCAATGCCGAACTATTGAGTGTTGATAAGGATGAGAATTGCCAGAACGACCAATGCGATTAAGGCAAAAAGTGTTAGGAAGCCGATCCACTTGAAGATCTTAACATCCTTCGCTTGTCGTTCTGCGTGTTTGGTTGCCTGTTCTCTCATCTGATGCTGAGTGACTTCGTGGTTTTCACTGATCGATTGGTTGATCGCCTGAGTCCGCTCCGAGACGAGCCCAGAGAGTCTCGTTGAGTTATCTTCGATTGCCACCTTAATCGATGTGTCTGTTTCCTGAATGGCAGATGTGATGATCGCCGGCTCCAGCTGCATCATGACTCCGGTGGCCTGCTCCAAAGCCTTAAGTGTGAGGTCAAGGGACCCTTGCGCCTCCCGTGCCGCCGCCGCCAATTCGGAGACCTGGGAACTTGTCTCAGCAAGGTTGCCGTCTGCATTGCGCAGGGATTCTCTGAGACTTTCAGTTCTATCTAGCCTTCCCTGCAGAGCGGCGAGCTCATTACTGGCTGCTTCAAGCTTATCCCCCAAGTCGTCGACTAAGCTCACTGTTTCTGTCCTCCTATCAGTTTCACTATAAGGGGATCGTCGTATTGCTGGACGATCAGTCCGATTACGTCCTTCAGTTGCTCCAACACATTTCCTGTTCTATAAACATTGCGAATCAATCTGACTTCATCTTGCGCGTCGACCAATTCAGGCAATCGTTGTTCTGTGATTTCCGTGCAAAAGGCGAACTCGGGATCGGTTTGTGGAACATCAAGCAAAGCCATCGCCAGGGGCACTCCCAAGTCACCTGCACGTGCGGGAACTTTAGCAAGATCATACAACTTATTGAGAAATTTTCGAGTATCACTCTCAGGGACACGGTATCTCACACAAGACTCGACGGCAGTCTTAATGCCTTGCCAACTTACACTGTCGTTGTGGTCAGAGCACATGGTCTCCGCCACTGCACGAGCAAACAAGAGCCCGGGGTGGTCTGGATAGGACTCCAATGAGCGAGCGCACAGTCCCCGCAGTTCACCGGCGTCCAACGGAGTCTTAACGACGTCTATTAGTTTGTACCAGTCTCCCAACTGAACGTTTTGTTGGTCCAAGAGCCAACTGATCCGTTCAGATCCAAGGCATTCTTGGAGATGGTCCATCAGGCGAATCCGGATCTCGGCATCGCTCTGGGCTGATCGAGCAAGCAGCATCGATTCTTGAATCATACGCCTGCGTGATCTCTCAATCACGTCGTATGTGAACTCAATCAACAGCCTGGCAAGTTCAAGAGCGTCATGATGCGGCTCTCCGGCCACGATTGCATCTAACTCTTCCCTGAATTCATTACTTCTATGCGGTTGGGCAGTTTGTACGTAATCTAGCAGTTTCTGACGACATCGCTCCAAGTCAAAGGGTTCGGTTTGGACAGTCAACCGCCTCGAACCGAATTCAACCTCGTAGTCACTAAGCACTCCCACCCTCAACAGCCGAACGACGGCGTGTTCCTTGCGTCGTCTATCTTCATTACTCTCGTATGCTAATTGGTACCGCTGTCGGGAGTTCAGGTCGGCGAATTTGTCGAGGATATTTCGTATCACTTGGACTTCAAGCTGTGGTCCATTGAAGGTATTAAGATGGAACCACATAGCGCTGGTAACATCGTCGCCGGTAGAACGATCACGGTTCGCATCATCGAAGCGTCTTTGTAACTCCGCAAGACCAATGTTTGGGTCTAGCAAACCGTTAGAACGGCCTTTGTCATACTCTGTAAACACCGTTACACAGTGAGCCGGCTTTTGATCGCGCCCAGCGCGTCCCACCTCCTGATAGAAACTCTCCAGCGAGTCCGGCATCCCAAAGTGAACTATGTACCTGATATTCGGCTTATCAATGCCCATTCCAAACGCCTTTGTGGCCACCAATACAGGCGCTTCGTTGCCTTTGAAATCAGCAGCGTTTTGCCGCTTCTGGAACTCCCAAGTCGTGCGATCATGACCTCTCGGGGGTCCGCCGGAGTAAATGCCTGGTCGAATTCTGGCAGTCTTTGTCACCTCTTCCGTAGCAGCTATCAGGCCCATTGTACGCGAGTTAACTGTGCGGGTAAATACGATCCCCGAAGCTGTGTCCCTACCGTTTGGCTTGTAGAATTGCGAGCTCCCCATACCGAATAGGCGAGGCAGTGCATTCAAGACACCACGCAAAGAGGCTTGGGCTGCCTGGGCATCTTCTGACGGTCTGATGTCAAAGCTAAGCTCCTTGCGATCAAACGATTCCGGTCGAATCAACGCGCTGCTATCCGATCGGTCGATTCCAAGCTCCGTTAGCATATCTCTCAAGACAGCGCGCGAAGCAGTCCCCGTCAAGGCGAGCAACGGAGGAGGACTACCGTTTGGGTCAGCAGCGAACTTTCGCAGATTATTGGAGAGATTAAGGTATGCAGGTCGGAAGTCATGTCCCCACTCCGATACACAGTGAGCCTCATCGATGACCGCCAAATTCACTAACGATATTTCACGGAGGGCTTGGAGTGTGCCTCTGAAATTCGGGGTTTGAAGTCTCTCCGGAGAATGTAGGACGAATTGGTACTCCCCACCTTCAATCTGCCTTAGCAACCGGTCCCGGTCCCTCCTATCTGCCATAGAGGACACGATGCCGACGGCCCGGTCAATTCCGTGTATCTGCAATCCCTCGACCTGATCCTCGATTAAGGCTACAATGGGATCCACTACAATTGTTATGCCAGGCATAAGGAGACCAGCGAGTTGGTAGATGATGCTCTTCCCGGCCCCGGTGGACAGGAGTACGATTGAGTCGTTATGCCGAAGGGTATTAAAGACGGCCTCGCCCTGCTTCTGCCTGAATTGGTATTTTCGGAAGATAGTACGTAAGAACGTCGTGAGAGCAGGTCCAGCGTGCTCGTAGCTTTCCGAAGAGATAGGTTGCCGAACGCGCTCGAAGTGTTGCTCGACCCTGAGATTTACCGGTAGGAATGCAGGACGAATGATGAAGTCTTGCCCCGTATCGGATGCAATCTCGCCGAAGGGACTTGAGCTTCGCTCGACAAGCACGCTAATGTGATCGCCCTTCGCTTCCGGGCCATCGTCCTCTTTCCAATCTCCATCAACCAGTATCCAGGTGACCGACCTCCCTCCGTCGTACCTGACAGTACACCGCTCAGGAACGGTACGACCGCCATAGAGCAAATCGAAGCAGCTCAGAAGTCGAAGGGCGTCGAGAACGCCTGCTGTCTCGACTTCACCTGTTCCGGAGAGATCGATCTCCCATTCGGAGTCCCTGAGCCAACCAGCGCTGACGGCGCGGGAAATCACAAATTGCACTTTGGAGGCGATGGAACAGTCGGCGGCCAGCTTCGCAGTGTCACTTTTTGAACCTCCCGTCGGGGGCTGGTCTCGCAACGCGTTGAACCGATTTCTCACATCGTCCAACTTGGGGCCGGTACCCTGGAACACCTCATCGTTGGTCACGCGGACTACATCAATTCCGATGGAACGCAAGCCCTCGTCACGGTCGGAATCGATCTCTTGCGCGGCAAGATGTTCAGGCCCGTCGATTTCGATCGCGAACGGCCGCCCGCCCGGATGGCAGACCAGGAAGTCAATCCGGCGTGAGGCTTTGTCATCGTCATCGAGGGTGGCCGATTCAAGCAACACATCCAACGGAGCCTGTGGTATGAACCAGTGCCCAGCAGACAATCCTAGGTTCCGCGGAACCCACCCTGCTAGGAATTCGACCTCAGCGTCGCTTTGCAGCAACCCCTCCCTGGCCTCATCGGAGAGAACAAATGGTTTTCCATCGATCAACTCAGTCGCGAGTTCACTGTAGGAATCCATCCACGTCGTATCTGGCGATAGTCTCCAGCCCATCTCAATTTTGTTGTCGGCGAGGTTCTCTGCTGCTTCGATGAGGCCATAGCACTTCAGGGCGGCGCGCTCCACCTCGAGGGTTGACAATGGCGTGTAGCCACGCTGGAGCAGTTTCGCAAGTAACCCCGAGGTAAGCCGGGCATGCTCCGTTGCTTCTTCAAGTTGACGGCCTTTGGATCTGAGGAGCAGGGTATGACTGAGCAGACGCTTGAGATCTTCTCCTTTTCCAGACTGACCCATCAAAACGCCTGGAGCCGAGCCTATGGGGACGTACTCGTAGTTGAACCGTGTGCGAGGCGAGCCTTCAGTCCAGTCAACAGGCACCGTCATCTCGGCAGGGTGCGATGTATGTGCCCTTCTTCTATCATCCTCAATATCGCGGGTACCCTTACATGCGGGGTAACTCGAGCAGCCCCAAAATTGACTGCCGGCGTTCGATCCCTGTCTAGCGGT
This sequence comes from Dehalococcoidia bacterium, assembly GCA_965224345.1. GTDB lineage: Bacteria > Chloroflexota > Dehalococcoidia > Lucifugimonadales > CBDCYU01 > CBDCYU01. The sequence continues at coordinate 479,018 of CBDCYU010000003.1, read as the reverse complement.
TCGAAGACGCATGCGCATTCCACACTGTGGACATGCCGGAGCTGCCTTTTGATCGCTATATGTCATGGGGTATTGAACTAACTCTTCTGCAAGACCCTAAGGGCTTTGGACGAAGTTAGCGGAGAAGCCTCTGCCAAGGTAGACGTAGAAGTTTCTCTTCCGATGCAGTCGAAGACGACGTCACGGTTGCAGTCTACTCGAATATGTCCCTGACCGGCATCTGCCATCCGGGCACGGCGTCGCCAACGTCCAGCACGTCCGCTTCTTTCAGCACGACGGCGTCCGTGTGCGAGCGATGTACCTTCACGGTCCGCCTGCGCGGGTCCACGACGATCACCGCCAGCGTACCGGCGTCAAGCCAGTCCGCGACCTTCTCCTCCACTTCGGTGTAGCTGTCGCTCGGCGAAATCACCTCGACCGCAACGTCCGGCGCACCAGGGAAGTACCCCGGCCTCCCTCTTGCCGCTGCGTCTCTCTCGCGCCGGACGAAGGCCGCGTCGGGAGCGCGAACGTGGTCGGGGTCGGATTCCAGCTTGAAGCCGGTCTCCGCAGCATAGACTTCGCCCAGCTCGCCCTCCATGACGTACACGGCAAGCGGGGCGGATATGCGCGTCGCGATTCTCCCATGGTCGTGTCCCGCTGGCGGCATCTTCCTCAGTTCTCCTCTCACCAGCTCATACCGAAAGCCGTCGTCCGGCATGTGCAGCAGCTCTTCCGACGTCACCGGTTGCGTCGTCGTAGTCATGTCCATCTCTCCTGCGGGGCCTCGTCCGCTCAGGGCGGGGTCTGCACCTACTATAATGGGAGGCCATTGTGGTGGCAACGTCGTCCCAAGGGCGTGTACGATGCACTTCGATGGATACACACTCTGGAGGGATAGAGGAGAACCGGATGACCGAGGAGATATCCGACGATATCCTGGAGAGATACAGGAGGGTCGCTGTAGCCACCGTGTACAGCGGCGTCCGGGGTCTGGGCTACGAGCCGTGCTTCATGCGGGGCGTCAGGAGCTTCACTCCCGGCTCGTCCCTGGTGGGCCGCGCCAGGACGCTGCGCTTCGTGCCGCCTCGTCCTGACATCATCCGGGACACCAACAGGGGAGAGGACTCTCCCGAATACGAGGCTATGGGCTCGTGCGGCCCCGGAGACGTCTTGGTATGCGACGCCATGGGCCGCAAGTACGCGGCCATCGGAGGCGACGTCAAGCTGCTGCAGCTCAAGATGGCCGGGGCAGGGGGCATAGTGACGGACGGCGGCATCCGAGACCTGGACGTCGTGAGCGGCTACGGGCTGAAGATATTCGCTCGAGGACGGACTCCCACCGGGGGAGGGCCTGAGGTCAGTCCCTTCGAGGCGAACGTCGCCATAGGGTGCGCCGGGGTGGCCGTGCGTCCGGGAGACCTCATCGTCGCCGGAGACGACGGCGTGGTTGTGGTGGCCGCTTCCATCGCAGCCGAGGTGATCGAGTGGGTCGAGGAGCACGAGCACGCCGAGGAGTACGTCAAGGTCCTCATCGAGCAGGCGGGGGTGGCGCCGGGCAGGTACTATCCCATCTCGGATGAGACGATGGAGAGGAGCCGCGGGTGGTCCCCGCCCTCCTCCTGAACCTACTGGAAGGAGAGTACATGAAGGTAATCAGACGAGACGAGCCGCCGGTCGAAGACCGGACCTCCGCCGCGATATTCGTCGGAGGCAGGGTCACCGGCCATTCGATAGTGGGCAACGACATGAACGACTACTACAATTTCACGTCGGTGAGCTTCGAGCCGGGGGCGCGGACAAAGTTTCATGCCCACACCAGCGACCAGGTGCTGTACGTCACCGAGGGCAGCGGAATCGTAGCCGACGACAGCGGGCAGGTCGAGATCAACCCCGGAGACGCCGCATATATCCCCGCAGGCGAGAGACACTGGCACGGTGCCGGTCCGGACTCCGCTCTAACCCACATCTCCCTCCAGTCAGCCGACAGCACCACCGAGATACTGGAGTGAGGCGGGTTACGCAGGCGTGACGGAGCGGCAGCGCCCGGCCTACTCCCTCGACCACGTGTTGATCGCGGTGCGGGACCTGGAGCGTGCGTCACGGACCTACTCGGGCGGCCTGGGGTTCTCGCTGTCGCCGGAGGGGGTACACCCTGGGAGGGGGACCCACAACCGGCTCATCGTGTTTGCCTCCGAGTATCTGGAGCTCATAGGGTACCGCGACCGGTCCGAGGGCGAGTTTCGACCGACGATGACCACCTTTCTCCAACGGCGGGAGGGGCTGTACATGTTCGCTCTGGGAACAGGCGACCTGAACTGCGCGGTCTCGGATCTGCGCGGCAGAGGCGTCGATGTCGGTGATCCTGTCGACGGCGCCCGTCAGGCCGGCGAGGGGAGGCCCGGCTACAGTTGGAAGTCAGCCGCACTGCCGCCGGATGCGACGCCCGGGAGCGAGACCTTCGTCATCCAGCATGACGTGACGATGGAGGAGCGCTACGGAGAACCCCCGGGCCTCACGGACCATCGCAACGGCGCCCGGGGAGTCCACAGCCTGGAGATCGCCGTGGTCGACGCCGAGTCTGCGGCGTCGCGCTGGCGTGAGCTCTTGGGCTTGGCACAGCCATCCGCTTCTGATGAGGTGCAGTCAATAGGCGGGCGCAGAGTTAGGCTTAGCCTGCGGAACTGCCTCCTGGACTTCGTCTCCCCGGTGAGGGCCGGCGATTTGAGTAGATTCCTGGAGGCCAACGGCGAGGCCCCGTATCGTCTCACCCTGGAGTCTGCCGACCTAGCGTCTACGACGGGTCTGCTGAGGGAGCTTGCCCCGGATTGCTCCGCTCCTGACGGTGATGCACTCTCCATACGCCCTGAATGCGCCCACGGTGTCCCTCTGACGTTCCTATAGCCTTCTCAGAACTCCTCCTCCCCTTGTGGGCCTCTCTATGGAGAGAGGGTTACAGGGTAGGGTACGGGGCGAAGCGCGTAGGGGGATCAGTTGGGAACGGCGCAGCTTGGGTGGTAAGATGAGCGTGCCGGGCCTACGCCCAATCTGCCGGAGGAGGACCAGAGTTGCCAGACCTCAGACCGCTGTTCGAGCAGGTCGACTCCCTGGAGTCGGAGATCGTCGCGCTGGAGCGCTACCTCGTCCGTATCCCCTCCGTCAACAGCGGCTTCATGCCCACGGGAGGCGAGACAGCGGTGTGCGAATACATCCGCGACTGGCTGGCCGAGGACGGCATCGCCTCCGAGATCCTTGGTAGGACGCCCGAGCGGGGGAACATCATTGCTCGTGTCGAGGGCAGCAAGCGCGGGGCGCGGCTCATGTTCATGTCCCATACCGACGTGGTGCCGGTGGAGGATGCCTCCAAGTGGCGCTTCCCGCCCTTCGGCGCCGAGGTGGCGGACGGCCGCGTCTACGGACGCGGGGCGTCCGACTGCAAGGGGCTGCTGACCGCCCAGATGATGGCGATGCGCCTGCTGAAGCGGAACGGCATCGAGCTGGAGCACGGCCTCATCCTCTGCTCCGGGGCCGACGAGGAGCATGGCGGCCGATACGGGTTCGGCTGGCTCGCTGAGAACCATCCCGACAAGATCGCCGCGCCCTTCGCGGTCAATGAGGGTGGCGGCACCCCCATCGACGCGGCGGGCAGCTTGACCTACCTGCTGGGTGTTGGTGAGAAGGGGCGTTTACAGGTGGAGTTCGAGGTTCGTGGTGTCAGCGCCCACGCGTCCGTTCCATGGCAGGGCGCCAACGCAATGTACAGGCTCTCGCGGCTTATCAGTCGAATCGAGTCCTACCCGGCGGAGCGCGATACCTCCACGGCCCTGTTCGACCACCTCTCCCACTTCGCCATAGAGCACAGACCGTCGCCCGAGAACGTCGACCAGATCGTCGCGGAGGTCGAACCCGACAACCCCAGATTCGCGTCGTTGCTCCGGGCCCTCTCCCGCATGACCGTGACGCCGACGATGATCGGTGGAGGAATCAAGTCCAACAGCGTGCCGGAGAGCATCGGCCTTACCTGCGACGTCAGGACACTCCCACACCAGGACGAAGCCTATTTGCGAGCCGCGCTGGACAGTATCGTCGAGGGCATTCCGGACGTCTCATACGAAGTCGACTACATGGCCGAGCCCAACTCTTCCGCCTTCGAGACTGAGCTGGCCGAGCACATCAAGGCGGCCACGGCCATCGCGCTGGAGCGGGAGGACGTACAGTGGGTCCCGGCCATCAGCACAGGATTCACGGACTCCAGGTTCACGCGGCCTCTGGGCACGGTGACCTACGGCTTCTCGGGCTCGCACCCGGACGATGATCCCATGCTGAGCAACGCCCATGGCACCGACGAGTCCGTGGGGATCAAGAGCCTGGTCAGCGGCACAAAGATCATGCTGGCCTTGGCCTGTTCCATGTGCGAGGCCAAGTTTCCGCAGCTCGATGGAGAGCTGTGATTATGGCCGTCCGACCGGTGAGGACGGTGGCCCGCCGCGGCGGGGGCTAGCCCGTGGTCCTGGCCGTTCCTGAGAGCAGCAGGCGTTGGGGCGCCAAGCTGATGATGATGCGGTCTTGAGTGCGAAGCATCCGCATCCGCGCTTCCACCAGCTGAGGCTCCACGTACCGCTCGACTATCGCTCGAGTCACTGGCCAGATCGAATCATCGTCGATGATCTCGGTTTCGCCGTAGACGGATGCGTACTCGCCCGCCCCAGGCTCCGAGTAGATGCACACGGCCAGCCGGCTGTCCCGGGATAGGTTGCGGTACTTGATCCTCTCTTTCGTGGTAGAGATGGCTATCCTGCCGTTCTGGAACACGTACCAGTTGGGCGTGAGCTGAGGCATACCGGTCGGGCCGACCGTGGCCACCACGGCAATCCTGGAGGGTCTGAGAAACTCCTCCAGCTCCCTGTTCTCCTGGCCCGTTAAGGTCTGCTCCACTGTGTGTACTCCTGTTCTTGGGAGTCCGCCATCAAGGTCCTATCATGCACGGGGCCGCCGATGGGTGGAGTGTAGCTGCAGGGCTGTACCCGGGTCAACGGGCGTCGGCTGGCGCCGTGGCAAGACCCGCCGCCGCGGGTTACGTGAGAGAGGCTGTTGGGGATGGGAGGAGAAATGGACCACCCACGACGGCAGATACTGCCGAGCAGGATCACTCGATGATCTATGCCAAATGACTACCCTGCTCGGCGAAATAGTACATGATATTGTATCGAGTGTAAATGCCCCGCAAACATATTGTGGTTAATTTGCTCGGGGCAGGGAATCGCTTCGTCTTCCCTAGAGGGTGCTCCGGCGGTTATGACGCCAGGTCGAATCGCTCGGACTCGGCGGAACGCGACCATAGCTCCTCGGCGCCGGCCATTGCGGCGGCGCGCTCTGGGCTGGCCCGCCAGGCGTCGTAGATATCGTTGCTGTCCCAGGTGACGAGGGTGGTTATCTTGTTCGGGTCTGTGAGGGAGTATAGGGTCTGTCGGCTGCCGAAACCGGGAGCTTTGCTCTGGGCGACGCCGTTCCCGTGTAAGAGCCTGCGCCCCTCTTCCAGCCGACCCTCTTTGGCCCAGTGGTGAGTGAGAACACCGATCATCTCTGCCTCCGGAGCGTGTACGTGCTAATACTCGATGATAGCCCGGCCGAGAATCTCGCCGGCCTCCAGGGCGTCGCACGCCTCGTTGATGTCGTCCAGCTTGTACCGGCGGGTGATGAGCTTGTCCAAGGGGAACTTCCCCTCCCGGTGCCAACGAAGAAACGTCTCGAAGTCCTTCTCCGGATAGGTCGCTCCCAGGCTGCCTCGGAACTGGCGTTGATGAAAGACGAACATGCGAGGGTCCAAGGTCATCTCATCGCCCGGGATCCCGATGAGAACGGCCATGCCTCCGTGGTTATCGGCCCCCGGACCGCCGCTCCTGGTGGAGGGTAGTATCTGCTCGTTGGTCTGGCGGACACCTATGGCGTCGAAGGCGTAGTCGACGCCTCCTTCGGTCAGCTCCTGGATGGCCTCTACCGGATCGCCGCTCGAGGCGTTGACGGTATGGGTCGCCCCGAACTCCCTGGCGAAGTCCAGCTTGTCCTCCGCTAGGTCCACCGCGATTATGGGGTATGCCTCCAGGATGGCCGCCATCTGGATAGCCGACATTCCCACGCCGCCCACTCCGAAGACGGCGACAGAGTCCCCGGGACGCACCCTTGCCGTGTTCAGGACCGCGCCGGCGCCTGTCAAGACCGCGCATCCGACGATGCAGCTCACGTCGGTGGGCTCCTCCTTGGATATCCCAACGACAAGCTCGCCTCGTACCAGGACATCTTCGCTCCAAGTGTACACGGCGCCGTTCACGGGCTCCTCGCGGTAGGTCACGTTGGAGGGGGGTGGCGCCTGGCGACCGCGTATGGGAGTTCGCGGCACCCAGGTTACGATTGCGTGGTCTCCCTCAGACAGGTGGTCAACCTCCCGCCCAACGTGGGTAACGACCCCTGTGCCCTCGTGTCCCAGCACCAGCGGCCGCGGCGACTCGGGGCTGTGCATCGCGTGGAGCTGCGAGTGGCAGACTCCGCTGGAGAGCATTTTGACGATGACCTGGTCCGGTTCCGGGTCGGGAACCTCCAGCTCGTCTACGATGAGGCGTTGATCGGGGGCGGTCTGTATCGCGGCTCTGGTCTTCATGGTCTCTCCCGAGATATAAGGAACTTTCCGCAATACTAAGCGGTGCGCTCTCGCTCCGTCAACTGCGCGGCTCCGAATGTAACTGTTCAGCCTTGAGGAGCAACCCTACCTCTCCGCTCGCAGGGGAGGTTGAGAAGGGGTAGCTACTGGGAGAGGGTTGAAAGTAGGGTTGGAGGACATGCCACACCGAGCGCCATGGAGGAGCTTTCGCATTGACACCATACCGTTCACTTTCTTAACATGGTATCTGGACGGCAGGAAAGGAGGCTCGACATTGGTATCAAATAAGTCGTTGCCACTGATTGAGACCGTTGGGAAGTATTACGAGACTCTCGATTCGAAGAACGACCACGAGGACCTGTATAGAGAGTTGACTCGCTTCACCAACTGGTGCGGTCCACAGCGGTCGGTCGAGGACCTGACGCCCCCGGAGATCGGCGACTACGCGGAGCAGGTCGGGGGTACGGGCACGTCTCCGCAGGCAGCCGAAAGGCTGCAGATAGTGAGGACCTTCCTGCGTTATGCCAGGAAGAGCGGCTTCATCACCACGAATCTGGCTATCCACGTCAGGACCAGAAAGGCGAGGTCGCGGATCAAGGGCGCCCAGGTCCGCGATGCCAATAAGGCCATCGAGCTGACCCCTGAAGGCCACGAAAGTCTGACGGAGGAGCTCGAGAAGCTGAAGGGCGAGCGGGCGCCCCTAGCCGTGCAAATCAGGAAGGCCGCGGCAGACAAAGACGTCCGAGAGAATGCCCCCCTGGAGGCGGCGAGAGAGCAGCTGGGCTTGGTCGAATCGAGGATAGCGACCATCGAGGAGACCTTGAAGGATGCCGTTATCATAGAGGCCGGGATTCAGACTGACGTCCTCAAGGTCAAGCTCGGGGCGCGCGTCTCCATGAAGGACTTGGACACGGGGCGAGAGTCGACCTACATGGTGGTCAGCCCGTCAGAGGCGAATCCCCTGGAGGGTAAGATCTCCGACGCTTCACCCCTGGGCAAGGCTTTTGTGGGCCGGTCCGAGGGACAGGAGGTGGAGGTCCAGACGCCGAGGGGCAAGACTCGCCTGCGAATCCTGGCAATCTCCGGATAGCCATCTGCAACGGTTCCGGCCTGTACTGCGAAGCTGACGGCTTGCCAGACCACTGCATCGACGAGAGACATCGCAGCTCCCGACCCTCACCCTCGAATCAACTTCGGGGCTGCTCTAGGGGGCGTGTCACGAGTTTGCGCGACCGCCTCCTCTCCCCCTGATGAGACCTTCGCATAACCAGCCAATTGTCCCCTCTCCCAAGCTTGAGAGAGGGGATTTTGCGACGCAGAGGGGTATTTGAGATGGCGAATCGGATCGCGGAGTCGGATACACGGGCACTGGTCGAAGACCTCGGGCGCCTCGTGGATGGGGAAGTCCGCTTCGACAAGATGAGCCGTGTTCTCTACAGCACCGATGCCAGCATCTACCAGATAGAGCCGATCGGCGTGGTCATCCCAAGGTCGGCCGAGGACGTGATCGCGGTCGTCGAGGCGGCCAACCGGTACCGTGTTCCCGTACTGCCGCGTGGAGGGGGTACAAGCCTGGCGGGTCAGACGGTGGGACAGGCCATCGTCATCGACTTCTCCAAGTACATGAGAAACGCTCTCGACGTGAACGTCGAGGAGGGGTGGGTGCGGACGCAGCCCGGTATCATACTCGACGAGCTGAACGCCAGGCTGCAGCCAACCGGGATGATGTTTGCCCCGGACCCGAGCACCAGCAACCGTGGGAACGTCGGCGGCGCGCTGGGGAACAACTCCTGTGGGGCCCACTCGATCATGTGGGGCAAGACCGTCGACAACGTCGTCGATCTCGACGTGGTGCTGTCGGACGGGAGCACCGCCCGATTCGGCCCCCTAGACAGCGAGCGGCTGGAGTCCAAGCTTCGCGCCGGAGCGCTGGAGGGGGAGATATACCGCAAGCTGTTGGCCATAGGCGAAGCCAACGCCGACGAGGTCCTGAGGCGCTATCCGAAGATCCAACGGCGCGTCTCCGGGTACAACCTGGACGAGCTCGTTGAAGGGAGCCCCTTCGACATGGCCAGGTTCGTGGTTGGCTCGGAGGGCACACTGGTGACCATCACCGAGGCCAAGCTGCGCATCGTTCCGCGCCCCAAGTTAAAGGCCCTTGCCGTGCTCCACTTTCGAGACCTGCTGGAGTCGATGGAGGCCACCGTCGCAACCCTGGAGCTGGACCCGGCGGCGGTCGAGCTGATAGGCAGCATGATCATCCGGCAGGCCCGTACGAACCTCGAATACTCCAGGATGATGGACTTCATCGAGGGCGACCCAGAGGCCCTGCTCATCGTTGAGATGACCGGCGATTCGCAGGCTGAGCTGGACGCCAGGCTGGACGATCTCGAAGGCCGCATGGCCCGCAGGCGCCTCGGCTATGCCGTCAGGCGCCTGACGGATCCGGAAGACCAGGAGAAGGTGTGGGCCATGAGGAAGGCCGGGCTGGGGCTGATGATGAATGTGCCCGGAGACGCGAAGCCCCTGCCATTCGTCGAGGACACGGCCGTCGCGCCGAGGGTGCTGCCCGATTTCGTTCGCAGGTTCGATGAGATCGTGCGGGAGCACGGAACGGTGGCCGGGTACTACGGCCACGCCAGTGTGGGCTGCCTGCACATCCGCCCCCTGATCGACATCAAGCGGCAGGACGGCGTGGACCGGATGGTCTCCATAGCCACTCAGATCAGCGACCTTATCCTGGAGTTCGGAGGGTCGATGAGCGGCGAGCATGGAGACGGCCTGGTCCGCAGTCACTGGAACGAGAAGATGTTCGGCAGCCGGATATACCAGGCGTTCCGCGAGGTGAAGGCCGCTTTCGATCCCAAGGGGGTTATGAATCCGGGCAAGATCGTCGACTCGCCCCCCATGACGGACAGCCTTCGCATCGGCCCCGAATACGGTACGCGACAGGTCGATACGGGCTTCGGGTACACCAAGGAGGGAGGCTTCGCGGCTGCCATCGAGATGTGCAACGGCCAAGGGGCCTGCAGGAAGGCGGCAGGCGGGACGATGTGCCCGTCCTACATGGCTACCCGCGACGAACGGGACTCCACCAGGGGCCGGGCCTCTGCTCTTCGCGCCGCGATGTCGGGTGTACTTCCCCCGGAGTCGCTGACCGGCCAGAGCCTCCACGAGGTCATGGAGCTGTGCCTGGAGTGCAAGGCGTGTAAGGCGGAGTGTCCGTCCAACGTGGACATGGCGAAGCTCAAGTACGAGTTTTTGGACAAGTACCATGGCGCCAACGGCCACTCACTGCGCGACATCCTCTTCGGCCACGTCGGGGCGCTGAGCCGTTGGGGCTCCTTCTTCGCGCCCCTGTCCAACTGGGGCCTGAGGTCTGCCCCCTTCAAGGGCTTCCTGGCCGAGCAGGCCGGCATCGACCAGCGCAGGGAGCTGCCCCAGTTTGCAAGCCAGACCTTCCGTCAGTGGTTCAGGGCGCGGGGAGGGTCGCCCGGCTCTTCAGCCGTCAACGGCCCAGTCGTCCTCTTCCCGGACACCTTCACCGATTACAACCATCCCAACCTGGGCATCGCGGCCACCAAGGTGCTGGAGCGCCTTGGCTTCCAGGTAGTCGTGCCGGACGTAAGGTGCTGCGGGCGTCCCATGCTCTCCAAGGGCATGATGGACAGGGCCCGCGCCAACGCCCGATTCAACGTCGATACGGTCTACCCGTACGTGGAGCGGGGCGCGAAGCTGGTGGGCCTGGAGCCCAGCTGCATCCTGGGCTTCCGAGACGACTTCGTCGACCTGCTTGACGGCGATGCCAGGGCTAAGACGGTCGGCGAGAGCGCGATGCTGGTGGAGGAGCTCGTGATCTACGCCCAGGAGGAGTTCGGCGCCTCCCTGGACCTCAAGACGACCTCGCCGCCTGTCCTGTTCCACGGCCACTGCCACCAGAAGGCGCTGGTGGGGACCGGGCCGGCTATGCGGGTGCTGCGTTCGGTCCCGGGGAGCGACGCGGTAGAGATACCGTCCGGGTGCTGCGGTATGGCGGGCTCCTTCGGATTCGAGAAGGAGCACTACGACATCTCCATGACGATCGGCGAGCAGGTCCTCTTCCCGGCCATCCGCGCGCACAAAGGCGAGGGCCTGGTGGTGTCCGAAGGCGTCTCGTGCCGGCAGCAGATCGAGCAGGGCACCGGCAGCCGCCCCAAGCACCTCGTCGAGGTGCTGGCAGAGGCGCTCTAACGAGGATGGACAGGGGCTGCCGATTGCTATCCCTACAGATGCGGAGAACAACTGGGCACTCTCATGCGATAGAGCCAATCGCCCCACGGGGATGACCCCCATCCTGACCTTCCCCGTCAGGGGGAAGGGATTTTGAGATAGTCAAAAAGTCACAGACGCCGCTCAGGGATCGTACGGTGCGTCTGCATCGTCGTCGGCCAGCATCAGGTCGATGTTCACTGCCCGGTGGCCTCTCGTTTGTCGTATCTTGATCCGGTCCCCCACTTCGAGCCCGTCCAGGGAGCTGGTGTCCACCTCTACGGTCTCCGATGATACCAGTACGTAGGGCTTCCCCCCGGGGTCGATCCCCTTCTCGTCCACTTCGCCTTCCACAATGGAGTAGGGTGGCATGCCGTCGGCCAGGGTCCACGCTGAGTGCGAGAGCCAACTCCAAGAGCGTCTGAGCAGGCCCGCTTTGGCATTGGGTCCCGGCCCTCTCGAGAGAGGCCTCGCGTGTTCTCTAATCGTCGCACCGTTCGTCAAATCAGCTGTCCAATCCCGCCTCGCAACAGGAGCGAGAGGCGGCTCCAGCCGGTCCCATCTATCACACTGAAGCGGCGTTCCTCAGAGCGCCTCATGCCGCCGGCGGCGCCAACGGAGCACGAGAGTGGTTCGAGGCGGCCCAGTGAGCCTAGTTCCTAGAAATGATAGGTGCTTGGCGGCCGGCTGTTCAAGACGTTCTAAGGTGCGATGTTGCCGCGCCGAAGGGGTGGAGCCCACCGCGTGGGGCGTCTCTGGATGGGCTCCGGCTCACAGCCGGAGAGTGCCGGAGAAGTCACCCTGACCCTCCTCTCGGACTTGTGAGAGGGGATCATGGTAGAGGCTAGAGCACCTTCTTCAGGGCCGCCTCCAGCTCGCCGAAGGTCGCGAAGGATTCGAAGCGCCCGGATATGACGCCGCTGGGGTCGATTACGAAGGACCACTCGGTGCTCGGCAGGCTCCACTCCAGTACCGTGGGAGAGATGACCGCTCTATCGAGGTCGCCCTGTATCTCGTGAGGGTTGTCGTAGATATCCACGTGGATGAAGTTGGCTCGACCGCTGTAGGTGTCCTTCAGCTGCCGGAGGACCTCTACCTGCGGGCCGCAGACCGCGTTGGTGCAGAAGGCGGGGCTGGCCATCACGACCACCGAGGGGAGCCCGCTGTCCATGGCTTCTGATATGGTCAGCTGGTAGAGATCCTCGTCGTACATCGATCCCGTCGTTAGCTCACTGCTGCTGGCGACGTCCGCAACGGTCTTGCTCTCGCTCCGCACGCCCGTTGCGCCGACTGCCGGCGCAGTGGGCGTCTCCCGTACGTCGAACTCAAGCTCGACTGGGACAGTCCCCGGTTGGCCCAGCACGGTGACGTCGATGCGCCAACGGCCGGCGTCGTCGAAGTCCAGGGTTGTCGTATACAGCCCGCGGCTGCCGAAGGGCCAGGGCCGAAAGACGGCGAGGGCGGTCTGCTTCAACTCCCCCTGGGACGCTGCGTCCGGAAAGAAGAGGGACGATACGCTGACGGCTGGGGCTGTGACGATCCCGGTCTTCGAGGTCAGCACGAAGGCGACGCGATTCTCGCCGATGCCCAGGTCGGGCGTTCCGAAGATGGCCCGCATCCCATCGGGCGAGACCGGGCCCTCTATCAGCGCGAACCCCTCGGACAGCAGAGGGGACTCAGGGGCTGTCTCCGTCTCGAGGGGTACGCTCTCGGTACTGCTGGCCGACTCGCCGCCGGAGGAGCAGGCGGCGGCAACAAGTAGGAGCGTCGATGCCGCTAGGTGGATGGGGAGGATACCCATTCTGCTACCGCTCAGGAGGACGGCTCGCCGCCCTCGTATCCGCCGAAGGTGAAGGCGAAGAGCTCCATGTTGGGAGAGGTGGAGCTGAGCTTGAGCTCATGGCCTCCAAAGACATCCATGTTGACTACGCGGTACATCCGCGACTCGTCGACGCGGATGTAGCTGTTCCCTTCGTCGTCGAACATGACGTCTACCCCCGCGCGCTCAGGGTCCATGGGCGCGTCGTCCACCGTAACGCGCACGTCCAGGGGCTGCAGATCCGTCGAGGCCATTACGACGTTCACGCTGGTGGCGTAGAACATAAGGGCGATGTAGTCGTCGTGGCCGTCTGTCTGACGGGCGTGTACCAGGCTTTCCTCTTTGTTCGTCCACAGGCCGTTCAAGAAGAGAAAGTGGTTGGGATGCTCGCCCGGATCGACGTAGAGGACGTCGGCGTCCGTCTCCTGGAAGTACTCCTCATGCAGCACGTAGGGAGGCGTCATCTGTGAGTACAGGGCGCCGAAGTTTCGTCTCGTCCCCGCGTAGAGCTCCCTGGTCTGTCCGGTGCTGGGGTCTTGGCTCATAGCGTTCATGTCGCGGAGCGGGTCGGGATTGGAGTTCGGCGCAACCATGCTGAGGTCGAAGCCGGCCTCCTCCAGCAGCTCCCGTATCTGGAGCTCGGTCTCGGCGTAGGCGCCCTCTCCGAAGTGGGTGAAGCGGACGTAGCCGTCCTTGTCTATGAGGTATTTGGCCGGCCAGAACTTGTTCTCGAAGGCGTTCCAGGTCCCGAAGTCGTTGTCCTGGAGGACCGGGTACTCAAGGCCGAACTCTTCGACGGCGTCGATCACGTTCTCCCTGATCTTCTCGAACTCGAACTCCGGAGTGTGTACCCCGAGGATGACGAGACCCTTGTCTGCGTACTTTGCGTGCCACTCCTTGATGTAGGGCAGGGTGCGGATGCAGTTGATGCAGGTGTAGGTCCAGAAGTCGATGAGGACGACCTTTCCTCGCTGGCTCTCGAGGGTGAGGGGCTCCGAGTTTATCCAGCCATTGATTCCCGTGAGCTCGGGCGCCTCCCGGTCGAACTTGGGGCGCTCGCTGACATCCTCGGTCGGTGCGGCCGTCGGCTCCGGCGTGGCGGTGGGGGCAGGCGTAGCCGTTGGCGGCGGCTCACTCTCCATGGAGGCGGACGTGGGGAGGGCGGTGGCGGACGGGGGCAGGGAATCGACAGCAGCGGCCTCCTCGTCGCTTCCGCAGGCCGCTGCTGCGAATAGGATCAGCAGGGCCAGGGCGGCCAACACGAACAACCCATTGGTCTTGGTCATTACTCCCCTCGATTCTCGCGGGCGGCGCCAGCGGCTCTGTGTGTGCTTCGCTCCACCTATATTCTATATGAAAAGCGTATGTGGGGTGTTCTCTAGCTCCTGAGCTCCGGCGGCAGGAGGTTGGGAATCGTATCCTCGATCGGGTAGGTCTCGCTGCACGCCTCGCACGTCAGGCTCCCCTCAACGATCTCCTCCGCGTCTTCCCTGGTGACGGACAGCTGCAGGGGCCCCTTGCAGACGGGACAGGCCAGAATGTCCATTAGCTCTCTCTTCATGCCTTGTCTATATCTCCTTCTATGGTCTATGTGCCCTGGAGGGCCATTTCATACAGCGCCTTGAGCAGGTCGGCCAGCAGGAACACTACGATCCCCAGGATGACGATGGCGTTGTATCTGGACGCGAAGCGCAGGGCTCGCCGCGGCCAGGAAGCCCTGGCGGCCAGCTCCCCGGCGGGACCTGCCAGGGGGGTGTAACGCCTCCTTCCGCGGGCGAGGTGGAACATCCACAGAGAGAGGACGATCTTGGCGGCCAGCACGATGACGTAGGGCATGCCTACCACGCCGGGCGTCAGCCGGTCCAGAGTCAGCATGACGCCGGTAACCAACAGAACGAAGATGCTCGTGTCGACCAGTGCTCGGAACTCCCTGGTGGCTGCCAGCCTGAGGGGATCGGGACTCCGGCGCAGGGCCGGCCGCAGTACCAGCAGGTAGAAGAGGCTGCCGCCAATCCACGCTGCCGCCGAAACCAGGTGCAGCCATCTCATCACCAGCATGAACGCGTCGCCGGCGCTCATCTAGCTTCCCGTCAGACCATGGCGCACGATCACCAGCTTGGCAACCCCTCTCTCACAGGCGTGAGCCGGAACGAGCCCTAGCTCGCGGAGTCGCCGGTCAGCAGCTCTTGGATCAGCTCTTCGATCTTCTCGGCGTCCAGGAATCCGTTCCACTTGCGGGTGATCCTCCGGTCTCCGTCTATAAAGACCGTGGACGGGAACCCCATGATCTCGTAGCTGGTGACGATGTCGCCGGTCTCGTCGGGGCCGACGGCGTAGGTGACGCCGATGTCGTCTATGAACGCCTGACCGTCGGCGGCGGTGTCCAGGCCCAGGAGCTGCACGCCGACGAATTGGATGCCGTCGGACTTATGCGCCTGGAACGCCTCCTCGAAGTCGGGCATCTCCGCGACGCAGGGGGGGCAGGATGGGAACCAGAAGTTGACGACGGCCGGTCCCTCCACTTCCGACAGTGCGAAGAGCTCTCCTTTCCGGTGGTTCTCGTTCTCGAACAGCGTCAGCTCGAAGTCGGGAGCGAGGTCTTCCGGGGGAGCGGTCTCCGGGGCGGAGTCACATGCCGCCGCGGCGAAGACGACCGCCGCCAGCGCCAGCCAGCCGGCCCAATGGCGTCCGAGCCTCCATGCAGGGCGTCCGTCAGTAAGATTCAGCATCCTCTTTTCCTATTTTTCCTATCATGCTTCGTAGCAGGCTTGGCCCTTCTACCTGGGCGTCTCCTCGGCCATCAGCGTTTCCGCCCGCCGCAAGAGGAGCTCTACCCTGTCGGCCGGCACCTGCTGGATCTCGAAGTAGCGTTTGAGGGCCTGTGTCGGTCCCAGACCGTCGGAGTAGGCGTCGCCCAGCCTGGGCCTGTGCTGGTCCGAGACCTCCCTGGAGACCGACGCTACGAAGTGGGCCCCCTCCAGGGCGCTGGCGATCTCCGCGTCCCGGAGATGGGCCTCCAGCTCCGAGGGCGCCTCGATCATGACCTTCACGATAGCGCCCTCCAGCGGTTGGCGCTTGATGGCGTTCACGACCGTAGCGGTTGGGTCGGCGTCGCCGGGACGAATGTTGACCTTTATGGTCGAGAAAGCCCTGGCGTTCACGGGCACGAACTCGAAGTTCTGCACCCTCGACCCCCGCGGCCCGGCGGGGTCCAGGTCGACTACGCAGAACCCCTTCTCGTCGGTCTCCTCGCCGAAGTCTATCCGCTGGAGGCTGCCGGGGTAGACGACGTAGGGGCTGCGGCCCAAGACCTGGTGCCTGTGGATGTGTCCCAGGGCGACGTAGTCCAGCTGGGGCAGCGCCACGTCGCTGTGCAGCAGGACGTGGTCCCGGCCCAGCATCATGGACTTCTCGGAGCTCGTCTCCGAGCCGCTGACGGTCACGTGCCCCGCCATCACCGCAGGCGCCGTCTCGTCAAGATCGTCCGCAAGGCTTCTGATGATCCTGGACAGCGCCTCCTGGATCTCTTCGTTGACACCGTCGGCGTCGAGGCCGCGAATGTCGTCCTTGCGCAGGAACTCGCTGCGCCTGATCCATGGCACGGCAAGGATCTGGATCGGTCCGCTTCGAGTCCGTACGAGGTGGGTGGCGACTCTATCTGCGATGTGGACCCTGGGGACGTCCAGCGTGTCGTATATCTCCAGGGCGGTGGCCCGTCCGAAGACGTTGGGAGAGTCGTGGTTGCCGACGACGAGGAACACGGGGATGCCCGCCGCCGACAGCCTTGCCACCCGCTTGGCGAACTCCCGCTGGTGGGTCTGGCTCGGGTCTCGGCTCTTGTAGGCGTCGCCGCAAAAGAGTACCAGGTCGGCGCCGTTGCCCACGGCATAGTCGACCACCTCGTCAAAGGTGTCGAGGAAGTCGATCAGCCGGGTGGAGAGCCCCGTCTCCGGGTCGACCTTGGAGTAGTTCTCGACGCCTATGTGGACGTCGGCGAAGTGTACGATGCGCATCTGGCAGAGTCGTCAGGCTGTACTCTCACGCCTCCAGCATCGAGGCCAGCGCCGCGGGCAGCGCCTCTATGGGGACACGCTCCTGGGCCATCGAGTCCCGCTGGCGGACGGTGACGGCGCGGTCGTCCAGGGAGTCGAAGTCGACGGTGACGCAAAGGGGGGTGCCGATCTCGTCCTGGCGGCGGTAGCGTCTGCCGATGCTCTGGGCGTCGTCATACTGGATGAAGCCCTCCACGAGGCTCGACCCTCGGACCTGGTCGTACACCTGCCGGGCGAGGGGCACCAGCCTATCGTTGCGGCTCAGGGGCAGCACCGACACCTTTACTGGGGATATGGCGGGGTGCAGCTTCAGAACGACCCTCTGCTGTGTGCCGCCGGAGGCCGTGGGAGCCTGCTCCTCCGTGTAGGCGTCCACCAGGAAGGTCATCACCGCCCGGTCCACGCCCGCCGAAGGCTCGATCACGTAGGGGACGATGCGCTGGCCGGAGTCGTTGTCGAAGTAGCTCAGGGAGTCGCCGCTTGCTTCCGTATGGGCCTTGAGGTCGTAGTCGGTGCGGTTGGCGATGCCCTGGATCTCGCCCCAGCCCCAGGGGAAGCGGTACTCGATGTCGGACGTCGCCTTGGAGTAGTGGGAGAGCTCATCGGGATCGTGGGGGCGCACCCTGAGCCGGTCCTGGCTGACCCCCAGGCCGGTATACCAGCGGACTCCCTCCTGGATCCAGCGCCGATGCCACTCCTCGTCTTCCCCGGGATTGACGAAGTACTCGATCTCCATCATCTCGAACTCGCGGGTGCGGAAGATGAAGTTTCCGGTGGTGATCTCGTTGCGGAAGGCTTTTCCGATCTGGGCGATGCCGAAGGGCAGCTTGCGGCGGGTCGCCGTAAGCACGTTGTTGAAGTTCACGAAGATGCCCTGGGCGGTCTCGGGCCTGAGGTAGACGGTGCTGGCGCTCTCCTCGACGGGCCCCATGAAGGTCTTGAACATGGTATTGAACATCCGGGTCTCGGTGAGCTCGCCGCCGCAGTCGGGACAGCTGCGCTCCTCCAGCTGGTCCTCCCTCCACCGATGGTGGCACTCCTTGCACTCGACAAGGGGGTCCCTGAAGGCGTCCAGGTGGCCGCTGGCCCGCCAGACTTCTGGATGCATCATGACGGCCGAGTCGAGCCCTACGACGTCGTCTCTCTCCCAGACCATCGCCTTCCACCAAG
Source organism: Dehalococcoidia bacterium (assembly GCA_965224345.1). Taxonomy (GTDB): domain Bacteria; phylum Chloroflexota; class Dehalococcoidia; order Lucifugimonadales; family CBDCYU01; genus CBDCYU01. The sequence continues at coordinate 461,095 of CBDCYU010000003.1, read as the reverse complement.
CGTCCTTGACGTTGCGCTTGAGCTCCACGCCCAGGGGGCCGTAGTCCCAGGTGCTGCCGAGTCCACCGTATATCTCGCTGCTCTGAAAGAGGAATCCGCGGCGCTTACACAGCGAGATGATGCTCTCCAGGTCTACGGAAGCGGCGGTCTTGCTCACGGGCACCTCGACTTATGACGGCGTGGGGGTTGCGCTGGCAGTCCAATTATATCAGAGGCCGCCGCTGGGCCTCGTCGGAGCAGGCTCATAGCGTGCGTCTCGCCAACGCGAACAGTTAAGGTTTGCGTGTTTGGCGGCGCAGTGAGTATGATTCGTGGAGCCACGATTCGCGGGAGAGGGGGTGACAATGGCCACCACAGATAGCGACGATGTTCCCCTGAGCGCCTTCAGACTCGGATTCGAGCCTGGGTACGTGGAAGGCGTGATCGACCATGTTCTCCAACACAGGAACGAGGCTTCCGAGGGCGCCCGCAGCGCCCTCAACTCGGCGATCAGCGACAGCATAAAGCTGGACGGGTTCAGGGATTCCAGCAGGGCGGGGCCGCAGCAGCTCAGGAACGGGGTGGCGTTCGAGCTGTTGGAGGGCAATGACAGGCTCACCGGCGCGGTGCTCAGGGCTTGGGCGGAGTCGCACCAGGAGCTTCACGACCTCGCGACCGACCATCTCCATGGCCTGGGCATCCCGACCGGCGGGCCCGACCTGCGCAGGCGTGCCTTCTCCGGCCTGTGGGAGCGGGAGGCGTGGATACAGGAGCTCGCGGAGCTCTGCCAAGGCGATGGCGGTCCGGATGAGGACGACGTCGGGCTGATGATGTCCTACGTCTCCGGCATGGCGCCGCCCATGAATCTGTATGACGCGGACGTCGAGTCTGAGACGTTCGCAGAGTGGATCGACCATCTGGAAGACCTCCCACCCGATGCCCACGAGTGGGACGAGATCGAGCTGTTCATCGAGACGGTGACGGAGCTCGCAAGCGCCAAGAGGGCGGAGCGGGTGACCGTCCAACTGGAGGCGGCCGGCCATGCCTTCGCCGCGATTCTGAGGGAGTTCGACTCCGAGCTGCGATACCTGGGAATGGACGAGACTGTCGCCGCCTGGGAGGCGGAGGTATCCGAGAGGCCGGCCCTCGTCGGCGCCGCAATGGACGTGGTCTCGGAGCTGCGCGAAACCCTGGAGGAGTACCGTCCCCTTCATCCCCAGGCAGACTCTAGGGACAGGGAGGCGGTGCGGGCCGTCGAGAGAGGGGAGTGTGAAGCGGCGATATTGGATCTGGTCGCCAGGTGGGACTGTATGAAGGGACGGTTCGACGACACGGAGGAGCGCACTCTACCGGAGGATACCGTCCAGTCCCGGGAGGATGACTCAGCCGCCACGGGCTCCGGCGGCCCCGCAGGAGGGCACGGACAGCCGGAGGCGCAGGAGGACGGAGGTTCCCCGCCGGTCACGGAGCACTCCGCGGACGCCGGCGAGCCGGAGACCACCGTGTCGATGGAGGAGCACGAGGCTTTGCTCTCCGAGCGGGACCGGCTCAGACGAGAGAAGGAGTCGTCCGAGGTGGAGAACGCCCGGCTTACCCGGGCGAACGCAGACCTGGAGTCGGACAGGAGGTCGCTGGATAGGGAGAACAGCGAGATCAGGGACGAGCTGTCCCAGAGCCGCACCATGGAGGAGAGCTGGCGCGTGGCTTACGTCTCCGCCAGGGCGGCCGACGCGGGCGGAGCTGCGGAGGAGGCGACGCCGCCGGACACCGTCAACGAGGCCGTCGCCCGAGCGGAGGAGTCGTTCCCGAATCAGCTGGCTATCTCCCTCAACTCGAAGTCGGCCAAGAACAGCCCGTTCCAGAGGCCGGGCGAGGTGTTCGACGCCCTGGCGTGGCTGGCCACGGTCTACCATTCCCGGCGGTTGAGGCCCGGCAAGCAGCCCCACTTCGACAAGCTCCTGAGGGAGTCATGCTCCGGCTGGTCGTACAAGCCCAAGCAGACCGAGGTCACCAAGGAGCAGTTCGACGAGTGGTACACGACCACGATGGATGGAAGGAGCTACGACCTGGACGCGCACATCGGCAAGGGCAACAGCTACGATCCGAAGAACACGCTGCGGATAGCCTTCGCCTGGGACGACGAGCGCAGCAAGGTGGTCGTTGGGTACATTGGGCATCATCAAAGGACCCGGTCGTCGTGATACAGGGGGGTGACCCCCTCTCAATCTCCCCTTGCGAGGGGAGGGGTAGGCTTGCTCCTCGAGGCTGAACGGTTGCTCGTACGCGCGCGATTGACTTCGGAGGGAACGACAGCTACGATTTAGAGGCGCCCGGGACGAAGGGCCGTGTCGACCGGCCAGTCGGATTCTCGGGCCTGATACTTGCAACAAGCCAACGTAGCTCAGTAGGTAGAGCAGTGCTTTCGTAAAGCACAGGTCGACGGTTCGAGTCCGTCCGTTGGCTCCAAGTTGTCCGACACCTGCTCGCAGGTGACCCAGACCACGCTCTACGTCGTAGCCGAAGGGAGTCCATGCGAGCGCCGCACCAAGGCCAGCCGCCGCCCTCAGACAGCTGATGCATCCGCTCTCCACGCCGCGGTACATAGCCAAGCGCCTGGTCGACAACTGGAAGCTCCTTCTCAGCGTATTCCTCGGTATCACCATTGCCGCTACGCTAACGAGCGGCGCCCCGGTTTACGTTAACGCCCTGGGCCGCATAGGCTTTCTTGCCTCGCTGGAGAGGTCTCCTCCGATTCTGTTGAACATCCTCACCTCCTCTTTCGAGGTGCCCATAGACCGGGAGAGGCTGGCGGAGATCGAGGGGTCCGTGGAGGAGGCGTTCGTGGAGAACGTCGGCGCCATCTACACGGGCCACGACCGTTACATCAAGACGGACGCCGTGGTCATGAACCCCGTACCCGTCCTGCCCGGACCGCGCCTTGCGCTGGTCCAGGAGTCCCCCAATCGGTTCGGGGAGCTGGAGGGCGTGCCGTCGCTGGGCCACCTCGTCAACCTGCACGATCTGAGCGACCACGTGGAGGTGGTAAGAGGGCGACTGCCGGGCATCAGGCTCGGCGAGGGCGACCCGCCCGGCTATCTGGCCATAGTCGAGGCGGTGGTGGGGGCCCAGATGGCCCATAGTCTCGGCGTAGACGTCGATACGACCCTCATGGTGAGGTCTCCCACGAATCCTCGGACCAGGGCCCTGGTCCACCTGGTTGGGGTGGTCGAGCCCCTGGACGCCAGCGACGGCTACTGGCAGGAGAGGTCGGCTTTGTTCTTCGGCCCGCGGCCGCCTGAGGTTCTGCCCGAGGTGGAGTTCGAGATCGACCTGGAGCGGCCCTTCGCGGCCTTCATCATCAACCCGGAGGCGGCGTCGAAGCTGCCGGGCGGCCTCGTCCAAGCGTCGAGATACAACTCCTCGCTGGCCTACTTCGCGACGGCGACCAACCTGGGAGAGGGCGTTACCATGCTGGAGGGGAGGCTGCCCACCGGCAGCGTCTCGGACGGCCCCCGCGGCCCCATCATCGAGGCGATGGTGGGGGTCCCTCTCGCCAGCCAGTTCGGTGTCAAAGAGGGGGACGTGCTCACCCTGGCGCCGTACATCGACGAGACCACGTGGGTGTCCGCCCGCATCGTCGGCGTGGCGGAGCGCACCGATCCGCACGACCCGTACTGGCTCTGGGGCCCCAGCTCCTTCTTCAGCAATCCGGACCCGGAGGCGCCTCCGCAGCTGCCGGTGATCGTCGCCGCGGAGACGATGGTTGGCGCCGTCGCCGAGGCGCATCCGGGCTCCTTCGGCAAGTATACGAGGTACTCCTACGTCGACCCGGAGGGGTTCGAGGAGTGGTCGGTGCGGGAGGCCCAAGACCGTCTCCAGGACCTGGAAGGGGACCTGTCGGAGGTCTTGCCCGCGCAGCTCACGTCCACGGGGATGGACGGGCTAGTCATAGGCTTCGAGCGGAGGATCTTCCTGGGAAGCATCCCACTCCTGCTGCTGATCACCACGATGGTCGTGACGGTGCTCTATTTCGTCTCCATGATGGTCTCCTTCCTGGTCAAGATAAGAGAGAGGGACGTGGTGCTGCTGAAGACCCGGGGCATAGGCGTCTCTAAGGTCCTGAGGATCTACGGGATCGAGGGGCTCGTGATGACTCTGATCGCCGTAGCGGTCGCTCCGTTTCTGGCCATCGGAGCCATCGCCCTGGCCGGCAAGCTGCCGTACTTCGAGGGGATCACCGGAGGCGGCTTCCTGCCGGTACAGGTCGGAGTCTTGCCCTTCTTGGTCGCCGCCGGCACCGGGCTCCTGTGCCTCGCCATCTTCGTGGCTCCCTCGGTCCTGGGCGCGCGGGCGAGCATGGTCGCCCATAAGCTCAGGTCCTCCAGGCCCCCGTCGATCCCCTTCTTCCACCGCTACTACCTGGACGTCGGCCTGCTGGTCATCGGCGGAATCGTATTCTGGGAGCTGCAGTCCAGGGGACAGCTGGTGGTGGGCGGGATATTCGGCGACGTGGAGGTGAACGAGACCCTCCTGGTGGCGCCGGTGATGATCCTGATCGTCGTGGCGCTGCTGTTCCTGAGGTTCTTCCCGCTTGTGCTGATGTACGTCAGCGGCGAGTCCCAGGCCCTCCTCCACACGCTGTCGGCGGCGACCCTGGCGATCCTGGTTCCCGGGATCGCCGTCAGGGTGTTGGTCGATGGGAATATGACGGCGTGGATCGCGCCCGTGGCGCTGCTTCTGGGCTTCGCGGCTGCGTACCTGATGAAGATGCGCTCCCAGTCGGCCGCGTACAGGCTTGCGTGGCTGTTGATCCAGGTGGGGCTGGTGGGTCTCTTCGTGTACGTGGAGACTCCCGCTGGCCTCCTGGCGGTGCCCATCTTCGTTCTCATCGCGTTGGTCCCGGCCCAGATCGCCTTCCTGCTGTTCAAGGCCTACGCTCGGGTCTCCCCGGTTTGGGTCTCGATGGCCCTGTGGCGCATGGCGAGGAACCCCTTGCAGTACACGTGGCTGGTGCTGCTGCTGGTGCTGGTGGCGGGCCTGGCGACCTTCTCCTACACCATCGGCGCGACGCTGCAAAAGAGGGATGCCGAGCGGATCCTATACGACGTGGCGGCGGACATCCGGGTTGCCAAGAGAGAGCCTCAGATTGACGGCTGGGCTCTGAGCGAGGAGTACTCGGCAATACCCGGGGTCGACCTGGTGTCGCCGGCCGTTCGGCTACGGGGAGTGGCCGGGAATGAGTCCGGCATCCCCTTCATGATGCTGGCGGTCAAACCCCAGGAGTTTTCGGCCATCTCCTGGTACCGCGAGGACTTCTCGACTCAGCAGCTGGACGAGGTGATGCGGGCGCTGCAACCCTACGCACCCCAGGAGCTCATCGCCATCCCCGCTGGCAGCCGGCAGATCGGGGCCTGGATGAAGCTGGGACCGACCACGTCGAAGCTTTCCACGCAGATCGTGGTCCAGGACAGTACGGGCGCCCTGGCCATACTGCCACTGGGAGAGGTGGAGCGCGAGTGGACGCTGAGGAGGGCCGACCTGCCAACGGACATGTCGGAGCCGCTGCACCTGGCCGCAGTACGGGTGCAGGCCCGCCAGTCGCTGACGGGCATTCCGGGGTCCGTGACCGTGGACAGCATACACGTCACCGACGGCGACGGCGCAGAGAAGATGCTGGACGGGTTTGAGGGGTCCCTCACCTGGAGTCCTCTGCCGACGGCGTACGACGCGTCCAAGAGCTACGTCGCGGTGACCAACGACGCCCACGGCAGCGAGAGGGCGGTCCTATACGCCTTCGAGCAGCAGCACCGGGTCAGCTCTCCGGGGATTTATCAGAGTCCCAGCGGCGGGACGCTTCCCGTAGTGACCGACCGCAGATTCACCGATGCCGTTGGGCTGGAGGTCGGAGACAGCTTCATAGCCAGCGTTGAGGATGCCCTGGTCCTGATGACCGTGTCCGACACGGTCGAGTACTTCCCCACGATGGAGCAGCGCGCCGGAGGGTTTCTACTGGCCGACTTCGATCAGCTGATGTATCACCTGTCCCTGAAGAGTCCGAACTCCGGGATCACCCCGAACGAGCTGTTCATCAGCCTGAATCCGGGAGCCGCACGGGAGGCGCGGGCCCAGGCTCTCGGCCCGTATCGTCTGGGGATAGACGTCTACGATAGAGAGTCGCTATCGGAGTCCTTCCAGCTGGACCCCCTGGTTACCGCAGGGTGGCGCGGGGCTTCGGTGGTGTCGATAGTGATTGTCGGCTTCACGGCCCTGACGGGCATCGTCACCTACATGCTGTTCTTCTCCGACCGCAACCGCGGTGAGATGGGAATCGTTCGCTCCCTGGGCCTCGCTCACCGCCAGATGTTCATCCTGCTGGCCTTCGAGCACCTGCTCATCGTGATCGCGGGGGTGGGGCTGGGAACGTGGGTCGGCCTGAGCATGAGCTCCATGATGGTGCCCCTGGTTTCCCTGACAGAGAGCGGCGGGGAGGTGCTGCCCCCAACCGTGGTGGCCACCAACTGGACGGTGATCTGCGTGGTTTACGCGGTGTTGATCGCAACCTTCGCCGGAATCCTGATAGCCTTCAATCGGACAATATTCAAGTGGGACCTGGAGACTGCCCACAGACTCGAAGAGTGGTGAGGACGGGCCTCCGCTTCAGGACCTGTTGAGAGAGCATGATTCGACAAGCGTCTAAGCTGATCGCCGCCTGGCCGTTGGTGGCCAAGCGGAGCCTCGCTCACTGGCGGGTGCTGTCTTCGGTGGTGGCCGGGGTCCTGCTGGCGTCAGCCATCATGTCCAGCTCGGCGATATACCTGGAGTCGCTGCGGCACCTGGCCCTGAAGCACGCCATCAACCTCAGAACAGATAACCAGGTTGACATACTGGCCTCATACCAGTCGAGGCCGATCTCCCGGGACGACTACGAACACGTGGCGACGGTCACCGTCGAGAGGGCGAGCGAGCACCTCTCGTGGATGCTGGGGGACGGGGTCGGAGCCGTCAAGACGGCGACCTTCTACCTGACCGACACCGGCCAGGAGGAGCAGGCCGGCTCCGACGACCGGCGCGGCTACTTCGCCTTTGCGCCGCGTCTCCGGGAGTTCGCAACGCTCTCCCCCGGAAGCAGGATGCCCAGCAGACGGCCCGTGAGCGGTCAGAAAGGACCGCTGGAGCTGGAGGCGGTCGTCCCGGTGGAGGCGGCTGAGGAGCTGGAGTACGAGATCGGCGACCGCGTCTCGCTGGTGCCCTCATGGCAGGGGGGGACTCCATACGTCTCAGCCGTGATCACCGGCACCTTCGAGAGAAACGACGAGGAGAGCCTCTTCTCGCACCTGTACCGCCGCTCACTCCAGGCCGGCGTCGTCCACACCGTCAGGGCGCTTCCGCTGTTCATACACCCGGACGCCTACCTGGACGTGCTGGGCCCGTCCCTGGGGAACGGTACGGGCGTGTACGCGTGGATGCTGGACGTCGTTCCGGATAGGCTCAACGATGAGAATGCGGCCAAGGCTGGAGCCGACATCATCACGTTCCAGAGGGAGCTGACCCGGGAGCTCGGCAGCTTCCACATCTCGACGGCTCTTCTGCAGGTTTTCAGCGAGTACAACGTGAGGCTCTTCTTCACCAGGGCTCCGATGCTGGTGTTCCTGATACTCATAGCCGTCGTGATCCTCTATTACGTGGTCACGCTCTCGTCGCTGCTGGTGGAGCAGCAGCGGGGCGAGATCGCGCTGCTGCGCAGCAGGGGGGCCAGCCAGAGGCAGATACTGGCGGTGTTCGTGCTGGAGGGAGGCACGATCTCGCTCCTGGCCGTGGCGCTGGGGCCGCTGATCGCGGCGGCAGCCGTGAGCGCCCTGGGGCTTACCCCCATATTCTCGGACCTGACAGGCAACAGCCTGATGGCGGTGGACATCTCGCGCGCCTCGTACGTCATGAGCGCCGTGGGCGGCGGACTGAGCTTCATCGCGCTCATGGTCCCGGCGGTCCAGGCCGCGCGGGTGAGCGTCACCAGGCACAGACAGGAGGCGGCGCGTCCATCGCAACAGCCCTTCTTCCATCGCTACTACCTGGACGTACTGCTGCTGGTGGTGGGCATCCTGCTCTTCCGGCAGCTGGACAAGCAGGGTTCGGTGCTGGCCAAGGACCTCCTGGGGGAGGTCGTCGTGAACGAGCTGCTGCTGGCCGTTCCGGGCCTCATGCTGATCGCCGTGGCGATGATACTGCTGAGGCTGTTCCCCGTGGCCATGAGCGCCAGCAGCCGCCTCTTGGGCCGGTGGCTTCCGGTCGGCCTGGCGCTGGGTCTCTGGCAGATGGCCAGAGAGCCGACCCACTACGCTCGGCTCTCCCTGCTCCTGATACTCACGGCGGGCCTGGGCGTATTCGCGGCCAGCTTCGTCGCAACCCTGGAGAGGAGCTACGAGGAGCGCGTCCTCTACTCCACCGGCAGCGACGTGAGGATAGAGGGCGTCAGGATCGACAACAGCCGGTTCCTGGCGACCTTCTCCGACCGCTATGAGAGGAGCAGGTGGGTAGACACCGCGAGCCCCGCCTTTCGCAGCCTGGGGTTCGATTACACCAACCCGACCAACCCGACGTTTACCGTTCTGGGCATAGACGGCGAGACGTTCCCGGAGGTGGCCTGGGTCCGCGACGACTTCCACCAGGAGCCGTTGACCGACGTCCTGGCCTCCCTGGCCCGCAAGCTGCCGGAAGGGGGGCTGGAGTTTCCTTCCAGGGCGGTATCTTTCACGGTCCTCCTCAAGGCGCCGAAGCCCGACCCCGACATACGGGTGAGCGCCCGTGTGCGGGACGCCAACAACCGGTACTACACCTACAGCCTGGGGCCGCTGGGGGATACGGACTTCCTGGGCAACGTGAAGAGGTCCGACTGGCTTCCGTTGGGATCGTCCCTGCTGGCACGCCCTCCGTCGGCAGACCCGCTCAGGCTGGTGGCCCTGACAATCCACGCGCCGCCGGATCGAGGGCGCCTCCCGCGAGGGTCCGTGCTCCTGGACCAGGTCACGGCCACGACGATGCGGCTGGGCGAGCAGCTGGGGCAGATCGACGTCACGGTGGTGGAGCCCTTCGACGGCTGGGACGACTGGGAGATTCTGCACGTCAGCGCCGAGGCGGAGTTCGACGAGATGCGGACGGGAGATGCGAATGCGGAGGGGGGCGACTCGGGCTCGCTGATGTTCAGATGGAACGACGACGACGTGAGGACCACTCACGGCATCGTCTACGGCTTCGGCTCTCCCTCCATGCCGGTGCTGGCGAGCAAGTCGTTCCTGGAGAGCACCGGGTACCAGCTGGGCGAAGAGTTCCTGCTGTCCGTCTCCAGCAACGTCGTAAGGGTCAGTATCGAGGACTCGATAGAGTTCTTCCCAACGATGAACCCCAACACGGAGAGATTCCTGATCGCCGACCTGAAGTCGCTGGTGCGGTTCGCCAACCTGGACCCGATTGCCGGGGAGCTCCGGATCAACGAGGCCTGGATATCCAGCCCTACCACCGGACTCGACCGGCTGACCCTGGTCGGGAACCTGAAGGACGAGCCCTTCCCCAGCAAGTTCGTGGTCAACAGGGAGAAGCGCCTGGAGGACTTCCAGGTGGACCCGCTGGCCAAGTCCGGCTGGAGCGCGCTGCTGTTCATAGCCTTCGCGGCCGCCCTCATAACCAGCGCCATCGGATTCCTCGTCCACGCCTACGTCTCCGTCCGGGTACGGGAGGGCCAGTTCGCGCTGATGAGGACGATAGGCTTCTCGCTGAGGCAGCTGGTGGCCCTGGTATGGCTGGAGCAGGTGCTCCTGATAGCGGTGGGGATGGCCCTGGGAACCTGGATGGGGGGAAGGCTCAGCAAGGTGATGATGCCGTTCCTGGGACACGACGACCGGGGCACCGAGGTGGTGCCGCCCTTCATCGTGGAGGTGAACTGGGACGCCCTGGCGCTGGCCTACGCGGCGATGGCGCTGCTCTTCGCCATCATCATCGTGGGGGTGATAGCCTTCATCCGCAAGATCTCGCTGCACCGAATCCTGCGTCTGGGCGAGGGTTGACGGCGGGTACTTTGGGTGACCCCGGCTCAATCTCCCCCTGCGAGGGCTCATGTGAGAGCGGGTCTATTGTCTTGATACTTGAGAATACCAAACGCCTACCCCCTGTCAGCCCTGCGAGGTGGAGAGGTAGTTGGTTCCTGTGAAGGAGGAGAGGCGGGTTTGCTCTTCAAGTGTGAGCAGTTGGCTGCTCGAACTTGAAGACGCTCACGGCCGTCTTGCCTAGTACCCACTCCCTGTCATCCTGGCTGTCGAATACCGGATGCTCCGATACGCCTCGCAGGGCGTTGCGGTACCCCTCCCTGCCGCTTACGGGAGGGTAGTCGCTTCCCCACATCATCCTGCGGGGCCCGAAGGCCTCGTAGGCCATCTCGATCAGGGGCGGGGTGAAGTCGTAGAAGTCGAGGCCGTACCTGGCGGGCAGAACGGGCGGGCGGGCGCTGATCTCACCGAGGCCGTGCACCTTGATATAGGTGTTGGGATACCTGGCTAGCTCCAGGGCCTTCTTGTAGGAGGCGTAGGGGGCCTGAGGCCCCTGGCCGCTTCTCGGGAACGCCACACCCTGGCCGCCCCCGGCCAGGTGCTCGATGACGATGGGCAGGCCGGGCAGCTGCCGGACGAGGGACTCGAAGTCGGCGGAGCCGGTGTCATCGTGGCCGCCCATGAGGCTGACCACCAGGCCGAGGTCGCCGGCTCTCCGCCAGATCGCCAGCGGGTCGTCGCCGGCTGAGCGCTGCGTTGGGTTGAGGCGGACTCCCACCGCGCCTTGCTCCGCGTACTCCTCCAGCTTCGCCTCCGCGTCGGGCTGATTCACGTCGACGATCACCACAACGGCGAATCTGTCTGGAAACCGCTGGACGCACTCGAACAGGTAGGTGTGGTCGTATCCCCCTGTCTCGGGCCGGCCGTGCTGTATGAGCACCGCCTTATCCACCAGGTTCAGGTTCATCTGGTGGATGAGGACCTCCACCGGCTCGAACCAGTTGTGTCCTGCGTGGGTATGGGTATCTACGATGATCATCCCTTAGCCTCCGTTATGGCAGGTTGCAGAAGAATCGTGGACAGGAAGGGGAGGAGACTTCGCATGCGAGAGAGACTCAGCGGGCGCCGCAGGCCTGCATGTGGCCGCGGGCCTCGGCGGCGATGGCGCAGCACTGCTGGATGCTGTACTCCCCGGCGCCTATGACCTCGAGGTCCAGGGCGCCCGCGTAGCCGTGGTCGTGCAGCACTCGGACGAAGCCGAGCAGGTCTATGTCGCCCCTGCCGTTGGCCTGGTCCTCCGGCTTGCCCGGCGGGCCCTGCCTGCCTTTGCAGTCCCGGATGTGCACGTGCTTGACGCGAGACAAGACAGGCACGATGGCCTCAACCGGGTTCTCTCCGGACCTGTGGACGTGGGACGGGTCCATGTCGATGCCGAAGGCCGGCGAGGCTATCGACTCCATCGCCCGCAGTGTGGTGGGGGTGTCGTGGATGCTGGCGCCGAAGTGGGCCTTGACGCAGAGGACGACGCCGTGGGCCTCCGCTATCTCCGCCAGGCCTGACAGGGACTTTATCGAGGCCCTGAGGCTGTCCTCGTCGCCCGTCTTGCCGCCGGGGCCGCAGTTGACGACGGGGATGACCAGGGCCGAAGCGGCCGCGCAGGCCCTTTCCATCTTCACCGGGTCGTGGGAGGGCTGCTCGATGGCCAAGAGCTCCAGCTCGTACTCCTCCGAAAGGCCCTGGATCTCGGGCACGAGCTCTCGCCAGCGTTCCAGGACCAGGTGCTCGCTCATGCCGTCGATGGCCGAAAGCTCGATCCCGTCGTAGCCGGCCATGGCTATGCTCTCGAAGGCCGTCTCCATGCTATGTCCCCCGAAGAGGACCGAGTTGGCGCCCAGCTTCATCGCTACTCCGTCGCCACATCGATGACGCGGTCGGTCTCCCAGGACTCTATGGCCGCCTCGATTACCAGCTGCGCCCTGAGGGCATCGTCTCCAGAGCCGTCGATCTCCTGGGGGGCGGTCCCCGCCGCGTTCTGGTCGATCCAGCGGGTTATGCGGCTCTTGAAGGTCTCGCCGAAGCTCATCATGTCCCCAAGGTGTGCGTGGGTCTCGACCTGCCGGGAGCGCCGGGGATAGAGCTCCAGGTGCTCGCAAGCCTCGCGCAGCACCAGTCTTCCCTCGGAGCCGACGACCTCCAGGGTTTCGAGGCCGTAGCTGCCCCCGGCGTCGTAGCTGCCGGTCAGGTGGCCGACCACGCCGCTCTCGAAGAGCATGTTGGCTTGGACGTTGGACCACCCCTTGCGGCCCTTGCCGCGCTTGAAGAAGGCCTGCACCTTGTCGACGTTGCCGCAGAAGTAGCGCATGACGTCGATGGAGTGGGGGTGGAGCGCCCGCATGTGGAAGTGGGGGGAGCTCTCGTTGGGGTTGTCGATCCACATGGTCATGTTGACGATGTTCAGCTCGCCCAGCCGCCCCTCCTCGACCCACCCCCTGGCCCGCACCGCGGCGGGTGTGAAGCGGTGGTTCAGGTTGATTCCGTACCGGAGACCCTTCTCCCTGGCCAGGGCGACCATCTCCCGCGCCTTGGGTATCTCGTTGGAGATGGGCTTCTCGCCCAGCACCGCTATCCCGGCGTCGAGCAGGGCCATGGTGGGCTCGTAGTGGTCGCCGCCGTTCTCCTTGCCGGCGGTGCAGACGCTGGCGACGTCGATCCGGGAGCTCTCTATCATCTCCTCGATCGAGCCGAAGGCCGGGCACCCGTAGCGCCGGCCGGCGGCCGCCGCCTTCTCCTCCAGGGCGTCGCAGACAGCGACGATCTGGCAGCGCGGGTCGTCGTCGTATATCTGCGCGTGCCTGCTGCCGATGCCGCCCAGTCCCACGATGGCTACTCTCAGGGTCACGGTATCCAATCTCCCTAATGAAGCTGCGGCCAGGCGCTACCTGCGAGACCTCGCCTGTAGGCGCCTGGCCTCGGAAGAGTCGCCGATGTACAGCGTGTCGTAGGCCTGTTGGGACGACTGGAAGGAGCCGACGCCCTCGTGGCCGTGCCAGTCGCCCTGGTTGAAGATGGGGTCCGCCAGTCCGCTCTCCCGCTCGCGCGCCGCGATCCAGCGCTCCATCCTGCGGGTAAGAGCCTCGATGACCTCCGGATGGCTCTCCGCGACGTCGGTCACCTCCAGGGGGTCCTCGACGAGGTTGTAGAGCTCCACCGGCGGCTTGAAGTGGAAGTCGGGCTCCAGGGCCCGGATCAGCTTCCACTGGGGCGTTCTCCAGCCGTGCTTGCGCATCCAGGTACACTCGGTGACGTAGATCTCGGCCTCGTGGGAGGCCGTCTCTCCGCGGACCATGCCCATCAGGCTCCTGCCGTCGAAGGGGATGCCGCTCTCGATTCCGGCCAGCTCCAGCAGCGTGGGCATCAGGTCCTTGTGCTGGTTGTAGCCGGACACCCGCAAGCCGGAGGGCATCCTCTCCGGGTAGCGGATGATGAGGGGCACGTGGAGGTTCGAGTCGTACAGGCCGTGATGGTCGAACCAGCACTCGTGCTCGTAGAGGGTCTCCCCGTGGTCCGCGTTCAGTACGATGATGGTGTCGTCGAGGATGCCCCGAGCCTCCAGGTAGGTCAGGACCGTCTGGATGCAGGAGTCCATGTAGGCGATGGCCCCGTCGTACTGGGCGATCACGTAGTCCTTGTCCGTAATGCCGGGCGGCATCCAGCTGGAGAGGAAGTCCCTGAAGGGTTTGAAGGCCAAGACGGGCTCCATCGAGTCGTTGCTTGGGTCGCACTCGTCGCCGTGGTAGAACATGCGCTGGTAGGGGGCCGGGGGCAGGTAGGGCGCGTGTGGGTCCATGTGACGCAGCAACATGAAGAAGGGCCGGTCCTGGCTCAGCAGGCGGTCCAGCTCGGGGATGACGGCGCGGTTGAGGTCCTGGGCCTTGTCGATGGGTCGCTCCTCCCAGCTCCCCCACGCCCTGTAGTCCAGGTAGGTATCGAATCCCCTGGAGCTGGGATTGCCGGTGAGGCCCACGCAGGTGGTGTTGTACCCTTCGCCCCTCAGAAGCTCCGGCAGCATCGTCACCTGGGGTCTGACGGGGCCCCTGTGACGCAGGGCGACCACCTGGGAGGTGAAGACGTCCATGCCGCTCAGCATGGAGGTGTAGCCGCTGGTGGTCGGTATGTGGGCGCTGAATGTGTTCTCGAACAGCGTCCCCTGTCCTGCGAGTCGGTCGACGTGGGGCGACGTGAGGCGCAGGTAGCCGTAGGAGCTCAGGTGGTCCGCCCTGAGGGAATCGACGCCGAATACGAGGATGTTGGGTCGAGGTGCGGGTCCGCTATCGGTCACCGTGATCGCCCTCCGTTGGGTGAGGCTATCCCCCGAGGCTGTCCAGGGTCTCGTCGATGGGGCGGCGGATGCAGGTGAATATGGGGGTGTCGCGGAGGGTATACAGGCTCCCTTCAACCCCCCTTAGCTCCATCACCAGGTCCAGGAAGTCTCCCGGCTCGTCGGTCTCGAAGGCGACGACGAACTCCTGGTCGTCGAGGCCGAAGGAGTAGGTCGTGTTGATCTTGACCGAGGGATACCTGTGCCCGACGGTGAAGTGGGCGCCCATCATGCGCTGCCGCTCCTCCTGGGGAAGGAGGTACCACTCGCGGGTCTTGAGGAAAGGGTAGACGATGAAGTACCTTGCGTCGCCGGGTCGCAGCTCGACTCGCGTGCCCTCCTGCCCCTCGTGGCGGTGCCGGCCGACGTACTGGGAGCGGTTGGTCATGGCGAGGTAAGAATGGGGCTGGGTCAGGTAGCCGCCCAGGTGCGTGCTCCACAGCCTCGTTGCCACCTCCTGTATCGAATCGAGGGCGCCGGCCGACTGCCATAGCAGGAAGTCGGCGTCCCCGCGGAGCCCCACAAGGCTGTAGCTGCGGGTGAAGGTCTCGGCGGGAAGCTCCTGGACAACGGCGGCGAACTCGCGCTTGCTCTCGTGGCGCTCCGCCTCAGGCAGCCTGCGCCAGAGGGGATCGACCTTGTAGAAGCTGTACTTTACGAACTGCCGACCGTTGGAGTTGGCCATGGAATGCTCCTCGCCGGGCGGGTCCGGCGGTCCTTCGTCCCGCGGGAGGTATTATAGGCGATACGGCCCACTGGAGTTGAATTATATCACTCGAACTTGCCCTGCCTGGGATGATGAAGGGGTGCCGTCGGCAACCTGCGGCTCCCTCTCCCATTGTCTCATCAAGTGTGGTCGGCTACCGACATTGGCCGCCTTCGTCTTGGGCGGCGAGGGTCTCAGATGCCAGGTAGCTCCTTGGAGTTGGTGGTACCATTGAGGGAGACGCCTTCAGGTCGATCCGGAGACTGATGGAGCGACGTGGGCCGCAGGGGCCGCGGGCCCGTCTAAAGAGGAGGTCCGGCAGTGCTGGTAGTTTACATTGTGGGGGGTGTGGTCCTGTTTGCCCTGGCTGTCGTGGGAACGGTTTACGGGATCAGCTACTTGATAAAGCGAAAGGATGAGGCCGACCTGGACCGGTACCTGGGAGACGAGGAGTGCAGGTGGGAGAGGATGCCCACACAGGGCGGCGCCGAGGCGAACGTCTTGTTCAGGAATACGGAGCCGGAATCCGTCGGGATCGAGATGCGCGTCTACTACGTCTCCGAGCTTCCCGAAGGTCAGGAGGACGAGGGGGTGTGCCTGTCCATCATCGACCCGGCGCGCAGCGACGGAGTGATCCTCAATGGGTTTGGCCGCTCGCTGGACGCGATGCAGTTTGGCGACGGCATCTGGCATGACCAGTTCCTGGGCGACGCGGGGATAATGGAGAAGATGATCACGGAGAAGAGGGTTGCCTGGGACCAGGTGCAGAGGGAGATAATCGTCGCACACTACAGTCTCTTCATGTAGGCCGTCCTCACCTCGTAGCTGTTCAGAGCTGGCTACAGGGCGCGCAGCTCGTCTACGAGCCCCTTGGCCCAGCCGTGCAGGTGGTCGTCGAGGTCGGCGCCGCAGTGGGGACACTCGACGTCGCCGAATCGGAGCCTGGTCTCGCACAGGGGGCACACGACGTTCTCGCTGATGAGGTCGATCACCCTCTGTATCTCTCGCTCCCGTGACATGACCTACTTTCTCTCACCTCTCAAGGAGTCGAAGGCTGCGTAGACCTCGCCGGCGTGGGGCATGGTGGTCAGGGCTCCTCGTCCTCGGATCTTGAGCCCGGCCGCGATGGCGCCGAGGGTGGCCGCGTCCCGCGTGCTCATTCCCCGAAGGATGCCGTGCAGCATGGCGCCCTTGAAGGCGTCTCCGGCGCCCGTCGTATCCACAACAGGCCCCGGGGAGTAGGTCTCGACCTCGAACACGTCGCCGCTCTCGCCAATCACCGCGCCCTCTGCGCCGTTGGTGGCTATCACGAGTCCGGCCCCTCGGCAGAGTCCCTGCTCCACCACCTCGTGGGGGTCCGCGGTGTCGAACAGTGCCTCCGAGTCGGAGGGAACGCTGGGCGAGAAGTAGGTCACGTAGGGCATGATCTCATCCATCCCCCGGCGCGCCTCCTGGGTGCTCCAGAGCTGGTGGCGGTAGTTGGGATCGTAGGAGACGGCGACCCCGGTCTCGGCGGCGATCTGCGCCGCCTTCAGGGCGGTGGCGCGGGCGCTGGCTGATATGGCCTGGGTGATGCCGCTGATGTGCAGCACCTTCGTCGACGCGATGTAGGCGCGGTCCAGGTCCGAGGGCTGCATGGTGGTGGCCGCGCTGCCTCGCCGGTAGTAGATGAACTCCCGGTCGCCGTCGGGCAGTAGCGCAACGAAATGGACGGCGTTGAAGCCCTCTTCTTGGCGGACGCGGCTGACGTCTATGCCCTCTTTGCGCCAAGCTCCCAGCAGGTACGAGGTGAAATGGTCCTTGCCGACCCTGGTGACGTAGCCGGTGGAGGATCCCATCCGCGCGGCGGCCACCAGGATGTTGAGGGTATCGCCGGCCAGGGACCGTTGGAAGGTCTCGGCCTCCCCCAGCGGCTTGTCGGCGAAGAGCTCGATCATGCACTCGCCGATGCTTACGATGTCCGTTTTCTCACTCCTTGTGGCGCGCTATTGCGGAGGTTACGTAACCTCTCTCATCAATGGGAGAGAGGGGCGCATGCCTCCATGACGGCCCGGACCGATTCGACGCCGGGCCGGGCGGCGACGACGCGCACGATGGCCGTGTCCAAGCCCTGGGCCAGCCGCCGAAACGCCTCGGCGGCGCCGGCCGCGGGGCCGTAGTAGCCGACGCGCCGCAGGAGCTCGCGGGGAAAGGCCTCGGTCACATCGTCCCGCGGCGCATTGCGCGAGCGCATCTCGTCGAGCTCCCGAAGCCCATCTGCGAAGCCCATTCGCTCGAAGTGGCCGCGGTACCCGAGGGCGCGCTCCCGCTCCGTCGGGACGTGGGCGCCCAGCGCATAGCCCATCAGGGAACGGGTAAAGGCCCGCCGCGCCATATCGACATCGTCGTCGATGCAGATGCGAATGTACTCCACCACCTGGATCTCCGATGGGTCGCGTCCGGCCCGGCGCGCGCCCTCTGCGATCCTCTCGCGGCTCCACGCGACCTGCTGCGGGGTGCACCAGTTGAGGGCCGCTCCGTCGGCGAGCTCGCCGGAGAGACGCAGCATCTCCGGCCCGAGGGCGCCCAGGTAGACGGGCGTGTCGGGCGGCGGGTCGACGCCGAGCCTGGCGCCCCTCAGCTTTACCGTCTCGCCCTCGTAGTCGACGACCTCGCCGGCAACGAGAGCCCTTACGGTCGCCAGGTAGTCTCGCATCATCGACAGGGCCGACAGCCTCGGCAGCCCCAGGGCGCGCCGCGCCGCCGGTCGATATGCGCCCCCGGAGCCGATGCCCATGATGAATCTACCATTGGTAATCTGGCTCACCGTGCCGCCGCTCATGGCGAAGGCGATGGGCGTGCGGTACATGACGGGGGATACGGCTATGCCGGTGAACAGGCCCTCAGGGACGACCTCGCGGCTGGCGGCCCACCGCTGCGAGCACAGGTGGAAGGAGTCGTGCCCTGTCCCCTCGGGGGTCCAGATGCTTGTGTATCCAAGCCGAGCGGCCTCCTGGGATAGGGCGGCCTGCTCATGGAAAGAGAGGTTGAGGCTGGAGTCTAGGCCGACTCCCACGTCCAATGCAGTCCTCCTTCAGCCGATGTGCGGCTGTTCTACGCACAACTCCCGTCCTCTTCTCCCAGCTGGGAGAAGAGGACGGGAGGGAGAGTGGGCAATTTGGCCGGTTACTCGCCGCTGATGGTGGCGCCGGCCATGTCCTCGATGAAGTTGGCGATGGCGGAGTGGTCCAGGTCCTGCTTGCCGTCGTTCACCAGGGAAACCAGCATCTGCTGTAGGAGGCTGGTGACGGGTAGCGGCACCCCCAGCTCCTCGCCGGTGAGCAGCGCGTTGCGCAGGTCCTTCTTGTGAAGCCGGATGCGGAAGCCTGGGTTGAAGTCGCCGGCGATCATCATGGGGCCCTTGGCGTTCAGCACGTTGCTGCCGGCCAGCCCCCCCTTGATCGCCTCGAAGACGGTGTTGGGATCGAGACCCGCCTTCTTCGCCAGGACCAGCGCCTCGCCCACGGCCTCGATGTTGGCGGCCACGATGATCTGGTTCGCCAGCTTGGTGGTGTTGCCCGCGCCGTAGTCGCCGCAGTGGACGATGCTGGCGCCCATGACGCTCATCAACTCGAGGTGTCGATCGAACACCTCCTTCTTGCCCCCGACCATGATGGCCAGGGTGCCGGAGATGGCTCCGGGCTCTCCTCCGCTCACCGGCGCGTCCAAGAAGTCGACGCCCGCGGCCTCGCACGCCGCCGCGATCTTCTGGGAGCTGCCGGGAGCGATGGAGCTCATGTCTATTATCCTGGAGCCCTGGGAGGCGCCCTCCAGTACCCCGTCCGGCCCGAGGATCGCGGCCTCGGAGTCGGCCGAGTCGGGTACCATGGTGATGACCACCGGCGCCTTCTGGGCCACCTCCTTTGCCGAGGAGGCCGCCGCGGCCCCGTCGGTCACCGACTCCTCAACCGCGGAGCCAACCACGTCGTATACTGTCAGCGAGTGACCCGCCGCGATGAGGTTTCGCACCATGGGCTTGCCCATGATACCCAACCCTACGAATCCGACCTTTTGTCCAGCCATCGACTATCTCCTTTCACTACGAGCGGCATGCACGGCACACCGTTGTAGGATGAATGTGAGCGGATTTTAAGCCTGCTGACGGCGGGTTCGACCGCGCTCTGACGCACCCCCCGGCAACCGCGCCCCACATTATAGGTTATTTTTGTATATGTCGGCCACCTTCAAAGCGCAATCCTACCTCTCCGCTCGCAGGGGGAGATTGAGCGAGGTCCTCACGGGGAGAGGCTTGGGGGCATGCCGCACCAACTCTGAACAGTTACCACTGTTCTGGCCAGCCCTGGGTTATGGGGGATTGACGCACTTTCGGGGCGGGGATAACATGACTTTGTAGCCCGCCGAGCCGTTGGGGCGCAGGGCCGTCCGGCGGCGGCGAGCCAATCTGGCAGGAGGGCAGGGGAGCATGGGCGGAAACCCGACTACCACCGTGGACCTCTCGTGGGAGAGCGGCTTCCGCTTCACCTCAGCCGACTCCCACGGCCACACCGTTACCGTGGACGCTCCGGCGAAGGAGGGGGACGCCTTTGAGGGCTTCATGCCGGGGGAGCTGCTGCTGACCAGCCTAGCCGGATGCAGCGGCATCGACGTGATCAACATTCTGACCAAGCAGCGTCAGCAGGTAACGGGCCTGGAGATCCGCGTGAAAGGCTCTCAGCTGCCCGATCCGCCCTGGACCTGGCAGGAGATCGAGTTGGAGTACGTCGTCAAGGGCCGGGGGCTCATGGACTCGGCGGTGAAGCGGGCGGTCCATCTCTCCGAGACCAAGTACTGCTCGGTGGGCGCGACGCTGGGGGGCCGGGCCAAGATTACGAGCACCTACCATATCGTCGAAGAGCAGCCCGCGTTAGGATGCGCGGGACGGGAGGTCCGATGAGCGCGGTATCCGAAGACCGG
The DNA here is from genome assembly GCA_965224345.1 of Dehalococcoidia bacterium. Lineage (GTDB taxonomy): Bacteria > Chloroflexota > Dehalococcoidia > Lucifugimonadales > CBDCYU01 > CBDCYU01. Next base: position 441,042 of record CBDCYU010000003.1, on the reverse strand, counting down.
GACGCGAAGGTGGTATTCCTCAACGGGCTCTCCCCTGAGATTGTGGACGTAGTGGTATCCCACACCCCCGAGGGCTTCGAGACTACCGTTTTAGACGGCTCCGCACCGGAGGACCAGCAGATGGACGTCGTGGAGGACGCCGACTTCCTGCTGGTCTACAGGGCGTCGCTGGGCGACCGGGTGTTGAGGGCAGCCGGGGGCCTGCGCCTGGTACAGCTTATGGCAGCGGGCTACGACAGCATGAACCTGGAGCTCATGAGAGAGCTGGAGGTCCCCTGCGCCAATAACGGCGGCGCCAACTCGTGGGCCGTCTCGGACCACGCGGTGCTCCTGATGCTGTCGGTGTACAAGCGGCTGGTACTGGCGGACGGGGCGACCCGAGGAGGCCGATGGAACGCCCCCATCGACGGACTCAACACCTTCGAGATGGCCGATAAGCTGGTGGGAGTCCTGGGTATCGGTAACATCGGCAAGCAGGTGGCCCGGCGCGTCCAGGGCTTCGACGCCAGGGTCCAGTACTACGACAAGTACCCGCTGTCGGAGGAGCAAGACCGCGAGCTGGGCGTCTGCCCGGTCTCCCTGGACGAGCTGTTTCGCACCTCGGATATAGTCAGCTGCCACACTCCCCTGACAAGGGAGACCTACCACGTCGTCAGCGCCGAGAGGCTGGCGTCGATGAAGCCGACCGCCGTGCTCATCAACACCAGCCGCGGCCCCGTGGTCGATGAGGCGGCGCTGGTCGAGGCCCTGGGTCGGGGAGCGATAGCCGGTGCGGGCCTGGACGTGTTCGAGCAGGAGCCGGTGGCCGCCGACAATCCGCTGCTCACGATGGAGAACGTCATCGCAACCCCCCACGTGGCGGGCACAACCTGGGACACTTGGTTTCGGCGAGCCGAGTTCGCCTACGCCAACATGAGGCGCGTCTGGGACGGAGAGGCCCCGCTGGCCATAGCCCGGGAGTACGACGAGTAGCTTACACGAGTAGGAAGGGAGGCTGCCAACGATGGAGCCGGTAATCAAGAACCGCGAGGGATCGACGAACCCGGTGCTGGGGCCCGACGACGGCGTCCCCAACTACGTGATGCTGTACGCGGAGCACGAGCCGGGCGGCTCCAGCCCTTTTCACACGCACCCGTGGGAGCACGAGGCGTTCATCATCGAGGGCTCGGGGACCCTGACGTGCGACGGGGAGACCTATCCCATACGCAAGGGCGACGCGGTCCTCGTCCCGCCCGGCTCCGAGCATCAGTTCACCAACACGGGCTCCGGGGTTCTCGTCCGCGTGACTGTCAACCCTCTGAGCTCGGTCTCTTCCGAATAGAGCGGAGCTTGCAGTTGTTTGAGATAAGGGTTAGATACGAGGCGTATCCCAGTGGTCTCTAAGCTCCAGACGGCTCTCTCTGACCGGCAGTGTTGACCGAGTCCGTCCGCCATCGCTTGGAGGAGCGGGAGGAGGCGCTGTCTCCCCACGCCTGCAGGTCTAGAGAGAGTCGGGGCCGCGAGACCCCCGAGGAGCCCTCACCTCTGCGGACGGCCTTCCAGCGAGACCGGGACCGCATCATCCATTGCAAGGCCTTCCGTCGTCTCAAGCACAAGACCCAGGTGTTCATCGCTCCCCTGGGAGACCATTACGTGACCCGGCTGACCCACACCCTGGAGGTGTCGCAGATCGCCCGGACCATCGCCAGGGCCCTGGACCTCAACGAAGACCTGGTCGAGGCGATAAGCCTGGGGCATGACATGGGGCACACGCCCTTCGGCCACACGGGAGAGGAGCAGCTGAACGAGCTGCATCCCGGCGGCTTCAAGCATAGCCGCCAGAGCCTCCGCATCGTCGACCGCTTGGAGAAGGACGGCAGCGGCCTGAATCTCACCTGGGAGGTACGCCAGGGCATCGTCTCCCACTCCAAGCCCAGGGGCGACTTCCTGGCTGCCCAGGACACCGAGGAGCTGACCCTGGAGGGGCAGATCTGCCGTATCTCGGACGCCGTAGCCTACCTGAATCATGACCTGGACGACGCCTTTCGCGCCGGACTCCTGGACGCACAGGGCCTGCCGGGCGAGGTGGAGGAGGTGTTGGGCCGGAGCCACTCGGCGCGTATCGACACGATGGTCAGCGACATCGTCGAGAGCTCCTGGTCCGCCACCGGCCGAGGGCCTTGGGCCGCGCCGCCCGCCATCACGATGAGCCCCCGAGTCAGGGAGGCAGTCAACACGCTGCGGGAGTTCATGTTCGAGAAGGTGTACCTGCCGGAGTCCCGGGGAGCGGAGGGGCAGGCCGCCCGGAAGATGGTGAGGCTTCTGTACGAGTACTACCGCGCACACCCCGGAGAGATCCCCCAGGAGCACCGCCGGCCGGGCGACCACGAGGACCAGGCGGCGGCGGACTACGTCGCGGGCATGACCGACCACTACGCCCTCCGCATCTCCGAGAATATCCAACCCCGGATAGCAGAGATTTTCCGGTTGAGGCTGCTATCATGCCAGATATGACCCCGACGGACAGGATACGGACCCGCACCGTCGCCAACCAGCTGAGGCTCATCCGCGAGCATCTGGAGGCGATGCAGCGGGATTCCCACGGCCTGGAGTTCGACCCGTGGAAGCGGGAGGTCGACGCGCTCTGGAAGCGGACCTTCGAGCAGATCAGCCACATGAGGCCGGGGCCTCAGCAGAGCGCCCTGGAGATGATTAGGGAGCTGTGGACCTCCTACGTAGCCCACTACGCGGTAATGTCCGACGCCCTGTAGATTCGGACTCCCGCTGCCAGCGCGGCGGCGAGCCATACAGAAAGTACGACGAGGCAGAGAGTGCAAGAAGAGAGTGACGGGGGCGGCGCCGACGCGCCGAAGGCGGACCTGGGCATGGCAAGGAGGACCGCCATAGTCTCCCACGGCGTGGTCATCAAGTTCCAGGAGATGGGGCTTCCCGAGGGGCTGTACGACGATCTGGCAAGGCTCAGCAGCGACCTGGGCGATCTCTGGAGCACCCAGAAGGCCCTGGCCGACCGGCTCGACTCGCTGGTCAGATCCCCCCACGACTGGGAGGACGCGGGAGACCATCTCGTCGACCTCAGGGCCAACGTCGATCACATCGCGTGGCACGTCAAGAGCGTGCGCCGCCCCCTCACGAAGATCGCGCAGTTCGCCTACAGGAAGGCGGCAGAGACGCAGCAGGCGGCCGACGGCGTGTAGCGGGGCTCCTCGCGGGGAGCCGCCTATGCGTGCCGGTGGTCTTGGTGGTAGAGATTGAGTGTCGTTGACGAGGTAAGGACGCGGCTCGACATCGTGGATGTGGTGTCGGGGCACGTTGCGCTCCGGAAGGCGGGGCGCAGCTTCAAGGCCGTCTGCCCGTTCCACACGGAGAAGACCCCCTCCTTCGTCGTCAGCCCTGAGCGGCAGTCCTGGCACTGCTTCGGCGCGTGCGCGACCGGGGGCGACGTCTTCTCCTTCGTAATGCGAATGGAGGGGATCGAGTTCAGAGAGGCCCTGCGGCTCCTGGCCCAGAGGGCCGGCGTCGCCATGGACCGCGGCGGAAGCCAGGAGGGCCGATACGACGCCCTCTACGCGGTGAACCAGGTGGCGTCCGGATTCTTCCAGGAGGTGCTCCGGACGGAGCAGGGACGGAGGGCTAGGGAGTACCTGGAGCGGCGTCAGGTGAGCCCCCAGGCCGTCTCCCAGTTCGGCCTCGGTCTCAGCCCGCCGGGGTGGGAGGGACTGAAGTCGCACCTGGCGAGCCACGAGGTAGACCTAGAGCAAGCCGTGGCCGCTGGGGTGCTCCGCCGGGCCGAGGACGGCTGGGTGGGGGACTTCTTCCACGGGCGGCTGATGTACCCGATACACGACCGGCAGGGCCGCGTGGCGGGGTTCGGCGCCCGCGCCCTGGACGACTCGATGCCGAAGTATATCAACACGGCCTCGACCCCCATCTTCGACAAACGCAGCATCCTCTACGGCCTGCACCTAGCCGACGGAGCCATCAGGGTCAAGCAGACTGGAGTCGTGGTCGAGGGCTATATGGACGTCATCGCCGCCCACCAGCACGGCTACGACAACGTGGTGGCGTCGATGGGCACCGCCCTGACCGAGCAGCAGGTCGCCCAGCTGAAGGTCCTGGCCTCGGAGTTCGTGCTGGCGCTGGACCCCGATACCGCCGGGCAGGAGGCGACGCTGAGGAGTCTCGAATCGTCCTGGCGCATCTTCGAGGGCAGCAGGATCGACGGGAGACGGCGGCCCGTGGGTCCGATCTACCACAGGCAGCCCCTGAAGGTCGGCATCGCCGAGCTCCCGGAGGGCCGGGACCCGGACGCCCTGATCCGGGAGGACTCCGCCGCGTGGGAGCGGCTCACCGAAGCGCCCACGCCGTCGGAGGACTTCTACATACGGTCGAAGGTCGCCGGGTTCGACCTGAGCACGACGGATGGCCGATCCCTCGCCCTGCAGGTACTGGCCCCGGTCGTGACCTCCTCCGACGGGATCAGCCAGCACCACTACCGTCAGAAGGTCGCGAAGGCGCTGGGCGTGAGCGATGAGGCCCTCAGGGCGAGCCTGGGTACGCTCCGTCCCCGGCCTTTCCGAAGGCAGCCGGACGTGCGACAGGCCTCCGAGGTCAGCGCCTCCGCGCTGGCGGAGAACCCGGAGCACTCCCTGGACGACTACACACTGTCGCTGCTGCTGAGCAGGCCGGAGCTCAGAGAGAGCGCCGCCGGCTTCTCTCCCGAGAACTTCAACAAGATGGAGGATAGGGAGCTATTTACGCGATGGCTGGGCTGCACTACAATGGAAGAGCTTGCCACAGCACTGGAGGAGCCGTTGCGAATGCACCTCTCCAGGTTGATGGAGAAGAGCCAGGTCCCCACGGACCGCAAAGATAGTGAAGCGGCGCTGTCCCAGTGCCTGCGGCGTCTGCAGGAGCGTCATCTGCGCCGGCTGCAGGAGAGCCTTCTCGCCTCAGAGGATGGGGAGGGGCCGCCGGCCAAAGAGATCGAGGCCAAGGTTGCAGAGGTTAACTCACAGTTGAAGGCCGTGTTCGCCCGCCGGGTCCCATCGCACACCGAGTCGTTGGAAAGGACGGTAACCACTATATGAGTGACGGAGACGACGCCGCGGACGGCGAAAGCCTGCTAAAGGGATTCATAGAGCGCGCCACTGCCTCCCAGTACCTGGTGGGAGCTCGCAGGGCCCGGGAAGACGGGTTCAGGCCCACGGACGAGTCCCTGAGCGCCGCCGCCGCCTCGGCCGTCAAGATGCGGCGGAACGGGCGCAGCCAGACCGCCAACGGATGGGCCCAGGACCTGGGCGCCGCCGAGATGATCGACGACCCGGTCCGGATGTACCTCCGGGAGATCGGTCGGGTCAACCTGCTGAAGGCCGAGGAAGAGCGCATTCTGGCCCGCAGGCTCGAGGCCTACAAGTACGTCCAGAAGGTGGAGGAGGAGCTCTCCGAGCTCAGCGGACGGACGCCTCGGGCCTGGGCGTGTCACCTCCAGCTTCTCAGGGGGCTGAGCGACTCCGACGACCTGCTGGATGCCCTAGTCAGGTACATCGGCCTCGACTGCGACCAGACCGTGGCCGAGGCGATGGTCCATCCCCAGATCAGAGACATCCTGGACGGAGAGCTTCCCGAGGAGATGCTCAACGCCGTGGCAGAGCTCATGAACAAGGAGCCGCTGGAGGCCAAGGAAGCGATTCAAGAGTTGTCCTTGAACAGCCGGCTCCTACCCAAAGAGGTGCTGGAAGCGGTCGACTGCGAGTGTACTCTCAGGGAGCTGAGGCCCTATCTGGACCACCCGGAGTGCGCCCGGTCCCTGGAGACGTACGAGATCGTATTCCACGCTCACCTGGAGAGGGTGAAGGATGATGGAATACGTGCCCAGCGCCATCTGGCGGAAGCCAACCTGCGGCTGGTCGTCAGCGTCGCCAAGAAGTACATAGGCAGGGGGATGTCCCTCTTGGACCTGATCCAGGAGGGGAACATCGGACTCATCCGCGCTGTGGAGAAGTTCGACTACCGCAAAGGCTACAAGTTCAGCACCTACGCCACCTGGTGGATCAGGCAGGCCATAACGAGGGCGATTGCGGACCAGGCCCGCACCATCCGGATTCCGGTCCACATGGTGGAGACCATCAACAAGCTGCTGAGAGTCACCCGCCGTCTGGTCCAGGAGTACGGGCGGGAACCGACCAGCCAGGAGATCGGGCGGGGCATGGAGGTGCCCCCGGAGAAGGTGCGCGAGATCCTCAAGATATCCCAGGAGCCGGTCTCCCTGGAGACGCCCATCGGCGAGGAGGAGGACAGCCACCTGGGCGACTTCATCGAGGACCGCAGCGCGCTGGCCCCGTCGGAGGCGGCCTCCTACCAGCTGCTCAAGGAGCAGGTGGACGACGTTCTCCTGACCCTGAGCGACCGCGAGGCCCGGGTGCTGCAGCTCAGGTTCGGCCTGGAGGACGGCCGCAACCGGACCCTGGAGGAGGTGGGCAGAGACTTCGGCGTCACCCGGGAGCGCATCCGGCAGATCGAGGCGAAGGCCCTCAGGAAGCTGCGCCATCCCAGCCGCTCGAAGAAGCTGAAGGACTTCCTGGAGTAGGCAATACGGATGCGGCACGGACCCAGCCAGGCCAGCGTTCTTTCAACCACCCATCTTCGCGGCAGCACCTCAAAATGAACGGCTGTTCCTCGGACGCCTCACAATCTCCAGGATGTAGCCCGTAGAGGGTTGAACCCAATCAACCAACCGGCCAGCGTATCCAGCATCAGCCCAGATCAATGGCAGGCGCGGGAACCGGCCCACCAACCTGTTGATAGCCACAATCGCCCCGTCCCGATCCTGGATATCGGCAGATGACTACGACGTCTCCCATGATGAGCACGGAGTGAAGATGCGGGCGGCCAATCCTCGGATGTGGGCCAATATCGTGTACTGGCGTGAATCGTTGCTGATGCACCACTAGAGATCTGGCCGAAAAGTGTGAGCGAGGGACTATACTTGCAGCTATCAGTGATAGCGGAGGACGGTCATGTTGGGAAAGCAGTCCGGCCAGAGAGGGCTCTGGGAAGCCGACAGTCTGTACATAGGTCATGTGGGACGTGGGAGTTTCTACGGCCTGCTGGCCTCTATGCGTGGGCAGCTGTTTCGGGATGAGGAGTTCGCCGAGTTGTACTGCGCTGACAACGGGAGGGACAGTGTACCGCCGAGTCTGTTGGCGACCGCGCTGCTTCTTCAGACCTATGACAGGGCGAGCGACGCCGAGGCCAAGCAGAGGGCGGACTTCGACATACGCTGGAAGGTGGCGCTGGGTATCGAAGTGGAAGACAGGCCGTTCGCCAAGAGTACGCTCCAGCTGTTTCGGGCGCGCCTGATACTGCACGAGAAGGCGAGGGAGGTGTTCGAGCGCAGCCTGCGGTTTGCCAGGGAGACGGGATACCTGAAGAGTCGTCGGATGAAGGTGGCTCTAGACACGACCTACATCCTGGGACGCGGGGCGGTGAAGGACACCTACAACCTTCTTTCGGATGGGGTAGTGGAGTTGATGCGTGCGCTGTCGGAATTTGAGAGGAGCGATCTGGTCGAATGGGCGGCGGCGAACGGATACCGGAGGTATGTCGGCTCCAGTGTGAAGGGCGAAGCGTGCATAGACTGGGACGACAAGACCGCTCGCGCAGCTCTTCTGCACAGGATAGTGGGCGACGCCGATAGGCTGCTGGAGTTGAGCCGACGGGCCCAGGGACTATTGGATGAGGACAGCGCTGGGCGTCAGCGGATAGTGCAAGCGTCCGAGCTGCTGGGGCAGTTGCTGCTTCAGGACGTTGAGCGCACCGAAGACGGGGTGTGTCTGAGGGAGGGAGTGAGCCGGGACCGTATAGTATCGGTACACGACCCCGAGATGCGTCATGGGCACAAGAGCAGCAGCAAGCGGTTCGACGGACACAAGGCGTCGGTGGCAGTGGACACCGACTCACAGGTGATCACGGCTGTGGACGTGCTCCCCGGCAACGCTTCCGATAACGTCGGCGCGCTGGAGTTGGTGGAGCGAAGCGAGGAGGGTACGATCTCAGCGGTTGAGGAGACCATTGGGGACGCGGCCTACGGCGATGGTGGTACACGTCAGGCATTTGCCGACGCCGGTCGCACACTGATAGCCAAGCTGCCCCGGCGCCCGGACAGCAAGCGCTTTCCCAAGGAGGACTTCGAGATAGACCTGGAGTCGGGCACCTGCATATGCCCCGCGGGGCATACGACCTCGAAGTTGTACAGGATGGGTACCCGGACCGACAGGACGGGACGCACTCACCAACTGAGAGCTTTCCGGTTCGACGCTGCGGTCTGTGGAGCGTGCCCGTTACGAGAGCGGTGCGTGGGATCAGCAAGGGGCAGCGGTCGGACGGTGAGACTTCATCCGCAGGAGGCGCTGCTTCAGCAGGCTCGTGCGTTGCAGAAGAGCGAAGGGTATTCGGAGTATCGTCAGCGGCGGGTGGTGGTGGAGCACAGGTTGGCGCGCCTGGTACAGCTTGGAATGAGACAGGCGCGGTACTTCGGGCGCGTCAAGACGCTGTTTCAGTTGTTGATGGCGGCGACTGTGGCCAACCTGACGCTGGTGGCTGGCAGAGTCGGGATGATGGGCGAAGCAGCAATCGGCTCTCGGTTCTCCAACTTCTCTCTCACCCTTATATCCACGACCTGGCGGGACGACATTCGTGTCGGCCGGAGACGATTGCTGATACTGACAACCTCAGTTTTGCCGTCACAATCGCTCTTCCCAGCACGGGGTTTTCGTCCGCACTTCTAGGCGCGAAGAGATGGAGGGTTCGCAGTGAGAGGGCGAAAGAAGGCCCTGCTCTGGGGTGGGGCGGCGATCTTGGTCGTGGCCGCCGCGGTCGCGGTCTTTCTCTTCCTCACAACGCTCAGCCGCCCCGGCGAGGTGACCGCGCGCTTCGTACCGGCCAGCGCAGCCGGCTACGTCTCCATCAACCTACGCCCTGGGATCAGCCAGCTGAGAACGGCCCGCAACATCGTAGACCGGTTGCAGACGGACGACTTCTTGGAACGCCGGAACGAGCTGCTTGACGACTTGGAGGACGAGACGGGCATCCACTTCCTGGACGACGTGACCCCATGGCTTGGCACCGACCTCTCTCTGATACTCCTCAGCTTTGATCCGGACCGGCCTGAATGGGTCATGCTGGCGCAGGTCAGCGACCGGCGCGCCGCCGAAGACTTCATAGACGACCTCGTCGACTACCTCGAAGAGGAGCTCTACATCGAGTTCGACAGCGACGGCCGCAGGGGCGTCGACCTGTGGGTGGCGGACGACGAGGGCCTGGCCCTTGGACTTACCGACGACTACCTGCTCATCGGCGACAGCGAGGACACCATAGAGGACATGGCCGACAACCTCGAATCCCCTCCCTCCAGACCGCTGGTGGAGAGCACTGCCTTCATTGAGGCGCGCGACTCGCTATCGGCCGACCGGTTCATGTTCCTGTTCGTGCAGGCGGAGGAAGCCCTGGACTCGCTCGAAGATGCGATCGCCCCCTATGGCGACGAGGAGGAGGCGTTTCGCCAGGCGAGGAGAAACATCCCTGAGTACGTGGCGGCATCGGCCTCTTTCATCGGCGACGGCATCCGCTTCGACCTCGTCGGCGAGACCCCCTCCAGAGCCTTAGCCTTTGACTCCAACAACCGCCTCAGGTCACCTGATGTGCTGCCGGCAGACACCCTTGCCCTGCTCTCAACGGTCGGCATCGACCGGGTATGGCAGGAAGTTCGTAACTCCCTTGAGGACCTCGATCCATACGCTCGGGAGGAGTTCGAAGAGTTCTTGGATGATTTTGAGGACGAAACGGGCGTCGACCTGGAGCGTGACGTGATCGACTCGCTGAGCGGTGAGGTGGCCTTTGCACTGCTGCCAAGCGATCTCGAATTCCTGGCGGGCGACTTCGATGAGTTCGGAGTCGTCGAAGCGCTGCTCCTCGTCGGTGTCGAAGACCCTGAGAGTATCCTCGACGCGCTTGACGCGCTCGCGGATCTCTTGGAAGACGAGGGGATCGACATCGACCGGAGTTCACTGGGAGACGCCGAGATGGTCACCTCGAGGATGGATGACTATCCCTTCTATGATTACGAGCCGGGATACATCGTCACCGACGAGTGGGCCGTCGTCGGAAGCAACATCGATGGCCTCGAGGCGTTCCACGACGCGGCTTCGAGCGCCGCCGCCGTGCTGGGCTCTAGCCCGGCGTTCGAACGGATCATCGGCCTCGCTCCCGAACCGCTCCACTTCCTCATCTACGCCGACATAGCGGGTATACTGGAGATGGTCGAAGACGCGCTCGACAGCGGGATGAGGGCGGACTACAGACGTGACCTGGAGCCGTTCGTTGAGCAGCTCGGCGGCTTTCTGATCGCCGCTTCTATGACCGACGAAGAGATGCGCTTTTCGATGATCCTGACGCTCAGGGACTAGCATAGATGCACGTTCGGACAGATGCCCACGGTGTCACCGCCTGAGCCTGCTGACGCGGGTCGTGGGAATCATTCACGCTCCCTGGTCTGGCGGTGGTGACGCTGGATGGAGCGGGCACACAGACCCGCCCCATCCCGTTGTGGGACGCAACCCAGCTACTACGCATATATCTCCCCGTCAACGACGATTCGGTATCCGGCTTGAGAGCTAACGCATAGTGGTCACACAAGATACGCGGCAGCAACCACGTAGAGACGACGCGCCCGCGTCCCAAAAGCCCAAGGTGGCGGTCGTATACACGACCCCTCGCACGGTGCTGGAAGACGTTGGTCGGGTCATGCGCTTGGCCGACTACAGGTCCCACCTGCCCAAGGACCTGACCACCCTCCTGAAGATCAACATCTCCTGGCAGCACTACTATCCCGCCTGCTCGACCTCGCCCTGGCAGCTGGACGGCGTGATCAAGACCCTCCGAGAGGACGGGTACCAGGACCTGGTCCCGACCCACAACGGCACGGTGGTCGTCGACGCCCGGGAGGGTCAGATCAACAACAAGCACAAGGCAGTGGAGGACAAGCACGGTCTGGAGGGCTTACACCTGGAGACGGTCAGGTGGGCGCCCTACGCGCCAAAGTCGGAGATGCTCGTCCTGGACGAGGTCTACCCGGACGGGATCAGCATTCCGGAGGCGCTCCTGGGCAGGAACATCGTCCACCTTCCCACGATGAAGACCCACGTCTTCACGACCATCACCGGCGCCATGAAGAACGCCTTCGGCGGCCTACTGAACTTCCAGCGGCACTGGACTCACTCGGTGATACACGAGACGCTGGTGGACCTTCTGAGGATCCAGAAGGAGATACACCCGGGCCTGTTCGCGGTCACGGATGGCACCTTCGCCGGCGACGGGCCGGGGCCCAGGGCCATGCGCTGGCAGGTAAAGAACGTGCTGCTGGCCGGCGCCGATCAGGTGGCGGTGGACGCGGTCTCCGCCCGGATGATGGGCTTCGATCCGATGTCCATCAAGTTCATCCGCCTCGCTCACGAGGCGGGTCTCGGCTGCGGGGACATCTCCGAGATCGAGATCGTGGGCGAGGACATCTCCGGCGTGAACTGGCGGTTCAAGGGTAGTGAGAACACCCTAGCCAGCCGCGGCCAGAAGCTCATCTACTGGGGTCCGTTGAACCCACTGGAGAGGATTCTTCTGCGCTCGCCCATAGCTCCGTGGGCGTACCTGGCGTCCAACCTGTACCACAACCAGTACTGGATGCGCTTCATAGGCCGCAGGCGGGTAAGAGCGGCCATGAAGACCGACTGGGGCAAGCTGTTCCAGAGCTACTAGGGGCTACCCGACCTTTCGTAGCTTCTTGAGGCTCTTGAGCTCCCTGGGCGGGTCGAGCTTGGAGCCGCTGATGGTGTAGGAGACCTCGCCGACGTAGATGTCGCCGCGGGAGTCGACCGCGATGCCGTGGGGCGCTATGAACTTGCCCGGCTCCTCTCCCTCCTCGGGGTGGCCCAAGCGCGCCAGCAGCTCTCCGTCCGGGCTCAGGATGCTTACCCTGTGTCCCAGGCCGAGGGCTCCTTCGAGGCCGGGCATACCGTTCAGCTCGCCGACGTAGACGTTCCCATCCGGCCCGATGGTCATGCCGTCGGGGCGGTGGATGTTGCTCCACATGGTGATAAAGCGGCCGTCGGCATCGAAGAGCTGCACACGGTGGCACTCGCGGTCGGCCACGTACACCCTGTCGTCCCCGTCCACGGCGATGTTGTGGGGGCGCATGAATTGGCCCGCGTCCACGCCGGGCTCGCCCCAGGACAGGACGTACTCGCCATCGGAAGTGTACTTGTGTACCCGCGAGTTGCCGTAGCCGTCGGAGATGAAGATGTGCCCCGTGTTCGGGGATATGGCCGCGTGGGTAGGTCGGTTGAAGGGCTCTCCTCCCCAGGCTTCCGACGGCTCTCTCGGTGTGCCCAGGGTCATGAGGAGCTCGCCCTCCGGTGAGAACTTGGTGATGGTGTGGGTACCGTCGTCGGCGCAGTAGACGGAGCCGTCGGGGCCGATGAGGGCGCCGTGAGTGCGCTCGCTGAAAATCCCCTGGCCGAAGGAGCGCAGGAAGCTCCCTTCTCTGTCGAAGACTATCGCGGGGTGCTCCGTGTTCCGCGTGAGGACGTAGACTCGGTCCTCCGAGTCAACCGCAACGCCCGGACACTCCACGTAACTTATGCCCTCCGGCAGGGTCTCCCACTCGTCCAGGGCCTCGTAGACGAACTCTCCGCTCCCTATGCGTACACTCACGGGCTGCCTCCTTGCTTGTATCTCGGCGCCTGCGTCTCGGCTTGCCGCTGACGGAATCGTACTCTCGTGGGGACGCTGCGTCAAACCGGCGTGGATGCAATGGGGAGTCGCGGGTTGTTGACGCGGGCATGGGGCCTATGTAGGATGCCAGCACCGCACTCGCCGCGCCGTCCCTGCGTGGAGACGAGCATACGCTGTTGGTGTCTTGGGAGACACGAAAAATTCCGAAGGAGCTGCGAATGAGGTACGACACGATAGTCATAGGGGCCGGGTCGGCGGGCGCCATCATCGCGACGCGGCTGTCGGAGGACGCCGAGCGCTCCGTCCTCCTATTGGAGGCCGGGCCCGACTACCCGGACTTCGAGACGCTGCCCAACCACCTCAAGTACGGCTACGGCCAGCATCGGGATATCTGGGCCAGGGCCTTCGGCCCGGACTCCGAGCACAGCTGGAGCTACGAGGGCAGGGCCACAGACTTGGCGGAGACGATGCTGATTCCCAGGGGCAGGGTGACGGGCGGCTCCAGCGCGGTCAACGCGCAGATATTCCTGCGGGGCCTCCCCGAGGACTACGACACCTGGGCGGAGATGGGCAACGACGAGTGGGGCTTCCGAGGCCTGCTCAGCTACTTCCGCATGATCGAGACAGACACCGACTTCCACGACGACTTCCACGGCACGGAGGGCCCCATAATCGCCAGGCGCTTCCCCGAGGAGGAGTGGCTGTACGACCAGCGCGCCTTCTACAACGCCAGCCGGGCCGCCGGATTCGACGACTGCCCCGACCACAACGACCCCGACTCCACCGGCGTCGGGGCGTCGCCCTTCAACAACCCGGACGGCGTCCGGTGGAGCACCGCCATCGGCTACCTGAGCCAGGCCCGTCATCGGGTGAATCTGACCATCAGGGCCGACTGCTTCGTGCCCGGCCTGATCTTCGAGGGCAACAGGGCCGTGGGCGCTCGCGTGGAGAGCGGCGGAGAGGTGTTCGAGGTCTACGGCGAGGAGATCGTCCTGAGCGGCGGCGCCATCGGCTCTCCCCACACGCTTCTACTGTCAGGTATCGGCCCTGCCGGCAACCTGGAGTCCGTCGGCGTCCCCGTCGTCCACGACCTTCCGGGCGTGGGCCGGAACCTCAGGGACCACCCCCAAGTCGGCCTGCTGTGGAAGGCTAAGGATGGGTACGAACAGGACCTCATAGCCCCACGCATCCAGCAGATACTGCGATACACGGCGACCGGCTCCGAGCTGCGCAACGACATGCTGATACACCCCGTATCCTGCGCCGTGCGCGAGCCCTACTACCTCGCCTCCAGCTCGGAGCCATACGGCATCGGGATGACGTGCTGCATCTACCTGGCGTTGGGGGCGGGCCACTTGGAGCTGACCACCTCCGACCCCCGCACTCAGCCGATGCTGGACTACAACTTCCTGGAGGAGAGCTTCGACCGCGAGCGGCTGAGGGAGGCTGTCCGCATCTGCGTCAAACTGGCGCGGTACGAGGAGCTGGCCTCCATCATCGAGAAGCGGGTCTCCCCGACCGACGCCGAGCTGGAGTCGGACGACAGCCTAGACGAGTGGTTGATGCGGAACGCCAAGACCAGCCATCACGTCTCGGGCACGTGCAAGATGGGCCCCGCCTCAGACCCGATGGCAGTGGTGGACCAGCGCGGCAGGGTCTATGGGATGGAGGGGCTCCGCGTCGCGGACGCCTCCATCATGCCGGACTGCATCCGAGCCAACACCAACGTGACCTCGATGGTCATTGGGGAGCGGATCGCCGACTGCATCCGGAGGGGCGAGTAACGAGCACGTTGTAGGGGCCTTAGGGGTGTCAGGGGGAGAAGCGCTGGAGGACGCGCTTCGCGTGCGCCCGAATGTCCGGTGCCCCAGTCTTCTGCCATCCGGACAGCAGCTCCCGGTAGGAGCAGTGGAGGAATCTCACCTCGTCTCCCTCAACATCATCTGCCAACGCCGCTACCTCTTCTCTATGGGCTGATATCAGCCGCGGTTCTACCGGTTCTCCTGTCGACGGCCAAATAGATGGCTCAGCATAGACATAGAGGAGAATAGGATTCAGTCCATGGGCTTCCCTGTCCCTGTGGACTTCCGTCCGTAGAGCCAAGGCGTGCTTCACCAGCTGGGCCCTGCCGAGGCCTTCGCCGCTGTCTTTGTCTTGCTCGTCGTGGATCTCGTCCCTGATGTGCTGGTAGCCATTCATGCAGTCTCCCCACTTCGGCCTCCAGAACGCTTCGGAGAAGACAGGCTTTGTTCGTCGGAATGGCTCGAACCGCTTGGCCTCGATGCCAATGAGCGCCGACGGAGTGCGGACGAGAACGTCCAGAACGGGATGGCGGCCGCCTCTCCACGGGAAGCGTACTTCCTGTTCAAGGGCCAGGTGTGCTGCTGGCCATTCCTCGTTCTCGCATCCTGGAAGCGGAGGCAATGCCATGGGTCTATTGAGGAAGAACCCGAACGTGTTTGCGGCGAGGCGCGAGGAAGACACCGGGCTATCGAACTTGCCGCTCTTGATCTCGTGGCCTCGCGCGGCGTTGTACATTGCCTCGACCTGAGGACCGGGAACGCCGGGCAAGAACCTGTCAATCACCGGACTCCTCATCTCCTAGTTGCCACGGGGCAGAGGTCCCGCTGGAGTGTTTGGTGGGCAGCCTGGACCGGAGGAGTCCTACACCGTGTTGAGGGAGGGAGACCTCAGTACCGGCGTTATGTGGGACTCGTCCAGGGGGATGGCCTCTTTCTGGTAGACCTGCACGCGGTAGGCCTGGAAGTCGGGCACGTACATCCGGCCCTGCTCGTCCACCCTGACCGACCGCGGGCTCCTGAAGTACCTCTCCGGGTCCAGGTTCGCCATCTCGCGGAAGCGGTTGGGCTGGGCGTTGACGTACATGTAGGCCCGCGCCACCTTGGATAGGGTCGCGTCTCCCCGGAACCCCTGCACGTAGTGACCCTCCTGGTTGAAGAGCTGGACCCTGTTGTTGCCGCAGTCGGCGACGTATATGTCCCCGTGGCTGTCGACGGCTACGCCCGTCGGCCTATGGAACTCCGCCGGCTGGCTTCCGGACCTGCCGATCTTGAAGATGAGCTCCCCGTCGGCGGTGAACTTCTGGAGCCTGTCGTTGCGCCAGTCGACCACGTAGACGTCCCCCAGCTCGTCCACTGAGATACCCCACGGTGAGTTGAACTCGCCGTCGCCGTCGCCCAGGCCGCCCCAGCCCATCAGGAACTTCCCGTCCCTGGTGAACTTCTGCACCCGGTGATTCATCGCGTCCGACACGTAGAGGTTACCCTCGGGGTCGAAGGCGATGCCGGCGGGCCGGTTGAGCTGGCCCTCGCCGTCGCCGTGCTCCCCCCACTGGCCGAGGAACTCGCCCTCCTCGCTGAACTCGGAGATGCGGTGGAGCCCCTCGTCGACGACGAAGAGGCTTCCGGCTCTGTCGGAGACCAGGGCGATGGGCCATTGGAGCTGCCCCTCGCCCGTGCCCGGCCCTCCGATGCCCTGGAGCTCCGGCAGGCTATCGTAGTCGTCGTAGCGCCAGATCCTGATGACCCCCTGGCGCAGCAGGACGTACAGGCGCCCCTCCGGGCCGGTCGCTACGTCGACGGGATAGTCGGTACACCGCCTCATGCCCAGGGTCTTGACGTAGGGGAATCCCGCCCTCAGCAGTCCGTAGGGTCTACCCATGACTCACCTCACCCTAACCCTCTCCCAGACTTGGGCGAGGGGACTTTGGTTTAGTTAAAGGGGTGTATATGCTCAAATGTGCCGTCTACGATGGTCGTGGCGTCCAAGTCCAGCCACTGCTCCAGTACCGTGCTGTAGACTCCTCGAAAGTCGTAGGTGTACTGCAGGTCTTCCCCTTGTGACCACTCGCTGGGGTCTAGGGGCGGATAGTCGGCGTAGAGGCCGCCCTTGACGCCCTCTCCGATGAGGAAGTAGCCGCCGCCGGCGCCGTGGTCGGTGCCGCTGCCGTTGTCCTTCATCCTCCGACCGAACTCGGTGATGACCAGCGTGAGGACCTCGTCCGCCGCGTTGTGGTCCAGGAGGTCCTGCTGGAAGTCGACGATGGCCGCCGAGAGGTCGCTCAGCAGCTTGGACTGGCCCTTGAGCTCATTGGCGTGGGTGTCGTAGCCGCCATGGGTCGTGTAGAAGATGCGGCTCCCCAGGCCCGCCGTGTGGACTCTCGCTACGTCCCTCAGGGACCGGGCTATCGGGTTGTTGGCGTACTCGACCTCCGAGGAGTACATGGCGGGGGCCTGTCTCAGCACGTCTGCTCCCGCGAGCACGTCGGTGCCCGTCCGCTCGAGATAGTCGGTGACGACGCCCGTGCCAATGGCCGGAGCGTACAGCTGCTTGAATATCTCAAGGGCCTCTTGCCTCTGACCCTGGTCCGAAATGCTGGTCATGAGGCCGTAGTTGTCCAGGTCTCCCACCGAGGTCACCGGAACTCCCCTGACCGTCATGGCCCGGTGCATGCCTCTGCCGAAGTTTATCCCCGTCAGCACGTTCTCCATTTTGGGGTCCAGGTCCCTGATGGCTCTTCCGAGCCAACCCTCCGTTCCCAAGTTCTCGGCATCGCAGGTGTAGGAGACGTCCCTGGCGCGGAAGTGGGACCGGCTGGAGTCCGGGTATCCTACGCCCTGGATGATGGCCACCTTCCCCTCGTCGAACATGCCCTTGACGGGGGCGAAGTCCGGGTGGAAGCCAAACCGGCCGTCCATTGGCAGCACGTCTTCCTGGGGTATCTTCACGATCTTGCGGGCGTCGTAGTACTCCGAGCTGGTGTACGGGACGAGGGTGTTCATGAAGTCGTTCCCGCCCACAAGCTCGATTACAACCAAGACCGGCGACTTGCCGTTGCTGCTGCCGTTACCCTTCATGCTCTGCTCCTTCTGCGGATTGAGAGTCGTCCCTCTAGGCGTACTGGTACTCTTTGGTGGACACGATAAACTGCAACATGCGCACGATCCGGGACTCGCTCTCCTGGCGGGCCTCCTCGTCGAAATCCAGATCGCCGCCCGAATGGGCGAACCCCACCAGCGTGCCGCGAGTCCTGTCGCTGACGCTCAGGGGTCCGGCCATCTCCAGGCATCGGTCCGTGAAGGCCTCGGGGGGGAGTGGGCCGGTGGCGGACGCCTCCTCCCTGAGGCGGGCCACTATAGACCTGATCCCCGGCTTCGACGCGTCGCCGACCTCGGCGACGGCGAAGTTGATGCGCTCCTTCAGGGTGCCGCTGTCGATCCACTCGTCTCCCGTGTGCCAACCCTCCACGGTCGGAGGGTCTAGCAGCTGTTGCCCCATCAGGCCGGTGGCGCCGGCGTAGCTGCCCATACCAGCCTCCGGGGAGCGGTGCGTCCCCACCAGCTTGAGGACTCCGGTAATCAGCTCGGCGGGGCTCTTCATCTTGCTGAATCGGGCCTCTTTGAAGAAGTCGGACCTGAAGAGCACGCTCAGTGTCGTGCGCACGTCCCCGCCGGAGGAGATGTAGGCCTCGACGATGGTCTCTATGGCCTCAGGGTCCCTGGGTGGCACCAGTGGCCACGCCGGGACCTGGGGCTCGTCGGCTACAAAGAAGTTGTAGAGGTGCCTCGCTATGAACCGGGCCGTCGCCGGCTGCCTGACGACAATGTCGACGATGTCCTCGCCGTTGAAGCGGCCCGTCTCTCCCAGGAAGGTCTTGACGCTGTCGTCGTGGTCGTCCTCGCGGTAGACGAAGGTCGAGGGGTACCAGCCCTGGGGATATATGGGTATAGGTTGGGTGAAGGTCCAGCCGGTGAAGGCGCGGGCGGCCATCTTGATGTCGTCCTCGGTGTAGTTCCCCGCGCCCATGGAGAACAGCTCCAGGAGCTCGCGGCCGTAGTTCTCGTTGGGCTCTCCGTTGAGGTTCTCGTTGTTGTCCAGCCAGTAGATCATGGCCGGGTCCTTGGAGACCTGGGTCAGGACGGTACGCAGGTCCGTCATGCCGACCTTTCGGAACAGCTCGATCTGGTCGACCGAGGAGGTGTAGTGGCTAATCTTGGAGCTTCCCGTGGCCAAGAGGTGGTGCCAGAAGAGGGCCATCTTCTCGGCCAGGGGCCGCCTGGTGTTGATCATCCGGTAGAACCACAGGGCCGTGTAGTCGCCTAGGTCCTCGCGGCCGTAGTAGCGCTCGAAGAGGTCGTCCTCGACCTGGGGCAGCCTCTCCGGATGTAGGAGCTCCTCCACCACGGCATCATAGCCCTTGGAGGCGTACGCCTCCAACTCTTCCCTGCTCGCCCCGAACCCCGCGCGGCGCAGCAGATACGCTATCAGGGGGAGCTCGTTCTCCGACATGGCCAACTCCTTAGGCAGACTTGCTCAGGCTCATGCGATTGTACTCTCACAGGACGCATCTTGACAATGAGATGGAAGGGTCTGTGGGTCTGAATCCCTGAAGGCGATGCTGCCTTGCGACTGCCGAAATCCGCCTGTGCCGTTAGGGACCGGGACTATAACGCGGCACCACGGGAAGCCCCTGGCTGGCGAAGCCGCCGTCGAACGTGAACACCGTAGCGTCCATCTCACGCGACGCGACGGCGGTCGTCCAGTCGACGAAGCTCAAGCCTCGTCCTCGTTCCGCAATGTATCGCTCCCACGCTACGGTGTGCATCGGGCTGTCGATCCAAAGTACTTGAAGATTGGACTCACGCCATTCCGAAAACCTTGAGACGACCTCGAAGCCCAGCCGCCGGTGCAGCAGAGCGACGGTCTCGACCAGTGTGTAGGATGTCACCCACAACTCCGGGTTTGTGTCCTTCAACCGATCGTAGGCAGTGCTGGCCCGGTGATGAAACAGGTCGGTTGCGGAGCGTAGCGCGTAGAGGGCGGACGTGTCGATCAGCACACGTTCAGGAGTTGCCATGGGGGTCCTGCATCGCCAGGTAGTCGTCGTGCCTCAGGGCCACGTCCGGGTTGTCTCTGCTCGCTCCAACGAACGCCATCGCCTTGCGCCGCTGCCTGTACTTCCCCGGATGGATGCTCACCGACACCAGCCGCCCTTCCCTATCGAGGTCGAGGAATACGCCCATGATTACCGACACGCTCTCGAAGACCGGGCCGCCGCCCTCGCCGACCGGCACGGTCGTCTTCGACCGGTACGACCCCGGCGACTTGCCTAAAGCCTCCCTCAGGAGGTTCTTCAGGATATCGTGGCCCATTTCGTACGGCAGGCTGGCGTCCACCTTCTCGTTTTCCCCGGTGTACGGCAGGTTGTCGTCCCTGATCAGCGCGGAGCAGTGCTGCAACCCCTTCACTGCCCTCTCGGACATGAGAGTACCCTGGTCCAGCCCCTGAAGAACTTCCGACAGCCCCTCCCGATGGTAGGAGAGCTCCCGTTCGGTGAGCCCGATGGGAGCTCTCCTCCGTCTGCGCTGCGGAGGCAGTTCAGGCAGAAGCTCGGCTGCGCCGGGGAGGTACGCGCGAAAGGCGTTGGGGTCCTCCCGGTACTTGGCCTGGAGCATCTCGATGAGGCGGTCTCTCTTTGTGCTCATTCGCAGCTCCTCGTTATCGCCGTGGCGGGCATCTCTCCAAGAACTCCTCCACCAAGTTAGATATCCGATCCTCCAGTCGATACTTCCCCCCTTCCGTCCCTTGTCTGCTCAGAACCCCGGCACTCGGATTGGTCAACCGATAGGAGAGGCCGTACTTGTGATGGACATCGGAGAACTTGTGGTCGCTACCCATAGCCCACTGTCCCTTGATGTCTGGGTCATATTCGCCAACGGTTCGCAACCTTTCGTTGTCTGGCAGCCAATAGTCGAACGGTTCATATCGAAGTCGGTTGGTGGAGTATATCTCCTCGGATACTCTGCTGTGTGTGTTCCTGTAGTGTTTTACTACGTTCAGTATGACTCCCTTGAATTCTGCTCTGGCACCATATTCCCGTATCAGGTGGGCTTGGCGGTCTTGTACCAATTCAACACCCTGTAGTGATAGGGGCTCGGGTATGATTGGTGAGATATAGTAGTCGCTGGCAATCAGAGCCGCAGACGAGAATACGGATAGGCCAGGCGGGCAGTCGATCAGAATATAGTCGTACCGGTCCTGCGCAGGCTCGATTGCATGGAGAAGAGTTTGTCTGACATGTTGAGGCATAGACTGACCGTCCTCCCAGAGACTTAGCAAGTCCTCGTCAAGCTGGGCAACGCCGGGCGTCGATACCACCATGGAGATGTCAGTTTCGTAGGTGCTCATCCCACTTCGTGCGATGTTCGAGACTGCTAAGGGCGGCTGCGTTATGTAGTCTCCAATGTCTAGATTATCGCTCTGAAAACCTGCGCGAAGAAGATGGTACGTTGTTCTGTCCAACCTATTCTGGCTTTGAATCTGGTGCTCTGGAACCATACAGTAACTCAGATTCGCCTGTGCGTCCATGTCGACAAGGAGGACGTTCTGTGAGTGCCGGAACGCTAGGAACTCTCCGAGAAGCATGGTCAACGTGCTCTTCCCAACGCCACCCTTCAAGTTGATGATGCTCACAGTGATTGCCGTCATGTGACTGACTCCCGTCTGCGACTACCGCTACAGGGACCGCCTCCAGGATTCTCGAGTGTCAGACTCCAGGGGAGAAACTACTCGGCGAAGGCTTCGTCGAAGACGCGGTCGGAGGGAGGGAACTCGCGGGACTTGACGAACCTGCAGCCCTCGGCGGCGCCGAACTCCCGGTCCATCGCCGCGTCCTCCCACTCGACGGACAGTGGCCCCTCGTAGCCGATGGCGTTGAGGGTACGGATGATGTCCTCGAAGTCTATCTGGCCGCGGCCCGGCGTCCGAAAGTCCCAGCCGCGGCCGGGCTCGCCGAAGTTGAGGTGCGAGGACAGTATCCCCGAGTCTCCGTCCAGGGTCAGGGCGGCGTCCTTCATGTGGGTGTGGTATATCCGATCGGGGAAGGTGCGGAGGAACCTGGCCGGGCTGACCATCTGCCAGTGCAGGTGGCTGGGATCGAAGTTGAACCCGAAGGCCTCCCGGTGGTCGACGGCCTCTAGGGCCCGATGGGATGTAATTATGTCGAAGGCGATCTCCGTGGGGTGCACCTCCAGCCCGAACTTGACGCCGCACTTGTCGAACTCGTCCAGGATGGGGTCCCACATCTCGGCGAAGTAGCCGAAGCCCTCGTCGATCATTGCCGCGCTGACAGGAGGGAAGCTGTAGACCATATGCCAGATGGAGGAGCCGGTGAAGCCGTTGACGACGTCGAGTCCGAGGTTCTGGGCAGACCTGGCGGTGTTGATCATCGTCTCGACTGCCCATGACCGCTTGGCGTCGGCGTCGCCGTGGTACCGCTCAGGGGCGAAGGTGTCGGACCGTGCGTCGTCGTTGGGGTCGCACACGAGCTGGCCCGCCAGGTGGTTGCTGATGGCAAACACCTTCAGGCCGTGCTCGGCCAGGAGCTCGAGCCGGCCTTGGGCGTAGCTCTTGTCCACGGCGGCGCGGTCGACGTCCAGGTGGTCTCCCCAGCATGCCAGCTCCAGGCCGTCGTATCCCCACTCGGCGGCTTTGGGGGCCAGCTCCGTCATGGGGATGTCTGCAAACTGTCCGGTGAACAGGGTAACTGGCCTTGTCATCTCTATCTTCCTCCCGATCTGTTGAGGGTCTCTTGCTAGGACGGTACTTGGACCCACTTCCGGTCGCTGTTGCTGCTGCCCACGACCGCCTCCAGGAACGCCATGCCCCGGACGCCGTCGCGGACGTTGGGGTAGTCGACCTTCGACTCGTCTACCTCGTTGCCTTCGAGCACCTGGCTCAGGGCGTCCGCGAAGCTGTTGTAGATGTTGGCGAACCCCTCTATGTAGCCCTCTGGATGGCCGGCCGGAAGGCGGGCGTTGGCGGAGGCCGCCGCTCCGACGAAGTCCGTTGCGGTCCTCCTGATCTCGGTGGGCCTGTCCAGCCGGTGAACGACCAGCGTGTTGGGCTCCTCCTGTCGCCACTCCATCCCGCCCTTCTCGCCGTAGATGCGTATCCTCAGGCTGTTCTCCTGGCCCACGGCGACCTGGCTGGCCCAGAGAACGCCCCGGGCGCCGCCGTCGAACCGCAGCAGGACGCTGCCGTCGTCGTCCAGGCCGCGCCCGCCCACGAAGGTCGTCAGGTCGGCGCACATCTCGGTGATGCGGAACCCCGTGATGTACTCGGCTAGGTTCTCGCAGTGGGTGCCTATGTCGCCCATGCAGGAAGATGCG
The DNA here is from genome assembly GCA_965224345.1 of Dehalococcoidia bacterium. Classification (GTDB taxonomy): domain Bacteria; phylum Chloroflexota; class Dehalococcoidia; order Lucifugimonadales; family CBDCYU01; genus CBDCYU01. The sequence goes on along the minus strand of CBDCYU010000003.1, from coordinate 418,072 downwards.
CCCGCGATGTTCGGGTCGGTGCGCCAGACGGCCTGCTTCACTCCCGCCGACTCGAGCCTAGTCGCCAGCCAACCCTGGGGGTATTCGACGACGACGCGGCGGACCGCTCCCAGCTCGCCTTCGGACACCAGGTCGCGGGCCTCCTTGACCATGGGGTAGCCGGTGTAGTTGTGAGTGAGGCAGAAGAGCTTGCCGGACTCCGCGACCCTGCGCTCCAGGTCCCTGGCCTCCTCCAGGTTCATGGTCATGGGCTTGTCGCAGACCACGGGGAACCCGGCGTCCAGGGCGGCTACGGCCACCGGGTAGTGGACGTTGTTGGGCGTGACTATGGAGACGAAGTCCATCCTGTCGCCGTCGGGGAGGGTGGCCTCCCGGCGGAGCATCTCATAGTAGTCGCCGTATACGCGGTCGGGGGGCAGCAGCAGGTCCTGGCCGCTGAGCCTGGACTTCTCCGGCGAGCTGCTGAAGGCGCCGCAGACCAGCTCGATCTTGTTGTCCATGTGGGCGGCGATGCGGTGGACCGGGCCGATGAAGGCGTCCCTGCCGCCTCCCACCATGCCCATCCTGAGTTTTCTGTCCATGGGATTCTCCTGGCCTGGCTAAACGTGGTGGCTCGGTTCCCCCTGCCGCCGCCTCAGGAGAGGACCTCCAGGGGCTCGGGCCGGTTTATCCCCCGGATGGTTGTTCGGTTGGGACGGTTGTCCACACCGTCTTCGGGGGCGGCCCAGAGGACCGCGTTCTTGATGACGTGGAGGACCTCCTCTTGGTGGAAGATGGGGTACACTTGGTCGCCCGGACGGAAGTAGAAGACCTTACCCCGCCCCCTCTTGTAGCAGCAGCCGCTGCGGAAGACCTCGCCTCCGGCGAACCAGCTGACGAAGACCAGGGCGTCGGGCTCCGGGATGTCGAAGGGCTCGCCGTAGGCCTCCGCATGGGGAATCTCGAAGTACTCTCCCAAACCGTCGGCGATCGGATGTCCCGGATTGACGACCCATACCCGCTCCTTCTCCCCGATGTTGCGCCAGTACAGCCCGCAGCTGGTGCCCATCAGCTTCTTGAAGATCTTGGAGAAGTGGCTGGAGTGCAGGGGGATGAGGCCCATGCCGTCCAGGACCCTCTGGTAGACGCGGTCGACGATCTCGTCGCTGACCTGCTGGTGGGCCCTATGGCCCCACCACGTCAGCACGTCGGTCTCCGCCAGCACCTCATCGGTCAGACCATGCTCGGGCTCGTCCATGGTTGCTACTCGGACCGGGAAGCCCCGGTCGGTGAGATACTTGGCGATGGGGGCGTGCATACCGTCGGGATAGATGGCCATTACCGGCTCATCCTCTCGCTCGTGGCGGTACTCGTTCCATACGGTGACCCTGGGCAGATCTGGCATCTCTTACTCCTACCTTAGGGAAGGTCTGAACAACTGAGGGTATCTCGTATGTGATGGACAGTAAGTGGACTGTCCGAGGTGTTTCTTCCTCCTACCGTGTGTCGATGAGGTCTTGTGGTCCTGAAACGGCTCTGCTAAGGCGTATCTACGTTCGTTTGTCCAGCTTGGGCGCACTTCGCCCTCGTCAGGCTGCCAAGTACCGCTCCGCCCTTATCAAGTTCGTCATCCCCAGTAGCAACATCAGTCGTTGCGTGTTCTTTGCCAACCCTCGGTAACGCACCTTGGCGTATCCGAAGTGCCGCTTCACGTACAGGAACGGATGCTCCACCTTCGCCCTGGTCGACGCCTTGCGCTTCTCCATAAGCGCCTCATAGCTTCCCGGCTCCAGCTGCCGACGTCTCCCGGGTCTCATCGCTACCTGCCAGTCCACATCCAACTCGCGATTCTCCAATCGCTTGTCGACTCCCTGATACCCCGCATCGCCCCACACCCGTTTCTCTCCACCGTGCAGCAGCCGGTGAGCCTCCGTCACGTCATGAACGTTCGCAGGTGTCGTTCTTACGCTATGTACTACTCCCGTCTCAGCGTCCGCACCGACGTGTACCTTCATCCCGAAGTGCCACTCATTCCCCTTCTTCGTCTGACGCATCTCAGGGTCTCGCTTACCTGCACGATTCTTCGTTGACGATGGCGCCTCAATGATGCTCGCGTCCACGATCGTTCCCTCCCGAAGCCGCAGCCCCTGGGACTCCAGATGACGGTTGATCTCCTCGAACAGACCCTGTCCCAACTCGTGCTCTTCCAGCAGATGGCGGAAGTTCAGGACCGTCGTCTCGTCCGGGAGCGGGCCCGACAGCCTCAACCCTACGAACCGTCTCACCGACTCGACCTCGTAGAGCATGTCCTCCATACCAGGATCACTAAGGTTGTAGAACATCTGCACGCAGTGAATCCGCAGCATCACAGACAACTCATAGGGTCGCCGGCCCCGGCCTGCCCTGGGATAGAACGGGCGGATGCGTTCTACGAGCTGTTCCCAAGGGATCAGACCGTCCATGCGCTCCAGGAATATCTCCCGCCGGGTCTTGCGCTTCTTGCTCTCGTACTCCAAGTCGGCAAATGTTGGCTGGTCCATCGTGTCTTCACCCCAAACATCTCTGCTTTGTGTATGGCATAGTACTATGCCACAACACACCAGAACTTGTTCAGAGTATCCTTAGTTTTACGGTGTTGCTTGGACCTGGGCTTGGCATCGCTTAGCCTACGGGTTGGGTCTGCATCCGTACCGGCGCTCCGTCCCGCGCGGCCGACTCATTGATGGCGTCCCAGAGGTGCGCCATTCTGAGTCCCAGCTCGGGCGGAGAGGGGTTGACTATCAGCCCCTCTCGAGCGGAGAGGAACTCCTCCCACACCCCGCGGGAGTCTCGCACTTGGACGGGCTCCCATCCCTGGTCGCGGCTTGTCCCCGACTGCTGCCAATCCGACGGCTGGCGTCTCAGGATCTCCAGTGACTCGCCCCAGGCGCCGGTCCGCAGAGCTGCGTTGGAGCAGAAGACGCGAATGTCCGACGCGCAAGAGGGAGCGGTGTCGCCGCAGGCATGGATGGTTACCAGCGCGCCGGACCGGAGGCGCCCCATGATAACCGCGTTGATCTCCACGGGCCCGCCCTGGTTCTCGAGAAGGGCCCAGACGTCGGTGAAGTCCTCGCCGGCGAGGTCGGACACGGTGTTGAGCATGTGGGCTCCGCTGTCGAATACGAAGCCGCCTCCGGAGATCTCTGGGTTTCCCCGCCATGAGTTGCCGAACTTGCCGCCCCAGTCCTGCCATATTACGCCGGATATGCTCTGGACCGGACCCAGCTCCTGGGAGCGAAGAATCTCCACCGCCTTGCGAACGTGGGGGGAGAGGCTGCCCTGAAAGGCTACCACCAGCATGCGCCCTGTACGGTCACGGGTCTCTATGAGCTCCCTGGCCTCGCCGGCGTTCATCACCATGGGCTTCTCCACCAGCACGTCCAAGCCGGCCTCCAGGCAGGCCTTGGCCTGGCTGCAGTGCAAGGCGTGGGGGGTCACTATGTAGGCGACGTCGAGCTCCTCTGCGTGCTCGTCGAGCATACGCTCCAGATCGGGGATGTTGGGGGGAGTGGTGCGGCCGGCGGCCTCGAACAGCTCCACGGTCAGCTCATAGGCCTCGGGGGAGGGCTCGCACACCACCTCGATGTGCGTGTTGCGGAAGTCGGCCAGGGTTCTCCGAATGCGGCCTCGGGCCAGCCCTCCGCAGCCGATAATCGCTGCTCTTACGGTGGGGTCAAAGTCCACTGCCGGCTCCTTTGTTGTCCTTGGGATGGTGAAGATCGTAGCGGGAACTCATTGGCTTGCCGTGAATTGCGGGACAATGCCAAGCGCTAAGGTCTCCGTCGCTTTACCGGGCATCTCTAGGGTACGTGAGCTCCGCCCCAGTCGAAGACGGCGCCGAGGTACTCTTCCTTCCTGGAGGTCAGCCCCTCGTAGATGTCTTGGCAGTCGGCCGGCGATGCCAGGTGGGTGAGCAGCGGGGCCGTAACGAGCTTTCCGGCGGCGATCCAGTCCACCAGGATACGGTAGTTGGCCGTAATGTCCCGGGTGCGATGTGTGGGATGTTGCGGCCACGTCCACTCCAGAGCCCCGATCATGCGGATAGCCTTCAAGTGGACGTGCAGGAGCATGGGAGTGGCGTCGAAGACGCCGTGGGCCCTGGGAGTACCGAGGAGGATGACCTCCCCATGCTCCCGGGTGAGCAGAGTCGATTCAGCTATGACCTCGCTTACCCCTATCGCCTCGACCACGACCCGGGCTCCCTGGCCGCCGGTCCAGTCCATCACCGCCTCTTCGAGGTCGTCGCTGGCGCTGTTAACGGTGCGGGCGAGGCCACACTCCCGCGCCTTTTCCAAGCGTAGGTCGGACAGGTCGGCGACCATCACGTCGGCCCCCGCCAGCTGGAAGATCTGGGCGGCGAAGTTGCCGACCAGCCCCATCCCGACTATGAGGGCGGTGTCGCCCGGCTGGACGCTGGAGGAGCGCAGGGCGCTCATGCTCACCCCGGCCATGCGGCCGAAGACAGCCTCGCGGCCGTCGATCTCAGGCGGCAACGGAAGGGCCATCCGCCCCGTGTCGGCCTTGACGCAGCTAGCGTGGCGGGAGAAGCTCAGAACGCGGTCCCCCGGCTTGCACATGGTTACCGCGCCGCCCACGTCTACGACCTCTCCCACGTTGCCGTACCCGGTGGTGCGCGGGTACTGCCCGCGGTCCTGGAAGGGCATCTGCTTCACCAAGCCGGTGAACCCGGCGCCCTCGGTGCCGCCGCTGACCACGGAGTACTGAGTCTTGACCAGCGCCTCGTGCGGCTCCAGGGAGTCGTCCATCTCCACCTGGCGAAGCTCGATGCGGCCCGGCTCTTCGACGAATAGCTGCTCTATATTCATCCGTACTCCTTGCGTCGTACTGCGCGCTGCCGGAGGTGCCCGCTGGCGCAAGCGTCCTATATTTCGCACCAGTTGCAACACCCGTGAGGGCAGAGAGACGGTGAAGGCGTTGCCTTTCGTGATAGTATCATAACGTGGTCAATCCGCAAGGGGAGAAGAACGCAGCCTTGGCTGACTCCTACAACGGCATCGAACAGCCCGGCACCTGGCCGCCGAGGCTCGTGTATGACGGCTCCCGTCGGCCCCTTCGAGTTCCCTATCTGGATGCGCCCCCGGATGTCATCCCCATCGACCTCGGCCGGCAGCTTTTCGTCGATGACTTTCTCATCCAGTCGACTACGCTGACGCGGCGCTTTCACAGGGCCGAGAAGAGCGAACGCAATCCCGTGCTGAAGCCGGAGACGGAGGTGGAGCTGGACGGTGGGGAGTGCCCGGTCGCCGCGCCCTTCAATGACGGCGTCTGGTGGGACCCGGCCGACCGCCTCTTCAAGATGTGGTACCACGCGGGCTGGATGTCCGCCACCGGGTACGCCGTCAGCGAGGACGGCGTCGAGTGGCGAAGGCCCGAGCTGGACGTTGTACCCGGCACCAACGTCGTCCTGGCGCCCCGCGCGGGCTACCGCCGGGATGGGTGCTGCGTCTGGCTGGACCACGGGGCGGAGCTCCCCGAACAGCGGTTCAAGATGTTCCAGTACTTCCGGTCGTCCGGTCTGTTGGGCGAGCCCTGGAGCGGGGGCGAGGTCTACACGTCTCCCGACGGCATCCACTGGGGGGAGCCGACGCGAACGGGCCGGCTGGGAGACAACTCGACTTTCTTCTACAACCCCTTCCGCAAGAGGTGGGTATACAGTGTCAGGAGGAGCATAGAAGGCGTTCGCATGAGGCGGTACATCGAGCACACCGACTTCATCCAGGGCTCGCAGTGGGAGGATGAAGAGCCGGTGATCTGGGCCTGGTCGGACGAGCTGGACGAGCCCGATCCGCTGATTGGGGAGATGCCCCAGCTCTACGATGTCAACGCCGTCGCCTACGAGAGCGTTATGCTGGGGCTGTTCGCCATATTCCGAGGGCCGCCCAACCCGGTGGCCGCAGAGAGGGGCGTCCCCAAGACCAACGACCTGACGGTGGGATTCAGCCGGGACGGCTTCCACTGGGACCGACCGGACCGCGAGGCGTTCATCCCGGCGGCCCGCACACGGGGAGCATGGGACAGGGGCTACGTCCACGCGGCCGGAGGGGTATGCCTGGTGGTGGGCGACTGCCTCCACTTCTACTACGGGGCCTGGTCCGGGGAGTCTCCCAAGCTCAGGGGGAGCATGGTTGGCTCCCACCCCGCCGCCGGGGTCATGTACGCGGGAGGCAGCACCGGCCTCGCGACGCTGAGGAGGGACGGCTTCTCGTCGATGGATGCGGGCGGGAGCGGAGGCGCGCTCACCACGCGGCCCGTCACCTTCCAGGGCCGCTACCTGTTCGTCAACGCCGACACCGTTGGAGGCTCCCTGCGAGTGGAGGTCTTGGGCCGAGACGGTGAGCCGCTGTCGGCCTTCTCCGCGGCGAGGTGCACGCCGGTGTCGGTGGACGAGACGGCGCAGATGGTCTCGTGGACGGGAGTGGACGACCTTTCGGCGCTGAGGGGTACGCCGGTCAGGTTCAGGTTCCACGTGACCGGGGGGAGCCTGTACGCCTTCTGGGTGAGCCGAGACGCTGGGGGCGCCAGCAACGGATACTCCGCCGCGGGCGGCCCCGGAGTGGACGGTCCTTGAAGACTGGCCATGGGCCCCGGCCTGCCAGATTGACACTGTTTTCTGGCCGATGTTACACTGGCTTTGCCGCATGTAGCCGTATCCGAGGGTAGACTCTGTTGCAAGAGTTCAGCATCAACTGGATGGCCGTAGTCTTCGTCGCCGGCGTTGGATTCGCCGCCATTCTCGCCATGTTCGCGGGATCGTTCCTGCTGGCTCCCAAGAGGAAGTCCGCTATCAAAGAGACCCCATACGAGTGCGGGATACCCGCTGCGCCCTACTCTTGGTCCCAGATTCAGATCCGCTACTACGTTTTCGCCATTCTGTTTCTGATCTTCGACGTGGAGGCGGTGTTCCTCTTCCCGTGGGCGGTCGTCTTCTTGGAGTCCATCCCCGCCGTCTTCTACGAGATGATGCTCTTCATAGGCATCCTGTTCTTCGGGGTGGTGTACGGCTGGAGAAAGGGAGTGCTGCATTGGAGATGATCGAGAGGGGAGGCAACAGCCCTGCCGACAGTATCTTCCAGAAGGTCCTTCCCAACGCCGTGACCGCCAGCTCCACGGAGCTGTTCGGCTTGGCGCGCAAGTCTTCCCTCTGGACGCTCTCTTTCGGGCTGGCGTGCTGCGCCATCGAGATGATGAGCACCCACATGTCACACCACGACTTGGACAGGTTCGGCGTCATAACCTGGCCGTCGCCGCGGCAGTCGGACGTGATGATAGTGGCGGGCACCGTGGTCAAGAAGATGGCGGACCCCATAAAGCTGCTCTACGAGCAGATGCCGGACCCCAAGTGGGTCATCGCCATGGGCAGCTGTGCCACCAACGGCGGGCCCTACTATCGCTCGTACTCGGTGGTCATGGGTGTCGACCACCTCATCCCGGTAGACGTCTACGTACCCGGGTGTCCCCCCCGGCCTGAGGCGCTGATGCACGGCATCATGCAGCTACAGGAGAAGATCTCAGAGGACGCCAAAGAGCGTGGCCCAGCGTCAGAGACCGGCGCGTAGGCGCGAACCCGAGATCCCCGTTGCCCCGGTCGCCTTGGACGAGAGGGGAGAGGCGCTGTACGCCCTTCTGCCCCAGGTCTTCGAGGGCTTTGACGTCGAGCTCGGCGCGGCGCTGGACGAGGTGGTCGTCACGGCGCAGCCTGCCGATGTCCCAGCCGTATGCCGCCTGGCGAAGGAAGACCCGAGGCTCGATCTCAACTACCTGAGGTGCCTGCTGGTGGTCGACTACGAGGAGCGGCTGGAGGTCAACTACCACCTCTTCTCCCTGGACAAGCGCCACAAGATGGTCGTCAAGGCGTCCGTCTCGCCCGAGGAGCCCTACGTCCCCTCCATCGTCTCCATCTGGCGGGGCGCGGACTGGTTCGAGCGAGAGAGCCACGACCTCTTTGGCGTCGTATTCCAGGGCCATCCGAACCTGGAGCCGCTGGTGCTCTACGAGGGGTTCGAGGGGTATCCCGGGCGCAAGAGCTTTCCCTTCCACGAGTACACGGAATACTAGGAGGGCACTGACTGTGATGGACGTGCCCACGAACATGCGAAAGGCGGGAATGACTCGCGCTGAGTACTTCCGCCTGCTGGACGAAGCTACCTAACCTGGGACTGAGATGCAGATTCAAGAGCAGCCTACGCAGCAGGCCGACACCATCGACCTGATGGTGAATATGGGGCCCCAGCATCCGAGCACCCACGGCGTGTTCAGGTTGCTGCTGTGGATAGATGGGGAGAGGATCGTCAGGGCGGAGCCCCACATCGGCTACCTCCACCGGGGCTCCGAGAAGCTGTGCGAGGGGGAGCTGTACAGCCAGGCGATCACCCTATTCGACAGGCTGGATTACGTCGCCAATCTGAACTGCGAGCTGGCCTTCTGCCTGGCGGTGGAGAAGCTGATGGACCTGGAGATACCGGACAGGGCCAGCTACATCCGTGTGATCCTGTGCGAGCTGAACCGCATATCCAGCCATATGCTCTTCTACGGCGTATACGGGCTGGATGCGGGCGCGATGACGCCCATCCTCTACGGGTTTCGCGAGCGCGAGCGCATCCAGTCGCTTTTCGAGAGCGTCACCGGCGCCCGAATGATGCACAACTACATCCGGGTCGGCGGGGTGAAGGAGGACCTGCCCGAGGACTTCGGCCCTCGGATGGCCCCGCTGACGGACCACCTGAAGCGCGGAATCGAGGAGTGCGACGAGCTGCTCTCCCAGAACGAGATGTTCATCGCGCGCACCAAGGGCATCGGGCCGATATCGGGAGAGGACGCCATAGAGTTGGGGGTGACCGGACCGGCACTGAGGGCCAGCGGAGTGCTGGAGGACGTGCGGATCTCGGAGCCGTACTCGATATACGACCGGTTTGACTTCGGTATCCCGGTGGGGACCTACGGGGACTGCTGGGATAGGTACTACGTCCGAATCGAGGAGATGCGCCAATCTCTGAGCATTATCGAGCAGGCGATGGCGCAGATAGAGCCCGGCCCCATCTCCGCTGCGTCCCTCAGGCGCATCACCCGCCCTCCCAAGGGCGAGACCTACCTGCGCACAGAGTCGCCCCGGGGAGACTTCGCCGTCTTCCTGGTCAGCGACGGGACCGACAAGCCCTATCGGGTCAAGGTCAGGACGCCGTCCTTCGCCAATCTCCAGGCGCTCCGCCACATGCTGCGCAACGCGTACGTCGCCGACGCGGTCGTCGTCCTGGGCTCCATCGACATCATCCTGGGCGAGGTGGACAGGTGAGCCTGGAGCAGGCTGCGCTCTACGTCGCGGGAGCCTTCGGGCTCCTGGGCTTCCTTTCCGTAATGGTCTTGGCGCTGACGTGGATCGAGCGGAAGGGCCTCGCACGGATCCAGATGCGCATGGGACCCATGCGGGTCGGCTTCCACGGCACGCTGCAGCCCATAGCCGACGCCATCAAGCTTGTCGTCAAGGAGGACATCCTGCCGTCGTCGGCGGACCGCCGCGTCTACTGGCTCGCCCCCCTGGCCGTGTTCGTACCGGCGCTGATGCTGTGGGTGACGATACCCTTGGCCAGGGACGCCGTGCTGGCGAACCTGGAGCTGGGCCTCTTCTACATCGTGGCCTTCTCGGTGCTGTCGGTGATGGGGCTGGTGATGGCGGGTTGGGGCTCGGCCAATAAGTACGCGATCCTGGGCGGCCTCCGGGCCGCGGGCCAGCTGGTGAGCTACGAGATACCCTTCATCATGGCGCTGCTGGCGGTGGCGATGCTGGCCCAGTCCCTGGACTTGATAGAGATCGTCGACCAGCAGTCGACGTGGGCCAACGTCTTGGTACAGCCCCTGGGGCTGTTCATATTCCTGACGGCGGGCCTCGCCGAGCTGGGGCGCACTCCCTTCGACATCCACCACGCCGAGTCGGAGGTCGTGGGCGGCCCCTTCGTCGAGTACAGCGGCGCCCACTGGGCCGTCTTCTTCCTGGCAGAATACATCAACACCTTCACCATCGCGGCGCTGACGGCGCTCCTCTTCCTGGGAGGATGGCGCTGGCCGGAGATGCCCTTCGACGGGCTGCTGCACTCCACGCTGTCGGTGGCGTGGTTCCTGGTGAAGATATACGCGGTGATAATGGTTATCATCTGGATCAGGGGGACGTACCCGCGGCTGCGCATAGACCAGCTCATGGCCTTTGGCTGGAAGCTGTTGGTGCCGCTCTCCTTCATCAACATCCTGATAACCGGAGTGGTACTCTTCTACGGGTGGCCACTGTGGGCGCTGACGCTGCTCTCTCTGGTACTATTGGCTGGGACCTTCTACGTGATCTCTAAGCACTCGGGTACGTCCATGGAGAGGATGACGGTGACTGTACACCCCGCGCACATCGCACGGCCGGAGCCGGCGCCTCCCCTTCAGCAGGGAGCCGGGACGGTGGATGGTTAGGCTGCGATGATAGGTTTCCTCGAAGGGCTCATAGTCACCCTCAAGACGACGCTGCGCCGCCCCGTCACGGCCCAATACCCAGAGCCGGGCAAGCGGCTGGCGGTCGCCGACCGGTACATGGGCTTCCCCGCTCTGACCTGGGACTACGACGTGAGCGAGCCCTACTGCACCGGGTGCATGGTCTGTATTCGGGACTGCCCCACCCAGTGCATGAGCGCCACGATGAAGGACAACCCCCTCCACGCCGAGGAGAAGAGCAGACGGCGCAAGATCATCGACGAGTTCGAGATCAACCTGGGCCGGTGCATACTGTGCGGTATCTGCGTGGACGTGTGCAACTTCGACGCCATCGAGATGAGCTACGACCACGAGCTGAGCAAGTACCAGCGAAACGGCAACCGGGTCGAGCTCCAGCAGCTCCTGAAGATGGGGACCGCTTACCAGGCGGAGAGCGCTTGGAAGCCGAAGCAGCCCAAGAAGAACAGCGGCGTGCCGGTCAAGAAGGCTGCGGCCCCGAAGACTGCGGCCCCGAAGGCCAAGGCCGCCGGCGGCGCCCGCAGAGATACAGGGCGGGCAGCCTCCCCAGAGTGATGGTCACACCCTCGTTAGTCCTCTTCTACCTCGCGGGGGCGCTCACGATCGGCGGCGCCCTCGGGGTCGTAATGACCCGCAACATCGTCTACGCAGCCTTCGCGCTGCTGGTCGCCCTGCTGGGCGTCGCGGGGATCTTCCTGATGCTGTTCGCGGAGTTCCTGGCGCTGGTGCAGGTCCTGATCTACGGCGGGGCCATCGTCATCGTCGTGCTGTTCGCGCTGATGCTCACGCGGATACAGGACTTCGAGCACCTGTCCGACCATCGGCAGTGGCCGATATCGGCGGCCGTGGCCGTCGCGGTGTTCGGGCTCCTGGTAGCCGGCATCGTCGGGACGGAAGTCCGCGTCGCGGACTCGAGGCAGGCGGTTAGCTTCGAGGCCCTGGGCGACAGCCTGTTCGTGCAGTGGGCCGTCCCCTTTGAGGTTGCGTCCCTGGTGCTGTTGGTGGCCCTCATCGGGGCGATCGTGCTGGTGAGGAGCACCGGAGGGCGAGAGTGATCGAGCTCGCTCACGTCCAGATACTGGGCGCGGCGCTCTTCTGCATCGGTATGTACGGCGTTCTGGCCAGGAGGAGCGCGGTCCTCATCCTGATGTCCATCGAGCTAATGCTGAACGCGGTCAACATCAACCTGGTGGGCTATGCTGCCTTCGCCGACTTCGCGGACCCCGAGTCCGCGCGTCCCCTGGGGCAGGTGATCGTCATCTTCGTCATCACAATCGCCGCCGCGGAGCTGGCCCTAGCGATGGCCATAATCCTGCGCCTGTACAGAAACCGCTCCTCGGTGAACGTGGACGAGACCGACCTGATGAAGTGGTGAGCGAGATGAGAGGTAGATGGTAGGCATTGAGTGGGCCTGGGTGATTCCGGCCCTCAGCGCTTGCGCCTTTTTCCTCATCGTGCTGCTGGGAAGGTTCCTCCCGGGTCGAGGGGCCTTCATCTCGATAGCCGCGATACTCCTGGGTTTCGTCCTCTTTTGGTTCGTCCTAGTCGACCTGCTGGAGAGCGGACCGGGCTCCATGGCGATCAACTGGCTGCCGGTGGGGGACACACGGATTACGTGGGGCGTCCTGGTCGACCGGCTTTCCGTGACGATGCTAGGCCTCGTGACCTTCGTCGCGCTCCTGGTGCAGGTCTACTCATTGGAGTATATGAGGGGCGACCCGCGCTTCGGATGGTACTTCGCGGCACACTCCCTGTTCGCGGCGGCGATGCTGGCCCTGGTCCTGGCCGACAACCTGCTGTTCCTGTACATATCCTGGGAGCTGGTGGGGCTTGGGTCGTACCTTCTCATAGGCTTCTGGTACGAGCGGCGCTCGGCGGCCGAGGCGGCGAAGAAGGCGTTCATCACCACGCGCATGGGCGACGTGGCGCTCTTGGTCGGGATCCTCCTCCTCTTTAGGGAGGTGGGCACCTTTGATATCTCGACCATCTTCCACGTGGCCAAGTCGGGCGGGATGAGCCAGGCCGTGCTCAACGCCTCGGCGGTCTTGATCTTCGTCGGGGCGATGGGCAAGTCGGCCCAGTTCCCCTTCCACGTCTGGCTGCCCGACGCCATGGAGGGCCCGACTCCGGTCAGCGCCCTCATCCACGCCGCCACCATGGTCGCGGCGGGCATCTACCTCGTAGCCCGCATGATGCCGCTGTTCGAGCTCACTCCCGCCGTGCTGGTCTTAGTTGCCGGGGTCGGTCTCTTCACCTTCGTATTCGCCGGCACCCTTGCCCTTACGGCAACCGACATAAAGAGGGTGCTGGCCTATTCGACGGTCAGCCACCTGGGGCTGATGATGCTCTCCTTGGGCGCCCTTGGGGTGGCCGCGGCCATACTGCACCTGGTGGCCCACGGGGTGTCGAAGGCGCTGCTGTTCCTGGGCGCGGGGAGCGTGATGCACAGCCTCGACGACGAGACCGAGATCTGGAAGATGGGGGGCCTGCGAAAGCGCATGCCCGTCACGGCGATAACCTTCGCCATCGGAGCGGCCTCGCTAGCCGGCATCGTGCCGTTCAGCGGCTTCTTCAGCAAGGACGAGGTGCTGTTATCCGTCCTGGACCACCGCGGCCCGGTGTTCCTGGTGGTTGCGCTGGCGGCGGTGCTCCTCAGCGCCCTCTACATGGCCCGCGTCACCCTGGTGGTCTTCTACGGCCCGCTGAAGCCGGAGAACGAGCACCGGCACGAGTCGCCGCTGCTGATGACGGCGCCGCTGGCGCTGCTTGCTTTCCTGGCGCTGGCCGTCAGCCTCGTCGTCTTCAACTGGACGGAGGCCTACCAGGGCTTCGGGAAGTTCCTTCTCCAGGACCAGCCCCTCTCGGCTGGCGGCGCGAAGTTTCACATCACGCCTTGGTTGAGCGCGTCTGCGCTGGTGCTGGCCCTGACGGGAGTCGCTCTTGGGGGGCTCACTTATTGGAAAGGCCGGATATCGCACCAGGCCGTGGCGAGCCGGTACGCCTTCGCGCACAGGGTGCTTGTCAACAAGTACTACGTGGACGAGCTCTACCAGTGGGTGATCGATCGCGTGGTGCTGGCCTTCGGCAGGTTCGTGGCGCTGTTCGACCGCGTCGTCGTCAACGACACGGCCGTGGACGGCTCGGCGTTCTCGGTGTGGCTCTCCGCCCAACGCCTCAAGCTAGCTCAGAGCGGACGGCTTTACAACTACGGCATGGCCATGGCGCTGGGGACCTTCGGGATGGCCCTCCTATTGTGGATGGTGCGGGCCTAGATGGAGACCTTCGACAGCTACGTTCTGTTCATGATGATCGTCCTGCCCCTGGTGGGAGCGGTGACGATCATGCTCATTCCGGTGTACCGGCCGCACCTGGTCCGGGTGACGGCCACGGCCTTCGCCTTTACGCTGATGCTCCTGGGCTTCTACTCCTTCCTGGTGTACTACCTGGAGTACCGCGACGTCGGGGGCATGCAGCTCACGCGGACCTGGGCCTGGCTGGAGCTGCCCGGCGCCGGGGTGCTGGCCGAGAAGGGCATTTCCCTGACCCTGGGCTTGGACGGCATCTCCGCCCCCATGGTGCTTCTCACGGGGATCGTTATGTTCACGGGCGTGCTGGTCTCGTGGACAATCAAGGAGCGGAACAAGGACTTCTTCGTCCTCTACTTCCTGCTGCTCTCGGGTGTCTTCGGCGTCTTTGTCACCCTGGACATGTTCTTCTTCTTCTTCTTCTACGAGCTGGCGGTGCTGCCCATGTACCTGCTGATCGGCGTGTGGGGCAGCAGCAGCGTGTTCCCAACCTTCAGCCGCACCAAAGAGTACGGCGCCATGAAGCTGACCATCTACCTGGTGGCCGGCAGCGTGCTGATATGGATCGCGATCCTGGCGATATTCGTGGAGGGGGGCCTGGGCACCTTCAGCATCCCGGACCTGTCCGACAGGAGCCAGGTGGTATTCTCGGAGAGCTTCCAACGCATATTCTTCCCGCTGCTGATGGTCGGCTTCGGCGTGCTGGCGGGGATGTGGCCCTTCCACACCTGGTCGCCCGACGGCCACGTGGCGGCCCCGACGGGGGTGAGCATGGTCCACGCCGGCGTCCTGATGAAGCTCGGCGCCTTCGGAATCCTCCGGCTGGGAGTCCAGATACTCCCGGAGGGCGCCGAGGACTGGATGCCGGTGCTCATAGGCCTGGGAACGGTGAACGTCCTGTACGGGGCCTGGTCGGCCACGGGGCAGCGGGACCTGAAGTACGTGATTGGCTACTCTAGCGTCAGCCACATGGGCTACGTTCTGATGGGGATCGCCACGCTGCACCAGTTGGGCGTGAGCGGCGCCGTACTGCAGATGTTCTCCCACGGGATCATGACGGCTCTCTTCTTCGCCGTGGTTGGCGTCATCTACGACCGGACCCACACGAGGGATATAACTGTCCTGGAGGGATTGGCCAAGCGGATGGGGTTCACGGCGGCCTTCTTTACGGTGGCCGGCCTTGCCTCCCTGGGGCTTCCGGGGCTCAGCGGGTTCGTCGCCGAGCTCCTGGTCTTCCTTGGCCTATTCCAGAGCTACGGCCTCATGGGCCCGGTACTGGGCATCCTGGGGATCGTCGGCGCCGGAATAACGGCAGTCTACATCCTCAGGCTGCTGGCCAAGGTCTTCTTCGGGCCACTGGCGGAGCAGTGGAGAGAGCAGACCGACGCCCTGCCGGTGGAGCGCTTCTCCGCGGCGGTGCTGGTCGGCTTCATATTCCTGGTGGGACTGTTCCCCTTTCCGTTCATTCGAGTGATCGACGTGGGGGTTAGGGACCTCCTGGGCGCCCTGGCGGCGGTGTCATGAGCAACGACTTCACCCTCCTACTGCCGGAGTTCCTGGTTACGGGACTGGCGTTCCTGGTGCTGTCGGTGGACTTCGTACTCCGGTCGGAGCGCAAGCACCTGCTGGCGTACCTGGCGGTCGCCGGTCTCCTGGGGGTACTGGCCTTCACACTGATAGACCAGCGGGACACGGAGGGCAGCCTCTACGGCGGGATCATCGTGGTCGACGGCTACACCCTCTTCTTCAAGGGGTTCTTCCTGGTCTTGGGCGTCGTGGTCGTGCTGACCTCCTTGGACTTCGTCCGGCGGCACCTGTCGCACCAGGGCGAGTACTACGGCATCCTGCTGTTCACCGTCGTGGCGATGATGCTGCTGGCAGCCTCCGCCGAGCTGCTCACCGCGTACATATCGCTGGAGCTGCTCAGCTTCGGTCTGTACGTCCTGGTCTCCTACGACCGCTACAACCCCAAGTCCAACGAGGGCGGCACCAAGTACATCCTGCTGGGGGCCTTCTCGTCGGCCCTGCTGCTGTACGGCATCAGCCAGGTGTACGGTCTGCTGGGCACCACACGGTTCGACGGCATCAGCGAGGCGCTGGCGTCTATGCCCGAGCTCAGTCCGGGGGTGCTGATAGCCCTGGTATTCATCGTGGCGGGTCTGGGGTTCAAGGTGGCCGCCGTGCCCTTCCATATGTGGGCGCCCGACGCCTACGAGGGCGCCCCCATCCCCATCACCGCATATCTGGCGGTCGGCTCCAAGGCGGCGGCCTTCGCCCTGATACTGCGGCTGTTCACGGAGGCGCTGCTGCCGGCTGCCGGCGACTGGCAGCTGATCGTGATGGTCATGGCCGCGCTGACCATGACCCTGGGGAACCTGGTGGCGCTGGCCCAGAGCAACATCAAGCGGCTGCTGGCCTACTCCAGCGTCGGACAGGTCGGGTACCTTCTCGTCGGCGTAGCGGCGCTGGCGGCGATAGATTCGGACGGGCGCGCGTCGGTGGAGTTGTCGCACCTGGCCTCCAACGGGATCATGTTTCACCTGGCGGCCTACGCCATCACCAACATGGCCGCATTTCTTGCGGTGAGCACCGTCTACAACATCACCGGAAGCGAAGAGATCAGCAGCCTGGCCGGCATGGGCAAGCGTGCGCCCTACGTGGCGATGGTCCTGGCCGCGGCGCTCTTCTCCTTGGCGGGCCTGCCCGTGTTCGCCGGCTTCACCAGCAAGTTCTACCTGTTCAATGCCGCCGCGGCGCAGGGATTGCTCTGGCTGGCAGGCCTGGCGATCTTCACTAGCCTCATTTCCCTGTACTACTACCTGATGGTGGTGCGCCGGATGTACATGGAATCCGAGGAGACGACCCCCATCCGAGTACCCCCACTGGCCACCGGCCTGCTGGGCGTCCTGCTGGCCGGTATGGTGCTCGCGGGGGTGTACCCCGCGCCGCTGATGGACGTCATACAGCAGGCCAGCGAGGCCATCCTCGCGTCGGACGGCGTGGCACAACTGTCGCAGGCGGTGCCACTGAAATAGGCAATTGCCTTGGCTAAGCTCCAAGATCTGAACGCACTATCACTGATTTCGTTGGTTTGAAATCCATGTACTTCACACACGGTATCAACTGCAGAACGAAGACCTTTCCACTAAACTGCCAATTCTGCAGTAGTCGAATTTTCTTCTTCCAGTGTGAATGTGGCTCTCGCGTCTTGTTCGACATGCTTGGGGATCCATGGCCCATGCACGATTGCAGGAACAGCTCTCCACCATCCGCTCCCCGCCCTCCGGGCAAGGTGGCGTTGCAAACGCTAAAGGACGTGTCCTTTACCGTTGAGGAACCAAACTCAGGCCTGCTTCTAGGTTTGCGCAGAGGAACCGAGAGAATTCCGCCGGGAATCATACATAGATCGGTAGATTCCGTCTCGAAACCTAGGGAGACCGTTTCGATGGATCCGTATGGCGAACGGCAGGAATCCATTGTCGGCGTTGTTTCGCATATCTACCGGTTCGCAATTGGCTCCCGATTCAGTATTGACTCTGACACTCTGGTCGCTTCAGCAATCAGTAGTGTTTTAGGTGGTTTGGATGTCGCTCAAATTACAGTATTGGTTGACGATTACCTTAACGACGAAAGCGCGGTGGACAAGATGAGCTATGCAATCTGGTGTCACCCAGATGGAGTTCCCGCATCTTTGGAGGAGGGCCACATTGTAGAAGCCATCATTCGTCCACGAGATTTCATGTCTCTGGGGAAGAGATGGGTTGCGAACTCTATGGAACGAATGATTTAGAAGGCGAGCTATAGCTTGAGACAGCGAGGAACGCAGAGCATGACGGAAGAGAACCAGAACGATTTCAGCCGGGCGATGGTGGTCGTCGCCCACGCCGACGACGCCGAGTACGG
Source organism: Dehalococcoidia bacterium (assembly GCA_965224345.1). Lineage (GTDB taxonomy): Bacteria > Chloroflexota > Dehalococcoidia > Lucifugimonadales > CBDCYU01 > CBDCYU01. The sequence goes on along the minus strand of CBDCYU010000003.1, from coordinate 400,343 downwards.
ATGCTCCGGCACAGTGGCCAAGTGGTGCTCCCAGGACTGGGAGGTCGTGTACGTCATATGTACCGACGGCAGCAAGGGCGGCAGCGAACGGGAGGTGAGCCAAGAGCATCTGGCGAGCATCCGCCGCGGCGAGCAGATCAACGCCGGCCGGGTACTGGGTCTGTCGGACGTGGTCTTCTTGGACCACGAGGACAGTATGCTCCAGCCAACCCTGGAGCTGCGCAGGGACATCGCCCGGGAGATCAGGCGCTACCGGCCCGATGTCGTCGTGTGCCCGTATCCCATGCGCAACCTGGACGGCGGCTGGGGCATTGGTCATCCGGACCACCTTGCGGCCGGCGAGGCGGCCCTGGCCGCCATCTTCCCGACGGCCCGCGACCACTTGACCTTCCCAGAGCTGCTGGAGCAGGGATTCGAGCCGCACAAGGTGGCCGAGGTCTGGATCATGGGTCACCCGGAGCCCGACGTCTGGATCGACGTCACAGACCACCTCGATACGGCAATCGACGCGCTCCTGGCCCACTCATCCCAGGTCAACGGCCGAGAGCCCGACCAGGTGGGCGACATGATGCGCAGGTGGCGCCGGGAGAGGGCCATTGGCAAGGGCATGCAGTACGCCGAGGCCTTCAGACGCATCACCTTCCGGCGCTGATTTTCCGTATAAATCCGTCCAGGGGTCTTGGCGTCGTGAGGTGTGTTCCTGAAACACTCCCCATAGGACGAGACGGGGCGCCAGTAGCTACAGGTCCAGGGATTCGATCAGGTGAAGAAGCTCCTCCCTGGTCGCGTTGGTGATGGGCCCACCGGGGTGGCGGACTCTGGGAGTGTCGATCAGGCCCCTGTGGTGCAGAGCCTCCTTCCGGATGCTCACTCCGATGCCCTCCTGGGACTCGAACAGGATCAGCGGCAGGTACCTGTAGAAGACCTCCTCCGCCTTGGCGCGGTCCCCCTTGGACATGTGACCGCAGACCTCCACCAGGACCTCGGGATAGGCGAAACCGGTCATGGCGCCGGCGGAGCCCTGGGCCAGCTCGTCCAACAGGAAGACGCCCCCGAGCCCGCCGAAGATACCAAGGGCGTCTCCTGTCTGCCTGCGGATGGCCTCGATCTTGGTGGGAGTGGGCGGGTCCTCCAGCTTCAGGTACCTGGCCACCTCTATCTCCTCCGCCAAGCGGGCGATGAAGGGGACAGGCATCTGCACGCCGGTGGTCAGGGGATAGTCCTGCACCACTATGGGCAGGTCTACCGCGTCGGCTATACGCTGGTAGTGAGCGAGTAGTACATCCAGGTTGGGCTTGGGCATGGGGGGAGCGGCCACCATGACGGCAGACGCCCCCATCGACTGGGCCTCTCTGCTGTACTCGATGGCGACGCGGGTGCCGGCGGCGCTGGTCCCCACGGTGACGGGCATGTCCCCCGCGGACTCGATCACCTTCTCGGCCACGGCACGCCGCTCCCGGTCAGTCAGACGCGCGGCCTCGCCCGTAACCCCCAGGACCACGAGCCCGTTGCAGCCAACCTCCCTGGCCTTTTCGACCAGTCGAGGGATCGACTCGGTGTCGAGGTTCTCCTCCTGGTCGAAGGGTGTGGCCAGCATCCAGTGCATGCCGGTGAAGCCTGTACTCATTCCATATCTCCTGGGTCGACTGTGAGTCCGGGCCGATTATACTATCTCACCGACCATGCGGCCCACCGTCGTCAACCCTCACCCCAGCCCCGAGCCGTCCTCCATTCCCTCTATCCCGGTAACCACTATCTGGGAGGGATGGCTATCCCCTCAGCAGGGCCGCCATGGCCTCTCTCGCCTCCCTCGCTTGGACGTCCGCCGCCACGCTGACCTTGCCCCCGCCGTAGCTGGCGGAGGTCGCTCCCCTTCGCTCGGTGTCGGAGACGTCCACCGCGACGCTGGCCCGCCTGAAGGAGAATAGCTCCGGCCTCAGGCTGGCCCAGATAGTCCAGCAGCCGGAGGGCGTTCCGGGTGGAGTCGGCCAGCCTTCCGTTTCCCCCGACGGTGGTCAGCCCGAGGAGGTCGATGTCCGGAGAGCCCATCGCCATCATGATGGCGATGGCGTCGTCGGTGCCCGGGTCTGTGTCGATGATCAGTTTCATCCGTCGGTCCTCATGCGGTGGCGGCATGACGCCGCGGAGACCTCCGACGCGTAGGTGTTCCAAGCCTCCGTGGAGGAGTATCGGAGCTCGATGCCGAGGCCGTGCCGGATCTTCTGGGTGCTGACGTTCCAGGGGTATCTGATGAGGTCAAGTCCGCACGCCGGCGAGTCGCTCTGGAGCCGGAGATGCCACGCCGCGCCCGTCAGAGTGTAGAGCACCGGGGCGGGCAGGCTCACGCGCCTGCGTCCTGACGACCGGACCATGTCGCTCCACCTGACTCCGCCCGCTCCGGCCAGATTGTAAAGGCCGGACACCCTATCCAGAATGCACCGGACCATCACTTCCGACAGGTCGTCCTCGTGCAGCAGCTGCATCGGCGGGTCGTGTCCCCTGATGCTGATCCCTATGGGCTTGGCCAGCGCCTGGCCCATCGGACCTGGGGAGCCGCGGCCGACGACGGGGCAGGCGCGCAGGACGGAGGCGGTGACGCCCGGGCGGCGGTCCGTGGTCTCCCTCAGCATGCGCTCCGCACGGACCTTGTCTTCGCTGTACCGGAACCCCTTCAGGGGACGCAGCGGGGACTCCTCGGTCAGGAGTGGAGGGTTGTCGGAGTGCGCGCCGTACACCGTCGTGCTGCTCAGATAGAGGATGTGCCGGACCCCTGCTTGCTCCACCGCCTCCAGCACACTCTCCATGCCGCCTATGTTCACCCGTAGAGATGCGGCCCGGTTGTGGCCGGGGCTCATAGCGAAGGCCAGGTGTACAATCGTGTCGATGGCGTGGTCCGCCATCAGGCCTCCCAGGGGCTGGGAGACGTCGTGCCTATGGAACAACACCTTCGGGCCCCGCTGCGCCGCCGGAGGCCGTATGTCGATGGCCAAGACGCGCTCGATGGACTGCTGGCACTCCAGGCGGTCCAGCAGGCCGGCGGCGCAACGCCCGGAGGCGCCGGTGACCGCCACTCTTCTGGCGCGGCTAGCCATCCGCGACTACGTCGACGAAGTCGAACCTCAACGTGCCCAGACCCGGAACGTCGAAGCCCATTCCGATCTTGCGCGCTCCGGGGGGCAGCGCGACGCTCTCGGCCCGGATGTTGATGGTCCTGTTCAACGCTAGGGTGAAGGTGTTTTCCCGCGACACCTCGTCGAATCGCGTGACGACGTCGTCCAAGGCAAAGAAGGCGGCGTCTGCGGGGACCTCTTCGCCGTCCACCGTCAGGGGCCACAGCTTATGGGCGTAGCCGGAGCCCAGCCCGTTCCGCAGCTGGAACTCGAACCCCGACGGGGTGTTCCTCAGGCTCCCCTTTACGTAGAGCCGCCTCAACAGGAATCCGGGTACGGTAATCATCTCAACGTCGATGGTAATCGCCGATGGCCGTGAAGACAAGCACAGGCCCCGAGGCCCCTCAAGAATGGCGCCAAGGGCGGTCTACCGCACCCCGCTCCATGATTAAGATACAAAAGGAGGGGACAGATGGCTGGTTACCCCGGCAGGCCGTGGGTCATTCGGTAGATGGCCTGCTCGGCCTCGATGGAGTCCTGGGGTACCGGGGTTGCTCTGCCCAGCAGAGAAGTGTATATGAAGATCTGAGCGGCTCGCTCCAGGAGTGTGCAGACCTCCAGGGCCTCCTGGGCGCTTCCGCCCACGCCGACTGCGCCGTGGTTTCTGATCAGAGCGGCGGCCCTGTCGCCCAGGGCCAGGGCGACCTTGTCGGCCAGCTCCGCGCTGCTGGGGAAGCCGTACTCGGAGACCCGTACGGGGCCACCCAGCGTCGTCGCCATCTCGTCCAGTATCGGAGGTATCTCCATACCCGCGACGGCGGCCACGCTGGCGAAGAGGGAGTGGGTGTGGACCACGGCGGCGATATCGGGCCGCGAGCGGTAGAGCGCCAGGTGCAGGAGGGTCTCGGAGGACGGGACTCCGTCACCCTCGACGGGCTCGCCGTCCTGGTCGACCACCACGATGTCCGCCTCCTCCAAGGCAGAGTAGGGCTTGCCCGAGGGCGTGACCGCGATCAGGGGGTCCGGCGCGTCTTGGGGGCTCAGCCTCACGCTGACGTTCCCACTGGAGCCGGACACCAGGCCCCTTTTGGCCATCTCCCTGGCTGCCCAGGTCACCTCTCGCCTTTGGGTCTCCCACCGGTTGCTCATCGCGCACGCTCCCCGTCTGGACTCATCTCGGCCGCGGCGATCAGAGGTCCAGCCCCTGAAGCCTGGCCGATAGCTCGGCCCACCGCTCATGCAACTGCCGGTACTCGGCGGCCCTCATCGGGTCCGGCTCCAGGCGGCGCAGCCGCGGGCGGACGCTTTCGGCCGCCTCTTCGATGGAGTCGAATCTACCAAGGGCCTTGGTCGCGCACAGGTACGCGCCCAAGGCGGTGACCTCCGGAGTGGGCGATACCAGGAGCTCGTCGTTCAGGACGTCGGCCACGATCCTGGGCCACGTCCTCGTTCGCACCATGCCGCCTCCTAGCGCGACGTTCTTCGCGGGCTGACCGGCGACCTCCTCCGCCTGGCGCAGGTTCGACACGGCGCCGTAGGCGATGGCCTCCAGGCACGCCCGCACCACCTGGCTCCCGCCTATCTCGCTGAAGGTCAGCGGCGTGGGATACAGGATTCCACCCATGGACATGCCCACTCTGGACACGTCCATGGTCTGCGCTCCCAGGAGCATCACGACGCCGTCGGCTCCAACCGCCGACTTCTTCGCCAGGGCGTCCATCTCCAGGAAGGGCTCCCGCCCCTGCCCGAAGAGGGTCTCCCCCAGCCAGCGGTACGAGTTTCCCACGTCGCCCTGGCTGCTCTCCAGGACCCACTTGTCCCCGCCGGGGAAGCACCCGGCCCAGGTCCGCGCCTCTGGGGACAGCACCGGTCGGGGCGTGATCATCTGGAGGGGAGCGCTCCATCCGGCCACGAGGCCGACCTGGTACTCCTCCGCCGCGCCGAGACCCAGCAGGCCGCATTGGGTGTCGGCGGGAGCGACGGCCACCGGCGTGCCCCGCGGGATCCCCGTCTCGGCGGACGCCGACGCGCCTATCTCGCCGCCGATGGCTCCGGCGTCCACCAGCGGGACTTCGTTGACAGCCAGCCCCAGGTCCGCCAGCAGACCGCCGCACCAGCTCCGTCGGTGGATGTCCAGCAGCCCGGCCTCGGCGGCCAGAGTCGTCTCGCTGGCCAGTACGCCCGTCAGCCGCAGCCGCAGCCAGTCGGCCAGGGTTACCACGAACTCTATCTCGCCGTAGACCTCGGGCAGGTGGGCTTGGAGCCAGCGCAGCTTGGCCGGGGCGAACAGGAAGGACGGCAGGTGCCCCGTCGTCCGGTACACCCTGTCTCTCATCTCCTCGTCGATAGCCGCTCCCTCGAAGACCGCCCGCAGGTCGAGGTTGGGGCCGGCGTAGAGCACTCTCCGGGAGCTGTCCAGGGCCACCACCGCCTGGCGCTGGCTGGTGGCGCTGACCGCGCAGACCTGGCCTGGGGTGATCCGGGCGCTCTGGATACAGTCGCCTATCAGCTCGGGGAAGATGGACCATAGGGACTTGGGGTCGAAGGCCCGAGAGATCGAAGGCCGCCCGGTGTCATCGGTATAGCGCCACTCCCGGCTAGCCGAGCCCACGATCTTTCCTCTGCGGTCGAAGGCGTGGCATCGGGCGCGGCTGGAGCCGGCGTCCAGCACCAGGACGTAGCCGTCAGACACTTTCCCTCCACACCTGGGGATTGACGATGTTCTTGGGCCGGATACCGGCAACGAAGCGCAGCACGTCGTCCGTCATCATGCGGGAGTGGCGTTCGATGGTCTCGGCGGTCGCTCCCCCCAGGTGCGGCGTCAGCACCACGTTGTCCAGGCCAAGAAGGGGGTTGTCGGGGGCTATTGGGTGGGTCTCGAACACGTCCAACGCCGCCCCGGCGATCCGCCTCCCGCGTAGGGCGCGCACCAGCGCTTCCCGCTCCACGACGGAGGGGTCCGAGGTGTTGACGAGGTATGCCGACGGCTTCATCATCGCCAACCGGCGGCGGTCCACAAGGTTATCGGTCTCCCGTATCCCGGGCACGTGGATGGAGACGAAGTCCGAGGCGGCGACGAGGGTGTCGAGGCTCACAGGCGTGCAGCAGTCCGCCGCGGACTTTCGATAGGGGTCGTGCCCCAGCACCTCCATCCCCAGCGCTCTCCCCATCCGCGCAACCCGCTCTCCGATGGCCCCCAGGCCGACTATGCCCAGGGTACGGCCGGCCAGCTCGACGCCCCGCATGTTCCTGTAGGGCTCGGTGGGGTCCTGCCAGGCGCCGCGGGCGAGGTACGAGCTGGACTCGGGGATCCGACGCGCCAGGGCCAGCATCAGGGCGAGGGCGTGCTCCGCGACAGCCTGGGCGTTCCTACCCGGAGTGTTGGCGACCACGACGCCATGCTCCGTGGCAGCGTCTAGGTCGACGTGGCCGGTGGAGCCCCGGCAGACGCCTACGAATCTGAGGCTGCCGGCTCCTTGGAACACCTCCTCGAATATGAAATCGGCCTCCACTACCAGTATCTCGACTCCATCCCGGTCAAGTCTCCGAGCCAGCTCCTCCGGGTCGTAGACGCGCCTGGTGTCCAGCCAGCTCTCGTGCTCTACCTGGAGCGACTCGCACAGCCTCGCCAGCTGGCGGGCGCTGAAGGGCGCCAGGATCAGGGTGGGCGCCGTCATAGGGTTGAGGCCAGCTTCCGTGCCGCCAGGACGCCGCTGCGAACGGCCCCCTCCATCGTGGAGGGCCAGCCCGTCTCGGTCCAGTCTCCCGCGATGAAGAGGTTGCGGACCGGCGTATCCTGTGGCGGCCTGTGTTCGGCGACCCCGGGTACGGACCGGAAGGTCGCTCGCGGCTGTTTCACAACCAGGCACTTCTCTATACGGGCCTTGCCTGCCTCCGGGAAGATGCGCGCCATCTCCCGCGAGAACAGCGTTCTGAGCTCCTCCTTGGGCCTGTCCACCACGTCCCAGGCGCCGCTGACCGACACGCTGACGTACTGGCCTCCGTTGGAATCGGCGCCGGTGATGAGGCTCTTATTGAACACCCACTGCACCGGGCTGTCCAGAACGGCGACGAAGTCCGAGTCCATGACGGGACGGTCGTACCACAGGTGGATGCCGACGATGGGCGAGGAGGTCAGCTCCCTCAGCCTGGAGAAGAAGGGGCGGCGGGCCGTCTCCCCGGGCAGCACCTGCAGCAGGGCGTCGAAGGGTAGGGCGCTCAGGTACGCGTCCGCGCGGATGAGGGAGCCGTCCGTCAGCTCGACTCCAGCGACCTCGTCTCCTTCAATTCGGACGGAGTTGACGCTCTTGCCCAGCATGACCTCGGCCCCCCGCCTCTCCAGGAGACTGTGGGCGGGTCCGCCGGTCAGGGAGGTGAGGCCCACCCTGGAGTAGCCGATGGCTGAGTCGGCCCGATTCGCCAGCCCCTCTTGAAGCACCATGAGGCCCATGTCGGCGTTGACCTCGCGAATGTCGTCGTTGAGGGCGGGCAGTATGATGAGGTTCCACAGGTTATCGATAGCCCGCTCCGTCTGGTGGTTGTCCTTCATCCACCGGTACAGCGTCTGCCGGTCAAGGGCGCGGCGGTTGGCGGACCGGTCCGTCAGCTTGATCTTCAGGAGTCCATAGGCGGCTAGGAGCTTGTCCAGGAGTCCCAGGTGAGGGTACCGGATGAAGGACGGCAGGAGGTGAAGCGCCCCCATCAATGGCACGCTGGAGAGCGCCCCGCGCCTGCCGTTCAGGATGACCTCGGCCTTCAGCCCGCGCTGTAGGAATGTCTTGTCGGCGGTCCCTATTTCGCGGAGGAGGTCGAGGTAGTATGAGCAGCAGCCCAGGAAGACGTGCTGGCCGTTGTCGACCTCGCAGCCCACCTGGGAGTCGTGAAACGAGAAGGCGCGGCCCCCCAGGAAAGGCCGCTTCTCGATGAGGGTCACGGCGTACCCGTCCTCGGCCAGGCGCTGGGCTGCCGACAGCCCGGCCAGGCCGCCCCCGATGACGGCTACCGCCTTTGGAGCGGCGCTGTCGGCGTTAGACTTCCGGCCCATAGCTTTGCCATTATGAACAACTTGAACGGGGTGCTCACCGCAACGCGGCGCTGGAAGACGTCGAATCCGACGGACTCGATGCGGTCCAAGAGCTTGCTGTACACCTGGTGCAGCACGCCAGCACACGCCCTGGACTCGCGGCCGAGAAGCGGGATCAAGCGCCCGCCGCTCTCGAAGTAGCTTCGCGCCCTCGCGGCCTGAAAGGCCATCAGGCCGCGAAAGGCATCGTTGACGACGCCGTCCATGAGCTCGGCTTCGGAGTATCCCCAGTCGTCCATCTCCTCTTGGGGTATGTAGATGCGTCCTCTCTCCACGTCCTCCTTGACGTCGCGAAGGATGTTCGTCAGCTGCATCGCCAGGCCCAGATCGACGGCCAGCTCCTTGGCGGCCTCGTCCTGGTACCCGAATACCTCGATGCATACCAGTCCGACCACGGAGGCGACCTTGTGGCAGTACTCGCGAAGCTCGCGGAAGTCTCGGAAGCGTGTCACGGTGAGGTCCATCTCTACGCCGTCGATGATCTCTTCGAAGTAGGCGGCGGGAATGTCGAAGGACAGCGCGGCGTCTCTCAGGGCCTGGAAGACGTGGTCCTGGGGCTCGCTGCTCCAGCACGCCGCCAGCCGCTGGCGGGTTTGGGCCAGCAGTCGTCTCTTCTCATCCAAGGGAAGGTCGTCATCGGCGATGTCGTCGCACACGCGGCAGAAGGCGTATGCGGCGTATATGGCCTTTCGCTTCTTGGAGGGCAGGGTCCGAAAGGCATAGTAGAAGTTCCTCGCATGCTCCTTGGCTATGCGCTGGCAGTGGTTGTAGGATAGCTCCAGCTCGCTGGCCATCGAGGTCGTTCCCGTCAGGGCCGCCTACGGCGTGGAGGCCGCAGTCCGCCCAGAAGCCACAGCTTCGCGAAGGCCTCCGCCATGAGGCGGAGCTTAGCGGCCTTGGACACCTCCGGTCGACGGCTGAGAACGTCGAAGCGCTGGCCTTCGATAGCGTCCAGGACCCTCATCCCCCCCAGGGTGAAGAGGGCGATGTCCAGCTTCAGCCTGCGGTCCAGCATGTCGACGAGGGCCGTGCCGGTGTGGAACAGCTCTCTGGTCCGTTGGACCTCGAAGGCCATCAGCTCCCGGAAGGCGTCGGTAACCTCACCGCGAGCCAGCTCCCGCTCCGAGTAGCCGAAGCGCTCCATATCCTCCTGGGGGATGTATATCCGCCCCAAGGCGTGGTCCCTGGCCACGTCCTGCCAGAAGTTGGCCAGCTGCAGCGCGGTACACGTGAGGTCCGAGAGGCGCTGGCGCTCCAGGTCCCGGTACCCGCATACGTACAGGACCAGGCGCCCGACCGGGTTGGCCGAGTGCTGGCAGTAGAAGTCCAGATCGTCGTAGCTCCGATATCGGGAGACAGACTGGTCCATCCGATTGGCCTCGATGAGCTTGTCGAAGGGGTCGCGGGGTATGTCGAAGGCGCCTATGGTCTCCCGCAGCGCAATCGTGTAGGGGTGAGTGGGGGCGCCGTCGTAGCACAGGTCAACCTCACTCTGCCAGAAGTCGAGGGCTCGCATCCGATCGCCCCGGAGCTCGTCGCCGAGGTCGTCTACGAACCTGCAGAAGGCGTAGATGGCGTAGAAGTGCTTCCGGGTGGCCTTGGGAAGCAGCCAAGAGCCCACGGTGAAGTTCTCGTAGTGGGTCTTTGCCAGCGCCCTGCAGAGGGCGTAACTCTCTTGGACGGTGCAGAGGGATGAGGCGTCGAGCAGAGCATCCACGGCCCTGCTCACACCCCCATGATCTGGACGAGGACCTCTCTGTAGGGCGATGGGCTGTCGCTGTCCAGCTCCACCATGAACAGCCGCTGCCACTCGCCCAGGGCGAGCTGGCCGTCGACTATCGGGACCGTCTCGCTGGCGCCCAAGGTCAGGTGCTGGCAGTGGGAGTGGCCGTTGGGGCACTCGTCTTCGTGCATGTGCACCGTTCTCACCTCGAAGTCGTTGTGACGGTAGTGGGCGTTTCGCGGGGCCAAGCGCTCCAGCGTGTTGGTCAAGTCCGTAATCAGAAGTGGCTCGTTCTCCTGGATGGTGATGGCGGCCGTCGTATGCTTGGAGAAGACCAGCGCGGAGCCGTTATGCACCTGGGACTCTCTCACGAACTCTGCGATCCGGTCGGTGATGTCGATGAACTCGGGGGCCGTTGTCGAATTCACGTTCAATTTGAACAGACAGGTCTTGTAAGACGCCTCGATTACTCTCATTGACGGACCTTTCCATCGCCACCACGGGGTGACGATACGAACAGTACCATAGGTACGGCACCCTTTTCAATTCCGCTTCGAGCTCTGGGTCAATGACACTGGGACGCTCCAGAGGCCGCACCGACCAGGGAGACCTCCGACGCGGCGGCCGATAGGCCGGCGCGATAACGGCCAAGGGCCGTCAGCGGCCAGTAGTTACGATACATGTTCTACTTGATCATGAAGCCCGCAGGAAGCTCCGGGCCCTGGTATCCGTCGTCGACGGGAGCACGTCGGTCCGGCCCTAGTGCTGCCTAACGAGGAGGAAGTGGGCCAGCTCTTCGGCCTCCCGCCGCGCCTCGGGCTCCAGCTCGATGGCCGACAGGGCCTCCATGCCAACCTCGCAGTGCTGGGCGGCCAACCGGAGGGCGTACTCGCGCGTCCGTACGCCGTCCATTATCTCCAGGACGTCGGCGACGTCGCCTTCGTCCAGGCTCTCTTTCCGGTAGATGTCCACCAGCAGCCGGTGGGCGCTGCCCTCCGACTCGGACATGGCGTGTACCACCGGCAGGGAGCTCTTCTTCCGCGTGATGTCCGCGCCCACCGGTTTGCCCGTGGACTGCTGGTCTCCCCACACGCCCAGGACGTCGTCCTGGATCTGGAAGACGTATCCCAAGGAGCGCCCGAAGCTGCGAAAGGCGTCCACGGCGGCCGGGTCGCCGCTGCCGATCAGGGCCCCCAGGTTGAGGGAGCAGCGAATCAGGGCGCCGGTCTTCCTCGCTATCATGTCGAAGTACTCCCGCATCCCGATGTCGTGGCGTCCTTCATAGGAGATGTCCAGGTACTGTCCTTCGATCATCTCCAGGTACGCCTCGGTGAGGAGGCAAACGACGTCCAGGGCGCGAGCATGGTCCATACCCCGGTCCACGAGCTGGTCTAGGGACCTATCGGCCACCACTCTGAGGACGTTGCCGGCGGTCAGCGCCTTGGGCACGTCCCAGACAGCCCACAGCGTGGGGCGATGGTGTCGCGTCTCGTCGCCGTCCTGGATATCGTCGTGGATCAGGGAGAAGTTGTGGATTAGCTCGAGGGCCACGGCGGCCGGCATCGCCTGGCCGATCGACCCTCCTGTCGCCTCGCAGGCGAACAGGCACAGGGTGGGCCGCAGCGCCTTCCCCTCGGTGGCAAGACATGGGTTGCCGTCCGTGTCGACCCAGCCGAGGTAGTAGCGCAGCATGTCGTAGACGGCGACGTGGTCGTCCGAGAGGTAGCGCCGCATCGCCCTGCCGAGTTCGGAGCGGTAGCTGGCGAACATCCCTGGCATCGAAATCGCCGGAGCGTCAACCGACAACGAGGACGTGTTGTCGAGTGTGGGGCCCATTGTTGCCAAACGAGTCTCTCCAGCCGCCCTGCTGGGGGATGTCTCAGTATATGGCGCCGCAGTCGCAATGTGGGTTGGAGGGCTGTAACATCGGTCAGACGGGATGCAAGATGGTCGCGAAAACACTACATCGGAATACGATGGAATCCTAGCATCGGGGCAGTCCCGGTGTCAACACGAATTGCAGCGGAGCGTGTTGTCTTGTGATGTGCCACCTACCGGTCCGTTGGGCGGGCGGTGATACCGCGGATCAAGGACTCGACCAATGCGCCGAGGGCCTCGAGGGACTCCTCGGTGGTGGCGGTGTGGAGATACACAACCGACGTTGGCCCTGCAGCCTCCCCCTCTAGTATGGCGCGCATTAGCTCGGATCTGATGATGTCCCGTTCCTCCTCGGAGAGCTTGTCGTACTCGACCAGAGCCTCGTCCGATAGGAAGGAGTCAAGGGGCGGCGGCGCCGTGAAGGGGACGTGCCGCAGCCTGGCGTCCCACATCAGCGCCAGGCAGGCCATCAGCCCAGCTTCCATCGGGAGAGGGCCCGTACCGTACCAGTAGAGATCGAACGTCTCCCGGAGCCGGGCGTCGAGGGAGTCGAGCTTGGTCAACGCCTCCGGGGAGAGGGTTTCCCTGTGGTTGGGCCATGAGGCCACGAGGCTGTTGGGCGGCGCGTCCTGAAAGGGAGCCGGAAGAGCCCACGTGGGCCAGACGCCGTCCCTGGGGCCCAGCTCGCAGGCGATGGGGCGTATCCCGGAGCCCAGGGGCAGGTAGAGACGCGCAAGGGCGTCACGATCCTCGGGGGTGCGGTACTGGACCAGGAGGCGGTCGATGGACTGGACGGCGTTGGAGCGCCAGCCCAGGTCCTGGACGATCTCGGCGGCCAGCCACTCGTCGACGAACCTCTTCGCTGGGGGGACCTCCTCGATCAGCCCCATCGAGTATGCAGAGAGGCCGATTCCCGCGGTATCGGGCAACGCGTCTGGCGCGGCAAGCAGCGCCTCTTCCAGCCCCCGCACTGCGCCCTCGACCTCTTCGGGACGCACCCTCCTGTTGTCCCAGATGAGATGGAACGCCCGCTCCATCCGGTCGTCTACGGAATCGAGCCTGGCGAGGGTCTCTTGCGAGAGGGTCTCGGCCATCGGCGGCAGGAACACCTTGCCGTCTCCAAACTCCATCGTGTGGGCAAGATCGACCATTCCCGCGAGGATGTTCGAGGGGGCCACGGTCTTCGCGGGGTCCTGCCCTGGCCTGTCCTTAAAGGCTTCGTCGTACCCGAGCAGCACTGCGTGCCGGAGCCTGGGGCTCAGCTCCTCGAACTTGCTCAACGCCTCGGGGGGCAGTATCTCCGCCATGGGTGAGACCTCTTCCGGCAGGTCCCGCAGATACTGCCGAGCAGTGGCGGGGCTCTTTTCAGACTCCTCCAGCAGGGCATCCTGGAACTCGGCTGGGAGGTCTCGGAACTTCGCAAGCTCGCCCGCATCGAGGACCTCCTCGAACCCGGTAGAGGCGGACGAAGAAGGCGGCGCCGCCTTGGACGACGTGCACGCTGCCGTCCCTGCCGCCAGCGCCAGCGCCGCCAATATGACCGAGTAGGCTATCGCCCTGATGGGTGCGAGGTAACTCATCTCCATCCTCCATCTGTGGAGCTGGGGGGAGGGTAACCTATCCCTTCCATCTGATGGTTTTCGAATCGTTTGGATGGCTGTTCCGCATCAGTGCCCCGATCATCAGGATCACGGAAGGTATCCCATAGTATGTAACCACAACGGTAGCCAGAACCGGAAAATAAGAAAGGACAAGATAGCACACCGCCAGGGCGATCCCCCAGATCGGGGTTGGCCTCCGCCGTCTCCGGCTCCACAGGACCACAACGCCAGCCACGCCTCCTATCGCACCCGCGCCACCAGGATAAGCCCTCCAGAAAAGGGTGTCTCCATCCCCAAACGCAAACAGAAGACTGAATGCAAGGGAAGCTAACGTAGCAAGCGTTATCAGTGCGGTAATTAGCGTAGTCATCGGTTAACCCCGTGTACCGTGACACTCCCAATGCGTTAGCGAGGGAATGTGGCCAGTTTGGGTACACTGATAGTCTACACTGCAAGGTTGAATGATCCCAAGGACGACATGACGGCCACGTAGGCGACCGAACCCACCAGCGCACCCGTCAACATGGGAATCGCCATGTCTGCCGCGATTACTATGGCCAACTGTTTGGGTGGAGCGCCCAAGACCCTCAACAGTCCGTACCGACGAGACCTCGTGTTGAGGTGCATGGCAGCTCCGGCTCTCGCCAGCGCCACCGATGGGAGCACGAGTACGAGAAGCCCAATCACGACGAAGCTGGTATCAGGCGACTGACCCCCACCCCCGCGAATCGGATGGAACTTCGCCTCTTGATCCGGTGGGACAGTATCGGTGAACTCTACGATCACCATCTCGCGCGGGTGGGACAGCGCTGCCTCGGGAAGTGCGCGGACCGGCCGGTCGCCCAGCCAGGCTCCTACCTCGCCCGTCTAGTCATCCTCAAGCTGAGCGAGCACTGCCGGGGAGGCTAGGACGGTCCCGCTCGCGTCGACTTGGGGAATACCAGGAAGATCAAGCCGCTGTCCCGCTTCTCCCCAGAAGACCGTAACCACCAAAGGCCCATAGCCGCTGGCAACCACGCTGGATGACCGCAGGGGTCCATCGACCGGCTGAGTCCTAGGCGGAAAGCCTCTATACCCGTCCCGTAACATGGCTGCGTCATGTTGGGCCAGCAATCCCGATCGGAATCCCATCGCCAACGAAAGCCCAACGCATGCGATGATACCGACCGCTATCAGCGGAGTCCACGCGGTGAACGACCGCCACGAACGGGGCCAGATGAACCGAAAGAACAGCATCATGGCGCCGCACGCTCCTCAATCAGTATTCCTTGGTCCAACCGGAGCACACGGTCACACGCAGCCGACACCAGGGGATCATGGGTGACGATCAGCACACCGACGCCGAGCTCTTCGGCGACCCCTCGCAACTCGCCGACCACCAACTCGGAGTTTTTCTCATCCAGCGCACCGGTCGGCTCATCGCAGAACACGATGACAGGCTTCATCGTCAAGGCCCGGGCTATCGACGCGCGCTGCTGCTCCCCGCCCGAAAGCGTCGACGGATACTCCTCCGTCAACGAGCCGAGACCGAATCGGTCGAGCAGCTCATGCGCTCGCTCCCTGGCATCGCGCGGCTTGACTCCCGATACGACGAGCGGGACAGCGACGTTGGCGGCAACGGAGAGGTCGTCCAGGAACGCCGGGAACTGGAAGACGAACCCGCATGTCGCTCGACGGACGAGGGTGGTCTCCGGCTCGCCCAATCTCCAGATGTCGGGACGGTCACCCCACGCGACCATACCCGACTCCGGCTGCCGGAGACCGGCGAGGGCGTAGAGCAGGGTCGATTTCCCCGATCCGCTCACTCCGACCACGGCGAGAACCTCCCCATGGTGGAGCTCCAGATCGACGCTGCTCAGGACTCGCCGCTCGCCGAAGCTCTGGACCAGCCCCCGCCCCGTAAGGGCGGGCCTTGCGGTCTGTGTATGGTTCATCTTCTACTCCTACTGGCTCCAAGTCCTACTCACCGTCCTACTGGCCCCGAACGCCTCATCGTCACGGAGTGCCTCGTGATCCCACGGTGGGAAGAACCTGTCTTCAAGACCAAGATCGAAGGCGCAGTCAACGTGGGTGTCGTACACCTCGTTTGGAGGTCTAGGATCATCTTTGGGCGGCGTCTTCGTCAGGTACTCAGGCCCAAAATCAGCGGGCAGCTCGGAGAACTCATACTCGGTCCTCTCAGTCACACACTCGCGTACACTTAGCATCTGGTCCCGTGTGGGGAAGTTTTCCGCGAGGTACACCAGGGTCCTCTCCCTGTTCCCTTGGTCTGAGGAATGCGTTTGAACGTGGTCGCCATGGGAGGAACACGCCGCTAGGAGAAACCAGATCAGCACTGCACCCAAAAGTCCACCACTGTTTCTTGCGGTCATGATTATGTATCTCCTTTGAGGAATCTGCTTGCTGTCGGCTTGAAGGGCCGACAATGAAGGTCTACGTCCTTGACGGTGGATTGGGGTGGCCTGATGAGCCCCTGACGAGTCCGTTAGGGTACTCGCCAAGGGCCGATATCCGGGCCACGACGTCATGAGCACGAGGCCGTGGGCTCCGGTCAGCTGCGCAGCAGCGTCCCGCGTCCCTCGCCAAAGTCAGGAAAACGCAGTCCACGGATGCCGGGAGGCCCCAGCCCCCTGTCGAAGTCCGGTTGACGCCTCGTTTCGGTCTTCAGCGCGCGCAGCCAATGGGTCTGCTCAGCGTGCCACGCATCCAGCATAGTCCATCCGGCGGGTGACTCGTACCGGTTCTGCTCGGCGGTCAGCAGCCCACCGAAGCTCAGGTGGACGCCGTCCCACTCCTCCGACACGGCTCCCCAGTTCGGCACCAGGCGGTCGTCCTCAGTACCTCTTGCCGGATACCTGACGCACAGGTCATGCCAGTCCCAGGGACCGTGAACCTCGAACACGCGCAGGTCTTCGAGGAAGCGCATAGACCACCACGCCAGCGGAAACTGGCACAGGTAGTCCCCCACCCGTTTATCGTAGGCTACAAGCTCGGACGTTAGGTAAGGACCGCGCAGGGTCGACGTGCTCTGGTTTCCGTAGGGCTTCTGCGCGTAGCACTCCCAGGGCCTCGATGGGTTTCCCGGTCGACACCACGCCATCGTATCCGGCGGCGTGCCGTAGATGAACTCGTCCAGAGTCCCGTGTATGGAGAGCCAGGCCTGGGCGTGCGGGTCTACGTCGTCGAACCACCATGCGGTATCGGGGTGTTCGATCAACGCGCGGGCCTGGGCCGCCTTCTCCCTCGCGAGAGCCAGCACCCCGGGCGCGACCAAGTCATAGCCGGAGCGGTACATCGACACGAATTCGACGCACGCGGCGGTGACCCGCAGGGCGGCCTTCGGGTCTGCCACGTCGTCCGGCGTGAGGCCGGTCTCGTCGAGGGCGACCACGAAGGCACAACCGACGATGGAGCTCAGAAGATGGTCAACTCGTGTGTCAGTATCAGCCATCGGACTACTCGGTTCCTTCTACGAGCCTCTGCAATCTACATACCCTCCCCGACCAATAAGCCGCTCATAGGTGACACCGTCGACGGTCAGCTTCGCGTGGGCGAGTTGAACATACCATTTCCTAGTGCCGACTTCACATGGAGCATTGATGTATGCCCTCATGAGTACACCGTCATCCAGAGTAGGATAACAGTCAGGCTCACCGACCCCGGACGGGCAGTAACTCGTCTTTCTCCTCTCAATGGTGAAATCCGAGCCTTCCTGTCTTGACAGTTCCTGCCAAATGCTGGCGACATGAGTGGGTGGCGCCTCATCACACTCAATTCTCGCTTTCGCCTGAGCATTCCCAGGCCCGGGCTTAATGCGCGACTCGTGCGGGTTATCGCGTTCGAGACGGCAACCCCACGGGGTTAATCCGAGCATCCGCCCGTATTGTGCTAGCTCCCGTTGCACCGTCAGTCGAAACGACGAGCATAGCGTCAGTGCCGTCCTCACCGGGGTCCGCCGCAACTGGTGTAGGGTCTGAGGCCACAGTCGCCACCGCTGCCACCACAGCAACGATAGCCACTGCCATCAATCGCTTAACCATCTTGCACCTCCTGTGACCTGTGATACTGCACATTGTAGGCGGGCCGTGTGAAATGGCCGTGAAGAACAACCCCTTTTCTGTGAAGAAACCGTGAAAGATCCTCGGGTCCCCGCTAGATGCGGGCTCGCGTCGCCAGGATGAGGTGACGTGAGAGCACGAGGCCGCGGGCTACGGTCAGCTGCGCAGCAGTGCTCTGCGTTCCTCGCCAAAGTCGGGAAAACGCAGTCCATGGATGCCGGGCGGGCCCAGCCCTATGTCGAAGTCCGGTTGACGCTTCGTTTCAGTCTTCAGCGCCCGTAGCCAGTAGGTCTGCTCAGCGTGCCACGAGTCCAGCATGGTCCATCCGGCGGGTGACTCGTACCGGTTCTGCTCGGCGGTCAGCAGCCCGCCCAAGCTCAAGTGGACGCCGTCCCACTCTTCCGACGCGGCTCCCCATTTGGCACCAGGCGGTCGTCCTCAGTGCCTCTTGCGGGATACCTGACGCACAGGTCGTGCCAGTCCGACGGGCCATGAATCTCGAACACCCGCACCTCATCGAGGAAGCGGATGGACCACCACGCCAGCGGGAACTGACATAGGACGTCTCCCACCCGTTCTTCGTAGGCCAGGAGCTTGGACGTCAAGTAAGAGCCGTACAGGGTCGATGTGATCTGGTTGCCGTAGGGCCTCTGTGCGTAGCGCTCCCAACGTCTGGATGGGTTTTCCGGTCGACGCCACGTCACCGTATCCGGCGGCGTTCCATATATGAACCTGTCCAGAGTCCCGTGTATGGAGATCCAAGCCTGGGCGCGCAGGTCCACGTCGTCGAACCACCATGCGGTGTCGGGGTGTTCAAAGAGGGCGCGCGCCTGGGGCGCCTTGTCCCTTGCGAGAGCCAGCACTCCAGGCGCGACCAGACCATAGTTGGCGTCGTACCTGTCCACGAAATCGACGCACGCCGCGGCCATCCGCAGGGCGGTCTTCGGGTCCGCCACGTCGCCCGGCGTGAGGCCGGTCTCGTCGAGTGCGACCACAAAAGGCACAACCGACGATGGAGCTCAGAAGATGGTCAGCTCGTGTGTCAGTATCAGCCATCGGAGATGACAGGCTCCTTCCTACTACTGGCCGCCACAATCTACATCCGCGCCTGCACCCTTAACCGCCGAATAGGTGACTCCATCGACGGTCATGCGCGCTATGGCGAGTTGGACATACCGCTTACTGGTTCCGACCTCACATGGTGCATTGATTCAGCAACCTTCGTGCACGGCTTGGCAGCCGGTAGTGCACGAGTTTACATGCCAGTTCAGCCATGCCGTGCTTTCCGTGCCCCAGCCCCACATCATCCCTACTCCGTGGGTCCCTCTCACAGGTAATCCTTGTGCAGCAATCAGCCCAGCCACGCTCAGGTGCACTCCATCTGAACGATCCGCAACTGCCGTCCAATCTGGCTCTATCAAACCATCAATGTTGTGCACTGGAGCAGAATTGCACAGTTTCCCCCAGTCGGCGGCAGTGTGCACCTCTACTATCGGTAACCTAGGCTCTATTTCGACTTGCCAACTCTCCTGCACCCGAGGAAGGACCACTACTCCGCTCGTGGCCACTGGCATCCATGCAGAGCCAATCCGCGCGACGCGAGACGAAGTCCACAGTACAACTCGTGGCTTGTGAGGTGCCGAAGGAGATACTCTTTGCGTTGGTGGCCCACTACCCTTGGGGCAAGTCCATATCTGTGCCCGAGTGTTCCACGGAGCCGTCCACCATCTGGCTGCAGGACAGTCCAATAGCTGTTCGGCGAGAGCAACCTCGCCTCGACTTGGCTGACGAACATTGAGCCTCATGGCAGCTTCTAATCCTTCGCTAGTCACTCTGAGCGCCGCCGAGACTACGAGCTGAAGGAGTTTTCCTTCTTCTATCATCTGGAGCGCACCCGGATGGTCGAGTCTATCGGTGTGTAGCGATTCCAGCAGGGTGCGGCCTACAGGGCCTTTAATTAGTTCGAGAGCATCCATCGCTCTTTTTTCCCTGGCGCCGTCGTATGGTTGAAGCGCATCTCAGTCAACGTGTACCGCCACCTCGGACGAATGACCCGGGATGGCGGTACACAGGCTGGCTCGTGGCGATTGGAGTCAGATGAACCAACCAGCGCTATGAGGGTGCAGAGCACACATCTCTCTAGAGATCGCATGGATTGTCGAAATGCGCACTCTCTGTTTCCGCGTGGTATGTCTGCTGCCCGTCAACGTCAATGATATAGCCCTCACCCGTGACTCGTATCTGGTTATCCCTGCAGACATCATTCGCGTAGGCGGAGCCTTGATTCCCTCGTAAAAACCCGGTTTGAGGAAGTTCCAGCAATTTCGCACATATGCGCGCTACCGTATGTTGGGGTAGTATACGGAATAGAGACTGTATATTGTACCCCGGCGCGGGTACGGTTGTTCTAATTCGGCCTGCACAGACTTTTTACGAGAGAATCAGCCTTGACTTACGCCTGCCGCTGAGAATGTGCCTTTGACTCCAATCCGATCCCATCCCCACCAGCGTTTCTCCCACATCTGAGCCGTATGGTGCATATACGTTACTGCACTGCTGCATGTAGCACGGATTTCACCGTTCATTCGACCCGGCTCATGGCTAGACTCATGGATATGATGGGCGCGTTGCACACATCCTGACGGGCTTTCCGCTTCGAGTGACTGAGCGAAGGCACCAACTCCTAGATTGCTAGCAGAATACGATTGTCTGCTATCACCACCTTCGGGTGGCGATGCCGCCACTAGCACTACAGCAGCAAGGACCGCCATCAGAGTAGTCAACATCAAACGCTTCAACATCTCGCACCTCCTGTTACCTGTGATACTGCCGATTGTAGGCGGGCCGTGTGAATCTGACGTGAAAAACAACCCCCTTTCTGTGACAAAACTGTGAAGATTTCCCGTGGTTCCCTGTGAGGGCAGCGAAACTGATACAATGCGGGCCCACGCATACGAACGCCGTGCAACCGCGTGTCAACCGCAGTCAGGACGAGCCAAATGGAGGAAGCCGACAAGCTCAGACGAGAGAACGAAGCACTGCGGGCTCGCGTCGCCAAGATGAGCGAGGTCAGCCGCCGCATCACCGAGAGCCTCGACCTTGATACCGTCCTGCAGGAGGTCGTGGACGGCGTCCGCTCGCTGACCGACGCCCAGTACGGCGCGGTCGGGGTGTTCGACGACTCTGGGCGCGTACAGGACTTCATCACCTCCGGCGTCACCCCCAAAGAGCGCCGGCTGCTGGGGGACCTGCCCAAGGGGCTGGGCCTCCTGGGATACCTGAACGAGATTCGGGAGCCGCTGCGACTCGCGGACCTCTATCAGCATCCGCGGTCGGTCGGCTTCCCCGACAACCACCCACCCATCAAGGACCTCCTCGGCGCGCCGGTCCGTCATCTCGGCGAGCCTCTTGGCAGCATCTGCCTGCTCGAGAAGGAAGGAGGCGGGGAGTTCTCAGAAGAGGACCAAGAGACCCTCGTCATGTTCGCGTCACAGGCCGCAGCCGCCATTGGCAACGCCCTCAGGCATGGAGAAGAGCGGCGTGCCAGGGATGAGCTAGAGACCGAGAGACGACGATTAGCCGCCCTGGTGGAGTCCTCACCGGTCGGTGTCATGGTCGTCGACGCCGATACGAGGACCTTCGCGTCCGTCAACCAGGAGGCGGAGCGCATCCTGGGCATGTCGCCGGAGCCCGGCACCACGCTCGTGCGATACCACGAGGTAGCGATCTACCGGCGAACGGACGGGGAGAAGTATGAAACTGACGAACGTCCGCTGGTGAGGGCCCTCGACCGAGGCGATATCGTGCGGGCCGAGGAGATACTGCTCGACCGCCCGGACGGCGGGACGATCATGGTCCTCGTCAACGCGACGCCGATCTACTCGGATGACGGAGAGATCATCTCCGCTGTCGCCGTTCTCCAGGACATGACGCCCTTGGAGGAGGTCGAACGGCTGCGCAATGAGTTCCTCGCCATGGTCAGCCATGAGCTGCGAACGCCTCTCACCACCATCATAGGCTGCACCTCCGTAGTGCTGCGCAGCCCCGACCCGCTCCATATCTCCGAGCTCCTCCAGTACTTCCGAATGATAGACGATCAGTCCGGTCACCTGCGCGACCTCGTCAACAACCTCCTCGACATGACGCGGATAGAAGCCGGGGCTTTATCCGTAACTCCCAAACCCACGGACGTGAAGGCGCTGGTTGACGAGGCCAAGACCGCGTTCCTCCGACGTGGCGTGCGGAACGCCGTCGAAGTAGACCTCGACCCGAATCTGCCCCTCATTGCGGCCGATAATCGGCGTATCGCCCAAGTCCTGAACAACCTGCTGTCCAATGCATCCAAGTACTCACCGGAGACCTCGACGATCAGGGTAACTGCATCACAAGACGGCGACCACGTGACCGTCTCCGTAATCGACGGAGGCAGGGGAATCCCTTCCGATCAGCTGACCAACCTGTTCAGGAAGTTCTCCCGGATAGAGGACGGCGGCCGTGAGCGAAGGGTCGCGGGCGAGGGGCTCGGCCTCGCCATCTGCAAGGGAATAGTCGAGGCGCACGGAGGCCGCATCTGGGCCGAGAGCGGCGGCGAGGGACGAGGCACGCGGATCACCTTCACGATTCCCGAGGCCGTTCAGGAGACCACCGGCGACGCTCCGGCCGTTAGGCCGAGTGATGGAAGGCGGATTCTCGCCGTGGACGACGAGCCTCAGGTGTTGCGGCTCCTTCGAACCATACTCTCCGACGATGGTTACACGGTTCTCGGGACCGGCAACCCGGATGAGATGATGCACCTATTGGAGGTGGAGCAGCCCCACCTCGTCTTATTGGACCTGATGGTGCCCGGGACCAGCGGGTTCGAGCTGATGGGCCGCATCCGCAAGGTGTCCGACGCGCCGATCATCTTCCTGTCCGCGGACGACCAGGAGGAGAACATTGTAAAGGCTCTCGGAATGGGAGCCGACGACTACATCGTCAAGCCCTTCTCCTCGACTGAGCTGGTTGCGAGGGTCGCGGCATCACTGCGAAAGCGAGGAGCGGCTGGTGCGAAAATGCCGCGTCAGCCCTACCGCCTTGGAGACCTGACTATCGACTATGCGGACCGTGGTGTGACCGTATCCGGTTGTCCGGCGCAGCTGTCCGCGACCGAGTATAAGCTGCTCTTCGAGCTTTCCGTCAGCGCCGGACGCGTATTGACCCACGACCAGATCCTGCGGCGGGTCTGGGGGTCGGAGTACTCTGGGGAGGGCCAGCTGCTTCGAGCCGTCGTAAAGAACCTGCGCCGCAAACTGGGAGACGACGCCAGCGACCCAAGGTACATCTTTACCGAGCCCCGCGTAGGCTACCGTATGGACAAGCCGTAGCTCGCCGCAGCCTGTCGGCGTGCAGATACGCACAGGCAAGAGCATCGCACTGGGGCTATTCGAATAGTAGCTGGTCATCCAGCCAAACTCGAGCGCGGGCCCCGTGCGCTCACGCGCATCGCGCCGGATGCCAAGGAAGCGTTCGTAGACTGACCCCAGTACCGTTTGTGGGATTTTTCACTTGAAATGGGATATCCCCTATGCTATATTTCACGCTGGCATCCGGTAAGCATCGAGTCCGGTTTGATTCCTGCAATGTGCAATGGCTGACGACTACTTCCGCCAGTACGGGCTCATCGCCATATTCTCGGCCCTCGCCGTAGGCGTCCCGACGGGCGTGCTGCTCATGTCGTGGATGTTGTCCAAGGTCAACATCCGCCCCAGCCTGCCGAACCCCATCAAGCAGAGCATCTACGAGTGCGGCTTCGAGACCCTGACGGGCAGGTGGAGCCAGTACAACTTCAGGTACTACGCCTTTGCCCTCATATTTGTCGTATTCGACGTAGAGGTCGTGTTCCTCTTCCCGTGGGCGGCCAGCTTCGGCTTCCTATCGACCCAGTTCGGATTGTTCGCGCTGCTGGAGATGGTCGTCTTCATAGGTATCCTTGTCGTTGGCTGGCTCTATGCATGGCGTAAGGGGGCGTTGGAATGGGGATGACGGCGGACGCGGAAGACCACGGCTCGGGCGGCGCGATCCCGCTCTACCAGACCACCTGGGACCTGGACAGGGCAGAGGGCGCTCAGGTCAACGAACTGAAGGAGACGCACACGGAGGCGATACCCGTTCCCGGCATCAACGTGTCCGAGGACCTGAAGCAGAACCTAGCGGTCACCTCTATAGACGCGCTGATAGGCTGGGGGAGAAAGTCGGCTGTGTGGCCCCTGTCTTTTGGGCTCGCCTGTTGCGCCTTCGAGATGATGGCCAGCGCCATGTCGCGGTTTGACATCTCCCGATTCGGCATGGAGGTCTTCCGGCCTTCTCCGCGGCAGGCCGATCTGATGATCATCGCCGGTACCGTCACCTGGAAGATGGCGCCCGCGATACAGCGTGTGTACGAGCAGATGGCCGATCCCAAGTGGGTCATCT
The DNA here is from genome assembly GCA_965224345.1 of Dehalococcoidia bacterium. GTDB lineage: Bacteria > Chloroflexota > Dehalococcoidia > Lucifugimonadales > CBDCYU01 > CBDCYU01. The sequence goes on along the minus strand of CBDCYU010000003.1, from coordinate 376,440 downwards.
CGATGGGCGTGTGCGCCACCAGCGGAGGGCCCTACTATGGCGCGTACAGCGTCGTTCCGGGAGTCAACCACATCATACCTGTCGACGTCTACGTACCCGGCTGCCCGCCCCGTCCCGACGCCCTCCTGTACGGCATCATGCAGCTGCACGAGAAGATCAGGCGCCATTCGTCGATTAAGCGACAGCGGTGAGACGGCATGACCAGGGCATTGGCGGGCGGCGAAGTAGCCAGGCGAATCGACGAGGCGCTCCCGGGAGCGGTGACTCACCACGACTTGGAGAGCGTCTGGATCACTCCCGAGTCCGTGCTGGAGGTCTCCCGCTATCTGAACGAGAGCCCCGATCTCGACTTCAGCTTTCTCACCGCCCTGACCGCCGTGGACTACGTGGAGCAGTTCGAGCTCATATACCATCTCCTCTCGATGAGGAGGAACCGGAGCGCGGTGGTGCGCACCCGGTGCCACGGGAGGGGGACGCCGGTGGTGCCGTCGGTGGTCAGCGTGTGGGAGGGGGCCGACCTGCAGGAGCGAGAGATATGGGACCTGATGGGGATCAGGTTCGACGGCCACCCGAACATGAAGCGTATCCTGCTGTGGGAGGAGTTCCCGGGACACCCCCTCAGGAAAGACTATGTCGGATAGTTTGAATAGCGTCGCATGGCAATAAAGACTGAGCCCGTAACCATAAACCTGGGGCCGCAGCACCCCAGCACCCACGGGGTGTTCCGGCTCCGAGTCACCTTCGACGGCGAGGTGGTGATCGACGTCGAACCGGTCTTTGGCTACCTCCACCGCGGCACCGAGAAGCTGGCGGAGTCTCGCACCTACGTTCAGGTCGTCACACTCACCGACCGGCTGGACTACGTCGCCAGCATGTCCAACAACCTCGCTTACGTCAGGGCCGTGGAGAAGCTGGCGGGCATCGAGGTCCCGGAGCACGCCATGTACCTGCGGGTCATCAGCGCGGAGCTGCAGCGCATCGCCAGCCACCTGATGGCCACCGGGTTCCTGCTCAACGACATGGGCGCCTTCGCCACTCCCCTGATGTACTGCTTCCGGGAGCGGGAGCGGATTCTCGACCTCTTCGAGATGCTCTGCGGGGCCCGGATCACCCTCAGCTACATGAGGCCCGGCGGCGTCTTCCAGGAGCCGCCGGAGGAGTTCTGGCCGGCCCTGGACATATTCCTCGACGACCTGCCGGGCTACCTCGACGAGCTGGAGGACCTGATTACCGGCAACGAGATAGTGCTGGCGCGCACCAGGGGCGTCGGCGTCCTCTCGGCGGAGCAGGCCATCAACGCGTCGGTTACCGGGCCCATGCTGAGGGCCTCGTCGGTCCAGTGGGACCTCCGAAAGGCGGACCCTTACGAGGTCTACGACAGGTTCGAGTTCGACGTCCCCATCGGCGCCGCCGGCGACACCTTCGACAGGTACCTGGTCCGCGTGCTGGAGATGCGGGAGAGCCTCAAGATCGTCCGGCAGGCGGTGCGGGACATTCCCGATGGGCCCGCGCGGACGGAGACGCCTTTCAACGTCAGGCCCCCGGAGGGCGATGCCTACGCCGCCGTCGAAGGCCCCAAGGGGGAGCTGGGGTTCTTCCTGGTGAGCGACGGGGGGATAGCCCCCTATCGCTGCAAGATACGCGCACCCTCGTACATCAACCTGACCGTGCTCCGGGACATGCTGGTGGGGTGGAAGATGGCGGACCTGATAACCATCTTCGGCTCCGTCGACGTCGTCATGGGGGAGGTCGACCGCTGATGTGCGAGCAGGGAACGGGAGGCGCCTTCTGCTGGCTCCACGGGCTCTTGGGCGACCTGCTGAACACGCCCCAGTCGCTGGAATGGGCGGCCTTCGCCCTGGCGGGGCTGGTGCTGGCGTTCGTCGTGGTCAACGTGCTCCTTATGGCGGCTACCGGGTACACCTGGTTCGAGAGGCGCGCCCTGGGGCGCTTTCAGGCGAGGCTCGGCCCCAACAGGTGGGGTCCCTTCGGCATGTTCCAGCCCATCGCGGACGGGATCAAGCTGCTGACCAAGGAGGACGTCGTACCGGCCGACGCCGACCGCTGGGTCTTCAACGCCGCCCCCATCGCCCTGATGGCGCCGACCATCCTGGTGGTCGCGGTCATCCCCCTGGAGGCGGACTCCTTCCTGGGCAGCCTGAACATAGGAGTGCTGTTCCTGATCGGCGTCACCTCCGTCAACACCATCGCCATATTCATGGGCGGATGGGCGTCCCGCAACAAGTATGCGATGTTCGGAGCGATGAGGGGCGTCGCAATGCTGATCAGCTACGAGGTGCCGATGGCCCTGGCCATCACGGGCGTCCTTCTGGTGTCAGGCACCCTCTCGCTGTCGGGGATCGCGGCCGCCCAATCGGTCCCATTCCTCCTGGTGCAGCCACTGGGCTTCCTGGTGTTCATGGCCGCTGCGTCGGCGGAGATGAGCCGCACGCCCTTCGACCAGATCGAGGCCGAATCGGAGCTGGGCTCCGGCTACCACACCGAGTACAGCGGCATGAAGTTCGCGATATTCCAGCTCGCCGAGTTCATGGCACCCATCATCACCGCCCTGATCGTGGTCACGCTGTTCCTGGGCGGCCCCAAGCAGATCGGCCCGGTCCCCGGGCAGGTGTGGTTCGTCGTGATGGTATGCGTGGTGATCTTCGTAATGCTCTGGTTTCGGGCGACGTGGCCAAGGCTCAGGGTGGACCAGATCATGGGATTCGCCTGGAAGGGGCTGTTTGCGCTGGCCATCGTCAATCTATTCCTGGTTGCCGTAGAGGTGTATCTCCTCAGAGACTCCACAGGCGCGCTGTCCACAGGCTCTCTATGGCTGATGGCCGCCGTCAACTGGGTCGTCACCGCGGCGGCTGTCTTCGTCATGGCTAACGTGCTGGGCCAGCGGCGTCTAAAGCGTCCGGACCCGGTGGCGTCGCCGTTGGCCAATATGTATGCGGAGGGCGACTGACCATGTACGGACTTGGCCTCCTCAAAGGTCTGACGGTCACCATGAAGAACATGGTGCTGCCCGGTCGTATGTTCACCACGCACCAGTACCCAAACCGCCGCGTGGGGGTCCTGGGACTGGCCAAGATGTCTGAGACGAACGTCTTCAGCTACGTCATGAGACAGCCGAAGACGGCGGTCAAGGCCCTGGTCGGCCTGGTAACCGTCGAGGACAGATTCCGGCAGCATTCCAATTTCCGCGGCGAGGAGTTCTCCTGGTACGAGGAGCGGTGTACGGGCTGTGCCAGCTGCGCCAAGTACTGCCCCCTGGGGATCATCAAAATCGTTACCAGTCCCAGCGGCGACGACATGCAGGAGGGCGAGAAGTACGCCATCGACGTATTCGACATAGACATAGGCCGCTGCATGTTCTGCGGCCTGTGCGTGGAGGCGTGCCCCTACGACGCGATCCACATGGGGAGCGGCTTCGAGGAGGGCAAGTACGACAGGAGCGAGCTCGTGCTGGACGTGGACTACCTCAGGCAGGCGCCGAAGCGGCCCAGCACGTGGTTCCGTCCTCAGCTCCAGGGCAGATCGTACCGGCCCCAGGAGAGCGGGGAGGCGGCATGGAGGGAGGTGGGGCGGCACGAGCGTCCGACGGAGGATGAGCAGAGGAAGCGATGGGCTGAGAGATGATCGGCGAAGGAGTAGAGTCTACGCTCATCGTCGATGTCGCCTTCTGGGTCATCGCAGTCTCCAGCATAGTAGCGGCCGTCGCGGTCGTCCAGCTCAGGGACCTCTTCAGAGCGGCGCTGTTTCTGGTGGTATCGTTCTTGGGAGTGGCGGGAATGTTCGTGCTCCTGCGGGCCGAGTTTCTGGCCGCCGTCCAGGTCCTGATCTACGTCGGCGCCATCTCGGTCCTCATCATCTTCGCCATACTCATGACCCGGGACGTCGAGGAGGGCAGTCCATCCAATCGGCTTCGCATACCAGTGGGTGTCGTTGCAGCCCTGTTCTTGGCCGTGGCCATCTTCGTGGCGGTCGACACCGATTGGACGCTGCTGGAGCCGGCCATGCGAGGGGAGGCCGCAGACGGGGCTCGCGCCGTAGAGCTGCCGGCTGAGTCCGCGGCCAAGGTGAACGAGGTCTTCTCCGACACCATCCCCTTCATAGCGAGGCTCCTGATTAACGACTTCGTGCTCGCCTTCGAGGCCGCGTCGGTGCTGCTGCTGGCGGCCATCATCGGCGCGCTGGCGCTGGTCAGGGAAGAGTGACGCGGTGAGCCTCGAGAGCTTCCTGATCGTCGGCGCCGTCATCTTCGCCATAGGTCTCTACGGGGCCCTCTCGAAGCGGAACGCCATCACCGTGTTGATGTCTTTGGAGCTGATGTTCAACGGGGTGATAGTGACCGCGGTCGCATTTTCCCGTTACGTCCTGCCCGGCAGCCTGGCGATGAGTCCGGCGAACGCGTCGGATGAGGTCGCGCAGTTCCTCCTCACGGGGCAGGTCTTCGCCATCTTCATCATCACGGTCGCCGCCGCGGAGATTGCCCTTGGCCTGGCGATCGTCGTCGCCATCTACCGGACGCGGCAGTCGGTGCTCGTATCCGACATCGACCAGATGAAGAGGTAGCGAGAAGCGCCGTGTGGGTCGATTACAGGGAAGCCCCGAACCTTATGATCGCCGAGATGTGGAAGGACGTGTTGGAGGGCGACGGACTGCCCACCAAGCTGCTCCCCAAGGGGGACATAACGACGTGGGGAGAGCGTGTGCCGTTCCGCGTCCTGGTCCCGAAGGGGCGTGAGCACGTGGCGGACGAGATTCTGAGGAAGCTGTAGATGATCACCGAAGGGGCAGTCTGGCTCACCCTCTTCCTGCCGATCGGCAGCTTCGTGCTGATAGCCTTGGTCGTCAGACCGTTCTTCAACAGGTACGCGGAGGTCGCTGGGTACCTGACCATCCTGGCCATCGGCGTATCGCTGGCGCTCTCGCTCTGGGCCTTGGGCAGCGTGGTCCAGGGCGGTGGCGAGCTGCTCTGGTCCCCGCATCCGTGGGTCACCGTCGGGGGCCTGGGGATCTCTATGGGGATACTGATGGACCCTCTCACCGCTATAATGCTGGTGGTGGTGACCGGTGTGAGCCTGATGGTGCAGGTGTACTCGACGGGGTACATGAGGGACCACGAGGGTAGGCTCGACCCAGGATACGCGCGGTACTTCGCCTTCATGTCCCTCTTCACCGCCTCGATGATAGGCCTGGTGCTGGCCAGAAACGTCGTCCAGCTCTTCGTCTTCTGGGAGCTCGTGGGGCTCTGCTCCTACCTGCTGATAGGGTTCTGGTACCAGCGGCCCGCCGCGGCCGCGGCGGCGAAGAAGGCCTTCATCGTTACGCGCATCGGCGACTTCGGCTTTCTGCTGGCCATAATGTACCTATTCCTCCAGGGAGACGGCTTCGCCGCGGAGGGGCTCAACCCCCTGGATATCCCGGACATCTACCGGGCGGTGGCCCTGGGGGGAGTGATTGGCGCGGGTGCGGCCACCTGGATTGCGGTGGGAATCTTCGCCGGGGCCGCCGGTAAGTCGGCCCAGTTCCCGCTGCACACCTGGCTTCCCGACGCGATGGAGGGCCCGACCCCCGTCAGCGCCCTGATCCACGCGGCCACCATGGTCGCCGCCGGCGTGTTCCTGGTGGCGCGCTTCTTCCCGGTCTTCGAGGCGTCCGACACGGCCATGACCGTGGTGGCCCTTATCGGAGGCTTCACAGCCATATTCGCCGCGTCGATGGGCCTAGCGGCCAACGACATCAAGCGGGTGCTGGCCTATTCGACCGTCAGCCAGCTCGGCTTCATGATGCTGGCCCTGGGAGTCGGCGCCTACGGGGCGGCGATCTTCCACCTGTTCACCCACGCCTTCTTCAAGGCGCTGCTCTTCCTGGGCTCCGGGAGCGTGAACCACGCCACGGGGACCTTCGACATGCGGTACATGGGCGGCCTGAGGAAGGCGATGCCCTGGACCTACGCCACCTTCGTGATAGGCGGGCTCAGCCTGGCGGGAATATTCCCGCTGTCGGGCTTCTGGAGCAAGGACGAGATCGTAGCGAGTGCGTGGCATCACGGCGGCCTGGTGGGAGACCTCGTCTTCTGGATGGCGATGGCAGCCGTATGCATGACCGCCTTCTACATCTTCCGGGCGCTGTTCATGACCTTCGGCGGCGACTTCCGGGGGGGAGGCGACGAGGACCCAGAGGCGCCGGAGGGCGAAGGCGGCGTCCACCTTGGCGAATCACCGGCGGTCATGGTTATCCCGCTTGCGGTGCTGGCCGCGGCGGCGGTGCTGGCCGGCTTCCCCGTCAACTCGCCGATTGACCTGGGACTCGTCTCCTCCCACGCCCTCAGCTATTTCCTGGACAAGGGGCCCGTGGACGTGGGGTACGAGAGCTTCAGCTACGCTCTCGCCGGCGCCTCGACCCTGGCGGCCCTGCTGGGGATAGCCCTGGCGTACCTGATGTACTCGCTGAAGCTCGTCTCTCCCGAGTCGGTGAGCCGACGCGTACCGTTCCTGTATGTCCTGCTGTCGCGAAAGTACTTCATGGATGAGCTATACGAGGGACACCTGGTCACCCGTTACTTCTACGGTCGCGTGGCGGCGGCGACCGACTGGATAGACAAGTACGTCGTCGACAGGCTCTTCAACAACGTCGGTTGGCTGGGACGGAGTGTCGGCGAGGTCATCCGTCAGCCCCAGACGGGTCAGCTCCAAGGTTACGGTATGGCCATCTCCGTCGGGATCGTGTTCATACTCGGGCTCTATCTGCTGTTCTTGTAGTGAGGTCGTAGTTGGAATTCTCCGGCTGGTTGACGGCCATCGTCTTTCTGCCCCTGGCGGGCGCGGTCCTCATTGCGCTGACCAGGGGCAGCGTGCGCACCGTGCGGGTACTGGCAGGCGCAGTGGCCCTGGCGGAGCTGGCCCTGAGCGGCGTCGTCTTCGCCATGTACGACAAGGAGGTCGGAGGCGTCCAGCTCGTGGACCGAGTGGCCGACTGGATCCCCGTCTCCTCCTTCGAAGTGCAGTATTTCCTAGGCGTGGACGGGCTGAGCGCGCCGCTGGTCCTCCTCACGGGCCTACTGGGCACGGTGGCCGTCTTCGCGTCATGGCGTATCGCGCACCGGGTCAGAGAGTACTTCGTGTGGCTCCTAGCTCTGCAGACGGGGGTTATGGGGGTCTTCCTCTCCCTGGACTTCTTCATGTTCTTCCTCTTCTGGGAGCTGGAGCTGGTGCCGATGTTCTTCCTGATCGCCGTTTGGGGAAGCGGCCGCAAAGAGTACTCGGCCATGAAGTTCTTGGTCTTTACGCTGCTGGGCAGCGCCTTCATGCTGGTCGGTATCCTCGTCCTCTTCTTCTCCACGGACCCGCACACCTTCGACATGACGAAGCTTCCCGAGGCGATTCGCACCGCCGAGCTGGTCATGCCCATAGGCCTGATCTTCGCGCTGCTGTTCATCGGCTTTGCGGTCAAGCTGCCCGTATGGCCGCTCCACACGTGGCTTCCCGATGCCCACACCGACGCCCCCACGGCCGTCAGCGTAATGCTGGCCGGGGTGCTGCTGAAGATGGGCGCCTACGGCATGATCCGCGTCTCGGCGTCGATGTTTCCCGATGTCATCTCGGACGTGGCATGGCTGCTGGCCGCCGCGGGTATGATCAACGTACTCTACGGCGCCGTCGTGACTCTCAGGCAGACGGACCTAAAGCGCCTCATCGCCTTCAGCAGCGTCAGCCACATGGGGTTCGTCCTCCTGGGCCTCTCCTCGGTGGCGGGGGTCGCCGGAGCCGTGTCGCCCGTTGGGCTCACGGGCGCGTCCCTCCAGATGTTCACCCATGGGACCATCACGGGCCTGCTCTTCCTGCTGGTGGGCTTCATCTACGAGAAGACCCACACCCGCTACATTCCGGACCTGGGAGGGCTCGCCACCCGTATGCCCGTGCTGGCCTCCGCCTTCTTGCTGGCGGGCCTGGCCTCTCTCGGTCTGCCGGGCACGAGTGGATTCGTCTCGGAGGTCTTCGTGTTCCTGGGGACCTTCCCCGTCTGGGGCTGGCTGACCGCCGTAAGCGCCTTCGGCCTCGTCCTCACCGCCGGGTATATCCTGTGGATGGTGCAGAGGACGCTGTTCGGTCCGCAGACCGAGCGCTTCGACAGGGTTGAAGACGCAACGCCGCTGGAGATGCTCCCCATCGCGGCCCTGGTGCTGGCGGTACTGGTCGTCGGTGTCTACCCGGCGGTAATCTCGGACGTATTCAAGAGCGGCCTGGAGCCCATCGTCGAGTCGCTCCAGCTGGCCGCCCAGGCCAAGCTGCCATGATGAGTGTTTTTCTCATCCCCCTGAGGGGAAAGGTTAGAAAGGGGCCACAGTATCGTACGGACCGCCGGAAGGCGGATGAGCATCTGACGGCGCAGACGAGATGACTTCGTACGACCTGTACCTACTGTCCCCGGAGCTCAGCCTCGCGGCGCTGGCCATCGTCGTCTTGCTGCTGGATCTTGCCGCTCCGCGGAGGGGACTTCTTACCACCGCAGCCTTCGCCGGTCTCGCGGCGCCCCTGGCGCTGAGCGTAGCGCTGTGGCTCGACCTCAACAGCGGTGACGGCATCGACCTGTTCGGCGTCCTGGAATCCGCGGCCGACAACCCGGGGATATTCGGCACCCTGGTCGTGGACGAGTTCAGCCTGTTCTTCAAGTTCCTCTTCGTGGGCGTCGCGGCCCTGGTGGTGCTGTCCTCGGCTGAATACGTCGACCGAATCCCCCGGCTTCGGGGCGAATACTACGCCTTGGTTCTCTTCTCAACGACGGGGATGATGCTGCTGGCCTCTTCGCTGGAGCTGATCACCATCTTCATCGCCCTGGAGCTCACCGCCCTGCCCATTGCCGCGTTGGCGGCCTTTCTCAGAGACAGCAAGTCTACGGAGTCGGGCATGAAGTTCCTGGTCCTGGGCGCCATCAGCTCGGCGGTCCTGCTGTACGGCATGGTGGTGGTCTATGGCTTCACCGGGAGCACGATGCTGGCGGACGTGGCGGGGCTGCTGGCCGGCATGGGCCTGAGCCAGGAGATTCCCTTCGGCAGCCATGCTCTCCTCTTCGGCGTCGTGCTCATCATCGCCGGGTTCGGCTTCAAGATCGCCAGCGTTCCCTTCCAAATGTGGGCGCCGGACGTATACGAAGGCTCGCCGACGCCCGTGACGGCGTTCCTATCGGTCGCCAGCAAGGCGGCCGGGTTCGCCGTGATACTGAGGGTCTTCTACATGGCCTTTGCCGATGAGGCGCTGAGCCTGGACTGGAGCGCCACCTTCGCTGTGCTCAGCGTCCTGTCGATGACCATAGGGAACCTGGTGGCGATTAGGCAGAGCAACATCAAGCGGCTGCTCGCCTACAGCACCATAGCCCATGCGGGCTACCTGATGCTGGGCGTGGCCGCCATCGCGGCGCGCGCGCCTGGCGTGGAGATCAGCAACGGACCGTCCGGAGTGCTGTTCTACCTGGCGGGCTACGCGGCCACCAATCTGGCGGCCTTCTCGACCGTCATCGCAATCTCCAACCGTATCGGCAGCGACGAGATCGACGACTTTGCGGGCATGGCTCGCCGGGCCCCGTACATCGCGGGGGTCCTGGCCTTCGCCATGGTCTCCCTCATAGGGTTGCCCCCGACGGTGGGATTCGTCGCGAAGATATACCTCTTCGGCGCTGCCATCGACACCGGCCTGGGGTGGCTCGCAGTGGCCGGCGTCGTCAACAGCGTCATCTCGGCCTACTACTATCTGAGGGTCGTGAAGGTCATGTACCTGTCGACGCCCGCCGACGATCAGCCGTTGGCGTCGGGGCTCGCGATTCGATTGGCGGTGATGAGCGCCTTCGCGGTTACCCTGTTCTTCGGCGTCTATCCCACGCCTCTGCTGGACCTGGCCAGGGCCGCCTCGAGTGTTCTGCTATCCTGACCGGGCTCCGGCAGGCAACCCCCCGAATGGTGTGATCGTGGCCGACTTGATTGGGCTCGTACACAACGCACAGATGCCCGCGTCCGGCGCTCTCGTGTCCCACATAGTGGAGAAGCTGGATCTGGGAGACAGGTGCTGGGTCAGCTCCGCCGGCTCTCTTGGCGAGATGCGCGCGGCGCTGGCGTCCACGTCCCTATTGATCATCGTCGGGGGCGACGGGACGATCCTGAGGACCGTCAGGGTGGCGGCCCCCTTCGAGGCGCCCCTGGTGGGGGTCAATATGGGGCGCATGGGCTTCATGACGGAGGTGAGCGCCGACGATGTCGTGGAGAGGCTGCCCTCCTACCTGGAGGGAGGCGTCAGGGTGGAGGAGAGGATGATGCTCCAAGCCCAGGTGATGGCCGACCCGGAGGAAAGGCCCCGCGTGACCCTTCATGCCCTCAACGACGTCGTCGTCGGACGAAACACGATTGCCCGCCTCCTCAACGTCGACGCCACCATCGACGGCGTGGCCCTGCCGACGAGCCGGGCCGACGCGGTCATCGTGTCCACCGCCACGGGGAGCACCGGGTACGCGATGTCGGCGGGCGGGCCGGTCCTGTACCCGGAGGCGCGGCTCATGGTGGTCAAGCCCGTCGCGCCCCATACGGGCCTGCGGGACCCGCTGGTGGTGCCGTCGGAGTCGCTCATAGAGCTGAGGGTCAGGGACGGCCGGCACACCATGCTAAGCGCCGACGGCTTCCAGGACACGACCCTGGGCGCCAGCGACAGTGTCGTCATCAAGCGGAGCCCATATACGACGCGGTTCCTGCGGGCCGATGCTCCCAGCGCATTCTACTCCGCCCTGATGTGGCGGCTCGGTCTCGATCGCCTGCCCAGGGAGCGGCGTCTTCTCCCATAGCTGCGGCCATCTTCTACCAAAGCAACCTACCATCAAAGCAACGCAGCACCAGTGGAGGGACCACGCAGGCAGAGTTTTTGTCCATAGCCGCGGCCACCTTCTACCAGAGCACGTAGACCAACCAGTGGAGGGGACCATGCAGGCAGAGGAGCGGGTAAGCACCGAATCGGTCTTTGAGGGCCGCATCATCAAGGTGAGGGTCGACAGAGTGACCCTGCCCGGCGGCCGGGAGTCGACCCGCGAGGTGGTGGAGCACGCCCCCGCGGTGGTTGTGGCGCCCATCGACGCTGACGACAACGTGCTGCTGGTGCGCCAGTACAGGTACGCGGTGGGGCGGTCGCTCCTGGAGGCGCCCGCCGGCATCATCGAAGCCCCGGAGTCGCCGCGGGAGTGCGCCCAGCGCGAGCTGCAGGAGGAGGTGGGCTTCCGAGCCAGGTACATGCGCCCGCTGGGCGGCTTCTGGACCAGCCCCGGCTTCTGCGATGAGTACATGTACGCCTTCCTGGCCAAGGACCTGGTCCCCAGCCGGTTGGCTCCCGACGACGACGAAGACATAAGCGTCGAGAGGTACTCCATGTCCGACATCTCGAAGCTGATCCGCGTGGGCGAGATCGAGGACTCCAAGACCATCTCGGCGCTGTTGATGGTGGCCTACCTGTTCGGGGACGAGTAGCGGGCCAGCGCCTCCCGGTCCAGCGCCGCACCGAGGCCGGGGCCGCCGGGGAACCAGAGACGCCCGCCCTCGATCCGCTCCGGGGGGTCCAGCAGCTCTGAGCGCCAGGGCGCCTCGTAGACCGCGTGCTCCAGCGGCAGAGACCCCGGCGTTGCCGCTGCGGCGTGGGCGCTGGCCAGCTGCGACACCGGCCCGGAAGGGCTGTGCAGCGAGGCTTGGCCTCCGTTTCGGCCCGCCGACCGACCGGCCCTGACCGCCTCGGCGACCCCTCCGCAGTACTTGACGTCGGGCATGACGACCTGTACCGCGCCTTGGGCAACGAGACCGGTGAAGAAGCTGGCGCCGTATCCGATCTCGCCGCCGGCGACGGGTATGGAGACCGCCCCGGCGATCTCCGACAGCCCGGCGGCGTCCCTCGTGGGCTGGACCGGCTCCTCGAACCAGCCCACGCCTGACTTCGCCAGCTCCTCCGCTACCCACGGGGCGGACCCGGTCTCGAAGCGGCTGTGGCAGTCGACGAGGAGCCGCACGTCGGGCCCGACGGCCTCCCTGACGGCCGCAACGCGCTGGATCCCGGGAGCGGCTACGCGGCGCACCTCGTCCAGCGTCGCGGGCGGCGTCACGTCGTCGAAGGGGGCGCACTTCACCACGGCAAAGCCGTCGACGACGGCCCGTTCGGCCGCCGCGGCGAAGTCGCTGGGAGCCCGCTGGCCCGGCCCCATCGAGCGGTTGATGTTCGCGTACAGCTCGACGCTGTCCTGTACGCTGCCGCCAAGCTGCTCCGTGAGGCTGATACGATTGGACTGGGCCTGTAGGACGACGATGGCGGTGCGGAGGGCGCTGACGGCGGACGCCAGGGGGCGCCGGGCCCGGATGGCGGAGACGCTCAACCCCAATGAGCCGGCCACGCCGGACTCATCCGGGATGTTTCGGCCTTTCAGCACCGCCACGTATTCGGCAAGCGCCGCCACGGCGTCGGGCGTCTCGTCGCCGCACGTAAGCTCCACCAGGGCCGTCCGCCCCTCGCTGTCGGACAGCTCGGCAAAGGTCCAGGTGGTGCGCTCCGTCACACTCACCGACGCGAACTCTACCTCGGCCAGCTGGATCGCCGCTGTCATTGGCGGTTTGCTCTCGGGGCCGCTCAGGAGGCCGAGACTCTGGCCAGCAGCCGCATCGTACGCTCCGCCGACGCCTTCGCGTCCCCCACGGTGACCACCGAGGCCAGCACCTCGCCGACACCCCCCTGGAATAGGCCCTCCAGCTGATCAGTTACCGAAGCCTCGTCACCGTAGACGGCAACGGCGTCTATCATCTCGTCCGTCCAGCCGCCCTCTGCGCTCACCGGCACCCCAGCGGCGGAGAACATCTTGGAGTAGAAGACGGTGCGGGGGTAGTTGCCCAGCTGGGAGCGGACGGCGTCGCGAACGGCGGCGGCATCCTCCTCGACGATCACGGGAGCGTGGGCGATCAGGGGCGGTGCGTCTCTGCCGGCGCGGGCCGCCCCGGCGCGCAGAGCCGGAAGAGCCGACTCTCGCAGGTACCCATGGGGGCACACCCAGCTTATGGCGCCGTCGGCCTCCGCGCCGCACAGATCGAAGGAGCGAGGCCGCAGGGCCGAGGCCATGACGGGGACGTCACCGGCTTTCGCTATCGAGGAGTGGGCCGCGTAGTAGCGCCCGTCGAAGTCCACCTCCCCGCGATGCAGCAGCTCCTTGAGGATGTGGACGTACTCCCCGAGGTGTCCCAGGGGGGCGCGAAACTCCGCGCCGAAGGTGCGCTCCATAGCCTCTCTGTGTCCCGGGCCGACTCCCAGCCGAAACCGGCCGGGAGCGAGGCTCGCGAGTACCTGCACCTGCTGGGCCAGCGATACAGGATGCCTGGACCAGGTCTGCACGATGGACGTGCCCAGCAGCACCCGTTCGGTGCGGGCGGCAGCGGCCGCCAGCACCATCATCGAGTCCCCTCCGCCTCCGCTGGAGGTGAGCCACACCGCCGGGACTCCGATATCTTCCGCCTCGCGGATCTGCGCAACTGCCGACGCAGCGTTCGCCGCCGAAACTGCGATTCCGATCACTCTGCGAGCCATCTCTGCCTCCTCACGTCTCGTACCAAGCCAAGGCAGTATAACACCGAGGGCTCGCCGCCGGACGAGGCCTTGGCCGGCCGCTCGGCGTCTTGGATTCCTCAGGCTCAGGTGGTAAACTCACACCGAGCGTTCATAGGCAGTGGACGTGCGGTCGTCGGCGAGATGCCACGCTCCCCACAGATTTTCCTCACGCATCAGACGAGTTGAGTAGATGGAAGGCTTGATCGTTCACGAGACCCCGGAGGAGGCGCTGCCCACCATGCTGGTGGCGTTCGCCGGCTGGCCGGACGCCGCGGAGTCGGCTACCCGTGCCGTGAGATACGTCGTGAGGAAGATATCCGCGCGGAAGTTCGCGGAGATCGACCCGGAGGAGTTCTACGACTTCACGGTGACGCGGCCGCATACGCGGGTGAACAGGACGGGAAAGCGTACGATACGCTGGCCCAGGAACGACTTCTACTACCACAAGCCGGAGGAGGCCTCCCGGGGTCTGCTGCTATACGTCGGCACTGAGCCCAACCTGAGGTGGAGGGCCTTCTCCAAGATAGTGACGGGCGTCGCGGAGCAGTGCGGCGTGGAGTTCGTCGTGTCGTTGGGCTCTCTGCTGGACGCCGTGCCCCATACCCGGGACCCCAAGGTGACCGGCAGGGCCAGCTCGCCGGACCTGACCCAGAAGGTCGAGTGGCTTGGGATACGGAACTCAGGGTACCAGGGACCCACCGGGATACACACCGCCTTCATGGACGCCTGTACGAAGAAGGGCATACCGCACGCCAGCATCTGGGGTCACTGCCCCCACTACGTCAACACGTCGCCCAATCCCAGGATCAGCCACGCTCTCCTCACGAGGCTGCGGAGCCTGGTGGACTTGGACCTGGACCTGGAAGAGCTTCGCGTAGCCGGAGAGTCCTTCCAGGAGGAGGTCTCCAAGGCCATCGACAAGGAGTCGGAGGTCAGCGCCTACGTGCGGCGCCTCGAACAGCGCTACGACGCGGCGAACGAGCCCGAGACCGAGGTCCCCAGCTCCGAGGAGATGGTCCAAGAGCTGGAAGAGTTCCTGAAGAGCCAACGGCAGGACCCGGGCAAGGCCGAATAGCAGGCCCGGTTCCGCCGGACGCCTGCCGGACTCCGCTCCCGCCGATCGTCCACGTTGCCGTCGCGGGACAGCCACGCAGGATAGCGCACCGGATCGGGGAGCATCTTGGACATTCCATCAGACCGGAGCGTTGTGGTCGGCGGCCTTCGGCTCCGCTACCGGGATTGGGGCGGCCGCGGCCAGCACGTCGTCCTTCTTCACGGACTCGCCTCGACGCGCCACATCTGGGACCTGGTGGCGCCCATCCTCGCCGCGGACTTCTCGGTGGTGGCGCTGGACCAGCGGGGACATGGCGAGAGCGACAAGCCCGACGCGGGATACGACTTCGCGACCGTGTCCGGGGACCTGCACGGCTTCGTCGAAGCCTTGGGACTGGAGCATCCGGTGGTCGTGGGACACTCCTGGGGAGGCAACGTAGCCCTGGAGTACGGGGTAGCCCATCCCGGCGTACCGAGGGGCCTATGCTTCGTTGACGGGGGTACGATAGAGGTCTCGGCCCGTCCCGGCATGAGCCTAGAGCGCGCCAAGAGGGATATGGCGCCGCCGGTATTCACGGGGGTCACGGTCGATGAGATGAGGGAGCGGTCCCGCGCCTGGCGGCCTGAGTTGCCGCCCACTCCCGAGATCGAGGAAATACGGCTGTCGAACTTCGAAGTCCTACAGGACAACACGGTGCGCGCAAAGCTGAGCCGCGAGAACCACATGCGGGTCATCGAGGCCTTCTGGGAGCACAAGCCTTCACTCCTGTACTCCCAGGTCGAGTGCCCCGTCCTGCTCATGCCCGTACGCCAGACCAACGCGGACCCGGAGCGCGCCCGACGGTTTCGCGGGGAGGAGGCCATCGCCCTGGCGGAGAAGAGGCTTCGCTGCTCCAGTACGGTCTGGTTGGAGGACAGCATCCACGATGTGCCGCTGCAGCGCCCGGGGCTGGTGGCCGACGTCATCCGCGGCCACATCCGGTCGGGGTTCTTCGGTTAGCGGAGGAATCCCATGACATTGCCAAGGCCACATGGAAGTTGGCTGCTTGGCTTCTCGAGGCATTTCTGGGTAGTGACCCCGTTTACGGAGTCACTACCCTCAGAGTAAGAAAAGGTGCCTAGACCAGCGTGGTGGCCCTGGCTGGGTCATCGAGGTTGTGGCCGTTGCCGTTGGCCTTGACGACCGCCTCCAGCAGACCCGGGCCCGGATCGGCGGCGGCATCGCTCTCTTCCTGGAACGCGTTGTCGGAGCCCAGGCCCGTCCGCAGGCCGGTGGCCACCAGCGTGATTCTCACACGCTGCTCCATCTTCCTGTCCTGAACGACCCCGAGGAGCAGGTCGGCTTCGGACCTGCTGGCGTTGCGTACGAGATCGGCCGCTTGATGCACCTGGGCCAGAGTCAAGTCCGCGCCTCCCGTTACGTTCAAGATGATCCCCTGCGCCCCCTCGATGGGAGCGTCGAAGAGCGGATTGGAGAGCGCGAGCTCTGTGGCCTCGGCGGCTGCCATATTTCCCCGGCCCGTGCCGACGGCCATGTAGGACGAGCCGCCGCTCCGTATGACTGCCTTCAGGTCGGCGAAGTCCACGTTGATCAGACCTGGGACCGTGACGAGGTCTGATATGCCCTGGACCCCCTGCTTCAGGACCTCGTCCGCCAGCTCGAAGGCATTCTCCAATTGCAGCTGTCCGTCTAGGGCGGCGAGCAGCCTGTCGTTCTCGATGGCGATCAGGGTGTCAACCTTGGCCCGTAGATGCTTCATGCCCTTCAGGGCGGTGGCCCTTCGGCGAGGCCCCTCGAAGGAGAAGGGTAGTGTGACCACGCCGACGGTCAGGGCGCCCATGCGCCTGGCGAGGTCGGCGGCGAGGGGCGCTGCGCCGGTGCCGGTGCCGCCGCCCATTCCGGCTGTCACGAAGACCATGTCGGAGCCGTCCAAGAGCTCGGACACCTCCTCCATGCTCTCCTTCATGGCCTTACGGCCCGTCTCAGGCCTCCCTCCGGAGCCCATGCCGCCAGTGGTGTTGGGCCCTATGGCGAAGGTGCGGGCGCTGGTGAGCTGGCTCAGGGCCTGGACATCCGTGTTGAGGGCGACCATCTCGGCCCCGCGGATGCCGCTCCTGATCATGCGCGCTACGGCGTTTCCTCCTGCGCCTCCCGTTCCGACTACAGTGATCTTCACCTGGCTCTGGCTCGCCTCTCTCATGGTTGGTCCTCCCTCTTGTGTTGCTTCTTGTTTGTCAATCTCTACGAGGTCTGCGACTCTTGGGCAGCCTCACTTCTTCTCCAGCGTCGCCAGGAGGTAGTATGGGATGTGCCAGGTCCCCACTCTACCCATGTCGACTACGGCGCGCCGGGCCAGCGGCTGTCTGATCGTCCCCCGGCTCCCGTGCCGCGGCCCTCCCTGTACGCTGCCCAGGTACTCAACGGCGCTCCCGGCGGTGAGTTCACAGCAACGCACGGACGACGGCGACGATGAGGGCATCTCCATTCCTGCCATTGCCATCTGGGTGATCGGCTCATCCGTCTTTGTGGATTCCACTGCCGCCTCCGTATTTTCGCGCTGGCTGGACAATTGATAAGAACAGAATAGAACAGAACGAACATGCGTGTCAATACCTTTGCGTCAGTGTTCTGGAGCAAAAGTTCTATTCAACCTGACTCAGCCGGCGAAATGGGGTGGCAAGCCCGGGCGCCGTCCGTAGTCGGCGTGGTCGTAGGAGAGGGACAGCGAGGGGCTGTGGGGGAGGGAAGCTACTCCCAGCGGAAGAGCTTTATGGCCAGGACGTAGGTCACGACCAGCCAGGCGGCCAGCCCTGCTATTCCCACCCATTGGGACCATAGGGTCGCGCCGTCGATGGCGACGCTTCGCAAGGAGTTGGCCAGGTAGGTGAGGGGGAGGTACTCGGTCACGGTCTGCAGGACTTCCGGCATTGCCTGCCGGGGGAAGAAGATGCCGGAGAGGAATATCATGGGCAGGGCGATGACGTTGGCGAGGGGCGCCGCCACCTCTTCCGTGCTGGCCCATCCGGATATCGCGAAGCCCAGGCTGATGAACACCGCACCGCCGATCAGGGCCAGCAGGAAGATGGCCAGCAGGCTCCCCGCCACGTGGACGTCGAAGAAGACCACGGCCACGGTGATGAGCACCGCCGTCTGCAGGATGGACACTGCCAGCCGGGTGACCACCTGGGCGAAGAGGAAGCTGGCCGGTCTCACGGGCGTGGCGAGGAGTCGGCGCAGGATTCCCTGCCTCTTGAGCTGGACGAAGGCGAAGGCGACGCTGAACAGCCCCATCTGCATGATGGACATGGCAACGATCCCAGGCAGCAGGAAGTCGATGTAGCGCACGTTCCTGCCCCCGACGGGGGTGGCGTCGATGACGAACAGCCGCGACGCGTCGCTCATATGGAAGGTGAGCTCGTCCAAGACCTGACCCAGGACGGCCAAGCCCACCTGCGACTCCTGGGGCCTGCCCTCGTTGAACAGCACCTCCAGGTCCAGGGGCTCAATGGAGGCGCCGAAGCCGGGGGGAACCACCAGCACGAGGTCCCGCTCTCCCTCTTCCAGGGCCGCGAGGGCCGCTTGCCTGTCGGCCAGGTAGGTGATGTTCAGGGCCTCGATGCTCTTCAGGGCCTCCAACATGCCCTGAGAGGCCGGACTGCTGGCTAGGTTGACGATCCCCAGGTCGACACGGCCCAGGGAGCCGAAGTTCATCAGGCCGAAGATGACCATGAAGAGCAGGGGCAGAAGCATGCTCCAGAACAGGGCCTGTTTGTCCCGGAACCACATCTTCAACGAAGCCATGGTCAGGACCAGCGTGGGATTCGTCTTCAATGTCAATCTTCCCGCAAGTCGTGGCCTGTCAGGTCCAGGAAGACGTCCTCCAGGTTGGCCGAACGTTCCACGTGCTCTTTTCTGAATCCCCGCTCCAGCAGCCGGTCGATCAGGGAGTCGGGCCGGTCCAGGGCGATGATCTTGCCTCCGTCCATGATGGCTATCCGGTCGCACAGCTCCTCGGCTTCCTCCATGTAGTGGGTGGTCAGCAAGATGGTGCGGCCCTCGGACTTGAACCGCCTCACCAGCTCCCACATGTGGCGCCTAGCCTGGGGGTCCAGGCCGGTGGTGGGCTCGTCCAGGAAGAGCAGGACGGGGTCGTTGACCAGGGCGGCGGCGATGGAGAAGCGCTGCTTCTGTCCGCCGGAAAGCTCCTTGAAGAGGGACTTGGCTTTCTCATCCAGCTCCACCAGGTCGAGGAGCGTCCTGGAATCGACCCGGCGGCCGTAGAGGCTCCCGAACACCTCCAAGATCTCGGACAGGCTGAGCTTGTCGAAGAAGGCGGAGGCCTGGAGCTGGGTGCCGATGATGGACTTGACCCGGCGGGGGTCCTTCCGGACGTCGATGCCGGAGACCAAGGCCACTCCGCTGTCGGGCGGTCTCATCCCCTCCAGTATCTCGACCGTCGTGGTCTTGCCGGCGCCGTTGGGGCCGAGAATGCCGAACACCTCGCCCGCCTCCACGGAGAAGGAGACGCCCGCGATGGCCGTCAAGGAGCCGTAGCTCTTGCGGAGGTCTTGGACCTCGATGATCGCGCCATTGGCGCGGCGGTATTCGGTCATGCAACACCGGTTGGATACGAGAGGGGGCAAATGCCCAGGAGAGGAAGCCCTTCATATCATACCATTTGGCCGGGCCAATGGTGACTGGCGTGGCCCCGCCGGTGTTGCCGGAGCGTCGGTCAGCCAGGATAGGTGGGCAGGCTGCCTCACCTGCGTCAGTGGGTAAGACGTGCTTCAGACCGCCCTCGGAGGGGGGTCGCCTGTGATGGTGCGGACTGACGAGAGGAAACTGCCGGCGCCGTGATGCCGGATACGCCAATAGGGGATGTCCCTGGGGGACATGCTCCTGCTATGGAGCTGGTAGTAGGCGGGGCGGCTAATGCCGCCGTAGATGACAATTGCCGCGCCTACGGCCAGCCCGATGAGGGGAATGATGATTCCCCAGCCCGCGGACGCCAGGAGTCCCAGGAGAGCCATCCCAGTACCGAGTATCATCAGTCTGGGGTTTCCCAGCTTGACCTCCTCGACGCCCTCGAGCTCGGAGTAGGGGATCTCCCTGGTGATCGTCCTCGAGTCCGTCTCGAGGTACAGCAGGATCCTGTGGGATGTGGCGTAGTAGGGACCGAATTTGGAGACCACGCGCTCGCCAGGCCTCAGCTGGCCCTGCACACCCTCCTTCGCCGGCTCGCTCGTCTGTGACACGGTCCAAGCTCCGCGGTCTACCGGGCCCTTGGAGCTCGCCCGGATGTGGAGCCCGATGGCGAAAGTATACCCGCTGCCGGCCGATGCGTCACCGCCCGGCGGATTAGCCCGAGGGCCTCGGTGCGCTGCACGGCCGGCCTGGGGAGCTCGCTAGACAGGTAGTGGGGCTTTGGGTAAACTTTTTTCGACGTTGGAGGTGGGGCTGTTGCATGGGGGACTCTTCTGTGTATGACCTGAGGCCATGTACTGGGATATCAGATTTGCTGACGCTCGTCCCGTCTCGTTCCTGTGAGAATGGGTGGGGTATGAGGTTGTCGTGAGTAAGCTGGCGTATGTTCGCCACGACGGCGTAGTCTGCACCGTGGGCTTGGACGTGGGCCTGGAGACGGTCGTCACGCCGCCGGGGACGTCGTTCGCGTGGCCGACGTGGTCGCCCGATGGCGGGCGCATCGTTGCCTCCGGCTTCCGCTCTGGGAGCAACGGGCACGGTTTCATCGGCCTCTATCTCCTGGCGCCGGGGGAAGCTGAGCCGCGCCCCATCTACAGCAACGAGCCCGGCACCGACGCCATCGCGTGGCGGACGCCGCACTACAGCCTATGGTCTCCCAACAGCGAAAGGGTGGCTTTCATTGCGCAGTCCCTGGGGGGCCTCGGTCTGTACGTCCAGGACCTGTCAGGGTCCGGGGAGCCCCAGCGCCTGATCGACGGAGGTCCGATCTACCTGGGATGGTCGCCCGACTCCCGCTTCCTGCTGGTGCACTCCGGGGGCTCGCACTATCTCGTGGACGTCGAGGGGAGCCGGGACGCGGTCCGGCTGCCCGGCGAGGCCAGGGCAAGCCTGTACATGACGCCCTCGTGGAGCCCCAAGGCCGATCGGATGGCGATGTTCCGCAGCCTGGGTAGGGAGCACCAGGCGCTGGTAGTCGCAGACGCCGTCAGCGGGACCGCCCAGGTGCTCACGGAGGTCGACGGCGCCGCGGCGTTCGCCTGGAGGCCAGACGGGAACGCCCTGGCCATGGTGCGGGGCCTCGACCGGAAGGCCGGCTACTACTCCGGCCTCTGGGTAATGGGAGCCGACGGCTCGGGGGAGCACCAGGTGTGCGACGATCCGATGCTCTGCTTCTCCTGGTCGCCCCACGGACGGAGCATCGCCTACGTAACTCGGTCCGAGGATGCCGAGGGCTCGGTCCGGTGGGCCGTGGTGGACGTGGAGTCAGGGGAGGTAGTCAGGCTCGCTGACTTCCGTCCCAGTCAAGAGCAGCTCACGACCTTTATGTACTTCGACCAGTACGTGATGTCCCATTCGCCCTGGTCTCCCGACGGGGGCAACCTGGTGTTTTCGGGAGCCCTGGGCTACGAGAAGGTGCGTCGCCCTCTGCCCGTGGGGGAGTCGACCAAGGTGTTCGTGGCCTATGTCCGGGCGGAGCGTCCCCCGAGAGCGGTCGCGAACGGGTCCGCGGGCTTCTGGCGCCCGGTGTGATCTTGCCTTCGCCGTCCTGAAGAGGGCTACAGTGCGACTATCGGGTCTCCCTCGCTGACTTGCTGTCCGGTCTGCACGTGTACGGCGCTCACCATGCCCGTCCAGTCGGCGCGGAGTGTCTGCTGCATCTTCATGGCTTCCAGGACGCAGATCTCGTCTCCCGTGACCACCTGCGCGCCCACCTCGACGGAGACGGAGACGATGATGCCTGGCATCGGGGAGCTGAAGACCCTAGCACCGGGGGGTGGAGGCGGCGTCTTCCGGGGGGAGGTTCCACTCGGCGGGGACAGAGCCGCGCCGGGCTGTTGGACTGCCTTGGAGGCGGGAGGCTTCGCCTCCGGCTCAGCGGCGCCAGGGGAGGGGAGCAGGTCGTCTACGTTGACGTGGACAGTCTCTCCCTCTACGACGACCTGGACAGGCCGGGCCTCCAGGTCGACGACCTCCACGGAGTACCAACGACCGTCGACGTTAACCCTCAGCTTGGTGGACATGTACGTCGCTACAGCAGGGAGATGAAGACGCCCGCGACCACCGCGGAGCCGATAACGCCCGCAACGTTGGGGCCCATGGCGTGGGCCAGCAGGTAGGCGCGCGGGTTGGCCTCCTGGCCCACGTGGTGGGAGATGCGCGCCGCCATCGGCACCGCCGACACGCCGGCGGAGCCGATGAGAGGATTGATCTTGTCCCTGAGCACGAGGTTCATAGCCTTGGCGAAGAGCAGGCCCCCCATGGTGCCGCAGGAGAAGGCTACCAGCCCCAGCCCCAGGATCACCAGGGTCTCGACGTCGAAGACCCGCTCGGCCGAAAGCTGCGTGCCCACCGTGATCATCAGGAAGATGGTGGCGATGTTGAGCAGCTCGTTGGAGGCTGCGGTGGTCAACCGGGGCACGACGCCGCTCTCCCTGAAGAGGTTGCCGATCATGAACATGGAGATGAGGGGGGCCGACTGGGGCACCACCAGGATGATGACCACCATTGCGATGGCTGGGAACAGGAGCTTCTCCCGGCGGGAGACCTCTCGCGCGGGCTTCATCTCGATGGCCCTCTCCCGCTGGGTGGTCAGGAGCTTCATCAGCGGCGGCTGTATGAAGGCTACGCTGGCCATGTAGGAGTAGGCGATGACCGCGGTGATCCCCAGCAGCTCGGGCGCCAGCCGCGCCGATAGGAATATGGTCGTCGGGCCGTCCGCGCCGCCGACTATCCCGATGGCGGCCGCCTCGGGCAGGGTGAACAGGCCGGAGACCAGGGCGCCCCAGAAGGCGACCAGGATCCCCACCTGTGCCGCGGCGCCCAGGAGCAGGGTCTTGGGGTTGGCTATCACGGGCCCGAAGTCGGTCAGGGCGCCGATGCCGAGGAAGATGATGGGGGGCAGCAGGTTCCAGAAGGAGAGGCCGAAGTGGAAGATGATGCCGAACAGTCCCGAGCTCTGGGCCGATTGAGAGTCGGCGTCGAAGGTCGTGAAGCCCGTGAAGGGGACGAGGTTGACGATGATGATGCCCACGCCGATGGGCAGCAGCTCGTAGGGCTCCAGGTCCTTGCTGATGGCAATGTAGATGAAGGCCAGCCCGACCGCCAGCATCACCCCGTTGCGCCAGTCGATGTTGTAGAGGCCGGTCGAGCGGAGGAAGTCCAGCAGCTCGGTCAAGGCTCTTTACTCATCTCCATCGGCGGAGGCTCTCTCCCGGCCCCGGGCGCGATTGGGGTCCGCCAGCAGCGTGGTGACCGCGGTGACCGCAGCGGCGGCCCTGTTGCGCGTCTCGGTGTCGTCGCCCGAGGGGGAGGGCAGCCGTGTCGAGACCAGCCTCACCGCCACTATGATGAGCATCATAGCCACCAGCATTCCGAAGGCAGTGGCCAAGCCGATGGCCGTCAGGATAGCCGCGTCATTGCCGCAGCTCCGCAGAACGTCCGTTGCGGTCGCCGCCGCACAGTCCGGATCGATGGCAGCCGCCTCCTATTCACCGCGCTTCGTGGCGCAGGTGATTGTACAACAACCCAATGGCTCAATCTAGCTTGCGCTGAATAGGTACACCCATTTGGCGACGGTTTCGCGGAGCCCGTATAATTGGGTCTGGCATCCGGAATGAGTGCGACGACGGGGGTGTTCAATGGCTGTCAAGATCGATCTGAACTGCGACATGGGCGAGAGCTTCGGCATGTACAAGATGGGCTTCGACGAAGAGGTCATCAAGCACATCTCGTCGGCCAATGTCGCCTGCGGCTTCCACGCGGGCGATCCGATGTGGATGCGCCGCACTGTGCGCCTGGCGGAGGAGCACGGGGTCGCCGTGGGCGCGCATCCGAGCTTCCCGGACCTCAACGGCTTTGGGCGCAGGAACATGAGCGTAGAACCCGAAGAGGCGAAGAACGACGTCATCTATCAAGTCGGCGCCCTGAGCGCCTTCACCGCCGGCGGGAAGCTCCAGCACGTCAAGCCCCACGGCGCCATGTACAACCAGGCCGTGAGCGACGAGGCACTGGCGCGCGCCATCTGCGAGGCTGTGCTGGAGGTGGACGAGAATATGGTCCTGGTGGTGCTGGCAGGCTCGCCCTGGGAGAGGACCGCGGCGGATATGGGCCTCAGGGTGGCAAGGGAGATATTCGCCGACAGGGCGATGAACCCGGACGGCTCGCTGGTATCGAGGTCCAGGGAGGGGTCGGTCATTCACGACGTCGAAGAGGTGGTGGAGCGAAGCCTCAGGATGGTGACCGAGAGTAGGGCCGTGGCGATAACGGGGGAAGAGATGGAGGTGGAGGCGGAGAGTCTCTGCATCCATGGCGACACGCCGGGAGCCGTGGAGATGGCCAAGACGCTGGAGCGGCAGCTGCGGGCGTCCGGCGTCGACATCGTGCCTGTCGCACAGATCGTGTGACTTGCTAGGGACGATGTACGACGAACCCCTGTTTCTTCCCGCAGGCGACCAGGCGCTGGTTGTCGAGGTCGGCGGCGACATCAGCCCCGAGACCAACGGCCGCGTCTGCAGCCTGGCGGCGGCCATCGAGGGGTCCGAGACCGTCGGCGTGGTGGAGGTCGTGCCCACCTACAGGTCCCTCCTGGTCTACTACGACCCGGAGGAGGTCACCGCCGCCGGGCTCGAGGACGCTATCCGGCAGCTCGAGGTGGGCCTCGAGGAGCATACGACGCAGGACTCCAACGTCGTTCAGGTCCCGACCCTATACGGCGGAGAGCATGGACCGGACCTGGAGTTCGTTGCCCGTCATGCGGGACTCTCGGTGGACGAGGTCGTCTCTATCCACTCAGGGGCTGACTACCTCGTATACATGATGGGGTTCAGCCCGGGGTTCGCGTACCTGGGCGGGCTGTCGGATGCGCTGGCGACGCCTCGGCTGGCGACGCCGAGGCCGGTGATCCCGGCAGGCTCCGTGGGAATAGCGGAGAGCCAGACCGGCGTGTACCCTGTCGCAAGCCCCGGAGGGTGGCGCCTGATAGGGCAGACGCCGCTGAGGATGTTCGATCCCCAGCGTGGTCAACCCACCCTGCTGAGCGCCGGAGACTCCGTGCGCTTCGTCCCCGTGGACGCCGGGGAGTTCGAGTCCATCGTCATGGGCGACGGTGAGGGCGGGTGATGGGTGGAGGCGGCGCACCCATGAGCTCGGAAGTCCTGGAGGTGGTCTCCCCCGGAGTCCTCACCACTGTGCAGGACCAGGGCCGCACAGGCTATCAGCGCTTCGGGGTTCCGGTGTCCGGGGCCCTGGACGCCTACGCCCTCAGGGTGGCGAACCTTCTGGTGGGCAACGAAGAGGGCCTGGCGGGGCTGGAGATGACCGCTCTTGGTCCCAGCCTGAGGATCCTGGCAGATACCTGGATCGCCGTTACCGGAGGCGACCTGGGACTCTCCTTGGATGGCGAGCCCCTCCCGCGATGGCAGGGCGTTCGGGTCGAGAGGGGGTCGGTCCTGGTCTCCACTGGCCCGCACGACGGCTTCCGCTCCTACCTGGTCGTCGCCGGTGGCATCGATGTCCCAACGGTCATGGGCAGCCGCTCCACCTACCTCCAGGGCTCCATAGGAGGACTCCAGGGGAGGGCCCTAGCGGTCGGGGACGTCCTGTCCTGCGGTCCCGCGTCCGGAGGTGCGGAGCACAGGCTGCCCGATCACTTGACGGCTCCCTACTATGGGCGACGACAGCAGATGAGGGTCGTTCTGGGGCCGCAGAGCGGCGCCTTCACGCCGGAGGGGGTCTCCGTGTTTCTGGGCTCCGACTACTCGATCTCCGGGGACTCCGACAGGATGGGCTTCAGGCTCGAAGGGCCCCGTATAGAGCACTCGGGCGGGCCCGACATCGTATCGGACGGGACGCCCCTGGGCGCGGTCCAGGTACCGGGGGACGGCCAGCCCATCGTGCTGCTGGCGGACCGCGGCACCACGGGGGGCTACACCAAGATCGCCACCGTCATCAGCGCCGACGTGGACAATCTGGCCCAGATGATGCCGGGGAACACGGTGAGCTTCAAGCAGGTGAGCGTCGAGGAGGCTCACGCCATCCTGGCCGAGAGGCGGACGGTCCTCCGCGACATAAGAAGGGCCACGGGCGCGCTGTCTACCAGGTTCAGCGTGCTCCTGGACGGCGTACCCTTCGCGGTGGAGAACGAGGACGGCGAGCTTCTGGCCCAGGCGGAGCCCCCGGACAAGGGTAGCAGCGGCGCGTCCGGCCGGGCGAAGGCGACCGTAGACGGTCAGGCCTTCGAGTTCGAGGTAGAGGTCCGGCTGGAGGAGTGAGAAGCTACTTCTCGTCAACGGGACCCGCAGTCCCACGATCCTCGTCAGCCGCCGCATCCGACTGCCCTGGGCCTCTATGATCGACCTGTACCATAGGCTGAGCGATTGGGTCGTCGGATTCGCCGAGAGCGACTGGGCGGTGCTGATACTCGCCGTGAACTCCTTCACCGAGTCGATCTTCTTCCCCGTCCCGCCGGACGTGCTTCTGATAGGCATCGCGGTCCTGGAACCCGAAAGAGCGCTCTGGCTTGCGGGCATCGTTACCGTGAGCTCGGTGGCGGGGGCCGTCGTGGGACACTGGCTGGGACGGCGCTGGGGCCGGCCGTTGCTTCACAGGCTCGTCTCGCCGGCCAAGACCGAGACCGTGGAGAGGCTGTTCCGTAAGTATGGCGCCTGGGCCATACTGTTGGCGGCCTTCTCGCCGGTGCCGTACAAGGTCTTCGCCATCCTGGCGGGCGTCCTGGAGCTGGACCGGCGCAGCTTCGTAGCGGCCAGCGCGGTCGGCCGGGGGGCGCGCTTCTTCGCCATAGGCGTCCTGGTACTCTTCTACGGAGAGGAGATCGAGGGGTTCATCGGCGACAACTTCGAGATTCTCACCCTCGCCGTCACGGCCGCCGCGCTGTTGGTCTTGGGGGTCGTCCTAGCCGCTCGCCGCCGCCGGAACAGTGATGCCGAGGGTTGACGGATGACTTTCGTCATCCGTCGTTGGACTCCGGTAGGTCGCGCAGGAACCCCACTGGCGTAAGCAGGAGCCATAGCACAGCGGCCAGCTCTCCTCCGGCGGCTAGGAACAGGGTTTCACGCAGTCCCAAGGTCTGGCCCAGCACTCCGCCTACCAGAGCGCCGATGGGAACAAGACCCACCTCCAGAGAGCTCATGACGCCGTCCATGCGGCCCTTCAGCGGAATCGGCGTCGATGCCTGTCTCAAGCTCACCTGGGCGACACCGGCGATGGTAGCGCCCACTCCGAACAGGATCCCCGCCGCCGTGAGCAGGGCGACGATGGCGATGACCGGGCCTCCCGCTAGAGGGGTTGCCAGGTCGCTGAGCCCCGCCATCACGACGCCTAGGACGCACCCAGTCCGAATATCAGCGCCGGCGCGCTTCCCACCGCGGCCAGTATGCCCATTGAAGGGGAGTCGCATCCAGCACCAGTACGGCGGTAAGGGGGAGAGCGAGAAAGGTGATCTGCGAGCCGAACCCCGAGACAGTTCTTCCCAGCCACAGCTTCACGAAGTCTGGACGTCCCCAGAGGCCCGTCAACCGGAAGCGCATCGATGGCCCTCCATCGTGCATATTATATCCCCAAGACATGCCAGCTGCGGGGCTGGCCACCACCTCGTGGGACTCGGCCTTGGCGTCACTTCAAGAGGGACCTGCCCGATGTACTGTGCTACCGTACACTTGACCGTATGATCGTTCGCTCTGTTCGCCACAGAGGGTTGCGTCGCCTGATCGAGGACGACAACCCTCGATTCTTGGGGCATGACGTGGTCGATAGGGCGGACCACGTTTGAAGAAAAGGGCGGCTATGTCGCCCGATTGAACTTGGAGGACTACCACTGATGACTAACAGCGGCATCAAGGTGAATATGACCCCTTCGCATCCTGGCGACTTCATCCGTGTGGAAGTTATCGAGGAGCTGGGCCTGAATGTGACGAAGGCCGCCGAGATTCTGGGCGTCCGCCGGGCGACGCTCTCGGACCTACTGAACGGTAACGCCAGACTATCGCCAGAGATGGCGCTGTGGATCGAAAAGGCCTTTGGCGTGAGCATGGACATGCTGTTGCGGATGCAGGCCTGGTACGACGCCTCGCAGATACGTGCCCGGTCACAGGAAATCAAGGTGCAGCGCTACCGGCCTGGCGGCGCCAGCGGCCACGCCGCCGACCCAGCTTGAGAGGCCGAGGCAGCCTCCTACAGACCACTTCGACGCGGTCCGACGTCTAGGGATACTCTGAACAAGTTCTGGTGTGTTGTGGCATAGTACTATGCCATACACAAAGCAGAGATGTTTGGGGTGAAGACACGATGGACCAGCCAACATTTGCCGACTTGGAGTACGAGAGCAAGAAGCGCAAGACCCGGCGGGAGATATTCCTGGAGCGCATGGACGGTCTGATCCCTTGGGAACAGCTCGTAGAACGCATCCGCCCGTTCTATCCCAGGGCAGGCCGGGGCCGGCGACCCTATGAGTTGTCTGTGATGCTGCGGATTCACTGCGTGCAGATGTTCTACAACCTTAGTGATCCTGGTATGGAGGACATGCTCTACGAGGTCGAGTCGGTGAGACGGTTCGTAGGGTTGAGGCTGTCGGGCCCGCTCCCGGACGAGACGACGGTCCTGAACTTCCGCCATCTGCTGGAAGAGCACGAGTTGGGACAGGGTCTGTTCGAGGAGATCAACCGTCATCTGGAGTCCCAGGGGCTGCGGCTTCGGGAGGGAACGATCGTGGACGCGAGCATCATTGAGGCGCCATCGTCAACGAAGAATCGTGCAGGTAAGCGAGACCCTGAGATGCGTCAGACGAAGAAGGGGAATGAGTGGCACTTCGGGATGAAGGTACACGTCGGTGCGGACGCTGAGACGGGAGTAGTACATAGCGTAAGAACGACACCTGCGAACGTTCATGACGTGACGGAGGCTCACCGGCTGCTGCACGGTGGAGAGAAACGGGTGTGGGGCGATGCGGGGTATCAGGGAGTCGACAAGCGATTGGAGAATCGCGAGTTGGATGTGGACTGGCAGGTAGCGATGAGACCCGGGAGACGTCGGCAGCTGGAGCCGGGAAGCTATGAGGCGCTTATGGAGAAGCGCAAGGCGTCGACCAGGGCGAAGGTGGAGCATCCGTTCCTGTACGTGAAGCGGCACTTCGGATACGCCAAGGTGCGTTACCGAGGGTTGGCAAAGAACACGCAACGACTGATGTTGCTACTGGGGATGACGAACTTGATAAGGGCGGAGCGGTACTTGGCAGCCTGACGAGGGCGAAGTGCGCCCAAGCTGGACAAACGAACGTAGATACGCCTTAGCAGAGCCGTTTCAGGACCACAAGACCTCATCGACACACCGTAGGAGGAAGAAACACCTCGGACAGGCCACTTACTGTCCATCACATACGAGATACCCTCAGTTGTTCAGACCTTCCCTAGAGCTACGGATTGCCCAAGGAAATACCGATAGCATGTTGAGAAGATTCTTTAGCATCGCCATCACCACCGGCATAGTTGCCGTCGTGACAGGCCTTGGATGGATAGCCTTTGGCGAAGTCAACAAGTCAGAAGCTGCGCACGCCGACGCAAGCTTCTCCATGGTGAATCATCAAACTGGACGGATGGGTGAATCCCTTGATATTGCTAGAACTTTCATCACCACGGAAATCAGCGCGAACATTGGACAGATAACCGACATATCTACTCTGCTTGACGAGTGGTCCCCCAGGTACCAACAGGCCCAAATTGGGTACCGCAGATTTGACGCTGCAATCATCGCTGCCGAAAACAGCGCGGACGCTTACTTCGCGGCTCAAAGGGCATTGACTGAAAGATTCCACAACCAGGAACTACGTACACGAGCACGAGCGGATGATGATGCCGAGTTTCAGCAATACGAGCAATGGCGGGAGAGAGCTAGTGGTGTACGCGCAGAATCTTTGGAGATAATGCACCGTCTCAGTGATATGGATACCGCCTTACAAAAGCTGAAGCTGAGATCAGATTTTTCGTTCGATGTAGGCGGGTTTAGCGAAGTTCCCTCTGATATCCTGGAATTGGAGGAGAAGTTGGCTCAATTTCGGATCGCGTCGGACAATATCCGCGAGATTATCGCTTCACCATTTGATACGAACAGCTGAGGAAAATGTCACAACTGTCCCAAAACCCCCGCGAACTTGCCACGTTCGCAATGCGTCTCGTAGCCTTTGCAGCTACGCTGGCGATCATAGTAGCGTTTTTCTTGCCTTGGGTAAGGCTTGACGGGATGAGTCAGGCTAGCAGTGGAGCGGAGTTAGTCGCAATCGTCGTGTCTCCTACTGTCAACTATTTTTTGGCGGTGTCTACACTTCAAGCTGGAGTGCTTTTGGGATGCCCTGTTCTCTTGATTGTATCAGCCATTGTTGATTCCCTCGTAACAAGGGGCTTTCGGGTTGGTTCTGCGGCGTGAGGGCGGTTAGGCGTGAGGGATTTGGTTGTTCCGATCGGGGCTTGTGTTGTGGCCGATGAGGTCGTTGTGGTGCGCCATACCCCGTCCGGGTAGGCATCAGCGGGCTCGCAACGGCTCCTGTAGCTTCATGCAGCGGTGGGAGCGGTCGCCAGGACAGCCGGTGGGACCAACATCTCGTCCAACCGTGCCCGGACCATTCGCTTGACGTTACACGCCAGGGCCTTGAGGTAGACGGCGAGCCGGACCCTCTCACCTCCACGTACCCGTAGGCGGCCAAGACCATGGCGCCGTTTCAACTCCGAGTTCGTACCCTCTATCCCCGCACGCAACCCGTACCGTTTACGCCATTGTCCATCCGACTCGGCCCGCCGCCTACGTCCGATGTTCACCCTGGCGAGGTCCGCACTCAGCACGTAGGCTCCGCTCGGCGACCACTCTCCCCCGAGCTCAGGACGACGACGCCACCTCACGGGACACCGTGGGCGCAGCGAGCAGGGTTCACACACCTCCCGGGCGAAGTGCATCTCCACTCGCTCGGGAGCGTCTTCATCCTCGTACTCGGACACCGCCTCATGTCCCGCAGGACACACCGCAGCCCTCCTTGCCGTAACGTCGATGTCAAAGTCAGCAGCCGTCAGACTGACCAGCCCATCATCCTCATCGGCCTCCCCCGGCGCCCGGCCCCCGACAGGGCTCACCAACTCCGTCCCCCTACGCTCTGCCTCCCATCCGTTGTGTCCGGAACCATACGACGTGTCGCACCATAGCTCCGAAGGACCGATTCCTCGCTCCCTCAACGTGTCTATCACCCCCACCGTCACACCGGCGTCGCCACCGCTCGACGGCGTGACCTCCACGTGGGTGATCACCTGCATTGCGTTCCCCTCTTCGCACGTCTCAGACACCTGCACCTCGTACCCCTTCCCCTTGTGTCCGCTGTAGGTTACCGCCGGGTCGTGGGGCGTCTGCATCGAGTACGACCGCACCTCCTTCGGCTCCTTCAGCGCGATCGGCACCTTCCCCTCTGCCGCATCGTCGTCATCGGCTCCGGGACGACCGTCCCTGTGACGGCCCACGTGGCACTGCTCCCCCAATAGCCTCTCCAACAGCCCGTACTCCTCCATCTTTGCCACCGCCGTCCCACGGAACCTATCCACCAGCCGGTACACGTCTCGCGCACACACCGACAGCCGGCGACGCCCCTCACCTGAACGTGCGTCCTCGTACCCCGATGCTTCGCCGGTCTCCTTGAGGTACCGCTGGGCCAGACCATCCCCAATCCCTTCACCCAGACCAGGGTGCTCACGGCTCACCGCTAACAGGAACACTCGGACCGTCTCGCAGAACAGACCCAACCGCGTCAGCACCGCGATATTGCTCATGACGTGCGTCGAGTCCAGGCGCTGCTTGCCTGTTCGCAGTCCCAGGGCCTCTATCATCCGGTCCGTTGTCTCGCAGAAGGCCAATCGCCCCCCGTCGTGCTCCATCAACCGCACACGGAAGTTGTGCAGCGTCTTCTGGGCAAGATGCGCCTCCTCCATCTCCAGCCGCAGCGCGTGGTGCCACAGCAGATTGAACTCCAACTCTTCCAACGCCTCCATGTCCGTCAGATCGAACATCTCCTTGAGCACCAGCACTCCCAGCACCGTCTGCACGGCGCGATTGGGCCTGCCCATGTCCGGGCTGTACAGCGGAGCGAACCGCTCCTCCTCTATCAGAACCAGAGCCTCGTTCCGGAACACCTCCGCCCAGCTCCTCCGCATCAGCTTCGCCTTCCTCGGCGTGATCAGAAACTCCGACTGCCACAGGCTCTCCTGCGGTTCCCGTGCTTGAAACATCGACCACCTACTCCTGTGCCTTCACTCCTCCACTTTCCCCGCTCCTATTATCCCTCACTTCCAATACCCTCGCCCATGACTTGTTACGAGGGAATCATTGTTGTTATGGCGAAGTATGGACGGCGTGAGACCGCCCCGCTTGCAACATGTGTTGTTTTCGCATCGTCGCTTTCGATTGTCTATGGTGCGCCAGACCTCACTGCCAGTGACGGACCTGGGGCTTATGTGGGTCTCTCGCTTATAGTAATGTTGTCGGCAGCCCTGCTAATCCATCAAGCTCTCATTAATTTACGCGATAAACTGTACCATGGGCGAAGATCGCCAACTGTCTACCAGGCGCTTTCTGTCCTAACCGGCAGCGGCTACTACCGATGGGAATGAAGGTAGGCTACTAAGGATGGACTGAGGGCAAGACACTAATGGGGACAGCAGGCAACACAAAAGCCCAGTCGGGCATAGCCCCAATGGAGACTGTCGGATCCCTTTTGCCGACCGACCTAGACGTACTCTATTCGCACGCAGAGAAGTTCTGGGTAGAATACACGGTCTCGCTAATGTATCCATACTCTGGCGATTCCTGTATGGCTACCGCGACGCCGATCCTGCGGGCATCCCTGTCTAGAATGTTCTCACGGTGACCTGGGCTGCTCATCCATCCTTGCACAAGTTCCCGAGCCATGTCTTCGGCGTCGCGGCTGTAGTCAACAGGGTGGTAGGATCTACCTCGACCCATCCACTGGGTTACCCTGGGGTGTTCAGCGACATTTTCGCTTAGGCCATAGGTGTACGAACCATCTCCGCTGTAGGCGCGGCAATTGTACCCAGCGGTCATCGCCCTGTCGGTGGGATCGCTGCCCCCTATATCATGACTCATGAGTCTGAGCCTGGCCATGTTCTCGCTGTGCGACCGTGCTATGTCCGAAATGGCGGCGTCGTGACGAAGCGGTTGCAAACCAGCACTGATTCTCTCCTCGTTGGTTAACTCGATCACCCATGTCTCAATCTCGCCGCGATTGAGGGGATTTCCACCCGCGTACTTCTGGGAACTCGTTGCTGCCGGTACCTTCTGCACGTTTGCGGTGGAGGTGGTTTCCACCAGTATGGCAGGGGGAACGTCGTCAGCCGAGCCGGTCGAGGTGCTTACCACGTTATCGTATGCAGCTAACGCTGCCTCCCATGCAGTCACCGCTATGGGCACGTTCTCGTGGTACGCCCACATCCACAAAGGGCCTATGACCAAGCACGCCATCACGAACAGCTTGAACCGATTACCCCCTCTGCCAGCGGATCGCTGCCTAGGATAGTTCAGTCTGGTTCTACGGCTATACGGACTGACTTTGGTAGCTTGCCTGCGACGCCGAGTCTCTTCGCGAAACCAATCGCGGTCCTGAAGTCCCAAGTACCAGCCTCCAGCAAACGGATGATTCTTAGGCCCATTCAACTATAGCACCACCTGGAACCTCAACGTGGAGGTTCTCGATTTTGTCCAAGTTAGGTGGGCTGTAAGCTGTACTCAAGCCTAGAAGTGCGGACGAAAACCCCGTGCTGGGAAGAGCGATTGTGACGGCAAAACTGAGGTTGTCAGTATCAGCAATCGTCTCCGGCCGACACGAATGTCGTCCCGCCAGGTCGTGGATATAAGGGTGAGAGAGAAGTTGGAGAACCGAGAGCCGATTGCTGCTTCGCCCATCATCCCGACTCTGCCAGCCACCAGCGTCAGGTTGGCCACAGTCGCCGCCATCAACAACTGAAACAGCGTCTTGACGCGCCCGAAGTACCGCGCCTGTCTCATTCCAAGCTGTACCAGGCGCGCCAACCTGTGCTCCACCACCACCCGCCGCTGACGATACTCCGAATACCCTTCGCTCTTCTGCAACGCACGAGCCTGCTGAAGCAGCGCCTCCTGCGGATGAAGTCTCACCGTCCGACCGCTGCCCCTTGCTGATCCCACGCACCGCTCTCGTAACGGGCACGCTCCACAGACCGCAGCGTCGAACCGGAAAGCTCTCAGTTGGTGAGTGCGTCCCGTCCTGTCGGTCCGGGTACCCATCCTGTACAACTTCGAGGTCGTATGCCCCGCGGGGCATATGCAGGTGCCCGACTCCAGGTCTATCTCGAAGTCCTCCTTGGGAAAGCGCTTGCTGTCCGGGCGCCGGGGCAGCTTGGCTATCAGTGTGCGACCGGCGTCGGCAAATGCCTGACGTGTACCACCATCGCCGTAGGCCGCGTCCCCAATGGTCTCCTCAACCGCTGAGATCGTACCCTCCTCGCTTCGCTCCACCAACTCCAGCGCGCCGACGTTATCGGAAGCGTTGCCGGGGAGCACGTCCACAGCCGTGATCACCTGTGAGTCGGTGTCCACTGCCACCGACGCCTTGTGTCCGTCGAACCGCTTGCTGCTGCTCTTGTGCCCATGACGCATCTCGGGGTCGTGTACCGATACTATACGGTCCCGGCTCACTCCCTCCCTCAGACACACCCCGTCTTCGGTGCGCTCAACGTCCTGAAGCAGCAACTGCCCCAGCAGCTCGGACGCTTGCACTATCCGCTGACGCCCAGCGCTGTCCTCATCCAATAGTCCCTGGGCCCGTCGGCTCAACTCCAGCAGCCTATCGGCGTCGCCCACTATCCTGTGCAGAAGAGCTGCGCGAGCGGTCTTGTCGTCCCAGTCTATGCACGCTTCGCCCTTCACACTGGAGCCGACATACCTCCGGTATCCGTTCGCCGCCGCCCATTCGACCAGATCGCTCCTCTCAAATTCCGACAGCGCACGCATCAACTCCACTACCCCATCCGAAAGAAGGTTGTAGGTGTCCTTCACCGCCCCGCGTCCCAGGATGTAGGTCGTGTCTAGAGCCACCTTCATCCGACGACTCTTCAGGTATCCCGTCTCCCTGGCAAACCGCAGGCTGCGCTCGAACACCTCCCTCGCCTTCTCGTGCAGTATCAGGCGCGCCCGAAACAGCTGGAGCGTACTCTTGGCGAACGGCCTGTCTTCCACTTCGATACCCAGCGCCACCTTCCAGCGTATGTCGAAGTCCGCCCTCTGCTTGGCCTCGGCGTCGCTCGCCCTGTCATAGGTCTGAAGAAGCAGCGCGGTCGCCAACAGACTCGGCGGTACACTGTCCCTCCCGTTGTCAGCGCAGTACAACTCGGCGAACTCCTCATCCCGAAACAGCTGCCCACGCATAGAGGCCAGCAGGCCGTAGAAACTCCCACGTCCCACATGACCTATGTACAGACTGTCGGCTTCCCAGAGCCCTCTCTGGCCGGACTGCTTTCCCAACATGACCGTCCTCCGCTATCACTGATAGCTGCAAGTATAGTCCCTCGCTCACACTTTTCGGCCAGATCTCTAGGCGTCTGGAGCGATCTCAGTGACGGCCGCGTCCCCCAGTAGAACTGTACGGGGCTGTACCGACCCCGGAGCGTCGGGGAGGCATAGATGAGGGCGATGATTGAATCGCAAGAACGGCTGGATGGCCCCTCCACGCCTGCGCGGACTACTCGCAGGTCTACTAGAGATTGTATCCCATAGCCAGTAAGAAGACGTAGACGATCACGGCCACCGGTATCAACACCACTATGAGCACCACCAGCAGCACGCTCAGCGGTATCAGGACCGACGCGGCCGCCCTCGTGGTAGTGAACCCATAGTTCTCGCGGGCAACGACCACCGCCAGGGCCATCCACCAGAACAGGACGAGTACCTGCACTATCCAACCTCCGGTAGGACCTAGGGCCACCCGGAGAAAGACCGCAGGAATAGTCAACACCTGCGGAAGCGACGCAAAAGCGTTTCCGGCAAACAACCCCGCGAAGCTCCCGCTGCCTCCCAGCAGCCTGCTCATCAGATGGATGGCTCCTGAGGCAGCTACGATCGCGCCGAGCCAAAGCACGAGGTAGAGGGCCGCCCCACCCAAGAGGAGCGCTACCTTCCAGGGACTCGATCCGAAGTCTCCCCCCGAATCCCGCGCAGCTCCCATTGCGGTGGACGCCGTCGCCAACACAACTATCAGCACTATGGCCCAGTCCAAGGGTCGCTGCCGGGTCACCCTTCGCATGGTGACGACGGGCTGTATGAAGACGCCGACTGCCGTCTCCAGGAATCCCTCTTCCCTATATCTCGGCTCTCTCTTGTTCTGCATCTCCCTATCCGCCGTATCGAGGACCGGAGACCCCTGTCAGAAACCGGTGGAGCAGCATGGCGTCCTCTCCCAGCGCCAATGTCGACAGCATGGACCTCATCCGGTTGACGCCGGGCCCGGAGAAGAGCAGGTCGAAGAGGGAGGGCTCGTACTCGACGACACGCGCCTCCTCGATGCCGGCCAGGGCCTCCGCCTCCTCTATCGCCGCGTCCAGGCCGCCCAGCCTGTCTATCAAGCCCAGCGCCAGCGCCTGCTCTCCACTGTAGACCTGACCTGTCGCAAGCTCCTCGACCTTGGCCCGAGGGAGTCCCCGGCCCTCCGCCACCGCCTCGACGAACTGGGCGTAGGCCTGGTCCGTAATGTCCTGGATGATCTGGCGCCTCTCCGGGGTCAGGCGGCCCGGGATGAACATCTCCTTATGCTTGCCGGAGGAGACCACCTCCAGCTTGACACCGACCTTATCGAGAAGGCCCTCGAAATCGATCAGGTTCCAGATGACGCCTATGCTCCCCGTCAGCGTGCCTGGCTGGGCAACGATCCTGTCGGTCTGCGAGGCGATGTAGTAGCCGCCCGAAGCGGCGGCGTCGCCCATCGAGACCACTATCGGCTTGGGGAAGCTGTGGAAGAGGGCGGCGATCTCCTGGGAGGCGGCCACAGTACCCCCGCCGGTGTCGAGACGTACGACGACCGCCTTGACGCTCCCCGTCTCCTCCGCCGCCTCGAGCCGTTTGCGGACGAACGCCGGGCTTATGCCGCTGCCCAGCGGGAAGCTCGACCCGCTCTCCTGGATGGTCCCGGAGAGCCTGAGGACGTAGACGACGTCGCCCCCTCCGAAGCCGCCGGGATCGGCGGCCGGTATGAGGGCGGCTGCCGCCACGGACAGGACGATCACCGCCAGGGCGATCAGGGCGACTATCTTCTTCATGGTCGGCCACCTATGCGTCCGGCGAAGGGCGGTTTGCGGATGTCTCGTTGGCACATCATACAGGAGCCGTTGACGCCAGGGCTTGCAGGGCGGTTCTGCTAAAATGTAGGGGACACAGCCGCCACATCTAGGTAGGAGGCTCCCATGACCACAACCGCAGAGCGACTTATCAGGGCCGGGTCCATCGAAGAGGTTCAGGCCAGGGGCTGTACCGTCGTCACGGGAGGCGGGCACGCCATTGCCGTCTTCCCCCTGGACGATGGGTTCGCCGCCGTCGACAACCGCTGCCCGCACATGGGGTTCCCCCTGAACAGAGGCACGCTTCAGGGCGGCATCCTCACCTGCCACTGGCATCACGCCAGGTTCGATCTGTCCAGCGGAGGCACCTTCGATCCCTTCGCCGACGACGTGCGGTCCTTCCCCGTAACGGTCTCGGACGGCCAGGTATGGGTGGACCCCAGCCCGCCGGAGCCGGACCCCATCCGGCGCTGGTCCGGCCGCCTCGAAGACGGCATGGAGCACAACCTGCGGCTCGTAATCGCCAAGTCGGTCCTCGGGCTCAGCTCCTCGTCCGCGGACTACCGCACGGTGCTGACCATCGGCGCCAAGTTCGGCACGACCTATTCGGACCGCGGCTGGGGCCAGGGGCTGACCATGATGACCTGCTCCGCCAACATCCTGAAACGCCTCTACCCCGAAGACCGGCCCCGCGCCCTGTTCCAGGGGATCAGGCAGGTGGCCTCCGAGTGTGCGGGAAGGCCGCCCAGATTCCTGGTCGACCCCCTCCCCACCGGGGAGGCACGCCCGGAGGTCTTGAAGGACTGGTTCCGCAGGTTCATCGAGGTCAGGGACGACGAGGGCGCCGAGCGGTGCCTCAGAACCGCCATCGACCTCGGCGTCTCCCGCCGGGAGGTCGCCGACATGGTGTTCGCCGCCGCGACCGATCGCCTCTACCTCGATGGGGGCCACGTCGTTGACTTCTGCAACAAGGCCTTCGAGCTCCTCGACCACGTCGGCTGGGAGCATGCGGGCCAGGTGCTGACCAGCCTGGTCCACGGCATAGCCTCGGCCCGCCGCAGCGAGGAGCTGAACTCTTGGCGCAACCCCGTCGACCTTTCCTCCATGGTCTGGAGCGCCCGGGAGGCGCTGCCGGGGCTCTGGCGAGAGGGAAGCGGCCCCAGGGGACGGTGGCGCGGCGAGGACGCCCTCGCCGATACCATCCTGGACGACGACCCGGCAGCGACCATGGAGGCCCTTGCGGAGGCCGTACGGTCCGGCGCGACGGCGGAGCAGCTTGGAGGGGCCGTCGCCTACGCGGCCTTCCTCAGGATGGCCCGGTTCCACACCTCCAACGAGTTCGGGGACTGGAATACGGTGCACAATACCCTGACGGCCGCCAACGCCCTGCACCAGGCGCTGAAGCGCGCCCCGTCCATCGAGCTGCTTCGCGCGGTGTTCGACACCGCCGTCAGCATCTACCTCGACCGTTTCCTGAACATGCCGGCCCAGGCCATCCCGGAGCCCAACGGAGTGGAGGCCGCAGACGGCCCGGGCCCTGGGATACTGGAGGCGATGGACTCGCAGCAGCAGGTCGAGGAGACGGCCCGGCTGGTCACCGACTACGTCGCCGGCTCCACGGACCCCGACGGGGTCCTGCCGGTGTTGGCCCACGCAATGCTCAGAGAGGACTCCACCTTCCACCACTTCCAGATCGTCGATGCGGCGTTCAAGCAGTACGAAGAGCGGAAGGGGACGGCGTCGGCGCGGCACGTGCTGATAGGCATGGCCAGGTTCCTGGCGGCCCACTATCCGACCCCCAGGGCCGCGAACCAGACCTACCAGATCGCCGTCCGCCTGCAGCGCGGCGACGAGATCTTCAGAGAGTAGCCCGCCACGTTCAGCCAGGCATGAGCCATCGTCCCCGCTCCCACAAAGGGGCTCCCAGAGGGGAGAGGGGACCCCCTCTCAATTCAATCTCCCCCTGCGAGGGAGAGGCCGCATTTCCTTCCCCCTGAGGGCTGCGAGAGCGAGCGGTGGGTCTGCTCCTCAACTCTGAACTGTTACCTCGTTTAACACAGCCTGTGCAGCAGGCGGGAGCTTGGCTATAATTTGAAGGGTAGGAGTGAGCCCCCGCCCATGGCGGGGGACTTTTTGCGAGAGGGACATACCGGCCCGAGGCCGGTCCTCCCTTGGAGTGTGCGATGAGATTCATTACGGCCACGGCGATTAGCAAGCGGTCGGTGACGGTGCTTGCCATAATCCTCCTGCTGTTCGGAGGCGTCTTCGCCTACAGGTCGCTGCGGGTCGAGCTCTTCCCGGACATCGAGTTTCCGCTGGTCACAGTAGTCACCGCCTATCCGGCGGCCCATCCGGAGGCGGTCGTTCGGGACGTGACCGCGCCCATCGAGCGGGCAGTCTCCGGGGTGCAGGGTCTGGACACCGTTCAGTCGACGACCTTTGAGGGCAACTCCATCGTGATCCTGACCTTCGAGTTCGGGACGGACATGGTCCTCGCCGAGAGGGAGGTTGCGGCCGCGATGAACGGCATCCCCTTCGTGGAGGGCGTCCAGGAGCCGACGGTCGGGCGCTTCAACCCAGACCAGATCCCCGTGATACAGTTCGGCGTCGTCTCGGAGCGAGGCGTCGCGGGAGTCCGCAGTGTCGTCCGCTCCCGCATCCTGCCCGCGCTGTCGGAGATCGACGGAGTGATGCAGGTGCAGGTTGCCGGAGACGTCGAGCGGCAGGTCCGCGTAGCGGTCAACCCCGAGAGCCTGGTCGACAACGGCGTCTCCCTGTCCCAGGTCGCCTCCGCTCTTAGCGAGAACAACCTGACGCTGCCCGCGGGCCTCGTCTTCGACAGGGGTCAGGCCGTCCTGGTCAAGACGACCCACACCTTCGATTCGTTGCAGGATATCGAGGACCTGGTGGTCGCCGCGCCGGAGAGCGGCCCCGTCAGGTTGGGAGACGTCGCCGACGTGAGCCTGAGCGACGGCGTCCCCACGAGCATCTCGCGCACCAACGGGAGCCACGGCATCAGCGTGTCGATTCTCAAGGACGCGGACGTCAACACCATCGAGGTCACGACCGCGGTGCGGGAGGCGCTGGACCGGCTGGACGGCCTTCCCCCGGACGTCGAGATCATCGTCGTTTCCGACCAGGGACCGGACATACAGAAGCAGATCGACAGCCTCCTCAAGGAGGCGGTCTTCGGCTTCCTGTTCGCCGTGTCTGTCGTATTCGCCTTCATGCTGACCATTCGACCGACGGTCGTCCGGGGCCTGTTCAGCACCCTCCGGCCCACCGTCGTCATCGGCCTGTCGATCCCGCTGAGCGTCTTCACCGGGGTGCTCCTGATGGCATGGCAGGACATGACCCTGAACTTCATGACCCTCGGCGGCCTGGCGATCTCCGTGGGGCGCGTAGTGGACGACTCCATCGTCGTGCTGGAGAACGTATACCGCCACATCCAGGGAGGACGCGAGCGCTGGAGGGCGGCTCTGGAGGCCACCACGGAGGTTGGGCCGGCCATCTTCGCCTCGACGCTGACGACCATAGTCGTGTTCGTTCCCCTCGGCTTCATCGAGGGCCTCGTCGGCGCCTTCTTCCTTCCCTTTGCGCTGACGGTGAGCTTCGCCCTGATCGCCTCCCTGCTTGTGGCCCTCACCGCGGTCCCTGTCCTAGGCGCCTATCTGCTGCGTCCCGGAGACCTGCCCGAGGGCGCCGGAGAGGACGACGAGCTGCTTGCCCAGGAGACCTG
This sequence comes from Dehalococcoidia bacterium, assembly GCA_965224345.1. GTDB lineage: Bacteria > Chloroflexota > Dehalococcoidia > Lucifugimonadales > CBDCYU01 > CBDCYU01. The sequence goes on along the minus strand of CBDCYU010000003.1, from coordinate 335,469 downwards.
GATGCAGCGGGCCTACACACCCATCCTCAGGTGGGCCCTGGGCCACAAGGCGATTACCCTCGCCGCCGCCCTCGCCGTCACCGTTGCCAGCCTCGGCCTGCTGTCAATCATACCTGTGACCTTCTTCCCCACCGGCGGCGATCGCTACCTGCAGATGGAGATGACACTACCGCCAGGGACCCCTCTGGACAAGACCCTGACCGAGGTGATGGAGATCGAAGAGCGGGTCGGCGGCGTAGCGCAGATACACACGGCCACAATCGGCGTTGGCGACACCGCCTTTGGCGGAACGCCGGGAGGGCTCAACCAGGCCGGCTTCTTCGTGTCCCTCTCCCAGGACGCCCCCCCTGAGATCGCCAACACCCTCAGGGACGAGCTCCAAAAGCCTGGGCGGCTCCTGAGGATCACCGAGCTGTCCAGCGGGCCCCCGGCGACAGGGGTAGAGGTCACCGTGACCGGACCCGACTACGACGACGTCGCCGCCGTATCCCGCGAGCTGGTACGCTCCCTCGGTACCGTCGACGGCGTCGTGAACATCGAGAGCGACGTGGCGCAGGCCCGGGACGAGATCTCCATCGAGGTGGACCCGAAGGAGGCTGCCGGTATCGGCTTGAACACCCGTCAGGTCGGTCTGCAGCTGAGCCAGTACCTCATAGGCCGGAAGGTCACCAGTATCACCATCGACGGAGAGGTGACCGACGTGGTCTTGGCGGGAGACCCGCAGGCGGTGAACGGGATCGACAGCGTAAAGGGCCTTACCATCGCGGGCCCCGGCGGCGTCAGGCCCCTGGGCGAGCTTGCGGAGGTGACGGTCCTGGAGGGCCCGGTGACCATCAGCCGCACGGACGGCGTTCGGTCGGTGCGGATCACCGGAGACATCACCGCAGAGGACACTCAGGCCGTGGGCATGGAGGTAGACGAGAAGATTGGGGAGCTCTCGCTTCCGCCCGGCGTGCGCGTCGTCAGCGGAGGGGTCTTCGCGGACATCGCCGAGGGTTTCCAGGCCATCTTCCTCTCCATGGGGGTGGGCATCGTGCTCGTATACCTGGTGATGGTCGCCAGCCTCGGGTCTCTGAGGAACCCCTTCGTCATCGTGATCACCCTGCCGCTGGCGCTGATTGGCGCCCTGGCGGCGCTGGCCTTGACGGGCAGGACGCTGGGACTCCCGGCCATGATGGGCATCCTCCTCCTGATAGGCATAGTGGTGACCAACGCCATCGTGCTGATAGCCTTCGTCGAGCAGCTGAGAGCCAAGGGACTGTCGGTCAGGGAGGCCCTCATCACCGGGGGCCGCGTGCGGCTGCGCCCGATCCTCATGACCGCGCTCACGACCAGCTTCGCGCTGCTTCCACTGGCCGTCGCGTCGGCCGATGACGGCGGGATCATCGGAGCGGAGATGGCGACGGTAGTCATCGGGGGCCTGATCAGCTCCACGGGGCTGACGCTGATCGTCGTACCCATCGTCTACACCATGTTCAACCAGAGCATCCTCGGCCTACTCAGACGAGGTCCGGCTGTCTAGAGCGTCGCCCAGTTAGCGCTTGCCGCGACCTGTAGACGCGTTGCATGCAATATGCTAGCATAACGTATGCACCATGACAGGAGGAGGTCCCGTGGGAAGTCTAACGGTACGAAATCTCAACGACAACGTAATTGAGGCATTGAAGGTGCATGCTAAGGCAAACCATCGGTCGCTGGAGGCGGAGGTCCGCTACCTACTGACCCAGAGAGTCGACCGGCACATCCGTATCCAGGACTTTCGCGAGAGAACGCTCCGGCTGACGCGCACGACTCCTGACGTGTCGCAGACTGATAGTGTCGAGCTCCTGCGTGAAGACCGAGACAGGTGAATCTGACCGTCGATGCCAGCGTCGTTACCAAGTGGTTCGTAGCTGAGACGCTGTTCGAGCAGGCGCGGCTGTTGCTCTCTGATTCGTTCGACCTGCACGCGCCCGACATTCTGTTGGCCGAGTTCGCCAACACCATCTGGAAGAAGGTCCGCCGCGGCGAGGTCTCCGATTCACGGCCGTGGTCGCCTGTCGGAGATTGAGTTGCGTCACTCGGCAGCGCGAGGTCATCGCACCAGCAGCTCCACCACGTCACCGTCTGCCACCGAGTGCTCGACGGACACCCTCTGGCCCGGCTGCCCGGCAGACTCACCCCATACCCGGGCGCCGGTCAGCCTCCCGGCGAGCTCCCGGTGGACAGAGACCGCCAGGTCATTGACGGTCGCGCCGCGTTCCACCCACAGCCGGTCCGCCTCCTCCGTGGACTGACCCGGCGGCTTGGCGAAGGTGGAGAGGTACCCGCCAGCCGAGGCTATCCGCGCAAGCACGCCGGCGAAGTCACCCTTGGATCGCAGAGGCGCCCGCGTACCGGCGAGAACGGAATCGGGCACAGGGGCATCCGGGTCTGCCGTCTCGGACGCCCGGTTGCCCAGTACCAGGACCGACTCGGCCTGAAGCTCGACGCCCAGGGAGCTGAGCTCCTCCGAGAGGACCAGCTCCTGCAGCTCCACGTCGCCTGACGCGTCCAGCACGATGCACAGGACATCAGCCAGGCCAAGCATCCGGCGCAGCTTCTCGCCGTAGGGCAGGCCTTCGACGGCGCCCTCGTCAATCGGCGGCAGGTCGACGATCTGGATCCTCAGGTTGTCCAGTGGGGCCAGGTGGACGGCCGGTATCGTCGTTGAGAACGGATAGTCGGCGATGCTCGCCCCATCACCGCCGAGCCGGTGAAAGAGGTACGACTTGCCCGCGTTGGGCAGCCCGACCAGCAGGGCAGTCAGGTGGCCTGCCTTGGCGACGATGAAGGGATCTTCCGGGGGAGCGCCGGTCGCCGCTCTGACGCGGCTGATGGTCCTCATCCTCTCCAGTCGGCGCACCAGGTGGCGCCGGATCTCCACGTACTCGCCCCGCAGGTTCGGCGGCCAGCCCTGGACGTACCTCTCGATGATGCGTACCTGTTCGGCCTCGGGCTTTCCCTTCAGCTCCCCGTTGATCTTCCGCCGCATGTCCCTAGAAGTGCGGACGAAAACCCCGTGCTGGGAAGAGCGATTGTGACGGCAAAACTGAGGTTGTCAGTATCAGCAATCGTCTCCGGCCGACACGAATGTCGTCCCGCCAGGTCGTGGATATAAGGGTGAGAGAGAAGTTGGAGAACCGAGAGCCGATTGCTGCTTCGCCCATCATCCCGACTCTGCCAGCCACCAGCGTCAGGTTGGCCACAGTCGCCGCCATCAACAACTGAAACAGCGTCTTGACGCGCCCGAAGTACCGCGCCTGTCTCATTCCAAGCTGTACCAGGCGCGCCAACCTGTGCTCCACCACCACCCGCCGCTGACGATACTCCGAATACCCTTCGCTCTTCTGCAACGCACGAGCCTGCTGAAGCAGCGCCTCCTGCGGATGAAGTCTCACCGTCCGACCGCTGCCCCTTGCTGATCCCACGCACCGCTCTCGTAACGGGCACGCTCCACAGACCGCAGCGTCGAACCGGAAAGCTCTCAGTTGGTGAGTGCGTCCCGTCCTGTCGGTCCGGGTACCCATCCTGTACAACTTCGAGGTCGTATGCCCCGCGGGGCATATGCAGGTGCCCGACTCCAGGTCTATCTCGAAGTCCTCCTTGGGAAAGCGCTTGCTGTCCGGGCGCCGGGGCAGCTTGGCTATCAGTGTGCGACCGGCGTCGGCAAATGCCTGACGTGTACCACCATCGCCGTAGGCCGCGTCCCCAATGGTCTCCTCAACCGCTGAGATCGTACCCTCCTCGCTTCGCTCCACCAACTCCAGCGCGCCGACGTTATCGGAAGCGTTGCCGGGGAGCACGTCCACAGCCGTGATCACCTGTGAGTCGGTGTCCACTGCCACCGACGCCTTGTGTCCGTCGAACCGCTTGCTGCTGCTCTTGTGCCCATGACGCATCTCGGGGTCGTGTACCGATACTATACGGTCCCGGCTCACTCCCTCCCTCAGACACACCCCGTCTTCGGTGCGCTCAACGTCCTGAAGCAGCAACTGCCCCAGCAGCTCGGACGCTTGCACTATCCGCTGACGCCCAGCGCTGTCCTCATCCAATAGTCCCTGGGCCCGTCGGCTCAACTCCAGCAGCCTATCGGCGTCGCCCACTATCCTGTGCAGAAGAGCTGCGCGAGCGGTCTTGTCGTCCCAGTCTATGCACGCTTCGCCCTTCACACTGGAGCCGACATACCTCCGGTATCCGTTCGCCGCCGCCCATTCGACCAGATCGCTCCTCTCAAATTCCGACAGCGCACGCATCAACTCCACTACCCCATCCGAAAGAAGGTTGTAGGTGTCCTTCACCGCCCCGCGTCCCAGGATGTAGGTCGTGTCTAGAGCCACCTTCATCCGACGACTCTTCAGGTATCCCGTCTCCCTGGCAAACCGCAGGCTGCGCTCGAACACCTCCCTCGCCTTCTCGTGCAGTATCAGGCGCGCCCGAAACAGCTGGAGCGTACTCTTGGCGAACGGCCTGTCTTCCACTTCGATACCCAGCGCCACCTTCCAGCGTATGTCGAAGTCCGCCCTCTGCTTGGCCTCGGCGTCGCTCGCCCTGTCATAGGTCTGAAGAAGCAGCGCGGTCGCCAACAGACTCGGCGGTACACTGTCCCTCCCGTTGTCAGCGCAGTACAACTCGGCGAACTCCTCATCCCGAAACAGCTGCCCACGCATAGAGGCCAGCAGGCCGTAGAAACTCCCACGTCCCACATGACCTATGTACAGACTGTCGGCTTCCCAGAGCCCTCTCTGGCCGGACTGCTTTCCCAACATGACCGTCCTCCGCTATCACTGATAGCTGCAAGTATAGTCCCTCGCTCACACTTTTCGGCCAGATCTCTAGCCTTGAGCATCATGGCTCCTCCCGCTGTCCGGCTCCTGCCGCCCATCGATGCCCTTGGCGCAGGCGGTCCCTCCAAGTCTACGGCAAAGTATTGCATAGCCGGATACCTGTGTCTAAGCTGCGCCGGTTGAGGGTTGACATGGAAGAACTGTTGTACTAATATCTTATTGACCAGAGAGCGCGCTAGCTCCGAGACGGAGCCGGATACAGCAGGGTGAAGACGCCCCGACGTGCGGCCGAAGAAGGCCCCTTCGGGGTTTTTTGTACCATCAGTCCAAAGGAGTTAGCGGATATGACAATCGCCGAATTCGACACCATCAAGAGAGAGCTGGCGGAGATCAACTCCTTCGTGCGGGAGCGCTTCGACCCGGTGAGCAGCAGTGTGGACCTCCTGAGGGAGGAAACCGAGCGCCTGGAGCGGAGCATCCTGGAGCTGCAGCAGCGCGATCGGGCCGTGCGCCGCGAGTCGCTGATGCGGCAGGCCGGCGACGACTCGCCCCTGACCGTGCCGGAGGGCCCCTACGCCGGCATGGACGTGCTGGACCTGGCGCTGCTGAGACGCTTCGCCTACTCGCAGCGCCGGGAGGCCTTCGGACCCGCCTGGCTGGAGAGAACCGAGGAGGCCAAGCGCATGCTGGCCGACGGCGCCACTCCGGCGGCGGTCCAGGAGACCCACCGGAGCTCGGCCCGGAAGCTCAGCGCCTGGCACAGGGTTGGCCGCAGGAGCACCGGCCAGTTCGAGTCCTTCAGCCGTCCTGTGCTCCAGTCCATGACCAGGGCGGCCATGGACAGCACCACCGCCGGGTCGGGCGACGAGCTGGTCGCGACCCTGGAGGCGCGGGAGCTCTGGATGGACGTTCACCTGCAGACCCTGGTGGCGCCCCTGGTGCCCATGATCAACATGCCCTCCAGCCCCTTCGACATTCCCAGGCAGCTGGGGGACGTCAGCTTCTATCCCGGCACCGAGAACGTGGCGCCCACCTCGACGGCCCTGGGAACGAGCAAGACCACGATGACAGCCTACGAGCTGGTCGGGCAGGTACCCTACTCCTTCACCCTGGAGGAGGACGCGGTCATCGCGCTCCTCCCAGAGATCAGGGCGGGGCTGGTCCGCAACGTGGCGGAGACGCTGGACGACATCATCCTCAACGCCGACACCTCGACCTCGGGTAACATCAACGCCGACGGCGCCACCATCGCGCCCGGCAACGCGGGGAAAGGCCACTGGCTGCTGGGATACAACGGCATCATCCACCTGCCCATCGTGGACAACACCACCCAGTCCAACGACCACGGCGCCTCCGTCTCCGATGACATGTTCAACGAGATCCGGGCCAAGCTGGGCAAGTACGGCGTCCGCCCCTCTCAGCTGGTATGGGTGATGGACGTCAACACCTTCATCCGCGCCCAGTCCATCAGCCAGTTCAGGACGATGGACAAGCTCGGCCCCAACGCTACCATCCTCACGGGCATGCTGGGCGCTATCGAGGGCATCCCAACCATCGTTTCGGAGCAGATGAGGCTGGCGGATACGGACGGGAAGGTCACCGCGGGCGGCAACTCCAACGACACCGGGAGGCTGCTCATCTTCAACCGGACCCAGTGGGCCCAGGGCTTCAGGCGAGATCTGAGCCTGGACGTGGACAGGGACACCCAGAAGCGTCAGACTGTGGTCACCGTGAGCTTCAGGCACGCCCTGACCCAGCGCGCCGCGGCGCGCTCGTCGGCCACGCACACAGCCATGCAGTTCAACATCACCGGGATCTAGCCCGACGGCCCCACCCGACGCGCGTCGGGTGGGGCCGGTACTTGCAAGGTATATCGTCGATGGGATAGGCTGGAACCACGACGGGAGGAGGTGACACCGGTGGGCAGAACGAGGGGCTCCGCTCCCATGAGCGCGTCGGTGGGCGGCCGGCTGCTTGTTGGGGGCGCCCTCATCTTGGTGGCGTTCCTCGCCGTGCTCGCTCTCATGGACTTCGGCGGGCCGGCGGAGGCTCACGACGACTGCGACCACTACGACACCTTCTGGTGTTGGCACACTCCCACACCCACTCCCATACCCACATACACCCCCAAGCCCACGGCCACGCACACGCCCCGGCCCACGGCCACGCACACGCGCACGCCGAAACCCACCCCCACGTACACGAGCACGCCGAGGCCCACGGCCACGCACACGCCCCGGCCCACGGCCACGCACACGCGCACGCCGAAACCCACCCCCACGTACACGAGCACGCCGAGGCCCACGGCCACGCACACGCCCCGGTCCAGCGGCAAGCTTCGCGCCAGTCCGGCCGCCATAGCCGTGGGGGAGAGGACGCGGGTGGAGGCGTACGACGTGGTCCCGTCCGATCTGCGGGTGACCTTCCGGTTCACGGGGCCCATCGATCGGTTCGGGTGCGTCGACGGCTACGCTAGGGGTTCAAGCGACGTGAGCCGCTCCTTCGAGCTGGTGGGGTGTGCGCCTGGGACGGGTACGGTGAAGCTCCTGACGTCGGACGGCAGCTCCGAGCTCGCCGTGATCTTCATCGTGGTATTGGCGCCGACGCTCACTCCGACCAACACGCCGACACCCACCGACACGCCAACGCCGACACCGACGGCCACCCCCAGGCCTGTCGTGGCGCTCCCCAGGCCGTCGATCGAGGTCGATGTCCCCAACCCTGTGCTGGGACAGGCGGTGACTATGACCGCATCCCTGCCCGCAAGCGCAGGCCCTGTATCGTCCTACAAGTGGCAGGAGTGGTCCGGGGGTTTATGGACAGACCTGGGCGCAGCGTCCACTTCGGCCCAGCTGAGCGTTTTGTCCAGCGCCGCCGGATTGAGGGTCTTCAGGGTTGTAGTCTCATACACCTCTGGAACGACGACGAGCTCCCTGCCCGTCACGGTCCCATGGCGGCCCATCGTGGTCACCGTCTCCTCATCCCCTGCATATCCCCAGTCGGGGGCCGCCTCCAAGAGGACGGTGACGCTGACCGCCACTGCCGACGCCCCGCCGGGCGTGACCCTCTCGTACCGATGGCGTGAGAGGATTGGCGGCGCGTGGACGGCCCTGACCTCGACCTCCGCAGCGAAACTGGTGACCTCGTCTAGCAGAGGAACGAGGGAGTTCAGCGTGGTGGTTACCTATGGGGCGCCAAGCCCAGCGGAGTCTCCCTCGGTGTACGTGACGTGGGACGAGGCGAAGATATTCGTCGACTTGATCAGTGAGCTGGCTGCGACGGTGGCGACGTCGACGCCCTACAGGAACGCCGAGAGGCAGTTCCTGCAATGCCTCAATGTGGGCCGAACCGGCGATAAGCGATATGAGTCCTTCGAGGCGGTGCTCGAAGACTATGCAGGGGCAGTCAAGGATGCGGTAGATGGCTGCGAAGGACGGTCTAGCTCCTCTACCCGGATGTTCGTCACGGTCCAAGAGCAGACAAAGACCGCCCTTACGACGATAAGGAGCAACAGTGAGTATGCTGGACTTCTGAGAACGGATCGGGGCAGAGATTTCGAGCGCCGGGTGGGGAATCCCTCTATCATCAAGCTGGCAGCCTACCTGCTGGCGTACGAGCTCCCCCAAGCGGTTGCGGGGGCTTCTAGTGGGCCTAACCCTCCGCAGCCCCTCCAACCCCTGGGCTTCGGCTGTCTCATACAGGCTGGCGCGAATCCAAGCCTAGCTGCCAAGCTACGTGCGCTGAACTGCCTGGTGTTGGCCACTCCGCACAGCTTCTGGGTCGACAACAAGGCCAAACTGCGAGTCAGCCTGACGCATTCGGTCGTGCTGGGCGAAGGCCTTTCCGTTGGACCCTTCTCTTGGCTCAGCCTGGGGGGTGACGACAACTGCTCAATCGTCCCCGATGGTCCCAGGACCGCTTGCGTCAAGCACGACGTTTCCTACGGCAGCCTGGCCAAATTTGTGGGGACGGAATCCTACGACGAAATAGACACCGTCTGGAATCCTCGCAACAGAGCCTGTCTCAGAAGAACATCTGTGAACAGGTTCACTCTGACGCGAAGGTCTGATGTAAGACGACGGTGTGGAGACTGGTCGCTGTCATCGCCTCAGTTCACGAGACAGGACAAGGCTTCGGACCGTGGAAAGGGATGGCTGAAGGGGCGGGAGGAGCTCCACACCCGATAGAGAGTGCGCAGGTTGAAGGCTGTTGCCAACATGGTCCACTCGGCCGCCACGTTAACGAGGCCGCGCAGCAGGAACCTACGTGCCCTCTGTTGCTCCTTGATGATTCCGAAGACCGGCTCGACGAGTTGCTTTCTCAGCCCGTAAGCTTCTTTGGCTGCTGAGGTGGACATCCAGGCGCGATGGCCACGTAGGACTGCGTCGTGCGGCCCTATGGCCAGGCTTCGCCCAATCTCTTTGGCTCTGGTACAGGCTCTGAAGGCCGGACATGCCTGACAGACAGCACCTGCAGCCCGGTACAGACGCAACGGGACTCCGTTCGCATGCTGTATGCGGACGAACGCGAGCGTCTGTCCCTGGGGACACCTGAAGCTGTCGCTGTGCTCGTCATAGGTGAATCTGTCCTTGTGGTAGGGGTCTTCGAGGAACCGTTGTCGTGCCTCTGACACCACCACCTGCTGACCTCGACGGTCGCACTCCGCCAGGTGACTGGCAGCGAAGTATCCGGCGTCGGCCAATGTCATCTGCGACTTCGTCCCCGTAGTCTCCTCGGCCTGCTCCATCATCGGCACCAGCAGGGCATTGTCATTGGCCGCATCAACCACGTCCACGGCGGTGACCACCATGCCGGTCCCTCCCCCATCCACCTCTACGGGTGAGACCATAGCCTGGGCGTTGTAGCCAGCCACGATGCCCTGCCTTCCCTTCATCAGCCGGGCCTCCGGGTCGGTCAGGTTGATGCGCTTGTGGCGCTTCTGACTCGCAAGATCGGCCATCGCATGCTTCACCTGCTCTCTCAAGACCTCCTTGTCCGCCAACTTCTGAGGCAGACGGGCGACGGCGGCCTCTTCTCCCGCCTCGTTCTGTGCCTCAAGGTCGGTTATCGCCCGCTCCAACCGATCCAACAGCCCTCTCAGCCCCTTGGCATCGTAGCTCCTGTTCACTGAGGCGTTGGCGACCACCTTCGTACCATCCACCGCCTGGACCGCCAGATCCACCAACTTCATGGCCACCGCCGTACGCACGGTACGCTCGAACAGCTTCCTCATAGCCTGCCTATGCCCTTTGTAGAACCGCCACAGGGTGTTGTGGTCAGGATGCTGCCACCCGGTCAGCCATAGGTACGGTATCTGGTCCCGGCAGGCCACCTCCAGCTTTCGGCTCGAGCGCACCCCGGTCATGAAGCCATATAGCCACACGCTCAACAGCGCACGAGGATGGTAGGCTGGCGCCCCCATCGAGTCACCTTCTATGTCCACGCCAAGCTCCGTCCAGCTATCCCTGTCCAAGGCGTCAACGAACTCGGCCACGAATCGCGCCGGATGATCCAACGGCAACAGCTCGTCAAGCGTCGGCGGCAACATCCACATCTGCTCTCGGCCCATCGGTCGAAGTGGCATCTCAATATCTCCCATCTTGATGTCCCTTCAAACGTACACCTGACCCATACCCAACGCCACCCCAGACTTCTGAGACAGGCTCAACAGGGAAGTCGCCGATGCTAAGTTCCGGGCCGATATCGCGAGATACGGCTGAGAGGATATTCCAGGGGGTTGGAACCCAGGGGCCATAGGCATCTCAGTCACCTGTATCCTTCGTGCCGATTGGTTAGCGGGAGTTATGTCGTTTGGCGTCAGGGAACTTCCTTCCTGGATCAACCCTGCGTTCACGACCATAGAGTGGGGGGACTGGCCGACCTTGAAGGAAGACCACGACAGCATCCAACGGAACAAACTCTTCATTGAGTGTGCGGGGAACCCGCGAGTAGAGATGGACGTCGACGTCAGGCGAGAGTCTAGGACTGTTACCATTGGATGGTCGAACTGGACAGTGCCCAGAACATGCAGCGGCGCCGCCATAAGCAAGGTGGAGCTGTGTTGGAACGTTGGCTATAAGATAGGAATAAGGCCCATCGGGGTTAGACAGGGCTGCACACCGTTAGGCGGCACATCTCCGATTGAGCTTCAAGTGCGTAGCGTCTATTCGATCACCCTCCAGGTACGAAGCTATCCCGATCCCGATGCGAATCCCTACACCCAGGCGGTGTATCGATGGGCCAAGGGTGAGAATTGATGGGCGCCGGTCTCGGGGTTATCTCCGTCCTGATACTTGGACCGTTTGTGTTCATAGGGCTGGGTGCGGTCATAGTGTTGGTCGGCGCTCTCTGGTCGCCGGCCGCAGCGGTGTTGTGTGCGAGGGCTGCCAGGAGGAAGGGCCTTGATCCCAAGCGGTACGCTATGTTGGGCGGCCTGTACTCCACGTTGATGATAGTGCCCTGGGTCCTCTTGCTGCTGCGCCTATGCGGGAACCGGATTCCCTGGAGACTGCTGGCGCTGAGTTACTGGGTCCTGTACGGAGGGATATGGGGATGCGGAGTGATTGCCTTGTTCGCGAACATCATTCTATTGGTGATATTGGTACTGCTTTTCGAAGGTGCCGACTCCGCATCATTGCTGTGGCCCATCATGATAGCCTTGATGCTTTGCGCTAACGTATTGGCGCTCACAGTATCCGCCCGAGGACTGATCAAGAGATGGAGAGCGGACCAGGTGGCCGGTGTGGGACTCATGGCGCAGGACTCACATAGGTTTTCCAAGAGCTACGTGATGCCCTTCGTGCACGCTATAGCCGCAACCGCTCTCTCAATATCTGCACATGTTGTACTGGGATCGGAGTGACAACCTGACATCCGACACTCTTCAGATACTGAGCTATCCCGATCCCGATGCGAATCCCTACGCCCCAGGCGGTGTATCGATGGGCCAAGGGTGAGAATTGATGGGTGCCGGTCTCGGGGTTATCTCCGTCCTGATACTTGGACCGTTTGTGTTCATAGGGCTGGGTGCGGTCATGGTGTTGGTCGGCGCTCTCTGGTCGCCGGCCGCAGCGGTATTGTGTGCGAGGGCTGCCAGGAGGAAGGGCCTTGATCCCAAGCGGTACGCTATGTTGGGCGGCCTGTACTCCATGTTGATGATAGTGCCTTGCAGTGCCTACGTGAAAAGAGGATTTCCCGGAGACTGATGGCGCTGAGTTACTGGGTCCTGTACGGGGGGATCCGGGGATGCGGGACAATCGCCCTCCTCTTCAACCTTATTCTATCTATTGGTTACAATGGCCTGGATTAGTGAGCATCCGTCCTATCGGGAGCCATGGCCAACCAGATACATAGCGACCATCACCTTGATGCTTTGCGCCCACGTATTGGCGCTCGCAGTCTCGGCCCGCGGACTGATCAAGAGATGGAGAGCGGACAATGCGTCCGAGGCGGCGTTATTGGACCAGAGCTCAACCCTGTTGCCCAAGAGCTACGTGATACCCTTCGTGCACGCTATAGTCGCAATTGCCCTCTCACTAGCTGTATTTTGGACACCGGATGTATGGGAGTGATACGTGACGTGGGACGAGTGGGCGATAGTGTCGGACCTGCTAGACTGCGCTGTCCTCCGCGGTGGCGTCGTCTACGTCCCACGCCACGGCCCAGACGGCCCTTCTCAGCTGCATGAACCCCGCCGGTGGAGCGTCGGGGGCCAGCAGGGTGACACCCGTCCGCTTCACCTCCTTCCACGACATCCTGTCGAGGTACTCCGGGTCTACCAGGAGCAGAATGGAAGGCGGAGGAGCGTGCAGCACGGAGGCGACGACGATGTTAGACACGTTGGAGAGCGTGTCCCGCTCCAAGCTGGCGGCGCTGAAGGCGGGCAACGCCGAGTACGCCGCGCTGCTGGAGACCGACTTCGGCAGGTACTTCGAGGTGAACGTTGGGGACGCCGACACGCTGAGACTCGATGCGGTGCTGTCGGCCTCCGACACGGCTGGACCCCCAGGCAGGTTGGAAGAGCCCTACTACGTAAACGCTGGGGATGGTCAATCGGCGGGAGGCAGTGCTGCAAAAGATGTCACCCCGCCGCCCATCACCGATCCGGCGATGCGGCCCGGCCTTGGGTGTCTGCTGGACCTGGTCGATGGAAGCCGGCTGACGCTGGGCAACAAGCTGCGAGTGCTCAACTGCCTGGTGTTCTCCATGCCCCACAGCTTCTGGGTCGCAGGCGAGAACGGGGTCAGGGATGCGGAAGCCCTGAGGACGGACGACAGATGGGACTGGATAGGGACCGGCGACTGGGGATGCTCTGTGTCTCCTGACGGCCCCTTGCCCTCATGCCTGAAGCACGACGCTGCATACTCCAGCCTCAAGAAATTTGCCGGCGTCACAGTTGGAAGCGTGAGCAACGGATTGGACGAAGCCTGGAACCCGAGGAACAAGGCCCTCGCCGATATCAAGTTCAGGGCGGATATCAGAGCGCACGGATGCCAGGACGCTTCCGCAATAGCTGAGGGTTTGGTTTGCCCGCCAGTTAATCTTCTTCTAATCTTCTCGAACGGAGGCCTAGCCAATCTGTATTACTGGGGTGTGACGAGGCATGTCACTCAGTTGGGCTGGCCCACTACAACACAGGACATCCATCATGCGCGACTGAATGACGATCCACGGTTCATAATATGCGAGTCTCCGCACATACCGACGACCAGCAACCTCAATGCCAGCAGGGATGGGTCGGTGATCGAAGTCAGCTGGGATTTCCAACCAGGTTGCGTTGTCGGTCTCAAAGACGTCTCCTCCTTCGATTTCGAGTGGGACTATGCAACTCCTGGTATAACCTCAGCTACTTTTCCTAAAACAGCATCCTCAGTGGGCTCTGAGGCTTGCACTGCAAGCTTGAGTGGCGTCTCGTGCTCTCACAGGTTCGATTATCCTGCTCCCTTGGTGTCAGAGCTCCGAGTACATGGAGTCGCAGTCTCGATTGTCCCTCGAGATAGAGAGCATGGGAACATCAACTATCCACACCGGGGTTATCGTATTGGTCCGTTCTGATGGAATATTCATTTTTTGCCACTTCTATCGCCTTGATTTGGATACCGTTTTTCGTTACTCCAATCCTTCTGCTTTTGGCGATTGTGGGACTGATGTGGTCACCTTTTGCCGCTCTCATCTCTTGGAGGATGGCAGGGAACAGAGGGCTGAGCGGCAGCCGTTACGCCATAACAGGCGCTGTGTACTCCATTCTCCTTGTGCTGCCGTGGATCTACATGGTCATGGCTCTGCGCTGCAAGCGGATCTCTACAGGTCTCGTCGATTTTGCGTACTTCTTCCTGTACATGGCTTGGCTGCTCGGCCCTATGGCATTTATGTACTTGGGATTCGTATTTTTTGCGGAATCGACATCTGTCGTGGCCATCGGAGTCCTAACGGCCTTGGTCTTTGCGTGGATGGTTTCCCTCGCTATACTGGTCAAGTCTTGGCTCCCGTCACTCTTCGAGGTCCACCGAAGTAGTCGAGGCCGCGAACCGATTCTCGATCTCAAGCACATCATGCCCTTCGGGCTTGTAGTTGCTAGCACCGTGGTGTCCTATCTGCTATCTCACACTCTGTAGCTGGCTAGCTGCGCGTGGCTGCGGAGACCACGGCTCTCACGGCAGTATGACGCTCCAAGCCGTAGCGATGCCGTGAGTCGACGAAGGAGCCATGCTCAATCTCCCCTTCGCGTTGGTCTTCGTACCGGGGTTCGTCGTTGGTGCTACCATGGCCCTAACGATGCTGGGACTAATGTGGTCGCCTTTTGCCGCTCTCATCTCTTGGAGGATGGCAGGGAACAGAGGGCTGAGCGGCAGCCGTTACGCCATAACAGGCGCTGTGTACTCCATTCTCCTCTTGCTGCCGTGGATCTACATGGTCATAGCTCTGCGCGGCAAGCGGATCTCTGCGGGTCTCATCGATCTTGCGTACTTCTTCCTGTACATGGCTTGGCTGGTCGGCCCTATAGCTGTCATGTACTTGAGATTCGTAGTTATTGCGGAATCGACATCTGTCGTGGCCATCGGAGTCCTGACGGCCGTGGTCCTTGCGTGGGTCGTTTCCCTCGCTATACTGGCCAAGTCTTGGCTCTTCCAAGTCCAACGGAGCGCTCGAGGCCGCGAACCAATCATCGATCTCAGGTACATCATGCCCTTCGGGCTTGTGGTGGCCAGCATTGTGGCACCCTATCCGCTATTTTATGCCCTGTACAGTTAACTGAGCGTGGCTGCGGAGAGAGGGTACTTGCTATGCAGAGTAGCGCCAGGCAGCGCTCTGAGCTATAGCTTCGGAGGTTGGGGAGTTGTCGATTCGTTCAAGGCAATAGAGATCAGGCCCAATCGCCGGGTGCCCGTGGGCTACGGACTGGAGGATTACTACGCCGCGCAGGAGTTCGATATACGGTATGGGAGGTAGGACTGCAGGTTGCTTGTCATCACCGTCATCCTGTTAGCTGTGCTGGTCTTGGTGATTGTAAAGCCAACGACGCCCAGCTCCAGGGATCTGCTCATCGCCGTCGGCGCGGCTCTCGTGTTCATGTCGCTCTTTGTGAGTGCGGTCTTGTTCACGCCCATGGTGGAGGCTGTCGACAACAGTGACAACTCCTGTGGAATCTTGCCTTGCGAAGCTTTCTACCCCCTCCTCATTGTAATCGCCGTATCGGCTATGCTAGGGGTCATCGGACTGCTGTGCGCACCGCTGGCGGCGCTCATCTGCTACTACCTGGCTGCGCGTAGGGGCCTGGACGCCCTACGATACGCGGTCGCGGGAGCGGTGTGCTCCGCGTTGCTCTTGCTGCCCGGCATCTACGTGGTGGCCCGGTTGCGAGACATATCCGTTCCGCGGAGCATCGTGGTCGCAGGCTATGCGCTTGTCTACACGTTCTGGCTCTGCTGGCTCTACGGCTATATCGCCGTTATAGTCAGCGACGTTGTTCCGTATCACATCTTTCTCGATGAAGAGACCGGGGACGGGACAGACGCGGCGACGGACGCGGTACTGGTACTGTGGTTCGTGATTACAGGGCTCTTCTTCTTGGCTTTGGTATCTTCACTGCTGAGGTTATACCGAGGACATCGTACAGGTCAACGCAGCGTTCACCGAGGTTTTGTGCCCGCCGGCGCGTACCTTCACCCGTTCTTGCTGCTCCCATGGATGATAGCGTTACCGATTGTGGCGGTGATTGGATTGGGTACACTTCCCATGGACTGATCACATCTAGTCGAGGATTATCCCAGCATTTGCCCGACGGCGATACCAACTCTTGTTTTACGCAACCTCATGGTCTATGGGATGGATCTCATCGTCGCCTGTGTATCCCGAGTCGGGGGCCGCCTCCAAGAGGACGGTGACGCTGACCGCCACTGCCAACGCCCCGGCGGGCGTGACCTACCAGTGGCAGCAGTGGGGCAACAACAGTTGGACGAACTTAGGGTCGGCGGAGACCACGACCGAGAAGAGCGTCTCCTTCACCAGCCGCGGCACGAGGAAGTTCCGGGTGTCCGTCGCCCTGACGGGCACGGCCCTGGGGGATTCGGCCCCGGTCTACGTGACATGGGACGAGTGGGCGATAGTGTCGGACCTGCTGACGGCGCTCTCCTCCGCGGTGGCGTCGTCTACGTCCCACGCCACGGCCCAGACGGCCCTTCTCAGCTGCATGAACCCCGCCGGTGGAGCGTGCAGCACGGAGGCGACGACGATGTTCGACACGTTGGAGAGCGTGTCCCGCTCCGAGCTGGCGGCGCTGAAGGCGGGCAACGCCGAGTACGCCGCGCTGCTGGAGACCGAGTTCGGCAGGTACTTCGAGGCGAACGTTGGGGACGCCGACACGCTGAAGCTCGACAACGTCCTCCTCACACCCCACGCCGGCTACTACTCGGACGCATCGGCTGCCCAGCTCCTGGGCCGGTGCGGCGCCGAGGCGGCCAGGGTACTGACCGGACACGCCCCCCTCAACCTCGTGAACCCGAGGTCATGGAGCGGCTGGAGCTCCGCGCCGAGTAGCGATTCCCAAGACCGCCCAGTCTCTTTCCCAGGTCGGAGACCCTCTGCGCCGCCTCTTGGTGAGGGTCGGGAGACTCCGACGACTAGGTGGGAGTCCCAAGATACAGGTGCGCCGCGGGCGTTCGGGAGCCAGCTGTGGGAGAGACTTGGGGGCCGCCTCCGCTGGAAGGCGGCCCCGCACGGTGTCGGGAAGCTTCGGTCAAGTATCCTGTTAGTTGCTGAAGAACCACTGCTCCGGGAACGCATTGCTTGGAGACCGGATGGGCCATGCGGAAGTAGCCGTCCTGGGAACGTTTCGCAGGTCGTTCGAGACCATCAGATTGCCCGGGACCAGGCCGACTATGCCTATGATCCACTGGTTCTCCGCGTGCATCCGGAAGATCTCCTTCGCCATCTCGTTGCCCTGCTCCACCGGCACATTCTTACCGTCGGTGGCCAGACGCTGGAGCCTCTGGATGTCCTCCGGCGGCTCTATCCCCTGCTCACCCTTGGTCTGGAACCAGCGGATGTACTCGGGGCCTATGTTCTCGCAGCCGCTCAGCATCACCGGGGCCGTCTTCTGAGGTGCGCTGAATACGAAGGGCGCGGTGCCGTTGCCCCCTGAGCACATCATCGCCTCGTTGGCCTGGGCCCGTGTAGACGCCCCGCTCCGGGATATCTGGTCGTTCTTGGTCCAGACCCCGACCGCCTGCCAATAGGTGGCTACCTGCTCCATCACGTCGTTGATCTGTGTGCCCGGAGGGGTCGTGAAGATCATCTGGAGGCGGTCGCCGTTGGCCATGAGGCGCCAGCCGTCGCCGTCCTTGTTGGGTACTATCCCATCGAGGATCTCGTTCGCCCTTTCGGGATCGTACTCGGTGTGCAGATAGGCGTATTGCCCGCCGGGATAGTAGGGATGCCCTGCAGGGGGAACGCCATTCCGCGCCTCTCCCCTTCCGGCGAAGGTGATCTCGTTGATCTCACCCCGGTCGATGGCGATGGAGAGCGCGATACGGAAGTCCCTGTCGTTGATGTACTCCTTCTCAGGGCCCTGCCAGCTCATGTTGAAGAACAGGCCGCTGTCCGTGCCGGACAGGGGTGTCCAGTGGTAGATGTCGAAGTTCCCTCTCTCCCTGTTCTCCATGAATGCTCCGAGGTCTGCGCTGGGAACGCCGTAGGTGCTGTACTCGCCGGACAGCCCCTTTAGCGATATGACCCCAGGGTCCGTCACTAGGTCGTAGATGAGCCTGTCGATGTAGGGCAGCTGATTGCCTGCGGGGTCCACGCCGAAGAAGAAGGGATTCCGCGCTCCTCGATACTGCCGTGCCCGGATCGACGTCTCCAAAGCCCATGGCCTGACAGTGGGCCTGTCGGCATTGACAAGTGTGCTGAACTTCTCGATGAAGAGGTCCATCCAAGTGGCAAGGCCCTCTTCCTTGGCCATATTCGCCAGGGAGGCCTCGCCGCCGTCGGCGTACTTCGGGAGCCACTGCCGGAGGTAGTGACCGGGCGAGAAGGGAATGCCAGACTGCCAACCCGGAACGATGAATCCGGGTGTGTCGAGCTGCGTCAGCGTCTGCGGGAACAGGTAGTTTGGCTGGTCGAAGCTCATTGTGATCGTGTAGTCGTTGACCTTCGCGATCTCGCCGAGCAGGGCGCCGCCCCTCTTCTCCGTGGGAATAGTCAGCCTGTCGTCCAGGATGATGTCGCTGTACTGGAACATGAAGTCGTCGGCTGTGAAGGGCGCCCCGTCGGACCACTTCATTCCTTCCCTCAGCCAGAAGGTGAATACCTTCCCGTCTTCCGAAACGTCCCACTTCCTCGCCACGTGGGGAATGATGACGTTACCGTCGGTGGAGTAGCGCAGCATGCCCGTCTTGTTGGTAAGCTGCATTGTCCAGCCGTTGTCCGGGCTGGTGAGGTACCCTCTATAGTCTCCCCCGTACCGTCCTATCTCCTGGGTCGCGATAACCATGGGCTGCTTGGGTATTCTCTGCTCCACCGGAGGCAGCAGGCCGGCCTGGGTGAGCTGCTTGAGCCCCGGCGCCTCACCAAACCGGGCGAAGGTGGCCACCTCCACCTCCTTGATAACCTCTATCTCCTTGGTCACCACCACCGTCTCTCCCGGTATCCGCACCTCCTTGATGACCTCCTTGGTCACCACCACCTCCACCGGTATCTCTCTGATCACTTCCTGGGTCACGAGCTTCTCCACCGGTACCTCGACGGTCTTCACCACCTCCCTCTCCACCACCACCGTCTCTCCCGGCACCCGCACCTCCTTGATGATCTCCTTGGTCACCACCACCTCCACCGGTATCTCCTTGACCACTTCCTGGGTCACGACTTTCTCTACCGCTACCTCCTTCACCACCTCCTCGCGGCAGGCAGCTGCCGCCATCGATAGGGCGAGCAGGGCTATTAGAGCCAACACATACTTTCCCATCACAGCCTCCTTGCTGATTTCTGTCTCCAGCTTCACATAACACATGGTGGCATCGTAGTTAAGGGGTACCGCATTGTCAACCCGCGTCTAGAAGACAGCGATGGGGTTGACGGGTGATCCCGTCGCGCCCGGGATGTTCAGGGGGTTGATGCTGAGCATGAACTCGTACCTTCCCTCCTCGGCGCACGCCTCGGCCAGCGGCTGAAGCAGCGAGTTGTCCAGCAGCGCCACGCCGAAGGCGAACAGCACGGAGTGCATCCCCCAGAGAATCTCGTACTCGTCCGGGAAGGTACCCATCATGTCCCATCCCAGCATAGATATGTCGTTGTCGTGGACGAAGAGGAGGCAGGAGGAGTGGAGCCCCGGCCTGGGCCACCGGCCTCCCCAAGTGCCGCCGTGCTCCTCGGCGTAGGCCTCGCGTCCGCTGTACACGAGGACCGCGTCTCCCGGCTGCACCTCGAGATCGTGCTGCTCCAGGATGTCGTCCAGCTCCGAGTTGAGCACGGGCTCGCCGTTGTCCACGTAAGGCTTGCCACGGGACTTTGGGACGTCCAGCAGCAGGCCCCTGGTGAGAATCCCTCCGCTCCACTGTTCGACGGAGCCGTACTTGGCGCCGTCGAACCCCATGACCTCGGTGGGGTCCCGCCCGTCCCACATCCCGGTCGAGTCCCAGACGTGGCAGAGGGCGTCTATGTGTGTGTGGGCGTCCCCGTGGTAGGAGACGCCCAGGTAGTCGGTAGCCATCGCCTTCCCATGCCCCAGGTCATGCACCTTCATGTACTGGGCCGCCGGCAGGGGGTTTTCGACGGAGGGAGTCACCGTCCAGGGCCTGGACAGCGATACGGTCCTACCGCTCTGGACCAGAGCCGCCGCCGCCTTCCGCTTCTCGCCGTCTATCAGGTTCATCGCGCCGGCGGAGCCCCTGTCTCCCCACCGTCCCCAGTTGCGCCTGTCCCGGAGGCACGCCTCCACCTCTTCTTTCGTCGCAACGTGTGTGCTGGCCATCTCGACCTCCAGATAATGTGATGTGTCATATGAGTGAGCCTTGCGCATCGGCTCCACGGCAGTCTACCATCCGTTGGGAAGTAGGAGAGGATGCCAGACCTCAATTCCTGAATGTTTGGCGGGAACGCCGCCAATTGGGTTGAAATCGCTTTTGTGTGGGAATATAGTTGTTGAAGCCACTAGAGGTAGGCTTGTTGGATTAGGGGAGCCAGGTAATCGAGGAGGCACCGATGTCGAATAACGGTATATCAGATATAGCCCATCTAATGCGCAGGGCTGGGTTTGGGGCGACGCGAAGCGAGCTGGAAGCACTCTCGGCAAAGGGCTACGAGGCCGTGGTCGAAGAGCTGGTCACCCCCAATAGCGTCCCCGAGTTCGAGTACGACATAACCGGGCGCTACTACGGAGGCGAGCTTCACATAGGTCCCGGAGGATGGCTGTACCGCATGCTCAACAACGAGCGCCAGCTCCAGGAGAAGATGGCCCTCTTCTGGCATCACGTCTTAGCTACGGGATGGTCGAAGGTCTCGCACCCGATGGCCCTGGACCGCCAGGTCGGCATGTTCCACAGTATTGGCCTCTCGGACCTGCGCACCATCCTCATCGAGCTGTCCAAAGACCCGGCGATGATCTTCTGGCTGGACAATAACGAGAACGTGAAGGGCGAGCCCAACGAGAACTATGGCCGGGAGCTGCTGGAGCTGTTCTCCATGGGAGTGGGGAACTACACGGAGCAGGACATCAAGAATTGCGCGCGGGCCTTCACGGGATGGACCTTTACCCAGCCCATCCCGCTGTACCCGCACGGTTATCACGCGTCCCACTTCGTGTACAGCGAAGATGATCACGACTTCAGCGAGAAGAGCTTCCTGGGCGAGACCGGTCGATTCAACGGCGAGGACATCGTAGACATCATCGTCAAGCAGCCGGCAACGGCCCGGTTCATCGCGAGACACCTTTACAACTTCTTCGTGGCCGACGAGCCCCAGGTGCCAGCGTGGAACGAGACCGCCCCGCAGGATCCGGCGGCCATCGACATGCTGGTGGAAGCCTACTTCGCCTCCGGCGCCAACATGAGTGACGTGCTCCGAGTGCTCTTCAACTCCGACTTCTTCAAAGAGGCACAATTCAAGAAGGTGAAGAGCCCCATCGAGCTAGTGACGGGTGTGATGAAGCTGGTCGGGACTCACACCTTCCCTAGGCCGGGTATGATCAGCTACGTGGCCGAAGCTACGCTGATGGGACAGAGGCTGATGGACCCGCCCACGGTGGAGGGCTGGCACACGGGGAAGGAGTGGATCGACGGAGGAACGCTGAACCAGCGCGTCAACTTCGCGGTCAAGGAGGTGGGAGAGCCCTCCAAGCCAGGTGTCAGGGAGATAATCGAAAGCGTGGGCGAGACGAAGTCATCGGATGAGCTGGTGGACAGATGTCTCGATCTCATAGGACCGATAATAGTAAGCGGCGAGACTCACGACGAGCTGGTCGGTTACGCCGACACGGTGAGCCAGGAGGACCAGGACGCCCGGGTCGTGAGCATGCTGCAGCAGATCGTAGCAACGAGAGAGTTCCAGTTCGCCTAGCACCAAGGAGGAGAGTTCAAGATGGCAGCTAACGGTAAAGACAAGGTCTTGGTCGTTCTCCAGCTCACTGGAGGCAACGACTTCATGAACACCATCGTGCCGTATACCAGTGACGTATACAACGACATACGGCCGGTGGTGGGCCTCAAGTCCGACGACATCCTTCCGATGAACGACACGCTGGGGTTCAACAAGAACGCCGCGCCTCTCAAGGACCTGTACGACGAGGGCAAGGTGGCCATCGTTCAGGGGATCGGATACCCCGACTCCAACAGGTCGCACTTCAGGGGGATGGACATCTGGCACACCTGCGAGCCCGTGAAGATATCCACCGAAGGCTGGGTCGGCAGGGCCATTCGAGAGCTGGACCCCAAACACGAGAGCGTGGTCACCGGCGTGAACTTCGGCACGGGGCTGCCGCGAGCCATGGCCGTACCCGGCGTACCGGTCACCTCCGTCAGCGACATGGACAACTACGGTATGATGACTCCCATCGAGGAACGTGAGAAGAGGGACCGGTCCATAGACTTCTTCAGGAAGATGTATGGTCCCGCCGTGGGGACGGGAGTAGTGATGGACTACCTGGGTCAGACCGGGCTCGACGTGCTCAGGGGGTCCGACCTCGTCAAGCAAGCCGTTGCCGGCTACTCCTCCGAGGTCGAGTACGCGGACAACCCGGTCGCCAAGGCCCTGAGGAACGTGGCCAGGGTTCATCTGGCGGGTCTCGGCACCCGTATACTGTACGCGGCCCACGGCGGCTACGACACCCACGCCAACGAGGTGCCCAGTCACCCCAAGCTGCTCTCCGACATGACGGGCGCCGTAATGGACTTCTTCCAGGACCTCCGGGACCACGACGCCTCCGAGGAGGTCGTGATGTTGGTCTTCACAGAGTTCGGTCGAAGGATGATGGACAACGGCAGCGGGACGGACCACGGATCGGGCGGAGGCGCCTTCTTGATCGGCGACAGGGTGGATGGCGGGCTCTACGCGGAGTACCCGCCGATGGCGCGGGACCAGTGGGAGAAGGGTGAGGACCTCCAGCATACCTACGACTTCCGCGGCCTCTACTCCACGGTCCTGGAGCAGTGGCTGGGCGTCGAGGCGGCGCCCATCGTGGGCGGCTCTTACGAGCAGCTTCATCCGTTCAACTAGGAGATAGACTCCAGCTGGAGGGGCTCCGTCGAGGCATCGGCGCGGCGCCTCCGGCCCGGAGAGCTCAGGGAGGTGATCAATGGATAGGCCGTACGGGCTCCTGAGAGCAGGATTTCCTTATGTCAAGTCGCTTGGTATGCGCAGGCTCACCAACTTCCCAATAGACCTGGCTCTCGGAGACGAGGGCAGGATGTACATCCTGTGCCGCTCCGACACCGCAGCCCTGATAAGGAGGTACACCTACGACGACGAGGACCTGGGTTCGATCGGTGCGGTGGGGAAGGAAGACGGGCAGTTCCAGTGGCCCGTATCGATACTGGCCGACGAGGACGAGAACGTATACGTCTCGGACGAGGCCAACCACAGGATCTCTTCTTTCAGCTCGGAGGGCGAATTCCTGGGCAAGTGGGGCGAGCACGGCGACGGCGACGGCCAGGTGGACGGGCCCTCGGGCCTCTCCTTCGACCTCGAAGGGAACATACTGGTGGTGGACACGCTGAACCACCGCGTACAGAAGTTTAGCCGGGACGGTAAGTTCCTGATGAAGTGGGGGAGCTTCGGCGACGGAGAGGGCCAGCTCAACATGCCCTGGGGCATAACGGTCGATGAGCTTGGAGACGTCTACGTCGCCGACTGGCGCAACGACCGGGTCCAGAAATTTACCGCCGACGGAGAGTTCATCTTCAGCTTCGGCAAGACCGGCAGCGGGAAGGGAGAGTTCAACCGGCCCACCGGTGTGGCGGTCGACGCCGACGGCGACATCTACGTCGCCGACAGAGACAACAATAGGGTCCAGCTCTTCAACTCGGAGCCTCGGTACGTCTCGCAGTTCATCGGTGACGGCACCCTCTCCAAGTCGTCCCTGGCCTACATGCTGACCAACGCCGGCCCCAACAGGATGCGGGACATGACCGACTTGGAGCCGGAGAAGCTGCTGAGGCGGCCAACCTCGGTAAAGGTGGACGACCAGGGAAGGATGTACGTACCGGACTACGGCCGCTACAGGGTCCAGATATACCAGAAAGAGGTCGTGCGCTTGGACGCCACGCAGTTCGGCCCCCCCAGAAGGTCGCCAACGCTCCTCCAAGAGTAGGCTCGCGCCCCCAGCCTATTCCCCCCCCTCTCCCTCGCAACCAAACATACCTCTCCCCCTCGCAGGGGGAGATTGAGAGGGGGAGACCCTACCGTCCCGACAGGCCGGTGTTCGTGAGTATCTTGGCCACCGAATAGCTCCTGTTCAGCACGTAGAAGTGGATGCCCTCCACGCCGGCGCTCCACAACTCCCTCACTTGGTTCGTCGTGTGCTCGATGCCCACCGCCCGAGTAGCTCGGTCGTCCTCCGCGTGCCTCTCCAGCTTGGACCTCAGATCGTCGGGTATCGTTGCCCCAGACAGCTCTGCGATTCTCATGATCTGGGACGCGCTGACTATCGGCAGCAGACCTGGCAGGATCGGTGCGGCAATCCCCACCTGGCGGGCCCGGTCCAGGAAGTCAAAGAAGTATCTATTGTCATAGTACAGCTGCGTGATCAGGAAGTCGGCGCCCAAGTCAACCTTCATCTTGGCGTACTCGATGTCCGATTCGAGGTCCGGGGACTCCAGATGCCCTTCCGGGTAACAGGCCGCGGCGATACCGAAGTCGAAGTTGCGCTTGACGTGCTCTATCAGATCGGTGGCGTGAGCGAACCCTCCACTCGCGGGGACGAAGGTCTTCTCCCCCCTGGGAGGGTCCCCTCGTAACGCAATGATGTTCTCGATACCCGCCCGCTCCATGCGTACCAGGACCTGGTGGACGTCGTCTCTCGTCTGGGCCGCGCAGGCCACGTGGGCCATCGCCTCGAGGCTCGTCTGATGCCTCACGTGGGTAATGATCTTCTCGGTAAATCGGCTGGTCCCTCCTCCTGCGCCGTAGGTTACGGATACGAAGTCGGGATGGAAGCCCTCGAGCCGCTCGATGACGCGTTGGACGGCGGGTATACCCTCCTCCGTCTTGGGAGGGAAGAACTCGAAGGACAGAGTGGGCTTCTGGCTCAAGATGTCTTTGATCTTCATCACTCGCTCTCGGCTGAAGGAGGTGCCAGGGAGCCCTCGGTACGGAGGGGCTCACTGTAGCAGATGGCCGTCGACTGAATACATACCCTATCCTAAGAGCGCGGTGCTCTTGTCACAAGGTGCGCACTGCTGACCGGAGTGCGCGTTTCCGATATACTCTCACCAGCTATGAGCAGCACCTGCATCCTCTGGGTTCCAGCCGTCCAGCCACCGACGCCGTTCGCCTAAGGAACGTCTACCTTGCCGCATGGTGCACTCGAAAACCTCAAGGTCCTCGACCTGACGCACCACGTCGCCGGTCCCTACTGCACCAAGCTGCTGGCGGACTATGGCGCCGAGGTGGTCAAGATAGAGCGCCCCGTCCTTGGGGACCCCTGCAGGCGCATGGGGCCCTTCGCGCAGGACGAGCCAGACCCCGAGAAGAGCCTGCTCTTCGCCTACCTGAACACAAACAAGCGAAGCGTCACCCTCGACCTCAAGACCCAACAGGGACAGCAGATACTCCGGGCCCTCCTAGAGGGCTCCGACGTGATCGTTGAGAGCTTCAGCCCCCGCGTGATGCCCTCCCTGGGCCTCGGGTACGACTCCTTGAAACAGGTCAAGCCGGACATCGTCATGGCCTCTATCTCGAGCTTCGGTCAGACCGGCCCCTACCGAGACTACAAGGCGACGGAGATTGTGGAGTACGCCCTGGGCGGGCTGATGTACGTCTTTGGCTCCAACGGGCGCGAGCCCCTCAAACACGCCCTGAACCAAGCCCAGCTTAGGGCTGGGACCAACGCGGCCACCGCCGTCGTGGCAGCGGTGCTCCGCCAGCAGCTCACCGGTCAGGGAGATTGGATCGACGTTTCGATTCAGGAGACGGTCGCGTCGGGACTCAGGGACACGACGTGCCTGTACAGCTACATGGGCGCGACTCGGGGGCGGCAGCCGGAGGATACCGGCGACATCCCCGTACAGCCGATGGAGACCAGGGACGGCTACGCCGTGCCCATCGCCTTCGGAGGCGCCGACTGGGACACAACCGCCGACTTCCTGAACGAGCCCCGGCTGCTGCAGGAGAGATTCTCCACCCGTCAGGGAAGGGTTGAGAGCTCCCGTGAGCTCAGCGAGGCGCTGCGAGAGACCTTCCTGAGCAGGGGCAAGTTCGAAACCTTCTACGAGGCTCATAAGAGACGGGGACTGATCTACGGCGTCGTGCAGAGCCCGCAAGACGTGATCGAAAGCCCTCAGTACCGGGACCGAGGTTACTTTGTCGAGATAGAGCATCCCGCCATCGGCGCCGCGGAGTACCCCGGGGCCCCATTCATCATGAGAGAGACTCCGTGGCAGGTCGAGTCGCCTGCGCCGGCTCTCGGTCAACATAGCGGGGAGGTGCTCTCGGACAGGCTGGGCTGCTCGGAGAGCGACGTGGCCCGCCTGGAGGCTGAGGGGGTCATCTAGGTGACGTTACCGCTGAGCGGGGTCCGCATAGTAGAGCTGGGGCAGCTCATAGCCATTCCGGCCGCAACGAAGCTCCTGGCCGACATGGGCGCCGAGACCATACGAGTCGAGTCCTGCTCCCGCCTCGAGCTCTACCGGACCATCTCCCCCTACGACAACAGCGCAGGCGGCGAGTACTGGAACAGGGCCGCCAACTTCTACGAGCAGAACCGCAACAAGCTGGGGATAACCCTGGATCTCGGCAAACCCAATGGCATCGAGGCGCTGAAGGACCTGATCTCCATCAGCGACGTGTTCGCGGAGAACTTCACGCCCAGGGTTATGGTCAACTTCGGTCTGGAGTACGAGGACCTGAGAGCCTGCAAGCCGGACATCATCATGGTCTCGTCGACCGGGTACGGCTACACCGGCCCTTGGTCGGGCTTCGGGGCGATAGGCTACGCCACAGAGGCGGCGTCGGGCCTGACCCACGTCACCGGGTACAGGGGAGGGCCCCCGGTCTTGCCCGAGATCCCCTACTCCGACTACCCCGCGGCCGAGCATGCCGCCTTTGCCATCGTGACCGCACTGCTCCATAGGGCCCGCACGGGACGGGGCCAGCTCGTCGACCTCTCTCACGCGGAGACGGTGAGCTCCCAAGCGCCCGAGGCGCTGATGGACTACACCGTCAACGGCCGTACCATGGAGCGGTACGGCAACGAGGACCCGGCTATGGCTCCCCACGGCTGCTACCCCTGCCGCGGCGACGACCGTTGGGTCGTCATCGCCGTCTCCACCGATGCCGAGTGGTCATCGCTGTGCGATACTCTGCGCGTCTCCGGATGGCGCCGGGACCCGCGCTTCTCGGACAGGGCCTCTCGGTGGGACCACCGAGAGGCCCTGGACATCCTGATTAGGGAGGTCACGCGAGAGTGGGACCACTACGAGCTCATGCACGTGCTTCAGGCTGCGGGAGTCCCCTGCGGTGCGGTGCTGGACGGCCGGGAGGTGCTCTTCGATCCCCACCTCCGTTCCCGGTCCTTCTTCAGGACGCAGGAGCATCACCCCAGCACCGGGATGCCCCCGTTGCCCTACGCCGGACCGCCCTGGCGGATGTCGGAGACGCCCTTGCCTCCCCCTCGGCCGGCGCCGCTGCTGGGCGAGCACAACCGCCAGACCCTCGCCGGGCTCCTGGGCAGAACGGAGTCGGAGATGCGTCAGCTGGAAGCGGAGAGAGTCATCGGATACGAACCCATAGCGCCCCGGCCCCCGGCCGTGGTCTCCCTGGAAGAGCAGAGGCAACAGGGAAGAGTCCACAGCTACGACCCCGACTTCAAGCAAGCCATCAGCCAAGAGTTCCATCGCTGACAATAGCAGAGAGCCAGGAGGCAGTCATGTTCTCTTTTGAAAATCTGAACGACCGCGTACGACTGCATTGGAACGCGCGACGTGTCTTCGACTACAATCTCGGGAAGGGTGGACGCAGGACCTTCACCCATCCTCTGAGTCTGCCCGGCTCGCCGGCCTTGACCACGGACCGCGCGACGGCAACCCCGGTGGACCACCCGCACCATCAGGGCCTGTGGGTCGGCTGGAAGAAGGTGAACGGCGTCAACTTCTGGGAGCAGCCCAGGGAGGGCGCCGAACCCAGGGGTTACGGGCGCGTCGTGCATCAGGCGGTTGTGTCCCAGGAGACCGATGTCAGCTGGGCTCGGCTCACCACTGAGAACGCCTGGACCGACTGGGAGAGCGTCCAGCACTTGACAGAGACCCGGCAGGCCACGGTACACGCCCCGCGGGACGGCTTCATGGTGTTGGACTTTGCAACCACGCTCGACCCCAACGAGGGGAACTTGACCCTGGACCTGAATCGCGGCGAGCCTGGACAGATGGGCCTGTACTACAGCGGAGTGATGCTCCGATACAGCGACGAAATGTCTCCCGGCAAGCTCCTCGACGCAGAGGGACACACCGAAGTGGAGGAGATCTTCGGTTCCAGAAGCCGCTGGTGTGGCTTCTCGGGCCGCCACTCCCAGGACGGCAAGGTCTACGGTATCACCATCATCGACCATCCGGAAAACCCGCGCCACCCGACGACGTGGTGGACGAGGAACCTCAAGGACTTCTGCCTGCTGCATCCTAGCCCGTGCTACCACGAGCCCTTCGAGGTGCCCCAGGGCGAGCCGCTGACTCTAAGGTACCGGCTGGTCCTCCACGAGGGCCCCGTAGATCCCGATATCGTTCAGGAGGCGGGCTGGTAATGGGGAGACCCCTCCTCCCGGTCCTTCGCCTCGCGGTCTCCTGCAGCTTGGTGCTGGGGGTGCTGGCGGCGTGCGACAGGGAGGAGGAGCCGCCTCCGCCGTCCACGCCACCACCGTCGCCGACCGTCATTGCCCCTCCTCCCCTCACCGCCACGCCCATCGAGGTGGGAGGAGAGGCACGGCCCATCCTCCACATGGACGTGGAGACGACCGGAATCATCACGCTGGTCGTCACGAAAGCCTCCCACCCGGACGGCCGTGAGGCGGAGACCGTCATCAGAACCGTGGGAGCAGCCTGGTCCCCCAAGGGGACTCAGATCGCCTTCGTCTCGCCCTCCGGCCATGAGATGAACATTGCCAACCTCCAGGGCGAGCAGGAGACCCTCATCCACTCCTCGGGGCAGTGGCGCCCGTTCTACGCATGGCCTTCGTGGTCTCCCGATGGCGGCAAGATCGCCCTCATCGAGGTCGGATGGTGCATGGATGGTCACAGGATCTCCGACGTCATCGTCGTAGACGTGGCCAGCGGAAAGGCCACCTCCCGCTACGGGCCTCACGACTTCTGGTTTGCGGATGCCACCCAGGACGGCCCCGGCGTCTTCTCGATGCCCGAAGCCCTGCGCTGGTCCGCCGATGGCAGCAAGTTCCTGATCTCCTGGGACAAGGCGGTCGTGCTGGACTTCGAGACCACCAAGATCGAGGTAGTCTCACCCACGCGAGTCGTGGCGGAGTGGTCGCCGGACGGCGGCGCCGTCTACTTCTTCGATGCCCAGCACCGGGACGACGGACGCATCATCACCTCCTTCAACGTAAAGAGGCTGGGCGCCGAAGCCGTCACCCTGGCGGACCGCCAGCGCCTGGAGGAGCTGGGGATGGTCGGCGTCCCGGGGCTCATCCCAGCCCTGATAGCCCTCTCCCCCTCGGGGTCGACCATGGCCGTCGCGGCGGGCCAGTCCGTAGAGGGGACCAAGCTGAGCGTCTACGATATGGTTGCCGGAGAGTACCTGGACTTGGCAGCGCCCTCTCAGAGCTTCGACGCCGAGGGAAGGGTGGTGGCGATGGACTGGTCCCCCGACGAAGACAGCATCGCAGTGCTGGTGGTCGACCAGTCCGACACGTCAACCCTGCGGGTGGTGGACCTGGCCACGGGCATATGGACGACCGTCGGAACCCCGGCCGTCGAAACATCAGTCATCGACGACATACCCACTGTGCTGAGCTGGGGACGCTGAGGGAGTCTCGCGATCTTGGCGCAGCCGCCTTCCCTCCCGCAGATGGGACAGGGGGACTTCCGAGGCAGCCCCGCTGGGGTTAGGGGGTGGCTGGAGGCTGCACGATGAAGTCCTCCCGCTCCTTGTCGGTGAACTCGGCGACGATGTAGGTGGCCACGGACATGTAGTAGGGCGAGTCCGAGTACTTGACGATCCGGCTCACAAGCCCCGTGTCTACCGGGTCCACGGCGCCGACGTGGATCGTGTACTCCCCGCCCGCCCACTGCTCGCCCGACGTCGTCACCGTTACGGAGGCCTGCGGCTCCTCGAGTCCGTAGGACTCCTCCTCAGTCTTCCCCAGCGGGCGCCGGCCCTCCAGCCTGGTGGCGCGGTTTAGCAGCGCGTCGACGCCGACCTGTCGAAGCTCCTCGTCAGGCTCCAGGCCCGCCAGGGACCAGTTGCCCTCCTCATCCTTGCTCAGATCGAAGCGCCCGTTGGAGTTCTCCAGTGTGACCGCCATCACCTCACGCTCCGGTATCGTGAAGT
Organism: Dehalococcoidia bacterium; assembly: GCA_965224345.1. Taxonomy (GTDB): domain Bacteria; phylum Chloroflexota; class Dehalococcoidia; order Lucifugimonadales; family CBDCYU01; genus CBDCYU01. The sequence continues at coordinate 304,969 of CBDCYU010000003.1, read as the reverse complement.
AGTTGGTCTCGATCCAGGACTTGGCGTCGGGCGGAGCATCGAAGGTGGAGAGCGTCGGGGTAACGTACGTCTCGCTCTGGTCGTCCGCGCGAACGTGCACGGCGCGAAGCCGGGGCGACGAGCCCAGGTAGAGCCTGTGCCTACCCCCGGTCGACAGCTCGATCTCCAGCAGCCTCTGAAAGTCCTCCTCGTGCACCTGCAGCCGCCGGTGGCTGTCCGTCGTCTTGGTCACGAGGTTGCCCGTGTTCACCTCGACTACCTTGTCGATCAGCGCCGTGAACAGCTCCGCGTTGCACGGGAAGTCGTCGGCGGTCGGTATGATGCACCCCTCACCGCCCCTGGCCACCACGACGCTCCTGTCTCGGGTGTCGCTGACGGTGATACTGGTGATGTCGGCCTGGGTGACTCCGGCTAGGAGCGGACTCGGCGGCTCCGGGGGCGCCTCCGGCCAGAAGACCAAGGCCAGCGCGGCGACCTGGAGCACCAGCGCCGCCGTCAGTATCTTGTTTCGGAGGTCCATAGCTCCTAGTCCTCAACCAGGCTCATGGGCCGCTCCGTCCGGCGTCTGAGCGTCCAAATGATCCCGATGGCGATCAGCGCCGCCAGCGCGACACCGTAGTTCACGGCCTCGTAGAGCGTCTGCTCCCCGTCCTCCAGTGGCTTCAGGAACCGGGCCACCGTCCCGCGCGAGCGCAGGGCCAGGAGCGCCGCATCCTCGACCGCCCAGTCCACGGTGTTCTCCAGGAACTGGAGGTTCAGCAGGTACCTGTTAGGCGACAGGCCCCGCGACATGCCCAGCACGAAGTCGTTCAGGAACTCGGTGCTGCCAATTACGACCAGCCGCGCCGAGGCCGGGGACTCCTTTATCGTAACCGGTATCTCCTCCGGCGGTTCGAGAGGTCTTATCCTGATCTCGTTCGGAGGCGGCCCGTGCTCCTCCTCGTAGGCCACCTGTGCCGCCAGCTCCTCGAAGGGGTTGGCCCGGCCCTTGTAGAAGCTGTCGAAGGAGCCGGTGATGCTCACCGCCAAGGGCTTGGGGCCCTGGTCGCCCTCGATGGGGAAGCCCAGCTCCGGATGAGCCTCCAGGTCCGGGTTCACGTCCGGCGAGGGGCGTACCCACGACTCCTCCGTCGAATGGACGAATGTGGCGACCTCCCGCTCCGCGTTCTTCTGCGGGTCGGGCTGTAACGGGGAGACCCACTGAAGGGTCAGCCCAGGCAGATTGGACGTGATGAGGTTATCCGTGTCCATGCCGTCCCTGCGGATGTCGACCCAATGAGGGTAGCTCAGGCTTTCCAGCTCAAAGACCGGGATGCCGTTGACCATTCGGCGCACCTGTACGGGGAAGGACTCGTTCTGAGTATCCAGTACGAAGGACTCATCGACCGTCACGCCGTAAGAGGAGAGCATCTCGCGGAGCTGGCCGCCGACCCGCTCCATTATGAAGCCTCCGGCGAACTGCTGCTGGCTGAGGACATAACCGCCGGCGGCTACTATCACGGCTCCGCCCTTCATCAGGAACTGGTCGATGGCGAACTCCTCCGCGGGAGTCATTCCCTGCCCGGCGATGACCACGAGGACGTCGATCTCGGGGGGGACGCGCCCCGTCTTCAGATCGGGCCTGGTGAGGGTGTAGTTGTGGGTGAGGCGCTCCTCGGCCAGGTTCCACGAAGAGAGCTGGGGCGGGGGAGCGGTTGGCGGCGGCGCAAAGGGGTTGAGGGGATCGGCCTGGGGAGAGACTGGAGTGGGCACCCAGAGGCCAACCGTCTTGAGGAAGCCGGGTACCGCGCGCTTTATCATCGAGTCGATGGCCGACCGGACGTCGGCCCTGCCCATCTCTCCGCCGGGGTATACGACGAAACGCTCAGCCCCCTTCTCCAGCACCATGTGGAGGTATAGGGACTCTTGGGAGAAGACCGAAATGGGTATAGGAGCCAGGCCGTAGAGCTGGGCCAGCTCCGCTCTCGTGATGAGGCTGCCCGGCGCATCGGGGTCCACAATCGAGTATCGGAGCTTGCCGCCCGCACCCTCGGCGATATTCGAGGCGGCCCATTCGAAGCGCTCGGGGACCCGCTGCCACTCCTCCGGCAGCATGTCAACCGTCGCAAACAGAGTCAGGTTCAATGGCTCCTCCAGGGCCGAGAAGACGGCGCCCTGGTTCTGGAATCCGTCCACCGTCCTCTTGATGGCGCGGGTGAGGTCGTACTCCAGATCTCGAAGCTTGATTTCCAGCTGTCCTGTGGGGCGGCGCTCCGTCTGCACGAGGTCGTCGAACCCCAGTGTGACGAACTCGTCTCCGTAGCGTACGAGGATGGTGAAGTACGAGTTGACGACGCCGGCCCCGTGGCGCTCGGCGACGGCGAAGGGGTTGGGATGGATGCCGTACGATCGGGAGGCCTCGGCCTCGATCTCCTCGTCGTCCCTGGGATCGACGACCTCGATCTCTATACGGCCGTCGGAGGCGATCTCGTACTCCCGCAGCAGGTCGCGGATGTTGGGCACCAGGGGCGTCAGCAGCGGATGCGTCTCCTCACTGAAGTACCCTCGCATCAGCAGCGGCTCCTCGAGATTGCGGACGATGTCCCGGGTCGTGTCCGAAAGGCTGAACTGGCGGTCGGCCGTAAGGTCTATTCTCAGCCCCGCCAGCGGATAGATCCAGGCGTTCAGCGCAACGAGGTGAACGGCGGCCAGCGCCACGGCCAGCGCCGAGTTCCTCCTATAGGCGGATGTGTCGGAGCCCTTGCCCCAGCGCCTGGTGTCCAGCGAAACGACGTTGAGCAGCAGGAAGAAGACCGTGATGGAGACGTAGTAGACGAGGTCCCTCAGGTCTATCACGCCCCGCTCGATGCTCTCGAAGCGGCCCCCGGAGCTGATGGCCCGCATGAGGTTCGACGTGGTCTCCCCGGCAAAGTTGGTCACTCCCGAGGTGCCCACCAGGTAGAGGGCGCCGCAGAGCAGGGCGGTCAGGATGAGGGACACGATCTGGTTGTCGGTCCGCGAGGAGACGAACAGGCCGATGGAGACGTAGGCGGCCGCCATCAGTACGGCCGCGACGTATCCTCCGATGACGGGGCCCCAGTCGAGGTCGCCCAGAATGCTGACGGTCACGGGCAGGGACAGGGTCAGCACGAGGGAGAGCACGAGCAGGGCCATCACCGCAAGGAACTTGCCGATGACTATGTACGTTCGCTTCACCGGCAGCGTGAGAAGCAGCTCGAAGGTCCCGCTGCGCTGCTCCTCGCTCCATTGGCGCATCGTCAACGTGGCCACCAGGAAGATCATCAGAACGGGCATCCACCGGAACAGCGGACGCACCTCTGCGACGTTCCTGACGAAGAAGGTCTCCACCCAGAAGAAGATGAAGAGGCTTGCCGCCAGGAAGACCCCGATGAAGATGAGGGCCAGGGGAGAGCCGAAGTATGCCCGGAGCTCCTTGCGGGAGACAGCCCAGATCTGTACCGCCATGCCGCTCAAGCCTCGTCCCCGGCGCCCGCTGCGGGTCTCTTGCCGTTGGTGGAGGCCACCAGCTCGTTGAACACGGCCTCCAGGGTCCGGACGTCCCGGCGCAGCTCTCTCAGCCGCCAGCCTCTCCTCTTGACCCGGTCGAAGATGGCGCCGCGGAGGTCTCTCCTGTCCGAGGCGGTGACCCTATAGACCAGCCCCTCGTCGCTCCTGGTCCGGGTTACCGACCTCACGCCGTCCAGGGATTCGAGCTCCCTGGTCACGTCCGGCTCGCCCTCGTCGAGGATGAGCACCGCCGTGGAGCTGGTATCCAGCTCACCCAGTCGAGCGTCGGCCCGCACCTCGCCGTTGAGCAGCACGACGACGCGGTCGCATACCGCCTCTACCTCGGAGAGTATGTGTGTCGAGAGCAGAACGGTTGTCCGGTCGGAGAGCCGCGTTATCAGCCTCCTTACCTCCACGATCTGCGTGGGGTCCAGGCCGATGGTCGGCTCGTCGAGGATCAGCACTTGGGGCTCATGGAGGATTGTCGAGGCCAGGCCCACCCTCTGGCGGAATCCCTTGCTGAGCTGGCCGATAGGCTGGGCGAGCCTCTGCTCCAGCCCTGCGGCCCTCACCGCCCTGGATATGAGAAGGGGCTGGTCGGACTTGGGGACCTGGCGAAGGTCGGCCACCATCCTCAGATAGGCTTGGACCGAGAGCTCCGGGTACAGGGGCGCGTTCTCCGGCAGGTATCCGATACGCTCCTGGACCGCCAGTGTGTCTGTCACGACGTCGAGGTCGTCGATCAGTACGCGGCCGGCGTCCGCGTGCAGAAACCCGGTCAGTATCTTCATGAGCGTGGTCTTACCGGCGCCGTTGGGCCCCAGCAGCCCGACGACCTCGCCCGGCCTGACATGGAAAGATACCTTCTCTAGCGCCTGGATCGAACCGTAAGCCTTGCTCAGGCCAAATACCTTAATCAAGAGCGGACTCTCCAGAGAGTAGGGCTATTCTTGCAACCCGACACAATGTATTGTACCAGCCCTCGGCGCGACGGGAACCCCAGACGCCCCCGTCGGCCATCGACACCGGAATATACCACACTCTCGCCCAGTGGCATATTGGATTCAGGGTGAGTAACCGTCAGAATCGGTGGGGGAAGACATCACCTAGAGTGCAGCACTACCTTGAGCCCGGTCGCTATATCGTGGAGGCGCGGCTGAAGTTCCCCAACACCGCCAGCAGAGATCGAAATCTCATCTTACAATGGGAGGGCGTCCCGCACTCCGGTGCGCACCAGTCAGACCACACGGTCGCTTATAGGATGGGTACGACAACGACCGATCAGAATGCCACGGGCGACCTTGCGCGAGCCGCGCTGCCGTTAGGTGCACAGGCATGGAACCAAGCGGGCGGCGCGACCTCGACCTGGCCTTTCCTGCTGTACTGCGAGACCAGTTGCGATGAGAACGCCGACGGCCATGCCGTCACGGTCGAGATAGTTGGTTCCGACGCATGTGAGTCGGTCGCGTGTGCAAGCGTGGGGGTCAATGGCGACGGCCACATCACCACCCTTACGATAAATATTGAACACCCGCCGGAGAACAAGGGGAAACCGGCTAAATGGACGGACGACAGCTCGCTGCACAACGTATTCGTCAATTTCGAAAACCTTTCTGAAGGAGCCTGTCTCAGAAGTCTGGGGTGGCGTTGGGTATGGGTCAGGTGTACGTTTGAAGGGACATCAAGATGGGAGATATTGAGATGCCACTTCGACCGATGGGCCGAGAGCAGATGTGGATGTTGCCGCCGACGCTTGACGAGCTGTTGCCGTTGGATCATCCGGCGCGATTCGTGGCCGAGTTCGTTGACGCCTTGGACAGGGATAGCTGGACGGAGCTTGGCGTGGACATAGAAGGTGACTCGATGGGGGCGCCAGCCTACCATCCTCGTGCGCTGTTGAGCGTGTGGCTATATGGCTTCATGACCGGGGTGCGCTCGAGCCGAAAGCTGGAGGTGGCCTGCCGGGACCAGATACCGTACCTATGGCTGACCGGGTGGCAGCATCCTGACCACAACACCCTGTGGCGGTTCTACAAAGGGCATAGGCAGGCTATGAGGAAGCTGTTCGAGCGTACCGTGCGTACGGCGGTGGCCATGAAGTTGGTGGATCTGGCGGTCCAGGCGGTGGATGGTACGAAGGTGGTCGCCAACGCCTCAGTGAACAGGAGCTACGATGCCAAGGGGCTGAGAGGGCTGTTGGATCGGTTGGAGCGGGCGATAACCGACCTTGAGGCACAGAACGAGGCGGGAGAAGAGGCCGCCGTCGCCCGTCTGCCTCAGAAGTTGGCGGACAAGGAGGTCTTGAGAGAGCAGGTGAAGCATGCGATGGCCGATCTTGCGAGTCAGAAGCGCCACAAGCGCATCAACCTGACCGACCCGGAGGCCCGGCTGATGAAGGGAAGGCAGGGCATCGTGGCTGGCTACAACGCCCAGGCTATGGTCTCACCCGTAGAGGTGGATGGGGGAGGGACCGGCATGGTGGTCACCGCCGTGGACGTGGTTGATGCGGCCAATGACAATGCCCTGCTGGTGCCGATGATGGAGCAGGCCGAGGAGACTACGGGGACGAAGTCGCAGATGACATTGGCCGACGCCGGATACTTCGCTGCCAGTCACCTGGCGGAGTGCGACCGTCGAGGTCAGCAGGTGGTGGTGTCAGAGGCACGACAACGGTTCCTCGAAGACCCCTACCACAAGGACAGATTCACCTATGACGAGCACAGCGACAGCTTCAGGTGTCCCCAGGGACAGACGCTCGCGTTCGTCCGCATACAGCATGCGAACGGAGTCCCGTTGCGTCTGTACCGGGCTGCAGGTGCTGTCTGTCAGGCATGTCCGGCCTTCAGAGCCTGTACCAGAGCCAAAGAGATTGGGCGAAGCCTGGCCATAGGGCCGCACGACGCAGTCCTACGTGGCCATCGCGCCTGGATGTCCACCTCAGCAGCCAAAGAAGCTTACGGGCTGAGAAAGCAACTCGTCGAGCCGGTCTTCGGAATCATCAAGGAGCAACAGAGGGCACGTAGGTTCCTGCTGCGCGGCCTCGTTAACGTGGCGGCCGAGTGGACCATGTTGGCAACAGCCTTCAACCTGCGCACTCTCTATCGGGTGTGGAGCTCCTCCCGCCCCTTCAGCCATCCCTTTCCACGGTCCGAAGCCTTGTCCTGTCTCGTGAACTGAGGCGATGACAGCGACCAGTCTCCACACCGTCGTCTTACATCAGACCTTCGCGTCAGAGTGAACCTGTTCACAGATGTTCTTCTGAGACAGGCTCCTCTAGGAGTGCGACTATGAAAGCTGTCTACATAACCGAGCACGGCGGCTCGGACGTGCTGACCTACGGCGACCTGCCGGAGCCCAGCGTCGGGCCGACCGACGTGCTGGTGCGGGTCAGGGCGTGCTCGGTGAACCGGCTGGACGTCTATACTCGAGCCGGGGTCCGGGGGACGCGTCGCCGGCTGGACGAGCCTTACGTTCTCGGAGGAGACGCCTCCGGCGACGTGGTGGAGGTGGGGGAGGAGGTGTCCAGCATCAGGCCCGGGGACCGCGTCGTCCTGAACCCTCGCCTCAGCTGCGGGCAGTGCCACCGCTGCGCCGGCGATGAGGAGGAGCTGTGCACCGAAGTCTCGGGCGCCGGAGGGTACGGGGGTTATGCGGAGATGGTGGCGGCGCCCGCGAGAAGCGCCGTCCTTCTGCCCGACTCGGTGTCCTACGTGCAGGCAGCCTCCCTTCCGACCGTATTCCTGCCCTGCTGGACCATCCTGATTCGCCGCGGGGCCCTCAAGCCGACGGAGACGGCCCTGGTGCTGTCGGCCTCCAGCGGCGTGGGCACGGCGGGCATCCAGGTGGCCAAGAGCGTCGTGGGCGCCAGGGTGATAGCAACCACCAGCACGAAGGAGAAGGCCCGGAAGGCGAGGGAGCTGGGAGCCGACGAGGTGATCAACTATAACGAGGAGGACGTCGCCGACGCGGTCGCGGCCCTGACGGACGGCCACGGTGTCGACGTGGTGCTGGACCACGTGGGCACCGACTTCTGGCCTGCCGCCATCTCGTCACTGGCGGTTGGCGGGCGTTACGGCGTGTGCGGGGTGACGACGGGGTATCGGGCGGATCTCCAGCTGGGAACTCTGTTCCTGAAGAGCCAGACCGTGTTCGGAGCGTTCATGGGCCGCACCGACGAGCTGCGTAAGATCGTCGAGCTGACGGGCCAAGGCGTCATCCGCGGCATCGTCCACGAGACGTTCCCTCTGGAGGAGGCCGCGAGGGCCCACGAGACCATGGAGGGCCTCAACTTCTTCGGCAAGCTGGTCCTGACCATGCCCTGAGCCGGGGACCACCGGGGGGAAGGGATGGGGCGTCTCCCCCCAGGGATGGGGAGATTGAGAGGGGGTGTTTCCGGCCTGCCCTGATCTGACCGGCAGACCGGAACCCCCTCTTCCTAACCTTCGCCCGCGGGGGAAAGGGATGGGACCACTTTGGTGCGGCTACGTCTCGGACGGGTCTCGGACGGGGATGGAGGCCCTTACCTGGGGGTTGACCAGGGACATGGGCCACATGCCCTTTAGCACCCGCGCCATCTCCTGGCCTATTTGGACCTGGACGGCTACGCCCGAATTGGTCGACGTGCCCGCCGAGTGGGGAGTCACGATGACGTTGTCCATGCCCAGCAGCGGGTTGTCCGACGGCGTAGGCTCCTGCTCGAAGACGTCGAGGGCCGCCCCGGCTATCTCTCCCTGCTGAAGGGCGCTGATCAGGGCCGCCTCGTCCACCGTCGGTCCCCGGCAGGTGTTGACGAAGTAGGCGCTCCTCTTCATGGCGTCGAAGAAGGGCTTGCTCAGCAACTTCCTGGTCTCGTCGTTCAGCGGCGTGTGCATGGAGACGAAGTCCGACCTGCCGGCCAGCTCTTCCAGGCTGGAGACCATCTCGACCCTGTACTCCTTGGCGATCCAGGGCTGAACGTAGGGATCGTAGGCGATCACCTCCAGGCCGAAGACCTTGGCCTTGCGGGCGGTCGCTCGGGCAATGTTGCCAAAGCCCACCAAGCCTAGGGTCTCGCCATCGATGGGGCTGAGGGATCCGACGTTGCGCCGGAACTGGGGGTCCGACCAGTGGCCGCGCTTGATCCTGTCGTTCAGGATGGTCAGCTTCTTGGCGCAGGCCAGCACCCCCAGGATGGCGTGGTTGGAGACCTCCTCCGTGCAGAAACCCGCGGAGTTGACGACCATCACGTTCTGGTCGGTTGCGGCGTTGTGGTCGATGCGGTCGAATCCGTGGCCCGAGCTGACTATCACCTTAGCGGTGTCGATCTCGCGTATCACCTCGCTGGGCATCGGGACGCCCTGATTGATGATAGCGTCGGCGCCCTTGACGGCCTCGATGGTCTCGCCGTCACTGTTACAGACGTGGATCTCCATCTCGTAGTCGACGCCTTCGAGCTGCGCCTCTATGAGCCCCAGGTCCGGCTCCGAGCTGGATATGACTGCGATCTTGTGAGCGGCCATGCTTTCCTTTCTCCTTTCTTGTCGGGGGTTGCTGGTGGGCCTGCCGCCGGGCTACACGCTTTCCAGGACGCGGGGCAGGTTGGTCTTTCCCATGAGAAACCGGTCGACGCCTCGTGCCACCTCGCGGCCCTCGGCCAGGGCCCAGACCACCAGCGACTGGCCCCTGGCCATGTCGCCCGCGGCGAAGACGCCGGCTATGCTGGTCATCTTGTCATCGTCGGTCTTCACGTTTCCCCGGCCGTCCAGGTCGACGACGAGATCGGCTATCATCCCCTCGTGCTCCGGGTGGAGGAAGCCCATTGCAAGCAGCACCAGTTCCGTCTCGATCTCGAAGTCGCTGCCCGGGACCTCGTTCATCGCGGGGCGCCCCGAGGCGTTGGGAGGGCCCCACTCGACGCGGACGGCATGCAGCTTTTGGACGCGCCCATTGCGGCCTGAGAACCTCTTGGTAAGGATATTGTAGTCCCGCAGGCCGCCCTCCTCGTGGGCAGCCGACGAACGAAGTATCAGAGGCCACTCGGGCCACAGGTTGCCGGAGCCTCTCTCCTCCGGGGGCTCAGGGAGGAGCTCCAGCTGGTGGACGATCTCAGCGCCCTGGCGGTGGGCCGTGCCCAGGCAGTCGGCGCCGGTATCTCCTCCGCCCAGGATCACCACGCGCTTCCCTTCGGCGACGATGCGCTCCTGGGGGTCGACGCGCTGCCCGGCGATCAGGCGGTTCTGCTGGGTGAGGTACTCCATGGCGAAGTGGACACCGCCCAACTCGCGACCGGGAACGGGGAGATCGCGGGGGACCGTGGAGCCTCCCGTCATGCAGACGGCGTCGAACCGTTGGAGGACCTCTCGCATGGGGAGGTCTCTGCCGACGTGTACTCCCGTCTTGAACTCAATGCCCTCCGCCTCCATCTGCTGGACGCGTCGCTGGACGAGGCGCTTGTCCAGCTTGAAGTCGGGGATCCCCAGGCGCAGCAGGCCGCCGACGTACTCGTCGCGCTCGAAGACGGTCACCCTGTGACCGCACCGGTTGAGCTGCTGCGCCGCGGCCAGTCCCGCCGGCCCCGAACCTACGACCGCGACCTTCCTGCCGGTGCGGGTCTCAGGAGGCTCGGGCTTGATCCAACCCTCCTTCCAGCCCCGGTCGGCGATGGCCTTCTCTATGTACTCGATGGTGACGGGGTCCTGGTTGATGGACAGGACGCAGGAGGCTTCGCAGGGAGCCGGGCATATCCGGCCGGTGAACTCGGGGAAGTTGTTGGTGGAGTGCAGGGCTTCCAGTGCCTTGCGCCACTCGCCGCGGTAGACCAGATCGTTCCAGTCCGGGATCAGGTTTCCCAGGGGGCACCCCGAGTGGCAGAAGGGGACCGAGCAGTTCATGCAGCGGGCGCCCTGGTCGCGGGCGCCCTGCTCGGTCCAGTCTTTGTAAAACTCGTCGTAGGTCTGGACGCGCTCCGCAACAGGTATCCGGAGGGGGGGCTTGCGCCCAAGCTCCATGAATCCTGTGGGCTTACCCATGCGCCACCTGCATGGCGTGGTCCTTCTCCCTCTGCGCCCGCTCGCTGAGAACACGCTTGTAGTCTATCGGCATCACCTTGACGAACTTGGGCAGCGTGTCGTCCCAATCGTCGAGCACACGTTTTGCGGTAACGCTTCCCGTGTAGCTCAGGTGCTCCTCCACCATCCGGCGCAGCGCGGCCACGTCCGGCTGGTCGGAGACCTGTTCCAGGTCCACCATGCTGGTGTTGCACAGGTCCTGGAACCGGCCATCCTCGTCGAGTACGAAGACCTCGCCGCCGCTCATGCCCGCGGCGAAGTTGCGTCCGGTCGGTCCCAGTATCACGACGCGCCCCCGCGTCATGTACTCGCAGCCGTGGTCGCCGACACCCTCCACGACCGCCTCGGCGCCGCTGTTGCGAACGGCGAAGCGCTCCCCGGCCACACCGCGGATGAAGGCCTTTCCGCCGGTGGCGCCGTAGAGAACGACGTTGCCCACCAGGATATTCTCCTCCGGCACGAAGGTCGAGTTGGGAGGGGGTTTGATCACGACGGTCCCGCCCGACAGCCCTTTGCACAGGTAGTCGTTGGCGTCACCTTCGACGTTCATCGTAACGCCCTTGACCAGGAAGGCCGCGAAGCTCTGGCCCACGGACCCCTTGAAGTCTATCCGGATCGTGTCGTCCGGGAGGCCCTCCTCTCCGTAACGCTGAGCGATCTTGTGACTGAGCATAGTCCCAACGGTGCGGTTGGAGTTGCTGATGGGCAGCTCCAGCCGCACCGGCGTCTTGTTCTCGACCGCCGGGCGGCATCTCTCTATGAGCTCGTGGTCCAGCGCCTTCCAGAGGGAGTGGTCTTGCTTCTGGCGGTGGTAGGTGGCTACGTCGTCGGGTACGTCGGGCTTGTGGAAGAGCTGTGTGAAGTCCAGCTCCTTTGCCTTCCAGTGGTCGACGGCATCTCTCACGTCCAGCTTGTCGACCCTGCCCACCATCTCGTTGACGGTGCGCAGGCCGAGGTCTGCCATGATACGGCGCATCTGCTCTGCGACGAAGAAGAAGTAGTTGATTACGTGCTCAGGCTCGCCGGTGAACTGCTTTCGCAGCTCCGGGTCCTGTGTCGCTATGCCTACGGAGCAGGTGTTCAAGTGGCATTTGCGGAGCATGATGCATCCCATGGCGATGAGGGGTGCGGTCGCGAAGCCAAACTCCTCCGCGCCCAACAGGCATGCCACCGCCACCTCTCGTCCGGTCTTCAACTGGCCATCGGTCTGGACGACGATACGGCCGCGCAGGTCGTTGGCCACCAGCACCTGCTGGGTCTCCGCAACACCCAGCTCCCAGGGCAGGCCGGCGAACTTGATGGAGGACTCGGGCGACGCGCCAGTGCCGCCGCTGTCGCCGCTGATCAGCACTACGTCGCCATGTCCCTTGGACACGCCGGCGGCGATGGTGCCCACGCCTGCCTCGGCCACCAGCTTGACGTGGACACGGGCCTCCGGGTTGGCGTTCTTCAGGTCGTGGATGAGCTGTGCCAGGTCCTCGATGGAGTAGATGTCGTGGTGAGGGGGCGGCGAGATGAGCTCGACGCCGGGCGTGGAGTTTCGGACCCATCCGATGTACTCGTCGATCTTGTGTCCTGGAAGCTGCCCGCCCTCACCCGGCTTGGACCCCTGGGCCATCTTGATCTGAAGGTCCCTGGCGTGGGTCAGGTAGTTTATCGTGACTCCGAAGCGTCCGGAGGCCACCTGCTTCATCGCGCTCTCGCGGGAATCGCCGTTGGGATCGGGTTTGAAGCGCCGGTAGTCCTCTCCGCCCTCCCCGGTGTTGCTCCGGGCGCTTATCCGGTTGGTGGCGATGGCCAGTGTCTCGTGAGCCTCGCGGCTGATGGCGCCCAGGGATATGGCGCCGGTGGCGAAGCGCTTCACGATCTCCTTGGCAGGCTCGACCTCGTCTATGGGGATGGGCTCACCGACTCTCTTGAACTTCAGCAGTCCTCGGATGGTGGACAGCCTGCGGTTCTCGCTGTCCACGGAGCTTGTGAACTGCTCGAAGGTCTCGAAGCTATTGGCGCGCACTGCGTGCTGGAGCTTGGCGATGGAGTCGGGATTCCACATGTGGTATTCGCCGTCACGGCGCCATTGGTACTGGCCCCCTGGGTCCAGGTCCAGGCTGCCCGCCGGCGCGCTTTGCAGGAAGGCCGAGTCGTGGCGGCGCCGGTACTCCTCTTCTATTTCGTCCAGTCCTATGCCGGATATGCGAGAGGGAGTCCAGGTGAAGTAGCGGTCGACGAACCCGAGGTTGAGGCCCACCGCCTCGAAGATCTGGGCGCCGCGGTAGCTCTGGATAGTCGAGATGCCCATCTTGGACATGATCTTCAAGATGCCCTTGTCCAGGGCCTTGACATAGTTCTGCTGGGCCTTCTCCCTGCCGTATGTGGTCTGGTAGGCGGACTGCCCCGACATCTCATCGAGGGTCTCGAAGGCCAGGTACGGGTTCACGGCTCCCGCCCCGTAGCCGATCAGCAGGGCGAAGTGGGCGACTTCCCTGGGCTCGCCCGACTCGACCACGAGGCCGATCTTGGTCCGCGTGCCCTCTCGGATCAGGTGGTGATGGACGCCTGAAGTGGCCAAGAGGCTGGGGATCGGCGCATTGGCGGCGTCAACGCCTCTGTCGGAGAGGATGATTATCGGGTATCCCTGGCGAACGGCCTCCGAGGCCTGGCTGCATATCAGGTCCATGGCGCGCTTCAGGCCTCCGGGTGCGCTGGGGTCGAATAGGGCCCTGATGGTCGTCGACTTCAACTCGCCTTTGTCGACGTTCCTGACCTGCTCGAGCTGGCGATTGGTCAGCACCGGTCCGCCGAGCCTCAGCTGGCGGCAGTGCGCCGGCGTCTCGTCGAATAGGTTCTGCTCGGGCCCTATGGTCGCGGAGGTGGACGTCACGAGCTCCTCGCGGATGGCGTCCAGGGGAGGGTTGCTCACCTGGGCAAAGAGCTGCTTGAAGTAGGAGAAGAGCAGTGGGCTCTTGTCGGAAAGCACAGCCAGGGGGGCGTCGTTGCCCATGGAGCCGATCGGCTCCGCGCCGGTGGCCGCCATCGGGTCTAGGATCATCCTCAGGTCCTCCAGGGTGTACCCGAATGCCATCTGCCTCTCCCGGAGGGTGTCCCAATGGGTCTCCTGCACATGGGAGGGCTCCGGAAGATCGTCCAGGGTGACCCTGTGCTCCTTCAGCCACTGGCCGTAGGGCTTTTGGGCCGACAGGCCCGCCTTCAGCTCGGCGTCGTCTATGATGCGCCCTTCTTCGGTGTCCAGGAGGAACATTCGCCCCGGATAGATGCGCTCCTTGAACCTCACATTCTCCGGCGGTACGTCTAGGACTCCCGTCTCCGACCCCATGACCAAGAGGTCGTCGGAGGTGACCAGGTAGCGGCAGGGACGGAGACCGTTCCTGTCCAGGATGGCGCAGACCTTGGCGCCGTCTGTTCCTATCACCAGCGCGGGTCCGTCCCACGGCTCCATCAGACACGAGTGGTACTCGTAGAAGTCCTTCTTGGCCTGGTCCATGGGAAGGTGGTCGCCCCACGCCTCGGGAATCAGCATCATCATGGAGTGGGGTAGGGACCTGCCGGTGGCTAAGAGCAGCTCCAGGGCGTTGTCCAAGCTGGCGGTGTCGCTCTGTCCCGGGGTCATGATGGGCAGCAGCTTCTTCACGTCGTTGCCCAAGATCGGGGAGGAGAACATCGACTCCCTGGCGGCCATCCAGTTGATGTTGCCGCGCAGCGTGTTGATCTCTCCGTTGTGTATGACGAAGCGGTAGGGGTGGGCCAGCTTCCATGAGCCCAGCGTGTTCGTGCTGAACCGCGAGTGGACCAGGGCGAAGGAGGTGACCATAGACTCGTCGGCTAGGTCGAGATAGAAGTGCTCGAGCTGGTCGGCCATGATGAGGCCCTTGTAGACGATCTTGTTGGAGGAGAGGCTGGAGACATAGAAGTCCTCCCTCTCGCTGAGGCCGGACTCGGCTACGGCCCTCTCGATCTGCTTCCTGATGACGTAGAGGCGCAGCTCGAAGTGGAACGGCTCTTCCTCCAGCTGGCTGCGCGACACGAAGAACTGCCGGATGGAGGGCCTCACCCTGGCGGCCAGGACGCCGATGGCGTCCGGCGCAACCGGCACGTCTCTCCAGCCCAGCAGCGAATGGCCCTCCTGCTCGACGACACGGCGGATGATCTCCTGGCACCTCCCGCGTTGTGCGGGGTCCCGGGGCAGGAAGACCATGCCCACGCCGTAGGCGCCGCGCGGGGGCAGGGCGATGCCCAGTCGGTCGCACTGATTGGCGAAGAAGTCGTGGGGCATCTGGATCAGGAGTCCCGCGCCGTCTCCCGTCTCCGGGTCGGCGCCACAGGCGCCCCGGTGGCCCAGGTTGATCAGCACCTCCAACCCCTGGGAGATGATCCGGTGGGACTTGACGCCCTTGATATTGGCCACGAGCCCCACGCCGCAGGCGTCGTGCTCGAAGCTGGGGTCGTATAGACCCTGCTTGACCAGCTTGGGCGTGTACTGGGAGGTGTAATGTCTCATATCGCTGGGGTCCGTCAGGTGGCGGGGAGGTACCGGCTCACCTCGTAGTCGGAGACCTGGGAGTGGTAGCTCTCCCACTCGATCTTCTTGTTCTCGATGAAGCTGCGGAATACGCGGTCACCCAGGGCCCGGCGGACCAGGGCGCTCTGCTCGGTTACCCTTATGGCCTCCCACAGGTTGCCGGGAAGAGCCTCGATGCCGTGCTCGTCCCGCGCTTGGCTGGTCATGTCGATGACGTTGGCCTCGACCGGGTCGGCCAGCGTGTACCCCTTCTCGATGCCCTCCAAGCCTGCTGCCAGCATCACGCTGAATGCCAGGTAGGGGTTGCACGCCCCGTCGGGAGCCCGGTACTCGACACGCCTGGACGCCTCTCGCCCCGGCTTGAAGGCGGGTACACGGATCAGGTCGGAGCGGTTCAACACGGCCCACGACACGTAGGTCGGGGCCTCGAACTTGGGGACGAGGCGCTTGTAGGAGTTGACCCACTGGTTCGTGACCGCAGTGATCTCCCTGGCGTGGCGCATGAGGCCGGCGATGAAGCGGCTCGCCGTCGCGGAGATGTGGTGCTCGTCCTTTGAGTCGTAGAAGGCGTTGGTGTCCCCCTTGAACAGCGACTGCTGCACGTGCATGCCGCTGCCGTGCAGCCCTGTCGTCGGCTTGGGCATAAACGTGGCGTAGGCTCCGTGCCTCATGGCTATCTCTTTGACCACCAGCCGGGTCGTCATCACCGTGTCGGCCATGGTCAGTGCGTCGGTGTGGCGCAGGTCTATCTCGTGCTGACTCGGCGCGACTTCGTGGTGGCTGGACTCGACGGGGATGCCCAGCTCCTCCAGCATCAGCACCGTCTCCCTCCTAAGGTCGGTGCCCAAGTCGGTGGCTCCCTGATCGAAGTAGCCGCCGTGGTCGACGGCCTCGGCGTCGGAGGAGTCCTTAAAGTAGAAGTACTCGATCTCCGGGCCCACGTAGTACGTGAATCCCATGGCCGCCGCGCGCTCTACGTTGCGCTGGAGTACGAAGCGAGGGTCTCCCTCGAAGGGCTCCTCGCCCGGCGTGATGATGTCGCAGAACATGCGGGCGACGGCGTTGGTCCGAGGCCGCCAAGGGAGAAGGCTGAAGGTGTTGGGGTCGGGTAGGGCGTACATGTCGCTCTCCACCGAGCGAGCGTACCCCTCTATCGTCGAGCCGTCGAAGCCCATGCCGCGCGTCAGGGCCGATTCGAGCTCCTCCACCGTGATGGCGAACCCCTTCAGGTTGCCCAGGATGTCCGTGAACCAGAGGCGAATGAACTTTACGTCGTTCTCCCGGGCCTCGCGGAGTATGTACTCAATGGCCTCTGGGTTTCTTTCCACCATCGCAGGCTACTCACAGGTATTCGCCATTGGGCAGGGTAAAAGCCACCTTCGACATCGGATCAAGTGGTTGGTCGCGCGTGTGCAGGGCCCCGTGCGGCGGGCTGAAGGGCAGCGGAAAAGTCCCACGAAATATAGCAGTTTGTGAAAGTTGTGTCAATCTGCTGGTTTCCGAAGCGCGAGCCCGATAACCATACCGATGGCAGTCCCAAGGGAAAGCCCGAGGGAAACCCCGAGGCCGATCCCCAGTCCGACGTTGTCAAACGCGGCTCCAAAGACGATGCCTGCGGTAAGGCCAAGACCAGCGCCGAAAACCAGGCATATCGCGATCGTGTCCTGTTCGTTGGTGTTGCCCATATGAAGCGTCTCTTCCGAACAGAAAGGGGCGCCGCGGCTCTGCCTTGGCCGCGACGCCCCAGGATGGCTTGTGAGGGTCTAGGCGTCGAAGTACAGGAAGAACTCGTAGGGATGGGGGCGCAGCCTGATGGCGTCCACCTCCTTAGTCCTCTTGTAGTCCAACCAGGTGTCGATCACGTCCGAGGTGAAGACGCCGCCCTTGGTCAGGAAGTCGTTGTCCGCCTCGAGGGCGTTCAGTACCTCCTCCAAGCTGCCGGGCACCTGGTCCACCTGTGCGGCCTGCTCTGGCGGCAGGTCGTACAGGTCCATGTCCAGCGGGTCGCCCGGGTCTATCCGGTTTTCTACGCCGTCCAAGCCAGCCATCAACATGGCGGCAAAGGCAAGGTACGGGTTGCAGGAGGTGTCCGGGGGGCGGAACTCGATCCGCTTGGCCGCAGGAGTCGTGAAGTACATGGGTATCCGGCAGCAGGCGCTGCGGTTCCTGGCGGAGTAGGCCAGGTTGACGGGCGCCTCGTAGCCCGGCACCAGCCGCCTGTAGGAGTTGGTGGTGGGCGCGCAGAATGCGAGGAGCGCCGGGGCGTGCTTCAGAAGACCTCCGATGTAGAACCGCATCATCTCGCTGGTGTCGGCGTACCCATCGCCGTAGAAGAGGTTCTCGCCACCCCTCCAGATGCTCTGGTGGGTGTGCATGCCGGTGCCGTTGTCCTCGAACAGCGGCTTGGGCATGAATGTGGCTACCTTGCCATGCTCCCGCGCAACGTTCTTCACGATGTACTTGTAGACCATCACGTTGTCGGCGGTCTTGGTGAGGCTGTCGTAGCGGATGTCGATCTCTCCCTGGCCGGCCGTTGCCACCTCGTGATGGTGCTTCTCCACGTGGATGCCGAAGCCCTGCATCTTGAGTACGGCCTCGGACCGCAGGTCGGTCAGTGTATCCATGGGTGGCGCGGGGAAGTAGCCCTCCTTGTGGCGAGGCCGATAGCCCTGGCCGAGCTCCTCCCCGTTGAGCTTGTAGGCGGCTCCCGAGTTCCAGATGCCCTCGTCCGAGTCGATGAAGTAGTAGCCGCTGTGGGCGTTCTGGTCGAATCGAGCCGAGTCGAAGATGAAGAACTCGGGCTCCGGCCCCCAGTAGCTCACGTCACCAGCCCCCGAGGAGACCAGATGCGCTTCAGCCTTATGGGCTATCGATCGGGGGTCCCGGGAGTAGCTGCCGCCTGTGACCGGGTCTCGGACGTCGCACAGGAGGCTTAGTGTGGGTATGTCGAAGACGGGGTCTATGGCAGCGGTCCCCGCGTCGGGGACCAGGAGCATGTCGCTCTCGTCGATGGTCTGGAAGCCCCTGATGCTGGAGCCGTCGAAGCCCGTGCCTTCGGCGAACAACTCATCGGTGAGCTCACTGATGGGCAGTGACAGATGCTGCAAGGTGCCCGGCAGGTCGGTGAACTTCAGATCGACCATCTGGACGTTGTTGTCCTCGGCGAGCTGTATAGCCTCGGACGGTGTGAGTCTGCTGTTGGCCATGCTGTAATACTCCTAACTGCGTTGCTGCTTGGATGGAACCGGCCTCTATAGAGCCGGCTCCCCACGTTCCCCTGTCCTCACTCGAATGATCTCGTTGACCGAGGTGATGAAAATCTTTCCGTCGCCGATGTCGCCGGTGCGGGCGGCGGCGACGATGATGTCGCAGACCTGGTCAGTGTCGCTGTCCTGAATGACCAGCTCCAGCTTGGTCTTGGGCAGCATGTCGATGGTAACCGAGCCGCCTCTGCCCTGGTGCACGACGCCCCTCTGGTTGCCCCGACCGGTGACCGGCACCACGTTCAGGCCGACGAAACCGGCCTCAGCCAGAGCGTCCTTCACAGCCGTCAGCCTCTCGGGTCGGATTATCGCCTCTATCTTGTTCATCGGTTGCCATTCCTCTCCGCGCTAATCGTCGCTGATTCAACTGGCTGCGTGCATCCCTGGGCCCTATTATGCCCTAATCCAATCGGGAATGCCCGCCCTCCAGCTTCGGGCCGCATCATCGCCTAGAGCCTGTAGGCGGGCTCTCCGTGCTCGCTGATGTCCAAGCCAACCTCCTCGGCCTGCTCGGAGACTCGCAGCCCTATGGTGTACTTGATGGCCAGCAGGATCAGAGCGGTCACTACGAAGGCCCACGCCCAGGTGACACCAATGCCGATCAGCTGGTTCCCGATCTGCTCAATGCGGCTGACGCCGTCGCCGAGGCCCCCATAGCCCCAGCCGACGAAGAGGCCGGTGGCCAGCGCGCCCCAGGTGCCGCCGATGCCGTGAACGCCCCAGACCGACAGCGCGTCGTCGACCTTGAGCTTCAGCAGCAGCTCGATGGCGGCGTAGCAGAAGACGCCCGCGCCGAGGCCGATGAGGATGGCAGCCATCGGGCCGACGAATCCCGCGGCTGGGGTGATGGCCACGAGGCCGGCCACCGCGCCGGAGGCGGCGCCGATGACGCTGGGCTTCTTGCCGAATATCCAGGACATGGTGACCCAGGATAGGATGGCGGCGGCCGTCGCCGTGTTGGTGACGACGAAGGCGTTGGTGGCTGTCCCATCGGCCGCCAACGCGCTGCCGGCGTTGAAGCCGAACCATCCGAACCAGAGCAGCGCCGCCCCCAAGACGATCAGGGGGACATTATGGGGCTCCATAGGCTCCCGGCCGAAGCCGAGGCGCCTGCCGAAGATTATGGCTGCGGCTAGGGCCGCCACGCCCGAGTTGATGTGGACGACTGTCCCCCCGGCGAAGTCGAGAGCGCCAAGGTTACCCAGCCATCCACCGGAAGCCCATACCCAGTGTGCGACCGGAGAGTAGACGATGGTCACCCAAAGGACTATGAACACAACCAGGGAGCTGAACTTTATCCTCTCGGCGAAGGCCCCCGTGACCAGCGCCGGGGTGATGATGGCGAACATGGCCTGGAATATCATGAAGGCCTGGTGGGGGACCGTGTCCGAGTACGGCCCGGGTTCGTCAGCCGAGACGCCGTCCAAGCCGAACCACGATAGGTCTCCGATGAACCCCCCAATGTCGGGTCCGAATGCGATCGTGTAGCCCCAGAGCACCCAGACTACGCCGGCGATACCGATTGTCATGAAGCTATGCATTATGGTGGCGGCGGCGTTCTTGCTGCGGGCCAGCCCCCCGTAGAAGAGCGCAAGCCCCGGCGTCATCAGCAGCACCAGCGCCGAGCACGTCAAGACCCAAGCGGTGTCTCCTGAGTCGATCATCAGATCCCTCCCCTAGTGGTCGTAATCCCATACGACTCTAAATGGGACTTGTTACCCAGATGTTGCAATTTTGTTACATGGTTGTTACACGGCCTAACCTGCCTCTCCCCATCAAGGGGAGGTTGAGAGGGGGTACAGACCGGGAGGACATGCCAAAGTCTGAACGGCCGCAGCTTTGACTTTCGTGTCGCCAGGCCGTAGAATTTCGCTACTCACAGAGTGGAGGTGTATCTATGGAACGAATCAAGCTGGAGATATATGCCGACTACGCTTGACCCTACGTGCACAATGCAGCCGTGTGGCTGGATAACGTCAAGCGGGCTTACGGCGAAGACTTAGAGCTGATCTGGCGAAACTTCTCGCTGGAGCAGGTCAACAGCGGGGAGGATGCCGACTGGAAGGCGTGGGAGCAGTCGGACCTGGATGAGCGGAGGTCTATGGTCGCGGCCATCGCAGCTGGAGCAGCGCAGCGGCAGGGGGAGGAGCTCTTCGATAAGTTCCACCTGGCCCTGCTGAAGGCGCGGCACGGTGGCAAAGGGCGCATCGCCCTGAACGACGAGGACGCCATGGTCGATCTGGCCGGAGAGGTGGGCTTGGACGTCGACCAGCTCCGGAAGGACATGGGAGACCCCGATCTGCAGGCGGTCGTCGGCCGCGACCACGAGGAGGCGGTCGGGAAGTACGGCGCCTTCGGCACGCCAACGTTCGTGTTCGAAAACGGCAACACCGCCTACCTGAAGACATTCGTACCGCCGGAGGGCGACTCGGTGGAGTTCTTCGAGCACTTCCTGGCGATCATGGCCCACAGCCCCTTCGTCGGCGAGCTGAAGAGGCCCCAGCCGCCCTGGCCCAAGGGCGTGAGCTAGGCTCCGTCCGCACCGCCTCAACCTAAGCCCATGCCGCGGTCTATAGGCTTGGAATCGGTCGAGGAGGCCTTGGGGGTATCGTTCCGCGACAGGGCATTGCTGCGGAGCGCTTTCACCCATGGCTCCTATCTGAACGAGAGCCACGGAGAGGCCCCGGAGTCCAACGAGAGGCTGGAGTTTCTGGGGGACGGGGTGATAGGCTTGGCGGTCGCCCAGGAACTCTATCATCGTTACCCGGACAGGCAGGAGGGCGAGCTCACGGCCCTGCGCTCTGAGCTGGTGCGGGGGGAGACGTTGGCCCGCGTAGCGAGGGCGTTGGAGCTGGGCCGCTACCTGGTTCTGGGCAGGGGGGAGGAGGCCGGCGGCGGCCGTGACCGGACGTCCAACTTGGCCGCGGCGTTCGAGGCCATGGTCGGCGCTCTATTTCTGGACCAAGGGTACGATGGGGCCAGTTCCTTCGTTCTCGCCTCCCTGGCGTCGGAGATCGAGGATGCCCCTCTGGGTCCGGCGCCCAAGAGCTCGAAGTCCCTTCTGCAGGAGCTCCTGCAAGGCCAGGGGCTGGCGGCGCCGTCATACCGCATCTCGGAGACCTCGGGCTTGGACCACGCTCGGCGCTTCATCGCCGAGGCCCTATCGGAGGGCAGGGTAATAGGGCGCGGCGCCGGACCCAGAAAGAGCAGTGCGGAGCAGGCGGCGGCTGCCGAGGCCCTCAAGAGGAGTCACCCCGGTACGGAGTGACGGTTTCGTTTCTCTGACAGCGGAGGGACTCAGGCGTCGATCCCGGGGACGGGGAACCGGCTGGCCAGGGAGAGCACCTCGTCGCGGACCTCCCTGGCCACCGACTCTACGTGGATGTTGGAGAGGGTGCGGGTTATCAGCCTCGCCACTTGGGCTGTGTCTCGGATCCCGAAGCCGCGGCTGGTCACGGCGGGAGTCCCCAGCCTCAGGCCGCTGGCCACTCGCGGGGGTCTGGGATCGTAGGGGATGGCGTTTCGGTTTACGACTATGTTGACCTTGCCGAGGGCCTCCTCGGCCTGGCGTCCCGTGAGGCCCATCGGTGCCAGGTCGACCAGCACCATGTGGTTGTCGGTGCCGCCCGATACCAGGCGAAAGCCTCCTCCGGCCAGCTCGTCGGACAGCGCACGGGCATTTGCCCGGATCGACTTCTGGTAGTCGACGAACTCCGGCTGCATGGCCTCGCGGAAGGCCACCGCCTTGGCCGCTATGACGTGCTCCAGCGGTCCGCCTTGGGCGTTGGGGAACACCGCCCTGTCGATGCCCCTGGCGAGCTCCGAGGTGGTGAGTATGAGCCCTCCCCTGGGGCCCCTCAGGGTCTTGTGGGTCGTCGACGTCACGACGTGGGCATGGGGCAGGCAGGAGGGGTGTTCGCCTGCCGCGATGAGTCCCGCGATGTGGGCCATGTCCACCATCAAGGCAGCGCCCACCTCGTCCGCTATCTGCCGGAAGCGGGCAAAGTCGATGGTGCGGGTGTAGGCGCTGGCCCCCACCACGATGAGCTTTGGCCGGTGCTGCTGGGCGACGCGCTCCGCCCCTTCGTAGTCGATCAGCTCCGTCTCCTTGTCTACCTCGTAGGGCACGAAGTCGTACAGCTTGGCGGAGAAGTTGACGGGGCTGCCATGGGTCAGATGTCCGCCGTGGTCGAGGCTCATACCCATGACGGTGTCGCCCGGGCTGAGTGTGGCGAAGTAGGCGGCCATGTTGGCCTGGGCGCCGCTGTGGGGCTGGACGTTGGCGTGCTCGGCGCCGAACAGGGCCTCGGCGCGGTCGATGGCCAGCTGTTCCGTCTCGTCGACGTGCTCGCAGCCGCCGTAGTACCTGCGGCCTGGGTAGCCCTCGGCGTACTTGTTGGTGAGCACCGACCCCTGGGCCTCCAGGACTGCCCTGCTGGCGTAGTTTTCCGACGCGATGAGGTTTACGTTCAGCCGCTGGCGCTCCATCTCCCGGCGCACCGCCATGCCGACTTCCCGGTCCTGGTCCATCAAGAGACTCATGCGGCGCGCTTCACGGCTGACTAGGTGGTCTCCGGCTCTATGAGGCCGTGGTCGCCGTCGTGGCGGCGATAGACGACGGCGTAGCCGCCGGTGTCCACGTTGTGAAAGAAGAAGAAGCCGTGGCTCAGCAGCTCCATCTCCATGATGGCCTCGCCAACGGTCATAGGCTTCATCGGGAACCTCTTGGTCCTGACCACCGCTTCCAGCTCATCCAGCAGTGGGTCCTCCGGCTCCTCCAGGCCTCCGCCCGCCGGCGCCGGGCCCCGCTCCCTGGCGGTGCTGGTTCTCGCCATCCGCCTGGCCTTCCCGCTGCGGTAGTGCTTGCCTTTGTAGCGCTGTATCTGACGGTACATGACCTCGAACACGGAGTCCACGGCCTCGAAGAGGCTGGAGGCGCTCTCCTGCGCTCGAAGGGTACGGCCGCCGGTCAGAAGCGTCATCTGGGCGACTATGCGGGCGGTCCGAGCGCGGGCCGACGTCCTCGAAACCTCCAGCTTGGAGTCCGGGCTGTCCAGATGGCGCTCCAGCCTTCGAAACTTGCGCTGTACGTGCTCCTCTGTTTTTGGATTGAGGTCTATGCCTTTGGAGAATATGTCGACGGGCAGCGTAACCACCTCCCGATGGGGTTGCCCGGTCCGGCTCGAGCTCGGTCCGGGTTGAAAGAGTGCTTCAGTTGATTGTACGTCTTTGGCGTCTCCGCTTTCAAGAAACCGGCCAGGGTTGACGGAGGGGGAACCGGCTCCGAGTCCTTGTCACTGGGTGCGCCCTAGGGTAGAGTAAGGCCACGTGGTTCCCTGAGGCTTCCCCCATGGGAATCCCGCTGGAATCCCACCCCTTTGGAGGTGACTGAGCCGCCGGATGAAGAGAGGCGTACTCGAGACATATCGAGACTACCTGCCGGTTACAGATCGGACACCCATTTTCACGCTGGGCGAGGGTGACACGCCGCTGGTCAGGTCCCGCAGCATCGGGAGCAGAGCCGGTTGCCGGGAGTTGTACTTCAAGCTGGAGGGCTGCAACCCCACGGGGTCGTTCAAGGACCGGGGTATGGTGGTCGCCGTGGCCAAGGTCTTGGAGTCAGGCTCTACGAGCATAGTGTGCGCGTCGACGGGCAACACCAGCGCGTCGGCCGCGGCCTACGGCGCCTACTGCGGCTTGCCCACGACGGTGGTGGTGCCGAAAGGGCAGGTGGCGCGGGGGAAGCTCTCCCAGGCCATCGCCTACGGCGCCAGGATTCTCCTGGTGGACGGCAACTTCGACGACGCCCTTGGGATCGTGCGCGGCATCTCGGCGAGGCACTCCGTCGCCTTGGTCAACTCGCTGAACCCCGACAGGATCGAGGGGCAGAAGACCGCGGCGTTCGAAATAGTGGAGAGCATGGGCGATGCCCCGGACTACGTGTTCATCCCGGTGGGCAACGCCGGGAACATCACCGCCTACTGGCAGGGGTTCAAGGAGGCTTCCGACGCGGGCTGGGCCTCGACCCTTCCCAGGATGATGGGGTTCCAGGCAGAGGGGGCCGCTCCCATTGCCAGGGGAGAGCCCGTCGAGAAACCGGAGACCATCGCGACGGCGATACGGGTGGGGAATCCGGCCAGCTGGGAGGGCGCGGTGAGGGTCCGAGAGGAGTCCAGGGGGGTCATCGACTCGGTGTCGGACGAGGAGATAATGTCCGCGTACAAGCTCATGGCCCAGAGTGAGGGCATCTTCTGCGAGCCCGCTTCGGCTGCGGCGGTCGCGGGGCTGCTGAAGATGTCCGAAGCCGGGTTGGCTCTCGACGATAAGAGGGCCGTCTGCATCATTACCGGCACCGGCCTGAAGGACCCCGACCTGGCGGGCGAGCTGGAGCCCAGCTTCATGGAGGAGTACACGACCGAGCTCGCCGACGTGGAGCGGGCGCTGACAGCGGTGTGATGCCAGTAGATAACGAAGCGCTAGAGCAAGCTGTCTCGTCGATCCTGTCCGCTATCGGAGAAGACCCGGCCAGGGAGGGCCTTCTCGAAACCCCCAGGAGGGTGTCCCAGCTGTACGGCCAGCTCTTCTCGGGGCTTGAGATGGACCCCAACGAGGTGCTGTCTACGGGCTTCGACGAGGGCCACCGGGAGCTCGTGGTCCTCAAAGACGTACCCTTCTTCTCGATGTGCGAGCATCACCTCCTGCCCTTCTTCGGGACTGCCGACATCGGATACGTGGCCTCAGGGCGAGTGGTTGGCGCCAGCAAGCTCGCCAGGGCTCTCGACATACTCGCCCGTCGTCCCCAGGTTCAGGAGAGGCTCACCGATCAGCTGGTCGACACCATAATGAACAACGAAGAGCTGAGGCCGGAAGGGGTTTCCGCGGTCTTGTCCGCCGAGCACCTCTGCATCACACTGCGGGGAGCGCGAAAGCCTGGAAGCAGGATCGTGACCCATGCCAGCCGCGGCACGCTGAAAACCCAGGGAGAGGCCAGGAGAGAGTTCCTGGCCATACGGTCGGAGGGTTGAGGATGCCGCACTCCGTGCAGGTTGGAGACTTCGAGGGCCTTCGGGACCAGTGGGAGAGTCTTCTGCCCCAATGCGCCAACGACACCACGTTCGTAACCCCCTGGTGGCAGGAGACTTGGTGGAGGCACTTCGGCGGCGGCGCGCAGCTGAGCATTCTGTCGGTTCACGCCGGGGAGCGGGTTGTGGGAGTAGCGCCGATGATGGCCTCGGAAGGCACGGTGGCGTTCCTGGGAGGCACGGACCTCTTCGACTACCATGAGTTCGTGGTAGCCCCGGACGACGAGGAAGCCTTTTTTCAGGCCGTGTGCGACCACCTTATGACCCTGGACTGGCATACGGTGGACCTCAGGTCCATATCCCAGGACTCGCCGACCCTCAAACGCTTTCCGTCACTGATGGAGGAGAGGGGTGTCAAGGTCGAGGTTACGGAAGAGGACAAGGTGCCCCTGTCGATGCTTCCATCGTCGTGGGAGGGGTACGTTGCGGGGCTCAGCAAGAAGAGCAGGCACGAGCTGAGGCGAAAGCTGCGGCGTCTCGAGGCTGCCGACAGCCACCGGCAGTACTGCCTTCTCGATCCAGACGCCGTGGCCGAGGGTATGCCCGACTTCTTCCGGCTCCTGAGGTCCAGCGGAGATGAGAAGAGAGAGTTCCTGACGCCTGAGCGCGAGGCGTTCTTCGTCGACGCGGCGCACCAGCTGGCGGCCAGAGGCCAGCTCAGGCTCTACTTCCTGGAGGTCGGCGGCACTCGCGCCGCAGCGTGTATCTGCTTCGACTATGCGGGCTCCTATTTCCTGTACAATAGCGGATACGATCCCGCCTTTGCTTCGCTGAGCGTGGGGCTCTTGAACAAGGCCCTCTGCATCCGGGATGCGATTCAAGAGGGAAGGCAGACCTTCGAGTTTCTGCGGGGTACTGAGCGCTACAAGTACGACCTGGGCGCCGAGGACCGCACCATCTGTCGGGTCTTGGCCCGGAGGTGACTTGGCCTCTCGCTGGGCTGGGAATAATATGAGAAACCGGCACTACCTATTGTCGTAGGAATAGTAGATGCGAAGATTGGCCCTACTGAGCTTTCACGGCTGCCCAATCGCCCGTCTCGGGGAGAAGGACACGGGCGGCATGAACGTGTACGTGCTTCAGATCGCCCAGGAGCTCGCCCGCCGCGGCTTGGTCGTAGACGTTTACACCAGGCGGCACGACCCGAATGATCCCCAGGTGGTGGAGTTGTCGGAGGGTGCGCGGGTCGTACACGTCGAGGCGGGTCCGCTGGATACCACCAAGGAGTCGCTGTCCGGGTACATCCCGGAGTTCTTGGGCGCCCTCGATAGCTTTCAACAGTCCGAGGGAGTGGCCTACGACCTCATCCACAGCCACTACTGGCTCTCGGGGCGAGTCGGAGCGGTCCTCTCCGAGAGGTGGAAGATCCCCCACGTGGTCACCTTCCACACCCTCGCCAAGACCAAGCTCAGGGCCAGGGCCGGCGAGCGGGAGCCGCTGGCCCGATTGACCGCCGAGGGGAAGATCGGCATCAGCGCCGACGCGGTCGTGGTGTCGACCACCGATGAGCGGGATGACCTCACGCGGCTGTACGGGGTGCCGCCCGGCAGGATCCACGTGGTGGGCGCCGGCGTCGATCTGTCGCTGTTCCAGCCGATGGATAGAGGCACGGCGCGCCGGAAGCTGGGCTTGCGGGGAGGCAGGATCATCCTCTACGTGGGGCGAATAGAGCCCCTGAAGGGGCTGGAGATCCTGGTACGCTCTCTACCCCTCATGGAGGACTTGGAGGATACACGCCTCCTGGTGGTTGGCGGCGTACTGGGACGGGACACGGAGCTCGACCGTCTGAAGTCGCTGGCTGCACAGATGGGGGTCGCCGACAAGGTGACCTTCGTGGGCTTGGTGAAGCAGGAGGTCCTACCGGCGTACTACAGCGCGGCGGACGTGTTCGCGCTGCCCTCGTACTACGAGAGCTTCGGCCTCGTCGCGTTGGAGGCAATGGCCTGCGGGACGCCGGTGGTCGCCTCCAGAGTGGGGGGACTCAAGTCCTTCATCAAGAACGGAGAGACGGGCTACCTGATTCCCTGGCAGTGCCCGGAGCCCTTTGCCCAGCAGATGGGCATTCTGCTGGAAAACCCCTCCCTGAGAGACCAGATGGGCAAGGCTGCGCGGGCTGAAGCCGTGAAGATGGGCTGGGGCAGCGTGGCAGTGAACATGGCGGACTTCTACGCGTCCCTACTGGACCGGCCCGTGGAGAGCCTCGCCGGAGCGTGAGCCGTGGACACACGGATGGATAACGGTCCGCCCAAGGGGAAGGGGGCCGGTGAGCTCCAGAGGAGTCCCCGGGAGCCGCTGAAGCGGTTTGAGGCCCACGTGCTAGGACGGATGGGCTCCGGCGTCCTCCTACTGATCCCGCTGCTCGTAACCCTGGCGGTCGTGGAGTTCTTCGTCGTCGGCTTCGCTCGCCTGTTCAGCCCCGTAGTCAGCCTGATCCATGACAGCCCGTATGTTCAGGAGCTTCCCCCCTGGTCGGTGTGGCTTATCCTCGTACTGGTCGTCTGCACCTACCTCTACATTATGGGGACCCTGATCGCCAGCAGGGTGGGACGGCGGCGCGTCCTGATGTGGCAGAATGCCGTCTTAAGCCGTGTCCCCGTCATCAAGACGATCTACAACCTGGCCCACGAGGCGACAGAGGCCTTCACCGCTCCGTCGAGACGCCAGTTCAGCAGGGTCGTATTCATCGAGTGGCCGAGATCGGGCCTCATGGCGATGGGTTTCGTAACGGGGCACAGCCGCCTGGGCGACGAAGGCGGTCGCTTGTTGGTGGTCTACATCCCTACGGTCCCCAATCCCACGTCGGGAAACCTGGCTTTCGTGTCGGAAGACGAGGTTGTCAAGACGGACCTCAGCGTCGAGGAGGCGATGAAGATCATCTTCTCCGGAGGCATCGTCCTTCCGGAAGCCCTGCGACGGACGGACAGCCCCCAGCCCTTGGAGTCGGACGGCTAGGGTCGCACAGGCCCCTCTTCTACTCTTTGGTAGAGAGACTTGGGTTGGGGGGGGGCGGAGCTATGCAGAGGTCTGTCCAGGGGGGAGGGGACTGATGGGCGGGAGTTAAAGGAGCTTTTCGTACCAGAGGGTGCTAGCCGTCGACTGGAAGCCGAGCTTCTGGTACATCTTGACGGCGTGGATGTTGGCCTGGTCCACCTCCAGCTCTATGCGGTCGACGCCCCTGCTCTTGAGGTACTCCATTCCGGCGACCACCGCGGCCGTTCCGAGGCCCCTGCCCCTGTGGCCGGGATGGGCGCCGGTCATGGATATCCAGCCGGTGGATGTGGCCGCGTTGGCGGCCCGGAGGGTCCAGTTATAGGCTACGATCTGGTCTCCCTCCAGCACCAGGACGATACCATCGGGGTCGCAGCGCTTGGACCGTACCCTGGCCTGGATCTGCTCGACGGTGTTGGGACAGAAGCCCCAGTTGCTGTCGAAAGATTCGTTCTGCAGCCGTGTTAGGGCGGCCACGTCTTCGGCG
The DNA here is from genome assembly GCA_965224345.1 of Dehalococcoidia bacterium. Taxonomy (GTDB): domain Bacteria; phylum Chloroflexota; class Dehalococcoidia; order Lucifugimonadales; family CBDCYU01; genus CBDCYU01. The sequence goes on along the minus strand of CBDCYU010000003.1, from coordinate 276,059 downwards.
GTCCTTAGGGGTCGGACCCAGCAGCCTTCCGGCAGCCGCTGCTGCGGCGCTGCATCGTCCTGCCACACCATACTCGAAAAGCGCCTGACCTCCCCAAAGCCCTCGGCGCTGAGGTCTTCAAGGGCCATACGGTCGTCGGAGGCGACCTGGACGTGCATGACCCGCGCCCCGAGGTCTCTTGACCGGGCCTCGGCGGCCCGCAGCAGCCTCCGTTCGATGCCGCGGCCGCGGTGAGAGTCGATCACTCCGGTCGTCGCCACCGCGCGGCCTATGGGCAGCTCCGGTGCCAGCAGCGCAAAGCCGACTATCTCGCCGCTGGACTCGGCGACGCGGCAGTCGTCCTCCGGGTAGCACAGGGGAGGGGACAGGGTGTGGCCCATCAGCTCGGTGTCGTAGGCCCTCTCGGTGTCCACGTCCCCATTGACCTCGTTGAAGAGGCGGGTGAATCTTGCCAGGTCATCCGGCCTGTACCGGCGCAGCTCGACGTCAGTGTTCATAGGGGCGATTGTAACAAAGGCCCCCCGCCGCCACAACGAATCTCCTTTTCCCAGATTCCCCACCTAATTCTGACGAGCAGCGTAGCGAAACTGCTTCCCGGGTCGTGACCATGCACCTGGCTGCTGGCAGTTATTGTCATTGCCAAGCTCGTCTTAGCGCCGTGTTCACGGGGCCGACGGGTCAATCTCCCTATTGCAATGAGGGCATATCCTGAGTGGGCTTGTCCTCTTAGTTACCTCCTCGACGAAGCCAGACCCCAGGATACCCGCAGGTAGGGCGAATAGTCCTATACCGAGTATAGCCATCATTCCGGCTATGAGACGGCCTACTACCGTGACCGGGAACACGTCTCCATAGCCTACGGTGGTCAGGGTAATGATACTCCACCACATGGCCTTGGGAATGTTGGCGAACTTGTCGGGCTGAGCCTTGCTTTCGGCAAAGAACATCAATGACGACGCCAACAGCAACAGAATTGACAATACCATTATCACGGTGAATAGCTCACTGCGCTTGTTGTGAATAACCCGGCCTAATACGCGCACACCGGAGGAATAGCGGCTCATACTGGCGACTCTGGCAAAGAGACGTGCAGCCCGCAAGAAGCGTAAGTCCAGCCCATGCAAATTGGCGAGAGGCACCAGATAGAAGGGCAAGACCGCCAGTAGGTCGATCATTGCCAAGGGCGAGACTGCAAACCGCAACCGCCCCAACACGGGATGAGAGTATCTCGGATCAACTGTGCAGGACCACACCCGTAACAGGTACTCAACCGTGAATATGGCTACAGATATGATCTCGAAAATGCGGAAAGCCTGTGGCGAGACTTGGTGGATCTCTTCCACGGTTCCGGCTATCAAGGCGACGACGTTCAAGGATATCAACAAGATGATGAGCATGGCGAAGATCTCGCCGGCCCGATTACCGGGCGCTGCCTCCTCCACAATCTCGTATACTCTCTTCTTCATTGATACCATCGATTTAATTCCTATGTGACTGTACCCGTAGGGGGAAAGGATCGGACCTGTTCCCCGCCGGCCCCACCAGGGAAGGAGGAGCGACTCAGGGAGCGATCAGCGCGCTGACGCGGTCCCACACCAGGTCGGACAGCTTGGCGGCGGGTGCGGAGGCGTCGAGGACCAGCCAGCGCTCCGGGTCGGAGCGCGCCAGGTCCAGGTATCCCTCCCTGACGCGCCTGTGGAACTCGCGGCTGTCCTGTTCGATCCTGTCCGGTGGTCCCGCGGGCCGCTCCCTTTCGGGAGACAGGTCCAGGCCCAGCTGCTCGTTGACCTCCGGTCTTGGCAGCCGTTGCAGGCCGCACTCGGGGGCTAGGTCCAAGAGGACGACGAGCTCTGGCGCCAGGCCCTGGGTGGCTATGGCGTTGACGCGGTGGACAGTCTCCAGGTCGATGCCGCGTCCGTAGCCCTGATAGGCAAGGGTGGAGTAGATGTACCTGTCGCTGATGACCGTGTCGCCGCGCTCCAGGGCCGGCCGTACGACGGAGGCCATCAGCGACGCCCTGGCCGCTGAGAAGAGGAAGAGCTCTGCGAGGGGCTCCCTATCGCCGCGTTTCAGGAGCTGGCGGATTCCCTCAGCCGCGCTGGTCCCGCCGGGCTCCCGGACGGAGGTGACGGCAAGCCCCGCGGAGCAGGCTCTCCGCCTGAGGGCCTCGCACTGGGTGGTCTTGCCGCTGGCTTCCCCTCCCTCGAAGACGACGAATATCCCCAAATGGAGCTTCCCCCTCTCTTGGAGTCAGCGCCGGTAGAGGACCACGCGGCGGTCGGGCTCCCGCCCGAAGCTGGCGGACGAGAGGCCGTAGCTCTCAGCGATCTGGTGCTGTAGGCGCCGCACGTAAGCTCCCTGCGGGTTCAGGTCGATGTGGTTCTGGCCGTGCCCTATCTTGGCCACCGCCTTCTCGGCCTCCGCAATGGCTATGCTGACAGACCGCCCGCCGCGAGGCCCCCGCTGACTGCGCGATATGGCCCTGAGGAACTGCTCTATCTGGGCCGACGTGTTCTTCCGAAGCACGTAGACCGGTTTGCCCGCGCTCTCGGCCTCTCTGAGGGTGTGGGTCTTCCTCTTGTAGTAGCTCTTAGTGGTCAGGAGGAGGTCCGCGTCGTCGATGTCGCCGACCACCTCGACCCCTGTGTCTCTCCCCCGCACGGCCTGCTCCAGCTTTCCCTTGTTGATGCCGTAGGGGAGGATGCGGGTTACCTTGCCGTTGGGCTCGCTGTCCGCCTCGGAGTCGTGGGAGGTGCTGCGGCGCTCGGGGGCGCCGCCGTTGCGCCCGTCGAAGGCGGCAACCGGCTCCGGGGTGATGCGCCGGACTGTCCCGTCATCGTCCAGGGACCGCGTCTCGGGAGTCACCGGGCCGCCGCGGAGCATCCGGTCCACCGTGTTCGCGACGTCCGAGTGGATGGCGACGCGGCTCCAGCCCTGTATCTCGACCAGTACCTCGAAGGTTGGCGGCGCAACCCTCTCGAGGACGGTCTTCTGGGTGCGGCGTCTCCGGGCCTCGTCGTCGCCCAGGGTGACGGCGTGGACGCCGCCGACGAGGTCCGACAGGGTCGGGTTCATGACGAGGTTCTCCAGGGTGTTGCCGTGGGCCGTGGCGACCAGCTGGACGCCACGCTCCGCGATGGTGCGGGCCGCGTCGGCCTCCAGCTTCGTGCCTATCTCGTCGATTACGATGACCTCTGGCATGTGGTTCTCGACGGCCTCTATCATCACCGCGTGCTGCCTGGCGGGGGTCGGCACCTGCATGCGTCGGGCGCGGCCTATGCCGGGATGGGGGATGTCCCCGTCTCCGGCGATCTCGTTGGAGGTGTCGACCACTATGGTGCGCCTGTGGGCATCGTCGGAGAGGACCCTGGCGACCTCCCGCAGCATGGTCGTCTTGCCGACGCCGGGCTTGCCGACCAGGAGGATGCCCTTGCCCGTTATGACCAGGTCCTCGATTATCCGAATCGTGCCGTACACTGCGCGTCCTACGCGCAGTGTCAGCCCCACCACCTTCTCCTTGCGATTCCTAATGGCCGAGATGCGGTGGAGCGTGCGCTCGATTCCGGCCCTGTTGTCCTCTCCGAAGGACCCGACCCGGTCCAGCACGTAGCGGATGTCCTCGTCCGTCACCTCCCGCAGGTCCAACAGGATGCTCTCGTTCAGGAATCGCGCTTCGGGCTCGCGCCCCAAGTCCAGCACGATCTCCAGCAGCTCGCCGGTGTCGTCGCGGTCGTCGAGGGGCGCTTGTATGTGAGGAGGCAGATTCTCGATCAGCGACTGTAGGTCGGTATCGATCTTGTCTAGCACCTTGTCAGGGAATACCTACGGAACATTGGACGATTCTGACGAACAGGTCGTGGACCCGTGTATCTTCGGTGAGCTCCGGGTGGAAGGCCGTTGCCAGCATGTGGCCCTGCCTGACGGCAACGGCTCTGCCGTCGTCGAGGGTCGCCAGCACGTCCACCCCGGCTCCCGCCCGTTCGACCACCGGCGCGCGGATGAAGATGCCGGTGAAGGGCGGGCCGTCGATCCCTCCGATGTCCAGCTGCGTCTCGAAGCTGTCGACCTGGCGTCCGAAGGCGTTGCGGGTGACCCGTATGTCCATCAGCCCCAGCGGCACCGGGCGGCGGTCCGAGAGCTCGTTGGCGACGACGATCATGCCGGCGCACGTGCCCCACAGGGCCATGCCGGCCCTCACACGGTCGGCGAGGGCCTCCCTGAAGCCGTATATGTCGATTAGCTGGACGATGGTCGTGCTCTCCCCCCCTGGGATGATCAGGCCGTCCAGGTCGTCCAGCTGGCCGGGGAGGCGGATCTCGGGAGCGTCCACGCCCAGCCGTTGGAACATCTGTCGATGCTCAAGGAAGTCTCCCTGGATGGCCAGGACGCCTATGCGCAAGCTACCATCCCCTGGTGGCCAGCTGCTCCTCGACCGGCATTGTTCGGACGTCGAGGCCCTGCATGGCCGAGCCAAGCCCGCGAGAGACGTCGGCAAGGATGGCCGGGTCGTTGAAGTGCGTTGTCGCCTTCACGATGGCCTCTGCCATGATCTGCGGGCTCTCGGACTTGAAGACCCCGGACCCGACGAAGATCCCGTCGACCCCCAGCTGCATCATCAGCGCTGCGTCGGCGGGCGTGGAGACGCCGCCGGCGGCGAAGTTGACGACGGGCAGATTTCCGGTCTCGTGGACCTCCTTGACCAGGTCGTAGGGCGCCCTCAGGTCCCTGGCGGTGGCCATCAGCTCGTCCTCCGTCATGCCCTGGATTCGGCGCATCTCTCCCAGGACCATCCTGGCGTGCCTGACCGCCTCCACGATGTTGCCGCTGCCCGCCTCGCCCTTGGTGCGGATCATGGCAGCACCCTCGCCGATGCGCCGCAGCGCCTCTCCCAGGTCTCGACAGCCGCACACGAAGGGCACGGTGAAGTCGTGCTTGTTGACGTGATTGCTCTCGTCCGCCGGGGTGAGTACCTCGGACTCGTCGATGTAGTCGACGCCGAGGGCCTCCAGTATCTGGGCCTCGGCAAAGTGCCCGATGCGGCACTTGGCCATGACCGGTATAGTTACCGCGTCGATGATCTCGATGATCTTGGTGGGGTCGGACATCCTGGCGACGCCTCCGGCCTTGCGAATGTCGGCCGGCACCCTCTCCAGTGCCATCACGGCTACCGCTCCCGCGTCTTCGGCGATCTTGGCGTGCTCCGCCGTGACCACGTCCATGATGACGCCGCCCTTCAGCATCTGGGCGTGGCCGGTCTTGACTCGCCACGTACCGGTCTCGATTCTCGTATCAATTGCCATCAGTGCCCTCCATTCCGGAAGCGCCCGCGCTGGGGCTTCCCCTCATGGTGATTATACTCTCACAACCCCCGTTCGGCCAAGAAGACCGCCAGGTCGGCGGTGCGGCAGCTGTAGCCCCACTCGTTATCGTACCAGCCGACGACCTTGACCAGGTTGCCGCCTACGAGCATCGTGGAGAGGGAGTCTATGATGCAGCTATGCGGGTCCTGCTTGAAGTCGATGCTCACCAGTGGCTCGGCGGAGTATCCGAGAATCCCCTGCATCCCGTCTTCCGCGGCCTCCCGGTAGGCGGCGTTGATCTCGTCGGCTGTGGTCTCCTCTCTGACCACTGCTACGAAGTCGGTCACCGATACCGTAGAGGTCGGAACACGGAAGGACATTCCGTGGATCTTGCCGTTCAGCTCGGGCAGCACCAGTCCGACAGCTCTGGCCGCGCCCGTGGTGGTCGGGATTATGTTCATCGCCGCAGCCCGAGCGCGGCGCAGGTCTTCGTGGACCCGGTCAAGGATCATCTGGTCCCCGGTGTAGGAGTGGATCGTGGTCATCAGTCCGCTCTCGACGCCGAAACTGTCGTTCAGCACCTTGGCCATAGTCGCGATGCAGTTGGTCGTGCAGGAGGCATTGGAGAGCACGTTGTGGCGCTGTGGGTCGTAGTGGTCGTCGTTGACGCCCATGACGAGGGTCAGGTCCTCGCCGCTGGCGGGCGCCGATATGATCACCTTCTTGGCGCCGCCCTCCAGGTGTCCCGACGCCCTGTCGGCGTCGGTAAAGAAGCCGGTGGACTCCACGACGACGTCCACCCCGAGGTCGCCCCAAGGGAGGGCCGCCGGATCGCGGTCCGACAATACCTGTACGCGGCGGCCGTCGATGACGATGCTGCTCTCCCCAGCCTCCACGGTGCCCGGGTAGACGCCGTAGTTGGTGTCGTACTTGAAGAGATGGGCGTTGGTACCGGTGTCGGTTAGGTCGTTCACGGCGACGACCTCCAACTCATCGGGATGATTCTCGATGGCCGCTCTGAGGACCTGCCGTCCGATGCGGCCGAAGCCGTTGATGCCAACGCGCGTCGTCATGGTTCTACCTCCTTAAGCACTCACAAAGGTGGACCGCATTCGCAGCTATTATACGCTGTTGGGCTAGCGGTGATTTAGGAACCCCTCGTATACCCGGCGGCCCACGAAGTCCGCTTCGTCTCCCAGCATCTCCTCGATGCGGAGCAGCTGGTTGTACTTCGCGGTGCGCTCGCCTCGGGCCGGGGCGCCCGCCTTGATCTGCCCCGCCGCCATTCCCACCGCGAGATCGGCGATGATGGAGTCTTCCGTCTCTCCTGACCGGTGGCTGATTACCGTACCCCAGCCCACCGCCGCCGCCATGTCGACGGCCTCGATGGTCTCCGTCAGGGTGCCGACCTGGTTAGGCTTCACCAGAACGGCGTTGCTCACGTCCAGATCGATCCCCCTCTTGATCCTGCTGGTGTTGGTGGTGAAGAGGTCGTCACCGACGATCTGGACCCTGGACCTCAGACGCTCCGTCATCATCCGCCAGCTTTCCCACTCCTCCTCTCCCATACCGTCTTCGATGCTGATGATCGGGTATTGATCGATCCAGCCCTCGTAGACGTCGACCATCTGAGACGGTGACATTGTGACGTTGTCCCTCTTGAGGGTGTAGTCCCCGCTATCGGTCATGAACTCCGATGCGGCCGAATCCAGCGCTATGAAGCACTCGGAGCCCGGCGTGTACCCGGCAGCCTCGATAGCCGCCAGAACCAGCTCCAACGCGTCGTGATTGGAGGGCAGAAGGGGAGCGAACCCGCCTTCGTCGCCTACCGTGGAGCCGAGTCTGCGGCCGCGCAGAATATCCCGGAGCGAGAAGTATATCTCCACGCCGGCCTGGAGCGCCCTCTTGAAGGTGTCGAAGCCAACGGGTACGACCATGAACTCCTGGATGTCGGTGGAGTCCTCGGCGTGTCTGCCGCCGTTGATGATGTTGATCATGGGTACCGGTAGAGTGACCGGTCTCTCGCGGGCCAGCCACTTATACAGCGGCTTGCCCTCACTCTGGGCCACTGCCCGGCTTAACGCCAGGGAGACGCCCAGCATGGCATTGGCGCCAAGGCGGCTCTTGTTCGTCGTGCCGTCAGTCTCGATCAGCAGCCTGTCGACGTCCGCTTGCTTCAAGGCGGAGTGGCCAATGACTTTGGGCGCGATCAGCCGCCGCACGTTGGCGACCGCCTTGCCAACTCCCAGGCCGCGGAATCGGGTGGCCTCGCCGTCCCTCAGCTCCACGGCCTCGTTGGCTCCGGTGCTGGCCCCCGAGGGTACGGAGGCGCGTCCGCGTGCTCCGTTGGACAGGACGACATCCACCTCCACGGTGGGGTTGCCGCGAGAGTCCAGGACCTCGCGAGCCTGGACCTCGGAGATCGTGCTCATGAGGCTCGTTCCATCACACGCCGGGCCGCGGCCAGGGCCTTGTCCACGGCATCGACCGCACTCTCCGCCCTAATTGCGGCCTCATCCTCGACGCCGTTCCGGGAAAAGGACCAGGTGTCGAGGGCTACTACCGGGATTCCGTAGCTCAGCGCGTGGGCGATCTCGGACAGGGTGCCGTAGGCCCCGCCGACCGATATCACCGCCCGCCCGGTCTTGACCACGATCACGTTTCGTGCGTATCCGATTCCGGTGCATATGGGGGATGTCCACCCACTCGTTGGCCTCCTCCGGGTCGCTGCCGGGGAGTATGCCGATGGTCGTTCCGCCGGCGGACTTGGCGCCGCGGCAGGCGGAGGCCATGACCCCTCCGAGTCCTCCGCAGACGACGGTGACGCCCCGCTCGGCCAAAGTTCTGCCGACTTGCTCGGCCATATGGGCGGTCTCAGGCGGCGGTTCGCTGGCGCCTATCACTGAGATGATCAATCTTACTCAGATTCCTCGCTCTTGGGAGAGGGTCTTAGGTATCGTCATATCGGGACGGACTTGCCTATGCGTCATGCTTGAGCATCGATTATAACACTGCCCGATACCCTGAGGGCTGCCAGCCCTTGGCGAGAGTAGATGTCAACCGGGAGAGGGGCGGTGTCATATAATTGGCGAAGGGTTCGATGATCGAGGGGGTGTGACAATGTCCAGTGGCACAGGTCGAACGGTCCTCGTTACAGGCGCCTCCTCGGGCATAGGGCAGGCGACCGCGCTGCATCTGGCAGGGGAGGGGTTCAGCGTGATAGGAACCAGCCGGTCCTGGTCACGCCTGGAGCCGCTTCGGAGCCAAGCGTCGTCTAGGGGGCTGAAGGTAGCCGCCGTCGAGCTGGATGTCAACGACGACGGAGAGGTGGGGGACGCGCTGCCGCGCCTGATGGAAGAGCACGGCCCCATCGACGTTCTGGTGAACAACGCCGGGTACGGCCTCTGGGGCCCCGTGGAGCTCTACTCGGTCGAGGAGTTCAAGTCCCAGTTCGAGACCAACCTCTTTGCCGCGGTGCGGCTGATAAAGGCGGTACTCCCCGGCATGATAGCCCGGCGCCGAGGCACCATCGTAAACGTCGGCTCCGTTCTCGGGAGGCTGGCTACGCCGTTCCACAGCGCCTACGCCTCCAGCAAGTTCGCCCTGGAGGGCCTCAGCGAATCTCTGAGGACAGAGCTGCGGCCCTTCGGAGTCCGCGTTGCCGTGGTGGAGCCCGGGGTCGTCCGGACGAGCTTTCTGCGCAACCAGGTCATCCCTCCGGGGCTGTCGGACGTCGAGAGCGTCTATTCGCCCTACGTGGATACCTACCGGAGGCGGCACTCGCGATTCGAGAGCCGCGGCGCCGACCCGGCCAAGGTGGCGAGGGTGATCCACAAAGTCGTCCGGTCCCGCAGTCCCGCACTGCGTCATCCGGTCGGGATGGATGCCCGCCTCGGTATACTGGGTGCGAGGCTCATACCGGAGAGGCTCTTCCACGCGCTGTTGAGCCGCGTGACCATGGGGTAGATCGGTCATGCCAGGGCTGCGGACGCGGAAGGGAGGGACGAAAGGAGAAGGGTATGAACGTCGGTGTCTGTAGGCTCACCCTGAGGCTTCCCGGAAACCACGACGTCAAGGGCAAGCGCCGCGTCCTGAGGTCGGTGTGCGAACGCGTCCGCAATAGGTTCAACGTCGCCGCGGCGGAGGTCGGCGACGCCGATTCGTGGCAAGCGGCGACCCTGGGGATCGTCTGCGTCAGCAATAGCTCGCGGCACGCCGACGAGATGATGAGCAAGGTGGTCTCCTACATCGAGGGAAGCCGTGAGGACCTGGAGGTTGTGTCCCAGGAGCAGGAGATCATCACGGGGTTCTAGATGGATGTCGACTCCTTCCTAAGCCGCCTCCGGCGGATGCCCTCGTACCAGAGCCAGATCGTCCATCTCCAGGATATCCCGCCCAGGGAGCATACACCGGGCGTCCTCGATCCTCCTCTGAGCGCCCGGCTCTCCCGGGCGCTGGATGCCATGGGGATCGAGTCGCTGTACAGTCACCAGGTCGAGGCGGTGGAGGCGCTCAGGAGGGGGCGCAACGTTATGGTCGCCACCTCGGCGGCCAGCGGCAAGAGCCTGTGCTATCACCTGCCGGTCCTGGAGGCCCTGCTGGAGGACCGGGGAAGCCGGGCCCTCTTCCCGACCAAGGCGCTGGCCCAAGACCAGTCGAGGACGCTTTCTGCCTTGGCCGTCGGCGGACGGCGGCTCCGCTACGGCATCTTCGACGGAGACACGCCACAGCAGGACCGGGCCGACGTGCGGCGCTACTCGCAGGCGGTGATCACCAATCCCGACATGCTGCACCTTGGGATACTGCCCAACCACCGGTCGTGGTACCGGTTCCTGCGGGGGCTCCGCTACGTGGTGGTGGACGAGGCCCACGCATACCGCGGCGTCTTCGGCTCCCACGTCGCCAACGTGCTGCGGCGCCTGCGGAGGCTGTGCGCCAGGCTCGGCAGCAGTCCGCGGTTCATACTGTGCTCGGCGACCATTGCGAATCCCGGAGAGCACGCCGAGAGGCTGGTGGGACTGCCGTTCCGAGTCATCGAGGAGGACGGAGCTCCCTCGGGAGGGAAGGACTTCGTCTTCTGGAACCCTCCCATGGTGGATACGGCCCGCGGGAGCAGGCGAAGCAGCAGCACCGAGGCGACGGGGCTGTTCGCCGAGCTCATCCGCGGGGAGGTGCGCACCCTGGCGTTCGTGCGCAGCCGCCGGATGGCGGAGCTGCTGTACGTCTACGCGCGGGACCTCCTTCGTGACACCGCACCCGCCCTGGCGGGCAAGATAGCTCCCTACCGAGCCTCCTACCTGCCCGAAGACAGACGGCAGATCGAGAGGGACATGTTCCAAGGGCGGCGGCTGGGGCTGACTACCACAAACGCCATGGAGCTGGGGATAGACATCGGCGACCTAGACGCAACCATACTGACGGGCTATCCCGGCAGCATCTCCAGCACCTGGCAGCAGGCGGGCCGCAGCGGGAGGAGGGGAGGACGCTCCCTGAGCGTCCTCGTTGCCCTGGACAACCCCCTGGACCAGTACTTAATGCGCCACCCCGAGAGCTTCTTCGGCAAGGGGCACGAGAGCGCCCGCATCTCGCCTGGCAACCCGTACGTCCTGAAGCCCCATCTGCTCTGCGCCGCCTACGAGGCGCCCCTTACCATGAGGGACACCGAGCTCTTTGGGCCCGACCTGCTCTGGTACGCAGACGAGATGCAGAAGGAGGACCTCCTCAACGCCCGGTCGGGCCAGTGGCACCTGAACCCGGAGCTCACCTACCCGGCGGGGGAGGTCAACATCAGGTCAACCTCGTCCCACACCTACGCTCTGGTAGACGAGGGCAGCGGCGTCGTACTGGAGACGCTGGACGAGATGTCGGCCTATCTACAGCTCTACCCTGGGGCCGTCTACCTTCACCGGGGCGAGCCCTACCTGGTGGGGGACCTCGACCTAGAGTCCCACACCGCCAAGGCCGCCTCGACGGACGTACCGTACTACACGCAGGCCAAGGATTTCACGGAGACCAGGGTCCTCAACGTGCACAAGGAGAAGCCGGCGGGCCGTACGACAGCGTACCTGGGAGAGGTCAGCGTTACGACCAGCGTCGTGGGATTCATGCGGCGAGCCCACTTCACAGAGGAGGCGCTGGGCGAGGAGAGGGTAACCCTGCCGCCCTACGTGTACGAGACAGTATCCGTCTGGTTCGACGTTCCCGAGGACGCGCTGGAGTACATCCGGAGGGAGCGTCTCGACCTAGCGGGCGGCCTCCACGCGGTGGAGCACGCGGCTATCGGAGTCCTTCCCCTCTTCGCCCTGTGCGACCGCGGGGACATAGGGGGCGTCTCGACGCCCCTTCACCCGGACACCGGCAGGCCGCAGGTCTTCATCCATGACGGACATCCTGGCGGCGTCGGTATCTCCGAGCACGGCTACGACGTGATCGAAGAGCTATGGGAGGCGACGTTGGCGGTCGTCTCCGAGTGTCCGTGCGAGTCCGGGTGCCCCAGCTGTATCCAGTCTCCCAAGTGCGGCAACAACAACCAGCCCCTGGATAAAGAGGTCGCGAAGCTGGTCCTGCGCGACATCCTCGCCGCGCCCGACCCGCGTGACGACGTGGGGCGCTAGCCCTGCGACAGCCTACACATGACTTCTTACGAGGAAGTCAAGACTGATTCCCTCGTAACAAGTCATGGGCGAGGGTATTGGAAGTGAGGGATAATAGGAGCGGGGAAAGTGGAGGAGTGAAGGCACAGGAGTAGGTGGTCGATGTTTCAAGCACGGGAACCGCAGGAGAGTCTGTGGCAGTCGGAGTTTCTGATCACGCCGAGGAAGGCGAAGCTGATGCGGAGGAGCTGGGCGGAGGTGTTCCGGAACGAGGCTCTGGTTCTGATAGAGGAGGAGCGGTTCGCTCCGCTGTACAGCCCGGACATGGGCAGGCCCAATCGCGCCGTGCAGACGGTGCTGGGAGTGCTGGTGCTCAAGGAGATGTTCGATCTGACGGACATGGAGGCGTTGGAAGAGTTGGAGTTCAATCTGCTGTGGCACCACGCGCTGCGGCTGGAGATGGAGGAGGCGCATCTTGCCCAGAAGACACTGCATAACTTCCGTGTGCGGTTGATGGAGCACGACGGCGGGCGGTTGGCCTTCTGCGAGACGACGGACCGGATGATAGAGGCCCTGGGACTGCGAACAGGCAAGCAGCGCCTGGACTCGACGCACGTCATGAGCAATATCGCGGTGTTGACGCGGTTGGGTCTGTTCTGCGAGACGGTCCGGGTGTTCCTGTTAGCGGTGAGCCGTGAGCACCCTGGTCTGGGTGAAGGGATTGGGGATGGACTGGCCCAGCGGTACCTCAAGGAGACCGGCGAAGCATCGAGGTACGAGGACGCACGTTCAGGTGAGGGGCGTCGCCGGCTGTCGGTGTGTGCGCGAGACGTGTACCGGCTGGTGGATAGGTTCCGTGGGACGGCGGTGGCAAAGATGGAGGAGTACGGGCTGTTGGAGAGGCTATTGGGGGAGCAGTGCCACGTGGGCCGGCACAGGGACGGTCGTCCCGGAGCCGATGACGACGATGCGGCAGAGGGTAAGGTGCCGATCGCGCTGAAGGAGCCGAAGGAGGTGCGGTCGTACTCGATGCAGACGCCCCACGATCCGGAGGTGACCTACAGCGGACACAAGGGGAAGGGGTACGAGGTGCAGGTGTCTGAGACGTGCGAAGAGGGGAACGCAATGCAGGTGATCACCCACGTGGAGGTCACGCCGTCGAGCGGTGGCGACGCCGGTGTGACGGTGGGGGTGATAGACACGTTGAAGGAGCGAGGGATCGGTCCTTCGGAGCTATGGTGCGACACGTCGTATGGATCCGGACACAACGGATGGGAGGCAGAGCGTAGGGGGACGGAGTTGGTGAGCCCTGTCGGGGGCCGGGCGCCAGCGGAGGCCGACAGGGGTGATGGGCTGGTCAGGCTGACGGCTGCTGACTTTGACATCGACGTTACGGCAAGGAGGTCTGCGGTGTGTCCTGCGGGACATGAGTCCGAGTACGAGGATGAAGACGCTCCCGAGCGAGTGGAGATGCACTTCGCCCGGGAGGTGTGTGAACCCTGCTCGCTGCGCCCACGGTGTCCCGTGAGGTGGCGTCGTCGTCCTGAGCTCGGGGGAGAGTGGTCGCCGAGTGGAGCCTACGTGCTGAGTGCGGACCTCGCCAGGGTGAACATCGGACGTAGGCGGCGGGCCGAGTCGGATGGACAATAGCGTAAACGGTACGGGTTGCGTGCGGGGATAGAGGGTACGAGCTCGGAGTTGAAACGGCGCCATGGTCTTGGCCGCCTACGGGTACGTGGAGGTGAGAGGGTCCGGCTCGCCGTCTACCTCAAGGCACTGGCGTGTAACGTCAAGCGAATGGTCCGGGCACGGTTGGACGAGATGTTGGTCCCACCGGCTGTCCTGGCGACCGCTCCCACCGCTGCATGAAGCTACAGGAGCCGTTGCGAGCCCGCTGATGCCTACCCGGACGGGGTATGGCGCACCACAACGACCTCATCGGCCACAACACAAGCCCCGATCGGAACAACCAAATCCCTCACGCCTAACCGCCCTCACGCCGCAGAACCAACCCGAAAGCCCCTTGTTACGAGGGAATCAAGCGTTGGATTGAAGGGATCGAGCTCCTGTCCCGTCACCGCACTTGCATCCCAAACCCGATTGACGCCGTTCCTCTCTCGTGGTAAGTTAGGGCTAGGATGCCCTGTGGGCGGTGCCGCGAGTGCGGACACCGCAGGGGCAGGTGAGAAAGGAGTAGTCGCATGGAAGGGAAGATCAACGTAGAGATCATCTACTGCGTACCTTGAGCCTACCACGGCGTAGCGGCCTGGATGGCCACTGAGATGTTCGCCGAGGGCGGCGGTGAGATCGCGATAACGGTGACGCCCGGTGACAGCGGCGTTCTGCAGCTGATCATCGATGGTGACACGGTGTACGACAAGAGCAACGAGGATGGGCAGACGCCCCATCTGAATCGCGTCAAGGAGATGCGGGCAGCTCTCAGAGAGAGGCTGTCCTCTGTCGCCGTAGCCGCGGACGACTAGTCCTACGCAACGTTCCGAACGACAGACGCCCTGGGCGGCCTCGCCTAGGGCGTCTTCTTTTCCCTTGACACCCTCCACGCCTTGGCACGACAATAGCCGCGACTTCCGTTCCAGGTTGGGACCAGCCCTCGCGATGGGACGGTGCTAGGGAAGAGTCTCTTGGCCAGTGCCTTCGACGGTGTGACCGTACTAGACCTGACCCGAGGTATGGCGGGCGCGGTAGCCTCCACCCTCCTGGGTGACAATGGGGCCAGGGTCCTGCGGGCCGGAGACCCCGGCGAGGAGGAGTACCGGGTCTGGAGGCGAGGCTGCGAGAATATCGCGCTGTCCCTGGACGACGAAGGGGCACTCCACTCCCTCATCGCCGAGTCGGACGTCCTGCTGGAGAGCTTCGCTCCCTCCTCCCGGGAGCAGACCCTGGTCGATTACGACAGGCTGTCGGCAGTCAACAGCCGCCTGGTCCACTGCTCGATCACCGCCTACGGCATGAAGGGCCCTCTCAGAGACGAGCCCCCCGTGGACGAGCTCGTTATGGCGCGGCTGGGGACCCTCTCGGACCAGCCGGCCTTTCGCTCCGGCCCGGTGCATATAATCCATCCGCTTCCCAGCGTCGGGGCCGGCATCTTGGCGGCTATGGGGACGGCCGGCGGGCTCTACCGGCGAGAGAGGACAGGCGTCGGCCTCAAGGTGGAGACCTCTATGATGGCCGGGGCGCTGCTGTTCGGCTCCAAGATCGTCGGGGACAGGCTCAGCCCGGCGTCCTACGTCATACGAACGTCGACCACACCCTCCGGCGGTGCGCCCTTCTACAGCCTGCACCAGTGCGCCGACGGCGAGTGGATCCACATCGCCTGTATCCATGGGGGATTCGTCAAGAAGGCCGCCGAGGTACTGGGCATCTCCGGCGTGCTGACAGAGCCCAGGTTCAGCGACGGGCGAAACCTGTCATCCGAAGAGGTGCGCAAGGAGCTGTACGACATAGTCGCCCGGGCAGTGCGGACCAAGACCTACGAGGAGTGGGAGCGGATCTTCGAAGAGGCTGACGTCCCCTACGGGAAGGCATGCACAACCGACGAGGCCATGGACAATCCCCAGGTCCGGTCCAACGGCATGGTGGTGCAGTTGGAGCACCCGCGAATGGGCAGGATGTCCCAGATGGGTCTGCCCATCGCCCTCTCCGAGACGCCGGGGAGGGTCCGCATTACGCCGGAGGGTGAGACGGACGGCGTCGAGGGAGACCGCGTCGACGCCGGCGGCCCAGGGCGGGGCGGGGACCCGACTCCGCCCGACTCGCGTCCGCTGTCGGGAGTCCGCATACTGGAGGTCACCAACGTGATAGCGGGTCCGACGGCGGGCAGGCTGCTGGCCGACCTCGGCGCCGACGTCGTCAAGCTGGAACCGCTGGAGGGCGAGATCTCCCGCGACATAGCCCGCGACTACTTCTACTTCCTCAACTCCAATAAGCGGGGCGTCTCCCTCAATACGAGAACACCCCGGGGCAGGGAGGCGGTGAGACGCATCGCGGACAGCGCGGACGTGGTGTTGTCCAACACGCGGCCGGGCGCGATTCGTCGCATGGGCGTGGACAAAGAGACGCTCAGTGCGACCAACCCCAACCTGATCGAGGCCAGCGTGACGGCCTTCGGGCAGTCGGGGCCGTACTCCCACCGCCCGGGACTCGATCCTCTGTCACAGGCGCTGATGGGTCTCGGGCGCGCCCAGGGCGGCACGGAGAACCCGCCGGTATACCTGGGAAGGCTGGCGATCACAGATTTCGCGGCGGGCGGGCTGGCCGCCCTGGGGACGATCATCGCCCTGTATGTGCGGGAGCGGACGGGGGTGTCCCAGCGTGTCGCCACCAACCTGCTGAACAGCGGGATACTCCTCGGCGCCGAGGAGTTCACCAGGTTCGAGGGCAAGCCTCCCCGCCGTTCGGCAGACAGGATGCAGTACGGCCTGGGCGCGCTGCACCGTCTCTACCGGGCCAAGAACGGGTGGCTGTACCTGGCGGCTGATTCCCCGGACCTCTGGGCCCCGCTGTGTGAGGCCATCGGACGCCGGGACCTGCTGGCGGACGACCGGCTGTCATCGGCCGGTGACAGGACCGACAACGACCGGCTCCTCTCCGATGAGCTTTCCAAGACCTTCGCTGCGGGCACCCTAGGGCACTGGATGGAGTGTCTGGACGCGGCAAAGGCGCCGTGGGCCCCGGTCCGCGATAAGGGGAACGACTGGTTCTTCTCCGATACGCAGGCGCTGGCCAACGACATGGTGGGGGAGCTGCAGCACCCGGCGATGGGGCTGATGAGGCTCTTCTGCAACGGGGTGCTGTTCCGAGGCACGACAGAGCTGGCGGTCCTGCCCTGTCCTCTCCTGGGAGAGCACAACTCCAAGGTCCTGGAATCCGTCGGGTACGCGGCCGAGGAGATCGAGGCGCTGCACCGGGACGGCGTGGTCAAGACCGAAGCATCGGGGTCGGGATAGCTGCGGACGAGCCGGAGGCCGCAGCCAAACACGCCTCGCCGATGACGCACACCCCAGCCGGCGCCCTGCGCTTCGTCCTGGCGGCCTCGGCGCTGGTGATGGGAGTCGCGGCCCAGGCCCTGGTGGGCAGCGGCGACCTGAGATGGGCCATCGCGCCCTACCTGGTGGCGGCAGTATGCTTCGCGCTGGGGGGTTATGCGGCCGCCCGTCTGCCGTCCTCTCGCCGACCCTCTGACAGACCCCCGTCCACGCCTACGACGTCGACGGGCTCGACGTCCCTCCGGGGCTGGCCGCGGGACCGGGAGCGGGCCATCGGAGCCGCCGCTGTGGGCTTGTCCCTGTCTGCGCTGATCGCCGCGACGTGGGGGTTCGCACAGGGACCGCCGAACACCCTGGCGTGGTACGCCTACGGGGCGTCGGTGGTGCTCCTACTTCTGGCGCTTCCCAGCTTCGAGAAGCGCTGGACGGCGCTGCTCCGCCGCGCCAACGAGGGCCCACTGGTCTCCATCGGCCTGCGCTCCCTGTGCATCTGGGGGCTGCTGGGCCTCGTCCTCCTCCTAGCCACTCTGATCAGGCTGTACCAGCTCGATGACTTGCCGGCGGGTCTCTGGTACGACGAGGCGGACAACCTGTTCCACGCCAGACATATCCAGCAGTCACCCGGCGCGGCTCCCGTGTTCATACCGTCCACCAATCTGCCGAGCCTCTTCCTGCTGCCCATTGCGGCGGTGATCGAGCTGACCGGACTGACGGTCGCGTCGGGCCGACTGGTAAGCGTGCTCTTTGGCGTCGGGGGGGTCGCCGCGGTGTTCCTGCTCGTGCGCTCGATGATGGGTCCGCGGCTGGCGGTGGCGGCGGCGTTCTTGATGGCTGTCAACCGCTGGGACATCAACTGGAGCCGTATAGGGATGCACGGCATAACCGCGCCGCTGTTCGCCGCCCTCACGGCGTACCTGACGCTGAGGGCGCTGCGCTCCGGGAGGCTGCACGACTACGGGTACGCGGGGGCCGCGATGGGACTTGGTATGTGGTTCTACAGCGCCCACCGGCTATTTCCCCTGGTGGTGGGGTTCATGCTGCTGCACCACCTCTTCACGAAGCGCCCCAGGTTGGGGCGTTTCGCTGCCCAGGTCCTGGTCATGGGCGCGGTGTCGCTGGCAGTGGCGGCGCCGGTCGTACAGTACGCGGTGTCCGAGCCCGGAGAGTTCTTCCAGCGCACCGGGACCATCTCCGTATTCTCCCATGCCCCAGTCGTGGACGCCCTGGATCAGGCCGTCGTGAGTCTGGGGGAGCATCTGATGATGTTCAACTACAGGGGCGACCCCAACCCTCGTCACAACCTGCCGGGCGCTCCGATGCTGGACTTCCTGTCGGGGGTGCTGTTGGTGCTGGGGATCGGCGTGGCCTTGGCCAGATGGCGCGACGTCGAGTTTGCGGTACTGCCTGTCTGGCTCCTGCTTATGCTGCTGCCCGGGGCGCTGACACTCCCCTGGGAGGCCCCGCAGTCTCTGCGGACCATCGGGGCGCTGCCTGCGGTGGTAGTCCTGGTTACGCTGGCGGTTGGCGTCCTGACGAGAGTAGGGGGGGCCGCTCCCTGGCACTCCGTGAGAGCGGCTGCGCCAGCGGCGGCGGCGCTGATGCTGGGCGTGATTGCGTACGAGAACGTGAACACCTACTTCGGCGCCCAGGCCAAGCACCCGGAGGTGTACGCCGCCTTCTCCACGGACGAGACGCTGGTGGGAAGGCACATGTCGGAGCAACAGAGGCTGGGCCGCAGCCTAATGATCTCGCGGCAGCTCCTGCACAGCTTGAGCATCTCGCTGATTGCGGGCAACCCGAAGACCCGGGTGCTCCGCGTACCCGACGGCGTGCCCATAGACGCCTCGACGGTGTTGAATGGCGTCTCGGTATACCTGGAGCCCCGCGAGGCCAGCGTCTACAGACTGCTGAAGGAGTACTACCCCGACGCCCTCTACCGGCAGGTGCGGGCCCCGACCGGTGGAAGCGTGCTCTTCTACTCGGCTGTCATCACTAGGGAGGAGCTGGAGGCGGCGCACGGACTGCGGGCAGAGTACACCCGCCCGGACCAGAGCACTCTATCGGAGATACAGGCAGCGTCGGAGGCCGCATGGCCTCCGGGACCCGGGCACGACGATCTACCCGTCGGGTTCGAGTGGACGGGGGCGCTGCACGTCACCGGGCCGGGACGGTACCTGTTGGCTCTGGAGGACGACGTTGCCGCCGAGGTCTTGCTGGACGGCAGACGCATCCTTGGAGGCGGCGAGCGGAAGGCATGGGTCGAGCCGGCAGTCGGCCTCCACGCCATCGCGGTCGTGGGCAGCGTCCAGCGGCGTGGGAGCGCCCTGCGGCTCCTGTGGCAGCCGCCGGGTGGACGGCTGGAGCCGATTCCCGGCGGGCATCTGTACCACGGAGCCGTGCGCCCCCTCGGTCTGGCCGGACGCTTCGCCCCGCTGGGGGAGGGCGAGCCGGACCCTCTCGTAACGCACGTCACGCCCGCCATGGATGCCTTCTACTACGACCCGGCGGTCCCGGAGCCGTACGCCGCGGTGTGGGAGGGGTATCTGGAGATACTGGAGAGCGGCAGCCACCTGTTCGAGCTGCGAGGCTCCGGGATCTTCACTCTGGCCCTCGACGGCGTCGTGCGGGAGGAGGGCCCGGAGCCCCGCTCCCACGTGGCGGTGACGGAGCTACTGGAAGCAGGGGAGCACTCCATCCGCGTGGAGTTCCGCTCGGAGGCTCCGCCCTCGGACTTCGAGCTGCTGTGGGCGCCTCCGGAACGGCCGCTGGGCCCGATTCCCTTCGAGGCGCTCTCGCCGCTGCCGGATCGCATGTTCCGCGTCGTCGAGGCTGGGGAGTGACGCCGGGGTCAGCCGGTGTGTGATGCGGGCGGCTGCCCCTCCAGGTAGGTCGTATGGTCGAAAGGGTCGGGGATGGGGAAGTAGGCCAACACCCGGGCGTTGCCGGGTCCGACGGACTTGAAGCCGTGGGGTACGTTGGGGGGAACCACCACCGTGTGCTCCGGCCCCGCCCGGCGAGTCTCGTCGCCCAAGCGCACCTCCAGAGTCCCTTCCAGCACGGTGATGAGCTCGTCCGAGGAGTGGACGTGAAGAGGCGCGCCCGCCCCCTCTTCCACGTCGCTGATGGAAAGGCTGCTGCTGGTGGAGCCGTCTCCGGGTTGCGTGACGTCCCACTTCCGGTATCTGGGCCGCCACGGCGTCTCCGGCAGACTCCTATGTTCGACAAAAGGCATCGGCGTCCTCCTCCGTCTCTCTGTGGGCTCCAGGTGTTCCTTATTCCACACTCCACGGGTGTACTGGGCTAGGTGTCTTTTGCCACTGCAATCCAACCGTGGTCGAAGGTGAAAGTACGGGCCTTGCCAGCCGGGTCCTGTATCCGGACGATCCGGGCCTGGTTTGGGTCTCCCGCGCTTTCTACTACGTAGAGCCAATATGCTCCTCTGCGTTCTTGTGCCAACTCGAACTGGGTTTTGGAGATGCCTACCGGATAGTTATTGCGGAGGGTACCGCTCATCGCCTTGACCTCAACCCACTTGACGGGCTGCCCGTCGGGCCCTTTCTCCGTCAAGTCAAAGCCTGGGTTGTTCGTCGACATGCGCGTCAGTTGAGGTTCCTGAGTGAGAATCAACTGGATAGCCTTGTCCTCGAGTGTCATACGTTCCCGATGGGTCGTGCCATCCTGCTCAGGTGTCTCTTCGTCTTCGGGACTTACAGCCACATAGGACACGAACTCCCATCTGCGTACGGTGGCAGCATCGCCCGAACTGGAAGACTTTGGCTCAGCAGGGGTCCTAGCTTCTTTGTCTCCCGGAGTCGCATCGGTCTGAATCTCATCTTCCACTGTATCGATAGGATTATCGGTTCCTAGGGTATGTGCGGCTTCCTGGGTGGGAGCCTCGATGACAGTTGTGTCGAGCCGTGAGAATCCCAACTCATCCAAGGCTACAGCCGCTTCGGAAGCTGTATCTGCTGCCAATACCTCCTTCAAGCCCGCTGCAAAGAGCCCCGGATCTTCTTCGGGGCACAATGCAACGGCAAGTTCCCGAGCTAGCGGTGCCCACTGCAACTGATCGATTGAATTCGTCGTCCACAGGCAGTGAGAATCAGGCTGGTAGAGGGCGGCGACAGTCTCTGGCTGGCTTCTCAAGACGCGATCAAATGCATCAAGGCGATATCGGAGAACAAGGGATGTGGCCGACTTGCAATCAAGGCGACGCAGTCTGGAGAGGGCTTCTGTGACGTCGTGCGAAGCCATCTGGGGGTGGAGAACCCTAGCGAATTCTTCTTGACGCTGGTGGATCCACTCTATCATGTCAGGGTCGTTCTCTGCATTGTCGTTCCTCAAAAGCTCTTGTTGCACGGCTGATCCCAGTTGTTGAACTCCGGCTGCTAGAAAAGCGCGTTCGGTCCCGAGCTGCCGTTGGATCACATTGTTTGTCAAGAAACCCTCAAATTTATCTGCCAACCCGGCTCGGTTTTCGAAGAAGAGTCGCGTTGGGAAATCGAGCGTCTTGGCTGGATTCGGGATGCTCTTTCTTGCTCGAAGACCTCCAAACCAATCTTCGGATACTGTTCCATCGTCGAGAGCTTCTTCAAGCATCTGCCAACAGTTCACTAACACCGCATACGTTTCATCGTCCAGTGGCCTGTTGGTCTCGCCGAACTTCGCCGAAATCTCAACCAGGACATGCATCGAGTCCCTGTAACTGGGGGCATCGGCGACGCCTATCTTGTCCAACAGGGTTCCGTAGCCCCGAAGGTCGTCGGCCAGTCGCCAGCGATATTGGCCAAAGCGATGGTCTCCCCAAAATACATGGCGTGGAGACTGATATGAGTGCCCAAGCCACAGGCACTTGGTAGAACTAAGCTGATCAATTGCTGGATCGTCAGCCTCGTCATTGAGAAAGCGGTAGACCTCTCTGTTGACTAACTCGTCACGCTCTGCGCAATGGAGTAAGTGACGGACTACGAGATCCGGAGCAGGGTTGATGTGGACTCCTAGGAATTCCAGCAGATCTCGGTCAGGAGTAGGTATGTCGAGGATTCTCGCTTGGCTCTCGAAAAGGTAAGACTGATATGGGGCGTACAAGGAACTGGGCCGGTGCCATTGCGTCGTATCCCTTCGGGCAGGCAGCCATTCGATGCTTTGCAGGGGCTGCAGATCCAAGCGCTTCTTCAAGTCCCCGAATCGCCTGCCAAGATGGGCCACGATCTTCTGCGTCCTGTCGACAGCGGTGGTGGAACGAGGCCCGTTGGCAGTTCGCTGTACTGTCCGCACAATGTCACGTGAACGCGGTTCGCTTGCTACACCAAGCCAAGCCAAGAAACTTCGTACCGCAGCTTCGCGTTCCTCAGGTAGGACAGCGATGTTGGCATTGTCTCCTAGCATTTCTTGGACAATGGTATCTGGAAAATAGCACATGTCGGCACGACGGTATTCCTCGTCTGCGCACGGGACGAGTGAGAGTAACGAAAGCCTTTGGCGGACTTCGTCATCATCTATCAACTCCCCTAGACGGTCAGCCAAGAGAGTCACGGCCTCTTGCCTTACGGTACGGTCTAATTCGTCTTCCTCTAACGCCTTGGAGAGATGATTAAGCACATAAGCGCGAAACTCCAACTCATCGGCACCGAGTGAGATCAGAAACTCTCGCCGTCCGCCAAGGGCACCCACATCGACAAGGCTGGTCAATCCGAGAGGGTCTTCGAAACCCCCCGGCAAGACCAGATTGGTGAGTGGGTATAACCGACGAGCACTCGGGTAGATGGGAAGAGCAGCCAGCCTCAGACATATGTCTTCATCGTCTGCGATCTGCTCGCGTAGGTTCTGGAACCACCCGATCAACTTTGAGAGATCGAGGCTCCCTTCCGCCCATAGTTGATTCCCTCGTAAAAACCCGGTTTGAGGAAGTTCCAGCAATTTCGCACATATGCGCGCTACCGTATGTTGGGGTAGTATACGGAACAGAGACTGTATATTGTACCCTGGCGCGGGCACGGTTGTTCTAATTCGGCCTGCACAGACTTTTTACGAGAGAATCATAGTTGGTGGATAGAGGCGAAGTCGGCTCCTTCTAGTGCTTCGATAGCGTCTCCTGCTTTGAATGCGTCGCAGAGATAGCTGAGAGGTTCAAAGGCCGCCTCTGCCTGGTCAAGAAAAGGGATGTCCAACCCTATGCAAGAAAACAACTGAACTGTGGAGGCGTCGGCAGAATACACGTTGCCACAAGGCCGAAGGAACCTACCTCGAGACGGAGCCAACGAAACCGCTCGTAGCCGCTGCTCGTCAGCACGTTTCGCGCGGGGAGTACTCTCTCGCCGCCTGAGCAAGATGGTGACCTCGGTCCACAGTGCTGCACGACCGTCTTTGGATGTAAGGCAATGTGGGAGCTCGTCGCGACAAATGGGCTTGTCCAGTCCATTAGTTGTGAGTGCGGAACATAGAGTTTCAATGTCAAGAATAGGAACTCCGACAGAGCGAAGTAGCCCCTGGTGAGGTCGCAATTCCTCTGCGACCAGCTTGATCCCTAGGCCCTCCATTACGGTGATATTGAGGGCTTCCTCTTGCTGCTGCATGGCCGCAACTCCGCTGTTTGCGGTAGTCCATTCGCTGGAGGAAGTGAAGATTACTGGCTCTCTCTTGAGAGCGACCTCCAAGGCACGCCAGAATTCCACCCAAACGGGATCACGGCTGTTCTTACTGGCGTTGACGGCGAGGTTGTTTATGGCAGAAGCAAGGTGCCAGAATCGCTCGGCGCCTACCATCAGTGTTAGTCGTGGTGTGGCTTCGGCTACTGTTCGAGCAGCTGCCAGCAATGCCTCACGATTCCACTGGGCCTGATAGTCTCCGCCCAGGATGACATGTT
Organism: Dehalococcoidia bacterium; assembly: GCA_965224345.1. Classification (GTDB taxonomy): domain Bacteria; phylum Chloroflexota; class Dehalococcoidia; order Lucifugimonadales; family CBDCYU01; genus CBDCYU01. Next base: position 252,295 of record CBDCYU010000003.1, on the reverse strand, counting down.
TCCTATCGTTACTGGTAAAGAAATCTGCGTTGATATGGAACGGCAGCCCAGGGCCCTCTTCAGTTGGCAAGCACGCGCACAACAACCCTGCACTCAACTCTCTTTCGATAGGCAGGGCAATCACGACTGCGGACGAACGCTTGTCCTCGATGCGGCCTGGGTGCTGGCGACGTAGCTCTTCGGCCCGACTCTGGAAGTTTCCTCGGATGAGACGCCATACTTGATCATTGGATGAGGAACCCTGACTAATGATTAGAGTATCGTTGTCGCTTTCCCTTTGGAACTTAAGCCAAGAGTTCCCATTGTCCTTAACTTCTATCGAGTTGAGGCTCTTCAAGAAGAGCATTGCTACTGGAAGAGAGCTTGCCAGTTCGTCCAACAGTCGTGCTGTCACATCCTTCGGTGCCGGATCGGCCTTCAATGCCTGTCGGAGGGCCGACTGCTCTTCACGAGCGAACGGGAAGATGAATCTTGTTCCGGGGAGGTCAGATCGGTTGCAGTTCGGACAACTCAAGCAGATTTCGATGCGCTTGTCTTCCGCTCGTTCTTCATGCAGTATCCAATGGTGTCCTCCAGAGATCAGTTCAGGTTGGTCCGTCAACTGGTAAGCGGCGATGAAGCCTATACCGAAAGCACCGGTGGTGCCTTCCTGAAGTCTCTTGTCACCGGAGCCGATCAAACGAAACCGATGGAAGTCACACCTGTGACCGTAGGCGTCTTCAACGTTCCAAGGACATTCGCGCTTCTCAACGTCACCGCAATCAGAAAAAGTGCCATCATTGTCGAGAATGAGAGCATCCGGCCGTGTGTCAAACGCCATCCAACTGGCAGGGGCATCGTCCGCGTTCTGAATCAGTTCGTGGAACAGTGTCCGGTAGCCTTGAAGATCGCGAAGCTTCGCCCCCAGGTCGCCGAGATAGTCGATGCTTCTCGAAAGGAACTGTGTGCTGGTCATGACAATACCGTCTCCGCGAGGAAAATCCTATTGGCGAATGTTGACGCAAGTGGCAGGGTACTGTCAAGGGCGCTTTTGTGGAAGGTGATTGTCATCGACAGCACAATCGTAGGCTGTTGCTGGATGGCTCACTTCAGATCTTGAGTTGGTCAAATGCTTCCCCCATTGAAGGCTGTGTATCTCCATGCGTCGATCCATCCGTCGCCGGCCGGCGCGGCCCCCTGTGATATACTTCGCTGGCTGCCGCGCCGCCGGAGGGCGGCCTGCTTTCTACAGGAGGGCTCGATGTTTGACTTGGTGGTTCTTGGCGGACGAGTCGTCGACGGGACCGGGGCGCCAGGATACATGGCCGACGTCGGTATCGTCGGGGAGCGCATCGAGGCCATAGGCGATCTAAGGGGCGCGGAGACGCGCCGGGTCGTCGACGCAACCGGCCTCGTGGTTGCGCCGGGCTTCATCGACACGCACGCCCACTCCGACGGCGTCCTCCTGATGGATCCACAGCACGCCAACGGGCTCCGGCAGGGGATCACCACGGAGATTCTGGGGCAGGACGGGCTGTCGTACGCGCCGCTGTCCGGGGACAACTACAGGGTCTATCGCCGCTACCTGGCGGGCCTCCTGGGGGAGCCGCCGGAGGACTTGGACATGAGCAGTGTCGCCGCTTTCAGGTCTCACTACCACAAGAAGGTAGCCATCAACACCGCCTATTGCGTCGCCCACGGCGCGGTGCGCCTGGAGGCGGCCGGCTTTCGGGACGTGCCGCTGACCGGCGACCTACTGGCCAAGGCGAAGAAGCTCGTGGAAGAGGCTATGGAGCAGGGCGCCGTCGCCTTCGCGACGGGCATGAGCTACTTCCCCAACTCCTGGAGCGATACTGACGAGCTGATCGAGCTGTGCGCTGTCGCCCACCGGGCGGGAGGCGTCTATGTTACCCACCTCCGCAACGTCAACGAGGACCGCGCCTTCGGAGGCGGGGGTATTCCCGAGGCGCTGGAGATCGGCCGGCGCTCCGGGATACCGGTGCATTTCTCTCACCACCGCACCGACGCCGGCAGCGCCGGCAGGGTGGGGGAGCGCGTGGAGGAGATCGACGCCGCCAAGGCCGAGGGCGTCGACTGCACCCTGGAGCTCTACCCGTATCCGACGGGCAGCAGCTACCCGGTGAGCTTCCTGCCCAGCTACGCCCACGAGGGCGGGCCGGACGCAATCATCGAGCGGCTGCGCGACCCCGCCGAGCGGCGCAGTTTGATCGACTTCTTGGACCGCGACTACGATAGCACCCGCCCGCGCCCGCTGGAGGAGACGGTCTTCACCCATATGCCCAAGAACCGGGACCTGGAGGGGATGAGCCTGCCGGAGGTCGCCGAAGGGCGCGGCGTGTCGATGGGCGAGGCGCTCTGCGACCTGCTTGTAGAGGAGGACCTTCAAGTCGGGTTCCGAGGCGCGCCGCCGGCCAGCGTAGCGGTCTGGCGTCAGATTAGCCGCGACTCCCTGGAGCTCCTGTCCCGGCCAGACTACATGGTGGGGAGCGACTCCATTCCGCTGGGCGGCCTGCCTCACCCCCGGGCTTATGGGACCTTCCCACGCTTCCTGGGCCGCCTGCGCCGGCAGTTCGACGTTCTCAGCCTCGAGGAGATGGTGCAGCGCATGACGGACAACGCGGCCCGGCGGTTCGGGCTTACCGACCGGGGACGGATCGAGGTTGGCTGCTTTGCCGACGTGGTGGTCTTCGACTCGGAGCGGATCATCGATAACGCCACCTACGACGACCCATGCCAGTTTCCGGCCGGCATCCCCTACGTGCTGGTGAACGGACAGGTGGCCGTGGACCAGGAGCGGTGCACCGGCGTCTTGGCGGGCCAGGCGGTGCCGTAGGCGAGCCCCGGCGTGACGCTACCCAGTGTAGCCGAGCTGGCCGTCTTGGCAGTGGCCATGTTCGCGGGCTCCGCCGTTCTGGGCACGGTGGGATTCGGCATAGGGATCTCCACGGCCCCCATTCTCCTCCTGGTACTGGACGCGCAGACCGTGGTGGTCACGGTCAACACGGCCTCCCTGCTCCTCTTCCTATTGATCATCCGGCAGACCAGGGAGCACTTGGACGTGCGGGAGACCCTGCCGATGGCCGCGGCCGGTCTGCTGGGCGTGCCAGTCGGCGTGTTCGTCCTGAACGCGGCGAGCCCGACGGTGCTCCGCACCGGCATCACGGTGATGATCCTCGTCCTCACGGTCCCAGCCGCGCTGCGCTGGACCCCGGCGTCTGTGCCGAGATTGGTGGGACCGGTAGCGGGGTTCGTGGTTGGAGCGATGCTGACCGGCTCAGGCGTGGGAGGGCCGCTGATGGCGCTGTACCTTCTGTCGCGGGACTGGGATAGGCAGGCGATAAGAGGGTCCCTGGCGCTCTACTTCCTGATGGTGGAGTTTGCGGGTGTCGTCGGGTACGCCTTCTCGGGTCTCTTCACCGCGGAGCGCGTTGTCCTCGTCCTGATCGCATCGGGCCCGGTGCTGCTGGGCTTCGGTGCGGCCACGCTGATAGGAAAGAGGATAGACGAGGCGCTGTTTCGCCGCAGCGTCATAGCGGTGATCGTGGCAACCAGCCTGATGGTGCTGGGCCAAGAGCTGTCGAGGCTGTGAGCCGGCAGCCCTGCCGTCGCGCCCGGTCTACGTGCTGCCGAACATCTCCGGCATGAAGAACTCGTGGGTCTCCGGGGCGCCGTAGCCGTCCACGGTGGCCGTGACCACGCCGGGGCTGCCCAGGGCTGCGGATACGATGCGCTTGTTGAAGTCGCTGACCGTGTCGGAGCCCAGGTACTCGTCAACGGGCATCCAGAGGCACTCGGAGATCTCCTCCGTCTGCATGCTGATCTCCCGGGTCAGGGGCGAGAGTCGGCATACAAAGTAGATGTCCGACTTGCCGTAGCGGTAGCCGTGCCAGTGGCGAAAGCAGACCAGCGACTCGAATCGGGTCCTGACTCCGGTCTCCTCCAGGACCTCCCGCAGGGCGGCGTGCTCGATGTGCTCGCCGGGCTGCAGCGCGCCGCCTGGGAGCTTGTAGGCGGGGCCGGAGCCGCGGCGGTATCTCTCGGATACGACCAGCAGCTCGGCGTCGTCGTTCACCACTACGCCGCCGACGCCGATGTAGTGCGTCGCGTAGGGCGGTATGAAGGCGCTGTCGATGAGGCGCCGGGTGAGCAGAAGCCGGGAGCCGGCCGCGTGGTGGTAAGAGAAGCCCGCCATGACCGCGGCGGGCACGAGGGCTACTCTCTCGTTGGGGATGCTCATCCAGACCGCCTTGAACCCCCTGGAGGTCCAGAGGTCCAGGGAGTACCGGAGCCGCTCTTCGAACTCACGGAGATCGGAGGGCAGATTGTCCGCGTCGGTAACGACTCCGCCGAAACGGTCGGGCGCAAAGTCTATGGGTTCCATCTGCTCTCCTGTCGTGGGCGGCGGTGGCACCAAACCTTTGAAACCCTAGCAACATCTTTAACCGAGGTCAACCGCATCAGAGTCCCCTACAGGGGAGAGAGGAGGCGGGTTGCGCAGAGGTGGTCGCGTTGACAACCAATGGCGGCGCGCGTAGGGTGGGGTTGCCTAACCTGAATACGCGCCTGAAGTAGGAGGCCCCATGAAGATCACAGCGGTGGAAGCTGTTCCAGTCGATAGGTACCTGTTCGCCAAGGTACACACGGACGAGGGGATCAGCGGAGTAGGCGAGTCGGGTGCATGGGGGCATCTGGAAGCGTCCGAGGCCGCCATCAACAAGTTCGGACGCTACCTGGTGGGGAAGGACCCGCTGCGGATCGAGCACCACTGGCAGTGCATGTACCGGTCGGGCCACTTCAGGGGGGCCGCCATCATGGGCGCCATCAGCGCCTTGGACATCGCCCTGTGGGACATCGCCGGCAAGCGCTTCGGCGTTCCCGTCCACCAGCTGCTGGGAGGCAAGACGCGCGACAAGGCCCGGGTCTACTACCACGTCTTCGGCGATACGAAGGAGAAGCTGATACAGGGCGTGAAGGACGCCAAGGCGGCGGGGTTCACCGCCGTGGGCCACCTTACGCCCTTCCTCGATGAGAGCAGGGAGCTTCCCTTCTTCAAGACCCACGTCGACAAGATGCGCGACGCCATCGAGACGGTGGGCGCCTACAGGGAGGCGGTGGGCAACGACGTGGACCTATGCATCGAGATCCACCGTAGGCTCACGCCGGCGGAGGCTGTCGTCCTGGCCCGGGGGATAGAGCAGTACCACCCCTTCTTCTACGAGGACCCGATACTCCCGGACAACTTCGACGCCATGGGGCTGGTGGCCCAACAGATCGCCATACCAATCGCCACGGGCGAGCGCATCCATACCATCTACGAGTTCGAGATGCTGCTCAGTAGAGGGGCGGTCCAGTACGTGCGCCCCGACGTGTGCATGGCCGGCGGCATAACCCACACGAAGAAGATCGCCGCCGTGGCGGAGGCCCACTACGTCGGCGTCGTTCCCCACAACCCCCTCAGCCCGGTCAGCACCGCGGCGTGTCTGCAGATCGCGGCCTCCATCCCCAACTTTGCGATACAGGAGCTCCCCACGGGCGAGCACGAGCCGCCCAAGAGCGAGATCGTAAAGTCCGCAGTCCAGGTCGAGAACGGGTTCCTCATCGTGCCCGACACACCGGGGATAGGCGTGGAGCTGGCAGACGACGCCCAAGAGAGGCACCCTCCTACGCCCAGGGAGATAGGCACGCGCCTCCACCTGGATGGCTCGGTGATAGACCAGTAGGCTATGGGCAGTCTGGAAACGCGCCTCATCGATGCCGACGAGGTCGATGAGTTCATGCTCAACGACTCCCGCGCCTTTGGGTGGCAGCCGGAGAGGGAGCTCATAGCCCTATGGCGTCCGGCAGTCCAGCCTGAACGCAGCGTTGCGGTTTTCGACGATGGAGAGATCGTTCGAACGGCCGCTTGGAATCCATACGATATGGTCGTTCCCGGCGGGACGCTGGTCTCTGCCGGCGTTACGGACGTCGGTGTCCAGCCGACGCATCGACGGAGGGGCCTGCTGACTTCGATGATGCGGCACCAGCTGGACCAGCTCCGCGAATTGGGTATACCCCTCGCCGGATTGACTGCGTCGGAGAGTATAATCTACGGCCGGTTCGGCTATGGCATCGCATCGCTTGAGGAGAGGTGGTCGATCCAGCGACAGCACACGGTGTACGCGACGCCGTTCGAGCCGAAGGGCCGGCTGAGCTTCATCTCGCCAGACCGGACCAAAGGCATCTTCCCAGAGGTCGAGGGCCGAGCGCTGTCCAACCGTCCAGGCTCAGTGCAGAGGCCGGGGTACGAGTGGGACATCATCGCGGCGGACCCGGAATCGAACCGGAGCGGCGCCAGCGCGTACTTTCATGTCGCATATGAGCACGATGGCCGCGTCGACGGCTACGTAATCTATCGCACGAAGGGCGAGGCCGTCCAGGTCGAACAGCTCATGGCGGCCACAGACGATGCATATTCGGCGCTATGGCGCTACTGCTTCGACATCGATCTGAGGGAGACCACAACGGTGCACACACGGCCCGTCGATGATCCTCTGGTCTGGATGCTTGCCGACCCCAGGAGGCTCAAGCGAGAGGTACACGACGGGTTGTGGCTGAGGCTGGTGGACGTGGCCCAGGCACTCTCTGGCCGTGCATACTCCCAGGAGGGCTCCCTGGTACTCCGGGTCGTCGACACCTTCTGTCCCTGGAATGAGGGCACCTTCGAGCTGGAGGCGTCGAGCGCCGCCGCCGAGTGCAGGCGGTCGAGCAAGCCTCCCGGTCTGGTCCTATCGGCGGCTGACCTTGCCGCGGCTTTCCTTGGAGGTCAGGCGTTCAGCACGCTGGCCCACGCCGGACGCGTCGAGGAGTGCAGACCAGGGGCGCTCGAACAGGGAGACTCGATGTTCGCCCATCGACCCCAACCCTGGAGCCCCTATGGCTACTAGCGGGCCGAGCCCTTCTGTGCGAACCTTTCAGCCAACCAGGTAGCCCGACGAGTCGAGGCCTATCCTCTGCTGAGTCCCCAGGCGTCTGTCCAGCTCTCGGGGAGGGGGAAGCCGCACGCGTAGATGAGGTTGATCAGTTGGCCGTGGTGATGGGCCTCGTGCTCCAAGCTGCAGGCCCAGCCGCGCATCCGGCCCTCCGGCAGCACCGGCGTCCAGCTCTCTTGGCTGCCCAGCATGCATCGGAGCTGGTAGAAGACGTCCTGGGATTCGGGGAAGGGCAGCCGCGCCTCTAGGTCGGCGTCGCCGATCGCGTCCATCAGGTCGTACGTCCGCCCCCGCAGGTCCCGGCAGTGCCTCCGCACACTCTCCAGTATCTCGACGTCAGTCATGGCGGCGTTCGCTCCGATGGTGTTGGGCCTTCTGGTTGCTCTCCACTTCTATCCTTCGAACACGTCGCGCACCGCACAGGTGAAGCCGGGCAGCGCGTCCAGGCCGTCGAGGGTGTCGTCGGCGGTGAGCGTCGAGGCCGGGCGGCCACGCCGGTAGACGTCCACGGCGCGCGTGGACGGATGCACCACCCAGACCAGGTGAACCCCGTAGCTCAGCCACATCAGCGCCTTGTCGTTGATCTCTCGCAGGCTGTCGTTGGGGGACGCGACCTCCACGACTAGATCGGGAACCACCTCGGCGTAGCCTGTGACCCGAACTCCTGAAGGTATCTTCTCGGCAGAGAAGTACGCTATGTCGGGCTCGCGCACGGTGTCCGGGTCCCGCTCCAGCCAGACGCCGGAGTCGGACGCCGTCAGGCGGCCCAGCCTCCGGGGTTTGACGAACGCCGCCAGCAGAAAGCCCAGATGCATCACGATCTCGCCGTGCTCCTGTCCCGTCGGCATCGTCTCGCAGAGCACCCCCCGGATCAACTCGCCGCGGACGCCCTCGCTGTCCAGCCGCAGCAGGTCGTCCGCCGTCAACAGCTTCGTATCGACACTGGGAACAGTCACGTCCGGCCCCCTTTCGCTATCACCCATGATAACACCAAGTGTAGGAGTGCGCGGTTGATTGTCGGGTCTCAGGCCTCGGAAACTCGAGGAGGGTCGGCGGCCGCCTGGTGAGTGGTTACCCGCCCCTTGCGCAGAGTGTGCAGCCGACCCTGCCTCTCCAGGGTGGCTATGGCGTGTCTCACCTTGGGTTGGCCGTGTCTACGGAATCTGCCCATGATCTTGCTCCGGGCTTTCGGTCGTTGGCAATAGTCCCAAATCTGCTCTGCGAGCAGATCCTCCATGCCGGGGAGTGGGTCTTGGGGTATGACGATGGTATGGCCTGATTCCCTCGTAACAAGGGGCTTTCGGGTTGGTTCTGCGGCGTGAGGGCGGTTAGGCGTGAGGGATTTGGTTGTTGCGGTCGGGGCTTGTGTTGTGGCCGATGAGGTCGTTGTGGTGCGCCATACCCCGTCCGGGTAGGCATCAGCGGGCTCGCAACGGCTCCTGTAGCTTCATGCAGCGGTGGGAGCGGTCGCCAGGACAGCCGGTGGGACCAACATCTCGTCCAACCGTGCCCGGACCATTCGCTTGACGTTACACGCCAGTGCCTTGAGGTAGACGGCGAGCCGGACCCTCTCACCTCCACGTACCCGTAGGCGGCCAAGACCATGGCGCCGTTTCAACTCCGAGCTCGTACCCTCTATCCCCGCACGCAACCCGTACCGTCTACGCCATTGTCCATCCGACTCGGCCCTCCGCCTACGTCCGATGTTCACCCTGGCGAGGTCCGCACTCAGCACGTAGGCTCCACTCGGCGACCACTCTCCCCCGAGCTCAGGACGACGACGCCACCTCACGGGACACCGTGGGCGCAGCGAGCAGGGTTCACACACCTCCCGGGCGAAGTGCATCTCCACTCGCTCGGGAGCGTCTTCATCCTCGTACTCGGACTCATGTCCCGCAGGACACACCGCAGACCTCCTTGCCGTAACGTCGATGTCAAAGTCAGCAGCCGTCAGTCTGACAAGCCCATCATCCTCATCGGCCTCCCCCGGCGCCCGGCCCCCGACAGGGCTCACCAACTCCGTCCCTCTACGCTCTGCCTCCCATCCGTTGTGTCCGGAACCATACGACGTGTCGCACCATAGCTCCGAAGGACCGATTCCTCGCTCCCTCAACGTGTCTATCACCCCCACCGTCACACCGGCGTCGCCACCGCTCGACGGCGTGACCTCCACGTGGGTGATCACCTGCATTGCGTTCCCCTCTTCGCACGTCTCAGACACCTGCACCTCGTACCCCTTCCCCTTGTGTCCGCTGTAGGTTACCGCCGGGTCGTGGGGCGTCTGCATCGAGTACGACCGCACCTCCTTCGGCTCCTTCAGCGCGATCGGCACCTTACCCTCTGCCGCATCGTCGTCATCGGCTCCGGGACGACCGTCCCTGTGACGGCCCACGTGGCACTGCTCCCCCAATAGCCTCTCCAACAGCCCGTACTCCTCCATCTTTGCCACCGCCGTCCCACGGAACCTATCCACCAGCCGGTACACGTCTCGCGCACACACCGACAGCCGGCGACGCCCCTCACCTGAACGTGCGTCCTCGTACCCCGATGCTTCGCCGGTCTCCTTGAGGTACCGCTGGGCCAGACCATCCCCAATCCCTTCACCCAGACCAGGGTGCTCACGGCTCACCGCTAACAGGAACACTCGGACCGTCTCGCAGAACAGACCCAACCGCGTCAGCACCGCGATATTGCTCATGACGTGCGTCGAGTCCAGGCGCTGCTTGCCTGTTCGCAGTCCCAGGGCCTCTATCATCCGGTCCGTTGTCTCGCAGAAGGCCAATCGCCCCCCGTCGTGCTCCATCAACCGCACACGGAAGTTGTGCAGCGTCTTCTGGGCAAGATGCGCCTCCTCCATCTCCAGCCGCAGCGCGTGGTGCCACAGCAGATTGAACTCCAACTCTTCCAACGCCTCCATGTCCGTCAGATCGAACATCTCCTTGAGCACCAGCACTCCCAGCACCGTCTGCACGGCGCGATTGGGCCTGCCCATGTCCGGGCTGTACAGCGGAGCGAACCGCTCCTCCTCTATCAGAACCAGAGCCTCGTTCCGGAACACCTCCGCCCAGCTCCTCCGCATCAGCTTCGCCTTCCTCGGCGTGATCAGAAACTCCGACTGCCACAGGCTCTCCTGCGGTTCCCGTGCTTGAAACATCGACCACCTACTCCTGTGCCTTCACTCCTCCACTTTCCCCGCTCCTATTATCCCTCACTTCCAATACCCTCGCCCATGACTTACGAGGGAATCATGGCCTTGGTTTCCGTCCGTCTCCTCTCCAGGCGTGAGTCGAGGCGTTCCTCATGACGTTGGAGGAACGCCCTCAGCCTCGTCCGCAGCACCCCGCCAACCCCCGTCGATCCGTAGCCATGGACGACGTCCAACTGGCCTCCCGACTGCCGAAGCGCGTCGTTGTAGGTCTCCAAGAATGCGGGTAGGGCCTGGGACCAAGTCTGACCGTGTAGGTCTATCGTCTGCAACCGCTTTCTCCCCCACTGACATCCTACTGCCCACCCTTAGTTGTTGAGGGCTCTATCGCGTACACGAACTCCTACGGTCTAACGTATATGATCCCCATCGGAGCCCGCTGGCGAGAACGATCTGGTGGTCGTTCCTTCCTACAGAGGCAAGGCCTGTTTACCAGCTCATATCGCGGTCGATGAACTCGGAGAACAGCGGCTTCGTTAGGTTCGTGTCTCTGAATGCTGCGATACGACGTTCAAGCACATCTTCAGCATAGCCACGGAGCATACCGGACACCCGTTGAAGAGCCGCCTGTTGGATTAGATTATGCATCTGCTCCTCGTCTGCAAACAGTGTGGTCCGTACATGTCTCCAAGGATCGTCAGTTCGATTTTGCTGATACTCAGCTAGCGACTCTCCCTTCGCAGGCAAAATCCCACGTCTCGCAAGATACTGGAGACGCGCATAGAGCGATTCAGACATCCACTTATAGCCCTGCTGATGGAGATAGTCGCGGAAGTTGAGCGTCTCAGAAGGGTTGGCGATGTTCTCAAGAGAATAGGCCGCCGCGGCACGAGGGAACAGATCCTTCACTGTAGCCCGAAGCGTTGAGCTGAGTGACCCGAAGTACGAGTCGGCGGCTATATACTGGTTGTACAATGTGCGTTGCCCACTCAGAGACTCAGACATCTCAGCAAGGTACGTCTGTCGAATCTGTTCATCAATGAGGGGTGTATCCCCAGTTGACATACCCAACTCCTGGCCTGTTGGGCCCTGCGTCGGAGTGGGAGTGTAGGTCAGTGTCGTGGGCGCGACCGCGGTTCGTATCCAATCCAGCGCCGACGGAGTGGGAGTGGTCGGTACAGTTGTGTCGGTCAGCCTCGGCGTCGGCGTGGATTGCGGGAAGGGAATGTTCGACGCCAGAAAATGCTCCGGTCGGTGTGTTGCTTGGCGTTGGCGAGGACGCGGTCGTTCGGACTGGCGATGCGGTAGGGGCCGCGGGCGGAGGCGTTCGTGTCGACGTGGGGGTGTTGGGCGGCGGAGCCGCTGCGGGCGCGACGGGCGTGTTCGGCGAGAGAGCGGCCACGGGCGGAGTCTGGGGAGTATCCGTCGAGCCGTCGAACCAGTTTACCAAGTCGAGGGCGAACGATCCCGCGGCCAGCAGCACGCCTACGAGGGCCAGGGAGACGATGTTGCGCATCGCTTTGGACTGACCCTTGCGCGGCTCCTAATGCCCAGAGCGCGAACAGGTCCCGCACTCACGGACCTCGCCCCGGCTCTCCGGGCTGGACCTGGCCTGCTCCCTGCTGGCGTAGGGTCCGTGCCACCAGTTGTCCGAACGGCGTGTGCTGCGGCGGTTCTGGTAGTACCCACACGACTCGCGGTGAATCGTCGACCTCTTCGTTGGAAGATCGGTGTAGACCCAGTAGGACTGCCCATCCTCCGGCTGGGACGTCGACGGGCCGCGACTGGGCGTGACCGGCGGTGGGGTGTCCTGCGGGCGTGCCGGCTGCCTCCCTCGCCTCGCCTCCGCAAGCTCCTGCTCCCGCTCTATGTCCCTGATGGTGTCCCTGTGCCGCTGCTCCTTGATCCCCTCTCGCTCCTCGGGCGTCAGTCCCAGTTGACGTAGAAGTTGTCGAGCCGCAGGCCGTAGCGGGAAATGGTGGAGGCCAGCTCGGTTTCGAGGGAGGCGTAGATGCCCTGGAAGAGCGCCCTGTTGCCGCGCAGGTCTCCGGCGGTGTGGCTGTGGATGTCCAGAGCCAGCACCTTGGCCAGGAGCTCGGCCTGGATGACGTCGGCGACGCCGGCCTGGGTGACGTTGTCGGCGCGGGGGTCGAGGAGCTGCAGGAGGAGCTCGGCCCTGTCGGGGATGATCGACAGGGTGAGGTCGATGCGGCCGGTGACGAGCTGGCCGTCGGCGGTAAGGACGGGCTGGTCGAGGGCGGCGCCCTCTGCGGGCTCCGAGGGGTCGCCGGGGTCCTGGAGCCAGAAGACGAGGTTGAAGGGCGAGGTGGACGCCACGTAGGTGCGCACCTCACCCTTGGGGAGCCTGCGCTCGCCCTCGGAGAAGACCTCCACCACCTCGCCGTCGCACATTACGATGCCGACCTGGTACGGCCAGACGGTGAGGGAGGCCCACCTGAGGAGCCCCCTTCTGGGTTCGCCCGGTCCCAGTATGACGCTGTTGAGTCTCTCGTCGTTCAAGCCGGCCTCCGGCTACCCTGCCTTCTCGCGGGCGGCCCGCTTGATCTCCGCTCGCGCCTGGTCGAACTCGGCGCCGCGGTCGAACTCGACGTCCGCCGGGTCCTTCTCGATCATGGCGACGATGGTCTCCAGCTTGTTGTCGGACACCTTCGTCCTGACGGCGATGGCGTCGAGCTGGTCTTCGAGGGCGCCCTCGTCCAGGTCGTTGATGCGCTTCCAGACGCCGCGCTTCTGAAGGTCGCCTTTCATCCGGATGACCTCGACGGTCGAGTCGAGCACCGTCATGCGGGTGATCACGCGCTGTAGGTCGGCCTCGGCCCTGCTCTTGCGCTTGGACGCCTGGCTCATCCGGTAGGCCGCGACGTCCCTCTCCGCGTCGCCGACGCCCGGCACCGACGCTATCTCGAGCCGGCGGTCGTACTCCTCCTGGGCCCGCCTGACGGCGGCCCGCCTGACGGCGGTCAGGAGCTTGTCCTGCTCGACCTCCTGTACGACCTTCTCCTTGCGCAGATCGTCGATCTTCAGGTCCTCCAGCTTCCTTGCTCTGCCAAATCCCAAGATGCTCATGTCAACTCCTTCTCCTTATGACTTTGACCTTCTCTCCGTCTCGACCTTCCACCTCGTCCACCGCCACTCTCTTCTCCTTTCGAAGCTGCTCGACCACCTCGCGGACCACGTCGTCGCCGAACTCGTCCACGAACCGGTCGACGGCCAGGACCTCGCGGTCTTCGAGCCTCATCGTCGTCTCGATCTCCCGCCCGCACGCCTCGACCAGCGCCCGGTGCGCCTGCTCCTTCTGCTGACGCGCCTGCCACGCGGTGACCGGAGGCTCCACCGGCGGCACGAGGGGGGGCCTGGCGCCGGAGCGCTGCGTCTCCAGCCACGCGTCGATCTCCGCCTGAACCGCCAGGTCGCGCCCAGCTTGAACGCGGGGATTCTGCCCGCCTGGGCCCAGTCGTATATCGTGCGCTCCTTCATGCCCAGGTATCGGGCTACCTCCGCCAGGGACATCAGCGCCGATGGGGTATCGCTGCCCGCCAAGCTCGCTCCTTTCGGTGCCAAGTTACTCACGCGGAATTATGGCATAAACGTTAACATATGTTAAACCAGGGTAATCTACGGAAGATGGTTAACGCCGATTCAGACTGATCCGCCCCAGGAGCAACTACGTCGTCACCTCCCAACGCCTTATGCAGTCGGACGGCGGGATACGAGGCCGCGATGCCCGGTTGACCGGGTTCGCCGGGCGGTGCTAGAATGGTAAGACAAACTTCGTAAGTGGGAGAACCGCTTGGGAACCGCTTAGAACCGCCCTCCATCTCCTTTCTGACTACGTAGCCTCCCATGGCAGCATGTGCTGTCGTGGGAGGCTTATCTTTGCCCGTTGAAGTCCCGACTGCATACCCGAGCGCCTGCGACATGCACGAGGTTGCCGGGCCCCGACAGACTGAAAGGAAGAGCGACATGAGGATCAGCGAGCCCATGGATATTGGAGAGCTGAGGAGACGCATACGCCACTCGGCGGCCCACGTGATGGCCGACGTGGTCACCCAGATGTTCCCGGAGGCCAAGCTGGCCATCGGACCGCCCACGGACGACGGCTTCTACTACGACTTCCTGGTCATGAATCCCTTCACGTCCGAGGATCTGGAGAAGATCGAGGGGCGCATGCGGGCGGTCATCGCGGCGGACCTGTCCTTCGAGTACGCGGAGTATCCCCGCGAAGAGGCACTGCGGATGAACGCGGAGGAGCCCTTCAAGACGGAGATCATCGAGGAGATCCCCCTGGGCGAGCCTATTTCGACCTACCGGCACGGCGGCTTCGAAGACCTCTGCGAGGGCCCGCACGTCGAGTCGACGGGAAGGATTCCCGCCTTCAAGCTGCTGAACGTCGCCGGGGCCTACTGGCGCGGCGACGAAAAGCGGACGATGCTCCAGCGAATCTACGGCACGGCCTTCGAGTCGGAGGAGGCGCTGGAGGAGTACTTGCACCGGCTGGAGGAGGCCCGGCGCAGGGACCACCGCATCCTGGGCGCCGAGCTGGACCTGTTCTCCATCCACGAGGAGACCGGACCCGGGCTCATCATCTGGCACCCGAAGGGCTCGCGGACCAGGGGTATCATCGAGAGCTTCTGGAGGCGGGAGCACGACCGACGGGGCTACGACCTCGTATACACGCCCCATATAGGGCGGTCCGTCCTGTGGGAGACGAGCGGCCACCTGGACTTCTACAAGGAGTACATGTACGCCGCGATGGAGATGGACGGGCAAGAGTACTACCTCAAGCCCATGAACTGCCCATTCCACATCATGTACTACAACACGGGGCTCAGGAGCTACCGGGAGCTGCCCATGCGCGTCGGCGAGCTGGGGGCGGTGTACCGCTACGAGCGCGGTGGAGTGCTGCACGGCCTGTTCCGCGTCAGAGGGATGACCCAGGACGACGCCCATATCTTCTGCCGCCCGGACCAGGTGGAGGAGGAGGTCAACGGCGTCTTGGATCTCACCTTCGACCTGCTGCGGAGTTTCGAGTTCGAGAGCTTCGAGGTGATGCTGTCCACGATGCCCGAAAAGGCGGTGGGTGAGCCGGAGAGGTGGGAGCTGGCGACCGAGTCGCTGCGGAGGACGCTGGACGCCCGCGGCCTCCACTACGAGGTGGACGAGGGCGGGGGCGCCTTCTACGGGCCCAAGATCGACATCCATATACGGGATGCCATCGGGCGGCTCTGGCAGTGCACGACGGTCCAGTTCGACTTCAACCTGCCCGAGCGCTTCGAGCTGACCTACGTAGGCGAGGACGGCGGACATCACCGGCCATATATGATTCACCGGGCGTTGTTGGGCTCCCTGGAGAGGTTCACGGGTGTGCTCATCGAGCACTACGGCGGCGCCTTCCCGACGTGGCTGGCGCCCGTTCAAGCCGTCGTCATACCCATCGCCGACCGGCACGTGGAGTATGCGAAGGGGGTCGAGGGACGGCTTGCCGGGGCGGGGGTACGAGCCCAGACGGACGCCCGGGCCGAGAGGATGAACGCCAAGATCAGGGATGCCCAGGTACAGAAGGTCCCATACATGCTGGTGGTGGGCAACCGCGAGGCGGAGGCCGGGTCGGCCGCCGTCAGGCTGCGCTCCGGCGAGGACCTGGGCGCCATGCCAGTGTCGGAAGTTGTGGACCTAATTGCCAAGGACTCCCGCATACCCGGCGACGATTGAATGAGTCTCAGCGTGGGGCGTTTTACCCGAAGTGAGGTTCGGGTCTGGGTAGGCTTGTTGCCTACGTGGTTATGGTGTGCTATATTCTGTTGCTACCGGACCGTCGTCCGGACTATTTCACAAAGGTAGAGGTGAGGCATACCTAGAGACTATCGTACCAATCGGCGTATACGTATACCGGAGGTCCGGCTCGTCGATGAAGAGGGCGAGCAGCTTGGCGTGATGGTGACGCGGGAGGCGTTGCGCATGGCCGAGGAGCGGGGCCTGGACTTGGTGGAGGTCGCCCCGACGGCGTCTCCGCCTGTCTGCCGTATCATGGACTACGGCAGGTTCAGGTATGAGGCGACCCGCAAGGAGCGGGAGGCCCGCAGGGTCCGCAAGGCGACGGTGACCAACGTATTGCGCGAGGTGCGGATGAAGACCCGCATCGGCGAGCACGACCGCAGCTCCAAGACCCGCGTGGTCAGGCGCTTGCTGGATGAGGGCTCGAAGGTGAAGGTGTCGGTCATGTTCCGCGGAAGGGAGCGAGACCACCCAGAGCTGGGGATGGGCCTGCTTCGTAAGGTCGCCGAAGACCTGGCGGAGGAGGCGCTCATGGAGCGTCCTCCGGCCTTCGAGGGGCGCTTCTTGGCCATGGTTCTGACACCGAACCCTAGCAAGCCTGCCGAGGCCGAAAGGGAGCCTACAGGTGCCAAAGCTTAAGACTCACAAGGGGGCTGCGGCCCGGTTCCGGACGACCGGAACGGGCAAGCTGGTAAGAATGAAGGGGCATCGCAGCCACCTGCGCCGCAAGAAGCCGGCCAAGGTGCGCCGCCAGTACTCGGGGACCCTACCGGTCAGCCCGGCGGACGCGCCACGGATAAGACGCCTCCTGCCCAGCTAGGAGAGTAGATTGACCAGAGTAACCCGCGGCGTGACGAAGCGCCGCCGACACAAGAAGATGCTCAAGCTGACCAAGGGTCATCAGGGGGTGCGCCACACCCTGTACAGGCGGTCCCACGAGTCGATGATCCACGCCCTGCAGTACGCCTACGTCCACCGTAGGGAGAAGAAGGGCGATATGCGCCGTCTCTGGAACGTGCGGATCAACGCCGCGGCCCGGGCCAACGATATCTCGTACAGCAAGCTGATCCACGGGCTCAAGCTGGGCCGCATCGAGGTCAACCGAAAGATGCTGGCGGACCTGGCCGTACGGGACCCGGCGGGCTTCTCCCAGATCGCCTCCAGGGCCAAGCAGGAGCTACAGGCCGCCGCCTAGGGCGCGCCAACGCCTCCCTCAGCAAGATTTTCGCATTGCGGAAATTGAACGCAGAGTTGAAAGTCGTCGGTACGGACAAAGGTGGGCGACAATTTCCACAAAAGAGATTGACAGCGCGACTGTTGGATTCGGTATAAGACAGAGACAGTCATTACCTAAGTGTTCCCCCAAAGCCCTGTGAGTAGATCACACTTGAGCCTGTCTCAGAAGTCTGGGGTGGCGTTGGGTATGGGTCAGGTGTACGTTTGAAGGGACATCAAGATGGGAGATATTGAGATGCCACTTCGACCGATGGGCCGAGAGCAGATGTGGATGTTGCCGCCGACGCTTGACGAGCTGTTGCCGTTGGATCATCCGGCGCGATTCGTGGCCGAGTTCGTTGACGCCTTGGACAGGGATAGCTGGACGGAGCTTGGCGTGGACATAGAAGGTGACTCGATGGGGGCGCCAGCCTACCATCCTCGTGCGCT
The DNA here is from genome assembly GCA_965224345.1 of Dehalococcoidia bacterium. Lineage (GTDB taxonomy): Bacteria > Chloroflexota > Dehalococcoidia > Lucifugimonadales > CBDCYU01 > CBDCYU01. The sequence goes on along the minus strand of CBDCYU010000003.1, from coordinate 234,721 downwards.
GTTGAGCGTGTGGCTATATGGCTTCATGACCGGGGTGCGCTCGAGCCGAAAGCTGGAGGTGGCCTGCCGGGACCAGATACCGTACCTATGGCTGACCGGGTGGCAGCATCCTGACCACAACACCCTGTGGCGGTTCTACAAAGGGCATAGGCAGGCTATGAGGAAGCTGTTCGAGCGTACCGTGCGTACGGCGGTGGCCATGAAGTTGGTGGATCTGGCGGTCCAGGCGGTGGATGGTACGAAGGTGGTCGCCAACGCCTCAGTGAACAGGAGCTACGATGCCAAGGGGCTGAGAGGGCTGTTGGATCGGTTGGAGCGGGCGATAACCGACCTTGAGGCACAGAACGAGGCGGGAGAAGAGGCCGCCGTCGCCCGTCTGCCTCAGAAGTTGGCGGACAAGGAGGTCTTGAGAGAGCAGGTGAAGCATGCGATGGCCGATCTTGCGAGTCAGAAGCGCCACAAGCGCATCAACCTGACCGACCCGGAGGCCCGGCTGATGAAGGGAAGGCAGGGCATCGTGGCTGGCTACAACGCCCAGGCTATGGTCTCACCCGTAGAGGTGGATGGGGGAGGGACCGGCATGGTGGTCACCGCCGTGGACGTGGTTGATGCGGCCAATGACAATGCCCTGCTGGTGCCGATGATGGAGCAGGCCGAGGAGACTACGGGGACGAAGTCGCAGATGACATTGGCCGACGCCGGATACTTCGCTGCCAGTCACCTGGCGGAGTGCGACCGTCGAGGTCAGCAGGTGGTGGTGTCAGAGGCACGACAACGGTTCCTCGAAGACCCCTACCACAAGGACAGATTCACCTATGACGAGCACAGCGACAGCTTCAGGTGTCCCCAGGGACAGACGCTCGCGTTCGTCCGCATACAGCATGCGAACGGAGTCCCGTTGCGTCTGTACCGGGCTGCAGGTGCTGTCTGTCAGGCATGTCCGGCCTTCAGAGCCTGTACCAGAGCCAAAGAGATTGGGCGAAGCCTGGCCATAGGGCCGCACGACGCAGTCCTACGTGGCCATCGCGCCTGGATGTCCACCTCAGCAGCCAAAGAAGCTTACGGGCTGAGAAAGCAACTCGTCGAGCCGGTCTTCGGAATCATCAAGGAGCAACAGAGGGCACGTAGGTTCCTGCTGCGCGGCCTCGTTAACGTGGCGGCCGAGTGGACCATGTTGGCAACAGCCTTCAACCTGCGCACTCTCTATCGGGTGTGGAGCTCCTCCCGCCCCTTCAGCCATCCCTTTCCACGGTCCGAAGCCTTGTCCTGTCTCGTGAACTGAGGCGATGACAGCGACCAGTCTCCACACCGTCGTCTTACATCAGACCTTCGCGTCAGAGTGAACCTGTTCACAGATGTTCTTCTGAGACAGGCTCACTTGGTAACTGTTCAGGCTCGATGAGGTATCCTCCACTGGCGTCGTGCCAATATTGAAGAAGGCTTTGCTTCCCACTCACCCGCCCCTTGGAACTGGGGGCTGTGCCTCCAGACCCCAGAGGGACTCACCTCTCTTGACTCCCCTTTCGGACCTCACGGAGACTGAACAGTTGCCACACTTGTGCATTGACTGTTCTGTCGCATTGCATTTTGGAAGGTAGAGAAAATGAGGTTGTTCCGGAAGCGTAAGCCAGAGCCAGCGCCAATACCTCCGACGAAGTGGGACCCCAACTACCTTGTAGCCGAAAGGGACCGGCCTGTATGGGGCTGGATACTGGGTCGCACTGCAGGTGAGGTAGGCCGTCTGCCTTGGAAGGAATTGAAGAAGGGCGTTGTCGAGGTGCCCGGCCTCGGGTATGTGAGACCTAGGACTTCTTCGGTGCGGCCCATCAGTGAGCAGGCGATAGTCCTGAGGTGGGGCAACCTGTCGCGCGAGAAGTGTGCGCACGTGGGCTTGGAGGCATTCGTGGGCATGATCTCTGTACGGCACGGTGAGAATTGTCACCACTTCTGGTGCTCACCTCCCGGGGACATGAACATCGTCGTTGAGTTCTATCTGTCCGGGGTTTTGGTTGAGGGAGTGCCAGAGGATCAGCAGAGCACTGACCAATATATTGGGGCTTATCTCTTCCCCCTGCAATATAATCAGGAGGGTAGCGCTTCCGGGTACAATGACAAGAATCCCGTACAGAAGTTGACTATTCAGCCCTTATCGGATGGCAGTCTTCATGTCTTCAAGGGTACGCCCACGCGGAAGTATGGCGGGCCATCCGCATATGATGGTGGTATTATCGACGATGACACTCGCGAGGCCATCAGGGTTCTACCTCGTCGGATGCCACAAACTGCTGAAGACACGACCGGTGAAATAATTCCTCGTTTTGGATTAAGCTATCTTGCAAACGAAAGGAAGTGGCACATGTCGAGGATACTTTCCAACAACGAGATAGTGCCGATCCCAGATAGCTCGAGTCCGAGGGCCTACGACACCTTCGAAGCATATCGACAACTGCGCTAGGGTCCGTCATGCTGGGAGCCGAGAACGCCTCTGGCGGACTTAACGGCGCCCTAGCAGGCATTGACGATGGGATGGCTCTGAACAGGCTACTACAACCGCGCATTGACGAATTTGCAACGAGGCTCGTAGGCGGAGACGCCGCAGTTCGTCTCCATGTCTGTCAATCTGCCTTCTCACCGTCGTCCACTCCCCGCCGGTACCTCCTCGCGCTGGTTGCTGCGGCCGTGTTGTTGGTCCGGCCTGCGTGCGGTGACACCCCGGCACCGGACCGCACAGCATAGTCAGGCACGGATGGCATACTACGGGTAGCTACTACGACCGCTCCCGTCGTTCTCTGCTGCCCACTTTTCTATAGCTCTCACGTCTATGGCGAAGCCCAGACTGTCGTCATCCGGCAACTCCTTCACCGGAAACCAGCGCCCAGCGAAGGATCTCAGAATACTCGGACGAGGCTTCCCCAACCATATCTGGGCGTGATGTCTGTTCTTGTAATACAGACGATCTGGAGTGAATACAATGCCGGTCGCCCGCACTGTTTCCCGGACGGCGGTATCTCTCCGACGTACTCCGTGTTCTGCGTTGCCGCCTGGAAGACTCCATTTCCCTGTCCTCCTGCCGTTCTTGCGTTGGATCAGGAGAATTTCATTCCTGCTGTTCACTAGGAGGCCAAAGCCAGCTCTGCGCATTCTGGATTGGGGATAATGGACCCTGCGACTTCCTGGATTCTCAGCTGCCCACTTCCCAATAGCTCTCTTGTCCGGGCCAAATGCCAGATTATCATCCTGGGGCAGCATGTCGGTCTTGAACCAATTCGCGTCCAGACACTCTCTCCTCTGCACTCGCAACTGGCCGCCGATGCGTTTCCCGCGCCATACCTCAAAGTGATGACGCTCGCCCTTGTAGTATAGATCGTCGGCAGTCATTGTTATCCCTGTCTCTTCCCGTGTTTCCCTTGTGGCAGTTTGCCGTAAACTCTCCCCTTTGTCCCTCTGTCCTCCTGGCAGACTCCACTTACCCTTCCTGTTGCCGTATCCCCGTTGAATCAGGAGAATCTCGTTTCTGTCACTTACTACCAAGCCGAATGCTGGCATGGCTGACCCCCTCATGGTACCTCTATGGCTGACCCTCGACTATCCCACACACTGCCCACCGCCCTGTCATGCAAAGGTCTCTCATCGGAGAGGGGGCAGCTTGGAGGACAGGTCCCCATTCCTGCTCCCTCAGTCGGACTCCAGCAGCAGCCTGACGTCGTGGGCGAGGTCGGCGGCCTCGAAGGGTAGTGTGAACAGGACTCGCATGGCGCCCTCCCTGTCTATGAGGTAGACGGGGCCCGAGTGGAAGACGAGGTACCTCTCCTCGATGGCCTCGCGCAGCCCTTCGACGCCGCTCTTGCCCGCCTCGCCCTCCGGCCTTGTGGCGGGGACCGCACCGCCGCCATCCTCGACCGACGCCGCCACGAAGTAGGCGCGCCAGGTCGCCGACAGGCTGTCCCGGTCGCCCACCAGGTAGTCCCACCGCCGTTCCATCCCCCATTTCTTGGAGTAGGCCAGGGCGGCCTCCTCGGTGTCCCGCTCAGGGTCCACGCTGACCACTAGCATCGACACGTCCTCCTCCGCCTCGCCTAGAAGCTCGTACGCCGCCCTCAGCCTCTCGGCGGTCAGCGGGCAGATGTCCGGGCAGGCCGTGTAGAGGAAGGTGAGCACGACGACCCGCCCGCGCCGGTCGGCCATGCTCACGGTCTCGCCGAACTGGTTCCGCAGCTCGAAGGAGGCCGCCGGGCTCTCCGATGTAAGGAGCGTCCCGGAGAACTGGGTCGGCCCGCACGCCGCAGCCGCGAGGCACAGGAGGCAGGCGGCCAGGACGGCGGCGGACGCGGAGAGGGCGGGAGGCAGTGTGCCTGTCGACGGCTGCATCTGCGTCGCGGGGCGGCGCTACTGTCTTTCGACGTAGTGTTGGGCGATGGCGGCTGTTGCCGGCACGCCTATCAGGATCAGGAGGCCCAGGATGATGACTCCCATCTGTCCGAATGAGGTCTCGTGGACCAACATGAATATCACTCCGAGGCCGCCGGCGTAGGTGGCTATGACCAGCCCCGCCAGGATGGGGAACAGCACCGACATTGCCATACGGTTTCTCATCTTATCTGTCCTCCAAGGCCAGCGTGTCCGGTCCGTTGAGGTCGTACCCGCCCTCCCGGACCTCTTGGCCTTGCTCGCTCTGCTCGTCTTCGCCGAACCAACGAAGGAATATGATAATCATCAGGACTAGGAACAGTGTACCACTCGCGACCTTCATGGCGATGGCCCCGATCTGCTGGTCGAGGACGGGGGAGATGGTGCTGATCCTAGGCGCGTTGACGTAGAACTCGTACAGGGGCTCCTTGGCGAAGGTGATGATGGCGAACACTATGATCTGCGCCACCGACAGCGCGAACAGGTAGCCGATCTGCAGGGGCTGCGTGAGCCGGGGCAGCTCCGGCATGATGCTGACGATGGGCCACCACATCAGCATGGCAGAGCCCATGAACATCAGGTGCTCGGCGACGTGGATGCTATGGTGGTTGACGGAGGTGCCGTAGAGAGAGGGCACATGCCAGATGGAGAATACGATGTTGAAGATCCCGAAGGCCACCACCGGATGGGTGGCGACTCGGGCCAGCCGGAACGACCAGTTGGGACGCAGCAGCGGCCTTATGAGCCACTCCGGCAGCCCCAGTATGATCAGCGGCGGTGCAACCAGCGTCAAGAGCACGTGCTGGAGCATGTGTACGCTGAAGAGGTAGTTGTCGCTCAGCACGTGGATCGGGGAGACGAGGGCGACCAGGATAACCAGGATCCCCGCCGTGAAGTTGGCCGTCTGGCGAGGGTCTGCCTCGTCGGCCAGCCGGTACCGCCTCCGCAGAGGTCCAACGCAGAGGAGGTAGGCGCCCTGGAGCAGGGCCAGCCCAAGGAGGGCGTCCGGGTGGCCGTGCCAGTGGGTTAGGATCGAACCCCAGGGTTCACTCAACTCTGAGAGCTCCTGATCGCACGGCTGTCTCCTGTTGTTCGGTGCGGGTGGGGCTCATGGCAGGTCGCAATCGCCGTGGCGCCTGCTAGAAGAAGCGGAACAGGGTGAGGAGCGCGAAGGTCACCACGACCGCGAGCACCAACCCCCCGACGAACATCCAGGAGAAGAGCTTAGCGTCGTACTTGAGGTGCATGTAGAACATGGCGACCATGGCGAACTTCACCCCGGAGAGGACGGCCAGCACCGGTATGATGCCCTTTCCGAGCCAGGTGAAGTAGAAGACGAGAACCTCGATGGCGGTGATGGCCGACAGGACCATCGCCACCGTGAAGTAGGTTAGGGGAGTGGGGTGGTGCTCCTCCACCGCGTGGCCGCCGGCGGACGGATGAGTCTCCTGCGCCATTGCCTCTGCATGGCTGCCGGCGGGTGGGTGAGTCTCCTGTGCCATTGCGTCTCTCCGCTGTCTTCCGTATTCGCTAAGGGGGGCTGGCGTCGGGGTCAGAAGCCCTCGAAGACCCCCAGTAGGTAGACCACCGTGAAGATTACGATCCAGACGACGTCGACGAAGTGCCAGTATAGGGCAGCCAGATCGACGTCCAAGCTCCTCTCCACGGTGGTCTTCTGCTTGAAGGAGTAGAAGAAGAGGGAGAGAAGCCAGATCACGCCCAACGTCACGTGGGCTCCGTGGAATCCCGTGAGGGTGAAGAATGTGGTCCCAAATAGGTTGGTGCGCGGCGTCAGGCCGTTGGTATCATCCTTGGCCACGGTGACTCCGGGCTGCTGACACTGCTCGGCGACCTCCTTCTCCAGGGGAGTGAGGTCTTCGAGGACGAGACCGGCGCACTCCAGCTCCACGTGGTGATTCGCGAAGGTCCTGAACTCGAATACCTGGAAGGCCAGGAACGTCATGCCCATCAGGGCCGTCGACAGAATCCATATCCTGAAGCCCTTCAGGCTGCCCCTGCTGATGGCGGCGTAGGCCAGCACCATGCTCATGCTGCTCATGAGGAGGACGAAGGTGCTTACGGAGGTGACCGGAATGTCGAACACGTCTATGGGCAGGGGCCCGCTGATGCTCTTGCCCTTGTAGACGAGGTATGTGGCTATGAGAGAGCCGAAGAACATGCAGTCGGACCCGAGGAAGGCCCACATGAGCAACTTCCGGTGGTCCAGGCCCGTTGAGGTCTCGTGGTGCTCAGCGCCTTGGGGTGCGGCGGGTGCGTGCGCCAACTGCTGCTCTCCCTTAGTGTGCGAGCCCTTCTTCGGGCTCGTTGACCGGCTCGAACGCCCAGGCGTAGGCCGAAACGGTCGTGATGACGAAGCCTGTTACCAGTACGGGAACGGAGAATATGGTGCCGTAACCGGCGACGACTAGTCCCAACGAGGCCACCGCGGGCCAATAGGAGGGCTGCGGAAGATGGATTGAGTGCTCCTCATCTCCCGATCCTCCGCCGACCGGAACCAGCTCCGGCACCCGGCGGCGCTTGGTTGCCCACCAGTCGTCTACCGAGCGTACCGTGGGAATCTCCACGAAGTTGTACTCCGGCGGCGGCGACGGTATAGACCACTCCAGGGTTCTGCCGTCCCAGGGGTCGGCCCCCGCCGGCTCGCCCTTCATCCAGCTCCTGACCATGTTGTGCATGAAGACCAGCAGGCCCAGCGTGAGAAAGATAACGCCGATCGACGAGACCGCGTTCCATAGGTCCCAGCCCATGCCCTCGTTGAAGGTATAGATGCGCCTGGGCATCCCGTCCAGCCCGGTGAAGTGCATCGGGAAGAAGGTTATGTTCATGCCCGTGAAGATCAGCCAGAAACTGAGCTGTCCCAGCCTCTCGCTGAACATCCGCCCCGTGAACTTGGGGAACCAGTAGTAGATGCCGGCTATCAGCGCGAAGATGCTGCCGCCGAAGAGCACGTAGTGGATGTGGGCGACGATGAAGTAGGTGTCCTGCTGCTGCGCATCGGACGCCGCCTGAGAGTGCATGATGCCGCTTATGCCGCCCACGGTGAAGACGGCGATGAAGCCGAGGGCGTAGACCATGGGCGTGTTCAGGATTATCGAGCCCCGCCACATGGTGCCCAGCCAGCTGAATATCTTGACGCCGGTCGGCACCGCGATGGCCATGGTGGTCACGGTGAAGACCGAGTTGGCTATCGGCCCCAAGCCCACCGTGAACATGTGGTGGCTCCACACCATCCAGCCCATGAACCCTATTATCACACCGGACAGCACCACGACCTTGTAGCCGAAGAGCGGCTTCTTCGAGAAGGTCGGTACGATCTCCGAGACCAAGCCCATGGCGGGCAGAATCAGGATGTACACCTCGGGGTGGCCGAACACCCAGAAGAGATGCTGCCACAGCACCGGATTGGCTCCGGCGGACGATACGAAGAAGTTGGTGCCGTACATTCGGTCGAACAGGAGCTCTATGAGGGCCACCGTTATGACCGGGAAGGCGAGGACGAGCAGTATGGCCGTCACGAAGGTCATCCAGGTGAACAGCGGCATCCGCGTCAGGGTCATCCCCGGCGCCCGCATGTTGATGATGGTGACGATGAAGTTGAAGGCAGCGGCCAGCGACGCCACTCCCAGCACTAGCAAGCTCACCACCCAGAAGTCGATGCCGTGGCCGGGGTTGTACTTGATGCCGGTGATGGGCGAATAGCCGAACCAGCCGGCGTTGGGCGCGCCGCCCAAGAACCAGCTGCTCTTCATGATCAGGGCGCCTCCCAGGAAGGTCCAGTAGCTGAAGGCGTTCAGCCTGGGGAAGGCGACGTCCCTGGCGCCGATCTGCAGCGGAATGACGAAATTGAAGAAGGCGGCCCCCAGCGGCATTATGGCCAGGAAGATCATGGTGGTGCCGTGCATGGTGAAGAGCTGGTTGAAGGTCTCAGGCGAGACGATCTCCTGCTCGGGGCGGGCCAGCTGGATGCGCATCAGCATCGCCTCCAGCCCGCCCGTCAGGAACAGGATGAAGGCGGTCACGCCGTACAGGATCCCGATTCGCTTATGGTCGATGGTCGTAATCCAAGACCATATGCCGGTTGGGTGCGTGGGCCGTGGTATCGAAAATGAGAGCGTGGTCATACCTGGCCTCCGGTGCTGTGGCTCCGCACGTACGCTGGTACGAAATTGTACCCCAAATGGTCCACTCTTATCTTAGGGCCCGGAGATACGCCACGAGGGCGGATACCTCGCGCTCCGTTAGCTCCGGGACCATTCCAATGTATACTTCCCCGTCCCGGGCCATCATGTTTCCCGGCTTCATCGAATTGGGATCTTGCAGCCACTGCCTCAGGTGGGCTTGGGTGTTCTCCATAGTGCTGCCCGCGAAGCGGCCGCGGCTGCCAAAGTGGGTCAGGTTCGGACCGATGACGCCCCGGGCCAAGCGAGTTCCGGCGACGGTGTGGCACCTGAAGCAGAGCCGGTCGCGGGACATGAAGACGCTCTCACCCTCTATGGCGAGAGGGTCGTGAACCTGGACGGCGGGCAGCTTCTGGGATTCCACCCAGGCGTCGAACTGATCCCTGGGCTCCGCGATCACCCTGAACATCATCCTAGCGTGGGCGATTCCGCAGAACTCCGCGCACTGCCCATAGTACTCCCCGGGCTCGTTGGCCTGGAACCAGAGGAAGTTGTCGTTGTTGGGGATCATGTCCACCTTGCCCGCGAGCTTGGGTATCCAGAGGCTGTGGATCACGTCGGTGGCCCTGAGGTCCACGTTGATCGGCTCTCCCACGGGTACGTGAAGCTCGTTGGCGGTAACCACGCCCAGGTTGGGATATCGGAACTCGAACCACCACTGATGGCCGGTGGCCTCCACCAGCAGGCCGCCCTCCTCCGGCTTGCTGGGCGAGTTGGCGTTGTCGAAGATGGTCTGGATCGAGGGGACCGCCACTATGGCGAGCACTATCGCCGGGGCTATGGTCCACGCGATCTCCAGCCCGGTATGGCCGTGGATCTGCGGTGGATCGCCCTGACCCTCTCTCCTCCGAAAGCGGACCATCGCGTAGAGCATGATCGCCATGACGACGATGAAGACGAACAGCCCCACCCAGAAGATCACGTAGAACAGGTCCAGCTGGGACTTGGCCACCGGGCCCAACGTGTCGAAGGTCGACATGTTGTGCGACGGCGTGCAGCCTAACATAAGGGCTATTGCCAGACCCGGCAAGACGACGTGGCGCAGTCTCATCACTCGAAAGTCCTCTAGATCGGTACCGTGCTGTCTACCATTATCATCAGGAAGAGCAACGCGAGATACAGCAGAGAGTAGAGATAGAGGGCTTTGGCCCCCTCTATCTCCGGCCTTCTCAACAGCCTCCAAGCGTACCAGATGAACATTGTCCCAAGGATAAACGACGCGGCAGAGTATATCCAACCGACGGAGCCGCTGGCGGAGAACATCATCGTCAGCGCCGTCACCAGCCACGTATAGAGGAAGATGATCTTCTTCGTCTTGTCAATGCCCGCGACGACCGGCAGCATGGGTATCCCCGCCCTGGCGTAATCGTCCTTCAACAACAGCGAGAGCGCCCAAAAGTGGGGCGGCGTCCAGAAGAAGACGATGGCGAACATGTACAGCGCCGGCAGGCCGAGGTGTCCCGTGACCGCCGCCCAGCCGACCATGGGTGGGATCGCGCCCGCGGCGCCCCCGATTACGATGTTCTGTGGGCTGGTCCTCTTGAGGCCCTTGGTGTAGACCAAGGCGTAGAACAGGGTCGCCCCAAGGGTGAGCGCCGCGCTCAGGGTGTTGACCCAGGTGACCAGGACGACCATCGCCGCGGCGTTGAGAGCGATGCCGAAGATCAATGCCGCCTGCGGCCGGATCCGTCCCACCGCGACGGGCCGGTTCCTGGTCCTGGCCATGCGGCCGTCGATGTCCCGGTCCAGGTAGTGGTTCAGCGCATTGGCCCCCCCGGAGGCCAGCGCGCCGCCTACAAGCACCAGCATCGCCAGGGAGACCTTCGGCGCGCCTCCCTCCGCCAGGAACATTCCGCCCAGCGCCGTGAGGAGCAGCAGCGATATGATCCGCGGCTTCGTGAGGGCCAGGTAGTCCCTCAACACGCTGTGCCGGATGCTCGTCGCTGCGATCACGTCGCGAGCCTCCCCGGATTCGATAGGGCGCTCCCGCCGGACCGCTCCGGCCTGGGTAGATAGACCAGCGCCGCCAGGGAGACCGCCGCTATCCAGACCAGGGTGGAGGCGGTCAGATGTATCGCCTTCATCTCCGCCGTGAAGCCCATCATTACGGTGCCCGCGCCCAACGCCACCTGCACGGCGAACAGGATCAGGAGGGCGAGCCCCGCCATGCTCACGTCCGGCTGGGCCCTCCTCCGAGACCAAGCGGCGGCCCACACGATGAGCACTCCCACAAGCGCCGTAAGGAACCTATGCCCCATGTGGACCGCGTAAGGCGTTCCCTCGGGCATGAGGCTGCCCCTGCACAGGGGCCAGGTTGCGCAGGAGGAGCCCGCGCCTTGTCCCACCATGTACGAGCCGGACAGTATTACCAGGAACACCCCCACCGCGCCGGCGAGCGCGAGCCGGTTGAAGCCTCGAGAACCCTCTAAAGCCCCCTCGGCGTGTTGGGTTTCGCGCCTCATCCGCCACACAACCAGCGAGAGCACCGCGGTGCACGCGACAACCCCCTCGGCTATGCTCAGATGGACCAACACGACCCACCAGTCCAGCTCTGTCAGCACGGCGACCCCGCCCAGTACGGCGGCTCCCACAACGAGGGCCATGCCGAGGAGGGTCGGTACGAGTATCAGCCTGTTGGAGCGGTAGTGCGCCCAAGCCAGTACGGAGGCCGCAAGTAGCAGAAGTATGAGCACCGATGCTGACAGTCTGTGGGAGTATTCGATGAGTGTCGTCAACTCGAAGGGTGGGACGATCTGCCCGTGGCATAGGGGCCAGTCGGGACACCCCAGCCCGGAGCCCGTTGCCCTTACAACTCCGCCGAGGGCCGTCTGCACAAAGGCGGAAACGAGGGAGCACACTGCTACGATTCCGAATAGCCCATGCACCCTGTCAGTACCCGCCCGCTGCCCATGAACGGAGCTATCCCGCAATCAGGCCCCCGAGTATGTGCAACTTTTCACGAGCACAAAGGATAGCATACGCGAAAATGCCAGTCAATCACTATTTCCTTCGACCGGGAGGGCCGCGAATCCACTGTCTGCGTCACTCAGGGATAGGGCTGGCCCCCGGCCGTCAATAGGGGCAGCAAAGGGCGGCTAGGAGATGAAGGCGGCAGCCTTTCAGGACGGGTGAAGACGCTCTGGGTCAGCCAGCTCTCTCCGCATCTGCTGCAGGCCCATGGGGCCCAGCTCCAGTGCTCGGGTGTGCCACTCCTTGAGGTCGAATGAGGCCCCCAGGAGGCGCTTCGACTCTGCACGGGCCGCCAACCACTCCCGTTCCCCGACCTTGTAGCTGATGGCCTGTCCGGGAATGCCGAGGTAGCGGCTGACCTCGCTGGCGACGAAGTCGGGCGGGAAGAGGCTCTTCTGCCGGATGAACTCCAGTCCCAGCTCAGGCGTCCACCTCTCCCCCGGGTGGAACTCCTGGTCGGTGGGTATGTCCAGCTCTAGGTGCATCCCTATGTCGATGATGACCCGGATCGACCTCAGCGACTGCCCGGCCAGCATCCCCAGATAGTAGTCCGGGTTCTCCAGGTACCCGAGCTCACCCATCAGCCGCTCGGCGTACAGCGCCCAGCCCTCGATCTGCCCCGACGTGCCGCCCAGCAGCCGCTGGAACCTAGATAGCTGCTCGGAGAGGTAGACCGTCGTGCCGAGATGGAAGTGGTGCCCCGGCACGCCCTCGTGGTAAGCGATGGAGACCTCACTCCATACCGGGAAGCGCGTCTTGCCGCCCGTGGGGTACCAGGTGCGGCCCGGCCTTGAGAAGTCCTCCGACGGAGGGGTGTAGTACATCGCCAGGGCGCCGCCGGGAGGCGCTATCAGCGCCTCGATCCTCTTCACCGGATCGGCGATGTCGAAATGGGCGCCGTCCAGCTTCGCGATGGTCCGGTCCTGCAGCCCCTGCATCCACGCCCTGAACCCCTCCTCGCCCTCGATGGACCGGTCCGGGTCGGACTCCAGGAGCTCCCTGGCCGCGCCGACCCCCTGCCCCGGGGCGATCCGCTCTGCGGTCTTCTCCATCTCGGACTCCACCCACGCCAGCTGCTCCCAGCCCCACCGGTACGTTTCCCTGAGGTCCAGCTCGATGCCGTTGTAGACACGTGCGGCCAGGGAGTAGCGCTCCTCTCCCACCGCGTCCCGCTGTGCGGCCCTTGGCGCGTAGGTCTCTCTGAGATAGCGGGCCATGTCCGCGGCGGCCGCGTCTGCCGTCCGCGCCGCGGATTCCAGGTCGGAGCGGAGCCCGTGGGAGGCGGCGTCCGATTCGGCGAACGCCTGGGCCAGCCCCTGGAAGAAGGACGCATGGCCCTGGGCCGCGCCGCTCCAGACGTCGCAGTGCTCCGCCGTCTCCATCGCCTGGCGCTTGGCGACGACCAGACCGCGCCGCAGACCCTCGTCCAGCGTGCGGCGGTAGCTCGCCATCCCCTGGGGGATCAACGCCATCCGGGAGGCTATGTTGCTCCAGTGCTCATCGGTCTCCCGGGGCATCAGGTCGAATATCTGCCGGATGCTGTGGACGGGGCTGTGGATCATGCTCAGGCTGCGCAGGTGCTCGTTGGCGTCGTACCTGTCCAGGCTCAGCCCCAGGCTGTCCGCCATGGCGTCCCGGGCGATTCGGTCCCTGGCGTCTTCGACGGGGGCCGACTCCAGCTCCGAGAGCGTCGACCTGTCCAGCTCCGCCTCCGCTTCGCTGGCCTCCGGCGAGAAGTCGTTCATCTCGTGGTCATGTCCGGGGACGCCCATGTAGGTGGCGCTGAAGGGGCTCAGCTCCGCCACCCTCTCGACGTACCGGTCGGCTATCTCGAATATCCTGGACATCTCTTGCAAGCTCCTTCCATCCGTGGAGATTCCAGGGGAAAGTCTATCACAGCGATGGGAGCCGACAGCCCGGCCTGAGTGAGGCCCCCCTCTCCCACGTTCTTGAGAGAGGGGGCCTTTGCCTCTACTCGGTCACGGTCATCGCCCCGCCCAGTGTCTCGCCACGATGCTCCGGGCGGTAGTAGGAGTACACCTGGGAGACGACCTCCTTGGCCCGGACCGGGTACTTGGCCCGCGCCTCGAACTCGAAGGAGACCGTCTCGCCGGGCAGCATGTCCTCGATGTACAGGATCACCTTCCGGCCCGCGACTTCGAACCGCTTGAGGTTGTCGTTCTCCGCGACGAGGGCGGCCACCGTCTCGCGGACCGGCTCGAACCCCGTCGGCACCGCCACGTCGAGCACGACCATGCCCGCCTCGATAGGACTCGGAGGGGTGAAGGCGACAGAGGCGGTTACCGTGATGAGGTCGTCGACTTCCACGTGATCGGTGCCGTAGTCGACGGTGATGTCGAACACGTCCTCGATCTCGGTCCTCCGTTCGGGGACGTTGTACCGGAGCACCGACTGAAGGACCGCGTCGCCCTTGCCCTCGGCCGTTACGGCGATGGCGTCGCCCAGAGGCACCTGTATCGTCTGGAGCACGTCGGCGTTCTCAGGCCCGATGCGCACCTCCCTGCGCCAGGTGTCGCTCTCCAGGACTACGGTCATGTCGACGTCCGACCGGACCTTTGTCGAGAAAGCGGTCAGGCCGTGCAGACTTACGATGGTGTCCTGCGTGGAGCCGAAGCCTCCCAGGGCGTTCCGCTGGCCCACCAGCCACTTGGACGCCCGGGAGGCGTTCGCCAGATCGTCGTGGCCCAGGAGCGCCAGCAGAGCGTAGCCCGTCGCCTCGATGGCCGCGCTCCGGTTCCCATGGCGAGGCTGGTCTGTGCCCGCGGGCTCGATAGGCGGTCCGCCACCGTTCCAGTAGAGAGCGCCGTTGTCGTCTTCCTGGGCCATGGACATCAGCTTTTCGTATGCCTGATCCCGGAGCTGACTTCCTGAGAGCTCCAGGGCATACGCCGTGATCGCCATCGTATACGGCTCCTCCATGCCGTCCAGCCGGCCTTCCAGGTAGCTCACGGCGCCCGCTGCGGAGACGCTGTCGCCCGCCTCCATCAGCGCGATGGCCACGTAGGCCGTCAGGGCGTCGCGGCCCTGCAGTCCGCCCAGAAGCTCCTGGTGGTGGAGGAAGCCCACGTTTTCGAATGAGCCGTCGCCCCGCTGGTGGGCCACTATCCACGCCGCCGCGGCGTCGATCACAGCCTGGTCGATGTACATCAGCGCCTTCGCCTCGGCGAAGGTCTTGAGCACGAAGGCGGTGAGCCACAGGCTGCCCTCCTGGTCGCTGTCGCCGAAGGCCGAGAAGCTTCTGTCATGCCTCCGGTAGGTCAGCTCCCGCTGGTAGCCGACCAGCATCAGGTGCTCGGCCTTGGCCATGATCTCGGGCTTGAGCTGCCCGGTCTCCTTGAGATAGCGCGCGACGTAGACGTTGGGCGCGAAGAGGATCATGTTCTGCTCGCCGCAGCCGAAGGGCATCTGCAGCAGCCGGTCGAGGCCTTCGATGGTCTGGGTCAGGAAGCTTCCCGTCAGTGCGACGTAGGCCCGCCCGGAGCCCTCGATGGCGTCCGGCGGCACGGCAGGGAGGAGCTCTTGGCGATGGCCGTCGGAGAGCACGTGATTGCCGACGATCTCGACCTCGATCCCCTCGGGCTCCACAAGGATCTCCTTTATCACGGCGTCGGCCGCCTCGGTGCTCCGCGCCGTGATCCTGACGGGGTTGGTCCTCAGCCCCTTGGGACTAATCATGAACTCGGCCCCCCCGATGTCGCTGGCGTCGATGGTGATGGACTTCAGCGGCTCGTCCAGGAGGTCGAACCAATCTCCCCCTTCTATCTCGACGAATATCTCCTGTCGTGTATCGAGGTAGTTGAACAGTGCGACCTTGACGGGCAGCTCCTCGCCGCGGATGGCGGAGAAGGGGAGGTCGACCGTCAGGAAGAAGGGCTGGAACACTCGCAGGGAGGCCTCTCCGATGCCGAGGCCGTGCTCTTTGGACATGCCCACGGCGCGAAGCATCCAAGTGGTGATGCTGTCGGGGGCGTCGACCGGCACCACGGCGGCGCCGTCCGCCCCGGTTTGAATGTCCTGCCAGATCCACGTCTCGGGGAAGAACTGGCGCACCCTCTGCACCTCCGCCAAGCCTTCCGGCGCGTCCAGGACGGCGGCCGCTGGCGCCTCGGCAGCGACCTGGACCTCCTTGATGACCTCCTTCTCGACCACGACTTCTACTGGGACCCCCTTGATGACCTCGAATACCGTCCGTTCGAGCTTCTCGCCCGACGGGACGTTCTTGTTGGTCAGCACGACGGCGCCCGCATCCCTGAAGGTCTCGGACGCGCCCCGCGTCGTTATCTCCCTGAGGCTCCGGAAGTCGTGGAGCTCCACCTGGGGCTCCAGGTAGAGCGCCTCCAGCTCGTTGAGCACCTGCTGGAGGTTCAGTCGGTTCTCGGCCAGGATGAAGACCGACCGGTCGACGGCCACGAGGCCGACCCGGGCCTCGCCCTGTGTCTGGACCTGGATGTCGACCGCGTCGCCCGGCCGCGCTTCCTGCTCGCTGAAGGCCACCCGCACCTCGTGAGGATAGGACGCCTGGACGCTGAAGGGGAGGTAATCGGCGGCGATCTCGTTGGTGGGCAGTATCTGGTACACCAGGATGCGCGAAGAGGGCGCCATCAGCTGCGTCGCGACGAGCTCTATGTCCGGGCCGGACGAAACGTCGCTGAACAGCACTGTGCCCCTGGAGAGCACCTCGTAGTAGAAGTTGCGGGCCTCCCTCGTCGAGTGGACCCGGAACCGCAGAGTATCGCCCACCTGGACGCTGCCCTCGGTGACCTGTTCGAGGTGGATGAAGCTCCCGGAAGGGGAGTGGCCCGACTGCAGGGTAAGAGAGGTGTAGGCAGACCCCGCGTTCGCTTCGAGCATCAGGGCGACGGCGTCCGAGGGGGGTGTGGCCTTGGCGACGGCCGTGCCGTCGGAGGTGGTCGCCTGGACGCGCTTTCGGACGATCTCCTCGAACTCCTTGTCCATGTAGTAGATATCGAGGGTCACGTCGACTGTGACGGGCGAGCCGTCCGGCTCCTGCGCGACGATCAGGTAAGACATATCGAGGCCGGGCTTGAATACGCGGCTCTCCGGTATCACCTTCAGCGTCACGGGCGTGGCTGCCACGGTCAGGAGCTTGCTGGTCTTCTCCTCGTATCCGGTCCCCTTCTCGCGGATGGTCACGTCCAGGCTTACGTTCCCCTGTCCGCCCGCCTGCGGGACCCCCGCAACGAAGCCCACCGGCGGCAGATCGAAGGTGGTCTCGCCGTCGATGGGTCCCTGGAAACGGGCGTACTCCTCCCACTGTCCGACGTACCGTGAGGCGACGATCTCGACCTCGCCCACGACGGGCTTGCCGAAAGAGTACTCTCCTGAGACGGTCCCCTTGATGGGGTCGCTGGCGAGAAGCCAGTCGCGGCCGGTATCGACGGCGACCTCGTACTTGGGCAGCACGTACTCCTCGACGCGCACGTCGAGCTGGGTCTTCTGGTCGCCCGCGATGACGGTGAGCTTCCAGACGCCCAGGTTCGGCTCGGTCGACAGCGGCAGGTCGACGGTCGCCATGCCGTACTCGTCCGTCGAGACCTCCTTCCTGAAGACCTTGATGCCCTTTGCGTCCTGAATCTCGATGGTCGCGGCGGAGGGCCAGGGCTTCAGCAGGGCGTCCAGCGTCATCAGCCGCACGTGTACCGTTTGGCCCGGCTTGTAGATGGGCTTGTCGGTCTCCACGAACAGCAGCACCCCGTCCTCAATCTCGACGGATGCACGGCGGCTCTCTGAGACGTCCTCGACCTGCACCTCGATCTCGTAGCGGCCCGGTTCCAGCTGCGGTACCGGAAGCTCGACGTTGGCCGAGCCGTCCACGGAGGCGTCGACGGCGCCCACCGAGGCCCCTGAGTCCAGCAGGGTTATCCGCACGTTGCCCGAGGCGGCCCTGTCCCCGTTGAAGAGCGATATCGATACCCGCTCCGTGTAGCCCCTCCGAAGCGTTCGAGGAACGACGGCAACGAAGCTGTCCGGCTCGGGCCGCGGTGCGGACACCGGCTTCGGCGTCGGTACGGGCGTCGACGTTGGTGAAGGCGCCGGCGATGCCGTTGGGGTTGGAATGGCTTCAAGGCCGCTGTCCGGCTTCGCCGTCTCCACCGGAGGGGGTGCGGTCGTCGGCTCAGCGAGCTGAGGGTCGGTATCCACCGGACGTGGCCCCGTCATCGGATCGTCCCTGTCGCAGGCCGCGAGGCCTATCACGAGGACCACGAGGGCTGCGAGTATCCAGAGTTTCTTCATCTCACGCTGACTCCTTGGCTTCGAATCCGCAGATGCCGCCTATGTATTTGTAGACGCACCCAGGGCGGCAAAGGTTCCACGTGAGATGAACCCCGGTTTCGATGGCATGGAGCCGGCGATAGGCGGGGCGGCTTGAAGAGCAGGGCCGTGCCTCTACGCTTGCCTCCGCCTGCCGAGCCTGGCCGCCAACACCCCGGCCAACAGTCCGAAGAGGTGCGCCTCCCACGATATGAAGCCCCGGGAGGGCAGCACGCCGAACAGCAGGCCCCAGTAGAGCCCCAGCACGACCACCGCAATCAGGACCGCGCCTATGCTCCGTTGGTACCAGCCCCGGGCCACGAGGTAGCCGAAGAGCCCGAAGACCAGCCCGCTGGCGCCCACGTGGATGCTGCTGCGTCCTGCCAGCCACACCCCCGCTCCACCCAACAGGACGATGAACAGGGATGCGTTCAATAGGGCCTTCCTGCCCTGCGCGGCCGTCAGACCTCCCAGGACGAGGAGGGGTACGCTATTGGAGAATAGATGACCGAATCCGCCGTGCAGGAGCGGAGCCAGGGGTATGCCTATCAGCCCGTTCATGGTGCGGGGGACTATGCCGTAGTCATTGAGCCTGTGGCCCACCAGTCCGTTGGCGAGCTCGACGGCCCAGAGCAGCGCCACGAAGACCGCAACCAGCAGGAGAGCCGATCTCACGAAAGAGACGTCCTAGCGCCGGTCATGGCCGCCAATCCCGTCCGAGGGCTTTCTCGTTCGCGCTCGCAGGGTGCCGAGTCCGGTCCTCTCCTACCCCTAGGAGAGAGGATTCTGGCTAGCTCAGGCTGAGGGGCGGATAGCGGTCCGTCAAGCCGTATGCCCATGCGGTGGACCGGTACGTCCATCGTTGGACGCCGGTTACGAAGCTGAACAGCCCCTTGGGATACCGGCCGGTGAACAGCACCGCCCAGTAGCTTATGTAGACGACCACCGCCGACGCCGTGCTTAGGAAGGAGAGGATGACCAGGTGCGGGAAGAGCAGTATCCACTTGATGAGGAAGATGATCCCCAGGACCGCCAGCCCTCTCGACGACAGATCGGGATAGTCTACCTCGAACCTCGCGGGATAGTCGGACTCGCCCAGGGTAAAGGGAGGGTATCGGTCCGCTACGCCGTTCATCCACGAGTTGGTCCTCGCCGACCATCGCTGCACTCCGGCCACGAAGTTGAACAGGCCCATAGGGTAGCTGCCGGTGATCAGCACCGCCCAATAGCCGATGTAGACGGCGATGAAGGACGCTATGCTGATGAAGAAGAGAACGATGATGTGGGGGATCAGTAGCAGCCCCTTGATCCAAAAGATCACCCCCAGAAGGGCCAGCAATCTCGACGGCGACTCCGGGTAGTCGGCCTGGAATCTCACAGGGTAATCAACGCCGTTCATAGCCATGGTTATCCCCCTTTCTACTGTGCCCATACAATGTCACCTTTCAGCTGCAATTGCAACCGGCTGGCAGGCGGCAGGCGAATTCAGCTCGCAGGCTTACTCATCTCGTAGATGATGAAGTTGGGGGCGCGAAGCTCGTCGTCGAAGTTGGGGTTCGTGGCGAGCTGTTCGGTTGACGGAATCGGCTCGCGCAGCCCGTCCAGCACGAATCCCGCTTTCAGGAACGTGGAGACGTAGCTGGACAGCGTCCGATGCATGTTTATGAACCTCTTCCCCCACCAGGTGAACTCGCGTGGCCCTTCTGTGCTGTAGTCATCAACCGGATAGTACAGCTTCCGGTCCCCCTGCCTGATCCAGCCGCCCGGCTGCGACATGCGAATCGGGTGTATGTTGCACACGACGAAGCGGCCACCGCGTCTCAGGATTCGGTAGGCCGCCTCGATGGAGCTGCGGTAGTCAAAGAGGTCGACCATGACCACGTACGAGACCGCCAGATCGAAGCTCTCGTCGTCCACGTCCGAGAGGTCCTCGGCGTTTCCGACCAGATAGGTCTCGCCGCCGTCCGTCAGCTCGCACGCTCTCTCCACGAGGGCTTCAGTGAGGTCGATCCCGGTTACCTCGGCGCCAAGGCTTGCCAGCAGACGACAGAAGCGCCCCTCGCCGCAGCCGATGTCCAAGATGCGTTGCCCGGCAACATCTCCCAGCGCATTCAGCATCCAGGAATCGAGCATCCCGGTGCGGACGGACTGGTCCTGACCGATCCAGTCCTCGACCGCATCTGTCCACTGGGCTCGAAGTCTCTGCCTGAGGTCCTTTGTGTTACAGGCCATCGTTCGGCTTTCGCGTTACTCCCGGGCTGCAGACACCGTGAAGGGCCGCGTAGCGCCCGTGGAGAGGCGTGGTGTATCGAGACAAGATTCGCGAGTGGCCAGCAGCATCCCCATCCAGTTTGGTAACCCGAGCTTTCGCTATTTGGGCTTCCAGGCCGAGAATACCATGACGTCGTGCGGCCGTATCTCGCCGCCTTCGTAGCCCTTAGAGGCCTCTATGTCCTCGAATCCCGCCGCCTCCAGCAGCTCCTGGAACTCCTCAAGGTCGTAGAAGCGTTCGTTGTAGTTGAAGAACTCAGTGGCGACCAACACCCCGTCTGTGAAGAGCTCCTGTTTCAGGCAGTGCCGCATGACACGTCCCTCGTCTCGACGTAGCCAGAGTCCCGTGTTCCAGACTGTTGACCCCTGAGCTCTCTCATCTAGCCAGACGGACGCCTCGCCAGGGTCTCCGAGCTCTCCCTCGCGGGGAAGTGTACTTACGTCGAGGACGAGCTCTCCACCGGGGCTGAGGTGCTCGAAGAGCCTCCGAAGTGCGTCTCCTGCGACGCTCTTGTCGTAGAGATGGGCAAAGGACCGATCTGGTATGAGCATGAACCGGTACTGGCGCCGCAGCTTCAACTCCTCCAGCCTCTGATGGTAGAGGGTAGCGCTTCCACCCTCTTTATCGACCTTCTCCTGGCA
The DNA here is from genome assembly GCA_965224345.1 of Dehalococcoidia bacterium. Taxonomy (GTDB): domain Bacteria; phylum Chloroflexota; class Dehalococcoidia; order Lucifugimonadales; family CBDCYU01; genus CBDCYU01. The sequence goes on along the minus strand of CBDCYU010000003.1, from coordinate 213,938 downwards.
GATCCTCAACATGTGCTCAGAGGAGTCCATGCCATCGATGTCGGCTCCCGATCTGAGGAAGGCGACGAGGAAGAAGCCTGTGCCACACATCGGTTCGAGGACCGGCGTTGGGCTCCCGGCACGTCTCCACCGGTCTATGTAGTAGGCGAGGATGTCCTGTCGCTCGTCATCTACGTCGTAGCGTTGCGAGTATATCGGTCCGTAGTGGGAGTGCTGCATCGAGGTCTCTTAAGGGGCCGCTCAATCGGATGGCTAAGCATAACAGAAAACGCCGCGCAGACAGCCTCCCTTGCTGTGCAGCATTTTAGAAGGTCAAAAGCTACAATAGCTTGCAGATAGCTGCGCAATAGCGCGCGGCGGTCTTGGGGCGAGAGGGCTGTACGACCTCTGGTTGGCAGTGTGGATGTCAAGGATAACAGAGAGACGTTCTTAGGAATCTGGAGGACTTCGTCACGTGAGGAGGGCGAGCAGGATGAGGCCCCTACCGATACTAGGGACGCTGCTGCTGCTCGCTGGGCTATCGTGTGCATCGGGCCTCACGGAAGAGGATGTCAGGAGGATAGTGCGGGAGCACTCGGTTGCTGGTCCCAAAGGAGAGCAGGGTGAGAGGGGTCCGCAAGGCCCACAAGGTCCGAAGGGAGAACCCGGCGAGATCGGGCCAAAAGGCCCGACGGGGTCCAAGGGCGAGTTGGGACTACGAGGTCCCGAAGGAGAGCGCGGCGGGCTAGGACCTCAGGGTCCCAGAGGCTTTGTGGGCAAGGCGGGGCCACAGGGCCCAAAGGGTGACATAGGCGAGCCTGGACCACGAGGACCGAGTGGTGACGTCGTTTCCACGCCGTCCGAATCTACGGCTACGCCACGGGTCATCAGGAAAGGACCCCAGCGGGCTGGCTGCGAGCTGGTCTGGAACGACGAGTTCGAACAGGATGGCCTCCCGGATCCGTCCATCTGGTACTATGAGCTGGTCGGCCCTGGTTGGAACCGTGAGCTCTACACGGCCTCTAGAGCCAAGAATGCGCGGGTCGAGGACGGCCGCCTAGTCATCGAAGCACACAAGGAGAGTTGGCAGGGCAAGGACTATACCTCTGCGCGGCTTGGTTCGAAGGTCGAGTGGACTTTCGGAGGTTTCGAGGCGTCCGCCAAGCTGCCGTCGGGTCGCGGCACTTGGCCAGCTATTTGGATGCTCCCGGATCGTCAGACCTTTCGTTGGCCTAGAGGGGGCGAGATCGACATCATGGAGCTTGTTGGCCATCTCCCTGACAGGATTCATGCCACAGTCCACACGGAGGCGTACAATCACACCGAAAGGACACACAAAGGAGCGCACACTAAGCTACCACGGCACGTTCCGAGTTCAACGTCAACGCGGTTGAGTGGACGCCGTCGGAGATCAAAGGTTTCGTGAACGACAACCACTACTTCACTTTCGAGAACGAGCGCCTTAGAAATCCGAACGCCGATCAGCGGCACTGGCCCTTCGATCATCCATTCCACTTCATCTTGAACGTCGCCGTAGGGGGCTCATGGGGTGGGGCTCAGGGCATCGATCCGGACATCTGGCCCCAGCGTATGGAGGTCGACTTCGTGCGGGTATACGACTGCGGCGAGTAGCCACGACTCGGTGTACAATCTCAGAGACGGAGGCGGTCTCAACGAAGGTGGCTCCTGTTCAAGTGATCAGGCGCTAGAAAGCGACTCCGTAGTCATCTCGCGTAATGTAGGAGGTGCAACGATGGGCCACAGCCGGCTCGCAATCGACGGCGGTACGCCAGTAATCGCAGACCCGTTGCCGGGTGGAGTGTCCGGCCCCAGCGTCATCGGTGAGGAGGAGATCGAGGCCGTCACCGAAGTACTTAGAAGGGGCCAGCTGTTTCGTTACCCCAAGGCAAGTAGCGAGGCGGCCAAGTTCGAGGCCGATGCGGCTGAGGTCCTTGGCGTGGAGTATGCGGTGATGGTCAACTCCGGCACCAGTGCGCTGATCAGCGCACTGACCGGCGTGGGCGTCGGGCCCGGCGACGAGGTGATCGTTCCCGGATACACCTATATCTCCACCGCCGCGGCAGTGATGGCAGTGGGCGCGGTGCCCGTGATCGCGGAGATAGACGACTCCCTCGGACTCGACCCGCAGGACCTCCAGCTGAAGATCACCCCGCACACCCGGGCCGTCGTTCCGGTCCACATGCGAGGCGTTCCGACTCGACTGGACGAGATACTGGAGGTCGCCCGCACGAACGAGCTGAAGGTGGTTGAGGACTGCTGCCAGTGTGTCGGCGGCTCCTACAAGGGTCGGAGGGTCGGCGCCTGGGGCGACGCCGGCGCGTGGAGCCTGAATTACTACAAGACGATCTCCTCGGGCGAGGGCGGCCTCGTGTATACGAACGACCGCGACGTATACGAGCGGGCCTCCTTGGCCGCCGATCCGGGACTGCCCATGTGGACGACCGCCGAGGACGTCGAGTGGCGTAACGAGTCGTTCCCGCGGCAGACCTATCGCCCCAGTGAGGTGTTGGCCGCCATCGCCCGCGTGCAGCTCTCCAAACTCGAAGACATACTGGAGCATCAGCGGTCCCTCAAACGGGCCTTTGTCGAAGGGCTGGACGAGGGGACGGGATACCGTTTGCAGCATGTGGATGATCCGGCAGGGGACACAGGAGTCTCGGCCTCCGTCATCGTCCACGACAAGGAGCTGGCTATCGGGTACGCTCACGCGCTGAAGGCGGAGGGTGCCGAGGCCGCTACCGTGTACAACGACGGCTTCCCCGACAGGCACATCTATACCTACTGGGACTCGATCCTGGAAAAGCGCTCCCACCACCCTTCGGGGTACCCGTGGAACGACCCCAGCTACAAGGGGAACGTTGAGTACTCCAAGGACATGTGCCCTCGGACGCTCGATATCCTGGGCCGCAGCCTGCGTTTCGACTTCAACATGAACATGAAGGTCGAGCACGCGCGGCTCATGGCCGATGCCCTAAACAAGGTGGACGCCGCGCTGGCGGAGTAGTGGAGAGCGGGGTCGCCGCCCTGCTCTATTTCGTGCTGAGCTTGCCCAGGAAGACCTTGGTCAGTATGCCGGTGTCGCGGACCGATTGGGGCGGGCCGTCGTGCACGACGCGGCCCTTGTCCAGCACGTAGGCCCGGTCCACGATGTTCAGGACGCCCTTGATGTTGTGCTCCACGATGAAGATGGTGACGCCGAGCCGCGCGCTGATCTCGGAGACCTTCTGAAACACCTCTTTGACGACTATCGGCGCGAGGCCCAGGGTAGGCTCGTCCAGCAGCAGCGCCTCCGGGTCGGCCATGAGCCCGCGGCCCAGGGCCAGCATCTGCTGCTGGCCCCCGGACATCTCGCTGGCCAAGTCGCGCCGCTTTCGATGCAGGATGGGGAAGAGCTCCATGACCGAGTCCAGCCGGCGCTCCTTCTCCTGCCTGTCCTTCAGGTGCAGGCAGCCCATCTCCAGGTTCTCTTCGATGGTGAGGTGGGTGAACACGCGCCTGCCCTGGGGAACGAAGGCGATGCCCTCTTTGACTATCTCGTGGGTGGCTGCCGCCAGCGGCTCCCTGCGCCAGTAGACCTTGCCGCCGGCCACGGGAGCCAGCCCCATGACCGCCTTCAGGACGGTGGACTTACCGGCCCCGTTGGGGCCCATGACCGCCGCCACCTCGCCCTTGCGGACGCCGAGGGATACCCCGTCGAGGGCGAGCACGGCCCCGTAGCTCACGGATACGTCCACCAACTCCAGAAGCTTCAATCCTCAGTCTGCTCCTTTCCGTCGCGTCCGCCCGGCTCGTCCTTGCCGGGTTACGGGAGGCTGCGGGCGCCTAGGCGCCCAGGTACGCCTCTATCACCTCCGCGCTGCTCAGCACCTCCTCGACCTCTCCCCCGGCGAGAAGGGAGCCGCTGTCCAGGACGAAGATGTTGTCCGACAGCTCTCGAACTATGTCCATGTTGTGAGAGATGAAGATGATGGTGCGCCCTTCCGCCCGCATACGCTTCATTATCTCCTTGACCCTCTCCAGCATCTGCGGGAAGAGACCGGCAAAGGGCTCGTCGAACAGGTAGGTGTTGACCTCCAGCGCCATGGCGCGTCCGATCTCCAAGAGCTTGCGCTGGCCGTAGGACAGATTCATGGCCAGGGAGTCGCGCTTCTCCCACAGTCCGACACTCTCCAAGACCCTCTGGGCCTTCTCCCTATGGCTTGGCTTCCCTCGCTCGAACAGCGAGGGGAAGAGGCGCCGTTCCGTCAAGACCACCATGATGTTGTCCCAGACGCTGATCTGGTCGAAGAGCCTCACCTCCTGAAAGGTGCGGGTGAGGCCGTGTTTGGGGGTTTCGTGAGCCCTTACGATCTTGAGGCGGACGCCGTCGATGATTACCATCCCGCCGTCGAGGGGCAGTATCCCGCTCAGCAGGTTCACCAGGGTCGACTTTCCGGACCCGTTGGGGCCGACTATGCTGGTCGTCCCCTTTCTGGAGATGGAGAGGGTAAGCTCGTCCACGGCCCTGACAGCGGCGAAGTGCTTCGAGATACCCTCCGTTTCCAGGGCGTATAGCCCCTGGGACGGGGCGCGGCCGGCGCTCACAGCCTGTATCTCCCAACCAGGCCCTGGGGCCTGAATAGCATCAGCAGCACCAGCAGGACGCCCAGGACGACCTGCCGGGCTTGGCCGATGTGCTCGGTGGGCAGGAATGGCAGGAAGCGCATCCCCTCCTCCAGAAGCACGAAGGTCATCGCCCCCAGGAGCGAGCCCCAGATGGAGGCCAGCCCTCCCAGGATCACTATGGATACCAGGAGGACCGACTCCAGCAGAACGAAGGAGAAGGGGTCGACGAAGGTGGTCCAGCTGCTGAACAGGCCGCCTGCCAGTCCCGCCATCATGGCCGAGATGACCCATACGGCGAGCTTGTACCGGGTCACCCGGTAGCCGAAGACCTCGATGGCCTGCTCGTCCTCTCGAATGGCGGTCAGCACCCGTCCGAACGACGATGTGACTATAAACCAGGAGAGCGTCATGACTAAGGCGAGGCATACGAGGGCCAGGAGCAGGAACTCCAGCTTGCCGTCGATCACCCAGCCGCCTATGCTCGGTTTGGTGATCTCGTGGATCCCGAAGGCTCCCCTGGTGAGGCCCCGCCAGTTCAGGAAGACGTTGAAGGCTATAATGGCGAAGCCGAAGGAGACGAGGACGTAGATGTCGTCTCTGAAGCGGTTGAATACCACCCCCACCACGAGGGCTACGACTCCGGCCATGGCCACGCTGACGGGCAGGGCCGCGAAGAAGGGCCAAGCGAAGACGGGGATGGCCTCCGTGCGCAGCTGCTCGTATGCGGGGTTGGAGCCGAGGATGGCCATGGCGTAGGCGCCGATTCCGAAGAAGCCGATGTGTCCCACCGACAGCAGTCCGGTGAATCCCACCACCAGATTCAGGCTGACCGCCAGGATCCCCCAGATGGCGAAGATGGTGCCTATGCCTATGGCAAAGCCGACGCCCTTCCACAGCATGAACGCCACCGCCGAGGCGATGACGAACAGGTTCGCCCACAGCTCCACGTTGCCCCTGCCGGACCGCAGGAGCCTTCGGGGACCGTGCGCCAGACCGGCCAGACCGCTGTGTACCCGTGAAGCCGTCGGCATGGTTCTACTTTCTCGGCAGCAGGCCCTTGGGCCACAGCGATAGGAAGAGGATCAGGAGGATGAAGGATATGGCGTCCTTCCACTCGCCGGCAAGGTCCCAGATGCCAAACTGCTCGACCATGCCCAGAACGAAGCCGCCCAGGATGGCCCCGTGGAGGTTCCCTATGCCTCCTACCACGGAGGCGATCCAGCCCTTCAGCAGGAGCAGGAGGCCCATCCTGGGCTGGATGGCGGTGTCGTGTCCGCTCAGCAGCCCCGCCATGGCGGCGTAGACGGCGCCGATGAAGAATACGACGGTGATGACGAAGGTGGTGTCTATTCCCACCACCTTAGAGACCTCTTCGTCGTCGCCGATGGCCCTCGCGGCCTTCCCGAAGGATGTCTTCTTCAGCAGGAGCAGCAGGCCGGTGAAGCCGATGACGGCGACGCCGACGGTGAAGATGTTGAACCCCTTGATGTTGGCCCCGCCAATGGTCCAGGGCTCGCTGCCGAAGGCCTCCGGGAGGGGGCGCGGCGCGCTCTGGAAGACGATGGTTATGAGGGCCGTGATGGCCAGCAGGACGCCGAGGGACGCGACCAGCATGACCAGGGGAGACCTCGCCCGTTCGCGCATGTACACGTACAGGCCCCGGTAGAGGGCGATGCCGACGGCTCCCGCCAGCAGGCACGACACCCCCCAGCTCAGGTAGAGGTTGGACTCCGGGGAGTTGGCCGTGAGGTGGCCGGCGTAAGCTCCCAGGGCCGTCGCCGGGAGCGCGGAGAGCGCCAAGACAGGGCCGGGGCTGGCGTGCGGCCATATGCCGCAGCAGCCTCGGTAGAGCGCCCACCCCGCGGCTGCCGCGGCGAGCAGGCCGACCGCGGGACTGAGCATTAGGTTGAGCTCGTCGGGATTGGCCAGCACGAGCCCGGCGTATACTCCGCTTCCTGCCGCCAGGAAGCCACCGACCGCGAGAAGAGCGGTCCGGCTGAAGCGGGTGAGGAGCCGGGCATAGAGGCCGGTGTGGAGGGCCCACGCGACCACCCCGGCGACGACCGCCGCGAAGATGATATTGACGTAGAGGTTGCTGGAGTCGTACAGGCCGGGCGAGGACTGTGTGGACCTGAGATAGAAGACGCCGTAGGCGCCTATCGCCGCGGCGGCCCCAAAGTACAGATCGAAGAACCAGACGGTGCTGTAGACGACGGTGAACCCCATGGCAAGCAGCGCGTATATCGCTCCAACGGACAGGCCGTTGAAGGCGAATTGCAGGGCCAGGTCGGGGGACTGGACGGTCTTCCAGGCGACGTAGCCTGCAGTCGCCAAGGCCAGGCCGACCGCCAGCAGATTGCCGCCCGACAGCCGGAAGGTCCCGGGCAGTCGGCTCCGTACGCTGCGGTATTTAATCAAGAGACCTCGCTGCGCCCGTCGCGCCGCTTGAGATGCACCAGCCGCGCGACGGAGCGACATGACTCCCGTCCCTCACGCCCGGATCGAGTCCCGGGCGGGCTCTAATCCCCTCTCTCGATGGGCTGACAGGGGCCGTCAGGCTTACTGGGTCGGGGCGCCGCCCAACACCTTGTAGCCTTGATTATCCGCGTTTCTCTCTGCCGACGGCAGTACCTCGAGGACTACGTTGGAGAGGCCCACGACCTCGCCGTCCGAGTCGAAGCTGTAGCCGTCGCCGATGGCGCCGCTCCAGGTGATGTCGTACATACAGTCTCTGAACCCGTCCGCGTCCTGATCGTCGTCTGTCTTCTTGAGGCACTCCGCGGCGATGTAAACGTCGTCGTAGGCGGAGCCCATGTACCAGACCAGGGTTACGTAGCCGTAGCGCTCCCGGAAGTTGGCCAGGAGCTCTTGAGCCTTGGCATTGGACGGATCGAGGTCCGCCGCGATGGCCTTCACACCGGTGGCGGCGTCGCCGGCGATCTCCAGGGCCGTGGCGCCGACGGGGACGATTTCGGAGTAGAGCTTCCCTTCGAAGCCCAGCTCCCGCACCTGCTTGATGATGGTGCCGCCTGTGAACTCGGACTGTGCGGCGATGTGGATGGCGTCAGGGCTTTGGCCCATCAGCTTTGTCAGCTGGCTCCTGAAGTCGATGACGTCAGAGGCATACCGTTCCGCGCCGACCACCTCTCCTCCCAGCTTCTCGAACTGGTCGACCGTGGTTCTTCTCACGCCCTCGGCGTAGTCGGTGGACTCGGTTATCGTAGCCAGCTTGCGCACCCCGTCGGCCCATAGAGTGTTGCCCGTGTCTATGCCGACCTGGGCGTCGTTCATCGACGTTCTGAAGATGTAGTCTCCGGCGTTGGCGATGTCAGGGTTGGTGGCCAGCCCGGAGAAGAGGACCACGCCGTCCTTCTCGGCCAGGGGCGCCGCGCCCAGCATGGCCCCGCTGCACGAGGTGCCCAGGATGACCTTCACTCCGTCCACGTCGGTTAGCTTGTTGTAGGCGGTAATGGAGTCTTGGGCGTTGCACTTCTCGTCTTCTACGACAAGCTCCAGCATGCGCCCATTTATGCCGCCGGCGGCGTTGATCTCGTCAACGGCTATCTGCTTGGCCTGAACGGCCACCCTGCCATAGGTCTCGCCCGGTCCGGTGAGCGACTCCATCACGCCTATTCTGAAGGGGGCCTGTGGCGGAATGGCCGTTGCCATAGCGGCGGACAGGGCCGTCGCTATGGCAACCTGAACGTCCTCCTGCGTCACTCCGGGCCGCTCGTCGAGCGCCTTGGCGATGGCGTCGGCCATCTGCGCTTCGGTGACACCGGGCCGCTCGTCCAGCGCCGCCTGCACCGTGGCCGCCACCTCCTCGGCGGATGCGCCTTGCGGCTGTGCCTGAAGGGCCTGCTGTACCACTGTCGCGATTTCAGCGGTGGAAGGGGCCGCCGGCGCGACCGTCGACTCAGTACCGTCGTCCGAGCAGGCTACCGCCAGCGCCGCAAGGGCGGCGGCCAGCAGACCCAGCGCAACTGACTCTTTCCTGAACAACTCTCTGAGCAAGACTCGCATGACAATCATCCCATCTGTCTGCTGCTCTTCGTCTCGGACGGCTCATCAAGAGCAATCTATGCCTTTGGATCCGAATAGTCAACGCCTGGTTACGGTTATCGTCGCCATAGCCACTGGCCGCCAATGGTGTCTATCCGGTGCCGGTCCAGGCGCGGCTCGGCGTCAGCGGCCGTGAGACTTCAGGAAATCCCTCGCGCCGTCGAGGATCAGGCTGGTGGCCTGCACAGCGACCATCGCCTCGGTCACCATCTTCTTGCCGGCGGCATGCACTGCCTCTTCGATCTGCGCCTCGAACTCCTTGACCCTCGGGTGGTCCGGCTGGCCCGGGAGGCCCATCGACTGCGCAATGTCGTGGGCGCCGGACTGGTAGAGGTCTATGCCCTCGACGGATAGTATGTCGCCGATGTTGGTGAGGCTGTCCACGTCCTCGAGCTGAGCCACCACGAGAATGTTGTCGTTCGTATGCTCCAGATACTGTGGGAAAGAGTCGACGTCGCCGTAGTACCCACCGCGTCCGGTACCGAAGCTGCGGCGTCCCCTGGGGACGTATCGGCACGCCTGCGCCAGCTGTTGGGCGCGTTCTCCGTTGGTGATGTGAGGCCCGGTGATGCCCATGATGCCCCGGTCGAGAAACCGCAGTATCGTCCAATCGTCGATATTCGGCACCCTGGCCGTTGGGGTCAACCCCGCCATGTCCGCGATTCGGCAGAGATCGTCGAGCGTCGCCGGCTCGAACGCGCCGTGCTCACCGTCAAATAGAACGTAGTCTAGCCCGGCGCGCCCCATGAGCTCGACGACATCCGGGGAAGGGAAGACCATTTGACACCCGTAGGCCACCTCCCCGGCGTTCATCCTGGTCACGACCTTGTTCGTTCTCATCGATTGGTCCCTCCGTTAGTGGTCTCAAACCTTCCCGCTGATGGGGAAGGGACTCGGTGTTGCCGTGAGGTCTTGCCAGTCCAGTCTAGCCCTCATTTCAAAGACTTCGGACCGCTGAAGGCGGCTACTCGAAGTCGAGGGTCGGCGACCTCCTTGGCGGCCCGAACTGGGTCGAATCGAGATGGACGACGTCCTTCTGGTAGACCTGCACCCTGAAGGAGAGGTAGTCGGGGACAAACATCCTGCCTTGATCGTCTACTGTGACAGAGACTGGGCGGCGCAGCCGTTTTGCTGGCCGCATGTCTGCCACGTCTCGCAGTCGATTGGGGTTGGCGTTCGTCATCATATACTCGCGAGAGGCCTTGGAGAGAGTAGCGTCGCCGATGAACTCGTCGATGAACCGCGGCTCTGAGTTGAAGAGCTGGACCCGGTCGTTATCCCTGTCGGCAACGTAGATGTCGCCGTCGCTGTCTACCGCCACTCCGGCAGGCCGGTTGAACTCTCCGTCTCCACTGCCCGACTTGCCGAAGCTCAAGATGAACTCGCCGTTGGCGTTGAACTTCTGCACCCGGTCGTTGCGCCAGTCGACGACGAATACATCCCCAAGCTCGTCGACCGCGATACCCCAGGGCATGTTGAACTGGCCCTCGCCGTCGCCGAAGCTGCCCCAGTTCATCAGGAACGTACCGTCCTTGGTGAACTTCTGGATCCGGTGGTTCATGGTGTCGACAACCAGGATATTCTCCTCGGCGTCGAAGGCGAGGCCCGAAGGCCGGTCTATCTGGCCGTCGCCGTTGCCGTACTCGCCCCACTTGCCCAGGAACTCTCCTTTTGAGCTGAACGACGAGATGCGGTGGTTGGCCTCGTCCGAAACGAACAGGTTCTCATACTTATCTACTATCACCGACACCGGCCACTGGAACTCTCCTTCACCCTTCCCTGTCTTGCCGATGGTACCCAGGTCCTCGTCGTCGAAGGTGTACTTCCTGAGATAGGCAAAGCCTTCGGTCCGACAGAGAATGTACAAGCGTCCTTCGCCGCCAACGGCCACGTCAACGGGGAACTCTGTGCGGCGGACCGCTCCCAGACACTTCAAGTACGGGAATCCCGCCCTCAGAAGTCCGTATGGCCTGCGTCCCGACATTGAATAGTGACGTCCCTGCGCTTAGTCAAACGGGTGAAGCTGCTCGTAGGTCCCGCCTACGATGGGTGCAGCTTCGATACCCAGCCACTGCTCGAGAACGGTGCTGTACAGGCCTCGGAAGTCGTAGGTATGCTTGAGGTCCTCGTTGTTCTCCAGCTGGTCAAGTTGAAGGGGCGGATACTCGGAGTAGAGCCCGCCTTTGACCCTGTCGCCGATGAGAAAGGCTCCCCCTCCCGATCCGTGGTCGGTACCGGTGCCGTTGTCCCTCACCCTCCGGCCGAACTCTGTGAACATGAGTATCAGGACCTCTTCCGAGGCCTCATGGTCGCGCAGGTCCTGATAGAAGTCCATGACCGCTCGGGTCATATTGGTGAGCAGCTTGGGGTGGGAGGCCACCTCGTTGGCGTGGACGTCGTATGCGCCGTTGCCGCCGCCCCCGTCGGCTGTATAGATTATGCGGGCGCCCAGCCCAGCCAGATGGATCCTGGCGACGTCCCGAAGGCTCTTGGAGACCGGGTTGTCCGCGTACTCGACTTCAGAGGAGTAGCTCGCGGCAGCCTGTGCCACCATGTCCGCGCCCTTCAACACGTCAAGTCCGGTCTGGCCCAGGTAGTCCATGACAACGCCGGTCCCGACGGCGGGGCCGTACATCTCCTTGAAGGTGTCGAGGGAGCGCTCCCGCTTCTGCTGCTCCTCGATGGGGGTCATCATCCCGTAGCTGTCCAGGTCGTTGAGGGAGGTTACGGGGACACCTGGCATGGTCATCGCACGCGGTAGACCGATGCCGATGTGTACCCCTGTCGCAACATTCTCGTGGGCGGGATCCAGCTCTTGGACCGCCTTGCCGCCCCAGCCCTCGGTGGTAAGCTCCTCCGGCCGGCAGGTGTGCCAGATGTCCATGCCACGGAAGTGGGACCTTTCGGAGTTGGGGTATCCGATGCCCTGAATAACCGCCACCTTCCCCCGGTCGTACAGGTCTTTCAGCGGCGCTGCGTTGCTGTTGAACCCCAACGTGTCGTCTATGGGAAGGACATCCTCCTCCTCGATAGCCACCGTGGGCCTCACGTCGCGGTATAGATCACTGGTATACGGCACGATCGTGTTCATGAAGTCGTTGCCTCCATTGAGCTGGAGAACGACGAGGACCTTGTCTTTGACGATTGCTGCCATCTGTGACTCGCTTCCTGTTTCGGACTCCAAGGGTTACGCGAGCTGGAACTCTCTCGTGGCTACGATCTGCTGCAAGAGGAGCACCACTCGCGAGTCTTGCTCCTCTTGGCTCAGCCTGTCGGCGTGCCGGACCAGCGCATCGCGAGTCTCGGCGCTCACAGAGATCGGTCCTATGAGATCGAGGCACCTATCCACGAGCTCACTGGAAGACTTCACGGGGCCGACGCCCTCGATTATGGCCCTGACACCCGGTTTGGCGTAGTCTCCCACCTCTTTGACGGCGAAATTGACGCGCTGGTTTAGGGTGCCGCCATCGATCCACTCTTGGCCGGTGTGCCAGCCCTCCACTGTGGGAGGGTACAGCAGCCTCTGGCCCATCGCGGTGGCAGCTCCCGCGTAGTAGCCTCCCAGGCCCGGTTCGGGCAGGCGAAAAGTACCCACCAGCCTGATGATGCCGGCCACCAGCTCCGTAGGGCTCTTGACCTTCTTGAGCCTGGCATTCTTGAAGAAGTCGGAGTTGAACAGCGCCCGAAGCATCGAGCGGGTCTCCCCCGCTGAGTCGAAATAGGCCTTCGCCAGAGTCTCGATGGCCTCCGGGTCCTGGGGAGGCGTATCGTTCCACGCCGCGACGTGGGGCTCGTCGGCTACGAAGAAGCTGTATAGGTGTCTCGAGATGAACCTGGCGGTCGCGGGCTGCTTTACGATGATGTCTATGATGTCCTCCCCGTTAAACCGTCCTGTCTCGCCCAGGAAGGCCTTTTCGCCGTAGTCGTGGTCATCATCTCTAAACACAAAGTCAACGGGGTAGCGTCCGTGCGGGTAGAAGGGTATGGCCTGGGCGAAGGTCCACCCGGTAAAGGCGCGGGCGCACATCTTGACATCTTCTTCAGTGTAGTTCCCGACTCCCATAGAGAACAGCTCCAGCAGCTCGCGCCCGTAGTTCTCATTGGGTTCATCCCTGCGGTTCTCGTTATTGTCCAGCCAGAAGATCATGGCCGGGTCCTTAGACAGCTCGATGAGGATCGTCCGTAGGTCTGAGAGGCCGACGCGTCGGAACAGATCGATCTGGTCGTTGGAGGCGTAGTTGTGCGCGCCCTTGGCCTCGGAAGTGGCAAAGACGTGGTGCCAGAAGAGGGCCATCTTCTCTTCCAGCTGGCGCTCGCTATTGACCATACGGTAGATCCAGCCGCCAGCGCCTCTGCGACCCTCGTTTCCGAAGTAGCGGCTTTCCAGGTCCACCTCGAACTCGGGCAGCCGCTCCGGGTTGATCAGGTACTCGACGACGCCCTCGTAGCCCTTGGCTGCCAGTCCGTCCAGCTCGCTTCGCATCGCTCCAAACCCCGCACGGCGCATCAAGTGGGCGAAGACGGAAAGATCACTCTCGGACATGCTTGCCTCCGGCTAGCGGTCTGTCTCAGTCAGGGTACTCTGCATCACACGTCGTTCCGGCTCATTCTAACTGGTCTCTGGCCCAGGTAGCAATGAGCGGGATGCGTCGCCAATCCTGGCTCCGCAGGTATGAAGAGGACGACCAGCGCAAGTAGGTCTTGATTCTCTCGTAAAAAGTCTGTGCAGGCCGAATTAGAACAACCGTACCCGCGCCGGGGTACAATATACAGCCTCTGTTCCGTATACTACCCCAACATACGGTAGCGCGTATATGTGCTAAATTGCTAGAACTTCCTCGAACCGAGTTTTTACGAGGGAATCAGGTCTTGGCGTTAGCGCCGCAGTCCCCTAAGAGGGTGTTTTCAAAGTACATCATGACGGAGCTAAGCGTCGGAGCATGAGATGAATCGCAGCTATGTGCAGCCACGCTTCCGTTGTACCGGTCAGGGCTTCATAGTCCTTGCTCAACCGGCGACAACGTCCCAGCCACGCCAGTGTTCGCTCAACCACCCACCTGCGTGGCAGCACCTCAAACTGATGGCTGGCCCTGGGACGCTTGACGATCTCCAAGACCCAGCCCGACATGGACATCACCCAGTCCACCAACTGGCCGCTGTAGCCAGCGTCAGCCCAGATGAATCGTCCTATCAATTTATCGATGACCAGCCTCGCCCCATCTCGGTCTTGGATATTGGCAGGATGCACCACCACCGCCAACAGCAAGCCCATGGTATCTACGATGACGTGTCGCTTTCGACCGTTGATCTTCTTACCAGCATCATAGCCACGAGGCCCCCTTTTTCAGTCGTCTTCACGCTCTGGCTATCTATGATCGCTGCGCTGGGAGTAGGATTTCTACCTTCGGCCTCTCGGACGCAGGGGCGTAGCGTCTCATTGACTCGTTCCCACGTTCCATCTATGGTCCAACTGCGGAAGTATTTGTACAGGGTCTGCCAGGGAGGCAGATCGTGCGGGACCATCCGCCAGGGGCATCCGCTCCGAAGCAAATACAGGATGCCGTTCACTACCTCCCGCAGGTCCACTGTACGGGGCCGGTCTCCGGGCTTGGCTGGTGGGAGTAGGGGGCCGAGGATCTCCCACTGTTCGTCCGTCAGGTCGCTGGGGTACGATTTGCGGCTCATTCATCAAGTTTAGTACAAGTTCAAGACTTTGCAAACACCCTCTAAGACGACTGCGATGATACCAATACGGCCATGCACATGAAAGGGGGTCTTGACTATCGGTAGTCCGACACTCGCCGACCCTTTACGTACGTGCCAAAGCCAAACCCAGTCGGCTCGTATGGCCCCAACGGCTCGACGTTGCGACTCGGGTCGATACTCTCCTCCATCTGCATCCCCCAATAGGCGGCGTTGACCAACAGGCGCCGCAGATCGGCGCTCAGCAAGTCAGTGGCAGCGCCCATGGTGGTGCAGAACACTCGCGACACCTTGCCTTCGTCACCGGTATATTCCTTGGTCCAAGCGACGGGCATCGTAGCCGTATCGGGTTTGGGGTCGTCGTCAGGCTTCATGCCTGAAAGGACCTGGCCATCCATTAGTACTTGTGGGTTGCCCGTCAACTCGCTAACCGCATAGACATCCGTTGTTCCCCACACGTCAGTAACACCCTTCAGAATCGGATGGTCCTTTGATGATGGGTTGATCAAGGCGCGGGTACTCTCGAATCCGTGGTCCCCATGATGAGCAACCCATGTCTCACCCAGAACCTGGCGTCCGAAACCACCCTCAAACTCCTCGTTCGTACAGTCATACTTGGCGTAGGGGCCGCTGGTATCGCGGCTGTATTGAAAGGCGTGTGTTGCCGTTCGCAGGCCCATGATGGGGCGTCCTGAATTGATGTAGTCGACAATGTGCTTCATCTGCTCATCGGGAAGCTCGCGAAAGCGGACGAAAATGAGCATGAGATCAGCTGTGCCGAGTGCGTCGAGACCAGGAATATTTCTCACGTGCTCTGGGTCGATCTCACCGGTCTCAGGGTCGATGGCGAAGAGAACCGTACAATCGAATCCGTGGTGAGTTGACAGGATCTTCGCCAACATGGGAAGCGCCTCTTCTGAGCGATACTCTTCATCACCGCTGACGAGTACGATGTGCTTGCCCAAGCCGGGGCCTGCTGTTCCTTTGAATTCGAGCCATAGTGGATCATCCATGGGGATGTACCATCACCTTTCCGCACGTGCCGCTCATTTGCAATCTCCAAGCATCCTCGACCTGCGAAAACGGAAAGTGGTGAGTAATCACTCTATCCAACGAATCACCCACATCGGAAACCATCTTGAGCATGTCGTGCGAGTCACTCAGATTCCAATGCCATATGCCATGCAGGTGAAGGCCGTTGCGAATCATGCCGTCACTGATCTTGATGGTGTAATCGCCGGACTCACCCACGAAGGCAAGATGTCCCTGTCGACGTGTGGCCTCCATCAAGAGATCCATATAGCGTGACTGGCCGCTTGTCTCCACCGACTTGGATGCACCCATACCACCGGTCAGTGCTCTGACCTCTGCAACTACATCATCCTCTTCCGGATTGAGCACGGCCTCGGCACCGAGCTGTTGCGCGAGTTGGCTACGGTAGCTGTTACGGGCAAGGCCGATGACCCGTGCGCCACGGTAGACGGCATTTATCACCGTACCCAGACCTACGGGTCCAAGACCGCTGACCAGAACGGAGTCGGTCCCCGACACCTGCATGGTCTGCATCGCATTCCAGCCGGGCCCGAGGCCGCAGCAGGTCATGCTGGCGTGGTCATACGACATATCGTCCGGTATGGGCAAGACCAGCCAGTCCTGCTTCAAGCAGTACTCGGCTTAAGCTGCGGCGCCGGCCTCGGTGTGACAGGCTGCGTGGGGATCAACCGGATGCTGGCAGTGGATGTAGGCACCACTCAGGCAGTAGCGGCACTTGCCGCACCAAAACCCCGGCATCGCTACCACTCGGTCGCCGACTTGGACCTTTCCTGGCCTCGCGATCTCCACGACCTCACCCGCAGCTTCATGCCCCAGGAAGGAAGGATCTTCGTCGCCCCGCTTGTACTCTTGGCGCTGGCAACCGTCGGCGTAGTCGCTGTACTCAGTGCAAAGAGGAGCCGACATCACCTTGACGACGACAAAGTCGTCTCTCGCGTGCGGCAGGGGTCTGTCGACCAGCTCGCACTGTTCAACGCCGGTGATGGCAACGGTCTTCAAATCGTCAATCCTCCCATGGGTGCAGGATGATCTTACCACACTGGTTGCTGGACCTCGTTTCCAGCGCTTCTTGAGCTTCGGAGAATGGGAAGATGTGAGTGATCATCTTATCGAGCAGGGACTTCGCTCCCCGAATCGTACCCATCATGGCTTGGGTGTCCCGCTGATGGTTCCAATGCCAGCATCCATACACCGTCAATCCCTTGCCGTTGATCTCTCTAGCATTCATGGGGCCTCCCCAGCCCGGGGATGCGATTAGACCCCTTCTGGCAGCTGCCTGGACCAGAAAATCTGGCGCCGTCTCAACACTGCTGCATTCAACGCTCTTGGCCACACCCTTACCCTCAGTCAGATCCATGATCTCCTCCAGCGCGCCGTCACTGGTTGGATCGATGACCGCTTCGACACCCATCTCCTTGGCAAGGTCGATGCGGTAGGGATTCATTTCAAGGCCCAGGACACGCGCACCTCGATATAGAGCAATGGCTGCTGTACCGAGTCCAACCGGACCCAAGCCTGAGATCAACACCGTGTCTGTAGGCATGACCTGCATGGTCTGGTTGGCATTGAAACCGGGACCCATGCCGCAGCAGGCCATGCTGCCGTGGTCGTAGGAAAGATCATCCGGCAGGGGCACTAGCAGCCAGTCCTGCTGCACACAATACTGCGCATAGGTGGCCGTGCCGGTTTCATTACCACAGATCGCCTTGGGATCCTTCTTGTTTTGGCAGTAGATATGATCCCCCGAGGTGCACAGATCACAGACGCCACAACCGCTTTGCGGCATCACCACGACACGGTCGCCAGGTTTGACCATGTTCACGCCTGGACCGATATCGACTACTTCGCCGGCAGCTTCATGACCGCCAAGGGGACGGATAGCGCCTCTTAAGAATTGATGGAACTCGGTACACAAAGGGGCAGAGTATATCTTTACTTTGACGTAATTCTCGGCGACCCGAGGATCGTCAACATCCTCCAAAGCGCATTGACTCTTGCCGGTAACAACAACTTGTTTCATCACAAACTCCCCAGCTCTATTTCAAGAAGCCACGACTTCCACACGCGTCCACTCTCGGGCCAAGTGGTCACTTCGGCAGCGATGACGATGAGCCCAGGCTCGCGTTTATTCTACCACCTCCTTGGTGAACCCTCATATCGCCGGCAAGGGATTTGCCGGCTTCATGGTTGATCCTTTCGACGCCCGACTCGGGACAGGCCGCCCTTCCAGCAAGGGCCCTGCGGCAGGCCGCGGCAGTATAATGTTCGAGACCTCTGGACTGAGGCCATCCATCACTTCCGTGATATGTCCACCAGCACGGGCCGTCCATAGTCCGGCGCTCTTCGAGGAGAATCTCATGACAGCGTCCCAACACAAGGTACTGATCGTAGGCAGCCAACGGGTGCGCGATGTGAGCCTCTTGCCTTCGGACCTGGACCGACTCTCCGCGATGGCAGACTGGGAGTGGCTACATCTGGAGGGAGGTGTCGCGTTCGGCCCGAATGAGGACCCCGACGCTATCAGGCAACTGTTCGAACATGTTGGCGGCGTCGACTGCGTCGTAGTGTCCCACGGCTCCCCGATGATCAGCGCCGACGTCATGGACGGCGCCCCTGACCTCAAGATCATTGGAGAGATGGAGGGAGACAGGTTCGCCTACCGCATCGACGTGGAGTCCGCCTGGGAGCGCGGCATCCGCACCGTCGATACGACCCACGGCTCCTCCTATCCAGTTGCCGAGTGGGCTCTTGGCCTGATTCTGATATCGCTCCGCAATGCGGGAGCAAGCTTCAGGAGTATCCTGGCGGGAGACGCCCCCCAATCCACTCCCAACGATTTCGGATACCTCCACGGTGAGCTAACCGGCAAACGGGTCGGACTTATCGGATGCGGCCACATCGGACGCAGGCTGATCAAGTACCTGAGGCCGTTCGACGTGGACATTCGGGTCTACGATCCCTATTTGGCCAGCGAGATGCCGGACGCGATAGGCGTCGTGAAGACCTCGCTCGAGAACGTACTCTCGAATTCCAACGTCATCGTCTGCCTAGCTCCCATCACACCCGCCACAGAGGGAATGATCGGCCGGCGCGAATTGGACATGATCCCTTCCAACTCGGTGTTCGTTAACGTGTCGCGTGGAGCCGTGGTCGACAGCGACGCCCTCATAGCGCGCCTAAAACGCGGAGACATCGTCGCGGGGCTGGACGTGTTCGATCCGGAGCCGATTCCACCGGACAGCGAGATCATTGGGCTCCCTAACACCTTCCTGAGCCCGCACATAGCGGGCATGACGCTGACAAGCTACCAGCGCTTCTTTACTCTGATGGTCGATGAGCTCGAGCGGTTCTTCCGAGGAGAGGAGCCGCTCTTCGAGCTGACCCCGAGGTCGCTGGCGAACCGAAGAGGATCGGCGACGCCTCAGGGCTGAGCAGGGAAGTGCTACGCCTGGCGGCAACTCGGACGTTCGCTGGTTCTGTGGAGGGATGGCCGGCCCTGGAGGATTCCGCCGGCGCCCTCCGCTGCCAGCTAGAGGAGGCAAGGGGTGGGATCCCGTTGACAGGGGACGGGCCCCCGTCTATGCCGCCGGGTAGCAAGCAGTACGGGAGTGGTATATTAGGCCACTTTAGGTATGAAACAGGCTCCGCAGGTAGGATTCGAACCTACGACCCGTCGGTTAACAGCCGACTGCTCTACCGCTGAGCTACTGCGGAGCGTCGATGGGCTGGAGGCGCCCGATCTCCAAACCATTCTAGCATCGGGGTAAGATGTCGGACAAGCGCGCCGCAGGGTCCGGATCGAGAGGATCGAAGGCGGGCGCAGCGCCAACCGCGCCTCGCCTCTTGGCTCAGCCGGTGGTGAGGCGTCCTTGGACCCAGTTGGCTACGTTGAGCCCGATCACTACGGCCGACAGGCCGACGGCTACTTGCAGGACCACGTTCAGGGAACCGGCCAGGAGGTCGCCGTCGCGGAGGAGCCTGACGGTGTCGATGCCGAAGGCGGAGAAGGTTGTGAATCCTCCTAGCAGGCCGACGACCAGGAAAGCCTGGGTCGAGCCGCTCAACGGGCCGCGCGCCTCGGCCAGCCAGGCGACCAGGCCGATGGTGAAGCAGCCGACGGCGTTGACCGTGAGGGTGCCGTAGGGGAAGCCGCCGTCGGCGGTGTTCTGGACCCACGTGCCCACCAGGAAGCGCAGCATGGCGCCGACCATCCCGCCCGCCCCAACCAGGAGAATCGTCAACCCTCAGCCCCCCTCCGGTCTAGCCGCGCCGGCGCCGGGACGCCCCCTTGGGAGGGCGCGACTTCTCGTAGAGGCGTATGTACTCGTCGGCGGAGGTCCTGCTCACGGCCTCGCCCACCAGCTCCAGCGGCAGGTCCTCCAGCTTCCTGAAGCGGACGCAGGACTTGCCCATGTCCAGCCTCTTGCCCGTGGCCTTGTAGCTGTCGACGAACCAGCTCTCGCTCTGGCCGTCTGCGTAGATGCCCATGAGATGGACCGATACGTAGCGCTTCTCGGAGGAGATGGCCGCGTAGAGCAGGGGATGGCCGTTGTAGGTCTTGGGGTACCTCTCTAGGGGAATGACGTAGGCGATCATCCCGAAGTCCATGGCCTCCACGAAGCCGTCGGGGAGTCTCTCCAGCACGACCTCCCGGACAGCGGAAACGGCCTCGCGCCTCTCGGGGGAGAGCTCGTCGAGGTACTCTTGGACTGTCGTCGCGTGGCTCTTCATCCGTCCACCTCCGCGTGTAGTATAGAATATCATCCGCCCGGCGCGCACTTCCGAAGATGACTGTTCGCCCCTGATGAGACGTATCCCGTGGACGCATCACCCAAGCTTGGCAGGCGGAGCTTCTGAGACAGGCCTTGGGCCCATGAGGACTCGGTACGGCGGAGCGCTCTCTTGGCGATGGCTCCTGCTCTTCCTAGCTTCGGCGCTGGCGATGGCGCCGGCCGCGACCTTGCAGGCTAATGGAAGGGTGGGGCAGTTCGTCAGCAATATCGCGGGACCGTACAGGATAGCCCTTGGCACCATCCCGGACAGGCCGGTGGTGGGCGTCCTCCATCTTACCGTTACGGTTACGGAGGCCTCCTCAGACACCCCGGTCCTGAACGCGGAGGTGACCGTGGCGGGCACCGGTCCTGAGAGGGATACGCCGGAGATAGGCCCCTTCGTGGCGGTGACTAACCCGGTAGACCCCTTATACTACGATATAAGCACCTCCGTGGACCGCATAGGGTTGTGGTCTTTCATGGTTTCGGTGAACAGTAGCCTGGGAGAGGCGTCTACCGACTACTTGATCGAGGTGCGGAGCCCCAATCCCTTCCTGGGGATATTCAGCTGGGTGACGATACTTCTGTTCGTTACGGTCGTGGGGCTCGGCATCCTTCCATCCCTGCGCGCTATGAGGAGGAGACGGGGTCTGGGTCGGAAGACCTGAGCCTCTCCTACCATGGGACCTTCGCACAACAGTTGCTGAGCTTACGTAGACAGCTTATGGGGGCAGCCGTCCTGCTGCTGGCGGCGGCGATGGGCTTGAACGCCAGCCCCGTCTTGGCCCACGGGTTCGGTGCGCGGTACGACCTGCCGATACCCCTGGGCTACTTCCTCGCCGCCGCCGCGGCGACGGTGGCCCTCTCCTTCGTCGCCATCGGGCTCTTCGTGGGACGCCGCTCCGCCGCCCACGGCTACCCCCGCTACAACCTGCTGAGGCTGCGATGGGTCAGGGCCCTCCTTGCCAGCGGCGTTCCCCTCAACGTGCTGAGGGCGGCCTCGGTGGGGATGTTCGTACTGGTCATTGCTGCCGCGCTGTTCGGCAACCACCGCCCCGTCGACAACCTCTCTCCTGCCTTCGTGTGGATAATCTGGTGGGTGGGAATGGGGTACGCGGCCGCGCTGCTGGGCAATCTGTGGATGCTGGTCAACCCGTGGAAGATACTCTTCGAGTGGGCGGAGCGGCTGATGGGAGGCCCGACTGCTTCCCGAAGGGATGGAGTGACGCCCTACACTGACGGGTGGGACGTGTGGCCCGCCCTCGTGCTGTTCCTGGCCTTCGCGTGGGTGGAAAACGTCTACTCCGGCGCGGCCCAACCCTTCAGGCTGGGGCTTCTGATCCTGCTCTACTCGGTCATCACCTGGGGCGGCATGGCAATCTTCGGAAAGCACCGCTGGCTGCGGCACGGCGAAGCCTTCTCGGTGCTGTTCGGCTTCTTCTCGCGCTTCTCGCCGACGGAGGTCGGCGTGTCGGACGGCGGCGTGTGCGGGAGGTGCCGGGCCGACTGCGGCGTCCCCGGCCAAGGCTGCGTCGACTGCTACGAGTGCTTCGAGGGCGCGGGCTGGGAGCAGAGGGAGCTCCGCCTGCGTCCCTACGCTGTGGGGCTGACGCGACCCGGACAGGTCTCGGTGGCCGTCATGGTCTTCGTGGTGGTGATGCTGGCAACCGTTACCTTCGATGGGTTCGAAGAGACCAGGGCCTGGGGCGATATCCAGACGGGTGTCTTCCCGGCGGCCTCCTCCGTCTTCGGACATAGCACCCTGGACGTCATAGATACCGCGGGCCTGGTGGCCCTGCCCCTCATATTCCTGACCGTCTACCTGGCCTTCGCCGCCGCCGTCAGGGCGCTCTCCTCCGAGGGTGCCTCCGTGCCGCAGGTGGCCTGCAGGTTCGTCTTCTCCCTGGTGCCCATCGCCCTGGCGTACAACCTGGCCCACTTCCTGACGCTGCTTGCGGTCCAAGGCCAGCTGATCATTCCGCTGGCCTCCGACCCCTTCGGCTTCGGCTGGGACCTCTTCGGGACCGCGGATTACCAGTTGAAGACCGGCATTCTGACCGCAAAGTTCGTCTGGTTCATGTCGATAGGGGCCATCGTCGTGGGGCACGTCATCGCGGTGTACATATCTCACGTGATATCCCTCAGGGGCGGCCCGCAACACGCCGACGCTCTGAGAGGGCAGCTCCCGATAGTCCTGCTCATGGTGGCCTACACGGCAACCAGCCTATGGATAATCGCTCAGCCCATCGCCGGGTAGCGCAAGTGTGGGAGATGGGGCCTTGCAGTCACGATTCAGGGATAGCCGTATTGACACGTGGTTGAGGCGAATCTACACTGTGCCCAACATGAATGGAGGCGGCCTGACCGCAGATGGCTGACTACGTCAACCCAGAGGATGCCTACTGGGCCTTCTTCGAGGCCTTCAACGCCAAGGACCGCGACGGGTGGGCCGACGTGATGAGCTACCCCCATACGCGCGTATCGGCCCGCGGCAGCGTCCGATACTACCAGACGCCAAGGGACTACGCGGAGGGAGCGTCGTGGGAGGCGATTGAGGCCACGGGCTGGGTACGGACGCGGGGGATCGAGCCTGTGCGGCTGCACGAGTCCGCCGATAAGGTGCACTTGGCCGCCGGATGGACCCGCTATGACGCCGAGGACGAGCCCATCCTTTCGAACCGGGTGACCTACATACTCACGCGCGTCGAGGGGTCTTGGGGCATCCAGGCGCGCTTCGGGACCGACTCCTTCAGTGAAGACGAGAGCGTCCAAGCGTCGGCGGAGGCCGCGGTCGGCGTCGTGAGGCGGTACGTCGACACCTTGAACGGCGGAGACTTCTCCACCTGTGCCACTCTTTCCAGACTGCCCTTCACCGAAGTCGGAGTCGGCGAGGTGCGCCAGCTGCGGAGCGAGTCTGATCTGGAAGAGCGGCTGAGGGCAGCTCATCAGGGCCGTACGTCGATACGGGACATCCGTGCCGCACAGGTCGGGACCAGCGGGGTGAACGTTGCGGTGACCCATGGGACCGGGTCCGACCAGCCGTGCTGCGCCCTGTACCTGGTGGCGAGGGGTGAGGGCCGGTGGCGCATCTCCGGCTACTCCGGCGTCGCCGGTTGAGCCGCAAGAAAGGCCGATGGCCCCTGTATTTTGGCGGCGTTTTGCTGTAAAGTAGCGAGCTATACTCGCGCTGGATGAAAGGAGAGCGAGATGACAACTGCGAAGTCAGACCGATCGGTAGTGGTGGTACAGCTCAGCGGCGGCAACGACGCCCTGAACACCGTAGTGCCTTACAGCAACGACCTGTACTACGACTGGCGTCCGGACGTCAGGATAGACCAAGACCGGGTGCTGCCCCTCAACGACGAGATAGGGTTCAACCCAAGCATGGGACCCATGAAGGAGCTCTGGGACGAAGGCAAGCTCGCCGTCATCAACGGCGTCGGGTACCCCAACCCCAACCGCTCCCACTTCCGCTCGATAGACATCTGGCATACCGCCGAGTCGGAGGGGATCGGAAGCTCCGGCTGGCTGGGACGCACCCTCAGGGAGCTCGATCCCAGCGGGGACAACGTCCTCACCGGGGTGAACTTCGGTAGGGGACTCCCGCGGGCCCTCTCGTGCAGGGGCGTTCCCGTAGCCTCCGTCGGCGACCTGGAGACCTACGGCCTGCTCCCCGACATCAGGGAGGAGAAGGCGCGGGACCTAGCCCTCAAGGCCTTCTCCCAGATATACGGCAGCGCCATGGCCCACGATGCCGTGTCCCAGTTCATTGGGCAGACCGGCACCGACGCTCTCAGGGGTGCCGACATACTTCGGACCGCACCCGTGAAGTACTCCTCCAGCGTCGAGTACGCCGACACCCCGATAGCCCAGTCGATGAAGAGCATCGCACAGGTGCTCACGGCAGACCTGGGAACACGGGTCTTCTATGCGCAGTATGGCAGCTTCGACACCCACGCCGCCGAGCTGGATACCCACGCCAAGCTGTGGACCGAGACCTCCTCGGCTCTGGGCGACTTCATGGACGACATGAGGGAGCACGACCTGGAGGACGACGTTCTCGTCCTGGTCTTCTCCGAGTTTGGACGGCGCATTCAGGACAACACGGCGGGGACCGACCACGGCTCCGGCGGTACCTCCTTCGTCATCGGAGGGTCCGTGAACGGCGGGCTCTATGGCGAGTACCCGTCCCTGGAGGCGAAGGATCACCTGGAGGGCGACCTTCACTTCAACAACGACTTCAGGAGCATCTACTCCACCATCGCCGACCGGTGGCTGGGGGTGGACCCCGAGACCGTTGCCAACGGCAACTACGAGCAGCACGACTTCGTCTCGTCCAACGGGAGCTAGGCCGGCCCTGAGCCAGCGCAAAAGAGCCGCCCTGTTGAGGACCAACAGGGCGGCTCTTCGTTTGGGAGCCGTGTACGATAATACCTCGGATGCCTCCACTTAGGAGGAGGGAGTGCTTTTGATGGGGTTGTGAGAGAGCCTCGACTCGGTAGAGGGCGTCTGAGGGCCGGCGGTGAGCCCCCGCCTCTCCATTGCCTCTATCAGGACCGGCAGCACCTCGGCGTAGTCTCCCAGGATGCCGAAGTCCGCGGCCCTGAAGATGGGCGCTCTCGCGCTGTTGTTGATGGCTACGACCGTGCCCGCCTTCCGGATGCCCACGGTGTGGTTGAAGGGCCCGCGGAGGGCGACGGCCACGTACAGCTCTGGCGCCACCGCCTTGCCGGACAGCCCTATCTGCAGCTGCCTGGGAAGCCAACCGGCGTCGACGACGTCCCTTGTCGCGCCAAGAGGCGCCCCCAAGGCGTCGGCGAGCTCTCGGACCACGCCGAGGTTCTCCGGGCCGCCCACTCCCATTCCTGCCGCCACGATGGCGCGGGCGTTCTCCAGCGCCGCCCTTCCGGCAGGCTCCTCCACGCTCTCCAGCACCCTGACCCGGCCCTGCCCCAAGCTGCCCACGGCCAGCGGCGTCACCTCCGGCTCTATCGACCAGTCCGGGACCACGGGGTCCAGGAGCCCGGGACGTACCGTGGCCATCTGCGGGGTCGTCCGGGAGAGGATTGGGGCGACTATGTTGCCGCCGAAGGCGGGCTTGAGCTGGACCAAGCGCCCTTCGTCGTCGATCTCCAGGCCGACGCAGTCCCCGGTTAGCCCAAGACCCAGGCGGGCCGCCGCCCTTGCCGCCGCGTCGCGTCCGTTGATGGTGGAGGGCGCCAGCACCGCGTATGGACCGCGCTCTCGCACCGCGTCCGCGATCACCGATGCCGTCAGCTCCGCGTCGAACACGGCGAGCCGCGCGTCGTCCGCGACGAGCACCCGGTCGGCGCCATGGGCAGTTAGGGACCGCGCCTGGGCGCCGACGCCGTGGCCGATCAGCAGCGCCTCGACCGATGAGCCTATCTCCGACGCCAGCTCTCGCGCCTCTCCCAGTAGCTCCAGGGTGACGGGGCGGATGTCGTCGTTCACCAGCTCCGCGAGGACCCATACGGCGCCCGTCTCGCCGGTGCTCAGCCTGGGGCCCCTGGGCCTGCGCTCTCGCCTGCCGGCGCGACCCTCGTCGAAGGCACTGCGCGCCTCTAGATAGTCCAGCAGCAGCTCCACGCTGTCCTGGACAGGCTGGTCCCTGGCGACGATGCCGTCGCGCCGAGACTCGACTACGTCGAAGCCGCGGACCCAGGTGGGCGAGCCGTCCAGGCCGAAGAGGGACGTGTCCTGGGAAAGATCGGCCGCGGTCACCTGGGCTATCGGCAGGCCTCGGGCCGCCTCCAGGGCCTCGCGGGAGGGGTAGACCTCGGGGGCGACCCCCTCGGTGACGGTGACGAGGGCGGGCAGGGCACAGGAGGCGAGCTGGTGGCCCTCTTCCGTGAGACGCCGGGCGGTGATGCCGTCCAGGGAGCTGCTCAGCTCCAGCCCGCTGACATTGGTGACCTGGGGCAGGTCCAGCATCTCGGCGATCTCCGGTCCGACCTGGCTGGTCTCTCCGTCCACGCTGTTGCGCCCGCAGACGATCAGGTCGAACCCCTCGCGGCGCAAGGCCATCGAGAGGGCGCGGGAGGTGGCCAGCGTATCGGAGCCCGCGAAGGCGCGGTCGACCAGGTGAATGCCTCGGTCGCCGCCCATGGCCAGGCACTGCACGATTGCCTCCCTGGCCTGGGGCGGGCCCAGGGTCACCACCACCACCTCGCACTCCAGCGCCTTCCTGATGCCGGCCGCCGCGGACATCCCGAGCACGTCGAAGGGGTTGACCTCGCTGGACACCTTCTCGCGGACGACCCGCTTGGTGTCGTCGTCGAACTTTAACATCGAAACGACCGGGACCTGCTTGATGCAGACGGCGATCTTCATGTCACGTCTCCCATGAGCGATGGGCGTTTTCAGGGATGGCAGTCATCACGATATTGTCGGCGGCTTTCCCCGTCAACCCTGATTCCCTCGTAACAAGTCATGGGCGAGGGTATTGGAAGTGAGGGATAATAGGAGCGGGGAAAGTGGAGGAGTGAAGGCACAGGAGTAGGTGGTCGATGTTTCAAGCACGGGAACCGCAGGAGAGTCTGTGGCAGTCGGAGTTTCTGATCACGCCGAGGAAGGCGAAGCTGATGCGGAGGAGCTGGGCGGAGGTGTTTCGGAACGAGGCTCTGGTTCTGATAGAGGAGGAGCGGTTCGCTCCGCTGTACAGCCCGGACATGGGCAGGCCCAATCGCGCCGTGCAGACGGTGCTGGGAGTGCTGGTGCTCAAGGAGATGTTCGATCTGACGGACATGGAGGCGTTGGAAGAGTTGGAGTTCAATCTGCTGTGGCACCACGCGCTGCGGCTGGAGATGGAGGAGGCGCATCTTGCCCAGAAGACGCTGCACAACTTCCGTGTGCGGTTGATGGAGCACGACGGGGGGCGATTGGCCTTCTGCGAGACAACGGACCGGATGATAGAGGCCCTGGGACTGCGAACAGGCAAGCAGCGCCTGGACTCGACGCACGTCATGAGCAATATCGCGGTGCTGACGCGGTTGGGTCTGTTCTGCGAGACGGTCCGGGTGTTCCTGTTAGCGGTGAGCCGTGAGCACCCTGGTCTGGGTGAAGGGATTGGGGATGGTCTGGCCCAGCGGTACCTCAAGGAGACCGGCGAAGCATCGGGGTACGAGGACGCACGTTCAGGTGAGGGGCGTCGCCGGCTGTCGGTGTGTGCGCGAGACGTGTACCGGCTGGTGGATAGGTTCCGTGGGACGGCGGTGGCAAAGATGGAGGAGTACGGACTGTTGGAGAGGCTATTGGGGGAGCAGTGCCACGTGGGCCGGCACAGGGACGGTCGTCCCGGAGCCGATGACGACGATGCGGCAGAGGGTAAGGTGCCGATCGCGCTGAAGGAGGCGAAGGAGGTGCGGTCGTACTCGATGCAGACACCGCACGACCCGGAGGTGACCTACAGCGGACACAAGGGGAAGGGGTACGAGGTGCAGGTGTCTGAGACGTGCGAAGAGGGGAACGCCGTGCAGATGATCACCCACGTGGAGGTCACGCCGTCGAGCGGCAGCGACGCCGGTGTGACGGTGGGGGTGATAGACACGTTGAGGGAGCGTGGGATCGGTCCTTCGGAGCTATGGTGCGACACGTCGTATGGATCCGGACACAACGGATGGGAGGCAGAGCGTAGGGGGACGGAGTTGGTGAGCCCTGTCGGGGGCCGGGCGCCAGCGGAGGCCGACAGGGGTGATCGGCCGGTCAGACTGACGGCTGCTGACTTTGACATCGACGTTACGGCAAGGAGTTCTGCGGTGTGTCCTGCGGGACATGAGGCGGTGTCCGAGTACGAGGATGAAGACGCTCCCGAGCGAGTGGAGATGCACTTCGCCCGGGAGGTGTGTGAACCCTGCTCGCTGCGCCCACGGTGTCCTGTGAGGTGGCGTCGTCGTCCTGAGCTCGGGGGAGAGTGGTCGCCGAGCGGAGCCTACGTGCTGAGTGCGGACCTCGCCAGGGTGAACATCGGACGTAGGCGGCGGGCCGAGTCGGATGGACAATGGCGTAAACGGTACGGGTTGCGTGCGGGGATAGAGGGTACGCGCTCGGAGTTGAAACGGCGCCATGGTCTTGGCCGCCTTCGGGTACGTGGAGGTGAGAGGGTCCGGCTCGCCGTCTACCTCAAGGCCCTGGCGTGTAACGTCAAGCGAATGGTCCGGGCACGGTTGGACGGGATGTTGGTCCCACCGGCTGTCCTGGCGACCGCTCCCCCCGCTGCATGAAGCTACAGGAGCCGTTGCGAGCCCGCTGATGCCTACCCGGACGGGGTATGGCGCACCACAACGACCTCATCGGCCACAACACAAGCCCCGACCGCAACAACCAAATCCCTCACGCCTAACCGCCCTCACGCCGCAGAACCAACCCGAAATCCCCTTGTTACGAGGGAATCAACCCTGGCCTGGGGAGCTCACTCCAGCCGGCGGATGCGGGGAAGTCCCAGGGCGGTGCTCAGTCCGACGAGGGCCAGGACGCTGCCGTTGATCAGCAGGGCGCCCGGTGCGCCCAGAGCGCCCGCCATCGCGCCCACGCCCATGTGACCGACCGGCGCGACTCCAATGCTCAGGACCCACGATCCCATGGCCCTCCCGCGCTGCTCTTCAGACACGTTGGACTGCATCAGCATCTTGTGCAGGATGTCGACAATGGTGGCGCAGCCGTTGACGAAGGCCAGCACTATCAGGAACGCTACGATTCCGCCCGCCAGCGAGAAGGCCATCTGGCCGGCTCCGAATGCCGTTACGCAGACCAGGAGAAGAGCTCCCTTTCTCCTGTAGTCGCCGCTGGACGCCAGGAGTACCAGCCCAAGGATGCCTCCGCCTCGCCTGACCGCCGTCATAACGCCGAGCCCGATGGCCCCCACGCCAAGGTTCTCCTTCGCGAATACCGGCAGCAGACTCTGGTGGGTGAATCCGAAGATCTCGACCAGCGCCGTGAAGCACATCAGCGCCAGGAGGGTGCGGTTGCCGCGCACCAGGCGAACGTAGCCGAGCATCTGCTGGAGCACGGGCTCCGATCTGGCGAGGTCTGCTCGCCCGGTGGGCCGCGTCCATAGCAGCACCGACAGGGCCAGCAGGTAGGCGCCGCAGGCCGCCAGGTACTGGGCTCCGGGTCCGACTGCCTCGATGAGTACGCCTGCCAGGAGAGCCCCGCCTATCTGGCCTGCCATCTGGGCGAACCCCGTCAGCGACAGCCCATTCAAGGCGAGCTCCCGGCCCACGATGTCGTAGGTATACGCGTGCCTGAAGGTCTGGCTGAAGGCCCACACGCTCCCCATGGCGAAGGCCAGCGCAATCGGGTACCAGATCGTGATGTCGGCCAGCTCTGAAGTGAGGAGGACCAGCGCCATTAGGGCGGCGGTGATGGCCGAGCATAGTGAAATCAACCGGAGCACGACGCGGCGGTCGGCGCGATCGGCCACGGCGCCCGACAGCACCCCGAACAGGAAGAAGGGGGCCATGTTGGCGGACGCCGCCACGCCGACCATGAAGGGCGAGTCGGTGATCTCGAAGACCAGCCACCCCAGGGTCATCTGCTCCATACCCACACCCATATAGTGGACGAGCGTTGCTGCCCAGAGGAGGCGGTAGTCCCTGTGATGGAAAGAGCGGGCCCAACCAGCGCGTCCTGTCAGGTGGGCGCTCAGGGCCATCGGCTGCTACTGGAGAGGGGAGAAGTCGGTCGGCGTAAGGAGCGTGCTGGTGATGTTGCCTACCAGGGGGCCGTCCACCTCCGACTCCGATCTCACCCTCTGCCACTCCGGGTCCTCACCGAAGGCTGCCCACGCGCGCTTCTGCTGGTCGGCGTCCTCGAAGGCCACGATGTAGTCGAGGCGGTCCGGCTCGCCCTCGACGGTCCAGTAGGCGATGTTCTTCATGCCGTGGCGCTCGAATATCCTGGTGGTGTGGTTGCGGAATCTGGACTGCAGCTGCGACAGCTTGCCGGGATTGGCCTCGTACGCCCGGTATTCGTAGATCACTATGGCTCCTCCTGCGTCGGGTTAACGTGGATTCTTCCAGGGACGGCGGCCCGGTGTCAATGGGGGGCTCCCAGTCCCGCGGATACGGCATCGGCCAAGACGGACATCGACGACGGCGGCCGGCCTATGGCGAAGGAGACCTCCAGGGGCGTGATGGAGATGCGGTTGTCCCTAACCGCCCATATGTCGCTGCCTCTGGGCACGTCGGGATTCACGGCCCTGTCGTGCCTGATCCAGTAGTAGGTCCTTCGTCCGCTGGTGCCCCGCTGGACGTTCTCCAGGTACGAGCTGGGCCCCAGCACAGTGAGCTCTACGGACCGGATTGCCTCCTGCGGCAGGCTGGGCACGTTGACGTTCAGCAGCAGGGGCGGGCCCACCGAGTTCTCGACGATGGCCTCGGCCAGCGACCTGGCGGCCGCAGCAGCGGGGCCGTATACGACGCCGTTGGTGTACGCGACGGAGACGGCGATGGACGGGATACCGTGAAAGTGGCCATGGAGGGCGGCCCCAATGGTGCCGGACACCACGACGTCCATGCCGAGATTGGAGCCCTGGTTGATGCCGGAGACCACCAGGTCGATGGGTTCGTCGATCAGCTCCGCGCAGGCCAGGATGACGCAGTCGGCCGGGGTGCCCTCCACGGCGAAGGCGTTCACCCCGTCGAGCCTGGAGGGGAGCTGCTGCGCCCGGACGACCGACGTCAGGCTCATCCCGGCGCCGACGCCGCTCTGGTCCCTGTCCGGTGCTACGACGGTGACGCTGCCGACGCTCTGAAGCGACTCCGCGAGGCTCCAGAGACCCTCCGCGTTGACGCCGTCGTCGTTGGTCACCAGTATCCTCAAGAATGCGCTCCCACGGTTAGAAGTGTAGGGTCGATGCCGCGCGCCAGTATACCAGACGATGGGCAGCGGCGGCTGAGTTATCGCCAGTCGACCAGCGCCCTGACGTAGCTGCGGCCCACAAGCCGGCGGCCGTCTCTCAGGTACGGGATGTGGTGTCCGGCCAGGATGCAGTCCACGGGGCGGGCGGACAGCCGCTTGAGGCTCTCGATGTAGGCGCTCTTGCTGAAGTCCTCGCTGCCCTGCCATCCCAGCTCCGGCTGGTAGTCGATGCCGCGGGCCATCAGGACGTCTCCCGTGAACCAGACTATCCGGCCCGCGATTTCGATCTGGTAGACGACGCTGCTGCTGGTGTGACCCGGGGCGTGCAGCGCCTCGAACTTCAGCCCGCCCGCATCGATGACCGCGCCGTCCTCCACCACGCGGTCGACCTTGCAGGGCGGGAGGGAGAACCCGGCCGCGTAGGGGGCGGTCCGGTTGTCGGCCAGCTCGATTCCCTGGGCGTCCCCTGGGCCCGCGTATATGCGGGCCCCGCGCTCCCGCACGGCTGCGGCGTTGCCCATGTGGTCGTAGTGGCTGTGGGTGATGAGCAGTGCGTCGATCCGGTCCAGGAAGATCCCCCATCCGGCGAGATTCCTCTCGGCCCGCGCCAGGTCTTCGGGTACCGTACCGGAGTCCACCAGCACGTTGAGGCCGTCCCCGCGGACCAGGTAGAAGTTCGGACCGCTGGCGTAGGCGAAGCCGTCGGCCAGGTAGAAGTTCGGTAGAATCTGCAATGGTTCTCTCCGTTCCCCCGCTGCCGCCTCGGCCGGAGCGGGTCCGTGCTGCCCGTGGAGCCGCTATGGCGATTATATATCCTGCCCTTCCCAAAGGTGTGCCACGGCGATGCTTCTTCACTCTTCGGCTCTGGATTGACACCCCCCTTGGCCGGGAATATGGTACTGTCCTGCCAACATACCCGCCGTGTCCGCACTGTCTATGGGCAGCGGCGGCATACCGGAGAGAGACATGGCCAGATACCGCGCCGCAGTTATCGGGCTTGGGCGAATGGGGAGCACCTACGACGATGAGGTGCAGTACGGCGGGACCGTCTATCTACCCTACTGCCACGGGCCCAGCTACTTCTACTCACCCCACACCGACCTCGTGGCGGGCGCCGATCCACACGAGGAGCAGCGCTCGCTGTTCGGCCAGCGATGGGGCCTGTCCGACGATCACCTGTACGCGGACTACCGGGAGATGCTGGACGCGGAGCGCCCCGACTTCGTCAGCGTCGCCACTACGGCCAAGATCAGGGCGCCTATCGTCCAGAACGCTGCCAGCTCCAGCGCCAAGGCCATCTGGGCGGAGAAGCCCATCGCCTTCAGCCTTGCGGAGGCCTATGCTATGGTTGACGCCTGCCGCGAGAACGGTGTCGAGATGCCGGAAGGAGGAATTCTAATGCAACAGGTCCGTCTCTGGGAAGTAGTCTCCGATGCGAAGCTACATAAAATATCAAGTGACCAGATCAGCTTGGAGGAGCGGCTGGAAGAATGGTTGGCCAACGACATCTCTGTGCTAGCCCCCGAATTGCTAGTGATTGGACGACAGGTTCGCACCGACTTTGCGGGAACGATAGATCTCCTGTGCCTGGACAGTGCCGGCGATACCGTGGTGGTCGAACTGAAGAAGGGGCAAACTCCGCGGGAGGTGGCTGCTCAGGTGCTGGACTACGCTTCTTGGGTAAGGGACCTATCCCATGAACGATTAACAACCATAGCCAACGACTACTTGAGAGATTCAGATTCATTGGCTTCAGCATTCCAAAAGCGGTTTGAGAAGCCGCTGCCAGAGGAGCTTAACCTGGAGCATCGCTCCCTGATTGTTGCCGAATCAGTGGACGGCAGTACGGGGAGGATCGTTCGTTACTTGTCTAGCATGAATGTGCCCATCAACGTAGCCACGGTCCAGCACTTCAAAGACAAGACTGGCAGAAGCATATTGGCCCAAGTGTACTTGATCGAGCCTGAAGAGGCTGAAGCCAAATCACAACCCCCGTTCAGAAGGGCAAGCCGCGAGACAGTAAACGGCCTCCAGGCTCTGGCCGACGCCAATGGCATAGGTGACCTGTACGCTCAGATGAGAAACAGTGTCCGAGGCATTCTGTCTGCCCAACCCTACTCGAATAGGGTGTGGTACCGGCTGCGCCTAGATGACGGCGGTGTGCGGACAGTCGTGATTGTTGACGCAGTCCCCCATGAGGGGAAGAGTGGCATGGGATTCAGGGTGCACGCAACCCGATTCAACGAGCTTTTGGGAATAGGCATGGAGGAGGTACGAACGTGGTTGCCCCCAGACTGCCATGAAGAGGATGTGTCAGGGTGGGCAGGCAGCTCTGAGGAGGAGAAGAGAGAGGCCCGAGGTCTGAGGGGCTTCTTCCAAAGCGCTGAGGAGGTCGATAAATTTGTAGACGGACTGACTTAGGAGAGCGACAGCATCATAAGGCTTTGTGAACGGGCGGGAGGGCTCGCGGCGCTCTTGCCAGTCCTCTAGCCGCAACTCTCCGAGGTTTCGACACACTCGCCTACGTCGAGTGCCCTTCTCATGGGACTTGAACAGTGTACCTATTACACGGCTACACGGCACCATCGATGTCGTTTATCAGCGTGACGGCGTCTGGTACGTAGTCGACTTCAAGGCGGTCGATACCCAGGAGATGCCTTAGAGGGTGTTTGCAAAGTCTTGAACTTGTACTAAACTTGATGAATGAGCCGCAAATCGTACCCCAGCGACCTGACGGACGAACAGTGGGAGATCCTCGGCCCCCTACTCCCACCAGCCAAGCCCGGAGGCCGGCCCCGTACAGTGGACCTGCGGGAGGTAGTGAACGGCATCCTGTATTTGCTTCGGAGCGGATGCCCCTGGCGGATGGTCCCGCACGATCTGCCTCCCTGGCAGACCCTGTACAAATACTTCCGCAGTTGGACCATAGATGGAACGTGGGAACGAGTCAATGAGACGCTACGCCCCTGCGTCCGAGAGGCCGAAGGTAGAAATCCTACTCCCAGCGCAGCGATCATAGATAGCCAGAGCGTGAAGACGACTGAAAAAGGGGGCCTCGTGGCTATGATGCTGGTAAGAAGATCAACGGTCGAAAGCGACACGTCATCGTAGATACCATGGGCTTGCTGTTGGCGGTGGTGGTACATCCTGCCAATATCCAAGACCGAGATGGGGCGAGGCTGGTCATCGATAAATTGATAGGACGATTCATCTGGGCTGACGCTGGCTACAGCGGCCAGTTGGTGGACTGGGTGATGTCCATGTCGGGCTGGGTCTTGGAGATCGTCAAGCGTCCCAGGGCCAGCCATCAGTTTGAGGTGCTGCCACGCAGGTGGGTGGTTGAGCGAACACTGGCGTGGCTGGGACGTTGTCGCCGGTTGAGCAAGGACTATGAAGCCTTGACCGATACAACGGAAGCGTGGCTGCACATAGCTGCGATTCATCTCATGCTCCGACGCTTAGCTCCGTCATGATGTACTTCGAAAACACCCTCTTTGAGGAAGCAGCGGTCCACCACCTCCTCCAACTTGCACTCTACTCATCGGCCTTACACCGGGATCGGACAGCGACAGATATAGGATGAGTCTTCTGTTCCTCAGGGGCGGGCGACCTTTGCCTACCTCATCCTGGGAAACTTCGATGAGGTACTCCAAGAAACCCGAGCCCACGTGGGAGCAGGATACATGCTATCTGGCCTTCGACAATGGTGTCAGGGGATTCGCCAGGACCACCGACTGCGGCACGGTCGCCGCGGGGGAGATCGACGTGATCTGCGAGAGGGGTCGAATCGCCTGTAAGGAGGCCCCCCGGCTCTGGACCCGAATCTCCGAGAACGGTGGATGCGACTACAGGACGATGTTGTCGATGAGCCTGACTCTGCCTATGTGGACGGCGAGGGACACCAGCGCTCCGCGCCGGATGCTGTCCAGCTCCTCCAGGGTGTTGCCGTCTGCGACGCTGATGTAGTCGACGTGGGCTAGGGGGTCCCTCTCGATGAGGGCTCGCATGTCTAGCTTCACCCGCGAAGGGTCGGTAGCGCCCTGCAGCCAGAGGGACCTGGCCAGGTCCAGGGCTCTTGGCAGCAGCAGCGCCGCCCTCCTGTCGTTCTCGCCGAGATAGGCGTTGCGGGTGCTCAGGGCTAGGCCGTCGGGGTCGCGCACCGTGGGCACTACCACGATCTCGGCTCCTAGGTCTAGGTCCCTGTTCAGGGTCTTCACGACCAGGCACTGCTGGGCGTCCTTCTGTCCAAAGTACGCCCTATCCGGGCGCATGGCGGCCAGCAGCTTACACACTACTGTGGCGACGCCCCTGAAGTGGCCAGGCCGCGACTCTCCCTCCAGCCTCTCCCCCAGGGGGCCGACGTCCACGGAGGTCGTGAGTCCCCTGGGATATATCTCCTCGACGGGGGGGACAAAGGCGGCGTCGACGCGCGCCGCCTCCAGCTTCGTTAGATCGGCGTCCAGGTCGCGGGGATAGGTGGAGAAGTCCTCATTGGGGCCGAACTGGGTGGGATTGACGAAGATGCTCGCCACGGCGTACTCATTCTCGGCGCGGCAGCGCCGCACGAGGGCCATATGGCCCTCGTGCAGGAAGCCCATTGTCGGGACTAGGCCCACGGGCTTGGGGCTCTCGATGCAGGCCGCTCTGATCCCCGCCACGGTGCGGATTACTCTCATGGTGATGGAGCCCCGCGTCTCACAGTCCGACTCACCACGGCGATTCCGGTTGACGAGTGCATTACCGTCATCTCAGTCCGCTCTCACCAGCGGAGCGGACGGGCTTGCGGCGAGGATGGCCTCATCCATGTCGAAGCTCTCCCTGGCCGACGGGAAGCTCTGGGCTTGGACGTCGGCTGCGTACCCGGCGGCGGCGTCCCTGATGGCGTCCGCGAGGGCCGCGTAGCGGCGGGTGTGCTTGGGAACGAAGTCGGTGAACAGCCCCATCAGGTCGTGGAACACCTGTACCTGGCCGTCGCAGCCGGGACCGGCCCCGATCCCGATGGTCGGTACCGACAGGCGGTCCGTGATGTCCGCGGCCAGAGGGGCGGGGAGTAGCTCCAGCACTATAGAATAGGCCCCGGCGTCCTCCAGGGCCCTCACGTCCTCCATCAGCTGGACGGCGGCCTTGGGGGAGCGGCCCTGTACCCGATAGCCGCCCAGCTGGTTCACCGACTGGGGGGTCAGCCCCACGTGGCCCATGACGGGGATTCCCGACTCGACGATCCGGGAAACCGTCTCCGCCGTGCGCGCCCCCCCCTCGAGCTTTACCGACTGGGCTCCCCCCACCTTAAGCAGCCGGCCCGCGTTCCGGACTGCCTCTCCACGGTCTGCCTGGAAGCTCATGAAGGGCATGTCCGCCACCACGTGGGCCGTGGTGGTCCCGCGTACGACGGCTCGGACGTGATGGATCATCTCGTCCATGGTCACGGGAACCGTGGAGTCGTAGCCCAGTACGACCTGGCCCAAGCTGTCGCCGACCAGCAGAAGGGGGATGCCGGCGGATTCGAGGATCTTGGCCGAGGTGTAGTCGTAGGCGGTCAACATGGCGATCTTCTCGCCTCTGCGCTTCATCTCCTGGAAGGTCCGAATGGTCACCCTCATTGGGTTGCTCCTTTCAGCCGGACGGCTCGCTTTGCCAGCCGCCTCCGTCCTGCGCTGACTGATGGCCGCGATCTCCGGCAATCTCCCTCACGCCGGGTACGCCGCCGACTCCCACCGCCTCCGTTACGCCCCTCATGATGGCTCTGCTCACGCACAGGGCGGTGGCGGCGCACAGCCGGTTTACGTCGGGCGTTCGGTCGTCCGTGCCCGTGGCAAGGGCGAACATCGTGTCGCCGTCGGCCATGGTGTGGGCGGGGCGCACCGCCATCGCCAGGCCGTCGTGGGCAACCTGGGCGAGCTTGTTGGACTGCTCGACGCTCAGACGCGCGTTGGTGGCCACTACCCCTATTGTGGTGTTGCCCGAGGCGGTTGAGGCGGCCCTGCGGTACTCGGGAGAGGTGATCGCCTCCATCGAGTCGAGCATCGAGCCGTCGGCTGTACGGGGACCCGCTATCAGCGCACCGGTGTTGGGGTCGACGACCCCGCCTAGGGCGTTGACTGCGGCGACGGCGCCCACGATCACGCCGTCTCCAAGCTCCACCAGGTACGACCCGATACCCCCCTTTACGGCCAGCCCCAAGCCTAGGAGCTTGCCCACGGTGGCCCCGGCGCCGGCGCCCACGCTTCCCTGGGCCACCGGACCGGAGGAGGCGGCCCGGCACGCGGCGTACCCCTCGTCGCTGCCGGGCCGTACGTCTCCCCGGACCAGCCCCAGGTCGAACAGAATGGCCGCGGGTACGATGGGGATGGAAGCGCCTCCGAAGGCGATGCCCGCGCCCCTCTCCTCCAGGTATCGCACCACGCCGCCGGCGGCATCCAGCCCGAAGGCGCTGCCGCCGCTGAGCAGAACGCCATGGACCTGGGAGACCAGGTTCACGGGGCGCAGCAGGTCCGTCTCGCGCGTCCCCGGCGCCGAGCCTCGCACGTCCACACCCCCCACTGCGCCCTCAGGGCAGAGGACCACGGTGCATCCCGTGGCGGCTCTCAGGTCCGTGTAGTGACCCACGCGGATCCCCGGCACAGCGGTGATGGTGTCATTCACGATAGGGTCTGCCCTGTTGGAGAGAAGCAAAAAGGCCTCCACGACCTGGTCGCGAAGGCCAAGATATTGCTGCTTGCCTGTGGGGCCGCGAGGGACCGGCCGGCGCCACTGTATCCTGATGCACTTTAATGCTCACCGTTCCGGCTAGGATTGGCTGCCTCTACATACTATCAAAAGGATGGCGGGGCTTCAAACCGAGAGGCCGGGCCGGAGCGGGGGTCTCTTTGACGCTTCCGTGACTGTGCGGCTAGAATAACTTGGAGGGCGGCGCTGTGCCGCCCGTCTTGGTACGCTCCAGCGAAGGAAGAACATGAGCCGCTGCGCTGTCCTTGGTCTGATGGTCATCCTGGCCGCCGTCACCGTCGGCTGCTCGAGAGGCGATGAGCCCGAGGCGACGGGCGACGGGGCCGCCCAGGTCTCGCCGACAGCCGTACCTACTTCCCCCTCGCCCCCTGCTCCTACGCCCTCACCAACCGAGGCGCCCACGTCCGTGCCGACACTGACTCCGGAGCCGACGGCGAGTCCCAGCCCCACTCCGGGTCCGGCTGCGGGGGCCGGGCCGACGGAGCATACCCCGATCCCGGCGTCTCCCCTCACCCAGGAGGTCACTAATAAGACCGCCGGATACTCCATCGGCTATCCCGCGCGGTGGCTGGCCACGGAGCGCGGAGACAGCGTCGTCATCGTTCATCCGACGAGTATGCAGGTGATAGTGACGGTTGCGCCCCTGCAGGGGCTTGCGCTGGAGGAGTTCCTGGACAGCTATCTGGAGGGAATCAGCCGCAGCGCGGAGTTCACGGAGACGTCCAGGAGCACGCTGGAGTCCCCGGAGGCCCTCCGCGTAGCCGGAGTCCTTCATGGACGGGGCGTCTTCCTGGTGCTCGACCTGATAGTCACGATCAATGGGGACAAGGGCCTCGTCGCGGGGTCGATAGCGTCGCGTTACGATGTCGATCTCTACAAGGCGACCCTGGACAGCATGCTTTCCTCCTTCGAGACCTTTCCGCCCATGCGGTCCAGCGCGGCGGACCGCGGCGGCCTTTGGACAGGCCCCACCGTCGATCCCGCGCTGATCAGCGCCTCTCCGGCCTTGGCCCTGTTCATTATCCCGGGGGTAGAGGCTGACGTGGACCTCTGGCGGCTCTCGCTGGAGGGGATCGCCTTCCAGTGCAGCCCCCAGCGCGGCGATCAGGGCTGGGAGCTGACAGGCTGTACGGAAGCCCTGGGCCAGATACAGGTGCCCATCTCCAAGATATCCGTCCCGTATCAGGGAGACGAGCTTGAGGTCACCTTCGACCTGGGAGAGTCCGCCCACGCCAGCTCGCTGTTCAAGCTGTCCCAACCGGACGAGCGCCGCTCGTCCGACAACGTATCACTGCTCTGGTATGAGTCCAGCGACGGCCACTCCGGCGTTGGGGTAGGGGAAGGCGTGGTGTTCGTACCCGGATTGGACGGCTTCGTCCATATTCTGGACGCGGCGTCGGGCGAGAGCCTGGGCGCTGTCGAGGCGCCGGAGGCGCCTGCTGGACACGCGAGGCGGGTGCTCGACGTGGAGGCCAGGGACGGTCGGCTGTACGCCGGTACGTCCCACAACGGGCTTGTTATATTCGACGTCACCCAGCCAGGGACCCCTCAGCTGGTCGGCAGGTACGGCGCCTACACGGATTCGAGTACCCAGGACAGCTTCTTCAACGTTCCCAGCCTGTCCCTGTCTCCCGACGGCGACTTTGTGTACGCCGTCAACGCCTCGTTCCCGGAGGACCCGGCGGAGCGGGAGAGGTCGGAGTTCAGGTCGGACCTGCGAGTCATCGACGTGTCGGCGCCGGAGGACCCTGTGGAGGTCGGGCGGTTCTCCATAGACACCGAGGCGGTAGTGAGCGACGTCAGTGTAATCGAGATAGAGGGGCGCCTTGCGGCGTTCCTGAACTATTGGGATGAGGGGCTGTGGATTCTCGACGTTACGGACCCGACCTCCATCTCGGTGCTGGGCTCCATCCAGTGGGAGGGTATCCAGAGCCACAGCGGACGGCCCTTCGCTCTGGGCGATAGGCTGTACTACGCCCACGCCGAGGAGGGCTACGACCGCCACCTGACGGTGCTGGAGGTGACGGACCTAGGCGATCCGAAGATCGTCTCCCGCTTTCAGACCAGGAGGGGCGTATCGATTCACAGCGTCGAGGTGGTCGATGGGATCGCCTACCTCGCGTACTATCTGGACGGGCTGAGGGTGGTGGACCTGCGAGACCCCGAGGAGCCTCGGGAGATCGGCCACTTCGACACGGTCCACGCCGACTCCGAGCGGAGCCTCTTTCAGGGAGCCTTCGGCGTCAGGGTCGTCGACGGCGTCGCCTACGTCTCGGACTCGCGCACGGGCACCTACGCGATAGAGGTCGGGGTGGAGTGAAGCCTCACGGATAAAGAGAAGGGCCTCCCCGGCGAACCGGGGAGGCCCTTCGAACGGGAGGTGTTCCAGGGAACACCTACCTGGTCCACCTCCTACTACTACTATCCAACGGGCATCCTCCTTTCTAGAGACCCCCAGAAACTATCTTCCTCCTCCTCGCGTGTCTCCAAGCCACATTATAACCTTCCCGCGGGCAAAAGGGAATGAGGGTTGAGTAGGAATAAGTCGAAATGGGTGATGTTCGGCCTCTGGCGCCGGGCATCCTGCTAAGCTTGTCCGGGCAAGCTTTCAGACTTCAAGAGCAAACCCACCTCTCGCCTTCGCAGGGCCCTCGCAGGGGAGATTGAGAGGGGCAACTTGCCCGTGCAAGCCTTGAAACAGTCTTCGGCAGCTGCGGCGGAGGGTATATGATCGATAGAGTGGCCGGCGTTATCATCTGGACGGGCGACTTCGAGAGGCTATCTGCCTTCTACCGGTGCACGCTGGGTCTCGTGCCGCACTCGGTGCGGCCGGACTTCATCGCCTTCAAGTGGGGCGGTGTGCGGTTCAGCGTCGGCCTGCACTCGGAGGTCAGCGGCGAGACCTCGGAGCCCAACAGGATCATGGTCAACTTCGAGGTGCGGGACATCCAGGGGGTGTATGATGCGCTCAGGGTCAGGGGGTGAGGTTCATCCGGCCGCCGGAGCCGGAGCACTGGGGCGGGTGGGTGTGCACCTTCTCGGACCCCGACGGCAACCTCCTCCAGCTCCTCCAACAGCCGTGAGCGCGCGCCGACTCCCCCGCCAGCGGCCCGACTCTCCCCCCCGTGAAGGATATAGGTGGATGCCGTGCAGAACATGCTCGGGGCACGGCGAGATCTTGGGTCGTCAGGCTATGGAAGTGGGGGGAACGATATCGAGATGCCCGCGTTGCATGGGGAGGGGATGGACTGAGAGATCGGAGAGGGAACTTACTGGAAAGCGCGGAGGGCGTGGAAGTCCAGGCGGCAGGAAACGAAGGTCCACGTCCGAAGAGTGGAAGCCACTACCGAGGGTGTCGGCGCAAGAGCGGAAGCCACGCTCGCAGAAAGGGGGATCTTCTCCTTGGCTATCGGCTAAGAAGATAGTCTTTTTGTGTGTAGTCGCTTGCGTCGGTCTGCTCATTGTGGTTCTGTGGGATAGCAACATTTGTGTGTAGTCGCTTGCGTCGGTCTGCTCATTGTGGTTCTGTGGGATAGCAACATAGGACCGCGTGTGACAGGGATCACGGATGATATCTCTGGGAAAGTTGCACCCTTACCTCCAGCTAGCCCCACTGGCACTGCGACTCCGGTTCAGGTTGCGATAATTGTGACAACCGGGAGCTCTATCGAGGCGAACGAGGCAATGATTCAAGCCAAGGCGCTGGTGGGCACCCCGATGCCGGTTCCAGCGGTGGCGACGCAGGCGGTCATCCCTATCACGGTTTCAACGGCGCAGCCCGTGGCTCAGATCGCTCCGGTGCGTACCACCACCGTCGAAACACCGGTGCCCACTTGGGCGCCTCCCACTCCAACATCGGTAGACCGCTTCAGCCTCAGAGACTACGAGAATGGCCGTTGGCTTAGACAAGGACACCCTGGCCTGGCCTCGTCGATCACGGAGCTGGAGTGGGTGCGGGACGGCGTCAACGACACGGAGTCCAAGGCGATCCAAGACCTGCTCTACATCGCGGTGGTAAGCCTCCCCGTCGCTTCGTCCATCGTCGCTCTCGACTGGGTACAGGACGGCATCGACGACGTGGAGGCCGCCGCGATCGATTGGATGAACAACATAGGGGATGCCGGGGTCGCCTCGTCCGTCGTCTCTCTGTCATGGGTGCTAGACGGCGTTGACGACCTGGAGGTTGAGGTGATTCAACAGTTGTCGTACGTCGCGTACAGCAGTGCTAGGGTCGCCTCGTCCATCGTCGCTTTCGGCTGGGTACAGGACGGCATCGACGACGTGGAGGTTGAGGTGATTCAAGAGATGTCCCACTTGTCGAATAGGAATCCCGGGGCGGCGTTGCGCATAGTGGGAATGCCGTTCGCCGAGGCCATCGAGCCACTCGACGTGTCGGCCATCGAGTCGCTGAGCCTTCTGGCGGACTTCGAGCCGGAGGCGTTCGTCAGCGTGATGGCCCATCCGGAGTTGGTTGGCGGTATAACCGACGATCTGGGCCCCGTTGTGGCTACGCTGCACGGTGTAGCGAAGACGACCCGTCCAAGGCTTCCCTGGAGCGGCGGGATATCATGTTGCCGTTGGCGGGCAACGTCGCTCTAGTCATCATCCGCACCAAGCCGGGAGCGCCGAGGTCGATGGACCTGCTGGAGAGCTCGGTGCGCGGCGCCGAAGAGTACATGGGTCTGCCGCTGCCCACGAAGTTCGTCGGCCTGCTCTACGGAGAAGCTGTTCCTGGCTCCGCAGCAGGGACCAATTTCGGCACCCACGTCGCCATCCGCCCTAAGTACGATGTGGATGATGGCAGCCATGAGGCGGAGTCCGCGGGCAACAACATCGCCCACGAGGTGGCGCACTACTACTGGAGCGGCAACGTCGACTGGGTTGACGAGGGAGCGGCGGACCTGATGGCCTCCGTCATAGAAAACGCGCACACTGGACGGCCCGTCGAGGTCACCAACAATCCCTGCGCCCACGCTGCCAATATCGCCAAGTTGGAGAGCCTTGCCGCTTCCAAAGGCGGCGTCGAGTTCCGATGCAACTATTCGCTTGGGGAGCGCCTGTTCGTGGATATGCTCCGCACTCTGGGCGACGAGAGGTTCCGGCAGGGGTTCCGTGCGCTCTATCTGGCGTCGGAGATAGAGGACGACTCTGACGACCTCCGTGGCACCTCGGTGGACATCGAGCACGTCAGGGAGGCGTTTCGCACTGACGACGGAGCGGAGAGCGCCGTCATCGCCCGCTGGTACGACGGAACCGAGCCCTACGACCTCTCCGGCCTCGACACCGGCCCGGTGGATCCCAGCCTGCCCAGCATCAACGGACGTATCGACGCGGCTTACGTCACCATGGGTACTGACGGCCGTGAGATGCCTCGGTTTTCAGCCCAAGGCGTTACCGATTGGGTGTATCTGACCCTCGAATCCTCTTACAGTGTGTCGGGAGGTACTCACGAGGTGGCCTTGGAGATTGTGGAGTACTACGAGGACGGGGTCGTCTTTGGCCGCCGGAGCTCCAAGCTGACTGCGGAGAGTGGATACACCGGCGGGACAAACTGGTTATCTGTGGGGCCGTCGCCGTCGCGGAAGTGGGCGCCCGGTCGTTACTGGGTCTACGTGTACGCGAAGGGCGGGCGCAAGGTCGCGGATGTGGAGTTCGAGGTCATCCCGTGAGTCGCGTCAGCCTGGAGCCTCAATACGAAGCCGGACCGAGCCGAGCCAAAAAGCCAAAAAGCCAAAATCTGATATTGACAGGAACGTGAGGCCTTTCGTATAATACCCGTTTGTCGCCCATTGGGTGACTTTGGGTGCCAATCCTATCTATTTTTGAGTGAGGGAGCCACTATGCCTACCGTCAGCCAACTGGTGAGAAAGGGTAGACGGCCCAAGCAGAAAAAGGACAAGTCGCCTGCTCTGCGGTACACCTTCAACTCTCTGCGCAATAGGGGCCATTGGGGCTCCGGGTCGCCGCAGAAGAGGGGCGTGTGCGTTCAGGTGCGGACCCAGACACCCAGGAAGCCTAACTCGGCGCTGCGGAAGGTGGCCCGCGTCAGGCTGACCAACGGGATGGAGGTCACCGCCTACATCCCCGGAGAGGGGCATAACCTCCAGGAGCACTCGGTTGTGATGATCAGAGGCGGCCGCGTGAGAGACCTGCCCGGGGTGAGGTATCACGTCGTTCGAGGCGTCCTCGACACGGCGGGAGTCATAGAGCGGAAGCGAAGCCGCAGCAAATACGGAAGCAAGAAGAACGGTGGCCCGACCACCTACGGCCCGTAGAGGTCTCCCAAATGGCCAGAAGAAGAAGAGCCGAGAAGCGCAAGCCCAAGCCCG
This sequence comes from Dehalococcoidia bacterium, assembly GCA_965224345.1. Lineage (GTDB taxonomy): Bacteria > Chloroflexota > Dehalococcoidia > Lucifugimonadales > CBDCYU01 > CBDCYU01. The sequence goes on along the minus strand of CBDCYU010000003.1, from coordinate 169,810 downwards.
ACACCAAGTTCAACCACGTTGAGCTGGGCCAGTTCATCAATAAGGTGATGCAGAACGGCAACAAGACCGTTGCCGAGCGCATCGTATATACGGCCATCGACCACGTGGGCCAGGAAGCCCGCCGCCCCGGCTTGGAGGTCTTCGAGCAGGCGATCAGGAACGCCTCTCCCTTGCTGGAGGTGAAGTCCAGGCGGGTTGGAGGCGCCACCTACCAGGTCCCCACGGACGTGCGGCCTGAGCGTAGGCTGGCCCTTTCGATGCGCTGGATAATCATCGCCGCCCGCGCGAGATCGGGCAGGCCTATGGCCGAAGGTCTGGCACAGGAGCTCCTGGAGGCCGCCAGGGGGCAGGGGGCCGCCGTCAGAAGGCGCGAAGAGCTCTACCGAATGGCCGAGGCGAACAGGGCCTTCGCCCACTATCGATGGTGAGTGATACGTTGGCTAAAGCACTTCTCGACCGATCCGTCTCCACGCCGCAAGAGTCTTCTCTGCAAGACACTCGCAACATCGGATTTATCGCCCACATAGACGCCGGCAAGACGACGGTTACCGAGCGGGTGCTCTACCTCGCCGGGCGGATATACAAGATCGGCGGCGTCGATGAGGGGACGACGGTCATGGACTGGATGTCCCAGGAGAAGGAGCGGGGCATCACCATCACGGCCGCCGCCACGACGGCCGAATGGAAGGGCTATGCCATCAACGTTATCGATACGCCGGGCCACGTCGACTTCACGGCCGAAGTGGAACGCTCCCTGAGGATACTGGACGGCGGGGTCGTGGTGTTCGACGCCGTGGCCGGCGTACAGCCGCAGTCCGAGACCGTATGGCGGCAGGCCGACAAGTACAACATCCCCCGCATCTGCTTCGTCAACAAGATGGACCGCACGGGGGCCGACTACTTCCGCACCATCGACAGCATCGCTCACCGACTTGGCGCGAGCCCGGTTGCAATCCAGATTCCCATCGGGGGGGAGGAGTCCTTCCGGGGAGTGATCGACCTGATCGATGAAAAGGCGGTGATCTTCCCCGACGAGTTCTCCGAGGCGCCCCAGGAGGGCCCCGTCCCGGAGGAGTATGCCCGGGAGCTCCGAGTCCATCGCGCCGCGATGGTGGAGAAGATAGCGGAGACGGACGAGGACCTTATCGTAAAGTACATAGAGGACCGGGAGATCACCAGGGAGGAGCTGAAGAGGGCGCTGCGAAGGGCAACCCTGGAGTATCGGCTGGTGCCGGTGGTCTGTGGCAGCGCGCTGCGGAACAAGGGTGTCCAGCCTCTTCTCGACGCTATCGGCGCGTATCTGCCCTCCCCCCTAGACGTACCTCCCGTCCGGGGGGTGGCGTACAAGACTGGGGATGAGGAGAGCCGCGCTCCCGATGAGAGGGGCCCCTTCTCCGCCCTGGCCTTCAAGACTGTTGCCGACTCGTTCATCGGCCGGCTGGTGTACTTCCGGGTATACTCCGGCAAGGTCAAGACGGGAGCCATGGTGTTCAACTCGACTAACGGCCGGCGGGAGCGGCTGGGCCGCATCGTGCGGATGCACGCCGAGCGCCGCGAGGAGGTCGACGAGGTACGCGTAGGGCAGATCGCGGCCGCGGTCGGCCTCAAGGAGACCTCCACCGGCGATACGATCTGCGACGAGCTGGAGCCGATAGTCCTGGGGACGATCACCTTCCCCGAGCCGGTGATCTCGGTTGCCATCGAGCCAAAAGCCCGCGCCGACCAGGACAGACTTGTGGACGCGCTGGCGAAGCTGTCGGACGAGGACCCGACCTTCAAGGTCGTCTACAACGAGGAGACCGGCCAGACCGTAATGTCCGGCATGGGGGAGCTGCACCTAGAGATCCTCGTCGATAGGATGAGACGGGAGCACAAGGTCGAAGGCAACGTCGGCAGGCCGCGAGTGGCCTACCGCGAGACCATTGCGGCATCCTCCAAGGTGGAGACCAGGTTCGTCCGCCAGACTGGCGGCCACGGCCAGTTCGCTCATATATGGATCGAGGTGGAGCCGGCCAAGCGCGGGTCGGGGGTGCAGTTCGAGGACAGGATCAGGGGGGGCTCGATCCCTCGGGAGTTCATCCCCTCGGTCGAGAAGGGCGTCAGGGACGCCCTGAGCACGGGCCCCCTGGGCGGCTACCCGATGGTCGACGTCAAGGTGACCCTGATAGACGGCAGATACCACGAGGTAGACTCGTCCAACATCTCCTTTCAGATCGCGGGGTCTATGGCCGCGAAGTCCGCGGTCCAGAGGGCCCGACCCGTATACCTCGAACCGATAATGCGCCTGGAGATCGTCACTCCAGGCGTTTTCTTAGGGGACGTTCTGGGCGATCTGGGCCGCCGTCGAGCTGACATAAAGAGCATCGAGGGACAGGGTGAGATCCAGGTCGTCTGCGCGCTGCTTCCCCTGGGCGAGAGCTTCGGCTACGCCAGCGCCATCCGGTCGTTGACGCAGGGACGCGCAAGCTACACGATGGAGTTCGAAAGCTACAGGAAGGCGCCCGAGCCCGCGGTGGACAGCCGCTAACGGATATCTACGTTGGAGAAGTACCGCAAGAGTTAGCTGATGGTCAACGGACAAAAGATAAGAATCATACTGAAGGCATTCGATCACAGGATCCTGGATCTCTCAGCGGAGCAGATCGTGGAGGCGGCCGAACGGACCGGAGCGCGTATCTCGGGACCGGTGCCCCTGCCCACGAGTATCAAACGCTTCTGCGTCATCCGATCTCCCCATATCAACAAAGATTCCAGGGAGCACTTTGAGCTGAGGACCCATAATCGGCTGATAGATATTCTTGATCCTACGTCGAAGACCATCGACTCACTGACGCGGCTCAACGTTCCGGCAGGCGTCGATATCGCTATCAAGCTGTAGGCGAGAGTCACTCATGGGACTGAATGGATTGCTGGGAAAGAAAATAGGGACGACACAGGTGTTCCGCGAAAACGGACACGTCGATTGCGTCACCGCGATAAGGTCCGACGGCTGTGTCGTGACCCAAGTCAAGACCGTGGAGCGTGACAGCTACGACGGTGTTCAGCTTGGGTTCGAGCCCACCAAGCGCTCGAACAAGCCCATGCGGGGCCACCTGAGGCAGGTAGACGGCCACTTTCGCTACCTGAGAGAGGTCCCCGTGGATGGCGTCGGAGAGGTCGAGGTTGGTCAGGAGATCGACGTTTCCCTCTTCCAGCCCGGCGATAAGGTGGACGTGACAGGGACCTCGAAGGGCAGAGGCTTTGCCGGCGGGGTCAAGAGGCACAACTTCCGTGGAGGGCCGAAGACCCACGGACAGTCGGACCGGCACCGCGCGCCGGGTTCCATCGGCGCGGGGACGACTCCGGGCAGGGTTCTGAAGGGACACAAGATGGCTGGGCACATGGGCAGCGTGAGGGTGACGGTCAGGAACCTAGAAGTGGTGGAGGCGGATTCGGAGCGGGGTCTGCTGTTTGTAAAGGGGGCCGTCCCGGGAGCAGCCAACTCGCTCCTTCTTGTCAGCAAGACCGGCAGGTCTGGGAAGTGATCCTTTGAAGGTACGGGTAAAGAACATTCGGGGCCAGGTCGTGGACACGGTCGACGTTCGAGACGACGTCTTCGGAGTCCCCATGAACCCGGAGCTGGTCCACCAGGTCATGGTGGGGCAGCTCGCCAACGCGCGCCAGGGGACGGCCCGTACCAAGACCAGGTCCCAGGTGTCTGGCGGAGGGGTGAAGCCCCGGCCTCAGAAGGGCACGGGCCGCGCCCGCCAGGGCACCATACGCGCTCCCCACATGAGGGGAGGTGGGGTCGTCTTCGGGCCTGTCCCCAGGAGCTACCGGCACCGCACACCGAAGCGGATGAAGCGCCAAGCCCTGCTGGCCATGCTCTCCGACAAGCTGAAGGACGGCCAGCTCACGGTGCTGGACCAGTTGGCGCTGGAGCAGCAAAAGACAAAGGAGATGATCAAGGTGCTTTCGTCCTTGGGCGTGGGGCCGACGGTGCTGCTGGTGCCCGACGGGGCCGATGCCGAGGTGCAGCGCTGCACCCGCAACATTCCGCGGGTGAAGATGCTTTCGGCGGCCCTATTGAACACTTTGGACCTTCTCAACCATCGCAGCCTCGTGATGACCCTGGACGCCGTACGCAACGCCGAGTCGATGTGGGGCGGTCCCATGGTCCGCCGCAACCGCCCTGGGGCTTTGGCCGTTGACGATGACGTCAACGGCGGGGCTGCCGAGGAAGGGTAGCGGGCCATGGACCAGTTTTCGATACTCAGAAGGCCGGTGATCACCGAGAAGAGCACCTTCATGCAAGACGAGAGGAAGTATACCTTCGAGGTGACGCCGCGAGCGACCAAGCTGCAGATCAAGCAGGCGGTCGAGCAGGCCTTCGAGGTCACGGTGGTCAAGGTCAATACGATGAACGTGCAGGGTAAGCTCAAGCGATTCGGGCCCCGGTTCAGGCGCCGTCCCTCAGTGAAGAAGGCGATCGTGACGCTGGCGCCTGGGAACACCATCACCTTATTCGAGGGCGTATAGATGCCTCTGAAGACACGCAAGCCGACGACTCCAGGGCAACGGGGCCTTGTGCTCCAGACCACTGACGACATAACGGAGCGAAAGCCCAAGAAGCCCTTGGTGCTGCCCCTTAAGAAGAAGGGCGGCAGGAACTCCTCCGGCAAGATCACCGTGAGACACCGGGGGGGCGGCCACAAGCGGAAGCTGCGGGTTATCGATTTCAAGCGGGACAAGGACGGGGTTCCCGGAGAGGTGGCCTCCATCGAGTACGACCCGAACCGATCTTCCCGGATCGCCCTCATCAAGTACGCGGACGGCGACTGGCGCTACATCCTCGCGCCTCACGGCGCCGGGGTCGGGGACCGGGTGATGGCCGGGGAGGATGCCGAGATCCTGCGCGGAAACACCCTCCCGCTGCGTTCTATGCCTCAGGGAACTATGGTGCATAACATCGAGCTCAGGCCGGGCAAAGGCGGCCAGATAGTCAGGAGTGCGGGAAGCTCGGCGCAGGTGCTGGCAAGGGAGGAGAAGTACACCCTTATCCGGCTGCCTTCTGGGGAGATGCGCCACGTCCTCAGCGAGTGCAGGGCGACCGTGGGCCAGGTCAGCGCCATCGACCACAAGAACGTCAAGCTCGGCAAAGCCGGGCGCAGGCGCAACATGGGATGGCGGCCGACTGTGCGGGGCGTCGTCATGTCACCCAGGGACCATCCCCACGGCGGTGGTGAGGGGAAGTCTCCCATCGGGATGCCGGGGCCGAAGACTCCCTGGGGGAAGCCTGCTCTGGGTTATCGAACCCGTAAGAAGAAGCCCACCGACAAGCTCATAGTGCGGCGAAGGTACGCGAGATAGTGCGGGAGGGCAGAGATGTCTAGGTCTATCAAGAAGGGGCCGTATGTTGACGCCAAGCTCGCCAAGAAGGTGACTGCGGCGCGGCGCAGCAGCAGGACGGTTATCACCACTTGGTCCAGGAGCTCTATGATAATGCCGGACATGCTGGGCCTGACGATTGCGGTCCACGATGGCAGGCGCCACGTGCCGCTGTTCATCACGGAGAACATGGTGGGACACAAGCTGGGCGAGTTTGCTCCCACCCGGACGTTCAGGGGACACTCCTCGAAGTCCGAGCGTATGACAACGATAAGGTAGGCAGTAGAGACGTTGGCAGTTACGGCGTCCGTCAAGAACACCGGGATCTCCGTCAAGAAGCTGAAGCCCATCGTCGATCTGGTGAGGGGCAAGCGGCTGGATGAGGCTATGGAGATACTGCGGTTTCTCCCGTCGCCCGCCGCCGCTAAGGTTGCCAAGGTCGTGGCGGCGGCGGGCGCCAATGCGGAGAACGAGATTCTGGCCGACACGTCCGATCTTCGGATAGTGGAGGTCTACGCGGACGAGGGGCCTCGCCTGAAGCGCTTCCGCGCTCGGGCGCGCGGACGAGGGGCCAAGGTGATCCGAAGGAATAGCCGGATCACGGTCGTCGTTGACGAGGACGAGGAGGAGGCTTAGCTTGGGACAGAAGACGCATCCGATAGGGTTCCGACTGGGCGTGATCAAGGACTGGCACGCTACCTGGTTCGCCAGACGGACTACGGACTATAGGAATCTCGTACTGGAGGACCTGGCGGTCCGCGACACCATCAGAGACAGGTATCCAGACGCCGGCATATCCCGAGTAGACATCGAGCGGGGAAGCAGCGACGCCGTGATCACCATTCACACGGCTAGGCCTGGGATCGTCATCGGACGCGGCGGTACGCGGATCGACGAGCTGAGGAAGGACCTTGAAGGATTGACCGATAGGCGCGCCAGGCTCAACGTGCAGGAGATCAGACAGCCTGAGCTGGACGCCTACCTGGTTGCCCGCAGTGTGGCGGACCAGCTGGAGCGGCGAATAGCGTTCCGGAGAGCGATCAGGCAGGCCGTAACCAGAACGATGCAGGCCGGCGCCCTGGGGGTGAAGATCATCATAGCCGGCAGGCTCGGCGGCGCCGACATAGCGAGGCGAGAGAAGGCTATGGAGGGTAGGGTCCCTCTACACACTCTTCGCGCCGACATAGACTACAACTACGCCGAAGCCGCCACGGAGTTCGGCAGGATTGGCGTCAAGGCTTGGATATACAAGGGAGACATCCTTCCCGCCGCGTCCCAAGCGCAGGAGGAGGAGGATATCCTCCCTATTGAGGTTACACTGAGAGCAGAGGAAGAGACGGCCAAAGATGCTGCAACCGAAGAGGGTAAAGTATCGCAACCATCACCGGGGACGCCGTAAGGGCCTGTCGGTAGCAGGGAGCACAATAAACTTCGGTGACTACGCCATCAAGGCGACCGAGGCGGCTTGGGTCACTTCCCGACAGATCGAAGCGGCCCGCCGTGCCATGACGAGGTACGCCCGAAGGGGCGGACGGGTCTGGATCCGCATCTATCCGGACAAGTCGGTAACGGCCCGTGCGGCGGAGACTCGGATGGGCAGCGGGAAGGGCCCGGTGGACCACTGGGTCGCGGTCGTGAAGCCGGGTAGGATAATCTTTGAGATGTCGGGGGTGCCCGATGAAGTGGCCAGAGAGGCATTGAGATTGGCGGCGTCGAAGCTCCCGATGGGTACACGCATAGTGTCGAGACAGGCGCTGACGACACCGGCCTAGGCATCAGGACCAGAAGATGGAAATCGACGACATAAGGGCGATGACAAGCTCCGATCTCGAAGAGGAGTTGAGCTCGACGCAGCGCGAGTTGATGAATCTACGCTTCCGCGTGGCTGCGATGCAGCTGCCAAACGTAAATGAGATCAGGCGGGTTAGAAAGCGGATAGCTCGAATCAACACAGTGCTCAGGGAGAGGGAGCTGGCGAGGACTGAAACGTGAGCTACGAAAGACGCAAGATAAGAGTGGGCAAGGTCGTCAGCGACCGCATGGATAAGTCCGTGGTCGTGGCGGTTGAGTGGCGTCAGCCTCACCGGCTTTACCGTAAGTCGGTGAAGAAGCTGACCAAATTCAAGGCCCACGACTCCGAGAACTACTGCAAAATGGGAGACCTCGTCAGGATCATCGAGACCCGGCCGCTCTCGAAGACAAAGAGGTGGCAGGTCGTCGAGGTTCTGTCCCGCGAGGAGATCGCGGAGATCCAGCCGGAGGAGATCACGGTGGACGAGGATGTGCTGGTGGCGATTCCGGAGCACCCTGACGAGGCCGCTGCTCCTGCCTCCGTCGAGGACGTGGAGGAAGGCTCCGCTGCCGTCTCAGACGTGGCTCAGGAGCACCTCGGCGAAGCAGAGGCCGAGGCGCCCATGGCCGTCAATGATGAGGAAGAGGCCTCGGCAGCCGTCTCAGACGTGGCTCAGGAGCACCTCGGCGAAGCGGAGGCAGAGGCGCCCATGGCCGTCAGTGATGAGGAAGAGGCCCCGGCAGCCGTCTCAGACGTGGCTCAGGAGCACCTCGGCGAAGCGGAGGCAGAGGCGCCCATGGCCGTCAGTGATGAGGAAGAGGCCCCGGCAGCCGTCTCAGACGTGCCCCAGGAGCACCTCGGCGAGGCAGAGGCCGAGGTGCCCATGGCCGTCAATGATGAGGAAGAGGCCCCGGCAGCAGCCGCTGGCCATTCTCCGGTCCCAGCTGCCGACGATGTGCCTGGCAGCCCCGACTCAGAGTTGGAGGCGAATGAAGGGAGAGTGTCGGGGGTATGATCCAGCAGTACACGAGGATGAGCGTCGCGGACAACTCCGGCGCCAAGATCATCAGCTGCATCGGCGTGCCGGGAGGTAGTGGGCGCCGCTACGCTTGGCTTGGAGACGTGATCGTGGCCTCGGTGAAGGAGGCTGCCCCGGCGGCGGCGGTGAGAAAAGGAGAGGTCGTCAGGGCCGTGGTGGTCCGTACCGCCAAGCCCCACAGAAGGCCCGACGGCTCCCACATCCGATTCGACGACAACGCCGCTGTCCTCATCACCGAAGATTCGATGCCGCGGGGAACACGCATCTTCGGCCCGGTCGCCCGCGAGCTGAGAGAGAAGAACTTCATGCGTATCGTGTCGCTGGCTCCGGAGGTCCTGTAGATGCGGTTCCGTACCGAAGACATGGTACTGGTGATCAAGGGGCGAGACCGCGGGAAGCAGGGGCGCGTTCAGCAGGTGGACCTCAAGAAGAACAAACTGCTGGTCGAAGGCGTCAACGTGGCGATGCGTCACACCAGGCCAACTCCAGGGGTTAGGCAGGGCGGCATCATCCAGAAGGAGATGCCCATCGAAGCGGCCAACGTGATGCTGGTCTGCATGCATTGCACTAGGCCGGCCCGGATTGGCTATCAGAGATTGGCCGACGGAACGAAGGCCAGGGTATGCAATAGGTGCAAGGAAGTCATCGAGTGACTACTGAGACACAGGAAGAGTCTGAAGAGCGGCCGGCCGCCGGTTCCACACGCCGTCGTACGACGGCGAAGGCCGATGCGGAAAAAACGGACGCGAAGCCTGCTAGGAGGCGCTCCCGCGCCGGGGCCGGCGCTAGCGCCTCTGCGGCGAAGCCGGCGGCCAGGCGGCGTAGGCGGACCGCGCAGTCTGAGGAGGTCCAGCAGGAGCAAGCGGCTTCGCCGCAGGTGAAGGCCATACCCAGAATGCAGGCAAAACTGCGGGACGATGCGGGTCCCGTGCTCATCCGGGAGTTCGGCTACAAGAGCCCGATGCAGGTTCCCAGGCTGGTCAAGATCGTGGTGAACATCGGCCTCGGCGAGGCCCTCGTCAACTCCAGGGCCATTGAAAACGCCGCGGGAGACCTGGCGCTGATTACCGGGCAACGACCGGTGACCACGCGGGCCAGGAAGTCCATCGCCGGCTTCAAGATCAGGCAGGGAATGCCCATAGGCTTGAGCGTGACGCTGCGGGGCAGGCGAATGTATGAGTTCCTGGACCGGTTTGTCAGCTCCGCGCTCCCCCGGATACGCGACTTCCAGGGGATCTCCAGGGACTCCTTTGACGGAAGGGGCAACTACGCCATCGGGGTAAGCGAGCAGATAATCTTTCCGGAGATCGACTACAATTCTATAGATCGCATCCGCGGACTGCAGATCGCCATCGTAACGACCGCTCCAACGGACAGAGAGGGTCTGAGGCTGTTGGAGCTCCTGGGGATGCCCTTCACCAGGAGCCGCGAAGCGGTTGCTGTGGCGTGAACAGCTCGGATTCGACTCCAAGACATTTAGCTCGAAGTGAGTAAGTTCCTTTGGCCAAGAAATCCAAGATAGCACGATGGAAGCAGCCTCAGAGATTCAAAGTCAGGCAGCACAACCGCTGCCACAAGTGCGGCAGGCCGCGGGCCTACATCAGGCATTTCGGACTGTGCCGGATCTGCTTCAGAGAGTTGGCGCTCCAAGGGATGCTTCCCGGAATCCGAAAGGCCAGCTGGTAGCTGGTCCCCGCGACGACACCTTCAGTTACGGTCTAGGGAGTAAGGACTCTATCCAGTGGTAACAGATCCTATAGCGGACATGCTCACGCGTATTCGGAACGCGACTACCGTTCGCCATGACAGAGTCATGGTGCCCGCTTCGAAGATGAAGATAGAGCTGGCTAGAATCCTGAAAGAGGAAGGGTTCATAGTCAACTACGACGTGCTCAAGAGCGGGACACCCCAGGCTGTCATCAATATCTATCTGCACTATCGCAGCCAGGACGAGCCCGCCATCGTCGGGCTCAAGCGTGTGAGCAAGCCCGGACTCAGGGTATACGTGGGCAAGGGAGAGGTCCCGAGGCTGTACGGCGGCTTGGGCGTGGCGTTTCTGTCAACGTCCCAGGGCGTCATGACCGGCAAGCAGGCGTGGCGCAAGGGCCTCGGCGGAGAGCTGCTGTGTTACGTCTGGTAGGGGGGCTGTCATGTCAAGAGTAGGAAGCGCGCCGATTCCGGTTCCGGCAGGGGTGGACGTAGGCATCACCGGTGCCTCGGTCATGGTGAACGGGCCTCGGGGCTCGCTCTCCCGGGAGTTCCATCAGAACATGGCCATTACCCAGGATAACGGCACGCTGAGCGTCGCACGCTCGTCCGACGAACGGGAGGACCGCGCGATCCACGGGATGACCAGGAGCCTCCTAGCCAACATGGTGACGGGGGTGAGCGAGGGGTTCGTGAAGACCCTGGACTTGGTCGGCGTCGGGTACCGCGTGCAGCAGAACGGGGAGGGTATCACCCTCAGCGTCATGTTCAGTCACCCCGTCGAGGTCAAGCCGCTGCCGGGGGTCACCCTCGAAGTGGAGGGGAACAGCCGTATACACGTCAGGGGCATAGACAAGCAGGCTGTTGGGCAGCTGGCTGCGGACATACGCGCCGTCAGGCCGCCCAACGTCTTCACGGGAAAGGGTGTCCGATATGCTGGAGAACAGGTCCACCTGAAGCCTGGGAAGAGCGCCAGGAGGGTGATCTAGAGATGGCGCGTGAGGTTACACGGAAAAGCCGACGGCTGGTCCGCCATCGGAGAGTGCGCCGAACGGTGCAGGGCAGCTCGGAGCGTCCGAGGCTGGCCGTGTTCCGCAGCTTGAAGAACGTCTACGTCCAGGTGATAGACGACACGCAGGGCGTGACGCTTGCCGCGGCTTCCAGCATCGAGAAGGATGCCCGTGATGCCTCCAACGGCAAGCCAAAGGCGGAGGTTTCCAAGCTCGTCGGGGCGCTCATCGCCCAGCGGGCCAAAGAGAAGGGTGTCTCTACGGTCGTCTTCGATAGGGGTGGCTACGCGTATCACGGGAGGGTCAAGACCCTAGCCGACGCCGCTCGCCAAGGAGGGTTGGTCTTCTAGATGGCAAGCAGGTACGAATCGTTCGAGGCGGAAGAGAGCCCCATCGTGGAGCGGGTGGTCAGGATCTCCCGTGTGGCCAAGGTGGTCAAGGGAGGCCGGCATCTGAGCTTTAACGTCGTCGTCGTCGTCGGCGACAGCGACGGTCACGTGGGCATAGGCTTGGGCAAGGCCGACGCCGTGCCCGATGCCGTCAGGAAGGGCGCCACGGCGGCCAAGAAGAACATGATCACCGTACCGTTGAAGGGGAGCACTATCCCCCACGAGATGGTGTCCAAGTACAGCGGAGCCCTGGTGATGCTGAAGCCGGCGGCTCCCGGCACCGGCGTCATTGCGGGCGCCGCCGTGAGGGCTGTGGTAGAGCTGGCAGGCGTGAAGGACATCCTCACGAAGTCGCGGCGTAGTACGAACCCCATCAACGTAGTTAAGGCTACCTTCAAGGCCCTCTCGTCCATGAGAGACCCCGACGAGGAGCTGGCCAAGCGCCGGCAGCTCGTGGAGACGGTGCGGGCCAATCAGCTTGAGGCCCAGCGTCAGGTGGCCGACGCCGGCTGAAGGAAGGGAGCCTGTCGAAGGCTGATCTCCATGGCAAAGATAAAGATCACGTTGAAAAAGAGCACCATAGGCTTCGCCCAGGGCCAGCGGAGGACTGTAGAGAGCCTCGGGCTCAGGCAGCTCAACCACACGGTAGAGCACGAGGACACGCCCTCCATCCGGGGAATGGTTCGCAAGGTGCGGCATCTGGTGGAAGTGAGCGAGGAGTAGGTCGGTGGACGGGCTGCCGGAGGCGGTGTCTCCGCACCGGCCCTGTTGCCCACTCCCCATTTTGAGGCGCTAACCATACCATGCAACAGCATCTTCTCAGGCAGCCAAAGGGAGCAAAGCGATCACGCAAGCGCGTGGGGCGCGGCGACGGCAGCGGTTACGGCAGCTACTCCGGCCGAGGGGTGAAGGGGCAGAAGTCCCGGAGCGGCGGAGGCGTTCGGCCCACCTTCGAGGGTGGGCAGCTGCCCATTGTCAAGGCACTGCCGACGTTGCGGGGATTCACCAACATCTTCCGCACGGAGTACTCCGTGGTGAACGTCGGCCGCCTCGCCTCCTTCACGGCGGACAGTGAGGTTACCCCCCGCGTCCTGCTGGGTAGGGGGATCCTCAGGAACCTGAAGAGGCCCGTCAAGATACTTGGGAACGGAGATATCGACGTGCCCCTGGTGGTCGAAGCTCACAAGTTCTCCGTATCGGCGCGGGAGAAGATCGAAGCAGCGGGCGGCGTCGTGAGGGAGACCGGCTGATGCGTCAGGCCCAAGCCGCCAGGACCGGAGAGCAGGTCTCGAGGCCTCAGCTCATCCAGTCGATGATCGATGCCATGCGCATCCCCGACCTGCGCGCCAAGATCCTCTTTGTCTTGGCGATGCTGGTCGTCTACCGGTTCGTTGCTCACGTGCCGGTGCCCGGCGTGGACATCAATCAGCTGCGCGTAGCCTTCGAAGGCTCCCAGCTGCTGGGCTTCCTCAACCTCTTCAGCGGCGGCGCGTTGGCGGACCTGAGTGTTGCGGCCATGGGCGTCTATCCCTACATCACGGCGTCCATCGTGATGCAGATACTGACTCCGGTGCTGCCGCAGCTCAAGGCGCTGTCGCAGGAGGGAGAGTATGGGCGTCAGCGGATAAACCAGATCACCCATTGGCTGACGGTCCCCATAGCCTTCCTGCAGGGCTGGGGCACGTTGACTCTCCTGAGGCAGAGCGGTGTACTCCCCGGGGTCGATTTCGGACTCAACATACACACGCTGGCCATGCTGATATCCATGGTGGGCGGCAGCATGTTCCTGGTATGGCTGGGGGAGCTGATCACTGAGAAGGGTATCGGCAACGGCATCTCCCTCATCATCTTCGGGGGCATCGTCGCCGGCTTTCCCCAGATAGTCGGGCAGGGGTTCTTGCTGAACGACCAGACCGGCGGCCTGCTGCTGCTGGGCCTCTTCGGCTTCGGCATCATCTACGTTATCGTGCTCTTCGCGGAGGCGCAGCGGAGGATACCCGTACAGTACGGCCGCAGCGTGTTCAGGGGCGGAAGGATGCAGCGGCAGAGCGGATCCACGTTCCTCCCGCTCCGGGTGAACTCCGCAGGGATGATACCGCTGATCTTCGCCTCGTCCGTCATCATACTTCCCGCTACCATCGCGAGCTACTTCAGGAATCCGCTGAGCGATGATTTCGTCTCCAGGGCCGCACGATTTCTGTCCAACTCCCTGGACCCGACCCATCTGGTCTACTGGGGAGCGCTGTTCATTCTGGTTGTTCTGTTCACTTTCTTCTACACGTTGATCATCTTCCAGCAGCAGAATCTGGCCGAGAGCCTCCAACGAAACGGAGGATTCATACCGGGCATCAGGCCGGGCCTTCCGACCCAGGAGTACCTCAACCGGGTTATCCTCAGGATCACCTGGGGGGGCGCCCTGTTTCTGGGGATAGTCGCAATCCTGCCGTACTTTGTTACCCAGGCGACCGACGTCCGAGCCCTGACCCTGAGCAGCTTCGCCCTGCTCATCATGGTCGGCGTGGCTCTGGACACCATGAGACAGTTGGAAGCGCAGCTTCTGATGCGCAACTACGAAGGGTTTATCAGATAGCCGCGGGATGCGGTTGGGAGTCTCCGGGGTTGAGGATCGTACTGCTGGGCCCGCCGGGGGCCGGAAAGGGGACACAGGCGGCCGGTCTTGCAGAGGAGCTGAAGGTCTCTCGGGTCTCGTCGGGAGACCTGTTCCGTGAGCACCAGAGTAGGGACACAGAGCTGGGGCGCCTCGCCCGCTCCTGCATGGAGCGGGGAGTGCTCGTCCCCGATGAGGTAACCATCGGCATGATGATGGAGTGGATCAACGCCGAGGAGCAGGCGGACGGCTTCGTCCTCGATGGCTTTCCGCGGACTCTGGCCCAAGCCGAGGCTCTCGATAAGGCCCTGGCCGATAGCGGCGGGGCGGATAGGGTGATGAACATAGAGGTTTCGCGAGAGGAGTTGACCCGCAGGCTGGGAGGAAGGTTCGTCTGCCGCCAGTGCCAGAGGATCTACCACGAGGAGTTCTCCCCGCCTCAGTCGGCTCTCAAGTGCGACGGCTGCGGGGGAGAGTTGTACCAGCGGGAGGACGACAGGCCGGAGGCGGTGCGAAAGCGCATCCAGGTATACTCGGAGGAGAGCGCGCCCCTGGTCGAGTACTATAGAGGGACGGGCAAGCTCAGGGAGATCGACGGAGAGAGCTCCATAGAGCAGGTGGGCCGCGCTCTGCTTGCCGCGGCGAGATGAAGGCGTTTGTTGCATAATGAGTAGGGTGACGAGGTATAGTCCCAACGGGATCACGGTCAAGTCGACGCGGGAGCTGGAGCTCATGCGCCGCGCGGGGCTGGTTGTGGCCATCGTGAAGAGGCGTCTCATGGACGCCATAGCGCCCGGCGTGACCACCGGAGAGCTTGATCGAATCGCTGAGGACGAGGTGAGAAAGCGCGGGGCGGAGCCTTCGTTCAAGGGATACATGGGAGTGGCCGATACCCCGTTCCCCGCGACCATCTGCACCTCTCTGAATGACGAGATCGTCCACGGGATTCCCAAGAACAGGGTCCTGAAGGACGGAGATATCCTGAGTGTGGACGTGGGAGCGGTAGTCCAAGGGTTCCATGGGGACAGCGCCTTCACCGTGGGGGTCGGGAGTATACCCGATGATATTCAGAGGCTTCTCGACTCCACCAGGCAGGCCCTGGACGTGGGGATCTCACAGGCGACGGCGGGCGCCCGGGTCGGAGACGTATCGGCTGCGGTTCAGGGATACGCGGAAGGCTTGGGCTACTCTGTGGTACGCCACTACGTCGGCCACGGAATCGGGCGTGCCCTACACGAAGAGCCGCAGGTCCCTAACTACGGCATGGCCGGTCAGGGGCCTCTGCTCCGGAGCGGAATGACGATAGCCATCGAGCCGATGCTCAACGTCGGCGGCTGGGAGACGAGGCAGCTGGCAGACGGCTGGACGGTGAGTACGGCTGATGGCAGCCTATCCGCTCACTTCGAGGAGACGATAGCGATAACGGCATCCGCCGCAGAGGTATTGACGGCAGCGGAGCGAGCGTCTTAGCGGACCCGTAAGGAGTCTCATGGCGAGTAAAGAGGCTATAGAAGTAGAAGGAACGGTAATGGAGTCGCTGCGGAATGCGACCTTCACGGTCGAGCTGGCCAACGAGCATAAGGTCTTGGCGTATGTGTCGGGAAAGCTGCGCCTGAACTTCATTCGCGTGCTGCCAGGAGACAGGGTGCTGGTCGAGTTGTCTCCTTACGACCTCTCCCGCGGCAGGATCACCTACCGTTTCAAGTAGAGATCAGGCGGAGGACCGTCAGGTGGGCCAGGCGTAGCGGGCTTGGCCGCCGCGGTGCCGCCGCGATGAGAGCGTTGCGATGAAGGTATCGGCGTCGGTAAAGAAGCGTTGTGTGAAGTGTACGGTAGTCCGCAGACGGGGGCGCGTGTACATTATTTGCGACAACCCAAGGCACAAGCAGCGTCAGGGTTAGTCGACAGCCTGGCGGGTCAGGAGAAGAGATGGCGTTAGTAGCCGGTGTAAACATCCCCGACAACAAGAAGGTGGAGATATCCCTTCGTACGATCTATGGGATAGGTCCCTCCCAGGCCAAGGACGTGGTCCAGCAGGCGGGCATCGAGGGCAACCCTCGGGTCAGCGACCTGACCGAGAGCGACCTGACGAGAGTCAGAGACGTCTTGGCCCGCGAAAAGACCATCGAAGGCGACATGCGGCGCGAGGTGAACATGAACATCAGGCGCCTCATCGACATCGGCAGCTACCGGGGACTTCGCCACCGTCGAGGGCTTCCGGTCAGAGGTCAGCGTACCCGCACCAACGCCCGCACGAAGCGCGGCGGCAAGAGGACCGTTGCGGGTCGGCGGCACACCGTAACGAGGAAGTAAGAGCACGATACCCGGGGAGTCTGAGTATGGCCAGAAAACCTAGAACCAGAAGAAGAGAGCGCAAGTCCGTTCCCGTGGGAAGGGCCTACGTCCAGTCCACGTTCAACAACACGATCGTGACGCTGACCGACCCCAGCGGCAACGTAATCGCATGGGGCAGCGCCGGCACGGTCGGGTTCAGCGGCTCGCGCAAGTCGACCGCCTTCGCGGCCCAGAGAGCGGCGGAAGATGCTGCCCGCAAGGGCATCGAACATGGATTGAGGCAGATTGAGGTCTATGTTCGCGGCCCCGGGCCGGGTCGTGAGGCCGCTATCAGGTCGCTTCAGGCCTCGGGTCTGTTGGTGACCAGCATCAGGGATGTGACGCCCATACCCCACAATGGGTGCCGTCCGCCGAACAGACGTAGAGTGTAGTGTTGGCTGCGCCCACAGGCTTCGGAGGAGATGATCGCCCCATAACCCTCCCGGAGCGTACATTGGGGGACCTGCTGAACGAGACGTTCGTCATCTACGGGAAGAACGTCTGGGTGGTCATGGGCATCGCGGCCCTTGTGCAGGCGCCGGTGGCGGTGGTGGTCCTCCTCCTGGGAAGGGGATCGGTCGATCCCACCGCGGCGTTCATCGTCGAATTCATCCTTCAGTGCTTCACCGGCTTCTACGTGTACGGGGCCTTGGCCTTCGCAGCGGGACAGCAGTACGTGACCGGTGAAATGGGGATCGGCATGAGCTATTCCCGCGTCTGGTGGAGAATCGTCTCGCTGTCGGCTCTCTCACTGATTGTGCTGGCGGCGTTTACCCTGGGCGCCCTCCTCTTCTTCTTGGTGGTCCCGGTGGTTCTGTCACTGGTATTCATGGTCTACTGGTCCGTGTCGGTGCCCGCGATGGTCGTACAGAGGATGTCGGCGACGGACGCGCTGAGGATGAGCTTCCGGTTGGTGAAGGGCAGTTGGTGGAGGGTATTCGGCATATCTCTGGTGGTTGGGCTGGTCACCGTAGGGCTCATGATCGTGGCCGCTCTGCCGTTCTTGGCGGGCAATGCCCTGGCGGGGCTCGCCGGACTGGAGACGCTGGGCGACCAGATGTTGAGGCTGGGCGGCATAGCGGGGGGCGTAGTGGCGGCCCCGGTCCCGGCGATATCCGGTACTTTGCTCTACTACGATCTGAGAGTGAGGAGGGAGGGATTCGACCTCTCCTCGCTGTCCAGTGACATGGGGTTCAGCCCGGCTGAAGATCGTATGGAAGGTGTGAGCATTCACTCGAAGGGAATGGGACGGAGCTAGAATGGCACGATACATCGATCCGGTCTGCCGGCAGTGCCGGCGCATAGGGGAGAAGCTGTTTCTAAAGGGAGAGCGCTGCTACACGCCTCGGTGCGCCATAGAGCGGCGCAGGAGGCCTCCCGGCGAGGGGACTCCGCGCCGCCGGCGTCCCACGGAGTGGGCTATCCAGCTGAAGGAGAAACAGAAGGCCCGGTTCACCTACGGCGTCCTGGAGCGGCAGTTCAGGAAGTACTTCGACATCGCCCGAGATCAGACGGGCATCACCGGCGAACTCCTGATGCAGGTCTTGGAGTCGAGGCTGGATAACACGGTCTACCGGCTCTCGTTCTCGGAGTCCAGGCGCCAGGGAAGGCAGCTGGTCAATCACGGGCACTTCACGGTCAACGGGGGCAGAATGGACATCCCGTCCTACCTCGTCAAGCCTAACGACGTGATCGCGTGGAAATCTTCCAACGGCTCGGTACCCGAGTTCGTTTCGGTTCTCACCGAAGACCTGCCAAAGCGCCCGGTCCCGACCTGGCTGGAGCTGGACGTGGGAAACCTCTCCGGGCGGGTGGTCAGCCTTCCGGAGCCTTCTGAGATACAGACCGACATCGATTCGCGTCTGATCGTGGAGTTCTACTCGAAGTGAGGCTCCGGCAGGGAAGGTCCCAACTTCAATCTGTTGAGGTGTTGCACATATGGTTCTAGATTTCCAGGGTCCTGTTACGGAAGAGCTTCCTGAGCCAGAAGAGGAGGAGATCCCGGACCCGTCAATCTCGGTGATAGAGGCCGACGACGCGTATGGGAAATTCGTGGTCGAGCCGCTGGAGTCCGGGTACGGTATGACGCTGGGCAATCCGCTCCGCAGGGTCTTGTACAGCTCTCTGATGGGCACTGCCGTTACATGGGTCAAGATAGAGGGTGTACTGCACGAGTACGCCACGATCCCTCACGTCAAGGAGGAGGCGTCGGAATTCCTGCTGAACGTGAAGGGCATAAGATTGAGGTCGGAGGTGGACCGTCCGGGAAAGCTGCGCCTGGAGGTGTCTGGGAGCGGCGAGGTATCTGCGGGCGATATCATAGCCTCATCCGATTTCCAGGTCGTTAATCCGGAGCTTCACCTGGCGACCCTCGATTCGCCGGAAGCGAAGCTGTCGGTCGAGCTCAACGTAGACCGCGGCAAGGGGTACGTGGTCGCTCAGAAGGAGGACGGCCAGCCCATTGGCGTACTCCCGGTGGACGCCATCTTCACCCCCATACGCAAGGTCAACTACACGGTGGAGAAGACCAGGGTAGGCCAGCGCACCGACTTCGAGAGGCTGGTGATCGAGCTGTGGACCGACGGCTCGGCGACGCCTATGGAGACGATGCAGGAGGCCGCCAATATACTGGTGAACCAATTCTTCCTGTTCGCTAACGTGCAGAAGGTAGTTGAGGATGGGAGCGAGGGGGTTTCCATTGCCCTGAAGATTCCCGCGGAACAGTACTCCATTCCTGTGGAGCGCCTGGAGCTCTCTTCTCGGACCCTGAACTGCTTGAAGAGGGCGGGGATCGACAGGGTTGGCGAGGTACTCGAGCTGAGCAGGGACGAGGTGCTGGAGATAAGGAACTTCGGAGAGAAGTCCTTCACTGAGCTCTACGGCCGCCTGCGTGAGATGGACCTGCTGCCGCCTGAGCTCGATCCGGGGGTCGATGACGAGCCGGATGACGATGAGGTGGAGCCTGACCCCGTAGAGGCCGCATCTGAGGCGGAGCTTCAGAGCGAGGCGGTGGCCGAGTAAGGAGTCCGACAGATGAGACACAAAGTAGCCGGTCGAAAGCTGGGGCGTCCCACCGCCCATCGTATGTCCATGCTGCGCACCATGGTCACAGACCTGATTCGCCACGAGGCGATTCAGACGACCGAGGCCAAGGCCAAGGAGGTCAGGAGGCTGGCCGAGAAGGTCATCACGCGGGGTAAGAAGGGGACCCTGCACCAGCGGCGGCAGGCGGCTGCCTTCCTGACAGACGAAAGCGTCGTCAGAAAGGTGTTCGACGAGCTTGGGAGCAGGTATGAGTCCAGAGACGGCGGATACACCCGCATAGTCAAGCTTGGGCCCCGCAAAGGCGACGCCTCGGCAATGGCGATTGTCGAGCTTCTGCCGTGAGATTCCTACCCTGATGGCTTCGACTGAGTGCGAGAGCGGGTATCCGGATGCGGCTGGCGCTGATAGTCGAGTACGATGGAACGAGGTACCATGGCTTTCAGCAGCAGAGTAACGTTTCGACGGTTCAGGAGGTACTGGAAAAGTCAATAGCCGACCTCACAGGCGAAGCGGCTCGTGTGAGGGCAGCGGGACGGACCGACGCCGGGGTGCACGCCCTGGGCCAGGTCGTAGCCTTCGATACGGAGGCGGACCACCCGCCCGATACCTTTGTACGGGCTCTCAACTTCCACCTTCCCAGCGACGTGGCCGTTAAGGCTGCACACTGGGTGGACACCAGCTTCGACCCGCGGCGGGATGCCCTCAGCCGGAGGTACGTGTACACGATTCTCAACAGCCCGGCGCCCTCTCCGCTATTGCGGGCAACGACGCTGCAGGTACGAGAGCATCTTCGGGTCTGCGCAATGGAACAAGCGGCGCAGCTCTTGGTCGGCACCCGCGATTTTGCGCGGTTCTCGGCGCCGCTGGAGCGGGGGAGCACGGTACGTCGTATACTGTCGGCGACCGTCAATCGCTCTGGGGAGTTGGTGAGGTTCGACGTTGAGGGCAGCTCCTTTCTGCCGCACCAGGTGCGGCGTATGGCGGGCCTGCTCTTGGAGGTTGGGAAGGGGACCCTTTCGGTAAACGGATTCGAGGAGACGATGGAAGGCGCGAGCAACGGCGTCGTGGCGCACTCGCTTAGCCCCAAGGGGCTCTGCCTGGTGAGCGTGTCCTACGCCAGTTTCCCGCCGACAGACGGTGACTAATATGGCTAGAGTAGATAACCACAATAGGACGCGGGCCTCCGATCTGAATCCGGTCTGGCACGTCAAGGACGCCCAGGGGCAGACCCTGGGCAGACTGGCCTCGGAGATAGCGGTCCTGCTTCAGGGAAAGCACAGGCCCATATGGGTGTCCCACATGAACACCGGCGATTACGTAGTGGTGATCAACGCCGAGAAGGTGCGGACCACAGGCAAGAAGCTGCAACAGAAGAGGTATTATAGGCACAGCGGCTATCACGGCGGTCTCAAGGAGCGTACACTGGCCCAGATGCTGGACAAGACCCCAACCAGGGTCATCCGGCAGGCTGTAAAGGGGATGCTGCCGAAGAATACGGTGGGACGGCGTATGCTCTCCAGGCTGAAGCTATACGCGGGAGGCGATCATCCCCATATAGCCCAGATCGTGGCGAGCCAAAGGGAGCAGGCTGCTGTTGAAGTCGATTCCAAAGAAGACATAGGAGACGCGGTTTGAACCAGGACCAGCACTACTACTATGCCACCGGCAGGCGCAAGACAGCCGTAGCGAGGGTCCGGCTGTACATGGACAGCGGCCCCATCCTGGTCAACGGCCGGCTCATGGAGGAGGCGTTTCCCTGGGATTCGTGGCAGCAGCACATCACGGAGCCCTTCAGGGTGACCAACAGCGTGGGCCAATTCAGGGTGGCTGCCAAGGTATCCGGGGGCGGCATCCTGGGCCAGGCCGGGGCGCTCCGTCACGGCATCGCTCGGGCGATGACCGTCGCCGATGCCAACTTGAGGCCGGCGCTGAAGCGGGCCGGGCTTCTCACGCGGGATTCTCGCGAGAAGGAGCGTAAGAAGTACGGCCTGAAGCGGGCTCGCAAGGCCAAGCAGTACACAAAGCGCTGACGCCGTCAGCATACTGTTCAGACTTGAGGAGCAAACCTACCTCGAGCTGACTGGCAGATCGGAATCCCCCTCCCTAGCCTTTCCCCCACGGGCTGACAGGGGGAGGTATTTGGTACCTTCAAGTATCAAGACAATAGAGCCGCTCTCTCGCCATGTCATTCCGAAACGGAGCGCTCGGAATGACATGGCGAGGCTAGCTTCATACTTCGCCATACGCCTATGAGCCCCCACGGGGGAAGGGATGGGCCTCTCCGCCGCAGGGAGAGATTGAGAGGGGGTCTTCGATGGGAGCAGGGTTGGAGGACATGCCACACCAACTCTGAACGGTTACCTCGTCTCCAGCCAGGGAACCTTTGAGGGAAGTGCCGATCACCCTTACCGCACCCCTCTTTCATCAAGGGGGGGGGTAGAGTTGGCTAGGAGCCGTTTTGGGAGCGCAGGTACTGGACCAGAGCCCAGCGCTCCCTCTCCGAGAGAAGGTTCCTGAACTCGGGCATCGGTGATGCCGACTCGCGCCCGCTGAGTCGGAGCGCGAGGCCCTGGCGGCCGCCGCCGGAGATGAATCCGAACAGCGCCCCCTCAGTCGCGTTTCGCGTCGCCTCGGACGTCAGGTCTGCCGGGAGCGGGCCCGCGTCGATGAAGGGAACTATGAGGCCGTCTCCCTTCAGGCTGGTTCCGTGGCAGACGACGCAGTTGATGGAGTAGAGATCCACGCCGTCTGCGGGGCTGATGCCCTCGGGGACCGTCAGGGCCTCGTACTCCTCCATCGTAGAGTACCGCAGCTCTCTTCCCGTCACGGGGACGGAGTCCGGTGGAGGAAGGATTCGAGGGCCCTCCTGAATCCTGAAAGACTGCTGGTAGTGCATCTCCGTGAACACCTCGATGGGGGTTGGTCCAGTCTCGGTGATCGCGGGCGCCTCGAACCATATCGCACTACCGAGGCTCGCCCTACCGACCTCGCTGTCGTAGCAGGCGACGCTGACCCACAGCACCACGGAGAGGCCCAGCAGCGCTCGCGCATGCCGGAAGAGCCTCTGGGGTGCTTGCAGCCGGCGCCATGGGCCGGCTGCTGTTCTTACCGTGTCCATCAACTTCCTCGAACCTCTGCTCCCTACGTCTCCCAGCCCCGTTTGATCTCCTCTGCACCGGCCTGCTTCAAGACCTCCTCCGCCTGGTCCATGCGCTCTGAATCGGAGGTCACCGCCACGCCTATGTAGCCCTCCGTGATCTTGGTGTCGTAGGCGCCCATGAAGACCCGCGGCAGACGCGATTCGAAGATTATCCCTATGACGGTGAAGATGATCGCCCCCAGCATCGAGCCCTCGTAGATGATGATCATCATGGGCGGTATGCCGAGAATAGGCTTGCCGCCCGTTACCAGCGGAAAGGCGATCTGCGTGCCCGTAGTCAATATCAGCGCGATGATGAAGCCGCACGCCGCGCCGACCAGGGGCCACCTGAACAGCTTGTGCACCGGCTCCGCCTCGCCGAAGGTCCCCTCAGGGTAGGGCGTACCCGTTAGCACCTCGTACTCGCTGGTGGTGAACTCAGCCTCGCTCAGCGCGTCCATGGCATCCGCCGCGACGTTCTCGTCGGTGAAAAGGCCCAGCACGCTTCTCTTAGATAACACTGCTCACCTCATTCTCTGATGGACGCCGGAACCGTCGCCCTTCCGACCTTGATCTCGTCCCGCCCCACCATGGCCTCCTTGACGTCGAACAGCGGCACCAGCGGGAACATCTTGGAGAAGACCAGCATGCCCAAGGCGACCCATGCGAAGGTCGCCGCCACCATCAGTATCTCGACGATACTCGGATGATAGGTGCCCCAGTTGAACACCAAGGGGGTCTTCCTTGCCAGGCCCGGTACGATGATCAGGAACCTCTCCAGCCACATGCCCACGTTGACCAGGACGGTCGTCCAGAACATCAAGGCAATGCTGCGCCGCACCCTCTTGGAGAGCCACATCGGTACGGGGATTATGTAGGCGCAGAGTATGAACACGATGAAGAGGAACGAGTACGGCCATTGGAATAGCTGCAGCTCCCTCAGCGCAAGCTCTGCGTCCTCCAGCGTGTACAGAGCGAAGACGAACTCCAGGAAAAAGAAGAACAGCCACGTGGTAGCGACGATGATCAACAGCCTTCCGATGGCGTCGAAGTGGTCTGGCCTAATGTACTTGTCCAGTTTCCAAAGCCAGACCATGAGCGCCATTATCATGGCCACGGCCGACACGCCAGAGTGGATGGCGCCGATGATGAAGTACGGGGCGAAGATCGTCGAGTGCCAGCCGTTGACGCCGATCTGGGTGGCGAAGTCCCAGGAGACGATGCTGTGCACCGAGACGAACACCGGCAGTACCAGGGCGGACAGCAGGATGCCCGCCACCGCCTGCAGCTTCCATTGCCGGGGTGTGCCGCGCCAACCCAGGCACAGGAAGCCGTACACCTTGCTCCAGAGGCCGGAGGTGCGGTCTCGTATCACCGCCATGTCGGGGAGCAGGGCGACGAACACGAACAGGGTGCTCGCCACCAGGTAGGTGCCCACGGCGGCCGGGTCCCAGATGAATGGAGAGCGTATGTTGGGCCAGACGCCCCGGGCGAAGTCGAAGGGGAACACCCAGTAGGCGCGCCACGGGCGGCCCACGTGGACCATGGGAGCGGCCATGAGCGCCGCCGTCAGGGAGAAGACGGTCATGACCTCGGCCGCGCGGGTGATGGGGCGCCTCCACTCGGCCTGGGTCAGCCGCAGGATCGCCGATATCATGATGCCGGCGTGACTGATCCCTATCCAGAAGACGAAGTTGGTCATGAAGAAGCCCCAGAAGATGGGGCGGCTCAATCCCGTGACTCCGACACCCTGGTTGATCATCCAGCCGAAGGCGCCCACACCTGTGATGAACACCAGGCCTGTGAAGCCGACGAGGGCGAGCCACCACTTGGGCATCCTCAGGACGCCCGACAGCAGGTCAGCGTTAATCTGCTTTTGGTCTAGTTGGACGTGTTCTTGCATCGCGGCTCTTCCCGCTTCTAGTCGGGCTTACCGAGCACCAGCACCTCGGTGCGGTGGAACGGCTTGTGTATCTTGTACAGCAACAGCTCCTTTTGCTCCCAGATGCTGACTATCGGCACTAGCCTGCTGGCCAGCAGGTAGACGAGCACCGCCCCGGAGAGCGCGCCGACGATAATCATGACGTCGGCGACGTCGGGCAGCACTGGGGACATAGCCTCGACCTGCTGGACGCTGAGCTCATGCTTCACAACGGCAGGATCCCCGATACCGGGCACCGAATACGAGGCGACGTAGAGCCTGATGCGGTCGAAGAGGGTGCCGATCAGCACCGAGGCGGCGATCAGCGGCGGTCCCCAGAGGCTCTTGCGCACGGGATTCCAGATCATCGTCAGGAACGGGACCAGGAAGTTCATGATGAAGGAGACGTAGAAGGCCGGCAGGTATGGGCCTATCATCAACAGTTCCAGCGCCGCCTGCTCGTTGGGCTTCTTGCCGTACCACAGGATGATGAAGCTGGAGAACCAGAACCAGAACCAGAGCAGGGACAGCGCGAACATCAGCTTGCCCAGGCCCCACATCTGGTCCAGAGTGATGTATTCCTCGTACCCGCCGAACTTGCGCAGGAAGAATAGGGTGACCAGCACGGTCGCCGCGCCCGCCTGGAGCGCGTTGGCCGCGTGGGTCGCCGGATACAGCGCGTCGATCCATCCCGGGACCAGGGCCATGGCGAAATCGACACTGATGAGAAAGTGGACGAACACCAGCATCATGAAGTAGAGGGCGCCCAGCATCCCCAGCCTGTGGTGAAGGGACTTCCACTGTGCGGAGGTGCCGTTCCACTGGCCTGCCAGCTTGGCCGCCCAACGTTGGCGCCAGCCCCGCGAGTGGTCACGTATGATCGCCAGGTCGGGCAGGGAAGAGACCCACAGCAGCGCGAGGCCGGTGGCGACCATGAACAGCAGGGCCAGCGTGGCCCAGATGTGAGGGGAGTAGGCCGGGACCTTCCCCGGGTCTCCGAAGTCGAAGAACCAGAGAGTCCGCCGCCCGTCCTCGAGGCTGGGCAGGACCCACAGGAGTGGGATGAACAGCAGCGTGCTTACGAGGCCGGCGACGGTCCACATCTCGGCGGCCCTGGAGATGGGACGCCGCCAGTGGGCCTTGGCTATCCTCGGCGCTATCGCCGCCATGGGCGCTGCCTGGGCCGTGGTCAGGATGAAGGCGAAGACCGCCGCGTAGTAGCCCCACACGGCCTTGTCGCTGAAGCCCCCCGAGACCCGGATGACGAAGCCCACGATGCCCAGGATGAACAGAAAGCCGAAGAGCAGCACCGCGTTCCGGAAGAGGTTTCCGGAGTCCTCGTGCCTCTCCAGCAGGTCGCGGCTCACGCCGGCCTGGGTGGACAAGAGTCCATGGCCGTTCAGGGACTCGGCCCCACTACTCATGCGCGGATACCTCTGCGTCCTCTTCGATCTTCTTCAGGTAGATCACGTTGGGATGGGTGCCCAGCTCTTCCAGCAGCGCGTAGCCGCGTCCGCCCGACTGCGTCTCCTTGGCCCTCATCTTGGACGCCTTGCTGTCAGGGTTGTTCAGGTCGCCGAAGGTGAGGGTCTCCGTGGGGCAGGCGTTGACGCAGGCCGGATTCAACGCCCGGTCGTTGTCCTCCAGCTGTCTGCCGTCTCGCTCCGCCTTCCCCGTGGACCTGCGGATCCGCTGGATGCAGAAGGTGCACTTCTCCATGATTCCCCTGGTGCGGACCGTGACGTCGGGGTTCAGCTGGTCCCGGAGGCTGTCGGGCCATTCGGGCTCCCAGAAGTTGAAGAAGCGGACGTGGTAGGGGCAGTTGTTGGCGCAGAACCGCGTGCCGATGCAGCGGTTGTAGACCTGTACGTTCAGCCCCTCCTCGTTGTGGTAGGTCGCGTAGACGGGACAGACCGGCTCGCAGGGCGCGTCTCCGCATTGCTGGCACATGATCGGGATGAAGCGCGCCTTCACGTTGGGGAACTCGCCCTCCCAGTAGCGCTCTATGTGTATCCACTCAATGGCGCGCCGCTGGTTGAAGTGCTCCTCCTCGTTGATGGGGATGTTGTTCTCCGACTGGCAGGCGACGACGCACGCTTGGCATCCGGTACACCTGTCGACGTCGACGACCATGCCCCACTTTTCATTTGCCATAGCTCAACAGCTCCTGCAATATGCGCTAGACGGAAGTCTACGTGTCCTTGGGAATTAGCTGAATGATGTGATTGCCCTTGTCGACGGGAAGCTCGGGCACCGTGTTCTCGAACCTGGGGAGCCACACCCACTTCCCCGTCTTCTCCACCTTCACCCGGGTCGCCGCCCAGGCGAGGGAGCCGGTCTCCCGCACCGTCGCCGGCGCGAGGATGGAGAGCACGTTGGCGCCGCGCCCCTTGGCGTAACGGCCTCCGGCGGTGTGGCCCTGCCCGATGGGAATCGAGACGACGTCCGGCGGCATGCCAGGATGAGGGTACACGAGGGCCGTAATACTGCCGTGGTCGGAGGATACCTCCACCTCGTCCCCCACCTTCAGCCCCATCTCCTCGGCCCGCTTCGCATTGATCTCAATCCACGTTCTCCACGTGGCCGTCGACACCGGATCGGGAGTCGCTTGAAGCCACGGAAGAGAGGCCCCCCTGCCGTCGGTCATCGACGCCGACGCGAAGGGCATCAGGTGGAAGGTGTCCGGGCCGACGGGGCCGTCGAAGGAGGGACGCTCCTCCTGGGTGGGCAGGGGGGACGGCGCGGGGGCGGACTTGCCGGACCGGACGGCCTCGTCTCGCCACAAGCCGTTCTGCAGCGCGCCGAACCAGAAGGACTGGAAGTCCGGGTAGTCGCCGGCCCTCGTGGTCCCAGCCGTTCCGCGCCCCCCCTCGTACAGCTCGCGGGCCCCGCTCTGTACGATCTCCATGAAGCTCTCGCCCGGCAGGCCCAGCTCGAGATCGAGCCCCTGCGCTACGACCTGGAGCACGTCGGGGAAGCTCTTGGTGCCGAGCTCGGGGCCCCTGGACTCGAAGACGGGACGCACCACCGGCTGCTGGAAGCCGACGACCTGGTGGCCGCTGCCCGGATCCGGCAGATCGATGCCCCACTCCTCCAGGGGGCTGTTCTCCGGCAGGATGAGATCGGCCATCGCGGCGGTGTCATCCATGAGCCCGGAGAAGCTGACTACCAGGGGGACCTGGAAGGTGGCGGCCTTGAACTCCGCCGCGTCGGGAAGCCCATACCAGGGGTTTGCCCCCCGCACCAGCAGCGCCCTTACGCGCCCTCGCTTCATCTCCGCCACCAAGTCCTGCCAGGCGGTGAAGGAGCCGTCAGGGTGCTCCTTGGGGACCTCGCTCAGTGCCGGCTCCGGGGCGAAGATGATGCCGCCCTTCTGACCGACGCTGCCCACCAGGTAGTTGAGGGAGTAGATGGCCTTCAGGTTGAAGAGGCCGTTCGTGTGGGCGGCAGCCGAGCCGCCCCCCAGCGCCAGGCTTGGGCGGTGGCCCGCGAAGTCCCTCGCCAGCTCTTCGATGTACTCGGGAGAGATATGGTCCGAGATCCTGCCCGCGACCTTTGCGGGGGCGAGCTCCTGGAGGGCGTTGGGGTCGCCGTTGGTGAGAGCGGCGGCGGCCTCGGCGTCTCCGAGCCCTTCGGAGATGATGACGTGGGCGATGCTGAGGGCCAGCAGCCCCTCGGCGCCCGGGTTGACGTGGACCCAGTCGTCGGCGTTGGCCGCGGTCATGGAGAACCGGGAGTCGACGTGGACCAGCCGCCCGCGCTCCCGGTCGCCCTGGCGCAGCTCGCCGTACCCGCGAGAGTACTTGACCGGAGACAGCCAGGTGTTCAGGAAGTCGGCGCCGAAAGAGAGGACGCGGCTGGCGTTGGCTATATCGAAGTCGGGCAGCATCTCCTCCTGAAACACCTGCTCGATGGCTGTGCGGAGCGTGACGCGCTCCATGGGCTCGTATGGCAGGTGCCTGCCGCCGAACCTGGACACGAAGCGATCGACGACCATTCCAAGATGGGAGCCGAGGGGGTCGGTGACCATCACCATCGACGACTGGTCGTTGTCGTTCTGCAGAGCCTGGAGCTGGAAGGTCAGCCTCGCGATGGCGTCGCTCCACCCGATCTCCTCGAACTGGTCCGAGCCTCTGGGCCCAACGCGCACCATCGGTCCGCGGATCCGGTCCGGGTGGTAGAGCGCCTGCAGTCCCGCTTCGCAGCGGGCGCTGTGCTTGCCGGTGTTGATGGGGTAGTCGACGTTGCCCTCGATCTTCTTGGCCCGGCCCTCCATCACCCTGACCAGGATGCCCTCGCTGGTGGGACACTGGCGGCACAGCGTTGCATACCAGTTGTCCAGACCGGAGACCAGGTCCTCGGGCATCTCGATGGGCGACTCGATCTGCAGCTCGCCTTCGCCTATTCCACATGCCTGGAATATGACGGCGCCTGCTGCAGAGCCGCCCGCCAAGGTCAGGAACTGTCGTCTGGTTAGTGCCATCGTTACACGATCACTGCTGCGAGGGCAGCTGTCCGGGCCCCTTCCCAGTCACGGGAGAGGGGACGTCTTGCATAGCCGTTCTCATACACTGTCGACGCCTCTGTATCCAAGAATCAGTAGTGGCAGGTTGTACAGTCGGTGGGGCCGTCGTTCTCCCGGTGGCAGTCGACGCAGTCTGCCATCTTCAGCGTCTCGACCTGCTTGACCTTCGTCATGCTCCCGACGTCTCCATGGCATATGGTACAGGTCTCCGAGGAGGCTATGTCCAGGGTCTCGCCGAGGCTTGCCCCGGGCTTGACCTTCTTGGCCTGCTCCAGCAGGATGTGCGACTTGGGGTCCGTGACCCGGTCGACCACCTGCCTCACGCCTGAGAACCGCCACACGTGGGCCTCGTGGACGAACTGTACGTGGTCGGGGACCCTGTGGACGCGGACCCAGTCTATCGGCCGCCCGCCCTCGAAGTACGCTCTCAGCTTCTCGACCTCCTCGATCTCGTCTCCAACCGCCTTGTGGCACGTCATGCACAGCCCGACCGCTGGGACGGTTGCGGCTGCGCCTTTTTCCACGTTCCTGTGGCAGAAGGTGCAGTCCAGCCCCAGCGTTTCGACGTGGACCGTGTGCGGGAAGGCGATGGGCTGGTCGGGCCCTTCGTCAAACCCGAATACGACGGGCCTGTCCAGCCAGGCGGATATCAGCCAGGTTAGCACGAGCACGATTACGGCAAAAGCCAAGAGGCCGGATAGGCCCAGGACACTGCCGAGAAGCATCCTGCCCCTGGGCGGCCTCTTGAATTGGAAGTCTCCTGGAATCAAGTCTCAGGCCTATATCCAGTAGTTGGGCCAGAAGTCACGGAGGACGTCGGCTTTGTCGATGACCCGTATCAGGAAGAAGACGGCGGCTCCGAAGAAGAGGAGGGCGAGGGCGTAGAATAGGGGCCGTACCTTGCCGATGCTCTCAGGGAGGTGTCCCGACGCCGTCAACGAGGGGATAGAGTTAACTCCGATGAGCACATTGGAGGCAAACAGCACTATGCTCAATACCACCAGCCAGAGGTTGGCTAGGAGGCTGCCGATCTCGCTCCATTGAGCGCTGCCGATGGCACCTGGGTCCAATTACACTCCCTCTTGCGGCGCATCGACCATAATACTGGCCTCCGGGCCCAGTGGAAATCTAGTGAAAACTATCACATTCGTTCAAAAGGTGTCAAGAGATAAGCGAGCTTGCGGACGGCTTCCATAGGTCGGTGTCACTGCCTGATGAGCATCCCGGGCTGGCACCTGCGGCAGTAGCTCGTGATGCGCCTGTTTGCCGTGATCTGGCTGATGGCGCTCCCGCAGTTCGGGCACGGCTCTCCCCCTCTATTGTGGACCTTGAGGAAGTCGCTGACCTTGGTGTGCGTCGTCTCCCCCATGCGCCGCCTCAGGACCTCGACGGCCTCCCTGACCACCTTGCGGGAGCTGCGGTGGATGCGAGTCAGCTCTTCCGTGGTGAGGGCGCTGCGTTTCCGGAACGGGTAGACCCGCGCGGCAAAGAGTATCTCGTCCGAGTAGGCGTTCCCGATGCCCGAGACCGCCCTCCCTCGCGTCAAGACCCCCTTGATCTCTCCCCTGAAGGGCCGGAGCCGCTGCTGGAACTCCTCGAAGGTGAGGGCGTCGTCCAACACGTCCGGCCCCTGCTCGGCCAGCTGCGGGACCTGATGGAGCTGCGAGGGATCGACGTAGTAGACGAAGCCCATCTGCCGATGGTCGACGTACCGGAGCTCTCGCCCGTTGGACAGCGGGAGGACGATGTAGGTGCGCTTGAGCAAGCGGGTCTCCGGGCCGCAGAGCTGCAGGGCCCCCGTCAGCTTGGGGTTGAACACCAGCATGCGGTCGCCGGTCAGCGTCAACAGCAGGAACTTGCCCCTGCGCTGGATCCCGGTCAGGCGGCGGCCCTCCACGTCCGAGGCGAACTCCCCCTTCAGGGAGCGGAGGACGCCGGGCCTGACCACCCTGGCCGACGACACACTCGCCCCGACTGCCCGCTCCGTCAGGACCTCCCTGACGACCTCCAGGTCGGGCGCTTCAGGCATGGTCCCTCCTCGAATCGCCGGTGGCGGGCTAGCCGGACAGCCGGAGCCGGGTCACGGCTCCAGGTCGTACACCTGCTCCATGGACGCCCACCACTCCCCCTCGGCGGCTCCCGGAACGGGCTCCTGGTAGCTGCGCATGAGGTCGTCCCACTCCTTGGCCCGTTCCGTCTCCATGTAGCGGGGGAAGTCTCGGGCTACGTCGAAGCCGTCGACAGCCTCCATGTACATGAACAGGCGGCGGCCGTGCAGGAAGATCCTCATCCTGGTGACGCCGATGCCCCTCAGGGCCTCCTCGACCTCGGGCCAGACGGCCCGGTGGTACTCCTTGTACCTCTCGATGGTCTCGTCGTCGGCCTTGAGGTTCAGGGTCAGTCCGAACGAGCTCACTGTCACTCCTCGCTTTCGGCGGGCGTCGGCGCCTCTTCGGGAATGAGCCCCTCCTCCCGAAGCTCCGCCCAGGCGTCCGCTGGGATGGGGTGACGGACCATGTTGAAGTTCTCCTCCACCTCCGCGGCCGACTGGGCGCCGGGGATGGTGGCGGCCACCGCCGGATGGGTCAGGCCGAACTGCAGCGCCGCCGCCTTCAGCGGGACGCCGTGACGGTCGCAGACCGACTTGATCCTGCGCGCCCTGTCCAGGACCTCCGACGGCGTCCGCTCGTAGAAGTAGGTGGCGTCCGGCCCCAGGTCCGATGCCAGGATGCCGCTGTTGTAGGGTCCGCCCAGGATGATGCTGATGCCCCTCTCCTGGCACAGCGGCAGCAGCTCCTCCAGCCCGGACTGGTCCAGCAGGGTATAGCGGCCGGCCAGCAGGAAGCAGTCGAAGTCGCCCTCCCGGGCGAACTGGGCCAGCGGCTCCCAGTCGTTCATCCCCGCGCCGATCGCCTTGATCACGCCCTGGGACCTCAGCTCGTCCAGGGCCGGGTAGGCCTCGTTGATCGCCTGCTCGTGGTGGTCGTCGGGGTCGTGGATCAGCAGGATGTCCACGTGGTCCGTGTCCAGGCGTTCCAGGCTCTGCTCCAGCGAGCGGAGCACACCGTCTCTGCTGAAGTCGAACCTCCAGTCGAAGGGAAACGGCTTCACCCATCCGCTGTCCTTCATCGGCTCGTCTATCGAGTGGAGCACGCGGCCAATCTTCGTCGAGAGGACGAAGCTGCTCCTATCGACGCCGGAGAGGGCCTTTCCGAAGAACACCTCGCTCTTGCCGACGCCGTAGAACGGCGCCGTGTCGAACAGGCCGACCCCCAGCCGGAGGGCGCGGTCCACCGTCTCCTGGGCGGCGCCCTCTGTCACGTCGACGGCGGTCCCCCCGAAAGGGGCGCCTCCCATGCCCAGCTGCGTGACCCGCAGGCCCGTGCCGCCGATCTCCATCAGGTCCAATGGGTCCATCGCATATCGCCTCGCAAGCCCTTCTGAGACCGCTGTCATTGTACTCCAGCCACCATCCAAAAAGGTAGCTGTTCAGACTTGAGGGAAACGAGTAGTCCGCGCTGAGGGCAGAGACGAGCGGTTCGGGGTGATCGAGTTCGCGGTGGGCGTTGACGTGACGACTGCTACTCGCTCTCGAACGGGTTATGCAGCTCCACGCCAAGCTGGTCGAAGTCACGTACGTTCCGGGTGACCACCGTCAGCCGGTGCACTATGGCTGTCGCCGCGATCATGGCGTCTTCGGTCATCGTGTCTGACCTCCTGTGCATCAGCCGCGCCCACTCTCGAAAAGCGGGGGCGTCCATGGTCCGTACGCCGTACGAGGCCAGGACCTTGTCCAGCCAGGTTTCCAGCTCCTCCGCTTTAGCCTGGTCCTGCTCACGAGTGATCTCGATCCCGGCCTGTATCTCTCCAACCGTAACGGCAGAAACGAAGAGATGTTCCGCCGGCACATCCGAGATCCAATCTAGGACGGCACCATGTGGACGGGGGCGGCGCAGCTCCGAGACCACGTTGGTGTCGAGGAGGTACATAGGCCTACTCCACCGCCAGAGGTATTCGGCGGCGATGCTGTCGGCGTGGCGGCGTAAGGTCCTCAGTCCGCGCCTCAGAGGTGAGGAGCAGCTCCTTCAGGTCTGGCCTAGTCATCCGCTCCAGCCTTCGCCACTGCTCGATGGGGAGGAGCACGGCGGTTTCCACTCCGCGCTTGGTCACGATCTGCGGCCCTTCGGCGAGGGTGGTATCGAGAAGCTCGCTGAACCTCGACTTCGCATCTTGAACCGGCCATCTCTTAGAGGGTGTTTGCAAAGTCTTGAACTTGTACTAAACTTGATGAATGAGCCGCAAATCGTACCCCAGCGACCTGACGGACGAACAGTGGGAGATCCTCGGCCCCCTACTCCCACCAGCCAAGCCCGGAGGCCGGCCCCGTACAGTGGACCTGCGGGAGGTAGTGAACGGCATCCTGTATTTGCTTCGGAGCGGATGCCCCTGGCGGATGGTCCCGCACGATCTGCCTCCCTGGCAGACCCTGTACAAATACTTCCGCAGTTGGACCATAGATGGAACGTGGGAACGAGTCAATGAGACGCTACGCCCCTGCGTCCGAGAGGCCGAAGGTAGAAATCCTACTCCCAGCGCAGCGATCATAGATAGCCAGAGCGTGAAGACGACTGAAAAAGGGGGCCTCGTGGCTATGATGCTGGTAAGAAGATCAACGGTCGAAAGCGACACGTCATCGTAGATACCATGGGCTTGCTGTTGGCGGTGGTGGTGCATCCTGCCAATATCCAAGACCGAGATGGGGCGAGGCTGGTCATCGATAAATTGATAGGACGATTCCCACGCCTGCGACTCATCTGGGCTGACGCTGGCTACAGCGGCCAGTTGGTGGACTGGGTGATGTCCATGTCGGGCTGGGTCTTGGAGATCGTCAAGCGTCCCAGGGCCAGCCATCAGTTTGAGGTGCTGCCACGCAGGTGGGTGGTTGAGCGAACACTGGCGTGGCTGGGACGTTGTCGCCGGTTGAGCAAGGACTATGAAGCCTTGACCGGTACAACGGAAGCGTGGCTGCATATAGCTGCGATTCATCTCAT
The DNA here is from genome assembly GCA_965224345.1 of Dehalococcoidia bacterium. Classification (GTDB taxonomy): domain Bacteria; phylum Chloroflexota; class Dehalococcoidia; order Lucifugimonadales; family CBDCYU01; genus CBDCYU01. Next base: position 135,883 of record CBDCYU010000003.1, on the reverse strand, counting down.
GCTCCGACGCTTAGCTCCGTCATGATGTACTTCGAAAACACCCTCTTACTCATGATTCACCCCAGTTGCCATTAGACTGACTAGCTATTAGACTAGACTGAGTTGTAGTCAATGTCAAGATGGGAATGAACCCCGGCGCCATTCGCCAACGACCATGGCATATAATTGCTGCGCGGTAGGAGTCCACGCCAACCTTGCCCCGTGCTCCGTCGTGGGCGCTGCCGAACAGAGCCGTACAGGTACCCGACATGCCCGGACAGCTATTCACTCACCACTTCCTCACCCACGGCATAACCGAGACCCCTGAATGGGAGTCTTCGGCGGCGGCTGCGGTCAACTTCCAGGGCGGTCTCATTGAGATATTCGAGAGCTTTCAGGGATACCGGCAGCCCAACGAAGCGGTCACCGAGCAGGAGCTGATCCGTCCGGTCCTGGAGCTTCTCGGATGGGCCGACTACCTGCCCCAGCAGGGCGCGGCCCGCAACGAGGACATCCCGGACCTGCTGCTGTTTCCCGACGCAGGCTCCAAGGAGCGGGCCGCCGCGAGAAGCAGCCCCGAAGAGAGGTACCGCGATGCGGTCGTGGTGGAGGAGAGCAAGCGGTTCGGCCTGCCCCTGGACGCCCGGGACGCGGATGGGCGCCGTTCCAGGACGCCTCACGGCCAGATGATCAGGTACCTGTCGACCGCCGATATCGAGTCCGAGAGCCGGGTCCGGTGGGGGATTCTGACCAGCGGCGGCGTGTGGCGCCTCTACGACTACCGCGCCCGCCCCCGCGCCACCGGCTACTTCGAGGCCGACCTGGGGCAGATGCTGGACTCGGGAGACGAAGACGGCCTGCGCCTCGTGTACCTCCTGTTCCGCCGGAGCTCCTTCACGCCGCAGCAGGGGGCCGCCGTCAGCTTCCTGGAGGCGGCCCTTGCCGAGGGTCGAAGCTACGAGGAGCAGGTCACCAAAGACATATCCGGCGTGGTGTTCGAGAGGGTGTTCCCCAGCCTGGTCCAGGCCCTCGCCGACAGTGCTGGGGAGGAGCTCCCAGAGGTCCGGGAGGCCGCCCTGATCTTCCTGTACCGGCTGCTCTTCGTGCTCTACGCTGAGGACCGGGGGCTGCTGCCGGTGAACGACCCGCGATACGAGAGCTACGGCCTGCGGAAGCCGGTGCGCCAGGACATCGCGCGCAGGATGGACAACGGCGCCGTCTTCCCGGCCATCGCCACCAGCTACTACGACCACCTGATGACGCTGTGCAGGCTCATCGACAGGGGCGACGCGTCCATTGGCCTGCCGCCCTACAACGGTGGCCTGTTCGCCCCGGAGGCGGCCCCGCTGCTGGACCGCGTCCGTCTGCCGGACGCGGTGGTCGCCCCCGTCGTCTACGACCTTAGCCACGCCGAGACTGCCGAGGGACGGCGCTTCGTCAACTACCGCGACATGTCCGTCCAGCAGCTGGGGTCGATCTACGAGCGCCTGCTGGAGCGGGAGCCCGTCCGGGACGACACCGGCAGGATAGCCGTCCGCCTCAATCCCTACGCCCGCAAGGACAGCGGCAGCTTCTACACGCCCCAGGAGCTCGTAGACCTGATCGTAGACCGGACCCTGAAGCCGCTGGCGGAGGAGCGCCTTACGGTGTTCAAGGAGAAGGCCGCCGAGCTGAGGAGCGACCGCCGGCCAAAGGCCCAGCGGGAGGCCGAGCTGCGCAGCCTGGATCCGGCCGAGGCCGTCCTCGACCTCAAGGTCCTGGATCCGGCCATGGGCAGCGGCCACTTCCTGGTCACCGCAGTCGACTTCCTGTCCGACTATATCGCCGATCTGATCGAATACGTCCCCGCAGTCCCCGGGTGGCTGGACGGTCCGTACGAGTCGCCGCTGGTGGGCAGGATCGCCGCCATCCGGTCCGACATCCTCCGCAGGGCCGGTGAGTCGGACTGGGTGATGGACGAGGCCCAGCTCACCGACCAGGCCATCATCCGCCGGATGGTGCTCAAGCGCTGCATCTACGGCGTGGACAAGAACCCCCTGACCGTCGAGCTGGCCAAGGTGTCCCTGTGGCTGCACAGCTTCACCGTAGGGGCGCCCCTCTCGTTCCTGGACCACCACCTGCGCTGCGGTGACTCCCTGTTGGGCCTCAGTGTGACGGAGGCCACAGCTGATCTGAACCGCCTGGGCGGTCTCTTTGCGAGCTCCGCCATAGCCGGCGCGGAGGCCGCCGCCGGCGGGATGCGGCGCATAGAGGAGATGTCGGACGCCGACGTCGCCGAGGTGCGGGAGTCCGCCGACCTGTTCCAGGGAGTCGAGGACGCGACGGCAGACCTGCGCTCCCTGCTCGATTTCCTGTGCGGCCTACGCTGGTTGACCTCTGGCATGAAGAAGAGGGCGCACGTCGCATTCGAGGCGCCGCTGCTGGAGGCGCTCGGCCAGCGGCCCGACGATGCGTACAAACTCCTGGCACACGGCCCTGCCGCGCCCGCTGGAGAGTCCGGGTTCTCTCAGATATGGAGCGACGCCGACTCGATAGCAGACCACGAGAGATTCCTGCACTGGGAGGTTGCGTTCCCCGGCGTCTGGCGCGGGTGGCAGAATGATCGTCCCCTGGGCGGCTTCGACGCGGTCATAGGCAACCCGCCCTGGGACAAGATCAAGCTCCAGGAGGTGGAGTGGTTCGCGATCCGCGCTCCCGATATCGCCCTCTCTCCCACCGCGGCCGCCCGGGGGAGCGGCATCCGGCGGCTTCGTGAAAGGGGAGACCCTCTCGCGGACGAGTTCGACGCGGCGAAGGAGCGGGCGGACCGCCTGGGCCAGCTGGTCCGCGGCTCCGGCCACTACCCTCTCCTGGGCAGAGGCGACATCAACCTCTACTCGCTCTTCGTCGAGCGCGCCATGAGGCTTGTCAAGCCGGACGGATTCGTCGGACTGCTGACGCCGTCGGGCATCTACGGGGACAAGAATGCGGCGCGGTTCTTCAAGTCCGTCTCCACCAGTGGCCGCGTGTCCAGCCTATTCGATTTCGAGAACCAGAAGATATTCTTCAAGGACGTGCACGCGTCGTTCAAGTTCTGCGCCCTCATCTTCGGCGGTGAGGAGAGGCGCTTCGACGAGACCGAGTGCGCCTTCTTCCTCGACGATGTCGATGCCATTAACGACCCGGACCGCTGCTTCCCACTGGCACTCGATGACTTCGCCCGGGTGAACCCGAACACCGGCACCGCGCCCGTGTTCCGCACGCGGCGGGATGCGGAGATTACCCGGCGCATCTACCAGCGCTATCCAGTGCTGGTGGACCGATCAGGGCGGAGGGAGCGCCGCGCGTGGCCGGTGAAGTATGTGCGCATGTTCGACATGACCAACGACTCCGGCCTCTTCAGGACGGCGGCGCAGCTGGAGACTGAAGGTTTCTACCCCGTCGAAGGCAACCGCTGGAAGCGGGGAGAGGAGTTGTACCTGCCGCTGTACCAGGGGCGAATGATCCACCAGTTCGACCATCGAGCCAATTCGGTTCGCTTCAACCCTGCGAGCACGCACAACCCGTATCTCAGCGAGCCGGTTAGCGAAGCGCAACATGCCGACCCAGACTTCCGGCCTCAGCCTCAATACTGGGTGCCTGCCGACAACGTGGAGACCGCCCTGCCCGAAGGCCGCGGCTATGCACTAGGTTTCCGAGACATTGCCCGACCAACGGATGTGAGAACCATGATAATCTCCATCGTGCCGTGGGCGGGGTATGGGAATACATTGCCGCTGCTTCTAGAAGGCGATGCGCTCTCCTCTATCTGTCTGGTGGCAAACCTGAATGCCATATGTGCCGACTTTGTAACGAGACAGAAGGCCCAAGGAACTCATCTCAACTGGTATATCCTCGAGCAGCTTCCCGTCATCGCGCCCGAGGACTACGACCGGCGTTTCGGCGACACGACCGCCCGCGAGCTCGTGCGGGACCACGTGCTGCGGCTGACGTACACGGCCCACGACATGGAGCCCTTCGCCCGGGACCTGGGGTACGACGGTGCGCCCTTCATATGGAACGAGGAGGAGCGCCATGGAACGAGGAGGAGCGCCGCCAGCTGCGGGCGCGGCTCGACGCCCTCTACTTCCACCTCTACGGCCTCGACCGGGAGGACGCGGCCTACGTGCTGGACACCTTCCCCATAGTCCGGCGGCAAGACGTGGGCAAGTTCGGCTTCTACCGCACCCGCGACCTGGTCCTCGCCTACATGAGCGCCCTGGACGCCGGAGACACCGAGACGGTGGTGTCGGCGTAGGGGAGAGGACGAGGCAGCATGAGGTTCGAGCCGCGCTTCTCCATTACCAACGCAATCGTGGCGGCGCTCACCGAAATCGAGCGCGCCCGCGGGTTCCTCGAGGCTGCGAGTCTCTCGGATGAGTGGATCGACTCTATGCGCTCGCGGGCGTTCCTCCTCGAAGCGCACCATACGACGCACATCGAGGGGACTCGCCTCACCATCCAGGAGGCGGCAGACCTCCTGGCGGGTGATGATGTCCCGGGGGCGGACCCGGACGACACCCGCGAGCTCCTGAACTACCGTGATGCTTTCGAGCTCGTCAGCAACCATCTGGACGATGGCGGGCCAATCACGGAGAGGCTCATTCTTGAGATACATAGGCGACTGGTTGCGGGCGTCCGCGGTGAGTCCGCCGCGCCGGGGCAATACCGGCGCGGCCAGAACTATGTCGTCAACGCGGCGACCGGACGGACGATCTACACGCCGCCTCCTGCCGGCGACGTGCCTATTCTCATGCGCGAGCTCGTCAGCTGGTTGAATCGGCCAAGCGACATACATCCGGTCATTGCGAGCGGAATCGCCCAGTTCCAGCTGGTACACATTCATCCGTTCCTCGATGGCAACGGCCGCACGTCCAGGCTGCTATCGACCCTGTGCCTCTACCGCGTAGGCTATGACTTCAAGCGTCTGTTCACCATCAGCGAGTACTACGACCGGGACCGCATGGCCTTCTACGGGGCTCTACAGGGCGTCCGGCGGACGAATATGGACATGACCGGCTGGATCGAGTTCTTCACTGTCGGCCTCGCTGCCCAACTCGTTGAGGTCAAGGAGAGGGGAGAGATGGCGATCCGGCAGGATGTCCTCGCTCGCCGCCACGACCTGTCGGTCCGACAGGAAGTCGCCCTTCGCCGCGTGCTGGAGCGCGGCAGAGTCACGATTGGCGAGCTCGAGCATCTCTGCCCGGGAGTCCAGCGCCGAACCCTTCAGCGCGACCTCAGGGTCATGGTGGAGAAGGGGCTGCTTCTTCGCCAAGGCAGTACGAATCGGATTGAGTACATTCTTGTGGAGGGAGTCGCCTGAACTTGCGACATTCTCGGCGATGCAACTTGTGACAAACTTGCGACATAACTCGTGACTAGCGGAGGACGAACGGAGGTCGTGTTGAACGTACGCAAGGCCGTCATGCCGGTGGCCGGGCTGGGCACCAGGTTCCTGCCGGCCACCAGGTCCATACCCAAGATGATGATCCCCGTGCTGGACCGTCCGGCCATCCACTTCGCCGTGGAGGAGGCCGCCGCGGCGGGGATCGATCACGTCGTCTTCGTCGTGTCGCCCGGACAGGAGGCCGTCCCCCGATACTTCCACCGGATGCCCGACTTGGAGGCGGCCCTGGAGAGAAGGGGCGAGACTGAGCGGCTGCGGCAGATGCTGGCGATCTCCGACATGGTGGATACGACCACGGTCGTGCAGGAGCGGCAGCTTGGGCTTGGCCACGCTGTCCTGATGGCCAGGGAGGCGGTGGGCGACGAGGCCTTCGCCGTCCTGCTGCCCGACGACCTGATATGGGGCGAGAGCCCCACGACGTCGACGATGATCGACCTCTTCTCCTCCTACGGAGGCAGCGTCGTGGCCGTGAACACGGTCCCCGACGAGGTGGTGCCCGCCAAGGGGGTTATCGCCCACGTCCCCGTCGCCGAGAGGGTGTCCAGGGTGGAGGCGATGGTGGAGAAGCCTGCCCTGGAGGACGCCCCCTCCAACCTGGCCATCGTCGGCCGCTACGTCCTGACCCCCGAGGTGTTCGGCGCCTTGGACCGGATACGGCCCGGGGCCCTGGGGGAGGTACAGCTCACCGACGCCATAGCGTCGCTGCTTTCGGCCCAGGAGGTCTACGCCTACGAGTTCCCCGGCCGCTACTTCGACCTGGGAACGCCCCTGGGGCTGCTCAAGGCGTCGCTGTACGCAGCCCTCCAAGACGAACACCTAGCCCCCGACCTGAGGGCGTGGCTCACCGACACGCTGTAGCCCCGTCACCATGAAGACGGATGGTTGACCCACTCACCGCACCATAGCCCGGCGCTCCAGACAACCGCGCCGCGCCGCCATCCTACGCCAGGCACACACCGTAGCGAGACAACACCCGGAGCAGGGCGGCCCGGTTGTCCGCGCCCCCCTCGATCTCGAACACGGAGGCCTGGATCCCGATGCCCCGGGCGGCCTCCACGTTGGCCGCCTTGTCGTCCAGGAACAGCACCTCGCCGGGCGCCAGGCCGACGCCCTCCAGGACCAGCCTGAAGTAGTCGGCGCTCGGCTTGGCGTGGCCCAGGTCGCACGAGTAGAACTCCGCGTCGAACAGCTCCCCATACCCAAGCGTCTCCGACATGTACCGCGCCCTGTCTCGATGCTGATTGCTCGCCAGGTAGGACCTCATCCCCCTGGTGCGGAGCTCCTCGACCACAGCCCTCGTGCCGGGATCGACCGCGACCTCCGTCCACAGCCTCATCGCCTCTTCGAGAGACCTTCCGCACCCGCGATCCCGGAGCAGCTTCGCCACGCCCACCGAGAGGTTCGCCTTCCCGACGAGGGCCGGACGCTCGACCTCCAGCAGATCGGCGAGAAACCCGTCGATGTCGTCGTCGCCGGCAGGGAGGAGCCCCGCTACCATGTCGAGAAACCTCGGCGTGGTCTGCAAGACCCCATCGGCGTCGAACAGCACCGCCCGTATGGCGCCCTCTGCGCGGCCCTCGTCCTGCCTCCTCACTGCTCGCCCAGGCTCTCGTCCAGGATCTCCAGGAGGTCTCGCACACGCTTGGAGCCGGCCTCGCCGTTGGCGCTGGAGCCGATGCCCTCCTCGAACATCTGGAGGCAGAAGGGACAGGAGACGCCCACGGTGTCGGCCTTCGTCTCCAGGAACTGGTCGGTGCGGACGTGGTTGACGCGCCTGCCGCGGCTCTCCTCCACCCACATGTGGCCGCCGCCGGCGCCGCAGCAGAACCCCCGCTCGCGACGGTGCTCCATCTCCACCAGCTCCACGCCGGGGATAGACCTGGCTATCTCCCGGGGAGGATCGTAGACGCCGTTCTGGCGTCCGAGATAGCAGGAGTCGTGGTACGCGACGCTGGCCTCTACGGTGACAAGCGGCTTGATGCGGCCCTCCTGGATCAGCCGAGATACGAACTCGCTGTAGTGCATTACCGTGTAGCTGCCGCCCAGGTGCGGGTACTCGTTCTTCATCGTGTTGAAGCAGTGGGGGCACACGGTGACGATGGTCTTCACCTCATACCTGTTGAGGGTCTCTATGTTCTGCTGGGCGAGGATCTGGTACAGGTACTCGTTGCCCATGCGGCGGGCCGGATCGCCCGTGCAGGTCTCCTCGGTGCCCAGGACCGCAAAGTCCACTCCGGCGCGCTTCAGCACCGACGCCATGGACCGGGCCACGCTCTGGCTGCGCTCCTCCAGGGCGGCGGTGCAGCCGACCCAGAAGAGCACCTCGGCCTGCGGGTGCTCCGCCAGGGTCTTGACGTCCAGCCCCTGGGCCCAGTCGAGGCGGGAGCTGGTGGTGCCCCGCCACGGGTGGCCGCGCTGCTCCATGCTGAGGAGGGCGGTCATGGCGCTCTCGGGCATGCTGGCCTCCTCCATCACCAGGTGCCGCCGCATGTCGACGATGGTCTGGACGTGCTCCACCCCCACCGGGCACTGCTGGACGCATGCGCCGCAGGTCAGGCAGTCCCACAGCGCCTCCTCCTGGATGCGCTGGCCTATGACCGGCGGCGTCTCCTCCCCCTTCCGGGTCTCCGCTCCCGTCTCCAGCAGGTGATCCTTCAGATCCTCCACTATGTGCATGGGCGACAGGATCTTGCCGCTGATGTTCGCCGGGCAGCTGTCGGTGCAGCGGCCGCAGACGGCGCACGCGAAGCCGTCCAGCAGCTCCTTCCAGGTGAAGTCCTGTACCCTCGCCGCGCCGAAGCTATCCGCCGTCTCCAGGTCCAGGGGTGTGGACAGGGTGCCCCTGGGCTCCAGCGGGCGGGTCAGGAAGCTGATGGGCGCGGCCACGATGTGCATGTGCTTCGACAGCGGGATGAACAGGGAGAATCCCAGGATCACCCCGAGGTGCAGCCACCAGGAGAGGCCCTGCAGGCCCCCGGCCAGCTCGGGGCCGACCCCCGCGTCGGCGAAGAGGCCGCCTAGGGCCGATCCGACGAGGGCGGACGCGTGGACGTCGTCCGCGCCCGACGCCGTGTGGAACGCCTCCGTGAGGAGAGTCAGCGCCATCAGGGAGGTGATCAGCAGCAGGATCACCGCCGACTCCTTCTTCTGCGTCAGGTCGAAGGTGAGCCGGTGCGGGCGCACCAGCCACCGGCGGACGGCCGCCCAGGCCAGCACCGCGAAGAAGGTAACCGCCAGGATGTCCAGGTAGGACGCGAATATCCGCACCCCGGTATCGGTCAGCAGCGTGGAGGAAAGCTCCCGCCATATGGAGTCGCCGAATATGAAGAGCAGGTAGCTGGTGGTGAAGGAGAGGAAGCCCCAGAAGATGAAGAAGTGGGCCAGGCCCGCCCTGTCTCGTCGAAGGGAGACCTCCTGCAGCACCTTCCGTTGGCCCAGGATCAGCGGAATGGCCCCCTTCAGGCGGCGGAGGGGCTGGTCGAACCGGCTGGACGGCCTGCCCAGGAGGATGAGCCTGAAGACCCGGAAGTAGAGCAGCAGCGCCGAGAGGGCGAAGACCGCCATCGACAGCGCGTATACGCCCATCCACGTCGGAATGGCCCCGAATATATCGTCCGGTGGAACCAACCTATCCCCCTTTGGGGCGCCGCTGGGGGGTTAGCCCCGGAACAGCACCAGAACAGTGGCCGCCGCGGCAAGCCACGCTGCTATCGTCACGATCAGCGGTACGTCGGAGACCAGTATGTCCTCGGGCCTCTCGCCCAGGTCCCCGAGGCGTACAAGATACATGTATCGAAAGACCCCGTAAACGACGAAGGGGGTGGTCAGCATCATGGCCTTGTTCGGCGGCAGGTTCGGGGCTGTGAAGGTGTAGAGGCCGTAGGTAATCAGCACGCACGTTGCCATAACCGTCATGAGCTGGTCCAGGAGGCTCTTGGTGTAGCCCTGCAGGATATCCCGCTGGACTCCGGCGCCCTCGCCGGCCTGCGCGAGCTCCGAGCGGCGCTTGGCCAGGGCGATCATCAGCGCCCCGACCCCCGTGCATGTGTAGAGCCACGGCGAAACGGGCACCTGAAGGACGACCGCGCCCGCGACGGCCCTGAGAACGAACCCGGCGCTTATCGTCATGACGTCCAGGATCATCAGCCGCTTGATCAACAGCGTGTAGGCGGCCATGACGCCCAAGTAGATGGCCACGACGAGCCCGAACCCCGGCTCCAGGGCGAAGCCCGATGCGAGGCCGGCTGCGGCCAGCAGGGCGGCGGCGGCGCCCGCGACTCCGGCGGAGAGGCGGCCCGAGGCTATGGGGCGGAGCCTCTTGGTGGGGTGGCGCCGGTCCTGCTCGGCGTCGATAACGTCGTTGACGAGGTAGACGGCCCCGCTCACCGCAGAGAAGATGAGGAACGCCAGCGTCGTCTTGCCGAAGAGCGTCAGGAAGCCCCCGACTTCGCCGAAGCTCCACGCCTCGTTGACCGTAAAGAATAGGGCCAGGTAGACGAGAAGGTTCTTGGTCCACTGCTTCGGTCGAACTGCGCCCAGTAGGTCTCTTGCGGACCGTGCGACCATCACGGGCGCCGACGACGGGGTGCCGGGGTACTCCATGGGAGGATGATATTGGCTCACCCGCTCCCGGTCAACAGCCGCCGTCGGTCCCTCTATTTGCTTTGTCGGATGAAGTCCGCGACCCGCTCGCCGATCATCATCGTCGTGACGTTGGTGTTGGCGCGGATGCAGTCGGGCATGATGGAGGCGTCGGCGACCCGCAGGCCCTCCAGGCCGTGGACTTTGCCGGACTGGTCGACGACGGCCATGGGGTCGGACGCCGGGCCCATCTTGCACGTGCAGGATACGTGGTGACCGGTGCTCACTTCCCGCAGGATGTAGTCGTCCAGGGCGTCGTCGGACTCCAGCTCAGCGTCGGTGGGGAAGATGCGCTCGCCCAGCAGTGCGCTGGGGGCCTCATGCCCGGCTAGCTCGACGCACAGGCGAATCATGTCCCGCATTCTGCGGCGGTCGAACTCCTCGTCCAGGTATCTGTAGTCGAGGTGCGGTTGGACGTGGGGGTCGGTGGAGGCGAGCCTCAGCTCCCCGGCGCCTACCGCGAGGTCGAGGATGCCGGTCATGCGGACCTCGGTGGGGCCAGTGCGGTCTATGGTGAAGTCCCACTGGTCCCTGCGCGGGAAGGCTATGGAGCCTAAGATGATCATCATGTCGTTTCGCAGGTCCGACCCCGAGGCGGTGTAGCGGAGGGCGAGCCCGGTCCCGCGCGGGACCGACGGGTCGTACTCCTGGGGATCCTTGTATCTCCATCCGAGGTGAATGATGGGGTGGTCACGCAGGTTCTGGCCGACTCCTGGGGCGTCTTTGACCACAGGGATGCCCAGGGCGTCGAGCTGGTCGCGGGGACCGACGCCCGATAGCATGAGGAGCTGGGGAGAGGCGATGGCTCCGGCGCTGACGACGATCTCGCGGCCCTCGACGGTGAACATCTCGCCCTCGCTCTCGACGAGGACGCCCGTTGCGCGGGGGCCGTCGAACAGGACTCGATGGGCGGTGCATTTTGGCCTGATGGTCAGGTTGAGACGGTGCCTGGACTGGCTGAGGTAGCCGATGTTGGTGCTGAAGCGGACGCGGCCCGGGTTGTTGAAGGGCAGGGGGCCGATTCCTGTGGCGTCCGGGTTGTTATGGTCGGGGCTGTCGGCGAATCCGGCCTCGAGGCAAGCTTGGTGGAACGCACTGTCCAGCGGCTGCCACTCTTCCCTAGGCCAGCGGCGGGCGATGATTGGGCCGTCGGCTCCGTGGAAGTCGTCGTGAACGTCGCTGTCGGTCTCGATCTTGCGGAAGTAGGGTAGGACCTGGTCGAAGCTCCACCGGTCGTTGCCCATGGACGCCCAGGTGTCGTAGTCGTCGGGCTCGCCCCTGAGGAATATCTGGGCGTTGATGGCGCTGGAGCCGCCGGTCACCTTTCCGCGGGGGACGGGCATTCGCTGGAGCTTGTCGGTGGCCCTGGCCTCATACTGCCAGTTGTGGACCGGGTTCCAGTTGCCCGTCTCCGTCCCGTATCCGTACTTGATGGGCTCTGGGATCTGGTCGAAGTCGGGATAGTCGGGCCCCGCCTCCAGGAGCAGCACCGAGCGGTCGGGGTCCTCCGACAACCGCGTCGCGATTATCCCTCCCGCGGACCCGGACCCGATGACGATCGTGTCGTACCTCATGAGCGACTCCCAGGCTCTTCACGCCAGCTGCTCCTCATCGCATGAGGCGCAACCGTACTTGAGCAAAGCCACCGTAGCATCACTCTCTCAACGCAGTCAACATCAACGGTGAGTGTCGAATGTTGACATCGACTTGGAGACTCCCTTAACATAGAGTTAGCAGTCGAGGTCTGAGACTGCTAACTCTGCTAGATACAGGAAGTTTTCGAGGAGGTTAGGCATATGGCAACCAGTACCGAGGTATCTTTCAAGCCGGTGGGCAATCGGCTGGTGGTGGAGCCTGTCGAAGGCGATGAGCAGGTGAGCTCCGGGGGCATCTACATACCCGACACCGCCAAGGAGAAGCCGCAGGAAGGCCGCGTGGTCGCGGTGGGACCGGGCAAGATGACTGACGACGGCAAGCGCGTCCCCATGGAGATCGCGGTCGGCGACATGGTCGTCTACTCTAAGTACGGCGGCACGGAGTACAAGGAAGGCGATATTGAGTACTTGGTGCTGCGGGAAGACGACGTTCTGTTCAAGAAGTAAGAGCACTCAAACAGTAGATACACCAGAGGAGGTGGAGAATGGCAAAGCAGTTGACCTTCAGCGAGGAAGCTCGTGCCTTGATGAAGCGTGGCATCGACACGATGGCCGATACCGTGGGAGTCACCCTCGGTCCTAAAGGCAGGAACGTAGTCCTGGACAAGAAGTTCGGACCGCCGACCGTCTGCAGCGACGGCGTCACCATCGCCAAGGAGATCGAGCTGGAGGACCCCTTCGAGAACATGGGCGCGCAGCTCCTGAAGGAGGCCGCCAGCAAGACCAATGACATCGCCGGCGACGGCACCACCACGGCAACGGTGCTGGCCCAGGCGATCATCCACGAGGGCTTCAAGAACATCGCCGCCGGCGCGAATCCGATGGCGCTGAAGCGAGGCATCGAGAAGAGTGTGGTCGAGCTCAAAAAGGCCGTGGGCGAAATGTCCACGCCGGTCGAGGGCCGAACGCAGATCAGCCAGGTCGCCTCTCTTTCAGCCCACGACGAAGAGATGGGCGACCTGATCGCCGAGGTCATGGAGAAGGTCGGCAAGGACGGAGTAATCACCGTCGAAGAGTCCAAGGGCCTCGACTATGAGCAGGACTTCGTCGAGGGGATGCAGATCGACAGGGGATACATCTCCCCCTATTTCATCACAGACCAGGACCGCATGGAGTCGGTCCTCGAAGACCCCTACATCCTGATTACCGACAAGAAGGTCTCCGCCGTGGCGGACATCCTCCCGTCGCTGGAGAAGATCCTACAGGTCGGCAAGAACGTCGTTCTGGTCGCCGAGGACGTAGAGGGCGAGGCCCTGGCTACCCTCGTGGTCAACAAGCTGCGAGGGACACTGAGCTGCCTGGCTATCAAGGCGCCCGGCTTCGGTGACCGTCGCAAGGCGATGCTGGAGGATATGGCCATCCTGACCGGCGGACAGGTGATCAGCGAGGAGATAGGCCGCAAGCTGGACTCGGTGGAGGTCGACGACCTGGGCAGGTGCCGCAGGCTGGTGGCGACCAAGGAGGACACTCTCTTCATCGACGGCGCCGGCTCGGAGGACGCCATACAGGGGCGGATCAACCAGATCAAGGCCCAGATAGAGGAGACGACCTCCGACTTCGACCGCGAGAAGCTTCAGGAGCGGCTGGCGAAGCTGTCCGGCGGCGTAGCCATCATCAAGGTCGGAGCCGCGACAGAGGTGGAGCTGAAAGAGAAGAAGGGCAGGGTGGAGGACGCCCTGTCGGCCACCCGAGCGGCTGTCGAGGAGGGGATCGTTCCCGGCGGCGGTCTCGCCCTGATCCGGGCCAGAGACGTCCTGGACTCCCTGGACCTCAGCGGCGACGAGGCCACCGGCGCGGGCATCCTCAGGCGCTCCCTGGAGAAGCCCCTCAAGCTCATCGCCGAGAACACCGGCGTTGCCGGAGAAGTGATCTTGGCGGACAGCCTCAAGAGCGAGGGCGACTGGGGTTACGACGCAGAGGTCGGCGAGTTCACGCACCTGCTGGAGCGTGGGATCATGGACCCGACCAAGGTCACACGGGCGGCGATAGAGAACTCCGCCAGCGTGGCGGCCATGGTGCTCACCACGGAGTCCCTCATAACCGACATCAAGGAAAGAGAGCCCGCCATGCCTCCGACGCCTCCCATGGACTACTAGTACCGAGGTACGGACGCGCGAGCGCAAGGGGCCCCGACGAAAGCCGGGGCCCCTTTGGTTTCTCCGCAAAAGGTGGCCCGGACGCGGCTCACCAGGGCCTGATTCTCCTTGTTTAGACCCTTGAACTGGTAACCATCACCGGACGTATAATGGGGCTCACGGCGTCCCTCTTCGGCGGCTCCGACCATTGAGGAGACCTGCCCCCTGGCAGGCCCCCCGCGTCCGACTCGTAGATGCCTTTTGGAGGCCCTTTGTTCACTCATCTGCACGTACATACCGAGTTCAGCCTCCTCGACGGCCTGAGCCGCATCGACCCCCTGGTGCGCCGCGCCCAGGAGCTTGGCATGGGCAGCCTGGCGATCACGGATCACGGCGGTATGTACGGCGCCGTCGACTTCTACAAAGCCGCCAAGAGCGCCGGCATCAAACCGATAATCGGGTGCGAGATGTACGTGGCTCCCGGCAGCAGGTTCGACCGAGACCCCCGGGACAAGTCTCCCTTCCATCTAACGGTATTGGCCAAGGACGGCGCCGGCTACAAGAACCTCGTAAAGCTGGTCACCAAGTCCCACTTGGAAGGGTTCTACTACAAGCCGCGAGTGGACCGCGCCCTGCTGGAAGAGTTCCACGAGGGACTTGTGGTGCTGTCCGGCTGTCCCAGCGGCGAGGTGCCTCGCATGATCGCCCAAGGTCGGATGGAGGACGCCAAGGCCGCGGCCCTATGGTACAGGGAGCTGTTTGGAGACTACTACCTGGAGATCATGCGCCACGGGGGAGTTCCGGACTTGGACGCCATAAACGAGGGCCTCCTTCAACTGAACCACGAGCTGGACATTCCCATCGTAGCCACCAACGACAGCCATTACGTATCGAGAGAGGATGCGCCTCTGCAGGACATCCTGATCTGCATCCATACGAACACCAACGTCAACGACCCCAAGCGCCTGAGGATGGAGGAAGACTCCTACTACCTGAAGAGCGCGGAGGAGATGGAGGCCCTCTACGCCGATCTGCCGGAGGCCATAGCCAACACGGAGCGCATCGCGGAGATGTGCGATCTGGAGCTGGACTTCACAAGCCTCCGGCTGCCAGAGTTCTCGGTCCCCGGCGGCGTCTCCCCGGACGAGTACCTGACCAGCCTCTGCTGGGAGGGCCTGGAGGCCCGGCTCGACGTGATCACGGAGGAGGACCGGGATAGGCTCACCAAAGAGATGGAGGTCATCCGGCAGACGCAGTACACGGACTACTTCCTGGTGGTCTGGGACATCGCCCGCTTCGTTCGCGAGCGCGACATCTTCTTCACGGTGCGGGGCAGCGCCGCCGCGAGCCTCGCCCTCTACTGCCTCGGCGTGACGGACGTCAACCCGATGACCTACGGCTTGGTCTTCGAGCGTTTTCTGCACCTGGAGCGCCGCGAGCTCCCCGACGTCGACATGGACTTCCAGGACGACCGGAGGGAGGAGGTCATCAACTACGTCGTCTCCAAGTACGGCCGGGACCACGTAGCCCAGATCATCACCTTCGGCACACTGGGCGCCCGCGCCTCCATCAGGGACGTGGGACGGGCGCTGGCGATGCCCTACGCCACCGTGGACCAGGTGGCCCGGCTCATCCCCTTCAGGCTTCACATCACCCTGGAACAGGCGCTGGAGCAGAACCCCGAGCTCCGCGAGATCTACGACGCGGACGAAGAGGTCCGGAAGCTGGTGGACACAGCCTCCAAGGTCGAGGGCATCGCCCGCCACTCCAGCACCCACGCGGCGGGGATCGTCGTGTCCAAAGAGCCCCTGGACGAGGTGGTCCCGCTGCAGACCCAGAGCCGAGGCGACGAGACGGGCGCCATCATGACCCAGTACTCCATGGACCCCATCGCCGCCCTCGGCCTGCTGAAGATAGATTTTCTTGGGCTGTCCAACCTGACCATACTGGCGAAGACGCGGGATGCCATTATCGCTACGAGAGGCCGGAAAATCGATCTCGTCGACATCCCCCTGGACGACGCCCCGACCTTCGACCTGCTCTCCAGAGGAGAAACTGTAGGGGTCTTCCAGCTGGAGAGTGCGGGCATGACGCGGCACATCAAGGAGCTCAAGCCCTCGTCGTTGGGGGACGTAGCCGCCATGATAGCCCTGTACCGCCCCGGCCCCATGGAGCACATCTCCACCTTCATCGACGCCAAGTACGGTCGCGCCGCGCCCCGGTATCCGGACCCGGCCTTCGAGCAGATCCTCGAGGAGACCTACGGCGTTGCCGTCTACCAGGAGCAGGTGCTCTACATGGTCCAAACCTTTGCGGGGTACTCCCTGGGAGAGGCGGACACGGTGCGCAAGGCGATGGGGAAGAAGATCCCTGAGATCATGGCCGACGAGCGCGAGAAGTTCGTTCTGAGAGCGCAGCAGCAGGGATACCCGCAGCAGCTGGCCCAGCAGGTATTCGAGATCATCGAGCCCTTTGCGGGTTACGCTTTCAACAAGGCCCACAGCGTCTGCTATGGGCTGATCTCCTACTGGACCGCATACCTGAAGGCCAACTACCCGGCCGAGTACATGGTGTCCTTGATGAATGGTTACATGGGCAACACGGAGAAGACCTCGTCCGCGGTGGTCGAGAGTCGGAGGCTGGGGATTCCGGTGCTGCCGCCCAGCATCAACAGGAGCGAGGCTGAGTTTTCGATAGAGAAGGACAGCAGCGGCGGTGACGCCATCAGGTTCGGCGTCGCCGCCATAAAGAACGTCGGCTCCGCCGTGATGCAGCCGATACAGGAGGCGCGGGAGGAGAGCGGCCCCTTCGACTCCATTGAGGACCTGTGCCGGTCTGCCGACCTCGGCGGCATGAACCGCAAGACCCTGGAAAGCCTCATCATGGCCGGCGCCTTCGATGAGTTCGGGGACCGCGGCGCTATGCTGGGGGTCGTCGATAGGATCGTAGCGCTGGCCCACAGCGAAGCCAGTCTCAGGAACTCCAGCCAGACCTCCATGTTCGATCTGCTGGGAGAGTCGGTCTCGGCGCCGCTGACCCGCATCGACCTTCCGGATGGGCGCGCCACGGCCCGCGAGAAGCAGACTTGGGAGCAGGAGATGCTGGGTGTCGCCCTGTCCAATCAGAACCTGTTCAGCGCCCTCGTCGAGAGTCCCGGGTCGGAGACCATCCTGTTCCAGAGCAAGCTGGAGCCCTCCATGGCGGGCAAGATGGTCAGCGTGGCTGGTCAGGTCGTCTCCGTAGCGCAGCGCCAGACTCGCAACGACCGCGCCTTCCTCATAGCCACCCTGGGCATGATGGACGGTCCCATCGAGGTGGCCGTCTGGGAGAACGTCCTCAAGGAGACGCTGGGACTGTGGGAGGAGGGGAGGCTTGTGCTCGTCAAGGGCACCGTGCGCGAGAGGGACGAGCAGCTGAGCATCAGCTGCAAGGAGGCCGTCGAGTACCTGATAGGCGAGAGCGGCGAGGCGGAGTCGGCCTCCCTAGATGGCGACGCGAAGTCCAATGGCGCGGCGCCGACAGCCGGCGGTGCCGCCAAGTCCGTCAGTAGCACACCTGCTTCACTGGCCCCGCCGGTCCCGCCGCGTCCGCCGGCCCCGTCCCGCGAGACCGCTCCCCAGCCATCGGCGCCGTCCAACGGATCGCCCAAGCGATTGAATGTGCGGTTCCTAGAGACCGGCCACTCCGCTAGAGATCAGGCCCTCTTGGACGACGTCAAGCTGCTGCTGCTGGAGCACCACGGCGACGATAGTGTGAGCCTTGAAATCGCCACGGAGGGGCGCATCGTCACGCTGGAGTGGCCCCTCGTCCGCGTGAACGCCGATGCCGTCCTCGAACGGCGTCTGGGGGTGCTGTTGGGCGCCTCAGGGCGTGTATCGGTCGAAGACGTGCCCACGTGAGCTGGGTCCACCTGACCACGGCCCCGGACCAGCTCGTCGCCGAGATGTGGCGCGAACTTCTGGTGGAAGAGGGGATATCTGCCCTCGTCCGGGCCGGGGACACGGCATCCTACCTGGGCGTGTCCAGCTATCCGTGCAGGATCATGGTACAGGAGGACGACCACCGTCGAGCCGAGGAAGCTCTGAGGTTCCATTTGTGCCCGGAGTGACGGGCCCGCGCAACGCCCTCCCCTTCGATGAGACTGGGCGGATGAGGGTGATAGGCTACCCCGTCTCGAGGTCTAGCAACCGCTGTTTGAGGGTCAGCTGAGACGCCCCTGAGCCGAATCCCCTCAGGCTGCCGTCGCTGGCCACCACCCGGTGACACGGGATGATGATGGGCAAGCGGTTCCTAGCCATGGACTGGCCGGCGGCCCTGGAGGCCCTCGGCTTGCCGACCCGCGCGCCCAGCCACTGGTAGCTTCGAGTCTCACCCCAAGGGATCGAGCGGCACGCGTCCCACGTACCCCGCAGAAAGGGGGAGGCGTCGTCCGTGTCGACCGGCTCGTCGGCGAAGGTGACCGGCTCGCCGTCAAAGTACCTGCCGAGCCGGCCTCTCAGGCTGGCGAAGCTGCCCGGGGACGGGGCGGCGTTGCCCGCAGCGTCTCCCAGGAGGGCAACGCACTCCATCGGGTCCCGCTGCGGGAGCGTGGTGCGCCTCAGCCCTCTCTCAGACGCCATCAGGCCCATCCAGCCGAAGGGGGTCTCCACCAGGTCATAGAGCAGGGTCATCTCCGCTGCCTCGAGCCCGACGGTATCAGCCTGGACAGGGCGCGCAGGAGCAGGCTGCCCCTGAGCTCCTTCCACGCTTCGTCGATATGGCCCGACTCCTCCCCAGGCTCCTGGCGAGAGGAGTAGCGAGTGGTCGCAAGGGCCCAGCCGATGCGCTGGGCCGGGCCGGCGACGGCAGGCAGCTCGGATGCTATAGTCTCCGCGTACTCGACCGGTGTCTGGTGTACCCGGCGCCGCAGTCCCGCGAGCCTGCTCAACCGGCTCATCTTCAGGTAGGCCTGCTCGACCGGAGATATGTTCGAGAGGCCGAGGTTCCATATCGCCGTGGCCATCAGCCCCAGGAGGCCGAGGACCCCGAGAGTAATGGCGGCGCGTATGCCGACACCGGTCCAGTCTCGCCCCTCCTGGGGTACGAATGGACCGGTTAGAATGCCCTCCTCGTCGAGCTCGTCTTCTTCCAGATCGAAGATGAACTCGGCGTTGCCTTCGACGTCGGGGGACAGGTCCAAGCCGGACTCTCCGCTCGCTTCCTCCTGCGCCCCAGGCACCCGGGAGTGTACCGGGAATGCGGGCGTGGGCTCGAAGTCGATCCACCCGTAGCCGGGGAAGTAGACCTGCACCCAGCCGTGACTATCGGTGTCCCTCACCGTCCTGATGGCCGAGTCCGGGTTCACCTCTCCCGGTCCGTATCCGGCTGCCAATCGAGCAGGCACGCCGACGGCCCGGAGCAGGACCGCCATGGAGGAGGCGAAGTAGTCGCTGTAGCCCTCCTTGGACTCGAATAGGAAATGGTCAACGCCATCAGAGCCTCTGGGGGGGCGGTCGATCTCTCTGGAGTAGGTGAATTCGGAGCCCCTGAGGTGATCCTGCACGGCCAGGGCCTTGTCCATCGGCGTCTCGGCGTCCGCGGACACCCTCTCGGCCAGATCGCGCACACGCTGCGGGAGACTGTTGGGCAGCTGCAGGTAGTGGTCCGTTATGAAGCTGCCGTAATCTGTGCTGGCCGTCTTCAGCTCCTCGTCGTCGACGATGGAGACGTAGGAGACCATGGCGTAGGCCTGATCTGAGATGAGGCGCTGGGCGAACTTGTGGCTTACCACGTCTGGCGAGGGCGGTCCCTTTCTCTCCAGGACCAGGCCCCGCAGTTCGCCGTCCGGGTCTCTTCGGTCCCTGGTCACCGCTACGAGCCTGAGGTCCTTGGGGATGAGCTGGGCGGCGTAAACCTCCGGTCGTATGGTTGGTGACGGGTTGAACCCGTCCCTCAGCTGGCTGGCCAGCTGGGAAATGTCATCGGGCAGCTCGACGTCCTCGGACGCGTCTTCTAGGTCGATGGTGAACCGTTTGGGGCGGAGGGTGTGAACGACCGCGTCTTCGCTGATCCAGTCGAGGGCGCCTCCGGCCAGGAAGGCCGACGTGTCGAAGGTCAGCTGGAGGCTCTGCTCGGAGCGTACCCGTCCCAGGGAGTCCTCCCTGGGGGGAGGGGGAAGGTCGGGACCCACGTCCAAGGGCTCCGTCTCCCCGGCTTTCCAACCCTTCGACGTGTACTCGCTGTAGGTGGACGATAGCCAGTAGGCGGGGTGCTCGGTGTCGGTCCAGAACACCGCCTCACCCCCGAAGGATACCTTGCCCAGGAAAGGCAGGGTCTTTCCGAAGAAACGTCCGCTCAAGTCTTTCTTGGACGGGATGCCGGCGAACAGCCGCGCGAACTCGTCCTGTATGATCTCGACAGGCGCCCGGGCCCTGTTCCATGAGTCTGCCGCGCCGCGGTGCTTGTAGGTGACGAGGGGCAGGAAGGCGGCGAATAGAATCACCACCAGGCTCAGCCAGGCGGTCGCGTGAAGCGTATGCCATCCCCCGGCCGGGTTGAACACTCTCCCGGCCCTCTGCCAGATCCGGTGCAGCTGGACAAACCTGACGTGCACGACCAATACCATGGTGAAGAAGGTGAAGATGAAGAACCAGTGGCCCAGGCTCTTGGGCAGGAAGCTGAGGATCGTTAGAATCGCCGTGCCCAGGAGGACCACCGCGACCCAGACGTTACCGCTCCTGAATATGAACCAGGAGCTGATGTAGCCCAGGAGCCATGCGATGGCCAGGACGATCATGGAGAACGGCGCGAGATCGGTGCTTATCCCGCCCCCGGCGGCGGCGTCCCACCACAACGAGAGCCGCTCCCACAGCTCCCCGTACTCGCCGTATCCCGACTGGTCCTCCATGAGGGAAGCGGTGTAGAAGATGATGGCCGCGGCGCCCACGAGGAGCCCCAGGGGATGGAGCAGAACGGCCGGGAGCCGCACTTTGGCCAGCAGCAGGCCGCAGATGGTCGACAGTATCAACGTTGAGAACAACCCGGGCATCTCCACCCACTGGAAGCACCCAGTCTCTACGCCTCGCAGAGTCTCGACCCAGTTGGGGCACGACACCGACTGTCCGACGACCAAGAGCGTGGCGAGAATGAAGGCGAAGGTGGCCCACTCCCTGTTTGGACCCAGACGCCAAAGAGGGCCGACCGGCAGCCTTCGCCGCCTCCGTGACTGCGGTTCTGCCCGCGGTGCGAAGGCTGCTGACGCTTGGCTTGCTCTCATGCCCTAGCCTGGGCCGGTTCACCCTGCTTCGCGACGCCAACCTCGAAGCCGATGTTCACGCGGCTCAGGGCCCTGGAGAGATCGTCGCCCTTCCTGACGATATAGTGAGGGATACCCGCGTCGATGAGGTCGGGCTGCACGTCCATCGTGTCGTAGATCCCTCCGAAGGAGCGTGCGTCCAACAGGATCACGGCCACTCTGACGCGGCGGCGCTGCAGTATCCGAAGCGCGGTGACCCACTCGGGGCGATGGGATGACGTAATGACCACCAGGGCGCTGTGGTAGCTCCAGTGCAGCTCGTCCAGGGGCAGTGTGTCGGTCAGGGAGCGCGTACCTTCGGCCTTGCTCATGGAGAGGAACTCCATGAGCCGGTCGTACTGTCCGACGCCCGTCTCCGATGGGAGGAAGTACCGGTGGTCCCCGTAAGCCACAAGTCCGACCGGCAGCAGCGTATCGAGGAAGTGCTTGGCTAGAGAGGCCGCGATGGATACGGCGTACTCGTCGGTGCTCTCCTCCAGCTCGCCGGCTTGGACATCGGCGTGAAGGTCCACGAACAGCCAGACGTCGCTGGAGCGGCCCAGATCGAACTCCTTGGACATGAGCTTCCCCAGCCTCGCCGTGGAGTTCCAGTGGATCCGGCTGATACTATCGCCGAAAGCGTACTCTCGGACGCTGGCGGCGTGGGGAGTCAGGTCGTGCGTACGCTCCTTGGCGAAGCTCTCGCCGGAAAGGTACGATGCCGACGCGGTGAACCCGGACACGTCGAAGATCTTCGGCAGTACGATCAGCCTGTCCGTGCCGCCGTACTCCCGCTCCCGTCGGAAGAGCCCGAAGGCGTCGGAGTTGGCCACTCGTACCGGGCCCATGGTGTAGACGCCCCGCTTTCGGGCGGGCTCCCTCGTCCTCCACGTGCTGAAGTCCTTGGGCTGCAGGCTGATAGCCCTGCCGGCGGAGTATCCCGGAAGGTCGGTTAGGTCCTCGACCTCCAGGGTCGACTTGGGGAATGAGCTTAGGTTGCGGACCGTGAGCCGTTCCTCCACCTCGTCGCCGACGCTCACCCGAGGCGTGCGCCGGTCGATGGACACCTGTATGGACCTCGTCGTGAACCAGTTCCAGATGAAGCTGATCACCAGGGTCAGGATCAGTACGTACAGGAGCCTGAAAGCCAGCCCGAAGCCGGTCGAGATCCCCGTCACGAGGGTGAGGGCCACGAGAACCATGACCAGGTAGAACCGCCCCAGGAGATATAGCTTTGCCTTTCTGATGGCGCTAGCTCCTGAACCATCCGCGCGCCTGGGCGCCCGGAACAGGTATCTCGTCGACGATGGCCAGGACTGCGTCTCTCCCCCGGATGCCCCGCATCCTCGCGGCGGCGGAGACGATGATGCGGTGGCTGATCATGGGTACGGCCAGCTCCTTGACGTCGTCCGGCAGCACGAAGTCCCGGCCCCGCATGAACGCCAGGGCCTGCGAGCCGCGGAAGAGCGCCAGCGAGCCCCGGGGGGAGCTGCCCAGGGAGATGTCCTCGTGGTCCCGTGTCGCCTTAGTCAGAGCGACGATGTACCGCTTGATCAGGTCGTCTACGTAGATATCTTTGACAGCCTCCTGGAGGCTGATCACCTCTTCCGACGAGGCGACCGCGTCGAGAGAGTCGATGGGATGGCTCTGGCGCTGATTCTCGACTATGGCCAGCTCCTCCTCCACCGTCGGATAGCCCAGGGAGATCATCAGCAGGAACCGGTCCAGCTGCGCCTCCGGCAGCGGGAACGTACCCTCGTACTCGATGGGGTTCTGGGTTGCCATTACCATGAATGGCCTGGGCACCGGGTAAGTGACTCCTTCGACGGTGACCTGCTTCTCCTCCATGGCTTCCAGCAGTGCCGACTGCGTCTTGGGGGTGGCGCGGTTGATCTCGTCGGCGAGAACAAGCTGGGAGATGATGGGGCCGCGCCTGAACTCGAACTCGCTGGTCTTCTGGTTGAACATGGAGACGCCGGTCACGTCGGTAGGGAGCAGGTCCGGCGTGAACTGGATGCGCTTGAAGTCGCAACCGGCGGACCGGGCGATGCTTCTCGCCAGCATCGTCTTCCCGACGCCGGGAACGTCCTCGATCAGTGTGTGGCCTTGGCACATGAGGGCGACCAGACCCAACTCGATAGTGCCGTCCTTGCCGACGATGACCTTCTTGACGTTGTCTACGATACGCTGGGCTACTTCGTTGGCCCCGTTGACGTTCTCCAATTGGCTGTCCTCCTCGGGTAGCGGCAGAGGCGCCGCCGACACTCGTGCGATGCGGTCAGCAGCCTTCTTCCCAGATGTGGCGCATTCTACCAGACTCTCGCAGGGATGGCCTGAGCATGCATTCGGTCGGAGCCGATGGCGGGCCGGGCGTCCGAGGAGTATACCTGGACCTGTGGCGTCCTGCGCGGGGTGAGCTTGGGGCCGATACGACAACAGGGGAGCAGCTTTACCGCAAAGTTGCTCCCCTGAAACGCCTCGCTTGGTTGCCTTGCAGTTATTGTGGCCGGTCGCTTACGCCTCGGGCCAGCCCTCGGGAATCTCGTTATCGTCGAGGGCAGCTTGGACGGCCGAGGCTGCTTCGCTGGTGATCCAGGGCTTCCAGGTTCCAGCATTGCTCTTCAGCCACCAGAGTGCTGCGTCATTGATGGTCGCGTCCTCATTTTCGGAGCGCCACCCTACGACGGCCTTGTATACGTCAATGTTGAAGTCCCACTTTCGCAGCATCGTTATGACGTCGGGGGCTTCGGTTGGAAGGTCCGGATTCACGGCGATGAGGATGGTGGCGTCCTCGTAGGCGCATGCCTTGGTGGTGAACCAGCACTCGTCGCTGTACTCGGGCTCCGTTAGACGGACGAGGTCGAGCTTGAGCGCCGGGTCGTTGGTGCCCCACTGGTAGCCCAGCCAGGGCTCCTTCCTCTCGTATGCGCCGTAGAGGTCTGCGTTCATCGCCGCGCCGTCTCCCGGATTGACCACGTGTATGTGGTCCGCCAAGCCATAGCCTTCAATCTGGGCTGCGTTGACCTCCTCGCAGGCCCAGCCGATGACGCAGGACACTAGGCGCGCCTTTCCGCCTGTCTCGGCGGAGGCAAACAGCTCCTTGAACCGGTCCTCCTTCAGGTCATCAACGCTGTCCAGGTCAGGGTACTGCTCCTGCAGATACGTCGGGATGACGAATGACGACTGCCAGTCTTTGCCCAGGCTCTGGCCCACCGAGAGCACCTCGCCCGCGGACCGGGCCTCTTCCCAGGCCTCGTCTTGGTTGGGGAGCCATATCTCTATGGCTACGTCGGTGTCGCCGCGCCGGAGACCCTGGAAAAGGGGCAGGGTAGCGCCGAGCACCACTTCGGTTGGATAGCCGTAGCCTTTTTCGACCAAGTATTGGGCGACGCGGTTCTGAATCTGAGCGCTGTCCCAGTTCAGGTCTCCGAACACTATGGTTTCCTTCGCCATTTCCTCGCCCATCATTTCCATGGGCACCTCCACCTCCTTGATCACCTCCACCTCCTTGACCACCTCCACTTCCTTGATCACCTCCACTTCCTTGATCACCTCTCTCGTACACGCCGCCACCACAAGGGCCAAGGTTGCCACAAGTAGTGCGAATGTCAGGGTCTTCCTCATATCACTCTCCTTCTTCTGTGTTCCTCTAGGGAACCTTCCTCTCATCTACACCGTGAATGAGATGCCGAATACGGTGTGCATCTTAAGTTCAAAATGTCACTACTGTCAAGCCACGCTTCCCAGGACGTGACAGTTCAGAGTGGGTGTGGCATGTTCTCAAGCCTTACTCCCACCCTCTCTCCCAGTGACGCTGTCCCTCTCAATCTCCACCTGCGACGAGGGGGAGACGTAGGTTACGCAGAAGTCCTCGCAAGCTAGGGAAGGTCTGAACAACTGAGGGTATCTCGTATGTGATGGACAGTAAGTGGCCTGTCCGAGGTGTTTCTTCCTCCTACGGTGTGTCGATGAGGTCTTGTGGTCCTGAAACGGCTCTGCTAAGGCGTATCTACGTTCGTTTGTCCAGCTTGGGCGCACTTCGCCCTCGTCAGGCTGCCAAGTACCGCTCCGCCCTTATCAAGTTCGTCATCCCCAGTAGCAACATCAGTCGTTGCGTGTTCTTTGCCAACCCTCGGTAACGCACCTTGGCGTATCCGAAGTGCCGCTTCACGTACAGGAACGGATGCTCCACCTTCGCCCTGGTCGACGCCTTGCGCTTCTCCATAAGCGCCTCATAGCTTCCCGGCTCCAGCTGCCGACGTCTCCCGGGTCTCATCGCTACCTGCCAGTCCACATCCAACTCGCGATTCTCCAATCGCTTGTCGACTCCCTGATACCCCGCATCGCCCCACACCCGTTTCTCTCCACCGTGCAGCAGCCGGTGAGCCTCCGTCACGTCATGAACGTTCGCAGGTGTCGTTCTTACGCTATGTACTACTCCCGTCTCAGCGTCCGCACCGACGTGTACCTTCATCCCGAAGTGCCACTCATTCCCCTTCTTCGTCTGACGCATCTCAGGGTCTCGCTTACCTGCACGATTCTTCGTTGACGATGGCGCCTCAATGATGCTCGCGTCCACGATCGTTCCCTCCCGAAGCCGCAGCCCCTGGGACTCCAGATGACGGTTGATCTCCTCGAACAGACCCTGTCCCAACTCGTGCTCTTCCAGCAGATGGCGGAAGTTCAGGACCGTCGTCTCGTCCGGGAGCGGGCCCGACAGCCTCAACCCTACGAACCGTCTCACCGACTCGACCTCGTAGAGCATGTCCTCCATACCAGGATCACTAAGGTTGTAGAACATCTGCACGCAGTGAATCCGCAGCATCACAGACAACTCATAGGGTCGCCGGCCCCGGCCTGCCCTGGGATAGAACGGGCGGATGCGTTCTACGAGCTGTTCCCAAGGGATCAGACCGTCCATGCGCTCCAGGAATATCTCCCGCCGGGTCTTGCGCTTCTTGCTCTCGTACTCCAAGTCGGCAAATGTTGGCTGGTCCATCGTGTCTTCACCCCAAACATCTCTGCTTTGTGTATGGCATAGTACTATGCCACAACACACCAGAACTTGTTCAGAGTATCCCTAGCAATCCCTTCTCCCCTGGGCGGAAGAAGATTGGGAGGATAGGGAAAATTGCTAACCGGCTGATCGGTAGCTGTCCCCGCTGGTCAGCGATTGCGTGAGGCGGTCTATCACGATGGCAAGGAATACGATGGCCAGCCCGGCAAGCGCTCCGTTGCCCGGCTGGTTCTTCTGCAGCGCCCGGAGCACGTTGTCCCCCAGGCCTCCGGCCGCCACCATGCTGGCGATGGTCACCATCGCCAGCGCCATCATGGTGGTCTGGTTTATGCCCGCCATGATCGTGGGGAGGGCCATCGGGATCTGCACCTTGGTGAGCACCTGCATGGGCGACGCCCCAAAGGACCGGGCCGCCTCCACGGTATCCGGGGACACCTGCCGGATGCCGAGGTTGGTCAGCCGGATCACCGGCGGCACCGCGTAGATGATCGTTGCGAATATGCCGGCGGGCTTGCCCAGGCCGAAAAACAGGATGCCCGGAAGCAGGTACACGAAGCTGGGCATTGTCTGCATAGCGTCTAGGACGGGCCGCATCAGGTTGTCTGCCAGCCGGCTGCTCGCCGCAACGACGCCCAGGGGAAGCCCGATGGACACCGCGATGAGGACCGCCACCACCATTAGGGCGATGGTGTCGATGGTGTTCGGCCATAGGCCCATAAAGCCTATGAACAGCAGCGCCAGCAACGTAAATATCACGAGACTCAAACCCCGCACCGCGAAGGACAAGAGGACAAGGCCGACCACTATGGTTGGCCACGGTGTCCACTTCAACACGTCTTCGATGTACACCAGCGCATAGGTGACGACGGTGCTCAGGCTGTCGAACACCCAGCTTCCCTCCCTGGTGACCCAGGTAACGGCATCGTCGATGGCTCCTCCCGTGACCTTCCGCACCGTCTGGTCCAGGACCATGCTGCCCCCGCCTTCGGTCGGCACCTCTCTGCTGGAGACCGTAACGGGGAAGGTCATCTCCGGTCCCCAGACCGCCAGGCTAACCAGGAGGACCAGCAGGACCACTGTGAGGCCCGCCAGCCACCGGTAGTGGGACTGGGACGCCGCCAATGTGAATTGCGCGGATAGGGTTTCCCCTCGGGTGTGCACGTCTTCGGACTGTGTCACGTTAGGCCTCCTGGGTGTGGTCGGACATCCCCATCAGCAGGGAACCCCGGTGGATCTCTCCCAGCAGTCGGCGGCGCTCGTCGACCACCGCTATCGGGTGCTCCGTTTGCGCTGCCAGGGGGATGATCTCTTCGATGTACGCGTCGGGGCCCGTGGTTATCACCGGTTCGGCGGGCGCCTCGCTCAACCGCTGTACGCCCTCGCGGGCCAGGGTGATGGCCTGGTTCTCTGTGACGATCCCGCTCAGGACCCTGTCTCGTGTCACGAGGAAGACCACGTCGGTATCGTTGCTCCGCATGGCCTCCAGCGCTGCGCGGGGCCCCTGCCACTCGTGAATCAGGACGTCGGGCTGCTGCATGATGGCCCTGGCCTGGATGACCTTGGCCCTGGAGACGTCCTGCACGAACTCCGTGACGTAGTCGTCGGAGGGCAGGGTCACGATCTCCTCGGGCGAGCCCTCCTGGACGATGACGCCGTCTCGCATTATCGCTATGCGGTCCCCCAGCTTCAGTGCCTCGTTCAGGTCGTGGGTGATGAAGACGATGGTCTTGTGAAGTTCGGTCTCCAGGGAGATCAGCTCGTCCTGCATCTCCCGCCGTATGAGGGGGTCGAGGCCGCTGAATGGCTCGTCCATGAGCAGCACCTCCGGGTTGACGGCCAGCGCCCTGGCGAGCCCGATCCGCTGCTGCATGCCCCCGCTCATCTCGCTGGGATAGTACCTCTCCCAGCCCTTCAGGCCCACCGTCTCTATAGCCTCCTCCGACGCCTTGTACCGCGCCTCCTTGTCCACCCCCTGAACCTCCAGGCCGAACGCGACGTTGTCCAGCACTCGGCGGTGAGGCAGGAGGCCGTAGTGCTGGAACACCATGGCCACCTTCCTCCGGCGGAAGTCGGTAAGCTCCTGCGGAGTGTAGGACGCGATGTCCTCGCCCTCGAACAGGACCCGCCCGCTGGTCGCCTCCACCAGCCTGATCAGGCAGCGCACCAGGGTCGACTTGCCGCTGCCGGAGAGTCCCATGACCACGTAGATCTGCCCGGCGTCCACGGAGAGGGACACGTCGCGGACCGCGACAACCAGGTCGAGCTCCTCCTGGATCTGGCTACGGCTCTTGGAAGCGTGGGCGGGGTCCAGGGCGCGCTCCGGCTGGTCCCCGAACACCTGCCAGAGCCCTTCGACCTTCAGCTGGCAGTCGTTTTCCCTCATGTGCGCACCATCCATCGCCTCGGTGTGAGTGCCTCACTGGCGGAAAGTGGGGCCGCTTGCCAGTCTAACACAACGGTCCCAATCCCAAGCCGGCACAACGCCGACGCCCGTAGACGTGCGATTACGGTCGTCGTGCGTGTTCGCGTATGGCAAATTG
The DNA here is from genome assembly GCA_965224345.1 of Dehalococcoidia bacterium. Lineage (GTDB taxonomy): Bacteria > Chloroflexota > Dehalococcoidia > Lucifugimonadales > CBDCYU01 > CBDCYU01. The sequence goes on along the minus strand of CBDCYU010000003.1, from coordinate 107,278 downwards.
CGGCCCATTCCGATAGTCTCAACACGAAAAGTGCGGAGAAGGCCACGTGAAGGGAGGGGTATGAAGACGACCACCGAGGACACCGCGGAGCTGGTGAAGACCCAGTCGCAGCTGGAGGCGGCCATCGAGTTGGCCTTGAAGCAGAGCCGCGTCGCAGTCGACCTGGAGTCCAACGGCTTCTACCGTTACCCGGAGCGGGTGTGCTTGGTGCAGCTGGCGGTAGGACCCAGCGTCTACCTCATCGATCCGCTGGCTCTGGAGGACCCCTCGCCGCTGGGCGAGCTGCTCGCCGATGCTGCCGTGGAGAAGGTCTTTCACTCGGCGGACTACGACATCCGCAGCCTGGACCGCGATTGGGGGTTCCCCGTGCGGGGCCTGTTCGACACCAGCATCGCCGCCGCCTTCGTTGGCGCCGAGAGGCTGGGGCTGGCAGCGGTGCTCAAGGAGTACCTGGACGTCGAGGTCAACAAGAGCAAGAGGCTGCAGCGGGCCGACTGGACGCGCCGCCCGATCTCGGACGAGCTGCTGCGGTACGCCGCAGAAGACGTGCGCCACCTCGCGCGGCTCAGGACGCTCCTGTACGACAGGCTCGACAGCCTGGGAAGGACCGAGTGGGTGAGGGGAGGCCCAGCGGCTCGCCCCCGGACGCGGAGTGGAGCTTCCTTTCGGTCAAGGGCAGCGGAGAGCTGGACGAGCGCGGGATGGCGGTGCTGCGGGCGGTACACGGCTTCCGGGAGAGCGAGGCGCTTCGGCGCGACCGGCCTCCATTCAAGGTCTTCTCCGATGCCGTGGTGGTGGCCCTGGCGTCTCGTCCGCGCACAGACCTCTCGGAGGTCAAGGGCATTGGAAGCTACGGACGCGGCTCCGGCTCATCGGGAGTGCGCCGGGCCATACGAGAAGGGCTCAGGGCGCCTCCGGTCAGACGCCCGCGGCGGCGCTCGTCGGGCGGAGTGCGGCTCAGCGCGGCGGAGCGGAAGGAGGCCCGGAGGCGACTGCGGCTCCTCAAGGAGTGGCGTCTCGAGCAGGCCGGCTGCTTGGGGCTCGACCAGGGGCTCGTCTGGCCCGCCGTGAGTCTGGGCAGGCTCTCCACGGGGCAGGTCCGGTTGGGCGACGAGCTGGAGAGCGGCGAGGTCCGGCGATGGCAGCGCCGTGAGCTGGGAGAGTCGCTGCGGGACTTCATGCAGCGTCTACAGTCGGGCCCCGCAGGCGGGTAGGGCAGGCAGAAACCGCCGCGGGCGAGGCGGCTGGACCACGGGATGCGGCGACCGCCACAGGCCGGTGAGCACAGTCGAGGCCATCTACGTCCTGAAGTTGGCCGCATCGCACCGTCCATCCGAGATGGCTTGAGGCGTGGGAGGTGGTGGTTGAGACGCGTGTTATACTTGGGGGCGCCCTCAGCCACCGGCACGATGGACGCAAGAGATACGACTGACAAGGGATGTTACATTGCTGACTCACGAGCACGTACAGACGGCGCGGGAGGTTATGGCCGCGGCAGAGCGTGAGCTCGCCGCCGGAGATGACCTGCAGGCCTCCGAGAAGATGTGGGGAGCGGCCTCCCATGCGATCATGGTGGTCGCGCAGCGCAGGGATTGGCCCTATGGGAACCACCGCGTGTTGATAACCGCCGCACGGCGGATAGCCGACGAGCTGGACGATGACGGCCTGAGGGCGGGGCTGGCAGCCGCGCAGCACTTCCACGCCAACTTCTATCATGGGTTCATGGAGAATGAGGACATGGGGCCCAACACCGAGCTCGTGCGCCGGTTCGTCGACCGGATGCTGAACCTGGACGGCTGACCGCCACATCCTACCTTCGACTCAGGCTTAGGCGCTCCCGCGATAATTTTCTCCAGCTAGGCCGGACATAACCTCGTGGGATAAGGTTGTCGACGGAGTACTCTACGTCTACCAGGCGTGTTCGCGCGGTGCAGAGCTCTTCGTCAGTAGAGAGGGGTCGCCACTGCTCTTTCAGAACGACAGCCTCCACTGAGAGATCCAGCCGCTCACATTCCCAAAGGGCTGTGAATCCGCTGGAGACTTCTCCAGCACCCAAAGCCAGAGGTACGCAGTTGGGCGAGGAGTGTGCTTCGCCGGCTCGACAACTCAGTCCAAAGGGCTCGCAACGAAGATGAAGAAGATGAGGCACTTGGAGAACACTAGCAGACCACCAAATTCCAGACGCTGGACGAGAGTAGGGCAGAGCCAATGTGACGCCGGTGCAAAGAGTGACTCTCTGAGCCTGTCTCAGAAGACCATTGGGTGATGTGGCCGAGGGTGCATCGGTAAGCGCGAGGCGATAGGCCAGATGGATTTGGCTTCATCGGCTGAGCCAACTCGTCGGTATCGACTTCAACCCATGACCGCGCGCTAGGGAGCAGAGGGATGACATGAGAGCCTTCGATGACGAACAAGACATACCGTCAGAGCCCATTGACCGAGTGCTACAGCTGCAGAACATCATGAGGGCTCGTGCCACTCATAGGGTCCAACCGGGGGACGAAAACGACTACGCTTCCATTCGCAAAGCCCTAATACAAGACCCACATACGAAGCAGCGACTACCACAAGCGGTCAGAGTCTGTAGGAGCCTTGACCAATTCTGGGAGTTTATAAAACCGAGGTATGGTAGCTACGCTGAGCGTCGAGAGTATTTGCAGGGCGAGTTTGAACCGCTACTCGAGTACCTCGAAAATGAGCCAAGTAGTCCGGTAGACGAATTGCTTGGCGATGTCCTTCAGGAATTCAGCGCTGAGGCAGTCCAGAAGATGTGGGTCAAGGCTATTGAAAGACGAGAGGCCGATCCTGAGGCAGCTATCACATTGGCTAGGAGCTTGATTGAGTCGGTTTGCAAGCACATACTGAATGAGGCTAGGGAGGATCCAGGTAATCCAGATCAACTATATCGACAGACCACAGCGTTGATGAATCTTGCGCCAAATCAACAATCGGAGCAGCCGTTCAGACAGCTCTTGGGGGCATGCAATTCGATTGTTGGAAGCCTATACGCGATTCGGAACAGATTCGGAGACGCACACGGTCGAAGCGGTTCCGATACAATTCCTCTCCCCCGTCACGCGGAGCTAGCGGTGAATGTCGCGGGGAGCTTGGCGGTTTTCCTAGTAAGGACAAATCTAGAGGATATCCACAGCTGAGACAAGCAAAGGCAGGGCCCGGTGAATGGTCGAGTGGGCCTCGCCCATGATTACTGCCAGTTCTGCCGAGCCGATGAAAGGTGGTAGCGGGGACTCGAACCGCCGGGAAGCAGTCTATGGTGCCGCTGCGCCGGTCCGAACCACTAGCTAGCGTAGCTGGTGGGCGATAGAGGACTCGAACCTCTGACCTCCTGCGTGTAAAGCAGGCGCTCTAACCAGCTGAGCTAATCGCCCTGGGTGCTGTTGCGTCGAGGCTGGCGGGACTCGCACCCTGCGCGGCGATGGCGCCGGCCCGATGCGCGGCCGTGTGTTTGCCGACCTGGTGTGAAGCGCGCTTGGCGGGACTCGAACCCACGGCCTCAGCCTCCGCAGGGCTGCGCTCTATCCAACTGAGCTACAAGCGCTCGCTTCGCCCCAACCGTCACCCTCTCGGAGATGGCATTGAGGGTGCATAGCACGGTCGGGAAGTGCCGAAGGAGGGAGTCGAACCCACACGCCCTTGCGGGCACTACGTCCTGAACGTAGCGCGTCTACCGTTCCGCCACTTCGGCCTGACGTACACCTGATCTTGCCAAGTCCGTCGATCTTACTCCTGATGAGACTCTGGTCAGACTCCCCGCTTGCCCGGAATGGTGGGCGGTCGAGGACTCGAACCTCGGACCTCTTGCGTGTGAAGCAAGCGCTCTAACCACTGAGCTAACCGCCCGGTTAGACCTCGCGGCAACGCCCCGGACCGCCCACTCTGCCAAGGGGCCTAGTCAGGTTCCGGGAGGCTGGAACAGGAAGCTCGTCCGACTGCTCACGACGATGTGGCAACGACAGGGCTCGAACCTGTGACCTAGCGCTTATGAAGCGCCCGCTCTACCTCTGAGCTACGTTGCCCCCTATGGCGCCCACAAAAAATGATATAGCACGCCGGCGGGCAGTGTCAATCTGAATCGTAACTGGTAACTGTTCAGCTCGGCGCGGCGCGTTGACAACCCCCGGGGAAGGGCGTAGGTTGGCTCCATCCCATCATCGTGGAGCTCAGGATGCACGGGCCACCTGCGCGCGACCTGCCACTCTTCCCGACGACTGTGGTCGGCAGCATGCCTCGTCCCAGGGTCGTCCGGAAGCTCCTGGACCCGGAGTCCGAGCCGCGCCTGGAGCCTCGAGTCCGCGCGGCGAGGGTGGACGCCGCCGTTCGCTTCATGATCTCCATGATGACGTCGGCCGGGATCGACGTCATCTCCGATGGGGAGTGGCGCCGCCGGTCCTACACCGACGTGGCGGCCCAGATGCTGGACGGGTTCGCTCCCGGGGACCAGCAGAGGATGCGGAGCGGGACGCGCTACCTCACCGTGGTCGAGCCTCTGCACAACCAAAGGCACTTCATCGCTGAGGAGGCGCGCTTCCTCAAGGCCAACACCGATAGGGCGGTGAAGGTCTGTCTGCCGTCGCCTTTCATCCTGGGCCAGCGGATGTGGCACGAGGAGTCCTCGTCGGCAGCGTACCCGACCCGCCGCGACTTCGTCAGGGACGCGGTCCTGTTCCTGCGGGCCGAGCTGCTGGCCGTGCGTGACGCGGGCGCCGACGTCGTCCAGATCGACGAGCCCCACCTGAGCGACTTCTGCGATCCCAGGGCCCGCCAGGATTACGACGACCCCGACTCGGACCTGGACTTCCTGGTGGAGTGTCTCAACGACCTGGTCAGAGGCGTCACCGGGATCACCATCGCCATCCACGTCTGTCACTTCAATACGGGCAGGTCAGGCGCCGGATGGGTCAACGAGGGCGGCTACGCCCCCATAGTACCCGCGCTGAAGGCGTTGGAGGTGCAGCAGTACACCCTGGAGTTCAGTGTGCCCGCTGCCGGTGACCTGCAGGTGCTCAAGGAGATCCCCGACGACCGGTACGTGGCTGTCGGATGCGTCGACTGCCGCAGCGCGGAGATCGACTCTCCCGCACAGATCGCGGAGCGGATAGAGAGGGCGATGCTGTATCATCCCAAGGAGCGTATACTGCTGGCGCCCGACTGCGGCTTCGCGCCCCACGCGCTGTCGCCCATACCCCTGGGCGAGGCGTACGTCAAGCTCAAGCACGAGGCGCAGGCTGCACAGCTGCTGAGGGAGCGCCACGGCTGATTTTTGTATCTCGCCTCCTGAGGACATCCGGGCGTTCGCCGGTCCCGATTCCCCCTCTCCACAGAATCCAGCTGTATCGACATATACGAGAAAAGAAGAGGAGCATAGACGTGCAGGACACCGAAGCGCTTAGAAGATCAGCCCTGGACCACCTGTGGATGCACAACCGCGACTGGGTCCAGACCGCCGAGCAGGGCGGCCCCTTGATCATAGTCGAGGGCGACGGTATCAGGGTGACCGACTCTGACGGCAAGTCCTGGATCGACGTGAACGGAGGTTACTCTTCGGTGAACGTCGGCTATGGGCGCGTGGAAAACGCCGACGCCATGCGCGACCAGATGACGAAGCTCGCCTACTTTCCCCAAGCCACCGTGACAGAGCCGCTGGTTCGCTTCGTCGAAAAGCTGGCCGAGATCACACCGGGCAGCCTGGAAAGGACCTGGCCGGTCAGCGGCGGCTCGGAGGCCAACGAGACGGCCATCAAGATGGCCCGCGCCTACCACAAGCGCCGGGGAGAGGGCAGCCGCTACAAGGTGATCAGCCGCCGCGGCTCCTATCACGGTGCCACCGGGGGGGTCATGTGGCTGGGCAATCCGGGCCTGGGCGACTACGAGCCGGCGGTCTATCCGGGGATGGTCTACGCTCCCCAGCCGAACCCCTACCGCTGTGAGCTGGGCGGTGAGACGCCCTCGGAGTGCGCCGCGAGGTGCGCCCAAGCGGTCGAAGATCTGATCGAGTTTCACGGGGCCAAGACGGTCGCCGCGGTAATCGCCGAGCCCGTCGCATCGCATATGGGCGCCGCGATCCCCGGCGACGAGTACTGGCCCATGCTTCGGCAGATATGCGACAGGCACGGCGTGCTGCTCATTGCGGATGAGGTGATCTGCGGCTTCGGGCGCACGGGCCGCATGTTCGCCGTCGAGCACTGGGGCGTCGTCCCGGACATCATGACCGTGGCCAAGGGCGTCACCAGCAGCTATCTCCCGCTGGCAGCCGCCATCGCAACCACGGAGGTCGCCGACGTCTTTGCCGGAAAGGACAACGTCTATCCCCAGGCCCTGACCTTCGGGGGGCATCCGGTTACGGCAGCCGTCGCCCTGGCCAACATGCGGATCATAGAGGAGGAGGGACTGGTCCAAAACTCGGCAGAGGTGGGGGCCTACTTCCTAGACCGTCTTCACCTGTTGAGGGAGGAGCACTCCATCATCGGAGACACTCGCGGCCTGGGGCTCATGCTGGCCGTGGACTTGGTAAGCGACCGGGAGACCAAGGCGGGGTTCCCAGACGAGTTCCAGCTCCACGAGAGGCTCAACGGCAAGTTCCGGAGCCAGGGGATGATACTGCGCGTGGGGGGCAACGCCATAGGCTTGTCGCCGCCTCTGTGCATTAGCCGGAGCGAGGCCGACGAGATCGTCGCCAATCTGGCCCAGGCCATAGGAGAGGTCGCGGGGGAGTATCGGGCCTTCCTATAGCCTCCGCGCTGGCGGCCGGGTATCCCCTCCCCGTGCGAACCGGGGGGCTCCAGGGTCTCCCTGGTGTCCCATCGCCGCCGCCGTCTACCTTTTCAAGTTGGCGGGCCATCTGCTATACTCCGCTTCGGCAAAATCCGGTGCCGGAGAGCGCAACGGACCGGACTCGGACGTCCAGCCGCAGAGGGAGATACGATGTCGGTGGTCGCTGTCCTCGGAGCCCAGTGGGGCGACGAGGCCAAGGGGAAGATAGTCGACGTGTTGGCCAGGGACGCCGACATCGTCGCGAGGTTTTCCGGCGGCGATAACGCCGGGCACACCGTTATCAACGACCAGGGCGAGTTCATATTCCATCTGGTGCCCTGCGGTGTTCTCTGGCCTAATGTCCAAGGCCTGATCGGGAACGGCGTTGTCGTTGCTCCGGACGCCTTCCTGGACGAGGTCCGGGAGATTGAGGGCCAGGGCATCGACGTGCAGGATAGAGTGCTCATCAGCGAGCGAGCCCACCTGGTGATGCCCTACCACATCGTCATGGACAACCTCTTCGAGGCGGCCAAAGGGGAGGGGGCCATCGGCACTACCGGCAGGGGTATTGGCCCCGCGTACACCGACAAGGCCAGCCGCATCGGAATCCGCACCGCGGACCTGCTGGACCTGGAGTCCCTCTACCCGAGGATGGAGTACATCCTCAAGCACCACAACGCCGTCATCACCGGAGGCTACGATGGGGAGGCCGTGGACCTAGAGACTATGTTCGACAGGTGCCGCGACTGGTCGGTTGGCCTGAAGCCTTTCATCGGACCGGTGGAGCACCTCATCCACGACGCCGCGGACAGGGGAAGCAACGTGATCATCGAGGGAGCGCAAGGCGCCCTCCTGGACCTGGACCATGGCACCTACCCCTACGTGACCTCGTCCCACCCGACCATCGGGGGGGCGGCTCACGGCCTCGGCCTGAATCCCGGCCAGATCGACACGGTCATAGGCGTGTTCAAGGCCTACAGCACCAGGGTAGGGGGCGGGCCCTTCGTCACCGAGATCACCGGCGCCATGGGCGACGAGATGCGGACGTTGGCCAACGAGTTCGGCGCCACCACGGGGCGCGCCCGCCGCGTGGGGTGGTTCGACTCCGTAGTCGGTCGATACAGCCACCGGATCAACGGCTACACCGGCCTCGTGGTAGCGAAGCTGGACATCCTGGATAACTTCGACGAGATCAAGCTCTGCGTGGCCTACGAGCTGGACGGCGAGCGGGTCTGGGACTTTCCGGGCAGCGCGGCGCTGCTGGAGCGCTGCAAGCCCATCTACGAAACCCACCCCGGCTGGCACCGCTCGACCCGCAAGCTGCGAAAGCTGGAGGACCTTCCCAGGGGCGCCCGGGCCTACGTCGACCGTCTGGAGGAGCTAGTAGGCGTCCCCGTCGACATCATCTCCACCGGCCCGCACCGCGACCAGACCATAATGGTGAAGTCCGTCGTACAGGTGTAACGCCCCGGGCCGCATTGACGGGGGGGGGGGCAGGAATGGGGCCTCTCCCCCTCGCGGGGGGAGATTGAGAAGGGGCCTTACACAGGCAGGTCGACGGTGTAGCTGTCCATCACCGGGTCGAACCTGGACTTGAAGTCCTCGTCCGGGGGGGCCATGGGCAGCCTGGTGGGGCCCGCGTTGAACCCGGCCCTGTTGACCGCGTACTTGATGGGCACAGGGTTCGTCACCCAGAACAGCGCGTTGAAGATGGGGAGCATACGGCGGTGCTCCTCGGCCCCCCTCTCCAGGTCGCCCTCCAGGATCATGCCCATCATCGCCTTGATCTGGTTGCCGATGATGTTGGAAGCCACGCTGACGACGCCCTCGCCCCCAACGCACATGATGGAGAAGGTCTCGTTGTCGTTTCCCGACCAGACCCTGAATCCGGAAGGGGCGCCGTCGATGATCCTCGTGATCTGGTCCGCGTCGCTGGACGCCTCCTTGACGCCTATGATGTTGTCGATCTCCGCCAGCCTCAACGTGGTGTCCTCGGTCATGTTCAATGATGTGCGCGAGGGGACGTTGTACAGTAGGCCCGGCAGGCTGGTGGCCTCTGCGATGGCCTTGAAGTGCAGGTAGAGTCCCTCTTGCTGCGGCTTGTTATAGGCTGGAACCGTCAGAAGCAGAGCGTCCACTCCGATCTGCTCGGCCTCTTTGGACAGCTCGATCGACTTCGCGTGGTTGTTGTCGGTGGTGCCTGCGATCACCGCCGCGCTCTCGCCGACCTCGTCCTTGACCTCGCCGAACAGGCGCAGCTTCTCCTCGTCCGACATTGAGGGCGACTCGCCGGTGGTGCCGCCGATCACCAGGCCGTCGGTACCCGATTCCACCAAGCCCTTGGCCAGCTTGCGGGCCTGCCCGTAGTCGAGCTGGCCCTCCTCGTCGAAGGGGGTGACCATCGCGGTTAGAAGCCTTCCTATCTCGGCCATGGCTATACTCTCCTCGCCGTATCCGGCAGCAGCCCCCTGGACACAACCTCCTCGGCTATCTGGATGGAGTTGAGGGCCGCGCCCTTTCTGAGGTTGTCCGAAACGACCCACATCGCGATGCCGTTGTGATGGGACAGGTCTTGGCGTATGCGCCCCACGAAGACCTCGTCCCTCCCGGCCGCGTCGATGGGCATAGGATACAGATTTGATTCGGGGTCGTCCACCACCGCGATACCGGGGAAATCGGAGAGGATCTCCCTCACATCCGACGGGCTGATGCGGTCGGCGAGCTCGACGTGGACGGCTTCGCTGTGGCCGACCATCACCGGCACCCGGACGCAGGTCGCGGAGATCGCCAGCTCCGGCAGGTGGAGGATCTTGCGGGTCTCGTGGACCATCTTCATCTCTTCGGTGGTGTAGCCGGTCTCGGTGAAGGTCTCGACCTGCGGCAGGGCGTTGAAGGCTATCTGGTGAGGGTACGCGTCAGGCTCGGTCGGGCAGTCTTGCAGCACTTGGCCGGACTGGGTCCGGAGCTCCTCCATAGCCGCGCCTCCAGTGCCGGAAACCGACTGGTAGGTGGCTACGGTCACCCGCGTGATGGGAACGGCGTCGTTGAGTGGGCGCAGCACCATCACTAGGGGCGTGGTCGAGCAGTTGGGGATCGAGACGATCCCGCGGTGGCGCTCCAAGTCGTCGCCGTTCACCTCTGGCACTACCAGAGGCACCTCCGGCTCCATTCGAAAGGCGGAGCTGTCGTCGACGACCAGCGCACCCTTCCCGGCTGCGATGGGGGCAAGCTCTCTGCTCACGTCGGCGCTGGCCGCGATGAAGGCGATGTCCACCTCGCTGAAGAGTTGAGGCGTAGGCAGCTCAACAGTCAGGGGGCAGCCATCCATGTAGAGGGTCTTGCCCTCCGATCGCTTCGAGGCACACAGCCGGACGGAGCCGGCCGAATAGCCGCGCTGCGGCAGAAGATCGAGGAACACGCGGCCCACGGCGCCCGTTGCGCCCACGATTGCGACTCTACACTCTCTCAAGCAGCTCACCCCCGTCTCGCCCATCGGCCAACGCCTGGCGTCCGGCTAGCCTAATCCCAGGATATTCTCGAGGCCGACGGTCAGTCCCGGGGACCTGACTACCTCCCGGACGGCCAGGGCCACTCCAGGCATGAAGCTTTCCCGGTTGATGGAATCGTGGCGCAGGGTCAGCGTCTGGCCCAGGGCGCCGAAGACCAGCTCGTGGTGCGCCATTATACCCGGCATTCGCCCGCTGTGGACGCTGACGCCCTGGTAGACGCCGCCCCGGGTGCCCTGGAGGGTCTGCTTCTCAGCCTCCGGCGCGGTGTACGGGGCGCCCTTGCCCTGGACGACGGCCTGGGCGATGGCCAAAGCCGTACCCGACGGTGCGTCGGCCTTGGCCTCGTGGTGCATCTCCGTCAGCTCCGCGTAGTCGAAGAAGGGCCCGGCGATCTTGGCCAGGTGGACCAGGAGCACGGCGCCCAGCGCGAAGTTGGGGGCGACGATAATGCCGATCCCATGCTCCCTGGACAGGTACTCCGCTCTCTCCAGGTCGCCTGGGGAAAGTGCGGTGGCGCCGGTGACGACGTTGGCCTTGTGCCGGGCCGCGGTCTCCATGGCCGACATCGCCCCCTTGGCGCTGGTAAAGTCCACCACCACGTCGGCCCCGGCGATCACATCCTCCAGCGATCCGGACAGGGGGATGGATCCCGAGCCGTCGGGTAGGGGGAGCTCCCCTCGCTGGGAGCTCCTGGAGGCCGCGCCCAAGGGAGCCAGGTCGGGCTCCCGGCAGAGCAGACTTGCGACTTCGCGCCCCATCCTGCCCGTTACTCCGTTGATGACGACGCCGATGGGGTCCATGGCTACTCCTTTGTGTGCCAGCCGTCAGCCCCGGACCGAGCTCGTAGGCGGCCCCGAGGCGCTACCTGAAGGAGGGCCTGCGCCGGGGCGGCCTGGGATTGCCTTGCTGTCCCCCCGGAGGTCCGCCTCCTGATCGCGGCCCGCCCCTGTCTCCGCCTTGCGGACCGCGATTGTACGAAGGCCTGTCGCCGCCTCGCGGAGGCCCAGACCGGTCACTGCGGCCCCCGGACGCAGCCGGCGCCGGCTGCTGCGTACCCTGTCCATCTCCATCGCCCTGGAGAAGGGCCCTCCGGGAGAGCCTGACCCTCCCAGTGGGATCGACGTCTATGACGACGACGGTGATCTCCTCGCCCACCGATACGACGTCCTCCACGCTGGGGACGCGGTAGTCGGCAAGCTCGCTGATGTGCACCATGCCGTCCTTGCCAGGCAGTATCTGCACGAAGGCCCCGAATCCGGTGATCTTGACCACCTTGCCGGTGAAGATCTCTCCCGTCTTTACCTCTCTGGTGAGATCTTTGATCATCTCGGTGGCGCGGTCGGACGCCTTCGAGTCGGAGGAGCCGATGGTCACCGTGCCGTCGTCCTCGACGTCCACGGTGGCCCCTGTCTCCTCGACGATGCCTCGGATGGTCTTTCCGCCCGGGCCAATGACCATCCCGATCTTCTCAACCGGAATGGTTATGCGGATCATGCGGGGAGCGTAGGGGCTCATCTCTGTGCGAGCCTGACCGATGGTCTCCTTTATCCGGTCCAGCAGGAAGAGCCGCGCCTCTTTGGCCTGTTCCAGCGCCTCCCGGATGATCGTCATGCTGATGTTCTTGACCTTGATGTCCAGCTGTATGGCCGTGATGCCCGCCGCGGAGCCCGCGACCTTGAAGTCCATGTCTCCGATGTGGTCCTCGAGCCCCTGTATGTCGGTGAGAATTACGTGCTCGCCGTTGTCGCCGGTGACCAGCCCGATGGATATGCCCGCGATGGGTGTCTTTATGGGCACTCCGGCGTCCATCAGCGCCAGCGTACCCGCGCAGACGCTGCCCATGGACGTGCTGCCGTTGGAGCTCAGGATCTCGGAGACTAGCCTCAGGGTATAGGGGAACTCGTCCTGGTCGGGGATGACGTAGCTCAGCGCCCGCTCCGACAGCGCCCCGTGCCCTATCTCTCTCCTGCCGGGCGAGCCTATGCGCCGGGCCTCTCCGACGGAGTAGGGGGGGAAGTTGTAGTGGAGCATGAAGCGCTTGATCTCCCCCGGGCTGAGGGTGTCGAGCTTCTGCGCGTCTCCGACGGAGCCCAGCGTCGCGATGGACAGCACCTGGGTCTCGCCTCGGGAGAAGAGCCCTGTGCCGTGGGTGCGCGGCAGCAGGCCGACCTCGCAGCTAATGGGGCGGATCTCCTTCAGGCCGCGGCCGTCGGGCCGGGGCCCGCCGGCCAGGATGCGCGCCCTGAAGGCCGCGTCCGTGGCGTCCCTGAACGCCAAGCCGACGTCCCCCCCGTCGTACTCGCCCTCCAGCGCGCCGACAAGCTCGGACTTGAGCGCGCCCAGCATCCGCTCCTGTTCCGCGTTCCCCGCGGCCGAGCTCAGGACGGAATCGAGCCGGCCTCCAAGAGTCGACTCCATGCGCTCTTCGAGCCCCTCCGGGAGAGCGTCTGTCTCGAAGCTCACCTTGCTCTTTCCGACCGCCCGGACGGCCTCATCCTGGATGCCTATGACCTCCAGGTTGGTCTCCTGGGCAATCTCGATGGCTTCCAGCACCATCGCCTCGGGCAGCTCGCTTGCGCCAGCCTCCATCATCAGGACGCCGTCGCGGGTGCCCGCTACCACGAGGTCGAGCATACTGGTCTCCAGCTGCTCGAAGGTCGGGTTTACGATGAACTCGCCGTTGGCGTACCCCATGCGCGTGGTCCCCAGAGGGCCCTCGAAGGGGATGTTGGAGATGCACAGCGCGGTGGAGGCGCCTATGACCGCCAGAATGTCCAGGGGGTTCTCTTGGTCCGAGGAGAGGGGGGTGATGATCACCTGGACCTCGTTGCGGAATCCCTTGGGGAAGAGGGGGCGGATGGGCCTGTCCGTCAGTCGGTCCGTGAGGACGGCGTCGGTACTGGGGCGGCCCTCCCTTCGAAAGAAGTTGCCGGGAATCTTACCCCGCGCGTAGAGCTTCTCCTCGAAGTCGATGGTGAGGGGGAAGAAGTCGATGTCCTCTCTGGGCTTCGACATCGTCGCGGTCACCAGCAGAACGCAGTCTCCGTAGCTGACCACGACGGAGCCGTTGGCCTGCTGGGCCAGCTTGCCTGTCTGGAACTTGAGGGCATTGGCGCCGATGGCGCACTCGAAATTGGACACCATAGTGTAACGATACCTCCTTGATTGGGGAACCCAACAGAAAGAAAGATAGCCCCGAGGACCGGGACTATCTTCTAAGACCGAGTTTGGAAATGAGGGCCCTGTAGCGCCCTACGTCTTCCCCGTTGAGGTACCGAAGCAGCCTACGGCGGCGCCCGACCATACTCAGCAACCCTCGACGCGTGGCTTCGTCGTGCTTGTGGGCCCTGAGGTGCTGGGTAAGTGCAACGATACGGGCGGTCAGCACCGCCACCTGCACTTCGGTCGAGCCTGAGTCGTTCTCGTGGGTCTGATATTCGCTGATTATTGCTTGCTTTTCAGCGCTATCCAAGCCAGTTCCTTGAGGTTCCTTGTTTCTACATGCCTCTAATCTAATTGAATTATAACACGTGCAAGATACTTCACGCAATCCACGTTTGATGAGACGTATGCTCTGAGCCCGCTCCCCCCCTCGAACTTCCCCCCCTCGATCTTCCCCTGCGAGGGGGCTCATAGGGCCCACACTGCCCGCTATGCAACGATGGATCTCCCGACTGCTGGGGTCGGCCGAGCAGTCGAAGATATTCCCCAAACGAGGCCTTTGGCTACTGGAAGGTCACGGTCGAGCGGCCCCTGGGACTGGGGGAATCGACCCCGGACGGGCCTACAACGCCGGGGAGATCAGGGTGCGAGGGCGTGCCTAGCCTCGTCAACATGAAACTCCTGTTCCTCAGGAACGGCTTCGAGCCACAGCCAACCGCCAGAGGACCATGCTGTTTGACAGGACAGCGATGACTGCCAGACATGCTAGTCCCTGTCCCAAAATCGCCCCGATCATCACAATCAGCAGCCGCGAGTCCCTGGATGCCAGGTTCCCAGCTAACCCTTGGAAGGTGAACCCTAAAGAGGCCTCCGCCCGAGCACGGCTGTAGCTGATCATTAACGCTCCTACGATAGCCAACACGCCGATGATGACCGTAGGCTCGGGTGACAACCTCTCTTCAAAGGCGACAGACCAGTAGGTCAACCCTCCAAGGATGGCTACGTCGGAGTACCGGTCAAGGAGGGCGTCGAAGAAGCCGCCGAACCGCGTCGCCATGCTCTTACGGCGTGCCAGGTCTCCGTCTACGCCGTCAACGATTGAAGACGCTTGAACGGCCCCGCCTGCCCAAGAAGGATGGTCGTTTAGGAATAGTGCAAGAGACCCCAGAGCGATGACAAAGCTGAGTAAAGAGACCTGATTGGGAGTTACCGGAGTGTACGCCAGCAACCTGGCAATAGGCCGGGAAAATCTCCGATTGATGTGGCGGGAGACAAAGCCGTCGTACGCAACGTTCAAAGCGTCGTCTCTGCCAGAGCCGCCGTGGCATGGCGAAGGTCTTCCCAGGTATCCACGTCTTGCCAGAAGCATCCGGAGATGTCGCACGCATTGAGGCAATACCCTTGGCTGATCATCCAGGTAACGGCCTCGCTGATCTGATGCTCATCTCGCTCCTCGCATGTCACCGCCGTGATAGCTTCGTAGATGGCTGGAGTCAGCCGGAACACGCCGGCGTCGACGCCGTCCCATTCGTGTAGGTCTTTCCCTATGCGGTTGATCCAGCCCTCAGAGTCCACACGCACCCGTGTCGCCTCTTCAATGTCGTGGATATCTGGGCTGAAGTCTACAGCCAGGGCACTGGAATCGGTTGCGGGCGCTAGCATCCTGGACAGCAGTTCAGGAGAGACCAGGTGGTCTCCCATAGAAAGCAAGAAAGGCTCTTCTTGGGTGAAGGACTTTGCGGTATTGAGAGAGAGCGCGTTTCCCCTTTCGTACTGGGGGTTAAACAGGTACTCGAGGTGGATACCGTGGCGGGCGCCGTCGCCATTGTAGTCTCGCAGCAGCTGGGCACGATAGCCTACAACCATTGCAACGTCCCTGATCCCCACCTTACAAAACGCCTCCAGGGTGTAGTCGATGACCGCCCGGTTGCCTATACGAAGCAGGAGCTTGTGGAGACGCCCTTCGCCCAGAGCAAATCGTCGCCCGTATCCTGCGGCTAGGATGACACCCTTCATGTAATTACAATCTCCTTTATAGAGCAGTTTTTGACGTGTGGCTACAAGATTCTACGGTGTACGTCGAATTACCTTGCTATCGACGGACTTCTGTGAATAGGGGTATGTAAAGTATGAAGCTAGCCTCGCCATGTCATTCCGAGCGCGGCGGAAGAAGACGCCCTTGCGTATCTCCAACGCCTGCGTGGTCAGGCGCGCCGACAGGCGCCGGATGAACTCGCGTCCGTACCAGGCGCTGACGATCAGCCAGAAGGGTATGAGCGGGATGCCTGCGACCGTGATGAGCAGGATACCAGACACGTACCACCGCAGGTATGGGATGATCGTGGGGTCGAATTGCGCCTCCAGGACGGTATCGCCGGTCACGCCGCCCTGGTCGGACTGACTGCTCATGTCATCTCCTCTACGGTGCACCTGGCATTGGACTTGTGGATCAGTCGTCCGAGGCGAATCCCAGTAGGTTCAGGAGGATGAGGAATATGTTCAGGGCGTTCAGGTACAGGCCGATGCTGCCTATTACGGCAACCTGGGTGGCCGTCTGGGTGTCCCCGGCCATTGCGGCCTCCTGTGCCATCTCCTTCATCTTCTTCGTCTCCCAGACCATCAGCCCCAGGAAGATGGGCAGCAGCGCCAGGTTGATCAGCAGGAACAGGCCGTCGGACCGGATCAGGAGGACGTTGACTAGGCTGATGACGATCAACCCGATCAGGCCGATGAACAGCATGGGGCCGAGCCTGGACAGGTCCTTCTTGGTGGTCATCCCGATAGCGCTCATGCCCACGAACAGGCCGGCGGTCAGCATGAAGGCGGCGCCAATCGTCTGGGTCGTGAAGGCTGTTAGGATCGGCGATAGGAAGAGCCCCTCCATGCCGGTGAAGCCGAGGTACAGGACGGTCCCGAGTCCGATGTTCCCGCTGGCGACGACCGCGTTGGCCGCCACCAGCGTCCCCATGATGATGGCGAAGGCCGCGATGTAGCCGATCCAGCCGAAGCTGAATATGGCGTCGCCGATGCCCAGAGAGTCGCCGAACCATATCGCCGCCCCGGTGGTGACGATCCCCAGCGCCACGAGCCCGTACATTCGGGCCATAGCGTCCGTGTAGATGGCGCTGGCTCTGTCCCCGCTCTCCGATGAGCTGAGGTACTGTATCGTCGACATCCGGCTCTCCTTTCAGACTTGTGGGGGCGTCACCGAAGGCTGGACAGGAAGGAGGTTATCGCCCTTTCGAAGCCGGCGGGATTGTCCCCCATCACCAGGTGTCCCGCCCCCTCGACTGTGGCGAGCCGGGCGTCCGGGATTCGCCGCTGCATCGAGCGGGCCGTCTCCGCCCCTACGACGTCGGTCTCAGCCCCGCGTACGACCAGGGTCGGGCATTGCAGGCCCTCGACGTAGCCCCAGAGGCGGCGTTCTGTTGCCGGATCGCCCCCCAGTCGCCGTCCGGGCGACCTGAGCAGCTTGTCGTACTTCCAAGTCCACCTGCCGCTGGGCAGCTGCTTCAGGTTGTTGAGTATGCTCCCGCGGATCTGCTGGACCGACCTCCGGGGGTTGTATGCCTGGACCCTCTTCACGAAGTCGTCGACGGAGTCGAGCTCGTCTTCCTGTTGGACGAAGCGGCGGATGTTCTCAGTGCCCGCCGGCCGCGACTCCGGCGCCGCGTCTACGATGACCAGGGCCCTGACCCGCTCAGGGTGGCTCGATGCGTAGGTAAAGGCGTTCCTCCCGCCCATCGAGAGGCCGATCAGCACGATCTCCCTCAGTTCCAGCTCCTGGACGATGGCGTGCAGGTCCGACTGGTACGCCTCCGGCGTGTAGTCGCCGTCGGGGGCCCAATCGCTGTCGCCATGACCCCTCTGGTCCAGGGCGACGACTCGGAAGCGGTCGCAGAGGGACAGGGCCACGAAGTCCCACGAGTGACACGTCTGAGCGAATCCGTGCAGGAGCACGATGGGGGGCGACTCCGCCTGTCCCCACTCCAGGTAGTGAAAGCGGAGTCCGTGTGCGTCGACGAATCGGTCCCGCGGAGCCGCTTCGCTGGCAAAGGTGACGCCCATGGCCCTCGCCGCGTCGTAGAGGGAAAGCTGCTCGTTGTCCTTACCGTCGCTCAATGCATATCCTCTTCCCAATCTCCGCCGCCGATGCATCTTCCCGGGCAGGCTGCCGGCTCGCCTATCGCATTGAGCCTAGATCGGCGGTCTGCGCTTGTGCCACTCGGTCGCCTGCTCGTAGGCATGGGCGATCCTGAGGACGGCGGCATCCTCGAAGGGACGTCCGGCGATCTGGAGACCTATCGGGACGCCGTAGCTGGTGAAGCCACAGGGTAAGGAGACCGTGGGCACTCCGCTGACGTTGAAGGGCCGCGTCAGGCGCGACAGCAGCGCCAGCGTCGGCTCCGCAACGTCGCCGACCTGCACTGTGCGCTCGCCCAGCTCCGGCGCCCCCACCGGGCAGGTTGGGGCGATCAGCGCGTCGAACCGCTGGAACGCCTCCGCCATGCGCGCATTGTAGACAGTGCGGGCGCGCTGCGCCTTGATGTAGTCCGTGGCCGGTATCAGTGCGCCCTGGTACAGCCTGCCCCTGACGTCGGCCCCGATGTCGTGGGCCCTATCCCGCAGGTGCTCTGTGTGTATCTGGGACGCCTCCGCCTGGGATATGGGAGTGGATATGGTCTGCGAGTGCTCCAGGACGGGGATGGAGACCTCGTCCACCGATGCCCCGAGGCCCTCCAGCACGGAGGCCGCTTCCCGCACCGAGTCGGTCACCTGGGGCTCCGTTTTCTCGAAGAAGTACTCCCTGGGTATTCCGATGCGGACGCCGCTGATGCCGTCTTCGAGCCTCTCGGCGAAGTCCTCCGTCGGTCTGCGGCTGGACGAGAGGTCGCGGCTGTCGTGTCCGGCGATGGCATTGAGGACCAGCGCGGCGTCTCGCACCGTCCTGGTCATCGGCCCCACCGTGTCGAAGCTCCAGCTCAGGGGGTAGACGCCGTAACGGCTGACGCGGCCGAAGGTGGGCTTGAGGCCCACGATGCCGCACAGCGACGCCGGGATGCGGACAGAGCCGCCGGTGTCGCTGCCCAGGGCGCCCATGCACTGGCCCGACGCCACGGCAGAGCCGGAGCCGCCGCTGGAGCCGCCGGTCATCCGCCCGGTGTCCCAGGGATTGTGGGCCGGCCCGTAGTGTGGGTTCTCACTGGTCGCGCCTAGGGCGAACTCGTGCATCTGGAGCTTCCCTATCACTATCGCTCCAGCCGCGTGGAAGCGCTCGGTAACCGCGGCGTCGGCGTCGGGCACGAACTCTCCCATGATCTTCGAGCCCATGGTGGTGCGTATGCCCTTAGTGTAGTAGAGGTCCTTCAGCCCTATCGGCAGCCCGTGCAGCGGCCCAATGTAGCCGCCGGAGCCTATGGCCCCCTCGGCCTCGCGGGCCGCGGCCATCGACTCGTCCCTCAACAGGGTGATGAAGGAGTTCAGTGCGCCGTCGGTGGCGTCTATCCTACGCAGGTGTGCGTCGACGATCTCCACCGGAGAGAGCTGCCTGCCGGCGACGAGCTCGGCGGCGTCTGCTATGGAGAGGAAGACCAGCTCGGAGGGGTCCAAGTCTCAGCCGCCCGTGGGGATGAATGTGTTTGCCGGCTCCGCCTGGTCGGGGTCCAGGGCATCCAGGGCAGCGAACGCCTCGGCCGTTCGCTGGACCAACGGAAGGAGCTCGTCGAGAGCATCGTCGCCTATGTCGAGCCCCTGCATCTCCGCCAGGGTGCGTAGGGCTTCTATCGTAACCTTTGGTTCGCTCATCGATCTGACCTTCCCACCTGAAAGGGCCGTCGGCCCTGACGTACACTGCGTTCCCTTGGGATTGTACACAAGAGAAGGGAGTTCCGCTACAGAGCGCTGACTGAGGCCCCTCCCCCGGCACGCTGGCAGGTGGAGATTGAGAGGGGTCACCGATACCCCACGGTGTGCCCTTACCCGGACCGACGCCTCTACCCACATCCTCCGAGGTGACCTCGCAAAAAAGCTACTACCCCACGGTGTCCCCTTACCCGGACCGACGCCTCTACCCTCACAGCCTCCGAGGCGACCTCGCAAAAGGCTACTCCACGGTCACGGACTTTGCCAGGTTCCGGGGCTGGTCCACGTCGCAGCCGCGGCGCACGGCGACGTGGTACGCCAGCAGCTGCATCGGCACCGCCATCAGAATCGGAACGATCTCGGGGGATGCCTTCGGGATGTATATGACGTCGTCGACCGTCGACTCGATCTCCGAGTCGCCCTCGGTGGCGACGGCCAGGACGATACCGCCGCGCGCCTTGACCTCGTTCACGTTGTTGAGCATCTTCCCGTACAGGTCGTCTCTGGGCATGAGGGCCACCACCGGCATGTTCTCGTCGATCAACGAGATCGGTCCGTGCTTCATCTCCCCGGCAGGATAGCCCTCGGCGTGAAGGTAGCTGAGCTCCTTGAGCTTCAACGCTCCCTCCATGGCCAGCGGGTAGTTGAGGCCGCGGCCGAGGTACAGGAAGTCCGAGCACGAGGCGTAGCGGGCCGCCAGCTCCTCGTACTGACTCTGGTCGCTGAGCAGAGCGCCCATAAGCCTTGGCAGGTGCGCCAGGTCTTGGACCATCTCCCGAACCCGCTCTTGGCCCAGGACGCCGCGCCTTATGCCCACGTGCATGGCTAGGGCGTACAGGGTTACCAGGGAGCACACGAAGGTCTTGCTGGAGGCGACGCCTATTTCGGGACCGGCGCGAATCAGGATCGTGCCGTCGGCTACGCGGGTCGTCTGGGCCCCGGGGTAGTTGCACAGCGTGATCTGGCGGGCCCCCTTCCGGGTCGCTTCGTCCATCGCCGCCAGCGTGTCTGCCGTCTCGCCGGACTGGGATATCGAGACGACCAGCGTGCGGTCATCCAGAACTGGGTCCCTGTACCGGAACTCCGAGGAGTTGTCGGCCTCGGAGGGGACCCTCGCCAGCGTCTCCATCCAGGCTCGACCGAGCAGTGCGGCGTTCAGGCTGGTCCCCATGCCCAACAGCACGACCCTATTGAAGCCGGCGATGACCTCGTCGGAGTACGGGATCTCTTTCAGGTGGACGTCCGCCGGATCGAAGGAGACGCGGCCCCTGAGAGTGTCGATGACCGCCTCCGGCTGCTCGTGCATCTCCTTGAGCATGAAGTGCTTGTACTCCCCCTTGGCGACGAGCAGGGGGTTGTAGGGCGCCGTCGCGGGAAGCTTCCGCACCGGTGTTCCGTCCAGGAGGCTGTAGCTGGCGCCGCCCCTGGAGATGGTCACCATCTCGCCGCCGGTCAGGTACGTTACCTCCCGCGTGTGAGGGAGCAGGGCGGGAAGGTCGCTGGCCAGGAGCATCTCGTCCTCGCCGTAGCCGACGACGACACCCCCGGCGTTGCCGATACGGAACGCCGCGACCTTAGACGGATCGCTGCGTGAGACCGCCACCACCACGTTGGCCCCCTGGATCCTGTCCGCGACTTGGCGGACGCTCTCTTCGAAGGAGGCTCCCGCGGCCTGGTGGGACTCTATCAGGTGGGGGATGCACTCGGAGTCGGTCTGGGAGCTGAAGTGATGGCCCGCGTCCGTCAGCTCTCTCCGGATCTCGGCGTAGTTCTCGATTATGCCGTTGTGGATGACTAGGACGTCCCCGCCGCAATCGGAGTGAGGGTGAGCGTTGTCGTCCGTTGGGCGGCCGTGGGTTGCCCACCTCGTGTGGCCGATTCCGACGTTGCCCTGGGGCAGGCCGTCCCGGAGAGAGTCCCTCAGCCTGTCCAGCTTCCCCGACTTCTTGTGGACGATGGGCTCGCCCGTGGGGGTGATGACGGCTATGCCCGTGCTGTCGTAGCCGCGATACTCCAGGCTGGACAGGCCGTCCAAGAGGATCGGCGCGGCGCTCCGCCGGCCGACGTATCCTATGATTCCGCACACTGGCTGCCTCGACTGTGGTCCAATGGCTGGGGCTCTCCCCTCATCTGCCCCCTCTCCCTCGATGAGATAGGGCTGGGGTGAGGGCGATCAGCCCCGGTCCTCTGCGGCTCCGCTCTCACGGGATGCCGCGTCCTGTCCGAGACGGTATACGCCCTGGTACCCGACGGGCAGCAGCGCCGCTATTCGACCCATCACCATGTCGGCCAGGGAGCGAATGACCTCCTTGTTCGGCCTGCCCTCCAGGGATGGGAGGGAGAATACGGTCCCGACGTTCACTCTGATCCTCCCGGTGGGGTTGACGACCCTGAGCCAGTGGCCGATTCGCTCCGTGCCCGTTATGCCCACCGGGAGCAGCGGCGCTTGTGTCTTCAGTGCTATCTGTACCGCCCCGGAGGTCGCCCGCTTCATGGCGCCGGGGCTTCTGGTGCCCTCCGGGAAGATCGCCACCGCGTCGTCTCGGTTGACCTTGTCCAGGACCCACCGGTAGGCCCGGACGTCGCTCCCTTGGCGGTTCACCGGGAAGGCGCCGTAGGAGCTGAGAAACCAGCTGACCAAGGAGCCGCGGAACACCTCTCGCTTGGCCGGGAACCAGAGCCGCCGCGGGATGCTGGCCGCCAGCAGGGGAGGGTCCACGTAGCTCTGGTGGTTGGCCACCACAATCAGCGGCCCCATGGGAGGAACGTTTTCCTTCCCCTCCACCTTGTAGTCTGCGAAGAGCTTCAGGGTCGCTCTCTGGACGAAGTTGCTGACAGGGTAGACCCAGGGAGTCGCCACTAGCTATTCCCAGCGCGCAGCAGGATTCTCTCTACGACCTCGTGTACGTTCAGCGCATCCGTCTCCAGCACCAGGGCGTCGTCCGCGGGCCGTAACGGCGAGTCCGCACGCTCGGAGTCTATCTTATCACGCCGTTGGATCTCGTTCACGAGACGCCGGAAGTCGGGCGCCCTCCCCAGATCCTCGATCTCGCGGTACCGCCGCCTCGCCCTGGTGTGGACCGATGCCGTCAGGAAGACCTTCGTCACGGCGTGAGGCAGGACCACCGTGCCGATGTCCCTTCCCACCATCACGATGCTCCCGGCAGCGCCGATCTCCCGCTGCAGACGGACCAGGGCCGACCGGACGCCGGGAACGCTGGCCACCAGCGAGACGCCGCGATCAACCTCCCGGTCCCTGAGCCGGTCCGTCACGTCAACGCCGGAAATCAGGAGTCTGTCACCGCCCTCCGAGCATACGACCTGGACGTCCAGGCCGGAGACCAGGACGCCAAGGGCCTCACCGTCCCCGAGGTCGACGGCTCGGTCGACGGCAGCCAGCGTGACGGCCCGATACATGGCCCCGGTGTCCAGGAAGCGGTACCCCATGCGTTTGGCCAAGAGCATCCCCACCGCCGTCTTACCCGATGCGGCGGGCCCGTCGATGGCTATGGAGCTTGCGTCGTCCAAGTCGATTCGGAGAAACGGGGAGCCGCATGGCGGACCGGCAGGCATATCCCCGCGATTATAGGCACGAATTGCGGTCCCTCGCAACTGCGGCGCAGTCTCTGCCAAGGTGAGAGAGGAAGGAAGTCGCGAATGTCTATCGCAGCTGTATCGTATGCAAATGCCCTGGGGCGGTTGCCGGTGTTGGAGGCCGCGAGTATAATCGGGCGTGTTTCACATCCCGACACCGAGCTCGATAGGAGAACAGATATATGAGCGGCAAGATCGTACTGCTAGGCCCCGGTCCCAACGACCCCAACAACACGCTCGAAGCGCACCGCAGGGCGGGCCCCGACGTGGAGATAAGCTACGTGGACGGCTCGCTGCCCGAGGATGAGCTCGCCGTCCAGCTGAAGGACGCCGTGGCCATCATAGCCAACTCCCGGTTCACCGTGGACACCGCCAGGCTGGCCTCGAACCTGAAGCTGGTGCAGGTCACCAGCGCGGGGACCGACCGCCTCGACCTGCAGGGGCTCGGCGAGCTGGGCGTGCGCGTGGCCAACAACGGCGGAGGAAACGCCCCATCCGTCGCCGAGCACACCATCTCCCTGATGATAGCCGTGTACCGCAAGATGCACCTGCAGTACGAGGCGGCAAGGGCCGGGGAGTGGGCCGGCGGCGTCCGGGCGAAGTGGTACCACCAGGCCCACGAGATCACCGGCAAGACCGTGGGGATCGTCGGCTTCGGGCGGATCGGCCAGCAGGTCGCCCAGCGACTCCAGGGCTGGGACTGCAGCCTCGTCTACTTCGACATGTTCGACGTCCCGGAGGAGGTGGAGAACCGGTTCAACGTCACCCGCCTCGACCTGGACGAGCTCCTGAGCACCTCTGACATCGTGACCCTGCACGTGCCCCTGACCAAGAGCACCAGGGGGATGATCAGCGACCGCGAGCTCGGGCTGATGAAGCCCACCGCCGTGCTCATCAACGCGTGCCGCGGTCCCGTGGTGGACGAGGCCGCGCTGATCAGGGCGTTGAACGCGGAGGAGATCGCCTCCGCCGGCCTCGACGTCCTGGAGGAGGAGCCGACGCCTAGGGACAATCCGCTGCTGAAGATGGACAACGTCGTCGTAACGGCTCACATGGCATCATTCGCCCAGGAGTCCGGGGAGAGGAGCCGCGTGTTCGCGATGCAGAACGTGGCGCGGGTCGCCGGCGGCGAAGAGCCGACGTCCATCGTGCTGCCCGAATAGCGCGCAGACGGCCTGCGGCCGCCGGTCAGACGGTCGGCGAGAGCCTCAGCTTCGACAGCAGCTGGCGGGGGCTGTCCTCCAGCAGCGCGTCAGCGTCCTGCTGGCCGAGGCCCGCGCCAAGGGCGACCTTCATGGCGTGCTCTCTCGTGAGCAGGTCTTGGGGGGCATGAGCGTCCGAGTCCAGCACCATCTTGGCTCCCGCCCTCTGCGCCTGCTTCACCACGTGGCCGTTGGCGAAGCTGTGCCCCCGGCGCGCGGACACCTCCAGGCGGACGTCGTTCTCCGCGGCGAGCCGCGCCTCGTCGGGGGTGATCAGCCCCGGGTGGGCCAAGATGTCGACGCTCTTGGACCTGACGGCGGCCAGGTTGGTGCCCGGCTCCACCGGCTCCACGATGGTCTCCCCGTGGACGTTGACCACCTTGGCGCCCATGTAACGCGCCTCTCTTGCCAGCAGGTCGATGTCCTCCTTGGGTACGTGGGTGATCTCGACGCCGGGCAGGGCCAGTATGTCCCACCGCTTGGAGGCCATCGCGCAGTCCTCTATCAGCGTCTTCAGCACCCACTCCAGGTTGCCGGGTCCGACGTGGTCGGTTATGGCCATGACCCGGTACCCGACCTGGAGCGCCCTTCGTATCAGCTCGATGGGCGAGAGCACCCCGTCGCTGAGGAAGGTGTGCGTGTGAAAGTCGTACACTGACGCCTCCTACACCTGTTCGGTAGAGGGAATGTTCACCGGTCGCCGCTCCTTAGTTGGGCCGCAGCTGGGCCGCCAGCCGTTTCATCGCGGCGCCCGTATCGCCCACGTGGAACTCGGGCATGTCCGGCGGATGGTCGACCTTCAGGGAGACGAAGACGGGCCCCTTGGTCTGCAGCAGATGCGGCAGGGCGGTGGAGAAGTCTTCCAGATCGTCGAACTCGTGGCTCTCCGCGATTCCCGACTCCCTGGCTATGCCCGCGAGGTTGGGCTTGCCGCCTCCCGGCACCGGCTGGCCGCCCGTGGTGTTGTAGACGCCGTCGTCGAAGGCGAAGAAGACGAGGTTCTCAGGCTCCTGTCCCGCGATGGTCACCAGCGTGCCCAGGTTCATCAGCAGCCCGCCGTCGCCCTCCAGAACGATGACCCTCTTGCTTGGCTGGGCTAGGGCCAGCCCAAGGCCGACTGAGGACGCCTTGCCCATGCCGCCGAATATCGGCAGGTCCAGGGCCGGATCCTCCGACATCGCCTCCCAGTACCGCACGGGCGACATGGTGTACACGACGACAGCGTCGTCCCGTTGCGAGTAGATGGCCCTGGTGGCGTCGGCGGCAGAGATCATGTCGCAGGCTCCCCTTCAACGCTCGTTCCGATGAGACGGCGTTTTGTCCCATTGTACAGGGGAATTATATACGGTCTTACCCTTGGCGATAGCCGGTAGGGACGCTGCTATCCAGCATGTAGCTAAGGATACTCTGAACAAGTTCTGGTGTGTTGTGGCATAGTACTATGCCATACACAAAGCAGAGATGTTTGGGGTGAAGACACGATGGACCAGCCAACATTTGCCGACTTGGAGTACGAGAGCAAGAAGCGCAAGACCCGGCGGGAGATATTCCTGGAGCGCATGGACGGTCTGATCCCTTGGGAACAGCTCGTAGAACGCATCCGCCCGTTCTATCCCAGGGCAGGCCGGGGCCGGCGACCCTATGAGTTGTCTGTGATGCTGCGGATTCACTGCGTGCAGATGTTCTACAACCTTAGTGATCCTGGTATGGAGGACATGCTCTACGAGGTCGAGTCGGTGAGACGGTTCGTAGGGTTGAGGCTGTCGGGCCCGCTCCCGGACGAGACGACGGTCCTGAACTTCCGCCATCTGCTGGAAGAGCACGAGTTGGGACAGGGTCTGTTCGAGGAGATCAACCGTCATCTGGAGTCCCAGGGGCTGCGGCTTCGGGAGGGAACGATCGTGGACGCGAGCATCATTGAGGCGCCATCGTCAACGAAGAATCGTGCAGGTAAGCGAGACCCTGAGATGCGTCAGACGAAGAAGGGGAATGAGTGGCACTTCGGGATGAAGGTACACGTCGGTGCGGACGCTGAGACGGGAGTAGTACATAGCGTAAGAACGACACCTGCGAACGTTCATGACGTGACGGAGGCTCACCGGCTGCTGCACGGTGGAGAGAAACGGGTGTGGGGCGATGCGGGGTATCAGGGAGTCGACAAGCGATTGGAGAATCGCGAGTTGGATGTGGACTGGCAGGTAGCGATGAGACCCGGGAGACGTCGGCAGCTGGAGCCGGGAAGCTATGAGGCGCTTATGGAGAAGCGCAAGGCGTCGACCAGGGCGAAGGTGGAGCATCCGTTCCTGTACGTGAAGCGGCACTTCGGATACGCCAAGGTGCGTTACCGAGGGTTGGCAAAGAACACGCAACGACTGATGTTGCTACTGGGGATGACGAACTTGATAAGGGCGGAGCGGTACTTGGCAGCCTGACGAGGGCGAAGTGCGCCCAAGCTGGACAAACGAACGTAGATACGCCTTAGCAGAGCCGTTTCAGGACCACAAGACCTCATCGACACACGGTAGGAGGAAGAAACACCTCGGACAGTCCACTTACTGTCCATCACATACGAGATACCCTCAGTTGTTCAGACCTTCCCTAACTCGATGGCGCTGAAACGAGGCGGCTTCTCTTGGGTCGGCTCAGGAGACGCAACCGAAGCCGTACGCGCCTGCGAACGCTGAAAAGAGTGTTGACCGCCCGCCCAGTAGCAATATACCATGAAGGGTATCAAGCTACGGGAGAACCGGGATGGCTACTGTCGAGCAGCGAGTTAGCTACATCGAAGGTAGATTAGACGCGCTAGCGACTAAGGCGGACCTAGCCGAGTTGAAAGCGGACTTGACTTGGCGGATAGTCTGGGCTCAGCTCCTAGGTATGGCCGCTATGGCGGCTGTAGTCACCGCCGCGGTCGCTGTCATGCGCTTCATAGAGTAGGGAGTACACCTTCCGCGCTAGATAGCCCGACTCGGTTCGAGACTACAAGGTCTGGTTCCTCATCCGTTCGGATGGGCAAGGCTTTCAAGGCTTCCAGGCGCTCCCTGACCCCTCCCGCGGAAAGACGCCCACGTCGCTCTGCGATCAGCAACGTGTTGCGTGTCTCAAAGTGCCATATCTGCGGCACCAACGCTCCATCTTCTTCGAGGTGGTCAAGTACTCTGTCTGCGCGCGGCTCGTCCTCATCGTCAAGGAGCCACGCCATGACGACCGATGCATCTACGACCAGGCCGCTCAAAGGCGGTGGCCCTCGTGGCGTGCGGCGAGTATCTCCTCCGTGGAGAAGTCCACACGCTCCCAGCTGGCGCGGCGTTGCCGGAACCGCTCGACCGCCGCATGGCGGCTGGCGCGGTCCTGCGCAGGTGCGGGGACGAGATGCGCAACCGGCCTCCCGTGTCGGGTTATAGAAACGGTCTCCCCATGCTCGACGGCCCAGAGGAGCTCAGCCAAGCGCGCCTTGGCTTCGGTAGCCTGAATCTCACGCATGTTCGACTCCAATCGGTTGTTTTGACCATGCCATCTTACCAAACGTCCCCTTCCAGAGTAACCGTTGGAGGCGGTCGTCTGCCCAGATGCAACGCTGGAACGCTCTGGCTCAGGCTTACTGCAGGCAGTGCGAGCTCCAGGAAGGGAAGTGCTACTATGTCGTGGGTTGAGACCATGAATTGATTGGTGGTGCCTCGATGATTGAAGACACTCGCTTTCGCACTCGCAGGGTAGGTGACCTAGATGCGGCCAATCGAAAGCCGACCACGGTAAGGCCCGATGATTGCCTTGAGGTCGCAACGAAGATCATGCGAAAGAAGGACTTCTCCCAATTGCCGGTGATGTCGAATGACCGCGAAGTCGACGGAGTGATCAGCTGGAAGTCGATTGGTGAAGGAGCGTCGACGGACTCTCCGTGTCAATTCGTCCATGAATGCATGGAGAATCCTGTAAGGGAGATTGGCTTTAACGACCCCTTGCTCGATGCGACTGATGATGTCGCCACTGGCTACGTCTTGGTCAGGGGAGAGGATGATGTTATTGCGGGCATCGTCACCGCCAGCGATTTTGCCGTCCAATTCAGGCAGCTTGCCGAACCGTTCCTGGTAATCGAGGAGATAGAGCACCACCTGCGAAGGCTTGTTGCTGGGAAGTTCTGTATTGGTGAGTTGAGAGAGACGGTGTATAAGGGACGCAGGCGATACATTCATGGCCCGGATGACCTCAGTCTAGGTGCATACTGTAGGCTCCTAGAGGGATCGGAGCACTGGAAGCGCCTTGGCCTCGATACCTGCTGTCAGGAGGTCTTCCTAGAACGGCTGTGTGCCGTGAGGGATATACGGAACGCTGTTATGCACTTCGATCCCAAGGGTCCAGAACCGGAGTATCTGGAGAAGCTGTACGATTTTGCCGGTCGGCTTCGAAGCTTGGCAGCCTAAGAAGAAGTCTGCGGT
Organism: Dehalococcoidia bacterium; assembly: GCA_965224345.1. Lineage (GTDB taxonomy): Bacteria > Chloroflexota > Dehalococcoidia > Lucifugimonadales > CBDCYU01 > CBDCYU01. The sequence continues at coordinate 78,742 of CBDCYU010000003.1, read as the reverse complement.
GCGTTTGGTGAGGGAACGACACTGTCGATGGGTGGTCTCGCTGATGACAGTGCTCTTCACCCTAGCCCTCGCGTGGTTGGCGTTGGCGTGCGGGAAAGACGAGCCAATCACCTTCGGTGAACCACCCACGGCAACAGGTTCAGCGGTGGCATCGTCGCAGCAGTCACCGGTCCCATTGACCTCGACCGTGATACCTCTATCCACTCTCGTACCCGCCGCAACCTATGAACCCACCGCTACGCCAATCGCTGCGAGGATGTCCTCTCCGATACCCACCGTGGCCTCTCGACCTACCGCCACTCCAGTCCCCGCGAAGATGTCCACTCCGATAGCCATTGCGGCCTCTCGACCTACCGCCACGCCAGTCCTCACGAGCATTCCCTCTTCCGTAGTGCCCGCTGCGACGCCTGAGCCGACCGCTGTGCTCAAACCTACGAGTTCGCCCACTCATACCGCTCAACCCACACATACACATACACCCACCGCCACCCCCGCCACACCTACGCCCACACACTCACCTATGCCCACATCCACGCCCACGCCAGCCCCGACCAATACGCCAACGCTTTCATCTATGGTGAGTGACGTTTCAGGTGGCGTCGTACAGATTGTGACCCGTTCAGGGACTGGCTCCGGGTTCATCATCGATACGGACGGGCTGGTTGTCACCAATGCCCATGTTGTGCTGGGATTCAAGACCGTCGACGTGAGACTTCCTAGTGGGCAGATATACCAGGGTGAGGTCTTGGGCTTGGACGAGGTCGTTGACATAGCCCTCCTCGATCTGCGGGGTTCCGAGGATTTCGATCCGGTGACTCTAGGAGACTCTGATGTCGTTGCGGTCGGAGAAGATGTCATAGCCATGGGATATCCCTTGGGTGATGTAGACATCCTGCTAGGGTCCCCGACAATCACAAGAGGCATCGTGTCCGCAAAGAGGATATCGAAGTCAGGTGTCAGGCTGCTCCAGACCGACGCAGCGCTCAACCCAGGGAATAGTGGGGGGCCACTCTTCGACCGGGACGGCCAAGTCGTGGGCGTTAACACGTCCAAGCTCTTGGAGACCGGAGATGGAACGCCGGTCGAGGGAATTGGTATGGTCGTAGCGATCAATGAGGTAAGAGATCGGCTCGATACTCTGGCCAGAGGTGGAGTGAGCTCTACGCCAACTCAGATCCAAGGCACAGTCGATCGCACACCCACAGAAGGGCCTAAAGGCTCTTTCGTTTCCGTTAGTGTCGGGCGGGCTCACGGCTGCGGAATCAGGATGGACGGTACTGTCGTATGTTGGGGCGTTGACACGTTGGGACGGACCACGCCGCCGGAAGGCCCGTTCATCTCCGTTAGCGCCGGGTTGTGGCATGGTTGTGGTGTGAAGACGGACGGCACCGTAGATTGCTGGGGCTCTAACAAGACCACCGGCGGCGATTTCGTAGGCCAGGCTATTCCACCTGACGGGCGTTTCCTCTCTGTCAGCGCTGGGTCCTGGCACAGCTGTGGAGTTAGAACGGACGGCACTGTGGCCTGCTGGGGCTTAGATCGTGGCTCCCAATTCGATAGGTTCGCAAAGCAGGCCACACCGCCGGCTGGTTCGTTCCTCTCCGTCAGCGCTGGTCAGAGGCACACGTGCGGGATCAGGACGGATGGCACTGTCGCCTGCTGGGGCCGGAACTCTGAGGGGCAGGCCACGCCGCTGGGAGGTAGGTTCCTCTCTGTTAGCGCCGGGGAGTGGCATACTTGTGGAATCAGAACCGACAGATCCGTCGCTTGCTGGGGATCTAACGAGTACGGCATTGACTTCGTAGGCCAAGCCACGCCTCCGAAAGGCACGTTTGTGTCCGTCACCTCCGGGCACACTCATACCTGCGGGATTACGACGGACGGCTCCGTTGTGTGCTGGGGCAGTGACTCTGAAGGCCAGGCCACACCGCCGGATGGGACGTTCATCTCCGTCAGCGCTGGGGGCGGATTCAGTTGCGGACAAAAGACTGATGGCGCTGTCGTGTGCTGGGGTGAGAACGATTTTGGCAGGTTTACGCCGCCCGGAGGGGATTACTATAGTCCGATTCCGCGCAATCCCCCATCGACCGCATCCTTCGTGACCGTAAGCGCGGGAAGCCGCCACAGTTGCGGAGTGAAGACGGACGGCACTGTCGCCTGCTGGGGCTCGAATCGAGTCGGTGATAGGTTAGTAGGTCAGGCCACTCCACCGGATGGGAAGTTCGCCTCCGTAAGCGCGGGGGGCGCCCACACCTGCGGCATTAGGGGTGACGGTTCCATCGTGTGCTGGGGTTCCAACGAGAGCTATGACGGCGACTTTCAAGGCCAAGCCACTCCGCCGGAAGGCCCGTTCATCTCCGTTAGCGCCGGGTTGTGGCACAGTTGCGGTGTGAAGACGGATGGCACTGTCGCCTGCTGGGGCTCTAATCTGGGCTTGTTTGGTAGGTTTGCAGGCCAGGCCACACCGCCGGTAGAATCGTTCCTATCTGTCAGCGCCGGTCTGTGGCACAGTTGCGGAGTTAGAACAGACGGCACTGTCGCTTGCTGGGGCACTGACGAGTATGGCCAGTCTACGCCGCCGGACGGAACGTTCATCTCCGTTAGCGCAGGGGTCAGTTACAGCTGTGGACTGAAGATGAACGGATCTGTTGTGTGCTGGGGCGCTGACTTTGGAGGCCAAGCCACGCCTCCGGATCCAACGTTCGTCTCCATTAGCGCAGGGCACGTGCATAGTTGCGGGGTGAGAACGGATAGCACTGTTGCTTGTTGGCGCAGTGGCGGCGATAAGACCACACCTCCAGATGGAGAGTTCATCTCGGTCAGCGCAGGCGGGGGTCACAGTTGCGGAGTGAGGATGGACGGCACTGCCGTTTGCTGGGGCGACGACGGCGGACTCTAACTCCAGAAGAATCTGTATCGAACGGCAGGGTCTGGTAGGCTAGTGGTCAACCGGGATCGGGGTACTCTATGGCTAGTAATCGGACTGGTCTGAAGAGCAATGCCAGCAGAGATGCGATCCCATCGACAGGGTAATCCACTCCTTCGACACCTTCCGGGTTATGCGGTAACTGTTCAGGATAGGGTCAACCCTCTGCCGCTAGCCCCGCGGCTCCGGCCCGGTGTACTGGGACTCCTCAGGCAGCGCGTCCACGACTCCGACCGCCTCCAGCAGGCGCATTACGGTGAACTCGACGATGTCCTCGACGGTCCTGGGCTTCAGGTAGAAGGCGGGCGCCACGGGCAGGACGGCTACCCCCAACTTGGCCAGGGACGCCATGTTCTCCAGCTGGATCGCGTTGAGGGGCGTCTCCCGCGGCACGATGGCCAGGGGGCGCCGCTCCTTCAGGCATACGTCGGCGGCCCTGCGGATCAGGTTGTCCGACAGCCCGTGGGCGACGGCAGCCGCCGTCGCCATGCTGCACGGTACGATGGCCATGCCCAGGGTCGGGAAGGTGCCGCTGGCTATGGGCGCCCTGAGGTCTCCGGCCGGATGGTAGACGAAGTCGCCGGAGTCGGTCCAACGCTCCAGCGCGGCTCCGAAGGACTCCTCCATCTCGTCCTGCCACACCATCCTGGCCGCGGAGGACGCCGTGGCGACGACGGGCACGCCCATCTCCAGGAGCCGGTCGATGGCCGTGGAGGCGATGACCGCTCCGCTGGCCCCCGTCATGCCCAGTACGATCGGTTTCTTCTGCATCACCCTCGCTGGTTGTCCTGCAACGGTCATCTTGCTTCCTGACGATTCTGTATCACCTTCGTAGGATCTCTTCCCGCTAAGCGTCGTGCGTCTCACTGTATCGGCTTGCGTACTGGCTGTTTCGATTCTCTGGCGATGGTCGTAAGTCTATACAAAAAAAGAGGCCAGGGTTGCGAGCAGGATGGTGGTCGACAGGTAGGCGTTGGTCCGGAAGAAGGACGGGCCTATCCCTGAGGGGTCGCTGGGAGAGACCAGGCGGTGCTTGTACACCAGCAGCGCCAGTGCAGCTGCCCAGCCCAGGAAGTACGGCCACTGAAGCCCCATCCACAGGCCCAGGATGAGTAGGGCGGCCAGCGCCAGCGCGTCGAAGAGGCGGACCCACCGAAAGGCGGCGGGAATCCCGAATCGGGAGGCCACCGAGTGCAGCCCCTCTCGGCGGTAGAAGTCGTAGTCCTGAACGTGGTAGAGGATGTCGAAGCTGCTGGCCCACAGGGCCACGGCGGCAGACAGCAGTACCGGCTGCCAGGACAGGCTTCCCGTGACCCCGATCCAGGCCGCCGACGGGGCCATGCCCAGCGCTCCCCCCAGCATCATGTTCGCCGCCCAGGTGCGGCGCTTGGCGTAGGGGTAGACCGCCAGGTACGCGACAGCCACGGGAGCGAGCAGCAGGGCGAGAGTGTTGAGCATTGCTGCCGCAACGAAGAAGATCGCCAGCGAGGCCGCCGCAGGGGCGGCGATGTCCACGGTCCGCAGCGCACCGATGGGGAGGTGCCGCCCGGCGGTCCTGGGGTTCTTGGCGTCGAGGCGCCTGTCGATGATGCGGTTGGCCGACATCCCCACCGTCCTAGCGCCCACCATGGCGACGGTGATCCACAGGAGCTGCTCCAGGGTCGGCAGCCCCCGCGCGGCCAGGAGCATGCCGGTGTAGGCGAAGGGCAGGGCGAAGGCCGTCTCGTGGAACCTGATGGCGTCCAGAAACAACGGGACCTTCCTGGCCAGGGACCTGGCGGCCCCGAGGCGCCCCATGGGTTCTGCCGCGTTCATATCCCGTACCGCTCCCACTTCTCGTCCACCAGCCGCTTGATCTCCTCGCTCATCACCACGTCGGGAGGCCACTCCCGCGTCCTGCCGTCCATTGGCCCCTTGGCCGTGGCGTCGATGCCCATCTTGCTGCCGTACTTGGGCACCGGCGTGGCGTGGTCCAGGTCGTCTATGGGACCGTCGGCGAAGACGACGTCCCGCGCCGGATCGATGTTGTTGGCGACCCGCCAGGCGACCTCCGACGGGTCCTGCACGTTGACGAAGTGGTCCACGACGATGATCGTCTTGGCCAGCATCAGCAGGCCGAGGCCCCAGAGGGCGTGCATGACCTTCCGGGCGTGGCCGGCGTACTCCTTCCTGATGGAGACTATCACCAGGTTGTGAAACACCCCCTCGGCGGGCATGTTGATGTCCACGACCTCGGGCAGGGACATCTGCAGAGCGGGCAGGAGGAGCCTTCCCGCGGCGACCCCCATGAAGTAGTCCTCCGTCGGGGGCCTGCCGACCATGGTGGTGGGGTAGATGGGGTCCCGCCTGTGGGTGATGGCGGTCACGTGGAAGACGGGGTACTCCTCGGCGGGCGAGTAGTACCCCGTGTGGTCCCCGAAGGGTCCCTCAAGGCGGAGCTCGCCGGGGATCACGTACCCTTCCAGGACGAACTCCGCGTGGGCTGGCGCCTCCAGGTCGATGGTACGGCACTTGACCATCTCCACGGGCTCGTTGCGGATGAATCCCGCGACGGCGATCTCGTCCAACGACGGCGGGATGGGGAGGACGCCGGTCCAGATGGTAGCGGGGTCTCCTCCCAGCGCGACAGCCACCTCCAGCCTGTCCATCTGGGCCCGCTCCCCCGCCCGGTAGTGGTGAGCGCCGACCTTGTGGGTCTGCCAGTGCATCCCGGTGGTATGGGCGTCGTAGACCTGCATCCTGTAGATGCCGACGTTCCTGACGCCCGTTTCAGGATCGCGGGTGATCACCAGGGGCAGCGTGATGTAGCGTCCAGCGTCCAGGGGCCAGCACTTCAGCGCCGGGAGGATGGCCAGGTCGGCGTCCTCTCCGGTGAGGACGACCTCCTGGCATGGGGCGTTCCGCACCATCTTGGGTTGGGTCCGGGACAGGCCGATCAGGTCCCCAAGAGTCCTCATCTTGTCCAGCATCCCGGAGGGCGGCCTCTTGACCAACCCCAGGAGCTTCTCGGCGCGCTCCGTCAGCTCGTCGACGTGCTCCACGCCCAGGGCCCAGGCCACTCTCCGGTGGGTGCCGAAGATGTTCATGAGGACCGGGGTGTCATGCCCCGCCACGTTCTCGAAGAGGAGGGCCGGGCCGCCGCTCTTGACCAGGCGGTCCGCGATCTCGGTCATCTCCAGCTCGCAGCTGACCGGGGCGCTGACGCGGCAGAGGTCTCCCTTGCTCTCCAGCAGGTCGATGAACTCGCGCAGGTCTTTGAGTCCCATGCCGCTCTACGCCCTGCGGCCCGCGAGGCGCAGGTCTGTCGACGACACGTCGGAGCGAAACGCGGACGCCTCTATGGGCGCCAGCATCTCCTCGAATCCCGGCGGAACGTCGACGTCGTCCAGGGTGCGAAAGGCGCCGTCTTCGGAGCGCCCCGCTACCAGGAAGCCCGTCCCGAGGCTGCGCATCTCGGCCAGGGCGGTCAGCATCCGGGCCGTCTCGCCACCATAGTAGCGCGGCTCGAATAGGCGCGCTACGGTGTCGTATCCGATCACGAAGGTACAGCCGGGAAAGAGCCGGGCCTTCTCGGTGAAGGTCTTGGCCCGGGTCACGACCGCGGGGCGCTTTCCCGCAAACTGCGCCGTTCTCGTCCGCACCTCCGATTCGTCCAGGGGGGGCTTGTCGACATTTTCGATGGACAGTTCGAAGGCGACCTCGGCGTCCAGGATGTTCGCGGCGGCCTCCGCCAGCTTCTCGTGTCCGCGGTGCAGAGGATCGAAGGAGCCGGCCAGCAGGCCGCCCTGGAAGCCTTGGTCGGCAGCCATCGAGCCGTCGGACGCGATGATGATGCTGCCGACGTGTCCGGCTAGGAGCGCCATGATGGGGTCCGGATAGACGACCGTCCTGACGTCGACCCCCTCGCTCTCGCGGAGCTCCAGGTCGATCTCCGCGTCGACGCCCATCGCCTCCGCCAGGGCCCTCATCACCAGCCTGCTGACGACGGCATCCTCTCCGCGCCGGTCGCGAAGCCCCTTGACCATCTCCAGGCTATGGGAGCGCAGACCCTCCGAGCTCCACGCGGCGACGTGGCAGCGGTGCAGGCCGCGTTTGGGGCGGTCCGTGGCTATCGACGCTGTGCATCCGATTCCCACCACCCGCGCCCGGCCCTCCCTGAGGCGAAGGGCCCTCCGGTAAGCGCTTCGGGCCATAGCCAAGGTCGTCTCCCTGCTGGCCGCCTGCCTCGGCTCGAACCCGATGAGCTCCTCCAGCGCGGCGGCGGAGTAGGGCACCTGGATGTCCAGGACGGTACGCGATGCCCCCGCGACGCCCAGGAGCCACGAAACCGCCGGCCCGCCGGCCCCGGCGACGGCGATCACGGCCAGCGTAGGCGAGCCGTGGAGCTTCTCTACGAGACCCAGTACGTCGGAGTCCAAACCCGCCTCACCGTAGGACAGCGTTGGGCGTTCGGGCCTATGCTCCCGTGGCCCAGTCCACCCCGTTGAGCACAATCCGCTGGAACTCGGGCGTCTCGAAGCTCAGGCCGTTGTGCCCCAGCAGCGTAACGAACACCTTGCCGTCGCCGTAGCTGCGCGTCCAGCCCAGGGGAAAGGTGCCCGCCGGCATGTGGGTCTCCTTGCCGCCCCACTGGTACGTGCCCTCTTCGGAGTCGCCGCTCATGAACACGTCGTTGTCGTCGCTGTACTCGATGCCCATGTACAGCTCGTCGTTGGTGACGAAGTCGGAGACGCCCTGGACGCCTGCGTGGTCGGCCTGGTTGACGTTGACGGTGAACTGGCCGTAGGGCGGGTGGAAGCTCGTACCCATAACCCAGCCGCCGCCGGTGATCTCCCGGTACTCGGGCCACGTGTCGGGTACGCACCCGGAGATATGGATGCAGACGAACCCCTTGCCGCCGCCTATGAACCCCTTCATGCCCGCTTGCTCCGCCTCATTCAGGGCGATGTCGTTCGCCCGCAGCGTGTTGAACACCAGGGCGTCGTACTGGGCCATTGCGTCGGCGTCGCTCAGGGCCCCGGCCTCCCAGTCCACCGTCACGTCGTGGCCCGCTCCCTTCAGGAACGCCTCCAGAACGGGCGTGGACTCCTCGTACGGATGCCTTCCGCCGGATATCACTAGCAGCTTCATCGTTCTTCACCTCTCACTTCTTGTATGCGTCTTGCGAGGGACAGGCTCGTCTCACCTCTTGCGTACTGTGGCCACAAGGATAACATATGCTCCCGTGATGGGAGAGGGGCCCCTTGCGCGGAGATTGTGAGGCAGGCTCTGTGGAAGAGGATTAGGGCGAGAGGGTGTCAGAGAGCAGTGCCCGCAGGTAGGCTGCGTCCTCCTTCGCCCACTCCTCCAGGTTCGGCGGCGTGGTCTCGGCGTACCCGACCTGGCGTATGACCGACTCGTCGAAGTCGTACTCCGTATGGACCGTGAGGGGGCCGTCGAAGCCCAGGGCCCGCAGCGTTCGGAAGCAGCGCGGCCAGTCGACGCACCCTTGTCCCACCTTGGTGAACCTGGGGACGTACGCGGGGCTGCTGCCCTCCGGCTGGGGAGCGTAGTAGGGGTCCTTGACCGCCACGATGGAGAGGTGGTCCCGAATCATCCCCAGGCCCATTGGCAGGTCCTCGCCGTCCAGGGCCAGGTGGCCGACGTCCGGGTAGGCCCCCACGTGCTCGGGAGGGAAGCCCCGGATCAGGTGCATCAAACCGGCGCAGTTGGAGCCGATGCACGGCCCGCTGTGTATCTGGTAGCAGGTCTGCACGCCGAACCTCTCGCTGAGGCTCGCGAAAGCATCCAGGGCCGCCCGCGCCCCGTCAACGATCTGCCAGTAGTCGTCGCCCTCGTCGAATCTCCAGAAGCCGATCTTGAAGCGGGGAACGCCCGCCTCGGCGCAGGCGGCGTAGATCCTCTCCACCTCCGGCGCCTTGGGGTCCACCATGGTCACGGGCGCCGTCGCGAGGGGACAGACCAGGCCCTGGGCGCTCCATGCCCGGACGGCTCCGGGTAGGGTGTCGGCAACGTTCTCGGGGTCGACGGGATGGCCGGGGCGTATGTTCAGGTCGATGCCGTCATAGCCCAGCTCCCTAACCTTCTCTCCCAGCTCCTCTGCCGACAGGCTGGGGAAGAACTTCGAGTTGAGGACGATCTCCATCTTATGTGACTCCTGGCTTGTGACTCCTGGCTGCTCGTTGTGACCGAGGTTGGAGAGGCGCACCCTCCATCCCCTCGATACTCCTAGAGGTCTGGCAGCGCTTCCCTGAGGGCCCTGGCGAACTCGGGCCCCTTGCCCGCCTGCTCGTGCTTGAAGTAGACGAAGGTGTCCTTCCACTCCCCTTGTCGGTCGGCAATGACGCCGGCCCACTCGGCAATGTCCTGCTGCTGGTATCCTTCGTCCCGCAGCCGCAAGTAGCCGTAGTCGGCGGTAGCCTCCACCGGCGTGGTGTCCTCCTCGCCGTCGGCGATGCAGAGGGCCAGGTTCTTTGCCGCAAGCCGCGCGTACACGTCGTCCGAGAGCCAGGACCGGTGCCTGAACTCGAAGGCGGCCCTGATGCCGTCCGGCATCGCCTCCAGGAAGTCGTCCAGCAGCTCCAGGTCCCTCCTGAGGTAGGGTGGCAGCTGGAACAGCAGTGTGGCGAGCTTGGGTCCCAGGGTCTGGGCCCGTTCGCAGAAGGTCCGAAGCAGCTCGCCGCAGTCCTTGAGCTTGGCGAAGTGAGTGATCCGCCGAGACGCCTTGAGGGTGAAGGCGAAGTCGTCGGGAGTAGCCTTGGCCCAGCCCGCGAGGACCTTCTCGCTGGGCAGACGGTAGAAGGTGTTGTTGATCTCCACCGTCGACAGCCGGGTGGAGTAGTATGGCAGCATCTCCGCGGACTTGATCTCTTCCGGGTAGAAGCTGCCCTTCCACTCCGGGTAGCTGTAGCCGGAGGTCCCAATGCTAATCATGATTCTCTCGTAAAAAGTCTGTGCAGGTCGAATTAGAACAACCGTACCCTTGCCTGGGTACAATATACAGTCTCTGTTCCGTGTACTACCCCAACATACGGTAGCGCTCAGATGTGCTAAAGCGCTGGAACTTCCTCAAAACGGGTTTTTACGAGGGAATCAATCATGGCCGTCCCAGTGTACGTCCGGCCAAGCCAATTGTACAGCGCACCATTCTAGGACTGGCAGTTGTGCGAGATGCACTCTACAATGCGCTTTTTTGTATCGACGCTGGCTCCGATAAACCAAAGCCCTGGGTTTGCGCCCAGGGCCTTCCGCTGCCCCCACCCACAAGGGTGTCGGGCACGCCTCTATCTCGCCAAATCGCTACGACAGTTCAGCGGCAGCCATAAAGGCCGTCAAAGCAACTTGGAGAAGCCTTGCTTCATGCAGCGTCAGTTTGGTATCTAGCGCTGAACTTTGCGACGCCGAGTAACCCACTGCGAGTCGGATGCGGTCGGTATCAGTTGAATACAGCCGCACATACGCCCCGCTCTCCAACGTACCAGTATCAAATCGCATCCCTACTCCTTTACGTTTATGTGTGCTGGCCTACTCTTCGTACAAAGGCGTAACGAACAACACCGCCACGCCGTCTTCCAATTGCTCAAGCTGTATGCGCCACCAGTCGTGCTCCAAGGTGGCGTTCTCTACTGACTTATTGGCAAAGGATATATTCTCGTCCAACCAATCTTCGACAATAGTTTGCCAACCACCGATAACTTTGATGAGTAGTATTTTCAAGTAGAACTGGGGAGCCATTGTCATGGCCGATTGCTTGAAGATAGCAGTTGCCAGATCAAGGTTTCGGCTCGGGTCTGATGGGCCAGCCAACATTACTACCAGACCATCTGCGATGCCGAATAACTCCACTTTGCGTATACCCGTTTCCTCGTTGATGGTAAAGCGAGATACCGCCCCCATCTGTTCATACATCGGCACAATGTCGGACTCAGTTATACTTATACCATCTGGTTTGTCGCCAAGCGGAACAAGCCGAAGATCTGCAGGTAGTGGGGTAGACGCCATCATCTCGTTCAGGAATTTCGGCCCTATTGACCGAGGCGTCGGAGTTGCCGTAGGCGTCGGAGTTGCCGTAGGCTCCGGCGTTGCTGTGGGCGTTGCCGTAGGCTCCGGTGTAGAGGTCGGAATAACAGTAGGCGGAACTACGGTCGGGGTAACAGTGGGAAGTGGTACAGAGGTAACAGTAGGAGCTGATGTCGGAGTAGAGATTTGTACTTCTACGGGTATGTCGATTATCTCAGGTGTAGGTTGGGCCGCAGGTATAGTCTCACACGCAGCTAGTATAAAAACGCATAGTAGGAGGAGTAGAAGTCGCCACATAGGTAGCCCTCTTCCGGCAATTTGGGTGAATAGGCATACCCACCACAGTTGCCATCCCATGCTGCGCCGGAAGGGGGCACAACAGCCTCCCCCAACCTCACATCGGATGACACCTGTAGATAGCTCCTGTGGTAGGTAGCCCAGAGACGATACCAGATGCGGACCCTACACACAAGCAGGGAGTTTGCTATACTCAGACACAAGTGGACGCCCCGCTATGACTAGCTAGGGCGTCTATCGAGCGGGGTCAGGCTGGCGTCCCTGACATGGTTACACCACCAAGGAGGTTGCCTGACCCCGCGAAGGTCTGCACTGACAGGCTACCACCACACCTTCCCACTACCTGCCAGCGCATGGGGGGTGCCCGACGCTTGGCACGCGAAAGGATGTCTCAACCATGAGGGAAGTTCTATTTGACAATGAAGCCCTGGCTGCCCTAGACCAACTGGCGGAGCGGTACCCTAGCCTGTCTGCGGTAATAGTTGGCCTCGGTCGACGAATTCTTCGTCTTCACGGAGTCGGTCTCAGGGATGGTATGGCCGGAGAACCGAGCCGTACCTATGATATCGCGTTCGTCCGTCCTCCCGCGTTCTCAGGATTCGTCGCACCTCCTCATGAAGGGCAGTGGACACCCCCGCATCCAGGACAATTGCGCGTCCGAATACGAATCAATCCGCAACGAACAGTACAGATTCACGACCCACATGGCCTGCTAGGGGAAGAAACCTTCGGTGGCGGGGGCGGCTGGCATGATATCTATGTTAGCGACGAGTCAGACATTGAGCCTGCATTCGCAGTGATACGTCAGGCCTACGACTCCTTCGTCTAACTGGTCGCAGCAGCATGGCTCGTATGACTACTGAACAGAGAGACCGCGAATCCGGCCCCGTAACGGAGCGGACTCGAATCACCAGTTTGGACCTCATCCGCGCGGCGTGGACCGTTTCCGATTCGGCCTGGCCGAGTGGCTGTGGCGCGTGGCCACTTACCGGAAGGGCCAGCTGCTGCGCCGGGGCTGACGTGACGGGGCGCGGCAGCTCGGTCAGCAGTCGCGACGGACGACGGTCAAGCCATTGCCGGGAATGGCTCCAGCGTAGCCGTAGGGACCGGATAGTCCGAGACGGCCTCAGTGTGTTAAAGTCGTGTTGCCAAATCGAGCGCCCGATGCACGCGCGAGCCGGCGCTCTCTTGCAAAAACCCAGATGCGATAGGAGGATAGGCAGATGCTGGAGAAGTTTCACGTACCGGAGGATATAGAGGTCAGGGTCCGAGTCGAGGACCTCAAGTGGACCGCCGAGGAGCTCTTGAAGTCTACGGGCATGCCCGAGGACGACGCGGTCCAGACGGCAGACGTGCTCGTCTACGCCGACGTTAGGGGGGTCGAGACCCACGGGGTCAGCAACATGCTGCGCGTCTACGTCAAACAGTTGCAGGACGGCGACATCAACCCCACGCCCGACTGGAAGATCGTACAGGACAACAAGGCGACCTGCGTCATCGATGGCGACGGCGGCCATGGCATGGTCATCTCGCCCATCGGCATGAAGGAGGCCATCAGGCGGGCGTCCGAGTACGGCGTCGGCGCCGTCTCCGTCATGAACTGCCGGCACCTGGGCCCCTGCTCCTACTACGCCGAGATGGCCCGGGAGCAGGACATGCTGGGCATGGCCACGACCACCGGTGGGATGGCGATGGTCCCCACCTTCGGGACCAAGCCCCTCCTGGGGCTGAACGCCATGTCCTTCGCCGCGCCCACGGGCCAGAATCCGCCCTTCGTCTACGACGCCTCTCCCAGCGTCGTGGCCGGCAACAAGATCACCCTGGCCAAGAGGCTGGGTCAGACGGTGGAACCAGGGTGGATCACCGACGCGGACGGCGTACCCATCATGGAGGAGTCGGAGATCCCCGAGAAGTACATGATGCTCCCCGTGGGCTCCACCAGGGAGGGCGGCTCCCAGAAGGGCTACGCCTACTCGATGATCTCCGAGATACTGACGTCCGTCCTGTGCGCCACCGGGGCCGGACCGCGGAGAAGGACGGGCTCGGTCCACCACTTCCAGGCCTTCGACATATCGGGCTTCACCGACCTGGACGCCTTCAAGGCCGACATGGACCAGTACCTCACCGACCTGCTGGAGTGCCCGACGGTGACCGGGGAGGGCAAGGTGCTCTACTCCGGCTTCCCGGAGGCAGAGACGACGGCCGACAGGATGGCCAACGGCGTCCCGCTCCATCCCGAGGTCGTCGACTGGTTCAGGCAGGCTGTTTCAGAGAACAACCTGGAGTGGAGGCTCACCTAGAGCGGCGGTCCAGTGCGGGAAAGGAGATTATGCAAGTGAGCTCTAACGGCAAGGTCGCCATCGTAACAGGAGGAGGAAGCGGAATCGGAAAGGCGGCGGCCCTCGCCCTCGTGGGTGAGGGCTACTCCGTCGCCGTGGCCGGGCGCCGCCCGGAGCCCCTGGAGTCGGTCAGAGCGGAGGCCGGCGATGCCGGCTCCCGGGTCCTGCCCGTGCCGACGGACGTTGGCGACCCCGCAGCCGTGGCCGCGCTGTTCGAAAAGACCGTCGAGGCCTTCGGGCGCCTGGACGTGCTGTTCAACAACGCCGGGAGAGGAGCGCCGCCCGTTCTCCTGGAAGAGCTGACCTACCAGCAGTGGCAGGAGGTCCTCGACGTCAACCTCACCGGCTCCTTCCTATGCACCCAGGAGGCGTTCAAGATCATGAAGCGGCAGGAGCCCATGGGCGGCCGCATCATCAACAACGGCTCCATATCGGCCCACGTCCCCAGGCCCAACTCGGCGCCCTACACGTCGACCAAGCACGCCATTACCGGCCTGACCAAGGCCACGTCCCTGGACGGCCGCAAATACGACATCGCGTGCGGCCAGATCGACATCGGCAACGCGGCCACCGAGATGACGAGCCGCATGCAGCGGGGCGTTCCCCAGGCGAACGGAGCCGTGATGGTCGAGCCCACCATGAACGTCCAGAACGTCGCGGACGCGGTGGTGTACATGGCCGGCCTCCCGCCGGACGCCAACGTGCAGTTCATCACGGTAATGGCCACCAAGATGCCCTACGTCGGCCGAGGCTAAACCTCTCCCCCTCGCAGGGGGAGATTGAGAGGGGTCACGACCGATGATGGAGTCGCAGGACGAGTGCGATGTGACTCTAGCATTGAGGGAGACACAACACACGAAGGAGCGGTAATGGGTGTCGACGGCAAAGTGAGGTACGCCCTGGTGGGCGCGGGGTCCAGGGCGCGGATGTTCATCGATCCCCTGGCCACCCGGTTCCGAGACGACGGGGAGCTGGTGGCGCTGGCCGACCCCAACCCAGGGCGGCTCTCCTACCACAACCGCTGCCTGGTGGAGGAGCTGTCCCACCACGAAGTCCCCGCCTACAGCTCCGACGACTTCGACCGGATGGTCCAGGAGACGAGACCCGACGTCGTGATCGTGACCACCGTCGACGCCTACCATCACCAGTACATCGTACGGGCCATGGAGCTGGGATGCGACGCGGTCACCGAGAAGCCGATGACGATAGACGCCGATAAGTGCAATCTCATCATGGACACTGTCGAGGGAACGGGTAGAGAGCTGCGGGTGGCCTTCAACTACAGGTGGGCGCCGGGGGCCACCAGGGTGCGTCAGGTGATCTCGGAGGGCGCTATAGGCGATGTCCTCCACGTGAGCCTGGAGTACTGGCTCGACACAAGCCACGGCGCCGACTACTTCCGCCGGTGGCACCGGCAGAAGCGCAACTCCGGCGGACTGATCATCCACAAGGCGACGCACCACTTCGACCTGGTCAACTGGTGGATCGACGCCGTTCCCGAGACCGTATACGGCATGGGTCGGCTGGCCTTCTACGGCAAGGAGAACGCCGAGGCCAGGGGCGAGCCGGTCACATACGAGAGGTACATGGACCAGGACGCCGCCTCGGACCCCTTTGCCATCGACCTATCCAAGAACGACCAGCTCAGGGAACTCTACCTGGAAAACGAGAGGTACGATGGCTACTTCCGCGATCAGAACGTCTTCGGCGAGGGCGTCACCATAGAGGACTCCATGAGCCTCCTGGTCAAGTACCGGACGGGCGTCGTGCTCAACTACTCGTTGAACGCCTACCTGCCCCGAGAGGGCTTCCGGGTCGCCTTCAACGGCAGCCGCGGGAGACTGGAGTACGAGGAGCTGCACGGGGCCGGCATCCCCGCGGAACGGCGCTCCCAGCTCATGCTGTACCCGATGGTCGGTGAGGCCCGTGAGATCGACGTGCCGGAGCTTGTGGGCGGCCACGGCGGCGGGGACGTCCTGCTGCAGGAGCAGATCTTCGCGCGGGACCCTCAGCCGGACCCATGGCGAAGGGGCGCCGGCCACCAGCAGGGCGCCGCCTCGATGCTCGTCGGCGCTGCCGCCAACCGCTCCTTCGAGACCGGCGGCGCGGTCTCCGTCTCCGACATCTGCCGCGGCTTGGGCTCCGCCACGAGGCTCAGCCAGCTCGTGTAGGCTCGGCGCGATGCTAAGGCGTCTCCTCTCGCCCCTGTGGGAGGAGGTTGGCGAGGGACGGTGAAGACGGTGATCGTCTACGTCCGCCCCCTCGTCTCATTCGGAGGGCCTGCTTGCGCCCCGCATCAGCGTCAGCACGATGGCCAGTCCGACCCCGGAGAGCGCCAACAGGAAGGTCAGCTTGAAGCCGGACACGAAGGCCAGGGCGGTCCCCCCGCTCCCCGAGACAGCCTCTCCCAGGACTGGCTCGTACCCCATGGAGACCATAGTTATGCTGACAATGGTGGTTGCCGCGGCTACGCCGATGACGTTGGACCCCGTCCGGGTCAGGTTGAGGAACGCTGAGACGATGCCGTACCTCTGGCGGGGCACGGCACCCATGACGGCGCTGGTGTTCGGCGATGAGAAGAAGCCGAAGCCGGACCCGGACAGCACCATCGCGATGGACACGTGGCTCCAGTGGGAGTCGACTTCCAGCTGCGAGAGGATGGCCAGGGACGCCGCCGACAGCGCGAGACCCAGCACCGCCGGCCAGCGGGTGCCCACTCTATCCGAGAGCCGGCCGCTGAGAGGCCCTATGACCGCCATCCCGATGGAGCCCGGCACCATCATCAGCGCGGCCCTGCTGGCGGGGTATCCCAGCACCTGGACAATGTAGAAGGGCATCAGGAAGAATATGGAGGAGCCGGACAGAAAGGAGAGCGCCCTCGCCGATATCGCCAGGGAGAACATCCTGCTGCGGAACAGGTCCAGATCGAGTATGGGGTCGGTGGTGCGCCTCTCCCACCACAGGAAGAGCGCCAGCAGCACCAGGGCCGCGGCGAACCCCGCGGCTATCGGCGGCGAGCTCCAGCCGATGCGGTAGCCGTTGGTCATGGCCAGCAGGAAGCTGATCAGGGCCCCGGAAGAGAGACCGGCGCCGATCCAGTCGAAACTGGGCGCGCTCCCTGTGCCGTACGAAGGCCTCTGCCCCTTGAGAACGACGAGGCAGGTCGCTATGGCAACCGCTCCCACGGGCAGGGCGGCGAAGAAGACCGAGCGCCAGCCGAAGCTGCTCACCAGCAACCCGCCCACGATGGGGCCGCTGATGGAGCCCGTACCGATGATCGTCATGTACATGCCGATGGCCTTGCCCCTCTCCCTCTCGGGGAAGGCCTCCGTCACCATCGCCATACTGTTGCCCTGGATTGCGGCCGCTCCGGCTCCCTGCACCAGCTTCGCCGCGATGAGGATGAGGTAGCCCTGGGAGGTCCCTCCAACGACCGCCATGCACATGAACACCACGAGGCCGCCTACGAAGACCTGCTTGCGGCCGACGATGTCGGCCAGGCGCCCCATGGGCATCAGCATCACGCTGGTGCTGAGCACGTACCCCAGCGTGATCCACTGGACGGTGGGGATGTCCACCTCGAAGTAGTCGGCGACCTGTGGGAGGGCGATGTTCAGGCCCGACTGGTCCATCACCGTCATGGCCAGCCCGATGGCGACGGCTCCGTAGACCCACCACTTGTAGCTGGGGCTGTCCGCGATCCGACTCGGCGGGCTGAGGTACGCCGTCAGTCTCAACGCGTCACGCCTCCAGACTCTTGAGCCTTCCGTGGGCTCATGGCGAGGCACACCCTCACGGAAACAGTACGGAATCCGGCCCGTTTCCCTATAATGTCGGGCGCGAAGGGTATCCGCCAATCGCCGAGGGCGGAGGAGCACATGATATGCTCTGTTGTGGAGCTATGGGCAGGCAGAGCGAGGCTAGGGCAGTCACGGTCCCTAACGCGCCTTGATCGTCCTGGAACCGGGCAGAGTCGTCTTCGGAGATTCGGCATGAGCCGTCTCAGAGTAGCCGTAGCAGTAGTCGCCAGCATGTTGCTCCTGTTGCTCGCGGCAGGATGCGCTGGCGAGCAGACATCGCCAAACTCAGCCTCGATACCTGCGCCAGCCTCGATACCTGCGCCAACCTCGTCGCCTGCGCCAACCTCGTCGCCTGCGCCAACCTTGGTGCCTGCGCCAACCTCGTCGCCTACACCAACCTCGGTGCCTGCGCCAACCTCGTCGCCTGCGCCAACCTCGGTGCCTGCGCCAGCCTCGACGCCTGCCCCTACTGCTCGAATCTTGACCGTTGAAGAAATCCAAACGGCCTTTGAGTTGCATGGGTTCAGTTTTGAAGAACTTTCAGAAAGGATACTGAATGGCTTCTCACCTGACGCTCGTGGAGATACATCGGGACGATGAGAGCAGTAGAGGCATAGATAAGGTGTCTCTGCTGCTCATGGTTACAGACAGCGATGCTCACATAGCTCGACAGTTTATCTATCTTCACGTATTGGCCGGTTTCTTTACTCCCGGGAGTGAGGAAACCGTTGTCCAGTGGATTGTTCGTGCTTGGCCACGTATCCCTGATCTCGATGTGGACTCGCTCTCTCAGCGCTTCGGCAGTGTACATGTCGAGGCGTCGGTAATCCTACTCCCCCCAGTTTTGAACGCGGTGGCAGCTACGTTCCGCCCAGAATGAAGAGTGCGGAGGGGCTGATGATAGGGTAGATATTGAACGGACGCCGCTGGTTGTTACTATAAGGCTTGCGCGGTTTCCGATTGCTGGCGCAGGAAATCCAGAGTATCCGTTCTTGAGACGTGTCTCAGCGAAGGATGAATCCCTGTTGGAGAGACGTATAGGAACGCATCTCCTGATTCCCAGTTGCCCGTGAGCGCAAACCATGGGCGCTCGTCACCAGCCTTTGCCGTGTAGAGTACGCCGGAGTCTAGGTCTCTGATGCCGGGTAACCTTCGGAATGCCGGGTCAGTGTATTCTCGTGCGCCACCGAGTGCAATAACCAGACGCGGGCGGATGAGCTTCCCTAGAATTTCGGTGACCTGTATCGCAGCTGAGTACATATGACCACCTGTCGGGGCAGTTGCGGACTGCACTGGGTCTAGGTTGCGGACCATCGTTGCCGCGTACGCATCGGCGGGGCGGAGTTCTGGAAAGATCGTGCGGGCATACTCGCGGACCCCATTCCAGAAGCCCCTGCGGTCTTGATACTCGGCTACACCGAGGTGAGCCCCTCCAGTTGAGGGCAGGGGATCGTAGCTCCAGGCGTTGCCTGGGGAGTTCCCGGGAGACGGGCCAACGAACACCAGCCAAGCATTCAACGACCCCGGCGAGAACATCGGCCAGTCAGGCAGGCCAGTCATGAGGGTGTCCCGAAGGTCGCTTGTCGCGTGACCAAGGGCGGCGACACGCCTATCAGGTGCCGCACTATAGAATCCGCACGGGAGATCGTCTTTGGACTGATCTGACATAGGCGTCATGAGCATCCTTCGTCCCATATGTGAGAGATATTTATGCTCGCTCGTAGGACGCTCGGAGTACCCTGAGCGCTCTCCTGATATTCTCTTCCTCACCTGGGAAAAGATTGCACTTGAGCCTGTCTCAGAAGAACATCTGTGAACAGGTTCACTCTGACGCGAAGGTCTGATGTAAGACGACGGTGTGGAGACTGGTCGCTGTCATCGCCTCAGTTCACGAGACAGGACAAGGCTTCGGACCGTGGAAAGGGATGGCTGAAGGGGCGGGAGGAGCTCCACACCCGATAGAGAGTGCGCAGGTTGAAGGCTGTTGCCAACATGGTCCACTCGGCCGCCACGTTAACGAGGCCGCGCAGCAGGAACCTACGTGCCCTCTGTTGCTCCTTGATGATTCCGAAGACCGGCTCGACGAGTTGCTTTCTCAGCCCGTAAGCTTCTTTGGCTGCTGAGGTGGACATCCAGGCGCGATGGCCACGTAGGACTGCGTCGTGCGGCCCTATGGCCAGGCTTCGCCCAATCTCTTTGGCTCTGGTACAGGCTCTGAAGGCCGGACATGCCTGACAGACAGCACCTGCAGCCCGGTACAGACGCAACGGGACTCCGTTCGCATGCTGTATGCGGACGAACGCGAGCGTCTGTCCCTGGGGACACCTGAAGCTGTCGCTGTGCTCGTCATAGGTGAATCTGTCCTTGTGGTAGGGGTCTTCGAGGAACCGTTGTCGTGCCTCTGACACCACCACCTGCTGACCTCGACGGTCGCACTCCGCCAGGTGACTGGCAGCGAAGTATCCGGCGTCGGCCAATGTCATCTGCGACTTCGTCCCCGTAGTCTCCTCGGCCTGCTCCATCATCGGCACCAGCAGGGCATTGTCATTGGCCGCATCAACCACGTCCACGGCGGTGACCACCATGCCGGTCCCTCCCCCATCCACCTCTACGGGTGAGACCATAGCCTGGGCGTTGTAGCCAGCCACGATGCCCTGCCTTCCCTTCATCAGCCGGGCCTCCGGGTCGGTCAGGTTGATGCGCTTGTGGCGCTTCTGACTCGCAAGATCGGCCATCGCATGCTTCACCTGCTCTCTCAAGACCTCCTTGTCCGCCAACTTCTGAGGCAGACGGGCGACGGCGGCCTCTTCTCCCGCCTCGTTCTGTGCCTCAAGGTCGGTTATCGCCCGCTCCAACCGATCCAACAGCCCTCTCAGCCCCTTGGCATCGTAGCTCCTGTTCACTGAGGCGTTGGCGACCACCTTCGTACCATCCACCGCCTGGACCGCCAGATCCACCAACTTCATGGCCACCGCCGTACGCACGGTACGCTCGAACAGCTTCCTCATAGCCTGCCTATGCCCTTTGTAGAACCGCCACAGGGTGTTGTGGTCAGGATGCTGCCACCCGGTCAGCCATAGGTACGGTATCTGGTCCCGGCAGGCCACCTCCAGCTTTCGGCTCGAGCGCACCCCGGTCATGAAGCCATATAGCCACACGCTCAACAGCGCACGAGGATGGTAGGCTGGCGCCCCCATCGAGTCACCTTCTATGTCCACGCCAAGCTCCGTCCAGCTATCCCTGTCCAAGGCGTCAACGAACTCGGCCACGAATCGCGCCGGATGATCCAACGGCAACAGCTCGTCAAGCGTCGGCGGCAACATCCACATCTGCTCTCGGCCCATCGGTCGAAGTGGCATCTCAATATCTCCCATCTTGATGTCCCTTCAAACGTACACCTGACCCATACCCAACGCCACCCCAGACTTCTGAGACAGGCTCTATTGCAAACTTTTCGTTGGGTGGTTCGCATTCAGGCAGGTAAGCCTGCCTAAGCCCTCGACCCGACTATTGTGCGCGCTGAGGCCCAGGACCACAAGGGGTCTTCGGATTGCCGCAGTTGTCCGCAAGATGGTAGTCTGTAGTCAGTAGAAGAATGCCTTTGAAGGGGGACCGCATGAGAGACTCAGACACCCCAACGCCCACGCAATCACCTAATCCCACCGTGCCAACCCGCCCATTGGATGAGATCGCCCACCTGGGCGACGAGATATACGAGCGAGATATCCGGCGGCAGGTCGAAGTCGCCCATCATGGGGAGTACGTCGCCATCGACGTTGACAGTAGCATATGGGCCATCGCTGACAGTGAACTTGCCGCAGCGGAACGCCTTGGGTCGCAGCGTCCAGGCGCTGCCAACGTCTGGCTGCTGCGGGTCGGCTACCGCACGATAGCCAGCATTGGGGGCGGATCCCTTCGGAGGACCGAGTGATCGAAGGGGTCGTGAACTCTGCCCACGAAGCCGTCGTGACCCTTCCCATACAAGGCCAGGCAGGGCGACCGCTGGAGGTAGACGCCGTGGTGGACACAGGCTTCAACAGATTCCTCACCTTGCCCCCGACGATGGTGACGGAGTTGGGACTGGCTCTCACGGGCGTCAGTCGTGTGGTCCTGGCAGACGGCAGCGAGGTAACCGTTCCTTCCTACGGTGTCACCGTGCTGTGGGACGGTCAGGCGAGGGATGTTGTCGCCTATGCGACCGACACCACCCCTCTCATTGGAATGGCCTTGCTCGACAGCCATAGCCTGTACGTGGAAATAGAGGACGGCGGGCGCGTCGTGATTGAGGCCAGGGGATAGCCGGGGGAGATGAGGCGTGATGCAGTGCCGCCCTATCGCTCCATGCCCCTTGCGGCGAGCGTCGGTCGGTTCATGGGCGGGCCAAGCCACATCTCGAAGATAGTGCCGTTTACCGTCCACTCAGGCCCAGGGGTGTGAGTATTGTGAGGCCAATATTTGTTAGCCAGCCTACTTGGGTTCCTCCTGAGCACCGTTCGGGTCTCGATAAGTTCAAGAATCTACTGCGAGTACGTGACCTCGATCCTCGCTCGATCGGCATAACGGACCTTCCCAGCCAGCTACCGCTGGACGAAGTGATCCAATTAATGCAGCGTTGCTATGGGGCGATTATCCTGGGCATCCCACAAATCGAAGTCCAGTCAGGCAAACTGAAGGGTGATGAAATCACATCTCCATTTAGCCTCGGCACCGAATGGAATCACATCGAAGCTGCTTTGGCCTACTCCCTTCAACTACCGGTGTTGATGATCCACGACGTTACCGTAGGCAGAGGCATTTTCGACCGCGGGGCAGCTAACGCATTCATCTATGCCGTCGATTTTTCCTCCGATTCGTGGTCGCTCACCGACGAGATCAGCGGCGCGTTGGGAGCCTGGTGTGGTCGACTTAGGCCAGAGCAGATTGAAACCAAGATGCTTTAGATAATTTGCGGTAATGATTTCGACATGCGTGCCAAAGCGTAGCCGCGCCCGTATCAGGTATTGACAGGCGATAAGGCGCGAGGTTACCGGTCGAGATATGCCGAAGCGTAAGAGGAAGAAAGAGCGTGGCCGTCCTATGAAGCGACGCCATGCGCCTCGCGTAGACGCTGCGGCGGAAGAGATGGCTCAGGCGATGTTCGAGCTACCCGCCAACCATCAGTGGTCGTTGCGGGGATTGCGGGCACGAGGTTCGCTACCCTGAGACGCTGTACCGGGACGGGCGCTGCGAAGCCTGCTATTCCGCCATAGCGGTAAGGAGCTTAGAGGCATGGATTCGAATATGATGATGAAGGAGGCCGAAGGGTTGGGCGAGGCGGCCCAACAGTTGACGAAGCCGATATTGGGCAAAGGAATGGATCTATCCCAAATCCCGCCATTGGGGTTTCTCTTATCGTCGATTATTCTCCAAGCCTTAGCTGCGGAGTTAGCTCTGAAGTCAACACATTCAATCCTGTTTGGGCGCTATCCCAAGACCCACGACCTTCTGCAACTTTTCCAAGGACTGAACCCCGACGCGATAGATAAGATCGAGGACTTGTACCGAACCATGTCTCGGGTTGTCAACGCCGGTAAGCCGACACCAGTAGTTGTCGGAGACGTTCAGGATGTGTTGAGGAAGCATAAGTCCAGTTTTGAGACTTGGCGATATTTCCACGAATTTAGCAATCTTGGGGGCGCGGATTTGAGCAGCTTGTATGTGGCTACGTTGGCGATCCTGGAATTCAACGCCGGTTTGCCGTCCTCCTCTTCGCCTAGCTAGGATCGTATGTGATTCGCCAAATAACACTCGCCCAGGGACTATGGCCGTAGCAATCAGAGCACCCCTTCGTCAATCCTCCGTCTCCGCCGTTTCCCGCGTCGGCTACCGGATGTCGACGCGGAGCCCGGTGAACATATATCTGGGGTTCTCGGCGTAGTTGCCCAGCTTGCGGCGGAAAGTGTTGATCACGGTGCGCATGGGTGGCACGTCGCCGTTGAGCCGCTAGCCCCTCCGTAGCAGACGCTCGAAGGGGACGCGGGCGAGACCACGCACCTGGAATTCACGGTGCGGCTCACTCACCCCCAGACGTAGGCAAGGACCAAGTCCCCTTCACTCCCCATCCCTAAGAGGGTGTTTGCAAAGTCTTGAACTTGTACTAAACTTGATGAATGAGCCGCAAATCGTACCCCAGCGACCTGACGGACGAACAGTGGGAGATCCTCGGCCCCCTACTCCCACCAGCCAAGCCCGGAGGCCGGCCCCGTACAGTGGACCTGCGGGAGGTAGTGAACGGCATCCTGTATTTGCTTCGGAGCGGATGCCCCTGGCGGATGGTCCCGCACGATCTGCCTCCCTGGCAGACCCTGTACAAATACTTCCGCAGTTGGACCATAGATGGAACGTGGGAACGAGTCAATGAGACGCTACGCCCCTGCGTCCGAGAGGCCGAAGGTAGAAATCCTACTCCCAGCGCAGCGATCATAGATAGCCAGAGCGTGAAGACGACTGAAAAAGGGGGCCTCGTGGCTATGATGCTGGTAAGAAGATCAACGGTCGAAAGCGACACGTCATCGTAGATACCATGGGCTTGCTGTTGGCGGTGGTGGTGCATCCTGCCAATATCCAAGACCGAGATGGGGCGAGGCTGGTCATCGATAAATTGATAGGACGATTCCCACGCCTGCGACTCATCTGGGCTGACGCTGGCTACAGCGGCCAGTTGGTGGACTGGGTGATGTCCATGTCGGGCTGGGTCTTGGAGATCGTCAAGCGTCCCAGGGCCAGCCATCAGTTTGAGGTGCTGCCACGCAGGTGGGTGGTTGAGCGAACACTGGCGTGGCTGGGACGTTGTCGCCGGTTGAGCAAGGACTATGAAGCCCTGACCGATACAACGGAAGCGTGGCTGCACATAGCTGCGATTCATCTCATGCTCCGACGCTTAGCTCCGTCATGATGTACTTTGAAAACACCCTCTTAGCCACCGTTGCTGACCTGGCGCGCTCAGCCAATAACTTTGCCAGCGGCCTCACTGCGGTATTGCCCGGGGGCAGTCTCATCGCGAACGAGGTGAAGGCAAGCTACGCCATCGGGAGCGTAGCCCACGCACATCCCGGCAGCCGCGATAACGATGGCCTCTCAGACAGAAACGGAGCGGTCTTCGTCACGACTGCGACGGTGGATGGGGTCTGGTTCAACTCCGAGACCGTAACCTCGACCGTCAACGACGCCGGGCGCGGCAAGACCACCGCCGAGTTGCAGACCCCCACCGGCTACACCGGCATCTACGCCAACTGGAACTTGGACCTGGAACCAGACGGGGCTCTGGACGCCCCCTGGGACTTCGGCACGTCCTCCGAATATCCGGCGCTGAAGGCCGACCGCGACGGCGACGGCACGGCGACCTGGCAGGAGTTCGGCGCCCAGGGCCGCAAGCCGGCCGTCTCCATCACGCCGGTGGAGGAGTCGGTCACGGAAACGGAAACGGCCCGGTTCAGGGTGACGTCCGACCTGCTGCTCACCACAGACCTGACGGTGAACCTGGGCATCACCGCCGAGGGCGCCTACATCGCCGCCGAGAACCTGGGCAGCAAGACGGTCACCATCCCGGCCGGGGGGAGGTCGGCCACCTTTGACGTTTCGATCACAAACGACAACAGTGTCGAGATCGACGGCTCGGTGACGGCCACGGTGGCGGACGGCACAGACTACAAAGTGGGGGTCCCCGCATCGGCCGTTGTGGTCACCCTCGACAACGACTCGGGCGTCTGCAACCGGACGCAGGTGGTGCAGGATGCCATCCTCGCCGCGATTCCCACCGTGTCCAGGTGCGAGCTCGTCATTGATGCGAACCTGGCGGCAATCGCCGGTACATTTAATCTGGGTAGCATATCCACTAGCCAAAGTCTCTTCGCGGCGAAGCTGGGCGATTTCGACGGCCTGTCGTCGCTGGAAACCCTCAATCTGAGCAGTAACTGGTTGACCACGCTGCCGCCGGGCGTGTTCGACAAGCTGCCGATGCTGACGACCCTCCGGCTGGAAAATAACTTGTTGACCCTCCTGCTGAACGGTCAACCGGTGGAAGCGCTGCCGCCGGGCGTGTTCAACAACCTGTCGGCGCTGACAACCCTCTATCTGAACGAGAACCTGTTTACCTCGCTGCCCTCGTCGGGCGTGTTCGACAGCCTGTCGTCGCTGACGACCCTCAATCTGGGCTATGGCCAGTTGACCTCGCTGCCCTCGTCGGGCGTGTTCGACAGCCTGTCGTCGCTGACGACCCTCAATCTGGGCTATGGCCAGTTGACCTCGCTGCCGCCGGGCGCGTTCGACGGCCTGTCGGCGCTGACAACCCTCGATCTGCAATACAACCAGTTGACCTCGCTGCCGCCGGGCGCGTTCGACGACCTGTCGTCGCTGACAACCCTCTATCTGCAATACAACCAGTTGACCACGCTGTCGCCGGACGCGTTCGACGGCCTGTCGGCGCTGCCAATCCTCAATCTGAACAATAACCGGTTGAGCACGCTGCCGGCGGGCGTATTCGACGGCCTGTCGACCCTCACAACCCTCAATCTGAATACTAACCGGTTGACCGCGCTGCCGGAGGGCGTGTTCGACGGCCTGTCGTTGCTGACATCCCTCTGGGTGACCGAAAACCGGCTGACCGCGCTACCGTCGGGCGTGTTCACCGGCCTGTCGCAGTTGAGCATCCTTCAGCTGGAACACAACTCCGTGGATCCCTTGCCCGTGCCCGTATTCCTTGAATTGGCCGGAGACTTCTACCGGTTCAAGGCCACCGTGCCCACCGGGGCGCCCTTTGAGATCGTGATGCCGGTGACGGTTGTCAACGGGAGCATCGATGGCGGCGGGACCACGCTCACCATTCCTGTAGGGGCGGTGGAGAGCGAAACCGTCACCGTGACCCGTGGAAGCATGGCAACCGCCCCGGTGACCGCAGACATCAACCTGCCGTCTCGTCCGGGGAATCATTCGGGCTACTCGCTCGTGAAGGACGCCAACCTGCCATTCCAGATCAGTCCGCCCATCATCACCATCGAGGCGGGTCCAGCGGTCACGGAGGGGACGGCGGCACAGTTCACCGTAACCGTCAACCCCGCGCCCGCGGCCAACCTGGACGTGAGCCTGACCATCGGGCAGACCGGCGGCTACGTCGCCGCCGGGAACCTGGGCGGCAAGACGGTGCGCATCCCGTCGAACATGGCCTCGGCCACCTACAGCGTCAATACCGTTGGCGACGACATCGACAAGGCCAACGGCACGGTGACGGCGGCGCTGGTGGACGGAACGGGCTACGCCGTCACCACGACGCAGGCCGACGCCATGGCCACGGTGACGGTGAACGACGATGACACCCGCGGCATCGCGTTCGACCCGTCGTCCGTGACCGTCGTCGAGAACGCCGGAACGGGGTCCTACGAAGTGGCCCTGACCAGCGAGCCGACCGCCAACGTGACCGTCACGCTGGCGCTTACCGAGGTCGAGGGCACGGGCGCGGTAGCCCTCGCGTCGGCTGCAACCCTGACCTTCACGACCGGCACCTGGAACACGCCGCAGACGGTCAACCTGACTATCACTGACGACGACATTGACAACCCCAACGACCGGCGCACGGCCCGCATCAGCCACACCGCGACAGGCGGCGGCGACTACGGCGCCAACAGCGTCGCCGCGGACCTCACCGTCACCGACGATGAAATCGCCGCGCCCATCACGAGCGGAACCATCCTCGCCGTCGCGGTGGCGGTGAACGCCGACCATGACGTGAACGCCGCGCCCTACTTCACCGGCGCGGTGGACACCTACGCGGCATCCTCTAACGACGACACCACGGCCACCGTCGAGGTCAGCGGCTCGACGGTCACGGTGACGGGCGTGGCCGTGGGCAGCGCCACCATCACGGTGACGGCCGCCAACACCGGCGGCAGCGCGGAGCAGACCTTCATGGTGACCGTGATCGCCGCGCCCGTCGCAGCCGGACCATCCCCAACGTCTCGGTGGCCGTGAACGCCGCGCCCTACTTCACCGGCGTGGTGGACACCTACGCGGCATCCTCCTCGGACCCGACCAAGGCCACTGTCGCGCTGCTGTCCGGCACGACGTACAGAGTGACGGGCGTCGCCGTGGGCAGCGCCACCATCACGGTGACGGCAACCAACGACGACGGCAGCGCGGAGCAGACGTTCACGGTGACGGTCGAGCGGCTCCTCGCGCCGGAGAACCTCACCGCCGTCTGGGCGGGCGGCGCGGTCGTCCTGGAATGGGACGCGGTGACGAACGCCGACAGCTACGTCGTGCAATGGAAGGCGGCGGGCGAGAACTATGATGCAGCGAACCGCCAGGCGGCGGCCGCCGGGACCAGCCACGCCGTCACGGGCCTGGCGGCGGGCGCGGCGCACACGCTGCGCGTCGCGGGCGTCCTCAACGGCGTCACCGGCGCGTGGTCGGAAGAGGTAACGACGTCCACCACCACGGTCACCATCGCGGGCGGGGTTAGCGTGGCAGAGGGCGAACCGAGCGTTGAAACGCGGACGGGGTCCACGCTGGGGTACACGCTGACGTTCAGCGAGCCGGTCACCGAGCCGGTCACCGAGCCGGTGACGGTGTACTACGCCTACGTCAAGGCCGGCACCACCGCCCACTCCAACCAGGACTTCGTGTACCACGTCCATAGTGAGGTGGTGCACAGCGGGCCGCTGTTCGATGCGTTGCAGTCAGATGAGCTGGGGATAATCGGCAGATGGGAGATCGACGCTTCAGCGGGCAGCCCCGTAACCACTGCCATCCTGCCCGTGACGGTTTACGGCGACTACCGATTCGAGGCCGATGAGACGGTGCAGATCCGGCTGCTGGGCGTGACGAACGCCGCGCTGGGCGACACGCTCACCGCGACGAACACCATCGAGAACGACGACGCACTGCCGGAGATCATCGTGGGCGAGTCCCGGTCGGTCTACGAGGGCAACATGATCGAGGTCGACGTCTGGCTCAGCGCGGCCAGCGAGACGACCATCACGGTGCAGTACCGGGACCTGGGCACGGGCACCGCCGTCTCCGGGGGGCCCGGAACAGGCGACTACCCCGCAATCAACCCGGGAACGCTTACCTTCCCCCCGGCCACCCGCGATCAGACGGTGAGTATCTGGGCGAAGAGTGACACCGCCGTTGAAGGGGACGAAACCATCGACCTGCGCTTCCACAGCGCCGTGAACGCGACGCTCCGGGGCGCCGACGGCAGCGGCAATCTGGACGTGGCCGCCACCATCCTCGACGAGGACTTGAGGCCGATCATCACCGTCACGGGCGGCGCCCCGGTTGCGGTGGGCGCGGACGCTGAGTTCACCCTCATCGCCCAACCGACGCCGACGACGGACGTGACCGTACACCTGGAAATCGACGCCACCGCCGGCTACGTCGATGCGGCCAACCTGGGCGGTAAGACGGCGACCATTCCGGCGGACCAGCCGACGTTCACCTACACCGTCGCCACCATCGACGGCGACGCGACCTCCCCCAGCGGCGGGGTAAGGGTCACCCTCCAGCCGGACAGCGGCGCGGCAACCCCGGCAACCGCGAGCTACACCCGCGGGGCGGCCTACGAGGCCACGGTGACCGTGGGCGACAACGACTCCCCCGCCGTCATCGTATCCGAGGCCGCCCTCACGGTGGGCGAGAACGGCGGCACGGACACCTATACCATCAAGCTGAACAGCCCGCCGCGGGGTCCGTCGTGCTGCGTGACCGTCACGCGGTACGTCAACGACACCAGTGTCGTTGACGTGAGCCCTGGAAGCGTGACCTTCACGACGGCCAACTGGGACACGCCGCAGACGTTCACCGTCACCGGCGTCAACAACGACGTGCGCCACCCCGGCGGCCTCTTCGCCACCATCACGCACGCCGTGACCAACTCGGACACCGGACTCTACGAGGGCATCAGCATCAACTCCGTCTTCGTGATCATCACCGACGACGACGACGCGGGCCTCCCCGCCATCACCATCGCGGCGGGCACGTCCCCGGTGACGGAGGGCACGGCGGCAACCTTCACCGTCACCGCCAACCCCGTGCCCACGGCCAACCTGGACGTGCACCTGACCATCGGGCAGACCGGGGACTACGTCGCCGCCGGGAACCTGGGCCTCGGCAAGACCGTGACCATCCTGGCGAACGCGGCCTCGGCCACCTACGAGGTCGCTACCATCGCCGACGGCGTGGACGAGCCCAACGGCTCCGTGACGGCGTCGTTGACGACGCGCCCGGCCTACAGCGTGGGCAACCCGTCCATGGCCGCCGTCACCGTCAACGACGACGACGCGCTCCCGACTCTGACCATCGCCGGGCCGACGCTGGCCGACGCCTTCATGGAAGGCGCCTCCGGGACGACCGCGATGATGGACTTCACCGTGACGTCCACCGGCGCGACGGCCTACCCCGTCGGGTGCTGGACACAGCAGAACGCCGGAACGGCGACGGCGGCTGATTACGTCCACAGGAACACCCACGATGCCCCAACGTCTCATCTCGACCTCTCGGACCCGTCGGCGTTGAGCCGGACGTTCACCGTGACGGTGAACGGCGACGATATTGACGATGGGAACAAACGAGTCGCAGTCCGGTGCACCTTCGTGGGGTTGGGCGGTAGCTACAACTCCCTCATAACCACCGGCTGGATCACCGACGACGACACGGCCGGGCTGACCTTCACCCCGGCGTCGCTGGGCGTGCCGGAGGGCGGCACGGCGATGTACACCGTTGCCCTGGACAGCGAGCCGACGGCCAACGTGACGGTGACGCCGTCCAGCGGCGACACGACGGCGGTGACCGTCTCCGGCGCGCTCACCTTCACGCCGGACAACTGGAGCACGGCGCAGCCCGTGACGCTCACCGGCGTCAACGATACGGACACCGTCAGCGAGACGGTCACCATCAGCCACAGCGCCGCGGGCGGCGGCTACGGCGGCGTGACCGGCAACGTGACGTCCACGGCCATCGACGACGACGTCCCCGCCGTCCAGGCGCCCGGCACGCAGGGAATCATCCCCAACGCCTCGGTGGCCGTGGGGGACACCACGCCGGGCGTGGACGCCGCTACCTACTTCACCGGCACGGTGGACACCTACACGGCCTCCTCCGGCGACGAGACCAAGGCCACCGTCGCGGTGAGCGGCTCGACGGTCACGGTCACGGGCGTCGCCGCAGGCACGGCGACGATCACCGTCACGGCCACCAACACCGGCGGCAGCGTCGATCAGACCTTCGACGTGACCGTGACCGCCGTGGCGCAGCCCGTGCTCTCCATCGACTCGCCGTCGGTCTCGGAGGGCGTCACCGGGCGCAAGATCACGTTCACGGTGAGCCTGACAAGCCATCCCGGCAATCAGGTGCGGGTGTACTACCGGCTGGTCGCCGCCGACCCCGGCACCGCCGTCGCCGGTGAAGACTACATAACCTTCGCCGCGGGCTTCGTGAGTTTCCGCTCCACAGACACCGACCCCCTGTCGCAGACCATCGATATCACCCTGAGGGACGACAACATCGACGAGGCCGACGAGACCATTCGCATCGAGCTGTATAGTAGTGGCAACCATCCGAATGGTGCGGTCATCTCGCAGACCGAAAGCGTGGGCGTCGGCACTATCCAGGACGATGATGATCCCCCGGAGTTCTTCTTCGTGGCAACCGCGAAATCGTTCGAGGAGGGCCGCAGCGTGACGTTTACGGTGCGCCGGAACGCGGTCAGCCACCGCGATATGAGCGTGGACTGGGCGACTGTGGACGGCGCGGCGAAGGGCGGGACGGCCTGCGACACAGCGCTGCCGTCGGGGGAGATGCCGGACTACATCACGGCCTCGGGCACGCTGGACTTCCTTGCGAAGGAAGCCTCCTCCACCGGCATCGACATCACGGTCCAGACCTGCGACATCCCCGGCAACGACCTCTCACGGGCATTCACCTTGACGCTGTCGAACCCGATGAACGGGGCGGTCAGCAGCAGCGAGGGCACGGCGACGGTCACGATCACGGACGGCGACGACGAGCCGACGATCACGGTCACCGCTCCGGACGTGTCCGAGTCCAACGGCCCGCTGGTCTTCACCGCTACGCTTTCCGAGGCCAGCAACCGGCAGGTGACGGTGGCCTACGCCGAAGCCACGACCGGCACCGCATCCTCGCCGGCCGACTACACCGCGGTGCCCGACGGCACGCTGACCTTCGCTCCGGGCGATACGGTGAAGCGCGTCGATGTCGCTCTGACCGACGACAATGCGCAGGAGCCCCGCGAAACGGTCGTGCTGACCTTCTCCAACCCGGTGAACGCCATCCTGGACCAGGGCATCGTGACGGCGAACGGGCGCGTAACCGGCGGAATCACCGACGACGACATCCCGCCGACGACAGCGGGCGTCATACCGAACGTTACCCTCGTCCTCGGCGGCACGGCCCACACGGTGAACGACCTGTCGCTGTTCTTTGGCCACGCCACAAGCTACACGGCGGGGTCGGGCAACACGGCAGTCGCCACGGCGTCGGTGAGCGGCTCGGCGCTGACGGTGACCGCGGTCGGCGCAGGCACGGCCACCATCACCGTCACGGGCACCAACCCCGCCGGCAACGCCACGCAGACCTTCAGGGCCACCGTGACCGCCACGGGCCCCGCCACCCCCGCCGCTCCCACCTTTGGGACGCCCACGGACGGCGACCTGGTGGTGAACTGGACCGCACCGGCGGACTCCGGCTCCACCCCCGTCACGTCCTACGACGTGCAGTACCGCTTGGCCAACACCAACGCCGCCTTCACCAACGGGCCCCAGGACCAGACGCTCCTCACCGCCACCATCACCGGCCTGAAATCCAACACCGCCTACGAGGTGCAGGTGCGGGCCACTACCTCGGTCGGCGACAGCCCCTGGTCGGCCTCCGCCTACGGCTCTACCACCATCGACGGCGCAATCTTCTCCGCCACGATGATTGCGGGGACGGAGACGGGTAGCTGGGGGTATAATGTTGGCAGACACGGCTCCCTGACCCCGGAGCAGTTCAACGACGGGGCGGCAGATCGCTACGTAGAATCCCTACTTGATACGGAACCCGCGCATCGGCTTTACATCAAATTCTCTATCAATTCGGGGACTACTGCCCTTCCCGGATCGTACATCCTGCGCTTGGACAACGCCTCGTTCCTGCTCGACAGTTCCTCCTACGGAGCCGATTCCGCCTTACAAAATCGTTACGCATTCTTCACCGCCGATATCAACTGGAGCGTCGGGCAGGCGGTGGCGGTGTCGCTGGTTGCCGCTCCGCCCGCGCCCGCCGCGCCTAACGTGACGGCGGCCTCGGCCACCTCCCTGAACGTCGCCTGGACCGCGCCGGTCAACCCGCCCGCTCCCATCTCCGGCTACGACCTGCGCTACCACCAGACCGGGACCACGGACTGGACCGACGGCCCTCAGAACCGGCCCGGGACCTCCGCAACCATCACCGGCCTGACCGAGGGCACCGCCTACGAGGTTCAGGTGCGCTCCCTTGGCGCTCTCGGCCACGGCTCCTGGTCCGCCTCCGGCACGGGCACGCCCAGGGGGCTGCCGGTGGTCAGGGTCTCGGTTGGCAGCTCCGGCACCCCGATCACGGAAGGCGATCAGGGGACCATTGTAGTGAGCCTAAGTGGGCCCAGCGCCGCCCTGAGCGTGAACCTGGATATCACGGCCACCGGCAACTTCGGCGTCATGACCGGCCCCAGTCCGCAGAGTATTCTTGCGTTACTTGAAAACGAATCAGCCCAGTTACCCTTTTACTTCGACACCATCGACGACGCTGTAGACGAGCCCAACGGCACGATCACGATTACGGTCCGACCCGGCACGGGCTACGCCGTCCCCGCAGCGCCCAACAACGCGGCCACCATCACGGTCCGCGACAACGACGCCACCCTGACGGTCAACGCTCCGAACACGATTGAGGGCGATCCGGGCGCTCGCACCCCGATGGTCTTCACGGCAACGCTCAGCCAGGCCATCAACCGGGCGGTGCAGGTGGACTACCGCGTCGCCGGCGGCACCGCTACCTCCGGCGCTGACTATGCGGCCCTCTCCCCCGGAACGCTGACCATCCCCGCGGGCAGCCGCCGCGCAAGCGTCACGGTGACGGTGCTGGGCGACTCCGTGAATGAGAACAGCGAGACCGTCGTGCTGGAGTTCAGCAACCTGCGTAACGCCATGTTCCGCGGCGGCGCTGCAACCCTGCGCTCCACGGGCACGATCTCCTCCAACAGCCCGCCGGAGGTGTCGGAGCTGTACTTCTACGACAGAAGTAACTTCCACCCCATCTACGATATTGGAGAGGACTCAGACAAGCTCACGCAGGTCACGTCCGGGGACATGTTCAGCTTGTACTATTCGGTCTACGACCGGGACGACCGGCGCTGGGACCGGAACAGGAACGGCATCCACGACTTCGACCGCAAACCGGTCCTGAAGGGCGCCGGGCTCCGAACGTGGAGGCTCAGGCAGACCGGCGGCCCGCCGGAAGTGCTGGACGTGTACAAGCAGCGCTACCATGCCCCCAACGTGCCCGAGCGCACCTGCCTGGAGTACACCGTCACCGTGGAGGACTGGGCGGGGGCCGTGACCACGCGCTCCGAGTGCCTGTGGGTGAACCCCAGGCCGGCCACCGCCATTGCTCATAAGCGGGTGGGTCACGTCAGCTTCGTGCCTGAGGGCGGACAGGGGAGGCTGGACGGCAGCCAGAGCTACGGCGGCTTCCTCTACAGCCACCGCAATGTGGACCAGACGTTTGCCATCGCCTCGTACCTATGGACGCAGGTGGAGGGGCCGGACGTGACGATCGCCGACGCGACCGCGGCGCTCACCACCTTCACCCCGCCGCAGGTGGAACGGGACACGCGGGTGGTGTTCCACCTGTACGTGGTGGACTCGCAGGGCAACCGGGGCGGCGCCAACATCGCCTACACTATCGTGGACCATAACCTGCCGCCGTACTCGTTGGCCGGGCTCATCCGAACTCCGGAGGACGATGTCAACGGCTGTCCGACCTGGCGGTTCGTCAGCTACGCCACCGACCCGGACGGCGACGGCATCGTTTCCTACCGATGGCGTGTGACCAACGGGATTTTAGGCCTGGATGGTACGAAGGTGCTGGCCTCGTTTACCTCCAACGGTCCGGTGGTAGAGGGCTGGATCCCGCCTCGGGTGGAGGAGTACACCTCGCTGGCTCTCTACCTGACGGTGACCGACGGCAAGGGGGCGGAGTCGACCAACGACATCCTTCCGGGCGCCGTTCTGCGCCCGGAATACGTCGCCAACTGCGCTCAAGCCATGCCGGGCACGCCGCCGGCGGGGAACGCCGGGCCGGACCGGGAGGCGTCGCCGGGCCAGCGCGTGACCCTGGACGGGCGCGGCAGCGCAAACCCCCACGGGGCGTGGAACGAGCTGGCGCACGAGTGGGAGCAGGTCGCGGGGACGCAGGTGGCGCTGGAAGCCCCCAACACCGGCACGCCCTCGTTCACCGCCCCGGCGCAGGCCGCAGGCGAGAAGCTCGTGTTCCGCCTCACCTTGACCGACAGCGACGGCGAGGCGGACTCGGACACCGCTATGGTGGCGGTCGCGCTGCCGCCGGCCCCCGAGCCCGCCGTGGTCATCCTGCCCACGGCCAACGCCGGGCCGGACCAGGAGGCGCCCTCAGGCGCAACCGTCACCCTCCGGGGCGCGTCCAGCGTCAACCCCTACGGCGTGCCGGGAGACCTGGCCTACCTCTGGGCGCAGGTCTCCGGCCCCTCGGTGCCGCTCAGTGGCGACACGCTGGCCGAGCCGTCCTTCACCATGCTGGAGGACGCCGATGAAGGAGCAACCCTGGAGTTCCTGCTGACCGTCACCGACAAGGAGGGCGAGAGCGATTCCGACACGGTGACGATAACCGTGCGGGACTTTACCCCGCCCACGGCCAACGCAGGCCCCGACCTGACCGGAGCGCCGGGCGAAAGCGTCGCCCTGCAAGGCAAAGGCAGCACGAACCCCTACGGCAGGTGGCACCAGATGGCCTACCAGTGGACGCAGCTGTCCGGCCCCGCCGTCACGCTGACGCATCCGCGGACGACCCAGCCGGCCGGCAAATTCGCCGACCCCCGGTTCATCGTACCCGCCGACGCCTCAGACGGCGCGACGCTGGAGCTCCAGCTGACGGTGACCGACCAGGAGGGCGAGGCCGACTCCGACACGATGATAGTAACCGTCGTCGTGCCCGAACTCGTCCTTCCCACGGCCAAGGCAGGCCCGGACCTGACGGGCGCGCCGGGCGAGAGCGTCACCCTGCAGGGCAAAGGCAGCGTGAACCCCTACGGCAGGTGGCACCAGATGGCCTATCAGTGGACGCAGCTCTCCGGCCCGACCGTGACGCTGACGCATCCGCGGACGACCCAGCCGGCCGGCAAGTTCGCCGACCCCAGCTTCACCGTCCCCGCCGACGCGGCGGGCGGGACGACGCTGGAGTTCCAACTGACCGTCACCGACCAGGAGGGCCAGTCCGACTCCGACACGATGATAGTCACCGTCGCCGCGCCGGAAGTCGTCCGCCCCACGGCCAACGCCGGCCCCGACCTGACCGGAGCGCCGGGCGATAGCGTCACCCTGCAGGGCAAAGGCAGCGTGAACCCCTATGGCAGGTGGCACGAGATGACCTACCAGTGGACGCAGCTCTCCGGCCCGACGGTGACGCTGACGCATCCGCGGACGACCCAGCCGGCCGGCAAGTTCGCCGACCCCAGCTTCACCATCCCCGCCGACGCTGCGGGCGGGACGACGCTGGAGTTCCAACTGACCGTCACCGACAAGGAGGGCCAGTCCGACTCCGACACGATGACCGTCACTGTGACCGGCGCGGAGCCTGAGAACACGCCGCCCACGGCGTCCATCGACGCGGCCCAGGTCACTACGGCAGAGGCTGGGGAGACGGTGGCGTTGCGAGGCGTCGGCAACGACGCTGAGACGGCAGCAGAGTCACTGACCTTCGCCTGGAGCCAGGTGGGAGGAACGCCCACGGTCTCCATCGCCGGCGCAAGCACGGCCACCGCCTCATTCACCGCCCCGGACGTGACGGCGCAGACATCGCTGACCTTCCGCCTCACGGTGACCGACGAGGGCGGCCTCTCCGCCACCGCCGAGACAACCATCGCCATCAGCCCGCCGCCGGAGCCTGAGAACACCCCGCCCACGGCGTCCATCGACGCGGCCCAGGTCACGACGGCAGA
Source organism: Dehalococcoidia bacterium (assembly GCA_965224345.1). GTDB lineage: Bacteria > Chloroflexota > Dehalococcoidia > Lucifugimonadales > CBDCYU01 > CBDCYU01. The sequence goes on along the minus strand of CBDCYU010000003.1, from coordinate 42,103 downwards.
GGCCGGGGATACGGTGCAACTGCAAGGCGTCGGCGGCGACGCTGAGACGGCAGCAGAGTCACTGACCTTCGCCTGGAGCCAGGTGGGAGGAACGCCCACGGTCTCCATCGCCGGCGCAAGCACGGCCACCGCCTCATTCACCGCCCCGGACGTGACGGCGCAGACATCGCTGACCTTCCGCCTCACGGTGACCGACCAAGGCGGACTCTCGACCACCGCCGAGACAACCATCGCCATCAGCCCCCCGCCTGAACCGGAACCCAACCGGGCGCCAACCTTCGACGCCAACACCGGCACCGTGTTGACGGTGGCCGAGAACAGCAGGGCCGGAACCAACGTGGGCGCGCCCATCACCGCCACCGACCCCGACGGCGACACGCTAACTTACTCGCTGTCCGGCGCGGACGCGGTGTCGTTCAGCATCGACTCCGGTACGGGCCAAGTGCAAACTAAGTCCGGCGTGGTGTACGACTACGAGGCCAAGCAGGCCTACTCCCTGGCGGTGAGCGCCGACGACGGCAAGGGCCTGTCGGCGAGCATCCCGGTGACCGTCACCCTGACCGACGTGAACGAGGCCCCGGCCTTCGACGAGGGGGCATCCGCAACGCGGCAGGTGGCCGAGAACAGCAGGGCCGGAACCAACGTGGGCTCGCCCATCACCGCCACCGACCCCGACGGCGACACCCCGACCTACTCGCTGTCCGGCGCGGACGCGGTGTCGTTCAGCATCGACTCCGGTACGGGCCAGGTGACCACCAGGTCCGGCGTGGTGTACGACTACGAGGCCAAGCAGGCCTACTCCCTGGCGGTGAGCGCCGACGACGGCAAGGACCTCTCCGCCAGCATCCTGGTGACGGTCAACCTGACCGACGTGAACGAGGCCCCGGCCTTCGACGAGGGGGCATCCGCAACGAGGCAGGTGGCCGAGAACAGCGCTGGCGGCGTCAACGTGGGCTCGCCCATCACCGCCACCGACCCCGACGGCGACACCCCGACCTACTCGCTGTCCGGCGCGGACGCGGTGTCGTTCGAGATCGACGCGGCGACGGGTCAGTTGACCACCATAGACGGCGTAACCTACGACTACGAAACCAAGTCGGCCTACGCGGTAACGGTGGCGGCGGAAGACGCCGATCACGCCGTTGCTGCCATCGCGGTGACCGTCACGGTGACGGACATGGACGAGACGCCGCCCAACCAGGCCCCGGTCTTCGACGAAGGAACCGGCGCAACGCGCACCCTGGCCGGAAGCCTCTCAGTCTACAGGGCCAACCTGAACCGCAACGCGAAGGTTCCTGTGAACCAATTGACACGCACTCAGGCTGAGGGGACTCAGGGTCAGGAGAATCAGGGTCTGAGGAATCATCGTCGATGGGTAAAGCCAGCGTGATGTCCACGTTGTTGTCCCTGTCGATGACGACCTCTTCCACGAGCATCTGGAGATAATCGTGACGCTCCTCGGGGGTCACCTCGTCCAGGCCCTGGCCGAACTCTCTCGCCCAGGTTAGGACCTCCTCCATCAGTCGCCGCTTTTCAGCTCCACTCGTCTCCTGAACCAGATAATCGTCCAGCTTCGCCCTGGCGCTCTCAAGCCGCTCGGTGATGAACCTACGCTGAAGGTCGAGTTGGGCCTCGGTGATCTTCCCAGACACGAACAGCCTGATGGCGCGGTCCTCTTCCATCTGGATGCTCCGCAGGTCTCGCTCGGCCTGGGCGATCTCCTCCTCCATTCCGACGCCATCCTGAGAATCGAGGTCGGCGATACCGGCGACGATCAGATCGGGGTTCTGGAGTACCCGCTTCACCTCACGCCATATCGGCTCCTCCAACTGCTCCGCCCGGATGTAGGGCTTCTCCCGGCAGCGCAGGCGCATACTCTGCATCCCGTTGCACATGTAGTAGCGGCGGGGAGTGGACAGGTCGTAGGTGTAAGCCTTGCCCTTGCGAACGCTGGTGGTTGTCCAACTCGCCCTCGCATGGAAGTTTCGTCCGCACTCGCCGCATTTCAGAAGGTGCTGCAACAGGTAGACCACCTTCGTATTCCTCTTGGCTTTCGTGCCGCGCTGCTTCTTCAACTTCTGCGCCCGTTTCCAGGTCTCATCGTCGACCACCTGCGGGACCGGAATCTCAATCCAGGTGTCCTTGGGCTGGTCGTAGACCTTCATACCGTCCTCGGTGGAGACGTGGCGGTACCTTCCGTAGACCCAGGTGCCCGTGTAGGTGGCATTCCTCAGAATGTGGTGCACGCGGGACTGAAGCCACAGCATCTTGCCGGACTGCGTGGGGACCCCCTCGTCGGTCAGCCGCACGGCAATCGAGTAGGACCCCATCCGCTCATCGACGTACATGCGGAAGATGCGGCGGACGACCTCCGCCTGCTCCTCAACCACCTCAAACCTGCCGTCGTCCCCGATGCGGTATCCGTAGGGGACGCCGCCGGTGGGCACCCTTCCCTGCTTGGCCGTCCCACGCTTGCCCATAGTGGACCGCTCCCGGAAGTTGTCCAACTCTATCTTGCCGATGGCCGCCATGAGTCCGAAGGTCTTCATGTCGATGGCGTCCAACACGGCTTCCAGCCGAATCTGGTGGGCCTCGACGACCTCCATGAGAGCGGCGGCGGGGTACATGCCCCTGCTGAGGCGGTCGGACTTCCAGCACACGATGGTATCGAAGCGTCCGCGTCTGGCGTCGGCCAGCATCCGCTGGAACTCGGGTCGTTTCTTCGACCAGCCCCTGCCCACCTCCTGGTAGCGGGCGGTGATGGTCAGTCCCTTGCTCTCGCAGTAGGCTTCCATGTCGCCCGTCTGCTCGGAGATGGAGGTCTTGTCCTCCCCGTCCTGGCTCTTGTCCGAGACGCGGGCGTAGATGGCCGCCCGGTTCGCCTCCGTCTTTCTATCGGTGATTCTCGCCATTTCTGCCTCCTTTCCGACTCCCTGAAATCAAAAAGACCCGCCTCCTGTCGGGAGCGGGTCTGCGAGTAGTACAATGCTACTGCATCACCTGCTTCATTCAGGTGGCGCCACGGCCCGGGGTGTTTGCTGCATCGCCGGGCCAACTTTCGCTCCCATGATACCGCGATTTGGGGGCCGGCGTCAAAGCGCGTCACCCGCCAGTAGGTCAGTCATTCTCTACCACCCTGCCGGCTTGGTTATAGTTCCGATCCCGTCAGTCAGCGTGTCGGGAAGCTGGCTCCGTCTCAGGTGGCTCTTCCACAGGCGCTTGACGTAGGTCGCGGCGTCCGCAAGGTCTCTCGGGCTGCTGTTCCTGGGGTCCGGGTTGACCAGCGTGACCCGAAGCCCCAGATCGTCCCGAACGTAGCGCATCGCTCCCGCAAAGTCCGCGTCATTGGACACGACGACCGCCTGCTCATACTCCCCGTTGAACCCATCGACCAGGAGACGAGTGGCAAGGTTCACGTCCGATCCCTTCTCCTCCGAGTCCCTTACCAGGACGTAAGACGGCAGCCCAGTCACAGGCTCCGCCAGTGGACGCCGCTTGACACCGGACCGGAACACGCCGTAGTACGCGTCGAAGCCCGGCAGCGTCGCCAGGGCTCTCAGATATGCCTGCTGCCGCTGGCGTTGAGAGGGATTCCCAGGACGGGCGTCGAGCCGCGCGGTGAAGTAGCAAACCCGGTTGATCGAGTCCTGGGGAAAGAGCGTCTCGGCCAGCCTCCGCAGGTCCAGCCACCGGAACGGTGTGTCCTTCAGGGCGCGGTAGTAGAGATTGAAGCCGTCGATGTAGAGGTTGGTGATCAATCGCTACTCCCATACAAAGACAGAGACCGCCCCGGAGGACGGTCTCGACCCTACCGCCGAAGAGATAGGGGTGGTGGAAAAAACATACCATGAGCGACAACGGCTGTCAACGCTCGATGCCGGTGATAGCGCGGGCAGCCCTCGGCTGCCCGGACCCCTGTCGGTCGTCTTCATACCCACCTCACACCCCACAGTGTCCCTCGCACTCGTTCCCGAACCCGTCTCGCAGCCCGTCCTCTCCCAGGTCCACCTCATCGCGGGCGACCGCCTCGGCCAGCGGCATCCGCAGGGAGTGCAGGTACGGCGTCTTGTCCAGTGACAGCCCCTCCCGCAATCTGGCGTCGATCTCCACCGCCTCGGCGAACATCTCCGGCCACCCCCGATCAGGTCGGGGGCAGGCTCTGCGCTTGGTCTCGACCCACCGCTGCCGGGACTGGAAGGGGCAGGCGACGCAGACCGAGCGTTCCAGGGGCCTGTCGTAACGCTCCTGCCACCATCTCAGGCAGTCGCTGCGGGACATCCCCGCCTCGATGAGAGGGTAGCGGTTCGTCATCCACCGGTCGCGGGAGGTCCTCATGCGTATGGCCTCGTCGGTGGAGATGCCGAGCCACAGCTCGACGGTGGTTCCGGCGGGGACGCGCTGCCGGGGTCTCAGGCCCAGCAATTCCCTTATCCTGCGTCTGATGGGCCTGATCTTGTAGTTGTCGGTGCACTGCCGCCTGCCGATGCCGCCGCCCTCCCCGTCGCGTCCCTTCAGGTAGACGGGTATGTCCACGTAATTTCGGGAACCCGAGTGGTTGGTGAGGGCCTTCACGTCCTCGCGGAGACTGCGTCCGTTGTCCACGACGTACAGGGGGAAGCTCAGCCGGTCTTTCAGCCACGCCAGGTGCTCGTAGATGCTGGGCGGCTCCCAACGGGTGTCGGCGAAGATGGCGCAGTCGGGGATGCGGTCGAACGCCCCCTCATTTGCCATGAGCGCCATGACGGAGGACTGTACGCCCCCGCCCAGGCTGATGACGGTAAGAGACGGTTCGGGCTTCATCATGCCTCCGCCTCGGTGGTGTCATCAGCTTGCGGGTCGCTCGGGGGAGTGTCCTCGCCGTGCGCGGCCTGCCTGTCCCTGGCGGCGTGCTTGATCATCAGGGTGATGATGCGGCGCAAGCGGTCCCGGGCGTCGGGTGCGGGTCTGGAAGAGACCCTGATGACGCCTATCTCAAAGGCGTCCCTGCGGGGCTTCCGCCGTCCGTTCTGTTCACTCTTTCCGGTGGTATCTTTCATATTGCGTAGTCGCAGCGGCGTCTGGTGGGCCGCTGGCCTCTCGACACGGGATTGCGGCTGGGCCGCCGGCACTGACGGAACGGGCGAGCGCCGGCGGCATCCAGCCGTCTCAGGCCCCGCCGTGCCGCCGTTGCGTCTGCGCCCGGCGGGGCCGCTTGTCTAGCTGTGCTCCTTGAAGAAGCTCATCTGGAAGCTCTCGGTGACGAGGATCGCCATGCCTCCGGGCATCCGAGCCGCGAAGCGGAAGAGGGCGTGCATGGCCCAGCCGCGGGGCTCGACGCCGTTGCGCCACCGGTGGACCAGCTTGGGGTCCACGCCGATGGCCCTGGCGAAGGCGGCCCACGTGAGGCCGCTGACCTCGTGCAGCCGTTCGAGGCGCTTGGGGAAGTCCTCCGCCAGCACGGCGGCCTGGAGGGCCAGGTCCTGTTCCTCGTCGAAGGTCTGTTCCGTGATCCCGTCGAAACGGGACGAATCGTTATGGTTCGTCATCTCTATCCTCCATAGTGAAAAGTTGGTCGAAGTCGTCGAAACCCAGGGCCCTGAGCATTCGGCGGCGAATGCGACCGGAGGGTGTGCGCCCCGCGTTGACCAGCATCGAGATGTAACCGGGGCTGACCCCGACCTCCCTGGCGAGCCAGTTCTGGGAGCGGTTCAGCAGCGTGAGCCGTTCCCATAGGGCCGCCGTGTTGAGCCGGACAACGGTCCGTCCACCACGCCTCCGGGGGCCTTTCTTCTTGTTGTGGTCGTCTTGCGAACGCATGGCTCTTCGTCTCCTCTGGGGGAAGGGAGCGCGAACCGTCGCGCCGCTTCCCCGATGTCAGTCGTTGGTCATTGCGGCGGCATGGCCTGGGGGGACTGCCAGTCGCCCGGGGCGCGCCATGCGCGTCCCAGCGGCCCCATCTGCTCGATGGCGCCCCTGTGGGAGACCCACAGGGGCACGGCCACGCCTCTGGCCTGCATCTCGTCCCGCGCCAGGCGCAGGAAGTGGGTGTGTGCGATCTCGTCGTCGAAGACGATGAGGACGGAGGGCCGCGTGCCGTGGTCGTCGGTGGGCCGGTGAGAGGAGAAGTAGCGCAGATAGGGGGCGAGGCGCTCCGACATGGTCGAGGGCCGCACGGCCCTTCGCTCCCACTCCAGCAGGAAGGGCCATGCGGTCTCGCCCTTTCTGAGGACTCCGAAGGCGTCGGGGTTGACCGAGCGCAACCCGTCGCCGTGCTTGAAGTGTCGTGAGGCCCGCGGGGCGGGTCGACCTGGGAGACCTCCCACTCCAGGAGGCCCGCCTGCACGGTCATGGCCGCAAGGAAGGAGTGGACGGCGGCGGTGTGCTCGACGTTCCTGAGCAGTTGGCGGCTCCTGGCGCCGGTCACGTTGTCCCAGACAAATGGGGTGCCGGGGAACAGGGGAGCGGCGCTCCACCGCTTCTTCGCGACGGCCACGGACGTCCGGTCCCTGCGGGCCAGGAGCGCCAGGGCCCGGTCGGTGAGGGCCATGCGCCCGCTTCCGGCGATGGGCCGGGTCACGAGGCGGAACCCTTCGAGGGGCGTCACCAGCTGGGAGGCCCTGGGGACCGAGACGCCCAACATTCCGGCCAGGTCCGTCAGGGTGATCCAGGGCCAGTCGGAGATGAGGTCGAGGGCGCGCTTCTCGGCGGGCTTGAGGGTGGCGGGCAGCAGACAGTCGGGGACCTTCCACCCCGGACCCTCGACGGAGAGGTCGGCTGGGACCGAGACCATCCGGGGCTCGTCCTCCTCGGGAAGGAGGCTTCCCTTCTCTATCCGGTCGAGGACAGAGCGCAGCTCGACGGAGGCGCTGAGCGCGGGCGGGCTCCACACCGGGTCGTCCGGCGACGTCGCGACCGCCTCGCGCTCGAGGGCGAGATAGAAGGGAACGGGGGCGCCGGCCAGCGTCCTGCGGACGTGCCTGAGCCGCACGTCGTCGGCCATCAGCACGAGCACGGCTCCGGGGAGCGGCCCCTGGCGCAGCCTCCACATCCGGTTGGAGAAGCCGGTCCTGTCGGCGGTGAGCCCCTGCCTGACGATGCCGACGGTGCGGCCGCCGGGAAGCTCGACGGCGGCGTCCAGGGTCGAGGCCCTGTACCACCGGAACCGTATGGGGTATGCGACGCCGGAGACGGCGACCGCCAGCCGGTAGATCGTGGCGAGGGCGTCGAGCCGTCCCATCAGGTTGCGCCGCCACTGGGCGGAGACGGGGCGGTCGCGGACAAGCTCGTCCAGGGAGGTCTCCTCCTCCTCGGCCAGCCGCCGGAGCCCGGCGGCGGTGAGGTGGAACCTCTGGGTCGATGAGGGGAAGAGGGCGGTGGCGTGGGGCACGGCGGCGCAGAAGCCGCCCGAGTCCAGCCTGTCGACGGCCTCGTGGACCGCGGCCTTCGACCAGCCGGTGACGGCCACCATCTCGGTCCGGTCGAGGAATGGCATTCCCGCCAGGGCTTGGAGGGTCTGGGCTTCACATCCTTCAGTTCTCACTGCTCGGCCTCCTCTTCCGCCGCGTCCTTACTGGCGGCCTTGTCTTCCGTCTCCTCGCCGTCCTTCTCCAGGTCGGCGGCGCGGTCCTTGAAGTCCCGGACCTTCTTCTGGGCGGCTGACCCGGCGTCCTCCAGGTCCTGGGCCGTCAGGGTGTATACGGAGGCAGCGCTGCGGATCTGCGCGGCGACGGCGGGGTCTCCGTCCTCCGGCTTTCTGACCATCATCGAGAAGGCGGGCATCCGCTCGATGCCCACGGTGGCCCTGACGTAGCAGTGGTGGAGCGGCAGCGACGTGATGTCGTCCTCGGTCACCCGCTCCTTGCCCAGCTCCCACACCAGCTGCCTTGCGTCGTTCCCGGCCACCTGGAAGACGGCCAGGCATCCGACGTTGGCGAGCAGGGTGTCCCGCATGGTGCGGGAGAGGTCGTCGAGCTTGGCGAGGCTCTGGGTGGCCAGGACGAAGGACGCTCCGAACTTGCCCAGCTCCGAGAGCATCGACTCGTAGTCCACGCCGGGCATCGACTGCATCTCGTCCACGACGACAAGCGCGCCGCGCCGCTGGCCGAGTGAGACGCTCTCCTGCTCTCGTATCACCGAATCGACCAGGTTGAGGAGGGACGCTCCCACCAGGGCGGACACGTCCCTCCCGACGGCTCCCTGGGCGGTGGAGACCAGCAGGATGCCGCCGCCCAGGATGGTGTCGCGCAGGTCGATGGTGGAGCGGCGCTGGCCGAGGATGGCCCGCGCCCGCTTGGAGGATGCGTAGTAGGAGAGGCGGGTCTGCACGGGGGCGAGGGCCTCGGCGCGATACTGCTGGTGCCAGCTTCCGAAGTCCCTGGCCCACCACTCAAGGAGGTACGGGTCCTCGATCCTCTTGAGCACGCCGTCCCGGAACTTCCTGTCGGAGAGGAGCTTCAGCCCGTCGAGGATGGTGTGCTGGCTGCCCTCGTCCGTCTCGGGGTGCTCGTTGGCTTCATGCAGCGTCTTGACCGTCTGTTCGAGGATCGACTGCATCCTCGGCCCCCACTGCTCCCACAGGCCCTTGGCGACGCGCACCACCGAGTCGGCGGTGCGATCGCGGTCGGCGAAGATGCGGGTGTCGAGAAGATTGATGCCCGGCGCCCTCCGCTGGTCGGCCAGGTCGATGAGCCGCACCCGGTCGATGAGGGACTCCGGCACATGTTCGAGCAGCCCTGCCACCAGGTCCGCGTGGGGGTCGACGACGACGATGGCGTCCGGGTCCCTGCCCTCGGCCTTCTCCCTCATCTTGTGCGTGACGAGGTGGTGCATGAGGGTGGACTTGCCCATGCGGGTCCTCGCCACGTAGAGGTGGTGCCTCCTGAGCAGGTCCTCGGGGAATCGGATGGGACGGGGCTTGCCGGCCGTGGTGTCCCCCACCAACGCGCCGCCCCTGACACCCTTGGCGAACGGCAGGAGCGCCCTCGCGCCGGAGCGCTCCACCAGGGGCGTCTCGTCCCCCGCTCCGGGCGGGTGCCACAGGCAGGCGATCTCGCGGACGCCCAGGACGCTGCGCCCGCCGAACAGGCCGGGGCCTGCGGGGTGCATCATGTCGGGGTCGGTCGCGGTTGGCCGGACCTTGCCGACCTTGAAGCGCGCCCCGGCGGGGTTGTCGAAATGGCGGTAGGCGGCGGCCACCGGCCCCAGGAGCTCGCCGGCGCGCTGGGGTCTCGTCCCGGCGGGCAGTATGGCGGTGACCTGAAGCTCGGCGTCGAAGGCGATGCGTGACACCTTCTCCTTGATGAGGAGTGGGTCCTCGACGCGCTTGCGGGCCTTCTTCCAGCGGCGCCATGCCCAGCCGCCGACCGCCAGCCCCAGGGCCGAGCCTATCCCCAGGAGCGCCGCCTTCCATGTCTCGCCGTCCTGCACCCACAGGTAGCCCTTCAGGGCCGCAAGCGCGCCCAGGCCGAGGACGGCCATCGTGATGCCGTCCATCTGCAGAGGCTTGGTCTGGAAGGTGTAGGCGGGCTCCCTCGGCTCCATGCCGGGCTGCTTGTGGGCCTTGTCCAGGTGTCCCTGCGACCAGTCGGGGCCGAGGGAGCGCAGCATCAGCCGCGCCACGACGCGCTCACCCTTGTTGATGTTGGAGAGAGCGCCCATCAGGGCGATGAGGGGATCTGAGCCGGGATCGAGCAGGTCGTCGTCCCTGAAGGTCCTCAGGGGCACGTACTCGGGGCCGTCGGCCCGCAGGGTCATGCTCCACGCCTGCTCGCCCTCGCCCATGCGCAGGGGATCGTCGTCCGGGTCCACCTTCCCGATGCGGGCCTGGGGATAGTGGGCGGAGAGCTGGCCGCGCACCACCTCGTCGTCGAGGCACCGGGCCATGAGGGTGACGCCGTCCATGTCCCCCGCCAGCTCCAGGGAGAAGGGCTCCGGCACCGCGATGGAGCCGAGCATGTTCTCCACGCCCAGCAGGGTGCGCTCCCCGGCGCGGGGAGGCGTCACCGTCAGCAGGACGGGCTTCTTCTCGGTGTCGTCTCCGAACAACAGGTTCTTCGGGGTCAGCTTCATCGGTATAGTCCTTTCTCTAATGGCGTCCGGGCGTCCACTCGATGACCGCCGTCTCCTCCGGGGTGGCCTCGATGCGGACGGGGAAGCGGTTCCCCTTCGACAGCAGCAACCCGTCTCCCCTAGGGCACGACAGGAGCCAGCGTTGGAGGTCTTCGGGCAGGTCGAAGGCGTCGCCGACGGTCCTGATGGCGGCGGCGTCCTGCTGGAGCAGGAGCTTGAAGGCGGCGTTCTGGAGCAGGGCGCGACCGGAGTGGCCGGTGATGGTGCGGAAGGTGTCCTCGCTCAATAGGTCCTGGACGTCCTGGGTGATGAACTGCAACCTCAGCCGGTGCTTGCGGGCGCGCTTCGCCATCGACACCATGAAGGCCGCCCCCTCGGGGTGCTGCATGATGCTCCATACCTCGTCGACGACCAGGAGCCTCGGCTTGGGGTCCTGGGCTGCGGCGGCCCACACCGTCTCGGTGCAGACCATCGCGGCTGCGGGCCGCAGCTCCGGTTCCAGCAGCCGCAGGTCGAAGACGGTGACCAGGGACTCGTTGCCCAGCAGGTCGTCGCCCTCGTCGGAGAGCAGGTTGCGCAGGCTGCCGGTGGCGAAGGGGCGCAGCAGCCTTGCGAGACCGGGGTCTCCGGACTCGTCTTCCTGGAGGTACCTGTAGAAGTCGCGGAAGCCGGTGCGCTCGCGTGGCTGGGCGTAGTAGCCCGCCAGGGCGTGATCGAGGGCTGCGCGGCGCTCCGCGCCGAGACTCTCGCCCACCATGACTTCAATCAGCCGCCGCAGGCTGCCGATGCGCTGGAGAAGCTCCTCGGAATCCCCCCTGTCGATGACGAAAGGGTTCATGCCCTGGCCGGGAACGCCGGGAGAGAGCACCCGCCCGCCCGCGGCGCGGGCCATGTCCGCGTACTCACCCTCGGGGTCGATCACGTAGGCGGTGATGCCGCGCGTGATGCCGCGCAGCACCCCCAGCTTGGTGGCGAAGCTCTTGCCGCTGCCCGACCGTGCGAGGACGGCGGTGTTGGCGTTCATGTGCGTCCCGTCCCAGGGGTCGTAGACCACGGGGGAGCAGGCTCGCATGTCGATGCCGTAGAGGGTGCCGCTCCGGGTGTCCAGGTCCGGCGGCGAGAAGGGGAAGAGCCGGGCGATGCTGGACGTGTCCAGGCTGCGCCACTCGGCCACGGCGTTCAGGGCTAGGGGCATGGTCGAGAGCAGTCCCTCGCGCTGGCGGAAGGCCAGATTGTCCAGCTTGCCCAGGGTGGCGGCGAAGTGGGCCTTCGCCCGCTGGGTCATCTCCCTCAGCGACGCCTCGTCCTTCGCGTGAAGGGTCACAGACAGGGAGGCGTGGAAGAGCCGCTCCCTGCCCCGCTGGACCTCGTCGCGGAGACGGGTGATGTCCTCCAGGGCGATCTCCGCCTCCGGGGACATGGTGCGGCCCCGCTTGAAGGAGAGGGACTGGGCCGACTCGAAGCGCACCTTCTGCCACTCCAGGGTCCTCGCCGCCTGCTCCGCCGGTACTGGGCCCACGTGGACGGACAGGTCCATCGGCGCTCCGGCTGCCATCAGCCCCTGGAGGAAGCCGGGGGCCAATGACCGGGGCCACTTGCCCAGGTGAAGGGAGCGCACGAGGCTCCCGCCGACGCGGATGTCGCGGCGGCCAACCGCCACCTCGACGGGGGCGTCCTCGTCGAACTCTGCGGGGGAGCCGCCCAGGGCGGCCGATACGAAGAACATCCGAAGCTGGCGGCCCCTCAGGGCGTGGACGGACAGCCCGCCCCTGGAGAGCAGGCCCCGCAGGTCGTCGACGCGGGCGAACTCGCACACGGCGTAGAAGCGCCGGTCGAGGATGCCGTCGCGGGACTCAAGCTCGGTGAGCAGCCGCTGGAGGGACTCGGCGGCGGCCCTCGTCTGCGGGGGTAGGTCCTTCGGCTGGGCCTCTTGCAGCTTTTCCCGCATCCGTTCCAATCTAGGCGGGTGCTGCCTGATGAGCAGCTGGGCCGGAAAGTCGAGGGCGTTGAGCGCCCCGGCGAAGGCTCCGAGCTTCGGCTCGTCAAGCTCCAGGCCCATCACCTCGCAGACGCCCAGCTTCACCCCGTCCAGGCGCACCGGCCCGTCGTCGTCCAGGTGCGACAGCATGAAGAACAGGGGCAACTCGGGCGGCGGCTTGGGCGCGGCCTCCGTCGTTGCGCTGGGTTTCGGCTCCGTGGGGAGTCCGCCCTCCGGTATCTCCTGCGGAGCGGTGGACTCCCTTGGCGGCGTCTCCCCTCCGCGTCTCGTGATTCGTTCAAACAGCTTCTTCAATTCGGTAGATTCCTTTTCTCTATGGGGTTGGGAAGTCCACCAGGCCGTGCCTCAGCAGCGCGGCCACGCCCTTGGCCGACAGGACCAGGACGAGGCACACCACCGCCATGACGACGGCGGCCTTTGCCCTGCCCCCGCCGCGTTCCTCGCCTCCCTCGGCCATCAGGATGAAACCGGCCCAGACGATGGCGAAGACGCAGAGGCCGGAGGCGGCGTAGGCCATCGCCATGAGCACCCGGTCGAACTGGCGGAGCATCTCCTGCTCCTCCGCCGGGGCTGCGCCGGTCGTCGCCAGCGCAGCCCCGGCCAGCAGGGTGACCGCAATCGCGGGCCTCACCAGGGCCACTCCCATCCCAGCAGGTCGAACCACTGGCGCAGGCCGTCAGCGGGCTCCTGCTCGGCGGGCGGGTCGACCGGCTCGGGCTCGGGCAGGACCAGCACCTCGAAGGGGTCGTCGCTGCCAATGGCGGACGCCAGAGACATCGTTTCGCCCCTGGTCCTCGTGATGGGCGACCGCTCCACCGTCTCGGCCTTGACGTGCTCCGGGTGGACGACGTCCACCGTCACCTCCCTGGCGATGGTGGCGCTGGGGACGTAGGCGTAGGCCGTCGCGGTGGCGGACGACGTCGAACCGTCATCGTGGGTGATCGTCACCGTCTCGCTGTCGTAGTCGCTGTCCCCCGGGCGATGGAGGTGCACGGTCCTGGTGACCTGTTCGACCCGCTCCGGGTGGTGGGTCAACTGCGTCAGCGGTGGCATCGGGATGCGGAGCGCAGCCTCGATGTCGGCCTCGATGGTGACGCCGTGGACGGCCTCGCCCGTTCCGACCGGAAGCCGGAAGCGGGTCTCGCCATTGGGGACGAACGGAACGTTCGCGTGGGACGCGCCCGTCGCTGCGACGACGGTCCCCGTGATGGTCGTCACCTGGGCGTCCAAGAGCGCCGTCTCGGTGACGCTCTCGTGTCCGGCCACGGTCTGAAGCTCGACCGGGTGCTCAATGTGGGTCTCGCACTCGGACTCGAGCACGCCGCTCACGGCCCCGGGCGTCCAGCCCAGGGAGGTCATACGCAGGTCGCACAACTCCCCCTCCACGATTGGCAAGGGATAGGGAAGCTGCGCTTCCTTGACGGTGAGCGCCCCGGCCTGGCCGAGGGTGTCCACCCAGGACACCGTGAAGGACGGCGCCGGGCCGTCGAGGGGGAGGGAGTAGTCGGTGCTCTCCCCCTCGGCCAGCGTTGCCGAGCCCCAGAAGCGCAGCCAGCTCCCCTGCGGACCGCCGAAGGCCCGCACCCGGATGTCCAGGGCGGTGGCGGCCCGCAGGGTGACGGCCGCGCGGTCGCCGGAGACGGTGAGCGCCTCGACGAATATCCGCCGTCCTGGGACGGGCTCCTCGACCTCGAAGTCGATCTCGTCCCGCCAGGGCTCGTGGCCGTCGGCAAGGGCCGCCTGGGGGACGGTCATGACCGCCGCCGCCAGGACGGCCACGACCGCAAGGGCAAACATGCCTCTTCTAGGCTTCCGGTTTCGGCTCTGAAGCGTCTCGGCCCGGTGGTCGGGACGCCGGCCGCTGCCCGCGTCCTTCCCCCTGCGCTTGCCGAACCAGCGCATCCGTTCGTTGCGGCGCTCCCTGCTCTGGCGCGTCTTCTTGCGCAGCCTGCGGAGGGCGCGCTTCGACCTCCGCGCCATCATGCGCAGGGGGCCGGGGCCGCTCTTCACCGGCTGCGCCGGCGCGGGCGGCTCGGCTCTCACCAACTGGGACGCGGACCCAACGTAGAGCCGCGCCCCCAGCCGGTACTTCAGCAGGTCGGCGGCCACCAGGGGCAGCCGCCGACCGCCTATCTTGCCCACCACCATCGCCACGCCAACCAGCCCGAAGAGGACGGCCAGGGCCATGCGCACCTCGGAGGGGCCGACGGGGGCGTAGCGGTAGGCCCCATAGGACAAAGCGAATACGGCCATCACCGCCACGACCTGCGGGAAGGTGAACCCCAGCAGCACCCTGTCCTCGGCCTGCACGTGAGTCGGTACCTCGTGTTCTCTCATGTCTCGCTCCTCCTTACTGCGTCCGCCCATTAGCTGCTGGGGGCTTCCGGCGTGGGCAGGGCGTCCTCTATATCCACGACCGGGTCCACGACCGCGTTCATCACCAGCTCCACGACGCCATAGGCGACCAGGGCCAGGACGATGCCGGCGAGGGCGGTCATCATGGCGCTCTTGCCGCGCTCCATCTGGTTGGGCGCTCCGCTGGCGGTGAGGTACATGTACGCGCCGTAGATGAAGAAGCCGACGCCCACCGCTCCCACGACGCCCAGCAGGATGCCCACCAGGTTCGAGATGGTCTGTGTCAGTTGTTCCATTGCTATTGCTCCTCTCTGCCGCCGGGCGGGTCTCCCACAACCGGCGTTCATCGCTTCGTCTTGTCTCCTCGGTGACTCCCCGTTATCTGCACATCGCTGGTCCTCCGTCGTGTCGTTCGCCTGGCACGGGTCTCGTCCGCGCCGTTGCGTTGTTGTCGTGTGTTGGGCTACTCGCCGCTGCTCCTGGGCTCGCCGCCGCCGTCTCCCCCGCCCGCCGATGGGGTGGCCATCGAAGCCGCCGAGCTGAGGCCGCTGGCGGCGGCCGAAACGCCCGCGCTGGCCGCCATCGCTCCCGCCGCCATGCCTCCCGGCCCTCCCGCCGCGCCGCCCGCCACCAAGCCGATGGTCCGGGCCGAGCGCATCAGCGACGAGGGCAGGTTCATGCCGAAGTAGAGCATCGAGAGCCAGGAGTCGAAGGTGCCGTGATTGCCGAGCATCGAGGGCACCCGGGTCGCCATGTAGACGAAGGCCAGCGACATCAGGAGCTTCCAGATCAGGTCCTGCACCGGCTCGAAGGCGGCGATGGCGGCGAACTCCTTCAGGAAGCCGAACCCAAGCGCCAACGCGATGAGCTGGACGGCCTGCTGGAACACCGTCGTCATGAAGAGGCGCAGCCAGTGGCGGCCCCAGCCCGCCGTGTGGGGCAGAATCCACAGCCCCAGCGCAATCGGGGCCAGGGCCAGCAGGATGTCAATGAGGGCCAGGCGCAGCACCATCTGAACGATGACGTAGAGCACGAAGAAGCCGTAGACCAGGTAGAGCAGCGCCAGCAGTTGCGCCATGCCGACGCTCCCGGCCTGGACGGCGGTGAGGAAGGTGTCGAGGGGAGCCCTGAGCAGGTCTCCGGGGGTGACGTCGAGGGAGACGGCGATGAATCCTGACACGGCGTCGGCCACGTCGAGGACCAGGGCGCACCACCACAGGGACGATGCGGCGGCCACCAAGCCGAGCACGAGGCGGGGGACCATCTCCCGCCATCCCGTCTGCTGGCGTCCAAGGTGCTCGGAGACGATGAAGCTGAGGCCCATCCAGCCGAGGATCACCATCAGCGCGCCGGAGGTGATGGCCCAGACGACCATCCACGCCTGCTGCACCATGGCGTGGGCGTAGGTCAGGTCGGGAGGGGTGCCGGTGAGGATGTCGCTCATGCGCTATCCACCCCCGCAGTTGTCGGCGTCCTCGCCGGACGCCCGCTCCACCACGCCGCAGAGGGTCCCGTGGACTCCCTCGACCACCCAGCCGGCGAAGGCCCTCGCCCACCGCGCCGGGTTGAGGGCGGACAGGATCTTGTCCCAGATGCGGCCCGGCTGGTGGATGGGGACGACGGAGTAGAAGTCACCCCTGAGCCCGTCCTCGGATTGGGCCAGCATCACCAGCAAGTAGGCCCGGTCGCGGTCGAGGTCGGGTTGCTCGTCCAGTGCGGGATACTCCCACGAGTACTCCCAGCCGTCGCTTCTCTCCTTCTCGCCGCCGCTGACCCGGTACATGGCACTTATCCAGTCGCCGGTGTCGGCGTCGCGGACGGCGTAGTGGAGCGCCGCGATCTGCCGGTCGAATACGGGCCTTGCGACGAACTCGCCGCCGCCCTTGCGCTCAACGAACTCCCGGTCGGCGTTGACGAGGGTTATCTCGTCGCCGGGCGGGGTCTGGGCCAGGACGATGCCGCTGGATGGGATTGTCAGAAGCGCCGCCAGAAGCAGCGCGGATGCCAGGGGTAGAAGCCGTCTTGCCGACCGGAGTTTCGATTTCAGCGCCAACTCGTTCACCTCTCTTCCGTTCGCCGCGATTCATCGGATCGCGGCACTCGCAGAAGAGTTTGAACAAACGAAATGACGGTGGAAACTGCCCAAAAGGGACGACAAAAATGTCGCCCCTTTTGAGGTTCTAGGCAAAAGACACCCTCCCGTGCAGTATGGGGGCTGTACAAGGAAACGAAGTTGGTGGCGAAGTTGTCTGTGAGGTCACGGCAAAGCTGAAACAGGAACAAATGGGGCTGAAATTGCGCAGAAGTTGTGAACACTTGGACTTAAGTCCCCAGGTCGGCCGCTCTCCGCAAAAAGGGGCGCAGCGGGGCCGCAAGAAAGAAGGGCAGAAACGGGTCGGAATCCCGCATTTCCCCCTACAGGTGGTCCACATGTCGCAGCCCGTGAAGAGCCGGGCCTTGTTCGTGGGCGAAACCGGGGACTGAGGCCGGCGCAAAGAGGAGGACTCATGGAACCGAAGAAGGACGTGGTCGAGAAGGGCAGGAGCGTGCGGGACATGCACCACCTGCGGCTCATGTCGTTGTTGCAGGAGCTGGAGCGCGACAACGGACGGAAGAAGGCGGCCGAGATGCTGGGGGTGGACCGCAGGACTCTGGACGCCAGCCTCGACGAGGGTGTGCTGACGCGGCGCATCCGGGGGGCGCTGGAGAAGGCGCTCCAGTCGGGGGTGGGCTCCGCCGCCGCCGAGCAGCGGGGCCGCAACGACCAGCTGGCGGACCGCCTGGAGGACTTGGAGGGCGGCTTCGAGGAGCTTGGCAAGGAGATACGGGAGAACAACAGGGCCAGCGAGGACAGAGACAGGGCCATTCGTGAGGAGATGGCGCAGGGGTTTCGCCAGCGGGAGCGGGAACAGGCGGAGCGGAGGACGGCGGGGGACGCCGGGGACGAGGCGAAAGCGAACGGCGCCGGCCCTCAGCCCAGGCGAAGGGCGACGCTGCGGCGGGAGTACCCCGACCTCGTGACGTTGGAGCCCGCCGAGGACGACGAGGAGGTGTTCGGGGAGGTCTGGCCCCTGATCGTCGACTGGCGGGATCTGAAGGCGGTTCATCCCGACGAGGGAAAGAGCCTGTCCTGGCTGCGCACCGAGGAGCGGTTCCTGGCGTTGGAGCTGACGCTGCTGGAGGAGCACGGGCTGACGCTTCCCCCGGCGACGTTTCCGCTGCGGGGCTTCGACCGCAACGGGCAGGTCAACTGGCGCAGGACAGCGCTCTCCGCGTGTCGGAGAGCGCTGGGAAAGCGTGAGCTTCTGCACTCACTGACCTTCGGAGTTTTGTGGAAATAGGCCGGCGGGTTGTGCCGCTCCGTCTTCCAGTGAACTTCCGTGAAGTTTTGTGAACGATCTTGGCGTGGACTGCCCGAGAGCCTTCACAACGGGTCTTTGGTGGGTAATAATGTCTGCATTGTTTGGCTTTCAACCAAGGTTTCCGACCATAGAAACCTGGGGGCGCGATCCCTGTTGCCCGGGTCTGACTTGACGGATGATTCGCTCTCTGAAAGGTCTCCCACGAGGGAACTGCTGCCGCTGCGGATTTGACGTAGCTCTCCGTAAGCAGCACGGGCCGAAACGACGAAGTTTGACGTAGGTCCTTCGTCCTCGGTCCACGTCCGGCGGTTGGAGTTGATCGCTTCTCCCGCTGGACTCTGAGGATGGAGCGCCTTCTGCGCCTCGTCCTCGCCCAGTCGGTCGGAGTGCGTCTTTCGCCCCGGCCAATTCAACATGCCTGCGGCACGGATGTCTGACAGTCATGCCGCAGCTTCGACACGCGCTGGTCTGCGACTGAAAAGCAGGCTGGCCGCTTCACGTTTAGCAGCTTTTCCCCCAACTCGGACGGTATCAACCCTGGGCGAGCTGCGTCTTCTTTCACCCCACTCCGTCTTCCGCGTTCGGCATGCGTCCGTGGGCGGAGTGCGTCTTCGGAACGGATGCACGGGTTCAACGGCAACGGCACGAGCTTTCAGCAAGGAGGTAACGCATGGAGACGTCGGAACGACACACACGAAGGAAGGAGGACATGACATGACGGAACAGTACGTGGGGCCGAGCGCGATGCGGATAGCCAACCTGCTGCCGCACCGGGTCAGCTTCGAGCGGGGCTGGTTCTGGACGACGACGGCCATCTGTCACGGCGGAAAGTCGGACGGGCTGGCGTTCCGGCAGCGACCGGACGGCAACGGCATCGAGGTCAAGTGCCACACCGGGGGCTGCTCGGCCGGCGTGGTGATAACCGAGCTCGAGGCGCTCATCGGGCTGCCCATCTGGACGGCCTACGCACAGGTGCAAGACACCGCGGTCAAGGCCCCTGAGAAGCAGCCGTGGTGGAAGCGAAAGCGGGTCGTCGTGGCCGGGGCGGTCGCCCTGGTCGTCGCGGCGCCGCTGCTGACGCTCGACGTGGAGCTCTTCTTCCTGAACCTCGTCGGTCTGGGCATCGGGGCGCTGCTGCTTCGGCGGTTCATGCCCCGGCGTCCGGTAGGGAGGGTCCGTCGCCGCTGACGACGGGGCCTCCGGCTCCCTCATACCCATCCCAACTCAGAGGGCCGTCTCCCATCCGGGGGCGGCCCTTCTTCTTTGCCCGCAAGCGGGCGCAGATCGAAGGCAACAAAGCACAGGCACTAAGGAGGTGCACGATGACGACGGCAACACTGGCAACTGGAACTCGGTCGATGGACACGGTGGACAGGCCCCGGCGCAGCCTCGAAGAGCTGGTCGACCAGCTCATTGCGGCGATGTTCAAGGCGCAGGAGCCGGAGACGGTGGAGCCGAGCGCGGCGCGCTCGATCCACGAGGCGAGACGTCTCAGGCAGGCGGGAGACGTGGACGGTGCGCTGGCGGTCCTCGCCGGCGTGGACGCGGCGACAGCGGAGACGAAGGAGGCCCGGTGGGCCTTCTCCGAGTGGACGCAGCTGGTGAAGCGGCGGTTCGGCGGCCGCGGCGCCCTGGTCTACAGCCAGGGCACAGGTCGGGCCGCTGCCCTGGTGCCCACCGGCGACGGCGGGACGCTGGAGGTCGCGGCGGTCCTGGGGATGCGCTGGCGGCCCGGCAAGGTCCTCTCGGGGCGCAGCCTCCGGGGCCTGCGTCCCCTGAACGGGGGTGCGTGATGGTCACGGCCAGCGTGGACATCACCGCGCTGAAGGCCCGGCACCCCCTGGGCGACACGGTGGAGGCCGCAGGGGTGCGGCTGCGCGGTCGTGGAAGGGTCCGCCAGGGCGTCTGCCCCTTCCACGACGAGGCGGAGGGCAGCTTCACGGTGTACGGCGACTCGGAGCGGTTCTACTGCTTCGGGTGCGGACTCGGCGGCGACGTGCTGGACTTCATCCAGCAGGCCGAGGGGCTGTCGCTGCCGGAGGCCATCGCGCGGCTGGACGGCAGCCCAGGGCTTGCGCCGCGGTCCGCCACTCGTCCAGCCGGAACGCGGCGTCCCCCGTCCGCCGCGCTGCCTCCCCGCGACCCCGCCCTGCTGACGGCGGCGGCGCGCTTCTACGCCGGGCGGCTCCGGCGTTCTTCAGAAGCGCGGGAGTACCTGGCCTCCCGGGGCGTCGGCCCGGTCGCCGCAGCCCGCCTCGGTCTCGGCTATGCGCCGGGCGGCGGGCTGCGGCTGGGCCTGGAGTCCCTCGGCTTCTCCGAGAAGCGCATCCGGGACTCCGGGCTGTTCATGGAGCGGGGAGCGGAGCGGTTCGCCGGGATGGTCGTCGTACCCGACGCCTCCGGCGGCCTCGTCCGCTGGCTCGTGGGCCGGGCCATAGACCCCGACCGGACGCCCCGGTTCCAGGCGCTGCCCGGTCCCAAGCCGGTGCTGGGCCTGGGGCGTCTTGGCCGCGCCCCGTTGTGGGCGATCGTCACCGAGGGCGTCTTCGACTGGATCGCTCTTGCCGCCTGGGACTTCCCCGCCTGCGCAGCCCTGGGCACCCAGGGCGTTGAGCGGATCGCCGACGCCCTCCGGGGCAGCGCCCGCGTCTTCCTCGCCTTCGATGCAGACGACGCTGGCCAAGAGGCGACGGAGCGGCTTCTGACCCTACTTGGACGCAGGGCCGCCGTCGTCGCCCTCCCCCCCGGCGTCGGCGACGTGGCCGAGCTTGCCGCCCTTCCCCACGGGCGCGCCGCCTTCCTCGGCCTC
Organism: Dehalococcoidia bacterium; assembly: GCA_965224345.1. GTDB lineage: Bacteria > Chloroflexota > Dehalococcoidia > Lucifugimonadales > CBDCYU01 > CBDCYU01. Next base: position 21,531 of record CBDCYU010000003.1, on the reverse strand, counting down.
TTGACTCAGGCGGCCCTCTACGCCTGCTAGCGGCTCCCCGCCGCTCGTCGGCGGGCTCCCTCGCCCGCCATTCACCCTTCCCCACTCTCACCGTACAGGAGGAGCTATGCCCAATGCACGACGGGCCTTGCCCGCCCACGGATTCCCGTAGGGAACCCGCAACTTGCTCATTCGCTACAGGACACAACACCACAGACAAGAAGGAGACACGAGATGTTCAACAGGAACGGAAGCAACAACGGACACAACGGCAACGGGACGGGCAACGGCCTCGTCCAGGTCAACGGCAATGGGCACAAGCCCGACGCCGCCATCCCCATCGAGCACGAGCTGCTCTGGGACGGGCTCTCGCCCGCCGTCACGCAGGCGCTCGGACAGCCCCTCGACCCGGCGCTGGCCTCCCAGCGCAAGGGCCGCGCCGGGCGCAGCTACGACTACCTCGAAGGCCACGTCGTCATCGAGCAGGCCAACCGCATCTTCGGATACGGCGGTTGGGGCTACGAGCTGGTCGGCGACGTCACCCTGCGCCGGACCGAGACGGTCAACCCCCAGACCGGCGAGGTGAAGGTGGAACAGGGCTACAGCGCACCGGTGCGGGTCACCGTCGCGGGCGCGCTGCCCCGCACCGACCTCGGCGTCCACCCGGTGGCCGAGGACACCCTGGACGGCCACGACACGGCCATGAAGGGCGCCGTGACGGACGGCATGAAGCGGGCGTTCAGAAGCTTCGGCGTCCAGTTCGGCAACGGCTTCTACGGCGACCAGCCGCAGGTCGGCAACTCGCCGCAACCGCAGCGCGTCCACGCTCAGACCAACGGCAACTCCGGTCAGGCACAGGCCAGCCGCCCCACGCGGCAGGCGCAGGGCGGGCGCAGTGAGTCCCAGATCGAAAAGCTGCGGAAGCGGCTCATCGAGATCGCCGCCGAGCAGGGCCTCGACGAGGACCAGGTGCGGACGGCCGTCACGGACCGGACGGGCAAGAGCCTCGACGACCTGGACGGCGCCGAGCTCGGCCCGCTGGTGGAGGCCGCGGCCAACAAGCTGCGGCAGATGCAGCAGGCCCAGGCCGCCTAAGCCTGCCGGTCAATCGGGTTCGGTTCGAGAGCGGGGCCGTCTCCTTCGGGGGGCTGCCTCGCTCCCTCATTACAGGACAAGGAGGCTACGAGCCATGACAACGACTGAGACCTTGGTAAGCACACCCTGGGGCTGGACACACGACATCGAGGAGCTGGCCGAGGGCGTCTGGCGGGTCTGGACGCCCAGCCACGGCGGGCTGAAGCTCAGCCGCGAGCGGTGGGCCGCAATCCCCGCCTGCGTCCGATCCGCCATGTCCACGCCCACCTTCGCCGAGGAGGACTGCGAGGAGCCCATCGTCAGGACACTGCTCGGCCTGGGCGACGACAACGAGAGGGAGATGGCCCTCAAGGTGGCGGGCTACTTCGACCGCTACGCCCCGGCCCTCCCGCACCTCCGCGACTGCCCGCCGGGCATCCACTACCACGCCGTCGCCTACCGGGGCGGCTTCGGGACGGACCCGTTCGGGCGGTTCGACACCCGCATCGAGGCCGAGTCCTTCGTGGGCGACGCCGAGATGGTGCGGGCCTACGGGAAGCTGAAGGCCGTCGAGTGCAGCCGGACGCTCCCGCTCTGCCGGGCGGAAGGGGGCAGGCCATGACTGCGACGACACGACCCAGGCCCCGCAGCCTTCCCAGCACGACGACCAAGCTCCAGACGGAGATGGGGAACCTGTACGTCACCGTCTCGACGGACGAGGACGGCGAGCCATTCGAGGTGTTCGGCTGGCTGGGGAAGGGCGGATCGTTCCAGCACGGCGTCACCGAGCTGGCCTGCCGGTTGATCTCCCTGCACCTGCGGCGCGGCACGCCCCTGGAAGAAATCATCGACCAGTGCCGGGGGATTCAGGAGATGCAGCCGTTCTTCAACACGATGCCCGACGGCAAGAGCGTGGCGATCCTCGGACTCGGCGACGGGATAGCGCACATCCTCAAGGCCCACCTGAAGGCCAGGGAAGAGAGAGAAGCGGAGACGGCGCAAGAGGCGGCGATTGAGATGAAAGCGGCCGCATGAACGGCCAGGACACCAGCATCGAGGCGGGGCTGTCTCCTTCGGGGGCGGCCCCGCTTCTCACTTACAGGAAGGAGGCGACGACGATGGTAACGACGATTGACGAGCGGGCGGAGGTCTTCTCTCGCCCTGCGGCGCGGTTCGACGACGACGGCAATCTGGAGGTGCGGGCATCGTCAGCCCTGGGCTGCCGCCGCGCCCTCTGGTACGCCGCAACCAACTACGAGCCCACGAATCCCCCCAGCGAGGACTCGCTGACGGCGATGGAGGCGGGCAACGCCCTGGAGCCGGTGGTGGTGCGGGCGATGGTGCGGGCGGGCTGGAAGGTCGATGCCCCCGATCCCCAGGACCCGAAGCAGGTAGCGGTGCGCATCGGCCCCAACCTGCTGGTCACGGGCCACCCGGACGGCACGGTGCAGATGCCGGTGGAGGGGGACGAAGCGGCTGCGCCGCAGCTGTTCCTCTTCGACGAGGAACCGGAAGCTCCGGCCTATGGCGACCCGATGGTCGTCGAGATAAAGACGCGGGGACCGGAGGCGTTCAAGCGCTGGCGGACGCTGGGAGCGGAGCGCAGCCACCCGGCGGCGGTGGCCCAGGCCGCCCTCTACTCGCTCGGCGAGTTCGGCGACCTGCGCGATGCGGTCATCGCCACGATGGACACGGGGGCTCGCACCTGGGACTGGGAGCGGATTCCAGCCCACCGGCTGGAGCGGGCCTTGCAGGACGCCAGCGAGTGGCTCGGTGAGCTTGCCGCTCACCACGTCCGGAGCGGGCCTGACCCCGACACGCTGCCGGAGCGGGACTTCTCCGCAACCAGCTGGCAGTGCCGAAGCTGTCCCTTCCTGGCGGTCTGCCTGCCGGGAGCGGCGGAAGCGAGCGAAGAGACGGAAAACGAGACAGAGACAGAGGAGGTGACCGACGAAGAGGCACGGGACGCGGTGGCGGCCTACGCAGAGGCTCAGGAATCCATCAAGGAGCCCGAGAAGGCCAAGCGCGCCGCGCTGGACACCCTGAAGGCGTGGATGCGCCGGCAGGGCGACTCGAAAGCGACGGTGGGGGGCCGGACGGTCACCCTCGTAAGCTCCACCAGGTACTCGGTGAACCACCGCAGGCTCAACGAGGCCCTCGACCCGGAGGTCCGGGCCGAGATCGTCACGGAGAGCGAGTCGGAGTACGTGCGGGTGAACACCTAGACGCTTCCCCTGTTGGGAGCGCAGGACGGGGCCGTCTTCCCCCTATCGGGGAGTCGGCCCCGCTCTCATTCAACCGGGCGCGGCAACACCGCGCTACTACACACGCAAGGAGAATCACATGTCACGCACCATCAATAAAGTCGAGCTTCTGGGCAGGGTCGGGACCGACCCTGAGATGCGCTACACGCCGAACGGCACCGCCGTCACCAAGCTGCGGCTGGCGACCGACCGGCCCCGCTCCAACGGGGAGACGGAGACGGACTGGCACGACGTGACGTGCTGGGCCGGGCTCGCCGAGGCCGTGAACCAGTACGTGGGCAAGGGCCAGCGCATCTACCTCTCAGGCCGCCTTGTCCAGAACTCCTGGGAGACCGACGACGGCCAGCGCCGCCACCGCACCGAGATACACGCCTCCGAGGTCGTGTTCCTCGACTCCCACAACGGCAACGGCAACGGCGACGCCGCGGACATCGAGCAGCCGGTCGGCGCCTCTCCCTTCTAGCCGGTCGACCCACAACCGCATGGCGACGCCTTTTCAGAGGCGCACCACGGGGCCGCTTCCCACTACAGGGGGCGGCCCCGCTGTCTGTCCTAACCGATAGCGAAGGAGGCCGACATGACCAGGAAGAAGACTTTCACCAAGGACGCTGTTCTGCTGAACGCGCTCCGCATCAACCTGAGCCTGCTGGGGGAGTTGGCGGTCCGCTACGACGTGGCGACGAGGCCGGAAGGCCCGGAGGACCCGCCCTCCATCGGCTGCCCCGAAGACGTGCGGAAGCTGCTGGGGCCGGAGATGTCCGGCCTCGCCCAGGAGCAGCTCCGGGTGCTGCTGCTCAACACCAGGAACCAGGTGGTGGGCCAGCGGGTCGTCTACCAGGGCAACGTGAACTCCTCGATGATCCGCCCTGCGGAAGTGCTGCGCCCCGCCGTCATGGAGGCCGTTCCCAGCATCATCGTCTGCCATAACCACCCCAGCCAGGACCCGACGCCCAGCCCGGAGGACGCCGCCATCACCAGGGAGCTGGCACAGGCGGGCAAGCTCCTGGGCATCGAGCTGCTGGACCACGTGGTCATCGGCGGGGAGCGGTCCGTCAGCCTCAAGGAACGGGGCCTCATGTCCTGACGGCCCACGCCGTCCGGCTCTCACGCGGGGGACATGCTCCCCAGCGCGTCGCTCCCAACCCACACGCAAGGAGGTCGCAATGCTCGCGACTCACACCATCGACCCCGAAGACCTGTTCACGATAAGCGCAGGCGGCTTCAACGCCACCGCCGACGCCTTCGCCCGCGACGACCGGACGGACGGCCTCTGGTTCGTCTCGATGGTCGGCTCCCAGACGGCGCTGAAGGCGATCTGGGCGTCGCTGCTCAAGCAGCCCCCCGACGTCGCCCACATCATCAGGGGCGCTGACGGCATGGCGCTCCACGGCGGCTACCAGCGGTGCATCATCCCGTACGAGACCATCGGCACCTGGACGACCAAGATCGCCCGCCTGCCGGCGAGCGGCGGCTGGCACGCGCTCGTCTATACGAAGACCGCGGAGTTTGGCTACGAGAAGGACTCCTTCCTCCTGCTGGCGCAGTCGGAGGAGGAGGCCCCGGCTCTCCATCACCGGTTCCTCGACAAGCGCAGCCCGCTCCCCCTCCACGGCTCCTGGGCGGGCTGGCTCTGGCAGCGGGGCATCGAGGAAGAGGAGATAGTCCCCCTGCAATCGGTGGGCGTCTCCGCCTACCGGTGCTCTCCCAAGGCCCAGAAGCTGCGGGACGACCTGTCCGACGCCGTTGCGTCGGGCAGGCTGACTCTGCCCAGGGAGGCGTCCGATGGATAGGACGCTGAAGCGGGCCAAGCGCAACAACAAGCGGCGCGGACAGCGCAACCACGGGGCATGGCAGCGGTTCTCCCCCGACGGGAAGACCTGCCGCTACTGCGAGCACGACGGTGCGCCGCGTAACGCGGCATAGGATACCCGACTCAATCGGGAAGGACTCGGAGGAAGTTCTTGGGCCAACCGACCCACCTCGAAGCGAAAGCCTAGGGGGAAAACAGCATGTCGGTAAAGCGGCTACGGCCTGAAAGCGTTGTAAGGCCGGTTCCGCAAGGCCCGCGCGATACGGTGAAAGCTTGATTGCCTGAACCCCAGTTCCCAGATGGTGTTATTGCCGCCCGCCGGTAGAACGCTTGTAACCCGGCGCCACTCATTGCACTGGCCGGTCGTCGTGACCGGTGCACCTCCGGTGAGTGGGCGATGACCGATGCGGTCATTCAAGGGAATGAACGGGGCACCTACAGTCGTGCTCGGACGTCCTATGTCAAACGGAACGCGGGATGGCCTACGGGGGGAGACCCCTATGGTCACGGAGCCCTCGTAGTAGTCCGAACCGGGGAAAGCCCGGCACATGGCGAAGGAGGGCAGGTGGTTTAGACGGAATACGACAGGGAGGTACTCAGGATGAGACCAGCCGAAACTGTACTGAACGTCATACGCGAACGCGGAGAACGAGGATTGCCGCTGGAGAACATCTATCGGCTGCTGTACAACCGGGAACTCTACCTGCGGGCCTACGGTCGTCTCTACTCAAACCAGGGAGCGATGACCAAGGGAACCACCGCAGAGACCGTGGACGGTATGTCACTGGCGAAAATCGACCGCATCATCGACGAGCTTCGTTACGAGCGGTTCCGATGGACGCCGGTGCGACGGGTGAACATTCCCAAGCCTAACGGCAAGACCCGCGCCTTGGGCATACCGACGTGGACGGACAAGCTGCTGCAAGAGGTCATCCGGATGATTCTGGAAGCCTACTACGAGCCGCAGTTCTCCGACCGCTCCCACGGCTTCCGGCCCGACCGGGGGTGCCACACCGCTTTGGGCGAGGTGGTCACTCACTGGACCGGTGTCCGCTGGTTCGTCGAGGGAGACATCAAGGGGTGCGTCGACAACATCGACCATGAGGTCATGCTGTCGGTGCTCGGAGAAAAGCTTCACGACAACCGTTTCTTGCGCCTGCTCAAGTACCTACTGAAGGCAGGCTACCTGGAGGATTGGCACTATGGCCGCACCCTGAGCGGTACACCGCAAGGCGGCGTGGTCAGCCCAATCCTCGCCAACGTCTACCTAGACCGGTTGGACAGATTCGTCGAGACGGTGCTGATTCCAGCACATACCCGTGGCACAGCCCGAAGAGTCAACCGTCCGTGGAATGCGTTGAAGGGCCGAATGGCGTACCAGAAGGAAAAGGGGAACTACACGCTGGCGGCGCAACTGCGCAAGCAGATGCAACAACTCCCGTCAGTCGATCCTCACGACCCTGGATTCCGCAGGCTCCGATACGTTCGCTACGCAGACGACTTCGTGTTGGGCTTCAGCGGGCCAAAAGCCGACGCCGAGCAGATAAAGGAGTCCCTGAAGACGTTCCTGCGCGACACACTCAAGCTGGAGCTATCCAGGGAAAAGACACTCATAACCCATGCCACCAGCCAGGCGGCCAAGTTCCTCGGCTATGAACTCGTGAACCAGCAGGTCAACGACAAGCTCGACCATACTGGTCGGCGCAGCGTCAATGGTCGTATCGGCTTACGAGTTCCCGCAAAAGTCATCGAGCAACACTGCCAAGCCTACATGAGCAACGGCAAACCGGCACACCGCAGCGTGCTGATACACGATGAGGACTATTCCATCGTGAGCAGGTATCAATCGGAGTTCCGGGGCGTCGTTCAGTACTACCTGCTGGCCCAAAACGTCTCCCACTTCGGGAAATTGCAATGGGTCATGGGACAGTCGCTGACCAAAACCCTTGCGAGCAAGCACAAAACCACGACCCGGAAGGTGTTCCGGCGCTACCGGAGCACCGCACTAACCGAGCACGGGGAACGGGCCTGCCTCAAGGTCGAAGTCCAGCGGGGCAATGGGAAACGCCCACTGGTGGCACAGTTCGGTGGCATACCCCTGAAGCGGAAGAGGCAGGCCGTCCTCGTAGACCAACAGCCTCAACGGTACGGGTTCCAACGCAACGAGCTGATTCAACGGCTCCTAGCGGACGAATGCGAGTTGTGCGGGTCAACGGTGAACGTCGAAGTTCACCACATCCGTGCGCTCCGCGACCTGAACGTGAAAGGCCAAGGCGAAAAGCCCAAGTGGGTACAAATCATGGCGGCGCGGCGGCGCAAGACCCTCGTGGTCTGCCGTCCCTGCCACCTGAACGCCCACGGCGGCAATTGGAATCCGCAAAAGCAGACATAGACCACTGGAGAGCCGGATGCGGTGAAAGCCGCACGTCCGGTTCGGAGGGGGGCCGACGGAAAAGTGCTCCGGAAACTCGGAGTAACTCGCCGGCGGCCTACCCTACGGGCGCAGCACCTGTGCCAGTCGGGACAGCCCCACTTCTACCGGCCCGCCACGGAAGCGGAGAGGCGGGACCCCTCGGTTATGCTCTACCGCCACACCCTGCCCCAGGGCGGCTCGGCGCTGGTGCGGCGCATGGTCGTCGCCAACCACGCCGAGCTGATCACCGCCTTCTGCACCGCCTGCGCGGAGAGCATCGGGACTCACCAGGTCCTCTGCTACCAGCGCAACGTGGGCGTCGGAGAGGTGGTCGGAGTGCAGACCCCCCAAGAGAATATCGCCATCGCCGCCTGACGCGGCGCACGACACCAGACACGAAAGGAGAAGTCACATGAGACTCGCTGCTCAAGCAAAAGGTGGGTTCTACCCCACGCCGCCCAGGGTCGTCGACCTGATCGCGGAGCTGATCCACACCCCCTCCGGCTCCTACAACCGGGGCCGGAACACGCTGCGCATCCTCGACCCCTGCTGCGGGGCGGGAGAGGCGCTGGCGCAGCTGGCCGAGGGCCTGGACAGGTCCAACGCCATCCCCATCGAGACCTACGGCGTCGAGCTGCACCGGGACCGGGCGCAGGAGGCCGAGGAGCGGCTGGACCACGCCCTGGCCTCGGACCTGTTCGCCACCTCCATAGCGAACGGGGCCTTCGGGCTGCTCTTGTTGAATCCGCCATACGATTACGACTCGGAGGACAAGCGCACGGAGCACGCCTTCCTCACCCACACGACCCGCTACCTGGCCGACAGCGGCCTGCTCGTCTTCATCGTTCCCCGCCAGCGCCTCGCGGTCTCGGCCCGCTACCTGTCCACCCACTACGGGCGGATGCGCTGCTGGGCCTTCCCCGACCCGGAGCGCCAGGTCTTCGACCAGGTGGTCTTGATGGGCTACCGGAAGGCCGACCCCGTTCCCGACGCCCACGCGGAGCGCATGGCGCTGGAGTGGGCGGTGGGGGAGCCGGAGCCGCTGCGCTCCCATCCCTACACGGACTACAGCCCGGAGACGACGCCCAGCGGCGACATCCTGTTCACCACCCGCACCGTCGATCCCGTCGCCGCCGCTGCCGAGGCGCGGCGGTCGGGGCTGTGGGCCAGCACGGAGATCACCGACACCCTCTGGCCCGCCAGGGACACCCGCACCCGCCCGCTGATGCCCCTCCGAAGGGGCCACATGGCGATGCTGGTGGCGGCGGGCTTCCTCGACAACCTCTGCCTGGAGGCGGAGGGCAGGCGCATCCTGGTCAAGGGACGCACCTCGAAGGAGATGGTCATGGTGGAGGACAGCCCGGAGAAGGAGGTCCACCGGGAGAAGCTGAAGACCACCGTGGTCGCCCTGGACCTGCACGGCGGCGAGATCACCGACATCGCCGCTTAGACGGCTCCCACCGAGCCGCACCACGAGGCCCTGCCATCCCTCTACCGGGAACCGGCGGGGCCTCGCTTCGTCTGGACACAACGCAACACCCACTCATAAGGAAAGAGAGGAAGCACGATGCAGACGACCATGACCCTCGACGCCTGCGCCCGGTGCGGGCAGCCCATCGCCCCCGGCGAACCCGCCATGCAGACCGCCTCGGTGGACATCATCGGCGGACGGGCGGTCTCCACCCCGGTGAAGTCCTACCACCTGAAGGGCCGCTGCTACGACGACGCGCAGCGGCGAGAGACCTCCCGAACGCCGCATAGACGGCTCACCCCACCGAGCCGCAATTACGAGGCCCGGTTGGTCGCATCGACCGGCTGGGCCTCGCCTATCGCCCAACCCCAAGCACTCTCATACAGGAAGGAGAAAGACATGAACCTCGGACAGTTCATCGACACGTTCAAGGACGCCATTGCCCGGCGGGTGGTGGAGTCCTTCCCGCCCCTCTACCGGCCCTCGGAGAACGGGCACAAGCTCCCCCGCCTGCTCCGCAAGCCCCTGGGGGCGCAGGCCGACGCCATACGGGGCGCGGCCCTCTCCCTCGAAGTCCACCGGGGCACCACCGTCGTCGGCGAGATGGGCACCGGCAAGACCTTCATCGCCGCAGCCGCAGCGCACATGGCGGGCTTCAGGCGCATCCTGGTGCTCTGCCCGCCCCACCTGGTGCCCAAGTGGAAGCGGGAGGTGGAGATGACGGTGCCCGGCGCCCGCGCCGTCATCGTCAAGTCCATCACCGACCTGGAGCGGCTGCGCATCTCCGTCGGCTCCGGCCCCCTCTTCGCGGTGATGAGCCGTGAGAAGGCCAAGCTGTCCTACCGCTGGATGCCCGCCGTGATACAGCGGTGGGCTGTGTCCAAGGGCAGGCTGTTGCGAGACGAGGAGACGGGCGAGCCCTTCCGGGTGCCCTGCTGCCCCGACTGCACGGCGCAGGTCGTAGACAAGGACGGCGTGCCCCTGACGGACGCCGACCTGAACCGCCGCAAGCACACCTGCGCCGGCTGCGGCGGCCCCCTGTGGCAGGCCGACAAGTCCGGCCCCGCCCGCTACCCCTTGGCCGACTACGTGAAGCACCGGATGAAGGGCTTCTTCGACCTGCTGGTCGGGGATGAGGTCCATGAATACAAGGGCCGGGGCTCGGCCCAGGGCAAGTCCCTCAGCCTGTCGGGGACGTTGATGGGAGGCTACTCCTCAACGCTCTTCCACCTGCTCTACCGGTTCAGCCCGGAGCTCAGGACGGAGTTCGAGCGCTCCGACGAGCACCGCTGGATACAGCGGTACGGCTTCGAGGAGGTCACCGTCGGCAAGGACGACGACGACGCGGTGGAGGACGGGCGCAACAGCCGCCGCCGCAAGTTCCGCAAGGTGGTCAGGGAGCGGCCGGGCCTCGTGCCCTCCGCCCTCTTCCACATCATCGGCAACACCATCTTCCTGCGGCTCTCCGACGTGGCGTCGGGGCTGCCCCCCTACGACGAGCAGATCCTGCTCTCCTCGATGGACTCGGAGCAGGACGCGAAGGGCTACTCCCAGCGCAGCGCCTACAACACCGTGTACGAGGAGTTGCGGCTGAAGCTGGCGGAGGCTCTCAAGGCCGGCTCCAAGCGGCTGCTGGCGACCTACCTGCAAACCCTCCTGGCCTACCCCGAAGGCTGCACCAAGGGGGAGACGGTCTTCGACCCCCGGAGCGGGGACGTGATCGTGCAGGTTCCGCCGTTGTCGGAAGACAAGCTGTACCCGAAGGAGAAGGCCCTAGTGGACCTGGTGGCGGCGGAACGGATGGAGGGCCGCAGGGTGCTGGTCTACGCCACGCACACGGGGACGCGGGACATCACCGAGCGGATGGAGGACATCCTCACCCGTCACGGGTTCCGGGTGGCGGTGATGAAGGCCGACGCGGTGGCCCCGGACAAGAGGGAGGCGTGGGTGGCGGACAGGGTCAAGCAGGGCATCGACGTGATGATCTGCCATCCCAGGCTGGTGCAGACCGGCCTCGACCTCATCGACTTCCAGACCTTGGTCTGGTTCGAAACTGATTACAGCGTCTACGTGATGAGGCAGGCGTCGCGGCGGTCGTGGCGCATCGGGCAGACCCGCCCGGTGAAGGTGGTGTTCATGGCCTACCGGAACACCCTCCAGGCCGACGCGCTGAAGCTGGTGGCGAAGAAGCTGCAAAGCTCCCTGGCCGTCGAGGGCGAGCTGCCGGAGGACGGGCTGGCCGCCTACGGCGACGACGGGGACGACCTGATGATGGCGCTGGCCCGCAGGATCGTCAGCGGCGCCGAGGAGGAGGACGAGGCGGAGACAGTGGAGCAGGTCTTCGCCCAGGCGCGGGACGCCGAGGCAACCGCCGAGGAGTACCTGGTGGACGACGACTGGAAGGTCGTCGAGATCGAGCCGGAGGCCATCGTGGTCAACGGCAATGGCCACCACGAGGAGGCCCCGGAGCCGCAGCAGTCGCTGGTCTCCTGGGCTGAGTTCATGGCCGAAGAGCCGGTCAAGCCCAGGGGCCGTGGCGGCAAGACCCAGGCCCCGTCACTGTCCCTGTTCGCGTGGGCGGTGGAACAGGAGCGAGAGGAAGAGCCGGTCGGCGCAGGACGCTAGACCGCTAGGCACGGGAGAGGTCGTCGCTAACCGAGCGGCGGCCTCCCCGCAAATGGCAACGCAGCAAGACAGAGCAATCACAAAGGAGAAAAACGATGGCAAGAGTATTCGTCTACGACGACAGAGAGTTCCCCGACCCGGACCCCCAGATGAGCGTCGACCAGGTGAAGGCAACGCTGAGCGACTTCTACGGGGAGATCACCAACGCCTCGGTCAAGGAGACCAAGCGCGGCGACGACACCATCTACGAGTTCCAGCGGCGGGTGGGCACCAAGGGCGCCTTCCCCCACGCCGGGAACTGAAGGAGGGAGTCCGATGGACAACCGCACCTTAGCCGGTCTGCTGGCGGCGACGCCGCCAGCAGGCCTCTGCATCCTTGAGCTCACGGCGGAACTCACACGGCCCGACGGCGCCTTCGACCTGGACGCCGCCGCCGCCCGGCAGCAGGACGTGGAGCTGGCCTGCGTCCAGGCGCAGGACTACGCCGCGGCCACGGGCCGCCTGTTGGAGGCGCTGCGATGGCAGCTGCGGCCCCGGCGCAACTGAGCGGACTAGCGAACCAGCTCCTGCGGCGTCCGCCGTCGCTGCGGGAGCTGGTCACGCTCGTTGGCTACGCCGACGACTACGCATGGTTCGTGGGGCTGGTGCGCCGTCTCTTCCCCCAGGAGGCGGAGGCGGCGCTTTCGGCCCCCGACGTACGCGGGAGGGTGGAACGATTCGCCAATCTCTTCGGAGAGCGGCACTTCCCTCTCTACGCGCCGTTCATCGAGTTCTGGACGGAGGAGGAGGGGGAACAACCTCCGTGGTCCTGGCTGCGGCAGGGCATCCCCTTCGACCTGATGGGCTTCGGCTACGACGGCCTCCACGAGATGTGGGACGGCTACCGCGAGGGCTTCTCGGCCCTCGTCCTCCTGGCCCAGCCCCCCGATTCCTCCTACATGGCAGACGACGGGATACGGGTGGCCTGGCTGGAGTCAGCCGCCGAACGCATCCCGCAGGAGACATTGGAGAGGATTCCCCAGGGCGGCATACCCCTGGACGACCTCGCCGACGCGCTGAAGGGGACCGGGTTCGAAGGGGCGGCGCAGGCCGCTTACTGGGTCTTCGCCGAGACCGGCAACTTCTTCCTCGACCACACCTACGAAGACGGCAATTACTACGGATTCTCCGACCCCTGGGACGACGACATCATCAAGGAGGGCACGGAGGAGTGGCGCAAGGCCGTCGCCCTTATGGACGCGGTGGGCAAGCTGACCGACTGGCTGGAGGAGGACATTCCCGGCCGCTTCGCCGAGATGCTGGCCTTCGTCCTGGGGCGGCTTCCCAATCAAGAACAGGAGGACAACGACCATGACTGATGCAGTCGATACGACCCAATGGTCCCTGCCGGGACCGGCGGACATGCCCAGGGACGAGCTCCAGATTCAGCTGGAGGTCTACAAGGAGACCATCCTCCTGCGGGGCTTCGAGGAGGACTCCACCTGGGTCAGGACCGTCTCGGCGGACGCCATCGCCAACGTGTTCACCCAGCACCTGGGGTTCTCCTCGGGGCTGCTGCCCCAAGAGGCCCTCTGGTGGAACCAGGGCGAGACCGGACAGGTGGTGGCCCTGTGGCGGCCGCCGCAGCTCTGGTCCGTGGCCCTGCAACGGGAGGCGTTCAAGCCCCCCGCCCGGCTCCGGCTTCCCATGCCGGGGCTGGTCTTCGTCTGCTCGCCGGGCCGCGCCCCCTGGGTCTACGCCGCAACGGGCCGGCCAACTGACCCCGAGCAGCATCTCTTTCGGGCCCCGGCCTTCAACGTCTTCAGAGACGGGAGGGTCTGCCCCGGAAGCCACCGGTTCCCCGAGGATGTGGGACTGATACCGGAGTCCTTCTTCCAGTCCTTCTTCTCGCTTACCGGGGACTCGCGGGACCGCTCGAAGAAACACGCCGACAACCTAGTCGCATTATGGGAGGAGCTCGATGGACAAACTGCGTACCCGACTGAGGACCTGGTTCCCCAGTGCACGGTGGGGCAGGCGATGGCGGTCTCCGAGGGGAGACGTGGCTACCGCTAGCGCTTCACCGGGGCCGGTGGGCTACCTGGTCAACCACCCCGGCGGCCTCGCCGGCGTCCAGGGGATCGGCTACGACTACGTGCTGGGGTCGGGGGGCGTCTACGTCCAGTCCCAGGGCGCGCATCTGACGGCGCGGGTCCTGGTCGCCCCCGGCGCGGTGCGGGGGCTCGCTCCCGTCGCCGAGAAGGTGCAACTCACCCACGGCCCCATCCCGGCAAGCCTGTTCGAGCTGGGGCTGCGCTGGTTCCAGGACGACCCGCAAACCGAGCGGTTCTTCGCAATCCGCTGGGACGGGCGAGCCTACCGGCTGGTAGTTCCCGAACAGGAAGGAACGGCCACGCGCCTCAAGTACCGGCCCCCCGCAGGGGTGGTGGCCGAGTTCCACTCCCACGGTCGCTCCCGCGCCTTCTTCTCGAAGACCGACGACCGGGACGAGCAGGGCTTCCGAATATACGGCGTCGTCGGACGCCTCGACAGCGACCGGCCCGAGCTGAGCCTCCGGGTCGGCATCTACGGCCACTTCGCCCCGCTGAACTGGTTGCAGGCGTTCTGCGGCCCAAACCCCGGCCTGTGGCTCATGGGCCAGGAGCCGGAGCACTCACTCATTGAAGGGCAAGGAGGTGAATGAAAAATGCCCTACTACCTGGACAACGCATTCCTGCTGGACAACCCGTGGATCACCGTGGTCGGCTGCGGCGGGACCGGCGGCTTCGTCGCCGAGGGCCTCTGCCGCCTCTTCCAGGGGCGGGAGGCCACCATCGTCCTGGTCGACCACGACCGGGTGGAGCCCCACAACCTGCTGCGCCAGAACTTCTACGCAGAGGACGTGGGACGCTTCAAGAGCCAGGCCCTCGCAGACCGGCTGGCCAGGGCCTACCGGCGTCCCGTCGGCTACTCGGTCTACCCCTTCCGGGAGGAGGACTCCCGCCCCAACGGACACTGCTATCCCGGCCTTCCAAACTACGGCGACAGCCTCATCATCGGCTGCGCCGACAACGCCGCCGCACGCAGGGCGATGGCCGAGTGCCTGCCGGGCGACCCGCGACGGTGGCTCATCGACGCGGGCAACGACACCAACTGGGGGCAGGTCCTGGTCGGCAACGCCCCGGAGCCGGTGACACTGGACGAACCGCCCTTCACCGGGGAGACCTGCCATCTGGCGCCCGCGCCCACGCTCCAGCGCCCCGACCTGCTGACGGCCGTCTCGACCAGGCCGCCGGACGTGGACTGCGCGGCGGCCCTCGACCTCACCGACCAGGACCCCACCATCAACCAGATGATGGCGTCGCTGGTGCTACAGGTGGTCCGCCGCATGGTGGCGGGAACATGCCCCTTCATGGGCCTCTACCTGGACATGGAGATGGGATCGGTCACACCGAGCTACGTCACGCCGGAGGCGGTGGTGCGGGTGGTGGGACCCGGCTCCGAGTGGGAAATATCGGCCTAAGCGATCAACGGCACGTGAACGCAAACAGAGAAGTAACAAGGAGAAGGAGAAACCATGACTGACAAGAAGGGAACCACCACGACCCCGCATCAAGTGCGGGGCAGGCTCTGGCAGGACAACCACAGCGGGCTCCGCAGGCACAAGCTGATGACCAAGGAGCTCGCCGACACGATCCCGCCCCTGTACGCCAATGACGGCGCGGGCGACCCCGATGCCGTCGTCGCCAGGGTGAAGCTGTTCACCCCATACGCCGACTGGACCTGGTACGTCACCGAGTGGGACGCCGAGACCGGAACATGCTTCGGCCTCGTCGAGGGGTTCGAGACTGAGCTTGGATACTTTGATCTCACGGAGTTGGCGGAGGTGACCGTCTTCGGCGCCGTCCCCGCCGTGGAACGCGACCTGTACTGGGAGCCGCAGACCCTCGGCGAGATCAGGAGACAGTCGTCGGGGATAGCGGCCTAGTGACAGGCACATGAACGCGGTCCGAGAAGACACAAAGAAAGGAGAGACCATGCCTGACGAGAACGGAACGGAAGCAACCCGCTCGGATGCGCCGAGCTCAGACGAGAGTCTCTTTGGCGATGCGGCGGACGACACCGCTGCCGCGGCTGCCGAAGAGCAAGACTCCGAGGGTCAGACCACACAGGACGGACAGGGCTCCGATGACGCCGAGGAGCAGGCCGCTGGAGACGAGACCGAAGCCTCCGAGGACCTGAAGGTCGTCGTGTCCATCAAGGGAGGCAGGGCCACCATCGGGGTGCAGCGGCCGTCGTCGGACCCGCACATCGAGACGTTCGATGACCCGGACCTGGCCGGGCTTACTCAGGAGGCCCTGGCGGTGGTCGAGAGGGCGAGGGCAAGGTGGGAAGACGCACCCAAGCACCCCGCTCACGCCAGACCCGCTCCCCCGGCCAGGCGACGGACCCGGCGTGAGCAGGGGACGGCGCAGGCTTCGACCGCCGAGGGAGAGGCGGAGCAGCAGCCCGAGACGCTGAGGCTGTTCTAGGGGCCGAGTTCAAGGCCGAGTAGCCGGTCGGCGCGGGACGCTGACCGCAGTAACAGGGGGAGGTCGTCGCAACGGCGACGGCTTCCCCTGCCCAGCCATGTATGCGGCCTTTTTTGCGTTTCAGCATGTCTATGCCCGTATCCGGGCCGTGCAGAGGGGACTAACTGACGTGGGTGCGCCACGAGAATTGGTCAGTAGTCAGTAGGCCGGACGTGCGGCCATGTGTTCGGGGTTTCGAGTTTCACCCTCGGGCCGTAGCCGCATCATCTTCGTGCCGGTCTCCACCCGGGGACCTTGCACCGAGTCGGCGCGTTCGGCCTGAGCGCTCTCTCAGACCTACAGGCGCTCCCAGCCGAGCCGGGCAAATCGTGCCGGGTTTCGCGCTGGACGCTCCACTCGGTGAAGATATGGCCCAGCCCCAGGTCGTCGGCCAGATCAAGCAGCGCCCCCTGATGAGCCAAGTTGGGCCGCACCCCCTTGTACCTCCAACGCCGTATGGTGAGGGGGTAGGTTCCGAGCAGGCGGGCGATCTCCGCCCACGACATGCCGGACTCCACCTTGAACCGCTCCAGGCGCTGTGGGAAGTCGTCGGGGAAAACGTGGGTCCTTCGGCTGTAGTATGTACGCTGTCGCGGCATCTGGCCGGTCCTCCCGGTGCACACCCGGCGCTTCTCGCCAATGCAAGCGCAAGCATCCCCTTTTCAGTCCGCCCCAGACCTTGGCCGATCCGGTTCCCGGTCGGTATGCTTGCCTCACCCGTCCGTCCAGGCATGGGGCCACTCCTCCCAGGGCAGGGCCGCAAGGCCCCTCCAACGGGAGGGAAGGGGGAGACGTGCGCTCCCCTGCGGCGCTCCGTTCCCTGCGCCGCCTGAGCGCCTGCTTCCCGTCCACCCCCAAAGCTCGGACGTACCCACTCCATTCCAGGTCGATAGCCTCACTCGTGCGTCCATGTGTGCCGGCCCTTTTTGGCGTTTCAGCCTCCGGCGCATCGGGGGCAGCCCCTTGGGCATCCATATATCGTGGCCTTCCTCACTCCCGCGATTTGTCCCGCCTCGCTCAGCGCCGGGTTGTCCACGTCCCTTAGTCGGAATCTCCGCCCGCGCGGAACAGCCGGATCTCTATGGTGTCCCCGTCGCCCCCGGTCACCGTGAAGGCGTGGTCCCGCAGGGTCCTGTAGCTCAGACCCAAGTCCTCGCTGCAGTTGCAGCGACGACCTCCCCTGCTCGTCTATGCTGATTTCTTTTGTTGCCCAGAAAGCAGGCCGTTACGCAGCTCATCCCAAATTAGGTGGGGAATCTGGCCTTTTTCTCAACTTGACTACGCTGCGAACTTATTCATGCTGTCCCAAATTCGCATGGGCGGAGTGTCCCCGTCAAAGGACTGATGAACCTGAAGGCCGGATCCGGAAGCTGAAGGCTGCACTACATCCCAGTTCGAGAAGAGGCAACACTTCTTCTCAATTCGACAAGCTTGCAAGCGGATTACCTGGGCTTCCTGCACTTTCGTGGGTACCCCCGTATCGCTACGATGAAACGACGACACTACCTAGAGGAATCAGAGCAGCGGTTCGTCGAATCATCACTTCTCTTGATCGGCTTGATGATGATTGAAACTCTGTAAGCGATCAGTCCAAAAGGAACTCCAAACCATATCGACATCAGCAACAAGAGGATGCCTTGATTTATCCCAAGAAAGTCAGTCCCATACATCACGCCTGTCGCCGCGCCTGACACAAGACCTAGGATGACAAATCTCCACCATTCGTTGTTGATGAATAACGCTCTCATCTTTCTCAACTAGGTTTTTGGGGGGGACTTAGTAACTATCTCAAAAGTCCCTTCCCCCTCCGGGGGAAGGTTAGGATGGGGGCTGGCCCCTCTGTAGAGCGATGGCGTTACGGCAGAGTATTATAATCACCACCAGTTTTGAGATAGTTTCTTACTGTTCACGTTCCTCAAATCGAGTGTAGAGCACACATCGCCTCCCCACGCCCGTCGGCTTTTTGGCGGTTCACCGACTGGTAGCACCTCATCGAATCGTCCTCCGTCCTACTCTCAATGACTATGGCTATGAGTGTGGCAACGGCTGCGGTGGCAATGGCGATGGCGATGGCGTCTGTCATCATCATCCCGGTCATCATCCTGCAAAAATAGCGTGGTGAGTCCGGCACCAAGGCCACCAGCAACAGCTCCACCAGCAGCCCCGGCGATCACTCCAACACTTGCTCCACCAGGGCAGGCAGGACCCGTTGATAGGCATCCGGCCACTGCGCCGGTCACGGCACCGCCCGCGGCACCAGCACCTGCTCCTATAACAGTTGCCACGACTACTTTCTTTACACACTTCCAACTCAGACATGGATCAGCAACAATCGGATACGCGTATTTCATGCCCTCGGCTCGGTGGTCTACTTCCAGGGTCAGCACGCCATTTTGCAAAGTGTACCGAGTAGGCACATCCACACCCTCAGCGTCTATAGCCCATGGTGCTCCAAGAGAAACGACGTGTTCTCCAGTCTTGTTGACCACGTTGTAACCACCCAAGCCATCCGGGGAAATCGTCTGGTTACTGCCGATGTCAATGCGGTATCGGAACGCTTCTGGAGAGTTAGCGTTTTCAATGTACTCCAAGAGAGCATACCCACCATCCTCAAACGCAACCAGAAGGTTTTTCTGATCCCGATAGACGATCACGTTGTCGGCCGTCAGGACACCATGCGATGAACTGCCTGCGCCCGATGTCCCCAACTTGGTCAGCTTGATTTCTGAAGCGTCACGGTGAGGAGCGAGGTCTATACCATCCGAGAGTTCATGTGGGGCGGTGAGCGTGTAGTGCTCACCGGTCACCTGGAGGAGCGTGATCGTGTCCACGTCGTCTTCCGACGCCTGCCCATTGGAACCATCCACCAAGTTCCCGGCCAGGGTGTCATCATCTGAACATTCGGCAGGAGAGGAAGCGTCAATCAGGTTCCCTCCAACTGAGTTGTCCGTCCCACACTCGGCGGAGGAGCCTGAACCCCCGTCCGCGAGTGCGGTGTTCACGGATAGCCCTGCTGTCAAGACCATCGTCAGAACTGCCGCAAGCAATACCCGAAGAATACTCAATGTCAGCCTCCTAATCCGACCATGCAAGGGTATGAGGGTCTACACGCCCAATCTCAGCACTGTAGCATAGAGTGGGCCGCAATGATACCTCCTCACTCCTCTCGTAACTGTTCAGCAACTATGTTGAAAGTCAAGATGAGTGACCGACGAGTGGCGGTGTGCTGGCGCGCTCAGCGCGCCAGGGAGAGCGCTGCTTGAGCATGGAATTTAGTATGACGAGCAGTTTGCGCATACAGGCGACGAGGGCCACCTTCTTGGGCTTACCAGCGGCCAGCAGCCGCTGGTAGAGAAGTCCCGGATGACGGGATTGAAGCGGCTGGCGGCTAGCGTTCCCATGTACAGGACAGCTCGGACCCGGGCGCGTCCACCCCAGACGGTGCGTTTGCCACGCATGGTGCCGCTGTCCCTGTTGAAGGGAGCCACTCCCACCAAGGCAGCAACCTGGCGCCGATCCAGGGTGCCAATCTCCGGCAAATGGGCCAGGAGGGTGAGGGAGAGTTGCTCTCCCACGCCGGGGACGGTGCGCAGGAGGTCGTCTTTCTCTCGCCACACGGGACTCTGACGGAGAGTCTGCCGCAGCCCTTCGTCAATGTCGTTGAGCTCCTGCTCAAGCCAAGCGATGTGGGCCTCGATGCGGGACCGGACGGCGCTGATGGCGCTCCCAAGCCGGTTCTTCTCCGACACCAAGATGGCTATCACTTGGTGCCTGCGGGCAACCAGAGAGTTGAGAACCTGGGTCTCGGCGTCCCTCAGAGGACGCACGGCTGGGCGAACGGCGTCGGCGAAGTGGGCCAGTACGGCCCGCGTCTAGGGCATCAGTCTTCGCCAGCGTACCGGTGGCTTTGGCGAAGTCTCGGGTCTGCCGGGGGTTGACGATGGCCACTGGCAGCGATGCGGCCACCAGGGCTACCACCGAAGGCAGTTCCAGGCCGCCCGAAGCCTCCAGCACCACCATGGCAGGTTCGAGGGCCCTGAGCCGAGAGACCAGTTCCCGGATCCCAGGCTCGTCATTGGAGATGGTCCACCTCTGGCCTATGGGGCGGACCGCGACGTCCAGATGGGCCTTGGCCACATCAATGCCTACGTAGACTGCTTCCTGTTCCATCCATACCTCCTGTGTGAAGTACTGGCCCTTCCTTGCGCGATGCGGGCTCGTTGGCCCAGGCAACTTGTATGTTGCATTTGTCCTGCGAATGAGCCAATTTGCGGGGTGGGCGAGTGGGGTGCGTCGTAGGCAACTGGGTGAGCCAGGCAGTGTAAGTTTGGGCTGCACCGTCGAACAGTATGACACCCCTCTCGCCGCACTGGTCGCTCCGAACGGATACATGGGCATGGGGCCCGCATCTACAAGTGTGGAGGACACAGGCAATATCACATTGGGAGGGCATGATATGGCAGTGGTAGCTGGCATCGACGTGGGCAAGTTGAACTTGGACGCCTCCGTATCGGAGGGTCCGGTGATACGGTTTGACAACAATGTGGGGGGACTGACCAAGCTCCTGAAACACCTGAGGGCACTGGACGTCACTACAGCGGTGTGTGAATCGACCGGCGGGTACGAACGGCCTGCTCGTGAACCGGTGGCGCGAGGGCGAGATTGCAGTGAACGTTGCCCATCCCAGTCGGGGTGCGTGCTTTCGCCCGGGCCTGTGGCTACGAAGCCAAGACCGACCCTCTAGACGCTCAGGTCCTGTCCCGCTACGGCCAGGTGTTTCCGGATGCGGAGACACCTGCGAGGGAACTGGAACCGGAACGCGAGGAACTGCAGGACTTGTTGCGTCGCCGGCGGCAGTTTGTAGAACAGAGGGTGCAGGAAATGAGTCGATTGGACAAGGGCGTCTCCGACGCCGCCGTCAGGTCCACCAGGCGCCACATCGCCTGGCTCAAGAAGGAGATTGCCCAGCTAGACCAAGAATATCAGGCGGCGCTGCAGAGCAGCGATCCCATGGCTCAGCGTGCCGCCCTCTACCGCACCGTTACCAGGCGTGGGGCCGTTGACTGCGGCTATCCTGGTGGCTCACTTGCCCGAACTGGGCCATTGGGACGGCAAAGGCGTTGACCTCCCTCGTGGGTCTGGCTCCCTGGTCGCGGGACAGCGGCCAGAAGCGGGGCCAACGGGCCATTCGAGGTGGCCGCGGCATAGTGCGCCGCGCCCTGTACCTCTGTGCATGGTCGGTGATCCGGGTCGCTGGCGAACTACGTTGTTTCTATCAAAGTCTGCGTCAGCGTGGGAAGCCGGGTAACGTGGCTGTAGTGGCGGTGATGCGCAAGATGCTGTTG
>CBDCYU010000002.1:0-525222 GCA_965224345.1 Dehalococcoidia bacterium | reverse complement strand
GGTAGCTGTCCGCGTCGTCGGCTGTCGGTACATAGGCACTGGACTCGGCCCCACTGATCGCCGTCCAGGTCCTCATGTCCTGGGAGCTCTCCCACAGCCACGTCGTGTTGGACACGCCGCCGTCCGGGTCGGACACCTCAGCGGCCAGGGAGTCGCCTACCTTAGGCTGCTCCGACGCCAGGCTCACCGTTCCCGCCTCCTCCTGGTTGGTGAGGCTGATGGTGATGGTGAGGGTGGCTCTGGCCTTGGACGGGTCCGTAGCCGTAACCGTGAGCTCGTAGGGCGACTTGGCCTCGTAGTCCAGGTCTGCCTCCGCGCCCACTGTGACCCGGCCCGTCTTCAGGTCGATTGCAAAGGAAGCCGAGTCGGCGCCACTGAGTCCGAAGACAATGGTGTCGCCGTCCCGGTCGGATGCCGCTAGGCTGCTGACCACGATCGTACCGGCGGGCGAATTCTCCGCTACGGAGCGTTCCGTGTCGACGGTGGCCTCGAACTCAGGTGAGCGGTTACCGGTAACAGGGGCCGGGCGGCTGGGTCGGGGCGTCACCGGCCGGGGCGTCACCGTCGTCGTCTTCACCTCTACACTCGAAGCGCCGCGAACCTGTACGTTGTCGAATGCTTCGAAGCCTGCATCGACGCCGCTGAAGACACCCATGAAAGAGTGACGACCCGCCGCGCGGGAGGCCGTAACGGTGTATGTGAAGGTGGTGGGTGGAGTTCCGCCGAGCAGGGCGAAGGTGACAGTCTGGCCTACGCTATCAACCTGATCAGCAGGCAGACCAATGGAGGATACGTAAGTGAACCCAGCGGGCAGCGTCTCCGCCACGTCGCCGAAACGGCCGTACCCGTCAGCGACGATCGTTACCGTCACCTGGCCGCCCGGAGCCACCGACGCCGGGGAGAAGGACCTGCTGGCATTGGGTCCCAAGGGAGGCCCAACCGCTATGGCGGAAGCGCCGCCAACCGCTATTCCGTCGAATGCGGCGAAGTCTGCATGGACACCGCTGAAGACTCCCGTGAAAGAGTAGTCGCCATCCATGCTGGAGGCCGTAACGGTGTACGTAAATGTGGTCGGTGGAGTAGCGCCGAGCAGGGTGAAGGTGACAGCCTGGCCGTCGCGCGTTACCTGAGCCGCGTCCAGACTGCTGGACACGTAAGTGAACCCGGCGGGCAGCGTCTCCGCCACCTCGCCAAATACGCCGAATCCGTCAGCGGTGATCGTCACCGTCACCTCACCGGACGCATCCACTGAGTCCGCGGAGAGGGACCTGGTGGCGCTGGGTCCCCCGGCAACCGGGGGACTGGGGGTGGCAGTGGGAGTGGCAGTGGCAGTGGGAGTGGGAGTGGGAGTGGGAGTGGGAGTGCCGCCGGTGACAGGCAAAACCTCGACCATTACTCTCTCAGCGCCGACGACATCATGGTTCTCCCTGTCATCATCCGTCAGGGTGCCTCTGAAATCATAGTCGTCGCCCGGCGTGATGGACGCGGTAACGGTGTACGTAAAGGAGGTAGGCCCACTCCCAAACAGTCTGAATCTGACCTCTCCGACGGTGTCGTCGTTGACATCTTCCTCGCCCAGGTCGCCGGATACGGATACGTAGGTGAACCCGGAGGGCAGCACCTCCGTGACTCTCCCGACCCTCCCGTAGTTGTCCGCGGTGATGGACACCATCACCGTCCCGCCCGGCTCCACCGTCCCTGGGGAGATGGTCCTGGTGGCAGTGGGAGTGCCGCCGGTGACAGGCAAAACCTCGACCATTACTCTCTCAGCGCCGACGACATCATGGTTCTCCCTGTCATCATCCGTCAGGGTGCCTCTGAAATCATAGTCGTCGCCCGGCGTGATGGACGCGGTAACGGTGTACGTAAAGGAGGTAGGCCCACTCCCAAACAGTCTGAATCTGACCTCTCCGACGGTGTCGTCGTCCACATCTTCCTCGCCCAGGTCGCCGGATACGGATACGTAGGTGAACCCGGAGGGCAGCACCTCCGTGACTCTCCCGACCCTCCCGTAGTTGTCCGCGGTGATGGACACCATCACCGTCCCGCCCGGCTCCACCGTCCCTGGGGAGATGGTCCTGGTGGCACTTGGATCCGGTGGATCCGGCTGCTGCGCTGCCACAGCACTAAGTCCCAACACGCCCGCCAACCCTACCACCACTGCAACCATCACTACCGCTAAGATTTTTCTGACCAAAGCCATTTCCTCTCTTTGGTTCAGTTTGCTTCAGCGGCCTAGCGAAGAAGTGTGACCTTCTTCGCATCGACCGCTCTGTGAAGCAAACGAACTGTTTCTTGCCTATGCTGCTCTTGCGTTCCTTGGATTAGCTGTCTAGGTAGTGGTCGATGACGTCAAACACATCCTTCTTGCTGATGCCCGCAACGCTATCGAGGTAGTCGTCAATGGCCTTGTAGACCTCTTCCTTGTCGATCATCCCGTTGCCGTTATCGTCGAACCTATCGACCAAGGGATCACCCGTGACCACATCGTCAACGTCCGTGACTGTCACGGCTACGTCGCGGGTGTTCATGTAGGTGCCGTCGTCGGCCTTCACCGTGACCATGTAGGTGTTGTCCGTGTTGGCGTCCGCCGGATTCTCGTAGTCAGGCGCCCTCACGAAGGTGAGCTCTCCGCCGCTGCTGATCCTGAAATCGCCTGCGTCGTCGCCCTCAAGCGACCAGGCGGCCGAGGCCGCCTCGGGGCCTGACGCCGCGTAGGTTGCCACGGCGTCCCGCCTGTCCTCGGCGTAGTCGACTCTTGCCAGGCCCGATATGGACAGGCCTCCGACCATGATCTCCGGCGCTTCGTCGAGGTCCGTGACCATGATGGTGACGTCGATGGATGCGGAGGCGTTGAAGGGGTCTGTCGCGATGACCGTCACCATGTAGGTGCTCTTGGTCTCGAAGTCCAGCTCCGTGCCGGCCGCCACCTCGATCTGGCCGTTCTGCCGCACCCGGAACTTGGCCGCGTCGGCCCCGCCCAGGCTGTAGGTCAGCGTCTCGGGGTCGCCGTTCGCCTTGGTGTCGGTGGCCGTGAGCGCGGTCCCCACGTTGTCGCCGACATTCTCATTGGCATCGGTGGCGGCATCATCGTTCTCGCTGCCGGCCAACGCCTTGGTGTTCTCCTCCACCTTTCTGGTGGCCATCGTGTTCTGCACGCCTTCGGTGTCCATGTCCTGGTCGGCGAACACCGGGGCCTTGTTCCGGCTGTCCCGCGCCACCGTGTTCGACTCCACGGTCGCCGACTTCTTCGCGGTCGCGCCGGGGGCGCTCTCTCCGTCGAAGTACATCGCCGTCGCCGTCAGGGTGTCGCCGATGTCGCCCGCAACCGGCATGTAGGTGTCCGACGTGGCACCTTCGATGTCATCCGTGCCGTCGTTCCACTGCCAGGTCAGGCTGGAGACGTTGCCGTCGGGGTCCGACAGCGAGGCCTTAATCGGGATGCCTTCCGTCGGCTGGACCTGGGACAGGGTAACCGTCCCGTCCTCCTCCACGTTCCGCACGGTCACCTTCACGTCCCTGGTGCCGGCCTTGCCCGCGGACGTGGCCACCACCGTCACCTCGTACACGTTGTCCATGTCGGTGTCCGCAGGCATTTCGTAGTTGGGAACCGAAGCGGTCTTGAACGTGAGACTGCCGTCTTCGATGTCGAACTTGCCGGCATCGGGGCCCGTCACGCTCCAAGTGGGATCATCAGTGTCACCTACATCGGGGTCTGTCGCCACGTACACGTTGTTGGAGATTAAGTTGAGACCCTCATTGACGTCGTGTGCTGTCCCCGCGCTGGCGTCAGTGAACTCCGGCGGCTCGTTCACGTCGGTCACGGTGATGTGCACCGTCACCTCGTCGGCGGTGGCATCGTCGATGGAAACAGCGGCGGGTATGCCCGCCGGGTCCGTGGCCCGAACCGTGACCATCAATTGCAGGCCGGCGGCACTGTTGTCGCTATCCCTAAGATCCGAATCTTCCACGTTCAGCGGGCTCTTGGTCATGATCTGGCCCGTGGCCCAGTCGATGTCGAAGAGTCCGTCGTCGTCGTCAGTTCCTGACAGGGTGTAGGTCAGCACGTCGGCGCTGTCCGCGTCGGTCGCCGTCACCGGGGCGCCGATGGCCGTGCCCGCCGAGGTGTTCTCCGCCACCTCCCGCTTGGCGATGGCCTTAGCGGCATCGTTTGCCCCTTCCGGGTCCTGGACAGCGGCGAACTCGGGAGCCTCGCTGGCCTGCCGACCCCCCTGGACCTTGGTTTCCGACTTCATCATGGCGGACTTGTCCGGGCCCTGCGGGTCGGTATAGCTCGCCGTCGCCTGCAGGTAGTAGCCGACGTCGCTCTTGCCCGTAGCGTCGGTCGGTGTGTAGATCGCGCTCTCGGCGCCTTCAATGTCCGTGTACGCGCCGTTCTTGGTCGTGGACTTTGCCCACTGCCATGTGACGTTGCTCGTCGAATCGTCGTCGGTCGCGTCGGGGTCCGTCAGCGTCGCGGTGAAGTCAACGCTGGCCCCGGGGCTCCTGGCCGAGAGGGTCACCGTGCCCTCCTCGTCCAGGTTCTCCACCTCGACCATGACAGCCTTCATGGCGGTCCGGCCGGTGCTGTCCGTGGCCTCCACGGTTATCTCGTACATGTTGTCGACGGCCGCAGCTGTGGACGGGCCCGTGCCCGCGATGTCCGTCGGCATCTCGTAGTTGGGAGACTTCACAAAGCTCAGCACGCCGTCCTCGATCATGAAGGCCGCGCCGTCCGTGCCCGTCACCCTCCACGACGTGATCGCCGTCATCTCAGGGTCGCTCGCCGTGTACGTCGCCACCGGAGTGCCATCCTTTTCATCGTGCTTGTGGGACTCGTCGCCGGTAATCTCCGGCACCTCGTCGAGGTCCGTGACCATGATGGTGACGTCGATGGATGCGGAGGCGTTGAAGGGGTCTGTCGCGATGACCGTCACCATGTAGGTGCTCTTGGTCTCGAAGTCCAGCTCCGTGCCGGCCGCCACCTCGATCTGGCCGTTCTGCCGCACCCGGAACTTGGCCGCGTCGGCCCCGCCCAGGCTGTAGGTCAGCGTCTCGGGGTCGCCGTTCGCCTTGGTGTCGGTGGCCGTGAGCGCGGTCCCCACGTTGTCGCCGACATTCTCATTGGCATCGGTGGCGGCATCATCGTTCTCGCTGCCGGCCAACGCCTTGGTGTTCTCCTCCACCTTTCTGGTGGCCATCGTGTTCTGCACGCCTTCGGTGTCCATGTCCTGGTCGGCGAACACCGGGGCCTTGTTCCGGCTGTCCCGCGCCACCGTGTTCGACTCCACGGTCGCCGACTTCTTCGCGGTCGCGCCGGGGGCGCTCTCTCCGTCGAAGTACATCGCCGTCGCCGTCAGGGTGTCGCCGATGTCGCCCGCAACCGGCATGTAGGTGTCCGACGTGGCACCTTCGATGTCATCCGTGCCGTCGTTCCACTGCCAGGTCAGGCTGGAGACGTTGCCGTCGGGGTCCGACAGCGAGGCCTTAATCGGGATGCCTTCCGTCGGCTGGACCTGGGACAGGGTAACCGTCCCGTCCTCCTCCACGTTCCGCACGGTCACCTTCACGTCCCTGGTGCCGGCCTTGCCCGCGGACGTGGCCACCACCGTCACCTCGTACACGTTGTCCATGTCGGTGTCCGCAGGCATTTCGTAGTTGGGAACCGAAGCGGTCTTGAACGTGAGACTGCCGTCTTCGATGTCGAACTTGCCGGCATCGGGGCCCGTCACGCTCCAAGTGGGATCATCAGTGTCACCTACATCGGGGTCTGTCGCCACGTACACGTTGTTGGAGATTAAGTTGAGACCCTCATTGACGTCGTGTGCTGTCCCCGCGCTGGCGTCAGTGAACTCCGGCGGCTCGTTCACGTCGGTCACGGTGATGTGCACCGTCACCTCGTCGGCGTTGGCATCGTCGATGGAAACAGCGGCGGGTATGCCCGCCGGGTCCGTGGCCCGAACCGTGACCATCAATTGCAGGCCGGCGGCACTGTTGTCGCTATCCCTAAGATCCGAATCTTCCACGTTCAGCGGGCTCTTGGTCATGATCTGGCCCGTGGCCCAGTCGATGTCGAAGAGTCCGTCGTCGTCGTCAGTTCCTGACAGGGTGTAGGTCAGCACGTCGGCGCTGTCCGCGTCGGTCGCCGTCACCGGGGCGCCGATGGCCGTGCCCGCCGAGGTGTTCTCCGCCACCTCCCGCTTGGCGATGGCCTTAGCGGCATCGTTTGCCCCTTCCGGGTCCTGGACAGCGGCGAACTCGGGAGCCTCGCTGGCCTGCCGACCCCCCTGGACCTTGGTTTCCGACTTCATCATGGCGGACTTGTCCGGGCCCTGCGGGTCGGTATAGCTCGCCGTCGCCTGCAGGTAGTAGCCGACGTCGCTCTTGCCCGTAGCGTCGGTCGGTGTGTAGATCGCGCTCTCGGCGCCTTCAATGTCCGTGTACGCGCCGTTCTTGGTCGTGGACTTTGCCCACTGCCATGTGACGTTGCTCGTCGAATCGTCGTCGGTCGCGTCGGGGTCCGTCAGCGTCGCGGTGAAGTCAACGCTGGCCCCGGGGCTCCTGGCCGAGAGGGTCACCGTGCCCTCCTCGTCCAGGTTCTCCACCTCGACCATGACAGCCTTCATGGCGGTCCGGCCGGTGCTGTCCGTGGCCTCCACGGTTATCTCGTACATGTTGTCGACGGCCGCAGCTGCGGACGGGCCCGTGCCCGCGATGTCCGTCGGCATCTCGTAGTTGGGAGACTTCACAAAGCTCAGCACGCCGTCCTCGATCATGAAGGCCGCGCCGTCCGTGCCCGTCACCCTCCACGACGTGATCGCCGTCCCCTCAGGATCGCTCGCACTGTACGTCGCCACCGGGTCGATCCTCTTCTCCGGGTACATGATGGGACCGGCTTCCTGGGCCCGGACCAGTCCGCTGGCCAGCAGGGACAGCGTGCCGACGGCCAAGAGCGCGAGGAGCGCGAACAAGGGAAACGTGAGGCGTTTGCCTAGGAAGAGGGGGGTGGATGTCTTAACCATTGAGTTATCCATCATTGACGGGTCACTCCTTTTCATGCTCCTTAGTGTTTTGAGGCTCTAGGCTGCCCGGAGCCGTACTTCCATCCTTGCATAGCTCCGCAGTGGCGGAGGATGCACACGGAGTATCTAACTACAATGCCGAACGCTTGTCAAGTAGGGAAACGGTCATGTAGATATTCAATGACTGGGAGGCTGGACCTCCAACGGGCGGGCGGAGGCTCAGGGAGGACAGAGGGGTTTAGACCAACGACCCAGGGTCCCGTTGGCCTGTGCGGCCTGGGCGCGAAGCGGTGTTCTCCACCTCGAACCCACGGCCATTAAGGCCAACGGGACCCTGTCCTCTTGTCTCTTATACGTTCTTCCAGCCGGTCACTGAGAGCTGGCGGCGTCCGCGGCATACTGCTGGAAGATCGCTATTATCTGGGCCTTGGTGTATTGACCGCTGATGTAGGCACGGAAGGCCGTGATCACCTCAGTCTTGCTGATCATCCCGTTGCCGTCGGTGTCGCCCGCAACTACGGGTTCCTCCACGT
This sequence comes from Dehalococcoidia bacterium, assembly GCA_965224345.1. GTDB lineage: Bacteria > Chloroflexota > Dehalococcoidia > Lucifugimonadales > CBDCYU01 > CBDCYU01. Next base: position 517,667 of record CBDCYU010000002.1, on the reverse strand, counting down.
CGGTGACTGTGATGGTCACCGTGACCATGGCATCGTCCGTGCCGTCACTGGCTGTGACGGTAACGGTGTAGCTGGCCTTCGTCTCGAAGTCCAGTGGGTCCTTGGTCATCAGCTGGCCGGTGGTCGAGGCGATGTCGAACGAGGCCATGTCAGCGCCGCCCAGCGTGTAGGTGAGCGTGTCGCCGGCGTCGGCGTCCGTGGCCATGACCGGGTCGCCGACGTCGGTGCCCGTGGCCGTGTTCTCGGCCACTTCCCTTGTGTCAGTCGCGGCTGGGAACACAGGTGCGTTGTTTGCGGGCGTTGGGTCCGGCGCCGGGGCGTCTTTGGCCTTCACCGGCGTCGACGGCGCCTCGTTCCTGTCCGTCACCTCGATGGTCACCATGAGGGTGTCGCTCAGGGCCCCGTCGCTGGCCTTGAGCTCGACGGTGTAGCTATTCTTCTCTTCCTTGTTCAAGTCCGTTGGGTGCCCCACCACGATCTGACGGGTGCTTGTGGCGAGTGCGAAGTGCACCGCATCGTCGCCGACCAGCGTGTAGATGAGGGTTGTGCCCTTGTCTGGGTCGACGGCTCCGTCGATGGCCTCGCCCACGTACGTGGTTGAGAGTGAATTCTCGGCCACCTCTACCTCGATAGCATCTTGAGTGAACGCGGGCGGCCGCTTCTTGTCCTCCACCTCCAGCACCGAATGCGGCGTTGTCACTACCGCCGTGCGGGGTCCTGCAGTAATCTTTTCGGCTCCATCCGTGTACATCGCCGTCACCCTCAGGAAGAAGCTCGTGTCGTTGTTGGTCGGCGTGTAGGTTTCGCTCTCTTCGCCGGCTATGTTTCGGGGGTCAGGGCTGACGGGCGGATCTAACTGGGACTTTGCCCACTGCCAGGTGACGTCGTCGGTGACGTCGACGACGTCCGGGTCGGTCAACCTGGCCGTTATGGGTCCCAGGGCCCGGGGCTGGACCAGCTCTACGCCGTCCTCATCGAACAGCGTTATCTTTCCTGCCTCATCGATGTTCATGACGGCTATGCACACGTCGAACTCGCCGCGCCCGCCGTTGCCGTCAAGGGTCACAATCGTTACCTTGTAGACGTTGTCCCCGTCGGCGTCAGCCGGGGTTTCGTAGTCCGGCTGGTTCACGAAGACAAGGGTGCGTCCTCCCTCATCGATAAGCTGGAACTTATCCTTGTCATCTCCCTCCAGGCTCCACTGCTTGGTAGCGGCACGGCGGTCTTGGTCAACCACGTTGTAAACGTTTACGTCTCCTGGGGTTGGATTCCCGACAAAGTCCGGGTTGGCGGCGTTCTCATCGCTGCTGTCAATCTCGTTGATGGTCAGCTCCGGCCGCCCCGACAACACCGGGTCTTCGTTAATGTCTTCGGCCGTGATGACCACCACGATGCTGTCGCCCAGGTTGGTGGGGTCCGTGACCGTGGCGACCACGATGTATTTTCCGTCCCTGTTGCCCACAGGGCCCCTGCTCTCGAAGTCCAGCTTCTGCGCCACCGTGATCTGTCCCGTCGCCTTGTCAATGTCGAAGGCGGCAACGTCGGCTGCGGGGTCGGCCGGGGGGGTGACGCCGGTGGAGCCGAGGTCGGCGGCGGTAAAGGCGCGCAGCCCGTAGGTCAGTATATCTGTGTCGGAGCGGGCCACCACCGTGGCCACAACCTCACCGAGGACGTCATCGCCCATCTCAGCGGTCTCCTCCACACTTCGCTCGACCTTATCACCCTCAAAGTCGGGGGACTCGTTATTTGCGCCGAGGCCCCGCGCCTGCACCGGGTAGGCCGACATCGCACGCGCCATCTTGTTGGCGCCATTGGTGTCCGTGTAAGTCGCCGTTACCCGCAGGTACTTGCCTTCGTCGATTGCGCCATCGTTAGTGACTAGCATGTCAGTCAGGTCGGCTCCATCCGGGGTATAGGTCTTTGTAGTAGGTCCGCCTCCAGGGGCAACTCCCCAATCGCTTTCTCTGTCAATCTCAAGGAGATTCGCCGCGACTTCGGAGACTGTCCACTGCCAGGTGACGCTAGTGACGCCCCCATCCGAATCGGTCAGGCTGGCCATTATCTTGATCCCAACCTCGGGCTGCAGCAATGAAATGACCACCTCCCCGTCCTCGTCCACGTCGGTGACGGTGACGGCGACTTGCGTATCCACCGTTTCAGCTGGGCGAGCTGGGCGGGTGTCGTCGGAGGCCCTGCTGGCCCTGCTGGCGATGGCCCTAATGACTATGTCGTATACGTTGTTCTCAGCCACGGCATCAGGTGTGGCCGTATCGGCGCCCAGCACGTCCTTCGGGTTCTCGAAGTCGGGCGAGTTCACGAACCGGAGCACGCCGCCAGCGATGGTAAAGAGGGCCGCGTCGGCGCCTCTCACGTCCCAGCTGATCGTGGCCCCCTCGGGGTCGGTACCCACGTAGGTGGCTACGTCCGCCGTATTCGGCTCGCCGTCTTCAATCTCGGCATAGTTCACCGTAGGCTTGGGACCCGTGATCACGGGCAGCTCGCCGACGTTGGTGACTATGATATCCACATCGACTTGGGCATTTTGGTTTGCGTCGCCGCCCGTCACCTCGACCTTAACGGTGACGCTGAACCTCTGCTTTTTCATGGGGTCGTCGTAGTCCAACTCCGGGTCGGTCCCGGGCTCAATGGCGGGAGTGCCCAGGACGTCGCCGCCTACCGTAATCTGACCCATGCTGCCAATGTTGAAGTATTTTGCGTCGGTCCCCTCCAGGGTGTAGTCCAAGGTCTCGTTCACGTTGGCGGCCTTGGCAGCCACCGGGGCGCCGACGTCCTCGCCTGAAGCGGTGTCCTCGGCCACATATCTCGTCACGGTGCCCGTCCCGTCAGGGAAGGTGGGTGCACTCTCCCGGCCGGGCGCCACCCTCACCGCGTTTTCCGTTGTCGCCATCTCGGTTCTCAGCGAGCCTACGCCGATGCGTTCGTCGGCCATGGTACTTGGATCGTCTTCGGCCCTGAGCGGGTCGGTGTATCTTGCCGTTGCCCGCAGGTAGTAGCCCCTGTCAAAGTCCTCTGGCGTGTACCTGTTCGTCGTTTCGCCTGAGATATCCATAAACGGATCATTCGGGTCCGCTTCATGCTGGGACCTAGACCACTGCCAGTTGACGATGTGGACGCCCTGGTGGGGCTCACCCAGCGCGCCGCCGTGGTCGTCGGGGTCCTGCACCTCCGCAACCAGCATCTCGTTGAGGTAAGCCGTCTCCCCTTCCGTAAACACCACCTTCCCCGCTTCCTCGACGTTGGTGACGGTTAGCCACACGTTTACCTTGCCGATGCCGGCGCCGGTCCCCAGGGGATCGGTGTCCGTGGCTACGAGGGTCACCTCATAGACGTTGTCCCTGTTCATGTCGGTCGGATTTTCGTAGTCGGGCGCCTCCTTGAACTGGAGATAGCGCGGCTCAAACCTTCCGCTGTTTTCGAAGGCGTCCGCGTCGTCTCCCTCCAGGGTCCACCCGAAGATGGAGTCGAGGACGTCCGGGTCTTGGTACACGTACTCGTTTTGCTGATCGGTTGGATCAGCGGGGGCATTTATACCAGGAGCATCGGGAAGTCCGGTGTAGACGAGCTTAGCGTCCTTAACGGTGATATCGGTGGTCCCCTCAACGACGCTGAGCTCCGCCCGTCCGGTCACTATCGGGGCTTCGTTCACGTTTTCGGCCGTGATGGTGACCATGATATTGTCGGCTTCGCCGGAGGGGTCCGTGGCCCTGACTTTTACCATGTACGTTCCAGGCGTGGTTGTGGTTGCCCGGCCCCCAACCGCGTCGTAGTCCAACGCCTGCGCCACCATGATCTGTCCCGACGCCCTGTCAATCTCGAAGAACTCATCATCGCGATCGTTGGGGCTGGCGGCTGCCATCAGCTCGTAGGTCACTATGTCGTTGTCTGTATCAGTGGCCGTAACAGGGTCACCCACGGGGTCATCCACGGCCGTGCTCTCAGGCACAGTCCTAGTGTCCGTGTCATCTTCGAAGTCGGGGGAGGCGTTCGCGCCAGGGGACACCTCGGCCCGCACCGGGTTCATGGATTTCGCATCCGCGGTCTTGGCGGCGCCTTGCGGATCCGTATATGCAACACGGACCCACAGGTACTTGTCTTCATCTACCGCTACGGGGGTGTAGGAAGCGTGGGTTTCATTTGCTATTACGTTCCAATGGAAATCGGTGCCGACCTCGGGGTCGGCGACCTTGGAGGTGTACCACGTCCACGTGGTGCTGGTGGCGTTGCCGTCCGGGTCGGTCAGGATGGCGTCTATCTTGGTGGTAACCTCGGGCTGCAGCCACTGCAGGGTCAGCTCACCGGGATCATCCACGTTTTCGACAACCACCGTGAGGTGGAGGTCGGTCCTCTTGGCCGGAAGGGGGGCGTTTGCCCCGACCCTCATCTCGGTGGCGCTCACCGTTATCTGGTAGTTGTTGTCGTCGGGAGCGAATTCGCCAGTGTCGGCGAAATCGGGATTCCCCGCTTCATCAGCCGCATTGAGATTGAGGCCCCGATCCGTCGGGTTCTCGTAGTCTGGCGACTCCATGAAGGTGAGCACGCCGGTTGAGCTGATGTCGAAGTCGGCGGCGTCGACTCCCCTCACGTTCCACTCGATCGCGGACCCCTCGGGGTCTATCGACTCGAAGGAGCGCACCGGACGCGTGTCGTTCTCGTCGTAGTGGATGTGGATGCGGTCATCGGTGTCGAGAGCTACGCCTATGTCTGTGTGCGTCTGCCCGGTATCGTGGGGGTGCGCAAAGATTCCATTCGGTGCAGGACTGGATATCACCAGCATCGCAATCATCGCCAGCACGGCGCCGACGAGCATGACTGCCCGTTTGGTCACTGCGTTAGTAGGACGGTTCAACATAAAACTCCTCACTTTGCTATATCGAGTGGCGCAAATCTTCTATTCCTGAGTTGCGCAGTTACACAGCCATGAAAACTTAGCACTAAGTCAGGCCAGTGTCAATGGCTTTGCCAGCCAAGATTCCCAGCTACCATTGCTGGACGGCTTCCGCGTGCTTGGAGCGTGTGTCCGGCGCGCCGGTGGGGGCACGCTCCTCTCACATCATGTCATTCTGAAACGGAGCGCAGCGGAGTTGAAGAATCTAAGATGGCGGCCCAAGGGCATGGATCCTTAGAGGGTGTTTGCAAAGTCTTGAACTTGTACTAAACTTGATGAATGAGCCGCAAATCGTACCCCAGCGACCTGACGGACGAACAGTGGGAGATCCTCGGCCCCCTACTCCCACCAGCCAAGCCCGGAGGCCGGCCCCGTACAGTGGACCTGCGGGAGGTAGTGAACGGCATCCTGTATTTGCTTCGGAGCGGATGCCCCTGGCGGATGGTCCCGCACGATCTGCCTCCCTGGCAGACCCTGTACAAATACTTCCGCAGTTGGACCATAGATGGAACGTGGGAACGAGTCAATGAGACGCTACGCCCCTGCGTCCGAGAGGCCGAAGGTAGAAATCCTACTCCCAGCGCAGCGATCATAGATAGCCAGAGCGTGAAGACGACTGAAAAAGGGGGCCTCGTGGCTATGATGCTGGTAAGAAGATCAACGGTCGAAAGCGACACGTCATCGTAGATACCATGGGCTTGCTGTTGGCGGTGGTGGTGCATCCTGCCAATATCCAAGACCGAGATGGGGCGAGGCTGGTCATCGATAAATTGATAGGACGATTCCCACGCCTGCGACTCATCTGGGCTGACGCTGGCTACAGCGGCCAGTTGGTGGACTGGGTGATGTCCATGTCGGGCTGGGTCTTGGAGATCGTCAAGCGTCCCAGGGCCAGCCATCAGTTTGAGGTGCTGCCACGCAGGTGGGTGGTTGAGCGAACACTGGCGTGGCTGGGACGTTGTCGCCGGTTGAGCAAGGACTATGAAGCCCTGACCGATACAACGGAAGCGTGGCTGCACATAGCTGCGATTCATCTCATGCTCCGACGCTTAGCTCCGTCATGATGTACTTTGAAAACACCCTCTTAGATTCCTCTCTGCGCTCGGAATGACATGGCGGAGCTGGCTTCAGGATGGGGGGACCCCCTCTCAATCTCCCCCTGCGAGGGGGAGAGGGCTTATGTTACACTGGCGCGGTTTCTTGAGGGGACGGGAGGAGTCGACGACCCTGGCGGGCCAGGTGGGGGGGGAGCCTACGCAGGGGCCGCTCGAGCAGCTTCCGGCCCCCTTTCCTTTTCCTTTATAGAGGGAGTGGACTATAGAGGGGATGGACATTATAGAGGAGATGAACATTGTAGAGGGGACCAAGATGAAACTCGGCAGACTTGTCATTCCAGCCATAGCCGCCATTGCCGTGGTGCTGTTGGGCACGCTCACGGGTAGATTGGTGCTCACGGGGCCGATCCTGGCGACTGAGCCCACGCCCATGCCGATCGAGCTCCCCGAGCCGCCGGACAAGGCGGGGCCGGTGGAGCGCTCCACGCAGGTGACCCGCTCCGAAGCGGCAGCCGCCCCGGAGCAGGAGGCGGTCCACACCTGGGAGGACGGCGACAGGACGATGCGGGTGGTGCTTCAGGGCGGCCTGGTCGTCCAGAAGACCGCCGCCAACAGGCCCGAGGACGTCGTGGTGGCGGAGGGAGCCGGGGACAGCGTCGTCCGGAGGCATGCCAGGCACGGCCCCGACGCCCGCCCGGTGTTCCGCTCCGAATCGGGAGGGGGGCTGATGACGCTGCCGGGCGGCGTTCTGCTGGCCCTGGACCCCGGCTGGGACGATGCCCAGGTCGAGGGGTTCTTCTCCCACAACGAGATACCGGCAGACAGTATCTCCGAGCTGGGCTTCCTGCGGAACGGCTTCCTGATCGAGACCGAACCGGGCTTCCCGTCGCTGGAGCTGGCCAACGCGCTGGCCGGCCAGGAGGGCGTCCTGATCTCCAGCCCCAACTGGCGGACAGAGGTTGAAGCAAAGTGAAATCCATCTCATCCTTATCTTCATCTTCCTTATCTCCCATCTCCCGTCTCCTGGGAAAGGGGCGGCTCGCACTCCTCCTGATCGCCCTCTGCTTCATCATGAGCGCGGGCCTGAGCACGGGGGCCGCGGCGGCGCAGACGGCTGACGACCACGGGGACACCTTCGCCACGGCCACGCCCATGTCGCTGGGGTCGTCGATGGCGGGACGCATCGACCACGGCGACGATCACGACGTCTTCAAGATCGACCTGTCGGGCGCGTCCGGCCCCACGGACGTCTGGGCATACGCGACCGGCGAGTACGATACGGTCGGCGGCCTGTATGACAGCAGCAGGGCCCTGCTCTCATTCAGTGACGACAGCTTCCTGGCGGGCAGCCTGCGCAACTTCAGCGTGCGGAGCAGTGTGCCCCCGGGCATCTACTACGTGGTTGTCGCCAGCTTCGCGGGGGAGCCGGGGGATTACACCATGCACGCCCAGGCGGTGACGGACCCGGGCAGCTCGACAGGCACGGCGGCGCGCCTGGTCCTGGGCTCGCCCGCCGGGGGTACGATCGACAGCCCAGAGGACGCGGACTACTTCAGGCTGTACTTCCCCGAATCGACGCACACGATCATCGAGGCCAGGACCACGAACCTGACGCCCATCAGCGCCGACCTGCTGGACGCCCAGGGCAGGGAGGTCTCCGCGAATGTCTATCACCTGATAGTGAGATTCGGCTTGCGGTTCAGGCACGGCTTCCGGATTCTGGACGACTTCGGCCCGGGCACGTACTACCTCCGGGTGACCACTCCCGCTGAGCTGGCGCCTCGTCCCGTGCCCTACACGATCTACGCCTACGAGGATGCCGAGTACACGGAGTACACGGAGGAGTGCGAAGCCAGGAGCCGCGCGTTGAACGATCCGCAGATCAACGACCCCCTGTACGCGTGCCAGTGGCACCTGGAGAGCCCTGACTACACGAACATCGACGTCGAGTCCGCCTGGGCGGAGGGCGCCATGGGCGAGGGGGTCACCGTGGCCGTGGTGGACGACGGGCTGGACCCGGCCCACGTGGACCTCAGAGACAACGTAAACGCCGCGCTGAACTATGACTACACCGAGTCGGGGGGTATCTTCGACCCCTTCGAGCACCACGGGACGCAGGTTTCCGGGATCATCGCGGCCCGGGACAACGCCGTCGGCGTGCGCGGCGTGGCCCCGCGAGCCACGATCTACGGGTACAACTTCCTTGCCGCACCGTCGCTCCTCACCCAGGCGGACGCCATGACCCGCAATGGGGTTGTGACGGCCGTGTCCAACAACAGCTGGGGGTCTCCCGACGGCCCGGGGCTGGGCTTCGCCGCCTCGCTCTGGGAGATGTCCGTGAAGGCGGGGATCACCGCCGGCTACGACGGCAAGGGCACCTTCTACGTCTTCAGCGGCGGCAACGGCCACCTGCTGGGAGACGACTCGAACCTGGACGAGTACATCAACTACTTTGGCGTGACGGCCGTCTGCTCCGTGAACACCAGCGGCAGCAGGGCCGGCTACTCGGAGATGGGCGCCAACCTGTGGGTCTGCGCCCCGTCGAACAACCGTCCGGGGCCCCTGGGCGCAACGCTGGGCATTCTCACTACCGAGAACTCCGACCGCTACGTGAATGACTTTGGCGGCACGTCCGCCGCGGCCCCCGTGGTCTCGGGCGTGGCGGCGCTAATGCGCAGCGCCAACCCGGAGCTGACCTGGCGGGACCTGAAGCTGATCCTGGCCGCCTCCGCGGTCAAGAACGACGCCGACAGCTCCGGCTGGGCAGAGGGCGGCCGCAGGTATCGCTCCGCCAGCGACGCGGACCGCTATCACTTCAACCACGAGTACGGCTTCGGCCTGGTCGACGCGGGAGCCGCCGTCGCCCTGGCCAAGGGGTGGACCAGCGCTCCGCCGCTGCAGGTGCGCGGGGTCGGATCGGGCGAGCTGAGCGAGCTAGGGATACTCTGAACAAGTTCTGGTGTGTTGTGGCATAGTACTATGCCATACACAAAGCAGAGATGTTTGGGGTGAAGACACGATGGACCAGCCAACATTTGCCGACTTGGAGTACGAGAGCAAGAAGCGCAAGACCCGGCGGGAGATATTCCTGGAGCGCATGGACGGTCTGATCCCTTGGGAACAGCTCGTAGAACGCATCCGCCCGTTCTATCCCAGGGCAGGCCGGGGCCGGCGACCCTATGAGTTGTCTGTGATGCTGCGGATTCACTGCGTGCAGATGTTCTACAACCTTAGTGATCCTGGTATGGAGGACATGCTCTACGAGGTCGAGTCGGTGAGACGGTTCGTAGGGTTGAGGCTGTCGGGCCCGCTCCCGGACGAGACGACGGTCCTGAACTTCCGCCATCTGCTGGAAGAGCACGAGTTGGGACAGGGTCTGTTCGAGGAGATCAACCGTCATCTGGAGTCCCAGGGGCTGCGGCTTCGGGAGGGAACGATCGTGGACGCGAGCATCATTGAGGCGCCATCGTCAACGAAGAATCGTGCAGGTAAGCGAGACCCTGAGATGCGTCAGACGAAGAAGGGGAATGAGTGGCACTTCGGGATGAAGGTACACGTCGGTGCGGACGCTGAGACGGGAGTAGTACATAGCGTAAGAACGACACCTGCGAACGTTCATGACGTGACGGAGGCTCACCGGCTGCTGCACGGTGGAGAGAAACGGGTGTGGGGCGATGCGGGGTATCAGGGAGTCGACAAGCGATTGGAGAATCGCGAGTTGGATGTGGACTGGCAGGTAGCGATGAGACCCGGGAGACGTCGGCAGCTGGAGCCGGGAAGCTATGAGGCGCTTATGGAGAAGCGCAAGGCGTCGACCAGGGCGAAGGTGGAGCATCCGTTCCTGTACGTGAAGCGGCACTTCGGATACGCCAAGGTGCGTTACCGAGGGTTGGCAAAGAACACGCAACGACTGATGTTGCTACTGGGGATGACGAACTTGATAAGGGCGGAGCAGTACTTGGCAGCCTGACGAGGGCGAAGTGCGCCCAAGCTGGACAAACGAACGTAGATACGCCTTAGCAGAGCCGTTTCAGGACCACAAGACCTCATCGACACACGGTAGGAGGAAGAAACACCTCGGACAGTCCACTTACTGTCCATCACATACGAGATACCCTCAGTTGTTCAGACCTTCCCTAGTCCCCGACGCCCCGCCCACGGGCGAGCCGACGACGGTGATCAGCGCGCTGACCCTGGACACGGGCATCGGGTTCACCGAGTTCGTGGAGGTCAACGTCGGCTTCCTGCACGGCTCTTTCCGGGACCTGGATATCGAGCTGGAGTCGCCGTCGGGGGCCGTCTCCAAGCTGGCGGTCCACTTCGACACCTTTACGGACTACTACGACCCATTTAATGACTTCGTGCCGCTGCGCGGCGCGTTCCGATTCGGCTCGGCAAGGCACCTGGGCGAAGACCCCAACGGGGTGTGGAAGCTGCGAGTGACCGACCGCATTCACGTCGTGGACGGCGCCTTCGAAGGGTGGAACCTCATCGTCTATGGGCACGCGCCCACGCCCGACGCTCCGACCGTGGATGCCCGGCCTGTGTTCAATGAGGGAGCGACAACAACCCGCTCCGTCGCCGAGAACACGCCCGGGGGCGGCAACGTGGGCGACCCCGTGGCCGCCAACGACGACGACGGGCTGACCTACACGCTGGCGGGCCCGGACGCCGCCCTGTTCGAGGTCGCCGCCGACAGCGGCCAGATCCGCGTCGGCGCGGCCACCACGCTGGACTTCGAGGACGCCGGCAACCCGGACCACGAGTACCAGGTCACCGTGACCGCAACCGACCCGTCCGGCGCCAGCGCCAGCGTCACGGTGACCATCGCCGTCACCGACCTGAGCCTGGGCGAGGCGGGCGACACCTACGACATCGACCACAACGAGGTGATCGACAGGGATGAGGCCCTCGCGGCGGTAAAGGACTACTTTGACGACCTCATAACCACGGACGAGGTGATAGCGGTGGTCCTGCTCTATTTCGACGGCTGACCGCAAAGCCACCCAGGACTATGCCGAATAGTGACTTCAGGGCCGTCGTTGGCGGCGGAGTTGACGAGGGTAGAGACCTGGTAGGCCTCCAATACATCGCCGGGCGCATCGTCGGGCGCATCGTCGGGATAGGGAACCAGGACGCTGCCAAGGGCGCCGGGGTCGTCGATGCTGCCGTCGAGCCAGAAGTCCTCCATGTCCCTGGGCAGGACCACCGGCATCCGGTCGTGAATCGGCCTGAGCAGGTCGTTGGCCGCGGTCGTGATGATGGCGCATGACGGGATGCGGGCGCCGTCCGGGTCCCTCCAGACCGACCACAGCCCGGCGAAGGCGAATGGCTCTCCCGACCGCATGACGACGCGCATGGGCCTCTTGGCGGCCCCGGTCCGCTGCCACTCGTAGAAGCCGTCCGCGAGCACGAGGCACCGCCGACGCCTCAGCGAGTCGCGGAACGCGGGCTTCTCGGCCACGGTCTCCGCCCTGGCGTTGATCATCCGGCTCCCGATGGAGGCGCTCTTGGCCCACCATGGGATGAGCCCCCAGCGCATGAAGCCGGCGCGCCTGGTCTCGCCGCCCACGACGGTCAGGACGTCCTGGGTGGGAGCGACGTTGTACGCGGACTCGAAGGCCAGCCAGTCGCCATCGAACTCGAACCGCTGGGCAAGCTCTCCCAGGTCCGCTATGAGGCTGTATCGTCCGCACATGTCTCACCCATGATGCACCCGCCAGGGGTGCCGGCGCAATCCCCATCGCCGCGGCGTGCGTCAGCGCCAGTCGTGAGAGGGCGGCATGGCGACGCCGGACCGGACGGCGCGCAGGTCTGTGTCCGCATGGAAGCAACGGCCCCCATCGTGTGCAGGCCGAAGCGGTGCATCTCGCTCTTCACGTCAGTGGAGACTGGCAACAGATCGATGGAGTGGGGTGCGAGGAACGCCGCCACGTCTTTGGGGACCCTGAACGCTCCGTGTGCGCCGCAGGTCCGGGCCGCGACGAAGGCGAAAAACTTCGCGTCCGCGACGCCGATGCGGGGATTCAGATAGGAGGGAACCACGTTCAGCAGGGTTGAGACGGCCCCGGCTTCGCCTCGGTACAGCTTCTCGATGCCGTCTATACGGACGTAGGCCGTGCCGAGCTCCGCCCCCTCCACCCGGTCGCTGGTCCCCTGCAGCGACGCGAGCACCCGGTCGAAGACCGAGCGGTAGTGCGGCTCTCCTTTCAGCCCAGCCCACTGCTCGACGATGTAGGCCGCCCAAAATGTGGTAAGCTGAACACCCTACTTTTGCCGGTGACTAGGAGGTACCCGAATTGGAGACAATCAGGGAGCTGTCGAGGAGGCCTCGAGGGGTGATGTACCTTCTGGTGGCTATGTTGGTCGTCGCACCGGCGGCCTTCGCCATCGGAGTGTTCTTGGCGCCTGCGGGCGCCCAGGAGGGGAATCCTTCGTCGCCGCTGCCGCAGCCGACGCCGGCGCCCGAGGACAACCCGCTCTATGAATACCTCGACCCGGATGTTCCTTTCCACAGCATCCAGGTAGTGTACCCCACCGGGACACCGGAGCCGGGCGGAGGAGCTGGCGGAGCCAGCGGGGCCAGCGGCTCTTCAAGTACGCTTGGCAGCGCGACCAAGCCAACAAGCGGCAAGTGGGTCTATCTGTCACGGATCGAGCGCTACATCAGTCTGCCTGACGACGTGGACCACACTGGTACCGCTCTGGGCACGTGTCGCCCCCGATTGCCCACGGATACCGACTACAGCTGCCCCGACTGGCCTCTGGACTTCTACCAGAGACCGGGGAGCGGCGAGGTCGGGATCGACCAGTCGGGCAACTACTTTGGCTCCGAGGCCGACAAGGCCTTCTTCCCCTTCTTCTTCGAAACGCCACCAGAGGGAGGTCAGTAGACCCGTGAAGAGACGAATCGCACTGATTTCAATCCTGGTGGTCGCCATCGCCGCCTACATGAGCGGAGTGGTGTTTGCCAGTCACTATGACTACGCCGCCAACAACTCGTCCCATCAGATCCCCGACGCCGCCGACAATGACCTGCCTGAGCTGTGGGCCAGTTCAGTTTGGGTACTGCGGGCTGCGGACACGCCAGTCACCTGGAAGGCGGACAGCAGAGTACGGGACCTGGCGGTCAAGGTTCTGAACACCTGGACGACCACGGTTCCCGAGTTCGAGTGGAGAGAGGTGCAGCCAAACCGGGACGCCAACGTCGTGATCTATGGGGCCGATGTCTGTCCGGGCGGTCCCTTAATCGCGGGGGTATTCCGAGTGGACCCAGACCTTGGGTGGCACGCCAATGACCTTCGTAGAGCCAACTATTGGCAGAAAGCCACGGTCTGTCTGGCGAGCCTGGGTGAGCAGCAGGTGGCTCCACGTTATCTGGAGAGTGTCCTGTCTCACGAGATCGGGCATGCATACGGCCTCGCCGAAGTCTACCTAGATAACCCTGTCCCGACCACAGGGTCCATATGCAACGATGCAGTCTCCTCGGTCATGGACGGTGCGACGACCGAGGTGGTTGCGGGCCGGACCAGATGGGTCAAGTGCGATGCGGTCTATGGTCCCACGCCGCGGGACGTGCAGAAGATCAGGGCCTTCTACTCATCGGGTGGGCCGGCCGATTGGTCGGTGTTGTCGTCCTACGTCCTATGGAGGGACACGGCCTACGGCGAGTCGCGGCATGAGATTTACTACCGCTATCGGCTTGACTCGACCCTGACGACACAGAGAGAGTACCGGCGGGACGACTGGAAGTCCGACATAGGCAGCCACAAGGACTTGGTGTACGCGCCGGAGACCGCGGCGCGGTTGTTCTACATGAAGCTGGACCTCTCGGTTCACCAGCAGACTGCGGGCCGGTTCGCAACCCTGCCGGCCAACACGGCCTACAAAGCCTGTGGGGTCGCCTACTTCGAGCAGTACGCCACATACTCGACCGCCACCTGTTCCGACGAGATCATAGTCAGCAACGCGGACCACAACGCGGACGCGACGCTCCTCAACCGGTACGACACCAACAATAACAACGGGATTGACAAGGTCGAGGTCATACGCGCTTTCAGGGACTACATAGCTGACCTGATCACCAGGGAGGAAATCCTCACGATATTCGCTGTCTACCTCGGCTGACGTGAGGCGGGGTACCGGCAGGGCGCGCCAGGAGAGTGACACATGGCTAGTGCCCCGCGCCGACCGGCTCCTTCGTAGGATGGCTGTTCTTAAGTCAGCATCGCGACCAGAACATGGGTCTCAACAATCGCCGCCGTAGGCAGGATACTTGTGGAGGTCGCTCCAGAGTATTCAGGGGCGGTCACCGGTTCAAGTTCACCGCCGTGGGGGACAAGACCAAGGTCGACCACGAGGTGGAGATGGATCCCAAGGGAATCTGGAAGCTCATACCGCCACTGGTCAGCACGGAGGTGAAGGCCACTCCAAGCCCACCTGGAGCGCGGGCAGAACAGACGCTGACTTCGACTAGCAGGAGGTGGCGACCCCGACCGGATTCGAACCGGCGATCTCTGGCTTGACAGGCCAGTATGTTAAACCGCTACACCACGGGGCCGCGCGGTATGTTTGCCCGGGCAAGCTGCCGCGTTGGGCAGGGACGCTGCCCGCGGCGGGCTGCCTGAGGGACGGGTAGGTCCGTGCTAGATGGCTCCGGCGGCAGCCAGGGCCGAGTCCAAGGACGAGGGGCTGTAGCCGACCAGGCGCTCGTCGCCGATCACGGTGATCGGCGTCGTCCGGTAGCCCATGCCCACAAGGCGCCTCAGCGCGTCCGGGTCGTTGGAGACGTTGTACTCGGTGAAGGGCACGCCCTTGCGTGAAAGGTACACTTTCACCATGTGGCAGGGCCCTCAGCCGGCTGAGGTGAATACCTGAATGTCTTGTTCCACTGTGGTCCTCTACTATCTCGGTCTACCCGGTTAGCCGCACGTATCGCCTGTCATGACGGCGATTCCGGCGGGTCGTTTTCTCCCTCGCGCCGGCGGACGTTGTATTCGCGCTTGCCGCCCGTGTCCTCGAACAGCTCCTGCCCCACCGGAACGGCCTCGCCCACCGTCTGGTTGATCTCTTCTCCCTCCGAGTGCTTGCGAAGAAACTCTTCGCTCACGAAGAACAGTCATATACAGAAGCCGTCGCGCTCGATGTCCTCGTGATGCCGCTCGCAGGGGCATATCTTCTTGCGATCCTCAACGGGATCGCCGCTCAGCGGCATTCACGGACAGTAGCGGTAGCCGTGGTCCTTCTCGTTCCGTCCCAGTCCCTCCTGAACGACGCGGACCACGTCCGGCTCCGGGAAGAACTCGTAGGGCCCGCGGGCCACGTACCGTTCCGAGAACTTGACGGCCCTGTCCAGGGCCTCCTCGTCTGTCAGATCCTTCTTCGGCATAGTCCCAGTGTACTAGATTTCCGCGTCTAACGCGACGCCGCGGGGCCAAGGCGCATCCGTTTGTGGAGCTCGCAGGGCATGCTCTGGAAGCTGCGCGCCTGTGCCAGGAGCCTGTGGACCAGGGATGGCAGCGCCTGTTCGATCTCGCTTCTTGTCTTCTCCGGGGCCACCTCGATGCTGAGGACGCCGGCGGTGCCGCACTCGCAACGGACCGAGAAGAAGACCTTCCGAAAGCCAGGGTTGGCCGAGAGGTCCAGATCGAACCCTCTCAGGGGAGTCAGCTCGGCCTCGGCCGGCACTGCCCCAGCGATCAGGGCGACCAGCTCCGATTCGCCTACGGCTTCGGAAGGTGCGCCGGGTGCATCTCTCTTCACAATCACCTCTACTGCGGCGGGCGGTCCCCTCTCCGTTGAAGTGCTGCGCCTATAGATATGGTAACACCTTTTGAGCCGGCGGCGCCGACGCCGGACGGGGCGCGGATTCCGGCCTGGCCTTCAGGTTGAAGCCAATCAGGAGTCGTCCCACCTATGGGGCTGCCCGGGAAGGCCCGTCAGCCCCAGGCCATTGCAGAAATCCATAAAGCGCTGGCAGGGGACTCCCCGCCACTCCAGCTCATCGAGGGTCTCCGGAATCGGGACGTCCCACCGTAGAGTCGCCAGCTTCCGGTAGAACAGCGCCTCATCGAGGCGTACAGCAAGGCTCTCGGCGGCCGATTTGGCGCCGCGCACGGCCACGTCCCAGTCGGCGGCGTCCGGTGGGACCTGCTCGATATGCCCGTAGCGCCGCAGCACCGCGGCGCTGGTCTTGGCGCCCCATCTCGGTATGCCCGGAATCCCGTCGGCCGAGTCGCCCACCAGGGCCAGGTAGTCGGGAATCGACTCTGGCGAGATCCCGAACTTGTCCAGAACGCCCGGATCATCCAGGAGGATGTTCCTACGCCGGTCCAGGCAGACGACTCGTTGGCCCCGCACAGTCTGCGCCAGGTCCTTGTCGGGCGAGCAGACGACAACCTGGTCGACTGCGGGGGCATCGGCGAATCTGCCGACAGCCGACGCAATGGCATCGTCCGCCTCGAACTCCACCATCGGCCAGACGACAACACCCAGGGACCGTGCCGCGTCCTCCGCCAGGGGAAACTGACGGAGCAGCTCGTCGGGGACGCCGGCCCCCGACTTGTAGCCATCGAACAGGTCGTTGCGGAAGGACTCTATGACGCTATCGAAGGCCACTCCGACGTGGGTCACGTCGTCCTGCCTCAGCAGAGACAGCATGGTCTGCACCAGCCCTCGCACGGCGCCTACCTCACGGCCGTCGGGGGCGGACACCGGCGGCGCGCCAAAGTGGGCGCGGAAGAGCTCGTAGGTCCCGTCGACAAGATGGATCTTCACGGAGATAGCAGCCCGTCAGCAACCCGTATGGAGGCCTTGCGGCCGCCGGCTCTACCGGGTGCGCGGATTCAGGACGTCGTTGAGCGCGTCGCCCAGCAGATTCCAGGAGAGTATCATCAGGAAGGCAACGGTGCCGGGGCCGAGAAGCAGCCACGGAGCGTTTCGGAAGATCTGGAGGCTGATGCCCCCCTCGAACAGCATCGTACCCAGGCTTGGACGCGGAGGCTGGATGCCGAGCCCAAGCCAGCCCAGGATGATCTCGGTGCCCACCATCGTCCCCATGCCCATGGACACGGTAACTATGATGGGGCTGATGGCGTTGGGCAGCACGTGTTTGAAGAGTATCCTGGGGGTCGAGGCGCCCAACGCCCTGGCGGCGTCCACGTACTGCGACTCCCTGAGCACCAGCACCTGCCCCCTGACCAGCCGCTGCATACCCACCCAGCTGAAGGCGACCAGGGCCATGAAGACAACGAAGTAGTCGACCACGCCCGACCTCACCAGTCCGTCGACGAAGGTGGTGTCCTCGAGCCATCGGACGCCCTGGAGGATCCTGGGTTTCAGGGTAGCCGCCAAGATGATAATCAAGAATATATCGGGGAAGGAGGCGAACACCTCCCCCACCCTATTGATGATGGCGTCGACCCTCCCGCCGAAGTACCCGGCGACCAGGCCCAGGGTGATCCCAATGACCAGGCTTCCGGTCGCCATGGCCGTCAGGGTGATGATTATGGTGTTCTGTATGCCCCATAGCAGCCTGACGAACAGGTCTCGCCCGGCCCGGTCCGTGCCCACCCAGTGGTCCCAGCTTGGCGGCGCTCTGAAGGCCGTGTAGTCGGGCCTGTCGTAATCGTACCCCGAGGCCACCGAGACCCACGGGGCCAAGATCCCGCCTGAGTACAGGATGAGGAGGATGCCCATGCAGGCCAGTGCCAGCTTCTTGCGAATGAGCCGGCTCCACGCACGCGACAGGTGACCCCTGGAGCGCAGCTCCCCGGTCGGTTCCAGGCTTACGCTTTCGACTGCCAATCTACGGCCTACCGGTATCGGATTCGAGGGTCTATCAGCGCGTAGCTGATATCGGCTATCAGATTCGCGAGAACGAAGGCGGCCGCGCCGATCAAGGTCCCCGCCATTATCACAGGATAGTCCCGGCTGAAGATCGACTCCACAAAGAGCCTGCCGATTCCCGGAATCCCCAGGATAGTCTCGGTGATGAAGGCGCCCCCTATCAGGCCCGCCAGGAGGAAGCCGAAGATCGTGATTATGGGGATCATCGCGTTTCTGAGCACGTGGCGCTTGTCTATCACCATCCCCGACAAGCCCTTGGCCTGAGCGGTCCTGATGAAGTCCTGGCCGAGGACGTCGAGGGTGCTGGCCCGCATCATCCGGGCGAATCCCGCAACACCGGGCACCCCCAATATCAGCGCGGGTATGATGATTCGGGAATCGAACAGGCCCCCCCAGCCGGAGCAGTAGGGTACGATGTCCAGCTTGAGGCAGAAGGCCCACAGCATCAGCGGCGCGCTGACCGCCACGGGCACGGACATCAGAAAGACGGCGGAGGCAATCGTCACGGGGTCCTGCCACTGCGCCTGCTTGTGAGCGACGAAGAAGCCCAAGGGCAGCCCGATGGCGACGCTGATTATCGAGGCAGCGATCCCCAGCTGGGCGGACACCCACATCTTGCTGCCTATGAGGGAGGTGACAGACCTGCCCCGGTAAGTGTAGCTCTCACCGAGGTCGCCGTGGATGAAGTTCCACATGTACTCGCCATACTGCGCGACGATATGCTTGTCGAGGCCCATGGAGACCCGCAGCCGCTCGACCGCTTCGGGGGTCGCCCTGGCCCCCAGGATCACTTCGACAGGGTCGCCCGGGGCTATCCTACCGAGACCGAAGGTAACGATGGAGACGGCCATCAGCGCGAAGGGGAGCCAGACGAGACGGCGCACAACGTAGACCCACATCATTTACCTCGGTCGATTGAGGGCAAAGCCCTAGGTCACGAACGGGAGAGTCACCCTGAGAATAGCCTGTCGACGGGCCGAATGCAAACCGGCCCCGGGTGACCCGGGGCCGGCTGCATTCGTCGTGAGGACACCTACCCGCGAATGGGGCCGCTACTCCCGGAGATGGATCTCCCTCAGCTTGGAGATGATCATCGGCGTCACCTTATAGCCCATGACGTGCGGCTTGATCAGGACGTACTGCTCGCCTGTGTACCACAGGGGCACCCACGCGGCGTCCTGAACGATCAATCTCTCCGCTTGGTGATAGAAGTTCAGGCGCTGCTCGACGTCCTGCTCGATGCGGGCTTTCTCGAGGACGGCGTCCAACTCGGGGTTGGCGTAGCCCCCATGGTTGATCTCGCTCTCACTGTGAAACAGGATGTCCAGGAAGTCCTGGGGGTCGGGGTAATCAGCCTCCCAACCCAGGCCGGCGAAGGCTTGGAACTTCCTCTTGTTCAGGTCCTGTAGGTAGGTCGCCCACTCGACCTGCTGGATCTCCACCTCCACTCCGAGTACCTGCTTCCACATGTCCAGGATCACCTCTAGGTCCAGACCGAAGGTGCCTCCGGTGCCGGGCACCGTGATGATGATGCGGTCTCGGCTCTCCGGGTCCGCGTACTTGGACTCGTTGAGGAGCCTGACCGCCAGCTCCGGGTCGTACTCGAGGCCATCGAGGGTGGGATCGAACCCAGGGAAGCCCGGCGGCAGGATGCCGTAGGCGGGTACGATCAGATCGGAGAAGACCTCCCTGGCGATCAGCTCCTTGTCTATGGCGTGGTTCAGCGCCTGCCGGAACTTCGAATCGTCGAAGGGGTTCATGTTGGTGTTGAAGCCGATGTAGGAGACGCTGAAGTCGGGCTGCGCCACCACCAGCTCCCTGTTCAGAGGCTCAGTCGGGTCCTGGATACGTTCGAGATCGAACAGGCTCACACCGGTGAAGTCGATCTCGTCGTTCTCGTACATAGCCATCGACTGGCCCCCCGCAAGGTTCATCACGACCGAGTCGAGGTAAGCCGGGGTGCGATGGTAGTGCTCGTTGCGCTCCAGGATGATCCTCTCACCTATCTTGTACTCCTTCAGCTTGAAGGGACCCGTACCGTTGGGAGAGTCGGTCCAGTTGCGTCCCCCCAGCTCCACGTTCTCGCGGTCCACGACGAAGGCAGTGGGGTATGAGAGCTTCGCCAGGAAGTAGGCCTTTGGCGCGTCGATGGTTATCTGCAGAGTCTGGTCATCTATGACGGTGATCCCGCTCACCTCCGTTGCCCTGCCCTCCAGCACGTCTTCGACGCCTATGATGTCGTTCAGATAGGTCTCGGCTACCGGCGATCCGGTCTCGGGGTTCGCGGCTCGCTCGATAGACCACTTGAAGTCGTGAGCCGTCACCGGCTTGCCACTTTGGAACTTGGCGTTTGGACGCAGCTTGAAGGTGTAGACGCGGCCATCGTCACTCACGTCGACCGACTGTGCGAGGTCGAGCTCGAGCTGCAGGTCTGTGTTGATGGTAACAAGCCCCCCGAAGACCTCCACCACGATACCCGCTGCGGTGGTGTCTGTGGTCATGTGCGGGTCGAGGGTGGGAGGGTCTGACCAGTTCCTGCGAAAGATGCCCCCTTTGGGCGTCCCGTCATCGACCGCCGGAGCGGGCTCCACAGGCTTGGTGATGACCATCGTCTCCGGAGCCGGCGACGTTGACGAAGGGACCGACGTATCCACCACGGCGGGCGCCGTTGCCACAGCCCGTGACTCCGTTGCTATAGCCTGTGACTCCGGTTCTGGCGTCGGTTGCGGCTGCGGCTCGCCGTCATCGGCACATGCCACGGTCGCGAAGGCGACCAACCCTATCAATAGAACAATCAGCTTCCACATAACTCTACTCCTCATGAGATTTTGTCTTGCTTCGGAGGTGCCCCTCACACACTTGGCAGAGGAGCATGCCGAGAGAAAGAATTAGCCCTCGCCGACGGTGCTCCTCAGGTACGCCTCCACGAAGTCGTCGATGTCCCCCTCCAGTACCGAGTCTGCATCGGAGGTCTCGTGTCCGGTTCGATGGTCTTTCACCATCTTGTAAGGGTGGAGAACGTAGCTTCTGATCTGGTTGCCCCACTCCGCTGAGATATGCTCTCCCTTGAGCTTCTCCATCTCCTGCGCTCTGAGCTTCATCTCTCGCTCCACGAGGCGGGCCAACAGGATCCTCATCGCTATCTCTTTGTTCTGGTATTGAGATCTCTCGTTCTGGCAGCTGACCGTGATGCCCGTCTCCAGGTGGATGATCCGGACGGCCGTCGAGTTCTTCTGAACACTCTGTCCGCCTGCGCCGCCGGCCCTGAAGACATCTATCCTAATATCGTCCGGTCCGACGGTAACGTCCACACCCTCCTCGGCTTCGGGCAGCACCTCGACTAGGGCGAAGGATGTGTGCCTGGCGTGGTCGGCGTCGAAGGGTGACAGGCGGACCAGCCGATGTACGCCTCGCTCAGCCTTGAGGTGGCCGTATGCATAGGGGCCGGACACCTGGAGCACCGCGCTCTTTACTCCGGCATCCTCACCCGCGGAGACGTCCAGGACCTCCGCCGAGTGGCCCTCGCGCTCCGCCCACCTCAAGTACATCCGCATGAGCATTCTGACCCAGTCCTGGGACTCGACGCCCCCGGCCCCGGCGTGCAGCGCCACGATCCCATTGCGCCGGTCGTAGCGCCCGGACAGCACCAGCTTGAACTCCAGGTCGGCCAGCGTGGCCGTCGTCTTCGCGACCTCCTCGGCGAGGCTCTCCAGCAGCGAATCGTCGTCCTCCTCGATGGCCATGGCCAGCAGCTCGTCTATCACCCCGGACTGACCGTCCAGGCCGGTCCACTCCGCCACCTCGGTTTTCAGACTTGACAGATGCCTCATCTCGCGTTGAGCCTCTTCCGGGGAGCTCCAGAACGACGGATCTGCGGTCCGACGCTCTAGCACCTCCACCTCCTTCTGCTTGGCAGGTATGTCAAAGACGCACCATAATCTCGGAGATCTTCTTTCTCATTTCACCAACGACGCCCTGGAGCTCTTGCATGTCTACGTGACCTCGGTGCTGGCACGGCCTTCAATAGATATAACGCTTGCCGCAGAGGAGAGGTTACCGCCTCTGGCAACAGTACGCGGACATCGCCGTCAAATCCACTGAAACACTCGCGCTCAAAGATTGGGTAGACGAAAATCATAACATGGACGGTACTCCGGGCGTAATCGTAAGTTCCGATGTACAATTCGACCTGATGGCGCCAACCCAACGGAGGGCGGAAAGCAACATGCTGGACCTACTCATTCGAGGCGGACTGATCGTGGACGGCACGGGCAGTCCGGGGTACTACGGCTCCATAGGAGTGGAGGGCGACTCGCTTCGCATTCTCAGGGGCGATCTGTCGTCCGTAGAGTCGGCCAGGACCATAGACGCAACCGGCCACGTGGTCTGTCCCGGATTCATAGACATGCACGCCCACTCCGGTCTTGTGATCCTCTCGGAGCAGAGGCACGAGCCCAAGGTGCATCAGGGCATCACCACGGAGCTGATCGGGGTGGACGGCAACTCCTACGCTCCTTTCAAATCGCATCAGGACTTTCTCCGCTTCGTCGAGCTGAACTCTGGCCTCGACGGCAACCCTTCCCTTCCCGGCCGGTGGTCGACGGTCGAACAGTACCTCGCCATGTTCGACCGAAAGGTAGCAGTGAACGTCGCCTACATGCTGGGCAACTCGCCGGTGAGGATAGACGCCATCGGATGGGACAGCACACCCGCCAACAGCCAGGACATAGAGAACATGAAGGCCATGGTGCGCGAGGCCATGGAGGAGGGCGCATTCGGACTGTCAACCGGATTGGACTACCCACCCGGCAACTTCGCCGATACGGACGAGCTGGCACAGCTCTCCCGCCAGGTGGCCGACCTGGGCGGCTTCTACCACACCCACGTCAGATACAGGCTGGGGGACAGATTCCTGGACCCCTTCCGCGAGGCCCTGGAGATCGGACGGCGCAGCGGAGTACCGGTCCACGTCACCCACTTCTACCAGCGCCTGCCATCGCTGGGAGGCGGGAGGCGGCTGCTCCGGCTGCTGGAGGACGCCCACGAGGACGGCCAAGACGTTACCTTCGACAGCTACCCCTACGTATACGGCAGCACCAGGCTCTTAATCGTATTCCCCGACTGGGTGCACGACGGCGGCCCGGAAAGGGTCGTGGAGGCGCTGAGGTCGGAGGAGGCCCGCCAGCGGCTTCGCAACGAGGTCGTACCGCGGGCGCCCTCGTGGAACGACATGTGGCTCACCTACTTCAAGCAGCCCCACAACCACAGGTACGAAGGCAGGTCCATCGCCGAGATCGCCGACATGATGTCGAAGAGCCCCGTGGACGCCATCTGCGACCTGCTGCTGGAGGAAGACCTCCAGACCTGCTACGTCGCCGCCGGAGCCAGCGGCAACTCGCTGCCCGCCTTCGTCACACATCCGCTGTCGATGGTGGGCAGCGACGCCGTCCTGCTGGGCGACTTCCCCAGCCCCAGGACCTACGGCTGCTTCCCCGTAATACTGGCGGAGTACGTCAGGGAGGAGAACCAGATGTCTCTTCCCGAGGCAATCAGGAAGATGACCTCCTTCCCGGCGCAGCGGTTAGGCATCCCGGACCGGGGGCTCCTCCGGGAGGGTATGAAGGCGGACATCACTGTCTTCCATCCCGACAGAGTCCAGGCCCCCGCGACCCGGACGGAGCCGAAGAGGCTGCCGATAGGCATAGAGTACGTAATCGTCAACGGCACGGTCGTAGTCGACCAGGGCGCCCACACCGGCGCACTGCCGGGGCGAGCCCTCAAACACGGCAGGGCGTACTAGACGCCCGGATGGGCTTCACTCTTCGTCGAACCTGAAGACCCGCATAGCCGTCTTGCCCATCACCCACTCCCTGTCATCGTCGGAACGGAAGGCCGGATGCTCCAGCACGCCCCACAGGGCGTTTCGGTAGCCCTCCCTGCCGCTGACCGGCGGGTAGTCGCTTCCCCACATCATCCTCTGAGGGCCGAAGGCGTCGCGGGCCATCTCGATCAGAGGCGGCGAGTAGTCGAAGCGGAAGTCGGGGGACAGCGCCGGGGGCCGCTCGCTGATCTCCCCCAGCCCGCCCACCTTGAGGTAGACGTTGGGATGATCGGCCAGCCGCAGCGCCTTCTCGAAGGCTGTGTATGGAGGTCGGGCGCCCTGCCCAACCCCGGCCAGGTGCTCGACGACTATGGTGAGCTGCGGGAGCTCGGCAACCAGCGCACGGAACTCGTCGGAGGCGAACTCATCCACGCCCCCGATACTGCTGACCACCAGCCCCAGCTCGGCCGCCTTCCTCCAGATCGATAGGGGATCGGGCCCCGGGGACCGCGCCGTCGGCGTCAGCCGGACCCCGACGGCGCCCTCCTCAGACCACGCCTCCAGCGCGCCGGGTGCGTCGGCGCTGGAGACGTCGACCATCGCCACGACGGCGAAGCGCCCCGGGAATCGCTGCGCGCACTCGAAGAGGTAGCCGTTGTCGTAGGTGCCGCGGTGCTGTATGAGCACCGCCCTTTCGACGACGTTGGCGTTCATCTGGTGAAGCAGCATCTCCACCGGCTCGAACCAGCTCGTCCCAGCGTGGCAGTGTGTGTCTACGATCATTATATCCATTCCTCCATGCCTCCGGCGTCAACAGTATGGGCTTTTCCCTCGGAGTCGAGACGCCGCCCCAGACGGCATCGGTTTCCCGGCTGTTGCAGTGCCGTACCGCTGCCGCACCCGATGTCGAGGACGCGCATCTCCGGGCCAAGCTGCGAGGCGATAAAGTCGCCTGCTCCGGTACTGAGCCGCGAGTCGCTGCGGAACTCCACGCGCCGCGAGCCGTAGTAGGAGTGATCCGCGTCCAGAATCTCCCTCAGGAGATCGTGGTCCAGCTTGATGTTCGATGAGCTCACGCCGCTATTGTACCCCCAATCGAGAGCAGCAAGCCTCACCCGGAGGAGGCAGCGTCGAGGACGACGCGGGCAAAGCCGGCGGCGCAGCACGCTACGGCGTCGACGTCTATAGCCGAAGGCCAGCGGTCGGCCTCCCGGTGAAAGAGCGAATAGCCGCCTCCGACCATCGCCGTGCAACGCGCACCCCTGGAGGTGATGAGGTTGGACTCGGCGCCGACCATGGCGTCCGACGGCTCCGCCGACACGACGCCAGCCTCCCTGAGAGCCTTCCCAGCAGCCTCCCTCAACCCTTCGTCGGAGGCTGCGTACCGAGGCCCGACGCCCGGCGTAGCCCCTATGTTTGCCCCGAAGTGTACCCACGACTCGGCGCCGGCCAGGATGCCGGGCCGCTCTTTCAAGAAAGCCTCGATGCCCGGAAGGCCTATCTCGTGGCCGCTGGTGGCGACGAACAGAACGTCGCGGGCCGGGTCCGCCGCGGCCATCGAGCGCATCACCTCCAGCCAGCAGGCGATGCCGCCGCCGCGCTCCCCCGCGCAGTGCCACCACCCACTGCGGGGAGTCATGACGACCACCGGCGCGAGGCCGCCGTCCCGTCCCTCCATACGGGCCGTGACGTTGTAAGACTTGGCCGGACGGCGGGCCGCCGTCACCACCACCTGCGCCTCGGAGCCTTGGCGGGCCTCGCCCACCAGCCGCTCCAGCTCCTCGCTCCCCACCTGCAGCACCGGCGGGCCGAAGGGATTGAAGAAGTGGACGGCGTTCATCAGGGCGACGCCGGCGCCCGTCGGCGTCACCGCCACGATGGCCCTGTGGTCTCCCGCACGGCGCGCCTCCATGTACTCCCGGACGAGCTCGGGGCCCGCCTCGGCGACGCCGATGGCCGAGCCGGAGCCCAGGGGGCCCAACGGTCCGGCAACACCCTCCGGGCCGGTGAAGCCGCCATCGAAGAGCGGGACCCCCTCGGTCTTTCGACCGTCTATCTCCACGTACGCGAGCTCCGGATCGACGCGCTGGAAGTCAAAGCGCTCAAGCTCCGGCTCCAGCCCGCACTCACCGACCCGTTCCGCAAGCCAGCGCGCCGAGGCGTGGTCCACCTCCGTGCCGCTCCGATGCCATCCCTGAAGGTCGTACTCCCGGATGACTCCCGCTATGTCTCCTCGCGGTCTCCCAGGGTGCGTAGGGCCCCGCTGCATCCATGAGGCATCCAGCCGTCTGGTGGGCGCCACTGGAATCTTATAAGATGTGAGCGTCCAGTCAATACAGAAGGAGGCAGACATGTGGGATCAATGGTCCACGGATAGCTACGACGGGCTGACGGCTGAGCTGATTACAATCGAGGGGTACGGAGGCGACGACGTCCACGCCTATGTTGCGCGGCCCAATGGAGCGGGGCCGTACCCCGGGATCGTGCTCGTGCACCATCTCCCGGGATGGGACGAATTCTACCGCGAGACCGCACGGCGGCTGGCCGATCACGGCTACGTGGT
This sequence comes from Dehalococcoidia bacterium, assembly GCA_965224345.1. Classification (GTDB taxonomy): domain Bacteria; phylum Chloroflexota; class Dehalococcoidia; order Lucifugimonadales; family CBDCYU01; genus CBDCYU01. The sequence continues at coordinate 491,475 of CBDCYU010000002.1, read as the reverse complement.
GATCTGCCCCGACCTCTACGAGCGCTTCGGGCACGGCACCCCCGAGGACATCGCGGCGAAGGCGCGGGGTGAGGGAGGCGTGTCGGATGACAGCGTGTTGGGAGACTGTGAAGCGGCCCTAAGCTACCTCAATGGACTGTCCAACTGCAGCGGCAAGGTCGGGATCATCGGCACCTGCTCAGGCGGGCGGCACTCCTATCTCGTCGCCTGCCGCTCCGAAGGGTTCAGCGCCGTTGTGGACTGCTGGGGCGGGAACGTCTCCATGGCTCCCGGCAGCCTGACGGAGAAGCAGCCGGTCGCGCCCATCGACTACACGGAAGACCTTTCGTGCCCCGTACTGGGACTATTCGGCAACGACGACCAGAACCCCCCGCCGGAGCAGGTGGACGAGCTGGAGGAGGCGCTGAAGGCCCACGGAAAGAGCTACGAGTTTCACCGGTACGACGGCGCCGGACACGGCTTCTGGTACTACCAGCGCCCCATGTATCGCCAGGAGCAGGCCATGGACTCGTGGGAAAAGACCTTCGCCTTCTTCGCCAAGAACCTTAGCTAGCTCTTCCTATTCCCAAACGAGACAACCCAAGAGGGACCGCCATGTGCACTATGATCGTCGAGAACGCAGAGATAGCCGGCAGCGGCAAGGGACCCAACGGCTGGTTCGAGCTGAGCCGGGTCAACGTATCCTTCGACCACCCGTTCAACGCCCGGTTCGAGCACGCGTTGAACATCGACTTCGTCGACCCGGACCAGGGTCCCGGCGCCAGGGTGGCCGTCGAGCTGAGCCCCGAGTCGGCCCGCAACCTGGTCCGCTCCATCGAAGCGGCGTTGGCGCGCGGGGAGGCCGAGGTGGGCGCCTAGGGAGTCTACATTGGCAGGAGACAAGAAAGTCCCCAGGAAGCCCGTGATAGACGGCGAGCCGTGGCACATCGGCGGCAACCCGGACCTGGGCGATCTGCATGACGACGAGCAGGAAGTGGTGGACCACGCGGTATTCCAGTCCGACGACGGCAGGTGGCATCTGTGGGCCTGCATACGAGGGACCAAGATCGGGCGCCTGTTGTACCGATGGGAGGGCAGCTCTCTGGAGCAGCGTGACTGGGAGCCCAAGGGCATCGCCATGAGGGTGGACAGGTCCTGCGGAGAGAGCATAGACGAACCCGACGGCAGAGAGTGGATACAGGCGCCGCACGTGATCGTTAAGGACGGCGTTCACCACATGCTCTACGGCGCCCACATGACGGAGATGGGGGACGGCCAAGTCTGCCTGGCCACCTCTCCCGACGGCCGAGACTTCACCCGGTACAAGAACGCCAACGGCTACAGCCGCGTCTTCCAGGGGCCTGCCGAGTCCCGGGACCCGATGGCAGTCAAGATCGGGGAGCTGTATCACTGCTACTACACGGGCCACGACGTGGGCAAACCCGCGCCCTGCAAGATCTACTGCCGGACCTCGCCCGACCTCATCGAATGGTCGGACTTCCGGGACGTGAGCTGGGGCGGCAGCGGAGGCAGCGGCAACTGGGACGCCGAATGTCCCTTCGTAGTCCATCTGGACGGCTACTACTATCTCTTCCGGACCAGTTGGTACTGGCCGCCTGCCGTCACCCACGTGTACCGATCCGAGGACCCCTTGGACTTCGGGTTGGACGACGACTCTAAGTACCTGGGAACGATACGGGTCTCTGCTCCCGAGGTGATGCAGGTCGCAGACCAGTACTACATCAGCACCGTCGAGGACCTGCAGGGCGGCGTCCAGGTAGCGAAGCTCAAGTGGGAGACGTGAGTCACAGGGAGGGGACTGTCCCGCCCAACGTCAGGTCGGCGATCAGCATCTCCAGGAGCAACGCCTCGTCGGCTTCACCTCTCTTGACGCTGCGGTCGGCCTCCAGGAGACGACGATGCATTTCGGCTAGGCGCTCTACCGTAAACCGCCTCTCCTGCTCAATGGTCTTGCGAAGAGGGTAGCCTGAGAGGCCCAGCCGGCGCCCCAGCTCGGACGCCGGGACCCGCTGGGACCTCAGATCCTTGGCCAGCAGCAACAGGCGCACCTGCCTGGCGATCATGATGATGACGTAGGACGCCGGGCTTCCCGAGTCCATCAGCTGGTGCATCGAGGAGATGGCTGTCCCGGGGCGACCCTCCAGCACCGCGTCCACGGCTGCGAATACGTTGGCCTCCCTGACGTAGGCCACCAGCTCCTGAACGTCGCTCCGGCGGATGGGCCCTTCGCCGCGATAGAGCGACAGCTTCTGAAGCTCCAGGTCGATGACCCTGAGATTGTTCCCTATAGCATCCGCCAGAGCTCCGGCCGCATCGTAGTCTATGGAGGCGCGGTAGCGACCCGCCCGCTCCTGCACCCATTGACCGAGGGCCCTGCCCCGCGGCACGGGAAAGGTCTTCACCTCGACCAGCCCCTGGACCTTCTTCAGTACCGGGTTGGACGGCCTCAGGGGGCCGTCCACAAAGACGAGGTCCGTGGTGGGAGGCATCTCGGCCAGCAGGTCGGGCAGCTGGTCCCAGGGCTTCATCTCGGCCGAGCTCGAAGCGGCGGCGCGCCCGCCGGACCGCGGCCTCGACTCGAACATCGACAGCAGCCCGCGCACGACAACCATCCGCTTGTCGGACATGAAGGGCACAGTGAAGCAGGTCGCCGCCAGCTCTCCGTACCCGACGTCCCGCCCCTCCAGCACCACGACGTTCACGTCCCGGAGCTCCGCAGGCTGGATGCTCTGCTTCATCGCCTCCAGGACTTCTCCCCGGGAGAGTTCGTCATCGCCAAACAGCAGATGTATCAAGCGCCCAGGTTTCCTCGCATACGTTGAGTAGGTATAATACGCATGAGTGACGATTGGGGGCGGTGACCGATGGTTAGAGGGCTTCTTCTGCTGCTGAACATGACCGGGGTGCCGCGTCTGGTGTTCAGGCTGCTGCTGGACGGCCGCGTTCCCCTCAGGCTCAAGCTTATCCTCGCGGCAGCCCTAGCATACCTGATCTCGCCCTTCGATGTCCTCCCCGACCTCATCGTACCAGGATTGGGACACGTAGACGACTTGCTCGTCATCCTGGCGGCGCTGGGCCTGTTCCTGGGCATGGCGCCCAGGGAGGTCGTGGCGGAACACCTGGGCCGGGTCGGACCGGACGGAACCGCCCGGCCTAGGGACCAGCGGGGGAAGGTCATCGACGGCTCGTACAGGTTCGCCGACGAGGACGAAGAGGCCCCGCGCAGGGAATGACGACCCTCTTATGGACGTCAGCATAGTCGGACTACCCAAGAGCGGCAAGACAACCATATTCAACGCGGTCACCAGGGGATCGGCCGAGACGGCAACCTACGGCGCCGTCGAGAAACCGAACATCGGAGTCGCCAAGGTTGCCGACGGCCGGCTGGACCGCTTGGCGGAAGTCTTCAATCCCAAGCGAAGCGTGCCCGCGGAGGTCGTCTACGTCGACGTACCCTCCGCTCCAGAGGACCTGGGAGAGTCGGGCGGCATAGCTGGGGAGCTCCTCAACCATCTGCAGAGCGCCGACGCGCTGCTGGTAGCTGTCCGCGCCTTCGACAACCCCTCGGTCCCCCATCCCAGGGGCGGCGTCGACCCGTACCGGGACGTGGAGACGATGCTGGCCGAGCTGGCGCTGGCTGACATGACGGTGCTGGAGAGGCGCCTGACCCGCATCGCAGAGGGGGCCAAGGGAGCGAGGGCGCCGGAGCGCGAGGCGCTGGACAGGGAGCGGGCGCTCCTGGGCAGGCTGCAGGCGGGGTTGGAGTCGGGCGCCGCCCTGCGCGAGCAGGCGCTGACCGTCGATGAAGAGAGAGCCCTGGAGGGCTTCCAGCTCCTCACGGCCAAGCCCCTCATCATCCTATTCAACGTTGGCGAGGACCGTATCTCGGATATCCCGACCCTGGAGGAGGATACCGCCTCCAGGTGGTCCGGGCCGGCGGTACGCACCGCCGCCCTCTGCGCCAAGCTGGAGATGGAGCTCACCGAGATGGAGCCCGAAGACGAGGTGGAGTTCCGGGAATCGCTGGAGCTCACCGACGCGGGCATCGACCGGATGATGCGGGTCTCTCACGAGGTCTCCGACCTCGTGACCTTCTTCACCGGGAACGACAACGAGGTCAGGGCGTGGACGGTGGCGCGGGGCACCCAGGTGTCCAGAGCAGCCGGTAAGGTTCACACCGATCTCGAGCGCGGATTCATCAGGGCGCAGGTGGTCGGGTTTCACGATCTGAGCCGGTGCGGCACCGTCGCGGAGGCCAGAAGGCGGGGCCTGGTGCGCCAGGAGGGGAAGAGCTACACCGTCGGCGAAGGGGACGTCATCAACGTGCTCTTCAATGTATAGGAGAGCGCCCGCCCGCCGCGGCCAGAGGGCGCACCGAGGCGCCGACGACGCCTCTGACAGCCCGCTGTCCCTCTACGTCCACATCCCCTTCTGCGAGACCAAGTGTCCCTACTGCGATTTCAACACCTACGCCGGTATAGAGTCGCTGATACCAGACTACGTCTCCGCGCTGGTCCATGAGCTCTCCCTCTGGGGGAAGATGCTGGGACGCCCCGAGGTCGCGACCGTATTCTTCGGCGGCGGCACCCCGTCGTACCTGCCGGCCGGGCACGTCGCGTCCATCCTGCAGACAGTCCGCGACTGCTTCGCCCTGGCTCCCGACTCGGAGGTGACACTGGAGTCCAATCCGGGAGACTTCGGAGAAGCCAAGCTGGCCGCGTACCTGGAACGCGGCGTGAACCGCCTCAGCATTGGCGTTCAGAGCCTCGACGACAGCCTGCTGCGGATGCTGGGCCGCCGCCACTCGGCGGAGCAGGCGGTGCAGGCCTACACGATGGCCCTGGCGGCCGGTTTCGACAACGTGAGCGTGGACCTGATGTACGGCCTGCCCTATCAGACCGAAGCGGCCTGGCGGGACACGCTTCGGGGTGTCTTGGAGTTGGAGCCCCCGCATGTCTCAGCGTACTGTCTCACCCTGGAAGAGGGCACGCCGATGCACCGGTGGGTCGACTCCGGCCAAGTAGCCGAGCCGGACCCCGACCTTGCCGCCGACATGTACGAGCACACCGAGCGCGCCATGGAGTCGGCCGGCTACCGCCACTACGAGATCTCCAACTGGGCCCGGGACGGCTACGAGTCGCGCCACAACCTCACCTACTGGCGCAACCAACCCTACCTGGGTGTGGGGCCCGGGGCCCACTCCTACCTGGGCTCATTCCGGTTCCACAACCTCAGGTCGCCCAGGGAGTACGTCCGGAGCCTCCAGGAGGCCCCGGCTCCCGCCGTCTCGCTGGCGGGCTGTCTGAGCCAACAGGCGCTGGCCAAAGTCCCGGTGGTCGAAGAGGTCGAGCCCATCGACCGGCGGCTGGAGATGGCCGAGACGCTCATGATGGGCCTGCGGCTGGACGTGGGTGTCGGCATCGATGAGTTCGCCCAACGGTTCGACACCACACCCCAGCGTGCCTACGGAGACACCATCGACGAGCTGCTGTCCCTCGGCCTCTTGGAGAGGGCAGCCGGTCACCTGAGACTCACCCCGCGCGGGCGGATACTGGGCAACGAGGTGTTCGCACGATTCTTCTGAGCTATGCTATAATCTTATCGCACTATCGTTCTAGTTGCCGAACGGCCCCAATAGACACTCGCCACGTACGCCAGTGCCCCCTCTCTCAGCTCTGGAAGAGGGTTGAGCTCGCCACGAAGGGCGGGCTGTTGGAACGTTGGCACAAGATATCGGAGATATACAAGCCAGAACCGGAGAGAGGACACCTTGAAATGAGAGTCGTCTTTTTAGAAGATGTCCCAGGAGTTGCTCAGGGTGGAGAGGTCAAGGAAGTCAAGAACGGCTTCGCCCGTAACTACCTGATCCCAAAGAACCTGGCGACGCTGGCGTCGCACAACGCTCTTCAGCAGCTGGAGAGGCTCAAGCGGCAGGCCGAGCAGACACGTCTCAGGACACTGGCCGACATGAAGGCGCTGGGCGAGCTACTGGACGGCCAGCAGGTGAACGTGGAGATGAGGGCAGGGACCAGCGGGAGGCTCTACGGCTCCGTGACCAACGCCATCGTTGCAGAGCAGCTCTCGGAGCTGACCGACCGGGAGATCGACCGGAGGGTCGTCGCGATGGCCGAGCCGATCCGAGAGCTCGGCATGTACGACCTCAGCGTTCGCGTTCATCCGGAGGTGGAGGCCCAGATCAAGGTCCTGGTATACCCGACGGGCACCGACCCTGAGGAGTTCGGCGAGGCTCCTGAGGAGGAGGAAGCCTCCTCGGAACCCGATACGGAGTCCGAGGAGTAGATAGCTCGCGGGGTGGCCGCTGGGACCGCCTCCTCCCATGATGGAACGGCCTGAGTGAGGGCGACTCCCTCCCGGCGACCTGGGCCAAGGACGGCAACCGCCGGAGCCGCGGCTCCGAGGACGTGTAGCCAGGATCGCACGCCGGTGCCAAATTCGCTAACTCTTTGACGCAACCCGCCGAGGGAGACGATACTTGTACGCAGACCGCCTGTTGCCCCACGACATCGATGCCGAGGAGTCGGTCATCGGCTCGATCCTGATAGATAGCGACTCCCTCAACAGGGTGACGTCGTTCCTCAAGGCCGCTGACTTCTACGGCGAGAAGAACCGCTGGTGCTACGACGCCTGCATAGCCCTCGCCAACAGAGACGAAGCCGTCAACCAGGTCACGGTAGCCCACGAGCTCTCCCTAGAGGAGAGGCTCGAGAGCGTAGGCGGAACCTCCTACCTCAGCCATCTCGTAATGGTCGTACCCACCTCCGTCCACGTCGAGTACTACGCCCGCATCGTGCAGCGGACCTCCATCATGAGGCAGCTGATCCGGACCGGCGGGGACATAGCCGCGATAGGCTACGAGGGCGGCGTAGACGCGGACTCGGTCCTGAGCAAGGCCGAAGACCTCCTGTTCGGGATACGGTCGGGCAGAGGAAGCCGCGACTTCACCCACCTCCGCGAGATCCTCGATACCTACATGGAGGAGAGCGGGGCGATGCACGGCCCCGACGCCGTCCACGTGGCGCCGGTGCCGACGGGGTTCCCGGGCATCGACGAGCTGCTGGGGGGAGGGATGCAGCGGTCCGACATGATCGTGCTGGCGGCCCGGCCCAGCCTGGGCAAGAGCGCCCTCGCCTTCAACATTGCGCGGCACGCCGCGGGGATCGGCTCCATCATAGGGATCTTCAGCCTGGAGATGGGCCGCGAGAACATCGGCATGCGTCTGCTGGCCAGCGAGGCCAACATAAACAGCACTCGCCTGCGCATGGGCCTGCTGCGGGAGTCCGAAGAGCGGAGCCTCCTGGACGCCATCGGCATGCTATCGGACCTGCCCATCTACATCGACGACACGCCGGTACAGGGCATCGTCGAGATGCGCGGCAAGGCGAGGCGGTTGCAGGCCGAGCGAGGCCTGGACCTCCTCATCGTCGACTATCTGCAGCTGATCAGCGGCGGCGGAAGAACGGAGAACCGGGCGCAGGAGATGGGGGAGATCTCGCGCTCCCTGAAGGGGCTGGCCCGGGACCTCGACGTCCCCGTCCTGGCCTGCTCCCAGCTCAGCCGCGCCATCGAGCAGAGGCCCACCCATCGTCCCATGCTCTCAGACCTCCGCGAGAGCGGCAGCATCGAGCAGGATGCCGACGTCGTCGCCTTCATCCACCGCGAGGACAAGTACGTCACCAGGGATGAATGGGAGCGGCGCAATCCCACCAGCGAGTACCCCCAGAACGTGGCGGAGATAGTCGTCTCCAAGCATCGGAACGGCCCCCTGGGAGTGGTCCCCCTAGACTTCCAGGAGGACTTTGCACGGTTCGAGAGCGCCCAGAGCACGGCCCATTCCATGGAGTTCGCTTAGCATGTCCTTCGGCGGCTTTCCCCCCCGAGTACGCTATACCCCTGTCCCCAACACCGTCTTCGGCCCCCTCCTGGAGGAGATAGACGACCTGCCGGAGCTCAAGTGTACGCTGCGCGTCATATGGCTGCTGAACCACAAGAGGGGCTATCCGCGGCTGGTGACCCTGGACGAGCTCCAGGCGGACAGGACCCTCATCCGCTGCATGCCGGATGAGGGAGTCGCCGGCCACGTAGAGGTGGAGCGCGCCCTGACGCGAGCCGTCCATAGAGGCTCCCTGGCCACCGGCCTTCTGAAGGGGCAGGCGCGGCCACAGAGGGTCTACGTCCTCAACTCCGAGCCTCACAGGAGGATCCTCCAGGGAGTGGCCAATCTCGACGTGCCCCAGGCCGCCGAGGCGACGCAGGAGCCAGAGGGGGACAGGGAGCTGCGCCCCAACGTCTTCGCCCTGTATGAGGACAACATCGGCATCATCAACCCGATGGTGGCGGAGGACCTCAGGGAGGCGGAGCAGCTCTATCCGGCCTCCTGGATAGAGGACGCCATGCGGGAGGCCGTTGCCCAGAATAGACGCAGCTGGAGATATATCCAGCGCATCCTGGAGCGCTGGGAACGAGAAGGCAGGAGCGATGGAGAACCTGGGAGATATCCTAAACAGGTTGGCCGCCAGCCGGAGCGTCTCCGAGGACGGTCCGCCTCCGCCCGCCGGAGATGAGTACGAGCCGCAGCCGGACGCATGCGCGGTGTGCGGAGGCCGCGGCTGGCATACACCCGGCGTGCCTGTCGGGCATCCCGAGTTCGGGCAGGTGGTCACCTGCGAGTGCCAGCGGCAGCGGCTGGAGGAGGAGCGGTCCTCCAGGCTGCTCCGCTACGGCAACCTGGACCACCTCTCGAGGTTCACCTTCGAGAGTGTCGACCCCCGGGGGAGGACCGACGATCCCCGGGACCACCTCCTGTTCGAGCATGCCCACGCAGCCGCCGTCGAGTACGCGGAAGAGCCCAAGGGCTGGCTCGTCCTTACCGGACCCAACGGGGCCGGCAAGACCCACCTGGCCGCGGCTATAGCCGAGCGCTGCATCGCTTCGGGCCGAGTCGCCTTCTTCGTCCACGTGCCAGACCTGCTGGACCACCTGCGCGCCAGCTTCTCCCCCGGCAGCGAGGTATCCTACAGCGAGCTGTTCGACCAGGTCAGGAGCACTCCCCTGCTGGTCCTCGACGGCTTGGGCGCCCAGAGCGTTACCTCCTGGGCCCAGGAGAAGCTGCAGCAGATATTCAACCATCGCTTCAACGCCCTGCTGCCGACCGTAGTCACCACGGCCTCCGAGCTCGACGAGATCGACCCATACATCGGGAGCCGACTCAAGAGCAATAGCGTGAGCCGCGTGGTCGAAGTGGGGAGGAAGGCCTCGGAGCTGGCGCACCGGCTGGGGGGCATCGAGCCGGAGATGCTTCGCCGGATGACCTTCGATACCTTCGACGCCAGGGGAGACAACCCCAACGCCTCCCAGCGCAGGAGCCTGGAGGGCGCCTACCTGTTCGCCAAGAACTACGCCGCCGACCCGGACGGATGGCTGACCCTATTCGGCGATACAGGGGTCGGAAAGACGCACCTGGCCGTGGCGATAGCCGGCGCACGCCTCAGGGAAGGGGATCAGGTCTTCTTCGCCTTCGTCCCCGACCTTCTGGACTACCTGAGGAACACCTTCTCCCCCGACAGCCGCGTCAGCTACGACAGCCTCTTCGACGAGGTCAAGAACGCGCGCCTGCTGGTCCTGGATGACCTGGGGCAGGAGCTCAGCAGCCCCTGGGCGGAGGAGAAGCTCTACCAGATCATCGTTCACCGCCACAACGCCAGGCTCCCCACCGTGATAACCAGCATGACGGACTTCACCAGGGAGAGGGAGTCCGGCTCCATAGCCTCGCGGATCCGGGACGTCACCGTGGGGGAGCTCATCCCGATCGAAGCGCCCGACTACCGGATCAAGGGCAAGCCCCTCTAGCGCAGCTAGACCGGCATCGTCCGCTTCGTGTGGGCCCTGCCGGCGGTGGCGGCCTTCTCGCCGTTCTCGCCTCCCGCTGGGGAGACCCGGACCCCTTCGTCGATCTTAGCGCCCGCCGTCTCGGGTGTGATCCCTTCCAGGAACCTGAGCCCCGCCCTCTTGCACGCCTCGAAGACCCTGTCCCGGGCGGCCTGCAGCTCCGGAGGGTGGGGGTCCCTGGGCGCGGTCCTGTAGCCGAAGGACATGGCCATGTCACCCGGCCCCCACTCGGCGAAGGCGATGCCCGGCACCTGCGTGGTGAGCTCCGCGTTCGCCAGCGCCCGCCTGTTCTCGATCTTGAGCCCCAGCATGAGCTCCCCGTCGGGGTTCAGGGGCCACGGGTCGGCCTTCTGCAGGTAGTCGTCCGGCGACACTCCCCATATCTCCGCCGGCGCCGCCTGGCCGCCTCCCCCTCTGCGGCCGACGCCCAGGTTGTACCCAACGCCGATGGTGTTGAAGGGGTAGCGGCAGGACTCCACGAACGCCTTCACCGCGCCGGGATTCTCCGCGTGGCACAGGAGGATCCCATGGACTCCCCTGGACAGTATCTGCCTCATCTGCCAGGCGTTGGCGCGGATGATCTCCTCGCTTGCGCCGTCCACCGGGACCTCTACTATCACCGCGGGCGTCCGGTGGCCGCTGTTGGTCGGCCCTCCGGCCACCAGGCCCCTCATGAACTGGTCCAGGCCGGCCATGTCGAAGGCCCCGTGCTCCATTCCGATGTTGATGTAGTCGGCGAAGGTCTTCGCCATCCGCCTCCCGGCTTCGTAGGTGAGCTCAGCGCCCGAGTGGCTGCCCACGTAGTAGATCGGCTGGTCCTGCTCCAGTAGCTCTATCGACTTGTTGATGCGTGTCGGCATGGTGGGTCACCTCTTGGGACTACAGGCTGCTGCGAGCATCGTCGCGCAAGAAGGTCCTCGCGCTGACAAGCTCAACAATGGGCCGGGGGCGTATATGGGAGCAAAGTGTAGTGAGGGTTGGTAGGCTAGCGTTGACACCTTCGCGCGGGATCGGAGATGCCACGATTGCGTCCTCGAACGCCCGCTCGGATACGGCGAAATTCATGGGGACTCCGTCCCTTCATTCAGGATTGCGAGGTAGCTATCGTACACGTACAGCCGGTTGCGCGACCTCCCTGTTATCTCCCGCGCGAGCCCGAGCCCGCTCAGCCTTTCCATAGCCGACGATGCCGCTGGGAAAGAGAGGCCCGTTCGGTCGCAGATTTGAGAAATAGAGGTGATCGGGCGCTCCCTCAGCATCTGTTGAACGCGAAGCGCCGATCCTGCGGCGCGGCCCGTCTCCTGAATCCGCTTCTGGTCCTCGTGGAACAATGCCACCAATCGCCGCGCAGTCGATACCGCGCCGTCCGCCGTCTGTTTGACTCCATCGAGGAAGAATATGATCCATGCCTCCCAGTCGCCGGTCTGCCGTACGCCGTCAAGCAACGCATAGTACTCCTCGCGGCGTTCCTTGAAATACAGGCTCAGGTAGAGCAACGGCTCTTGTAGCACGCCTTCGTGACAGAGCATAAACGTAATTATGAGCCGTCCTGCGCGGCCGTTGCCGTCGAGAAAGGGGTGTATGGTCTCGAACTGTACGTGCGCAAGGGCCGACCGGATCGTTGCCGAGAGGCCGACGTCCTTGGCGTGAAGGAACCGCTCGAGGTCAGACATACAGTCCTGTACGGCATTGGAAGGCGGTGGCACGAAGTGCGCGTTCCCGGGACGGCTGCCCCCGATCCAGTTCTGGGAGCGCCGGAACTCCCCAGGTGACTTGTCGCTCCCGCGGCCCCTCGCCATGAGCCTACAGTGGATCTCTCTCATGAGACGATTCGATAGGGGGAAACCTTCCCGCAGCCGCCGTAAGCCGTGTTCCAAAGCGCCAACGTAGTTGGAAACCTCCGTGACGTCATCGATGGGTACGCCGGGTCTCTCTTCCAACTCGAACATCAGTAGGTCCGACAGAGAGGACTGAGTCCCCTCGATTTGGGAGGATAGGACTGCCTCTTTGCGGACATAGGTGTAGAGGAAGAGATACGGGTCCGGCAGCAGGGTAGTGAGACTGTCCAACCGCCCCAACGCAAGCTGTGCATCCTCCAACGGCGCCTGCATGGCGGCCAGATCGAGTGCCGGCGCAGGTGGCAGGGCATTGGGAACGAAGGCCCTGACCCGTTCCCCTGCGGTGTGGGTGGTCTCGTATCTGCCGGTCTCGCCGCGCCTCACTATCGTGACTCCTTGCCAAGCAAGTCTTAATGAGGAGATTGCTTATTCAGCTTTAGGCCCCAAGTATAAATGAGCCCCGGGGGCTACGCAAGCGGATGCGGATGCCCCAAGCCGCCTCCCGCACGTTTATCGCGCCGGTCCCATGGCTATGGGCTATCCGGGCTAGCTGCCTCCAGCGCTGGTGAAGACGTGGCTGCGAGCATCGTCGCGCAAGAACGCCCTCGCGCTGACAAGCTCAACGATGGGCCGGGGGCGTATATGGGGGCAAAGTGTAGTGAGGGTTGGTAGCGCATACGGGATTCGAACCCGTGATCTCCGCCTTGAGAGGGCGGTGTCCTTGGCCACTAGACGAATGCGCCACACATAGCCAATCGACGGGTACTGGATCTGGCTGGGGATCGAGGATTCGAACCTCGGCTTACAGATCCAGAGTCTGTCGTCCTACCACTAGACGAATCCCCATCGTACCAGCGATTTTACCAGCCAAAGCCCCCCCACCGCAAGGCCGCTAGCTGTTCAGAGTTGGTGTGGCATGTTCTCCAACCCTCTGCCAGTGAGGACCCCCTCTCAATCTCCCCCTGCGAGGGGGAGAGGTAGGTTTGCTCCTCAAGTCTGAACAGTTACCAAGGCCGCCAGCTGTTCGATAGTGACTCAGTCTGAAATCCAGACCCCTATCAGGATGAGAGAGGAGTAGATGTAGGGGCGTCCATCGGTGTCGAATGTCCCCCTCAGCATCAGAGGATTAGTGTCTTCGGGTCGGGGTCCATGTATCTGACGATGGCTTGGTCACGGGAAAAGCCCTCGGCATCGAGTTTCTCCAGCACAGCTTCTATCGTCGGGCCGCTGGCGCGTACCTCGCCACTGTGGAGGGCGATCCACTGTCTGGGGTAACGCTCAACCAGCTGCGCTCGGCTGGACGACAGGACCCTCACAGTCTCACGGAAAATCTCCATCTCCTCTATAGCCTTCTCAGGATCGCCTATGAGCTCAAGCATCTCGTCTTTGATCATTGTAGCCTCCTCCTGTTGCCTGTCCGTTCTGCCTCCTTGTGGGTTTGCCTATGCTCATGTTCGTAACAGGAATGTGTTAGTGGCCAATCGGTGAATGAGTAGAGTAAACGACCTCAGTCTCACATGTCAAAACCTTCCGCCTCACCGGAAGAGCTCCTCCAGCAGGGCTCCCGAGCTGAGCGCCTCCTCGGCCACCGAGTAGGGGTCAGCGTCGCCTGATTCGACCCGTTGCGCCATCTCCCGCAGGGCGCCGCCGCCGGACAGCAGGTCGGCCAGCCGCCCCTCCACCGCGTAGGTCAGGGCCGAGGCCAGCTCCTGCCGCGCTCGCGCCCGCCGTCGCCGCTCCAACAGGGCCGAGGAGCCGATGGCCTGACGGTGGCGCGCTATCGTGTCCCACAGCGCGGGGACGCCCACCCCGCGATGGGCCTGGAGCTCCAATACGGGGGCGCGCCATGGGGAGCCGGGGGGGTCCAGCTCCAGCGACGCCGTTACGTGGGCCGCCAGGCGGCCGGCCCCGGGCCTGTCGGCCTTGTTGACGACGAACACGTCGGCTATCTCGCTCAACCCGGCCTTCATCGCCTGTATCGAGTCCCCGCCATCGGGGACCAGGGTCACCACGACGGTGTCCGCCAAGCCCCTGACGTCGAGATCGGTCTGGCCGACGCCGACGGTCTCGACCAGGACGTAGTCCATTCCGGCGGCCTCCAGGAGCCTGATCCCGGCCCCGACCACGGGCGACAGGCCGCCGCGGGCGCCCCTGGTGGCCAGGCTTCGGATGAAGACGCCCGCGTCGTCGCGGCGGCTCTGCATTCTGATGCGGTCCCCCAGGATGGCCCCTCCGCTATAGGGGCTGGTCGGGTCCACGACCAAGACCCCGATGGTGTCCCCGCGGCGGCGGATCGGGACGGAGAGGGCGTCGATGAGGGTGCTCTTGCCCGCGCCGGGCGGTCCGGTGACGCCGACGCAGTGGGCCCGGGCCTCGCCGGAGGGGAGCCTGCCGACTATCGCGGCCAGGTTGCGGCGGTCCTGCTCCAGGAGAGTGAACAGGCGCGCCAGCGCGCGCCTGTTCCCATCGAGCATCCTTTCGACCAGAGAGGGTATCACAGCCGTATCCAATCCCTACCCCCTCTCAATCTCCCCCTGCCAGGGGGAGAGGTGGGTTTGCGCCCCCCTGCCAGGGGGAGAGGCCCTAGTCCCTTCCCCTGCCACCAGTCCCTTCCCCCCGTGGGGGAAGGTTAGGATGGGGGGGCTCCCCTGCTGCCCTCACTGGTTAGGATGGGGCCCCTACGGCGTCGGCCTCCTGAGGTGGAGACTTTTGCGGCCCAGGACCAGCGCCAGCGGGGCCAGCAGGAAGAGCAGGTTGCCCAGCCCCGCCCTCAGGGGCGTGTCGGACGACGTTGCGCTGCAGAAGCCGCCCTCGGGCTCGGGCGTCGGCTCCGGCGTCGGGGCGACCGCCGCCTCGGTGGGCGCTGGTGGCGGGGGCGTCGCTGGCGCCGCCGTCGGCTCCGACGTGGCCGTGGGCGCCGGCGTTGCGGTGGGTACCGGGGTCGCCGTGGGCGCCGGTGTTGGCGGCGCCATCGTCGGCTCCGGCGTGGCCGTGGGCTCCGGCGTGGCCGTCGCTGTGGGCTCCGGCGTTGCCGTGGGTACCGGCGTGGCCGTGGGCAGCGGCGGCGGCGTGGCCGTGGGCAGCGGCTGGGGCGTTGGCGTCGGGGGTACCGGGGTCGGCGTGGCCGTCGGCTCAGGCGTTGGCGTCGGGGGCACCGGCGTCACCGTGGGCGTCGGCGTCGGCAGCCCCGTGAAGACCAGGTCGAAGTCGTGGCGCTGCATCCCGCTCTCGTAGCTCACGTCGTTCCGCGACTTCACCCCGTTCAGGAAGAACTCCACCGGCTGGCCCAGCGCGCTCGTGTCCCCCGGGTCCACCACCAGGTTCCGGTAGCTCTCCCCCTGGATGCTGGCCGGCAGCGACTCGTAGGAGCCTATTTTTGCCACCAAGACGGCCTCGGCGGGCACTGTACTTCCAGCGACCACTATGGTGCCGCTGAAGACCCCCGGCAGCGCCTGCACCGGCTTTACCGTCGGCGTCGGCGGGACCGGCGGCGGCGTGGGCGTCGGCTCCGGCACGCTGGGGAAGGTCAGGTTGAAGCCCGTCTTGATCTCCGGCCGGCCGGCCGACCTGTAGGCGCCCGTCTCCGTCGCCTGGACGTCGCCCAGGTGGAAGGTGACGGGCCTGCCGCTGAATTCGACGCCGGGCGGGCTGACGGTCAGGGAGCCGTACCTGCCGCCCCTGACGGTCACCGGGTCCGACTGGTACGTCCCGACATTCGCCACCACCCTGGCCACTATCCGGTAGCCGTCGGGCACGGGCGCGCCGCCCACGGTGGCCGTCCCCGAGTAGACGGTGGGCGCCGGAGGCGGCGACTGGGCCGCCGCCGTCCGCGGCTCCAACGCCAGGGCGGCACCCGCCAACAGCAGGACCGCCGCCATCGCCGCTGCCATCCATCTTCTCATTCCCTCTTCTCCTCCCAAAAAGGAACTCCCTCCCCTTTAGAGAGGAGGGAGTTCCTTACTTAAGGGTCCGTTGTCCTACGGAGGCCCGCCGGGCCTACGGTACCAGTGTACCGTCCTCGCTGACGAAGACCCAGTAGCCCTTGCCCACCATCACCTTGTCGTCCTCTCCCCCTCCGGGCACGAAGCCCTGTAGGGTCCCAGTCAGGCTGTCGTATCCGTACGCCCTCGACCACTTCAGGCCGGAGAAGTACGTGTCCACGACTACATCCTCGACCCCGGCCTCCACGGCCACCACCGGCACCAGGTTCCAGCCCGCCACCAGCGCGAAGCTGGGGGGTATCGTTCCCTGTCCCACAGGCAGTATGTCCACCTTCAGGGACTTGAAGGAGCTGGTCTTGATCCATATGCCCGTGTTGCCGCTTATCGTCATCAGGGTGCCGCTCAGCGAGCTGGTCCCGGTCTCCCGCACGGCTTGGGCCCATCCGCCCGGTACGCTGGGATCGTAGGTAATGACCGCGCTCACGTCCATGTTGGTTATCACCGCGTTCACGTCCGTGTTCGCGGGCATGCCGGGCAGCGATATCAGGTTCCAGCCCGGCGTCAGCTTCACCTCAACCAGTTCCCGCTCCACGATCTCGAAGCTCGTGGTCTCGTCCTCCACGGTGTTCCCGGCCGTGTCCTTGCCGCTCACCTTCAGGGTGTACTCGCCGAGGGCCAGGTCCGACGCCGCCCACAGGTATGTGATCGAGTCAGTGGTGGCGAAGCCGTCCAAGACACTCATCTCCTCCCCGTCGGGCATCGTGAGGTCCGCCTTGGTCAACGTGACGGTCTTGAAATCGTCCCCCGGGTACTCGTCTTCATCGAAGACGATCCGGATGAACGGCGAGCGGTTCTCCACGTCTGTGTCGTCCTCCGGGTTGAAGGAGACCGTCGGCGCTGACACGTCCACCTGGAAGCTCTGCTCGACGTACTTATAGCTGACTACCACATCAACATCGGTCTCATAGGGTGCGCCCAGTGTAATCGTACGGCTACTGGCGTCCACCGAGGCGATGTCAACCGTCGAAGTGCCCGCGATGGTTATGGCCGTCAGGTCATCCTCATCAACGTCGCCGTCGAATTCCGCGTCGGCGATGGGGCCCTTCTCCAGGACTATCTCCGTCTCCCCCGCCTCCAGCTTGAACTTCTCGTCCGTGACGGACTTCAGGTTGTCCGAATCGTTATTCCTCACGTCGTGCACTCGCACGGACACGCCGTACACTCCGCTGCCGAAGCTGGCCGGGACCTCCGTGGTGCCCTCGTACTGCGTGGGCGTCTTGGCCTTGCCATCAGGCATGTGGCCGTTGTTCGCGGGCCCGACGATGGAGATTTCGATGAGCTTGGTGGTCGACAGCCTCTCGTTGGAGTCGACGGTCACGATAACCTCGTCGTCCTTGACCGCCAGCTCCGTGTCCACGCTGACCGTGATGCTGGGGTCCAGACCGTCCCTGGCGGGCACCGTCGCCTCATCCAGGGTCGTATCCAGGGCGCTGCCGCCCAGGTCCATCACCTGTCCGGTGACGACGACCTCGGGACTGTCGTCGGGCGCCAAGGCCGCCACCGTCAGGTACACAAAGCGCGTCGTTGTCTCGTCTACGTCCTTAGTATCCTCATCGTCTTTCGTGGTGCCCACCACAGCCGCGCTGGGCCACACTCCGCCGACCGTGAAGTCGCTGGCCGAGACGCTGGCCGGGGCGATGTCCTCGCTAAAGGTCACCCTCACGGCGGTGTTGTCGTTCTTCGTCTCCTCGGCCTTGCTCCTGTCCCAGCCGATGCCAGTTTCTGCACCAGTGGCCGTCGGCTTGGTACTGTCCAGGGTGATCTTGTGGCCGCCCGTTAGAACGCCGTCGTCGTCCGCCTTCCTCTCCACCGTTGCCGTGTTCCCGGCGACGTCCGTTGCGGTGATCCTGATATAGAACGGCTCACTGTCCCGCACATCGTACGCATCAGTCCACTTTTTGCCGGTGGCGTAGATGAAGGTTATCCGCTCGGGGACGCCCTGGAAGGATCCACCACTCACCTGGATGCCGTGTATTTCGACCTGTATGTCCTTTTCCCCAGCGGAAATGTCGTTCGAGACCAAGTTGGTGAGGTCCATCTTGGAGCCCTCGTCCACAACGTCAAACCTCAGTGTGGGGTTCGACGCGTCGAGCACCGCGCCGTTGGCGGGTGAGATGTTCAGGATGGACGGCTTCAAGCCGTCCGCTGTCATGGTGTCCGTATCTATGGCGTTCCCGTCGTCGTTGACGTACCTCACCGTCACGGTGTCGCCGTCCTGCACCCACACCCCGTCGCTCCTCGTCCCCTGCGTGCCGGCGTTGTCGGACAGGTGTATATCGCCGCGGTATATGTTGCTGTTGGGGCTGGCGGTGTCACTGCCGTAACCCACGACCTCTGAGATCGTGACCCACTCGCCCTGGGGGTCGGACGTGCTGACGACCTTCGCCCTTCTATCCCTCTCCGTCACCACCTCCCCATCGCCGTCCAACACGTTCTCAGCCAGGTACTTGTCCACCACGTGGTACTTGAAGGCGACCGTCGTGGAGGCCCCAAGGGTACTGATGGGCGACACCACTACGAATGAGGTGGGAGGGTGCAACACCGGGAAGTTATCCGTGACCGTGAGTGACCCGGGCACCACTGGCGTACTCGAAGTGAATCCATCCGCGCTCCGTTCCGATTTGAGACCGGAGGTACCGACACCTTGAACCGTTTCGGCGGCTATGTCCAGTACGTCCCTATTAGCCACGACTCCGCCACTAGTGAACGAAAAGACCCATGTCCCGTCGGGGGTGGTCCCCAGACCGTCGTCCAAGATGTAGAAGGTGCTGGTGGCGCCGGGCTTGACGTAGTCAACCGTCTGGCCTTCTTCGTCGGCCCACGACACCTCGTCCTGGTCCAAGTCCGCCACCGCGGCGGGTGCGTGCGAGGAGTCCAGCTGCCCAAGGCTGCCGAAGTCCGCCTGCTTGGCCAGGACGGACCCGACCCCAAAGGCGGCTATAAGGAGCCCCAAGACTAGGACTATAGATGGGATCCTGAATGACTGCTTCACTGCCTACCCCCTTAGTTCTTCTCTGCGTTCGATTTTGTCCAGCTTGTCGACTTCGATTCGCTTCTTACACAAGTGAGCCCGCTCTGGACGGGCTGGAAGATGAGGCCACGCGTAAACCGCTATGACCAGATTGAACCGTTAGATTTGTACACCACCCTAATCCCGTTGTCAAGGGAAAGCACCACCTTTGTTCGTCGCACAACGGGGCTGCTGGCAGCCTCTCCTTTCCAGCGTCCCGAATGTTGTGCAGCGGCGTGTGGGTAGATTGGTTGTTTTGTCGAGCCCTTCGGGCCGGTTTGGCTCCGGCCCTCAAGACCACCAAATGTTAAACGAGGCCCAGATACGTTGTCAATAAGCTATCAGCCCAGAAAGCGGCCCAAATCCCACCCAAATCGACCGGCCGCCCCGTCACTCCTCGCGCCAGCGGAGCTTCCAGAGGCCGAAGGAGAGGTGACGACGGCGAAGGCGATGAGGATGGCCAGCTCGGTCCAGACGTCGGCGCTGCCGGAGAAGGAGGCCATGATGCCGTCGGCCGCGTGCTGATCATGGACTGGCCGACGCCGCTGACGGTCTGCACGGAGACGCCCATGATGACGGCCCCGATCATCAGGCGGCGGACGACCTCGGGGTGGCTCTCTTACGGGGCTGTCCGGTCAAGGTACTACCAGTGGCGGCGTGGTTCAATGGTGCAAAAATCAGGGGAAGTGTTCAGGGCGCCCTGCGCCAGAGACCCGCTTGACAGGGGGTCTGCAGATGGGGAGAATAGTACAACCGTTCTGTTATCGTCGGAGGGGAAGTTGCACGGCAGATTGAAGGCGGAGGAGCTGTGGGAGGTCCACGGGCTGGAGGTGCCGGTGGACCTGAAGCTGTTGGCAGCTAGGCTGTCCATCGAGGTGACGACGTTCCCCTTCCAGGGGCGGATCCAGGAGATGATCGTGGACGGCGTGATCGGCGTCCGGCCGGGTCTGCCGCGTCCGTGGTTCCGGTGGTACGTGGCCCACGCCATCGGGCATCACCTGCTGCACGTGGGGAGCAGCTTCTACCTGGAATCGTGGCAGTGGGCCAGCCGGGCGAAGGCGGAGCAGCAGGCGGAGGAGTTCGCGTCGGCGCTGCTGTCGGGTCCGGACCCCGCCGGCCGGACGGCCAGGGAGCTGGGCATCCCCAGGGAGAAGCACCGCCCGGGGCCTCAACCCTCACCCTAGCTTTCTCCCAGACCTGGGAGAGGGTACTGGGTTGCCCGGATAGCGGGACGTCACTCCTGGCGGCGGCTCTTGACGTAGCGGGCGAAGTCGCGGACCGACTCCCACTCCCGGTCGGTGAGGTCGTCGATCTCGTTGAGCCGGGCCAGCTGGCCCTCGTCGATGGGGTTCTCGAACTCCTCGGCGGTTATGTAGCCGGCCTCGACGGCCAGGCGGCCGTAGCCGAAGCCCAGGACGTCGGCCAGCGCCTTGAGGGTCGGGACGTTGGGCCTGAAGCGGCCGCTCTCCAGGTGGCCGACGTATCCGTCGCTCATGCCCAGCGCCCTGGAGAGCTGCCTCTGGGACTGCCCTCGCCGGAGCCGGGCTTGCCTAACCAGGGAGGCGAAGGCCGTGAACGGGCGCTCCTCGGGGTCTCTCTGCATATCTCTTCCGCGTGGGCCGGATGTAACGGTGCCCGGGTAGTCGGCGTACTGTGCCGGCCTAGCGGCGTACTCCTCCGGCCAGAAGTGACTCCTGGAAGCCGACCACGAGCTCGCGGCCCAGGACGCGGAGGGCCCTGTTGATGCGGCTGGCGGACGTGGCATGCCTGGGATCGAGCATCCGGCGCACCTTCTCTTGGTCCTGGCTAAGCTGTCCGGCGAAGGCGGCGAGCCCCAAGCCGCTGGCGCGAAAGGCGAGGACCAGGGCCGCCTTCGCCGCCATGTCCGCAGGGACGACGACGCAGCGCTCGTCTGCACGCCTGGTGCTGGGCGTCGGGATAGGGCCGCCGTCGTCAATGCGTCCCGCGATGGCCTCCTCGAGGGCGTCCTGGGCTTGGGCAAGGGCGTCGGCCTCGTCGACGCCGGACGTGAGACACTCCGGCAGGTCGCGGAAAGAGACGACGATCTCGTCCTCGCCGGTGCGTTGAAGTTGCGCCGCATAGACAAACTGCATGGCTTCCTCCGTAAGGTCCGTCATCGGCCCCTTCATAGTACAACTATAGAGCAGAGAGTGTCTTCCTTTATAGGCCTATAGGAACCTATAGGCCCGCCGGCGCTTCCTCTCCGGCAACCGTAATTGACACAGGCGTTCTGTTATGGGTATAATCCTATTCGCTGGCTGGGCTCGATGGCCAAGGCCGACATAGAAAGCATCGACGACTTGCATACGTCACGGCCCGGAGGGATGGAAGGGAGCGCATGAGCGAGACGGAAGCGCAGATTTCGCGGGAGCACACGGACCCCGTGGCCTTCGTGAAGGAGGTTCTGGGTGAGAGCCCGTACTCGAAGCAGGAGGAGATACTGAGGGCGGTCGCGCGCTCCCGCCGCGTCTCGGTGGTCGGGTGCAACGGCTCGGGGAAGGACTGGGCCGCCGCGCGGGCGGTGCTCTGGTGGACCCACTCCAGGACGCCCGCCAAGGCTGTCGTCACTGGGCCGACCACCCGCCAGGTGGACGACATCGTATGGAAGGAGATCAGGACCGCCTACGGCCAGGCGTCCGAGCTCCTGCGCGGCAGGATGTTCCGGACCTCCCGCTATGAGATCGACGAGCAGAGCTTCGCCCTGGGCTTCGCCACCAACTCGCCCTACAACCTCCAGGGCTTCCACTCCCCCAACCTCATGGTGGTCATCACCGAGGCCCACGCCGTCCGGGAAGCCGACCTGGACGCGGTCCGGAGGCTGAACCCGGTGAGGCTGCTGATGACGGGCAACCCCTTCGCGGCGGCGGGCTCCTTCTACGACTCCCACCACTCCAGGCGGCAGCTGTACGAGACGGTCCAGATCGGCGCCTTCGATACCCCCAACCTGAAGGCGGGGAGCGTCGACGTGCCGGGGATGATCACCCAGGAGGACGTGGACGACCGCAAGGCGGAGTGGGGGTCGGAGTCGCCCCTCTACGTCGGCTCGGTGCTGGGCAGGTTCCCCGACAACCTGGACGACGTGATGGTCCCGCTGCGGTCGGCCACCGCCGCGGCCCAGCGGCAGCTGGAGGCCGAGGGGCCGGTGATAGTGGCGTGCGACGTGGCGAGGCTGGGGCGCGACAAGACGGTGGTGACGCAGCGGCAGGGCGCCGTGGCGCGGATCGTGTGGAGGGTGACCGGCCACGACACGATGGAGGTGGCGGGCTTCCTGAAGCGCCACTGCGACGACAATGACGTCGACGTGCTGGTGATCGACGACACGGGAGTCGGGGGAGGCGTGACCGACCGGCTGCGGGAGCTGCGGCCCGGACGCGCACGTCTGGTGCCCTTCATCGCGGGCCAGAAGCCCCACGACGAGACCCACTTCGCCAACCGCGCGGCGGAGGCCTGGTGGGCCATGCGCAGGCGGTACCTGTCGGAGGATCTGGACACGGACGATGACGCCGCCCTGATAGGCCAGGTCTCCAGCCGCAAGTACTGGGTGCGCAGCGACGGCAAGATCAGGCTCCAGAGCAAAGATGAGATGTACCGCTCGCCCGACGAGGCGGACTCGCTGGCAATGACCTTCGCGGTCACCCGAGGAGGGGTCAGGATATGGACGTGAAGCAGATGGTGATGAGCATGGCGGCGGCCGGCGCCGCGGGAGTGCGCCGCCTGGGGAGGCGCGGCAACAGGGTGTCGCCCGTGCTGGACGGCGACTGGGAGACGCAGCTGGGCGGGCGGCCCTGGACGCCAACGTCCTACGGCGAATACTACCCGCGGTCGGCGATGGTGTACTCGGCGATCAAGATCAGGCAGGACGCCATCGTCCGGGTGCCTCTGAGGGTGCTGTCGCGGGCGCCGAGGGGGACGAGCGCCGTCCCCGTGGGGCCGGACCATCCCGTCCAGCGGCTGCTGGACTCCCCGAACCGCTTCTGGACCGGCGGGGACCTGTGGCGGGCGACGGAGACGTACCTGGGGCTGTGGGGCTCGGCCTACTGGGGCCTGGAGCGGGACGACCTGGGGAGGGTGGTCGAGATCTGGCCGCTGAGGTCGGACAGGGTGCGGGTGGTCCCCGACCCGGAGAGCTACGTCAAGGGCTTCGTGTACGTGGGCCGGGGCCAGCGCCTGGTCCCCTACGTGGCCGAGGACGTGGTGTGGATCCGCTACTTCAACCCGCTGGACGAGTACTCCGGGCTGTCGCCCATCGCGCCTCTGCGCCTGTCGGTGGACATGGGTATGGACGCCCTGAGGGCGAGCCGCAACAACCTCAGCAACGAAAGCGCGCCGGGGCTGTTCATCGAGACGAGCGACGCGCCCACCGAGTCCGAGGTCGCGGAGTTCTACCAGCGCTGGGAGTCCCGCTTCCGCGGCGTCGACAACGTGCGGCGCCCCGTTCTGCTGGGCGGCGGCATGAAGGCGGCGAACCTGGGCTTCAGCCCCAAGGACATGGAGTACCTGCAGACGCTGCGCTGGAGCCTGGAGGACGTGTCTCGCGTCTACGGCGTGCCCAAGGCGATGCTGGGAGACATGGAGCGGATCACCTTCTCCAACTTCGCGACGGCCCGGAGGGTCTTCTGGCAGGACGTAATGGTGCCGCAGATGACCTTCCTCCGGGAGTCGCTGGAGCAGATGCTGCTGCCCAACTTCGGCGACCCGGCGCTGTCGCTGAGGTTCGATACCAGCGAGGTGGAGGCGCTGAAGGAGAGCGAGAACGACAAGGCGACCCGGCGGCGGACGTACGTCGCCGCGGGCGTGATGACCATCAACGAGGTGCGCCGCGACATGAACCTGCCCCCCGTGGAGTGGGGCGACGAGCCTCCGCCGCGCCGGCCCCCCGCGGGCCGGGCGCCGCACGAGGGAAAGCAAGAAGAGCCAAGGAGCAAGACGAGATGAGAGACCCTATCCAGGCCATACGGTGCGACCACGACGGCTTGAAGATGGCGGAGGTCAAGGGCGGCCACCTGGTCCTCCGGACAAAGCACCACGGCGAGACGCACGTCAAGATCGTGGCGCTGCTGGACCTGGTCCGGCGGGACACGGGCGGCCACCAGGCAGGCAACGGGTCCCCGGAAGACGCACATTCCAGTATAGAGGAGGAGTCATGAACAGCAGAGCGCGATCGGCGTGTATGGACATCCTGGGACAGCAGGCCTTGGGCGAGGGGCAGTACCGCGTGACCATCGCGGCCAACGATAAGGTCCGGCAGCCGCCGGACCTGGACCTGGACGGCATGTCGACGGAGAACTACCTCAAGAATCCGGTGGTCATGTGGGCCCACGACGGCGTGGGCAGGTCTCCCCCCGGGGGGCTGCCCATCGGACGTACGACGAGGCTGACCAAGACGGGCGACGGCCATATCGTCGCCGACTTCGAGTTCTTGGCCGACGACGCCTTCGCGCAGAGGGTGAAGAACGCGTGGGACAGCGGGTTCCTGCGGGCGGCCTCCATCAGCTGGCTGCCGCTGGAGAGAGTCCCCAACGAGGATGGCGGGTGGCAGGATATGCGCTCCGAGCTGCTGGAGTGGTCCATCGTCTCGGTACCGGCCGACCCGGACGCTCTGCGGGAGTCGCACCGGCTGATGCTGGACTCTCTGCTCACGGAGGCCGTCGACGAGGAGCAAGAGGTCTACCTGCTGGCCCGGAGCGACTACGAGGACCTGAAGACGGCCCTGGGCCTCCTGCGCCTGGCGGTCCGCGGTGTGCGGCCGGAGGAGCCGCCGCTCCCGGAGGCCGCGCCGGACGAGGGGGAGGAGGACGCCGACCTAGCGGAGATACGGGCCGCGGTCGGAGCGATCCTGAGCGCGGCAAAGGGGATGGGCGGCTGGGTGGGAGGAGACGGAAAGGACCAAGCGGTGACGTGATGCGTCTGGAGCTTTGACAAGGGCCGGGCCTCTGCTACAATGATGCACAGCCCCGAAGCTTCGGGGCTGTGTTCTGTTGCGACGACGTCGAGGGGACGAAGTGATGGATGTTCAGAGCCTGAAGCTCCAGCCGCGGGCGGTGATAGGGAAGAAGGTCAAGGCGCTCCGGCGCCAGGGGATCGTTCCGGTCCACATGTACGGCAAGGGTACGGAGCCCTTGGCCCTCCAGGTGGAGAACCAGGTGCTCCAGCGCGTGCTCACCATCGCCGGCACCAACATCCCCCTCTCAGTGGAGGTCGACGGCAAGGAGGGCGATAGCCTCTGCTTCGTGCGTGAGGTCCAGAGGCACCCGGTGACCGAAGGGCTGCTGCACGTGGACTTCATGAGCGTCGACGTGACCGAGACCGTCCAGGCCGAGGTCCCCATCGTTATCTCCGGCGACGCCCCCGCAGTCCTGGAGATGGGCGGCACGCTGCTGCAGCCCTTGCAGAGCCTCTTGGTGGAGAGCTTGCCAATGAATATCCCCCCCTCCTTTGAGTTGGACGTGAGCCAGCTGGACGACTTCGAGAAGGGTATCTTCGTCAGAGACGTGGCGGCGGCCGCGGATGTTACGATGGTGACGGACCCGGACGAGCTCATCGCCAGGGTCAGCGCTCCGAGGATCGACGTGGAGGACGTAGCGGCGGAGCCGGAGGAAGAGGGCGACGAGGAGGGCGAAGGCGAGGAGGCTGCCGGAGAAGGCGCATCGGCGGAGGCTTCGGAGCGGTAGGGACGCCGGCTGTCATGTCCATGTCCGCGAGCGCGGCGCCCAGGCGCCGACGGGAGGTCGGATGGTCCTGAGCGACCACACAATCAAGGAGGAGCTCGCGGCGGGCCGGATTGTGATCGACCCGCTGGGCGACGGGTGCATCCAGCCCGCCAGTGTTGATTTGCATCTGGACCAGAACCTGCTGGTGTTCCGAAACTCTCGCCGTCCCTTCATAGACGTCCGCCAGGACATGAGCGACCTGACGGAGATGGAGGAGATCGACAGGGAGACCCCCTTCATGCTGCATCCGGGGGAGTTCGTGCTGGCCAGCACCCTGGAGGAGATCGAGCTCCCCGACGATCTGGTCGCCAGGCTGGAGGGCAAGAGCTCGCTGGGCCGCATCGGGCTGCTCATCCACTCCACCGCTGGCTACGTGGACCCCGGATGGAAGGGCCACCTGACCTTGGAGCTGAGCAACGTGTCCAACCTGCCGGTGACGCTCTACTATGGTATGAAGATCGGCCAGCTCTCCTTCCTGAGACTGACGACGGCGGCCGACGTCGTCTACGGCTCGCCTGAGCTCGGCAGCAAGTACCAGGGGCAGACGTTGCCCACGGCGAGCCGCGTCTACCAGGACTTCCAACGAGGCGCCGGATAGAGGTACGGAACTGCCATGACTCACATGGAGCGCGCTCTGTCACTGGCCAGGCGGGCTCTCGGTACGGCCAGCCCCAACCCCGCCGTGGGCGCCGTGGTGGTCAAGGACGGGCGTGTGGTCGGCGAGGGCTCGACTCAACCACCGGGACAAGCCCACGCTGAGATCGAGGCGCTGCGCGAGGCCGGCTCCGAGGCCAGGGGAGCCATCCTATACACCACCCTCGAGCCCTGCAGCCACTTTGGCCGGACCCCTCCCTGCACCGGGGCCATCATCGGCGCTGGGATCGCCGAGGTGTACGTCGCCGCGGTGGACCCCAACCCCCAGGTTGACGGCGAAGGTCTATCCGCCCTGGAGAGGGCCGGAGTCGAGACCCACCTCGACCGGGAGTCCGAGAGGGAGGCCCTAGAGGTGATGGACGGCTACGTCAAGTTCATCACGACAGGCGCGCCCCTTATCACCGCGAAGTTCGCCATGAGCCTCGACGGGAAGATCGCCACCCGTACCGGCGACTCCAAGTGGATCACCGGCGAGGAGGCCAGGGGGTACGTCCACGAGCTCAGGGCGGCGTCCGACGCCATCATGGCCGGCATCAACACCGTGCTGGCGGACGATCCTCTGCTGACCGCCCGGGACGATCACGGCAGTCCCCGGGAGAGGCAGCCTCTGCGGGTGCTGGTCGACAGCCGCGGCCGCACGCCGCCTGACGCGAAGGTGCTGTCCGGGCCGGGCCGGGCCCTGGTGGCCGTCGCGGACGCCGACGATGCGGTCCGGACCGGGTTGACGGAGGCCGGCGCAGAGGTCGTGTCGCTTCCCGGCGCGGATGGCCGCGTGGAGCTGGCGGCGCTGACCGCGCTCCTGGGACGCCGGCAGGTAACCAGCGTGCTGGTGGAGGGCGGGGGCGTCCTGCTGGGCTCGCTGTTCGACGCGGGGCTGGTGGACAAGGTAGTCGCCTTCGTCAGCCCGGCGATAGTCGGAGGGCGGGACGCGCTGTCTCCCGTCGGCGGCGTCGGCATCAAGTCGATGGCGGACGTGCTGCGGCTCCGGCGCACGCGGGTCATGCAGCTCGGCGGCGACGTCGCTATCATGGGCTACTGTGGAGCGGAGAGAGATGTTCACGGGGATCGTTGAAGAGATAGGCAGGGTCCAGAGCGTCAGCTCCGGCGGGCTCGTCATCAGGGTCTCCCGGGAGCTGGCCGACCTGCGAGTGAGCGACAGCATCAGCGTCAACGGAGCGTGCCTGACGGTGACTTCACGGGATGAAGACTCCTTCTCCGTGGACGTGGTGCCAGAGACGCTGCGACGCACCAATCTGGGCGCCCTCAGAGCCGGCGACCCGGTGGACCTGGAGCGGTCGCTGGCAGTGGACGGCCGCTTCGGCGGGCACGTCGTCCAGGGCCACGTCGACGCCACCGGCGCCATCGAGTCCGTGGCGCAGGAGGGCGAGGCGCTGCTCCTGAGGTTCCGGGCGCCTCCCTCTATCATGCGCTACGTGGTCGAGAAGGGGTTTATCGCTGTGGACGGGGTCAGCCTCACGGTAGTAGACTGTGACGACCGGTCGTTCAGCGTGACCGTCATCCCGTTCACGCGGGACAACACCATCCTCGGATCCAAGGCCGCCGGGGATGCTGTAAACCTGGAGGCTGATATAATGGCCAAGTACGTCGAGCGGCTTCTTCCGGGGCCACAGGGCCGATAGAGGGGGTAGAATGCCCCTGTCCACAGTTGAAGAGGCGATAGCGGAGATCAAGTCGGGCCGCGCGGTCATTATCGTCGACGACGAGGACCGCGAGAACGAGGGCGACTTGGCCATGGCCGCGGAGATGGTGACGCCCGAGGCCATCAACTTCATGGCCACCCATGCCCGCGGCCTGATATGCGTTCCGATGATGGCCCAGCGGCTGGAGGAGCTGCGGCTTCCGCTGATGGTCCAGGACAACACCGCGCGGCACGGCACCGCCTTCACCGTGTCCGTCGACGCCCTGGAAGGCGCGACCACTGGGATATCGGCCTACGACCGCGCCACCACTGTCAAGGCGCTCCTGGACCCCGCCACTGAGCCCGAGAACCTGGCCCGCCCCGGCCACATCTTCCCGCTGCGCTACATGCCCGGCGGCGTCCTGGTCAGAGCCGGGCAGACTGAGGCGGTGGTGGACCTCGTCCGCCTCGCCGGTCTGTACCCGGCGGGGGTGATCTGCGAGGTCATGGCGCCGGACGGCACCATGGCCCGTATGCCGGCCCTAGAGGAGTTCGCGGAGAGGCGCGAGGTCAAGATAGTCTCGGTGGCGGACATAATCACCTACCGCATCTCCCACGAGAAGCTGGTGGAGAGGGTGGCGGAGGCCAGGGTTCCGACGCGCTTCGGCAAGTTCCACGCGATATCCTACCGCAGCAGCGTGGACAAGGACGAGCACGTCGCCATGGTCGCCGGGGACGTCTCGTCGGACGAGCCCGTGCTCGTCCGCGTGCACAGCGAGTGCCTGACCGGAGACGTCTTCTCCAGCACCAGGTGCGACTGCGGCGACCAGGTGGACCTCGCTCTCCACGCCATCCAGGAGGAGGGCCGCGGCGTCTTCCTGTACATGCGCCAGGAGGGGCGCGGAATAGGGATACACAACAAGCTGAAGGCCTACCATCTCCAGGACGACCTGGGGCTGGACACGGTGGACGCCAACATCCACCTCGGCTTCGCTCCCGACGTCCGGCACCACGGCGTTGGCAACCAGATCCTCGCCGACCTGGGGGTGAGGAGGCTCCGGCTGCTGACCAACAATCCCAGGAAGATCGTCGGTCTGGAGGGCTTCGGCCTGGAGCTGGTGGAGCGGGTGCCGATAATAGCCCCTGTCACCGCGGACAACCGGCGCTACCTGGAGACCAAGAGGCGCCGCATGGGGCACATGCTGGACGAGATGGACGGGGCCGCGCCATGACATCGGAGCTGCGAGGGGACAGGAGTGGCGAGGGGATCGGCGTCGCCATCGTGGTGGCGCAGTTCAACGACTTCATCACCTCCAGGCTCCTGGAAGGGGCCAAGACGGCGCTGGAGGGGAGCGGCGTGCGGAACGAGGACGTAACGGTGGCCTACGTTCCCGGCTCCTTCGAGATACCCTTAGCTGCCAGGAGGCTGGCCGAATCGGGGCGCTACGACGCCATTGTGTGCCTGGGGGCCGTCATCCGGGGCGAGACGGACCACTACGAGCACGTCGCGGGGGAGGCTGCCAAGGGCATCGCGGCGGCGTCCCAAGCAACGGGCATCCCTGTGATCTTCGGCGTTCTGACCACGGACACGATGGAGCAGGCGATCAACAGGGCGGGCGGCAAACAGGGCAACTCCGGCTACAGCGCCGGCATCGCCGCCGTAGAGATGGTGAGCCTGATGCGCAAGATCGACTCCGAACAGTCCCTCTCGCCCTAACCGGCCAATTGCCTTCTCCCCCTCGCAGGGCTTGAGGTCTCGTCCCTTCCCCCTGAGGGGGGAAAGCTAGGATGGGGGCGAGCCGCCGCTCTTGCCGAGGGTGCTGAGGAACTCCTGGTTGCTCTTGGTCTTCCTGAGCCGGTCCAGCACCTTCTCGGTGGCCTCGCTGTCCTTCATGGTGTCGGAGGAGATCATATCGACCATCCTCCGCAGCAGCCACACCTGCTTGAGGGTCGACTCGTCGAGGATCAGCTCCTCCCGCCGCGTGCCGCTGCGGGCGATGTCGATGGACGGGTAGACGCGGCGCTCGGCGAGCTTACGGTCCAGGTGGACCTCCATGTTGCCGGTGCCCTTGAACTCCTCGTAGATCACCTCGTCCATCCGGCTGCCCGTGTCGACGAGGCAGGCCGCCAGGATGGTCAGGCTGCCGCCCTCCTCGGTGTTGCGGGCGGCGCCGAAGAAGCGCTTGGGCGGGTAGAGGGCCACCGGGTCGATGCCGCCGGACAGCGTCCGGCCGCTGGTGGGCACCGCCAGGTTGTAGGCGCGGGTCAGCCTGGTGATGCTGTCCAGCAGGATGACGACGTCGCTGCCGCCCTCCACCAGGCGCTTGGCCCGCTCCAGCACCAGCTCGGCCACCCGGCAGTGGTCCTCCACAGGCTCGTCGAAGGTCGAGCTGAACACCTCGCCCTGCACCGACCTCCGCATGTCGGTGACCTCCTCGGGCCGCTCGCCGATGAGCGCCACCATGATCTGGATGTCCGGGGCGTTGATGGCGATCCCGTTGGCCATGTTCTTGAGCAGGGTCGTCTTGCCCGCCTTGGGCGGCGAGACGATGAGCCCCCTCTGGCCCCGGCCCACGGGGGCCAGCAGGTCAATCAGCCGCATCGACAGCGCCTTGGGCACCGTCTCCAGCTTGATGTGCTCCATGGGGAATATGGGGGTGAAGCTCTCGAAGGTGCGCCGCCCCCGGGCCGCGTCGGGCTCGATGGCGTTGACCGCCACGACCCGCACCAGCCCGAAGTACCTCTCCCCGTCCTTGGGCGGCCGCACCTGGCCGGTCACCTGGTCGCCGGTCCTGAGCCCGAACCGCCTGATCTGGGACTGGGAGACGTATACGTCGCTGGCCCCCTGCTGGTTGCTGTTCTGCCTCAGGAAGCCGTAGCCGGCGTTGTCGATGGAGAGGATCCCGCTGGCGAGGGCTTGGCCCCTCTTCCCCGCCGACGCGTGCAGCACACGCATCACGAGGTCCAGCCGCTTCGGTACGTTCCCGTCCTCCACGACGCCCAGCTCGTCCCCGAGCTTCAACAGCTCCTCGTTGGTCTTGTCCTGTAGCTCAGCTAAAGTCATGTCCTACTCCAACTAATCTGCTCGGGATGTGTTGCATCACCCTCGCCCCTTCGACAGGCCCAGGGCAGGCTTCGGTCCTCTCCCTCGATGGGAAAGGAGGCGGCGGCGCACAGAGTCTCTGCAACGCACCCCTGGGGATCTCTGACAACAGGCGAGACTGGCGTCTCCGGTCTATCTTGCGGAAGGAGTCTGCCGAGGTTGAAGGTAGGCTATTGCGAATCCAAAGCGGGCGCAAGGGGTTCTCTGGCTACGGTTTCCCGGCCTCTGCCCAATCGCTGGTGAACCTGGACTGCCCCTGGTCCGTCAGCGGATGCCGGACCATCTGGCCCAGCACCTGGAAGGTGACCGTGGCGACGTGGGCGCCGGCCTTCGCCGCCATTACGCAGTGCAGCGGGTGCCGGATGCTGGCCGCCAGCACCTGCGTCGATATGTCGTGCATCTCGTATACGTCGACGATGTCCTCCACGACCTCCATCCCCTGGTGTCCGACGTCGTCCAAGCGCCCCACGAAGGGGCTGACGTAGGCCGAGCCCGCCTGCGCTCCCAACAGCGCCTGGTTCACCGAGAAGCACAGGGTCTGATTTATCGTGACGCCCTCCTTGGACAGCGTCGCGATGGCCTCGAACCCGCCGGGGGTGCTGGGTATCTTGACCACAACGTTGGGATGCCACTCGGAGATACCCCATCCCTCCTCCATCATGGCCTCGGTCTCGGTGCTGACGACCTCGACGGAGATGGGGCCGTCGAGGATCTCGGTTATCCGCATCACGGCGTCTCTGTACGCGCCCAGGGTGCCAATGCCCTCCTTGGACGCCAGGGACGGGTTCGTGGTGACGCCACTGATGGCACCAAGCTTGGCGGCTTGGCGGATTTCGTCGAGGTTGGCCGTGTCAAGGAAGAGACGCATAGCGCATCACAGGAAGAACCCTATATTACCACGTCCTAAGGCCAGCGTCCAATTGCGCCTTCTCGCCCACAGGCAATCAGCCCCCCTTTCCCTGAAGTGGAAGAGGTTAGCTTCATTGTCATTCCGAGCGCAGCGAGGAATCTAAGAGGGTGTTTTCGAAGTACATCATGACGGAGCTAAGCGTCGGAGCATGAGATGAATCGCAGCTATATGCAGCCACGCTTCCGTTGTACCGGTCAAGGCTTCATAGTCCTTGCTCAACCGGCGACAACGTCCCAGCCACGCCAGTGTTCGCTCAACCACCCACCTGCGTGGCAGCACCTCAAACTGATGGCTGGCCCTGGGACGCTTGACGATCTCCAAGACCCAGCCCGACATGGACATCACCCAGTCCACCAACTGGCCGCTGTAGCCAGCGTCAGCCCAGATGAGTCGCAGGCGTGGGAATCGTCCTATCAATTTATCGATGACCAGCCTCGCCCCATCTCGGTCTTGGATATTGGCAGGATGCACCACCACCGCCAACAGCAAGCCCATGGTATCTACGATGACGTGTCGCTTTCGACCGTTGATCTTCTTACCAGCATCATAGCCACGAGGCCCCCTTTTTCAGTCGTCTTCACGCTCTGGCTATCTATGATCGCTGCGCTGGGAGTAGGATTTCTACCTTCGGCCTCTCGGACGCAGGGGCGTAGCGTCTCATTGACTCGTTCCCACGTTCCATCTATGGTCCAACTGCGGAAGTATTTGTACAGGGTCTGCCAGGGAGGCAGATCGTGCGGGACCATCCGCCAGGGGCATCCGCTCCGAAGCAAATACAGGATGCCGTTCACTACCTCCCGCAGGTCCACTGTACGGGGCCGGCCTCCGGGCTTGGCTGGTGGGAGTAGGGGGCCGAGGATCTCCCACTGTTCGTCCGTCAGGTCGCTGGGGTACGATTTGCGGCTCATTCATCAAGTTTAGTACAAGTTCAAGACTTTGCAAACACCCTCTTAGATCGTAGCCTCAATGCACTGGTCCCTAGTTCCCTCGGCTGCGCCTTCGGAGCGGCACGTCGGGCGCGCGGTCATACTGGAGGCTGCCGACAGGGTTGCAAACCTAAGGTGTCCGTACAACATCCTCGCACCATTCCAGCGACAGATCCTTCCACCGCGGATTCAGTGACTCGATCAGGGCTTCCTTCTTGCTCCTCCGCCAGCCTTTAATCTGCTTCTCCCGCTCGATGGCCGACACAACGTCTGTGGTCTCCTCGTAGTAGGCTAACCACGTTATGTTGTACCGTTTGGTGAAGCCCTCGAAGAGCTTGTGCTTATGTTCATACATTCGTCTCTCGAGGTCATTCGTGACTCCAACGTAGAGGTTTCTCTTCCCGTTGGTGAGGATATAGACGTAGTACTGCCTGTCTTGCCGTGCGGTCATGCCTTCTTAGATTCCTCGGCTGCGCCTTCGGAATGACATGTCGGGCGTGGAGTGCTTTCCCGCGGACCTTGATCCCGTCGAAGGGCCCAGGGGCTGGTGCCGAGGAGGAGACTCGAACTCCTACAGCCTTAGCGGCCACAGCGCCCTCAACGCTGCGTGTCTACCAATTCCACCACCTCGGCACGGGAGGGAGGACCGGAGGGCGTGACCTCCAAATTATAGCCAACCCCCGTTCCGGTTGTCCACAGACCGCAAGTCCCAGGTGGTGTCCCAGTTGGGAGAACCCCCTCTGGTGCAAGGTGCTCCGGCTGTGGTAGCGTATCCTCATTCTGCCGCTGGAGGCGAGACTCAGTGAAACATACGATGGTGCTCACCGGCGACGTCAATCTGCGCAACGTGACCGATCCCGAACTCCCCTTCGCCCGCGTCGCCGAGACGCTGCGCGGCGCCGACGTCGTCTTCGGCAACCTGGAGGGGTGCCTCTTCGACTCGGACCAGGAGCTCCCCTATAAGGGAGGGTGGCGCCACGCTGGCACGGCCGGCGCCAGGGCCCTGGTCAGCGGCGGCTTCCACGCCGTGGGGTGCGCCAACAACGTGACCTTCGGACGCCAGGCCATCGTCTCCAGCCTCGCCCACCTCGACGAGATGGGCGTCGCCCACACGGGGAGCGGCGTCGACCGAGCCTCCGCCCGCGCTCCGGTGGTGCTGGAGCGCGACGGCGTGAGGTTCGGCTTCGCCCAGTATACGTCGGTCTTCTGGCCCGTGGGACACGAGGCCGCGGGCGGGGCCGCCGGAGTCGCCACAGTGAAGGCCCACACGGCCTACGAGCCCAATCGGCGCATCGCCGAGATGCCCGGAGGGCCGCCCACAGTCGTCACCTGGCCGGACCCGGAGAGCCTCCTGCGCCTGGAGGGGGAGATCCGACGGCTGAGGGGTCAAGCGGACGTCGTCGTGGCGTCCTTCCACTGGGGCATCTCCGGCAGCGACGAGACCGCCCAGTACCAGTCAGCCCTAGGCCACGCCGCCATAGACGCCGGCGCCGACCTCGTGATGGGCCACGGCCCCCACGTGGTCCAGGGGATCGAGATATACGAGGGCAGGCCCGTCTTTCACAGCCTAGGCAACTTCACCTTCGGCTGGGAGCGGATGAGCGGGGACTGGGTCGGACTGATGGTCCGGGCGGAGGTCGAGGACGGGAAGCTCTCTCGCGTGGCCTGCTCCCCCGTGCGCCCGGACTCCCAGGGCTGCACCGTGCTCCGCTCCCCCCGCGAGGAGCCGGAGGCCGTCAGGTCCTTGGAGCGGCTGTCCCGCGGCTTCGGCACGACCCTGGACGTGAGCGGCGACCGCGTCGAGGTTATCTTGTCCTAACGCACTCAACCAGTAGCGGAGGCCCCATCCCATGAACGAGCAGGACGCCATTCCCGACGAGACCCTCCGCACCCTCGGAGAGATACCGACCCAGACGCTGATCGACGCCCTCTGGGTCGAGGGCTGGCCCATGAGCTACGTCGAGGGCGCCAAGCCGCTGCAGCTGGGGCAGCGGATGGCTGGCCGCGCCGTCACGCTGCGTTTCGTGCCCCACCGTCCGGACCTGGCCGATGACAAGCCGAAGGGCGTGGAGTCGGCCGAGTACGTCGCCATCGAGGCCTGCGGTCCCGGCGAGGTGCTGGTGATAGACGCCATGGGCTGGCAGTACAGCTCCATCGGAGGCGACATCAAGTTCATGCGACTGATGCAGCGGGAGGTCGGCGGCCTCGTGACCGACGGCGCCGTCCGGGACAGCCGGGCACTTAAGGAGTACGGCTTCCCCGTCTTCTCCGCCAACACCACGGCGAAGCAGGGCCCGGCCGAGTTCTGGCCGTGGCAGGTGAACGACGCCATCCAGTGCGGCGGCGTGCTGGTGCGCCCGGGGGACGCGGTCGTCGGCGGCGACGACGGGGT
The DNA here is from genome assembly GCA_965224345.1 of Dehalococcoidia bacterium. Taxonomy (GTDB): domain Bacteria; phylum Chloroflexota; class Dehalococcoidia; order Lucifugimonadales; family CBDCYU01; genus CBDCYU01. Next base: position 456,365 of record CBDCYU010000002.1, on the reverse strand, counting down.
CGTGGTGGTGCCGCGCGTGATGGTCGACGAGGTGATCCGCATCGCCCACGAGCGCGAGGAGGTGGAGGAGGTCATCAAGGCGCAGCTGGAGGTCGAGCGCTGCTCCCCCGGCAAGTACTACCCCTTCAACGACCGGACCTGGCAGCTGTTTGAGGAGAAGACGGGCCGCACTCGCGGCGGTTAGCCTCAGTTCATCCGCGATCCGCCGTCGACGTTGACGGACTGCCCGGTGATGTTTCTGGACGCCTCGGAGGCCAGGAATACAGCCAGATTCCCCACGTCCTCGGGCGTCTGCTCACGCCCCAGGGGTATGCGCTCCTCCACCGTCCGGTCGAACAGCTCCCTGGGCGACAGACCCTCCGTGTTCTGGGGCAGGGAGCTGCGGCGAAGGGATATCTTCTCCCACATGGGGGTCCAGAGCAGGCCGGGGCAGATGGCGTTGACGTTGACGTTGAAGGGCGCCAGCAACACCGCGTAGACCTGGGTGAAGCTGATCACCCCGGCCTTGGAGATGCCGTAGGGCGGGTTGTCGTAGTTGCCCTGGCGCCCCGCCACCGAGGCGATGTTGACCACCTTCCCGTACCGCCTCTCCTTACATGTGAGGGCTGACGGCGTCGGTCACAGCGGCCATGCCCTTAACGTTCACGGCGTAGAGCAGGTCCCAGTCCTCCTCTGTCGTCTCCACCCTGTCCTGCCAGCCCGGCGCTCCGATGATGCCGGCGTTGTTGACCAGGATGTCGATGCGGCCGTGACGAGAGACCGTGTCCTCCACCATGCTGTCAACGGAGCCTTGGTCCGTGACGTCCAGGTACTGGGCGCTGGTGCGCCGGCCCATGGCCGCGGCCTCGTCCCGCACGGCCTCTGCGTCCTCCGGATTCACGTCGGCCACCACCACGTCGGCCCCGTACCTGGCCAGCGCCAGGCAGATCCCCCGCCCGATGCCGCGCCCGCCCCCGGTAACGACCGCAACCCTGTCCGTAACGTCCATGCTATCCCTCCTGTCTTGCAACTACCTCGATGATTGGAGAGGCCCAGGGTGAGGCTGCTCCGGGTCTCAGCATAACACGGGGGGGCCCGGCAACCCCGCTGGGGTGGTAACATTGGTGCGTCACGTTGCTCATGGGGAGAGTACTCGATGTTGACCCGGCTGCGTCTTGAGAACTTCAAGTCCTGGAAGGACACTCGGGACATCGCGTTAAAGCCCATCACGGGCTTCTTTGGCACGAACAGCTCCGGCAAGTCCAGTTTGATCCAGGCCCTGCTGCTCCTAAAGCAGACCGCCGAGTCCCCCGACCGCGGCTCCGTCTTCCACTTCGGCGATTCGAGAAACTACGTCGACCTCGGCGACTTCGAGAGCGTGGTGCACAACCACGACACTGATAGTACGCTCTCGATCTCCCTAGACTGGACAGACGGTAGTACCTTTGAGGTTAGAGATACCAGTACTAATCGGGAAGTAGTGGACAGCGATGACCTCGGATTCCAGGTCGACTCGCGATTGGACGAATACCGCTCTCGCAAGGAGTTAGTGGTCGAACAGATGTCATACCGCGTTGGAGATGCAGTCTTTGGAATGCGCAGAGGAAGCAAAAGGAGCTACGAGCCTTACTCCGAGGACTCAGACTTCCAGTTTCAACGAACCGTGGGCCGGCCATTGAGGATCTACTCCACTATTAAGTGCTACGGCTTCCCCTACGAGGTGCGAGCCAGTTACCAGAATGCGGGATTCCTCGCTGAACTAGAGTTTGAGTTGGAATGGTGCCTGCGCAACTTGTACTATCTCGGTCCATTGCGCGCCCATCCGGCACGATCGTATGGCTGGTCGTATTCTGCACCCGTTGACGTAGGAAGGGCGGGTGAAGCCACCATTGAGGCGATCCTAGCTGCGCGAGAGCGGGGGCAACTGATTAGCCGCGGAAAAGGGAGACGCCGCCTCCCTCTCGAGGAGCATGTCGCCCTGTGGCTGAGAGACATGGGCCTGATTCACGACTTCCGGGTCGAGCGGGTCGCGGAGGGTAGCCGCCTATTTGAGCTCAAGCTCCGCAAGTCACCGAACTCTGCCGAGGTGCTGCTCACCGACGTCGGATTCGGCGTATCCCAGGTGCTCCCCGCCCTCGTGCTCTGCTCCTACGCACCCCCAGGCTCCACGGTAATCTTGGAGCAGCCCGAGATCCACCTGCACCCTTCCGCACAGGCGGCTCTTGCAGACGCGTTTGTAGAGGCTTGGAAGAGACGCAAGGTGCAGGTGATCGTGGAGAGTCACAGCGAGCACTTGCTACGCAGGCTCCAACGACGCATCGCCGAGGAGGAGATCTCCGATGAGGACGTCGGCCTCTTCTTCTGCTCCCCGGGTGACGAGGCGTCCAAGCTGGAGGAGTTGGAAGTCGACCCATTCGGGAACATCGTCAATTGGCCCAAGGACTTCTTCGGCGACCAGTTCGATGAGATAGCCTCCATGAGTGAGGCGGGGCTGAAGCGGCAGGTGTCAGGTTGAACTCCGGGGACACGGATGTTGTGATGGACACCAACGTCGCCGTCGTGGCCAATGGCCGTGCCGACCAGGCGGGGCCGGAGTGCGTGGCCTCCTGCATACAGGCATTGCGGCAGATACGAGACGGGCGCTGTCTGCTCTTGGATGATGAAGTCCAAATCCTTCAGGAGTACAGGAACAATCTCCATCCCTCCGGCCAGCCAGGGCCGGGTGACGCATTCTTTCAGTGGCTCTGGAACAACCAAGCGAACAGTCAACATTGCAGGATGGTTCCGGTGACCAGCCACGCTGACCGCGAGTTTGAAGAATTCCCGGACGACCAGTGCCTAGCCTCGTTCGACCGGGATGACCGGAAGTTCGTTGCCGTAGTGCTGGCAAGCGGGACGAGCCCGATGGTGTTGAATGCGTCGGATGCCGACTGGTGGCACCATCGACGGGCCCTCGAACGGCACGGCGTCCGCGTCGACTTCCTGTGCCGGGACCTCATGACGGCGTAGTCCGGCCCAAGACAAATGGAGCCAGTCCCTCACCTAGAGAAAGAAAAACTCCGGGAGGACTTGAATGTATCCCATCGATCTGTCGGGCAAGACGGGTATAGTGTTCGGAGTTGCGAACCACCGCAGCATCGCGTGGGCCATCGCGCGGATACTGAACCAGGCCGGGGCCCGGCTCGCCATCGCGTACCAGAACGAGCGGCTCCGCGGTTCCGTGGAGAAGCTGGTCTCCGACTGGGACGAGCCGCTCCCTGTGCAGTGCGACGTCAGCTCCGACGAGAACGTTGCCGCCGCCTTCGACAGGCTCGGCAACGAGTTCGGCTCCCTGGACATCATCGTCCACAGCATCGCCTTCGCCAACAGGGACGACCTGGGCGGCCGCTTCGTCGACACGAGCCGCGAGGGGTTCCAGCTGGCCCTGGAGATCAGCGCCTACTCCCTGGTGGCGGTCGCCAGGTACGGCGCGCCGCTGATGGCCGAGAACGGCGGGAGCATCGTGGCGATGACCTTCCAGGCCTCAAACCGCGTCTTCCCCGGCTACAACGTCATGGGCACTGCCAAGGCCGCGCTGGAGAACGAGGTGCGGCAGCTGGCATCCGATCTCGGCCCGGACGACGTGCGAGTCAACGCCATCTCGGCCGGGCCCCTGGATACCCTCTCGTCCCGGGTCATAAGCCGCTACAGGGACATGAAGCGCGTCCACGCCGAGCGGTCTCCCATGGGGCGCAACATCACCCACGACGAGGTGGCTAAGACCGCCCTTTACCTGTGCAGCGACCTCTCCAGCGGCGTGACGGGGGAGGTGGTCCACGTCGACACCGGCTACAACATCATGGGAATCTAGCCACGAGCACCCGGACCGCAGTGGAGGTGACAAGGTGCCCGAAGTCATATATCTGGAGGTCGAGGAGAACGACAACTGCGAATACCTGCCGATGCTGGCCTACGAGACCCAGCGCGAGGCGGTCCCGATTACCAGGGTCTCCCTGGCCGAGGTGGGCAGGCCTGAGGGCGTCTACCGCGTGACCGGATGGAGCAGCGAAGGCGACGGAACGCCCACGCAGGCCTTGTACGCCCCGGTGTCCGACTCCGGCCTCGCCGTGGTGCACCTGGTGTACGGCGGCGACTGGGGCGTCCGGCTGAAGCCCGAGGACTCCCGGGAGGAGTGGGACGTCGAGAGCCCCAACCAGTGGGGGGAGCCCTACCTGATGCTGACCGACGAGGCCGACATCATCCTCGAGACGTAACGACTCCCACCCGTACGGGCTCGGTACCGGCCTGATCGGCCTCATCGGGGACGGTGGCAGCAAACAGGGACGGCATGAGCACTGCGATGGAGGCAAGGAGCACCAAGCCTATCGCCGCGTTGAGCCCTATCGCAAACGGCGCGCCGTAGGCGCTGGCGACCGCTCCCGTTAGCACGGCGCCCAGGGGGCCCGCGCCGATGGCCAGGCTCATTACGCCCAGCGCCCTGCCTCGCATCTCCTCGCTGGAGACGAGCATCGTGATCGTCGCCTGCATCGTGCCGAACCCGGCGGTACCCAGACCCAGGATGACCATGATGGGGAGCGACGCCAGGTACCAGGTCGATAGGGAGAAGGCCAACAGTGTGGCGAGGGCGACCAACGAACCGCCTAGGTACAGCCTTCCGTGGTAGGTGATGGTTCGGAGGGAGGCGATCAGCACCGCTCCCACAAGGGCGCCCAACCCCGATGCACCCATCAAGACGCCCATCAGGCCCGGCCCGACGTGGAGGGTGTCCTTGGCAATGACAGGCACCATCTGCATGTAGGGGAACATCAACAGGTTCATGAAGACGGTGACCCACACCGTCGCCAGGATCACTTTGTTGCCCCGCACGTACCTGAAGCCCTCGATCAGGTTGCCCACGATGTTGGCCGACTGGCCGTACCGCTTGGGAGGACCGGGCAGCCTGACTGCCCTTATCAGGAGCACCGAGACGAGCTGGAAGCTGGCGATCGCCAGGTATCCGCCGGAGACGTCGACCACCGAGATGAGAGTGCCTGCCAGCACCGGTCCCAGAAGCAGGCTGCAGTGCATGGCGACAGAGTCGAGGGCCACGGCGTTGGTGACGCCGGACCTGCCCATGAGGTCCGGGAGGAGGGCGCGTCGGGACGGCATGTCCAGCGCCCACCCTATCCCCGACACCAGCATGACGAGATAGGCGTACCAGTACTGCTCCGCCCCCAGCAGAAGGACGACGGCCATCATGACAGAGGCGATGAGGCTCACTGACTGGCTCGCCAATATGAGCCGGCGCCGGTCGACCCGGTCCGCCAAGACCCCGCCTATCATGCCCAAGAAGAGCATCGGGCTCATGCCGAAGAAGCCTACCAGCGCGACCCGCAGCGGTGAGTCCGTGAGCTCCAGGACCAGCCACGCCAGCATCGTCATCTGCATCCAGCGGGAGACGTTGGAGAACAGATACCCGGACCACAGTAGCCTGTAGCCCGGGTTGTGAAAGGCGTCGAAGGTGTGGAGCCGTCTCATCCCAGCTATTCGCGAAACAGTAGCCATGAAATCTGATTCAGGATACATCCTGTTGAATCGGTCGTAAATGGGTGTTCGCACCCAATTTCGACCGAGTTTCCCGACGCTGAGACCTTCGCAAAGCTCCCACCTCCAACATGGCCAGACTATGCAGAGAACTCCGATTGCCCAGACGACGCGGCGATGGTACTCTGGGGCCGTCTGGAGGGGTGAGCCAAGCTGGGTAGCACCAGAGCAGCCGTACTCGGCATCGACGTGGGCACCACGGCGGTGAAGGCCGTCTTGGTCGATGATCTGGGGGGCGCCCTGGCCGAGGCCGAGGTCCAGCAGCCGGTCTCGGTGCCGCGGCCTGGCTGGGCGGAGCAGGACCCGGACCTGTGGTGGCGCTCCACCCAGAGCGCCGTGTCGGCGGTCATGGCCGCGGCACGCCGGCTGCCCCACGCCGTCGAGCTCCGAGCCGTGGGCCTGTCGGGCCAGATGCACAGCTCGGTCTTCCTCGACGGCGCCGGGAAAGTCATCAGGCCCGCCCTGCTGTGGAACGACGTCCGCACCACCGAGCAGTGCGCGGAGATCACCGCGGCCATGGGGCTGCCCGGACTGCGCCGCACCGTGGGCAACCTGGCACTGGAGGGCTTCACCGCCCCCAAGGTGCTCTGGCTCCGGCAAAACGAGCCGGGCGCCTACGCCCGGCTGCGCACCCTCCTCCTGGCCAAGGACTACGTCCGGTACCGGCTCTCCGGGGAGCTCGCCACCGACCCGTCGGACGCCGCCGGCACCGTCCTCTTCGACGTCCGCCGCCACCGTTGGTCCGACGAGCTCCTCTCCGCCGTGGACATCCCTCGCGGCGTACTGCCCGCGGTTGTAGGCTCCACGGAGGTGTCGGGCGTGGTCAGCGCCGCCGCCGGTGCCGCCCTCGGCCTTTCTCCATCGACGCCGGTGGTCGGAGGCGGCGCGGACAACGCCGCGGGCGCCGTCGGCAGCGGCGTCGTTGCCCCCGGGCGGGTCCAATCGAGCATCGGCACCTCGGGCACCCTCCTTACGCCCCTGGAGCGTCCCCGGGTCGACCGCCGGATGCGGCTGCACACCTTCTGCCACTGCGTCCCGGACCTGTGGTACCTGATGGGCACAGTGCTCTCCGCGGGGAACGCTCTCCGCTGGCTCAGGGACGTCCTACTACCGGATGGCGGCGAGGGCTCCTACGACCTGCTCACCAGGGAGGCCGCGTCCGTCCCGCCCGGCAGCGACGGCCTCCTCTTCCTGCCCTACCTCACGGGCGAGCGCACGCCCCACAACGACGCCGGCGCCAGGGGAGTCTTCTTCGGGCTGCACCTCCGCCACACCAGGGCCCACCTGGTCCGCGCCGTCATGGAGGGCGTCACCTTCGCCCTCCGAGACTCGCTGGAGCTGATGCGGCCGCTGGTTGCGGCGGTCCCTGAGGTCCGAGCCATCGGAGGCGGCGCCCGGAGCCCCCTGTGGCGCCAGATGCAGGCGGACATCTTCGGCACGCCCGCGGCTACCCTGGGAGAGACCGGCGGGCCCGCCTACGGGGCCGCCATCCTGGCGGCAGTCGGCGCCGGCATGTTCGACTCGATACGGGAGGCCACGGACCAATGGGTCTCCATCAGCGAGACGGTGGAGCCCGATCCCGGCCGCGTCCGGCTATACGACGCGCTCTACCATCGCTACCGCGATCTCTACCCTGCCCTCAAGGACCGCTTCACCCGCACCGCCGGCGCGCCGTAGCCCCTCTCCCGAGCCCCCATCCTGGTAAGATCGTCCGCACACGTTCCGTATGAAAGGAAGACAACCATGACGAGTACCTCAGGCCGACAGGGCCGCACGATACGACGCAGCCGTACTGCCTCCCACACCGGCGGCCGCGCCGTATCGGCGCCGGAGGAGCTCGCCCGCCTGGAGTGGTGGTCCGAGGCCCGCTTCGGCATGTTCATCCACTGGGGCGTCTACTCGGTGCCCGCCGGATGGTGGAAGGGCGAGGAGGTGGGCGGGCTCGCCGAATGGCTGATGTACCACGCCCGCGTACCGGTCGCCGAGTACGAGGCGCTGGCGCCCCAGTTCGATCCCCTAAAGTTCGATGCCGAGCAGTGGGTGGACCTGGCGAAGCGCGCCGGCGCGAGGTACATCGTCATCACCTCCAAGCACCACGACGGATTCGCGATGTTCGACTCCCCCAGCAGCGGCTACGACATCGTCGACGCGACACCCTTCGGCCGGGACCCCATCAAGGAGCTGGCCGACGCCTGCCACAAGGCGGGCATGAGGCTCGGCTTCTACCACTCCCAGGACCAGGACTGGCACCACCCCGGCGGCTACGGCAACGACTGGGACTACCCGGATCGGACGCAGGAGGAGTTCGAGAGCTATCTGGAGGTGAAGGTCAAGCCGCAGGTGCGGGAGCTCCTGACCCAGTACGGCCCCGTGGCGATCATCTGGTTCGACACACCCTACTCCATCAGCCGCGAACAGAGCCTGGAGCTCGCCCAGCTTGTACACGAGCTTCAGCCCGACTGCCTGGTAAGCGGGCGCATAGGCAACGACGTGGGCGACTACGGCAGCCTCGGCGACAACCAGATCCCGGCGGGTCGAATCGAGGGCTTCTGGGAGACTCCCGCCACTGTCAACGACAACTGGGGCTTCAGGCGCGGCGACGAGAATTGGAAGTCCGTCGACACTCTCCTGGCGCTGCTGGCCGAGCTGGCGGGCAAGGGCGTCAACTACCTCCTGAACGTGGGGCCCACCGCTGAGGGGATCATACCGCAACCCAGCGTCCAGCGGATGGAGGAGATCGGGCGGTGGATGGCAGTCAGCGGCGAGGCGATTTACGGCACGACGGCCAGCCTCTTCTCCAGGTCTTTCGAGTGGGGCAGCGTGACCTCCAAGGGCCCCATGCTCTACCTGCTGATCACCGAGTGGCCTAAGGCGCCCTTCGTGCTCCACGGGCTGCGCAACCGCATCCTCCGCGCCCGCCTGGTGGCCGCTCCCAGCGCCGAGGTCGCCGTCGCACAGAGCCGCGATCAAGCGCTCGATCACGACGTCGTCGAGCTCCGCCTACCGCCGGAGGCGCCGGACCCCCGCGTCTCGGTCGTCGTCCTGGAGCTCGACGGCCCTCCCCGGGTCGACCCGCTCCCTCTCCAGCAGCCGGACGGCGAGGTAACGCTGCTGTCCACGGAGGCCGACCTCCACAACCGGGACGGGGCCCGGCCCATCGAGCTGGGGCCCAGCGGCGTGACGGAGACCTGGACCGACAAGGCCAACGGGATGAGCTGGAGCTTCAAGGTGGTCCGCCCCGGCGACTTCGACGTCCGGCTGGTGACGGGCACGCCCAGGTACGCCAGGGAGTGGAAGGACGGCCATAGGGTGACGGTCTCCGTCGGAGGCAGCACCCTGACTGGAGTGGTGCGGCGAGACCGAATGCTGGGCAGGCCGAGGACTCAGTACTTCCCCGAGGTCGAGACGACCATCGGCAGAGTGACCATCGACCGAGCGGGCAAACACCGGCTGGAGCTGCGCGCCGATGAGATACGCGAGGACGCCCCGTCGGGCCTGAACGTCGTCTCTGTCCAGCTCGCCCCCACGCCGCGCTAGAACAGCGGGGCCCGCGGCCTACCGGCCGGGCAGCCTCTCCGCAGCGAAGCCGAGCTCCTCCCGGATGCGGGTAACGTCGAAGACGGAGTCGTACTCGTGCCCCGGGCGGTCGAAGTGGCCGACGTCCACGTCCTCTCCCCACCAGCTCCTCAGGATATCCGCCACCGGGTCGGCGACCCAGGCCCTGGGGGCGGCAGCGTTCATGGTGCGGACGCCCGGCCGGTGGGGCGCCTCGGCCGCCAGGGTGAAGGCGCGGACGGCGTCGCTCAGCGCCATCATGGTGATGCCGCCCAGGAACCACTCCCGCAGCGGACCGACCCTCCTGGGCTCGGGCATATCGTCGTCTCGGCGGACGCTGGACAGGCGCAGGTTGATCACGTCGATATCTCCGTTCTGGCGCTGGTAGTACCGGGTGATCTCCTCCATCAGGTACTTGGACAGTCCGTACGCGTCGCGGTCCAGGCAGGGATGGTCGTCGGGGATCGGCAGCCGCTCCGGGCGGAATCGCGGGCTCTGGAACCCCACAGCCGCAATGGAGCTGGCCATCACGAACTTGCGGCAGCCCCGGTCGATGAGATAGCGCATCAGGCAGCGCGTCCCCTCCACGTTCACCAGGATTCCGTCGCGCTCGGAGCAGCCCCCGGTGACGGAGGCCAGGTGGACGACGGCGTCGATGCTCCGGTCATCCAGCCGTGCAAGATCCTCGAAGGAGCCGAACTCGCCCTGGACCCACGGCAGCCCCAGCTCGGGGTCCCTCCGGCTCATGCAGACGACCTCGTGGCCCTGGGCCATGGAGGCGGCCAGAGCCCTCCCGATGAAGCCGCTGGCGCCTGTAATCAGCACGGCGCTCACTGGAGCGGCGCCCCCGTCCAGTCGATCACGACGCCGACGATGCCCTCGCGGTCGCCCCTGTTGAGACGTGAGAACATCTCTGGTGCCTCGGTGTAGTCGATCCGGTGGGTGATGCAGTGCTCCCACGGCAGAGCGCCCATCGCCATGTTCTTGATCACCGCGCGCCGGCACGGCTGCCAGCCGTCGTCGCAGGGGAAGAACATCCTGAGCCTGCGGTGGTGAGGCGGCAGGAAGTGCATCGACAGGGGAGCGTTTCCGTAGTTGCCCTGCCACACGAAGCTGCCGTGGCGCCGGCAGAGGGAGATCGCCGGATCGACGTTCTGAGGTATTCCGGTGGCCTCGAATACGACGTCGGCGCCCTCGGGCGCTATCCTCATCACCTCCGCTTCCACGTCCTGGGACGACCCGTCGATGACGTGGTCCGCCCCCATCTTCCGGGCGATGTCGAGGTTCGTCTCGCTGAGGTCGACCGCGATCACCTCGCAGCCCCGGTGAGCGCAGGCCGCGACCACGCCCAGCCCGATCAACCCCGCGCCGTAGACGACCACGACCTCTCCCATGCGGGGGTTCGCCATGTCGACCCCGTAGAGGCCCACGGCGGGCATGACGTACATGCAGGCTACGTCCATCCGCGCCCCGGGGGGCAGCTTGGCAACGCCGTGGGTCGTGTGGGGATCGGTCACGACGTGGGAGCAGTGGGCGCCGGAGGTGCAGGTCACCCGCGTTCCGTCCTGCAGCTCCATCGAGTCGTTACGACGGAAGTAGACCTGGTCGCCGACGTCGAAGCCGCTGACGTCGGCCCCGACGGCCTCTATGACGCCGGTGCCCTGGTATCCGGTGCTCAGGGGATAGGGTACGGGCGTCTTGGCGCTGACGTAGCCCAGCTCGGTGCCGATGCTCACGCCCGTGTAGTGGGTGCGGATGGCCACCTGGTGCGGCGCCGGGCCCCCCAGCACAACCGGTTCCAGCGTGAACTCCTGATTCTCGTCGCAGACCAGAGCCGTCGCCTTCATGTTCACTCCTTGCTTGCCTTGTGTCCCATCGATAGACCGCGGGACCAGGGGGCCGCCGAGATCGACGCTCAGACCTCGGTGCAAAGTAATGTGGTAAGGTTCCTATTCGAGCAGGGCTGAATCGCCGCGGGGGGCCGATCACGGATGATGCTAACCCCACCTGCTGGGGAGGTCAAGATAGTCCCCCTCGCTGAGAGTATACCTATCATCGAGCTCGAACACCCGCTCATAAGGAGGAAACGTTGAAGATTGGAATACACTCTGCCTTCCACACCGGGTCAGTGGACCTGGCGGAGTTCGCCGCCAGGTGCGAAGACCTCGGCTTCGAGTCGTTCTGGCTGCCGGAGCACACCGTCATCCCCGTGAACCCGTCCGTCGGAGCCGGAGGCGTGCCCGGCGGGCAGATCCCCGACTTCTACCTGCTCATGGTCGATCCCCTGATCGGACTGACCGTCGCCGCCGCCGCGACGGACCGAATCCTGCTGGGCACCGGCGTCTGCCTGATCCCCGAGCACCATCCCATCGACTTGGCCAAGCACATCTCTTCGCTGGACTTCTACTCCGGCGGGCGTTTCATCCTCGGTGCGGGCGCAGGCTGGCAGCCGGAGGAGAGCGCGGCCATGGGCGGCGACTTCCGGCACAGGTGGACACAGACCAGGGAGTCCATCGCCATTATGAGGAAGCTCTGGACGGAGGAGGAGCCGGAGCATTCGGGGCGCTACTACAGCTTCCCTCCCCTCAGGTTCCACCCCAAGCCCGTGCAGCAGCCGGGGCCGCCGGTGCTGCTGGGAGGCTCGGCCACGCGGGTGTTCAGTCGGGTGGCGGCGTGGGCCGATGGCTGGGCCCCTTGGCTGATGAGCCCGGAAGATGTTGCCGCCGGTCGGCGGGAGCTCGACCGGGAGTGCGAGCGCGCCGGACGCGGTCCGTCAACGGCGTCGATCACGGTGTTCGTCGACGGATCGGACCACGACAGTATCAGCGGCTACGCCCAGGCCGGCGCCGACCGCGTCGTCTTCACCGTGCCCTCGACCCCCGACGGGGACCCGTTCGCGCTGGTATCGGAGATTGCGCACGCCCAGGGCCTCGCCTCGTAGGGCCCACCGAAAGCCCCTGACGGTATCGTAGTGGTGTATCCTACTTCATGGGGTGCCCCCTCGCACAGACTGTGGGCCCTGTGTAGCACCGTACAGGTGAGAAGGAGGCAACCAAGTGAGGCACTGCAAGATAGATGAGGTATGCGAGACGTACGCGCCGGAAGGGGCCGCCTTAGATGTGCCGGTCTGCCTCCGCCTGAATGTGCGAAAGGACCTTGAGCCACAGTTCTACGCGTTGTCTTGGCGCTCCCGCTACCTAACCAGCCCGGGTCAGAATCGCAGGTATTACTGGACAAAGGCGGATGGCTTCTGGAGAATCCCGACATGGCTGGCCAAGAATCTTCTGGAACGGGCGTTGGACCGGGGGCTGCTGGCGACGGAGTATGACGACCAGGAGCTTCGGCACGGAGGAGTTGAGAACGGCGTCATTTGCGTCTCTCATAGGATGTCTCTACCTGAGCGTCGTCGTCTCTTCGACTCCATCACATTTGAGGACGACCAAGCGTTGAATTGGGGTCCGGATCCCATCTTCGTGGTCGCCGAAATGGCGGATTCTAGTTGGCGCAAGATCATGATAGTAGACACCGCACGCAAGATATGCACGTTCAGGTCTACGACGACATGCGAAACCTACGTGCAGAGAGACAGGCAGCGACGCAATGGTCGTTGGTTCTTGGACAGGTCGATGCAAGATGCCAGCAGCGCACTGATGCGTCACTTCCTGGATGCACTGCGATCATTTGAAGGTGAATGAGGGCGCTCGGCCAACATGATGAGCTACCCACCGGAGGGGGAGGCTGACAAGATGCCGCGAGGCTGCTACTTTGCGTTGGCGATCTCTTTGGTACTGCTGTTGGCTGTGGCGGTTGGCTGCGGGAGGCAACAGAGTGAACGCGGAACAGCCTCGATGCCAACGCCGGCTCCGACACCGCACGTTGAGGCGACAGTATCAGCACAGGTTGCTGCAACGATGACTGTTGCGCCGCCGTCGGTACCGACACCGCACGTCGATGCGACGGTAGAGGTGCGCATTGCGGCAACGATGACTGCTGCACCGCCGCCGGCTCCGACACCGAACGTAGAGGCGACAGTGGCGGCGCGTGTTGCGGCAACGATGACTGCTGCACCGCCGCCGGCTCCGACACCGAACGTAGAGGCGACAGTGGCGGCGCGTGTTGCGGCAACGATGACTGCTGCGCCTCCGCCCACCCCTTCACCCGTCTCCGCTACACCCACGGTAGACCTGCCACTTACAGGTTTGGGCTATTCCCTAGGGGAAGTGACCGAGCTTGCACGTGAAATGGGATTCCTGATTCTTCGCAGGGATGACCGCGTAATACTCGAAGGTGGTCCCGTGGCTGCTGCACTGTTCCCACCTTACGATAATTTGAGTAAAGTCTGGCTGCACTTCGACGTCATTAACGCAGATATGCTCGATGTAGTGGATGCAACAGCTCTCATTTTTGATTCCCTCGTAAAAACCCGGTTTGAGGAAGTTCCAGCAATTTCGCACATATGCGCGCTACCGTATGTTGGGGTAGTATACGGAACAGAGACTGTATATTGTACCCCGGCGCGGGTACGGTTGTTCTAATTCGGCCTGCACAGACTTTTTACGAGAGAATCATTTTTGTGTTCACTAACTTCGAAACTGGCGACATGAACTGGTTTTTGCAGGAATTGGCTGAAGGGAAGCATCAAACTGAGCGTACCTTTGGCGATGTTAAAATGCATGTTAAATTGATGGAGAAGGGCATCATACGCATCATCTTTGTGGCGGCATCACCATCGGCACCCTGATGTTTTGGGTATATGAGAACTGGACAATCAACAAAGCATTAGTCCACAGGGCTGACTGTTCATACTGTAATCATGGCCGCGATATCCATCCTGACCCAGGTGACCAGCATGGTCGTTGGCATGGGCCGCTCGACGCTCAGAGACTGGCGGCGGCCCAGGGAGGCCCTCCGCATACAGCAGGAGATAGAGCTGACCAAGGCGCGCTCCCTGATTGCGCGGTTGGAGCGCGACAAGATCATCCTAGGCGTCTGGAACGAGATCGTTCTGGAGCGGCTCCGGGGCTTCGAGGAACGGGCAGACATCACCAACAGATACTTGGCGGAGATAGAGGCCAACGCAGCAGCGTTCAATGCCGCGGTCCGCGAGAAGTACGAGGAGCTTCAACGACTGGAGGCGTTGAACCAAGCAATCGCAGAGGCGATAGCTGCGCACAATCAGGAGATCGAAGCGCAGTTAGCCGCCGCCGCTGCGTTGGAAGCAAAGAACCTGGAGAAGCTAGAGGGCTTGGAGGTTGCGCCTCCAACAGCGACGCCGACTCCGACGGGGAATTGATTGGAAATAGGAGGGATAGCAAGTGACCTACGACCCAGTCACCGTGACCCTTGATGAACTGAGAGAGATGGAGCGCCTGCTGCGCGGCTACACGGGAGACCTAGCCGAGCACATACTCGAAGACCGCCGCCGCTACGACAGCGGGGCGAGAACTAGCGGATCGCAGCTCAGGCTTCTGACCGTCGTGCATGGCTGCCCCAGCACGCACTCACAGGCTCGTCGTAATGCTCGTAGGCTTGCTGACGCCATAGTTGGGGAGGGTATACTTGCCCAGACGGATACGCCGCGCCTTCACTATGCCAATGCAAGCGGTGGCATCGACCCCAATTACAAAGATGCGGCCCATCCCGCACGGTTTGGCGACCGCATCAAGTTGGGGAGCGCTTGGACGTGTGTTTGCGCCACTCACGACGACTATGGAAGTTGCTACGGCAGGTGCCTCGTTGGCGTCCAGTTCAAAGGTCGGTTCCTCATCGACATAGTTCGGGAGGCCGCATGAGCAACGGTGGGACTCGCCATCCTGACGGAGCCTACATAAGAGCGCTGCTACCTGAAGACCCCCACGGTGTCGTCCACGTCGTAGAGGGCGCGCTCCTCGGGTGACATCTCGTCCAGGGACGTGAGGGGCTTGGGGTCGTCGACCCGCCCCACGGGCCGCGTGTTCTCCCCCTGGACGCCGGTGTGAGCGTCCCCCAGCTCCCGGCGGCACTCCTCCGCCAGCGCGTCGAGCCTGCCGACGACGTCGGGGTGGTCGTCGATGACGTTGTGCTCCTCGCCGACGTCGGCATCGAGGTCGTAGAGCTCCCGCAGGATCAGGTGCAGCTTCCATCTCCCCGCGCGCACGGCGTGGAGGGTCCGGTCGGCGCTGCCGTAGTAGAAGAAGGCCTCGTACGGTGTCGCGGCGCCCTCCTCCCCCAACATCAGCGGGCTGATGTCGTGGCCGTCGATAGCCCGGTCACCCGGGGCCTGACCGCCCGCGAGGCCCGCCAGAGTGGGCAGCAGGTCCATCGAGGTGACGAGCTCGCCGCAGACCGCGCCCGCCGGAATCCTGGCCGGCCAGCGCATGATGCACGGCTCTCGCATTCCCCCCTCCCACGTGGTCCCCTTGGTCCCTCGCAAGGGCGCGTTGCTGCCGCCCAGCCTTGCGGAGGAGCCGTTGTCCGAGGTGAATATCACCAGCGTCCGCTCGTCCAGCCCCAGCTCCTTCAGGGTGTCCAGAATGACGCCGGCGCTCCAGTCGATCACCTCCACCTCCGCGCCGTAGGGGCCGTTACGGGCCCTTTCGAGGAACTCCTTGGGAGGAAAGAGGGGCGTGTGCACGTACAGGTGGGCGAGATAGAGGAAGAAGGGGCGGTCCCGGTTCTCCCGTATGAAGGAGACGGCCTCCTCCGTGTACCGCTGCGTCAGGTAGGTCTGGTCCGGCTCCATCTCCGCCACCCGGTCGTCCCTCATCAGCGGCATCGGGTTGAAGCGGTGCTCGCGGAACCTCTCCGGCAGGTGCTGTCGGTACCGCTGGGGCCGGCCGGCGTAGTGATCATTGCTGTAGGGCATCCCGAAGTAGGAGTCGAAGCCGTGGTCCGTCGGCAGGAACCCCGGCTGATCTCCCAGGTGCCACTTGCCCATCATCGCCGTCGCGTACCCCTGAGACCTGAGCACGTCGGCGACGGTGACCTCGTCGGGGTGCAGGCCGATGGGGTCGGCCGGCAGCAGAACGCCGTAGTCGTGCCCCGACTCCAGGCCAACGCGCCTGGGATAGCAGCCGGTCATCAGGGCGGCCCTGGAGGGCGAGCACACCGGCGAGGCGACGTAGAAGTCGGTGAACCGCATACCCTCGTCGGCCATCCGGTCCAGGACGGGGGTGCTGTTGACCTCCGAGCCGAAGCAGCCGATGTCCCCGTATCCCAGGTCGTCGCAGAAGATGATGACTATGTTGGGTCTGTTCATGAGATGTTCTCCTTGACGAACATGCTCCGGACACCTTCTACCCGCCTGAAGGCGGGGCGTCGTGTCGCACCCTTCGAGCTGCGGTGCACCTATCGCTGGACCGAGTAGGGGTCCGCGGCGTCCCGTAGGCCGTCCCCCAGGAAGTTGAAGCATAGGACGGCTATGATCACCATGCCTCCCGGTACCAGCACCCAGGGGGCCTCTGCCACGGCGCGGATCTCCTGTGCCTCGGACAGCGACACCCCCCAGCTGATGGCGGGCGCACGCAGGCCGAGGCCCAAGAAGCTCAGAGAGGTCTCGGCGATGATGATTCCCGGTATCCTCAATGTTGTCGAGGCGATGATGTGGCTTATGAAGGAGGGTATCATGTGGCGGAATATGATGCGAAGCTGACCGGACCCATAGAGCTTGGCCGCTACGACGAAGTCCTCCTCACGCATGGCCAGGAAGCGCCCCCGGATCTCCCTGGCAAGGGTGGTCCAGCCTATGAGGGATATGATGATGGTTATGGCGAAGTAGACCCGTAGGATGCTCCAGTCTTGGGGCACCGCGACCGACAGGGCGATCCACAGTGGGATCGTCGGTATGGACCGGAGGAACTCGATGAGGCGTTGGATGCCCATGTCGGCGAAGCCGCCCCGGTAGCCCGAGATCCCACCGAACAGTATCCCCAGCACCAGGCTGATGGTGACTCCCACCAGGCCGATTGACATCGATACGCGGGTCCCATACATGATCCGTGAGAACATGTCCCGCCCCAGCCGGTCGGTGCCCAGCGGATGGAAGGGCTGAGGGTCCTCGTCGGTCTCCAGGCCCATCAGGTGCCAATCGGTCTTGAAAAACTTCCACAGCTTGTATTCGTGGCCATGGACGAAGAACCGGATGGTCTGCACCTTAGACCTGTCGGTCTCATGCTTCATTCCCAGCGTGACCGGGTCCCGATATCCTGTGATCCCGAAGACGTAGGGCCTGACCGGCTTCCAGCCGTCCAGGAAGTGAATGCGCTGCGGAGGAGTGAAGGCCCGCGGAGCATTGTCTTGTATGGGACTGTGGATCGACAGGAACTCTGGGAAGAGCACAACGAGATAGAAGCCGATGAGGACTATCGAGGCGGCCACCGCGAGCCGATGCCTGCGAAAGCGCCACCAGATCAGCTTCCACTGAGACGCTATGTACTCGCGCTCTTCCCCTGTCGCCGAGGCGGCAGGAATGGCTTCGGGTCTAGTGGCCATGACCTAGGTATCCATGCGAATCCGAGGGTCGATCCACGCCAGGAGTATGTCCGATATGAGGGTGCCGATGAGGGTCAGCCCCGTCAGAATGAGAATGATGGAGCCAGCCATGTGCATGTCCTGGTTGCGCAGGGACTGCAGCAGCAGGGGCCCTATCGTCGGCAGGTTCATGACCGTGGCGACGATCAGGCTACCCGAGAAGAGCTCGGGCAGCGCCCAGCCGGCTGTGCTGATGAAGGGATTGAGGGCTATGCGCACCGGGTATTTCAGGATCAGCTTCCACTCCGAAAGTCCCTTGGCGCGGGCCGTCTCCACGTAGGGCTTGTTCATCTCGTCCAGCAGGTTGGCGCGCACGATGCGAGTGAAACGGGCGGTGCCGTCGGTCCCCAGGATGAGCATCGGCACCCAGATGTGCTTGAGCAAGTCGACGATGCGCCCGAGGCTCCAAGGCGCGTCGACGTACTCGTAGGAGAAGAGGCCCGTTACCGATAGGTTGATCGTCGCCAGTGCGGTCCACATTATGATCAGCGCCAGCATGAAGTTGGGCGTGCCGACGCCTATATACGACATGAAGGTGAAGACGTAGTCTACTATCGAGTACTGCTTGACGGCGGAGATGATGCCGATGGGAATGGCCAGCGTCCAGGTGCAGAGGATGGTTAAGAGGCCCAGCACCACCGTCATCACCAGGCGCTCGTTCACCAGCTCGTTCACGGACCTCCGGAAGTTGAGGGACATGCCCAAGTCCCAGGTGACTACCCCCCTCACCCACAGGTAGTACTGGACGTACTTGGGCTTGTCCAGGCCCAGCTGCAGTCTCATGGCCCGGGCCTGCCCCGCCGTTGCGGCCTCTCCAATCAGCTCAAGCTCGGCAAGGTAGTCGTCCACGAAGTCGCCCGGCGGCGCCTCGATGATGGCGAACGCCATCAGCGACATCACGAACATCATGGGGAAGAAGACCATGAGGCGTCTGACTATGAACTGCGACAAGCCCCGTACTCCCGGCTAATTGGTTGGCTAGACCCCAGAGTTACCCGATCCGGCCAACCCTCTTATTCTAGACGGTTGCGGACAGGCCGCTGGCGCAGAAGCGCCTGGGTTCGTCGGCCGAGTCGCCGGGTTCCCTGGGAAGGGACCAACTCTAAGCCCCTGTAGCTACGACGAAGTAGGGGCAGGCGCGCGCCTGCCCCTACTTCCGGTTCTCATCCTTGAACGCCGATCTGACTGCTACTTCCAGTAGAACTGCACAGGGTACCCCGTAGATGGCTGGCGATGGGGCCACGAGTTGGCGGCCTGCTCAGGCACGTTCATCAGCCCGTCCTTGACTATGACCACACCGTGCTGGGCAGCGCTCTGGGCGAAGATGTTGAGTATATATTGCCTTTCCGCGTGGATGCGGAAGATCTCTTTGGCTACCTCCGCGCGCTCGGCGTCCGGCAACGTGGGCCCCCTTCGATAGAGGGCTATCAGCTCCTCGACATCGGGGGTCGGCATGACCCCTCTCTCGCCATCGGTGCCGACGTAGTGGGAGTAGCCCAGGGCCCATCGGGAAACGTGACCCGAGGCCAGTATGGGGATCAGCCTGCCCGGCATGCTGAATATCAGCCCGGCAGATATCTCCTGGAAGATGTGGGCATCCATCGTGTTGTCCTTTTGCGCCTTGCTCAGCGCCTGCCGCTGGTCGGCCTTCACCTCGCCCATGATGCCGACCTCCTTCCAGTCGTTGACGATCATCTCGGCGATGTCGGGATATCTGACGAAGGAGTTGTTGGCCCAGAGCAGGATGTTGATCGGCTCGCCGTTGGACATCAGACGGTACCCGTCGGCGTTCTTCTTGGGCATTATCCCGTCCAGTATCTCGTTGGCCTTCTCCAGATCGTGGTCCATGTACTTGAACTCCAGCTGGGGCCCCGGATAGTAGGGGTGGCCCCTGGGAGGCATGAGGTTGCGGACCACCCCGGTGCCCAAGACCGCAACCTGGTTGATCTTATCCCGATCGATTGCCCAGGATAGGGCGTGGCGGAAATCTTCCATCCGGTAGTACTCGCCCTGAGGACCCTGGTGGGCGACATTTATCGACACCGCGGCATCGTTCTCTTGGACGCTGGGCCACAGGAGCACCCGGAAGCCGCCTGTCTCCTCGTGCTCCTTGTACACGGTGTAGTTGGCCATCTCGATGTGCCGGGACTGGAAGTCGAGCTCCCCGCCTATGGCCTTCAGGTTGATCGCCGGCTTGTCCTGGACCCTGTCGTACACCCAGCGGTCGATGTAGGGCAGCTGGTTCCCCTCGGGGTCCACCGCATAGAAATAGGCGTTGCGGTTGGCGATGATCCTCTTGCCGGTGATGCCCGAATCGAGGACGAAGGGCCTCGTGGTGGGCTTGTCGACCCCCTCGATGTCGGTGCTGTTCTTCAGATAAAGCTGCACCCAGGTCTCCAAGCCGTCGGCCTTCGCCCTCTCATTCAGCGCCGCAGCTCCACCGTCAGCGTACTTCGGGAAGAACTGCTTCAGGTAGTGGGCGGGAGCGTAGGGTATCTTGTCTCCCCCATTGACCCTTCCGCAGTCGCCATCGGCGATGAGCTGGACGTCCAGGAAGGCCCAGTTGGGCAGTCCCGTAATCAGTTGGACCGTCGTGTCGTCCACCTTGCTAGCTGTCATGGTCGTTTCGCCGACGCGAATCCAGGCGGGCTCGGCCGGCGTCAGATCGTCGTCGTGCAGACGCTCGAACTGGAAGAGAAAGTCGTCGGCGGTGAAGGGAGCGCCGTCGGACCACTTCATCCCTTCCCTGAGGTTGACCGTCCAGGTCTTGCCGTCAGGACTGGGCTCTATCGACTTGGCGACCGCCATGACGATCTTGTTGCCCTCGCGGTTGGGGCGAACGAGGCCATCCCTAATCGGCCTGCCGTAGTCGCAGCTGATATTGTCGCTCCTGTAGGCTCGACGGATCTCACCCCCGTACCTGCCGATAGACTCGACCACTGGGATGATCATGGGGTTCTTGGGGACCCGCTCTTCGACGGGTGAAAGCTTCCCTGCTCTCACCAGATCGGCCAGCATGGGCGCCTCACCCAGGCTCTCGAAGGCCTTGGGCTTGGCCTCCACGATCCTCTCGACTACCTTCACGACCTCCCTCGATACCTCCACGGGCACCTCTTTAGTCACCACCACGGTCTCACCCGGTACCTGCACCTCCTTGATGACCTCCTCCTTCACCACGATCGTCTCGCCGGGCACCTGCACCTCCTTGATGACTTCCTCCTTCACCACCACCTCCACAGGCACCTCTCTGATGACCTCTTTCTCCACGACCACGGTCTCCGGAGTCGCTTCGCCGCAGGCGGCAAGCACCATCGCGACGAGCAGACCAAGTACCGGCGCTAGAAATAGCCTCTGCATAGGGACCTCCTTCGAATCTACCGGACGGACTATATCGATTGTGTGGCATTGTACACAACGCTTGCGGGTAGTCAAGCCGTCTATGCGACGTATTGCGTAGAGCATAGACTAGCATCGGACTGCAATCGTCATATAGCCCGCGCTGGTTAGGGGGAACGGCGAAATGAGGTGCAAGGTCTTGCGGCGGCGACGGAAACAGTCAGTCGGGGTCCAGCTCCGGTTCGGACCCAGACGGAGCAGGCGGGAGCCCTTGGTCGGAGATCCAGCCTACTCTGCTTTGCCCCGAATCGACAGCCAGATGGGCCGCCAATTGGTTGCAGCGGCTGCACCCACAACGCCGCCAAGGTATATGTATACGAAGATCTGGCGTTCATTGGTGGCGGTAAAGAACAGGTGTGCCGCGAATAGGCCCAGTATCGCCAGACCGGCCGGCCAGCCCAAGACACGGCGGAATATCAGCACAAGGGCGAAGGCCGAGACAGAGGAGGTCAGGAGGAACTCCACGGATTGACGGTGGTCCAGCAGGAAGCTGAGGGGCTCGCCCGCCGATAGGCTGAAGATGACCGTCATGCTCCCTACCAACACCGTGAGCTGGTTGACCTCTGCCGATATGAGTGTGGTTATGCCCGCCATGGGGTTGGCCCGTAGGGTGAACAGGAGCGCGACTATGATCTCGGGCGACTCCGAGGCCAGCGGCGCTATCCACTGGATCAACAGGAACTCGTCGATCCCCATCGACTCACCGGTTTCTATCAGGGCCCCCACGAAGGGCTCGGCGGCGACGATGATCACCGCGGCCGAGTAGACGAACAGAAGGCCCACTACGGTGCGGCGCTGGAGCGCGGGAAGGGAGCCTATGGCCACGGCGGCGCCGATGAGCTCCGGCTCCTCCGCCTCCTTGGTCGAGCTGATCCAGAGGTACACGACGTACATTCCGATGAGCACGGCGGCCAAGGCGATGTGCACCTGGCCCGTGAAGAAGATGAGGAAGCTGACCAGCGTGGCCGCCGTCAGCATGATGATCTCCAGGGACAGGTGTCCCCGCACGTCCAGTGGGCGCCTCCGCTTCAGCAGGTACACCAGTATCACCAGTGACCACCCGACCCCTATCAGCAGCCGGTTGGCGCCCGTCACGTTGGCCGCCACCCGCTGCATCTCCTTCGTCACCTCGCCCGTCGCGGGATCGAAGGACTGGCCCGCGTCCCACGCCAGCACGGCCTCGATGGTGTACTCGGGAAGGAGCGCAATCAGGGCCAGTACAGCTATCGCCAACGAGGCGGAGACGTCCAGCTGAGCCACCTCGGCGGCCCATGAGAGCAGGAATGCGCCCCCTACGATGGCCACCCCGAATATCACGGCCGCGATCACGGGGTCCAGGTGGATCCCGGAGAAGCGCAGCACGAAGGCGGGCGCGCCCAGAGCCATGAAGATGAGGATCTGCGCCCACGAACCCAGTCCCGCTCTCTCTTCGGACAACTCTCTCGCTCCTTCTAACGCACCAACACACCAAGCGGCAACTCCTGAAATCAACAACGAGCGCGCCGGGTGTGTCTTCGCTATGATGGCGGCTGTACGACCGCCAAGGGGGCCGTCCCCCAATCTCCGCCTGGTATGGTAGCATCGTGTTCCGAGCTTGTCGACAACCTCGGACGGCAGGTTGCCGCCCATTCAAGACGGTCTCTCGGCCCCAGTGGTGGGTCGCCGCTCTATACAAGAGAAGGAGGATGCCATGATCTTCGAGCTGAGGCAGTACCGCGTTTACCCAGGCAAGATGGAGGAGTGGGTCAGGTACATGGAGGAGGTCATCATCCCGTTCCAGGTGTCCAAGGGAATGGTGATCTGCGGGAGCTTCGTTGGCGAGGAGGAGGACGACCTGTACGTCTGGATCCGCCGGTTCGACAGCGAGGAGGACCGCGAGCGCCTCTATGAGGCGGTCTATGAGAGCGACACCTGGAAGAACGAGGTCGCGGACGAGGTCGGCACCATGTTGGACAGGGACAAGATCGTCGTCACCCGCCTCGAGCCCACGTCCAAGTCGGTGATCCGGTAGCGGCCTGCCCAGCCGCTGTCGCCCGATGGCGGACCCCAGACGAAGGGCCGACCTCGTCCTCCACAACGCCAACGTCCTCACGCTGAACGAGCGCCGGCCCAGGGCGGAGGCGGTCGCGGTCCGCTCCGGAAGGATCGCTCTGGTCGGCTCCAACGCCGACGTCTCCTCCGTCCGGTCTGCTGGCGCACGCTCCATCGACTGCGCGGGTCAGACCCTCGTCCCCGGGTTCGTCGACGCCCACGTCCACCTGATGGCCTACGCGGCCAGCCTGGTGGCGGTCGACTGCCGGCCGCAGTCCGCCTCCTCCATCAGGGCCCTTCAGGACGCCCTGCGGGCGCGGGCTGCCGCGACGCCGCCGGGACAGTGGGTCCGGGGCGCCGGCTACGACGAGCTAGCCTTGGCCGAGGGGCGTCATCCCACGCGGTGGGACCTGGACGAGGCTGTCCCCCACCATCCCGTCAGGCTGGGCCACCGCTCCGGCCACGCCTGCGTCCTCAACAGCGCGGCGATGGACCGCGTGGGCCTCGGCTCCGGCGCCGTCGAGCCCCCGGGCGCCACCCTGTCCCGCGACCTCGAGTCGGGCGAGCCCGACGGGCTGCTGCTGGAGCCGGACGCCTTCCTGGCCGGCCGCATCCCTCCGCTACCGGGGGACGAGATGGACCGCGGCCTGAGGGAGGCGGACCGGCGGCTGGTCTCCATGGGGATCACCTCGTTGCACGACGCCGGGCCATCCACCTCTCCGGCGCGCTGGGACGCCTTCAAGAGGCTGAAGGACGCCGGTAGGCTCGCCCCGCGGCTGACGGCAATGGCCGGCGCCCCTCACCTCGACGAGCTCCTCCGACGAGGGCTCGGCCACGGCTCCGGCGATAGCGGGCTCAGGCTCAGCCACGCAAAGATCATGCTCACCGCGTCGTCCGGCAGGCTTCACCCTCCGGCGGACGAGATGGCCGCCCTGGTGGAGCGGGCGCACGAGGCCGGGTTCCCCGTGGCGGTCCACGCCGTAGAGGCTGAAGCCGTCGACGCGGCAGTAGACGCCTTGCTGGCGGCCCGGGAGTCGCGCCCCGACGGCCCCAAGGACAGGATCGAGCACTGCTCGGAGTGCCCCCCGGCTGTCCTCGACAAGCTGGCGGCGGCGGACGTGATCATCGTGACCCAGCCCTCCTTCATCTACCATGGGGGCGGGCGCTACCTATCGGAAGCCACGGATGCCGTCCGCCCCTGGCTCTATCCGATCGGCTCCCTGCGCCGGGCGGGAGTAGAGGTAGCCCTGAGCTCTGACGCGCCGGTGGTGGAGCCGGACCCGCTGACCGGAATCTACGCGGCGGTCGCCAGGCGCGCCGCCTCCGGCGAGACGGTCGCCTGGCGAGAGCGGGTATCGGCCCGCGAGGCCCTGTGGATGCACACGATAGGCGGGGCCAGGGCCTCCGGCAGCGCCGCCCGCATCGGCTCCATCGAGGCTGGCAAGCTGGCTGACCTGGTGCTCCTGGACAGGGACCCGACGCGAGTCGATCCGGACGAGATCCCGGACATTCAGCCGATGCTGACGCTGATCGGGGGCAGCGTACTCTTCCAGCGATAGCGCTCCCCATCTGCCGGCTGCAAGCAGTCTGTGCGCCTATCCGGCGCGGTCTCGTTTGGATTACAATGTCTCCCGTAGACCCTATCCCCTTGGGATGGAATCGGGAGTCCCTGCCTTGTCCAACAAGCGACTCTACGACCTCCAGGAGCTGGACTGGGCGCTCTCTGCCGACGAGGCGTCTCTGAAAGAGGTGCGGGCGCGTCTCGAAGACGAGTCCGAGATCAACGCCGCCAGGGCGCGGCTCCAAAAGCTGACGGCTGAGCTCGATAAGCGCGCGCCCCTCAGGCGAACTCTCGAGTCGTCGCTGGCCCGGCTGGAAGAGCGGCTTCAGGCCGCCGAGCAGAGGCTCTATGGAGGCGCCGTGACCAACCCGCGAGAGCTCTCCGCGTCCGAGGAGGAGAGAAGGCTGCTCCAGGAGCAGCGGGGCGCAGAGGAAGACAGGATGCTGGACGTCATGGTCGAGATCGAGGAGCTGCAGTCCTCCCGCGACGCAACGCAGGAGCTGCTGGGGCGGCTGGAGACCGACCGCGAAGCGGAGTACGCAGACCTGCTGCAGCGCCAGGATGCCCTTGTGGTCAGCATAGACGAGCTCCGGCGGGGCCGCCAACAGATCACCCCGGAGATCCCAGTGGCCATGCTTTCCGTTTACGAGTCACTCCTCAAGACCCGCGGCGGACATGCCGTCGCGAAGGTCGAGAGAGGCCTATGCCAGGGATGCCGCCTGGCGCTCCCGACCATGGAGAATCAGAGGGCCAAGAGCTCTCAAGGGATCGTCCAGTGCAGCAGCTGCCGGCGCATCCTCTACGCCGAATGACCCGCCGAAGGGCCTCATGCGTGCGTTAGGATACTTTCGAGCGAAGGACGGCGGCCATCGGAGGACCTTCGAGAGCGAGTTCACCGAATACTGCTACCTGAACCTGCACCAGGCGATGGAGACCTTCGTCGACGCCGCGGGCCCCGATAGGGACGCTTGGCCCCAGCTCGAGCTGCTAATCGGCTACATCATTAAGTCGGGAAGCAGCTTCCTCGTGGTGGTCCCCGACGCCACCCATCTCGGAGGGGACCTGGAGACGGTGGCGAGATCGGTCGTCCGGCTGGAAGCCACCGGCGCCAAGGTCGTCTGTGGCGACGAGGAACTGCCGAACCCCCTGCAGAGCGCCTGCCAGCTGCTGGGCATGGGGGCCGTGTCCCAGAGTCGCAGCGCGAGGATACGGGAGTCGATGCTGGAGCGGGCGCTGGAGGGACGAAGCCTGGGGAGAGCTTCCTACGGCTATCGCGGAGCGGAGGACGGGACCTTCGAGGTGGTGCCCCACGAGGCCGAAGTCGTCAGGCTGATCTTTCGCCTCTACACCGAGGAAGGTATGGGCCTGCGGCGAATCGTCCAGCGCCTGAACGGCGGCGGGATGACGACCCGGCGCGGGGGCAATTGGAGCCTGGTGGGCGTGCGAGACGTCCTGAGGAACCCGGCCTACACGGGCACCTACAGCAGGTTCGGAATGCGCCTGCCCAGGAATCACGAAGCCATCGTGCCCCAAGAGGTCTTTCGCAAGGCGCGGGACACCGCCATGGCCCGCCGCCCCAGGTGGCGAAGGACCAGGTCCGAGTCCTTCCTCCTAACGGGCCTCGCCTACTGCGCGTCCTGCGGCAGCCGGATGATCGGCGCTACCCGGCGCCAGACGTGGAGGCGCCAGGACGGGCAGCGCGCTGCCGCCGTCTACAGGTACTACCAGTGCCAGGCCCGCCAGAACCAAGGCCGCTGCGGCTACCACACCTGGCGGAGCCCCGACCTGGAGAGCCGCGTCGGAGAGGAGCTGGCGAGGCAGCTCCAGTCGGCGGCGTCCAGCCCGGAGTGCGGCGCTGCCCCCGACAGCGACCGGAATCTACGAGCCGAGGCGGAGAGCCGCGTCGTCAAAGCCGAAAGCAACCTGGTCCGAGTGATCAGGCGGGCGGCCAGCGGCGAGATGAGCGCCGACAGGCTCGCACCGTACCTGGACGAGCTGGACCGCCTCCGGAGGGAGGCGTCCGAAGACGTCGAGCCCTTCGACGATCAGAAGGCCGTGGCCGACTGGAGCTCCCTCACCCCCGCACAGGCGCGGCAGCTGCTGGACCGCAACGTCAAGCGCGTCATCGTCGCCGACGACGAGGTACAGGTGGTGGTGTGACCCCACCGTGGTGAACGGCGTGCCGCCGGACGAGGGGGTCATGGTGGAGCTTGGAATGGCCATCGCGCTGGGCAAGCCGACGTTCCTGTTCCGGGACGACTTCCGACGCGCCACCGACAGCGAGGAGTACCCTCTCAACCTGATGCTGTTCACTGGAATGCCCCGGCGGGGATGGCGGGACTACTACTACACGTCCATCGACGAGATCGGGGCGCCGGACAAGGCCCTGGCGGGCTGGGCCAGGAGCCAGGCTCCTCCTCTCCCTTGACGGGCCCTTCGCACAACCCCTGACCTCAAGCTCGCAGCCCTCGCAGGGGGAGATTGAGAGAGGCCCCCTCCGGGCTGAGCTTGAATTGTTAGAGCGGCCCCCCCATCCTAGCCTTGGCCGAACATGCCACCTCTGCACAGCTGCACGTAGTGCGCATCGTCACCGTGCCTGCGGGCGCCGTGCTATAATCGTTGGCCCCAAGGCGGCTGGGCGGCCGCCCCCCCGATGCGTCGGGGGGGAGGAAAGTCCGAGCTCCTCCGGGCAGGATGCCCGCTAACGGCGGGGCGGGGCGACCCGACGGAAAGTGCCACAGAGACATACCGCCTCGACCCAGTCGAGGTAAGGGTGAAAAGGTGAGGTAAGAGCTCACCGCCGCGATAGTGATACCGCGGGCCAGGCAAACCCCATCCGGAGCAAGGCCTAATAGAGGGACAACGGGCGCCCGGTCCCGACTAGTCGGGACTCCGCCGGTCGCACAGATCGGTCGGAGCCAGTCCCCGGGTTGGCTGCTCGAGCCTCTCAGCAATGGGAGGCCTAGATAGATGGCCGCCGCCGGACGGTCCAATGGGAGGAAGCTCTGGTAACAAGGAGCGTAAACCGTTGGGCCGACGGTACAGAACTCGGCTTACAGGCCGCCTTGGGTTTCTCGCCGTCCCAATCCCGCCGCCGGTAGCGAGGCACCCCACTCTTGGATAAGGAGATTCGCATGACTACCTATCGCACGGATGAGGAGGTCATGGAGGGCTTCGAGGTCTACGACAGCCGCTTCCAGCGGATGCTGCCCGAGGGGGCCAAGCTGGAGAAGCACTTCACAGGCGCCCGCTGGTCGGAGGGGCCGGTCTACTTCTCGGAGGGCGACTACGTGGTCTGGAGCGACATCCCCAACGACCGGATGATGAGGTGGTCGGCCTCCGGCGCGTCGGTCTTCCGGGAGCCGGCAGGCTACACCAACGGCAACTACCGGGACCGCCAGGGCCGGCTGGTGAGCTGCGAGCACGGCAACCGCCGCATCAGCCGGACCGAGCACGACGGGACCGTCGTCACCCTGGTGGACAGCTACCAGAGCAAGAGGCTCAACTCTCCCAACGACCTGGTGGTCAAGTCAGACGACACCATCTGGTTCACCGACCCGCCCTACGGCATCCTTAGCGACTACGAGGGCCACAAGGCCGAGAGCGAGCTTGGCGCCTGCTACGTGTTCCGGTTCGACCTGGCGACCGGGGAGCTCCGCATCGTCGGCGACGACTTCGACCGTCCCAACGGCATCTGCTTCTCGCCGGACGAGAGCGTCCTCTACGTCGCGGACACGGGGGAGCCCCGCAACATCCGCGCCTTCGACGTCCAGGACGGCGAGCGGCTGGCCAACGGCCGCCTGTTCGCCGAGGTCAGGCCAGGCGTCGCCGACGGCTTCCGCGTGGACACGGCGGGCAATCTCTTCACCAGCGCCTGGGACGGCATACAAGTCTACAGCCCGGCCGCGGAGCTGCTTGGCAAGATACTGGTTCCGGAGCAGCGGACGGCCAACTGCGTCTTCGGAGGGCCGGACAAGAGCCGCCTGTACATCGCCGCCGACACCTCTCTCTACTCGGTACGACTGAACACCACCGGCGCCCAAACGCCATGAGCCGAAGGCTCCCGTCGATCCTGTCATCCGGCCTGATTGCGGCCCAGAGCCCCCGCTACAGGTGGTGGGCCTTTGGCGCCCTCGCCATTGGGCTCTTCACCTCCGTTGCGGATCACGGGAGCAGCGGCGTCGCCCTGCCGACCATCGCCGGCGACTTCGGTACCGATCTGCTGACCACCCAGTGGGTGATCATAGGGTACGCCCTGACCATCAGCGCGTTGCTGCTTCCAATGGGTAGGCTGGCGGACATCGTGGGGCGCAAGAGGGTGTACATAGCCGGGTTTGTGGTCTTCGTCTGCTTCGCGGCGCTGTCGGGCGCCGCGGCCAACGTGTGGCTGCTGATCCTGTTCCGTGTGCTGATGGGAGTAGGCGCCGCGATGACCCAGGGGACCTCCATGGCCATGGTCATCGCCGCCTTCCCGGACAGCGAGCGCGGCAAGGCGCTGGGGATGCAGATGAGCATCGTCGGGGTCGGGGGGGTCGCCGGACCGGCGGTGGGAGGGCTGATCGTGAGCGCCGTGGGGTGGCGCGGCGTCTACTTCACCACCGCCATGATGGGAGTCGTGGCGATCATCGCCGCCTCCATCATCCTCGACGGACGCCGGGCCGAGCAGGAGCGCCGGGGATCGGCCTTCGACTGGCTGGGGGCAACCCTGTCCACGGCAATGCTGGTCGTCTTCCTTCTGACCATGAGCTCGGGCCCCAACGTGGGCTGGGGCTCTCCGCCGATTGTCGCGGCCTTTGGGGTCGTACTGCTGCTCCTCGGCGCCTTCGTGTGGTGGGAGCTCCACACACCCTCGCCGATGTTGGACGTGAGGCTCTTCGGGCGGAAGCTGTTCCTCATAGGCGTGTCGGCCAGCTTCATCTCCTTCGTGGGGATGGCATCGGTGCGCTTCCTGACGCCCTTCTACCTCCAGGTTGTGCTGGGCTACAGCCCGCGGGAGGTGGGCTTGATGATAGTGCCGGCGGCCCTGGCCATGGTCATCACCGGACCCCTGGGGGGCCGTCTCTCCGATCGGTACGGGTGGACGAAGTTCAACGTGGGAGGCCTGCTGCTATCGGCGGCCGGGCTCTTCATGTTGTCCCGCTTGGGGGAGAGCTCGTCGCCCCTGCTGGTGGTAGTCGCCATCGTCATCCAGAGCAGCGGCACAGGGGTGTTCAACGCCCCCAACAACAGCTCGGTGCTCAGCGCCGTGGAGCCCGAGCGGTACGGGGTCATCTCGGCCTTCCTCAACCTGGTGAGGAACTCCGGGAACGTCACGGGCACGGCCATCGCCACCGCCATCGTCACGGGGGTAATGGCGTCGATGGGGTACCTGCCCAGCCTGGCGGAGGTGACGGGCGGGGGCGACGCCGGGCTCCTGTCGGCGTTCACCTCGGGACTCCAGACCGCCTATGTCTGGATGGCGGGGCTGATACTGGTCGGCGCCGCCATCTCGGTCCTGAAAGGCGCCCGACCCCAGGTAGCGCCCCAATTGGAATCGTCTCGCTAGCGACCGGCGACATCGGCGGGGTTGGCTGGTATCATGCTCGGCGGTCATCAGGCTCCCCGGAGGCGATAGTTGGACGGGCTCTGGCTCTACGTGCTGTGGACGCTTGGCGCGTACGCGGCCGGCTCCATTCCCATTGGGGATATCATCGGCCGAGCCAAGGGCGTCGACATGCGCTCGCTGGGGACGGGCAATCCCGGCGCGGCCAACGTGTACAGGGAGATCGGGCCGGCCTACGGAGTGGCCGTCTTCGCCTTGGACGGCGTCAAGGGCGCCGCGGCGACGCTGCCGTTGCTGCTGATGGACGCGGCCCCGGCGGCCGCCGGGGCCGCGGCGGCGGCGGTGCTGGCCGGACACTTCTTGCCGATCCCCTGGAGGTCCTTCGGGGGCACCGGCATGGTGGTGGCCATCGGCGCCACGGCGGGCCTGCTGCCGGCCGGCTTCGCGATAGCCGCCGTCCCATCCCTGCTGTGCATACGCCTCACCAGGAGCACGGGCTTCTCCGGCGCGCTCTTCTTCGGGACCAGCGTCGTCTCGGGCTGGATCGTCCACCGGGACGAAGCCGCGGCACTGGCCGTGGTGCTGGCGGCTGTAGCCGTCAGGCTCAAGGCCTTCGCCCAGTACCGCGGCCAGTAGTGGATGGCGGTCCTGGGTCTTGCGTACTTCGGCCTGTTGTCAGGATACCGGGGGCCTGTGGTGTATCCAGGGCCTGGCTCGCTCGAAGGCTGCGGAGGCGGCTATGACCGTCTCCTCGCCCCCCTTTCGGCCGACTATGTGAAGGCCGATGGGCAGCCCGTCGGAGGAGAAGCCCGCGGGGACGCTGGCGGCCGTGTGCCCGATGGCGTTTATCGGATAGGTGAAGGGATGGAATCCGAAGTAGCGGTGGGGATAGACGGGCCTGCCCGCTATCTCCTCCGGGAACCGGTCGACGGGTATGGCCGGCAGCGCCAGCGTCGGGGATAGCAGCAGGTCGTACTCGTCGAAGAGGTCGGTCATCTGCGCCCTGAGCCTCTCTATGCCGCCCAGGGCCCGTCCGTAGTCGGCGCCGGTCACCCTGGCTCCCCACCCGATGAACTCCCTGGCGTACTCCGTCATCTCGCCGCCTCGGCTCTCGACGTAGCGGCCATACTGGGCGTAGGCGTTGGTCTCGTATATCGGGCCGTAGGCGTCGTAGGGCGCGTCCATCACCAGGTCCGACTCCTCCACGCTGCATCCCAGGTCCTCGAAAACCCGCGCCGCCTTGGAGGTGACGTCCAAGACCTCGGGGTCCACGGCGGCGAAACCGTAGTCGGGGCTCCAGGCGACTCTCAGCCCCGTTACGTCCCTGTCCAGGGCGGCCAGGAAATCGGGAACGGGCTCGCGCATCGAGGCGGGGTCCCTGGGATCGTACCCGGCCACCACCTGGAGCAGCAGGGCCGAGTCCCTCACGGTGCGGCTCATGGGCCCCTGCTGGCTGAAGGGGCTGGATATGACGTGCTCCGCGCCGTTGTACGACGACACCCTACCCTGGGTGGGCTTGATGCCGTAGATGCCGCAGAAGCTGGCCGGTATGCGTATGGAGCCGCCGCCGTCGCCGCCGGTCGCCAGCGGGCACAGGCAGGCGGCCAGGGCCGCCGCCGCACCGCCGCTGGAGCCGCCGGGAGTGCGGCCCGTGTTCCAGGGGTTGCGCCCGGGGTCACCCAACCGGTTCCCGCACGCGCCGACGAGGCCGAACTCCGGCAAGTTGGTCTTGCCCAGCATGATGGCGCCCGCTTCCAGCACCCTCTCCACGATGGCCGCGCTCCTATCGGGGACCCGGTCCTTGAACAGCAGTGAGCCGCTGGTCGTGGTCACACCCGCCGTCATCTGGGAGTCCTTGATGGCGATGGGCAGCCCGTGGAGAGGGCCCAGGTCGTCGGAGCGCATCAGGGCCTCCTCCGCTGCCCTGGCGTCCCTCATCGCCTGGTCGCGGGTCAGCAGGAGGTAGGAGTTGAGCTGCGAGTCCAGCCTATCGATGCGGCTGAAGTATAGCTCCGTCAGCTCTACCGGAGAGACCTCTTTGGCCGCGATCAGCCTCAGGAGGTCCGATGCCGGAGTGAAGGCAAGCTCGTCATCTGCCATGGATATCCTCTCTCGATGGAGCGGTGGATTCCCTGCCCGGTCGATGGGCCTACTGACTCAGAATCCGGTCCAGCTCCTGCATCTCGTCTTCGTCCAGGTCCCACTCGCCCGACGCCGCGTTGCCCTCGATCTGGGCGGGTGTCGTGGCGCCGGCTATGACCGAGCTGACGGGCGGCTTTGCCAGAAGCCAGGCGAAGGCCAGCTCCAGGACCGTGTGGCCGCGCTCCTCCGAGAACCGCTCCAGCCCTTCCAGTATGTCGAAGTTCCTCTCGGTGAGCATCCACTCGCCCCTGTCGGTTACCACCAGGCGCGAACCCTCCGGCGGAGTCTCTCCCCGGCGGTACTTGCCCGTAAGGAACCCCTGTGCCAGGGGATAGTAGGGCAGGATGCCGACGCCGTACTGCTGGCAGAAGGGCAGCAGCTCAGCTTCGACGTCCCTCTGAAGCATGCTGTAGGGCGGCTGGACGCTGACGATCTCCGACAGCCCCAGGCTCCTGGAGGTCCAGATGGCGTCGCAAGTGTGCCACGCGCTGAAGTTGGAGCAGCCAATGTACCTCACCTTGCCCTGCCGTACCAGGTCGTCCAGGGCCCGCATCGTCTCGTCCGCGGGCGTTGCCGTATCCTTGCCGTGGAGCTGGTAAAGGTCTATGTAGTCGGTGCCCAGCCTCCTGAGGCTGCCCTCCACCTGGTCCATGATGTGCTTCCGGGAGCTCCCGGCCATGTTGGGCCCGTCGCCGACGCGGCTGTGGACCTTGGTTGCGAGCACCGCCTCGTGGCGCCGCCCCTTCAGCGCCAGGCCGATGTACTCCTCCGAGGTGAAGGGGCCGTAGGAGTTGGCGGTGTCGATGAGGTTGATGCCCAGGTCCAGCGCCCGGTGTATGACCGGACTGGCGGCCTCCGGGCCCCTGTTGAAGGGGAACTGGGCCCGGGCGCCGAAGTTGTTGGTGCCGAGCCCGATGACCGAGACCTCGAGGCCCGATCGTCCAAGTTTTCTGTATCTCAATTCAGCTCCTCCGAAGGGTCGTATTGACGGCGCGTCACGGTGGTGATGATGGTACGGAGACTCCGCATGAGTGTCAAATCGGCTATAATGGCGGCCACTCTTACTGGGCGAAAGGAGGGGACATGGGAGAGCTCGATGGAAAGGTTGCGATCGTCACCGGGGCGGGCCGTCTGAGAGGGATTGGCAGGGCCGCCGCCGTCGGCCTGGCAAAGCTGGGAGCCGACGTAGTCGTCACCGGAACGGGGCGAGACCCGTCGAGGTACCCGGAGGACGAGAAACAGGCGGGCTGGCGAGACATCGACAGCACCGCCGAGCAGGTGGAAGCGCAAGGGGCCAGGGCCCTGCCGCTGGTGGTCGACGTCATGGACCGCGGCCAGGTCCAGATGATGGTCGACCGCACCCTGGAGGAGTTCGGCAGGCTCGACATACTCATGAACAATGCCGCCTACACCCGCGGGCCGGACAGGGTACCCATCCTGGAGCTGGACCCCGACATCTTCCAGAGGGTGATCGACGTCAAGGTGACCGGCTCGTACCTGTGCACCGCCGCCGCCATCCGGCCGATGATCGATCAGGGAGAAGGCGGCAAGATCGTCAACGTCTCGTCGACTGCGGGGAAGCGCGGCTCGGCGAACACGCTGGCCTACAACGCGGCCAACTTCGCCATGGTCGGGATGACCCAGTCGATGGCCAGGGAGCTGGGGCCCCACGGCATCAACGTGAACTGCGTCTGTCCCGGCGGCGTCGACACCTCCAGGATGGATGACCTTGGCCGGGGAGAGCGGTGGGAGCAGATGGGCAATGCCACGCCCATCGGCAGGCTGGGCACCGACGACGAGGTGGGGGAGTTCATGGTCTACCTCTGCACCGAGGCCGCATCGTGGATCACCGGCCAGTCCATCAACATCAACGGCGGCTCGATGATGGAGCACTAGCAGAGTCCACTAGGACGCCCCTGCGCTTGCCAGTTGGTCTGCTTGTCCGAGAGTGCCCCGCAGCCCCTAATCGGAGCGCACCGCGATCCACTTGGACTCGTGTACAGGCGGCGTCAGAGGCTGGATGATGAAGACGTCCGCTTCCCTGAAGTTGGCCCTGAGCTGCACCTCTATGCAGTCGTTGCTGAACCGAGTGATCCTCCTGGTTGAGTTCAGCGGTACGCCAACATGGGAGCAGACGCTTTCACCCGATTTATCAACCCCAAGGCAGGATTCTTCGTTGTCCGAAGAAATGGGCCTGAGTTGACGGTAGGCAGTACCATGGGCTTGTAGGTCTATGAGCATCTTAAGCTGTGGTACTACGGCTTAACGAGATACGGGAACACAAGACACTCAAAGACGAATGAGGTTGTACTGGCAGGCTTGGGCGACAGCGCGCGCCGCACCAATCACGGCGACAGATACCCACCTTACGCCTCCGCTACTCTTCGCAGCCGTTCCTCTTCTTTCTGACTACGTTCCTCCGGAGTCATATACTCCCAGATGTTCTTAGAGTTCAGAGCGCCCATGAACTTCCCTATGTGGCCGATTCCTATGCGGTGCTCCTTTGCCTTCTCGATCACTTCGGGGTCGGCGTCTGCATGGGGCATGCCGATCACTACGTACGAACTGGCTCGAAGCTGGTTC
The DNA here is from genome assembly GCA_965224345.1 of Dehalococcoidia bacterium. Classification (GTDB taxonomy): domain Bacteria; phylum Chloroflexota; class Dehalococcoidia; order Lucifugimonadales; family CBDCYU01; genus CBDCYU01. The sequence continues at coordinate 421,485 of CBDCYU010000002.1, read as the reverse complement.
GGACGAGCGAAGAATTCTGCAAGGCCGTAGCGGTAGGCGTCGGTCAGGTGGACGACCACGTCACTTTCTGATCCAGATAGCGTACGTCTAATCCCAAACAGATATTCGTGATCGTCTGCGATGACCACCCAATTTTTAACACGGTTATGCTCATTTATCCGAGCAGTAAAGAAGGTAATGTGCTCCGGTCGTAATGCCTTGCCCATTGTGAAACTACCTCTACGTTATGCGCTCATACACGCCTGCATCGTTTAGGAATCTTTGCAGAGCTTCATTCTCAGCAGAAAGAAATGTCTGCACATGGAGCTTCAGACCGTGAAAGTCCTGGAAGTTGTTCTCAATGTTTCTCAGCCTATCACGGTAAGTGCGCACTCGGCCTTGTCTTGAAGAATTGAACTGAACAATAATGTCGACGTCATGGGTTGGATACTCTCCGACGACTGATCCAAAAGCATGATTCTCTCGTAAAAAGTCTGTGCAGGCCGAATTAGAACAACCGTACCTGCGCCGGGGTACAATATACAGTCTCTGTTCCGTATACTACCCCAACATACGGTAGCGCGCATATGTGCGAAATTGCTGGAACTTCCTCAAACCGGGTTTTTACGAGGGAATCAAAGCATAGCACTTGGCAACTCCGTACCACGGATCGCCGAGGGCGTTGCGAAGGAACGACTTCATCTGATCGTCCACCGAGGCGGCGCCATCAGCGACAATTCTTAGATGAGCACTTGCGGATCGCTCTCGGCGCGCGACCATGAGCGTGTTCCATAACAGAAGTGGTACGAATACGACTACTACGGCTGTGAGCCAGGCTACGGACTTAATCAACCAGAGCACGAATCCTGGGACAGAATCAGTTTCTGGAGCAGAGAAGGTACGGACAATTACAATCGTGAACGCTATAGCGAGGATAACTGTAACTGCCGTTGGGGCATTGATCCCCAACGCTCGCACCGTCTCGTTTGCAGCTTTCCGAAATAAGCTCACTGGCCGTAGCACTCCGCGCCTACCAATTCAACCTCCTCCCGCTCCTGCTCCACACTGAGCGCTCAGTCGAACTGGGAAGATTCTGCTCCTGTTGAGCGTTGGGCTGGGATTCCGAGTCGTGGCCTGCCTATAGATGGTATGGTATTATACATCACCAATACCAGATTATTGAGATACGGCCCGTGACTATGACAGAAGAGCTTTCCGTCCCCTAGGCAGCTTCCTATCTAGGAGTGAGCGAGGAGACCGTTCGCCGCAACATCCGCTCGAAACACCTAAAGGCGATTCGCAGGGGCACTTAGTGGTTCGTGATCCGGCGAGATATCCTAGCCTTCGCAAGTTCTTACGACCCCAACACCGGTAGGGTCAGCCCGACTTCTATAGACGCGAGCGACTAATCGTAAGCAGGAAGAGAGTTAGCATGCCCAGTGCCGTTGCTGACATATTTCTCCAGTGCGACCAGGCGGTCCGCCGGGGCCAGCTTATCCACCGAACTAACCGGACGGACAAGGAATTCCACTTTCAGAATTGGTTTCAGTCCAGGTTGGACGAACTCCAGGTGACGTACGACGCGCCTACCCGCAACTCCTACCCCGATTTTACGCTGGTGCATAGTCCTGTGGGATACGAGGTCAAGGGTCTAGCGTATCCTGGTCGCGAAGCCACCTATGATGCCAATAGCCAGATGCCATCGGGGTTCCACAATGGTAGAACCGTGTTCTACGTGTTTGGTCGATACCCCAAGGGCCCCGACCGCGACGACTACCCTGTTATAGACCTCGTACTGTTCCACGGCGATTTTCTAAATGCCAACCACGAGTACGTCCACGAGAACAAACACATCACTGGCTTTGGAAGCTACGGCGACGTTATGATAAGAGACCGGAAAATGTACGTAGCTCCAACACCCTTCGCGTTGACGGACGGCACGGCTGGGCAACGCACCCTTATCTTGCCCAGCTATGCCGAAGTGGACGCGCGGTTGGAATCGTGTGGGGAGTTAGTGCGAGTGGAGACAAGTCACCTTCTCGTCGGATATAACGCGGACTTGAGAGACAACACCCTTTCTCCTCGATTTATCGACAACCCGTCCGCTGGCATGGAGCACCATTTCTTTGCCTACCGCGTTGCCGGTACAAACGGTCCAACAGTAACAATTGAAGGCGTCGCCTCATCAGCTAACCCTCAGTGACGACGAGCCTGATTCTCAATAACGGTACACTTGGTGCAATTACACTTGGAGCAACTGCCAAAGTCTGAAGACCCGGGCGAGGCGGGTCTGGGAATGCCACGCGCCATCGAAAGCGACGATTTCCCTTTCGAACAGCTCAGCCGCATCGCCGAACGCGAAAGCTGGCGGAAGGAGGTCTACCGCCCGATCTACCACGTCCATAAGTGGTGGGCGCAGCGCCTAGGGTCCGTATTCAGGGGAATTCTCCTGGGGGCTTTGACGCCCGAGGGCACTGATTTGCTCGACTTGTTTTACTCGCCCGCCCGATTCCCGGATGCTGTCGTGTTCGACCCGTTCATGGGAAGTGGCACGACCCTGGGGGAAACCCTGAAGCTCGGAGGCCAGGCTATTGGCCGCGACATCAATCCAGTATCATACTTACAGGTCCGCACCGCTCTTACGTTGAAAGGCGCGGAGGCCCTTGAAAGGACTTATAAGGAAATCGAGGTGGATGTCGCCGACACGATTTCTGGCTACTACACCACCTACCTGCCGGACGGTAAATTGTGCCGGGTCCTGTACTTTTTCTGGGTGATGCAAGTGCCCTGTCCTGGCTGTCGCATCCCGATTGATCTCTTCTCCAACTACATCTTTGCCAGGCACGTCTACTCTCGCCGTTATCCCACTGTGCAGGTCGTATGCCCAAACTGCGGCTTCATCTCCCCGGAGGATCACCGGGTTCAGCAGATGGAGTGTTCCGAGTGCAGCCACCGCTTTGACGCAACCGCCGGTCCCGTAAGGGGCAAAGCGGCTACGTGTCCGCATTGCCTTTGCGAGTTCACCATCGGCCATGCCCTACGAGAAACCGGCTCCCATCCCTCATACCGGATGTACGCAAAACTCGCCCTGACTCCCGACGGGAAGAAGGAGTACCACCCGATCACCGACTATGACCAAGCCCTATACCGGAAAGCAGTCACGGACTTGAGGGAGTCTTCCTATGGTATTCCAAAGGAAACTATAGAACCCGGCTACAACACGAATCAGGCTCTAAACTACGGCTTCCGGGCCTGGAACCAAATGTTCAACGCTCGCCAACTCCTGTGCATCTCCACGCTGGCGAACCGCATCAAGGAGATTGATGACCGCTCGCTTCGGGATACCTTCACCTGCCTGTTTTCCGGAGCGCTTGAGTTCAACAATATGTTCGCCTCCTACAAGGGCGAAGGGACCGGAGCCGTCAGGCACATGTTCTATCACCACATCCTGAAGCCCGAGCGCACCCCGCTGGAGGCAAACATCTGGGGAACACCCAAGAGTTCGGGCGCGTTCTCCACGCTGTTCCGCAGCCGACTGCTGCGGGCAGCCCAATATGCTCAACAGCCTTTTGAACTAGCGCTGTCGACCAAGGATTCGGACGTGCGGTCCGTCAAGGTAGACAGTATCAATGAACCCCTGATAGGAATCACCAACAGCGAGTCCTATGCGCAGTTCAGTGGGAACCCCAAGCTCTATGTTTCCTGCGGAGACTCGGCAGTCACGGACTTGCCGGACGAATGCGTGGATGTGGTTGTCACAGACCCACCGTTCTTTGACAACGTGCACTACTCGCAATTGGCTGACTTCTTTTTCGCTTGGCAGAGACTGATTCTCGATGACTCTCCCAACCATCGGGCCACCACCACCCGCTCGAAGTCAGAGGTCCAGAACTCGGATGCCAAGGCGTTCACCGAGCGATTAACTCTCGTGTTGCAGGAGACTAACCGGGTTCTCAAGGACAATGGTCTCCTTGTATTCACTTACCACCATTCCAGGTGGGAAGGATGGCGAAGCGTCCTGAACGCAGTGGAGACGGCTGGGTTCCGCATAGAGGCATGTCACCCGGTTAAGGCGGAGATGTCCGTTGCGACGCCCAAGCACCAAGCAAAAGCCCCTATCAATTTCGATATCATCATGGTCTGTCGCAAGAGTCAGTTTGGACCGGTCAGGGCGGATGCCATGAGAGGCTTGACGCTCGGCCCGGCCCTCGAACGTGCGGAGGCTCAGATAGAGAGACTGCGAACGACTGGTTGGAAGCTGAGCCGCAACGACATCGGTGTGGTGGTCATGGCACAGGTAGTAGCGGAGATTTCGAGACAGCCGACGAATTGCGCGACCGAGCAACTCTTCGCGGAGATCGAGAGTCCCATAGTTGCAACCATCGACCGGCTCCAGGGGCAAGCGTTTTGAGGGATTGGGTCCCTGATGGCTTGGGACGGAAACCGGCTGGGGATCGAGCCTCGTGGGGTGATCTAGGGCAGTCTTGGTCCGACTAATGCCGGAGGGCTTGGACATCGCAGTTGGAGGGGGATTGCAGCCGTCCTGCGGAAGGACCCGGCCAATGCCGCGACAGCGAAAACTACTAAGGAGCGTATCCCAAAATGGCACTACCAGGCCGCCTTAAGTTCGGCATCTTCATGGCGCCCTTCCACCGGCTCGGGGAGAACCCGACGCTGGGGATGGAGCGCGACCTGGAGACGATCCAGTGGCTCGACTACCTGGGGTTTGACGAGGCCTGGATCGGCGAGCACCACAGCTCCGGATGGGAGACGATAGCCTCTCCCGAGCTGTTCATCGCCACCGCCGCGGAGAGGACGCGACACATCAGGCTGGGCACCGGCGTGGTCAGCCTGCCGTACCACCATCCGCTGATGGTGGCAAACCGCATGGTGCAGCTGGACCACATCACGCGGGGCCGTGTGATGATGGGCGTGGGCCCGGGCGCCCTGGTCTCGGACGCCTACATGCTTGGCATCGACCACGACACCCAGCGGCCCCGGATGGACGAATCCCTGGGGATCATCATGCGGCTGCTGACGGAGACGGAGCCCATCACCTACGAGGCGGACTGGTTCACGCTTCGGGAGGCGATGATACACCTCAGGCCCTACACGCAGCCGCACTTCCCCATCGCGGTGGCGGCGTCCCAGTCTCCGACGGGCATGATAGTGGCGGGCAAGCACGGCGCGGCGGTCCTCTCGGTGAGCGTCCTCCGGGGCGGCTCGATATCGACCAACCTGAGGGACTTCTGGAAGATCGGCGAGGAGACTGCCGCCAAGCACGGCAACACCCTGGACAGGACCGAGTGGCGGCTGGTGATGCCGGTGCACATCGCGGAGAGCCGCAAGGAGGCCATAGAGCAGGCCAGGAGCGGCGCGGCGCGGTTCCAGCGAGACTACTTCGAGAACACGATGGGCTTCGAGTCCGTCTACGACGGCCCGGCGGAGGAGATCATCGACGAGATGGTCGAGAACAAGGCGTGGTGTGTGGGCACGCCGGACGACCTGGTCGCGGCCATCGAGAGGCTGGACGAGGCCAGTGGCGGCTTCGGCGGCCTGCTCGTCCAGGCCACCGAATGGGCAACCCGCGAGCAGGTGCTCCACAGCTACGAGCTGATCGCGCGGTACGTCATGCCCGTGTTCCAGGGTTCGCTGGTGAACCTAGAGGCGTCCCAGCGCTGGGCGTCGGACAACAGGCACGACCTGATGGCCCTCCGCACCAAGTCGATCACCCAAGTGGCCAGGGAGTACGAGCAGGGCCGGTAGCCCGTTACTCTATCCGACCTTCACCAACTTCTGGAGCGACCTGAGCACCTTGGGCGGGTCCATGTGCATCCCGTACTCGGCCCAAGAGACCTCGGCGACGTAGATGTCGCCCCTGGAGTCGACGGAGATGCCGTGGGGAGCGTAGAACCTCCCCGGCTGGTCGCCGTAGCTCTCGCGCCCCAGCTTGGCCTGCACGTTGCCCTGGGTGTCGAAAATGGTCACGCGCGGGCCGAGGTCCGTCCCCAGGACGTTCGACCCGATCCCGGCGTAGTACTCTCCCACGTACACCAGCCCCTGATGGTCGACGCACACGGTGGCGGCCCTCGACAGGTTGGCCCACTGAGCCTCCAGGTTGCCCTCCGTGTCGAACACCTGGATCCTGCGGTTCTCCCGGTCGGCGACGTATATCCAGCCCTCGTCGTCGATGGCGATGTTGTGAACGATGTTCATCTGGCCGGGACCCGTGCCGGACTCTCCCCAGGAGCCGACGAGCTCGCCGTCGGGCGTGTAGTGGTGCACCCTGGCGTTGCTGTAGCCGTCGGAGACGAACAGGTCGCCGTTCCTCCGGTCGACGGCCAAGTGCGTGGGCCTGCACAGCGGCCGGCCGCTCATGGGAGGGGCCGGCTCGTCCTTCGTGCCCAGCGTGAGGAGCACCTCGCCCTCCGGGGACATCTTGCGAACGGTGTGGTCGCCGCTGTCGGCGCAATAGATGGAGTCGTCGGGCCCCACGCTCACCCCGTGGGCCAGGGTGAATATGTCGCCGCCCCAGGCGCGCAGGAAGTTGCCGTCGCGGTCGAAGACGACCATCGGCTGCGTGCCGCGGTTGAAGACGTAGACGTTGTCCTTGGAGTCCACCGCTACGGCTGTGGCCTCCTTGTACGTCCAGCCCTCCGGGAGGTTGCCCCAATCTTCTCCGGAGACCTCATAGCTGAGGCTCCCTGATCCTAGCAGTGCCATCGATCTCCTCCTGAGTGAGCCTGTCCATGCCCTAGTCCACGTCTGCCGGAGAGTGTATCAGGTCTTCGCCCCCGACGGCGTGTTGGTCGATTGTGTCGTCTGGTATACTCCAAGCATTCGAGCAGGGTACCGGAGGCAGCGATGGCCATTGATGAAGCCAGACAACATATCACTCGTGCGAGACGGCAGCTGGAGAGAGTCCAGGTTGCCGCCTGGGATCCTGATGACCCTGAAGAGGCGGTCACGTGGGCCTTCTACGCCTACGAGAACTGTGTGGCTGCGCTGGCAGAGCGGTTCGACCGGAGGTGGACAAGGAACCACAGGGAGAAGGCCGATCTGGCCCGGAGGCTTCATGCCAAGGGGCTGATCTCTAGGGACATCGGCGATGAATTGGAGGAGTTGAACAGTCTGAGAAAGGACGTTGCGTACGATGAACCCGGCCCCGAGCTCGGGGAGAGAGACCTCGAGGATCTGGCAAATGAGCTGGAGGAGTTCATTGACGAGGTCGACATGCGGATAGGCTCCTCGAAATGATCGGAACAATAGGAGCTAAGGCCAAGCCGGTATTGGACGCCTTGGCGCGGGAGGGGATGGCCGACGCAGCGACGGTGGTCGTCGTAGGCTCCGGCGCGCGGGACGTCATGACCTGGCGCAGCGACATTGACATCCTCGTTCTACGCGACGACGGCCAAAGAGTCCGCATGAAGCGTCCGGGGGACGTACACTTGCAACAGGATAGTCGTCCGAGATTCCTCAGGCGGCTGGAGGAAGGAGACGACTACCCTGGCTGGGCGCTGCGCTTTGGAGTTCCCTTGAGCGACCCCGATGGCTGGTGGGCCAAACAAGCCTCCGCCGAGCGCGACAATCCCCATTGGCCGGACTGGCGGGTCAAGGTGGGACACGCGAGGAAGCGGATAAGGATGGCCTCTGATCTGCTCGACACAGAGGACGTCCATGCGGCATCAGAGGAGCTGCTATTTGCAGCCAGCCACGTTGCCAGGGCTGTCCTGTTGAAGCATGGGGTATTTCCCCTGTCGCGGCCCGAGCTGCCATCGCAGCTTCAGTCCGTCGACGCGGGCCTCGCCAGGCTTCTTGACAGGCTTATGTACGGGGACATGGACGCTACCGCTCTGCGGTCGGACGACGCGCTCCTGGAGGAACGGCTATGCCAGCTCTCCGGTTGTGCGGCGTGAGCCGGTTTCGCAGCAACGCCGACACCGGGTACAGACGAAAAACGGGACTCTCGGAGTAAGGAATGCAGAGAAATGGAAGTGAGGCCGTCATCATCGGGGAGGCGGTCCGCAAGACCTACGATACGGGAAGAATCAGGCACGAGGCGCTCCGCGGCGTGGACGTGGCCGTGAGCGCCGGTGAGATGGTCGCCGTGATGGGGCCCAGCGGCTGCGGGAAGACCACGCTGTTGAACTGTCTCTCCGGGCTCGATGAGGTGGACTCTGGCTCCATCAGGATCGGAGGCGTCGATCTCGCGGAGATGTCGGACAACGCCAAGACGAGGTACCGGGCCACGCGGATGGGCTTCATCTTCCAGTCCTACAATCTCCTGCCGGTGCTCACCGCCCAGGAGAACGTCGAGCTGCCGCTGTTGGTCTCCGGGACAGGGTCGGCTGACGCCAGGGAGCGGGCGTCGACCGCTCTCGGCATGGTCGGCCTCACCGAGTGGGGCAAGCACTACCCCACGGAGCTATCCGGGGGGCAGCAGCAGAGGGTAACCATCGCCAGGGCGCTGGTGAACGAACCCGAGATCGTCTGGGCGGACGAGCCGACCGGCAACCTCGATAGCTCGAACTCCCAAGAGATCATGGACCTGTTGACGCATCTGAACCGGGAGAATGGCCAGACCTTCGTCGTCGTCACTCACTCGGACGAGGTGGCCGCCCGGACCCACCGCACCATCAACATGCGGGACGGGCTGATCGAGGACACCGGCTAAGGCGTTCGGAAGGCCTGGACGGCGCGGGCCGATAGGCGCCGCACTCAATTCTCACTGAGAGGCTCTCGACATGGCAACGACAAAGACTCGACATTCAGCCAGTGATGCCCTTGCGGCGGCCGACCGGGTGCTCATCGCCCCGGAGCGGGGAACCCTTGCCGCGCGGGTCGAGGAGATTCTGCGAGGCGTCGCAGATGGCGATTCCTCAGGGCTGGCTGGCCGTACGCTCCTCCGGCTGGGTATGAACTTCGCCGGGCGGGACGCCGAGATCGTTGGATATGGCGCTGACGAGGCCGAGGCAGCCCTAGAGCAAGTTCTGACGGCCATGAGTGACCTGGAGTCCAGCGACCCCTCCGCCGCGGCAACACCGGTGAGGGAGACGCTGGCGGAGATGAGGTCCGTGAACTTGGGGGACAGCCTTACGGGTCTCCTGGCCGAGAGGATCGAAGCGGAGCTGGACGACGCGAGCCCGGGCGTCTCCTTTCTCAAGCTCTTCAAGAGACACCTGCGCAGCGGGGTCTACTGGCGCATGATCGGGGAGCGCTACTGCAAGTTCGGCAACGACTTCGCCAGGGGGCTGGAGTACCTGAGGCATTACGGGTTCTGCCAGGTCTCGACCAACCCGGTGCTGGCCGCCAAGGCCTTCGACGAGGACGACTCGCTGGTGGAGGAGCTCCGGCGCCAGATCGACGGTCGCGGCGACTGGAAGAGGGACCCGTCGTCCCACGCGGATGAGATCGCTATGGCGGCGACCCTGATCGCCGTTCTGCCCAATCTGGCGACCTTTCGCCCCCTCGCTCTGCACGCGGAGCTGAGGGACTTCATGGTCAGCTTCCAGCTCAATCCCAACATCGCCGACAGCGCGGGGGCGAGCATCGAGGACGCCCGCAACGCCTACAGGATCGTCTCGGGATTCTTCGAAGAGTACGACGCCATGCTCGGCGTGGATGACGGGCATGGGAGCGTCGGCGCCAACATCGTGTTCAAGGTCGCCGGCAGCCACCCGGCGGCACGAGAGATCACGAGGACGCTGAACGCCGAGGGAATCGGCACGAACAATACCGTCGTCTACACGGTGGCCCAGGAGGTCCAGCTGGTACTGGACGCCTTCGAGGGGAAGGCGGAAGCCATCGCCAAGGGGCGCCCTGTCGTGCGCACCTACGAGACGAACATGGGCGGGCGGTTGGTGAGCCACCTCCGGGAGGTGGAGGCCGAGAGCCTCTTCGCCGCTGCCGCCGACGAGGTGGGCGAGGCGAAGGCCTCCGAGATTCTGAAGGAGCTGGCCTCCTCCCTTGACGTGGACGACGCCACCTTGGAGAGCGTCGCCTCCGCACCTGTAGCCGAGAAAGCCGGCGCCATCTGCGCCTACGCCTTCCTCAAGTCCCTCGACCATCCGATGGTGCTTCGGGCGGCACAGGCAGTCGACCGGAGCCCCCAGGAGATCAGGCAGCTGGAGGAAGACCTGAAGAGGGCCGGCACGCTGGTGGCGCGGCGAGTCTATTGGCTGTTCTACAGTCCCGACAATCGCCCCAGGTGGACCGGCTACCTGCGAAAGCGCTACGCCCTCTCCGAAGGGCAGGCCCGCCGGGTCCTGGAGTCGATGGACGTTCTGCCGGCGTCGAAGCGGATACCGGAGGACACTTACCACACGCTGGGCTCATCCAACATGTGCAACACGGAGTTTCCGAACCACGCCCGGGCGGTCCAGCTGATGTCGGAGCAGGAGGGATTCAGCCTGGAGGCGTTCAGGGAGGCTGTGCTCGACAGCTACGGCCCGGAGGTGGTCCAGCGGCTGCGCCGTCTACCGGACTTCTGCCGGGGCTACGACCTGACGCCCTCGCTGAGGTCGTTCCTCATCGGCGACGTGGGCATAGACGTGGAGAGCTGGCAGACGTCGGGCTTGGAGCCCGTCCAGTGGCCCGCCTTGGGGCCGGTGCAGAAGACTGTCGCAGAGTTCCGCGCAGCCTATGACGCCTTCGCCGCCAGGTGCCTGTCCATCGCGGAAGAGGCCGCGGCCGGATAGGCCGGGCCGCGCAGAGATCGGGTCTCCGGGACCTGGGAGGAGCGCCATGTGCAGGAGCATCAAGACCTTACGCGGCCCTGACCTTGCGGGTACCGTGTCCCGTCCAAGGCCAACGAACATGCCTTCGACGCTGCGGTCGACGAGGTCGCGTCGGCATCGCGAAGGCTTCTGAGCTCCCTGGTCACCAGGGGACAGGCGAAGGGTTAGAGGAGGGGGACTGCCACTGACGGCGTCCCAGCTACTCCGGGCTCTCGGAGGTCTCCAGGGCTCTTATCTCAGTCTCCACTCTACCCAGCTGTACGTACTCCTCGTGGATCAGGTGAAAGCACCGCTGTAGGTAGAGGTCTGCCAGCTTCGCACTGCGGCTGCCGCGGCCCTTCACGGCCTCGATCAGCCGGGGAACCTGGTGGCCTGCCGGGAGGTGGCCTGCCATCAGGCGAATGTCGGCCTCCGCCTCCTTTACGAGGGCTTGCTCGCCGCCCTCCGACGAGAACCGCAGCCTGCCCACGAGCTTGGTGAGCTCTCCCAGCTTGTCGCCGTCGCTCATGAGACCGTACAGGACGTCGTTGACGCTGGTCTGTCCTGTCTCCCCCTCTGCGGGCTCCTCGATTGGGGTCGAGAACCCGATACCCTTCGTGTAGGCATCGGCGTAGCGCTGAGCCGCCTCCGCCACGAACATCATGCCGGAAGCGACGTCGTTGGGGTCGAGGGTGCCTCCGTAGAGGATGTCGTCCCCCCTGGATGCCGCAAGCCCCTCGATGTAGCCGCGCCCCTCAACGCGCTCAGGCGCCGGAGGGAACGCGAAGGCCGTCAGCTCCTTGGGGCCGAGGTCTCCCACCTGGTTCATGAGGAATGGCGGCACGTACTTGGAGACGTCGACAGTGATCGGGAGAATCATGAGATAGGCAGCCCAGAGCTCGTTGGAGTCCGACGAGCTCGTGAAGTAGATGAAGGCGTGGCCCTTGGGATGCTCCGGGCTGCCGCTTTCGAATGTTAGATCCATCTTGCCACCCATGCCCCAAACGGGCTACTTTGTGGATTCCATTATACGTCACAATGGCGCCAAGGGTTCCCACCTCGACCCTCACCCAGGCTTGGGAGAGAAGATTGCACATATCTACCTGGTATAATCGGCTTCCGACGCATCCTGAGGGGCTCCATAACCTCTGAGATCTGGACTTGCTGACACTCAATCCGGACACATACCGCCTACTGATCAGACCCGCTCTGTTCAGGCTCAATCCGGAGACTGCGCAGCGAGCGGCCGATCTAATCTTGAAACGGGAGCGTCTCTGCCGCCTGGTGGCCCCGTCGCTCCGGGTGTCGGACCCAAGATTGAGGACAGACCTATGCGATCTCTCTCTCGATAGCCCCATCGGGCTTGCCGCCGGCTACGACAAGGACTGCGCCTTCCTTCCCTCGATGGCCGGCCTTGGGTTCGGATACGTCACGGGCGGAACGGTTACCTCCTCGCCGCGACCGGGCAATCCCAAGCCGCGGGTCATCAGGTACACGCGAGAGGAGTCTCTGGTAAACGCTCTTGGCTTTCCCAGCCGCGGCTTGGAGTTCGCGGCTGAGCGCCTGGAGCGTGCTCGAGGCCGGGGAATGGCGGCGCCGGCGATAGTAAGCGTTTCGGGGGTCACTCCCCAGGAGATCGTGAGGTGTCACCGCCGCTTGGAGCCCCTGTCCGAGGGGATCGAGGTCAATATCAGCTCGCCGAATACAGCGGGGCTGCGGGTATTTCAGGAGCCAAGGGCTCTCGACGAGCTATTGGCCGAGATCAACCATCGGCGCCAAGGGCGCCTGTTCGTCAAGCTGCCCCCCTATGGGCCGTTCGAGGCAGACTTGGAGCCGGACGTCTACGCCGCGTCGAGGGGAGCGGCCGCTGCCGAGGGCCCTTCCCGGGATCAGGTGATGAATCTGGTCAGGGTCTGTGCAGAGCGGGGCGTGGACGCGCTGACGGTGGCCAACACCAGGCCGGTCCTAGACCCGCGCCTGGCCGTCGGCGCAGGGGGGCTGAGCGGGAAGCTGGTCTTCGAGGACACCTTGAGAATGGTCGCGGAGGTCAGATCTGCGGTTGGCGACGGCGTTGCCGTCAATGCGTGCGGAGGCATCGCCTCAGGGGAGGATGCCTGGCTGGCGCTCAAGGCCGGTGCGACGACGGTGCAGCTGCTGACCGGGCTCGTCTATCGGGGCCCCGGCGTCGTAAGGCGCATGAAGCAGGAGCTCCTGAGATGCATGGACAGCCTATCGCCATTAGACCAACCGTCACGCTGATCGGCCTTGGTCGCTGGTGAAGGCGGCGATGTCTTCTAGATCGCCTCTTTGTGCAGACGCCCGCCACACACACCAATTTACTGCAACCGGCAAACGACCCTATGGTTGGTGACACGCTGCCAATTCGTGTAATATTGGCCGGTGACGACCTGTGCGGACGTTCCGCAGCGCCATCGAGTCGGGAGGTGATCCGGCGTGAGTTCCGTTCTCATCTTGAGGGCCCGCCCAAAGACGAAAATCGTATGCACCTTGGGACCGTCCACCGAGTCCAAGGATATGGTCCGAGCGCTGATCGAGAATGGAATGAGCGTGGCGAGACTGAACCTTTCCCACGGCACCCTCGACTCCCACGCATCAGCCATAAGCATGGTGAGAGAGGTCTCGCGGGAGCTGCACATCCCTGTCGGGATAATGGTGGACGTGCCGGGCTCCAAGTACCGCACCGGCTCCATCGATCCGAGTGCCGTCGAGCTGCGTCAGGGAGACTTCCTGACGCTGACCAGCGAGGACCAGGTGGGGTCTCGCGAGGTGATGAGCGTCTCGCCTCCCGGTATCCACCTGGACGCGGTCGTGGGCGGACGGATACTCCTGGACGACGGCTTGGTGGAGCTGGTCGCCACCGAAGTCAGCGGCCAGAACGTGCGTTGCCGGGTGGTCGCCGGCGGCAGGATTACCGAGCGCCGCGGCGTCACCACCCCGGGTATCGTGCCGTCTCTGCCGCTTCTGGGCCCGCAGGCTATGAGCGGGCTCAAGTTCGCGGCGGAGCAGCAGGCCGACTTCGTAGCCATGTCGATGGTCACCGAGGAGAAGCACGTCCAGGACGTGAGGCGGGTGCTCGAGGACCACGGCCTGGACACCCAGATCATCTCCAAGATCGAGCGAGAAGAAGCCATCGTGAACTTCGACAGTATCCTCGAAGCCAGCGACGGCATCATGGTCGCCCGCGGCGACATGGGGGTCGAAGTGCCGCTGTCCCGCGTTCCGATCATCCAGAAGGACCTCATCTCCAAGTCCAACTCATCCGGCAAGTCGGTGATCACTGCCACCCAGATGCTGGAGTCGATGGTCAGCTCCCCAGTCCCCACCCGCGCGGAGGTCACCGACGTGGCCAACGCGATCTTCGACGGTACCGACGCGATAATGCTGTCCGGCGAGACGTCGATCGGCCAGTACCCGAGCCAGGCGGTCAAGATGATGGCCGAAGTCGCGCTGGAGGCGGAGAGGGCGCTCCCCTACGAGAGGATCATCAGCGAGAAGGCGGGCCAGCTCGAACAGCAGACGGACGACGCCATCAGCTACGATGCCTGCAGGACCGCATACCAGATCAGCGCCAGGGTCATCGTGGCGTTCACTGAATCCGGGGGCACCGCCGCCCGAGTGTCCAAGTACCGCCCACAGCCCCCGATCCTGGCACTAACCCCAGACCCCCGGGTCCAACGGCGGCTGACCCTGAGGTGGGGCGTCACCACGGTGATAGCCAACAAGCTGGAGAATGTGGAAGACTTCTTCTCCAATGGACAGGAGCAGGCCATCGAAGCTGGATTCGCCGCGCCCGGCAACCTGATGGTCCTGGTGGCGGGCGTGCCCATCGGGGTGCCCGGCGGCACCAATCTGCTGAAGGTGACTACCATAGAGTAGGCTGAATGACGGATGGGTACGGCCTACCATGGTCACGGCGTCCAAAGTAGCGCGCGGGAGGGCCTGAGCTGCTGAAGCTATACAACACCCTCACCAAACGTCTTGAACCGGTCCAACCCCTTCGACCGGGTGTGGTCAAGATGTACACCTGCGGCCCCACGGTCTACCGTGATGCCCACGTCGGAAACCTGAGGTCCTACCTCATGGCCGACTGGATTCGACGCGTCCTCGAGGTCCAAGACATCGAGGTGACCCACGTAAAGAACATTACCGACGTCGGCCACATGCGCCAAGAGATGCTGGAGCGCGGCGAGGACAAGGTCATCGCCACAGCCTTGGCCGAAGGCAAGACCCCCGCGGAGATCGCCCAGTTCTACACCGGGCGGTTCGAGGAAGACGAGCGCAAGCTCAACATCAAGCGGCCCCAGCACCTCCCCAAGGCGACCGACCACATCCCCGAGATGGTGAGTATCGTGGAGGTCCTGATCGAAAAGGGGTACGCCGCCGAGGTGGAGGGCAACGTCTACTACCAGGTCTCCCGCTTCCCCGGCTACGGCAGGCTCTCGGGCAACACCTACCAGGGACAGCTCTTGGAGGGAGTCAGGGCCGAGCCCGATCCCCTCAAGGAGGACCAGCGGGACTTCACGCTGTGGAAACGGGCGGAATCGGGCAGAGAACTCAAGTGGGCAAGCCCGTGGGGAGAGGGCTTTCCCGGCTGGCACATCGAGTGCTCCGCCATGTCTATCAAGTACCTCGGCGAGCAGTTCGACATCCACACCGGCGGCGTGGACAACATCTTTCCCCACCATGAGGACGAGATCGCCCAGAGCGAGGGCTTCACCGGCAAGCCGGTTGTGCGCCACTGGGTGCATGGCCAACACCTGCTCGCCGACGGCGTGAAGATGGCCAAGTCCTCCGGGAACTCCTTCGTCGTCCCCGACATCGAGGCCCTGGGGATCGACCCTCTGGCCTTCCGGTACCTGTGCATGACCGCCAGGTACACCAGCCGTCTCAACTTCACCTTTAGCGCGCTGAAGGCGGCGCAGCGGGCGCTGCTCAGGCTGCAGAATAGGGTCTGGCAGTGGGAGACGGCCGCCAGCCAATCGGACTCCTCACCAGAGTCCGATGAGGAGTGGCACAGCCGCTTCTTGGAGTGTGTAAACGACAACCTCGACCTGCCCGCAGCCTTGGCGCTCACGTGGGAGATGGCCCGTTCGGACCTGCCGAGCCACCGGAAGCTCAGCATGGTCCGGCGGTACGAGGAGGTGCTTGGGCTGGGCCTCAGCGGAGTCGCCGAAGCCTATCGGGTCCCGGCGGACATGCTGTCCCTCAGCTGGGAGCGTGAAGAGCTGCGCGGCAAGGGCGACTACGACGGGGCCGACGGGCTGAGGCACGCCATCAACCAAGCGGGCTACGTCATCGAGGACACGCCGTCGGGCCCCAGGGTGCGCCCCCAGACGGCTTGGGAGAGGCAGCAGGAGCGCTGGCGCACGGTATCCTCACCGGCCGAGGTGGACTCCCTCATCGACGCCAGCGACGAGGTGGAGCTCAGCATCGGAGTCGTGGCCGGCGAGTACGTCGACGACGTCGTGAGGTGTGTCGAGAGCGCCGTACGTTGGATTGGCGACCGGCCCTGCGAGGTGGTGGTCGTGGATAACGGGCACCTCGACTCCGTCGGCAAGCGGCTGGAGCAGATGGCTTCCGAGGACTCCAGGACCCATATCATCCACACCGACCACGTGCTGGGAGAGGCGGCGGCAAAGAATATCGTCCTCAAGCAGTGCCGCGGCGAGACCGTCATCATACTGGATACCAGCGTCGAGGTCGTGGGCGACATCTTCGGCCCCATCGACGATATGCTCGACGACGACCGCACCGGAATGGTCGGTCCCTTCGGCCTGAGAAGCGCCGACCTGCACCACTTCCACGACGGCGAGGGCGAAGCCGGGAAGATGGACGCGATGCAAGCCTACTGCTTCGCCTTCAAGAGGGAGAGGCTCAGGGACGTGGGACTCTTGCGGGAGTCGTTCCGCTTCTACCGGAACCTGGACCTGGACTATAGCTTCCAGTTCAAGGACAGAGGCTACGACATCGTCTCGGACCCGGAGCTGCAGGTGATCCGCCATACCCACCGGGCGTGGAGCGAGCTTGGGGAGCAGGAGCGGGAGGAGCTCAGCCGCAAGAACTACCGGCGCTTCCTGGACAGGTGGGGAGACCGCCTGGACCTGCTGGTGGTGAACAGAACGGGCGAGTAGACGAAGTTCCGGTCCCCGGTTTCAGTTTCCGACCACTCGCCGCTCGACCGGAAGGGGCCGAAAGAGGTCTGGAAATCCGGCGCAACGCAGCCCCACGAAGCGGTAAGATGCCCATAGTCGTCTAAGATAGGACTGTTAATGCATGTCGCCCTCTTGTGGCTTCAGCTCGCTGGGGCCGCAGCGGTCATTCTGGCAGCCTCCAACTTCCTGGCCAAGTCCGCGGACGTCATCGCGTTCAAGACAGGGCTTGGCCGAGCCTTCATTGGAGTCATTCTGCTGGCGACGGCCACCTCCCTCCCGGAGCTCGGCACCGGGGTCAGCGCAATAGCTCTCTTTGACGAGGCTGACCTTGCCGCGGGAGACGCCTTCGGCAGCAACCTGTTCAACCTTCTCATTGTTGGCCTTCTGGACCTCTACTGGCGCAACGGTCCGATCCTCAACAGCGTGAGCGTCACCGCCGCCGTGGTTGGCGCTTTGGGAATCGCGGTCATAGCCTTGGCGGCCATCGGCATGCTGATCCATAGTTCCACCACAGCTATGTCATCTTGGCCCGTCAGCCCTGCATCGGTCGTGACTCTCATCGTGTTCCTGATCGCGATGTACCTGATCTACCGGTTCGAGCAGCGCCCCAGAGGCACCGGAGATCGGGGTGAGGAAGAGGCGCAGAGGGACACGCCGGAGAACGGCGAGCACCAGTACGCCGACGCCAGCCTTTCGAGGGCCTCTGTCACCTATCTCTTAGCCGCCGCCGTCGTGGTGGGAGCAGCCGTATTTCTCTCCTTCACCGGCGATCGGATCGCCAAGGAGATGGGTTGGGAGGCCAGCTTCGTAGGCACACAGTTCCTGGCATTCAGCACATCCCTGCCGGAGCTGGCGGCCTCCTTTGCGGCCATACGCATCAACGCTCCCGAGCTGGCGATAACCGGCGTGCTGGGAAGCAACCTCTTCAATATGGGCTTCATCCTGTTCATGGATGACCTAGCGCTGGCAGGAGCTCCTCTTTTGGACAACGTCTCCTCCATTCATCCGCTGACGGCGGTCATAGCGGTCCTTATGACCGCCGTGGTGATAGTCGCTGTGATAAACCGAGGGCGCAGCAGGCCCAGCAGATACTGGACCGGAGAGGCCCTGCTGCTGATCGGGCTCTACGCAGCTGCCAGCGCTCTGGTGTTCCTATTGGCAAATTGAGGTGAGCTATGGACAAGGTACGGTTGGGCATCGTGGGCTGCGGGTACATCTCCGTTCTGAACGCCCCCGGCTATCTCCAGCATGAGCGATGTGAGGTGGCCGCGCTGTGCGATCCGATCCGGGAGCGGGCCGCAGGCCGCGCCAAGGAGTGGGGAATCGACCCCAAGATATACACCAGCTACGAGGACCTCCTGAACGATTCGGAGATCGACGCCGTCGAGCTCCTGACGCCGACTCACCTGCACGCCCGGCAGAGCATCGACGCCCTGGACGCCGGCAAGCACGTCTCATGTCAGAAGCCCATCGCCGCCAGCATCTCGGAGGTCGACGAGATGATCGCCGCGGTGGAGCGGGGGACGACGACCTTCAGAGTCACCGAGAACTTCCTCTACTACCCGCCTATCCTGAAGGCCAAGGAGCTGCTGGACGGCGGCGCCATCGGCGAGCCCTCCATGGTCCGCATACACACCACAAGGGGCATCCCACCCCCTGGCGCAACCAACAGGATGCCGCCCGACGCCTTGGAGTGGCGGCTGGACCCGGAGAACAACCCGGGCGGGGCCATCTACGACGACGGCTGGCACAAGTTCGCCACGGCCATGTTCTGGATCGGAGAGGTCGAATCGGTCTACGCCATGCTCACCAGGACAGACAACTACTGGCTGGAGATGCCCAGCGTGGTGAACTGGAGGTTCAGCGGCAGAAGCTGCCTCGCGACCTTCGACTTCTCCAACGCCAGCGAGATGCCCGTCAGGGGCATCCTGGGCGCGGCCGACGAGTTCTTCGAGATTCAGGGGTCGGCGGGCGCCATATGGGTGACCCGCTGCACCGGAGAGCTGCTGGACATGCCGCCCGTCATCCTGCACAGGGGGACCGAATCGACGTCGTACCAGCTGCCAATGAACTGGCTGACCAGCTTCAACGGGGCGGCCAAGGAGTTCATCGACTGTCTCGTCTCCGGCCGACAGCCCGACATGGACATCCACTCCTCCAAGCGGCTGCTCCAAGCTGCACTCGCGGTCTACGCCTCGGCGGAGGCCGGGCGGGAGGTCGACCCAAGCTCGGTCACCTGAACAGGCGGCTCGCCTCCTCCTCGCAATAGCGCCTCTCGTCCTCGTCCAGAGCCCGGTAGCCGGAGGCCACCTGGACGTTCTGTCTCACCCTGGACGGGAACCTCACGCCGGGAATGGCCACCGACACGTCGGGGTTCGACAGCACGTACCTGAGCAGCAACGAAGGAGTCAGCGCAACGTCGCCATCCGACTGCTCCATGCGCGTTCTGAGGCTGCTCATCCTTCCCGAGCCGCCCAGGGGCCTCATGGCGATGACCCCCACGTCGCGCCGCTTGGCTTCGGATATCAGCGACTCCGTCTCGGGAAAGAAGGCCGAGTACTCCAGCATCACAGCGTCGAGCTCGCCGCATCCGATGGCGGCCTCCAGCACCTCCAGGGAGTGGGAGGAGATGCCGATATGGTCGATCAGCCCCCGCTCCCTTGCTGCCTTCAGGCCCGCCAGCGCGCCTCCCCCCTCCATGACCTGCTCCCACTCGTCCCAGGTCGAGACGTCGTCCAACTGGTAAAGGTCGATCTTCCTCACACCCAGGAGACGCAAGCTCCTGTCCACGTCATGCTGGCCGCCGCTGGCGGTCCTGCTGATGGTCTTCGTCGTCAGACGAAAGCCTCCACCGACTCCGCTTCTGAGGACCTGGCCTATGAGGAACTCGCTCCCCTCGTAGATCCTGGCGGTATCGACGAAGGTTATCCCCAGGTCCGAGGCGAGTCGCAGGGTCTCGGCGCCCTCCTCGACCTGCGGGGTGTCCATTGCCCCCAGGCCGAGCTCCGTGACCAGCAGGTTGGTCCTCCCCAACCTGCGCTTCTCTAACGGCACGCCGGCCTTCAACTTCCCCTGGAGACAATCCCCTCTTTCCGATTCGTCATGCCGGCGCTCACGAGAACGCCGGCCACGGTCTGGGCCGCGCGGTCGATGGACAGGCGCTCCAGGTTGAGGCAGAGGTCGTACTGGGTGACGTCGGAAGGGTCGACCCCGATGGCGTGCTTGAAGACGGCGCTCTCGTCCCGCTCCGCCCCCTTCAACCACCTCGCGGCCTCGTCGAGGCCAAGGCCGCGGGCAGCCGCCACTCTCCGGTGGCGCAGGTGCGCCGGCGCCGAGATGAAGACGTGGAGGGCGGGAAGCTCCGCCGGAACGAAGAGGTGGCTCCCTCGACCGTGGATCACGGCCGGCTCCACCCTCGACACCTCGGCGACCGCGCCCGCCAGGGCCTCGACGTACCGCTCTCTGGTGACGTGGCGCTGGGGCTCATAGTAGTCGTAACGGTCCGTCAGCGGCTGGAAGCTGAACCCATCGTAGAGCCCGTCATAGGCAGAGTGCTGCTCCCAGGGACCCTGGAAGGCGTTCAGCAGTCGGCCATACCAGCGGCGGCAGTTAGCCTCGAAGGCATCGAGCTCGCCGATGCTGCATCCCAGGCGCCTGCACATCCCTTCCGGTAACTCGGCGTCGACGAATCGTACGCCGGCTATCCTGGCTATGTCCGCCCCGATCACCTCGGAGCCGCTGCCGGGTGGCCCCGCGATGGTGATGACGGGCATCGAGCCCTCATCACGCCGCCGCGGCCTGCTGCCAGCGAAATCCGCAGCATCCATGGAGAGGATACAGGCATACAGCGAGGCCCCGTCCGGGCGCCTGCATAGCTCCCGCGTCTCCAGCTGGAGGAACCCCAGCTTCGTGAAGAGACCCAACGCGGCTTCGTTGTCCTCGGGGACGTTGACCCACGCCCTGTCCAGCCCGTAGTGGCTGAAAACCTCGTCCAGCAGGGTGATCACGGTGGACGTGCCGTATCCCCTATGCCACAGGTCCTTGCGGCCGATGAGCAGCGACAACTCGGCGCCGCCCCCATCGTCCAACAGCACCTGGGCCTCTCCCACATGGTCGCCAAACTCGTCACAGACCGAGAATATGAACCGGTGCGGATCGAAGCGGAACACCCGGTCCCACTCCGAGTCGGCTGCTTCCAGTATGCGATCGGGATCGTACCCGCGGTGGACCGGGTCCCCGCACGCATAGTGGCCGAACCACTTGGAGGACACCTCTTCGTCCCGCAGCCAAGCTCCGAGGCGAGCGACGTCTTCCCTGGCAACTGTTCTCAAGCTAACATCGGGTAGCATCCTAGACCTCCTTACACTCTGAGACTCGTCCGAAGGCTCCAACGCCTAATCTCCACTATCCTGACCATCTCCATCGACAGAGCGGTCCTCCGCCAAGCTTCCCCACACCCTTCCACCTCTGAGTCGAAGAAGCATAGAGCAACCTTTGATGATTTGTCAACATTGTGCAAAATATCACGGCTGTTTTCGTAGCACAGGAGGGAGACAGCACAAGCATGTCAAACAATGTGAGAGTAATCGTAGGCTTAATCGTAGTTCATATTCATGAAACCGAGATGCTGTTCCAAGCTACAGGTACTCCCTTTCATGAATCAACGCGCCCTCACGACAGGCGGGGCGCCCCACGCCTGTCTATGTTCTCCTTGCGAAGGCCGTGGCCCGGTGCTAAACTCGTGCGAACGTTCGCTCCCCGCCTGCAGGAGAGCTCATTGACTCCCTCCGTCCCCCGGAACGGCATCTTCTACGGCTGGATCGTCCTCGGCGCCGGCTTCTTCGCGCTGTTCGTCTCGATGGGGGCCAGGAACGGGTTCGGCGTGTTCGTCGTTCCCATGACCGGGGACCTGGGCTGGACGCGGACCGAGATCTCCGCGGCCATCGCCGTGGGAATCATGGTGAATGGCTTCAGCCAGCCGTTTCTGGGCAGGATCTACGATCGGTTCGGGGGACGGCTGGTGATCTCCATCAGCCTCCTGGTGCTCGGAGTGGCCACATTGCTGCTGGCTATGACGAGCAACTTCGGCACCAGTGTGGGGCTGGCCGTTGATCTCGGTTTCACGGAGATCAGGCTCTCCCCCAGCCTGCTGTTCCTCGTGGCAGTCTACGGCCTGGTGATGTCCACGGCGTCCAGCGGAGTCTCCTTGGTGACCATTCATGCGGTACTCTCCAAGTGGTTCTACCGAAGGCGCGCACTGGTGCTGAGCCTGTCCACGGCGGGCACGTCGACGGGCGGACTGATTCTGACCCCGTTCTCGGCGTCGCTCATAGCCTGGGCAGACTGGCGGGTTGCGTGGTTGGTGCTAGGGTCCCTTGTCCTGGTGTTGGCGTTGCCGCTGGTGGCAGGCTTTCTGAGGGACCAGCCCGATGAGATCGGGGAGCTGCCAGACGGAGAGCAGAAGGCGCCGTCGGAGGCGAGGGGGCAACCCATCAGGTACGCCTCGCAGCGGCCGGCGCCCCTGGAGTCTGACAACTGGAGGGACTCGTTCAGATTTCCCCCAATCTGGCAGCTTTCGGGCGCCTACTTCGTCTGCGGCGTCACAACCCTGATCATCTCCACGCACTATGTGCCGTTTGCCATCGACCTGGGAATCAGCCCAAAGGTAGCGGCGTTGGCGTTCGGGTTGATGCAAGGGCTGAACGCGGTTGGTGTGATCGTCGTGGGCATCCTGGCGGACAGGTTCAGCCGCAAGAACCTGCTGGGGACGGTCTACTTCATCCGATTCATCGCATACGTCGCCCTGGTCAGCCCCAGCATTCTTCACACCCTGATGGGCGTCAATATCTCGCCGGCGCTGGGCATCTGGTTGTTTGCCTTCTTCGCGGGCATGTCGTGGATCGCGACTCCGCCGCTGACCTCTTCGTTGACGGCCGACATCTACGGGACGAAGAACTTGGGAACGCTGGGCGGGTTCACATCCTTGGCCCACCAGATTGGCGGCTCCATCAGCGTGGTAATGGCCGGGATTCTGTACGACGCCACGGGCACATACGTCATCCCGTTCTCGCTGGCTGGCCTGACCCTACTGGCTGCTGCGCTCTTGAGCTACTCGGTCAAGGAGCGTAAGTACTCGACCCGGTACCAGCCGGCGACGGCTACGCCCGCGGCGGCGTCCGTAGTCGCCGGCAGCTGATGCTCCTTTCGGTCCTGGCACACCACGGTGAGCCCGGCGACCCGCAGCTCCTGGAGTGGATCATGCACCAGCTGAACACCATGCTGGGCGTCGGCCCCGCCGCCATGGCCATCGGCCTCGGAATACTCATCGTCGCCATCCCCGCTACCATCGTGGCCTTCTTCCTCCTGAAGGCCCGCCTCAGGCTGTGGTAAGCACGCACCGGAGCCGAGGTAGGAAGAACAGCCCCGCCCCGTCGTATGGTCGAGATCGGTAAGGCAGTGGCTAACCACAGGCGGCTCGGTCGTCGCGCAGCTCCTCTTGCTCGAAATATGTGCTTTGAATGATAGCTGCGAGGTATGGATGGTCAAGTTGGGGGGCGTCGGATTTCCTGTCCTGCAGCGGCCATCCAAGTAGAGTTCGGGACAGATTCACTGGCAGCTAGCCGCTGTCTTTGATGCGGCCACTGGCCAGGAGCCACATCCGCGCGATCTCGGGCCCCATGAACTTGAAGGTGGCCCTGAGGGTCTTCTGGAGGGGAGCGAGGCTGTCGCCCTCCAGCACGTTGTAGAACCAGTGGCAGAAGGAGCCGTGACGGCTCTGGAGGCCCTGGACGACGGAGGCGTTGGAGATGCAGGCCTCGATCTTCATCCGGTTGCGAATGATGGCGGCATCCTGGAGCATCCGCTCCACGTCCTCCGGGCCCAGGCTTGCCACGCTGTCGATGCGCCAGCTGTCGAACGCCTCCCGGAAGGCGTCCCTGCGGGCCAGGATCATGCGCCACGTGAGCCCCGCCTGGAACACCTGGAGGCTCATGATCTCGAAGAGAGCGTCGTCCCCCTTGGCGCGCCTGCCCCAGATCTCGGTGGCGTACCACTCCAAGAGCGGATCGCCTGAGGCCCAATCGGGCGTCTCCTGCTCTTCGGCGTCGGGCAATAGACTCTCCTCCAACCCCCAAGACACAGAGATTTCGCAATGAGTAGGTCTGGGTACTACTCGCCTACGAAAAGAGGCTAGCGCCAGTAGCGGGAGACGTTCTCCTCCGCCTTGGTCATCATCTCGATGACTGCCGGCTGGCCGCCATCGTTGGCGGCGATACCCCGCCTGATGGCGGCCCCCACCTCGTCCGGCGCTCTCACCTGCTCCGAGTAGGCCCCCAGGCCCTCGGCCACCTTGGCGTAGTCGCCGCCGAGCCTGTCGCTCCCCCAATGTTCGGAGGCGTAGGGCATCGACTCGTTGTAGTGGGTCATCACCCCGTTGTTGAGGATCACCGTCAGTATGGGAATCTCGGACCTGACGGCGGTCTCCACGTCCATTCCGGCCATCCCGAAGGCGGCGTCGCCCATGATGTTGACGACCTGCTTTTCGGGAGCGGCCAGCTTCGCGCCCATGGAGATCCCGTAACCGTAGCCCAGCTGGGTAGACTTGCCCCAGCCCATGTAGCCCCTGGGCGCAACCGGCTCCCAGAAGGGCACCAGCTGCTCCCTCGGATATCCCGAATCGTGGGTGATGATGGTGTTGGCCACGTCGACGGCCTTGGCCAGCTCGCTGATGACCCGGTAGGGGCTGATGGGCACCTCATCGGAGGCCAGATGGGGCCCCCACTCTTGCATCCAGGCCCTCTTGATCCTGGCGATCTCGTCGGCAACCCCGTGAGCGTCTCCCCGCCCATGTTCGCCGACCTGCCGCTTGACCTCGTCGATCATCTGTCGCAGCACCACCTTGGCGTCGCCGACGGCCCCGAAGCTGATCCGGTAGTCCTTGTTGAGGTCCTCGGCGCAGTTGGTGCACTGGGCCAGCGTCACGCCGTCGGGCATGGGGGCGTTGAAGTTGGACATGGTAAAGCTGGTGCCAAGCCCCAATACGAAGTCGGTCTTCTTCAGGAGCTCGGCGGCCATCAGCGTGCCCGAGGAGGCGCCGGCGCCGAGAGCGAGCCTGTGGCTCTCGGGGAAGGCGCTCTTGCCCGCCAGGGTGGTCATGACCGGCACGGTGGCCAGCTCGGCAAGCTCGATCAACTCATCCGTGGCCTCGGCGTAGAGCACACCCTGGCCCGCGTTGATCACCGGGTCGGACGCCTTCAGCATCGCCGTCACCAGGTCGCGCACGTCGTCCGGGTCGGCGCCCGACCTGAACTCGCGCACCGGCGTGTAGTCGAAGGCGTCGTCGGGGACCTCCTGGGTGACCACGTCCCGGGGCAGCTCCAGCATCACCGGACCGCGCCGCCCGTGTTTGAGCTGGCTGAAGGCCATCCCCATCATCTCCGGTATACGGCTGGGCAGGTTGATGTTGCCCACCCACTTGGTGATCTCGCGGTAGTTCCTGTGGGCCTCGAAGTTGGGATGGACGTCCATGCGGTCCCGCGACTGCCCACCCGGAAGCACCAGGATTGGTACGGAGTCCGCGTAGGCCTGGGCCACGCCTCCGAAGGCGTTCTCGGCGCCCGGCCCGGTCTGCATGCTGAAGACGCCTATGGTCCTGCCGTTCTTGGTACGGCTAAAGCCGTCGGCCATATTCACCCCGGCCCGCTCCTGCCTGGAGAGGATCGGCCTGATGCCCTCCCTGGCGGCTGCGTCGATCAGGGACTGGGCCGGGAAACAGGCCAGCCACTCGACGCCCTCGGCCTTGAGTATCTTCGCTATGAGCGTGTCACCGTTCATTTGCTTCCTCCGAGCGATTCTCCACTAGGTCACAGAGTCAAGGATACATGCGGCCGCCCGCGTCGACCGTACTCACGAGCGGTGCAGCGCGGGCCGGCCTGTCAGTGCCTGATGAACTTCTGGACGCGCTGGCCCTCCAGCACCTCGCCGACGTAGATGTCGCCGTGAGAGTCGATGGCGACTCCGTGGGGGGCGACGAACCTGCCTGCTTCGCGGCTGCTCTCCCCGCCCCACTGGGCCAGCATGTTGCCGTCCAAGTCTACGATAGTCAGCCGGTGCTGCAGCTCCGGCACGTAGGCCTCTCCGTCGGGACCGACCACGACGTCGGTGGGCTGCCGGAAGCCCGTCCACATGGACAGGAACCGGCCGTCCTCGTCAAATACCTGGATCCGGTGGTTCTCCCTGTCGCAGACCAGCACGCGGCCGTCGTTGGTAAGGCCGACGCCGTGGGGCAGATGAAAGTCCACCGGATTGTCGTGGCCGGGCTCGCCCCACGACTCCACCAGGGCGCCGCTGGAATCATACTTGTGCAGCCGGGAGTTCCCGTAGCCGTCGGAGACGAACATGTCGCCGGATTCGGTTACCGCGACTCCCGTGGGCAGGTTGAAGGGCCCGGCGGCCTGGTGGACGACCCTATCCTCCGCGCCGTACCCGGTGTCCGAGGATTGGCCCCGCGTACCCAGGGTCAGCAGGAGCTCCTCGTCCGGAGAGTACTTCTGCACCACGTGGGCGTCGCGGTCGGCCACGTAGATATTGCCGTCGGGGCCGATGTGCACCCCGTGAGGGTTGCTGAAGGTCTGAGACCAAGCCTTGATGAAGCCGCCTCCCCTGTCGAACACCATCATCTGGTGGCTGCTGCGGTTGAACAGGTAGACGTTGTCGTCCTTGTCCACCGCCACGCCGGCCACCTGGTTGAACTCGTAGCCCTCGGGCAGCCTTCCCCAGTCTTCTGCCAGGTCGTAGACGTAGTCCCCGCTTCCGTAGGCCATCTCTAGGTCACCTCGAACATGAAATCCGGCCACCGCCGGTAATATACGTTGTCACCCTCCGATGGGTCAACCCTCAGCCCCCGCGCCGCTTGGGGTCTTGAACGGACCCAGATCCATTTGGAAACGGAGTTGGGCAAACACCTAGTCCGCGGCTTGCTCCATTTCGGCGGTGTACCGGCTCTGGCGGGCGGCCGAGGTGACGCGAGCGCGGTGGTAGTAGGCCTTCTGGGCCGCCGGTATGTTCTCGAAGATGCCGGCCCAGGCCTTGAGGGGCGCGGCCTGCAGGCCCCGTCCGAAGGAGAAGCTCAGCTCCCAGGGCGCGCCGACGGAGGCCGCATGGCGGTTGATGGCGTCGAGGTTCACCGTCGCCTCGTCGTCCGACTGCCCGCCGGAGAGGAAGACGACCCCCGGCACCGCGGCCGGCACGGTGTTTTTGAAGCACCTGACGGTCATCTCGGCTACCTGCTCCGGGCCGGCGCGGTCGGAGGCGTCCTTCCCCGACAGGACCATGTTGGGTTTGAGGAGGGTCCCCTCCAGGGCCACGCGCTGCGTGCCCAGCTCGTAGTAGACCTCGCGCAGGGCGGCCTCCGTGGCCTCGTAGCAGGCGTCGATGTCGTGGCCGCCGTCCATCAGCACCTCGGGCTCGACGATGGGCACCAGCCCCGCCTCCTGGCTCAGGGCCGCGAACCTGGCGAGGGCCTGGGCATTGGCCTCGATGCAGTACCGGCTCGGTATGCCGTCACCGATGGTGATGACGGCCCGCCACTTGGTGAACTTCGCTCCGAGCTCGACGTACTCGGCGAGACGGTCGCGCAGTCCGTCGAGACCCTCGGTGATGACCTCGTCCCCCGCGCAGGCCAGCGGCTTCGTGCTCTTGTCGACTTTGATGCCGGGGATGATGCCCTGGCCGGTCAAAAGCTCGACAAGAGGCGTGCCGTCCGCGCCCTCTTGCCGGATCGTCTCGTCGAATAGTATGACCCCGCTGATGAACTCGGACGCCCCGGCGGTCCGGAACAGGCCCTCGCGGTAGTCGCGCCTGTTCTCGAAGGTAGACTCGACCCCGATGGAGTCGAACCGCCTCTTGATGGTGCCGTCGCTCTCGTCAGCTGCCAGGATGCCCCGTCCCGGCGCGACTATCGCCTGGGCTACGTCGATCATGTCTTGAAGTGCCATGGTGCTCCTCCCTCTCTTCTATGTTTCCGAGCTGAGAATCGAGACGGTCTTGGCCACCACGTCGGAGGGGCCGAGGATCAGGGGTACGCGCTGGTGGAGCCTCTGGGGCTGGATGTCCAGTATCCGCTGCGCCCCTGATGACGCCGCTCCGCCGGCCTGCTCGGCCACGAATCCCAGAGGGTTCGCTTCGTACATCAGGCGAAGCTTGCCCTCGGGGCTCTTCACCTCTCCCGGGTACCAGAATATGCCGCCCTTCAGCAGGTTGCGGTGGAAGTCCGCCACCAGAGAGCCGACGTACCGCAGCGAGTAGCTGTCTCGCAGCATGGTGGCAGCCGCGCGGGTCGGCTCGTCCCAGTTGTTGTAGTAGCCGTCCGGGACGCTGTAGTACTGGCACTTGGAGGGGAAGCTGACGTCAGGGTGAGTCAGCTCGAAGCTCCCGCCGGAGACGTCCAGCGTGAACCCCTGCACGCTGCCCGCGGCCGCAACGACCAGGACGGTGCTGGAGCCGTAGACCGCGTAGACGGCGGCGACCTGCTCGCTGCCGGGGCGCAGCATCGACTCCGGGGTCAGCGGCACGCCGGGGTCCCGTCTCCATATGCCGAATATGGAGCCGATGCTGACGGCGACGTCGATGTTGGACGAGCCGTCCAAGGGGTCCATCAGGACGACGTACTTGCGCTGGGGGTCGTCGCCGACGAGCACGCCCTCCACGATCTCCTCCGAGCCGATGGCCGCGACGGCGCCGGAGCCGCTGAGCGTCTCTACGAAGGTGTCCGAGCCCTGCTGGTCGAGGATCTGGACGACCTCGCCATGGACATTGACGTCGCCGACCGCTCCGAGGACGTCTGCGATGGCGGCCGACTGGACCTTCGCCTGCACCTGCCGGGCACCGTTCGCGATGGCCGCGACGACGGGGCCCAACCCCTCGCAGGCGGGATCATTGGCCCACGCGAACTCGACGTACTGGGATAGCGTTTGACGGGAAGAGGTCATGATCATCCCTCAGCCGGGAATATGTCGTCGAGGGCGATGCTGAGGCGGGGGAACAGGACCGACTCTACAGTGCCTGCGTCGTAACGGCGGACGCCGGCGGCGCCTTCCGCGCCAAGCTCCATCACCTCGACCGTCTCGTCATCAGGATCGACTATCCAGTACTCCCGGACGCCGTACCTAGCGTACAGGGTCAGCTTGAGCTCCCGGTCCCGCTCCGCCGTGCTGGGCGACAGTATCTCGACCACCAGGTCGGGCGCCCCCGAGACGTTGGCCTCGGTGATGATGCCGCGGCGCTCGTTGGACACGAACAGGATATCCGGCTGAACGACGCTCTCCGGCGAGAGCACCACGTCCGTCGGAGCCAGGAACACTTGGCCGAGGCCGTGGGAGCGAACGAGCTCCCAGAGACGCAAGCCCAGGTTCCTCGAAATGACCTGGTGCCTAATGTTGGGCACAGGCGTTATGAAAAAATCTCCTTCGATGAGCTCCCGCCTGTCGCCCTCCGGCAGCAGCAGGTAGTCCCCGTAGGTGAACTTGAGCCTTGCGCTCTGCATCGATCGACCTCTCGCTCCAGGTTCTTGTAGTGTACCAATCGAGGCGCATAACCTCAACGACGGCTAGGCTGCCTCCCGGGCGGCGTTGGCCCCGGCGAGCCTGCCGAACACGGCGCCCGACATGAGGCCGGCGCCCCCGGGATAGTTATTGTAGAAGAGGCCGCCCACCAGCTCGCCGGCCGCGTAGAGACCCGGCATCGGCGCATCCTCAGCGTCTATCACCTGGCCGGATGCGGCCACCTTGAGTCCGCCGAAGGTGAAGGTTATTCCGCAGGTGACCCCGTACCCCAGATACGGGGGCGTGTCCAGAGGCAGCGCCCAGTTGGACTTGGGCGGAGAGATGCCGCGAGTCCCTTTGCCGTCCAGCCTAGCGGGGTCGAACCTCCCCTCCTGGACCGCCGCGTTGAACCGCTCCACCGTGCGCGCCAGCCCGGAGCGGTCGACCCCCAGCCCGGCGGCCAGCTCCTCGATGGTCCGGGCTTTGACGACGGAGGCCTGAGGAATCCGGTACTCGTCCCGGAGCAGGTGGGTCGTCTTGTCGTCGAAAAGCTGGAACGCTACGCGCTGCGGCTGGTACAGGATCTCCCGCCCGTACTTGGCGTAGGTGTAGTTGCGGAAGTCCGCGCCCTCGTCCACGAAGCGCTCTCCGTTCACGTTGACGATGAGCCCGAACTGGTAGGAGTGCTTCTGGAAGAGGTCCGCGACGTTCCGGTCGCCGTAGGGTGGAGCGTTCAGGTCCCAGGCCACGGCGTGGCACCCGCTCCAGTGGCCGTGGGGCTGGGCGCCGATGTCCAACGCCATGCGGATGCCGTCCCCCGTGTTGAAGCGCGTACCGCGGACCTTCGCCAGCTCCCAGCCGGGGCCAAGGTATCGGGCTCGCATCTCGGAGCTGGCCTCGAAACCGCCGCAGGCGAGCACCACCGCCCCCGCGCCTATCTCCACCACGCCGCCGGGCGTCCGGGCCGCCACCCCGGTCACGCGGCCCCGGTCGTCGGACAGCAGCGACGCGGCCTTCGTCCGGTACAGGACGTCGGCTCCAGCGCGCTCCGCCAGGTCGAACAGGGAGTCCACAAGCCCCTTGCCGGCTCCCACGGCCTCCAGCACCAGCCCTCCCCAGAACCGCCTGACGCCGTCCTGCTCGAAGGCCTGGCGTCCGTAGGCCGGGACCCAGCGCACCCCCTGGCGGCGCATCCAGCTCATGGTGGGGTACGACTCCGACACTAGGGCCTGGACCAGGTCGGCGTCCGATAGGCCCTCGGTCATCCGCATTACGTCGGCGTAGTAGTCGGACTGGGGATAGGATCCCAGGTCCGTGGACGCCTCCTCCTCCCGGGACATCTCCGGGACAAGCTCCCGCACCTGTCTCGGCCCGTCGTAGGCGAACCTGAAGAGACCGCCCGTGAAGTAGGAGTTGCCGCCGCGCAGGTACTCCGGCGCCCTCTCCAGCACGACCACGGAGGCGCCCGCCTCCCGCGCCGACAGGGCGGCGCACAGCGCGGCGTTCCCCGCTCCCACGACGACCACATCGTAACGCCTCTCGGCAATGCTCACTGCACCGGCTCCTCCGCGACGATTATGCCGAACCTCTCCAGCAGCAGCTCCCGCGCCTGGGCCGCCGACATCAGCGCGCCCACGAGGCTCGCCTCAGCCAATTGCGAGCCGGAGAGGTACGCCCCCCGCAGGTCCGCACCGTCGAACACCGTCTCGTCGCTGACGGCGGCGCCATTGAGGTGGCAGCCGTCGAGCCGGGCGCCGGTGAAGTCGCACCCGGAGAGGTCGGCCTCGGTGAAGACCACTCCCACCAGCCTCTGGTCCCTGAACTCCTTGGAGCGAAGGGTCGCCATGCCGAAGTTGGCGCCGTCGATCTTGACCGAGACCAGCCTGGCCTCCGTGAAGTCGACTCCCCTGAACCTCGACCCGCCCAGATCGGCGCCGAACAGGTTGGCCCCCCGGAAGTCGCATAGCGACATGTCACACTCCGTCAGCCGGGACATGTTGAGCTTGGCGTCCCTGAAGCTTGCCGATAGGCAGCTGCTGCGCGAAAGCTCTGCCTCGTGGATGTCCGCCCTCTCCAGGGAGGCCTCCTCCAGGTTGGAGTCGGAGGCGTAGAGGCCCTCGCAGGCCAGGTCCGATAGGTTGGTCCCGCGGAGGGAGCAGTCCTGGAACACCAGCTCCTCGGCGTAGAGGCCCCCCAGGTCCGCCCCGTCGAAGCTGCAGCCGCGAAAGACGGCCCCCTCCCGCAGCAGCGTGCGCATCTGGGCGCCGTCGACGATGGTCAGACCACTGTGCATCGTATCACCTCCTCGCTGCCGCTCTACGATAACAGTCTCGCCCTGTGTTATCATCCGTCCCGCGCCGGAGGCAATCGCAAGCGAGGAGCGGACAATGAAGATCACCAACATCGAGAGCTTCGTGGTGGACGGCGGGTGGCGGCCCTGGACCTTCGTCAAGGTGGAGACCGACGAGGGCGTCACCGGCTACGGCGACTGCAGCGACGGGAGATCGCCCCAGGGCGTCGTCGGCGTCATCGAGGACCTGAAGCCGCTG
Source organism: Dehalococcoidia bacterium (assembly GCA_965224345.1). Classification (GTDB taxonomy): domain Bacteria; phylum Chloroflexota; class Dehalococcoidia; order Lucifugimonadales; family CBDCYU01; genus CBDCYU01. The sequence continues at coordinate 389,530 of CBDCYU010000002.1, read as the reverse complement.
CTCATGGGCCAGGACCCCAGGGCCTACGAGATGCGCTTCTGGGACATGATCCGCGGCACGAGGCAGAGCCCCGGCGGCATCGCCGCCAAGGCCATCGCCGGCATCGACTGCGCCATCATCGACCTCAAGGCCAAGGCCCTCGGCATCTCCGTCGTGGAGCTCTTCGGCGGCCCCACGCGGGACCAGGTGCGCCTTTACTGGTCCCACTGCATCACCTCCAGGGCCAGGTACCAGCAGGCGTTGGGCACCCCGCCCATCAGGACGATGGAGGACGTGGCGGCGGTCTGCCGCGAGGTGGTCGACAGAGGCTTCACCGCCCTCAAGACCAACATCGTGCTGCCCGGCGACCCCGCCGACGTCTGGTTCGGAGGCTTCGGCCAGGGACCGGGCACCACCGACCAGATCGCCCCCAGGTCCCTCCTCAAACACATAGAGAGGTACATCGGCGCGATCAGGGACGCTGTCGGTCCCGACTTCGACATCAACCTGGACCTCAACTTCAACTTCAAGCCGGAGAGCGCGATGCGCATCGCCCAGGTGCTGGAGCAGTTCGACCTGCTCTGGCTGGAGATCGACATGTACGACCCCGAGTCGATCCTCCGGATCAAGCAGTCGACCTCGACGAAGATATGCACCGGCGAGAACCTGTACTACATGCGCGAGTACCTACCCTACTTCCAGCGGCGCGCCGCCGACGTCTTCATGATCGACGTCCCCTGGAACGGCTTCAGCCAGTCCAAGAAGGTGGGCGACCTCGCCGAGGTGTACCAGCTGAACGTCGCCCCCCACAACTACTACAGCCACCTGGCGACCTTCATCAGCGCCAGCCTGTGCGCGGTGCTGCCCAACGTGAGGATCATGGAGATCGACATCGACGACGTGCCGTGGAAGGACGATCTGGTCACCAACCCGCCGGAGATCGTCGACGGCTATATGACCGTGCCCACCGGACCCGGCTGGGGCACCGAGCTCAACGAAGAGGTCGCCAGGGAGCACCTCTGGGACAGAAGCCGAGGCGGCTGGTAGCGGGCGTCTCCCGAGTGTAGCCCAGGGCGTGGTACTATTCCCTCAGCCGAGCGATGGATAGCCCGGCATGGCCGTACCCTCGGCAGATAGGAGCCACTCACCATGGGACGGACGCACGTCGACATAATCATTCACAGCGAGTCCAGCTCCGCGGTCGTCAACGCGTTGGCCGACACTGCGGCGACCTTCACGAAGGTGCCTCGTCTGGTCTTCGACGAACTGGGATTGGAGGCCGCCCACGAGGTTGAGGTCGAGATCGGCGATGGCAGGACCATACGGCGTCAGCTGGCGCTGGCGGAGGTGGAGATTGATGGCGTCCGTAGGCCTGTGCTCGTCTCCGCGGGCGGTGACAGGGAGCAGCCCCTCGTCGGCTATACGACGCTGGGCTTCAAGGTCAACACGGTCGCCCATAGGCTCGAGCCGATACCGGCCATCGAGTACGCGGAGGGCCAACTCGACCTTCTGTCCCTATCCTAGCCGCCGCCGATGGCGGGGAGGAAGTGGACCTCGCTGCTCTCGCCGACCTTTTCCAGCATGCCCAAGGGGGTGATCTCCCCGTCGACGGCGACGGAGATGTTGGGCTTGATGCGGCTGGCTTCCACGAGCCGCTCCTTCATGCCGGGGTGGGCCTTCTCCAGGTTCTCGACGATCTGGCGGACGGTCGAGCCCTCGATCTCCACTGTCTGGAGCCCACCCGTGAGGCCCTGCATCAGGGAGGGTATGAATACGGTAGCCATATTGTAAATCCGGCCTCGCCCACCTCTCCCGACGCAGAAGAGGGGATGCTTCTCGATGGCCTATCGGGTTGGGACCAAGCCGATCATCTCACGGCCGGTCCCAACCCGAGGTCGATGGTATCGCTTCCTAGCCGCCGTTGGCGGCTACTATGGCCACAGGGTTCATGGGCGTCTCGAACAGCCTGGTGCCGGTGGCGCGCTGGAGGGCGTTGGCGATGGCTGGGGTCGGAGGAATGATGTTCGCCTCGCCCACCCCGCGGACACCGTAGGGGTGGCCCGGATTGGCGACCTCCACGATGACCGTGTCGATCATGGGAATATCCAAGCTGGTGGGCATGCGGTAGTCCAGCAGCGTGGAGTTGTCCATGCTGCCGTCCACGTTCATGTAGTACTCCTCGTTCAGCGCCCAGCCGATCCCCTGCACCGAGCCGCCCTGCATCTGGCCCTCGACGTAGGAAGGGTGGATCGCCTTGCCGACGTCCTGGAACGCGGTGAAGCGCACGATGTCGGTCTTGCCCGTCTCCGGGTCCACCTCCACGTCGACGATGTTGCCCGCGAAGGAACCGCCGACGCCGGTGGGGCTCACCGACGCGGTGCCAGAGATACCGCCGCCGCTGCTGCCAAGCTGGGCAGCCAGCTCCTTGAAGGTCATGCTCAGCTCGGGATCGGAGGCCGAGCTGATGACTCCGCCCTCCATCTCCACGGAGCCTGCCTCGACGTCCCAGATGGAGGAGGCGCGCTCGATCGCCTGCTGCTTGATCGACTGGGCCGCCTCGTAGGCCGCCCATCCGGTGGCGAAGGTGGTGCGGCTGCCGCCGGTGACGGCGGTGTAGCCTATGGAGTCGGTATCCACCACGGAGGGGCGGATGTCCTCGGAGGGGATGCCCAGCACCTCGGCCGCCTGCATGGCGATGGACGCGCGGGTGCCGCCTATGTCGGTGGAGCCCTCGGTCAGGTTCACGGTCCCGTCGGCGTTGACCGCCAGGTTGACCGAGGAGTCGAAGCCGATGTTGAACCAGAACCCCACCGCCATGCCGCGGCCCTGGTTCTCTCCCAGGGGCGCGCTGTAGTGGTGGTGGTCGCGCATCGCCTCCAGGGTCTCGACGAGTCCCACCCTGTTGAAGGTGGGGCCGTCGACCCTGCGGGTCCCCTCTTTGGCGGCGTTCTTCAGCCGCAATTCGATGGGGTCGATGCTCAGCTTCTGAGCGAGCTCGTCCACGGCCTGCTCCACCGCGAAGGCGGCGTTGGGGGCGCCGGGCGCCCGGTAGGCCGCGGTTTTGGGCTTGTTGACCACGACGTCGTAGCCGTCGACGGTGCCGTTTTCGATGTCGTACGCGGCGAGGGCGCACATGGCGCCGGCGCTCACCGGCGAGCCGGGATACGCTCCCGCCTCGAAGGCCAGGGCGACCTCCATCGCCGTGATCGTTCCGTCGCTCTTGGCGCCGATCTTGACGCGGCTCCAAGAGCCGCAGGTCGGGCCGGTGGACTCGAATACGTCCGCCCGGCTCATGACCATCTTGACGGTGTGGCCCGTCTTCCTGGACAGGAGGGCGGCCACGGGCTCCAGGTATACCGGAATCTTGCCGCCGAAACCGCCGCCGATCTCCATGGGCGTGACCCTGATCTGCGACACCGGCATATCCAGTAGCTCAGCCATCGCGTCGCGGACCGTGAACGCCCCCTGGGTGCTGCACCAGACGTGCAGCCTGCCGTCGGGGTTCCAGTGCGCCGCGCCGTTGTGGGGCTCGATGTAGCCCTGGTGGACCGTCTTGGCCCGGTACTCCCGCTCCAGCAGCACGTCCGCCTCCGCGAAGCCCGCCTCTGTGTCGCCCTTCTTGTGCTGGAAGTGCTGGGCGACGTTGCTAACCGTGTCCGTCTGCTCGCCCAGCTCCTCGGTCTGCAGGTCGTCGTGGAGGATCGTGGCGCCGTCCGCCATCGCGTCCTCTACGGTGATGACCGGACGCAGCACCTCGTAGTCCACCTCGATGAGGTCTGCCGCCTCCTGGGCTACGTGGGCGCTGACGGCGGCCACGCCCGCGACGGCGTGGCCCTTGTACAGGGCCTTGTCCGAGGCCAGGACGTTGTCCCGCAGCCACTTGAGGCTTGTCGCGCCCTCGCCAAGGTCGACGACGGCGTCCCTGTCGCTGCCGAAGTCGGCGTTGGTCACGATGGCGCGTACCCCCGCCAGCGCCTCGGCGGCGGAGGTGTCAATGCTCCTAATCCGGGCGTGGGCGTGGGGGCTGCGGAGGATGTAGCCGTGCAGAAGCCCGGAGGCGTCGAAGTCGGCGCCGTAGATGGCCCGGCCAGTGACCTTGTCGGCCCCGTCCGGCCGGATGGGGCGAGTGCCAACGACATTGTACTCCTTGGTGGAGAGTACCATGTTGGGCTCGTACTCCGTAGTCGTCATGTCCTAGCCTCCTGCATCTTCTCGGCCGCGTCCATGACCGCGCGAACGATCTTGTCGTATCCCGTGCAGCGGCACAGATTGTTGGCCAGCCAGAAGCGTATCTCGTGCTCCGTGGGGTTCGGGTTCTGTTCGAGCAGGGCCTTGGACGCGACGATGAAGCCCGGGGTGCAAATGCCGCACTGCAGCGCCGCGTTCTCCAGGTACGCCTGCTGCACCGGGTGCAGTGTGCTCCCCTGGGCGACGCCCTCTATGGTGGTGATCTCGCTACCCTCGGCCTCTACGCCGAGCACCAAGCAGGAGGTGACTATCCGGCCATCCAGGACCACCGTGCAGGCCCCGCAGTTGCCGTCGTTGCATCCCTCCTTGGAGCCGGTCAGGCCTATGACGTCGCGCAGGCACTCCAAGAGGCTCTGGCGCGGCTCGCACAGAAAGTCGACGTGCTCTCCGTTGATGTTCGTTTGGATATATGTCTTGGCAGGCATCTACTGAGACTCCTTGGCTCTTTCAATGGCCGTGTGAAGGGCTCGTCTGGTGAGCACCTCACACAGCTGCTTTCTGTACTCGATGGTGCCGCGCATGTCGGTGATGGGCCTCGCGGCGTCGCTGGCGAGCTGTGACGCAGCTCGGATGCTCTCGTCGGTGGCCGGCTGTCCAGCCAGGGCGTCGCCGGCCTCCCTCACGAACAGGGGCGTCGGCGCAACGGAGGCCAGGGCCACCCGCGCTGACTTGATGTTGCCGTTCTCCAGCACGACCGATACGCCGGCCCCCGCCACCGCGATGTCCATCTCGTTGCGGGGGATGAACCGGATGTACCGAGCGCCGGAGCCGGGAACAGGCGCCGGGAAGTGCAGGGACACCAGGAGCTCGCCCGGCTGGACCACGGTCTGGCGCGGCGCCAGGCAAAAGTCCTCCACCGGAACGTCTCTCGTGCCGTCAGGGCCGGCGATCTTCGCCGTGGCCCCCAGCGCTATGAGCGCCGGAATCGAGTCGCCGCTGGGCGCCGCGTTGCAGAGGTTGCCCCCCACGGAGGCCCTCCCCTGGATCTGGGTCCCCCCGATGAGCGACGCAAAGTCTATGATGCCGGGGTAGGCGTCGCTGACCTCGGAGCTGCCGTAGACCCTGTAACACTCTACCGCGGCCCCCAGGGTCAGGCCGTCCGACGGGCTGTAGCTAATCTCGTTAAGCTCTGGAATGGCCTTCACGTCGACCAACAGGTCGATGTCCCTGCGGCCTATCCTGAGCTCCACCAGGATATCGGTGCCGCCTGCCAACGGCCGGGCCCGGTCGCCGTGCTCCGACAGCAACGCGACCGCGTCCCCCACCGACTCAGGGGCTGCATAATCAATCCACTTCAACGCGTACCTCCTTCTTGAGAGAGAACCTTAAGCATGGGAAATCCAGCCGTCACCATCCGTATCCGGTATACAGCATGACGCAACTTTGCAACCTATCAGTGAGAGACGGCAGAGGCGGGCTACGAACCCTCCTCACTATGGCCCAACAACCGGCCCAAAGTATACCAAACCTCTTTTGCAAGAACAACGGGTGCGACCTACCCTCTCCCCCTCTGTACACCCCTCGCAAGGGGAGATTGAGAGGGGGTAACCCTCTCCCACAAGGGGAATAGGGGACTGGGTCGCCGGGTGAAGGTAGCTCCCCGGAAGGCCGCCACTCAGCCCTGCTGAAGCCAGTCGGCCCCCAGCAGGTCGAACCGACGGTGGAGCTCGGCCACGAGCTCTTCGGGGACAGGGAGCTGCGTCTCGACCTGCTGGATGTTCGTCTGCATGTGGGCCGGATTCCGGGTCCCGACAATGGCCGTGTCCACCTCGGGATGGGCGAATACGAACCCCATAGCCGCCAGGATGCGGTCGCAGGGCTCGCCCGGAATCGGCCCCATGCCGCTGACCTGCTGCGCCCGGCGGAAGTACTCGCCGGCGTAGCCGTAGGGACTCCGCTGGGAGCCCCAGGCGCCGTTGGCCACCGGTCGCTTGATGATGATGCCCATGCCCTTCGCCTTGGCCGGACCGAACAGCCGCGTGCGTGCGTGCTGGTCCACGACGTTGAAGCTGGTCTGGAGGGCGTCGAAGTGGCCGCTGTTTATAGCCCAGAGGGCCGCGTCGTTGTCTCCGCTGTAGCCCACGAACCGGGCCTTCCCGGCGCCTTTGGCGTCCAGCAGCGCCTCTATGACCTCCCCCCGTTCGAGCTCCTCGACGCCGCAGGAGTGGAGCTGGATGAGGTCCAGGTGGTCGGTCTTCATGCGAGAGAGGCTCCGGTCGATGCTCTCCTCTATGGTCTGTGCCGACCAGGCGCGGCCCCTGGCGCCGCCCGTGACGTGGCCGCACTTGGTGGCGAGGATGAACTCGCCGCGCCGGTGGCTTATGGTACGGCCGATCAGCTCCTCGCTGATGTCGTAGCAGGCCGACGTGTCCAGGAAGTTGACGCCCCCGTCCAGGGCGGCGTTGAGGACCTGGCCCGCCTCGTCGATGTCCCTCAACGTAAGCTCGTAACCGATCCTGGCCAGCCCTGCGCCCAGCTGGCTGACGGCAAGCCCTGTATTCCCCAAGGGGTTGGTACGCACTCTCGCGAAACCTCCGGGAGACGAGCTCCACGTCTCGCCATCCCTCAACGACGCTACCACGCAGCCCGTCCCGACGCAAGATGCAACGCCTCGGATGCTTGACAGCACGGGTACGATAGAGGACCAACAGCGCTCTCTGCGCCGGAGGAAGCCAATTGCTACGCATACGTCAAGACCACGCCAGCGAGATGATCGCCCACGCCCTGGGGGACGACCCCAACGAGTGCTGCGGCGTGCTGGCGGGTAAGGACCCGCAGGTGTCGCGGCTCTACCGCGTGGCCAACACAGCTCACAGCCCCTACCGCTATCTCATGGACTCCCAGGAGCAGCTCAACGCGATGCTCGACTCCGAGAGCCGCGGCCTGGAGCTTCTGGCCTTCTACCACTCCCACACCCACAGCCAAGCGTACCCTTCCGCCACCGACGTCCGGATGGCCCTTCAAAGCGGCTGGCTGGACATCTGCTACGTCCTGGTGTCCCTGAAGAACAGGGAGGACCCTCAGATCCGCGCGTTCCGCATATCGGAGGCCGGGGACGTGCAGGAACAGCAGATCGAGGTCAACTGAGTACCCTCGCCTCTGCTCTCTTAATCGAAGAAGAGGCAATCCGGCAATTCACGCTCTCCTTCCCCTTCGCCCTCTGAGAGCGGCCTCTACGGAGATGGGATGCGAAAGCCGAAGCGGGACCGCTAACCAAAGCGCCCGCGGCTTCGTTGTAATGACAGAATCCCAACATCGGAGGTTATTCCGTGAGAAGAGTCATTGCCGGCGGTATCCTTATGGTTGCGATCCTCACCCTTTCCGCGCTCCTCGTCCCCATGGTGGCGGCGAACCGCGACGTCGGCGCACAGACGTCGTCTCAAGGAGCCGCTCCCGCGGGGCAGGCCGCAGAGGACCAGGACAAGACCCCTTTCATCGGCGTGATGATAGTGACGCTGTCAGCCGACGAGGCCTCCACGGTGGGCCTGGAGGGCGGCGTCAAGGTCGTGAAGGTGTTGGACGACGGCCCCTCCGCCGGCGTTCTCGAGGCGGGGGACGTTATCACCGCCATCGGAGGCACGGAGACGATGACGGCCCAGGAGGTCGTCAAGGCGGTGAAGGCGTCCGAGCCTGGCGCCGCGCTGTCGATCACCGTAAGGCGAGGTGCTGAGACTCTGGCGCTGGAGGTGACCGTCGGCGAGCGCGACGTGGCAACTCCGCAGATCGCGCGTCCTAAGATTCCCGTAGAGAAGCTGGCCGGTCTGTCTCCCAACTTCGTCACCTACGAGATTACGGTCGAGACAGACGAGGGGTACAAGACCTACAGCGGCGTCAGGGGCACCGCCAGCAACATAGACGTGGATGCGGGCACCTTCGACCTGGCTCCCAAGGACGGCTCCGATGCGATCTCCTACCAGATCTCTCCTACGACGAACGTCTTCATGGGCAAGATGGGCAACCTGGGAGGGTTGGACACCAAGCAGGAGACGGTTGTCCTGAGCGAGGACGGCACGGTAACCTACGTCCTCCAGGGCAAGTGGGTCAACCGGAGCATGCTGCCGAAGCCGCGCTACACGCCCAAGATTCGGATGCACCGACGCTTCGGCGACAGAGACCGCATGTTCCAGTGGCGGGGTCTCTCCAGGGATGAGCTGCTGCGGGAGATGCGGATCGACGTAGAGGAGATCGAGAGACGACGCCGAGGAGAGGCGGCGCCGCCTCAGCTCCCCGCCGGATAGCCGACACTTCGTCCGGGCCGCGTGGGGAGCAACGCGGCCCGGCTTGGAGCGGCCGCTAGTCGGCCGCTCCAAGAAAGGGGCAGGTCCCGCTGGAAGGCGGGGCCTGCCCCTTGTGTCGTCAGATCCGGACGCACGGAGGTCTACTGCGCCGTAGCTCCTCCGTCTATGACCAGCTCGCTTCCGGTCATGAACGACGACTCGTCGGAGGCCAGGAAGAGCACTCCATACGCGACCTCCTCCACGGTCCCCTCCCGGCCCATGGGTATCCGGGAGACTCGGAGTCGGCGCTCCTCCGGGTCAGAGTAGACGGCGGCCAGCATGTCGGTGTCTATGGGTCCCGGATGCACCGAGTTGGCCCTGATGCCGTCCCCGGCGTACTGAACGGCCGTGGCCTTGGTCAGCAGGCGGACTGCGCCCTTGGAAGCGGTGTACGCCGTCGAATGAAGGCTGCCGACCAGACCAGCGGTCGACGATATGTTCACGATGGAGCCGCCCCCGGAGTCCCTCATTGCGGGGACCGCCGCCTTGGTGCCGAGAAACGGCCCCGCCGCGTTGATCGCCATGACCCGGTCCCAGCCCTCCAAGGTCGTATCCTCCACCCTCGCCTTCTGATAGACACCGGCGTTGTTGACCAAGACGTCCAGCCTGCCATAGCGGCTTACGGTCAACTCGACGGCGTTGGCCCAGCTCTCCTCACTGGTGACGTCCAGCCGGATGAAGATGCAATCGCCTCCCGCCTCGGCGATCTCAGATTCCAGCCGCGCTCCCTCCTCCTCCAGCAGGTCTCCCACAGCCACGCGAGCCCCCTCACGAGCGAAGAAGCGAGCCTCGGCGGCGCCCATCCCGCGGGCCCCGCCGCTTATCAGGGCGACCTTTCCCTCCAGCCTCATGGACTGCTCCTCCGCCGACCCTTCTTCTCTCGGAGGCCGGCCAGTACTTCGTTGAGGCTTCCAGAGCGAAAGCCCTCCAGATCGAGGGTCACGTAAGAGTAGCCGATGGAGCGGAAGTAGTCGGTCACTTTGGCGCGGGTCGCCTCTTCGGTCAGTGTCAAGAAGTCGGCGGGCTCGACCTCTATGCGCGCTATGGTGTCGTGGTGGCGCACTCGAAGTTGCCGTATCCCCAGGTCGTGCAGGAACTCCTCGGCCTTGGCGATGCGCTCCAAGGCCTCCACCGTCACGGGGCTGCCGTAGGGGATGCGCGACGATAGGCACGCCTGCGCGGGCTTGTCCCACGTGGGAAGCTCCATGCCCCGGGAGAGCGCGCGTATCTCCGCCTTGGACAGATCGGCCTCTACCATCGGACTCCTCACGCCGTACTGCTTGGCGGCGTTGAGCCCGGGACGAAAGTCGCCCAGGTCGTCCGTGTTGGTGCCGTTGGCGAGGTGCTCGTAACCCTCGTCCCTGGCGTAGCCGGAGAGGTAAGTGTAGAGCTCGTCCTTGCAGAAGAAGCAGCGGTTGGGGTCGTTGGCGGCGTAGTCCTCCCGCTCTACTTCGTGGGTCTCGATGACGCGGTGGTCCAGACCCAGTCTTTCGGCGAGGTCCACCGCCTCCCGAAGCTCCGAGGGGGCCAGGCTGGGCGACTTGGCGGTGACCGCCAGGGCCCTGGAGCCCAGCACCTCGTGGGCGGCGGCGGCCAAGAAGGCGCTGTCGACGCCGCCGGAGTAGGCGACGATCACGCTGCCCATCTCCCGCAAGATGGAGCGCAGCGCCCCCATCTTCCGCTCGGCGGCCTGCTTGCTGACTACCTGTATCTCTGTCTGGATCGTCATCGCGCTCCTCTACGAACGCTTACAGAATCGCATCTCACCCATGGCGATTGTACACCCTGCGGGCAAGAACGGTCTCAGGGCGACACGCCGACTAGCACCAGTGGAACTGCCGGGATGCCGCGCCCTTGACGCAGGATATTCAACCCACAGAGTGCCTTCCGATGTACGATCAGGAACTCCTCTCCGTTGAGGTGAGAATACCGGGCTCCGACGCGCATCAGTGGCCGCCGTTGGGCTTCGTCGGATCGTAGACAGGTTTCCCCATAGGCCGGGTCCTGAGAGCCCCCATCCGCAGGGCGTGGAGCCTCTCGCGTGCGATGTCCACGTACTCCTGGACGATATCGCACCCGAATCCCCTGCGATCGTGCATCAAGGCCGCTATCACAGACGTGCCCACACCCATGTACGGGTCGAGAACGGCGTCGCCGGGGTCGGTCAAGGAAACAACCAGCCGCTCGACCAGCTCGACGGGGAACTGGCAAGGATGGATGGTCTTCTCAACGTGGTTGCTCTTGACGTTTGGGAAGACCCAAACGTCGCTGGGGTTCTTGCCCAGCGGATTGCCGGAGAGCCTGCCGGCGTTGGGCCCCTTGAAGTGCCGCTTGTTCGGGTACTTGGACGACACCCTGATCGGATCGAGATGAAAGGTGTACTGGTCTGTCTTCGTAAACCAGTTGATCGTCTCGTAGCGCCCGGATAGCCGCTTGCTGGAGTGCAGACCATGCCCGAAGTGCCACACTATCCTGTTGCGCAGCTTCAGGCCATGCCGCTTGAACAGAGGATAGAGCACGGTATCGAGAGGAACAACCTCTCCTTGGTCAACGTAGTTGCCCACCTGCCAGCATAGGGAGCCGCTGGGGGCCAGCAGCCGCACACACTCATCGATGACCCTCTTCTGGCTCTGTATGTAGACGTCCAGCGGCGACCGTTTTTCGTAAGACTTGCCCAGGTTGTACGGTGGCGAGGTGACGATGAGCTTGAAGAAGCCGTCGGGCAGGTCGCGCATGAACTCCAGGTTGTCCTGGCAGGCTGTGACGGCCTGCCCGTTGGCGGCCAGCGGCTCCGATCGTGTGGCTTGCGTCGCGTCTCCCTCGCCACTGTCGAGCGCAAGGACTCCCTGCCGAGACTGTTCGACGGTGGATCGTTGCGTCGTCATAGGACCCGGTCCCGTTCCCTACTCTTCCATCATGGCTTGGATGATGGCCCGCATCTCGCCGAGGTAGTGCTGGTAGCTCCGGTTCTGGTAGCCCAGGATGCGCTGGGACTCCTCCGTATCGTACCAGTCCATCCAGCCGGGGGTCTCCCGGTACGCGGCCAACTCGACCGGAGCGCCCATTACGTCGAAGAAGTCCCGCACGTAGTCGCGGCCGCGCAGCTGCCACGTAGGGCCGCCTCCGACGTTGAGTACCCTTCTCCCGGCCTCCGGCGCAGTCGCCGAGGCGAACAGGGCGTCGGCCACGTCGTCGCGGTGCACCATCTCCACGCGCTGCTCCTCCATGAAGGGCCAGGGGGTCGGCGGCTCCAGGAAGGCGGGAACGGCGATGCCGGCAATCCGCAGCACCACCGAGTTCTTCAGCGAGGAGGCACTGATCAGCCTCTCACCCTCGATCTTGCTGTCGGCGTAGACGTCGATGGCGCTCTGGGAGTGGCCCACGCGCACCGGCGGATCGTCGGCGCTCGTGTCCCCGTAGGTGCTGATGGACGAGGTGAATACCAGCCTGCCGCCCCGGTTGACTCTCTCCATCGCGGAGACTACGTTCCGCGTGCCGCCCACGTTCACCCTGAACGTAAGGTCGCGGTCCCGCTCGCTGCCGGGAGGCAGCAGCGCGGCCAAGTGCAGCACTGCGCCGGCGCCGTCGACAGCGTCCCGTACGCCGTCCGCATCCGTAACGTCGCCGCGCGCTATCTCGATATCCTCCCTGCCCTCCAGCCCGCAAAAATCCATCGTCGGCAGGTCGAACACCCGGACCGCCTGGCCCGCCGCCGTGAACATCTCGACAAGCTGCCTCCCGACGCTGCCCGCTCCTCCGGTGATGAGCACCGGAGCGCTCACGTGAGGGTCGTCCCCTTCATCCCCGCCTTCTCGATGACGTCCTGGGCGCTGGTGATCAGCTTCGTAAGCGCGGGGCCGAACCCATCCCAGTCGGCCTGGCTCTTCAGGCCGAGCAGCGCATCGGCGTCTCGCATCGCCGTGCGGGTTGGAGGCACCGCCGGCATCGTCTGGAAGAAGAAGGTCCCGCTGACCTCATCGAACTTCTCGGCGATCTCGATCACCGAGGCCTCCCAGGCCTGGTCGTGGACCCCCAAGCCGTCTGCTATCTGCTGGCAGGTCGCTATGCTCTGTTCCAGCATCTCCTGTCCTGACTGTGGCATCGTTCGATTGTCCTCCGGATCCCTGTGTGCAAACGGGCAGGTCTGAGACCTGCCCGTTATGCGCAACTAGCACAGAATTGGCGGCGCCACCGGTGGCGCGCGCCTAGTCGTCGTCCGCCGGGACCAGCTCTTCCTCGGCCACGTGGTGACCGTTGGTGGCGTCCTCGTAGTGGAACTTCACCGCCTCGATGTCCACTTCCTCCTCGCGGTCGAACCCCCTGCCGTCGTGCCGGTCGTACGGGAACGGCTGGAACTGCTCGAACTTCGCCATGTACCGCTGGCGGCTGGGCCGGCGGTCGTAGGGGAACCTGTGGTCCGCCTCAGGCTGCGGCTCCACATCGACCAGATCGTATTCGCGGTTGCCCAGGCCGTTGGCGTGACCGGAGTTGATGGTGGTCACCTCGCTCTGGGAGTGGAAGGTGGCGGCGGCGGCCTCGAACTTGCGGTCGCCCGGATGGTGCGCCTCCATCAGCTCGGCGGCGGAGCCCGGCGTACCGGCGGACCGCTTGGCCGCGTCGACGCAGGCCATGTCTATGGCCACGGCGTCGCTGGAGGCGAAGACGCCCAAGTGGGGAACGATGGGTACGTCGGCGTGGTTGGCGCAGTCGCAGCGCGGCGACACGTCGATGGCCATGTTGATGTAGCCGACCTTGCCGTTCAGCACCTTCTCCACGCCCAGGCAGGCATCCGCGATGGCGATGTCCACGGCGTCAAAATTGACCGGCGGAATCTCCAGTATGCCCTTGCTTCCCATGACCCCGAAGCAGCCCAGGCACGTGGTGCACTTCTCGCGCTCCCACTCGATCTCGTCGTCCTCGTTGATGTGCCACAGGTTGTAGGGGCAGCAGTCTTCGAGGAGCTCCCAGTCGGGCGTGTTGGCCTTGCCCTTGAAGGCCTCCGGGTGGAACGTGGCGGCCGCGCCGAGACCGTACTTGGGATGGCCGCCCATGTGGACGTTGAGCTTGCCGCGCTTGGACTGGGCGCCGATGCCCAGGTTCTTCATGGCGCCGCCGATGACGCCCATCGAGTGGCCCTTGAAGTGGGTCAGGGCGATCAGCACGTCGGAGGCGGCGATGGCCTCCGCCACGTACGCCTCCTTGAGCAGGTACCCCTCCGGGATATCCACGCGGAAGTCGGCCGTGCCGAGCCAGCCGTCGGCGCTTACGAAGGGGCAGCCCAGTGTGGCCGAGCTATAGCCGTTGCGCTCCGCCGTCTGCAGAAGGTCCATCTGGCTGGAGCGGGACCCATACGGGGCGTAGGTGGACGTCGTCGTGTCGCACACGAAGGGCCTTCCACCAAGCTCCTTGATCCGGTCCGCCAGCGCCCGGGCGTACACCGGGCGAAGGTAGGCCGTATTGTTCCACTCTCCGCAGTGGATCTTGATGGCGACAATGTCGTTGGGCTTCACCATCTTGTCCAGCTCGGCCGCGTCGAAGACCGTCAGCATCTTGGCCACGAGGCTGGTCTCCGTTGACTCCGAGTGCGCATCCATATAGTAGACCTTCGAGTTTTCCACGGTTCGCCTCCTAAGTGCTGCTTCCGCGCGTGATGTGCCAACTACGATCCAGGCACGCCAGCGCGCTTCAATCCCGGCGTCCATCCGGTTCACCGTGAGCGTAGCATCGAGGCCGTCCAGTGTCAATCAATACGCAGTAGCGGTCTTCCCAATTCGATGAGGTAGGCATTAGAATGGGAACGACGCAGCAAAAAAGATGGGGGAGAGGGCTGGCCGTCCGGCCATATTCCCTCGCGGTGCCGGCCGCTCGCCTCTACCCGGCAGGCAGGGAGCTTATCTTGAGAGTCGAACGCTTCTCGACGAACCCGATTATCACCCCGCAGCTGGACGACAGGATCGGGACCAACATAAACGGACCCTCGCTGGTCCGCGTACCCGACTGGCTTCCGGAGCCCCTGGGGGCCTACTATCTGTACTTTGCGCACCACAAGGGAAAGTACATCCGCATGGCCTACGCCGACGATCTCGAGGGGCCCTGGACCACCTACGGCCCCGGCGTGTTGGACCTGCAGGACTCGTTTTTCGCCAACTCCCATCAGTCGCACCACGTCGCATCCCCGGACGTACACGTCGATGGGGATAGACGCCAGATTCGCATGTACTACCACGGGGTCGCGCAGGAGGGCGGCCAGCGCTCCAGGGTGGCCGTTAGCGGGGATGGGGTCCACTTCGAGGCCCGCGAGGAGGTCCTTGGGAACCCCTACTTCAGGGTGTTCCGGTACGATGGCTACCACTATGCGGTGGGCATGCCGGGCCAATTCTACAGGTCGAGGGACGGGCTGACGGCGTTCGACGAGGGGCCGGTGCTGTTCAGTGAGCGGATGCGCCACAGCGCCCTCAAGCTCGAGGGAGACACCCTGAGGGTCTTCTACTCCAACGCCGGGGACTGCCCCGAGCGCATCCTGACGGCGAAGATCGACCTAGCGCCGGACTGGATGGAGTGGAGGGAGTCGGAGTCGGTGGTCGTGCTGGAGCCCGAGAGGGACTATGAGGGCGCGGCACTGCCCCTGGAGCCCTCGCTCCGCGGCCTCACCGAGGTGAGCGTCCGCCAGCTGCGGGACCCGGCGATCTACGAAGAGGACGGCAGCGTCTACCTACTGTACTCCGTGGCAGGCGAAGACGCCATCGCCATCGCCAAGCTGTCCGATGTCTAGCCCGCCCCTTCCTCTTTGTCTGCTTTGTCTGCCCGAAAACGGCCACTGACAACCACCGATGAGGGAGACATCCTAGACTCGCTCCAGCTGCCTTCTGCCAAAGCTGATGCTGCGAAATTCGCATTGCGCCAATTGAACCGACGTAAGGGAAACCTACGATGAAAGTTAGCACGATTCTCGACCAAATAGATTTGGGGGTAATGGCTCTCCCTGAATTTCAGAGGGGGTACGTGTGGAATCGTGGACAGGTGCGCGACCTCTTGGATTCGATGTACCGCAGACATCCCGTCGGAAGCCTGCTGCTCTGGCAAACTAGCACCGAGGATGTTACCCAGCGCGGAGGCACTCCTCTCCCGCTTGGCACAGTGGAACTGATTCTAGACGGACAACAGAGGATAACCTCACTGTACGGCATCGTCCGCGGGAAACCTCCCGCGTTTTTCGAGGGCAATGAGAGTACACTCACAGGCCTCTACTTCAACATGGAGTCCGAGACATTCGAGTTCTATGGGCCTGTAAGGATGCGGGATAATCCTCTCTGGGTCAGTGTTACCGAGTTGATCCAGAGAGGAATCGCACCGTTCACTATCAGTCTAAGTCAAAATCCCGACTTAGCCCCTGGCATCAACACTTATATCAACCGAATGAACGCTGTTGCGAACATTCCTGATATAGACCTTCACGTCGAAGAGGTTACTGGTAAGGATATTGACGTCGTGGTAGACATCTTCAACAAGGTCAATAGCAAAGGGACACGACTGTCGAAGGGTGACCTAGCCCTTGCGAAGGTATGTGCTGAGTGGCCTGAGGCCAGATCGGAAATGAATACGAGGCTTGATAAGTGGCGTGGGGCTGCATTCCACTTCAAGCTGGACTGGTTACTGCGCTGCGTTAACACGATAACTACCGGAGAAGCCCTGTTCGACGCTCTGGCAGTTGTATCGCCTCCTGAGATTAAAGAGGGCCTCCAGAAGGCAGAGGAGTCTATTGACTACTTGCTGAATCGCATATCTTCCCGCCTAGGACTGGACTACGATCGGGTCTTGGGTAGCAAGTATGCGTTCCCACTTATGGTTAGATACTTGGACCAACGTGGGGGCCATATCGAAGACTTTAGAGAGCGCGATAGACTGCTCTTTTGGTACATTCACACACTACTGTGGGGACGTTACTCTGGTTCGACCGAAACGATACTGAACCAGGACCTCGAAGCCATTGAAGACGTTGATAATGGCTTGAGCCGCCTGATCGAACTGCTTCGTCGGGATCGTGGAGACCTAACCCTCAACCCTTCCGACTTCGAGGAATGGAGTGTGAGCGCTCGTCGCTATCCCATGCTCTATATGCTCACAAGAGTCCAGCGTTCCCGTGATTGGGAGACAGACATTGAGCTATCAGAGCATATATTGGGACACGGTACCAACCTTCAGCTACATCACATCTTCCCCAAGTCACTGCTGTATGACCACAACCCTCCCTACTCAATGCAGGAAGTGAACCAGATCGCAAACATGACGTTCCTGACCCAGGATACGAACCTGAAGGTCTCAAACCAAGACCCGGCTATCTATCTGGAGAAATACTCTAGGCAAAACCCTGGAGTGCTCGAGTCCCACTGGATACCAATGGATCCTAAGCTGTGGAAGCTGGACAACTATCCTGCATTCCTAGAGGAGCGGAGGAAGCTTCTGGCAGTGGCTGCCAATCGCTTCCTCGACTCACTGGGATCAGGGACTGTTCCAGAGGACCCTGCGAGCATAGGCGCGATGGAACGGACTGAACCTGTTGGCGGCATAGTCTCCTCAGAGGAGGAGCAGGTTATCCTGGATACCAATGCCTGGATGACTGAACAGGGTTTGCCTGAAGGCGAGTCTGCCTATGAGTTGGTGGACGAAAGCTCTGGTGAGCTTAAGGCAACTCTCGATGTCGCTTGGCCTGATGGAATTCAGGAAGGGTACAGCCTGCCAGTTGTCCTGCTAATCGACGAAGGCCCAGATGTCGAAAGAGTGGTCAACCAGGCCGGATACAGGTCATTCACGTCGCCGGACGACTTCAAATCCTACGTTCGCGATGAAATCCTGGGAGTACAGCACTCCTCAGACTGAGTCAACTATGTGCATTCACATATAGATTCAATAGATGCCTACCGGATGAGCCCGCCATTGAACGACCTTACCGAGATTGCGCCCAACGTACACCAGCTGACGGTCGGCGAGCCGGCCTTCTCGCGCGTCCAGCCGCCCAACGTCTTCCTCGTAGCTGGCGAGGAACGGGCCGTCTTCATCGACACCTCCTTTGGCAGGGACGAGGACCACGAGGCGCAGGTCCACCTGTGGAGGTCCGTGGGCAGCCCTCCCATTGCGGCCATCGTGCTGACCCACAGGCACGGAGACCACATCGGGGGCGCCGCGCGCCTCTCGGCGGCCACCGGGAGCCCCGTAGCCTCCACCGCCGCCGAAAAGGGCTCCATCGAGGCCCAGCCGGGGGGCCCGCACGTGACGATGACCGTCGGCGACGGCGACACCCTCGATCTCGGAGGCGCGACGCTAGAGCTCGTCGAGACGCCCGGTCACACTATGGGCAGCCTGTGCGTACTCCACAGGGAGGCGGGCGTTCTATTCACCGGCGACACGGTCTTGGGAACTGGCAGCACCTCGGTCAGCCCCAACGACGGCGACATGACCCTCTACGTCCAGTCGCTGAGACGCCTGATCACCCTGGGGGCCTCTCTCATCGCCCCCGGCCACGGGCCGGTCAGCGACAGGCCTGTTGACAAGCTCGAGGCCCTGATCAGGCACCGGTACGAACGGGAGCGGCAGATCCTGGGCCTCGTCGGCGACGGCGTCCGCACGGTCGACGGCCTGCTGGCCGCGATGTACGCGCACCTGGACCACCGCCTCCACGGGTCGGCCCGGGGCCAGATACGCTCCCACCTCATCAAGCTGGAGCGGGAGGACAGGGTCGCCGGCAGCAACGGCTCCTACGTCCTCATCTAGACTCTCCCCGAGGTCAGCACATGGCTTTTGACAACGTGAGCCTCTTCCCCTTCACGGCGGAGCTCGACGAGAAGGACCACCTGGTGCTGGGCGGCTGCAGCGCGGTTGACCTGGCGTCGGAGTTCGGGACTCCCCTCTACGTCTACGACGAGGAGACTCTCCGGGGCATGTGCCGCGAGTTCACCGGCGCGTTCACCCGCAGCTACGCGGACTCCAAGGTCGTATACGCGTCCAAGGCGTACGTCAACCCCGCCCTTGCCCGGCTGATGGCCGAGGAGGGCCTGGGTCTCGACGTGGTCTCCGGGGGCGAGCTGGCAGTGGCCCGATCCGTGGACTTCCCTCCTGAGGACCTCTACTTCCACGGCAACAACAAGACGCCGGAGGAGCTGGCGCAGGCGATGGAGTATGGCGTTGGACGAATCGTCGTCGACAACCACCACGAGCTGGATATCCTCGACAGCCTGGCCAGACAGATGGGTATGGTACAAAAGATCTGGCTTCGCCTCTCCCCCTCGGTGGACCCCCACACCCACGCACATACGACCACCGGCACCCTCGACAGCAAGTTCGGCCTATCCATCGACACGGGGGACGCCGCCGCGGCCATCACCCGCGCCCTCGCCGCACCCAACCTCCATCTCACGGGCCTGCACTTCCACCTGGGCTCGCCCATCTTCGAGCTGGAGCCCTACTCCATCGCCGTAGACACAGTGTTGACCTTCGCCTCCCGGTTCAAGGGCCAGGGCTTGGAGCTCCGCGAGTTCAGCCCGGGAGGCGGTTTCGCCATAGGGTACGTGACCCAGCAACCGCCCCCTCCCATCGCGGACTACGCCGCCGTCATCTCCTCTGCCTTTAAGACCCGCTGCGACGACCTGGGCTTCGGCAGGCCGCAGCTGGTCGTGGAGCCCGGCCGGGCCATCGTCGGCAGGGCCGGCGTCGCCCTCTACAGCGTCGGGGCCACAAAGGATATCCCCAACGTGCGCAAGTACGTCTCGCTGGACGGAGGTATGGGCGACAACATCCGCCCGGCCCTCTACGAGGCCAGCTACGAGGCAGTGGTCGCCAACAGGGTGTCCGCTCCCGCCGAGGAGACGGTCACCCTCGCGGGCAAGTTCTGCGAGTCGGGCGACGTTCTGGTCCGCGATATCTGTCTGCCCGAGTTGGAGCCGGGCGACCTCGTCGCCATACCATCGTCGGGCGCCTACGCCCCCTCGATGGCCAGCAACTATAACCTGAACCCCAGGCCGGCCATAGTCATGGTCGGGAACGGCAGCGCGCGCCTCATTCGCCGCCGCGAGACCTACGAGGACATGATGGCCGCGGACATCCTCTGAGTAGGTGGGGATGCCCTGACAGCCGGACCGGTTGGGCGGTGCGTGCCAGGGCGCCCGACTCAGCCGAGCCCTCTAGCAGTCATCGCCGCCATGTGGTCCCATGGAGTGATCCACGACTCGTCGATTTCCATTCCCCACCCCGGTCCATCGGTCGGGGTGACGTAGCCGTCCTTGGGGACGGCTATGCCCGGTATCGGCCAGACCTCCTCCAGCGGGATACCTGGGTCGCTGCCCATCCAGAATTCCGCCATGGGCGATTCGGGCATCGAGATGGCGAAGTGCTGGCCCCAGGGCGAAGCCACCGCTGCGTGGGGAATAGTGATGATCCCGGCAGCCTCGCCGATGGTGTAGACCTTCAGCGCCTCGGAGAGGCCGCCGCACCACTTCATGTCGGGCTGCAGGACGTCGACGGCGCGGTGCTCCACCAGCTGCCTGAACGTCCACCGGCCATGGTGGTCCTCGCCTGTGGCAAGCGGAATCCAGCTGATCGCCTTTCTCAGCTCGATGTGTCCCTCGAGGTCCGTGGGTATCAGTGGCTCCTCGAGCCATCTCAGGTTGTACGGTCGCAGCCGCTCCGCCAGTCGGATTGTGAACTCCACGTTGAAGCTCATTACGGGGTTGTACATCAACTCCGCGTCCGGCCCAACCGCGTCCCTCGCCCTTGCGATGTGCTCTTCGACGATATTGATCCCGTCGATCCCCTCATCGTAGTGCGCGGGATTCGAGACCTTGAAGCACTTGAAGCCGAGCTCCTGCGACCAGTCCAAATCGTCCGAGGTCACATACACGAGCGCTCTGTCGCGGCACGGCCCTCCAATCAGCGAGTAGACCGGCTGCCTCAGCAGCTTGCCCTTCAGGTCCCAAAGGGCCAGGTCTATACCTGACTGGGCGACTGTGGCGATACCACCAGCGCCGAAGCGCTGAGTCGAACGCCACATCAGGTCGTTCAGGTACTCCAGCGCCATGCAGTCGCGCCCCTCCAGCAGCGGTCCGAAGTGATAGTCGATCAGCGCCGCCGCCGGCTCTCCGAAGCTGCACTGACCAAGACCCCACGTCCCGTCCTCGGCCGTCACCTGCACCCACACGTCGGCGCGCGTATTCGCCCCCGGCATCTGGCCGTGCATCCTGGAAAACTCAGGGTACTTGTTGATCGGCAGCGCCCTTCGGGCGCGGGTGTTCCAGTTGGGTCGCCGCGACCTCGACCTGGGAGGTGTGGTAGGTATAGCCAGCTCAACGGCTCTTATCTGCTTGATCTTCACGAAACCCTACCTCGCTATTCGATTCTTAGCGGTCGCCCGCCGTGCTGCCTCGCGAGATAATATCATGTTCCCCATGGTCGGCCATCGTCATGGTCCGGGAAGGCGGCGCGCGCCTCATTCGCCGCCGCGAGACCTACGAGGACATGATGGCTTCGGACATCCTCTGAGCCTCGCCTCCCTCGCGGTCGTATAGAATAGGGAGAGCGAGACGGCGTGAGGGGCTCCGATGGTCCACTACTTCCTCCCCGACCAGAACAGGCAACCCTACCTGACCTGGCTGCTGATGGCCGCGAACTTCCTGGTCTGGATCGCCCTGGAGGTCTCAGGGCGATCCAGCGGACTGGGAGGCTCGGAGAACCCGCAGACGTTGTTGGACTTCGGGGCCATGTTCGGCCCCCTGATAGCCGACGGGCAGTACTGGCGACTATTCACGTCCATGTTCCTCCACGTCGGCATGATGCACCTCCTATTCAACAGCATCGGCTTGCTCATCTTCGGTCGCATCGTCGAGGGCACGTATGGGCGCCTCCGCTTCGCCCTGATCTACGTGCTGGCGGGCCTTGCGGGAAGCGTCGCCAGCTACATCATCAACTCAGCCGCCATTGGCGCCGGGGCCAGCGGGGCCATCTTCGGCGTGCTGGGTGCCCTCGTCGCCTTCCTGGTGGCGAACCGGGAGATGCTGGGAGAGGTTGGAAGGCAGACCCTGGTTGCGATAGCGGTGCTGGCTGCCATCAACATCTTCTTCGGGTTCGCAGCTTCAGGCGTGGACAACTGGGCGCATCTGGGAGGTCTGGCCGGGGGGTTCGCGCTGGGCATGGCCCTCACTCCCAGGTACAAGCTCGCGGTCGGACCCTTCGGCATGGAGCGGCAACTCGTCCACTCCGGCGCCCAGATCGGGTGGGCCGTACCTCTGATGATGGGGGCCGTCCTGATCGCCGGCGCTTGGCTCGGCACCGCCACCGTGCCGGACAACGCCTTCACCCGCATCTACAAGGCGGAGCGCCTGCTGCACCAGCAGAGCTATGCGGAGGCCTTACAGGAGATAGACCGCTCCCTCCAGCTCGATCCGTCCATCGGCCGGGCCCACTATGTTCGCGGGAAGGCGCTGCTGGAAAGCGGCGACGAGCAGAGCGCCAGGGCCGAGCTGGGCCTTGCCATCAGACTGGGCCTGGACACAGACGCCAGGAGGGAGGCCGTAGCGCTCCTCCTCTCCATCGATCCCGGCAGGTAGAGCCACCTACCCGCGCCCTGGCAGCCGTCCCAGGATCAGCTTGGGCTATCGGCGGCAGACGCCCCGGACTTCAGCAGCCGCCCCGGATCGAAGGGACCGATAGGCAGGGCGGTCTCCCCATTCAGGACGAGGTCGGCGACGGCCCGCCCGGTGGCGGGGCTGAAGAGAATCCCCTTCTTGCCCGCGCCGGTCGTCATGTAGACGCCCTCCCAGCCGGGCATCCTGCCCAGTATGGGCAGCGAGTCGGCCGACAGAGGCCTGAGGCACGCGGTCTGGCGCACCAGCCGTTGCTCCACCAGGCAGGGGACCATGCCGAAAGCCTGCACCAAGAGGAGCTCGCGGGCGGCCTCCGTGCTCTCCAGGTCGAACCCCGCGGACTCCATGGTTGCCGCAACCCACACGAGGCCGTCGGCTTTCTGTACAACGGAGCATGGCCCATGTACGTGGTGCCGGAGCGGCGGGTCCAATCCCTCCAGGTGGACGATCTCGCCCTTCAGGGGCTCGATGGGAACTTCTGTCCCCAGCCACTGGGAGCAGAGCCCGGACCAGGGCCCCAGCGCCACGACAACCGCGTCGCAGTCGATCCGGCGGTCCTCCAGCCTGACGCCGCTGACGCGTGAGCCGGACGCCTGGAGGCCCACGACCTCTCCCCGCACGAACGCGGCGCCGCGGCTCATGGCAGCCCTGGACAGGGCCACGGTGTACAGGTAGCTGTCCAACATGCCGACGTCCTCCAGCAGCAGCCCTCCGTACACATCCCCGGCGATCCGCGGCTCCAAGCGGGACACGTCGTCGGGACTCAGCCACTCCGTGCGGAAACCGGGGGCCTCCGACCACCTCTCCCTCTCCTCCCGGTGATCGGCGGCATCCTCGGCGGTGAGGTAGACCTCCATGTGGGGCACCATCGCCGCCTGGAAGTCGGTCTTCGACTCCTCCTCAAGCCTGGGCCACAGCTCCCGGTGCATCCTGAAGGCAGCGTCGGCCAGGGGCTGCACGGGACCCGGTATACCGTCGCCCGTGAGGGGGTTCAGCTGTCCCAGGGCATACCCGGACGCCCCGCTGCCAACGGCGTCCCTCTCCACGACGGTGACCGCGGCGCCATCGCGGGCCAGGAAGTAGGCGGCGGCACATCCGGCCACGCCGCCTCCCAGAACGACTACGTCTGCCCCTGTTCGCATCGCCCGCACCTCCAGAGTGTCCTGCTGTCCGACTCTAGGGAACAATACACGGGGCCGGCAGCCGGGGTCAACGAAGGGCACTCTGGTTTACGTCTCCGGAGACATCGCCGACGCTCCAATTTGGGTAGACTGGTATATAATTCCCTATCGTCGAGCTCGGCTGCCTGCTATGCAGCCAAACCAAGCCCTATTGTGGAGGCGATGTCATAGACGAGACGCGGTTGCGGTCCCTGCTGCAGCGATTCAAGGACGACGGGCTGCACGTCGACGAGGTCCTGTCCCAGCTCCGGGACCTGCCCTTTCAGGACCTGGACTTTGCGAAGATTGACCATCACCGGACGCTTCGCAAGGGATTTCCTGAGGTCGTGTTCGGAGAGGGCAAGTCTCCCGGCCAAGTCGCCGCCATTACGGAGGCCATTCTCCATCACTCGGACCGAGTCCTGGTGACCCGGACGGACCCCGGCGCATTCGAGGCGGTCCGAAAGCTGGTCCGGGACGCCGAATACGATGAGACGTCCCGGACCATCCGCATCGACCGCCGCAGGGAGCAGGCCCGGGTCCCGGGGGTACTGGTCGTATGCGGAGGCACCTCGGACCTGCCGGTGGCCTCCGAGGCGTCCGTGACCGCCGAGATTATGGACTGCGACGTGACCAGGGTGTTCGACGTGGGTGTTGCGGGCATACACCGCCTCTTGGACCACCTGCCGGTGCTCCGAGAGGCCCGCGTAGTCGTCGCGGTGGCGGGCATGGAGGGCGCGCTGCCCTCGGTGGTCGGCGGTTTGGTGCGCGTGCCTGTGATCGCGGTGCCGACCAGCGTCGGTTACGGCGCCAACTTCGGGGGCCTGGCCGCGCTGCTGGCCATGCTGAACAGCTGCTCGCCCGGAGTGAGCGTGGTGAACATAGACAACGGCTTCGGGGCCGGATATCTGGCGGCCCTCATCGCCGGGGCCGCAAGGGATAGCGCCGGTTAGGCCGGCGGCAGCACCCGCTCGAAGACGAACCGGCCCAGGTCCCGGTTCTCTTGGAAGCTGAACCCGTCGAAGTCGCCGTTGTAGCCCAGCAACGGGACCTGCCGCTCGTGGGTCGACGCGTGGGATCGCAGGCGAGGCGGCATCTCCGTCTCCGACGGGTCGCCGAAGACCACGTCCGGCTCCCCCGTAACAACGATATCGCCAATGCGCTCGCGGTGGAGCCTGAACCTGTCCACCGCCTCCTCTTGCGAAAGGGCCTCCTCCACCCCGGGGGTCTCCCCGAGGACCTTCAGCGCCTCCACGAGGGCGTCCCCGGTCTTCGGGCCGCGCCGGTCGCCGCTGCCTGGGTCCACGTAGACGTAGGAGCAGCCGCCCAGGTTTGAGTGGTGTACGGTGTACCGATCCTTGATGATGGGCACCGCCACCGCCCTCATCCCATATCTCTCGAGAGCGCTCTCCAAGTCCACCATCCGCCTCTTCCGCGACATGCCGTGGTCGGCGGTGAGGAGCAGGGTGACGTCAGGGTAGGACTCCACCAGCTCGCCGACGGCCTCGTCGAGGATCGACAGGTGCCGCTGCGACTCGGGCTCCTCCGGTGCGTAGGTGTGCATGGCGTAGTCGGTGGTGGAGATGTAGACGACGTCCAGATCCTCGCAGCGTGACATGATGAAGCTCGCCGCCTCTACCACCCAGCCGTTTACCTCCAACGAGTATATCGGCGGCGGAGCGCCAACCTCCCTCACGACCCACTCGGGCGCCTGCTCGGACGAGACGGCGATGGTGGCTCCGTCGGCAAGGAGGGTACGCAGCTTGTCCTTGGAGGTGACCAGCGCCGACTTGCCGCCGCGGCGCTCGAGCCGTTGGAACATCGTCTCGGCGAGAACGTACTCGCTGGACTCCATGTATATCTCCTCGCCGGTCTCGCGGACCAACCTGTAGTTGGAGCTGATCCCGTGGGTATCCGGATAGGCGGCCGTCACCAACGAGACGTTGTTGACATTGGTCACCGAGGGCATCATGCACTGGCCCGTCTTCAGGAAGCCCATGCTCCCCAGGCGCGTGAGATTAGGCGTCTCGCACGCCTCCAGGTACTCTGGATCGAGACCGTCCACGCAGATTACAACCGTCGTCCCAGCCATAGCGTCGCAATCCTACCATATCGAGAAACAGCCATGCGTCAAACACGGACTTGCGACGGGGCAGAGTAGGCTCTAAGATTCAGGGTATGAACGAGGCAAGGAGCGAGTTCACCAACGTGACCAGTCTGCGGGCGGAGGCCGTCGGCGAGCCCGGCAGGCGGACCTTCCGCATACTGGCGGACAGCGGCAGCAGCTCCGCCATCATTTGGCTGGAGAAGGAGCAGCTCTTCCAGCTGGCCCTGTCGATCCACCAGATCCTCGCCACGTCGCCGGAGGACGTGGCCCAGGCGAGGAGCACCCCCAGCGAGAGGGAGGCGCCGGAGCAGACCCACCTGGACCTGAAGTCGGGCCAGATGGTGCTGGGCCACGACGGCACGGGCGGCCTGTTCACCATAGACGCCCATCACGAAGAGGACGATGAGGAAGACCCGGCCGCCATCCGAGTATGGGCGAACAGGCGTCAGATCTCAGAGTTCGCCGAGGAGAGCCTCCGGGTATGCGCGGCCGGCCGACCGCTCTGCCCACTCTGCGGCCGGCCGGTGGACCCTTCGGGCCACACCTGCCCTCGGAGCAACGGACATACCGATATCACGCGGCTGTAGCACCCCGTGTCCACCCGAAGGCAGCAGAACCCCAGGCAGGCCGACCCCGGCTCAGACGCTACCCCCGTGGAGCTATCCGAGGAGGAGGCTCGCCCTCTCCTGGAGTCCGGCGAGGTCGTCGGAGGCCATCGCATCAGGTGGGGCTCCAACTACACCTTCCTGGTCAGGATCGACGCCGGGCCCGGAAAGTATCTCCGCGGCATCTACAAGCCCAAGGACGGAGAGCGCCCCCTCTACGACTTCCCCAGCGGCTCCCTCTACAAGCGGGAGTACGCCACGTTCCTACTGAGCCGCGCCCTGGGATGGCCCAACGTTCCATTGACCCTCGTCAGGGAAGGCCCCTACGGGGTGGGCTCGATGCAGCTGTTCGTGGAGAATGACCCCAGGGTTACCTACTTCGACCTCCTCGAGGACAGAACGGAGGAGCTGCTGAGGATCGCCGTGTTCGACCTGCTGGTCAACAACGCCGACCGCAAGGCGAGCCACTGCCTTCTCGGGAGCGACGGCCGCGTCTGGAGCATCGACCACGGTCTCACCTTTCACCCGGTCATGAAGCTGCGGTCGGTGATGCTGGAGTTCTGGGGCCAGCCCATCCCAACCCATCTCCGGGAGGACCTCGGGGGCCTCTTGGAGCGGGCCGAGGCGGACGACGCCCTCTTGCGGAAAGTCTCCACCGTCCTTGCGCCGGTGGAGATGCACGCGCTTACCGAGCGCCTGCGCAGGATCCTCGACGAGCCCACGCTGCCGGTCTTGGACCCCTACCTGAACGTCCCCTATCCCTGGGTATAGGGCTTCGCACTCCGGTCCGGAGATCGAGTATCGCCCGGCGGTTTCGATCTATGCTATACTGCGGGTTACCACACGATGTGAGAGACGGGAAGATCGAGTGTCATACGTAACCATAAGGGACGGAGAGGATGGGGAGAGCCTCCTCAAGAGGTTCCAGACCTCCATGCAGCGGTCGGGCATCCTCCGAGAGCTGAGGAACCGGCGGTTCCATCGCTCCAAGGGCGAGCAGACGAGGCTCGACAAGCAGCGCAGCCTCCGCCGGATGCGCCGCCGCAGGAACCGATAGTCCCCATCAACCCACGCTGCGCGCCAGCAGCGTCCCCCACCCCAAGAGCCACCGGCTACCAGAAGCCTCCCCCCTCCGAGGACTTCCGGGGGCCACTTTTGTTCCCCTCCCTCGGCCCGGCGCCCCATCTGCGCAGGTAACCGCTACGGCTGACTTCGCTCCCCTTTCGCCGCCTGAAAAAGAGCAGGCAGCGGACAGTCTCCCGAGATGTTTCGACCATTGCCGAAACTCGAAATCGGCACCTTGAAATCTCGCGCAACCGCCGTGCTAGAATCATCAGGCGCCACGGCATCCCCGGCACCCTTGCCAGTGGCATTTCCCAGTCTACAGAGGGGCTCAGATGGTTCAAACACAAGATAAACAGGTATGGGAGGCGGTCCTCGGATCGTTGCAGCTGGAGGTCACCAGGCCGAGCTACGAGACGTGGCTCAAGGACACGGTCGGCGTCGGATACAGGGACGGCGCCTTCGTCGTCGGCGTGCCCAACGGCTTCGTCGCCGAGATGCTGGAAAAGAGAATGTACTCCCTCATCTCCCAGGCAGTCGAGAGGGTGACCAACGAGCAGGTCGACCTGCGTTTCCAGGTCATCCCCACCTCCGGCGGCGCCAATCGACACGGCGGTGCACCCATCCGGCATGAGAACGGCGGCGGCGAGCCTCCGCTGGAGAGCCGCGCTCCTGACTCCCCACCCTCTCCGGCGTTCGGTTACCGCAGCAGCTACCTCAACCCCCGCTACACCTTCGACACCTTCATCGTCGGGAAGTCCAACGAGCTGGCCCACGCGGCGGCGAAGGCGGTGGCGGACAGGCCCAGCGAGGTCTATAACCCTCTCGTCATGTACTCGGACGCCGGCTTGGGCAAGACCCACCTGTTGCACGCCATCGGCAGCCAGGTGCAGGCCCTCGGCCTGTCCCTGATCTACACAACCACAGAGGAGTTCACCAACGACTACGTCAAGGCCATCCGCGACGGGGAGAACGAGGCTTTCCGCAACCGCTACCGAGGCATCGACATGCTCCTCCTGGACGACGTCCAGTTCCTCATCGGCAAGGAGCAGACCCAGGAGGGCTTCTTCCACTCCTTCAACGCGCTGCACATGAACAACCGGCAGATCGTCATCACCAGCGACCGGCCCGTCACTGCGCTCACGGTGCTGGAGGAGAGGGTCCGGTCGCGGCTGGCGGGAGGCCTCGTCGTCGACATCCAGCCGCCGGACATGGAGACCCGCCTGGCGATCCTTAGGTCGAAGGCGGAGCTCACGGGGCACGATGTGCCTCCCGACGCCTTGCAGTTCCTGGCCGAGCGCGTCTACCGCAACATCCGCGAGTTGGAGGGCACCTTGAACCGCATAGTCGCCCACTCGCAGCTGACTCAGAGCTCCATCACTCTGGAGATGGTCAAGCGCACCGCCGACCAGGTCAGCCCGGCTGGCACCAGCCCCAAGGTGTCGGACCAGCTCATCCTCGACACTGTGGCCAACTACTACGGGATGTCCGTGGACGAGATCAAGGGACGCAAACGCGACCGCAAGACTGCCCAAGCCCGCCAGGTCTGCATGTATCTTCTCCGGCAAATGGCGGATCTACGACCCACCACCATCGGACGTATCCTGGGGGGCAAGGATCACTCGACGGTCGTGTACGGCTATGAGCGTGTCGCTACCCGACTGGACACGGACAGGGAGCTCCGAAGGGCCATCATCGACATCCGCCAAGAGTTGGTCCGGCCCTGACACTGTCGAAAGCCGCTGTCTCCCTTACGTCAGTTAACCTCCGCTTTTTGGGGATAACCCAGCCACTATTGGGGATAACTATCCTCCACTGTGGATAACATTGGGTTCAATTCGGGGATTCCCCAACGTCTACGCCGAGTCCATATCAATCTATCCACGCATCCAAGAGGATATCCCCAATTGCCGCATGGTAAAATGAACAGAATGTCCATACCTGCACCACTAGGCTATCCCCTCTATCCACATACATAATAATACTGTTACAGAACACTCACACCAGAGTTTTCCACTAGAGTTGCATTCTCATAATCCGAAATGATTGATCGAGCTGTAATATCAGTAATCGGCGGTTCTGGGGGAGATGGGGCGGTTCACGGCCGCAGAGAAAAATTTGTGCCGCGAGGGGGGCCGGATGGCGGTGACGGGGGCGATGGAGGATCGGTTCACATATGCGTCGACGGTAACCTGAACACACTTTTCCCCTTCAGTCGGAAGCGTAGGTTTGCCGCAAGCAACGGCGCTAATGGAGCATCTGGGCTGAAACACGGCGAGAGCGGCATGGACGTCACCATAGATGTACCACCGGGCACCATTATCTGGGGAGAGGGCACGGCTCCGCGGATGGTAGCGGACCTTGTTTCAGCCGGCGACGCAGTGACGGTTGCACAGGGAGGTCGAGGGGGCCGGGGAAACGGGAGGTTCGCTACCTCCATCAACAGGTTTCCGTTGCTGGCCGAGGCTGGAGAGCCTGGCCAGCGTCTGCAGCTCCGCTTGGAGCTGAAGCTCTTGGCCGACGTCGGGATCGTTGGGTTGCCGAACGCTGGTAAGTCCAGCATGTTGGCCGCGGTCAGCCGGGCCCACCCCAAGATAGCCGATTACCCCTTCACCACTCTCGAGCCCAATCTGGGAGTGGTCGAGTGGCGAAGAGACAGCTTCGTGATGGTCGATATACCAGGTCTCATCGAGGGTGCTCATAAGGGCGTTGGACTTGGAATAGACTTCCTACGCCACATTGAGCGTACCGACGTCCTTGTCCACATCGTCGACGGCTCCGTGGAAGATCCGATGAGCTCTTATCGTCAGATCAACCATGAGCTTGAGGAGCATGATCGAAAGCTCTTGGACAGGCCGCAGGTGGTGATGCTGAACAAAGTGGACATACCCGGCGTTGCCAGCCGTGTGGCCCCGATGCGGGAGGAGTTGAGCAGCCTGGGCATACCCGCGCACATATGCTCTGTGGCAGCAAGGCAGGGAATAGAAGACGTGCTCGACAGCGTCCTGCACACTCTACGAGAGATACGGTCATCCAGGACAGAGGAGGATAGCGGGGTGGATAGCGGGCCTGAACTGGCTGTGCTGCGGCCACAGCCGCGGGGCGGCGTCCACAAAGTGTCGCAGCGAGACGGAGTCTATACCGTCGAGCTGTCGGGTGCCGTCCGGATTGCAGCCAGGGTTGATATGAATAACTGGAACGCGAGGATGCAGTTCTACGACTATCTCCGTCGCAGGGGGGTCGTTAAGGCCTTGGAGCAGATGGGCGTATCCTCCGGCGACACGGTGCGATTTGGAGCGACGGAGTGGGAGTGGGAGTAGCCTCTGCGGTGTCACGGCTGGGAGTACTCGGCGGGACCTTCGACCCCATTCACAACGGCCATCTGGCGATAGCCGAGGAGGCTCAGATACAGCTGGAGCTCGACGAGGTGGTGGTCGTGCCCGCGGGGTCTCCGTGGCTCAAGGTGGACGGGGAGGTAAGCTGCGCGGGCCACCGCCTGGCGATGGCCCGCTTGGCCGTGAGAGACCGGCCGCGCCTGAGAGTATGCGATATGGAGGTGCATCGGCCCGGTCCAACATACACCGTGGACACCCTCGAAGAGCTGAGGCGTAATTTGGCAGGGGGGAGCAAACTGTACTTAGTCCTCGGCCTCGACGCCCTGATGGACATCGGCAGGTGGCGGCAGCCCTGCCGGCTCTTCGATATGGCCACCCTGGTGGGCGTCTCTCGCCCCGGCGCTCCTGGGTTCGATCCCGCTGCCTTGGACGATGTCTGTCCCGGGGCGTCGGAGACGGTCGAGCTGCTGGACGGGCCGATGCTCAACCTCAGCGGCGAAGAGCTGAGGTTGAGGGTATCCCAGGGCTTGCCCATCGACGGCATGGTGCCTGCGGCCGTCAGCGGATACATTCGGGAGAATGGTCTGTACACTGATGGGGTATCACTTAGCCCCGCAGGCGTACAGACGGGAAGGTAAAGGAGATGGCGAAGCAACCGGCCGAGATTGTGCTGGACCTTGCCATGAAGAAGGGAGCGTTGACGTTCGGCGAGTTCCGGCTCTCGGCGGGCGGCACCAGCTCCTACTACTTCGATGGACGCCTGATTACGCTGGACCCCGAAGGGGCTTACTACGTGGCCAAGGCGATGATTCCCGCACTGCGGGCGTGCGGCGCCGACGCGGTGGCGGGTCCCACGGTGGGCGCGGACCCCATCGTGGCCTCCGTGGCCGTCGTCAGCTATCTGGAGGGTCATCCCATTGCCGGCCTCATCGTGCGAAAGGAGGCGAAGGAGCACGGAGGGAGGCGGGCCGTCGAGGGGCCGCTGGTGGAGGGGTCCAGAGTCGCCGTAGTGGACGACACCTGCAGCACCGGGGGCAGCCTCTTCCAGGCCATCGACGCGGTGGAGGCCTCCGGCTGCACCGTGGTCAAGGTCATGGCCATCCTGGACCGCCACCAGGGCGGAAGCGACGAGCTCCGGCGGCGGGGGTACGACTTCGTCTCCTTGCTGGAGTCCAACGAGTCCGGGGAGATCGCCCCGGCATGAGGCTCCTGCTGGTCCGGCACGCCGAGTCGGTGGGCAACGTAGAGGGACGGATGCAGGGCCGCGAGGAGACGGACCTGTCCGAAGCGGGGCGGGATCAAGCCCGCAGGCTGCACGATCGCCTGGTTGGGGAGGGTCTCCAGCCCACCTGCGTCCTGTCGAGCCCCCAGAGGCGCACCGCCCAGACGGCGGAGTTCGTCTGCCGGTCCTGGTCCGTTCCCATCGAGCTCTGGGACGAGCTCGTAGAGCACGACGTCGGAGTGCTCACCGGTCTGAAATGGGACGAGATCGAGGCCGAGTATCCGGTGATGGGCCGGGAGCTTCGGCTAACCAGGAACTGGGATCTCGTCGAGGGCGCCGAGAGGATGCGCGACCGCCGCGCCCGGGGCGAGCGTATCGTGCAGCGCCTCCTCCATCGCCGCGCCGCCTCGGACGTAGTCCTCGTCTTCACCCACGGAGGGACCCTGCAGCACGTCCTCTCCGCGCTTCTGGGCTCATCCAGGACGTGGGGCGTCTCCGTGAGGAACACCGCCCTCTTCGACTTCTCCCTGGACCTGGAGCGCTGGGCGGAAGAGGGCGACGCTCTGCACAGCCCCTTCTGGTGGCGCATAGAGCGCTTCAACGATGCATCGCACCTGTGGGAGCCCCGTCAGTGACCCGCCGCAGCGCCTCCATTCCCCTCAAGCCTGGGAGCCGCTCCGATGGTTGAGGGGCTGCCGAGGCTCATCCTGGCCACCACCAACCCGGGGAAGCTGGCGGAGCTGTCGGCCCTGCTGGCTGGCGTGCCCTACAACCTCGTCTCCCTCTCCGACGTCGGGATCGACCAGGAGGTCGACGAGCCCGGAGACACCCTGGAGGAGAACGCCTCTCACAAGGCGGCGACCTATGCGCGCCTGGGAGGCCTGCCGACCTTGGCCGACGACTCGGGCCTGGAGGTGGACGCCCTGGGCGGCGAGCCCGGGCCCCTCTCCTCCAGGTACGCGGGACCGGAGGCCACCGACGCGGACCGCATTGCTTTTTTGCTGAGCAAGCTGGACAATATCCCCGAGGAGAGTTGGACGGCGCGTTTCCGCTGTGTGATCGCCCTGGCTCGGCCGGGGCGGCCCATGGAGCTTTTTACGGGGGAGTGCCGGGGCAGGATCGTCAGAGTACCCAGGGGCGGCAACGGCTTCGGCTACGACCCGATTTTCCTGCTGCCCCAGACCGGCAAGACTATGGCGGAGCTGACGTCGCCGGAGAAGAATCGGATCAGCCACAGGAGCCTGGCGGCTCGAAAGGCCATGGCGGCACTGGAGCGGGAAGCGACGGGAGACGGAGCATCTTGAGGGAGAGCTGGCGCGAGGCATGGTGATAACCGACACGATGGACCGGCCCCTCAGGGACCTGCGGATCTCCGTGACCGACAGGTGCAACTTCCGGTGCACCTACTGCATGCCCGCCGAGATATACGGCGACCGGTACGAGTTCCTTCCCAGGGCCGACCTGCTGACCTTCGAGGAGATCGCCAGGCTGGTCCGCATCATGGTCCGGCAGGGCGCCGTGAAGGTGCGCCTGACTGGCGGCGAGCCCCTGGTGCGCAACAACGTCGAGCGCCTGGTGGGCATGATCGCGCAGATCGACGGCGTGGACGACCTGACGATGACGACCAACGCCTACTTGCTGGCCGACAAGGCCCGGGCCTTGAAAGAGGCGGGGCTGCAGCGTGTAACGGTCTCCCTGGACACCCTGGACGACGACATCTTCAGGCGCATGAATGGCCGCGACTTCGGCACCAAGCGCGTGCTGGAAGGGCTGGAGGCCGCCCAGCGGGTCGGCCTGAGCCCCATCAAGGTCAACTCCGTCGTGCAGCGGGGCGTCAACGATCACACCCTCGTCGACCTGGCCAGGTTCTGCAAGGAGCGCGGATACGTCCTGCGCTTCATCGAGTACATGGACGTCGGCAACCTCAACGGCTGGAGGCTCGACCACGTCGTCCCGGCCGACGAGATCGTCGCCCTGATAGGCGCCGAAATGCCGCTGGAGCCTGTGGAGAGCGGCTACCGGGGCGAGGTCGCCCTCAGGTACCGCTACAGGGACGGCGGCGGCGAGATGGGCCTGATCGCCTCTGTCACCAAGCCCTTCTGCGGCGACTGTACGCGGTTGCGCCTCTCCCCGGAGGGCAGCATCTACACCTGCCTCTTCTCCAACGTCGGGACCGACTTGCGCGGCCCCATGCGCAGCGGCGCCACGGACGACGACCTCCAAGGCATCATCCGGGGTGTCTGGTCCGTCCGCTCCGACCGCTACTCCGAGGAACGGGCCTCCATGACGGAGCCCCTGCGGGATAAAGTCGAGATGTACCACATCGGCGGCTAGTTTTTTTCGTATACACCAATTCGCACGTAATCACTGCCCTCCTCCGAGCCTGGTAGAGGGTTAGGGCGAGGAGGAAGAAGATGTCCGAACATTCCCTTCAACCACTGGACGAGAAGTGGCAGACCGCCCTGGCGGTGGTCGCCCATCCCGACGATCTCGAGTACGGCGCGGCCAGCGCCGTCTCCAAGTGGACCTCCCAGGGCAAGAGGGTGGTCTACCTCCTGGCCACCAGGGGCGAAGCCGGCATCGACGGCATGGACCCGGAGGAGACGAGCAGGGTCCGCAGCCGGGAGGAGATCGAGAGCGCCGCGGTCGTTGGCGTCGAGGTCGTCGAGTTCCTGGACCACGCCGACGGCGTCGTGGAGTACGGCCTGCCCCTGCGCAGGGACATCGCCCGCGCCATCCGCGTCCACAAGCCGGACGTGGTGATCACGACCAACTTCGAGATGCGCTTCTCAGGCGGCATGACCAACCAGGCCGATCACCGGGCCGTCGGCCTGGCGGCCTTGGACGCGTCCCGCGACGCGGGCAATCGCTGGATATACCCCGAGCTGCTGGCCGAGGGCCTAGAGCCGTGGAACGGCGTGAAGCGGCTGCTGGTCAGCGCCTCCCCCAACGCCGCCTACGCCGTTGACGTGGGGGACCACGTCTACAAGGGAGTCGAGTCGCTGCAGAAGCACGACGCCTACATCCGCGGCTTGGGCGCCGACTTCGACCCGGAGACCTTCCTCACCATGATCGCCAACGCCACCGGCGAGCGCTTCGGGTGCGACTACGCCGTCAGCTTCGAGGTGTACAACCTCTGAGGCTGGGCCCGTTACGGTGCCGCTACTGCCTCGTCCGTGGCGAGCCGACCTCGGGAGCCTCGATTTGGACGGGAATGCCGAAGTGCGACAGCGTCAGCGAGTCCTCCTCCGTGATCCAGTACTCGATCTGCAGGTCGCCCGCTGTATCCTCCTCGCCCAGGAACGACTCTGCCGGGATGGTGCCGGTCAGGCGGTAGGCCGGGGCGCCGCCGATGGTCTCCCGGCCCGCCAGGGCCAAGCCCTCGACGGGGAGCGAGCCCACCTCCAGCAGATCGGTGGGCTGCACTAAGGGCACGTCCTCCAGGGACCCGGCCTCCCATAGGCCTGTCTCCGGGTTGGTGAAGTAGGCGTCGTTGCCGATGGTGATCGTCTCCGACTCGACTTCGAAGAAGCCGAGGCTCATCTTCATGGCGCCCCGTGCCCGGTCCGGCGCCTGATAGTCGCCCTCGAAGCTCACCGGTATGGTCATGCTGGCGTCCGCCGACTTGACCGCGATCTCCATCTCCACCTGGAAGTGCAGCGAGTCTACCGCCCTCATCCGGTCGAAGGAGTCGGCCAGGAGGTCTGTCCAGGAGACCGGCTGCGGGACCGGCGACGACGTTGGGCTGGGTAGAGGCGTCTGGGTGGGAGCGGGGGGCGGTGTGGCCGTCGGGGCAGGCGTTGGAGTCAGCGTCGGAGCGGCGGTGGGGGTCGCCGGGATGGGAGAGGATGCCGTGGCCTGCTCTGCGGGCCCATCGACCGGCACGGGTGAGGCGTCCCCATTGGAGCAGCCGAGGCTCACGGCCGCTGCCATCCCCAGCAGGCACAACACCAGCCGCAGTCGCAATCCGATCGCCGTACGATCAGAAGTCATGGTTCGAACCTCCAGCCCGCCTTTTGACAGCCCATCGTGTTAGTCATATCATTAGTCAAGCTCATCCTCCAAGGAGTAACTGTACTGTACTCCCTCCCGATCCTCCCCTGCGAGGGGAGAGGTGGGTTTGCTCCTCAAGGAGACGGAAATGGTGACGGTGAACGTCCACGAAGCAAAGACCAATCTGTCGCGCCTGCTGAAGCAGGTCGAGGCGGGCGAAGAGGTCGTCATCGCCCGAAACGGCAAGCCCGTCGCGCGGCTCGTGCTCTGCAGCAAGCGGGGTAAGCCGCAGTTCGGCTCGTGGAAGGGCCGGATAGCGGTCGACGATAGCTTCTTCGACCCGCTTCCGGAAGAGGAGCTGGCCGCCTGGGAAGGCTGAGCGTTGCGCCTCCTGCTGGACACCCATGCCTTCTTGTGGTGGCTTGCCGGAAGCGACCGTTTGCCTCTCATCGCCCGTCGCGCCATCGGTGACGAGTCGAACGACAAGCTGATCAGTGCGGCGTCAGCCTGGGAGATAGCCACAAAGTACCGATTGGGTAAGCTTCCCAGCGCCGAGGCGGTTGCGGTGGACATTCCCGGAGCCATCGCAGGTGAGGGCTTTGAAGAGTTGGTGGTTACCGTAGAGGACGACGGGCGTGCCGGAGCGCTCCCGGGGCTCCACCGCGACCCTTTCGACAGGATGCTCATCGCCCAGGCGCTGGCGCACGGACTGGTCCTCATATCGAGGGAATCACTTTTCGAACGATACGGCGTCCGCCGTCTCTGGTAAACGTGGAGTGTGGCCATCTCGCCGCTTCTCGCAGTGAACAGCAGCAGTGATCCGCAAGTCTGCAGCCCCGAATGGGAACGGGGACCATAGTTTAGAATACGGCAATCTCCGACCTCATGTTAGCATCAGCGGGCGGGCTCGATGACCCGGATCTCGGCGGAGAGGCTGCCGTCGGAGGCGGTGAGCACCGCGATGGTCGCCGGAACGGCGAAGGAGGCGTACCCCTGCCCTGGGTTGACGAACCGGACGCCGCCGCGCAACTCGTCGACGGGCTCGTGCAGGTGTCCGAAGAGGATGGCGTCGACGGGCTCCGGGAAGTCGGGCAGGAGCTCGTCGAGCTCGAACTCCGGCCCGCCCCAGGCCGGGTGGGTCACGCCGACGCGCACCCCCTCGGCCTCGAAGGTCTCCACGTAGGGCAGGGTGCGCCGCACCTCGACGGGGTCAGAGTTGCCGTGGACGACGACTGCCCTCCTGGCGCTGCGCGTCATACCCTCGGCCACGGCCATGCGGATCAGGTCGCCGCAGTGGACGGCCACGTCCGCCGCCGCCACGGCGTCCCTGATGGCGGGGTGTACATCCTCCCAGCTCTTGCAGTGGGTGTCCGAGACGACCACGATCTCCACCGCCACGGCGCTACTCCACCAGCACCGCTGGCGGGTCGGCGTAGAGGCGGCCATGCTCGGCCACCCCGGCCTCGGCGACGCCACCGGCGTGGACGTAGACGCGGTATCGGAACAGCAGCGACTCTCCGGCGGGGAGCAGGTACTCGCCGCTGGGGCCGCCTCCCTCGAATGTGGAGACGGCGAAGGGGTTGGTCGTCAGGAGGCCGTAGTCCCGCGCGTGCCAGTAGGCCGGGTGGCGGAAGCTCTGGGGATGGTCTAAGACGGCTACTCCCACCGTCTTGCCCTTGACTGGGCCGGAGTAGTCGCACCAGGCCGCCCGCTTCCCCCACAGGTCGCCCTCGTTGACGCCGCCCAGGGAGTTCTCCATGCGGTCGCCCCGCAGCACGTCCATGGAGCTGGCGACCCGCAGGGCGATGAGCCCCCCCTCCTTGGTGTCGCCGAAGAGGACGTCCTCCTCCTCGGCGGTGAGGGTCAGGTCTATGTCGATGAGGCTCGCCAGGGGGAGGCGGTAGAATCTCATGTCCCGCCGCTCGACCAGGAGCGCCTTCCGCCTGTCGGGGGTCGTCCAGTCGCTCAGGGCGGCGGCGCGGGCGTAGACGGGCCCGCTCTCCAGCGCCTCGAACTCGCGGTGCACGGTGTGGCCGCGACCCTCGCCTTCGGTCCAGTTGTCGATGCCGTTCACCTCGCCGTAGGCGGAGTAGAGGCCCCGGTGCCAGAGGTGATCGCTGGTCTCGCCGGGGACGCTCTCGATCATGGGGAAGCCGCGGGTGACGGGATCGCCGTAGGGCCCCACCAGGGGGTGTAGGTACGGCCGGTGCCACTGGGCGCCGAAGTAGTAGCTGGTGAAGAGCTTGCCGTCGATGGTGACGTCGAGGCGCTCGTCCGCTGTGTGCTCCAGCCGGACGGCCTCTTCGGGGGATAAGGATGGAGCGTCCGACAGGGCCGCCTCGTACCGGTTGGAGGCGCCGGCCTCCAGGCCCTCTGCGATCCAGGTCAACAGCGGGCCCTCCCCGGTCGATTCCAGCTGACAGGGGACGGCCCTTCCGCCGGCGGACTCCACCATCCGCACGGAGCGGGCCGACCCCGCGTCCGCCAGCAGGACGCTAACGGGAACGGCGCTGTGTACGCCGCCCGCCGCCGTGACGGTGATCTCTTTTGTGCAGCTCATGTCGGGGGCGAGCTCTCTTGCGGCTCCGACGGGCTGGCCTGGGTCAGGCCGGGGTACCGCCGTCGGCCAGCACCTGAGAGACCTTGCGGTAGTAGGGGTCCTCCTCGGTTATCGGCAGGCGCACGCGCTCCTGCGTAAGTGCCGCCTTGTACAGGGCGGAGATCAGCTCGATGGACCTGCGTCCATCCTCCCCGGTGATGGCGGAGTCGCGCCCTTCCCTGACCGCGCCCAGCACCTCTTGGACCTGGGCCGCGTGGCCCTGGTGCTCCGGCTCCGGGACCTGGGACTCCGCCCACTCCCTGAGCTCGGTCTGCTTCCCCTCGTCGACGGAGGCCATCCCCCGTCCGCGCTCCGCCGCGGCGTGGACGCCCCACGGCAGGGTGACGGCGGCCTCGTCGCCGCAGATCTCCATGCGCTCGGTGTTCTGGGGCAGGCAGACGGTGCTGGTGAGCTGTCCCAGGGCGCCGTCGGGGAACCTCAGCATGGCGATGGACAAGTCCTCCACCTCGATGTCGTGGGTGAAGGTGCCCATGTCTGCGGTGACGCTCTCCGGAAGACGTCCCATGAGCCATAGGTAGGTGTCTACTGCGTGGACGGCGTGGTTGATGGTGGCGCCGCCGCACTCCTTGTCCCAGGTGCCCCGCCACCACAGGTCGTAGTAGTGGGGGCCCCGCCACCAGAGCAGGTCCATCTTGCCGAAGAAGACGCGGCCCAGCTTGCCCTCGTCTACGAGGGCCTTGGCCAGCAGCACCTCCCGGCGGTACCGCCACTGGAAGACCTGGGACAGGGAGCACCCGCTGCTGCGGGCCGCGTCCAGCATGGCGTCGCACTCCTGGAGGCTGCCGGCCATCGGCTTCTCGCAGAGCACGTGCTTCCCGGCGTTGAGGGCATCGATGCTATTCCTGGCGTGCTCGAAGGGCGGCGTGCAGACGCTGACCAGGTCGATGTCGTCCCGGGCGAGCATCTCGTGGTAGTCGGTATAGGAGCTGTCGACGCCGAATTCGCCGGCGGTGCGCCGGGCCGTCTCCTCGTGGATGTCGGCGAAGGCAACGATCTGGGCCTCCTCTGGGAAGGCCCCGTAGGCCCTGGCGTGGGTGTGAGCGATGCCCCCGGCTCCTATGATCCCGACACGTATCCGATCGCTCATCGAAGCTTGCTCCTCCTGTGGCGGCTGTTCCCGCATCTTACCATATGGACGCCTCCACGTAGGGCCGCGATCGGCTATGGACAGCGATTGAAGGCCGGTGGTACGATTCCGCTGATCAGAGATGGCGGGAGGTGTTCATGGTCGCTGGAGCAAAGGACACGGTCGGTCTCGCGATGGTCGGCAGCGGATTCGCCGCCCGCTTCCACGCGGAGAACTACCGCCGCGTCTACGGTGTGGGCGTCCGCTTCGTGGGCGTCTACAGCCGGCGCCCGGAGGCGGCCGCTGAGTTCGCCCAAGAGCTCGGCTTCGAGAGGAGCTATGGCAGCATGGAGGAGCTCCTGGCCGACCCCGACGTGGACCTGGTGGACACCTGCATCCCCAACCTCTTCCATGAGGAGATGGCAGTGCAGGCCCTCCAGGCGGGCAAGCACGTGGTGGTGGAGAAGCCCTTCGCCGGCTCCTTCGTCCCGGGGCGGGACCCGGAGGACTGGCGGCGGTGTCTCGACGAGGCCCTGGCCAGCGCCGACCGGATGATAGAGGCCGAGCGGGAGTCGGGCAAGCGGATACTGTACGCCGAGAACCTGGTGTACGCCCCCAGCGTACAGAAGGCCAACAGGCTCCTGGCCTCGGCGGGGACCTCCATCCTGCGGATGGTCGGCGAGGAGTCCCACAGCGGGACCCACTCGCCCTACGCCATGCAGTGGACCACCAGCGGCGGCGGCAGCCTCTACAACAAGGGCTGTCACTCCCTGGGCGCGGCCCTCTACCTCAAGTACGAGGAGGGCCTGCGGCGTCTCGGCAAGAGGATCCGGCCGAGCTGGGTTGTCGGGACCGTGGCGAACCTGACCCACAGCGAGGCGTTCCGGAGCGAGTCGCCGGCCAACATCCGTACCGGCTGGACCGACTGCGAGGACTGGGGCGCCCTGGTGCTGGGGTTCGACGACGGCACGGTGGCCCAGATCAGCGCAGCCGACATCGTCCTTGGCGGCATCCAGAATATCCTGACGGTCTATGCGGGGCGGGCGACGATTCATATAGGCAACTCTCCCAACGACGCAATCATGGCCTACGCCCCCGACGCGGAGGCCTTCGCCGGAGAGTACATCCGGGAGAAGGTGGAGACGACGGCCGGCTGGCACTACACCAACCCGGACGAGGACTGGATCAACGGCTTCCCCCACGAGACCCAGGACTTCTGCGAGGTTGCCGCAACCGGCAGGGAGCCCGTATCGGGGAGCTTCCTGGGCCGGGACGTCGTTGCCGTCTGCTACGCCGCCTACCTCTCCGCCGCCACCGGAAGGCGGGTCGAGGTCCCGACGAACGCTTCCGAATAAGCAACAGGGGAGGAGGTCCATAGGATGAAGCTGGGACTCGTAACCTACAACCTAGCCAGAAGCTGGGACCTGGAGACGATCATCTCCCGGTGCCGGGAGGCCGGACTCCAGGCGGTACAGCTTCGCACCGAGCACCGCCACGGCGTCGAGGTGACGTTGAGCGCCGCGGAGCGGGCCGAAGTCAGGAGCCGCTTCCAGGACTCGGACATCCAGGAGCTCAGCCTAGGCTCCACCTGCGAGTACCACTCGCTGGACGCCGGCGAGGTCAGGGGCCAGGTTGAGCTCACCAAGAGGTTCGTCGATCTGGCCGCCGACATAGGCGCCGTTGGCGTCAAGGTGCGCCCCAACGGCCTGCAGGAGGCCGCTGGGGTGCCTAGGGAGAAGACCTTGGAGCAGATCGGGCTCGCTCTCCGCGAGTGCGGGCGGTACGCGGAGGGGTCGCCGGTCTCGATCTGGATCGAGGTCCATGGCCCGGACACCAGCCATCCCCCCAATATCCGCCGCATCGTGGAGGCGGCGGACCACCCCAAGGTGGGCGTCTGCTGGAACTCCAACCCCACGGACGTGGTCGACGGCTCCGTCAAAGAGTACTTCGAGCTCCTGCAGCCGTGGGTGTGGTCCGTGCATATCACGGAGCTGGCCGACCCGCGGTACCCTTGGAGGGAGCTGTTCGGCCTCCTGCGGGAGTCGGGCTACGCCGGGTACTGCCTGGCCGAGCTCCCCTATGAGAGCGCCGAGCCTGAGAGATTCTTGAGCTACTACGCGTCCCTCTGGCGCGAGCTCTGCCGGCCCGCCGCCGGAGAGTAGCGGGACCAAGTTCGCGGGAGGAGAGACCATGCTGCTGGAGCTGATCGCCGATAGGCCGGGTCACGCGGCGATGCGGGCCTACGAGGAGCCGCCGCTGGAGCCGGACCAGGTCCGCGTGCGCAGCGTCTTCAGCGCCGTCAAGCACGGCACGGAGCTGCGCGGGTACCGGGCGGACACGCTGGACGCCAGCGCCCGTTGGGACTGGGACCTGGGCCTCCACGTCCGCGGAGAGGCTCAGCAGGGGCGGTTCCCCATGAGACTGGGGAACATGTGCGTTGGAGTCGTCACCGGCGTGGGCCGGGAGGTGGAGGGGCTCCGGGAGGGCGACGAGGTCTTCGGCCACGTGCCCGTGCGGGCGACCCACACCCTGGAGGCCCGGCGGCTGCTTCCGGCCCCTGGGGGCGTCTCGCCGCAGGCGCTCATGTACGCGGACCCGACGAACGTTGCCGTGGGGGGTGTCCGGGAGGCGCCGGTGCGCCTGGGCGACCGCGTGGCCGTCTTCGGTCTTGGAGCCATCGGGCAGATGACGCTCCAGGTCGCCCGGCTGGCCGGGGCAAGCTGGGTTGCCGCCATAGACCCCATCCAGGGCCGCCGTGAAGCGGCCAGCCGTCACGGCGCCGACCTGGTCATCGACCCGACCGAAGATGACGTCGGGCTGCTGCTCAAGCAGCGTACCGATGGCCTGGGCATGGACGTCTCCCTGGAGACCAGCGGCTCCTACGCGGCCCTGAACGACGCCCTGCGAGCGGTGAAGTACCGAGGCACCGTGATGTCCACGGCCTTCTACACTGGGCCCGCTCGGGGGCTGAGCCTCGCCGGCGAGTGGCACAGGAACCGCCTGACCATAAAGACGAGCCGCGAGGTCAGTGAGCCCCAGCCGGAGCACGGCTGGAACGCCGCCCGCGTCCAGGACCAGGCACTGTCACTGCTGGTCCAGGGGCGGCTGCAGGCCGACGACCTCATAACCCCCGTGGTGTCCCTCTCCCAGGCCGCGGAGGCGTACCAGGGGATGAACGAGCACCCCGAGCGCGGCATCAAGCTCGGAATCGACCACACACTGTAGGCGTAAGGAGCTGATCCAATGAAAATCGGATGCTGCGCATACTCGTACCGCAAGCACCTCACCTCGGGCGCCATGACGATGGAGGACTTCATCGACCTGGCGGCGGCGGAGGGATTCGAGGGCGTCGAGCTCACCAACTACTACTTCGACTCGTCCGAGACCGCCTACCTCCACTCCCTGAAGCGCCGGTGCCTTGTCAACGGGCTGAGCGTTGCCGGGGCCGCCATCAGGAGCGAGTTCACGCGGGCGTCCCAGGAGGAGCGGGCGGCGCAGGTTGCGATGGTCAAGGAGTGGATCGGCCACGCGGTGGAGCTGGGCGCCCCGGAGATGCGTGTATTCGCGGGCAACACCCCCGAGGGCTGCGACGATGAGCAGGCCTTCCGGTGGACCGTCGAAGGGCTGGCCGAGTGCGCCGCCGTCGCCGCGGAGCGGGGTGTGGTGCTCGCCTTGGAGAACCACGGCGGCATCACCACCACAGCCGACCAGGTCATCCGCCTGATCGAGGCGGTCGACTCCGAGTGGCTGCGGCTGAACATGGACACGGGCAACTTCCGAGAGTCGCCCTACGAGGAGATGACCAGGACCGCGCCGCTGGCCGTAACGGCGCACATGAAGGCGTCGGTGCCGACTCCTCAGGGTAAACGACCGGTGGACGTCGATCGCGTAATCGGCACGCTGCACGCCGCGGGCTACCGGGGCTTCCTGAACATAGAGTACGAAGAGGAAGAGGACCCCAAGACGGGCGTACCCAAGCTCATGAGGCGGATGCAGTCGGCACTGGCCAAGCTGTAGCTCCCGCAGGCGACCATATCGTCCTCGGTCCCTGCCGACCGTTCCCGGCTGGCTTCACACCGGAATGACGCATAGGAAGGAGCGCCCGTTCTCCGTAGCCAGTCCCTCCAGCCCCGCGTCCAGGGTGGCCAGCTGCCCGTTGCGCCGCATGGCGGCGGCCAGCAAGACAGCGTCCGTCAAGGGTCTTTCTTGAGCTGAGATTGAGTATAGTCGCCCATCCCAACGGTCAGGCCTCCTAGGCTCCTTGCGTCCGCCGTCGGGCGCTGTACCAGACGTAGGCTGCTCCGCCCACCAGGACGATCATCAGTCCGATAAAGACCAGCGTCCCCTCCGGCGCCGCCGCGATCGACTGGATCTCGACCTCCATCGGCACACTGAAGGTCGTGGCACCCAGGCGGGGGCTGTCGATCTTCACCTCCAGCGACCAGCTTCCCGCTGCCCTAAAGCTGATGTTCGCCTCGTAGAACCGGGGCTCCTGGGGCGTGTTCAGCGCCAGGGCTTGGTACGCGGGCTCGCCCCCTTCGTCGTTGGCGACGATGGTGATCTCGGCGTCGGTGACGTCCGAGGAGGTCTCCACGTCGGATAGGGTGATCGAGAAGTGGACGTGGCCCACCTTGGGCGGGTACGGCAGCACGGCGAGGCCCATCTCGTAGCCCCCTTGGCGATGCCGAAAGATCTCCTTCGCCTCAACCTGGGCCCGCGCGCTGTCGGGTAAGCCTAGGGCAAGGGCCGTCAACAGGGCAACCGCCGCCGCGACGACGCCTGCCTGCCTGCCCGCCGAGCTTGGGCCTTGGGAGCGGCTCTTGACCCTGGACGCCATATGGTTCTGGTCCGCCTACTATTCGGGTTGAGTCCGCGGCAATTGTCGCGGTACGGCGGTGCGGGCGTCAAGGTCTCCAACCCTGAGGGTGGGGAAGTCCTGTATACTTCCGTGGCAGTATCCACCACCTAAGGGGGAGCCATGCCGACGATAGCGATGTCCACCTACTCACTCGGTCCCGAGTGCACGGCGGTGCGCGGGGTCGAGCTCGCAGTCGAGCACGGGTTCAGGGGGTTGGAGCTGGGCTCTTGGACGCTCTGGCCGGAGGCCGTCTCGCCCTCGGAGGCTCGGCAGCTGCGCGTGCAGGCCGCCGCCAACGGCATCGACCTCTCCATACATTTCATCCACCGAGGGGTTGCCCCGGCGTCCCACGACCGGCAGCGCCGCGCCAAACACCTGGCGGAGCTGGAGGCCACCCTCAACCTTGCCCACGACGTCGGGGCGCGTCCCATAGTGGTCCACCCAGGACCCATCGACTGCCCCGCCGTCGCGCCGGCAGAGGCGTCCGAGGAGGTGAGACGGGAGGCGATTGAGAACCTGGCGGACTTCCTCTCCAGGGGCGGCGAGATGGCGGAGGAGGCAGGGGCTGTGCTGTGCGTGGAGAACCTGGCCCATGTTCCGGGGTACGTCATCCAGAGCTACGGGGAGCTCGTGGAGCTGGTCGAGATGGTGGATAGCCCCGCCGTGGCCGTCACCCTCGACGTGGGCCACGCCGACCTCTCCGACGGCCTGCGCCTCGCCTTCGACACCTTCGCGCCGTCGCTGCGCCACGTCCACATCCACGACTCCGCTCAGGGGCGGGACCACAGGG
Organism: Dehalococcoidia bacterium; assembly: GCA_965224345.1. Lineage (GTDB taxonomy): Bacteria > Chloroflexota > Dehalococcoidia > Lucifugimonadales > CBDCYU01 > CBDCYU01. Next base: position 344,580 of record CBDCYU010000002.1, on the reverse strand, counting down.
AGATAGGGACCGGAGCCGTCGACTTCGCCGCGTACCTCAATGAGCTGCGGAGCTACCCCTTCACCTTGGCGATAGAGTCGCGGGACGACCTAGACCCCGAGGGCTGCGTGTTGAGGAGCCGCGACCGTCTCGTGGAGCTGCTGGGGCCTTCCGCGAGGTAGGGGCCGAGGTGCGTCAGGGCTGGCGGTCTCGCTCGTCTCCCCCCCGCTCCCGCCGTCCAGGCCACTCGTCGGACGGCGCATCCCAGGGGCGCTTGATGGCAAGATTGATGCCGACGGCCACCAGGAGCCCTATCAGGAACGACCAGTTCACGCCAAGATTGAACACCTTGGTGAGCAGCAGGAAGGTGGGGACCATCACGCCAATCAGGAGCAGCAGCGACGGGCGGTTGCGTTTGGCTCTCTCTCGGTCGTCCATAGGAGTGGCTCCCTCTTGGGGTGCTGTACGGTCTGCCACGACTCAAGGTAACTGTGAGTCTAGCGGGGAAGGGGGCGACATGCAAGACCTCGCCCCCGTCCAACCTAACCCTGAGCGTAGGGCGGTGGTCCCTCTCCGGATGGGGTGACCATTGGAGAGCCGTGGTAGTGAGTCAATCTCAGGCCGAACGAGCAGTCCGCGGGCCTAAGTGAGACAGCAGGTCGGGGAAGCGTGTTAGCTTGAACTGGAACGGTATCAGGACAAGATAGATGAAATGAAGAACCGTGACAGCGGGTGAAACCGGCGTTTAGGAGGCTTCCCTCTAACCGTTAGCTCTCGGTAGTCTCATCCAAAGAAGCTGTCAGCATACGTATCTGGTCAGCGTAGTCGTAGAGACTGCCAATGCTCTCAATTGAGTACCTCTCTGATTCATTATGCAAGGTCACTCGAAGATTCTCGCTTCGAACCCATAGACGGCAGAGCCTTCTACCATAGTCCGAACGGGTCTCATCGTCGTGCAGGATCACGCTGCAGTATGTCTTGGTCGCCCGCAACCCCAGGCGATCCGTGTCAACTTGGCCCGCAACTATAGCCCGGATGACGCTGAGGGCCTCTAGCTCGCGCGGCGCGAATTCGGGCTCCCCTTCTTCCTCCTCTTCGTGCTCCACAGGGTCCTCGTCCTCAATGTGATCCTGATGGTCCAGGGCCGACTTCAGCCTGTCATTGATACGCTCGTTGATGAACTGATTGAAGGCAGAATGCGTCAGTGACTCGAACATCACCCTGATGGCCGGATAAGCCTGCCCGTCGTAGACCTGCCTAATGACGAACCGCACGAAATCGTCTGACGGCTGCGCCAACTCCCTGGCCAGCAACCGCTTGATCTCGGTGGTGTACTTCAACTCCCGTGCAGTCTCGACGATCTCGTCGAGACTGAAGTCCGTCTTGTGGAACCGCTTGAGCTCCTTCACCTGGGCCTCGGTGAAGTCCAACATGTTGAACTCAAAGAATGGCTTGGAGTCCATCACGTTGGGCTGGTCCAAGTCGGAGAAGAACCGATATCGGATGCCGTCAGTCAGAATCCCAACCCGCGTCTCCGTAACCGTGAAGTATCGGAGTAACTGAGACATCTCAGTGTCCTCCAGCTTCGTCCCCAGCATCTTGGCCTCTATGAGCACCGCTGGCTTGCCACCCTGCATTAGGGCGAAGTCCACTTTCTCGCCCTTCTTGGTGCCCACATCGGCGGTGAACTCCGGGATGACCTCTGTGGGATCGAATATCTCGTACCCAAGCATCTGGATGAATGGAAGCACCAGCGCGTTCTTGGTGGCTTCCTCCGTGTCTAAGTGCTCCACTCGCTTGGCGAATCGATCGGAGCGTGTCCGCACCTCATCAATGAAGTCCATGTCAACCTCCTTCAGGGTGTCCGACGTGTTTGCCCACCTTCATATCAAAATATGGGGAGCGCGGTCAAGTCATTTGGGATGAGGGTAACGCCGCAGGGTCTTTCGATTATTGTCATGATAGCAGTCCGAGCAATCTGAGAGCACCGTTGGGCTGCCATCCAATCTTCCTGATGGCAGATGCGATGTTGGGAGCCCCCGACAGTTTGAGGATGCTGATAACCACGTTTCTCACACACGCCATCACCTGTGGGGCTGAACCCGTACGTACCTGTGACCCGTGCTCTCCCAGCGTCACGTCCCTCACATAGTGCAGACCATTCCCTATTCCCCAGTGGCCGCGTATGAGTTGGAGCAGCCTGCCAGCCGACGTATGAGCTCCGAGGCTGGTGATAGCGTATCGCACCTGCCGGGTGACCTTGCCTTTGACACTACGCCAACACTCCACCTTCATCACCTGCCGGTGTCCGGGCCAGTCCAGATATGTCTTCAGTACGTCCGTAGCCCACAGCCTGCGAAGTTCCAGTCGGTCTCCATGCTTGCCCTCGGTCTGAGCATATGCATATGTCTGCCCGGCCACAGGCCGATCGAAACACAACTCTATGTCCTCGTAGAGGCCCTTCTGGTTGTTCTTGACTATCAACAGATAGTCTCCACCTTCACCGACCGCCTGCTCGCACAACTGTCTCTGGCAGTACAGCGCATCTCCCGTCAACATTCTGTCTGTCATCGAGACTCTCTCCATCAGAGATCCTGCCATGCTCAACTCGGACTCTTGCTTCTCAGACATCGTCCCCCTTTTTGACCCACCACCAGACCCTGGTGATGGCTATAGGCCGATACCAGTCTGACCCCAGGTATCTCATCCCCGTGTATCCCTCTGAGCGCCTTGCCATCTATCGCTATTGCCTCCTGTCCTTCTCCTCCCAAATGAGACTCGACCCATTCCCCAAGCACACTCTTGAACGCATCGATGTCCATACTGCTGAACACCTTGTGCAGCGTCGATACCGCAGGGGTCTTATCTCTGGTGAACCCCAGTGCCTTCAGTGTCGTCGGCTCTTGAATCCTTCCCCATTGGGCGATGGCTTAAAGACTACGGGCGCCGCTGGCCATCGCACATACCGAGAGCGCCAGAATCGCACTCAGAGGATGGCGACGACCATGGCCGGAACGGGGATCAGGGACCTGCTCCAGAACTCTGAGTAGGCTTTTCCCCAGTCCTTCCGCATTCATGTGCAAAGTTTAATACTTCTCTCAAATAATCGAAAGGCCCTGGGTAACGACTGGGCGGCTTGGCAGTTCGTACTGGGTTCGGTACAATACCGCAGGCTCTTTGTAACGAGAGCCTGAAGTAGCGTCACGCCTCGGACAAGGGAGCCCATTGGACTCGGCAGCAGTACCGCGGGAACAAGAGCCGGAACAGATCGCCATCGCCGACGAGTGGGACGCGGGGGAGATGGGTTGCGGGGAGATCATCATCCTGCTCAAGCTGCGGATGCAGAAGATCAACCCCGCCGGGGTCCTCAAGCTGACCGCCCGCGACCAGGGCGCGCCCCACGACCTGCCGGCGTGGTGCCGGATGACTGGCCGTCGCCTGCTCCGCGCCGCGCACCCGGACTACTGGATAGAGCAAACACGGACCCAATAGCCTACACAAGAGGAGAAAGATGGCTGGTAAGTTCTGCGTCAATCTCACCTGCGCCAAAGACGACACAGACAAGGCGACTGTGGCCTTCGTCCTGGCCAACGCCGCGGTCGGCTCCGAGAAGGAGACGGTCGTCTTCCTGAGCACGGAGGGCGTTCGCCTCTCCCAGAAGGGCTATGCCGACGACGTACACGAGGAGGGCTTCATGGCCCTCAAAGATCTCATGGACAACTTCGCCCTGGGCGGCGGGACGGTCTACGTCTGTGCGCCCTGCTTCAAGAAGCGCGGCCTCGACGAAGGCAACCTCGTTGACGGCGCCATGATGGTAGGCGGCGCCGTGCTCGTGGAGTTCCTCTCCGACGGCAGCCCCTGCATAACGTATTGAGCGGCCAGCGGGCCGTCGTCATCCTCCGACAGATCCCTTGATGGATCCCGTCGGACGGCACCCTCACGAGCCCGACGTCAGCTTCGACGGCGGCGACCTGGACTGCGGTGGAGGGCTGCTGCTCCTGATTCGACGCAACATCGACCCCCTGGAGCGCGGAGGGCTGCTGGAGATACTGTCCACGGACTCGACGGTCGAGGTCGAGCTGCCGGCATGGTGCCGCCTGACCAGCAACGAGCTGGTCTCGTGGACGAGAAGCGGGCGGCAGCGCAGCTTTCTCGTCTGCAAGGGATCCCTCATGGAGCGGAGACGCGCCGTCTCGACGGCTCCCATAGGCGAGCAGCTCCGGGTCGAGGTTACGATCCCTGGATCGCTCCCTCCGCCGGCTGCCGCGTCCAGGATCGCGCCGCTGTCCGTCATGGGCATCGGCAGCTGGCCGCGGCCCCGCTGGATGCTCCAAGCCGTGCACGACCACTTGGAGGGCAGGCTTGAGGAGGTGGAGTTTCACGCCACGGCGGACGATGCGGCGCGGCTCTCCATCGACGCCCAGATTCGCGCCGGCGTTGACGTCCTCACCGACGGCGAGCAGCGCCGAGACAGCTACGCCAGCTTCGTTGGCGGCCTGCTGGACAACTGCCAGCTCATCCCCCTGAGCGACCTGACCGCCATGGTTGACGACTCCGAGAAGTTCGAGAGAGAGCTCCGCGCCCTGGACGTCCCCGCGGCGGAGGTCCGTCACCCGGTGGTCTACGGAAAGCTGGGCAGGAGCCGGCCGCTGGCCGTCCACGAGCTGGAGTTTGCCGCCGCCTGTACCAAAAAGCCCGTCAAGGTCGCGCTGCCCGGACCGTACCTACTCACCCGCACGATGTGGCTCGACTGCCTCACCGAGCGCCCATACCAGGCGCGCGAAGAGCTGGCCCGCGACGTCGTCCGCGTCCTCCGCGAGGAGCTCCACTTTCTGCTGGCGTCCGGCGCCGCGTTGGTGCAGCTCGACGAGCCGGTCCTCACCGAGGTCGTCTTCGGGGAGCCGAGGGGAAGGCGCAGCTTCATGTGCGGCGCCCTGAGCGAAAAGCTCGACTCCGAGGTCGAGCTGGACTTCGCCGTCGGCCTGCTGAACGAGGTCGTCCGCGGCCTCCCTATGGAGCGCCTCGGTCTGCACGTCTGCCGGGGCAACTGGACCCGCGACGAGTCCGCCGCCCTCTCCGGCGGCTACCGGCCGCTGCTGGACGTCTTCAAGCGAGTCGACGTGGGCGTGCTCTTCCTGGAGCTCTGCACCCCGCGCGCCGGCGAGCCGAGCGTGCTGCGGGATCTCCCGGACGACGTGCGCGTCGGCGTCGGCGTCGTCAACCAGAAGCTCGACTCCGTGGAGCCCGTCGAGGAGATTCGCCGGCGTATCTCTCGCGCGGTCGATCTATTCGGCCAGGAGCGCGTCCTGCTCACCCCCGATTGCGGCTTCGCCACCTTCGCCGACAACCCCGTCGCCTCCGCCAAGACCGCCGAGGCCAAGCTGAAGGCAATCGTAGACGCGCGTGCCGCGCTCTGACCAGCCGAGCGCCCGCCAGCCCGCTCACACAGCTAGCCGCTCGTTACGAGCCTGAACGTCCGCCTCCGGCCTGCCCTGAGGACGGCGCCGGGCTCCAGCAGGCAGGCGAAGCAGTCAGTCTCCACCCTCTCACCGTCCAGCTGCACCGCGCCCCCTGGCTGATCAGTCGGCGCGCCTCGCTGGCGCTGCTGGCGGCCTCCCTTCCGAATTGGACCGGCAGCTCAGCCGGTCCGGATAGCTCTCAGGATCTCTCTTGTCTGTTGCACGTCGAGGTCGACCTGGGCCTGTAGGTCGCCGACGGCTTCGTACTTGACCTCGTCCCGCAGGCGTCGAACGAACTTGAGGGTCACCTCTTGGCCGTAGAGGTCGCCGTCGAAGTCGAGGATGAACGCCTCTATCGTGCGGTTGCTCTCCTCGAAGGTTGGGCGGGCCCCGATGCTGGTGGCGGCCATGAACGTCCCCTGGTCTGTGGAGGCCCAGGCCGCGTAGATGCCGTCTTTGGGAACGGCCAGCCCCTCCGGCGGCTGCAGGTTGGCGGTCGGGAATCCCAGGGACCTCCCTCTTCCGAGCCCCTCCACCACCAGCCCGGGCAGGGCGAAGTCTCTCCCCAGCATCTTGGCCGCGCGAGACACGTTGCCCCTGCCGATGGCGTCCCGGATGGCCGTGCTCCTGACGGTCTGTTCGCCGTCGGTAAGCACGTCGGCGACCCTCAGAGAGAAGCCCATCTCGCGTCCCAGCCTGTCCAGCATCTTCAGGTCTCCCTCTCGATTGCGGCCCAGGGTGAAGTCGGGCCCTACCATCAGGCCGCCCATGCGGAGGCGCTCGCGAAGGCGCCCCACGAAGTCCCTGGCGCCCAGCAGCGACAGCTCTCTGTCGAAGGTGATGGGCACGACCAAGTCCACGAGCTCGCCCAGCAGCCGCAGGCGCTCGTCCGTGGTCGTCAGGTACCTGGGGGTGAAGTTGGGGTCTAACACCGACGCGGGATGGTTGAGGATGGTGATCACCCCGGCTTGGCGCCCGGTCCTGGCCGCCTCCCTCGCGACCTGCTCCACAAGATGGCGATGCCCGCGATGTACGCCGTCGAAGACGCCGATCGTGAGCTCCGTCTCCCGGTCCGGAGAGATCTGCCCCAGCTCCTCGTCCAATCTCATGTAGCAGATTCTAGTCCATCGCCGTTGGGTGTCAAGGCTGCCTTCAGTCTACGGCCCATGCGATTCAGCCGAAAGGCTGGACACATCTTGGCGCAATGGGAGATGGTTGCGCGCCCCCGGTAGTCCTACCAAGCGGGGAGACGGCTGGGGATGCGCGGTGAAGCGGCGAGATGATAGAGTGAGATAGTCCAGCCTCGCTCACTCTGCGGAAAGGTGAAGACGATGAGGGTCGGCATCAATATGCCTCGGGAAGAGATCGCCGCTTTCTGCGCACGCTGGCAGGTCTCCGAATTGGCTCTCTTCGGATCCGTTCTACGGGATGATTTCGATGCCGATAGCGACGTAGACGTACTGGTCGAGTTCGTGCCGGGCTGTTCGCCCGGCCTTATTGGGATCACCCGCATGGAGAGCGAGCTGTCGGACCTGTTTCTCAGGGACGTGGATCTCGTGACGCGCGCGGCCATAGAGGCGAGCCGGAACTACATCCGCCGGAAAGCGATACTCGAGTCGGCAGAGGTCGTCTATGCGGCGTGACGACGCGTATCTGCTCGATATGCTGCTTGCGGCCCGGGACGCGGTGGAGTTCGCAAGGGGCTTGACGTATGCCGAGTTCGAGTACAGTCGTCTGCACCAGAACGCGATTGTAAAGTCGGTGGAGGTTATCGGGGAAGCCGTATCACGGTTGAGCCTCGAAATCAAGGATGCGCACTCGGAAATTGCGTGGCGCGAGATCGTCGGCATGCGCAACCGTCTCATGCACGTCTATTTTGACATCGACGTGGGCTTGGTGTGGGATACGGTACAGAATGACCTTCCAGCGTTGATCGCACAGATCGAGTCACTCGTACCGGAGGAAACTGACTGATGCGAGAGCAGGGCGCAGACCAATCTCATCCAGCAGATTCAGGAGTATACAATGGTGAAGAGGAAGCGGGTGCTCATAACGGGGGCTTCGGGGCTCATCGGCACTGTGTTGCGCGATGCTCTGGCCGACGAGTACGCCCTCAGCGGAGTCGACCTGAAGCCGGTACCGGGGCTTGATTCGCTCGTGGCGGACATGACCGATCTCGACGCCATCCTTCCGGCCTTCGAGGGAGTGGAGGTCGTGATCGACCTGGCCGCCAACCCCGACCAGAACTCCTCCTGGGAGACGGTCCGCGACAACAACATCCCGTCGACCTACAATGCCCTGGAGGCGGCGAGGCGGGCCGGCGTCAAGCGCCTCATCTTCGCCAGCTCCAACCACGCCACCGGGATGTACGAGAACGACCACCCCTATTCGGCGATAGTCGCCGGCGAGTACGACGGCATCGAGCCCGGCTCCATCCCGCCCATCACGGTCGACATGCCCATAAGGCCGGATGGGCCCTACGGCATAGGCAAGACTTTCGGGGAGTCGGCCGGTCGGTACTACTCCGACCGGTTCGGGCTATCGGTGATATGCTTGCGCATCGGTACGCTGAACAGGGAAGGCAGGCCGACGTCGGTGCGGAGCTTCGCGACGCTGCTGACCCACGGGGACCTGGCCCAGCTGGTGCGCCGGTGCATCGAGGCCCCGGATAGCGTGCGCTTCGCGGTCCTCTACGGGGTGTCGGACAACACCTGGCGGTTCTGGGACATCGCCGCAGGGCGAGAGGTCGTGGGATATGCGCCAGAGGACAACGCCGAGGGCTGGAGGCAGCAGCGCTGATTGACCTGCTCCGGCGGCGCTTCATATAATGGCGCCGTCCCGGCTTTCGGACCAACCGCCCGAAGAAGGTATGTCGATGACAGAGCCCCGACTCACGCCCAGGCCCATCCTGAACCAGCTGATCGAGAACGGCGTCACCCACGTCGTGTGGCTGCCGGACAGCGAGACCAACTTCATGTACGAGCAGATGGCGGGGGACGCCAGGATTCACCTGGTGCCGGTCTGCCGGGAGGGCGAGAGCATGGCCATCGCCGCCGGTCTGTGGGTCGGCGGACAGCGGCCCGTGGTGCTGATCCAGAACACCGGCATGTTCGAGTCGGGCGACTCGATCCGCGGACTGGCGTTGGATGTCGACTTCCCGCTGGTGATGATGATCGGCTACAGGGGCTGGACCCGGCACGGCGCGACGCCCGACTCCGCGGCCAGGTTCACCGAGCCAATCCTCCATGCCTGGGGCATCAGCCACTACCTGGTGGAGACCGATGCCGACGTGGAGCGTATCTCCACCGCCTTCGACGAGGCGGACCGCAGCCAGCGCCCGGTCGCCTGCCTGATGGGCGCCGAGTACAGCCACCCGTAGCCCACCCAAACGGCATGCGGTAGCCGACGCGGGGCTCGGGCTGGCCCTGTCCTATCCCCAGTTGGTGCCGAAGCCTCATCGGCAGTCGGCTGGATGGAGTGACGGGATTTGGACCGCGCCCGGTGCAGCCGGGAGCAATTGAACGTTACTACTGGGACCACTACAATTAGGTGCCGATTCAGCCCACTGATGGGAGACATCTGCATGTCGCTCGGCTGGCGACTACTCGGAATAACAGCACTCCGGAAAGACATCGCATCAGCAGCATTTCGGTTCACAGTGTCGATGTCGCTGCTTATGCTGGCTACCTCTGGATGCAGGGACGATACTGGCGGGAGCGTTGAATCTTTCCCCTCCTCTGATACGAGCGCACCGGAGTCGCCTGCCACGAATGCTGCGCGCAAACCTGTCGTCAATATCCAGTTCATGGGAGCCGCCGACCTCTCAGATGAGAGCAAGTCCTCGCTCGCAGACCTCATCGAACGCATCCAGTCGGGCGTGGTACACATCACGACAGGAAGCGGTAGCGGATCGGGCTTCATAGTCGATGCGGGAGGGCTGATCATAACCAATGAGCATGTCGTTAGTAGCGAAGCCAGCGTGGGTGTCTGGCTGACCAACGGACGACGCTATGAGGGCGAAGTGCTAGCACGAGACGCGGACTCAGACCTTGCTTTGGTGCAGATAAGCCGCAGCGGGAGCTTCGACGCCATTCCGGTAGGAGACCCGAGTCGCGTACGCGTCGGTGACGAAGTGCTCGCTCTCGGCTTCCCGATTGCTGATAGGATCGGTACAAACCTGACCGTGACCCGCGGGATCATCTCCTCTACCAGAACCGTGAATAACGTCGAGTTGTTTCAGACGGATGCGGCGCTGAATCCGGGCAACAGCGGAGGTCCGCTTGTCAACAGAGACGGCGAGGTGATTGGGGTCAACACATCCAAGATATATGAAACCACTGGTGGCAGGCCGGTGAGCAATATCGGGTTCGCCGTCTCCGTCAGCGAAATTGAACGCAGGCTGTCGACTCTGGTAGGAAGTTCAGTCATCAACCGTGGCGCACCGACCCTGACACCCACCATACCCTCGACCACTACTGCTACGCTCACTCCGGCTGTAACTCCAACTCATACCTTAGCGCCAATGCTCACACCCACGCCTGCACCTACAGCAACACCCACGCCTGCGACTACGGCAACGCCCACACCCACTCCAGCGCCGCCCTTCGTATCCGTCACTAGCGGTAGCCATAAGGCCTGCGGGCTGCGCGCGGACGGAACTATTGTCTGCCAAGGCGAGAGCGAGTATGGGAACCTCTCGCCGAATGAACGCCTGACGTCAATAAGCATTGGCGACACTCATATCTGTGGATTACGTGAAGATGGCGTCGCCGTCTGCTGGGGAGACACAGCGTTCTTGCTTCAGCCTGGCTCACTGGTGAAAGACGAGCGCTTCATTGCCATCAGTGTTGGTAGCTACCACAACTGCGGTCTACGCGAGGAGGAAGTCAGGACTCCTTTGTACAACAGGCCTGGAGATCCAACGAGCGGGGTGTTGGGCACTGCCGTTTCTTCCATCGAGTTCGTCTTTTGCTGGGCAAGCGACACTCAGGGTTGGTCCCTACCGCCTCAGGACCGGCGCTTCACATCCATAGGCACCGGCTGGTTGGAAACCTGCGCCCTACGTGACGATGGCATAGCCGTCTGCTGGGGCCTCTCTACCATTGTAGGTGGGACGCCACCGCCGGAAGATGAGCACTTCACATCTATCAGCAGCGGCGGTAGTCATACGTGCGGCCTGCGTAAGGATGGTGTCGCCATCTGCTGGGGGGACATCGCCTCACCGCCAGAAGATGAGCGCTTCATGTCAATCAGCAATGGTCAGGATAATGCTTGCGGCCTGCGTGAGGATGGGACAGCCGTATGTTGGGGTGGCATAGCTCCACCGCCGGATGAGCAATTCACATCCATTAGCAGCGGCACGATTCATGGTTGTGGCCTCCGCAAGAATGGCGCGATGCTTTGTTGGGGGGACGGCCTTTGGGATCAGTTCTCCCCTGGAGACGAGCGCTTCATATCCGTCAGCAGTGGTGACTGGCATACTTGTGCAGTACGAGAGGACGGTACTATCGTTTGCTGGGGAAGCCTCGATTGGAAGGAAACTGAACACAGAGAAGATGCACCCGAGCCTGCCTATGGGATAGGGGTGGACTTTGTCAGCGCCCGCAGTTCATTTGAGAGATTAGGCTTTCAGTTTGAGCAGGTCGACCGAGAGGACGGCCGACCTGCTCTTTTGGGCAGAAAGCCACCGGACCATACAAGTACTTCAGGAGAGAGTATAGATATAATCCTGATAGGTGATGAGCGAGGCATCGAAGAAGCGCACCTTCGATTCTCTCACGACACCATACTGCTGTCTCCCGGAATACTTACCTTCATCCAAATCATGTCAAACGGCCAGTTAACTGACATCGATTGGATAGTGAATGACTTTATTGAAGGCAAAAACCCAAGTAAAAAGCGATTAGAAGATGTGACCGTAGAAGCAACGCTACTGGCAGACTCAATCCTCATCATATTCGAGAGGTAAGACTAGCGAGAACAAGAGCTAGCGTACTAACAGTGTGCGGGCGAATAGGATTGCCAGTAAATGATCACGGAACTTAGGACTCCGCCAATCAATTGTCTCTTGTCATGACCTCGCCTATCCTCCCCATGATTTTCGTGTTCCCGCTTCTCAAGCCGGTCTCGATCCGCTTTACGTGGGAATTCGGACTGAGACTCAGAAGATTGAGATTTCGAATCGGTTTGTCAAAACTCTTTCTAATTGAATTGGTTATCACTATTATGAGTTTCCCGCTCTGTCCGAGCCATCGTTCAAGAGCAAAGACGAAACGTACCCCTGCCTTCCTTTTCCTTGTCGAGCAATGATTCAAGTCTATTGTTTCCTGATACCAAGAGTTTGTAGTTCCTAAGGGCATGATTATCGTCCACACCATGCACGCCAACCTTCTGTTGCCACACCATGAAATGCAGTCGATGAGAATTGAGTACCGGGCGTATGGGCTTGGAGGTACGCCAGTGATGAATCTCGTGTAGTGGTGTGCTCCGGTCGAAGTTTGAATTGCCTCCTAGCCCTGGTGTGGTCATCGCGAACAGCACTACGGCATCGACGGATTCCAGCCCGTGGATGCTGCGTGGGTAGGAGCAGAGGCGTTGGCCGTCACCATGTCTCTTCATCTGCTCATGCAGCTGTGGCGTGTATTGTTCGCCCAGTAGTTCTTCAATCAATGAATCGTCCATTAGGGCGAATTCATCGCGAATCTTCTTATGAGTCCTCTTTAGCTGCCTGAGTGCAGCGACAACCTCATCCCTCGTGTCCATCAGTTTTCTCCATCAATACCGCTAAGTCTATCCCCACAACACCTTGAGCCGATAAGAGGCATCCGACTTGGGAGATGATCCGTAGAAGGTTGCCCTTCAGCCCTCCATCTTGAGGACCTTGTCCAACCGGCGTCTGTGGCGCTCCTCGCCGCTGAACTCCGCCGATACGAAGGCTCTCACCAGCTCCGCCGCCAGCTCCTCCCCGATGATGCGGGCGCCCAGGCACAGCACGTTCATGTCGTCGTGCTCCACGCCCTGGCGCGCCGAGTAGGTGTCGTGGCAGACGCTGGCCCTGGCGCCCCGCACCTTGTTGGCCGCCACCGACGCCCCGACGCCGCTGCCGCAGACCATGATGCCTCGGGCGGACCCCTGAGACACTACGTGCTCCGCCACCGCCGTGGCGAAGTCTGGGTAGTCGTCGGCAGGATCGAGGCTGTGGGCGCCCATGTCCGACACCTCATGGCCGAGCCCTTCCAGGACCCCGGTGAGGTGGGCCTTCAGCTCGTAGCCTCCGTGGTCTGCGCCGATCGCTATGCGCATCTGCTACCCCTTTTCCCCGAGGCTGCTGGTCCGACTATGGGCAGTGTAGTAACGGAAGCGTCCGACGTCAACAGAGTCCCACGTCCAAGGGCGCTGCGCAGGACTCCACCTGTTACAATTCCAGAAGGCGGGCTTGGTCCCTGAACCGATTGTAAAGGTCGGCCAACGCTCGACAGGCTCAGCAGAAAATGGAGGTGCTCTCTTGCCCATCACCAGTCTCGACATCGCCGAACGGAGCAGCTTCGCCGGAGGGAAGTCCTTCGGAGGCGTCGGCCCGTACACCTTGGTCGAAGGCACGGCCCATTTTGCGGTGGACCCTCTACATCCGAGCAACGAGGCGATCACCGACATCGAGCTCGCTTCCAGGGGCCCCGACGGCCGGGTCCGCTTCTCTTCGGACTTCGCGATGCTCCAACCGACGGACCCGGACCGAGGCAGACACAGGCTCCTCTTCGACGTGGTCAACCGGGGGCGCAAGACAGTCCTGGGGACCTTCAACAGCGCCGAGAGGGGCACGCAGCCCACGGCGCCCATAGAGCCCGGCAACGGGTACCTGATGCGCCACGGCTACACCGTGGTCTGGTGCGGCTGGCAGGCGGACGTGCCGCCTACGCCGGGCCTGATGGGGATGAGGGCGCCGGAGGCCATCGGGCCCAAGGGCCGCCTGGCCGGCGGGATCCTCTGCCAGTTCCAGGTCGAACAGCCCACAGAGGTCCTTATGCTCTCCCATCGGGACCACCTGCCCCATTCCCCCGTGGACATAGACGATCCCTTTGCCGTCCTGACGGTCCGGGAACACCCCAACGGCCCCGCCCAGCACGTCGCCCGGGACCTGTGGTCCTTCGTCCGCGTGGAGGACTCGCAGTCGGAGCCGGAGCCGAGCCACGTCTACATGCCCTCGGGCTTCGATCCGGGAAGAGTCTACCAGCTGGTGTACAGGACTGTGGGCAGCACGGTGGTGGGTCTGGGCTTCGCGGCCATGCGGGACATCGTCTCCTTCCTGCGCCGCGGCTCGGCCGAGGCCGGGAACCCCTGCGCCGGGGACATCGAGCGCGCCCACGCCTTCGGCGCTTCCCAGAGCGGGAGGTTCCTGCGCCACTACATCTACGAGGGGATGAACGAGGACGAAGAGGGCCGGCCGGCCCTGGACGGCATCATACCCCACGTGGCCGGAGGGATGAGGGGCGAGTTCAACCTGCGTTTCGGCCAGCCCTCCAAGGACATCTGCTACGTCATACCGGAGCTGTTCCCCTTCACCGACACCGAGCAGACCGACCCGGTGACGGGGCTGACCGGCTCGCTAATGGGCCGCATGAGGGAGCGCGGCGAGGCGCCCAAGGTGATGTTCACCAACACATCGGCGGAATACTGGAGGGGAGACGCGGCGCTGATCCACACCGACCTGGAGACGATGTCCGACGCGCCGGAGCTCGATTCGGTGCGCCGCTACCACTTCTCCGGGACCCAGCACGGGTCGGGGACGTTCCCTCCGGTTGTAGTCAGGGAGGGCGACGGGATCCGCGGCCAGCTTCCCTTCAACTGCGTCGACTACACCCCGCTGCTTCGAGCCGCCCTGGAGAGTCTGGACCGCTGGGTAGCGTCAGACGAGCCGCCTCCCCCCAGCAGGCACCCCAACCTCTCGGACGGCACCGCCGTCGAGTCCAAGACGGTCCTCCCACGGATGGCCGAGATCCCCGGGGTGCGGGTGCCGCCCGAGACGACCCGCGCCATGCGCCTCGACTACGGCCCCGAGGCCCACCTGGGCCGCACGACGACCCTGCCGGCGGTCAGGGGCGAGGACTACCCGGCGCTGGTGTCCCAGGTCGACGGCGATAGTTACAACGAGATCGCCGGCATCCGGCTACCGGATCTGGCGGTGCCCGTCGCCACCTATACCGGCTGGAACCAGAGACACCCCGACATCGGCAACCCAGACCTGTACATCGGCATCACCGGCGGCCTGGCAGGATGGGTCTTGCCCCTCCACGCCACCCCCGCGGACCGTGAGGCCTCGTCGGACCCACGCCCGTCGATAGAGGAGCGCTACCAGAGCCGAGAGGAGTACCTGTCGCGGGTGCGCGCCGCCGTGGCCGTCCTGGTCGACGAGAGGTACATGCTCCAAGAGGACGTGGAGGGCGTCGTCCGGCAGGCGGCGGAGCGGTACGACCGCTTCCTCGAGGGGAGCGAGTAGCAGAGCGTTAGTCCCTTCTTCCAAGTCTGGGAGAGGGCTAGGGCGAGGGGTGGGAGAGATGGCTTCCGGCACATTCGAGCTGCGCGAGGATGCGTGGTCCGGCAGGCGCCGCACCCTCAGCCTCCTGCGGGACCTGGAGGAGCAGGGCTGGTGCCGGCAGACACTCTACCTGCGCCCCGGCCTGGACGGCCTCTCCTCCGGCGGCCTCTCGGCAGAGCCGTCAGCGACCCAGCGCCTGCGCGACGAGCTCCGGCGCAAGCTGGGCGACGGGGACACGGGGCTGGCGCTGTTCCTGGGATGGGACCGGGCCCTGGCGATTGTCCCACCCCTCCCCCTGGCGTCCGACTCGGCCCACGAAGGCGCGGCCCCGTCCCGGTTGGTCCGAATGCTCGGCTCGGACCCACTGGTCGGCGTGGTGCTGCTGCGCCTGGGCAGGTACGCCGTGGGCGCGCTCCGAGGCGACCGGCTGATCGCCTCCAAGACAGGCTCCCGCTACGTCAAGAGCCGGCACCGGGCCGGGGGCTCATCCCAGCGCCGCTTCGCCCGGAGCCGCGAGAGGCTCATCCGCGAGCTGTTCGACAAGGCGTGCGAGGTGACGCGCGACGTCTTTTCGCGGTCCGGCGGCGACCCGGACCACGTATTCCTGGGAGGCGAGGCCCATACGCTGCGGGCCTTCGTCCGGCGCTGTCCCAATCTCACCGCGCTGGAGTCGAAGACCATGGCGCGCCGCCTGGCTGTCCATCGCCCCGGCCAAGCGGCGCTGGACCAGATCGCCCACGAAGTGTGGAAGAGCCGCATCCTGAGCTTCGAGTCGGAGTGACCGCTTCGTCCGAAGGACCTCCGGTTCACATAGCACGATGCGACCATAACAGACGCCGCCCAGCATCGTCATGGCTACTTGCTACACGGCCGCAACCTCACAGTGAGACGGCGCACTTCTAACCAAGACAAGAAAACGAACGAAGTCATACCTATACCGGAAGGTGCTGGCCATCCTGACACAGAGGATGAGGTACAGTCCGAACCCCAGTCTCTGGAAGAGCTTGCCGATGAATTGCATCTCCTCGCCTACGTCACCGGCCTCGACCTGCCGGGGGGCCTGCTGGTCTACGCTCAGGGCGAGGCCGACACGGCGACGTACGAGGTCCGCTATTCCCGCAAGCGGCTGGAGGTCGCGGCTCTGGACCTGTCCGGCAGCCTGGAGGACGTCCTCAACCGGGTCGGGGACCTGGCATCCAAGGTCCGAGTGCTACGCCAAGAGGCGATGTCCCTCGCTGCGTGAGCGCCCGCTGCTACGAAGTCGCGGAATATGGGGTGTGGGTGTGGGCCGACCACTGCGGAGTCGCATCAAATCCACGATTCCATCTCATCGAGAAACGGTGGATCGTAGGTCTCATCGACATGGTTGTTGTTCCAAAGGCCGGAGAGGCGGACCCGCTCCCGGTCACTGTAGTGGCCGAGCCACTCCTTGGACGACTTGTCGAGAGCAGGCCGGCGATAGCCGCTCAAGAGCGCTATAGCGTTCCGTTCGATCAACCCGCGGCTTGAGTCTGGGCCTGGAGGGTCGTCCACGTTCAGCCACAGGAACGGCATCTGGCCGATATATTCTGTAATATCGGTTTCGTTGAGTGGGATATTGCTCCGTTCGGCCAAGGCGCTCCCCACCAATTCCCGGAAGATCGACGAGTGACGGTTCCCGCTGCGATGTTGAGAGAGCCGACTCGACAGCGTACTCTTGGAGTTAGCCCTCAGCGCATGCGTGCCGACCCGAACAACCCTATCCCCAGACCCCGACCCGGACCTGGTTTCGCCATCCTCAAAGAAGAAGTACACCCCGCGCGATGGCAAGCCCTTGAGAGCATCGCGATTCGATAGGAGCCTGCGGCCGCCCACCTTGGCCTCAAGGCAGTCGAGAAGCGCATAGAAGAGCATCGTGTCGGCAAGCCGCTCAGCCATGGGAAGCTCCTTGGTCAACCACCTCAACTGCTCGCCGATTCTTAGGCCCTCCATCGGAACGTAGACAATCAGCCCACGACTTCGCAACGACGGCTTCAGGCACTTGCGGTAGCGTTGGCCGGCCAAGAAAACTACGGCCTTGGCGTCATCCAGGTGAGGCTCCAGCTGTGTGAGTACTCTGCTCGCCCATTTGCGCCGGTCCGCCTTCCGCATGGCGTTCAGGGTGAGGTCATAGGGCTCTATCACGTCACGGGGATGGATCAGGCCATACTTGGCGGATAGTACGAACCAAGGCCGCCCCGTTCTGTCCGCATAGGCGCGGGCCTTGCGGAACCAGGGAGAGGTGTACAGATCTCTCGCGGGCGCGGGCCCCGACCGCTTTCGCCTCACGCAGGACAGCAGATAGATGATCGTTCCGCAATTCGACCGGGCCGCGTTCCTCATGCCAGGCCCAGGGGGTGTTGGCCGCCTTCCCTGAGGATGTCCTTGGTGACGCCTACGAACTCGCGGAAGAGAGGATGGGGGCGGGTGGGTCGAGACTTGAACTCCGGGTGGAACTGCACTCCGAGCATGAAGGGATGGCCTGCCATCTCCATGATCTCGACCAGGCGCCCGTCGGGGGAGAGTCCCGTCGGCCAGAGGCCCACCGACTCCAGTCCCTCCCGGTAGGAGTTCGTGAGCTCGAAGCGGTGGCGGTGCCTCTCCGATACCGTGGGCCGGTCGTAGGCCCTGGCAGCCCAGCTCCCCTCCATGATGTCGCAGGGGTACACTCCCAGCCGCATCGTGCCGCCGAGGTCCTCGATGTCCCTCTGGTCCGGCATGAGGTCGATCACCGGGTCCGGGGTGCTGGGGTCGAACTCGGTGGAGTTGGCCCGCTCCTTTCCCAGCAGATTGCGGGCCGCCTCGACCACCATGACCTGCATACCCAGGCACAGCCCCAGGTACGGGACCCCGTTGTCCCTGGCGTATCGGACAGTGTCGATCATGCCCTCGATGCCGCGAGGGCCGAAGCCGCCGGGCACCACGATCCCCGATACGCTGTCCAAGTAGGCACCGGGGCCGTCTTGCTCGACGTCCTCGGAGTTCACCCAACGGACGTCGATGTCTCGCTTGTGGTGCAGCCCGGCGTGAAGCAGCGCCTCCTTGACGGAGATGTACGAGTCCCGCAGGTCGACGTACTTCCCGACGACGGCGATGGTCAGGGTGTCCTTGGGCCTCCCGATCTCTTCCACCATGGCGCTCCACTCGGCCATGTCCCCGGAGGAGGTGTCCAGGCCTAGAGTGTCGATCACGAGGTCGCCCAGGCTCTCCTCCTCCAGGATCAGGGGCACCTCGTATATGCTCGACACGGTGGGCAGCGTGATCACTCCCGCGTATGGGACGTCGCAGTGGACGGTGATCTTTCTCTTGATCTCCTCGCTGACGGGGTGGTCGCTCCGGCATATGATGGCGTCGGGCTGGATGCCGATGCCGCGAAGCTCCCTGACGCTGTGCTGCGTTGGCTTCGTCTTGAGCTCCCCGGTGGAGCTGATGTACGGCAGCAACGTGACGTGGATGTAGAAGACGTTGTCCCTGCCCACGTCGTTGCGCATCTGCCGGATGGCCTCCAGGAACGGCAGGCCCTCTATGTCCCCCACCGTGCCGCCGACCTCCACCACGATGACGTCGGCGCCGCTCTCTTCCACCAGCCGCATGATCCTCTGCTTGATGGCGTCGGTCACCTGGGGCACCGCCTGGATGGTCCCGCCGAGGTACTCGCCCCTCCGCTCGCGGGCGATGACGTCACTGTACACCTGCCCCGCCGTCACGTTGGAGAACCTGGTGAGGTCCATGTCGATGAACCGCTCGTAGTGGCCGAGGTCCAGGTCGGTCTCGCTCCCGTCTTCGGTGACGAACACCTCGCCGTGCTGGTACGGGGACATGGTGCCGGGATCGACGTTCAGGTAGGGGTCCAGCTTGAGGACCGACACGGAGACGCCCCGGCTCTTCAGGATTCGGCCGATGGACGCCACGCTGACGCCCTTGCCCACGGAGCTGACCACACCGCCGGTGACGAAGATTATCTTGGCCATGCCGCCCCTGGGCTGGCTTCTCCCGTATAGTCCAACTCGTCAGCAGGATGGACGGAGGGCTGCTGAGGGAGACCGGCTAGAGTGACGGCCTGGGGGGAAGAGAAGAGGGCTACGCGGCTGGGTGCTTGGGCCCGTACCACGGAGTCATAGGAATGTCTGACGTTCCGTTTGCCTGCGCCGATTGTTGACAGCCCCCACGGGAGTTTCGCAAAGTATAGGGCCCCGCCGAATTCGATGTCAACAGATCGCCAAGCTCAGACAACCCAACATTCAAGGGGTTTAGGCCAGGCCTCTAGATTCCCCGGACAGAAGCCCTACCCCACCGTCGTCCACTCACCCTCCCTACTGTATGATGGTTGCAGATGACCCCGAAGGGAGGGCAATTGAGCTGACACTATGAGCGAGACGGATGCGTCGACGGCGCGCAACGGATGGAGGGTAGAAGATGAAGTATTACCGGCTGATTACTGAATCTGGGAAGTCGAGGCTATGCGTGGAGGTGCAGGATGACCGACTGGCCGACCTCACCTCCATCGACGGCTCCGTGACCGGGGTGGAGGTGCTGGCGCAGGCCGCCTCCTTGGCCGGGATCGACATAGACGAGCTGACGCTCACGATTCTGGAGTCCAGCGACGGCGACGACTTCTCGCTGTCCGAGGTATCGAGGGCGTCGAGCTACGGCATGGGCGAGGATCGTCTCGGCATGCCCATCGTACCTCCTGAGATCTGGGCTGCCGGCGTCACCTACCGCACCAGCGAGATGGAGCGCCGCCGCGAGAGCGACACGCCGGACATCTACTCCAAGGTCTACTCGGCGGAGCGGCCGGAGCTGTTCCTCAAGGCGACGCCGGAGCGATGCGTCGGCCCCTTCGACTCGGTCGGCATACGCGCCGACTCCACGTGGAACGTCCCCGAGCCGGAGCTCTCCTTCGTCATGTACAGGGGCGATATCCTGGGCTACACCATCGGCAACGATATGAGCAGCCGCTCCATCGAGGGGGAGAATCCGCTCTATCTTCCCCAGGCCAAGGTCTACGACCGCTGCTGCGCCATCGGCCCCTGCCTCGTCTCCTCCGGTTCCCTGCAGGACCCCTACGATCTCGAGATCGAGTGTGTCATCACCAGGGCCGGCTCTGAGGCGTTCCGGGGAGGCACCTCGACGTCCCAGATGGCGCGGACCTGCGAGGACTTGGCGGACTGGCTCCAGCGCCACAACGTGGTGGCGGACATGACGACGGTCCTGACTGGCACCCCCGTGGTGCCGCCCCCGGACTTCACCCTCCAGGAGGGAGACGTGGTCCGGATTACCATCGAGGGGATCGGCGCCCTGGAAAACGACGTGGTGGTCGTATAGAGGGTTTTCTGTAATGGGCCAGCATCGGTTGCCCGTCCTGTCCGGACGACCTGGGCGGGCGGCGGCCCGAGAGGGTGAGGTGAGCTGAAGTGGCTAAACCAGGTATCGTCGACCGATTGAGAGAGGGAGAGAGCCTGCTCATGGACGGCGCGACAGGCTCGGAGCTGCAGCGGCGCGGAGTGGACCTAGCCAAGGGCGCGAAGAGGGGCGAGCTTGGGGTCTGGTCCGCCAGCGCCAACGTCGACGCCCCAGACGTCGTGCGCAGCGTACACGAGGAGTACTACTCGGCGGGCGTCGACCTCGTGACGTCCAACAGCTTCTGGACCAGCCGGCCCAAGCTTGCGGTGATCGGCGAGGAGGCCCGCTGGGAAGAGTACACCAGGGCTGCGGGGGAGCTGGCCGTGGGCGTCCGGGACTCGGTCAGCCCCGGCTCGTACGTGGCCGGAGGCATCGCGCCGCCGGGCGGCGAGGGCGACCTGCGCGCGGAGTTCGAGGACCAGGCGAGGGTACTGGCCGACGCCGGCGTCGACCTGATGCTTCCGGAGTACGTCGCCTCCATCGAGGAGGCCGTCATCTCTGTGGAGGCCTGCGCCACTTCCGGACTTCCAGTGTTCCTGGGCATATGCCACATTTCGGACGATGCCTCGATGCGCTCCGGTGAGAGCCTCACAGACCTTGCCGCCGCGCTGCGAGGGCGCCCCGTGGACGCCGTGCTGCTCATGTGCAGCACACCCGAGGCGATCTCCGCATCGCTCCCCAAGCTCAGGGATGCCTTCGACTGCGTCGTCGGCGCCTACGCCAACATCGGGTATCGAGTAAATCCCGACTTCGACGAGTCTTCCGGTCGGGCGTGGCACGTCTTCAAGGACGAGCCGTATCCTCCCGAGAGGTACGCCGAGTTCGCCGCCGACTGGAAGGAGAAGGGGGCCAGCATCATCGGAGGTTGCTGCGCGACCACCCCGGCGCACGTCGAGGCCATCCGTACGGTGGTCAAGGGCTGATCATGCGGCTGGGGGCCGCGGCGTGCCCAGGAGCCGCTTCCTGACCTTGGTGAGGGCGGTGACCAGGTGGATCAGAGGGTTGACTTTGCGGCTGACTATGGAGCCGGCCGCCAGCGCCTCCTTGAACCCTTCGGGCGTCCCGTCGAACTCGGGCATCTCCACGTAGGTGCGCCCCAGCTCGATGGTGGTGTGGGCGTCGCTGACCCCCGAGGCAGTGAGCCCGTGGCGATCGGCGAACTCCCAGGCCCTGAGGTTGTCGCCGTCCAGGGTGTTGCGCGCGTTGAAGACCTCGACGATGTCGGCGTAGGGGAGCACGGCTGCGAGGCCGTCTTCCGTGATGACCTCGCTGCGGAAGTGATCGAAGGGGTGCGGCAGGGACACCAGCCCGCCCTGGTCCTTTATGCGCCTCGCGGTCTCCACCGCCCTCAGCCCGCTGGGAATCGTCTCGGTCAGGAACAGCCCCGTCACTTCGCCCTCCGAGGAGCGCACCTCCTCGCCCACAATGACTCGGAAGGGCGCCAGCCGCTGTACCTCCTTGGCCCCGTCGGTGGTGTTGTGGTCGGTTACCGCGATACAGTTCAATCCGACCTTCAGGCATCGGGCCACCAGCTTGTCCGGCGACATTCCCGAGTCGTAGGAGTAGTAGGTGTGCATGTGGAAGTCGCCCTTCAGCAAGGCTCGTCCCCCTGCCCCGGAGCCTCCTCCAGCATGCGCATCTGCTCCCCGTAGGCCGTCTGAATCCTCGTGATCCTTAGCTCTGCCGAGGCCAGCATCTCGCTGCACAGACGGGCAAGCTGCATCCCGCTCTCGAAGAGCCGCATCGCCTCGTCCAAGGGGATCCCGCCCGACTCCAGGGCCCGGACCGTCTCGTCCAAGCGGTTGACGGCCTGCTCGAAGGAGAGGCTCTCGCGGTCGGCGGCAGTGTCACCCGTTGGGGTCATCGTCTCGCCTCTCTCTGTCAGCAGTCGGCCTCGGGCGTCGTCGAGACGACCTCCGCCTCCACGGCTCCGCGGCCGAGGGTAATCCGCAGGTCGTCCCGCGGGGCGACTTGGCCCGAGTCGGTGACGATGAAGCGGTCGCCGCCCCGTTGCACGATGGCGTAGCCCCTGCGGAGGGTGTCCTTGGGGCTCAGCGCCTCGAGACGAAGGCTGAGTCCCTCGTGCCGCTGGGACTTCACATCTAGGTGGTGCTTCAGCGTCGTCCGGGCATCCCGGAGCAGGTAGTCGATCCGTAACCGCAGAGCGTCGAGATCGGGGAGGCCCCTTGGGAGCCGCTGCGTCAACACGTTGACCGAGTCGACCCTCGTCGAGTGGCGCCGCCGGACGCTGGCGGCAAGGGCTTGCTCTGCCACCAGGACCCTGGTAACCAGCTCCAGCCTGTCGGGGGTCACCATGGCTGCTGCCGCGGAGGGGGTTGGCGCCCGGCGGTCTGCGACCATGTCGGCGATGGTGAAGTCGGTCTCGTGGCCCACCGCGCTCACCACCGGAGAGCGGCTGGCGTAGACGGCCCTTGCGACCGGCTCGGAGTTGAAGGGCCACAGGTCCTCCAGGGAGCCGCCGCCACGGGCCAGGATCACGACGTCCAGGTCGGGGACACGGTTCAGCCTGTTGAAGGCCTCGACGATGCCCTGGGACGCTCCGTCGCCCTGCACCGGGGTCGGCGCCAGTGTCAGCTCCAGCAGGGGGTAGCGTTGGGACATCACCGTGGTGATGTCTTGCCAGACCGCTCCCGTGGGCGAGGTTACGACGCCGATCTTCTTGGGGAACTCCGGCAGCGGACGCTTCCTGGACGGCTCGAACAGGCCTTCCTTGCTCAGCTTCAGCTTCAGCCTCTCCAGCTCCAGCTGGAGCCCGCCTACGCCTTCGGGATGGACGACGTCGGCAATCAGCTGGAGGTCGCCCCTGGGCTCGTAGAGGGTGACTCGCCCGTGGGCCACCACCGCCGCGCCGGTGACCAAGTGCTCGCCGCCCACCGAGTCGCGGAACATGACGCACCGCAGGACGCTGTCGGCCTCCCTGAGGGAGAAGTAGGTGTGCCCGGCGGCCGACCGCGTCATGCTGGCGACCTCGCCGCTGATCCAGAAGCTCCGCACCACCGCGTCGCGTTCGAGCAGGCGCCTCAGGTACGAGGTCACCTGGGAGACCGAGTAGATCGCCATGCTAGGCCCTCGAGAGGTACTCCCCGGACCGGGTGTCTATCTTCAGCACGTCTCCCTTGTTCACGAAGAGAGGAACGTTTACCTGGAGGCCGGTCTCCAGGGTGGCCGGCTTGGAGCCGCCCTGTGCGGTGTCGCCCTTGACGCCGGGGACCGTCTCGGCGACCTTCAACTCCACCGTTATCGGGAGCTCGATGGCTATCGGCTGGTCACGGTAGAAGACCAAGTCGACGGTGGTCTGCTCTATCAGGTACTGGAGGGCGTCTCCCATTTGCTCCCTGGTCAGAGGGAACTGCTCGTAGCTCTCGGTGTCCATGAAGTAGTAGTAGTCGTCCTCCTTGTAGATGCTCTGAGCGTTGCGGCGCTCGACTTGGGCCAGGCTGAAGCCGACGTCGAAGCCTGAGAAGGTGCGCTCCACCAGGCGGCCGGTCCGCAGCTCCCGCATTTTGATCCGCATCACCGGCGCCCGCTTCTGCATCTTGCTCCGCTGGTACTCGACTACCATGTACGGCTCGTCGTCCAGCTCGATGGCGGTTCCCTTGCGGAGGTCCCCGTATCCTATGGTCATGACTTGTCCCTCACCGATCTTATGTGTCTGCGATTGCGCCGTCGCGGACGGCTAGCCCGCGGGGTTGGGGCTCTTGTGGGCCTTGCTGAGGACCCTAGCCCGTCCGTTCTCCAGCACCACCATGTCCTCGATCCTCACGCCGCCCCATCCTGAGAGGTATATCCCCGGCTCGATGGTGAAGACCATCCCATCCTCCAGCTCGTTGGCGGCGTTGGGGCCCACCAGCGGATACTCGTGGACCGCGATCCCCACCCCGTGGCCGAGGCTGTGCCCAAAGTTGTCGCCGTAGCCCTCCGCCGCGATGAGGTCGCGGGCCACCGCGTCGCACTCGCCGCCAGTCATCCCGAGCCGGACGGCCTCCTCGCAGGCCAGCTGTGCCCTCAGCACCGTGTCGTAGACGCGCCCAAAGGTCTCGTCGGGCTCTCCGACCGCTATCGTGCGGCTCAGGTCGCTACAGTATCCCTGATACTGGGCGCCCATGTCTATGACGACGGCCTGGCCCTCCCGTATGAGCGTCTCGCCGGCCCGGTGGTGCGGCAGGGCCCCGTTGGGGCCGGCGCCGACTATGATGTCGAAGGCGATGGCCTCGGCGCCGCGCTCCCGCATCTCCTTCTCCAGCTCCCAGGCGACCTCCTCCTCGGTCACCCCCGCCTCGATCTGGGGGGCGACCCTCTCGAACGCCTCGTCGGCGATCTCCACCGCCCGCGTCAGGAGATCGATCTCGGCGCCGTCTTTGGTCTGCCTTAGCCGGTCGACCTCGTCGGAGACGGCAATGAGCTCGCGCGCCTCTCCGCCCTCGCTCAAAGCCTTCTCCAGCGCCGCGTGAGCTGCGACGGTGACGTGCTCGCTCTCGAATCCGACGCGGCGGCCACCCTGCTCCTCGACCAGCTTCAGGAGCCAGCCGGAGCGGGCGGATATCCGCTCGACCCTGAAGTCGGGGGCCTGCCTCCCGGCCTGCTCCACGTAGCGGAAGTCCGTTGCCAGCGCCGCGTCGTCCTGGGAGACTAGCAGGTAGCCCGCCGATCCGGTAAACCCCGACAGGTACCGGCGATTCTCCGGTGACGAGATGAGGATGGCGTCCAGATCCTCCTCATCGAGCTTGTTCCTCAATCGCTCCAGCCTGCTGTTTACGTTCATTCTGCAAGTCCTCGGTTCAGCCTGTTTGAAAGAAACTCCAGCGCCAGCTCGTACCCCTGCGTGCCGAGACCGGCGATCTGCCCGACGGCAATGGGAGCGATCACCGAATGGCGTCGAAACTCCTCCCGCGCGTGGATGTTTGAGATATGCACCTCGACTATAGGCAAACGGGCGTCCGCGAGGGCGTCCCGCAGCGACAGCCCGTAGTGGGTGAGGGCCCCGGCGTTGATGATCAGGCCGGAGGCGCCTTCCGCCCCCTGCAGGAAGCCGACGATCTCCCCTTCCTCGTTGGACTGGAAGAGCTCGACCTCCACCCCAAGCTCCCGGGCCCTATCGGATAGACGCTCCTCGATCCGCTCCAGGCTCTCAGCGCCATAGTGCGCCGGGTCTCGCCTTCCCAGCGCGTTGAGGTTGGGGCCGTTAACGACGAGTATCTTCATGGGTGATCAGGGAGCCGTGCATGGACACCCGAACATTGTAACCCATGTAGCTGCCCTGTACGCGGGGCCGACGTAAGGCGGTGGATTATCGAAGTTCCCTTTGGAGCTTCGGAGATTCTCCGGCCATCTCCGAAGGCGCAGAAGGTGTGGTCAAAGCTGCGGACCGATCAGGTCACGGCTGGGTGTACGTTCTGGCGTGTAACTAGCGTTGCCAGCTCTACAGCGACCGCCAAGTCCTCAGATCCGTAACCGCGTATACCGGCGTGGGACTGGTCGTTGCTGACGGGCAGATGGTCAATGCTCAGGGCGCGGTCAACGCCTTCACGGGCAGCTGTCTTAGCAGCGCCGACGTTGAGCACCGCGAACCGCTCGTTCTGCCGTACTCGGTAGCTCTTGACCCGGAATGCCTCTCTGACCCGCTCAACGGCAGCGGTCAGGTCACCCTGACCGAAGTACTCAATCCAGTTGACCGACAGATACTCCTCACCCCGTCTGGGTATGAAGGCGGAGGCCATGGGCAACCCGCCTTCGACGGCCGAGGGATTGCAGTATCGAGAGACGTGATCTTCGTCGGGAAGCGGCGTGCTCGTCATCGAGCTACAGGAGCACGGTGAACGGACGCACTGCCTCTAAGGTAGAGTCTACTGACAGCGTTCCGTTGACGCTCAGCCCGTCTACCCCGCGTTGGGCAGGAGCGGAGATGGCGGCGAACCGTATCTCCTCGGGCGTACCGGCGGCCTCGATTTGGGGCCTCCACGCCGGATGGCGAGTGAGGACATACCCCTCGGCGGTAGTCTCCTCCCTCCTAAGTCATGCTCTGATTCCCTCGTAACAAGTCATGGGCGAGGGTATTGGAAGTGAGGGATAATAGGAGCGGGGAAAGTGGAGGAGTGAAGGCACAGGAGTAGGTGGTCGATGTTTCAAGCACGGGAACCGCAGGAGAGCCTGTGGCAGTCGGAGTTTCTGATCACGCCGAGGAAGGCGAAGCTGATGCGGAGGAGCTGGGCGGAGGTGTTCCGGAACGAGGCTCTGGTTCTGATAGAGGAGGAGCGGTTCGCTCCGCTGTACAGCCCGGACATGGGCAGGCCCAATCGCGCCGTGCAGACGGTGCTGGGAGTGCTGGTGCTCAAGGAGATGTTCGATCTGACGGACATGGAGGCGTTGGAAGAGTTGGAGTTCAATCTGCTGTGGCACCACGCGCTGCGGCTGGAGATGGAGGAGGCGCATCTTGCCCAGAAGACGCTGCACAACTTCCGTGTGCGGTTGATGGAGCACGACGGGGGGCGATTGGCCTTCTGCGAGACAACGGACCGGATGATAGAGGCCCTGGGACTGCGAACAGGCAAGCAGCGCCTGGACTCGAC
The DNA here is from genome assembly GCA_965224345.1 of Dehalococcoidia bacterium. Taxonomy (GTDB): domain Bacteria; phylum Chloroflexota; class Dehalococcoidia; order Lucifugimonadales; family CBDCYU01; genus CBDCYU01. Next base: position 317,602 of record CBDCYU010000002.1, on the reverse strand, counting down.
GCACGTCATGAGCAATATCGCGGTGCTGACGCGGTTGGGTCTGTTCTGCGAGACGGTCCGAGTGTTCCTGTTAGCGGTGAGCCGTGAGCACCCTGGTCTGGGTGAAGGGATTGGGGATGGTCTGGCCCAGCGGTACCTCAAGGAGACCGGCGAAGCATCGGGGTACGAGGACGCACGTTCAGGTGAGGGGCGTCGCCGGCTGTCGGTGTGTGCGCGAGACGTGTACCGGCTGGTGGATAGGTTCCGTGGGACGGCGGTGGCAAAGATGGAGGAGTACGGGCTGTTGGAGAGGCTATTGGGGGAGCAGTGCCACGTGGGCCGTCACAGGGACGGTCGTCCCGGAGCCGATGACGACGATGCGGCAGAGGGGAAGGTGCCGATCGCGCTGAAGGAGCCGAAGGAGGTGCGGTCGTACTCGATGCAGACGCCCCACGACCCGGCGGTAACCTACAGCGGACACAAGGGGAAGGGGTACGAGGTGCAGGTGTCTGAGACGTGCGAAGAGGGGAACGCAATGCAGGTGATCACCCACGTGGAGGTCACGCCGTCGAGCGGTGGCGACGCCGGTGTGACGGTGGGGGTGATAGACACGTTGAGGGAGCGAGGAATCGGTCCTTCGGAGCTATGGTGCGACACGTCGTATGGTTCCGGACACAACGGATGGGAGGCAGAGCGTAGAGGGACGGAGTTGGTGAGCCCTGTCGGGGGCCGGGCGCCGGGGGAGGCCGATGAGGATGATGGGCTGGTCAGACTGACGGCTGCTGACTTTGACATCGACGTTACGGCAAGGAGGGCTGCGGTGTGTCCTGCGGGACATGAGGCGGTGTCCGAGTACGAGGATGAAGACGCTCCCGAGCGAGTGGAGATGCACTTCGCCCGGGAGGTGTGTGAACCCTGCTCGCTGCGCCCACGGTGTCCTGTGAGGTGGCGTCGTCGTCCTGAGCTCGGGGGAGAGTGGTCGCCGAGCGGAGCCTACGTGCTGAGTGCGGACCTCGCCAGGGTGAACATCGGACGTAGGCGGCGGGCCGAGTCGGATGGACAATGGCGTAAACGGTACGGGTTGCGTGCGGGGATAGAGGGTACGAACTCGGAGTTGAAACGGCGCCATGGTCTTGGCCGCCTACGGGTACGTGGAGGTGAGAGGGTCCGGCTCGCCGTCTACCTCAAGGCCCTGGCGTGTAACGTCAAGCGAATGGTCCGGGCACGGTTGGACGAGATGTTGGTCCCACCGGCTGTCCTGGCGACCGCTCCCACCGCTGCATGAAGCTACAGGAGCCGTTGCGAGCCCGCTGATGCCTACCCGGACGGGGTATGGCGCACCACAACGACCTCATCGGCCACAACACAAGCCCCGATCGGAACAACCAAATCCCTCACGCCTAACCGCCCTCACGCCGCAGAACCAACCCGAAAGCCCCTTGTTACGAGGGAATCATGCTCTCTCCTTTACCTGCTGGCGCGTCCTCTCGGAACAATAGACGCGGACTCGTGCTGTCTAACGCCGTCGCTCCTACTCATCGTCGTCCTTCTCCGCCGACGACCTTGGGTGCGCGGCGAGGTAGACCTCTCGCGCCTGGGAGCCGGTGACGTGGGTGTAGACTTGGGTGGTCGCGGGGCTGGCGTGGCCCAGGAGGTCCTGGACGACCCGCAGGTCGGCGCCTCCCTCCAGAAGGTGTGTCGCGAAGGAGTGCCGCAGAGTGTGCGTGTGCACCCCCGCTCCCAGCCCGGCCTTGACCGCGTACCGCCGCACTTTCTCCTGGATGCTGCGCTGACTGAGGGGGCCACCGTATCTGTTCAGGAAGAGGGCGCTGCCGCTGGCGTCGTTGGCCAGCCACGGGCGGACATCGCGCAGGTAGACGTTCAGGGCGTCCCTGGCCGCCTCGCCTATGAGCACCATCCGCTGCTTCGACCCCTTGCCGGTCACCCTCAGCTCTTGCGTATGCAGGTTCAGATGGCGGAGGTCGATGTCCCTGACCTCGCTGACCCGCAGCCCCGCGCCGTAGATGAGCTCCAGCAGGGCCCTGTCCCTGGCGCCCAGCCTCTCCGAGGCGTCGGGAGAGCGCACCAGCCTTTTGGCCTCCTCCTCGGACAGGAACCTGGGCAGCCTCGACTCCCGCTTCATCACGCCCCGTCGGGGCAGGGGGTCGACTTCGATCACCTCCTTGCGCACCAGCCACCGCAGGAAGGCCCGTAGGGCGCTGAGCTTCCTGACGATGCTCGCTCTGACGTATCCCAGCTCGCTGAGCCAAGCCAGATAGGCCCTGAGGGAGGTCCTGTCGAGGTCAGCCAGACCGGCTATGCCCCTCATCGCCATGTAGTCGAAGAGAGGTCTCAGGTCGGTCGTATAGTTCCGGACCGTGAGGTCGGCGAGGCTCCTCTCCGCCTTCAGGTGCGCCCCGTACTGCGCAAGGAGGGACCGCCACTCCTGTTCGTCCATGGAGCCATCGTACGGAGTAAGCCGTCCGGGGCTCCAGCGGATTGTTGGCTCCTATCCGGCGGGATTCTGCCTACTCTTCGTGCGGACTATGCGGAAACCTCTGCGGGCTCGCTCTCGGGGGCCGGTCCCTTGAATTCGCACTTGTTGCAACGGGCGTTGCTTCGACCGGAGGCCAGCAGAAGCCCGCCGCACTCGGGGCACGGCTGGGGTATGGGGCGCTGGTTGACGGCGAAGGAGCACTCCGGGTACCCTGAGCAGCCGTAGAAGGTGCTGCTTCCTCTGCCGCGGCGCTTTCCCCGGCGCTCCACCAGGTCGTTGCCGCAATCCGGGCACTCGACACCCGTTCGCTTGAGAAGCGGCCTCGAGTTCCTGCAGTCGGGGAACCCGTTGCACGACAGGAACCGTCCGAAGCGCCCGGACTTGATCACCATTGGCCGCTCGCACTTCTCGCAGACCTCGTCCGTCTCCTCGTCGATCTTGTCTCTGGGCACCCGCTCGGCCTCCCGGAGCGCCCGTTCTATAGCCTCGTCGAAGGGGCTGTAGAATTCGCGCAGCACCGGCGTCCAATCGCGCTCACCGTTGGCGATATCGTCCAGCTGCTCCTCCACCTTGGCCGTGAAGCCTATGTCCATGACGTCCGGGAAGTGGGTGGTGAGGAGGTCGGTGACGGCGATGCCCAGCTTGGTCGGGATGAAACGGCCGCGCTCGCGGATGGCGTAGTCCCGGCCCATGAGGGTTGCGATAATGGGCGCGTACGTGCTGGGGCGGCCTATCCCCTGCTGCTCCAAGTCTCGGATGAGGGTCGCCTCCGAGTAGCGGGGCGGAGGTTGTGTGAAGTGCTGGTCGGCCGCAAGTGCACGGCAGCTGAGAGGGTCTCCGTCGGCCAGCTCGGGCAGCGGCGGCGTCTCATCGTCGTCGGAGTCGGCCGCGTCGTCCCTGCTCTCCATGTACAGCACCCGGAACCCTGGGAACTTGAGTATGGAGCCGGTGGCTCGGAAGCGGTACCGGGTATCCGAGGCCTTGCTCTGGGCCGTGATGGACACGTTGGTCGAGTCGAACAGGGCGTCAGCCATCTGGCTGGCCAGCATCCGCTTCCAGATGAGGTCGTAGAGCCGGTACTGCTCCGAGCTCAGGGACCCGCGTATCGCCTGCGGCTCCCTTCCGATGGAGGTGGGCCTGATGGCCTCGTGGGCCTCCTGTGCGCCCTTCACCTTGCGGGTGTAGAACCTGTGGGACTTGGGGGCGTACTCGGGTCCGAACTTCCTCTTGATGTACCCGCTCGCCTCTCTCAATGCCGATTGGGCAACGTTCGTCGAGTCGGTCCGCATGTACGTAATGAGGCCAACCGAGCCTTCGTTGCCGACGTTCAGCCCTTCGTACAGCTGCTGCGCCACCTGCATGGTGCGCCGGGCGGTGAACCGCAGCTTTCGGGACGCATCCTGCTGGAGGGTGCTGGTGATGAACGGTGCCCGAGGCCGGCTGTGCCGCTCCCGCTTGCGTACAGAGTCTACCTCGTAGACTGCGCCGTCCAGGTCGGTCGAGATACTGTCGGCCCCGGCCTTGTCGGGTATCTCGATCTCGCCCTTGACACCGACGACCGAGTGCAGGCCGGCTCTGAACGTCATCGACGCGTCTTCGCCGGACTGCTTGGCGAGAGTGGCGGCGACGGTCCAGTACTCCTTCGGCACGAAGGCCTGGACCTCCCGCTCCCGATCGACGATCAGCCTCAGCGCCACCGACTGGACGCGACCGGCGGACAGCCCGCGCCGGACCTTGCCCCAGAGCACGGGGCTCAGGCGATAGCCCACCAGCCTATCGAGGATGCGGCGGGCCTGCTGGGCCTCGATGAGGTCCTGGTCCAGCTGTCGAGGCTGCGCGAAGGCCTCCTCGATGGCGCTCTTGGTAATCTCGTGGAAGACGACGCGGCGGGCCTTCGACTCGTCGATCTTGGCGGCCTTCATAAGGTGCCACGATATGGCCTCGCCCTCCCTATCAGGGTCGGTGGCCAGGTAGACGGTGTTGGCCGCCTTGGATGCCTTGGCCAGCTCCGACACTATCTTCCTCTTGTCGGGCAGCACGTCATAGCTGGGGTGGAAGCCCTTCTCGTCGACTTCGACGCCCATCTTGCGTTTGGGCAGGTCTCTCACGTGCCCCATAGAGGCCTTGGCCTCGTATCGACTGCCGAGGAAGCGCCCGACGGTCCGGGCTTTTGCGGGGGACTCTACGATTACTAGGTCTTTTGCCATGGTCTACTTTGCCTCAGTTCAAGGACTTCTCACAACTACGGTAGTAAGCGGACTGTGCGGTCTTTCCAGCTATTCTCATGATCTGCCGCCGCGCCGCGCGGCGGACGGTCACGCCGTCTGGTATTCGGCCGTGGTCTCCTTCAGTCTGATGTAGTTCATTCCTCCGGTCTGCCTAACGATACCCTTTAGCTCCATCATAGCCAAGGCGCTGCTGACGGTGGAGATCGGCAGCGTGGAGCTGCGGATGATCTCGTCTATGTGGATGGGCTCGTAGCTGACGTGCCGGAGCACCTGGGACTCGTTTTCGTCCTGGGGAAACAGCGCCGTCATCTCGATCTGCTGTCCGACCACCGAGAGGTTCAGCTCCTCCAGGATGTCCTGGTGATCGACGACCAGCTTGGCGGCGGAGTCTCGGATCAGCCGGTTCGTTCCCCGGCTGGTGGGTGCGAAGATGTTGCCGGGCACCGCAAAGACCTCTCGGTCCTGCTCCAGCGCGTGGTTGGCCGTTAGAAGGGCGCCGCTGGCTTCGGGCGCCTCCACCACGACGGTCCCAAGCGTCATCCCGCTCATGATGCGGTTCCGGCGGGGGAAGTTCTGGGCGTCAGGCCTGATCCCCAGGGGATGCTCGGACACGATAGCTCCGTTCTCTGCGACCTGCTCGGCCAGCCGCCTGTGCTCCCTGGGATAGATTACGTCGATCCCGCTGCCGAGAACGGCAAGCGTCCTGAAGCCACCCTCCAGCGCCGCTTGATGGGCTACGGCGTCGATCCCCCGCGCTAGGCCGCTTACGATGGTGACACCGGATTGGGCTAGGTCTGCGGAGATCCGGTAGGCGGCCTCCCGGCCGTAGGCGCTTGGCTTTCGGGTCCCGACCACGGCAACCGAACGCTCGTCCTCTGGGATGATCTCTCCCTTCACGTAGATCACCGGCGGCAGGTCGAAGATCTCCTTGAGCCGGGGCGGATACTCGCTGTCGTGCCGTGTGAAGGCGTCGACGCCGTTCTCCTCCAATCGGCGGATCTCGGCGTCCGGATCGATGGAGGGCCTTCGGGAGACCACCATCTGTGTAGACCGGCTGTCCAGCCCTGCAGCCTTGAGGTCGGACCCATTGGCCTGCCACGCCTTGCGCAGAGAGCCGAAGCGCTCTTCGAGCAATGAGAACCGGGCCCGGCCGATGCCCGGGACCCGGTTGAAGGCGATCCAGTGCTTTAGCTCGTCGGTTTCCATAAGCGGCTACGATTCTAGCACAGGGAGCAGGGGCCGACGCAACCAAGACGCTATGGATGCGGTATGGCGTCTTCGATCAGGACGGGGACGAGCGGCTGTGCAGAGGGAGCGGAGAGGGTGGGATTCGAACCCACGGTCGCCCGTGAAGGCGACACACGATTTCCAGTCGTGCCTATTCGGCCACTCTAGCACCTCTCCTCCGTTGTGGCTGCCGTATGGTGGCATGAGGCCGCCCCGGCCTGTCAAGGAAGCCTATCCCCGGAGAGGGTGGGATTCGAACCCACGATGAGATTGCTCCCATACTGGTTTTCGAGACCAGCGCCTTAAGCCGCTCGGCCACCTCTCCAAGCGTCAGGTAACAGTATAGCGCATGCCGACAGTGAAGCTTGCAAACCTACCCCTCCGTATCTGTTCACAGTTGGTGTGGCATGTCCTCCAATCCTACTCCCAAACCCTCGTGCCTCGGCTCTCATGCGCCGGCGCAGCTATCCCGTGTACAGCTCCGTCTCGGGGTACCAGTCCTTCCACGCAAACCAGAAGGATAGGTGGGAGGTCAAGCGGGCCAGTGTCTGCCCCTTGAGCTCGCCCTCGAACGCCCTGCCGGTGAACGCCCGCCACTTGGAGCCCGTCTCTTCGTCAACCATTACGGTTTGGACGCCCGCCGGGCCGTCCTCCAATTGGAAGCTCAGCGGCCTGCCGTTCACCCTCCGGTCATATGCCAGCCCGGTGCCGGTGGCAGGGTCCAGGAAGACGAGGAGGTCTCGACCGGCAAAGGAGTCGCTGACGGCCCCTCCTGCCTCCAGGGCCGAAAAGGCGTAGGCCTTCTTGCTGCCATCCACGTCGACCCCCAGCACCAGCTCTTTGCGGCCCAGGCGGTCATCTTCGGACGACTCTCCCAGTACGCCGGCGTCGTTGTTGCTGTAGTAGCCCGCGTACCGGTCCTGGCTCTTGCGAGGCTTCCTCAGCACCGTCGTGTCGGGGTGCAGCTCTCTCCACGCCGACCACGTGGTTTGAGTAACGGGGATTACCTCCAGCTCGGCGCCGGCCAAGGGGCCCTCCACCGCTCTGCCCAAGAACTGGCTCCACAGCGTCTCTGTCTCCCGGTCGTACATTACAAGGGAGTTCATGATCAGCTTGCCCGACACCCCGAAGGTATGCTCCCCGCCGTCTATCTCCCGGCCATACACGATGGCCGAATAGCAGAGGGGTCACCACGTTGCCGCCAGCGGCACGCCTCCCACGGTGTCGTTCACGATCTCGTGGCGGCTGAGCTGCCGGACGGAGTAGGCTCTCTGCTCGCCGTTGATGGAGATGCCCATCACCTGCTCATCCGGGTCCAAGACAGAGTCGGCTTCGTCTGCCGTAATCAGCGTCGGATTCGAGATGGCAGGGATCGCGTCGAAGGGCAGCAGCGTCACGATCTCCAGCTCGAGCTCCTCCTTCGGAACGCCGTCCGCCGCATCGGGAGTAGAGGACGGTACGACGATGGGCTCGGAATCGATGCTCATGCGGCGGATGAGCCGGTCGGCCTGCCACAGCAGCACGACCGCCAACACCACTCCCACAGCCACCAGCAACGCAGCTCTCAGCACGACGCAGCCCCCGTTACACGGATCTGAATGTCATCAGCCAGCATCGGATGATAGATCGCGGCAGGTACCCAGCCCCCTAATAGAACAAAAAAATTCAGAAGAGGCGGCGGTGCGAGCGTCCCCAACGCTGCTCGTGCTGCCTTACCAGCTCTTGGAAGCCTTGCTCGAAGGGGGGATGCTGGATCGGCTCGGTGGTCATGATCGCAGCGTCCTCTCGGTTGTCCGTGTAGTAGCTCTTCCGTATGCCCCGCTCGATGAACCCGTACTTGCGGTAGAGGCTCTTGGCGGGATGGTTCGATACCCGCACCTCCAGAGTTACGACGGTTGCATCTCGGATCGCAGCCTGCTCGATAGCGCTGATCAGCAGAAGCTCTCCGATACCCTGACCCCTGTACTCGCTCTTGACGCCGACGGAGACGACGTGGGCCTCTCCGGTCATGTACCAGGTGCCTATGAAACCCGTCAGGAGCTGCGTCGGCTGCCTCGTCCGGTATCTGCCGAATGACAGGCTGCCGGCGTTTCGAAGGAGCCTGCCCATGAGGCCCTGGTCGGTCGGTGGCTGAGGCTTCGACTCTGATGGGCCTTCGAGTCCCTCCATGACCGGGTCGCTGCAACGCCACGTGATCAGGTACCTGGCGGCCCTGTTCTTGAGCTCACGTCGAAAGGAGGTGTATGGAAAGAGTGTCGGGAATACCTCCCGCTCTATCTCCGACGACTGGGGGATATCCCGCTCCTCCAGCGGTCGGACAGCGAAGGGCATCTCTCTCGAGGTCGATTGTGCTGGTGCCATCGGCATCTGGGACCTTTCGCCAGAGATGGCCATTCTAACACTTTCCCAGCCGTAGACCCGTCGGCAGCGAAGCAAACCCACCTCTCCCCCTCGCAGGGGAGATTGAGAGGGGGTACAGTCTCACTGGGAAAGAGTCGGGGGCAGGCTCAAAGCGTAGTTTCATCGAACGTGAACAGTCCCGAAGGGATGGTGGTTCCCCCACGAGCGCCCGTAGAGGCAGGTCCCGGCGCCCGGACGACGTTGCGCAAGGCGGTGGGACGTTGTAGGGTAGAAATGCCAGTGCAATTCTACCCTGAGGGAGGTCTGGTGAGCCTCAACATCAAGAACGAAGAGACCTGGCGCACCTCACCGGTGAGACGATGACCGGCGCGATCACGGTCGCGCTCAGGGAGCGCCTAGAGCGCGACGGGCGTCATCGCGGAGCGCTGCGCCAAGCTGCTGCGCAAGGGAGGGCCGCCGGTCGACCACGGCGACCTGCTCTACGACGAGCGCGGGCTGCCAAAGTGATCGTCGATACATCGGCGGTCATGACGATCCTATTCGGCGAAGGCGAGGCGGACAAGTATCGGGGCCGAAGGAGTGTAGAGAGTGGCAAGGAGAGAGTTCCCCCCCTCGCGGGTCCCGAGGTACACCTTCGCCGAGACGCTGGAGGAGCAGGAGAAGCAACTGGAGGCGGATCCCCTCGTGCTGCGGATGATGGCTGCGCGAAGGGAGAAGGCGGGCGACACCCATCGTCCGTTCTATCACTACGTCAATCCCGAGAATACGCTCAACGACCCGAACGGGCTTTGCCATTGGCAGGGGCGCTGGCACCTGTTCAATCAGGCTTGCCCGCCTGACGATGCGCGACAGCACTGGGGACACGCGGTCAGCGACGATCTCATCCACTGGCGCGACCTTCCCTATGCACTCCATCCGGGGCCGGAGGACAGGTGTTACTCCGGCACCACGCTCGTCGAAGGCGACCGGGTTATCGCCATCTATCACGGTATCGGAGTCGGCAACATGGTGGCCGTATCCCGCGATCCCCTGCTGCTGAACTGGGAGAAGGTCGCGGGCAACCCCGTTATCCCGTTCGGGACCGATGGCGAAGCGTCCCTTCCCCACGGGGTCTTCGATCCCTGCATCTGGTCCAAGGACGGAGCGTACTACGCTCTGTCCGCGGGGATCATTCCCTACAGACCCGGTGGCAAGCACGTCGCCACTGAGTACCTGTTCCGCTCGCGGGACCTGGAAGACTGGGAGTACCTCCACACCTTCATCGAGGGCGACCGGTTCACGGTGCCGGGGGATGACGGTGCATGCCCGTACTTCTGGCCGATAGGCGATCGACATATTCTGGTGTTCTTCAGCCACATGAGCGGCGGCCAGTACTGGCTCGGCGACTATGACCGGAAGCGCGACAAGCTCGTGGTCGATGCGCATGGCCTGTTCAACTTCGGCGCCGCGTTTCCGGGTGGCGTCCACGCACCCACGGCTGCGCCCGACGGGAACGGGGGCGTCGTCGTCCTGTTCAACATGAACCCGAGCAAGCCCACTTACAGGATGAACGACTATTTGGGAGGTTTCTTCGGAGACCGGAGCGCAAGCGGTGGAGTGGACGACGACCCTTCCCTGTATGCGCGCGACTGGGACCAGATTCTGACACTGCCGAGGCGCCTGACGCTCCGCGGCAAGTACGACCTGAATATTGAGCCTGCCGGAGACATCGATTCCCTGAGGTACGACCACCGGCACGTCGGCCGGACTGTCCTGCCGGCGAACCAGGAGATCGTGCTCGATGACATCAAGGGGAACGCGATCGAGCTGCAGATCGCCGTCGACCCGAAACTTGCGTCGATGTTCGAAGTCGACGTCCTGCGTTCCGCGGACAAGGAGGAGTGCACGCGAATCTGCTTCTTCAACAAGAGAGGGTACAAGTACCGGGAACCGTTCGCCAATGACACTCATTCTAACCTGGTCATTTCGACGATTCTCTCGAATCCGGTTCGCTACGAGAGCGTCATAATGATCGACAACTCGCGTGCGTCGACGCTGTCCGATGCGCTGTCGCGGCCACCCGAGTCGGCGCCGGTACTCATTGAACCCGACGAACCGGTCCGGTTGCGAATATTCGTCGACCGAAGCGTCGTCGAGGTCTTTGTGAACGAGAGGCAATGCATTGCGGTTCGGGTCTATCCCGGCCGCGAGGACAGCACCGGAGTCTCGCTGCTGTCTCAGGGCCAGGAGTCTGAACTGCTTTCGCTCGATTGCTGGCAGATGAGAAGCATCTACGAATAGGTGCTGTGCTTGACGGACTGCGCCTGCGCCCTTCCACGTACCCGTTCCACGTATCCGTTGGCGTCTCCTGCCCCTTCTTACATGTCTGGACGACCGTTTGACCTCAAGGCGATAACACGGGCGGGCCCAGCCCGCATCAGTAATCGATTCTCGAAGCTAGGGCGGCCTGGAGGGTCGAGGAAGTGTGTTCCTGGGGATCGATCTAGCGCGAGGCCCGCAGGCACGCTCTCCGGAAAATGCGCCTTGACAGACGCTATCCTCAACCGCCCCCTGAACGTTATATAATCCACAACGGGGCATCGATATGGTGTCCAGACTCTTGGCGCTCCCCTGAGAGAAAGGGAACCATTGCATTCTGGCAGCGACGTCCCGGTGGACGTGGACCAACTGGTAAGGAGTGCGCAGGAAGGCAACGCAGCCTCTTTCGCTGCTCTGTATGAGCACTTTTCCGATGCTATCTACCGGTACGTCTCATTCAAGACCGGTAACTCTGTGGATGCCGAGGACATCACGGGAGCGGTATTCGTCAAGATGCTGGAGTCGATTCGCTCGTTCAAGCCGCGCGGCTACCCCTTCTCTTCGTGGCTGTACCGCATTGCCCACAACCTCGTTGTGGACTACTTCAGGACGAAGGGCCGCAGGAAGACCACGTCCCTGGAGACGACCGAGAATAGCGTCGGGTCTTCGGAGGAAGACCTCGACTCTTACGTTGACGTGAAGATTGCCATGGTCAAGGTCAGCGAAGCGATGGAGGACCTGACCGATCTGCAGCGGGAAGCGATATCGCTGCGCTTTGCCGCCGGCCTGTCGGTTGCGGAGACGGCCAGGGCGATGGACAGAAAGGAAAACGCAGTGAAGGCGCTTCAGCACACGGGGCTGAAGAAGCTGAGGCGAATTCTCAATCCGGAGGCCGTGATGGCGGCCGCCTCAGGCCGTCTGGCCTGATACGGCGCGATGAGGTACATTCTTAGGGACCTGGGGGTTATCTGATGGGTCGGGAACTCGATAACGCGCTCAACGACTGCCTGGAGCAGATGTCTAGCGGCGGGGACATTCGACAGTGTGTCGCCCGCTACCCCGAGTACGAGAGGGAGCTGGTACCCCTGCTGGAGACAGCCCTCGCGACGCGGCAGCTGGCCTCCGCGGCCAGGTACAGCCCGCAGGCGAGGGCCCGCGGCTTGAGCCGGCTGATGGATGCGGTGAACGAGAGGAGCGCAACCAGGCGACGGAGCTGGTTGAGCTTCTCCATCTTGCGACCGGTGGTGAAGCCGCTGGCCGTGGGAGTCGCGGCGCTGGTCGTCATGGGGTTCGTGGCGGGCGGTACGACCGCGGCCGCGGCCGACAGCGTCCCGGGGGATAGGCTGTACTGGGTGAAGACCACCAAAGAGAGTATAACCCTCAGGCTTCCCCGCTCCGATATCGAACGGGCGCAGACACACGCGGGCCTCGCGGGCGAGCGAGGCAGCGAGATGCGTGAGCTCATCGCCCGGGGGAAGGTGGCCAAGGCGGAGCAGGTGGCCGTTCGAATTGGCTCGCATCTCAACAGGTCGGCCCAGTATTCGGGAGTCTTCCTCACGGGCATTCCCATGGAGACCTCCTACAGGCCGCCGACCGTGGCCGCTGGGCCTCAGGTGGTCAAGCTCAGGGCGACACTGCAAAGGGACGGAGGCATCCTCCGGTTGGAGATAACACAGCTTGTGGCGCGCATGTCTCCGGCGGAGCAGCACCACATCCGTCGGATGATGCGCCGCTCGGAGCTTCGCTACCGCATCCTGATCGACGCCCTCAACGCCGACAGATCATCCCAGCGGCTGCCCTTCTGGAGGGTCTACTCGTTGAGGCCCTGACGGCGGGGCCTCCCCACAGTCAAAGCCGCTTTCCTGCAAACCGGAAACCTCTGGGCCCTTGCCAAACCACCCACCCGTTGGTGTACAATGATCCATGAACAAAATTTTGGTAATCGTACGTCTAGAGTAAAGGATTCTTCCTCCCCCAGTGCGTCAAGATGGACGCGACGAGACCTCTGGGCTCTTCCATGTTACGATGATCCGCCCAACGGAGGTTCAGTCACTAACCACGAATGAGAGCCATCTTACGCATCATAAGGATAGCTCTCGACCACAAATGGCGGCTCATAGGCGCCTACGTATGCATGGTCGGGGCTACGGGAGCATATCTGGCGCTTCCAAAGTTCATAGGGAGCGCGGTCGATAACATAGCACTCGGGATCGAGGGCGGAGCAGTCGATGAGGACGCGATGCTTCGAATCGCCTTGGTCATCATGGGGATTACCGTCGTTCGTGGCGTACTCTCCTTCGGCCAGAACTACCTCGGCGAGACCCTGGGGCAGTTAGTCACCTACGACATCCGCAACACCTTCTACGATCACGTCCAACGCCTGAGCTTCGCCTTCCACGACAAGTACCACACGGGAAACCTGATGTCTCGCGCGGTCAACGACGTGGACAACGTCCGCATGTTCATCAACATGGGACTGGTCCGTACACCCTACTCCATCGCGTTGGCGGTCTTGGTTGGGGTCATCCTTGTAGGCATGGACTGGAAGCTCGGCCTGCTGAGCGTCAGCTTCATGCCCATCGTGGGCTACCACTCCTCGGTGCTCAGGCTGAAGATGAGGACCATATGGTTCACCGTGCAGGAGAAAATGGCCGATATGAGCACGGTGCTACAGGAGAACCTGACCGGGGTTCGTGTCGTAAAAGCCTTCTCCTCCGAGGCCTACGAAGAGTCGAAATTCAACGAGAAGAACAGTGAGGTCGCCACCGAGTATATCGCGGCGGAACGGCTGCAGGCCCACAACAGCTCCTTTGTGCTCTTCTCCTTCGTCGTCGCCCTTGGGCTGGTCATGTGGTTCGGGGGGCGCCAGGTTATCAACGGATCACTGGAGTGGGGAGAGCTGGCCCAGTTCATAATCTACATGCAGATGCTGCAGATGCCGGTGCGAATGACCGCGTACCTGGTGAACTCATACGCCCGCGCCGCTTCGGCCGGTCAGAGGATCTTCGAGATACTGGATACGCCGTCGCCGGTGCAGCAGGCCGAAGACTCGCGGGAGATGACCAGGGTCCGAGGAGATGTCCGGTTAGACAACGTCAGCTTCGGATACGAAGGGGGTCTACCGGTACTTCATGACATCAGCTTCGAGGCCGAGGCGGGCAAGGTCATAGCGCTGCTGGGGGCTCCGGGCAGCGGCAAGACCACCATCGTCAGCCTGATCCCGAGATTCTACGACGTCTCCTCCGGCTCGATAACGATAGACGGGGGGGACGTGCGCAACGCGACCCTGGAGTCGCTGCGGCGGAACATTGGGATCGTCCAGCAGGACGTCTCTCTGTTCACCACGAGCCTCAGAGAGAACATCGCCTATGGCCGCGAGGACGCGCCCATGGACAAGATCGTCGAGGCCGCCAAGGTCGCCCAGCTCCACGATTTCATAGAGTCGCTGCCGGAGGGCTACGAGACCGTCATCGGCGAGCGCGGCTCGACCCTCTCCGGCGGGCAGCGCCAACGGCTGTCCATCGCCCGCGCCGTACTTCTGGATCCTCCGATCCTCGTACTGGATGACTCGACCTCCAGCGTCGATGCCAGGACGGAAGACATGATCCGCGAAGCCATGGAGTCCGTGATGCGCGGTCGGACCACCTTTGTGATCGCTCACAGGCTTAGCACGGTACACAAGGCGGACACGATTCTGGTCCTGAGGGACGGCGGAATAGTGGAGCGGGGTACTCACCAAGAGCTGCTTCAGCTGGGCGGCCTCTACCGCGAGATCTACGATCTGCAGCTGCGCCCGCAGGAAGAGGTGATGATGGAGATCGAGGTGCCGGCCGGCGTCAACGGAGGCGGCGTCCGATGATGGGCGGAATGTTCCACATGCGCGGCGGGATGAGCCGCGCCACCGAGGACTCCGACGAGGAGGTCTTCGGCAAGGTCTACAACCCGAAGGTGATCCGCCGGATCGTTCCCTACATACTTCCTCACAGCAAGCTGATGTTGGTGGCCACGGCGGCGATGCTGACCTACGTCGGCACACAGATAACGATCCCGTGGCTCATAAAGATAGGCGTCGACGACTACGTGTCGGAGGGAGATTTCTCAGGGCTCACTTGGGTCTTCGCGATATTCATTGGCGTCGCTCTGCTCAATTGGGGCGGCAACTACATTGGGCAGCTCACCATGGCCAAGGTGGGCCTGCAGGTCCTGTATACGTTGCGGCGAGACATGTTCGCCCACCTTCAAAAGCTCTCGTTGCGGTTCTACGACAAGACCGAGGTGGGGCGAATCATGTCGCGGGTCCAGGGGGACGTCAACCAGCTTCAGGAGGCCAGCCACGTGGTCGTCATGCTGCTGGCGGACATCCTGGGCCTTGCGGGTATCGTCGTGGCCATGATGGCGATGAATGTCCAGCTGGCCCTCATCTCGATGTCCGTGATCCCCGTCCTCGTCCTGATCATGGCCGTATGGCAGCCCTTCGCCAGGAATGCCTTCATCAAGGTCCGCCGCGCCATCGCCATCGTCAACGGCTCTCTCAACGAGAACATCACGGGCGTCCGCGTGGTCCAGAGCATGAACCGCCAGGACAGGAACTACGAGCTCTTCGACGCCAAGAACCGCGATCACCTCAGGTTGAACCTAGCTGCTAATCGTATGTCGTCAGGGCTTCTTCCGCCGGTCGATATCCTGACCGGCATGGCCCTCGCCCTAGCCATCCTATTCGGCGCCCGCATGGTCGGAGGAGGCGCCAGCGGCCTCGAGATCGGGATGCTGATCGCCTTCGTGATGTACATCCAGCGCTTCTTCGAGCCGATCCGAAACCTCACGATGATGTACACACAGCTGCAGCGCTCCATGGCCTCGGGCGTCCGCATCTTCGATCTGCTGGACGCCGAGCTCGACATGGTCGACGCGCCGAATGCGAAGGTGCTCACCACTCTCAGGGGAGAGATAGAGTTCAAAGACGTGAGCTTCAGCTACACGCCCGATGAGAGGGTGCTGAGGAACATCGACCTTCACGTCAATCCGGGGGAGACTGTGGCCGTCGTCGGCCCCACGGGGGCGGGTAAGACCACGCTGATCTCCCTACTCTCGCGATTCTACGACGTGCCGGAGGAGGATGGGGCCATACTGGTGGACGGCCAGGAGATTCGCGGGGTGACGCGCCACTCCCTGGCAAGCCAGATGAGCATGGTCCTTCAAGAGCCCTTTCTGTTCTCAGGCACCGTCAAGGAGAACATCAAGTACGTTCACAGCGACGCCACCGACGAGCAGATGTTCGAGGCGGCCAAAGCGGTGGGCGCCCACGACTTCATCGTTCGCTTGGACAACGGGTACGATACCTATCTACAGGAGCGAGGCCTCAACCTCAGCGTCGGTCAACGGCAGCTGATCAGCTTCGCCCGGGCCATCGTGGCCAACCCTCGCATCCTCATTCTCGACGAGGCCACCGCCAACATCGACAGCTACACAGAGATGCTGGTCCAACGGGCGCTGGGGCGGCTGCTGGATGGACGCACGGCCATCGTCATCGCCCACCGGCTGTCCACCATAAGGGACGCGGACAAGATCGTGGTCCTGCACCTGGGAGAGGTGGTTGAAGTTGGCACACATCAGCAGCTCCTCTCTCTGAACGGGCTGTACACGCACCTCTACCAGATGAACTACGCTGCGATAGAGGAGCCTCTCGCCGTCGACGCCGACTAGAGCTGCCGCTGGATCTCCCGGGCCCGAAGGTGGTCCCGGTAGCTGGCCTCTATGTTGCCCATCTGCCAATGGACGATCCCCCTGTGGCGGTAGGCGCTCCAGCAGGTTGGGTCGAGCTCGATGGCCGCGGTGAGGTCCGAGACCGATCTATCGAGCTCTCCTACCTCTGAGTGGGCCAGCCCCCGGTTGAGGTATGCGTCCTGGTATCCGGGGGCCAGCTCTATCGCGCGCGTTGTGTCCCGGATGGCTCCCCAGGGGTCCCCGCTGCACAGCAGGGCCACGCCCCGGTTATTGTGGGCCATGCTGCTCTCCGGCTCCAGCTCGATGACCCGGTCCATGTCCGTCTTGGCCCTCCCGTACTCTCCCCTGTTCGAGTAGGCGTTCCCCCGGCGAAAGTACGCCCGCCAGTCCGAAGGGTCCCGCTCAATGGCCTCCGACGCCTCTCCGATGACGCGCTCCGGCCCGCTGGCCGACGCGGTATGAGGTGGTCCTGGGCCGCCGGTCTGCTGGAATCTCGTCATACGCCTGCTACATCCCTTGTCAGACTCGTCAGACCGGGCCAGATGAGCTCCCGCAGCGTGTCGAGGGACTCGACCGGGGGCTGCGGACCCATCGTCTCCAAGAGCTCGGCGAGGGCCTTCGTGCCGAAGTCGTGGAGCAGCGTCCATGCCATGATCCGACGGGGAAGCCCGTCATCGGACAAGAGACCTGGGTCGTATGCTTGGAGAAACGCCCGCATCGCATCGACGTCCCTATCGAAGAGGCCGAGCCACAACGGCATCCACTCGTAGTCCCTCACTCCGACCTTGGCGTCGCCGAAGTCGATGAGGGCGGCGACCGTCCACTCGCCGCCGGTCCTCTGGAGCAGGATGTGATCAGACTCCAAGTCTCCGTGAGCGACAACCCGCGGGACATCCCTGGAGTCGGCGATAGCCTCGTCCAGAATGCCGGCGAGGGGCTTCGCTACTCCGGGCGCGACCACTCCCTTGTCGACAAGCTCAGGCAGGGCCTCTCTCCGCCTCCGGTCGACTAGGTCATCCCATGACTCTCCTCCGTCGACGCCGTCGAAGGGGCCAACGTCGGTCTGGTGAAGCGCCCTGACGGCCATCCCAACGCAGGAAGCGATGTCCAAGAGGTCGTCCCGGCTGATCTCCGGCCTGATGCCTTCCAGCGTCAGTCCCGGGCAGTACTCCATCACGAGGTAGCTCCACGGTACTCTGTCCTGATATCGGCCCGATGCGACGAACGTCGGGACGGGAACGGCACTGTCCATTCCCAGTACCTCGATCAGTTTACCCTCTATGTCCATCTCGGACCAGAATGGGCTGTATATCTTGACGACAAGTCTACGGTCGAGGATGAACACGGCGTTGGTGTTCGAGCGGGGAGTTTCGATACGCTGGTAACCGGTTCCGGCGTGCTGGCAGATGGAGTCGATCACTGGTCTCCAGACGCGCACGTCGTTGAATACGGTCGACCAATCTGACCAGGACTCTATCGGCGGCAGAAGGAAGGACAAGGGCAGCGCTCACAGTGTATACGGGATCGAAGCTCGCCTGACGATTCAGCCACACTCATATAATATGCCATCAGACACATTCGGTACGATGGCTCGCTCACAGTCGAGACGCGGTTGGAGCTTGAGGAAAGAGGCGAATGAGACAGGACCCCGCGGTCCGGTGGCTTCTGGCTTCGGACGACCCGTCGGTACGCTACCTCACTATGGTCGACCTGCTGGATGAGCCATTGAGCTTCGACGAGGTCCGGGAGGCTCGACAGCGGCTGCCGGAGGGGCCGCGTGTGAAGGCCCTGTTGGCAGGGCAGCAGGCCGACGGCGGATTCGGAGTGGGCCCATACCGGAAGTGGCGAGGCGCCCACTGGAGGCTCATCTCCCTCGTGGAGCTGGGCGTCGACGGCGGTGATCCCTGCGCCGTGGCCGCAGCCCACCAGGTCTTGGACTGGCTGTGCGGCGACTCTCACCGCCGCAGAATCTGGAAGATCGGCGGGTTGATCCGTGCCCATGCGTCCCAAGAGGGCAACGCCCTGGCGGTCTTCAGCTGCTTGGGAATGGCCGGGGAGCCGCGGGTGGCGGCGATGGCAGACTCCCTTGTGGAGTGGCAGTGGCCCGACGGCGGATGGAACTGCAGCGGGAAGGAGGATGCCCGCCACTCCTCCTTCTACGAGAGCTTGGCGCCCCTGTGGGGCCTTGTCGAGTACCAGCGCGCTGTTGGCGGACAGCGGTACGCCGGCGCCGTCGACCGGGCGTCGGAGCTCTTCCTGAGACACCGCCTCTTCCGCTCCGAGCGTACGGACGAGGTGATCAATCCGGAGTGGCTCAAGCTCCACTATCCCCTCTACTGGCGCTACGACGTGCTGCAGGCCCTCCTGGTGCTGGACCGCGCGGGCAAGCTCGGCGACCCAAGAGCGCGGGAGGCGCTGGACCACATCGAGGCGAAGCGCCTTCCCGACGGCAGGTGGAGGTCGGGAGGGTCCTACTGGAGGCGGCCCGGCAGCAAAGGCTCCAACGTGGAGGTGGCCGACTGGGGCAGGAGGGGCCCCAACGAGATGATAACGCTGAACGCCCTCCGAGTGCTTAAGGCGGCCGGGAGGACGGGTGGCCCCAGAAGCCGAAGTATGCTGCCTGAATCATGTCATTCTGAAACGCAGCGAAGCGGAGTTGAAGAATCTAAGATGGTGGTCTGAGAGCAGGTTCTTAGATTCCTCGCTGCGCTCGGAATGACATGAAAGTCAACGCTGCCTAGAAGAAGCTGCCGCCGTTCACAAAGGCTTCACGGGGAGAAGCACCGGAGCACGGCTTCCGCGTGCCTGCGAACCTCTGGCGGCCCGCTCTCCTTCCAGTCCGCCAGCAGCTCGCGATACGTGCAGTGGACGAATCTCACCTCGTCTCCCGCAACGTCCTCCGCGAACGCCGCGACCTCTTCTTTGTGGATATCTTTAGCCTCTTCATCAATCGACTTGTCCGCATTGGGTAGGAAGTCCGGCTCCGCATAGAGATACACGAGGATGGGCGTCAGGCCCGCATACTTCTTACCCGGTCTGGACCGTGTCCGCAAGCCGAGGGCATGTTTGACAAGTTGGTCCGCCTTGAGATGAGCGTAGAGACTCTTATCTTCGTGAAGTTTGTCCCTGACGTCCTGGTACCTATTCATGTGTTCGCCCCAGACATTCCGCCAATACGTATCGGTAAAAGATGCTTTGGGCTTATCGCGGAATGGCTCGAACCGCTTGGCCTCGATGCCGACTAGCGCAGAGGGCGTGGTGACGAGTACATCCAAGACAGGATGGCCCCATCTAGCACGCCATGGAAAGCGTACCTCCTGTTCGAGAGCCAAGAACGTCGCAGGCCACTCCTCATCCTCGCATTCCGGAAGCGGAGGCAACACCTCCGGGCGATTGATGAAGAACCCAAAGGCGTTGGCCGCTAGACGTGCGGACGATGCAGGGCTGTCGAAGTCGCCGCTCTCTATTTCCTTACCCGGCGCGACGTTGTACATCTCCTCGACCTGAGGACCGGGAACGCCGGGTAAGAACCTGTCAGTCACCGTCTCTCCTCAATGCTTTCTAGGGAACCTCTGAACAACTTGGCTCCCCACTTCTCCATACTGCCTCGTATGCATCCGGGGGTAGCCCCACTCCACCCCTGGATTCCCACCTACACGGGAAAGACGAAGAGGGGCACTGCGGACTCCTCGGCAAAGAGTTATTCAGAGGTTCGCTAGAAGAGGCTCGCTTGGGCAGTGGCTGAGGCGCTCTTGGTGAAGTCGAGGCCCAGGTGCTCGTAGGCGCGGCGCGTGGCCATGCGCCCCCTGGGGGTCCTGTCCAGGAACCCCAGCTGGAGCAGGTACGGCTCGTACACCTCCTCGATGGTCTCGGACTCCTCGCTGATGGACGCTGCCAGCGTATCCAGGCCCACGGGGCCGCCGTCGAACTTCTCGATGATGGAGCCCAGCACCATGTGGTCGATGTTGTCCAGCCCGATGCTATCCACCTCCAACCGCGCCAGGGCGTCCTGGGCGACCTGCTGGGTGATGACGTTGTCCGCGATCACCTGGGCGTAGTCCCTGGTCCGCTTCAGAAGCCTGTTGGCCACCCTGGGCGTCCCGCGGGAGCGCCGGGCGATCTCACGCAGCCCGCCCGTCTCGGCTCCGATGTCGAGGATGCGCGCCGAGCGCTCCACGATGGTGCGCATCGCCTCGTCGTCGTAGAACTCCAGCCGGTGGATGGCGCCGAAGCGGTCCCGCAGCGGCGCGCTCACCATGCCGTACCTCGTCGTCGCGCCGATGAAGGTGAAGGGCTTGATGCTCAGGTTCATGCTCCGCGCCTTCAGACCCTTGTCGATCACCCACGACACGAAGAAGTCCTCCATCGCCGGATAGAGCACCTCCTCGACCACCCGGCTAAGCCGGTGCACCTCGTCCACGAACAGGATGTCGTCCTTCTGCAGCTGGGTCAGGATGGCCACCATGTCGCCCGGACGCTCAATCGCCGGGCCCGACGTGGTCTTGATCTTCACGCCCATCTCGGCGGCCATGATGTTGGCCAGCGTCGTCTTGCCCAGTCCGGGCGGCCCGTACAGCAGCAGGTGGTCCAGGGGCTCGCCCCTCTGCCGCGCGGCCGTTATCGAGATGCCGAGGTTGCCCTTGACGCTGTCCTGGCCGATGTATTCGGCCAAGCGCCTCGGCCTGAGGCTGGTGTCGAGGGTAACGTCCTCCTCGTGGGGGTTGCCGGAGACGAGGCGTTGGTTCATGAAGAGTCACCCCTCTATGCGCCGACGGCCAGTCATGGAGATGGCCTAGAACGTGTGTTCATGGTACGGCTCTCCGGATTGCGGTGTCAAGGGACGTGGGACGCAATTGGTTGCGGTATAATTGGCCCGCACGATCGGCCCCGCCGGAGACGCCGGGGGACAAGCCCTCTTGAGGATACAGGAAGTGGAAAACAGACGTAAGGGCCAGTGGAGCAAGGAGACCCTCGAGCCGCTGAAGGCGCGGTTCGGCGAGAGGCGGGAGAGGTTCGAGACCGACTCCGGCCTCGATATCGACCCCCTGTACACCTTCGAGGACCGGGCCGCCGACGACGACGAGAAGCTGGGCTATCCGGGCGAGTACCCGTACACTAGGGGAATCCAGCCCAATATGTACCGCGGCCGCCTCTGGACGATGCGCCAGTACTCCGGGATGGCCTCCCCCGAGGAGTCCAACCTCCGCTACCGGTACCTGCTCGACCAGGGCCAGACTGGGTTGAGCATCGCCTTCGACCTGCCGACCCAGATGGGCTACGACTCCGATCACCCACTGGCCCTGGGAGAGGTGGGCAGGGTGGGCGTGCCCGTGAGCAGCCTCGCGGACATGGAGGTACTGCTGGACGGCATCCCCCTGGACAGGGTGTCGACGTCCATGACGATAAACGCCACCGCGTCGGTCCTGCTGGCCCTCTACGTCGCCGTGGCCAAGAAGCAGGGCGTCCCGCTGGCGTCCCTCAACGGGACCATCCAGAACGACATACTCAAGGAGTACATCGCCCGGGGCACCTACATCTATCCGCCGGGGCCCTCCATGCGGCTCATCACCGACGTCTTTCAGTATTGCGCGGAGAACGTCCCGCGCTGGAACACCATCAGCATAAGCGGCTATCACATGAGGGAGGCGGGGGCCACGGCCGTTCAGGAGCTGGGATTCACCTTCTCCAACGCCATCGCCTATGTGACGGCGGCGCTGGACGCGGGCCAGGACGTCGACGACTTCGGCGGCCGGCTCTCTTTCTTCTTCGTCGCCCAGAGCGACCTGTTCGAGGAGGTTGCCAAGTTCCGGGCCGCCCGCCGCATGTGGGCGCGGATCATGCGCGAGCGGTTCGGCGCCGAGAACCCGCGCTCCTGGATGCTCAGGTTCCATACCCAGACCGCGGGCGTTACTCTGACCGCCCAGCAGCCGGACAACAACGTGGTGCGGACGACGGTGCAAGCCCTGTCGGCGGTCCTGGGCGGCACCCAGTCCCTTCACGTAAACTCGAAGGACGAGGCCCTGGCCCTGCCCACCGAGGAGTCGGTGCAGCTCTCGCTGCGGACCCAACAGGTGCTGGCCCACGAGAGCGGCGTGGCCGGCGTCGTGGACCCGCTGGCCGGCTCCTACTACGTGGAGAGCCTCACCGACCGGTTGGAGGAGGCCGCCTTCGACTACATCGACCGGATCGAGAAGATGGGCGGTCCGCTGGCGGCCCTGGAGGAGGGGTTCCAGATCAAGGAAATCCACCAGAGCGCCTACCGGCACCAGTCGGAGATCGAGCGGGGCGAGCGGGTGGTGGTTGGCGTCAACCGCTTCCAGTCCGAGGGGGCGTCCGTGGGTAGGCTCCAGACCATCGACCCGGAGGAGGCAAGGAGGCAGCTGGAACGGTTGGCCAGGGTGCGCAGAGAGCGGGACGCCGCGGCGGTGGAGGCGGCTCTGAAGCGCCTGGACCAGGCGGCCCGGGGCAGCGACAACACCGTCCCCGCCATCCTGGAGTGCGTCGAGGCCTACGCCACCGTCGGTGAGGTCTCCGACGTCCTTCGCCGCGTCTTCGGCGAGCAACAGGAGATCGCCGCCTTCTAGCCGTTTCGGAGTAGAAGCAACGTCTCAAACCCCAAGCCCTGTACTTGTGACCTATGCAAAGAGAAGATGAGGCCCTGCTGAGAAGTACCGTTCGGGAGTTCGCGGACCGGGAGCTTGCGCCCCGGGCCTCCGCCTACGACCAGAGCGGCGACTTCCCGTGGGACAACGTCCGAGGGCTCGCGGAGATTGGGCTCTTCGGCTTGGGGGTAGACGAGGAGTACGGCGGCAGCGGCGGCACCATGCGCCAGGTCTCCATTGCCATCGAGGAGATCGCCCGCGGGTGCGCCGCCACCAGCACCATATACGCCGCCCACCTGTCGCTGGCGACCCAGTTCATCGGCATGTTCGGCACCGAGGGCCAGAAGCGGCGGTTCGTGCCCCCGCTGGCGCGGGCCGAGAAGATCGGCGCCTTCGCCCTGACCGAGGCTGGGGGCGGCAGCGACGCCGGCGCGCTGCGCACGATGGTCACCAGGAGCAACGGCGGCTACCTCCTCAACGGCAGCAAGACCTTCATCACCAACGCCGCGGAGGCCGGGACCATAGTGGTCCTGGCTACCCACGACCACCGGCTCGGCAGCCGCGGCGTGGACGCGCTGATAGTCGAGCCGGACCTCGGCGGGATCACCTTCAACCCGCTGCACGGGAAGATGGGAATCCGCGCGTCGTCCACGGCGGAGATCGTCTTCGAGGACTGCCCCGTCCCCGCCGAGAACCGTTTGGGCGAGGAGGGTCAGGGATTCCGCCAGGCGATGCAGGTGCTGAACGTAAGCCGCATCGGCATCGCGGCCCAGTCCGTCGGCATCGCCCAGGCCGCCTACGAGGCGTCGGTCCGGTACGCCAAGCAGCGAGAGGCCTTCGGCCAGAGCATCTCCGAGTTCCAGGCGATACAGTGGATGATCGTCGACATGGCCACCAATATCTCCGCCGCCAGGGCCCTCACCATGCAGGCCGCGACTTTGCGGGACGAGGGGGAGCCCTTCGTCGCCGAGGCGTCCATGGCCAAGCTCTTCGCCTCTCGGGTGGCGGTCGAGTCCACGGACAATGCCGTGCAGATTCACGGCGGCTCCGGCTACTTTGCGCCGTCGCCCGTGGAGCGCTACTTCAGGGATGCCAAGGTGACGGAGATATACGAGGGCACCTCCGAGATCCAGCGGCTCATCATAGCTCGAAGTATTTTGCAATAGACGCTGGGGGTTGACGTGACAGTAGAGACTCCTCCATGCACCGCAAAGCACTTGAACCACGTGTGCATAGCCGTTCGCAGCGTGGCGGATAGCCTCGTCTTCTACGGCGCCGTCTTCGGCCTGGGCGACGCCCGTATCGAGGAGATCGCCGACCAGGGAGTCAGGGCCGCGATCGTATCTGTCGGCGGGAGCCAGCTGGAGCTCATCGAGCCCACCGATCCCTCCGGGGCCATCGCGCGCTTCATCGACCGGCGGGGCGAGGGGCTGCACCACATCTGCTTCGAGGTGGAGGACCTCCAGGGAGCCCTCGACCGCCTGGACGCCAGCGGCGTCGAGCTGATAGACAAGAGGCCGCGGGAGGGCCTGGCGGGCATGATCGCATTCATACACCCCCGGGCCACGGGCGGCGCCCTCGTCGAGCTGGTGGACGAGGCCACCACTGGGAGGTGACGCAGATGGCATCCAACATCATCAGGGTCCTGGTGGCCAAGCCGGGCCTCGACGGCCACGACAGGGGGGCCAAGGTCATCGCCAGGGCGCTGCGCGACGCCGGGATGGAGGTGGTCTACACCGGCATCAGGCAGACGCCCCGAATGATCGTCGAGGCGGCCCTGGAGGAGGACGTGGACGTCATCGGGCTGAGCATCCTCTCCGGCGCCCACATGGACCTCTTCCCCCAGATATTCGATGGCCTGCGGGAGAGGGGCATGGACGACGTCCTGGTCGTTGCGGGCGGGACGCTGCCCGAGGACGACAGGTCCGCCCTGGAGGCGATGGGAGTCCGGGCCGTCTTCGGCCCGGGAACCTCTACCTCCCAGGTCGTCGACTTCATACGGACCGCCGTCGCCGAGCGAGGCCCCCGCACTATCGGTTGAACGACTCGTACCACGAGTCGAAGTCGAAGCTCCTGGTGTCGAAATCGTTCAGCCAAGAGTCGGTGATTGGCTGCAGGAACCCCGAATCGGTGTCCAGCACCGCCATGCAGCCCAATCTGAAGCCATTGTCCTCCGGCTGCCACTTGACCGGCGCGATGAGGCAGTCGAGGCTCCACGACTTCGTACGACCATACTGCCGCTCGCCGTTGAGGTGGTGGAGATGGACCGAGGACATCCCAAAGAGATGCGGTGCCTATGGCAGGGCGATATCGACGTAGATGAGTCTCCCGGTCCCGCATAGGGCGGCTCCTCCGGCAACCTCAATTGTGAAGCAATTCGCACGTTTGACACGAGAGTGGTGGGCGCCTCATAGTATGGCTCATAGTGGTGCTAGTTATGACTCGTAGGAGGGACACGATGTGAATCAGCTCACAGTCAGAGGATTTGACGACGAGCTGAGCGCCAGTGTGCGCCGCCTTGCAAAACGGGAGGGGATCTCCCTGAATCAAGCTGCGCTGAGGCTGCTCCGGAAGGGTGCAGGCCTAGCGGACGGCAAGGGAAATCCAAACGAGATCGGGTCTTCATTAGACGACCTATTCGGAATATGGAGCTTCGAGGAAGCGGAGGCGTTCAATGCTGCCCTCGACGTCTTCGAAATAGTGGATGAGACGGCGTGGAAATGAGAATTCTGCTGGACTCCAACGCCTACTCTAGGTTCATGAGAGGCAAGACGGGATTGCGTGGGCCCGATTGACGGCGGGTCGAAATCACCATGATTAAAGCGATCGTCTTCGACTTCGATGGGGTCATCCTCGATACCGAGACCCCGGACTACGAGACCTGGCAGGAGGTCTTCCAGGAGCATGGGGTGCGGCTGGAGCGCTCGCTCTGGACGAGCTACATCGGCGGCAGCTCCTTGGCCTTCGACGTGCCGGGGCACCTGGAGGAGCTGTCCGGGGCTCCGGTGGACCGCGAGGCGGTCCGCGTGCGGCGGCGCCAACGCTACATCGACCGCATCGACGCCAGCTCCGTTCTGCCTGGCGTGCTGGAGTACCTGCAGGACGCGAAGAGCCTGGGGCTGCGGCTGGCAGTCGCCTCCAGCTCCTCTGTCGACTGGGTCGAAGGACACCTGGCCCGAAGACGGCTCCTGCGCTACTTCGACTCCATCATGGCGAGGGACCATGTGGTCAGGGTCAAGCCTGACCCGGAGCTGTATGCGGCGTCGGCGGCCAGGCTTGGCGTCAGGCCCGATGAGGCGGTTGCCATCGAAGACTCAGCCAACGGAGTGAACGCTGCCAAGGCTGCCGGCCTCTTCTGCGTCGTCGTTCCAAACCCGATGACCGTAGACCTCCCCACGCACTCAGCGGACATACGGCTGAAGGCGCTCTCCGACCTGCCTCTCCGTGCTCTGCTGGAGAGGATCGACGGGCTCTCGGTTTCTTGACCCCCACATGGGCCTGATATAGACTCCGAACGTTCGGATCGTACCCCAAGGTAACCAATTCGCAGCGGGAGGAATCGATATGCCACGTGTAAGCGGACTTGGCCACGTCGGAATATACGTCAACGACCTGATGCGGCAGAGAGACTTCTACAACCGGGTCATGGGCATGGAGATCACGGACGAGGACCTGGAGGAGCGCGGAATGGTCTTCATGAGCGCCGATCCTGACAGGGAGCACCACGAGTTCGTGCTGATGAAGGGCCGCTCCGCCCCGGAGGATGCCCGGCTGGTGCAGCAGCTCTCATTCACCGTCGACTCCCTCTCCGAGCTCAAGGCCTTCCACCAGCAGTTCAACGAGGAGGATGTCACGATTCAGCGGGTGGTGAGCCACGGGAACGCCTTCGGAATGTACGCGCTGGACCCCGAGGGGAACACCATCGAGATCTACTGCAAGACGGGCCTCCCCGTGCCCCAACCCCACAGCGAGGCGGTGGACCTCGAGCTATCGGACGAAGAGCTGTACTCCCTTGCCGAGGCCGCGGTCCCTGAGGACAGCTCCGGGTAGACTGGAGGGGCCCATGCCCATACCAGACAACGTCACCATAACCGGGGCCGCCGCAGTATCGCTCCAGGGCACGCGTTCTCGGATCATCGGACGAAACTCACACAGGCCCGTGCACGGCAAGGGCGTCAACGAGCCGGTGGTGCGGCTGTACACGGACGCCGGCGTCTCGGGATGGGGCTGGTCGCCGGCCACCGAGGAGGACGCGGAGCGTCTGGTCGGAAGGAAGCTGCGCGAGGTCTTCGATCCGGAGACCGGGACTCAGGACGACCTCCTGATATTCGACTTCCCCCTGTGGGACCTGGCGGGACAGGTGCTGGAGAGGCCCGTACACTCCATGCTGGGCGACGCCGGCAGCAGCCCGGTGCCCGTCTACGACGGCTCCATCTACATAGACGAGCTGGACCCCGAGACGGGCAGGGACGACGGCGTGGAGCCTATGCTGTACGCCGTCAACGTCGGGCTCGACGCCGGTTTCCAGGCCTTCAAGATCAAGGTGGGCCGCGGCTTCCAGTGGATGGAGCCGGAGGCCGGAATCCAACGCGACCTAGATGTCATCCGCGCCATCCGGGACGTGGCTGGTCCATACATCAAGCTGCTCATCGACGCCAACAATGGGTACACCCCGGAAGAGGCCCGCCGCATCATGCGGGAAGCCGGCGACTGCGACATCTTCTGGTTCGAGGAGCCTTTCCCGGAGTCCGTGGAGGAGTGTGTCGCCTTCAAGGAGTTCCTTCGGGAAGGCGGGTGGGATACGCTCTTGGCGGACGGTGAGACGCGGTCCGCCGGCTACGACGCGGAGTTCGAGGAGATCGTCCGTGCCGGAGGCATCGACGTGGTGCAGTTCGACCTGCGCCGCTACACGCTGACCCGTTGGCTCCGCTACATGAGCGTCATCCAGGAGACCGGCACCCTGGCCGCGCCTCACAACTGGGGCTCCCACCTCTCGGGCTTCTACATACCCCAGTTCGCCCGGGGCTTCGGCCACTTCGCCATGGGGGAGACGGACCACATGCGGATGCCCGCGGTCGCAGCCGACGGGTACGACCTCGGCGATGGCGAGAGGAGCGTGCCGGACACCCCAGGCTTCGGCCTCGTGCTGGACGAGATTGCTTTCGCGAAGGCGCAGCGCGCCGAGGGAGCATGGACGGTCGGCTCTGCGTAGAAGCTCACCTGGGAGCGATACTTGAAGATCACCGACGTCACAACCACACAGCTCTTCTATCCGCATACGACGCCCGTCCAGGACGCGACCGTGCCCGACCACGCCGTCGGGTCGGGAGGCAGGGGCCAGCTCTTCGTCCACATCCACACCGACGAGGGCTTCGAGGGGCTGGGGGTCGGCCAGGGCTCTCCCGGAGAGCGCCAGATCGTCGAGTCTGGATTCAAGAATCTGCTCGTCGGCCGGGACCCCTTCGACATCGAGAAGCTCTGGAACGACATGTTCTGGCACGTGCGCAGCTACGGACGCAAGGGCGTAGCCCTATGCGCCATTTCCGCCGTGGACATAGGGCTGTGGGACCTGAAGGCCAAGGCCCTGGGGCTGCCGCTCTACAAGCTGCTGGGCGCCTATACCGATTCGGTGCCCATCTACGGCAGCGGCGGCTGGACCAACTTCGACGAGGAGACGCTGGTCGCCGAGATGACCGGCTATGCCGAGCAGGGTATCCCCCGCGTCAAGATGAAGGTGGGGAAGGACTTCGGCAGGTCCGAGCGGGAGGACATCCAGCGGCTCGCCGCGGTACGCAAAGCCGTCGGCGACGACGTGGCCGTCTACGTCGACGCCAACAACGGATACTACCCGAAGCAGGCCATCTACATGGCCAGGGAGTTCGCCCGCTACCAGGTCGGATGGTTCGAGGAGCCCGTCCTGGCCGATGACGTACAGGGGCTTGCCCAGATCAGGCGGGCCATCGACATCCCCGTGGCCACCGGCGAGCACGAGTACACCAAGTACGGCTTCCGGGAGTTGATAGCCGCCGGAGGCGTCGACATCGTCCAACCCGACGTTGGGCGCGTGGGCGGCGTTACCGAGTGGATGAAGGTCGCCCACCTCGCCCACAGCTTCAACCTGCCGGTGGCCCCCCACGCCTTCCAGCTCATCCACCTCCACCTGGCCTGCGCCACCCCGAACCTGAAGGTGGTCGAATACATGAACACCGGCCTCGAGAGAGACCGGGTATGGTACACGGAGTTTCCCCAGCAGAAGAACGGCATGTGGTCCCCCTACCCCGACAAGCTCGGCCTCGGCCTGGAGCTCGATCCCCACGCGGTAGAGGAGTGGGCGGTGTAGCCTGGCGGCTCCGTCCAGGCGGGCTAAGACGAGAGGCAGTGAGCGATGAGCCCTATGAGCTGGGTCGGCGTTGCCTTCATCCTGTTAGGCGTCTTCCTCTACTTTTCGGACATGGACATAGACCTGGACGTCTACCCCGCCGTGGACGTTCCGGGGATCGGCGGCGGCATCTGCGCCATCATCGGAACGCTCCTGCTATTCGACGACCTGAGAATCGGAGCGGGGCTTTCCCTCGCCATACTCCTGCTGGTCACGGCCAGGCTCGTGGTCCGATACAAGGTTACACGGTTCAGGAGATACCCCGGGCGTGTGGAGGCCCTGGTGGGGGAGACGGGATACACTACCACTCCCTTGGAGCCGCGGGGCAGCGTTCAGATGGCCAGCGAGCTGTGGAGCGCGGTCTCCGACTCGGGCGAGCCCATCGAGCAGGGCGTGGAGGTCATGGTGGTGGACGTGGACGGCCTCACCCTGAAGGTCTTCAAGCCCGACAGACTCTGACGGTGCCCCCATCCTAACCTTCCCCCACGGGGGGGGGAAGGGACTGAGGCCACTCCCTCTGGCAGGCCCTCCAACCAACCTCTCCCTCTCGCAGGAGGAGATCACTGTGAGGACTGTGAGCCCGTCGGAGGCGCGACCGTGACCTCAGTGGGCAGGCTCGTACCATTCCTTCCCCTCTTTGCCCGGTTCTGGCAGCACGGCTCCGCCCTCCATGGACCAGGACGCGGGGGCCTCCGTGATTCTCCCGTCCACCTGGTCGGGCGACACCCCGGTGGCGTCGGTGAAGGCGTCGAGGAGGTCTCTGAGCAGCTTCTGCTTGACCTCTTCGGGCCGGCCCGCTCGATTCCCGCCGTCCAGGTAGTAAGGCTTCGGGTAGTCTGAGTCGCCGTCCTCGAAGAACGCCACGTGGACGAAGCTCCGAGGAGCCCCGGTGGACTCGCAGTGGATGTCGGTGAACGCCCTGGCGACCTCCTGGCGCTTCTCGAGCGGCACCGAGCCTTCGGGAACGTACCAGCGGTAGAACGGCATCTTCTTCTCCCTAAATGTGCGTGTTAACGACCCATGCCAAACTCGAGGGTGAGGGTGATCAGAGCAGCGGGTAACCCCGGTCACGGGCGGAGACGACCAGCTTGTGCGTCGAGCAGCCCGTCAGCTCGCACCACATGTCGCAGATACGGTTCAGCAGCTCGACCCGCGTCTCCTGTTCGCACCCCGGCGGGATCTGCCCCCTGACGAGGGACGTCGTCGACAGCTCGCCGCCCCTGAACCCGAATCCACGCGGAATCTCTGTGAATCCCACGTCCACCTCGTTCGGGTCCCCGCCCAGTATAGATGTGCTTATGCGGGCAAGCTCCGACGCCAGCCTGGGACGCAGCTCCTCCGAGATGACGCCCTCCTGGACGATACAGACAAACTCGATCATCGTCTATCTGGTACTCGCTGCGGTACTCATCGCGGCCCCGCGCTCCGAGAGCATCTTGGGGGCTATGCCCCTATCCTGACCGCCGTACCGTAGGCGAGTATCTCCGACGCGCCCGAGGCGATGCCGGCCGTAATGAACCGCACTCCTACGATGGCGTTGGCGCCCATCGCCTCCGCCCGCTCCGACATGCGCCGCATTGCAAGCTCGCGCGACTCGGCCAGCAGCTTCGTGTACTCGGTTATCTCCCCGCCGGCTATGTTCCGGAAGCCCGCCATGATATCACGCCCCAGGTGTTTGGCGCGCACCGAGTTGGCCATGACGATGCCCAGCACCTCCTCGATCTGCCTGCCCCGAATCTCGTCGGTCGTTACTATCATCAATACTCCACCCCCTCGAGGCCCTCTTCCTTCCGGTCGCGCACGCGCTGGAGCACCGCGGTCAGCAGCAGGACCGCCGCGCCCGCCATGACGGCGGGCACCGCGACCTTGACGAGGACCGGGGCTTCGTCGGTGCCGAAGAGAGCGGAGAGGACCAGCACCATCCAGTAGCCGACCAGGATTGCCAGCCCGACGGCAATCGCGATTCCCGCCGCCCAGGTAGCAACCCTCATTGCCGCGCCTGCTCCGGGCGGCGCGCTACGTCGTCCGACAGCGCCTGGAGGGTGTACCCCTCTTTTCGCACCCGCAGGTCGACGTAGACCAGAACGCTCCCGACGTAGTAGATGGGGATTGCCAGCGCGGCGGCCACTACCAAGCCAATCGCGAACAGCGTAGGGCTGATGAACACGAGGACAAACGACACGCCGCCGCCCACTATCCCGATAGCCATTATGAGCAGCGTGAAGACGACGCCTATCCCGAACAGCCGCCACCGGCTTCCCCGGGTCAGCTGCCGGCTTCGCTTCAGGGCGTCTATCCCGCCCATGCCCTCGAAGACCACCGCGGGAATCGCGAAGAACCAGATGACCAGCAGGTAGAAGAAGAGCGGGATGCCTATGATGATCAGCATGAGGAGGGTCGAGAGCGCCAGCGCCAGCGTTGCGATTATGGTGACCACCGCCGCGGGGAGTATGACCCCGAAGGCGCGGGAGTAGCCGGTCACCACGTCCACCTTCCGTCCCGTTAGCGCCTGGCCCACGCAGAAGACAGCCGCCGCCGTGGAGGGTATGCTGAGCAGGAAGGCCAGTATCGGCAGGAAGACATCTGTCCCGGCGTTGAATTGAGGGTTGTTTGCGCCCGTGAGGTCGCCTGCTTCGCCAGGCGACTGCCCGAGCATAAAGCCGAGCACGGTCGGTATCTGGGGGATGAGCGCGATGATGAAGAGCGGTATGAACGCCTTGCCGTACACGCTGAGGGTCTCGCCGATCAGCTGCCCGAGATCGCGCGGGGGGATGTCCGACGCCGGGCGGGCGGCGCCCTCAGGGGGAGATTCGCCTCCCGTCTCCCCGCCGGCCTCGAAGGGGCGGTAGGGTGCTGGCTCGCGCCCCTCTTCTCGCTGCTGGGGCTCGCCGCACTCTCCGCAGAACCTGGCGTCGTCTGGGTTCTGGTGACCGCATCGTGAACAGAGTATGGGTAGCCTCACCGGCCCCGGCTGTCGAGGGCGAAGCGCAGAGCGCCCTCCTCCGCCGGGCCTTCCAGTACCTTCGGGACGTTGACTCCCTCGTCGACAAGGTGCGTGGTCGCCATAGACGTGATCATACAGGTCTTGGCGATGCGCCGAGTTCGAGTGTGTATGGTACACGACCCTTCCCGGCAAAGCCACAGCCCCGCTCGAGTCCGAGGTTGAATTGGCAGGATGGCCCCCCCCCATCCTAAACCCTCCCCCGCGGGGGGAACGGACTAGAACCTCTCCCATCGCAGGGAGATCGAGAGGGGGGAGGTTGGCTACAGCCGCGAGAAGTGGCATACTTGGAGCATGGAGGACCCAGGAAACCAAGGACGGGAGGCGAATGATGGCAACGAAGCAGAAGACCAGCCCCAACGGGGTAGAGCCCGTGGTCACCGGCCCCGTGGCTGAGGCCAAGCGCAGAGGCAGAGGTCCGGCCATCTGGCTGGCCGGCGATCCCGAAGACCTCAAGCCGTGGATGGAGCGGGGCGCCGCCGGCATCGTCACCAACACCGTCGTTCTCAACGACATGGTGAAGAAGTACGGCCAAATACGGGACGTCGTACAGCGCTATCTGGACATCACCGACAAGCCCCTTGTTGTCGAGGTGGACGGACACTCAACCGAGGAGCTCTTGGACGTGAGCCACTACTTCACGAAGATGTCCGACCAGATCATCATCAAGGTCCCCTGCACGGTTACCGGGCTGGGCGTCTTCCACGCTCTGGCCCTGGAGGAGATCGAGACCTACTGCACCACGGTATTCTCCCTCCCCCAGGCGGCCGCGGTCGCCCAGGCGGGCGCCACCCACATACTTCCATTCTGCGAGCCTATCAAGCAGATGGGCGGAGACCCCACCAAGCTGGTGCGGGAGTGCGTCAGGATGTTCTCCGGCTGGGAGAACCGCCCCTACGTCACCGCCGCCCTCGTCAGGACCGTCGAGACGGCCTACGCGGCGCTGCGAGACGGAGCCGACGGCATCATCATCTTCTGGCCTATCTTCGAGGAGATGATGCAGCACCCGCTGACCGAGACCTGGAACACCACCTTCA
The DNA here is from genome assembly GCA_965224345.1 of Dehalococcoidia bacterium. Taxonomy (GTDB): domain Bacteria; phylum Chloroflexota; class Dehalococcoidia; order Lucifugimonadales; family CBDCYU01; genus CBDCYU01. The sequence goes on along the minus strand of CBDCYU010000002.1, from coordinate 284,269 downwards.
TGAATGAGTGGGTCTCGATGCACGACGCCGGCCTGCTGGAGGGCGTACCGGTCCGCTTGGACTGAGAAGGCTCAGGGGAGCAGCGCTACCGCTTCCTGCCCTGCCAGCGTCCGACGATGGTCAGCCGCACCGAAGCCGTCAGCAGCCATAGGTCCAGCAACGGGGACATGCATTTGATGTAGACCATGTCGTAGCGGAGCTTGCCGACCGGGCGGGTGGAGTACCTGCCGTATACCTGTGCGATGCCGGTCATACCGGGCCGCACGACCAACCGCCTTCGAAACTCGGGATGCTCGTGGGTGAACCGCTGGGTTAGCTCCGGCCGCTCGGCCCTGGGGCCGACCAGACTGATGTCCCCCTTCCACATGTTGATGACCTGGGGAAGCTCGTCCAGGGCGCGTCTTCTGAGGAACCGGCCCACCGGCGTGATCCGTGGGTCGTCCTCCTCGGCCCATACCGGGCCGGTGTGCCTCTCGGCGTCGGCAACCATCGACCGGAACTTGTAGACGCGGAAGACCCTCCCCCCCTTGCCCAGCCGCTCCTGCGTGTAGAAGATGGGCCCGCGGTCGTGCAGCCAGATGGCCAGGGGTATGGCGGTCCACAGGAGCAGCCAGACCGGCGCCAGTGCGACGTGGACTGTCACGAGAACTGCCAGGTCGAAGGGCCTCTTCCACCAGTCGTTGACCCGTATCTCCCGGGAATCGACCGCGTCGTCTCCTTTGGTCTTCGCCGCCTGCATGTTACGCGCTTGCCGGACAATCCAGCCCCATTGCACCAGCCTTCTTCGATAGTATGAAGCCCAGACCGGTCTATCAGCAAGGGCGGGCTGGAAGAGTTACGCTGACGATGCGGGCGACGACTACCGTGATGTTGTCGTGACCGCCCCGGGAGTTGGCGAGGTCGACCATCGTCCGGCTTGCCGGCTGAGGGTCGCCGCCCTCCAGGACGGCGGCGATCTCGTCGTATCCGACCATCGAGTAAAGGCCGTCCGAGCACAGCAGCAGAAGGTCGCCCTCCTCGAGGTCCTCGGCAGCGCCGTCGACCTCCACCCGCGGGTCCACGCCGATTGCCCTGGTGAGGATGTTACTCCACGGATGGCCCTCCGCGTCCTCCGGCGAGAGCACGCCTTCCGCTACCCGCTCGGCGACCCAGCTGTGGTCCTGGGTCAGCTGGCGCAGCATCCCGCGCCTGAGGAGGTACGCTCGGCTGTCGCCGACGTGGGCGATGGCCAGGGCGCCGCCGGTGAGTACGGCAGCGGTCAGGGTAGTCCCCATTCCGCGGGTCTCCGGACGCCCCGCCGCCGCGTGGACCTCGGCGTTTACCTGGCCGACCGTCCGTCGGAGGGCAGCGGCAAGGCCGTCCACGCCAGTCCTGCCGGCATCGCGGGACAAGCCGTCGACGAGACCGTGAATGGCCATCTCACTGGCAACGTCTCCGGCCCTGTGACCGCCCATGCCGTCCGCAACGGCCAGCAGCGCGTCCATGCCCGAGGGGGCGTCGGCCCCGACCAAGGCGCAGAAGGAGTCCTGGTTGGACGAGCGCGCCATCCCCACGTCGGAGAACGCCCCGACCGTCACAACTACTCCCGCCGCGTTTCCGCCGCCCGCGCCTGTGCTGCGACTACGATCCATGGCTTCAACTCCACTGCTACTGCTGGACGAATCTACGGTACACCTCTTCCTCGGACAGGGGCTCCCTGTGGAACCAGCTGTCGTCGATGACCTTATGGACGACGTCCAGGCCCTCCAGGACATCGTTGGTGATTCTCGACCTTGCAGCCCTTGGCCGTCTGATACCGATCGGTATAGGCCGACACCATCAGGAAGTTGTCGTTCTGGACTACAACGTCGGAGTAGGCATAGTGGACCGGAATCGACTCATCGCTTACCTGACTAGCCAGCTCCTGGGCTATGAACGCCTGCGGCCGCTCGATTAGCTGCTCGGCCAGCCGGTTTCGATACGTGGAGTCCATGTCGGGCATGATGAACACCTCCAGTCTTCAGTACCAGGTCGTCCAGATTCTCCAAGACGTACTGCCGCTGGCTGGGCGAGCGCAGATCGTAGCTCAAGGCCTAGTCAAGGATGGGCTCTTCGGCCACGTAGTCACTGCCAGCCCTCGCCCAGTGAGGACCCCCTCTCAATCTCCCCTCGCAGGGGGAGAGATGGGTTTGCTCCTCAGATCTTAACGGCTATCTTCTCACGAGGGTGTTGCACGCAGGTTAAATCCTTGTAAATCTCAGGTTACAGCCCGTTGCAGCAGCAGCCGCGCCAACCTGATCTCCTCGTAGGAGTATCCTTCGCCCAGGATGGCCCTGACCGGCGCCATCTGCGGACCTTCCGTCTCTCTGAAGGCCGCGTTGATGGCCTCCAGCCGTTCGGCCGGCAGCGAGAGGTGGCCCATCTCGACCTCTTCTCCCGCCTCGGCGAGGCTTTCCAGGTGGCCCAGGACCGTCGTCTCCGCCAGTCCTCTCCGCTTGGCGGCCTCCGCGATGGACAGCCCCTGGCCGATGAGGCTCTTGGTCTCCTGGTTCGTCGGCCCGGCGCGGCGGGATGACCGGCGTCGCACGGGCATCGCCCGAGGGGTCAGCCCCCGCTCCAGCGTCTGGCCGCGGACCACCTCCAGGAACCGGTCGCCGAACTGCGCGAGCTTCGCGTCCCCTACGCCCGAGACGCGGGAGAAGTCGTCACGCGACTGGGGCAGGTAGTGCGCCATCTGCTGGAGGGACTGATCGGCGAATACGACGTATGGCGGCACCCGCATCTCGTCCGCCAGCTCCTTGCGCAGTACTCGCAGCTTCTCGAACAGCCCCCGGTCATAGTCCAGCTCCCTTGTCCGCGGGGCTGCTGCTGCCCCGTCGGTCCGGATGGGCCTCGTCAGGACCAGCCGCTCCCGAGCGTCGAGGAACCTCCACCCGGCGTCGGTGACGGCGAGGGTGGGGTAACGGACGTCCCCCTTGGCTAACAGGCCCTTCTCCAGCAGCTGCTCGACCAGCCGGTGGAGCTCGCTCTCCGATGTGTCCGCGGCGACGCCGTGGACGGAGAGCCGGTCGTGCCCGAGCTCCCGGACGCGACTGACATTGGCGCCCCGCAGCACGTCGATGACGTGCTTTGCGCCGAACCTTTCACCGGTGCGGACCACGCCTGACAGCAGCTTCTGGGAGATCACCGTGGCGTCGAACTCCTCGGTGGGGGTCGAGCAGACGTCGCACCCGCCGCAGCTCCCCTCCTCCAGCGCCTCGCCGAAGTAGCCCAGCAGGAATCTGCGGCGGCAACTCTGCAGCTCGCTGTACTGTACCATCTGCGCCAGCTTGCGCTGGGCGTTTTCCTGCTCGCCCCGGTCCTCGATCTGATCGATGAAGAAGTTGTGCTTGAAGCTGTCCGCGCGGGAGTAGAAGAGCACGCAATCGCTGGGGAGACCGTCGCGTCCGGCGCGGCCCGTCTCCTGGTAGTACCCTTCGACGGTCTTCGGCAGCTCGTAATGCACCACCAGCCGGATGTCCGGCTTGTCTATGCCCATGCCGAAGGCGACGGTCGCCACCACGACCTGGAGCTCGTCCCGGATGAATCTCTCCTGGGTCTCCCTGCGCACGGCGCCGTCGAGACCGGCGTGGTATGGCAGCGCATCGAACCCCTCCTCCCTGAGGTCCTCGGCCAGCTCCTCCGTGTCCCGGCGCGAGAACCGGTACACGATGGCCGCCCCGTTGGGGTTCCGGCGGAGGAGCGCCAGCAACGCCTCGAAGGCGGCCCGCTTGGGCCTGACGGTGTAGGTCAGATTCGACCGGTTGAAGCTGGAGACGAACCTGTCAACCGGCTCCAGACCGAGCTGGGACACGATGTCCTCTTGGACCCTCTCGGTCGCCGTCGCCGTGAGAGCCATGAAGGGCGCCCCCGGCAGATGGCCTCGGAGCGCCTTCAGATTGCGGTAGTCCGGGCGGAAGTCATGACCCCACTCCGAGATGCAGTGGGCCTCGTCGATGGCAACCAGGCTGATATCCGCGTTCCGCAGGAACTCCAGGAAGCCCGGGAGGGCCAGCCTCTCCGGTGCCACGTACAGGATGTCCAGCTCCCCTCGTATGGCCCGTGCTCGCACGTCCCTGGCCTCGCCCGGCGGCAAGGTGCTATTGATGAACGCCGCGTCGATGCCGTTGGCCAGCAGGGAGTCGACCTGGTCCTTCATCAGGGCGATCAGCGGCGACACCACCAGGGCCAGCCCGGAGAAACAGAGGGCTGGAAGCTGGTAGCAGAGGGACTTCCCTCCGCCTGTGGGCATCAGCACCAGGGAGTCCTTGCCGGCGAGGACGTTGGCGATGACCTCTTCCTGCAATGGAAGAAACCGGTCGTACCCGAACCGCGACTTCAGGAGCGCGAGGGGCTGCCGGCTAGACTCCATGACTACCGTCTCTGTGATCTGTCTCATTCTGTCCATCCTGTAACATCTGTAGCTGGGATTCGGCCATGATAGTGCATGCGTTCGGGCATGTGAAGGGGCTACCTCGCTTGACCCGAAGCTCCCGGCGCCGCTATTATCGGCGGAAGCGAGAGTATCGCTCACCTCTTGGGCGTAGGCATATCGGGCAGACCGGCGGGGAGGCCAGGGCCGCTTGCAGCTGCAGGACTATATTCGAAATATCCCGGACTTTCCAAGACCGGGTATCCAGTTCAAAGATATCACCCCTCTACTGAAGTCGCCGGACGCCTTCAACGAAGCCATAGACGCCTTCGCGAGGTACTGTGCCCCTCGGAGCATCGACCTGGTAGCAGGCATCGAGGCCAGGGGCTTCCTGCTGGCGGCGCCCCTCGCCGACCGGCTGCAGAAGCCTCTCGTCCCCGTTCGCAAACGCGGCAAGCTGCCCTTCGACACCTACAGCGTCAGCTACGCCCTCGAGTACGGCGAGGACTCCGTCGAGATCCACCAAGACGCGGTTGACGCCGGACAGCGGGTGCTGGTGGTCGACGACCTGATCGCCACGGGCGGCACCGTGGCCGCCACGGCCAAGCTCATGGAGAAGGCCGGCGCCGCAGTCGACGCCGTTGCCGTGCTGGTCGAGCTGGTCGACCTCGACGGAAGGGCCGCCCTGAAGGGCTACGAGGTCTACTCCCAGATCCAGATATAGGCATAGCGTCCCAGGCTAGGCGCCGCTAGGCGGCGGCTGTTCGTCCTTGGGGGCGCTCTCGGCGCGGCGGCGGATGATGTCCTGGAGCAGGCGGACGCTACGGCCGACGACCCGCATCTTGCGCCGCTTGCGGCGCATGGCCTCCCGGCGCTCTCCCCTGGTCTCAGCGTCCGTCATGGAGACAAGGAGCCGCCGTTCAGTAGCCTGACGGCCTTGGGGTCGACCTCCAGTGTGACCTCCTGGCCCGGCTCGGCCATCCTGCCGGCCTCGTCCGGCGAGGCGAGGCTGTGGATCTCGCACCGCCCGGTGGAGACCGTCAGATCGTGCTCGGCACCTCTGAACACCCGCTCGACTACCGTGCCGCGGAACTCGTTGCGCCCAAGCTCCCCTGACGCGGAGGGGCTGCGTATGGCTACTCCACGCTCGTCCACCAGCAGCATGACCTTCGCTCCGACGGCTGCGTCTAGGCTCCGGGGCGCGTCCACGGCGAGGACGCCCAGTGGGCACTCGATCTCGACCACCTCATCATACCTCAGGACGACGCCCTGGAGAACGTTCTTGAAGCCCAGAGAGCGCGCCACGAACTCGTCGGCGGGGGCCGCGACTAGCTGCTCCGGGGTTCCGGCCTGGACCACGCTCCCCCGGTTCATGAAGACGAGCCTATCCGATATGGCGAAGGCCTCGTCCCTGTCGTGGGTAACGTAGATGGAGGTCACTCCAACCTCCTTGAGTATCCTGCGGACCTGGCTCTGGAGGGAGTCCCTGAGCACCCGGTCCAAGGAGCCCAGCGGCTCGTCCAGCATTAGCAGTTTGGGGGAAGGCGCCAGCGAGCGCGCCAGCGCCACCCGCTGCCGTTCTCCCCCCGAGAGCTCGTGGACCTTGCGCTGCGAGTAGGCCGACATCTCGACCAGGGCCAGCAGCTCCCCCACACGCTCCTGAATCGCCGGCTTGTCCGCGCCCTGCATTCGAAGCCCGAAGGAGACGTTGGCGGAGACGTCCATGTGGGGGAACAGGGCCAAGTCTTGGAACATCAGGCCGAAGCCCCGCTGCTGCGGGGCCAGTCCATCCAGCGGATGGCCGTCGAAGGTTACCGTCCCGGCGTCGGGCTGCTCCAGCCCCGCCAGCAGTCTCAGGAGCGTGCTCTTGCCGCACCCGCTGGGGCCCAACATGCCGATGATCTCCCCCCGCTCGGCGGCGAAGGAGGCTCCATCCACGGCGCGTACGGAGCCGAAGCTCTTGGAAATGCCGCGGACCTCCAGCAGAGCCATCAGAACCCTCCCACACCCTTGTACCTGAAGCGCTCGATGGCTACGAACCCCAGGGCCACCACGACCATCAGTACTGTGCTCATGCTTAGGGCGCCCCCGAGGTTGGACGCGCCCGGCAGGCCGAAGTAGCGGAATATGGCCACCGGGATCGTGGTGAACTCGGGCCGGACCAGCAGCAGCGAAGCCCCGAACTCGCCCATGGACACCGCAAAGGCGAAGGTGGCACCCACCAGCAGCGCCGGAGCTATGATGGGGAGATCGACGAACAGGAAGATCCTGGTCGGGGTGGCGCCCAGCACGGCCGCTGCCTCCCGCAGGTTAGGGCTCATCCACCGCAGCACCGGCAGGAGGCTCCGGATGACGAAGGGGTAGGCCACCAGGCTGTGCGCGATCACCAGGATCGTCCACGAGCCGCGCAGGTCCACGGGGGGGCGGCTCAGGGCGATGAGGTACCCGAAGCCGAGGGTCACGGCCGATACGCCCAAGGGCATCATGAACAGGGCGTCGGGGGCGCTCTTCCCCCGCCGGCCGGACCCCGCCAGGAAATAGGAGACGATGCCGCCCACCGCCAGCGATATCGCGACGGTGACCAGGGCGAACCGCAGCGAGTTCCATATGATCCTTATGGGAGACAGGTAGAAGTAGGAGTCTCTCTCGTTGGAGAAGAGGCTGGCGAAGTTGGCCAGGGTGTACCCGCCGTCGTAGGACAGGGCCCTCACGACCAGGGCGATCAGCGGGGAGAGTACAGCCAGCAGAAGCAGCACCATCCCCCCGACGAAGAGCCTGTCCCCCAGGCGCATCCGCCGGTGGACGGTCGCCTCTCGCGGCTTGAGGTCCATTCGCACCGCGGCGCGCTCCTGGAACCTGGAGTAGAGGAGCATGAACAGGTAGGTGAACAGCATCTGAACTATGGAGAGGGCCGCCGCCAGGGGAAGCTGGAACAGCTTGCGCGTCAGGTCGTAGATGGCCACCTCCAGCGTCGCAAACTGGGGTCCCCCCAGGATCAGGACCACGCCGAAGCTGGTGAAGTTGAAGGCGAAGGCGAGTACGGACGCCGACGCGATTGCGGGGAGCAGCAGCGGTAGAGTCACGTGGTAGAAGGTGCCGAGGCGGCCGGCCCCCAGCACCCGTGCGCTCTCCTCCAGATGAGGGTCCAGGTTGCCCCAGAGGGCCGAGACGATGCGCAGGATGACGGCGTAGTTGTAGAAGGCGTGGGCCATGAAGATGATGACCAGGGAGTTGGTCACCCTGAGAGGAGGACCATCGAGATCGAAGAGGTCCATGAGGAGCGTGTTGACCAGGCCCTGCGGACCGATGAGGGCGATGAAGCCCATCGCCACGACAAGGGTGGGCATGACGAAGGGGAGAGTGGCCATCGCCTTCAGCAGCGTCTTGCCCGGGAACTCGTACCGGGCGAACAGGAAGGCCGCCGGCAGTCCGATGGCCAGCGCCAGCAGGGTCGAGACCAGCGCCTGCCAGAAGGTGAACCAGATTCGTCCCAGGTAGTAGGTGTCGCCCAGCAGCGTCCCGAAGGAGGCGGAGTCGAGGCCGGCCTCCCCGGCGAGGCTCCGGCCGAAGATCGAAGCCAGGGGGTATACGAAGAAGACGCCCAGATAGGCGATGGGCGCCAGGAGCAGCAGCCGGCCGGTCCTCACCGAATCACCCTCACCTCAGTCCTCTCCCATCGAGGGAGAGGAGCGCCTTACCGCAGGACTGCCTTGGTCCACGCGTCGATCCATGCCTCGCGCTTGGCGTCGATGGTCTCGGGCGCTATGTCCGCCGGCACGTTCGGCTCCTCGGCGAACTTGAAGAAGTCGGGCCGCTTGGCCTTGCTGTTGGCCGGGTACACGAACATCTGGCCCGGTATGTCCTCCTGGAAGCGGATGTCCATCATGTAGTCGATGAACTTCCTGGCCAGCTTCTCGTTGTCGGTCCCGTCCAGGATGCCGACCCCCTCTATCTGGAGGAAGGTGGACCTGTCTATCAGTACGTTGCCCGTGGGGGGCACGGTGAGCTTGCCCTCCGAGAAGAAGACCTCCGCGGCGGGGCTGGTGGCGTAGCTGACCACCAGCGGGCGGTCGCCGCCGTTGTGGCTGAAGTCGGTGTAGTAGGCGTCGCTCCAACCGTCCTTCACCGCCACGTCGTTGGCCTTCATGTCCGCCCAGAAGTCCAGGTAGTCGTAGTCGTCGTCCTCGCCGAAGTAGGAGACCGTGACGATGAGGAAGGACAGCCCCGGGGAGGAGGTCGCGGGGTTCTGCACCACGACCTTGCCCTTCCACTCCGGCCCCGTCAGCTCCTCCAGGGTAGACGGCGGGGCCATGCCGTTGCTCTCCAGGTACTTCTTGTCGTAGTTCAGGTTGACGTAGCCGTAGTCCACCGGCATCACGTGGAAGGTGTCGTCCAGGATGAACTTGTCCTGCACGTTCTCCAGGAGGGGAGACTCGTACTTGATGAAGATGTCCTCCCTCAGCGCCCTGCTGAGGTATGTGTTGTCTATGCCGTAGAGAAGATCTCCGGACGGATTGCCCTTCTCCAGTATGGCGCGGTTCACCATCTCGCCCGCGTCCCCGGCCTTCTGGATGACGACAGTGGCGTTGTTGGCCACCTCGAACTCCATGATGATCTCTTCGCCAATGTTAAAGCTGTCGTGGCTCAGGACCACCAGCTCCTTGGGCTCGTCCTCCCCACAGGACGCCGCCAACAGGGTCAGAACCGCCAGACCGACAGCTGCCAATACCAGTTTCCTCATGGGAAATCCTCCTAAATACTAAAAGCGCCGCTGAGACTGCTCAGCGGCGCTCGATTTCGAAACCAAGTCCCTACGCTGGCATTACCCAGATCAGGTATTGGGGTCGCCCGATAAATCGGGACCTCTCAGCCTGGTAGACCCAAGCTCCCCCCATCTGTATGTTGTATTAGAGCCAGTCTAACCGAGGCGCACGTCCCTTGTCAACAGCCGCCCCGGAGGCTACAAGATGGGGTACGATGAAGCGGCCACCCGAACACAACAGCAACAGGAGGAGGACAATGGGCGCCAGAAAGACAGGAGGCGGCGTAGAGAGAGTCTACGAGGCAGCCAGCAAGTGGGTGGACTGCGCCCTGCGCGCCGACGGCTCGCTCTTCACGCCGGGGGAGCCTATCTGGTCGAGCCGCTGGCTTGGGGAGCTGCGGGAGCGGTTCCTGGACAGACCGGATGAGGGCGCGGGCACCTTCTATCAGAAGTTGCGAGGGCAGTTGGCAGGCAGCCCGCCAGAGGTCTACCAGTTGATGGGCGAGGTGCTCTACGTCCACTTCCTCATCATCTGGCGTGGGGGTATGAAGGGCGAGACCAAGAAGAGCCGGATTGAACAGGTACTTGGTTGGCGCGCGCCGGTCTCGACCGTTCCCAGCGACCTCGTTGATGGTCTCACACCCGGCATCGCCAGGTTGGGGGGAGGCGTCTTCCACAAGCCATACTATGTCGCATTCGTCATTGAGTTCGTCGAGTGGTGGAAGGAACAGGAACCGGACGAGTCCGATCACTTACTGGACGCCCCTTGGGCGTTCAAGGACTTCTTGACAGGCCTCCAATTCAACAAGGCGGGGGCCCAGCAGGAGGCACTGCTCCACCTCGTACACCCTGACACATTCGAGGGGATGGTTTCTGGCGACCGAAAGAAGGAAGTTGCCGGTGCAGCAGCCTTTGCGCACTTGGCTGAGGAGACACCGGACATTGACCGCAGAATCCGACAGATTCGCCGAGGCCTCGAGGCCGAGCTAGGGAGAGGCTTCGACTTCCACGATGATGATATCCGTATACAGTGGGATCCCAAGATCGTCGGAGGGCAACTTGATCACCTGTACACCCGGGCCGTAGAGCTCGGTTTCGCCACTAGCTTCCGACGACATATGCAAATGCTGCTCAACGCCAACCAATGAGGCCGCAGGGCGCGGGCGCTCCCGGCTCGCAGACAGGAGAGTGAAGAACGATGGTTGAAAACAAACTGTGGGACGAATACCTAGGGAGCCCCTGATAAAGGCGGTCGCGCTGGACAGCCACCTAGAGCACGTCCAGTGGGTGATCGTGGGCGGCGAGAGTGGACATAAGGCGAGGCCTATGGACGCCGAGTGGGCTATGCGCATCCGTGACGACTGCCTTGATGCTAGGGTCCCTTTCTTCTTCAAGCAATGGGGCGGGCGGTACAGCAAGGCGGGCGGACGTGAGCTCGAAGGCCGAACCTGGGACGAAATGCCTGCGCTTACGAATTCGGAGGGGGATGCGGTTTGATGTCGTCACTCCCCCCCATCCAGCCGCATACGCAGGCGAAGCATCACATCCTTAAGTACTACTTGGACGAGTGGTTCCCGATACTTGGACGTGCCCGCGGGTCTTTGCGATACATCGACGGCTTTGCCGGGCCCGGAGAGTACGAAGGCGGCGAGGATGGCTCGCCAATCATGATTCCCTCGTAACAAGTCATGGGCGAGGGTATTGGAAGTGAGGGATAATAGGAGCGGGGAAAGTGGAGGAGTGAAGGCACAGGAGTAGGTGGTCGATGTTTCAAGCACGGGAACCGCAGGAGAGCCTGTGGCAGTCGGAGTTTCTGATCACGCCGAGGAAGGCGAAGCTGATGCGGAGGAGCTGGGCGGAGGTGTTCCGGAACGAGGCTCTGGTTCTGATAGAGGAGGAGCGGTTCGCTCCGCTGTACAGCCCGGACATGGGCAGGCCCAATCGCGCCGTGCAGACGGTGCTGGGAGTGCTGGTGCTCAAGGAGATGTTCGATCTGACGGACATGGAGGCGTTGGAAGAGTTGGAGTTCAATCTGCTGTGGCACCACGCGCTGCGGCTGGAGATGGAGGAGGCGCATCTTGCCCAGAAGACACTGCATAACTTCCGTGTGCGGTTGATGGAGCACGACGGCGGGCGGTTGGCCTTCTGCGAGACGACGGACCGGATGATAGAGGCCCTGGGACTGCGAACAGGCAAGCAGCGCCTGGACTCGACGCACGTCATGAGCAATATCGCGGTGTTGACGCGGTTGGGTCTGTTCTGCGAGACGGTCCGGGTGTTCCTGTTAGCGGTGAGCCGTGAGCACCCTGGTCTGGGTGAAGGGATTGGGGATGGACTGGCCCAGCGGTACCTCAAGGAGACCGGCGAAGCATCGAGGTACGAGGACGCACGTTCAGGTGAGGGGCGTCGCCGGCTGTCGGTGTGTGCGCGAGACGTGTACCGGCTGGTGGATAGGTTCCGTGGGACGGCGGTGGCAAAGATGGAGGAGTACGGGCTGTTGGAGAGGCTATTGGGGGAGCAGTGCCACGTGGGCCGGCACAGGGACGGTCGTCCCGGAGCCGATGACGACGATGCGGCAGAGGGTAAGGTGCCGATCGCGCTGAAGGAGGCGAAGGAGGTGCGGTCGTACTCTATGCAGACGCCCCACGATCCGGAGGTGACCTACAGCGGACACAAGGGGAAGGGGTACGAGGTGCAGGTGTCTGAGACGTGCGAAGAGGGGAACGCAATGCAGGTGATCACCCACGTGGAGGTCACGCCGTCGAGCGGTGGCGACGCCGGTGTGACGGTGGGGGTGATAGACACGTTGAAGGAGCGAGGGATCGGTCCTTCGGAGCTATGGTGCGACACGTCGTATGGATCCGGACACAACGGATGGGAGGCAGAGCGTAGGGGGACGGAGTTGGTGAGCCCTGTCGGGGGCCGGGCGCCAGCGGAGGCCGACAGGGGTGATGGGCTGGTCAGGCTGACGGCTGCTGACTTTGACATCGACGTTACGGCAAGGAGGTCTGCGGTGTGTCCTGCGGGACATGAGTCCGAGTACGAGGATGAAGACGCTCCCGAGCGAGTGGAGATGCACTTCGCCCGGGAGGTGTGTGAGCCCTGCTCGCTGCGCCCACGGTGTCCTGTGAGGTGGCGTCGTCGCCCTGAGCTCGGGGGAGAGTGGTCGCCGAGTGGAGCCTACGTGCTGAGTGCGGACCTCGCCAGGGTGAACATCGGACGTAGGCGGCGGGCCGAGTCGGATGGACAATAGCGTAAACGGTACGGGTTGCGTGCGGGGATAGAGGGTACGAGCTCGGAGTTGAAACGGCGCCATGGTCTTGGCCGCCTTCGGGTACGTGGAGGTGAGAGGGTCCGGCTCGCCGTCTACCTCAAGGCACTGGCGTGTAGCGTCAAGCGAATGGTCCGGGCACGGTTGGACGGGATGTTGGTCCCACCGGCTGTCCTGGCGACCGCTCCCACCGCTGCATGAAGCTACAGGAGCCGTTGCGAGCCCGCTGATGCCTACCCGGACGGGGTATGGCGCACCACAACGACCTCATCGGCCACAACACAACCCCCGATCGGAACAACCAAATCCCTCACGCCTAACCGCCCTCACGCCGCAGAACCAACCCGAAAGCCCCTTGTTACGAGGGAATCAATCATAGCACTGGACACCATCCGGCATCATAAGTATTTCGAGACCTTCGCCCAAGCGAACAAGAATATCGAGGTTCTGTTCGTTGAAGAAAGATCAGCACGCTACGGGAATCTGCAACGCAAGATCAGCGGGAATTCTTGGCCGAGGGCTTTCAGTGTCGAAGTTAGGCACGACGAGTTTGAGGAGGTCTTGTCCCAACTCTTAGATGACGTTGCCGCTGGTAGCCGACAGATGTCTCCAACCTTCGCATTCATTGACCCGGACGGATCTTCGGGGTTCTCGATGAACCTACTCAGGAGAATCGCTGCGTTCGATCGAGTCGACGCGCTTATCAACCTCAACCACCTGGAGTTCGTGCGGTGGATCCTCGAAGATCCTTCCAAACACGTTACAGCTGACAGGCTCTATGGTGGTCCGAGGTGGAGGCCTGCCTTGCTCTTGACGGGTCGTGATCGCACTCGGTTTCTTGTTGAGGAATACGAGAAGGCTCTCCAAGAGATTGGATGGCGCGGCACCAGCTTCGAGATGGTCAACAGACAGAATCAAACGGCATATCATCTTGTCTTCGGAACGGGTAGCCCAAAGGGAATGGAGGCAATGAAACGGGCGATGCGAAACGCCTCGCCAACGGGCGAGTTTCGCTATACGGACAGAGTCGACCCAGCCCAGCCTGTTCTTCTCGGCTAGGCATGGCGGACGAGTATCCACGGGAGATTGGCGAGCACCTGTTTCGGAAGTATGAGGGACAAGAGGTTGCCTTCGACCGTCTGGTGGAAGAGGAAATTAACTGGGATCGATGGTGGCTAACAACAGACCTCAAGGCGGCGCTCAAGCACCTGGAATACTGCGATGAGCCGAGAATCGCCAACGTTCGCAACGGCGACGGCAGACGGCGACGGAGAGGATCGTACCCCGATGGCTGCTTCATCACATTTGACCGACTGGCACAGCGTCGGCTTCTGTAAAGGGTTACGATCACGCTCGGTCAGCCCAGCGGCCAGCCCCCGTGCGATTCGATTGCGTTGTCGATGCGGGCCATGAGTTGAGGCGTCTCGGCGAGGGCAGCGCAGACCCGCTGGTAGTAGGCGATGTCATCGAATGCGAGGGTGCGGCGTCTGCGGTCCTTCAGCCACTTCTCCGCCGGTCGGTAGCCGCCGATGGTGAGCTCCCAAGTCTCCGGCGTGACGCCCTCGAAGTACTGGCTGGGGTTGATGTAGACCCGTCCTGACGAATCGCCACTGGGCGGCGTGTACCGCACCTTGTCGACTTGGTTGCTCCCCGTGACAGGGAACACCGGGGCACCGTCCCCCTCCGACTCCATTAGGTGCAAGGACGTCAGGCGCTCACCGAGGCCGGCGAGAGCCGCAAACAAGGGAAGGCTTGCAGTGACCGGCACTCTCGGAAAGTCGGACTTGAGGAAGTCCGCATAGCGGGTGCGGTATTCAGGGCTGTGCAGGACGGCATAGATGTAGTGGAATACGTCATAGGGTCCAAAGGACTCCTGTAGATCGCCAGAGCCGCTAGGAGTGAACTCTAGCCCAATGGCCGAGCTAACCGCCTCGACGAACTCCTTGCCCAGATTCGGCTGGCGCTCCAAGCCCAACCGCTCCTGCTCCTCTGTGGGATAGGTGTACAGCGGGAATAGGTACATTATTCCTCGACTGGTGTAAACACACCGAGCATCGACAGGGGATCGGGAAACCAGAACATGAGAGTACCCGCCGTCAACAGATGCCTGTCTAGAGGCAATCAGCCCTACATTTCTCCCGGCAAGCATGTGACGCATGACCGCCGAACGGGGCATGCAGATGAACCCCCGTGTCTGGCCGGTGTAGTAGGTCCACCGCTTATCGAATGGCCTGTACAGTACTGGCGTCACATGCGCGTCTGCGTCCGGGTGCGAGCGGACATCTGCCTGTGCCCATTTCACTTTCCAATCTCGAACGTCCTCACGCAAGCTGTAATGTTTCCTTGCGTCGTCCTCCGATAGTCCCCCGAAGGTAGACGCCACTTGCTTCATCTCGTCACGTGTCCACTGGATCGCCAGATTGTCGCGGGCAGTCACTATACCCACCGAATTGGTTGGGAGCACTTCAGTTATTCCTCATCCCGCCTCAAACTCCTCGGCAGCTCCTCATTCCTGGGAATGAATAGATAGCGAGGCGACTTGGGGGTGAGTTCCATCCACTGAGTAGATTCGACGTCGTTTGCGGAAAGCCATCCGTACTTGCCACCATCCAGCCCGGTATCCCGTTCGCCCCACAGGTCCGCATGAAACACTTGAGCGGAGTCCCCAGTGCCATCCCCCTTCTTCACGAAGAGACCAATGGCGACACCCTGCTGGATATCGAAGACGTTCTCGTCTTTGCCGCCGTCCGGTGTGCGTTCCTTCTTCTTCGAGTTGCCGTGCAAGTCAAGCAGGTATATCTCGTCGAAGGTGTCCATCAGGCTCTTGCGCATCCCGCGGAAGGTGAGGTTGTCCAGATAGCTATGGTTTGTGACGAATCCGAGCACACCCTCTCCGGTGCGCTCGATACGCCATTGGGCGAAGCGGATGAACTTCACGTAGTCGTCGTGCAGCCATCTCGGATTCCTCTCGCCCAGTGGACCTCCATCGATATGGAAGTAGCTTGTCGTATCCTCTATACCGTCCTTGCCTTTGAGCAGGCCTTTGATCCATTCTCCCTTGTTGGCGGAGTGGCCAGAGTAGGGTGGGTTCCCCAAGACGACCATGACCGGCCTGTCGCGCTTCACAGCGTCGGCGCTGGTGGCCTCAAGTGCAATCTCATGAGCCATCAGGACAACCTGGTTTGACGATGCGTCACCCGGCACTTCGAGGGTATTGGTGAGGAAGACGTTGAGGCGCTCACCGGCGGGCATCGCGAACCGGGCTTCGGTACCTGCAATCTCGAGGGCGAGCTTCAGGTGGCATATCGCATAGGGCGCCATCAGAAGCTCGAATCCGAACAGTCTCGGCAGCAGGTGCTCGCGCACATAGTCGGGCCAAGCGCCCGCGAGCCCCTTGGCCTCGATGGTCGCCCGGATGGATGCGATAACTTTCCGTAGGAAGGTGCCGGTCCCTGTGGCAGGGTCGAGGATGAGCACACGAGGGCTTTCTTCTTGCCCGTCTTCACTCATCTCGACCTTATCGGCATTGGCGAGGCCGTCGGTGAGACCGAATCGCGTGCGCAGCAGCGTGTCGATGCTGCGCACGATGTAGGAGACGACGGGTTCTGGGGTGTAGTAGACGCCCCGCATCTCGCGGAGATTGGAGTCGTACGCGGCGAGGAAGTCCTCGTAGAAGTGTACAACGGGATCCTCTCCTACGATCCGGCTGCCGAAATCGGCAAGGATAGCTCCCATGTCCGCCCGATTGAGCAGCAGGGCCAGGTCGTCCACGATCCATGCGATGCGCTGGTCAATACCGGGCCCGGCGATTCGCCCAAAGACGTCCCTGAGGAAGGGCGTCGTCTCTGCGAATACGGCGGATTGACGCGTGAACGGTCCGTCACCATGCTCGTGCCGACACCGCGCCGCGAACAGCCCGTAGGCGGCAGTCTGCGCCTGCATGTCTGCGAACTCGGCTGGCGAGAGGTCACGGATCAGAACTTCTCGGTAGGCTTCCAGCAGATCGTACAGAGGCCCCGATTGGCCCTCCTGGTGGAGTATGCGGTTTACGCCGTCGCGCAGGAGCTGGGACTTTGCCGCCATCCGTTTAGCGAGGTCGCGGGAGTTGTCGATGGACGGTATATCGGATGCGAAGAACGCCTTCAGGAGGGCAGCGACCTCCTGCGCTCCTGAGATGTCGAGCGTCACCCCACCGCGGCCATTCAACCTTCCCAGGCGCGCCGACTCACGCGGGGAGCCTTCCGTATACCAGCGAAACTCGATGTAGTCGGTCAGAATCAGGTTCGGCAGTCCGGCGCGATACCGTTCGAGCTGCTCACTGGTCTCAACATTGTCCAGGTCGGTGCCAATGTCCTTGCACTCGACATGGCCTATCGGTACGCCGCCTCGCTCGACGATGAAGTCCGGTGCGCCGCACTCCACGTGCGCGGGCTCGTTGAGCGCCCTCGTTCCGTTGTCACCCAGTGCCTCGATGAGCGTCTTCAGCGCAGGACGATAGCTGTGCTCCGTCGCCTGACCGGTCGAGAGCGTATCTGACAAGGAGCGCCGATACTGACGCAGGCTGTTAGCTGTGTGGTGACTCGTCACGGGATTCCTTCCAGGCTATTGGCCTCCAATCGATCACAGTCGGGATGCACCCCAGTAAGTGACTCTCGGTCCCTTGGGCACCCAGTCCCAACAGCGTAACATAAGGGTCTGCCCCTACGAGCTATGTCCCGAATCACCTCACGAAGCCTTGGGCCTCGCACCCCATCACTGCAGAGGCCCAGCGCCGACATCGCAGGGCGTACCGGGAGGCCAGCGTGATCAGGTGCTTGGCTCGCAATGGCGGCGACCGGTCTGTGGTTGATCGGCTCTGCCGTGTGTTCAGCGGCGCCCCCCGCAACTCCCCTTCCTGGCGAATATCCCCGCCGACTCCGCTATCAATTGCGGCACATAGATACTCTAATTCGAGTTGCCTGTTTCTTTTCCAGCGACCGCCACCGCCGGGTCCGGGGCAACTGCAGCGGTCACGTGCAGCTGCCGTCCGATGGCTCCCAGGGCGGCGTCCATCTGGTCCAGCCTAGACCGGTGCTGAACGTCCAGCACCCGGTCCACCTGCGGCATGTGCCACTCCAGGCGACGGGCCAGCTCCGCCTTGCCGACGCCTTGGTCTCTCATCCCCTGATACAGCATCACCTTGACGGAAGTGAGAGTGGCCAGTATGGCGTAGGTCTCGCCCCGTGAAGGCGCTGGAATGTCCTTGCGGTCATGGATGCGGGCCGCTATCGCCTCTTCCAGCGCGTGGACGGCCCGGGCGATCGCCTCCTCACGGTCGTCCCCAAAGGTTGTCAGCTCCGGGAAGTCGGGGGACGTCGCCAGCACCGCACCGTCATCATCTCTTAGCGTAATCGGATAGGCAAGCATCAGTCCAACCCCAAGTCTTTCTTGATCTTCGCAACGAGTCCCCGCCCCAGCTCCTTCCTGCCTCCGTGCATCGGCAGCTGGGTGGTACGGTCTCCAAGCCGGACGGTGAGATGTCCGCTGCCTCCCCTGTGCGTGTGAAAGGTGCAGCCCTGCCTTCTCAGCCAGCGTCGAAGCTCTTGTGCGTTCATGCTCTCATATCGTGCACAACATTTGTGTTGTTGTCAACATCCGTGTTGTCCTTGTAGACGGCGACACGAGCTCGCGTACAGGCCCCCTCACAGGCCCGAGATTCGAAAGGGACATGGGCCTCTGCCTCACTGCAACGGCAGCGGGGGCTGGAGCCAGGCGGGGCGGGAGTCCAGCTCTATCGACTCGATCCACTTCACCCACTCGAAGCCGCGCTTGCCCGGCGCCACCAGGCGCAGAGGGAAGCCGTGGCCGTGGGTCAGCGTTTCGCCGCCCACGTGGGTGGCCAGCAGAAAGCCGCGGGCCTCGTCCAGGGAGAAGCGCCGATAGTAGCCGGTGACGGAGGTGAACCTGACGCTGGCAGCCGCCTCGGCGGGCGACGCGGCCTCCAGGAGCCGGGCAACGGGAACACCGCGCCACTCCTGCGTCGAGTGCCAGCCCCCAGTGCAGTCTATGGTGGCGGCCATCTCTGTATCCGAAGGGAGCTGCTGGTAGCCCAGGCTCATCTCTCGCTCCACCATTCCCATCACCGACAGCTTCCAGAGGCTCCCGTCGACGGGTGCGGGCCTGTCATTGAGCCAGGATACCCGGGGGAAGGCGTTACCGGAGAAGCTGCCCGCCTCGTATGAGCCGGTGAACCTGCGCGCCGCGCCGCTGAGCCCCGCCGTACGCGAGGCCCACTCGCCGAGCTGCCAGGCCACGACCCCCACGCCGCCGAGGCCGACCAGCCGCAGGACGAGCCTCCGGTCCGCCCAGAAGCCGGGGGGAAAGCCCCTGGTGTGGTAGATGGAGTGCCACACCAGGATGGGGACGAGGCTGGCGCCGACGTAGATGTGCCAGCTCATACCGCTGAAGAGAAGCCAGCTGAAGGGGCCCACGAAGGCCCACGCGAAGCCCAGCCCCAGAGTGATCAGCAGGGCGGCCAGGAGAACGATGGAGGCCGTCCTGGTGGTGCGGGCCCTGGGCCATTGTAGGGAGCGGGCCACGTTGACCCCCTTCCACAGGAGGGTCCCCAGGATGCCGTAGCCCGCGACCCGATGGACCTGCATGAAGACCGCCCGGTCCGGCGAGCCGGAGAGCAGTCCGAACAGGCCCGATACCAGCTCCGCGGCTATGAAGAGGAGCAGAAGGGTATTGGCCCAAGGGAATCTCATTGCGGCCCTTCAATTGCCCCCTCTCCCTCGATGGGGAGGCCCCTGCGCGGAGATTGAGTCAGCCGGAGTCGGCCATCACGTTGACCAGCTCCTGCACAGCGGCGGCCGAGCCCTTTAACGCCGCCGACTCCTGGTCCGTCAGCTCGAACTCGACGATCTCCTCGACGCCGCCGGCGCCCAGCTTGACCGGGACGCCCACGTAGATGCCGTCGATCCCGTACTCGCCCTCCAGGTAGGCGGTGCACGGCAGCACCTGCTTCTTGTCCATGAGGATCGACTCGACCATCTGGACGATGGAGGCGGAGGGCGCGTAGAAGGCACTTCCCGTCTTCAGCAGGCCAATGATCTCCGCCCCGCCGTCCTGGGTGCGCTGCACGATCTGCTCTATCCTCTCCGGCGGCAGCAGCTGGGCGATGGGCCGGCCGCCGACGCTGGTGCTTCCCACCACCGGGACCATGGTGTCGCCGTGGCCTCCGAGGACGAAGGCGGCCACCGACTCGACGGAGACGCCGAGCTCCTGGGCGAGGAAGGTCCTGAAACGGGCGGTGTCCAGGATACCGGCCATCCCGACGACGCGGTTCTTGGGGAACCCACTGATCTGCAGCGCCCGCTGCACCATGGCGTCCAGGGGGTTGGTGACCACAACCAGGACCGAGTCCGGGGAGTGCTTGACGACCTCGCCAACGACCGAGGTCACTATCTTCATGTTGGTCAGCAGCAGGTCGTCGCGGCTCATGCCGGGGCCCCTGGGGATCCCGGAGGTGATCACCACGACGTCGGAGCCCGCAGTCTCGTCGTACCCGTTGGTCCCGACGACCGTCGCGTCGGTGCCGAGCACGGGACCGGCCTGGGACATGTCCAGGGCCTTCCCCTGGGGCAGCCCCTCTACGATGTCGACCAGCACCACGTCGGCATAGCCGCGGTCGAAGATCCTCTGAGCGGTGGTCGCGCCCACGTTCCCGGCACCTATGACCGAGACTTTCTTTCTCATTGCCTAGCTGCCTCCTGTTTGGTTTGGATGTCTAGCTCTCCGCTGCTCCCCAACCCTCACCCTGACCCGCTTCCAGACTTGGGAGAAGGGATTATGAGGGCTTGGGGAAGGGACGTCC
The DNA here is from genome assembly GCA_965224345.1 of Dehalococcoidia bacterium. Classification (GTDB taxonomy): domain Bacteria; phylum Chloroflexota; class Dehalococcoidia; order Lucifugimonadales; family CBDCYU01; genus CBDCYU01. The sequence goes on along the minus strand of CBDCYU010000002.1, from coordinate 263,991 downwards.
CTCGCTAGAAAGGCCCCGCGGATTTGTGGAGATTGCGGCTCTACTCAACGTTGGCGTACTCGTCCCATCGGGACTCGACTGACGGGTCTTCGACCGTGGACATGAGGTACTGGCCGAACTCACTGCTGGTCGCGCCGGTATCGCGCCCGGTCATCACTACCTTTCGCTCGTACTGCCCGCATATGTCCAGGGCCTTGTGGAGCTTGGCTCCCAGGGACTCGAACCCTATGTGCTCCAGCATCATGGCGCCGGCCCTAAGGAGCGAGCTGGGATCAGCGTACTGGGCGCGTCCCTCCTGCACCATCCTGGGCGCGCTGCCGTGGATGGCCTCGAACATTCCGTAGCGCTTTCCGATGTTGGCGCTTCCCGCGGTGCCGACGCCGCCTTGGAGCTCCGCGGCCTCGTCGGTGAGGATGTCGCCGTATAGGTTGGGAAGAGCGAGCACCTGGAAGTCGCTGCGGCGCTGGACGTCCAACAGCTTGGCCGTCATGATGTCGATGTACCAGCCATCCCACTCTATGTCCGGGTACCGCTCCGACACCTGCCTGGCCAAGTCCAGGAACTTGCCGTCGGTGGTCTTGACGATGTTCGCCTTGGTTACGATAGTGACCCGGCTCTTGCCGGTGCGCCGGGCGTGGGCGAAGGCCGCTTCGATGATGCGCTCGGAGCCCTGCGTCGTGATCACGCGAAAGTCGACCGCAAGATCCGCCGTTACGTTGATTCCCTGGCTGCCGACGGCGTACAGGTCCTCGGTGTTCTCCCGGAAGAAGGTCCAGTCGATGTCCTGGCTGGGGATGCGGACGGGCCGCACGTTGGCGAACAGATCGAGCTCCTTGCGCATGGACACGTTGGCGCTCTCCAGGTTCGGCCAGCCATCGCCCCTTTCCGGCGTGTGGGTCGGCCCCTTCAGCGTAACGTGGCACGCCTTGATGGCGTCCATCACGTCGTCGGGGATCGACCTCATCTTCTCCGCGCGGTTCTCGATGGTGAGCCCCTCGATGGTCTGGAACTCGATCTTCCCAGACTCGACCTGATCGCGCAGCAGGTACGCCAAGACAGCCTGGGTCTCGGCGCTGATGGTCGGCCCGATTCCGTCGCCCCCGATCATCCCGATCTTGATGGGGCTCACGGAAGCGTAGTCGGTCCAGTCGCCCTCCTGCTTCAGGCGCTCCACCCTCTCCAGCTGCTGCTGCAGCACCGTTCCGAAGTGTTGCTTTGCGGCATCTATCGCCTGTGCGTTAACCAAAGGCTGCTCCTCTCTCAGTACGGCGGGCTACGTTCCGATTACGGCCAGCACGTCGTCTTTCGCGACGGTTGCGCCGGGCTGCAGGGGTATCGCCCGCACCGTTCCGTCCACCGGCGACGGGAGGGTGTTCTCCATCTTCATCGCCTCCAGCACTACAACCGGATCACCGGTCTTGACCTGGGCGCCAACCTCGACCGAATAGTGCAGCACTATGCCCGGCAGCGGCGCGACTATCGAGGTCTCGTCCGCCGCGGCCACGGGGGGCGCGGTCAGGGAGGCGGAGACACGGCCTCCACCGCCCGAATCGTCCGGGCCCGCTGCGAGGTCGGACCGGGCCTCGTCGACCTCTACGCGGTAGAACTCGTCGCCAACGAAGACGTTGAATCTCCTGACGTTGGCGCTCCGGGGCGGCGCGCCCGCTGGGCCAGGCCCGGTGCTGACCGCCATGCTCTGGCGCTCCCGCGCCGCCGCGCCATCCCTCTCCTTCGTCTCTTCAGGCGCCGGGTCGAGCCCGTGCTTGATCCTCAGGAAGCTCATGCCCGTGGTGGGGTAGAGAGCGTAGGTCAGGACATCGTCCTCGTCGCTGGATATGTGCTCTATGGCCGCCCGAGCCGCCTCCATCTCAGGTTCCAGCACATCGGCGGGCCGCCCGGACATGGGGTGCGGCCCCGAATCGTCGCCCTGGAAGACGCTCTCGACCACGCCGGGATCCAGCTCGGCCGCCGGCTTGCCGTACAGGCCGTTCACGTAGTCCTTGATCTGCTCGGAAACCATCTGGTAGCGTCCGAACAGCACGTTGCTGACCGACTGGGTGCCCACCATCTGGCTCATGGGCGTCACCAGCGGCGGGTACCCCAGCTCCCTTCGGGTCCTGGGTATCTCCTCCAGCACCTCGTCCAGGCGGTCCAACGCGCCGGTCTCCCGCAGCTGGGAGAGCAGGTTGCTGGCCATCCCACCTGGGATCTGGTGGCTCAACACCTTGACGTCGATCACCGCGGCCTTGGGGCTCTCCATGTCCGCCCTGTACTTGGGCAGGACCTCCTCGAGCCTGTCGCCTAGCCGCAGCAGCTTCTGCAGGTCGAGGCCGCTCTCGCGCTCCGTCCTCCACAGGGTGACCACGATGGGCTCGACGGCCGGCTGGGAGGTCCGCAGCGCCAGGGGCGCCAGGCATGCGTCCACGACGTCGACCCCGGCCTCGATGGCCTTCAGCGCGGTCATAGACGCCATGCCGCTGGTGTAGTGGGTATGCAGCTGGAGCGGCACGTCGAGCACGGGCTTCAGGGCCGTGAAGAGCTGGTAGGCGTCGTAGGGCGCCATCACGCCGCCCATATCCTTGATGCAGATGCTGTCGGCGCCCATCTCCTGAAATAGGCGGGCCCGCTCCACGAAGTAGTCGAGGTTGTAGATCGGCCCGCCCAAGCGCCCCTCCTCGGTGACCGAGTAGCAGACCGCGAGCTGCAGGTGCTTTCCGTTCTTTCTCACGGCGTCCGCGGCCCTCTGGATGTTCTGCGGGTCGTTCAAGGCGTCGAAGACCCGGAAGACGTCGATGCCGCCCTCAGCACTCCGGGCCACGAAGGCGTCCACGACGTCGTCGGCGTAGGTGCGATAGCCGACTAGGGACTGCCCCCTCAGGAGCATCATGAGGGGGGTGTTGGGCATGAGCCGCTTGAAGCTCCGCAGCCGGTCCCACGGGTCCTCCGCCAGAAAGCGGGTCGCGGCGTCGAAGGTGGCCCCGCCCCAGACCTCCATCGAGTCGAAGCCTACGGCGTCCATCTCCTCCGCCAAGGGCTCCATGTCGGCCATGCGCAGCCGCGTCGCCAACAGGCTCTGGTGGGCGTCCCGGAAGGTGGTGTCGGTGATCTTGACGGGATTGCTTATCACGTTCCGAGTACCATCTCAGTCAGATGTGAAATCGGGGGCGTTCCAGCCGCTGGCTTCTACCGGTCCAAGACCGGTGACGCGAGGCCCAAGTGTCCACCGACGGCAGCCGGGCGGCCATCCTCCAGGAGGGGTTCATGGGAAGCCCCTCATCGCCTTCGGCAACGGCCTCATCGTCCAGGTACGCCTGCACGGCGGCCATCACGGCTGCGACCATCTTGGAGTCTCCCTGGCCGGAGTTTCGGGAAGGGCCATTCAAAGAGGTATGCTCCCGTGCTTCTTCGGGGGCAGGGTCTCTCGCTTGTTGGCCAGCATCTCCAGGGCTCGGACGACCTTCGGCCTCGTCTCCGCCGGGTCTATCACGTCGTCGATCATACCGCGGCTGGCGGCGACGTAGGGGTTCATGAGCTGGTCCTCGTAGCCCTTTATCAGCTCCGCCCGCAGCTCCTCAGGCCGGTCCGAGGAGCGGATATCTCCTCTGTAGACGATGTTCACGGCTCCCTCGGCCCCCATGACGGCCACCTCTCCGGTGGGCCAAGAGTAGTTGACGTCGCCCCTGAGGTTCTTGCTGCTCATCACGATGTAGGCGCCGCCGTAAGCCTTGCGGGTGAGGATGCTCACCTTGGGCACGGTGGCCTCGGCATAGGCGTAGATGAGCTTGGCCCCATGCCGGATGATCCCGCCGTACTCCTGGGAGGAGCCGGGCATGAAGCCCGGCACGTCTATGAAGGTGACCAGTGGGATGTTGAAGGCGTCGCAGAAGCGGACGAACCTGGCTGCCTTCACTGACGCGTTGATGTCCAGGACGCCGGCCAGGTGCTCAGGCTGCTGGGCGACGACTCCGACGGAGCGGCCGTCCACCCTCGCGAACCCGACCAGGATGTTGGGAGCGAAGCGCTCGTGCACCTGCATGAACTCCCTGTCGTCCACGACGCTGGTGATAATCTCCACCATGTCGTAGGGCTGATTGGGGCTGTCCGGTATGACGTGGGCCAGCCCCTCGTCGGTGCGGGCGGGATCGTCCCGCGTGCTCTGGCGGACGGGGTCCTCCATGTTGTTCTGGGGCAGGAAGCTCAGGAGCCTGCGTATCTCGTCGAAGCAGGCGGTCTCGCTGTCGACGGCAAAGTGGGCTACGCCGCTCCTGGAGGCGTGGCTCGACGCCCCCCCAAGCTCCTCGTGGGTGATGCTCTCGCCCGTTACGGCCCTGATGACGTCGGGGCCTGTGATGTACATCTGCCCGACCTCGCTGACCATGAAGATGAAGTCGGTTAGGGCGGGGGAGTAGGTCGCTCCACCGGCCGCCGGCCCCAGGATGGCCGAGATCTGCGGGACGACGCCGGAGGCCCGGGTATTGCGCAGGAAGATGGAGCCGTAGCCGTCGAGGCTGGCGACACCCTCCTGAATACGGGCGCCCCCAGAGTCGATCAGTCCGACGATGGGCGCTCCGCTGTTGGTGGCGAGGTCCATCACCTTGCATATCTTTTGCGCCACCGCCTCGGACAGGGAGCCTCCCAGTACCGTGAAGTCCTGGGAGAAGACAAAGATCTGCCGGCCGTCGACTTTCCCATATCCGGTGACCACGGCGTCGCCCGGGAACTTCTGATCGGCCATGCCGAACTCGATGGAGCGGTGCTCCACGAAGGGGTCGAGCTCTTCGAATGAGCCATCGTCCAGGAGGAGGTCGATGCGCTCTCTCGCGGTCAGCTTTCCGCGCCCGTGCTGGGCATCGATCCTGCGCTGGCCGCCTCCGAGCTTCGCTTGCTCCCGCCGCTGGGCAAGCTCCTCCCGCTTCCGGTCGACCACCCGCTTCAGCACCACGATTGAATCGCCTCTCCATCCGTGGAATAATCACTCTGAACGGTACCAAATAAGCGGTGAGGCCGCAAGGCGACAAGCTTGGATGGACGCGCGGTGAGGGGCCAGATGCAGCTACGCCGGGGAGATGGCGCGTGACGGAGAGCAGGAGGGCCAGTCCGGGGACGACCGTGATCGGCGGGAGGCCCTTCGAGTGGGGCAGCCGCACCTACGTCGCCGGCGTTATCAACATGACGCCCGACTCCTTCTCCGGCGACGGACTGGGCGGGGACGTGGAGGCAGCCGTGGGGCAGGCGCTGCGCTTCCAGGAGTGGGGCGCCGACATCATCGACGTGGGCGGCGAGTCGACGCGCCCTCCCTCCCTGTACGCGGGCGCTGCGCCGACGTCGGAGGACGTCGAGATCTCCCGCGTCATCCCCGTGATAGAGGCGCTCCACCAGAGGGTAGACCTGCCCATCAGCGTAGACACCTTCAAGGCCGAAGTGGCCCGCCGGGCCCTCGACGCGGGCGCCGCCATGATCAACGACATATGGGGCTTCACCCGGGATGCCGAGATGGCCAGGGTCGCGGCGGAGGCGGGGGCGCCGGTCATCCTCATGCACAACCAGGAGCACACCCGCTACGCCGACCTGGTGCCGGACGTGATAGGCGCCCTGATGCGCAGGTGCGAGGCGGCCGTCGAGGCCGGAGTCGCCCTGGAGAACGTGATCCTCGACCCAGGGATGGGCTTCGGCAAGACCGCGGAGCACAACCTGGAGATCCTCAGAAGACTGGGAGAGTTCTCCGTGCTGGGACGCCCACTGCTGATGGGGATGTCTCGGAAGTCGACCATCGGATACGTCCTGGACCTGCCGGTGGAGGAGCGCGTGGAGGGGACCGCCGCCACGGTGGCGCTCTCCATCGCCAACGGGGCCGACGTCGTCAGGGTCCACGACGTCAAGGAGATGGTGCGGGTGGCGCGAATGAGCGACGCCGTCGTCCGCGGCTGGACCCAGGGCTGATGCGCTCGGAGGCGTACCTGGGACTGGGCTCGAACCTGGTGGACCGGGCGGCCAACATCGCCATGGCGGTGGAGATGCTGAGCGAGATATCGTCGGGCGTAGCCGTGTCCGCCCTGTACGAGACCAGCCCGCGGGGCTTCTCGGACCAGCCCGCCTTCCTGAACGCCGCGTGCCGCCTGTGGACGGACCTGGACCCGTTTCGGCTCATGCACAGGCTGATGAGCATAGAGGCGGCCGTGGGACGGCGGCGGCTCTTCCCCAACGCTCCCAGGGAGCTGGATATCGACATCCTCACGTACGGACGAGCTGTGATGGACGCGCCCACCCTCTCCATACCCCACCCGAGGATGGCGGAGCGGGGCTTCGTGCTGGTCCCGCTGGCGGAGATCGCCTCCGGTCTGCGGCACCCGGTGCTCGGCGAGACCATCGGCGCCCTGCTCGAACGCCTACCCGCCGGACGAGACGGCATCCGGAGATGGACGCCCCCGCCGCAGGCGGCGTAACCTCTTGAACAGTCACGAGGGCGCAGTCGAGCTTGCCATGAGTATGGTCGGGTGAGTATCATGCTGTCGACCGGGTAAGTACGGCGTCCGCGCGTGGTTGGCTGGCAGCCATCGCGTGAACAGACACCCTCGAAGGAGAGCATCCGTGAGAGTCGGATTCATAGGTCTGGGACACATGGGTCGGCACATGGCCCGCAATCTGGTCAAGGGCGGCCACGATCTGATCGTCTTCGACATCCGCAGGGAGGCCGCCGAGGAGGCCCTCTCCCTGGGAGCCTCGTGGGCTGACAGCCCCGCGGACGTCGCGGGGCGCAGTGAGGTCATTTTTACCTCGCTGCCCAGGCCCCAGGACGTCGAGGAGGTGGCTACGGGAGAGGGAGGCCTGCTCAGTGGGGCGTCCGGCGGCTCCGTTCTCTTCGATCTGAGCACCACGGACCCGGAGACGATCCACCGGATAGCTGCCGCCGGGGCGCCCCTGGGAGTGGAGGTGCTGGACGGTCCGGTGAGCGGCGGCACGCCGGGCGCCGAAAGCGCCACCCTGTGCGTGATGGTCGGCGGCAGCCGGTCCACCTACGAAAGGTACAAGCCGGTACTCGACCTGATCGGAGACAAGGTCACGTACTGCGGAGAACTTGGCTCCGGGGCCGTCTGCAAGATCGTCAACAACCTCATCGGGCTGAGCGTCGGCGTGCTACTCTCCGAGGCGTTTACGCTGGGGATCAAGGCCGGCGTCGGGCCTCAGACCCTCTTCGAGGCGGTCTCCAAGAGCACCGGGGACACGCGGTCAATGAGCAAGTACCCCGACAGCCTGTTCAAGGGAGACTTCGAGCCCGGCTTCCAGCTCGACCTGGCGGCCAAGGACATCGGCCTAGCCACCGACATGGGGCGGCGCCTCAGCGTGCCGATGGAGCTGGCAAATTTGGCGCAGCAGCGGTACATCCTGGCGCAGAACCGGGGATGGGGGAAGCTCTCCTCGGGCGCCGTGGCCCGTGTCCAGGAGGAGATGGCGGGCGTGGAGATCCGCGCTTGACGTGGCCCTTCCGGAAGACCACGCTGGACAACGGTCTCCGCGTCGTCAGCTACGAGATGCCGCATTCGCGCTCGGTCAGCATCAGCATCTTCATAGGCGTTGGGTCCAGATACGAGCCTGCGGAGCAGGCCGGGATCTCTCACTTCACCGAGCATCTTATGTTCAAGGGCACCCACCGCAGGCCCGCGGCCGAAGAGATCAGTGCGGCCATCGAGGGCACCGGCGGCGTGCTGAACGCCGCCACCGAGCAGGAGTTCACCGTCTACTGGTGCAAGGTCGCGGAGCCCTACGCGGACCTGGGCCTCGACCTGATGCTGGACATGATCCGCCATTCGAGATGCGACACAGAGAGCGTCGAGAAGGAGCGGATGGTGGTGCTGGAAGAGCTGAAGATGAATATGGACTACCCCAACAACAGGGTGGACGCTCTTACGGACGAGATGCTCTGGCCGAACCACCCGCTGGGACGCGACATCGCAGGGACCGAGGAGTCCGTCTCCGCCATCAGCCGCGAGATGGTCCTGGAGCACTCGGCGAGGTTTCACCGCCCCAGCAACACGGTCATCTCCGTATCGGGCAAGATGTCGCACCAGGACGTCGTAAGGCAGGTGGAGGCCCTGTGTGGCGACTGGGAGCCGGGAGAGCTGATGGAGTGGGTGCCCTTCGAGGGCGTCCAGTCGGCCCCGGAGCTCCGTTCCGAGTACCGCAGCACCCAGCAGACCCTGATATCCATCGCCGTGCCGGGTGTTCCGCTGGGCGACCCGGACCAGTACGCTCTGGACCTCCTGAGCGTGATCCTCGGGGAGGGCATGAGCAGCCGCCTGTTCGTAGAGGTCCGGGAGAAGAACGGCCTGGCCTACGACGTACACAGCGGCGTGAGTCACTTCTCGGACTGCGGGGCCTTCGTCGTTATGGCGGGGGTGGACCCGAAGCGGACCTACGAAGCCATCCGGATGATACTGGACCAGACCGGCGCCCTCAGGGAGGGCGTCAGCGACGAGGAGTTGGAGAAGGCAAAGCGCCTCAGCACGGGGAGGCTGATGCTGCGAATGGAGGACTCCCGGGCGGTCTCCAGCTGGATGGGAAGCCTGGAGCTGCTCTGCGGCGAGGTCTTCGATCCCGATGAGGTGGTGCGTAACCTGGAGGACGTAACGGCGTCCCAGGTGTGCGGCGTCGCCCGGAGGCTTCTGGTCAGCGACAGGCTCAACATGGCCGTGGTCGGCCCCACCCGCGCCCGGCGCCGCCTGGAGAGGCTCCTCACGCTGTGAGTCGATTGAATCGGGCGGCGTGAATTGGTAAGCTATAGTTTGAGTGGCCGTGTTCCAAGGCGCTACCGATTGTGGGAGCTGAAACGCCGATGCGAGACGTATTCGAAGAGGCTGTAAACCAGTTGGATCGAGGCGGTCCCGTGGTGGTCGCCACGGTGGTCCGGACGAAGGGGTCGACGCCCCAGAAACCGGGCGCAAAGCTGCTCGTTCGGGAGGACGGCAGCGGCGTGGGCACCCTCGGCGGAGGGTGCGTCGAGGGCGACATCTGGTTCGCAGCCAAGGAGCTCATGCGCCGGGGCGGGGCGGCCCAGCATCGCGAGTACCTGCTGAACGAGGACCTCGCCGCCGAGGACGGGTTGGTCTGCGGGGGTACGATGTACTTCCTCATCGATCCGGTCTACCGTCCGGGAGAGCTGCTGCCCTACGCCCGCGAGATCGATGCCGCATATCGAGGCGAGGGGGCCGTGGCCCTGGCCACCCTCATCAGGCCCGCCGACGGCGGCGAGGCCGCGACGGGCGCCAAGCTCTTCATCCGGGAAGACGGAAGCTCCCAGGGGACGCTGGGCACGGCCGCTGTGGACGGGGACGCAGTGAAGATGGCCCGGGAGCTCATGGTCCACGGGAGGAACAGGTACGTCACCACCCCGGAGGGCGCGGAGTACTTCGTCGAGGCGTACACGACCCCGCCGCAGCTCGTGATCTGCGGCGGCGGACACGTCTCCAAGGCGATCGCGCCCCTGGCGAAGCCCCTGGGCTTCCGCCTATTCATCACCGACGACCGGGAGGAGTTCGCCAATGCCGAGCGCTTCCCGGAGGCCGACATAGTCGTGCCCCTCAAGCCCGAGGACGCGCTTCCTCAGCTGCCCATCAACCCCAACACCTTCATCGTCATCGCCACGAGAGGGCACCGCTCCGACAACGTGGCCCTGGCGGCCGCCGCTAGGAGCAACGCCAAGTACGTCGGCCTGATGGGCAGCCTGCGCAAGACCATCCTGATCTACGAGGACCTCATCCGCGACGGCGTACCTATGGAGCGCATCAGAGAGATCCGCGCTCCCATAGGACTCGACATTCACGCCAGGACTCCCGAGGAGATCGCGGTCAGCATCATGGCGGAGGTGGTCATGTTCAGGCTGGGCGGCACCGGGGCGCCGATGATGATGGACGAGGCGCGAGTCGAACGGGTCCGCGAGAAGGTACAGGAGTCGGCGGCGGTCGCGGACTAGCAGGTGGGCGGCGTCTCTGCCATCGTGACCGCGGCGGGCGAGTCTACCCGCATGGGGAGCCCCAAGGCGCTGCTGAGGTGGCGGGGAGTCACCCTCATCGAGTACCAGCTCCGGGCGCTGTTCGACGCCGGCGCGGCCGAGGTCGTCGCGGTGCTGGGCCACGATCCAGAGCCGTTGACGGGCCACGTGGAGAGGGCCGGCGGCCGCTTCGTCGTCAACGACGAGTACCGGCTGGGCAAGACGACCTCCATAAAGGCCGGGCTTCGGGCCATAGACGCCGGGGCCGACGCGGTGCTGCTCTTGGCGGTGGACCAGCCCCGTACCCCGGAGATCACCGCCCTGGTGATTCGGACCCACGTCGAGCATGACGCCCTGATCACCTCCCCGCGCTACCAGGGCCGCGGCGGCCACCCGCTTATCTTCTCCGCGGCGCTGAAGGGCGAGCTGGAGGCGATCACCGAGGAGAAGCAGGGAATCAGGGAGGTGTTCCAGGCCCACCGGCGCCAGGTCGTCGAGACATTGGTGGACGATCCGATGGTGCGGCTCGACCTGAACACACCCCTGGACTACGAGCTGGCGAGGCAGCGGTACGGGGCGTAGCCGCAGGCGTATCGCTTATAATGTGCGTCGCAAGGCGGGGATGATCCGGCATCCCGGCCGCTCATCGGCTCGGAGGCCGCCGTGGCAATCGACAAGGTGGTCGCCTCCTTCCAGGAGGCGGTCAAGGACGTTCCCGATGGCGCGACGATAATGATCGACGGGTTCGCCGGTCCCGGAGGCACGCCCCAGAACCTGATACGCGCTCTGCGCGACCATGGGGCCAGGGAGCTGACCGTCGTCAGCAACACGGCGGGCTTGGCCAGCGTCATCGGCTTCGGGACGCTGCCGGGCGACCGTCCCGTGGACATGGGCATACTGGTGGACAACGAGCAGGTGAAGAAGGTCGTCGCGTCCTTCCCCGTCTCGCCCTCTCCCTCTAGGCCGACCTCTTACGAGCGGGCCTACAACGAGGGCAAGGTGGAGCTGGAGCTGGTCCCACAGGGTACGCTGGCCGAGCGCATCAGGGCCGGCGGGGCGGGCATACCGGCCTTCTACACCCCCACGGGCGTGGGCACGCAACTGGACGAGGGCAAGGAGATGAGGGTGTTCGACGGACGGCTGTACGTCCTCGAGTACGCTCTGACCGCCGACTTCGCCCTGCTCAGGGGGCATCGCGCCGACAGCCTAGGCAACGTCGTGTACCGCGGCACTTCGCGCAACTTCAACGGGGTCATGGCGACGGCGGCGCGCACGACCATCGTCGAAGTGGACGAGGTGGTGGAGGTGGGCGGGCTGGACCCCGAGGGGGTCCACACGCCTGCCATCTACGTCAATCGCGTCGTCCGTATCTAGGGCCGGAGTACGCGCCGCTGGGCGGCTCCAGTCACGAGGGGCGCGAAGGAGGACAACGGTGCCAGCATCCGCAGGAGCGCCAATGGGCTCCCAGGAGGAGATCGCTGGATCTCTCCGACGGAGAGCAGTCGACCTGTGGGGACCGGAGAGAGGGGAGCTCCTGGGCCCCGTCATTGAACAGGTTGCGTCAAACCTCTTCCGACTCTCCCAAGACGCGGCCCCTTCCGACGAGGAGCCCGGCTTCTACTTCGAGGGGTGACGCCGCCCGGACACACTCAGACCGCCCCCGCAGACAAGGGAGGGAACATGGCTAACCTGGACATCTTGACCTACGGCTTCTCATTCGTCTCAGACCAGGGGACCTTGGGCTGGTCGACCATCTCGTTGCTGAGGGCCGGCGATAGGAATATGGTGATCGACACGGGGCCGGCGTCCCGCCGCACGCTGCTCTTGCAGGCCCTCGGCAGCCACGGCCTATCGGTGGAGGAGGTCGATACCGTGATCCTGACGCACCTTCACTGGGACCACTGCCAGAACACCGACCTGTTCAAGAACGCCCGCATCGCGGTGCACCCCAAGGAGCTGGACTACGCCCGCAATCCCGCCCGGGGAGACACCAGCGCTGCCTGGTACATCGCCGACATGCTGGGCAAGATGAACGTGGAGCCCGTCTCCGACGGAGACGAGATAGCCGAGGGAGTGTCGGTCCTGGATACGCCGGGACACACCAAGGGCCACCTCAGCGTCCTAGCCGAGGTCGGCGATGAGAAGGTGCTGGTGGCCGGGGATGCCCTGCCCGACGGCGGCGCCGTGAAGCGCCGCATGCCCTACAACATCTTCTGGGACGTGGACGAGGCGGCCGACAGCGTGGAGAAGATCCTGGATTCCAGCAGTGTCTTCTATCCGGGGCACGACAGGCCCTTCCGGCTGGACGGCGAGGAGATATCGTATCTGCATGGGCCTTCGCGGGTGGAGTTCACCAACAGCAACGAGGCCGGAGCCGGCGTGACCTCGGTAACCTACACGGTCCACGCCAAGCACCAGGTGAACATCGACACGGTGCAGAAGGGCTGAACGGACCCCCTAGTCGGCGCTCCAAGAAGCCTTCAAGCGCTGCCGCATCGTCATCCCAGGCGGCGTTGATGGCTTTCATTGCCACGGAAGGAGCAAGAGCATGGCCGAGACGATAGCCGAAGCGGTTGAGCAAATCAAAAGCAACATGTCTTTGCGCAGCCTGGACGAGTCCGCCACCAAGCAAGCGGTGGTGCTCCGACTGCTCAGTCTTGCCGTATGGAACCCCTTCGACCTTACGGCCGTTGTACCCGAATATACGGTTGGGAACCGCCGTGTGGATTTTGCGCTCAGGCCAGGTTCAACCAATGCCGTATTCATAGAGGTCAAACGGCCCGGCGAAAATCTGGAAAACCACCAGCAGCAGTTGCTGGAGTATTGCTTTCAGGAAGGGGTAAAGCTGGCGGCGTTGACCAATGGGAGGACTTGGTGGCTCTACCTACCCTTGCAGCCTGGAAACTGGGAACAGAGACGGTTCTTGACCATCGACCTCGAATCCCAAGAACCCAACATCGTTGAACAACGGTTCATGGAGTACCTTTCCCAGGAGAGGGTGTTCAGCGGCCGGGCGGCCAGTGGCGCCGAGGACTTGGTGCAGTCGCAGCAACGAGCAGAGATTACCCGTAAAGCCATCGTCGAAGCCTGGAACCAAATCGTCGACACTCCCGACAAAATCCTGGTCGACCTGATCTCTGAGACTACTGAGCGCATTTGCGGATTCAAGCCTCAACCGGAGTCGGTTAAGCAATTTCTGTCACGCCGCGTCCATGCCCTAGACGACGCCTTCGACGCGAGTCGCCCGCCGATGCTATCTCGGGAGACCAAAGCCCCTTCGGCGAAACAGACTCGCAGGGAGGGGCAGGCCTCCCTTCTACCGATCACACTGGACCCGCCGAACTCCGCGGACTTCAAGGTCGCTTTGCTACAGACCAAGAGAGCGCGGATTGAAGAGTCTTACAACGATGGCCGCAAGAAGGTCCTCCCGTGGATAGCCCAAAACATGGGACCATCATCGAATGTGCTCGGCAACCTGAGATCCAGGCCCAATTACCGGCAAGGAGCCTGGCAGAAAGCAGGGCTCGCCAGCCTGCACGTAAGCATCGACCGTCCGAGAAGCGAAGACGTATAGCGTCACCATCCTCCACCGGAAACGGTCCGATTGGAGGTCCCCCTAGTCCGGCCAGGGGGCGAGCTCTACCTCGATTTCGATGGTCTGATGGCCCCGGTAAACGGACAGCGTAACGACGTCGCCGGGCCTCCGGGTGTTGAAGTAGCTGACCATGTCGTCCATGTCGATCACCTCGGCTCCGTCCACGGCGGTAATGACGTCGCCCCGGCCTATGCCCCGGATGGACTGGAAGGCTACGAGGCCCGCTAGGGCCGCCGGGCTGCCGGGGTAGACACGGGTCACGTAGACGCCATCGGGCATCCCCCGCGTCTCCTTCAGCTCCCTGGTGACCGAGCCGCCCCCCACACCAAGCCAGGGCCGCTTCAGCTCCTGGTCCTTGAGGAGCTCTGGCAGCAGCTCCTTCAGGGTGTTGCTGGGGACGGCGAATCCGATGCGGTACTCCAAGCGCGAGGAGAGAACGCCGGTGCTCACGGAGGAGGCCACCCCTATGACCTCTCCCTTGGAGTTCAGCACCGGACCGCCGGAGTTCCCCGGGTTCAGGGGGGCGTCGGTCTGGATCATGCCTGGGATGGGACGGCGCAGGGCGCTGGTCGGCCCCCGCCCGGTCCCGCTGACGATGCCCACTGAGATCGAGTTGAACTGCCGGAAGGGGCTGCCGATGGCTATCGATATCTCGCCGGCCTTCACCTCCGAGGAGTCGCCCAGGGTCAGGGGCTCTATGCCGTCTACGTCCGCCGGGTCCGCCTTGATCAGGGCTAGGTCGTCCGCAGAGCTGCGGCCCAGAGTCACGACGTCTACGTTCCGCCCGTTGTGGAGGGTGATGGAGACCCTGTCGGCGCCTTCGACGACGTGGTTGTTGGTTACGATGTGGCCCTCCCTGTCGATCAGGAATCCGGAGCCGAAGTCCGCGCCTCCCCCGCCGAAGCCCCGATATACCTGGATCTCCACGACCGCGGGCCCGGCGCGCTCGAAGATAGAGGAGACCAGCTCTTCGTCGAACAGAGGCGTCGAGGGTGCGACGACGTTGCGTATCGGCTCCGACCAGAGCACCCCCAGGGCGAACCCCAGCAGCACCGCGGCCGCTGCTATCATCACGACGTGGCGCTGAGAGAAGCCGGCCCTCGGCTGTTCGGCGATGGGGCTCTCGGTCTCCAGATCGGCGCGCATGAGAGAAAGTCGACTCCTGGCTGGTCGCCGGTTTGGCTGTCGGACCCGCCTACTGGGCGGTGAGGCCGCCGTCTATCACCAGCGGAGCGCCCGTCATGAATGAGGACTCGTCCGAGGCGAGAAAGAGCGCTCCGTAGGCGATCTCCCTGGGCGCGCCCAGGCGCTTCATCATGCTGGCGTCCGCCGCATCCCGTAGGAACTGCCCGCGGTCGGCGCCGAGGAACTCCCGGTGCCTCTCCGTCGCCCGCGTCAGGATGGCGCCGGGGCAGACGCAGTTGACCCTGATGTTAAAGGGCGCCATGTCCAGGGCCATGCATCGCGTCATCTGCAGCAGGGCGCCCTTGGACGCGTTGTAGGGCACGAAGGCAGGCTGGGCGATGAAGCTGCTTACGGACGCCACCACCACCATAGAGCCGCCGCCACCCTCCTTCATCACGGGGAGGACGTGCTTCGCACAGTAGGCCGTTCCCATGACGTTGACGCCCAGCGCCCGGTCCCAGTCGGACTGGGAGGCGGTATCGACCGAGCCGAAGGAGAAGGCCGCCGCGTCGCTGACCAGCACGTCCACCCTGCCAAGGGCACTCACGACGGACCGCACCATCCCCTCGACGTCCGCCTCTCTGGATACGTCCATCTCGACCATCATAGCCCGGCCGCCGCCGGCCTCGATCCGGTCGACCGTCTGAAGCCCCGCGTCGCGTTCGATGTCGGCCACGACGACCGAGGCGCCCTCCTCGGCGAACAGCTCGCAGATAGCCCGGCCGATGCCGTTGGCCCCGCCCGTCACGATGGCGACCTTGTTCTCAAGCCTCATGCGGCGGCCTCCGAACCCTCGTTCAGGGCAGCGTCTCTCGATTCAAGCATGGCGGTACCCTGCGTCTATGTCGTCAATAGGTGGCGCGGCCGCCGCTGACGTCGAAGACGGCGCCGGTGCTGAAGGAGCACTCAGGCGACGCCAGCCAAGCCACCAGCGCCGCGACCTCGTCGATCTCACCCGTCCGGCCCATGGGGATGCGCTCCACCATGTACTGCACCTGCTCCGGGGTGAACTCTTCGAGGATACGGGTCTGCACCACTGCCGGAGTGACGCAGTTGACCCGCACCCCAGTGCGGGCCAACTCCTTGCCCGCGGACTTGGTCAAGCTGATTACCGCCGCCTTGGTGGCCGAGTAGGGCACCATGCGGGGATTGCCCTCCTTGCCCGCGATGGAGGCGATATTGACGACCCGCCCGTAGTCCCGCTCCAGCATGTGGGGGATGACGGTATGGCAGAAGGAGTAGACGCCGCGAAGGTTGACCCTGTAGACCCGGTCCATCTCGTCGACGGCCAGCTCCCATATGTTGGCATTGGCTCCGCCTATGCCCGCGTTGTTCACCAGAACGTCGATGCGTCCCCAGGCGTCGATGGCCTGCTCGGCGGCCCGCTGCGCCGTCTCCTCCTCCGCGACGTCGCCCACCACGAGCCTGCACTCGAAGCCCCTGGCGGATAGCTCGCTGGCGGACTGCTCCCCCATGGAGCCGTCCACGTCTACCATCACGATGCGCGCTCCGTCGGCGCCCAGCCTCCGGGCGATGCCATAGCCGATGCCGGTGGCTCCGCCCGTTACTATGGCGACCTGTCCGTCCAACGTTGCCATGGGACCTCCCGAACTCTGTCGTTCAATGGGCGGAAGAGACGGCTGCCGACAGCGACGCGCTTGCGGCGCTGACTCCGCCGCCCGGCGGCGCCGGGTAGCCGAGCCTTGGGAGGATCTCCTCCAGGGCCGCCAACAGCATCAGGACGTTCTCCGGCTTGCTCGACTCGCCCATGAGACCGATGCGCCACACCCTGCCCGCGAAGTCGCCCAGCCCGCCTCCGATCTCGATGCGGTACTCTCGGAGCAGGGCGCCGCGGACCGCGGCGTCGTCCACGCCCTCCGGAACCCAGACCGTCGTGATCTGCGCCAGCCGGTGCTCTTCCGCTGCCACGAGGCCAAGGCCGAGGCCTTCCAGGCCGGCCCACAGGGCGCGGGCATTGCGGAGGTGCCGGGACCATCTGGCCTCTAGACCCTCCTCAAGGACCATTCGCAGCCCCTCTCTCAGGGCGACGATCATGCTGACGGGTGGCGTGTGATGGTACTTCCGCTCCTGAGTCCAGTAGTTGGCCAGCAGCGCCAGGTCCAGGTACCACGACGTCGGTCTGCTCTGCCGGCTGGTCGCCGCGTCCAAGCCCCTGGGGCTCAGGGCGACCGGAGACATGCCCGGCGGACAGGCGAGGCACTTCTGCGTCGCCGAGTAGCAGTAGTCGATGCCCCACCTATCTGCCGCGACCTCGTTGCCGCCCAGAGAGGTGACCGCGTCGACCATGAAGAGGGCGTCGTGCTCCCTTGACAGCCGCGACAGGGCCTCCAGCGGCTGCCTGACCCCCGTGGAGGTCTCGGCGTGGACCGCTGCGACCAGCTTCACCCTGGGATGGCTCTTCAGCTCGGCCTCGAGCATCTCCTCCGGGAACGGGGCTCCCCACTCCGCCCTCAGGGACGCCACCCTGGCCCCCAGCCTCTCCGCCATCTCCACCAGGCGCTCTCCGAAGAAGCCGTGGACGCAGATGACGACGGTGTCGCCGGGCTCCAGGAGGCTGTTCAATCCAGCCTCCATCCCGGCCGAGCCGGTGCCGGACACCGCGAGGGTCAGGCCCTCCTCGGTCTGGAAGACGCTGTGGAGCAGCCCGGCCACCTCGTCCATGATGAGCAAGAAGTCGGGGTCCAGGTAGCCGATCATCCCCGACATCATCGCCTTCAGCACCCTTGGGCTGACGTTGCTGGGGCCCGGCCCCAGGAGGGTCCTGGGGGGCACGTGGGGCACCTTCGATTCCGGGAGCGAGGGGATACTCATCGGCTCTCCTCGTGGGTTGAGCGCGGCGCCGCACGTTACAACCGGCTTAGTCGAATTATAATGGCGCTGCTCTCGGACGGTCAATTGGCGGGAGACGTTGAGGCTGGCCCTGCATACCTATACACTGTCAGCAAGCGCCGGATGGCGCCGCTTGGCCCAGGAGGAGAGAGAATGTTGAGAAGCGACGAGGTGCAAGCCCCGGAGACAACGGTCAGCGTCTACGACGCCATCTACCGTCGACGCATGACCAAGGAGCACACGGACGATCCCGTCGCGGACGAGGTTCTGAGGAGGCTGTTCGACGCCGCGGTCTGGGCGCCCAACCACCGGCTCACGCAGCCGACCCGCTTCTTCGCGCTGTCGAAGCACAGCTCCGTCAGGCAGGCCGTCGCCGACCTGGCCTGGCAGGTAGCTCACGAGAAGGTCGTCAATCCGAACCCGGACCAGAGGAAGCGGGCGGCGGACGCAAGCAGGGACCGGGTCCTGTACGCGCCGGCCCTGGCGTACGTTTACAGCATCCCGGGGGACGACGACGAGGTCACCCGCGAGAACTACGCCACCGCCTGCTGCGCGGTCCAGAACATGGCTCTCGCCGCCGTCGCGGAGGGGCTGTGCCTCGACTGGAGCACCGGCGGAGTGACCCAGCACCCCAACCTCGCCGCTACTCTCGGCGCCGGCGAGGACTGGATGATGGTCGGCGCGCTGTTCATCGGCAGGCCCAAGATGCTGCCCAACTCGCGTCGTACGCCGTCCTCCGAGGTGGTCTCCTGGCTGTAGCTGGAATCTAGGCAGCCCCCGGCGTACCGAACGCTTGCCGCCACTCTCAATGTCTCTACCTAAGAGACAGTTCTAAAGGACACCCCGCTGCCCGTCCGGTAGGGGAAAGGGAGAACTCGGAGCTCATTCCCGATGGCAGTGGACGATTGAGATGATGGTGTCCCCGTGTTGCTCTAAGGTCAATGGTCCGATTCCCCTAATGCCGCCCAGTTGCCGCAGGTCTGGCGGCCGCTGTGCTGCGACCAAGTCGATTGTTTCGTCCCTAAAGATGGCATAAGCGGGAACACCGCGGCGCTTTGACTCGAGTTCGCGGTACTTTCTCAGGTTGATGGCGATGGTTTGTGGGTGAGCCAGTGCTTGTCTGGGGGTGTCCGTAGCGTCTCTACCGACGTCATGGACTGTATCAAGCCTCCCAAGGGCGCTGTTGAGTTTGCTGGCAACGTCTGCGGGGTCACCGGCATTCACATCTATGGTGCTTCGGTGTTCCGGCTTGCCATTGGCAACTACGCACACTATCCAGAACCTGCCATTGGTGAGCACCGCTGTTACTCCGTTGTCCAGGGAAGAAGTGTACCTGCTTAGCTGGCTCAAGTAGCTGCGATCGTAGTCGCGGTCCAGCCGTTTGGCTTCGATGATTGCCCTGGGCACCCCATTTCCCATGAGTGCGATGTCCACCGCGATGGCTTGTCTGTGGCGTTGACTGGCTGGTTTGTATTCCCTTACCACCTGAGCAGGGTGGGATTCATCCCAGCCCAAACCTTTGAGCATTGGCATTACCAGATATTGGATGGTGTTTGTCTCATGGTTTACGCACGCTGTTTCGTGCTCGCTCATGTTTCTGCGCACGAGATCAACAGCCTCAACGGCACGCGGCGGCGTCGCCCTTTCGAGTTGCGGTTGCCTATCCCAGCCCCTGCTGTCGTCGCGAGGCTGTGCGCGACCGTCTCGACGAGACTCTTGGGACCGCGGTTGTCGTATTTGGGAGTAGCACCTGCGGCAGGTTGAATGCTGCGACGGCTTGTAGACCTTCCCACAGTTAGAGCATTCGTCTATGTTGCCGATTTGGGCTTGACCGTGATGCGAATAACACAACGAATGTTCGGGGCGCCTGGTGCGCTCGTTGCAACCCTGCGCGGAGCAGATTCTAGTATTCCCAGCTAGCCTGCGGGTCATTGGCGTTGCTCTCCCAACTACATAATACCGAACAGCACCAGGATGGCTTCATTTTACCGGTCTGGTATCCACAACGCCAGCGTGCGTCCCCAGTCCATAAACCCGCGGAGGAAGGCTTGGTAGGTCCCCTTCGAAGAGGGGTCTGAGGAGGTCTTCATTTGCTTGGCCGAGTTCTTCTTGACTTTGTACTATTCGGTGGGCCTGTGCTAGACTCTAACTTGCCGAAGCATTCCTATTCGGGCGGACAACCCTCCCCTCTTGTGGCGCCTCGCTCCGGACGAACCGTAGGCCGGCTGAGTTGTGGGACAGGATTTAGGCGATGCTCAAGCCAAGACAGGAGACCATCCTCAAGCTCATAGTGGACGACTACGTCAGGTCCGCCATGCCCGTGGGCTCGGGCACTATCGCCAGGCATCACGATCTGGAGGTCAGCCCGGCTACGATCAGGAACGAGGTTGCGGAGCTGGAGGATGCGGGCTATATCGCCCGCCCCTACGCCTCGGCGGGCAGCGTTCCTCTGGACAAGGCGTACAGGTTCTACGTGGAGTCCCAGGTGACCGTGGAGGCCGAGAACATCCCGGCGGGGGTCCGGTCGTCCGTGCGCCGGCGGTTTGGCGAGGTGCGAGACGCGGACTCCTGGGCGGAAGTCGCGGCCGCCATCCTCGCCCGCCTGGTCGGCAACCTTGCCATCGTGACCTTTCCGAGAGCCACGGAATCCCGGGTCAAGCACCTGGAGCTGGTCCCGCTGGAAGAGCTCGTCACTATGTTGATCCTCGTGTTCGAGCACGCGAGACTGAAGCGCCACATCATCAGGTTCGACGACCCCATCGAGCCCAGGGCGCGCGAGGAGCTGGCCGTCCGGGTCAAGGAGCAGCTGATCGGGCTGACCCTCAGGGAGATCGAGGCGAAGAGGATGCCCCTCTCTTCCCTGGAGGAGGAGATCGTCGACGCCGCCATAGCGGTCCTGAGGGAGGAGGAGCAGGCGCTGTACCGGGACCACTACGTGGACGGCCTGCGGAACCTCCTCAACCAGCCGGAGTTTACGGAGAACGACAGGATGCGGGCCTTGGTGGTCGGCTTGGAAGACGGAAGCCTGGTAGAGGCCGTGCTGGGCGAGACGCCCGACGGCAGGGTTGTCCGTGTGATAATCGGGCGCGAGAACCACGGCGACCTGTTGCGGCCCCTGAGCGTGGTGGTATGCCAATACGGCATACCGGGCGAGGCGGTTGGCGCCGTGGGAGCCGTCGGGCCCACGAGGATGGAGTACACCAGGACGATAGCCGGGGTCGACTTCGTCTCGTCGGTAATGAGCGATATGGTCGAGATGCAGATGGCGTAGCCTCCCCCAAGGGGCCGCGTCCGCCAGCCCGACCACCAGTCTGCCACCCTGAAAATCAGGCCATGTTCGAGCTTCTATCCGAAAAGCTAAACGATGTCTTCGGCCGCCTCGGTAAGAGGGGGCGGCTCACCGAGAAGGACATAGACGCGGCCCTGCGCGACGTGCGCATGGCGTTGCTGGAGGCCGACGTCAACTTCAGGGTGGCCCGGGACTTCGTCGCCCGCATTCGGGAGCGAGTGTTGCAGGCGGACCTTCTGACCAGCATCAACCCGGGCCAGCAGGTCGTCAACCTCGCCAACGAGGAGCTCGTATCTATCCTTGGAGGAGCCGCCCGCGGACTGGATCGCGGCCCCGTCTCGCCGGGCGCCATACTCATGATAGGGCTGAACGGATCGGGCAAGACGACCAGCGCCGCCAAGCTCGCGCTTCACCTGAGGAGGTCCAAACAGGAGCCGGTACTCATCGCGGCAGACGTGCACAGACCGGCGGCGGTGCAGCAGCTGGAGGCCCTCGGCCGGCAGGTGAACGTTGCCGTGTACCAGGACGGAACGGACCGGCCCGCAGCCGAGATTGCTAGGGACGGCCTGGACCGGGCGGCCGAGCTGAATGCGGCGTGGGCCATCGTGGACACGGCAGGGCGCTTCCAGATGGACGAGGAGCTGATGGCCGAGCTCGATGAGATCGAAGCGGCCGTCTCACCGTCCGAGAGGCTGCTGGTGGTCGACGCCATGACGGGCCAGGATGCCGTCAGGGTGGCCGAGGAGTTCCACGAGCGGATCAAGCTGACGGGCCTCATCCTGACGAAGATGGACGGCGACGCCAGGGGAGGGGCGGCCCTGTCCATAACCTCGGTGACGGGCGTTCCGGTGAAGTTCATCGGATCGGGGGAGAGGATCGAGGCCCTGGAGCAGTTCCACCCCGATAGGCTGGCCTCCAGGATCCTTGGCATGGGGGACATGCTGACCCTCATCGAGAAGGCCCAGGCCACCTTCGACCAGGAGCAGGCGGCCAACCTGGAGAGGAAGCTCCAACAGGCCACCTTCGACTTGGAGGACTTCCTCGGCCAGCTTCAGCAGCTCAAGAGCATGGGGCCCCTGAGCCAGATAGTGGAGATGATTCCCGGCTTCTCCGCGGCCAAGCGTAATCTCCCAGTGGAGGAGCTGGACGACAGCCAGCTGAAGAAGGTCGAGGCGCTCATATACTCCATGACGCCGGAGGAGAGGCGCCGCCCGGAGATAATCGGAGGCCGCCGCAGGCGCCGCATCGCCAGGGGGAGCGGCTGCTCCACCAGGGACGTGAACCAGCTGCTCAACCAGTTCCGACAGATGCAGAAGCTGACGAAGCAGTTGACTTCCGGGAAGGGACGCCACAGGATGGCCCGGGCACTGGGCGGCCAGGGCTTCCCCTTCAACCTCTGATCCTACGACGCCGCGCGGCGTCGTGAAGGGCAGGCCCCGCTATCCCTTGCGGGAGACCGCCCGCCGGACTGCCGCTTCCACGTCGGTGGACATGAGGTGGTACTTGGAGAGGAGCTGGTCCGGGGCGCCGGACTCGGCGTAGCCGGCCAGCGCGACCTGCTCCACCGGTACGGGCGCCTCCCGCACCACGACCTGGGAGACCAGGCTTCCCAACCCGCCGGAGACGTAGTGCTCCTCCGCGGTCACGATGGCGCCGGTCTCTCTGGCCGCCTCGACTATGGCCGATTCGTCCAGGGGCTTCACCGTCGCCATGTTCAGGACGCGGGCGGATATCCCCGCGGCGGCCAGCGCCTCGGCCGCGTCCACGGCGGCCTTCACCATGATGCCGCACGCGATGATGGTCGCGTCGGCGCCGTCCCTCAGGGACTCCGCCCTGCCCAGCACGAACTCGAAGGAGTCGTCGTGGAGCACGTCCGTGGCCGGGCGGGATAGGCGGACGTAGAAGGGGCCGTCGGTGTCGACGGCGACCTCGATGGCCTTGGACGCCTCCACCGCGTCGGAGGGCACCACCACCGTGAACCCGGGCAGCGCGCACATGAGGGCGATGTCCTCGATGCTGTGGGCGGACACCCCGTCCTCCCCGGTGATGATGCCCGCATGGGTTACGATCACCTTGACGTTCAGCCTGGGCTGCGAGACGCCGACCCGGAGCTGGTCGTAGGGGCGCCCGGTGCCGAACACGGCAAAGGTGCTCACCACGGGGATCTTCCCGGAGGACGCCATGCCCGCGGCCACGCTGACCATATTCTGCTCCGCCGGCCCGAAATCGAAGAACCGGTCTGGGTGGGCGGCTCCGAACAGGTTGGCGAAGGTCGACTTGTTCAAGTCTCCGCCCAGGACGACCAGGTTGGGACGGCTCCCTCCGAGGTCGGCCAGGGTCGCTCCGGCGACCTCCCTTGTGGAGGCGGTGGCGGCCATCAGCCCACCTCCTCCAGGGCCTGCGCCAGCTGCTCCGCATCCGGAGCCTTGCCATGAAAGTCGACGTTGTTCTCCATGAAGCTGACTCCCTTGCCCTTCACGGTCCTGGCGACGATCACCGTGGGCAGCCCGCCGGTGCTCCGCGCCTCTTCCAGCGCCTCCAGTACGGACGGCAGGTCGTGCCCGTCGATCTCTATTGCGCGCCACCCGAAGGACCGCCACTTGTCCGGCAGCGGCTCCAGCTTCATCACCTCGTCGGTGAAGCGGTCGTTCTGTATGCCGTTGCGGTCGACGATAGCCACGAGGTTGTCCAGGCCGTAGTGGGCCGCCGACATCGCCGCCTCCCACACCTGACCCTCGTCGCACTCACCGTCGCCCAGAAGGACGTACGTCCGGGAGGAGCGGCCGTCCAGCCTGGCGGCCAAGGCCGTCCCCACTCCGAATGACAGCCCCTGACCCAGGGAGCCTCCGGACATCTCGACTCCGGGGGTCTTGACGTGGGCGTGTCCCTGGAGGCGGCTGTTGACCTTGCGGAAGCTCATCAGCTCCTCTGTGGGGAAGTACCCGGCCTCGGCCAGAGCGGCGTAGAGGACCGGACAGGCGTGGGCTTTGCTCAGTACGAAGCGGTCTCGCTGGGGCCAGGAGGTATCGTCGGGCCTGTGGCTCATGGCGCGGAAGTAGAGGGCTGTCACCAGCTCCACAGAGGACAGCGAGCCGCCGGGGTGGCCGCTGCCGGCTTCGGCGGTCATCCTGAGGATGTGGCGCCGGATGCGCCTGGCGATGGCCGCCAGCTCGTCCACGCCGGGCAGCGCTGTGGACTCAGAGGTCCCTGTGTTCACGGCCACGGATGGCCCTCCATCGCCGGGTGCCGCCGTTGCATCATCCATGAGAGGCTCTGTGCCTCTTGAAGGTTGGGCGCATTATAGCAACCGACGGCGGCAACTTCTACACGTCGCTACGCTACTCCGTGGCCGCAATGGACGCGCGGACCAGGTCGAGAGCGGCGCGGTCGGGGGCGATGATCAGCACCGTGTCGGCCCCTTGGACGTCCGCGTAGATGGCCTGCTCGGCCAGGCTCATGACTTGGGCCATGGCGTCCGGCCCCTGGGGCTCCCACTGGCCGCCCGCGTGGATCTCCATGAAGTCGACTATGGCTTCGTGGAACTCCAAGGCGTCGTCCACGGTGTCCCAGGTAATCAGGGATGTCATGAGGCTCTGGCCGCCGGGTGCCGTCAGCACGACGAACCGGTCTCCTCCCCATCCGCCGGCCGCGGCGCTGGCGCGCTCGGGTGGGATCTGCGTTTCGAGATAGGCGCTCAGGAAGAACTCGCCGAGGGTATCGATGGTAAGCTCCGTCCATCCCTCCCCCAACACCGCGGCCAGGTCGGGCGCCTCTACGACCTTCGGCTCCTCGCCGGCGTGGTACTTCTCGACGTGTAGGATGTGCTCGGTGGACCGGGGAATCTTCTCGTAGGCGTCGTTGATGGAGTCCCAGGTGTTCTCCATCGTGAACAGGGCTACGGCGAACTGGAACCCCTCGACGTATGGGAAGGTGAAGAGCCGCTGTATCAGATGCGGGGCGGCGTCGAAGGCCTCCAGGCTCGCCCCCTGGGAAGCCTGCTGGGCGGAGGCCTGCTCCTCCTCGCTCATCCGGTAGGCCAGGTACAGCCTCTCGGAAATGGAGGCGTCGCCCTCGATGAGGCCCCGGTACGCCAGCTCCTCGTCCGAGTTGTCCTCCAGGTGCTCCCTCTTGGAGTGGATGTCGAAGTGCTGCTGCTGAAGGCCGTGGGTGTACTCGTGCGTGTAGGTGAGGAGGTCGCGGGGAGTCAGCTCCTCGGTGTCCTTCACCACGTACAGGCGCTCCTCCTCCGTGTCGAAGAAGCCCAGCACACCCTCTTGGTACAGGGACAGCAGGAGATCGTAGAGGACCACGTCCGCGTCGATGACGCCCAGCAGCCGGTACAGCTGTTGACGCTCCTCTATTTCGTCGATCTCCTCGTCCAGCTCGTCGACGACGTAGCTCGTGAGCTGCTCCCTGGTTATCAGCTCCCGCGGGACAGCCTCCCGGGCATAGAGGCCCCGCGTCAGGCTGGTCAGAAACTCCGCAGTGTCCAGCTTGCTGCTGACGGGATCGGCCGGAGGCGTGGCTGTAGGGGTGGGTAAGGCCGGTGTGGGCAGGATCGCCAGGCCCGGGACGGCGATGGGCCCCGAGGACGCCTCCACCGTGGGCCCCTGGGTCGGCGTTGGCGGCGGCGTTGACGTGGGCTGCGGCGTTGGCGAGGGGGTCGTGGTCGGGGTCGCTGTGGGCGCCGGGGACGGGGTTGGCGGGACTGGAGTCGGGGCCGGTTGGGAACAGCCTGTCAGTACCAGCAGAAGGATTACGAGAAAGGGTAGGGTCCTCAAGCTTCTCCTTCTCCGGCCGCTCCCTTGGTGTCGGTGCGACTCGCTGGGGTCAGTATTGGGTAGGGCGACGGAGGTTGTCAAGGCTGCCAATTGGCGGTCTTCGCGGGGTGGCGTTCCTTGACACTCTCCGACGCCCAGAGATAACATGAAGATGCGGGAGCGAGTCAGGGAAAAGCTTCCGTAAATCGAATAGGAGGGTGAGTCGCGTGGAGATAATAGTCGCGATACTCGCCGTCCTCGCAGGTCTTTCCGTAGGGGGAATCGGCGGTTACTTTGGCCGAAGAGTTGTCTCCGACAGACGCTATCAAGCGGCGCGCTCCGAGGCTTCGGACATTCTGGAGGATGCGAGGGAGAAACGGCGGACGACCATAATAGAGGCGAAGGAGGAGGCCCTCAAGACCCGGACCGCCGGTGAATCCGAGCTCAGAGAGCAGCGCTCGGAGCTTCACCGGATGGAGCGGCGTCTCTCCAACCGTGAGGAGAACGTAGAGGGCCGCGCCGGCAACCTGGACCGCCGGGAGGGGAAGCTAAACGAGAGGGAGACAAGCCTGGAGAGCATCCGGGCCGAGCTGGAAGGACAGAAGGAGCAGGGGCTTCGGCAGTTGGAAAGCATAAGCAACCTCTCTCTAGGCGACGCAAGGCAGATGCTGATGGCGCGCGCGGAGGAGGAGATGCAGTATGAGCTGGCCGCCCGCTACCGCGACCTGGAGGAAAGGGCAAGAGAAGAGGCCAGCGACAAGGCCCGCAACGTCCTGTCGCAAGCTATCCAGCGCCTGGCTGCCGATGTCGTATCCGAAGTAACCGTAACCTCAGTACCCCTACCCAACGACGACATGAAAGGTCGTTTGATCGGCCGCGAAGGACGGAATATACGAGCTATAGAGAAGAACACCGGGGTCGACCTGATCATCGACGACAGCCCGGAGATGGTGTCGCTGTCCTGTTTCGACCCGATACGAAGGGAGGTCGCCCGGATCTCCCTGACCAAGCTGATAGCCGACGGGAGGATCCACCCCGCCCGCATCGAGGAGATGGTCGCCAAGGCCGAGAAAGAGGTGGCGGACACCGTATGGAAGAACGGCGAGCAGGCCACCTTTGACTCCGGTGTCCGCGGCCTTCATCCGGAGGTGGTCAAGCTCTTGGGCCGTCTCAGGTACCGGTACAGCTACGGCGAGAACGTTCTACAGCACTCGCTGGAGGTCTCCTGGCTGGCGGCCTCGATGGCCGCGGAGATCGGGCTCGACGTCAGGACCGCCAAGACCGGCGGGTTGCTGCACGACATCGGTAAGGCCCTCACCCACGAGGTCGAGGGTCCCCACGCCGAGATCGGCGCCGACATTGCCAGCCGCTACAACGTCTCCAGCAAGGTCAAGACCTGCATCGCGGAGCACCACGACGACGAGATGAGCACGCCGGAGGCCTTCGTGGTGGCCGCTGCCGACGCCATCAGCGCGGCGAGACCCGGCTCCCGAAGGGACACCGTCGAGAATTACACCAAGCGCCTGGAGGCGCTGGAGGAGGTCGGCAGAGCATTCGACGGCGTCGAGAAGTGCTTTGCCATCCAGGCCGGGCGGGAGGTGCGGATCATGGTTCAGCCGCAGACCATCGACGACGTAGCCGCGTCCAAGATGGCCAGGGACGTGGTCAAGAAGATACAGGAGACGCAGGTGTACCCCGGTCAGATCAAGGTGACTGTCATACGCGAAAGTCGAGCCGTCGAGTACGCCCGGTGAACCCGGCATAGAGACGTACGCAATCCAAGCATGGCGGTTGGACCTGTAAGAGATGACGAAAGAGGGTACGGGGGCGGCGCGGGCCTCTACGGCCACCGCCGCCCCCGTCGTGCGCTCGGACGCCGTGCCGAGCTCCCCTTTCCCAGATGAGCAGCGCAGAAGGGGCGAGTGAGCCAATGGTAGAGGTCGACCTCCATCTGCACACCACCTTCTCGGATGGGACTCTCACACCCACAGAGCTCGTGACCCTGTGCGCGGAGCGGGGACTGAAGGTCATATCCATCAGCGATCACGACTCCACCGAGGGGATGGCCGAGGCGCTGGAGACCGCCTCAAACTACCCCGACATGACAGTCATCCCGGGGATCGAGCTCAGCACTGAAGTCCCAGGCTCGGAGATCCACGTGCTGGGCTACTACGTCGACTGCGGCGAGCCCTCCTTTCAACGGATGCTCACGGAGTTCAGGGAGGGACGCGTAGACCGGGGCCGGCAGATGGTGCGGAAGCTCAACGACCTGGGACTGCGCATCTCTTGGGAGCGGGTCCTGGAGCTGTCCGGCGGCGGAGCCGTCGGACGGCCGCACATGGCGCAGGCGTTGGTGGAGGCGGGCTACGTCCGCTACCCCCGCGAGGCCTTCGAACGGTACATCGGCCGCGACGGCCCCGCCTACATGGGGCGGGCGAGGCTGGCTCCCGCGGAGGCCGTGAAGCTGCTGATTGACAACGGGGCCTTGCCTGTCATGGCCCATCCGACCTACCACAAGTCGGAGCCTGGCCTCACCGAGACCGAGGGGCTCAGGAGGACCCTCCGGGACCTCAAGGACGCCGGACTGGTCGGGCTGGAGGTACACTACGGAAGCTACACGAAGGAGGAGGTCGCGCGCCTCTCCAGGCTGGCCGACGAGCTCGACCTCGTGGCCTGCGGCGGCAGCGACTACCACGCCTCCGGCAATCCCGACGAGCCGGAGCCGGGCTCTGTCGGACCGCCCATGGCAACCGTAGATGCGCTGCAGGCTCACAGGACACGATGCTCTCCGGCTCCGTAGGATGGCCTCCCTCTTGTCGTTGTCATATCTCAGCGGCCGCGTGGGCCCCCTCTCCGGCATACGGGCAGGAGCCCCGGACAGGAGAGGGCCGCCGTGCTGATCTCCGCCCTCGTGCTACTGGGAGCCTTTGCATGGGGCGGGATACCGTCGGCCTACCTGTTGGCCCGGTACGCCAGGGGTATCGACATACGCGACTACGGCTCGGGGAACGCGGGCTCGTCCAACGTTATGGCCCACGTCGGCCGGTGGCCCGGCTTCCTGCTGGGCGTATTCGACTGCCTGGGGAAGGGGGCACTGACTGTGGTCGTTGCCAGGCATCTCCTCGACCAGGGCGTCGAGGTCCAAGCGGGCGCTTGCCTGGCCGCCATAGCCGCCCACAACTGGTCGCCGTACATGAGATTCACCGGGGGCCGGGGCGTGGCGACGGCCATCGGCGGGATGCTGGGCTTCATGATGTTCTGGGAGATGCTGGTGCTGGCCGTCGTGGTGGGAGTCATCGGACGCCTCATCTTCCACGAGACCGGCCTCTGGACCCTGGTGGCGATGGTGACGCTGCCGCTGCTGGCCTACGCCTTTGACCGCGGCCCGGAGGTCGTTTACATGACCATCGCCATCGGCGGGCTGCTGGTGCTGAAGCGTCTCACGGCCAACTGGGAGCCGCCGTTGAAGGGCTATCCCATAGCCAAGGTGATGGCCTGCCGAGTCCTGCTGGACCGGGACGTCCCCGGTAGGGCGCTCTGGACACAGCGCCAGCCGCCTTCTAATCTGAGCCGATGACGAATTCGGAGACGACATACTGCGCCCGCCACGCCGACGTAGCGACGAACCTGCGGTGCGGCAGATGCGAGGAGCTGATCTGCCCCAGATGCCTCGTCCACGTCCCCGTCGGCGTCCGCTGCCCAGACTGCGCGCAGACGCAGCCGCATCCCACGTTCCACGTAACGGGGGCGTACCTGGCTCGGGCCATCGCGGCGGGCGTAGTCCTGGGAGTCGTCGGGGGCGTTGTGGGTGGAGTCGTCCTGGGACTGCTACTTGGGCTGCCCTTCCTGGGCCCCATAGTGATCGTGGCCGTGGGATACCTGGCCGGGGAGGGGATCAGCATGGCCGCCAACAGGAAGCGGGGCCGTTCCCTTAAGTACGTAGCGGCCGGGTCGGTGATCATATCGGTGTTGACCATCTCCCTGGTTAGCATCGGCCCCATGACCATATTCGATCTCCTGGCGGGTGCCTACGCCGTCTACGTCGCCGTCAATCGCTTCTGACACAGTGGCCGCCTACTCTCGCCGCCTAGCCTCCGGTCGCTGGCGCTTGTTGACAGATTTCGTAGCTTGATGTATGATTTAGGACGATTCCAATATAGATTAGGATCCTGACAAATGGACGAACTCGATACCAAGATCATAGCGATGCTCCAAGAGGACGGGAGGTCGTCCAACGCCGGCATCGCCCGGCGGGTGGGCGTGAGCGAAGGGACCGTGCGCCGCCGCCTCAAGCGCCTTGTGGATGACGAGTACATCCGCGTGGTGGCGCTCTTGGACCCCGGCAAGATGGGGTACGCATCGGAGGCCCTTATCGGGGTGCAGGTCGACCCCGATAGGACCGACCAGGTCTCAGCCGACCTGGCGGAGCTGAATGAGATCAACTGGGTCTCCATCACCACCGGCTCTTTCGACATCTTCGCCTGGGCGACCCTGGAGTCGTCCCAGGAGCTGGGCATCTTCCTCAGGAGCAAGGTTGGGACCATTCCAGGGGTGCGCCGCACCGAGACCTTCGTCAATCTCATGGTCAAGAAGCGCTGGTACAGCGTGGCCATCTAGTATTCGAACCGTCAATTCAGGGACGAGGCGAGAGGGGGCCGGTCGCAAGTATCGGCCCCCTCTGCTATGTCCACCAAGGGAGTGAAGAGTTGCAGAAGACGATCAGCTGCGGAGACGTCAGGGCAGAGCACGTCGACAAGGCCGTGACCCTGGCCGGATGGGTCCACCGGAGACGAGACCACGGAGGACTGATCTTCATAGACCTGCGGGACCGCGAGGGCATCGTACAGGTGGTCTTCAACCCCGACCGGATGCCGGACGCCCACGCCACGGCGATGCAGCTGCGAAACGAGTGGGTCATCCAGGTGACCGGCCAGGTCGCGCGCCGCCCCGAGGGTACCGAGAACCCCGCGCTGTCGACGGGGGAGGTGGAGGTCTTGGCCGACCGGCTGACGGTCCTCAACGAGTCGAAGACGCCCCCCTTCTACGTCAACGAGGAGGACGAGGTCGACGAGCTGCTGAGGCTGAAGCACAGGCACGTCGATCTGCGTCGGGCCGGTATGCGCGACACCATGATCAAGCGGCACCGGGTCGTCAAGTTCATCAGGGACTTCCTGGACGAGCGCGGCTTCCTGGAGATCGAAACCCCGATACTGATTAAGAGCACCCCCGAGGGGTCGAGGGACTTCCTGGTCCCCAGCCGGACCCAGCCGGGGCGGTTCTACGCTCTGCCCCAGTCGCCGCAGCAGCTGAAGCAGCTCCTGATGGTGGCCGGCGTCGAGAGGTACTTCCAGATCGCCCGCTGCTTCCGGGATGAGGACTCCAGGGCCGACCGCGTCATCGAGCATACCCAGCTGGACCTGGAGATGAGCTTCGCCGACGAAGACGACATCCTCAATCTCTTCGAGGAGCTGTACACCGAGCTGGTAGAGACGCTGTTCCCGGAGAAGTGGCTGCTGAAGCCCTTCCCCAGGCTCACCTACGCGGAGTCTATGGAGGTCTACGGGACCGACAAGCCGGATCTACGGTTTGGCTTGGAGATGGCCGATCTCTCGGACATAGCCGCCGAGACGGAGTTCCGCGTCTTCCGGTCCGCCCTCGACGGCGGGGGCATCGTCAAGGGCTTCCGGGCGCCCGGCTGCGCCGGGTACTCCCGGAGGCAGATAGACGAGCTCACCGAGCGCGCCAGGGCCATGGGAGCGCAGGGCCTGGTCTCCATAGCCCTGACGGGCAGCTCCGGCTCCCTGGAAGACCTCACACAGGACCAGGTGAGATCGGCGGTCTCCCGGTTCCTGACCCTCAATCAGGTCAGGGCCATCGCCGACCGCACCGAGGCTGAGATCGGCGACCTGATCCTCGTGGAGGCCGGGCCTTCCAAGATGGTCAACATGGCCCTCAGCGCCCTCCGCCACGAGCTGGGGCCGCGCCTGGGCCTGGCTGCGCCAGACCTGCTTGCCTTCGCCTTCATCGTCGACTTCCCGCTGTTCGAGTGGGACGACGAAGAGGAGCGGTGGGACGCCATGCACCACGCCTTCACCATGCCCAAGCCTTGCTTCGAGCAGTACGTCGAGAGCGACCCGGCCAGGGTCATCGCTCACTGCTACGACCTCGTGTGCAACGGGATGGAGCTGGGCAGCGGGAGCATCCGGGTCCACCGGCGGGAGCTCCAGGAGAGGATATTCGGCGTATTGGGCTACACGCGGGAGGAGGTCCGGGCGCGGTTCGAGCAGCTTCTGAACGCCCTGGAGTACGGCGCGCCGCCCCACGGCGGCATGGCGCCGGGAATCGACCGCCTCATGATGGTCCTCACCGATAGGGACAACATCCGCGACGTCATCGCCTTCCCCAAGACCCAGAGCGGCATCGACCCGCTATTCGAGGCCCCCGGCCCCGTCGACGATTCCCAGCTGAAAGAGCTCCACCTGCGCATAGAGATCGACGACTAGGGTTGGGTGTCTTTCCTGTCTACAAAGAGGGCCCCGGGCTTGAGCCTCCGGTCTCTCCCAGGTCTGGGTGAGGGTGAGGGTTGGGAGCATACGTCCTCATAAAGTCTGAACAGTTACCCCCCGTAGCCAGCGATGGCCTTGGTTGATATAATCGGCGAAACCTTGGGCACAGCATTACGCCAGACGGGAGAAAGACGATGACGGTTCCACCGTTTGCCTCACTCAACAGGGATTCGCTTCTGTGGATGTACGACACCATGATCGTCATCCGCCGGTTCGAGGAGCAGGCTAGGCGCGAAGCCGACGCGGGCAAGCTCCGCGGGATGCACTCCTCCATAGGACAGGAGGCGGTCCCTACCGGCATCTGCGCCCACCTGCGAGAGGACGACTACACCCTGGGGACCCACCGGAGCCACCATCACTGCATCGCCAAGGGGCTGGACCTCAACGAGATGATGGCCGAGCTGTTGGGCAAGAGCAGCGGCACCAACAAGGGCAAGGGCGGCACGATGCACATAGCCGACGCCACCAAGGGGATGCTGGGGGCCAACGGCATCGTCGGCTCCAATATCCCCGTGGCGACGGGCGCGGCCCTGGGGGCCAAGGTGAGGGGCACCGACCAGGTCAGCATCTCCTTCTTCGGCGACGGCGCCGCAAACCAGGGCAGCCTGCACGAGTCGATGAACCTGGCCAGCATCTGGAAGCTCCCCGTCGTCTTCGTCTGCGAGAACAACCGGTACGCTGAGTCGACCCCCTTCGAGTACGCCGTCGCCGGGGCCTCCATCTCCGATCGGGCGGCGGGCTACGACATGCCGGGGGTTGCCGTTGACGGGCAGTCGGTGCTGGACGTCTACGAGGTGGCCGGGGAGGCCGTAAAGCGGGCCCGTGCCGGAGACGGGCCGTCCCTGATAGAGGCGCAGACGTACCGTTACATGGGCCACTTCGGCGCCGACGATCCCTTGGGCTACAGGACGGAGGACGAGGAGGCTTACTACCACGCCAGGGACTGTATAGAGGGGCTCAAGGGCCATCTCCTGGAGGGCGCCTACGCCTCCGAGGACGAGCTCGACGACATCGACCGGCGGGCCGTTGAGGCCGTGGCGGCGGCGACCAGGTTCGCGGACGAGAGCCCCTTCCCGCCGGCCGGAGACCTCTACACCGACGTGTACGTCTCCTATCCGGCGGACCAGATCGCAATCGGAGAGAGCGCGGGAGCCGCAGTGGCCGTTAAGGAGGCTGAGTATGGTCCAGGCGCAAGCGGTTAGACAGCTGACGTACATCCAGGCGGTCAACGAGGCCCTCCGGCAGGAGCTGGAGCGGGACCCGACCGTCATCGTCATGGGTGAGGACATCGCCGGAGGCGGAGGCCGCCCCGGTAAGGAGGACGCCTGGGGCGGACCCATGAGGCTGACCAAGGGGCTGATCGGCCAGTTCGGCCCGGAGCGCATCCGCGACACGCCCATATCCGAGGCGGGCTTCGTCGGCGCCGGGGTTGGCGCCGCGGCGGCCGGACTGCGTCCGGTGGTCGATCTCATGTACGTCGGCTTCTTCGGCGTGTGCGCCGACCAGATCGTCAACAACGCCGCCAAGATCCACTACATGTTTGGTGGAAAGGTGACCATACCCCTCACCATCATGACCGGCATAGGCGCGGGGACCAACTCGGCGGCGCAGCACTCGGAGACCCTCTACTCGGTCTTCACCCACTTTCCGGGCCTGAAGTGCGTCGTACCGTCCAACCCCTACAACGTGAAGGGCCTCTTCATGGCCGCAATTCGCGACGACGACCCCGTGGTGATCTTCAACAACAGGCAGCTGATGGGCTTCCGCGGGGAGCCCCACGTCCCCGAAGAGCCGTACCTGGTGGAGATCGGCAAGGCCGACGTCGCCCGGGAGGGGACCGACGTGACGCTGGTGGGCATCGGCTACACAACCCGCATCTGCCTCCAGGCGGCCGACGAGCTGGAGGCCCAAGGATACTCCGTCGAGGTGATCGACCTGTTGTCTCTCTCGCCCATGGACAACGAGGCGATACTGGCCTCGGTGCGGAAGACGCGCAAGATCGTCATCGTGGACGAGGACTACCCCAGGTGCAGCATCGCCAGCGACATCTCCGCCCTGGTGGCCGAGGACGCCTTCGACTATCTGGACGCTCCGCCCCGCCGGGTGACCGCTCCCCACGTCTCGGTGCCCTACAGCCGGCCCCTGGAAGCCCTCTTCGTGCCCTCCAAGGAGGGCGTCGTCGAGGCGGCGTTGAGCACCCTCCAGTAGGTATAGCCGATGGCAGTATCCATAGTCATGCCCCGGCTCGGCGACTTCATGATGGAGGGGACCGTCGCCAAGTGGTCGAAGTCGTCCGGCGACTCCGTCGACCAGGGCGAGGTGATCGCCGAGATCGAGACGGAGAAGCTCAACTACGACCTGGAGGCGACTGAGTCCGGCATCCTCTACCAGGCGGTGCCGGAGGGCGCCGCCG
This sequence comes from Dehalococcoidia bacterium, assembly GCA_965224345.1. Lineage (GTDB taxonomy): Bacteria > Chloroflexota > Dehalococcoidia > Lucifugimonadales > CBDCYU01 > CBDCYU01. The sequence continues at coordinate 229,348 of CBDCYU010000002.1, read as the reverse complement.
TGGCGGTCGACGGTGTGATGGGCTACCTCCTGGCGGAGGGAGAGGCGCCGCCGGAGCCGCCGACCCCGTCGGCGCCGGCCGAGAAGGGTCCGCCGGCGCGAAGCAGGCCTGCCGCGCCTTCCCGGCCCGCCGGGGACGTCGTGCCGTCCACTCCGGGAGCGAGACGGCTAGCGGCCAACATGGGTATCAACATCTCCCAGGTCACCCCTACGGGGCCCCGCGGCAGGGTCACCGACGCCGACGTCCGGGCCCACGCCGAGGCGCAGCGGGCGCCGAGCATACCTCCGGGGCTGCCGGAGCCGACCAGGTCCGTACCCCTGGAAGGGATGCGCAAGGCCATAGCAGGACACATGCGCGACAGCCTCGCCGCCACGGCGCAGTTGTCCTACTTCCTGGACGTCGACCTCACGGAGATTCAGCGGCTCAGGAGAGAGGCGTCCAGGGACAGCGGCGCCAAAATAGGCGTTCCTGACGTGCTGGTCAAGGCGTGCGCCGAAGCCCTGAAGCGGGCGCCCCTGCTCAACACGGTGTTGTCCGACGGCCACGTCCTCCACTTCGACCAGATCAACATAGGCGTCGCAGTCGCCTTGGAAGACGGGCTGATAGTTCCCGTTGTCCGAGACGCGGGTGCGAAGGGCCTCCGGCAGATTGCCGAGGAGATCGGGTCCCTCGCCGCCAGGGCCAGGGCGGGAGCCCTGTCCTCGGACGAGGTGGTGGGGGGGACCTTCACCATAAGCGTTCTGGGGACGGTCGACGGCTTCACGCCCATCCTCAACGCGGGACAGAGCGCGCTTCTGGGCGCCGGACGGCCCCGGGAGAAGCCTGTCGCCAGGGACGGCCAGGTCGTCGTCCGCGAGATGATGACGTTGAGCCTCACGGCAGACCACCAGGTCGTCGACGGCGCCGTGGCCGCCGGATTCCTCCGTAGGCTGCAGTCGCTGGTAGAGCGCCCCAGCCGCCTGTTCAGGTAGAGGGCCGGCCTGCTCCGCCGCCTTCCGCCGCGCGGAGCAGGCTCCGAAGACGGTTGAGCTACCACCTCCCAAGAACCGGCAGGCGGGCCGTCTCGTACCTGCGGGCGAAGGGGTTGCCCCTGATTGGGGTGGTGGCGGTCCTGACGGTGGCCGCCAGCCTGCGTCTCTACGGCTTGGGCTGGGACGACGGCCTACCCTACACCCCTCACCCCGACGAGCGGGCCATCCTGATGGAGGTGGCCGAGCTGTCACCCCCTTCCCTGGGCAATCTCGGAGCGCTCTTAGACCCCGACGAGAGCACCTGGAACCCCAGATGGTTCAACTACGGCAGCTTCCCGTTGTACCTGCTGAAGGGCGCGGAGCTGGCCTACGAGCTGGCCAGCGGCGGCAAGCCGTTCGATCTGAGGCTCGCGGGGAGAGCGATCTCTGCCCTGGCCGACGTGGGTACCGTCGCCATCGTCTTCCTGCTGGGCAGCCGCATGTACGACCGGCGGACCGGCCTGCTCGCCTCAGCGCTGGTGGCCCTGGCGGTCATCCACGTCCAGCTCAGCCACTTCCTCACGGTGGACACGCTCCTGACCCTGTTGGTAGCCGCCGCCCTCTACTTCATGTACAGGGTCGCCTCACGGGGAAGGACCGCCGACTCCATGATCGCCGGCGCGCTTCTTGGGCTGGCCCTTGCCACCAAGGTAAGCGTGGCGCCGCTGCTGGCCGCCTTCGTTATCGCGCACCTGATGCTCCTCTTCGCGGGCCCCTCAGGCCGGAAGGGGCCTCCGGCTGACTTCAGCGACCTGGTGCGCGTGGCCCTCTCGGGACTCCTGGCAGGCGTCGCCGCCTTGCTGGTCGCGGCGTTCGTCGCCCAGCCTTACGCGTTCCTGGACGCGTACCGGTTCCTGGGCGACGTCAGCGAGCAGTCGGAGATGGCGCGGAGGATCAGGGACTTTCCCTACACCCGCCAGTACGTCGACACTACGCCCTACCTGTACCACCTGCGGCAGCTGGCCGCGTGGGGCTTGGGCTGGCCCCTGGGGATCGTCGCCTGGTCAGGCCTCGCCTACGCCTCGGTGCGAGGGATGCGCCTGAGGTACGGGGCAGCCTACCTGGTCTTGGGGGTGGGGGCGCCCATCGCCCTGCTCTCAGTTTCGACGAGCCTGTTGGCGGTATGCTTCGCGGTCGGGGTCTCGCTGCTAGCGCTGGCGGCCACGCTGCCGATGCGCCCGCCGGACTCCCGTTCGGACGTGCTGCTCCTCTCCTGGGTCGTACCCTCACTGCTGATCACCGGCGCCCTGGAGGTCAAGTTCCTCCGCTATCTGCTTCCGATGACGCCGTTCCTGGTGCTGTTCGGGGCCAGGATGCTCGTCTCCTTGGCGGACGCTGCCCAGCGCTCCCGGAGCGGCGTTGGGCGGCTCCTGAAGCCGTGGCCCATAGCGGTGATAGCGCTGGTCCTCGGCGCTTCGGGCTTCTACGCCCTCTCCTACATCTCCATCTACAACAGGCCCCACACCGCCGCCGGGGCATCCCAGTGGATAGTCCGGAACGTACCGGAGGGCTCGGTCATACTGAAGGAGCACTGGGACGAGGGCCTTCCCGGACTCGGCGGATACAGCTACAATGCGCCGGAGCTGGAGTTGACGGTATACGACCCCGACAGCCCGGAGAAGCTCCGCCGGATCGCAGGTCAGCTGTCGAGGGCCGACTACATGGTGCTGTTCAGCAACCGGCTGTACGGGACGATCCCGCGCCTTCCCCAGCGCTACCCGGCGACCTCCGCCTACTACCGGCTGCTCTTCTCCGGCGCCCTGGATTACGATCTGGCCCACGTCGAGAGCGCCCAACCGGAGCTACTGGGCGTCGGCTTCGTCGAGGATACCTTCGGAAGGCCGGGGTTGCCAGAGCCCGCGGCCCTCGATCGATACCCGCAGCCGCCCCTGGCCCTGGACCTCGGCTTCGCCGATGAGAGCTTCTCCGTATACGATCACCCCAAGGTGCTCATCTTCCAGAACGTTGGCCGCCTGGATGCGGATACCATAGCCGCGGCCATAGATCGGGAGACCGCCCGGGTCGCACCCGCCCTCCCGGAAGGCGCCCCTGGCGAGCTCGGCCTCATGCTCACTCCCGAGGAGGCCGCGGCCCACAGGAGAGGCGGCAGCTGGAGCGAGATCGTCAGGCCCGGCAGCTGGGCCGAACGGCTCCCGGTCGCCGCTTGGCTGATAGTGCTGGAGGGTATCGCCCTGATGGCCTTTCCCGTCGCCTTCATGGTGTTCCGTCCCCTTCCGGACCGGGGCTACCTCTTCTCGAAGGTGCTGGGCCTGCTCCTGGTGGGCGTCGTGGTGTGGCTGCTGGCAAGCGCAGCCAGGGTCGCCGTCTCGCCGGGCTCCATCTCCGCCGGGCTGATCGCCTTGGCCGGTGTCTCGACGGCCATCCTCGCCGTCCACGGTCGGGAGATCGTGTCCTTTGTCATGCGGCGGTGGCGTCTCCTGCTGATCGGCGAAGCGCTGTTCCTCGCGGCCTTCTTCATATTCCTGGTCGTCCGCATGGCGAACCCCGACCTGTGGCACGAGTGGCGGGGCGGCGAGAAGCCCATGGACTTCGCATACCTGAACGCCGTCCTGCGCTCCAGCTTCATGCCGCCGTACGACCCCTGGTTTGGCGGCGGACACATGAACTACTACTACTGGGGCCACTTCCTCGTCGCCATGCTGATCAGGGCGACGGGCATCGTGCCGGACATTGCCTTCAATCTGGCGGTCCCCTCCTTCTTCGCCCTCACGGCCGCCATGGCGTTCGGGATCGTCTACAACCTGGCCGAGGCCACTCGAAGACGGCTGCACCCAACGGAGGGCGGGAGACTGGCGTGGTCGCCGGTCCTGGCGGGCGGTGGGGCCGCCCTGTTCGTAGCGGTTCTCGGCAACCTGGACGGCGCCATTCAGGTGGGGCAGGGCGCGTGGAGGGTGATGTTCCAGGACGGCGCCTTTGGCGAGTTCGACTTCTGGCGCAGCAGCCGCATGATGCCGTCGCAGCAGGAGGGCATCACCGAGTTTCCCTTCTTCACCTTCCTGTTCGCGGACCTGCACGCCCACCTCATGGCGCTGCCCGTCACGCTCTTCGTCCTGGCCGCCGCCTTGGCGGTCCTGATGAGCGGCGCGGGTCGGAGCGCGCCGCGGGCCGGCACGAGGCTCGCCGAGGCCGCCAGGCTCGCGGTGCTGGGACTGGCCGTGGGAGCGCTGGTACCCTTGAACGCCTGGGACTTCCCCACCTACCTGCTGGTCGGCGCGGCCGCCGTGTTCCTGGCCGAGTACTACGCGCATGGGGGCCTGGGCCTGGGGGTGATCTTACGAGGACTCCTGAAGTCGGCCCTCGCCGCGGCTGTGGGATACCTGGCTTTCCTTCCCTACCACTTCAGCAACGAGACCTTCTTCACCAGCATATGGGCCACGACCCACACAACGGTGCTTTGGCGGTTCCTGGCCATCAACGGACTCTTCATCTTCGTGGTGGGCTCCTTCTTCCTCAACGAGATCAGGGACCTGATCGGCGCCGCGCTGGGCAGGGCTCTGCGGCTGTCCGGTCGCTTGGTGCGAGGGGTCTCCGACCGCGGCGATGAGGAGGCACCGGGCGTCTCCCTCGGATGGGCCATGCTGGTCCCCCTGGTGGCGCTCCTGGCGGGGCTGGGGATCACGGCGGTGCTGTCCGGGGTCGTCGGCAGCACTGCGCCGTTCCTCTTCCTGCTCCTGGCGGTGCTGGCCGCGGCTGCGAGATGGCTTCCCCGCACGCGCCCAGACGGACCATGCCTGATCTTCGCGGCGATGATGGCGGCGACCGCGCTGGGGTTGGCCCTGGGCCTGGAGTTCTTCCGGGTCGCGGAGGACATCGACCGGATGAACAGCATCTTCAAGTTCTACCTGCAGGTGTGGGTGCTGTTGGCGCTGGCCTCCGCCTATCTCCTGTGGCGCATGTGGTATGACCGACCGGCAGTCCGCACAGGAGCGCCGCTCCGCCGGGCGGCGTGGCTGTGCGTGCTGGTCCTTCTCCTGCTGAGCGCCGCCGTCTACCCTGTCCTAGGCACGCGGGCGCGCGTGGGCGACCGCTTCCAGGGGCGGACGCTGCCCCTGACCCTGGACGGGACCGCCTACGCGGAGAGCGCCGTATACCGCGATCGGGAGGGCGATATCGACCTCGGCCTGGACTTCCATGGCATCCGCTGGCTCCGGGAGAACGTCGTTGGGTCCCCTGTCGTCCTGGAGGGCGTCACGCCCACCTACCGCTGGGGCAGCCGCGTCTCCGTGTACACGGGCCTGCCCACGGTGATCGGCTGGCAGTGGCACCAGGAGCAGCAGCGATGGGCCTACCGCTGGGCTGTCGGCGACCGCATCCTCGACGTGGAGAGGGTGTACACGACAATCGACGGCGACGAGGCGCTCTCACTTCTCCGAAAGTACGGCGTCGAGTACGTCTACGTCGGAAGGCTGGAGCGCCTCTACTACCCTGGTCCCGGCCTCGACAAGTTCGACGGCGCGATGGCCGGGGATCTCGAGAAAGTCTACCGGAATCCGGAGGTCTCCATCTATCGAGTGCGGTAGCGAGCAGCGAGCTCTGATGCTCTCAGCCGGGAGAATTGACGCCTCGGCAGGGATAAACCTACACTGTGCAGACATCCCGGCGTCAAGATTGCGTAGCGGACCACAGCGGACAGGAGAGTATGCAGCAAGCCGTGACCGATGATCTTCCCCGCAGTCTCGAGTCGGTGGCCATCGAGCTGGCCCGCGGCGCGGGGGCTGTCCTCAAGGAGCACTTCGCCAAGTCCCTCCACGTGGAATACAAGGACGAGGCCAAGAGCGACCCCGTGAGCACGGCGGACAAGGCGAGCCAGGAGCTCCTCTCCAGGGCGATCTCGGAGCGCTTCCCGGACCACGGCATCCTGGGGGAGGAGAGCCTGGACGACGACGAAGACGAGGGCTCTCCCGCTCCGGATATCGTCTGGGTCCTGGACCCGCTGGACGGCACGAAGAACTACCTGGGCGGAATGCCGGTGTACGCCGCGTCCGTCGGGGTGCTTCACAGGGGTGCGCCCCTGGCCGGGGCCGTCCACGTCCCATGGCCGGGCAAGGTGGACGGGGTGGTGTTTCACGCCAGCAAGGGAGGCGGAGCCTACGTCGACGGCGACCCGATCTCCGTGTTCGACGCAGACGAGCCCTCGGCCAGGGAGCTGGTGACGCTCCCACCCTACTTCACCTCGACCCACAGGTTCCTGAAGCCGATGCGGGACCGGGTGGGCGAGATCAGGAACACCGGAAGCATCGCCTACGACATGGCCCTGGTCGCCAGCGGGGTGCTCCAGTACACCTATGCCAACGGGCCGCGTCTCTGGGACGTGGCGGGAGGAGCGATACTCGTCACCGAGGGAGGAGGGGCGATGATGCGGGGATGGCCGGCGCACGGTGCGCTGCCCCTTACGATGAAGACTCAGTGGCAGCCGGTGGACTCCTTTTTGCCCGACTGGAAGAGCGGCGCTACGACAATGGGAGACCTGCGCCGCTGGTCGGCGCCCCTTGTGACGGGCGGCCCCGGTGTCGTACGCTACGTTACGTCCAACCTCAGGCTGCGGAGCGGCATCCGCCGCCGCGTGGGCCGGACCGTGCGGCGGCTAACGGCCCCCGTGCGGCGAAAGCGCGGCTGAGGCTCCGCGCGGCGAAACGGGAGCCCCCGCCTCGGGGCGTGTAGACCTGCTACCGGAGACTCTGGAAACAGGAGAGGGTGCATGACCAAGAGAGAGGGCGACTTCAAGCTCATCAGATCGGCACGACTCATAGACGGAGGCGGAGGACCGCCCCTGGAGCGTGGAGCCCTGCTAATCGAGGGCGATGAGATCAGGGCCGTGGGCCCCGATGCGGAGGTGACGCCCCCTGAGGGGGCCGCCGTCACCGAGCTCGACTACGGGGACAAGACGGTCCTGCCCGGACTCGTGGACTGCCACGTTCATCTCATCGGAATCGGCGACGGCCGCGCGGGAGACGAGCTGACGCTGCTGCCCGACGAGGTGCTGTCGCTGCAGGCGGCGCGCAATGCCAGGGCCCACCTCTACTCGGGGGTCACCACGGTCAGGGACTGCGGCGCCAAGAACCGGACGACCCTCATGCTGCGGGAAGCCGTCGACATGGGCATTACCCCCGCGCCGCGGCTGGTGCTCGCCGGGCGTCCCGTGGCCATCGTGGGGGGCCACCTGAGCTACTTCGGCGTACAGGCGACGGGCGCCGCCGAGTGCCGCGCCGCCGTGCGCCAGCTGGTCAAGGAGGGAGTCGACTTCATCAAGATCACGGCCACCGGCGGGAGCACCCGTACGTCGTTCCCGCTGAGGCCCTCCTTCACCGTGCCGGAGCTGTCCGCCATATGCGGCGAGACCCACAAGTTCGGCAAGCACGCCGCGGCCCACTGCGTCTCCTCCCAGGGCATGGCCAACGTGCTGGAGGCGGGCGTCGACACCATCATTCATGGATACTTCAAGGAGCCGGACGGCTCCTCCCTCTTCAGGCCCGAGATCGCCGAGCGCATCGTGGCCCAGGGGGTCTTCGTCAATCCCACCATGCAGGGAAGCAGAGGCCGTATCAATGCCCAGAAGGAGAAGCTGGAGGCGGGGGGATTGACGGACGAGGAGGCGGAGCTGTTGGACACCCAGCGGGTCGAATACGAGCGCAAGCTCAGCTGGTTCGCCGGTCTGCGGGAGGCGGGTGTGAAGCTGGTGTGCGGTTCGGACTCTGCCTGGGGCCACTACCCGATGGGCGGCTTCCAGCTGGAGATCGAGGCCCACGTCGAGGCGGGCATGTCCCCCATGGAGGCCATCGTGTCGGCCACCGGCGACTCCGCAAGGTCGTGCCGCGTCGACCACGTGGCCGGAACCCTGGAGCCGGGTAAGCAGGCCGACGTCCTGGTGGTGGACGGCGACCCGTCCCAGGACATCCGGGCGCTGCGCAACGTCGTAGACGTCCTACAGGCAGGGAACGTCGTGGACCGCGGGCACCTGGTCTGAAGCGCCGCGCCGCAAGGCCGCTCGCGCCTCGGGGTGGTTCGTCGAGAGTCCCCTCTCCCTCTTGTCGCAGGAGGAGATTGAGAGGGGGTACAGATGGCGCAGAGCGTCCCCCATATGCTCCCCCCATCCCAAGCTTCTCCGCTTGGCGACCCCTTGGGCGGGTTGAGCGGGCCTGGGAAAAGGCTCGCCGTGTTGCGTCAAATGAAAGTGTTACCGAAGAGGTATACGTTGCCTCAGAAGTCATGTTACCGGAGGTCCTGTGCGTCCGGGCCAAATGCGTGGCGCTCAGCGGTCTTCAGGAGGTCTTCGACGGCGCGGTCGATCCTCCGCTTCAGTCTTACCGGGTTGAGCAGTTCGTACTGCCTCTGCATGGCCGTCCTCTGTTCGGAGGTCAGAACGTCGTACTCCAGCAGGCGATGATACGGGGTCTGGGCGGTGTCGTAGACCTTGTGGACCCTGGCCCCGTTGCGGCTCTTGTGTTTGAGCTTCATCACCGGCTGGAAGAAGTTGACGTAGAGGCCCACCAAGCTGTAAACCCGTTCGAGATGCCTCAGTGACGGCCTCGACGTGTAGCGGCCGTACCCGATCAGCCGTCGCACCACAGACCAGTTCTTCTGCTCGATGTGAGCGCTATCGTTCTTCCTGTACGGCCTTGAACGTGTGAAGGTGATCTCGTTACGCTGGCAGTAGGAGTACAGGTGGCGGTTGATGAACTCGGAGCCGTTGTCAGAGTCCAGGCCCAACAGCCGGAACGGCAGGGAGCGGGACATCTTATGCACCGCGCCTCCCACCCTCTCCTGCCCCTTGCCCCACACCGCCTGACACTCCACCCAGCCCGTTGCTATGTCCACCGCACTCAGCGTGTTCAGGTAGAAGCCTTCGGTCGTGTCGCCGCAGTGGGCCACCAGGTCCATCTCTATGAAGCGGGCTGTTCTCCTCCCACTCCGCGAAGGTGCGTATCGGGATCGACGACTTCAGCAAGCTTCCGGGCTTGGTCGTGCTGAACGGACGCCTCAGACCGCTGTCCCTGTACCGACGCAGCAGCCGGTCAATCGTAGATGCGCTCACGCTATTCAACTGTTCCCGCACCTCGTCCGACACCGTGAGCTCGCCGTGCTCGACGAGCCTGTCGGTGAACTCAGCCACGAAAGGCGCCAAGCGCTTGCCGCACAGACGGGTCCGAGACCTCCCAGACCACCCAGAGGGCGTCCCTCACCTCCGGTCCATACACCGGAGGTCTGCCCCGCCCCCTGGCCGACCTGGTGGGCATGGTGCCCGACAGCACCCGGACGGCCGACTTTCGGTGGTACCCCGTTACCCTGATGAACTCGTCTAGCAGACGGCTCTTCTCCGTCCGGCAAGCGCCTGTGTAGTGCTGGCGCATCGTCTCCGTGTACTCCTCCACGCTGCTTCTCCTCATGTACTCCTCCGGTAACATTTATTATGAGGCAACTCGGTGGCTTGACAACGGTTGGGCCAGTGTTTAATATCCCCGCACCATGTTTAGGCGTGGGCGGATACCCTTTGTAGCAGAAGAGAGCCATCGATGAGAGACCCTATAGGGAGGATTCCAGTGAAGAAGACTTTGCTGTTCGTTGTCCTGGCAGGCGTACTCGTCTTCGCCATGGCGGCCTGCGGGGGAGAGGCCCCCGAGCCGCAGATAATCGAGAGAGAGGTGGAGGTAATCGTAGAGAAGGAGGTGGTGAAGGAGGTCTCCGTGGAGGTTGTGGTGGAGAAGGAGGTGGTGAGAGAGGTGAAGATCCCCGGCGAGACGAACGTCGTCGAGAAGATCATCGAGGTGGATGCGCCAACGACCTATGGTGAGTCGCCGCAGCTGGCGGCAATGGTGTCCGCCGGGCAGCTCCCTCCGGTCGAAGAAAGGCTCCCTGAGAACCCCATGGTCATCCCCGTCTTCCGATCTATCGGGAAGTACGGCGGCACCATGCGCAGGGGCTTCCTGGGCCCTGGGGACGTCGGCTGCAACGTCGGGCGGGTCAACGGTGTAATGGCCACCAGGTGGACCACCGACGGCTTCAACGTCACCCCCTTCGTCGCCGAGTCCTGGGAGTCTTCGCCAGACGGCATGTCTTGGACCTTCCGCCTCCGCAAGGGGCTGAAGTGGTCCGACGGGCAGCCGATGACCGCGGACGACTGGGTATACGCCCTGGAAGACTACTTCAAGAACAGCGACATCCGCTCGGTGCCCCCGTGGGCCAGGGGGCCCGGCGCCGAGCCCGCCAACTCCGAGAAGGTCGACGACTACACCATCAAGTACACCTATGACGTGCCGTTCCTGACGCTTCCGTCGGTGTTCGCAGGACACGCCTGCATGTCGTCAAGCTACCCCTTCGCGCCCTCCCACTACATGAAGCAGTTCCACATGGACTACAACGCCGATGCCGAGAAGAACGCCAAGGCCGCGGACTTCGAGGGCTGGGTACAGTACTACATAAACTCGTACGACGTACGCGACAACATCGAGCGGCCCCAGGTAACCCCGTGGCTCATGCAGAACACCAGGGCGGAAGAGGTCATAAGGACGACCCGGAACCCCTACTACTTTGCGGTGGACCCCGAGGGCAACCAGCTCCCTTACATCGACGAGTGGCGCTTCGGGCTGGTCGCCAACCCCGAGGTACTGATGCTTCAGGCGATCCAGGGGGAGGTCGACTTCCAGGCCCGCCACATGTCCATCACAAATTTCCCTGTCTTGAAAGAGAACGAGGAGAAGAGCGGTTTCAGGATGCTGCCGATCCCCGGGTTCGGCGGCAACGACGCCATGTTCAACATGAACGTCACCTACGACGGGCCGGAGCGGGAGGTTATCGCCAACAGGGACTTCCGCATCGGTCTGTCCCACGCCATCGACCGGGACTTCGTTAACAAGGTCAGCTTCCTGGACCTGGGTCTTCCCGGCAACTACCTGCCGCCTCCCGGACATCCTCAGCACCCAGGATCCGAGTATGAGACCAAGAACGCGACCTACGACGTCGCCCTGGCCAACGAGTATCTCGATAAGGCCGTCCCCAATAAGGACGGCGAGGGCTTCCGTACCATGCCCAACGGCGACAGGCTGGAGATTGTCATCTCCGGTACCGCCGCCTTCGGCCCCTGGCCGGACATAGCCGAGACGGTGGCCGACTTCTGGGGCAAGGTGGGCGTGAGGACCCGTACGGACATCGTGGAGCGCAGCCTGCTGACCAACCGCAACAACGCCAACGAGGTGATGGCGTACCTGTGGGGCCCTGGACGAGCGGTCAATCTCTTCGTCCAATCTCCGTGGGTCAACTGCGAGGTCGACTGTCCTTGGGGTAGGGCGTACGTGCTCTGGCACAGGAGCGGCGGGACGGAAGGCGAGGAGCCTCCGCCTGACGTGAAGAGGCTGACCGAGTTGGTGAACCAGGGCAAGGGACTGCCGCCGGACCAGGCTAACCCTCTGGCCCAGGAGGTCTACAAGTACATCATCGATAACCAGGTTATCATCGGCACGGCTCGCAGAAGCCCTCTGGTGATGGGGGTCACGGTGGTAAACGCCCAGCTGGAGAACGTGCCCGAGTCTTGGGCCAACGACACGATGTTCAACACGCCGTTCCCCGCTTATCCGGAGCAGTTCTACTACAGATAGACACGGGGCTGTCTCACGAACGAAGCCTCTAGTCGCAACGGGAAGGGCGCAACGCCCTTCCCGTTTGCTTTATTCCTCCCCAAGCGAACGAGGAACAGCCAATGCAGTATACTGCACAGGCTGTGGCGACCGACTTCTGGGAACTTCGACAGGATGACTCCCATACGCGATGCTATGCTTAGAGCTTCGGCGACGGTCGCTTCCTAGAGGGGGTTCTGATGCTATCCAGGAAAATCCTGCTAGTCGAACCTGGCTACTCGAACAAGTACCCCCCGCTGGGCCTAATGAAACTTGCCGCTTATCACGGTTCCCTCGGCCGGGGAGACCATGTCACGTTCGTTAAGGGCGAAGCCACGGAGGTCCTGAATCGAGCGTGGGATAGGGTGTATGTGACTACACTCTTCACCTTCGAGTGGAAGCGTACCGCCTCGGCAATCGATTTCGCCATACGCGCGGCAGGCAATCAACCGGAGCGCGTCTTTGTAGGCGGCATCGCAGTCTCGCTCATGCACGACGCCTTCCTCAATGAGCCCCGCTGGGCCGGCGTACGTTTCATCAAGGGTCTGCTCGATGGCCCTCCGGCAGCGTCTCTAGCCCTGTCGACAGACGACTATGACTTTGGCGCCAACGACCTGTCAGGCACGCCGATCGAGGAATTGGTCCCTGACTATGGCATCCTCGACCATGTCGGTTACAGCTACCCGGTCCATGATGCATACTTCGGCTACGCGTCTCGTGGATGCGTGAGGAAGTGTTCGTTTTGCGGGGTGCCGAAGCTTGAGGGTGCGCAGAGGGAGATGCCACCGCTTACCAATCTGGTTGAAGGGGTGACCGAAAGGCACGGAGAGAAGAAGGACCTCGTCCTTATGGACAACAACATCACGGCGTCAGCTCGCTACAAGGAGGTGATTGCCGAGATTCGTGATCTAGGGTTCACACCAGGGGCCAAACTGACCCGCGACGGAAAGAGGCCGGTCAAGCGCCGGGTAGACTTCAACCAGGGGGTGGACGCACGAATCCTAGCCAAATCAGATATGTTCCTCCGTGAAATGTCAACCATCTGCATCAGCCCGCTGAGAATCGCTTTCGATCACATCGGCGTCAGAAAAGTCTACGAGAAGTCAATTCGCATGGCGGCCGACAACCAGATCACCTCCCTGTCGAATTACATGCTGTACAACTTCATGGACACACCAACAGATCTCTACCAGCGAATGCGGCTCAACATCGACCTCAATGAAGAGCTGGGGATCCGTATCTGGTCCTTCCCAATGCGTTACCAGCCCGTGACATTGAAGGACCGGTCGCACGTGGGGAAGAAGTGGAACCGGTACTACCTCCGTTCGTTCCAAATCATACTCCAGGCAACCAGGGGAGTTGTGAGCGGCAGCCCGTCATTCTTCCTGAGAGCCTATGGACAAAATGCTGAGGAGTTCGAGCGGCTGCTCAGGCTGCCGCACGCCTTCATATTCCATCGAGAGTATTTTGAAGATGGAGAGGGGCGAGCCCAAAGGGAGGAGTACGAGTCGCTACGCAGAAGCCTTTCAGAGTCCCAGGAGAATGAGCTCTTGCATCTACTGGCCAATCCGTCCAACGGGAATGGAATGGGGCCGAGACATTTCCGGGAGTTGGCGAATGACCAAACGGTGGACCGGCAAATCCGACAGCTGATGACATTCCACGGACTGGACACCAGAGAGGACGCGAAGACGAACGGTCTTCAGCTCATGGAGGAAATGACCGGGGGTGGCGCCTACCTCGAAGAGGACGAAGTCGTTGAAGATGCCGGCCTGTTCGACCATGATGAAGCACTCGCAGTCAAGGGTACGCAGATCGTATGAGCGCAGATATGACTGAGTCAGCGCTTGGCACCCAGAACACCCCCGCGCTCTCGGGTGCGGGACTGCTCGGGCTTGTGACAACCGGGATGTACGACGACCCGTTGTCCATGTATCGAGAGTACATACAGAACGCGGCCGACGCGGTCGCGGGAAGTGGGTTACCCGGAAGAGCAAGAGTGGATATCGCGATCGATGTCACTGAGCGCCGCATCAGGATTCGAGACAACGGCCCAGGCCTGTCCCGCGAGGAAGCGCTTGAGCGTTTGCTGCCCATTGGACGTAGCGACAAGAGACTGGGAATCGATAGGGGCTTCCGTGGCGTCGGGCGGCTCGCCGGGCTTGCCTTCGCAAAGACAGTCTCATTCACCACACGCGCCCGCGAGGACCAGGCGGTAAGCCGAATCACATGGCATAGCGATCGGCTTCCCGAGCTTACCTCCACGGAGTCGGAGCTCGAGGAGGTGATTCTTGACTGCGTCGATGTGGAAACCCCGCCAGGTTCGGATTACCCCGGGCACTTCTTCGAGGTCGAAGTCGGAGACGTGGCGCGTCACTCCGCAGGACAGCTGCTCAATCGTGACGCGGTGTGCGACTATGTTGGCGAGGTGTGCCCGGTACCCATGAGTTCAGAGTTTCCCTTTGCCAACAGAGTCGAAGGGCTGTTCTGTGGCGCTGAGGCGCCGCTAACATTGGAAGTGCTGCTGAAAGGAGCCCCAGACCCGGTAGAGAGACCATACGGGGAATCAATCCGGTTCTCGGCAAACAAGGAGGCCGAATTCACGGAGTTCCAAGTGGTCCACATACCGAGCGTCGACGGAAACGGCGAGGCGGTCCTTGGTTGGATCGCGCACTCGTCCTACCTGGGCGCAATCCCAAAAGAGCAGCGAGTGCGTGGCATCAGGGCCAGGGTGGGGAATATCCAGATTGGTGGCGAGGCGGTGTTCGACGACCTCTTTACAGAGGAACGCTTCAACCGATGGTGTGTGGGGGAGCTGCACATCCTGGACTCACGAATCATTCCCAACGCCAGGCGTGACTATTTTGAACCTGGACCCCATCTTCGAAACCTCGAAAACCAGCTGACCCCCGTGCTACGCAACATCAGCACACGGTGCAGGCGGGAGTCCACGGCTCGCAACCGTGCAAGGAAGGCTCTCTCCGCACTGCGCAATATCGAGGACCTCTATACCCTGGCAACAACTGGTTATCTCATTTCAGAGGACTCGGCCTGCTTGGTCCAAGAGGCGTTGCGGGAAGTCGAGGAGGTTCGCAAGAGCATCGGTAAGGGCAATCTCGATAACGGCACACTTGAGAGGCTCGATAATGCAGAAGACAAACTGAACAGCTTTTCTGTTGAGACGGAGATGCAGCAGTTCGGTGACATGTCTCCCTCGGAGGTTGTCGTCTACCAAAGGATATTTGGGTCTCTGGCGACTCTCGCACCCTCACCGGGCTCTGCAAGAGAGTTGATTGAAATGGTGTTCGCAGAAGCGTCCAAGGTGGGGCAAACCGGTTCAGGCATAAACCCAGACCGAAGGACCGGTAATCACTCCCAGGCCCGGCTGGCTCTGGATGATACAGCGGCACTGACACCGAGATAGTAACACACTCGACTGATATCCCGCTGGAGAGAAACAATATGGCTGCAAGAAACGGTCAATTCGCGATGCTCCAGGTCGAAACGCTTGTGCTCGATACGTCCAATCCCCGGGTGGCGCGCTACATTGAGATGTACGGCGGCGAGGTAACTGATGAGCAGATGAGTCTAGCTCTTGGCGCCGCCAACTACGAGCAGGGTGAGAGCACGACCACCTTCCAGAGTCTGAGGGCATCGATCAGGACTCATGGGGGTCTAATCCATCCCATTCTGGTCACCAGGGAGAACGAGAACAGGCTCGTCGTCATCGATGGGAATACCCGTGCCCTGATCTACCGCCAGTTCAGGAGTGACGATAATAGTGGTAGATGGGACGAAATTCCAGCAATCGCGTACGACCAGCTTGACGAAAAGGAAATCGATGCCATCCGGTTACAGGCTCACCTGGTCGGTCCAAGACAGTGGGACCCTTACTCGAAGGCCAAGTACCTGGACTACCTCAGTAACTCGGAGCACCTGACAACTGATCAGATCATCGATTTCTGCGGCGGGCAGAAGACAGAGGTGCACCGATTCATTGACGCCTACAACGATATGGAGAAGCATTATCGTCCACTCCTTGACAGTGATGACCAGTTTGACCCGACGCGGTTCAGCGCCTTTGTTGAAATGCAGGCTCCACGGGTACAGGAAGCTCTCGTAACCTCGGGCTTCACGAAGACAGACTTCGCCGGGTGGGTCAACGACCAGATTCTGTACCCCCTCGACCGTGTCAGAAGGCTCCCGGCGTTCCTCGCCAATCCGCAGGCGCGGAGCGTGTTTCTGACTGACGGAGCGCGTGAGGCAGAGAAGGTTCTGGACAGCCCCTCTACGGTAGAGGCCCTGGAGGAGGCCACGCTGGTTCAACTCGCCGATGCGCTGTCGGACCGTATAGCCAAGATGGGCTATGCGGACTTTCTTCGCCTTCGCGAAGACCTGAACACTCCCGACAATCTAGCTCTTACAGAGGCCAGGGACCAGTTGGCTGAACTCTGCAAGCTCATCGCCTCGCCCTCTCCCACCAGTGCCTGAATCAGAGGAACACTCAAACTTGGTTACCATACTCCACAGCTTCATCACGGATAGATTCTGTGAGGGTCAGGGGGAACGTGTCTTTACCGACTCCGTCAGCAGTGAATCGCGTATTCGCCCACCATCTATTGGAGGGTACGTGCCTGACACCTATGTCATGCTCAACGAACAGGGAAGAGTAGTCATTGGCGAAGCCAAGAGCATAAGGGACCTGGAGAACTCGCATACGGAGGCACAGGTCACGGCGTTCTTGAGAAGATGCGGGATGGCGGAAGGCTCGGCCTTCATACTGGCGGTGCCATGGCCTATTGAGAGACTCGCCAGGGCGTTACTCACGAACTTTCGTGTCAGAGAGGGATTGCCTCACGTTGAAACCGTCGTGCTGTCCGAAGTGGACCGACTGGGTGCAGCAACCACGGCAGGAAGGTTGACTGATTGCAGAAGCTGACACTAAGGAGGGAGCCAGACCTCACCCTGAAGCACGAAGCATTCGCATACCAACTGGAGGCTGTCAATGCTGTCAAGGATCTAGAGTATGCTGCCATCTTCCATGAGCAGGGGTTGGGAAAGACGAAGGTTGCAATAGACCTCATTGTCTACTGGCTGTCTCACCAGCTATTGGACACCGCTTTGATCGTTGTCAAGAAGGGGCTTCTTGACAACTGGCAGAGGGAACTTGCTTCTCACTCTCAACTCACTCCCCGAGTCCTGACCAATAACCGTGGCGGGAATTTCTATATATTCAACAGCCCCGCCCGGGTCATGCTCGCTCACTACGAGGCAGTGAGAGCCGAGAAGGAGCGAATGCGCCTGTTTCTAAGGACTAGGAATGTCGGGGTGATCCTCGACGAGTCAACCAAGATCAAGAACCCCGACGCTGCTCTCACCAGGACATTCCTCGATCTCGCGCCTCTGTTCATCAGGCGAGTGATTATGTCCGGGACCCCAGTTTCCAATCGCCCGCACGACATCTGGTCGCAGATCAAGTTCCTCGATGATGGCGCATCGCTTGGCGATGATTTCGGGGACTTCAAACGCTCAGTGAACCTATCGAACGACCTGGCCGGTGTCGAAAGCCGGCAGAAGGCCCTGGAGATTCAGCTACAGCGCATATTCCACTCGATTTCTGCTTTTGCCGTAAGGGAGACCAAGGCAAGCGCTGAGATAAGCCTTCCTGAGAAAGTCGTTCACTCCGTGGTGACCGAATGGGAACCTAGGCAGCAGGAGTTGTACAGACAGGTCAGGGAGTCTCTGCGGGCTATCATCTTCCAGGACGGGCAACTCATGGCCGACGAGTCGGACGTGGTGTTGAAGCGCCTGCTCAGGTTGGTACAGGTGACGTCGAACCCCAACCTGATTGACGCGAGCTACCAGGTCGAGCCCGGGAAGCTGGAGACCCTGCTTGAGTTGGTCTCAACGATAGTCAGGGATGGTGAAAAGTGCATAGTCTGGACTTCGTTCGTTGAAAACGTCGAGTGGCTGGCAAGAATTCTGCGCCGGCACAATCCTCAGCTGGTCCACGGCATGTTGAGCACAAGAGAGCAGACCGATGCGATTCGCACCTTTCTCGATCAGCCGAGTGCCAAGGTGTTCATTGCGACTCCAGGCTCCGCGAAGGAAGGTCTGACACTGACCGTAGCGAACCACGTCATCTTCTACGACCGGCTGTTCAGTCTGGACGACTATCTGCAGGCGCAGGACAGGATCCACCGGATATCCCAAGACAGGGTCTGCCACGTTCACAACCTGATTATGCGGGACTCGATAGACGAATGGGTTGAGGCGCTGCTTCACTCCAAACGGGTCGCAGCGCAGCTCGCACAGGGCGACATCGACAGGGAGACCTATCAGAAGGAGATGTCCTACGAATTCGGGGATATCCTGCGAGCTATATTGGATGCATAGACCAGTTGGGAGACAGGGATAGTGGCTGATTCTACGTGGGTCAACGACACCCTTACACTTGGTGGTCAGGAGATACCGGTCCGGAACGGGTCCCTTCCAATCCACGACCTCAGCTTCTATCCGGAGAATCCAAGGATGATTCCCTCGTAAAAACCCGGTTTGAGGAAGTTCCAGCAATTTCGCACATATGCGCGCTACCGTATGTTGGGGTAGTATACGGAACAGAGACTGTATATTGTACCCCGGCGCGGGTACGGTTGTTCTAATTCGGCCTGCACAGACTTTTTACGAGAGAATCAAGGATATATTCAATAATCCAAAGGCCGGGTGTTGAACCGCCCCAGGATGAGATATTCAATAGACTACGGGGGTTGGACCACGTCAAGCAACTCATTCAATCAATCAGGGCAAACGGTGGACTGACAGACCCCATGCTTGTGAGGGATGGCGACCTCGTAGTGCTTGAAGGGAACAGTCGACTCGCCGCATACCACGAGCTTGCTAGAAACGACGCCATAACGTGGGGCAAGGCCAAAGTTCGACTGTTCCCTCCTGACATCAGCGAGAAGCTGGTGTTTGCGCTGCTCGGTGAGTACCACATCATCGGCAGAAAAGACTGGGCTCCCTACGAACAGGCGGGCTACCTATTTCGCAGGAACGTCACGCATGGGGTCAGCGCACAAAGTATGGCAAGCGAGATGGGACTACCGGTCAGAACGGTGAACCAACTCATCAACACATACAAGTTCATGGTTGAACACGATGAGACCAGCGTTACACGGTGGAGCTACTACTACGAGTACCTGAAGTCCACCATAGTGAGAAAGGCTCGTCGGGAAAACCCGGAGCTCGATGACATAGTCGTTAGGAAGATCAAGCGCAGGGAAATTCCTGGCTCGACGGATGTGAGAGACAAGCTGGTCAAACTCCTCGACGCGGCCAAAGTGGGTCCGGAGCCGACCAAGATCCTCTTATCTGGCGACAAGACGTTTGATAGGGCATTTGAGAGCGCTCAAGACCGTGGCGTCGACAACATGTGGATGCGTCGGTTCAAACGCTTCAGGGGCGAATTGCAGGTCACGGCGTTCTTGGCCGACCTGGATCGAATGTCTCCGGAACAGCAGGACAAGTGCCTATACGAGGTTACGAAGATTCAGCAGTCCGTTGAACGCATTACCAGACAGCGTGGGCGGTAACTGAGACTGGTTAGAGCTAGATTGACAGGAGGTCCAGACTATGCCGCCGCCGAACATACTGTTCATACTCGCCGACGACCTGGGATGGGGCGACCTCAGCTGCCACGACTCCCCCATCCGCACCCCCAACATCGACCGGCTGATGGCCGACGGGATCGAGCTGGGCCAGCACTACGTCACCCCCATGTGCACCCCCACTCGGACCGCGCTGCTCACTGGGAGACACCCCGGCCGCTTCGGCCCCCACGCCACGGTGCCCTCCAACTTCCCCATCCTGCCCGACGGCTACCCAACCCTGGCCACTGTGCTGCGCGACGCCGGCTACGACACGGGGCTCTTCGGGAAGTGGCACCTGGGATCGCTGCCCCAGTTCGGTCCCAACCACTTCGGCTTCAACAGATCCTACGGCAGCCTCGCCGGCGGCGTCGACCCCTACAACCACCACTACAAGAGGGGCGAGTACTCGGTGACCTGGCACAGCGACGGCCAGCTCGTCGAGAACCGGGGCCACGTGACGGACCTCATCGTGGGGCAGGCCCTCGACTGGATCGAGAGCAGGGACAGGCCATGGTTCTGCTACGTGCCCTTCACGGCCGTTCACGCCCCCATCAAGCCGACGCAGGCGTGGCTCGACCAGTACGCCTCCGACCACTTCGACGAGGACCGGCTGAAGGATGCATCCTTCAAGAAGTACGCCGCCTACGCCAGCCACATGGACCACGCCGTCGGCCGGATGGTCGAGTCCCTGGAGGAGACGGGGCAGCGGGACGACACCATCATCGTCTTCTCTTCCGACAACGGTGCCATCAACGACTGCCCCCTCCACGCTTCGGACTTGTACCCAGGGTGGCAGGAGGAGCAGCCCAGGCTGGGGTCCAACCTCCCCCTGCGGGGCGTCAAGGCCCAGCTCTACGAGGGCGGAATCCACACGCCGACGCTGATCAACTGGCGCGGCCGCCTCTCACCGGGAAGGATGGACCACCCCGTCCATATATCCGACTGGATGCCCACATTCACCAACCTGGTGGAGGCCTCGCCGGAGATCGACCCCCAGTGGGACGGCGTAGACATCTGGCCGCTGATCGAGGAAGGTGCGGAGCCTGAGGAGCGCTCGATCTACTGGAACTTCCGGAACACCGCCGGCCTTGCCGCCAGGATCGGGGACTGGAAGCTCATGCAGCATTACGGCAAGACCGAGCTCTTCAACATCGCGGACGACCCCTACGAGCGGAACGAGCTCTCCGCCGACTACAGGGACAGGGTGACGGACATGACGGACTGGATACGCCAGCAGCGCGAGCTGGACGACACCTCCAAGAGGGACGATGTCGATTCCCACGCGGCGATCCGCCAGATGATGGGCTGATCCCACCCTCTCGCCCCACCGGCCCAGGAGGACATACGATGACAGACTCGACAGACGCCCAACTCGGCTCGGTGACCATCTCTCCCGATACCGGTGAGGTGGGGACGTGGGGCACCTGGGTCGCCGCGTTCACCGTGGGAACCGGAGGCATCGCAACGGGCGGCGGGATCCAAATGTCCCTGCCGGTGCGCTGGCACCAGTGGATCCGCAACTCGGCCCGCAAGATGCAGACGACGGACCCCACCGACGCCTTCTACGTCTCCGCCAGGACCAGCCGGTCCGACGTCACGCTCCAGTGCGAGCTGGCGGACGCTACCGAGGTCGAGTTCCCCAAGATGAACCGCATGAACCTGGGCGGCTGGCGCCCCATGTCCCGGTTCGGCTGGACCGTCTGCGTAACGGTCCAGGAGGGTTCGCTGGAGCCGGGCGACACTGTCGAAGTGGTCTACGGCGACACGAGCCAGGGCGGCCGAGGCTTCACGCCGCCGCTCTACGCAGGCTCCCCCGAGCTGGTCCACGCAGCCGTCGACTCGACGGGTGACGGAGAGCACCTGATGCTCCCCGACGAGAGCCTTCCCCTGCTGTCCCACACGCCCGGCTCTCCCGTGGAGCTCCTGATCGTCCTGCCCACAAAGGGCGTGGTCGGCGAGCCCGCCAAGCTGCGTATGGTGGCGCTGGACGAGTTTCACAACCCCGTCGCCCTGCCCGACACCCCCGTGCACCTCGTCGTAGAAGAGGGGAGCGCCGACATCGAGCAGAGCCCGGCGAACCTGGGAGACGCCGGCACACTGGGGTCGAGGACGTTGACCGTCACGCCGACCGGAGCGGGTGTGCTGAGGGTCCGCGGCACGTCAGTCGACGGTCGTCTCTACACGAAGTCGAACCCCTGCGTCGTATCCGCCGACGCCCCGGCCAAACGGCTCTATTGGGGAGACATCCACTCCCACACCCACTACTCGTCCGACGGCACCGGCACCGGGGACGACCACTTCCGGTACGCCAGGTACGGCTCGCTCCTGGACCTCTACTGCGCCACCGACCACAACAACACCAACAGCCTCACCCACGCGGGGTGGCGCCACAACCTGGAGTACACGGAGAGGTGGCACCAGCCGGGGGTCTTCGTCACACTGTTCGGGTTCGAGATGGGCTTCGGACAGGGCATAGGCCACCGCAACGTCTACTACAAGAACGCCGAAGGGGCCTACTGGGAGGCCGGGGAGATCTCCCTCCAGCAGATATGGGACCAGAGCGTCAGCGGCGAGGTGGTGACGATACCCCACCACACCTGCGGCATGGGCCATCCTGGGGGCGGCGTCTACCACGACTGGAGCATCGACGACCCACGCTTCCAGACCACCATCGAGATATACTCCTCCCACGGTCACAGCGAGGAGTACGCCCCCAACCATCCCCTGTCCATGGACATCGCCGACTTCACCCTGCAGGGGCCCCAGGACCTGGGCAACTACGCGCAGGACGCCTGGCTGGCCGGCCTCAAGATGGGCGTCATCGCATCCTCGGACAACCACATGGCGCAGCCCGGCAAGGAGGGGTTCGGCGTCATCGCCGTCTGGACCGCCGAGTTCACACGGGAGGCTGTGTTCGAGGCGATCCGGCAACGCCGCACCTACGGCACGACGGGATCGCGCATCTACCTGGAGTTCTCGGTGAACGGCCATCCCCTGGGCAGCGAGATCGAGCTGGCAGCGGGGCAGTCGGCCGATATTCACGTGGAGGTCCTCGGTACGGGGCCTCTCCGCTGGATCGAGATCCTGCGGGCGGACCTTGACAGGCCGGAGGACAGGTTCTCCATCGTCCATCGAGAGTGGTTCCCCGGCGCCGCCACGCAGATGGGGTTTTCCCTGGACTGGTCCGACGTCGATCCGCCGGCCAACGGCATGTACTACGTCCGCACCCGCCAGCGCGACTTCGTTCACGGGCGGGTGGCCGAGGCGTGGTCCAGCCCAGTGTGGGTGAGCCGTGGCTCCGAGTAGCATTTCAGCAGCTGTGGATCGCCGTTTCCTGTTGACAGAGTGGGCATCTTTGTGTAGCATCCGGCGCACGATTGACAAGGTTTGAATGAACCCACCGTACGGGAGAACAGGCGGCATAGGGAGCGGCAGCGCGTAAGGCGCAGCCAGGAAGGGAAGGGAGACCGGAATGACGAAGGTATTGATTCTGACATTGGCAGCGGCAGTCATGGCCATCGCCCCCGCCGCATGCGGCGGGGGAGAGACGCCTGAGCCCCAGATAATTGAGGTGCCCAAGGAGGTCATCGTCGAAAAAGAGGTTGTCATAGAGGTGCCGGTGGAGGTGGTCGTCGAGAAGGAGGTGGTCAGGGAAGTGACTATCCCCGGCGACACAGTGGTGGTGGAGAAGATAGTGGAGGTGGAGGCGCCCCAGAAGCTGGGCGAGGCCCCCATGCTGGCACAGCTGGTGTTGGCGGGGAAGCTTCCTCCGGTGGAGGAGCGCATACCGGACGAGCCTCTGGTGATGCCCGTATTCTCCGAGATCGGCAAGTACGGCGGTACCCTCCGCCGCGGCTTCCTGGGTCCCGCCGACGTGAACTGCAACTCGGGGCGGGTCAATGGCACCGGCCCGGTCCGGTGGAACACCGCGGGGACGGAGCTCATCCCCCACGTCGTCAAGTCCATCCAGGGAAACGATGACGGCTCCGAGTGGACCGTGGAGCTGCGTAAGGGGATGAAGTGGTCCGACGGAGCACCCTTCACAGCCGACGACTTCGTGTTCCAGGTGGACGAAGTGTGGGGCAACGACGACATCAAGCCCGGCAAGACGGCCTGGTACGCCGGACCCGGCGACACCCCGGTCGTGATCACCAAGGTGGACGACACGACGGTCAAGTTCAAGTATCCAGGCTCCTACTGGATATTCCCCAAGAAGATGCTGTTCGCGTGCACGGGGACCAGCATGCCCTTCGCGCCCAAGCACCACCTGATGCAGTTCCACGCCGAGCACAGCGCCGACGCGGACAAGCTGGCCAAGGACGCGGGCTTCGAGGGGTGGACAGCGTACTTCCTGAACAGAGAGGACTTCCGGGACAACCTGGATAGGCCGTCCACCAGGCCCTGGCTCTTCATGAACACCCGCGGCGACCCGACCGTCATATTCGAGCGCAATCCCTTCTGGTTCGTTATCGACCCCGAAGGGAACCAGCTTCCCTACATCGACAGGCTGAGGCTCGGCCTGGTGGAAACCCCGGACGTGCTCCAGCTGAAGGCGATCCAGGGTGACATAGACTTCCAGGGTCGGCACATGCAGCTGCCCGCCTTCCCCATCCTCAAGGAGAACGAGGCCAAGGGCGGCTACGGGATGAAGCTCATCAACACCTACGGCGGGGCCGACGCCTTCGTCTCCGTGAACTTGGCGTACCCGGGGGAGATGGGCGACGTTATGCGAAACAAGAGCTTCCGCCTGGGCTTGGCGGCGGCCATCGACAGAGAGTTCATCCGGAAGACCTCCATGATAGGCCTCGGGCAGATCCGCAATCCCTTCCCCCCGATGTCGCACCCCCAGCACCCGGGCGCGGAGTATGAGACGAAGAACCTGGTATACGACGTGGACCTCGCCAACAAGCTGCTTGACGAGGTGATCCCCAACAGGGGGAGCGACGGCTACCGGACACTGCCCAGCGGCGAGAGCTTCACGTACACGATCGGCGCCACACCGGCCTTCGGCCCCTGGCCCGACGTCGCCGAGCAGGCGGCCCGGTTCTTCAAGGCCGTTGGCGTCAACGCTGAGGCGAAGATATCCGAGCGGAGCCTCTTTACGAATCAGTGGCGCTCGAACCAGCTGCACTCGGCCGTATTCCAGCAGGACCGCACCGCGGACCTGTTCGTGTGGCCCACCCACGCGACGTGCAACGCTTCCAACTGCTGGTGGGGCTCCGACCTCGGACGCTGGATCGCCAGCGACGGCGAGGTTGGCGTCGAGCCCAGCCCAGAGCACAAGCAGCTTGTCGAATGGTACCTGCAGGGCCTGAAGCTTAGTCCCGAGGAGTCGGCCCCGCTGGCCCAGAAGATCTACGCCTGGCACGCGGACAACCAGGTCGAGAGCGTCGTCATCTCCCAGAGCCCCATGGCGATGGGAGTGGTGGTAGTAAATCAAGAGCTTGGCAACGTTCCCGAGAGCTGGGCCAATGACGTCACCTTCAACACGCCCTGGCCCTCATTCCCGGAGCAGTTCTACTTCAAGTAGAGAGCCATTGAGAGCATACCCCTGTCAACCTAGCGGCCCTCCGCTAGGTTGACAGCATAAGTGTCTTTGTGTAGCATCCGCACGAAATTGTAAGAATTGGCGGAACCGACGGAACGCAGTCTAGGCAACACAGAGGAGCGGCTATAGACGCTGCCTGGGATCGAAGGAGGAAAGAGAATGTCTAGGGTATGGATTCTTGCACTGGTCGCGGCAGTCATGGCTGTCGCGCTGGCCGCCTGCGGGGCGGAAGAGGCGCCCGCGCCCATTATTAAAGAGGTGCCGGTGGAGGTGATCGTCGAGAAGGAGGTCGTTAAAGAGGTACTGGTGGAGGTGGTCGTCGAGAAGGAGGTCGTCAGGGAGGTAACGGTTCCTGGCGAGACGGTTGTGGTGGAGAAGGTGGTGGAGCTGCCGGCGGGGACCAAGTTCGGCGAGGCCCCCATGCTGGCGCAGCTGGTTCTGGCGGGCAAGCTTCCCCCGGTGGAGGAGCGTCTTCCCTCAGAGCCGCTGGTGATGCCGGTCTACTCCGAGATCGGAAAGTACGGCGGGACCCTGAGGCGCGGCCACCTGGGCCCTGGAGACGTAAGCTGCAATCAGGGTCGTATCAACGGCACGGGCCCGATGCGCTGGAACACTCCTGGGACCGAGCTTGTTCATCACGTCGCCAAGTCGCTTGAGCCCAACTCCGACGGCTCCGAATGGACGATGGGGCTGCGGGCTGGCATGAAGTGGTCCGACGGCCAGCCATTCACCGCCGACGACTTCATATTCCAGTCCGTCGACGTTCACGGCAACGACGAGATAAAGCCAGGCAAGCAGCTGTGGTACAAGGGTCCCTACGAAGAGTTCGTCACGGTTTCGAAGGTTGACGACACGACGGTCAAGTTCAGCTACCCGGGGCCCTACTACATCTTCCCGAAGATGATGCTGTTCGCATGCACCAACTTCAACATGCCTTTCGCCCCCAAGCACCACCTGGAGCAGTTCCATGGCGAGCTGAATCCCAACGCCGACCAGCTGGCGATGGACGCGGGCTTCGAGGGCTGGCCGCAGTACTTCCTCAACAGGGAAGACCCCAGGGACAACATCGACAGGCCGAGTACGCGGCCATGGGTGTTCAAGAACCCCCGCGCCGACCCTGTAGTCCTTTTTGAGCGCAACCCCTACTGGTTCGCCGTCGACCCTGACGGGAACCAGCTCCCGTACATGGACAGGATGCGTCTTGGACTGGTGGAAACCCCCGAGGTGCTGATGCTGAAGGCGGTCCAGGGTGAGATAGACTTCCAGGGCCGGCACGTGCAGCTCCCCAACTTCCCGGTGCTGAAAGAGAACGAGGAGAAGGGCGGCTACAACGTACAGCTGGTCAACACCTACGGCGGCGTCGACGCCTTCGTGACCGTCAACCAGGGTTATCCCGGCGAGCTGGGGGACGTGATGCGGAACAAGGACTTCCGCCTCGGCCTCGCGGCGGCCATCGACCGCGACTTCATCAACAAGACGGCCCTCTTGGGGCTCGCGACGGTACGGAACGCCATTGCGCCGCCGGGGCACCCGCAGCATCCGGGTCCCGAGTATGAGACCAAGAACCTGGTGTACGACGTGGACCTGGCCAACCAGTACCTCGATAAGATACTGCCCAACAAGGGACCGGACGGCATGCGAACGCTGCCCAGCGGCGACACCTTCGAGTACCTCATAGGCGCCACCCCCGCCTTCGGCCCCTGGCCGGACGTCGCCGAGCAGTCGGCCCGGTTCTTCCAGGCCGTCGGCATCAACGCCAAGGCCCACGTGGTGGAGCGCAGCCTGCTGAGCAACCAGTGGCAAGCCAACGAGCTCCACGGATACGTGTGGGACCAAGACAGGACAGCCGACCTCTTCTTCAGCCCGTGGCAGGCTATTCCTCTGAGCTCCGGCGCTTCTTGGGGCCCTGCGATCGGCCAGTGGTACGCCTCGGACGGTGAGACAGGTGTCGAGCCCTACGACGAGATCAAGCAGCTGGTGGAGTGGTACAGGGAAGGGCTGAAGCTGCCCCCCGACGAGTCCGCTAAACTGGCACAGAAGATCTACGCTTGGCACGTCGACAACCAGGCGCAGAGCGGAGTGGTCGGCCTGAGCCCGATGGTGATGGGCGTGGTGGTCGTGAACGAGAATCTGGGCAACGTGCCCCCCAGCTGGGCGAACGACGTGGTCTTCAACACCCCGTGGCCTTCGTTCCCCGAGCAGTTCTACTACAAGGAGTAGTCACGTCTAATACGCGGACCAACCCTTACGGTCTCCCAAGCGCGCTGGGACCTGCCCCGGAGGCCGTAGGGGATGGTCCACTTCACTTGTGACACGATCCTCTAAGCTGCCGCTCACAGAGTGACGTAGGGTACAGAAGATGCTCCAGTTCGTGATACGGCGCGTTTTCATCCTCATCCCCATGCTGTTCCTCATGTCCATCGTGGGGTTCGCCATCATTCTGGCGCCGCCCGGCGACTACCTCACCAGCTACATAGCGCAGCTGGAGGCGTCGGGCGACATCCTGGACCAGGCCGAGGTTGAGGGCCTCAAGAAGCAGTTCGGCCTCGGCGAGCCGGTCTACGTCCAGTACTACAAGTGGGTGAGCAAGATAGTCCTGCATGGCGACATGGGCAGGTCGCTGGAGTTCAACAGGCCGGTGAACCAGCTGATCGCCGAGCGGCTGGCGATGACCATGACCCTGGGGCTCTTTACGGTCTTCTTCACCTGGACCCTGGCCATACCCGTTGCCATCATCTCGGCGGTCAAGCAGTACTCCATAATCGACCACTTCTTCACCTTCCTCTCCTACCTGGGCGTGGGGACTCCCAACTTCCTCTTGGCCCTGGTCATCATGTGGTTCGTCTTCAGCCTGTTCGGGCTCAAGATCACGGGCCTCTTCTCGCAGGAGTACCAGGACGCGGCATGGGGCATCGGGAAGTTTATCGACATGATGAAGCACATATGGGTGCCGATGCTGATCCTGGGCACCGACGGGACCGCCCGGTTCGTCCGAATCATACGGGCAAACCTGCTGGACGAGCTCAGCAAGCCCTACGTCGAGACGGCTCGGGCCAAGGGGCTGCCCGAGTGGAAGGTGGTGATGAAGTACCCGGTGCGGATCGCCCTCAACCCCTTCATCAGCACCGTCGGCTGGCAGCTTCCCCAGCTCTTCTCCGGCAGCCTGATAGTCGCGCAAGTCCTCAGCCTCCCCACCGTCGGGCCCATGCTGCTGAGAGCGCTCTTCGGCCAAGACATGTTCTTGGCAGGGTCCATCGTTCTCATCCTGACGGTGCTGACGATGATCGGGACTATGATCTCCGACGTGCTGCTGGCGGCGGTGGACCCGCGCATCAGGATGGGTGCCTAATCCATGGCTACCAGGCCGGAGGTGCTGCCCGCCCAGACCCCCCCCTCTACGGAGGAGCGGGAGTATATAGCCTCCCAATGGAAGCTGGTCTGGTGGCGTTTCATCAAGCACCGCCTCGCTGTCGTGGCGACGGTGCTAATCTTTGTCTTCTATGGGATCGCCTTATTTGCGGAGTTCGTGGCGATCCACGATCCCCACGAAACCTCCGCGGACAGAGCATTCCTCTCCCCGCAGCGCGTCCACTTCTTCGACGGCATGAGGCCCACGAGACCCTACGTTTACGGCCTCGTACAGGGCCGCAACCCCGTGACCCTCAAGATGACCTACGAGGTGGACGAGTCGACCTCGCAGCCGCTGAGCCTCTTCGTGAAGGGCCACGAGTACAAGCTCCTTGGTGCGCTGCCCACCAGCTGGCACCTCCTCGGGCTCAGAGACGGACGGCCCGAGGAGTTGGAGACCCTCTACATTCTAGGTACCGACAGGCTGGGCAGGGACCTCTACTCGAGGCTGATGTACGGCACCAGGCTCTCTATGTCGATAGGCCTCGTGGGAGTGCTCATCAGCCTATTCCTGGGCGTCATGCTGGGAGGAATCTCCGGCTACCGCGGAGGGATTGCCGACGTGCTGATCCAGCGGCTCATCGAGTTCCTGCGCTCGATTCCGACGATCCCGCTGTGGCTGGCGTTGGCGTCTGCCGTGCCCAGAGACTGGTCGATAATACGGATCTACTTTGCCATCACCATTATCATCTCCCTTCTGGGCTGGACGACCCTGGCGAGGGAGGTCCGAGGCCGATTCCTCGCCATGCGGGAGGAGGACTTCGTGGTCGCCGCACGACTGTACGGCTCCAGCGAGATACGGCTCATCTTCCGGCACATGCTTCCCTCGTTCATGAGTCACACCATAGCGACGACGACCCTTGCGGTACCGGCCATCATCATCGCCGAGACCTCACTTAGCTTCCTGGGCCTTGGCCTGAGGGCGCCGGCCATCAGCTGGGGCACGCTGCTGTTCGAGGCCCAGAACCTAAACGCGGTGGCCAATGCCCCCTGGCTGATGATACCCGGCCCCTTCGTTCTCGTTGCCATCCTGGGCTTCAACTTTATGGGCGACGGCCTTCGAGACGCAGCCGATCCCTACTCCGTCCAGCATTAGCCTCCTCTCAATCTCCCCCTGCGAGTGGGAGAGGTAGGTTTTGCTCCTCAAGTCTGAACAGTTACCTTGAATCCGGTTGCCCATGCCCGATAGAATTGGTGTGAAAATCTAATAGGCGGCCAACGTCGATCATAGACCGAGACCCTTTAAGTGAGTCCCGTGAGGCTGGCAAGGGGTGGTTGATGAAGCCTGGGCCCGTGCGCGTGCCGCACCGGTCCCTTCAGCGCAACAGCTTCTTGCCTCCCCAGGCAAGAGGCTTTTTTGTATACAGGACAGCACCATCTCCCAAGCTCTTGTATAGACGACAGTCCCATCTCACAGGTCCGAGAGGGAAGCCCTGCATTGTGGCAATGACCGAAGACACGACAGCCACCAGCATCCTCTCCTCTGAGGAGATCAGACGTGCGCTGGCCCGTATAGCCCACGAGATACTCGAGCGCAACAGGAGCGCCGACAACCTGGTGTTGATAGGCATGCACACGCGGGGCGTACCGCTGGCCCGGCGGCTGGGCCGCGCAATCGAAGAGTTCGAAGGTCGAAGGGTCGCCGTCGGAGAGTTGGACATTGGGCTGTATCGGGACGACGTAGCCGGCGGCGTGCGGCCTGTGATGAAGCGGACGGAGATACCCGTCGACATCGAGGGACAGCGGGTGGTACTGGTGGACGACGTGCTCTACACCGGCCGCAGCATACGAGCGGCCATGGGCGCCCTGAACGACTTCGGCCGGCCCAGGGAGATCCAGCTGGCGGTCATGGTCGATCGAGGCCATAGGGAGCTGCCCATCAGGGCCGACTACGTGGGAAAGAACGTCCCAACCTCGCTGGATGAGGAGGTCGAAGTGCGATTGGTCGAGGTAGACGGCATCGACGAGGTGGCCCTGGTTAGGAGGGGGCGAGCATGACCCAGACCGGTCGTCTGAAGGAGCGGCCCGAGAGTACGGCGACCGTTGACGACACGCCCATGAGGCGGCGCGGCGCCGGCGCCGTAGAGCCGCCGATCCGGAGGCACGTCCTCGATCTGGACGACTTCTCCACCGATGAGATCATGGCAGTGCTGCAGGATACGGACGCGATGATGGGCGTACTGGGCCGGGATATCAAAAAGGCGCCTACCCTGAGGGGCAAGACCGTTATCACCCTCTTCTACGAGCCCAGCACCCGCACGCGGGTCTCCTTCGAGCAGGCGGGCAAGATACTGAGCGCCGACGTGATCAACGTCTCGGGCACAGGAAGCAGCGTCGAGAAGGGCGAGTCCCTCTACAACACGGCGCTGACGATGCAGGCCATGAACGCCGACGTCATCGTCGTCCGGCATCCCTCTTCGGGAGCGCCGCACCTGATCGCGCGCCACGTCGACTCCTCGGTGATAAACGCGGGAGACGGCGCCCACGCGCACCCCTCCCAGGCGCTCTTGGACCTGTATACGATACGAAAGCACTTGGGCGCGATACGAGGACTGAGGGTGGCAATGGTGGGGGATATCCTCTACAGCAGGGTGGCCAGATCTAACCTGTGGGGACTTACCAAGATGGGGGCCAGGGTCACCCTCTGCGCGCCGCCCACGCTGCTGCCGGCAGACCTCCTCGGCGGGCTGGCGGAGGAGCACCCCTTCGTGTCGGTAGCGGTCGAGACCGACGTCGACCGCGCCCTCGAAGGCGCCGACGTGGTCATGGCCCTGCGCTTGCAGACGGAGCGCCAACGAGACGGCCACCTGCCCAGCCTGCGAGAGTACTCGCGAACCTACGGCATCACACCGGACCGGCTCCGGCTTGCCAAGCCCGACGTGCTCGTGATGCACCCCGGACCGATGAACGAGGGTGTCGAGATCGACTCCGAGGTTGCCCACGGGGTCAAGTCGGTCATAGAGGAGCAGGTCACTAATGGCGTGGCCGTCAGGATGGCGCTACTGTACCGCCTCGCCATTCCCGTAAGAGAGGGCGGCTAGAGCGCATGCCGGACTGTCTCAGGGAACGGGCCACCGTCGTCGTGATCAGGGATGGCAGAGTGCTGCTGGCCCGCGACGTCGGGTCGCGCTACTTCAACATGCCGGGGGGCGGCATCGAAGAGGGAGAGTCGCCCGAGGCGGCAGCCGCGCGGGAGCTGCGCGAGGAGACGGGCTTGACGGCAACGAGAACGGAGAGCCTTTTCACGTGGGAGAGCGCCTTCGCGAGGCACCACGTCTTCCGGATCGACGCCGAGGGCGAGGCGAGGATCGGAGACGAGGTGGTCGAGCTCCGGTGGTGGGACCAGAAGGAGGCGCTGACGATGAACGGGCACGTAAAGGCGATAATCGAGAGGCTCTGAGCCGATGGGTCACCAGCCGCAGATTCTCATAAGGGGTGGACGGATCATCGATCCGGCCCAAGGCTTCGACGGGCTGGCCGACCTGCTGATAGAGCAGGGCGTCGTCAGGGCAGTGGACGCGAAGATCGAGCGGGAGGGCGCGCAGGTCATCGACGCGTCGGGCCTAGTCGTATGTCCCGGCTTCATAGACGTCCACTGCCATCTCCGGGAGCCCGGGTTCGAGTACAAGGAGACTATCGCGACAGGCGCCGCGGCGGCGGCGCGTGGCGGGTTCACCACCGTATGCGCCATGCCCAACACCGACCCTGTGATGGACTCGCGCTCAGTCGTCGAGCTAGTACTGCGCAAGGGCCGAGAAGAGGGCGTCGTCCGGGTGCTGCCCATCGGCGCGGTTACGCGCGGCAGCAAGGGACTGGAGCTGTCGGAGATGGGCGAGCTCGCCGACGCCGGCGTCGTTGGATTCAGCGACGACGGATATCCCGTATCCGACACCAACGTCATGCGGCAGGCCCTCAGCTACGTCTCCGCTCTGGGCCTCCCCATCATCAACCACGCCGAGGTCAAGTCCCTCTCTGCCAACGGCGCCGTGAACGAGGGCTGGGTTGCCACGCGACTCGGTCTACGGGGCATCCCCAGCTCCGCCGAGGAGATCATGGTGGCCCGCGACGTCGAGCTCGCCGCGCTCACGGGCGGCAGACTGCACGTCGCCCACGCCAGCACCGCCGGGACGGTGGAGCTGGTGAGGCAGGCCAAGGCCCGGGATCTCAACGTCACCTGTGAGGTCACCCCGCACCACCTCACGCTAACGGATGAGGCCGTCCTGGGCCGCGCTCGCCAAGGCGGGCCCTTCGATCCTCTGGCGGGCGATGCCTACGACACCAGCGCCAAAGTGTCGCCCCCTCTCCGGGCCCGCCAGGACATGCGGGCGATGGTCCAAGCGCTCAGGGAGGGCGTCGTCGACTTCATCGCCACGGACCACGCTCCCCACGGCCAGACGGACAAGCTCTGCACCTTCGACGAGGCCGCCAACGGCATCAGCGTCCTCGAGACAGCCCTGGGGTCGCTCATGTCCCTCGTACACACTGGCGCGCTCCCTCTGGCGTCGCTGATCGAGAGGCTGACGCTGGCGCCCGCCCGCTTCCTGGGCAGGGACGACCTGGGCCGCCTCAGACCCGGCGCCGCGGCAGACGTCACCATTTTCGACCCGGACGCCGAGTGGTCCGTCGACACCAGCCGGTTCGCCTCCAAGGGCAAGAACACCCCCCTGGAGGGGTCCACTCTCAGGGGGCGTGTCGTGACGACCGTGTTCGACGGGGAGGTTGTGTATGATGAAGGGGCGAGGGAGTAGAGATTTCCGGAGTTCGGCCACTGTAGCGGCCGAGATGCAAAGAGGAAGACGCCATGCGCATGATTGAGTTGATCGACTCAGCCCGATTTGTGGTGGACTCTGAGGGTGAGAAGAAGGCCGTGTTGCTCGACTACGAACACTGGCGGCTGCTGCTGGAGTTGCTGGAGGATGCGGCCGACCTGCAAGAGATCGACCGCGTCCGCAACTCGGACGAGGAGATTCTCCCGTGGGAGCAGGCCAAGGAGGAATTGCGGGCGCAAGGGGTAGATGTATAGGCTACTGATTACGCGCCGGGCGGCTAGGGACATCAAAAGGCTGCCGCCTCAGTATTCCCGCTTGGTCAGTCGGCACATCGAAGAACTTGCGGAGGACCCTCGGCCGGTCGGCGCAAAGATGTTGCGTGGGAGGACAGATCATAGATTGCGCGCAGGGGTCTACCGGATTCTCTATCACATAGACGATCAAGAGCGGATCGTCACCGTTGCTCGTGTGCGGCACCGCCGCGAGTCCTATCGATGACAGAGGGAGAGCACAGCAATGGATGAAGTCAAGATATGGGCGATTCAGGACGAGTCCAGGACCGTGGCCTTGAAGTCCAAGTCCCAAGTGGACACCGAGGGGCTCCTGGAAGAGACCCTCGTCGCGAACCCCAACCTGCTGATCCCGGGCCTGAGGCTTGTGGGCAGGCAGACGCCAACGGAAGGAGGCCCGCTGGACCTGCTGGGAGTGGATGAGGACGGCAGGCTTGTCGTCTTCGAGCTAAAGCGCGGGACCCTCTCGCGGGACGCCGTGGCCCAGATTATCGACTATGCATCCGACCTCGACTCCAAGAACGACGTCGCATTGGCGGAGCACATCGCCGCCCACTCCGGCGTGGGGGGCATCGAGAGTATAGACGACTTCGAAGAATGGTACAGCGAAAATACAGAAGCCCAAAGCCTGGACTCCCTTAGACCGATGCGCCTGTTCCTGATCGGACTGGGTGCCGACGAAAGGACGGAGCGGATGGTCAGGTTCCTTGCCGACAACAGCGGCATGGACATCTCGCTGCTGACCTTCCATGGCTTCGAGTACGACGGCAAGACCCTCCTCGCCAGGCAGGTGGAGGTAGAAGCTGCCGCAGACCCTGGTCCGCGCCGGGCAAGGCGATACGTGAGAAGGGCGGAGAGAAGGGAGAGGTTGGCGAAACGTGTAGAGGACTCTGGCGTATCTGAGATATTTGGCGCCGCGAGGGACATGTTCACAGAGAATTGGCCCAGATCTAGGGATACTCTGAACAAGTTCTGGTGTGTTGTGGCATAGTACTATGCCATACACAAAGCAGAGATGTTTGGGGTGAAGACACGATGGACCAGCCAACATTTGCCGACTTGGAGTACGAGAGCAAGAAGCGCAAGACCCGGCGGGAGATATTCCTGGAGCGCATGGACGGTCTGATCCCTTGGGAACAGCTCGTAGAACGCATCCGCCCGTTCTATCCCAGGGCAGGCCGGGGCCGGCGACCCTATGAGTTGTCTGTGATGCTGCGGATTCACTGCGTGCAGATGTTCTACAACCTTAGTGATCCTGGTATGGAGGACATGCTCTACGAGGTCGAGTCGGTGAGACGGTTCGTAGGGTTGAGGCTGTCGGGCCCGCTCCCGGACGAGACGACGGTCCTGAACTTCCGCCATCTGCTGGAAGAGCACGAGTTGGGACAGGGTCTGTTCGAGGAGATCAACCGTCATCTGGAGTCCCAGGGGCTGCGGCTTCGGGAGGGAACGATCGTGGACGCGAGCATCATTGAGGCGCCATCGTCAACGAAGAATCGTGCAGGTAAGCGAGACCCTGAGATGCGTCAGACGAAGAAGGGGAATGAGTGGCACTTCGGGATGAAGGTACACGTCGGTGCGGACGCTGAGACGGGAGTAGTACATAGCGTAAGAACGACACCTGCGAACGTTCATGACGTGACGGAGGCTCACCGGCTGCTGCACGGTGGAGAGAAACGGGTGTGGGGCGATGCGGGGTATCAGGGAGTCGACAAGCGATTGGAGAATCGCGAGTTGGATGTGGACTGGCAGGTAGCGATGAGACCCGGGAGACGTCGGCAGCTGGAGCCGGGAAGCTATGAGGCGCTTATGGAGAAGCGCAAGGCGTCGACCAGGGCGAAGGTGGAGCATCCGTTCCTGTACGTGAAGCGGCACTTCGGATACGCCAAGGTGCGTTACCGAGGGTTGGCAAAGAACACGCAACGACTGATGTTGCTACTGGGGATGACGAACTTGATAAGGGCGGAGCAGTACTTGGCAGCCTGACGAGGGCGAAGTGCGCCCAAGCTGGACAAACGAACGTAGATACGCCTTAGCAGAGCCGTTTCAGGACCACAAGACCTCATCGACACACGGTAGGAGGAAGAAACACCTCGGACAGTCCACTTACTGTCCATCACATACGAGATACCCTCAGTTGTTCAGACCTTCCCTAGCACAAGTCCTGGACTCTATGGGCTCAGTATCCAGCTTCAGAGATGGTCATATGCACGCATTGATCCTTGGAAGGGAGGCGTAACCATAGTCTTTCATGCGCGAACCAAGGCGTTGTGCTTGGATGAGTTCAGACAGCCGGTCGAGGAGATTCGCTACCGTACTAGGCCGGCGAATCGACAGCCGCTGGAAGAAGCCGGTACCGAGATTCAGTTCATATTGAATGCTGAGAGGAAAGAATGGGAGACACACAAGGAGCGCCTGCATGCGCTGACGCGGGCGGTCTACGAGGCCTGGGAGAGCCAAGACCGTGAGGAGAACACCGCCTGATACGCTTGCCGCGCCGGGAACAGGGGCCTGACGATGGAAGGATTTGACCGAATAACCTACGATCCGAGCGTGATGGGTGGACGCGCCTGCATCAGGGGGATGCGTGTGACGGTCTCGCTTGTGCTGAACCTCGTAGCCAGCGGTATGACTACGGACGAGATCATCGACGCCTATCCGTACTTGGCTACGGAGGACATCCGCCAAGCTCTGAAGTACGCAGCTTGGCTGGCGGAAGAGAGTATCCACCCGCTGGAGCCCGCGTCGGCGTGAGGTTTCTCGCCGACATGGGAATCTCTCCCCGAATTGTCGAAATCCTCTCTGCGCAAGGGCACGATGCCGTTCACTTGCTCGACCAAGGACTCGAAACGATGCCTGACCCGCATATCCTTCGTAAAGCCAACCATGAGAATCGTGTTCTTCTTACGCATGACCTAGACTTCGGCGAACTCATGGCTTCAAGTGGCAGCCGGCTTCCCAGTGTGATCATATTCCGTCTTCGGAACATGCGGCCCGAACGGGTGAATCGCCACTTGCGGCTCGCAATCGCAGAGTGTCAAGACGCGCTCGAAGAAGGAGCCGTCGTTAGCGTGACCGAGGGACAGATTCGTATTCGTCGGTTGCCCATAGAAGGAACCACTGGTGACTGACAGGGTCCCAAGAACCGCACACCTGGTGCTCGAAGACGGCTCCGTATACGAGGGTCTCGCCTTTGGCGCCCAGGCGTCGACCCACGGCGAGGTCGTCTTCAGCACCTCCATGACAGGCTACCAGGAGATGCTGACCGACCCGTCCTTCGCCGGGCAGATCGTCGTACCCACCTACCCCCTCATCGGCAACTACGGGATCAACGAGCGCGACTTCGAGTCGCGCAGGGTCCAGGTCGCGGGGTTCGCGGTGCGTGAGCACTCGACGGCCCCCAGCCACGCGCTGAGCACCAAGACGCTGGACGACTTCCTCAGGGAACAGGAGGTCACAGGCATCAGCGGGATCGATACCAGGGCGGTGACCCGGCGGCTGCGCACCCGCGGCGTCATGATGGGCGTGATCGCCGTGGGCGAGCCGCCCCAGCAAGCGCTCAACCGTCTGAGGGGACTGCCCGACTACGGCGACGTCGATTTCGTCCAGCAGGTCACGACGTCCAAGCCCTACGAGTGGACTCAGCCCCTGCCAGGCACCGAGGCCCAGGAGACCCGGTATCGTGTGCTGGTGGACGACTGCGGCCTCAAGTACAACATCCTGCGGGAGCTGCGCACCCGAGGGTGCGAGGTTGCGGCGGTGCCGGCCGGTACGACCGCCGAAGAGATCATCGCGCGGAGGCCCGACGGCGTCGTCCTATCGCCCGGCCCCGGCGACCCGGAGCGCATCGACTACGCGGTCGAGACGACCAGGGGACTAGTGGGCCGGGTGCCCATCTTCGGCATCTGCCTTGGAAACCAGGTCATCGGCCGCGCCTTCGGCGGCAGGACCTTCAAGCTCAAGTTCGGACACCGCGGCGCCAACCATCCCGTCAAGGACCTGGCCACCGGCCGCGTCCACATCACCGCCCAGAACCACGGGTATGCCGTCGATCCCGACGGCCTGCCCTCGGAGATCGAGGTCAGCCACGTAAACCTCAACGACGATACGGTGGAGGGCCTCCGTCACAGGTCGCTGCCCATAATGGCCATCCAGTACCACTCCGAGGCGTCGCCCGGCCCGTTGGACAACGAGTACCTGTTCGATCGGTTCATTGAACTGATGCGTAGCTATGGTGCATAATATAGATAACTTTATATGGTGAGGTGTCATGATGCGAACCACACTGAACATAGATCCTGACCTGCTGGATGCCGTAGTCGAGACGACGGGCGAGCGCAGCAAGACAAGGGCAGTCAACAAGGCCCTGGAGGAGTATATCCGACGCAGGAAAATCTCCGAGCTGAGGAAGATAGCTGGGAACATCGATCTCGTGAACAACTTGAGGGAGCTTGAGGAGCTCGAGTTGAGGGAGATGGAGCAGATGCATTGGTGATAGCCGATTCCAACATCTGGATCCACTACCTACGCAACCCCAGCAGTGAGGTCGGCTCAACGCTGCAGGCATTGCTAGATTCGGACATGGTCCTCATGACCGACGTGGTATTAGCCGAGGTGCTCCAAGGTGCGCGCACCGAGCGTGAGTATGGGATACTACTGTCTAGTCTAATGGCCCTTCCTCACCAGGGAATGAGCAGGCAGACTTGGGTGTCAGCGGGGCGCATCGGCCTCCAGCTTCGCATGACAGGCGGGCTGATCCCTCTGACTGATCTGGCCATCGCGGCCCTCGCCCTCGAATACGATCACGAGGTATACACGCTCGACGGCCATTTCGACCGGGTAACGGAGCTGAAGCGCTACCCAGTGCTCGATGACTCAGCCAAGAGACAGCCTGCATAGGAACCAGCGAGCGAACCATCACCTCCCTCAGTGAAGACACCCCCAAGCCATCCAAGGTCCTCGTCATCGGCTCCGGGCCGATTGTCATAGGGCAGGCGGCCGAGTTCGACTACGCCGGCACCCAGGCGTGTAAGGCCCTCCGGGAGGAGGGCGTCACCACGGTGTTGGTCAACTCCAACCCCGCCACGATCATGACCGACGAGGACATCGCCGACGTCGTCTACATCGAGCCCCTCACCGTCGAGGTGCTCACCAGGATCATCGAGGCCGAGGGGCTGGACGGCATCCTGCCGACCCTGGGGGGACAGACCGGACTCAACCTGGCCGTCGATCTGGCCGACTCGGGGGTCCTCGATAGGTACGGAGTCCGGCTGCTGGGCACGCCGCTGCAGACCATCAGGAACGCCGAGGACAGGGAGCTATTCCGCAAGCTTCTCCACGACATCGACGAGCCCGTACCCACCAGCGCCACCGTCGGCTCCATGAAGGAGGCCTGGACAGCCCTTGACGAGGTGGGGCTGCCGCTGGTGGTGCGCCCGGCGTACACCCTGGGAGGCACCGGAGGGGGATTCGTTCATAAGCGGGAGGAGTTCGAGGCCGCGGTTGCCGCAGGCCTCGCCGCCAGCCCAATCGACCAGGTGCTCCTGGAACGCTCCCTCGTGGGCTGGAAGGAGATCGAGTACGAGGTGATGCGCGACGGCGCCGACAACTGCATCACCATATGTAACATGGAGAACATCGACCCCATGGGGGTGCACACGGGCGACAGCATCGTCGTAGCACCGAGCCAGACCCTCTCGGACAAGGAGTACCAGATGCTGAGGTCCGCCAGCCTCAAGATCATCCGCGTACTGGGAATCGAGGGGGGATGCAACATCCAGTTCGCCCTGGCCCCCGGCGACGTGGTGGCCGCTACGCTCCCGGACAGCGGACAGTCGGGGCCGTCCTACTACGTCATCGAGGTGAACCCCCGGGTCAGCAGGAGCTCGGCGCTGGCCAGCAAGGCGACCGGATACCCGATAGCCAGGGTGGCGGCCAAGATCGCCGTTGGCAGGCGCTTGGACGAGATTCCCAACGCCGTGACGAAGAAGACGCTGGCAGCCTTCGAGCCGGCCCTCGACTACTGCGTCGTCAAGATCCCACGCTGGCCCTTCGACAAGTTCCCGCGTGGAGACCGCACCATCGGAACCCAGATGAAGGCTACCGGCGAGGTCATGGCCATCGACCGCTCCTTCGAGGGCGCCTTCCAGAAGGCGGTGCGCTCCCTGGAGATCACCAACCGCTCCCTCCTGTGGGAGGACCCCAGCTGGGTCTCCCAGGGACAGGAGCTGCCGGATTGGGAGCGACGGCTGCCCCTCAACCCCAACGACGAGCGCCTCTGGGCGCTCATGGCCGCCCTCAGACGCGGCGTCACCCCGGAAGAGCTCTCGCGCGCTACGGGGGTGGACCCGTGGTTCCTGCGGGCGTTCTCGAATATCGCCGCCATGGAGTCGAGATTGCTCTCCGGCAGTCTGAGCCCGGAGCTGATGAGAAGCGCCAAGCGGCTGGGCTTCGCCGACGAGAAGATAGGAGTGTTGACCGACAGGACTCCCGAACAGGTGCGCGCGCTCCGCAAGGAGTGGCGGCTGACGCCAGTCTACAAGATGGTTGATACCTGCGCCGCCGAGTTCGAGGCGCAGACACCATACTTCTACAGCACCTACGAGCAGGAGAACGAGGCCGCCCCCATCTCCGAGGCAAAGGCCATCGTGCTGGGCAGCGGCCCGATACGCATCGGCCAGGGAATAGAGTTCGACTACTGCTCGGTACACGCCGCATGGGCGCTGCAGGAGGAGGGCGTCAGGAGCGTTCTCATCAACTCGAATCCCGAGACCGTGTCGACCGATTTCGATACCAGCGACCGGCTCTACTTCGAGCCCCTGGACGAGGAGAGTGTCCGGGACATTATCGAAAACGAGCTTGTCGTCGACGGCCACGACGCGTCGCTCCCTCCGTCCATCGTCCAGTTCGGAGGACAGACGGCCATAAACCTGTCCCAGGTCCTGAACAGGTCGGAACTCCCGATTCTGGGCTCCTCTGCCGAGTCCATCGATACGGCCTCGGACCGCCATCTGTTCGAAGAGCTCATGACGCGAGTGGGCATACCGAACCCGCCGGGCGCCGCGGTAGCCGACTCAGAGCAGGCGCTGAGGGTCGCCGAGGAGATCGAATATCCCGTACTCGTGCGTCCCAGCTACGTGCTCGGCGGCCGGGCGATGGAGATAGTCCAGAACCCCCAAGAGATGGTGCGCTACATGGACGAGGCGCTGGAGGCCGGTGGAGGCCGCAGGGTCCTCATCGACAAGTATCTGGAGGGCAGGGAGGTGGAGGTAGACGCCGTCTGCGACGGCGAGACCGTGCTCATCCCCGGGATCATGGACCACGTCGAGCGTGCCGGAGTCCACAGCGGCGACTCCATGGCGATCTACCCTGGGCTGACGCTGACGGAGTCTGAGATCGACACCATCGTCGAGTACACGACACGCATCGGGTTGGCCCTGGAAGTCAGGGGCTTGATGAATATCCAGTACGTCGTCGTTGGCGGCCCCGCCTATCGCAGCCCCGCGCAGGCCAACGAAGATGCCCGCACGGAGCCCGAGCCGACCCGCGTCTACGTCCTGGAGGTGAACCCGCGCGCCAGCAGGACCATCCCCTTCATCTCCAAGGTGACCGGCGTACCGATGGTGAGGATGGCCATCAAGGCGATGCTGGGCACCGGGTTGCGGGAGCAGGGGTACGAGGGCGGCCTCTGGAAGAGACAGCGGCTGGTGGGCGTCAAGGCGCCGGTCTTCTCCATGTCCAAGCTGGCGGGAGTGGACACGTACCTGGGTCCCGAGATGAAGTCCACGGGCGAGGTCATGGGTATAGACCGCGACTTCCCTTCAGCCGTCTCAAAGGCCCTGATGGCGTCGGGGCTCACCCTCCCGTCCAGCGGCTCTATTCTGGTCAGCATCGCCGACCGGAACAAGGAGGAGGCGGAACCTATGATCAGGCAGCTGGCCGAATCCGGCTATCACTTCTATGCGACTGAGGGTACCGCCAAGATGGTACGCTCGATGGGGATACCGGTGTTTGCCGTCCCCAAGAGGCTCAACGAGGGGCACCCGAACGTGGTCGACATAATCGCCGACGGCACCGTGGACGCCGTGGTCAACACGGTCACCGGAGACCGTCAAGTGCTGCAGGACGGCTTCCACATACGCAGGGCCGCCGTCGACCGCCGCATCCCATGCTTCACCTCGCTGGACACGGCCCGCGCCGCCGCGGAGAGCCTGACCAACCGCACCGGCTACCAGGTCAAGCCCCTGGGGGAGTACCGATCGAGTGGTGGCAGGACGTCGGACTAGGGGCCCAAACCGGGCGGAGGCTCTCCGGCCAGCGCGACCTAGGCTGACTGTTCAGACTTGAGGGGGAACGAGTAGCTCCAAGGCGTCAATCCCCCCTCCCAAGCCTGGGTGAGGGTTGGGAGCAGGATCAGAGCATACGTCTCACCAAACGTGAATATCTACGACCAAAGCCCCTGATGGCGGACACCCTGGCATTGGGGATATAATTCCAACTGACGACATGGAGGGTGCGTTGTGACTGAAGCTCGGATCAGGCTCGAACGGCACGAGATGGACCTCGAGTATTACGAGACCCATTACTGGGAGCTTTTGGCCCAGTATCCTGAACAGTGGATTGCTATTTCGGACCGAAAGGTAGTCAGCTCATCCGATGACGCCTTCGCGCTTGGCCCTCAGCTCAAGGGCATGGGTATCCCGCCCAACCGGGTGCTCAGACGCCACATGACCCAGGAAGCCGAGCTCCTCATACTTTCCAATCAATGATCCGAGGGTACTTCTCGACGGTAGGCGCTACTCGACGCCCGTTTCTCTACTGCGATATTGGATTTCCAGGCCTTCCAGGTGTTGAGTCAACTGGGATCGAGTTCCCCATCGACACGGGCGCCGACAGTAAGCTTCTCTCCCCTCTCGATGCTGAGAACATCGGGCTGGACCTTTCGAAACTTGAGTCGGGCCGAAGGAGTATAGGGATTGGCGGAGTGACATCCACTCGGGTCATTGAGTCCGATCTGACTGTTCAGGGCTACTCGACGCCACTCACGTTGCACATCCCTGAAGTGCGGCAGTCGGTCCCATCACTGTTGGGACGCGACTTTATGTCGAACCTTGCACTCTTTATCGAGGAGCGTACAGGCCGCGTGCTCTTCTTCGAAACTGGCGAGCTCGCTAGCTTAGGAATCCCAGGCTAGCCCATGGTACCCCTGAAGCTCCAAGTCAAGAACTTCATGTGCTACCGGGACAACGCCCCGCTATTGGACCTGGAAGGGATGCACGTTGCGTGCCTGAGCGGCGAGAACGGGCACGGCAAGACAGCCCTGCTCGATGCCATCTCGTGGGCGCTGTGGGGCGCGGCGCGGGCGCGCACCCAGGAGGAGTTGGTACACCAGGGCCAGCAGAACATGGAGGTCGAGCTGGAGTTCGCCGCCCGCCGCCAGCGATACCTCGTCAACCGAAAGTACACCAGGTCGGCAAGAAGCCGCCAGGGGACTACCAGCCTGGAGCTCCAGGTCGCCTCCGCCGATGGGTTTCGTCCGATCACCGGCGGCGTCATGCGCGAAACCCAGAGGAAGATAGACGACATCCTGAACATGGACTACGACACCTTCATCAGCACGGCCTTCCTGCGCCAGGGCGACGCGGACAGATTTACCAAGAGTCGGCCCTCCGAGCGCAAGGCCACACTGGCCGAGGTGCTGGACCTGTCTTACTATGCGAGGCTGGAGGAGCTGTCCAGAGACCGCAGCCGGGACATCCAGCAGAAGTCGACACGACTGAGCGACGCGATAGCGGACGCCCAGGGCAGGATGACGCACCGGGCCGAGTACGAGGCCGAGCTCTCCGAAGTGGCTGGGAACCTGGGCGAGATCAGCTCGGAGGTCCAGCAGCTGTGGCTGGATATCAGTGAGCTCAGGCGCAGGGTCGACGCCCTTCGGATGCGCCGCGGTGATGTCGCCGGGCTGCAGAGCCGGATAGATGGGGGACAGAAGGAGATCTCCCTTCTGAAAGCCCAGGTCCGTGGCCACGAGTCTCGGGTCGCCGACTTCCAGGAAGCCCTAGACAGGGAAGGAGACATCCGAGAGCAGTACGGCGCTTTGGAGGAGGCGCGAGAGAGGCTCCAGTCCTTCAACCAGGCGCTGGCCGAAAGCCGCGAGCTCGAACGGGGCAGGGCTGACGCGGAGAGGGAGGTAGCGGTGGAGAGGGAGCGGCTGTCAGGGCGGGCCGCCTCACTGCGCAGGACGCTCCTCGAATCCCTGCGACCCAGGGCCGCTCGGCTGCCCGAGATCGAGGCGGATCTCGCTCAGCTGACGGGCGAGAGAACGGCTCT
The DNA here is from genome assembly GCA_965224345.1 of Dehalococcoidia bacterium. Lineage (GTDB taxonomy): Bacteria > Chloroflexota > Dehalococcoidia > Lucifugimonadales > CBDCYU01 > CBDCYU01. The sequence goes on along the minus strand of CBDCYU010000002.1, from coordinate 185,717 downwards.
GGATAAGCTAGACGAGTCGGTCCGGCGCAGAGTCCAGGAGCACCAGGAGCTGGACGCGCAGTCCCGCGATCTCGAGGCCCACAACGCTCGCCTTCTCGAAGAGATGGAGGAGACGCGCAGGAAGTTCGACATGCTCGATCTGGAGGATGCTGTGTGCCCCCTGTGCAGGACGCCCTTGGGGCCCGACGGACAGGCGCACCTGCGAGGAGAGTACGAGACCCTGGGCCGGGAGGCGAGGCGCGGGCACACCCGGAACATCCAAGCGTTGGAGAGCCTGCGGCCCAGGATCGAGGAGCACTCCGTCAACCTCCGCAGGCTGGAGAAGGAGCGCGACCAGGGTCGCAGGCGAATCGAGGTGCGGACGGCAAACCTGGAGCGGGACCGCACAGAGTCGCTGGATGCTGAGGCGGCGGTGCAGAGCTCCGAGGCGGAGCTCCAACGGCTGGAGCGCATCTTGGAGAACGAGGAGTTCGCCCGTGAACATCGCGTGGTGCTGTCGGACCTGGATGCCAGAATCTCGGCCCTCGGCTACGACGCCGGAGTCCACCGCCTTACTCAACAGCGGGAGGAGGCCCTCAGACCGTACGCCGATCTACACCGGAAGCTGGAAGAAGCGGCCCAGGGCCTTCCCGCCGAACGCGAGGCCCTGGAGACCGACCGGCAGATACTGGGCCATCGGCTCCAGGAGGTGAGGGACTCGCTGCAGCGAAAGTCGGAGCTGGAGGAGGAGCTCAAGGCGCTCCCGGACTTGGAGTCGCGGCTGAGAGAGTCGGAGGACCGCCATAGCGCCCTCGCAACGCGGCGGGACCGGTCTCTGATAAGGCAGGGCATCCTCCAGCAGCAGATCGCCGATTGCGACGAGCTGCAGGCCAGGGCGGCGCAGCAGAGGGGGGAGCTGGACGGGTTGGCGGACGAGAGGAGCGTGTATGACCAGCTGGCCGCGGCCTTTGGCAAGAACGGCATCCAGGCCCTTCTCATCGAGAGCGCAATCCCGCAGATCCAGAACGACTCCAACGAGCTGTTGGCACGCCTGACCGAGAACCGCATGTCGCTGAAGCTCCAGCTCCAGGAGGGCCGGAAGGACCGCCAAACGGGACTGCCATCCGAAGAGCTGGACATCAAGATCGCCGACGACGTCGGCACGCGCAGCTATGAGACCTTCAGCGGGGGCGAGTCCTTCCGGATCGACTTCGCCCTGCGGATCGCTCTCTCCAAGCTGCTGGCCCGCCGCTCCGGGGCGCCCCTTCCCACCCTCTTCATCGACGAAGGCTTCGGCTCCCAGGACGGCGCCGGACAGGAGAGGCTCACCGAGGCCATACAGTCTATACAAGACGACTTCGAAAAGATCATCGTCATCACCCACGTCGAGCAGATGAAGCAGGCCTTCCCCGTGCGAATAGACGTGACGAAGACGGCGGCGGGGTCCACCTTCGAGGTCGTCTGAGGCCCAGGACCGTCCGTCAGAGAGGAGATGTGAGTATGCCAGCAGGTGATCTAAGCGTCGTGACCGGCGCCTTCGGGTACACCGGGAGGCACATAGCCCGCCGGCTGCTTGCCCAGGGTACGCGTGTGAAGACCCTCACCAACCATCCCTACCGGGCGAGTCCCTTCGGAGACCGTGTCAGCGCCGCTCCCTTCGACTTCGGCGATCCCGCCCGCATGGCCGCGCACCTGGAGGGCGCCGATGTCCTGTACAACACCTACTGGATCCGATTTCCCCGCGGCAGGCTCACCTTCGACGACGCGGTCCATCGTACCAGGGCCCTGATCGCTGCGGCCAAGAGCGTAAGCGTCCCCCGCATCGTCCACGTCAGCATAACGAACGCCTCCGAAGAGTCGCCTCTGCCCTACTTCCGGGGGAAGGCCCTGGCCGAGACGGCCGTCAGGGAGTCGGGCCTCTCCTACGGCATCATCAAGCCGACGGTGGTGTTCGGCGACGAGGACATCCTCCTCAACAACATCGCGTGGTTCCTTCGACGGTTCCCGCTGTTTCCAGTGTTCGGTGGAGGCGGCTACCCGGTCCAGCCGGTGTTCGCCGACGACCTAGCCGCTCTTGCGGTAGAGGCTGGACAGGAGAGGGGGAACGTCGAGCTGGACGCGGCCGGTCCAGAGACGTTCCGCTACGATGAGCTGCTGGGGCTGATAGCGGGAGGCGTCGGCGGGCGGGCCAGGCTGGTCCGCATTGCGCCGGGCATCGGGCTGCTGCTAACCCGGCTCATGGGCTGCCTGCTTCGGGACGTCGTGATAACCAGGGACGAGGTGGACGGCCTGATGGCAGGTCTGCTGGTCAGCGGCGATCCGCCGACGGCAACGACATCCTTCACCGCCTGGCTCCGGGACAACGCCCAGAGGCTGGGCGCGAGCTACGCCTCAGAGCTGCGGCGCCACTACAGATAGGCTCACCTGGCGTTATCCGTAGACTCAGTACCGAATCTATTACCCGGGATGCCGTTCTAGCAGGAGACCCGGCTTGGAGAGGAAGCTCTAGCCGTCGGGATCAGAACGTCGTGGTGATCTCCTGGGCCTGACCGGTTTCGGCTGCCACGTACACCTTCTCCATGACCTCGACGACGTGGCGCGCGTGCTCTATGGTGATGTCGGGCTGCCTACCCTCCAATATGCAGTGGGCCAGGTGCGTCAGACCCGTCGGGATCCACCACAGCTCGCCCTCCACCGGGAGGTCCTGCCACTCCCTGGCCTCGTTCTGGTACAGGTGGATCGTGGCCTCCCTGGTGCGGGTGACAAGGTCGCCGCTGCCCGACGTGGTGATAGTGCCGGCCGACCCCACGATCTCCATGCCCTGCGCCCTGCTCCCTCCACCATGCCAGGCCGCGTTCACGTAGACGAAACGGGAGTCGCCCAGGTCCAGCAGGAAGGATGTGTTGTCGTCCTCGGTCACGTCGATCTGGCGGGCCTCCTCCGTGCCCCCCATCAGCAGCCGATGGGGGTCAACCGTGCCGGAGAAGGCGACCACGCGCCTGACCGGCCCCAGCAGGCCGGTCATTTGGGTGATGGAGTAGACCGCCAGGTCATACACCGGGCCGCCGCCCTTCTGGTAGTACCAGGAGGCGTCCGTCTTCTCTTCGGGCCGCGCCAAGACCTCGATACTCGAGAACTTCAGCTGCCGCAAGAAGCGGTCGAAGTATCCGGGCGCGGCTCCCCCAAGCTGGAATGAGGGACTGACGGCAAAGGCCACCTTGCCAATGGCGCCCTCCCTGATCAGGTCACGCATCATGATGTTGGGAGGGTCGAGAAGCACCGAGGGCGCAGCCATCAGGTGTACGCCCTTGCGCCGGGCCGTTTCCACCAGGTGATTCGCCTCGTCGAGGCGACGACAGAAGGGCTTCTCCACGTACACGTGCTTCCCCGCTTCGAGTCCGGCCAACGCTAGGGTGTAGTGAGACGTGGGAGGCGTCACTATCGCTATCAGCTCCGCGTCGCTGCGCTCCAGCATCTCGTCGTAGCTCTCATACGCCTCGGCTCCGCCGACGAACTCGGCTACCTTCTCCGCCCTGTCCCGGACGACGTCGCAGATCGCGGCTATCTCGAATACGTCCTGTTCTATCGCCTCCGGCAGATAGTACTTGAGGAAGACGTCTCCCGTCCCGACGAACGCCAGCTTTACCTTATCAGACATCTGACACTTTACCTCCTGATCTATGGTCTGCGAAGACGGCCCTTCCCAATACCGTGGTGACTCCAGAGCTTCCTATCGAGACGGATCACGAGCCCGCGGTCGCGCCCACCGGCTCGCCGACGCCGGCGTGGGCCCGTGCGCGCTCACGCTCACGCTTGAACTCGGCCTCCGCCATGAATATCCGATTCGCCTCGAACCAACCATAGGTATCCACGTAGCGCATCGAATCTGTGATCACTTCGACCACCGAGGGCCTGTCAGTCTCCATCGCCTGGCGCAGGGCGGACTGCAGCTCCTCGGGTCGCTCCACACGGTAGCCCTGAGCGCCGCACGACCTCGCCAGGGCGGCGAAGTCGGGATTGCTGGGCTCGCCCTGGCGGTCCCGGAAGGTCGTGCCGTACACCCGGCTGTCAAAGTGCCTGTGCTGGTATATCTCGATAGAGTTGAAGGCAAAGTTGTTGAGCACTACCCACACCACCGGAATATTGTGCTCTACGGCGGTAACCACCGGGGACATCTGGCACGTGAATCCGCCGTCTCCCACGAGGCTGACTACCTTCTTGTCGGGCCGCGCCAGCTTTGCGCCCAGGGCGGTGGCCATGCAGGCCCCCATGCTGCCGAACCCCGCGTTGTAGTAGAAGGAGCCGGGCTCGTCCAGGGTCAGCTGTTGGCCCGCCATGTAGCGAATGACGCTGCCGGGGTCCACGTGCAGGATGCTGTTGGCCGGCAGTACCTCTCGAAGCTCAGCCATAACCCGGTACGGATCGATGGGGACCGAATCGTTCCTCTCCCGCTCCGCGACGGCCTGCCGCCACTCGGCCAGCTGGGCCAGCAGCTCGTTCACCCAGGGACTCCTGGGCCGTCTGCTCGCCATCCTTTCCTCCAACGCCTGGGAGAGCTCGGCAAGCACCGCCTTGGCGTCTCCGACTATGCCCACCTCCACCGGGTACACCTTGCCAATCATCTCGGAGTCGACGTCGATCTGAACGAAGCTCTGGCGGGTCCAGGGATCGAAGCCTACCTCGCGATCCCAGGAGTTGGCCTCGAACTCCGTCAGCCGGCTGCCGACCACCAACACGACGTCAGCCGTCTGCATGGCGTGCTGTACCGCCGGATTCCCTATGCTGTTGGGGCACTCGATGTTGAGCTCGTGACTCTTGGGAAAGCCAACCTGCCCGGTCATCGTCGTGGCAACCGGCGCGGACAGGAGGTCGGCCACTGCCACCAGCTCGGGAGTAGCCTTGGAGAGCAGGACTCCGTTGCCGGACAGGATCATGGGGCGCTCGGCGGACGCAAGGAGGTCGGCCCCTCGGCTTATCGCCTCGCGATCACCCCGCAGACGGCTATGCGACGGACGGTGAAGGCGGGGGTCCTCGACCTCGAACTCCCGGGCGGCGCCCAGGAAGTCCATGGGCACCGACACGGCCACCGGGCCGGGGCAGCCGGATAGGGCGATGTTCAGCGCCCGCTGAATCGAGCCTGGTACGTCGCGAACGTCGGCTACCCGCCAGGCCCGCTTGGTCACCGGACGGAGTATCTCCCACTGGTTGCCGAAGGTCGTGAAGCTGACCTCCTGCAGCGCACCCTTCCCTATGAGGTAGTTGGGGACGTCGCCCGCTATAACCAGGACCGGGGTGGAGTCCATCATCGAGTCGGCCACCGCGGTCACCGTGTTCGAGACACCAGGCCCGACCGTCGTCAAGACTGCGGCGATCCGATGGGAGGCCCTGAAGTAGGCGTCGGCCATGTAGACGGCGACCCCTTCGTTGCGCACCGAGACGAACTCGATGCTCGATTCATGAAGGGCGTCCAACATCGAGATGTTGGCGTGCCCGCAGATGCCGAAGACGTACTTTACGCCCTGCTCCTCCAGCACCTTGACGATCGCCTCCGCGCCTGTCATCTTCTCCATCGTTTCCCTCTCTAGTGTCGCCAATGACGCCGGATCAGGGCGTCCCTTCAGCTATCGAGGTGCCGGCAGGCATGCGACACTCTGTGTCGGTCGCCGCCAGCCACCTCTCCCATCGCTCAGCGAGCCCACGTGGAGTTTATTTGCGGGCATCATACGTGTCAAGGATTCCAGCCGCCCTGGGGCCCATGTCGCCCTAGGGAACTCTCCGCCGGTCGGGGCAGAGCGATTGGGAGGCCGCCAGCCCGTGGCTCCTACTCGAAACGGAGGGCTTCGGACGGGTATATCCTGGATGCTTGGCGCGCCGGCAGGAAGGTGGTCAGGAGGGAGAACCCGTAGGTGAGGGACAGGATGACCCCGAGCTGCAGCCACGGGACCGAGAAGGAGAGCCCCGCGATCCCCGATTCGGCCCGGATGTCGCTCACCACGTTGTACGAGAGAAGGAGCCCCAGGACCAGCCCGATGATCGACCCGAGTATGGAGACGAAGGATGACTCCAGCAGGAAGCTGAGGGCAATCATGCCTCGCGTGTAGCCGATGGCCCGCAGCACGCCGATCTGCTGGCGGCGCTCGACCACGGCCCGCGTGCTGACGACGCCCAGCGCGGCCACGCCGACGAAGAGGCCGAGGGCCATGAAGCCGGTGAACAGCCTGAAGAACGCCCGGCTGGCCGCATTCTCCTCCTCGATCGTCTCCTCGAACACCTCGGTCTGCATCCCGTTTTCCAGGAGGGCGACCTCCAGCGCGTTGGCGGCTCCCTTTGCGTCCGCGCCGCCGGACAGCCGGAAACGGTAGTGAGTCAGTGGAACGGGGAAGGGCGCGGTCTCGTCGATGAGCTCCTTGGAGCCCATCATCCTGAAGCCGTAGGGCGGGCCGTGGACGCGGTCGAACACGCCGATGATGGTGACCGCAGCCTCGGCGCCTGTTTGAGGCTCCCTGACTTCCAGGGAGACCGGCTTCATCGTGGGCGACTCGTAGTGGAGGTCTCCGAAGAGGCGGGGCTCGTCGCCTCCCCGCGCAAGATCGCCCTCGTTGGGCAGCAGCCAGCCGCCCGCTATCGCCAGCGTCGGGTCTGCCCTCATCGCCTCCAGCACCTCCTCGGTCGTGGCGCCGTACCCCTCGGCGATGAGCTTCATGTCCGGATCGGCGGCGGCCAGGAAGTCGTCGTTCAAGAACATCCACGTCCGTTGGAGCCAGCGGCCCCTCTCCCTCTCCCGCTGCCTGACCTCCAAGGGCAGCTGCGTGTACCCCGCGACGACCTCGAAGTCCGATGCCCTCAGGTCCGCGTCGGCGTCGATGACCGCGCCGATGTCGTCGACGGGAGAGTTGAAGTTTATGGCGCCGCCGACGTCGAAGCCCATGAATATCTTGCGCGGCTCCTCGAACTGGGTGGAGAACACCCTGGTCAGCACCGACATTATGACCAGGGTGAAGATCACCAGGGCGAACATGGCCAGGGTCAGGCCCGTCCGCAGCTTCGAGCCCATCGGATAGGCGACCGCCGTGAAGAGTACGGGGCGCAGCCGCCCCACCAGGGAGGTGAGGGACGGCAGGAGGCGCGTGAACAGGTCCGCGTTGTACATGACCATGCAGACTGCGGCCCCAACCATGGCGATGCCGGAGGAGATCATCACGTCGGCGTCGCCCTCCAGGTCGCCGACGATAGATTCGACTAGGGAGGACGGCAGGGCCCAGAAGGCCAGCATCAGGGCGCCGGTGGCCGTGAACGCCAGCCTGTCGACGACCGCTGCCCGCATGGCTGTCCGTCCAAGGCCCTTGCGGAGCATGAGGCCGAGACCCAGGATCGACAGCGATACGCCCGCGCCGAACCACGACTCCCTCTCCAACCGTACAACGGACAGGTAGGTGAGGGCGGCGCCCCCAACGAACACCAGCCATCCCCGGACCAGGTAGGGCTGGCCGAACCTGAGAAGGCCCATCGCTATCGAAACCAGCCACACGGGGAACACGACGGCCACAACGACCGCAAGCCCGATGTTCTTGGCGAACTCCCTTTGGCGGCTCCCCCCAACGCCGCGGCCCTCCACGTCGCCGGGGATCGCGGCCACGGGTTTTCGCAGTGATTGGACCGCGGCGGCCAGGTAGTACGCAGGCAGCACGACCGCCTTGAGCAGGCCGATCAGCCGCTCCCTGAAGGGAGACTCGCTCTTGGACATGATCGCCTCCGGCAGCCCCCGGATGGCGACGACGATGTTGAGCCGGCTGACCCTGTACGCCGAGACCGCCACGGTGCCGAAGGTGATAGCCATCCCCAGGCAGTAGGCCACGACCACGCTCCTGGGCTCGAAGTGGATGGCGAGGGTGAACTCCTCTCCGAAGTCCGAGAATATACGGTTCATCACCGTCACCATAAGCGTGCTGACGCCGAGCCCCAGCACCACGCCGATGGAGGCGGACAAGATGGCGTAGGCTGTGCCCTCGAAGGCGAACATCATGACCAGGTGGGACCTCCGCGCGCCGACGGCGCGGGCCATCCCCATCTCCGGCTGCCTCGCCGCGGCAAGCATGACGAAGATCAGGAAGATGAGGAGTATCCCCACGATGATGGAGAAGGAGCTGAACAGGACGAATATTGAGGTTACGGCGCTCCCGGCTTGGTCGGCGACGTCGATCAGGTCGCGCTTGATCTCGATCACCCGGAGCTCGGACAGGTCACGTAGCAGCGTGAACGCCTCGCCGGGGACGCCCTCGACCCCTTCGTCCTGGATCTGCTCCAAGACGACCTCCATGAGATCTCCATCCGCCAGGAGGCCGTTGAGGTCGGCGGTCAGCTCCGGACGCTGAAGCTCGGTAACGAGCTCCTCCAGCTTGCCCTTCAGATCCTCGTCGAGGTCCTCCTCGCCGAGCTTCTTCTCCAGGGCCGCGACAACCGGAGCCTGGTTGAACAGGGCCTTGAGCTCGGCGGCGACCTCCGGGTCGTTGAACATGACCCGGAGGTCCTTGGCAACGTCCTCGCTCAGCTCGGCGCCGGAGTGGTCGCCGCCCCTGTTGGATATGACGATGGCGTTGATCTGACCGGGCTTGGAGCGCAGCGCCTGCGCCCTGCTCAGTGGCATTACCAAAGTGGGGTCGACTCCCGCGAAGCCGCCTCGCTCCAGGACACCCGCGATGACTAGGGTCTCGGTCCGGTCCTCCAGGAAAAGGTCGATCTCGTCGCCGTTCCGGGCGTCGAGCTCCTCCACGCCCTCCTCCGAGATGAAGACCTCGCCGGCGGAGAGGCCTTGCAGCCGGGCCTCGCCCCCTCCCACCAGGGACAGGCTGCCGAAGCCTTCCAGCATCGCCGGGTCCAGGCCGACCAGATTCATCCGGCCCTCGGTAAGCTTGGTCCTCCTGTTCTGGACGGGGACCGCGTCGGATATCTGCGGCATAATGCCGTCGATCTTGTCGTTGGAAGCGAGGTCGGCGCGTATCTCTTGGGACCGCTCCTCGGAGAGGTAGACGGCGCCGAAGCTGGCATCGTCCCCGGCCCTCCTGGGCACGACCAGCACGTCGATCTGCCGGAGGCCGGCGACCGCCTCGTTGCGGATAGAGAAGCTGAGGGTGTCGCCGGTGCCGAAGGCGGCCGCCATGATCACCGTGCTCAGCATGACCCCCACGATGATGAGGGCTGTCTGGCCGGGCCTACGCGGAATGGGGCGCAGCCCCATCTTGAGCATGACCCTGTTCCGAGCAGCCAGCATCCCCAGCGCGGCCATCGACGCAAGGACGACCGCCAGCAGCACGTACATCAAGGTCGTCATCGAGAGGCCGAAAAGCTCTTCCATCTACCCTCCGGTGCGGCGCCCATCATCGCGCCATAGCCATCGTCTTCCATCAGTCCGCCGCGGGGCGACGGGCCTGCAGAAGCCCTGGGGCGAGATTTGACGGGTCGGATGGCAGTATGTTAACACTCGTTGGGCACTACAGGACAGATGGCTTCGAAAGAGGTAGGTGGCATGGACCCACTGTCGCGGCAATCCAATGGAGAATACGAAAGCCAGTCCGCTCTTAGATTGGACGACGGTGGCGGCCTGCGCGTGGTGAACGCCCGGTTCGTAGACGAGCAACAGTTTGACTGGGACCTGTTCTCCGGCTACGACCGGATGCGAGTGCTGACCTATTCGGCCAGCGTCAACGCTATCGTCAGAATGCTGGACCAATACTCCTTCAGCACTTTCGAGTGTGTGTTCGGGTGCGAAGGTACGCTGCGAGAAATCAAGAGCATTCTGGCCTTCCAGAAGCTGGTGGTCGGGGACACCCGCGCCGCCATCATGGGATTGAAGGATGAACGGCACCTCCACATCCTCAAGAAGATACACGACGGACAGGCCCATTTTCGGGTCCTTCGGAAGGACATCGCCCACTCCAAGCTGTACCTGCTATCCAACTCCGACGGGCGCAACCGGGTAATCGTCGGCTCCGCCAACCTGTCGGAGCGAGCCTTTTCCGGCAGGCAGTCTGAGACCCTGGTGACCTTCGACGACGATCCTGACGCTTGGAGCCACTACAACCGGATGTTCGATAGCATCAGGGACTCGGCTTCGGATGAGATCCCTCTGCCGGAAGACCGGATAACGAAAGCCGAGATCGAGGTCCCCGACACGCCCGTCATCTCCGAAATCTCAGGCACGGTTGTCATTGAAGCGCCCACAGGCGCAGAATCGCAGGCGTCGGCACCGGTACAGATAGAGCGCATCGAGAAGGTAGCGGCAATATTGGGGCCGCGCCTGGCCGGCGCAATACCCTCCATACGGAATGGAGTGCAGAGGATCACCCCGGAAATCAAGCGGGAGATAAGCCGGATACGGTTGGTGAAGTCTGTAGAGGAGACGGACAGCCGCTACTTTTCCATCGATAGGACCAATCATACGGCGTTGCTGTCCGGCGAACCGTTCCCGTTGGAATGGGAAGACAAGTCAGTTAAGAGGGACTCAGGTTTGCTGCTGGAGTACTTCAGAAACTACGAAGGCGCATTCGAAGGCGAGGTTGCCAATCTTCAGCGGGACTACTTCATCTTGGCGTCCTGGCTGTACTTCTCGCCCTTCCTGTGCGACCTACGCTCCCTGGCACTACTGCAAGACAGCGACGTAATTCGCTATCCCTCATTCGCCATCGTTTTCGGCAAGTCCAACTGCGGCAAGACCAGCTTGGTGGACACCGTCATGACCTCCATGTTCAGGTACGTCCCGACCGTAGACAAAGGGAGCTTCACCAGAGCGCAGCTTCGCGGGCTGCAACACGGTCGTAAACGTCTTCCGGTGGTATTCGACGACATCGGACGCAGGCCCTTCAATACTCACGGAAAAGACATGATCAAGGACGAGGTACATCCGGGCATTGAGGAGTTCCCAGGTTTCATTCTGTCTATGAATGCGGCAGAGCCTCAGTCCTTCCCCGACGAGGTGGTCAAGCGCAGCCTGATGATATACACGACAACCGCTCTGCCGCCTCACGACGAGGAGCTGCGACAAAGGCTGCATGTCCGGATACAGGAGATGAGGCGCGGCTTGACCGGCCACCTATACCGCCGCTACCTGTCGGACGTTATGGACCGCCTAGACGAGGAACGGCTTCCCGATGACTGGCTGGCTCTTTCCTCAGGCGTACTGAGTGGTATTCTCGCAGAGGCCACCGAGACGGCGCCGCGATGGTGCCAGTCGGTAACCTGGCTGGGATATGCCGAGAAGCGATACGACCGGGTGAAAGCACGCCTCATCAATCTGCTCCGAGAGTCGTCCCGTGCGAAGAACGAAGGTGAAGTGCCCAACGGCTGGATGATCGATGACGATAGAGTCATCGTCTGGGAACAGCGGGACGCCTTCGGAAGACGTGGCTTTGTCTGGGAGGACGTACCCTCTACGCTGATCGACGAAGACGCCAGCAGCGGCAGCCGCACGGTGTTGCACCGGTCCAGTCTGGAGGCATTCCTGGGACAACGTCTGCGCGGACCGCGTCGCTGGTGGCAGCCTTGGACAGGCTGAGACCCTAGAGAGGCAGATGAACTCTCTCGCCGGACTCGGCGCTTAGGGTCACCGCTTCGGTGAACTCCATGTAGCGCACCCCGTCGTCGAAGCTGGTGTGAGTGACCGGCTCAAGGCCGCGGATGGCGTTGATGAACTCATCCTCCACGCGCCATCCTCCCTCCTTGTCCGGCGAGACCTCTATCTCCGTCAGGCCCTCGCCGCCCCTGCGGCCGCCGGAGAGGCTCATGGCGCCGGCGTCCAGCCTCAGCGTACCCTCCGTGCCGAAGAGCCAGACCTCGTCGTTGGGCGCCAGGCCGGTCACGGTGCTGACCCGCATGTGCGTCACGGGCCCAGAGAACATCTCGCACAGTATCTCGACGTGATCGGGGATCGTGATGAATTGGCTCTTCCCGCTCTCGTCCTTGCGGCTCTTGGTCGTGATCCTCGTGAGAGAGGTGACGCTGGCGGCGGGGCCGATCCAGCGCATCATGGCCTCGTACCAGATGCCCATCTGCATGATGTTGTATCCGCTCAGATCGCGGTTGTGACGCCAATGGTAGGGTGCGTCGTCATCGACGAACCCTCCCTGGTGCACCCTGACGTCCACCGAGAGGATGTCTCCGAGGTACCCGTCGGCGATCAGGTCCTGTATGGTGCGGTCCACCTTGAGGGTATGAGGGGCGGGGACGATCTGAGCTACGAGCCCCGGCTTGTCCTTGGAGGCGTCCAGCATCTCGTGGGCCTCCGCCGCGCTCATCGCCATGCGGGCTTCGGTCAGCACGTGCTTGTCGTTCTCCAGGGCCGCCAGCACCAGGATGCAGTGCATGTACGGCCACGTCCCTATGCAAACGGCGTCGATGTCGGGGGAGGCGACCAGCTCCCGCCAGCTGTCGCAGACCGCCGGTATGCCGTACTCATCCGCTATTCGCTGGCCGGACTCGCGGCTGCGGTTGGCCACGCTTGCCAACTCCACGCCTTCGATGGCTTGAAACCCCGGGATGTGCCGCAGTCTGGTGTTGGCTCCGGCTCCCACAAACCCCACGCGGACGGTCTCGTTGCTCATAAGGGACTCCTTCCTGTTCGCTCTTGGTGACTGAGATTGGGCGGGTACGCAAGGCGCAATGCTAGCCGGCCGGCGGGTACCACAGGCGGCCCCGGCGATGGGTGCGGGCCTCCAGGAGGTGCCCGCCGCCGGTGGTCACGTACAGGGTGGTCAGCTCCGGGCCGCCGAAGCTGCAGTTGGTTGGCCTATCCTCCGGGACCGGATGAGCCTCCAGCACCTCGCCCGCTGGCGAGAAGACGTAGACCATCGGACCCGGCCCCCCCCCCTGGCGGTAGCCCGCCGTCGCCACGATGTTGCCCTCCGTGTCCAGGCACATGCCGTCGATGCCGCGATGGGCCCCGAAGTCGTGCAGCACCGACGCTGGCCCCAGGCTTCCATCACCCCGGACGGCGTAGCTCCGCAGCTCTCGCTTCTCTTCCGGCTCCCGCCCGCTCTGGGCAACGTACAGCGTCTCGTGGTCCAGGGAGAAGAGGAGGCCGTTTGGCCGCGTCGTATCGTAAGTGACGCGGTTGATGCTCCACTCGCCGTTGGCCTGTGGATCGAGCCGGTAGACCGAGTCGTGGTCCAGCTCCTTGTTCGAGCGGTCCTCGCTCCAGGGGCCGCCCGCCCCCTCGTAGTAGGGGTCGGTGAACCAGACCCTGCCCTGCGGGTCGATGGCCAGATCGTTGGGGATGTTGAGACGCTTGCCCTCGAACCCGTCGGCCAATACGGCCGCTTCGCCGTTCTCCTCGTACCGCACGACGCGCCGCGCGCCGCCCTCGCAAGCGTACAGGCGCCCGGATGGATCGAGCATCAGGCCGTTGGCACAGTTGGTCTGGGAGCGGAACACCTCCGCGGTTCCGGTCAGGGGATCGTACCGCATGATATGGCTCGCGGGGATGTAGGTGAAGAGCAGCCGCTCGCCATCCCACGCGGGGCCCTCGGTGGTGCCGCCGTAGGGGCCGCTGACAACCGCAAAGTCCCAACTCACACCGTTCTTCGTATGTACGTCTCGTTCCAACCAATAACTCTCGGCGATGTTGACACGTCCCGGATGACTCCGCATGATTGTATCCCGCGTATGCCCCGTGTCAAGGGCGCTCCGCTGTATGGGATCCGTCACGCAAGTTGACCTGACTAGTCTGACTGTGTATTATGCTGGCATGGTTGCCATGTACTCGACATACGAAGCAAAAGCCCGATTCTCGGAGGTGCTGAGGCAGGTACGCGAAGAGGGTAAGACTATCTTCATCTCGTACCGAGGAGAGCCAGTTGCCGAAATGCGACCCATCCAATCTAAGCCGCGTACGCTCGAAGAGCGGCTGGATGAGCTGGAACGACGCGGCGAGCTGGTTCCAGCAAGTGAGCCAGGGCGGCCGTTCGAGCTGGGAGAGCCGTCTCCGGACGCCCTCGCACGGTTTCTGGCTGATCGTAACGAATGAGCAGCGTCTACATCGACTCGTCCTCGATGGTTGCTATTGCATTCAACGAGCCCGGGGGAGCTGAGGTCCGCGACAGTCTGAACGGGTTTACGCGCCGAGTGTCTTCGAATCTGCTGGAAGCTGAGTTGCGGTCAGCGCATATGAGAGGTCACCGACAGGTTCCGGCAGGCCTGTTGTCGAGCATCAGCTGGATACTGCCAACCCGCTCCCTTGCTCCTGAGTTCGAGGCAGTGTTGTCTGCCGGCTACCTGCGAGGCGCAGACCTGTGGCACGCCGCCTGCGCGCTTTACGTGTCGCCAGACCCCGGACAGCTCACGTTTGTTACACTCGACCAACGTCAGAGAGCCGTCGCGGCGTCCCTCGGGTTCGTCACCTAGCTGGTCCGCACCACGTCAGCCCCAGGTCTGTCAGCCTAGCCAGGCCAAGCATCGAGGTATCGTAGGATGTTGTCCCAGGGAATCAGCGTGTGCTAAGATTCCTCCAGCATTCTCAGGGAAGCTGTGAGAGTTCGATGGCTATTTTCCTAATCGGCGAGACGAAGAACGCTCCTATGGCTTGGGGCTTTGGACATCGTGTGTCGGGGAGGATCTAGAACTCTAAAGCTCGTCCGTATCGTCCAGGAGCCTCCCAGCGCGGGAGGCTCTTTTTGTTAGCGCAATTTCCCGCTCCGGCGGGAGCCGGACCAAGTGACGGGAGCCAGCGCCTGTACCATCTCGGCTTGATGAGCTGCGCTGAGAACCCGGAGGAGCGACCAGCGGCAAGCTATGGCAGCTAGGCCAGTGGATACCATGTCTCCAACTCGGACCCGCGTACCCTTCAAGCAGTACGCAGACCTACTTTGGACTTACCTGCGGCCCCAGAAGGCGCTGGTGGCGGTGGTCGCCGTCTCGCTGCTGGGGAACATCGGGCTGCAGCTGGTCAGCCCGCAGATGCTGCGCTTCTTCATCGACGAGGCGCTGGAGGGCAGCGCCGTCAGCCGCCTCATTGGGGTCGCGCTGCTGTTCACGGTCGTCGCCCTGGTGCAGCAGGCCGTCAACGTCGTTGCGACGTACACCAGCGGACGGGTCGGTTGGACAGCCACCAACGCGCTGCGCGGCGACCTGGCGAGGCACTGCCTGGGTCTCGACATGTCGTTCCACAACCGGCACACGCCGGGAGAGATGATCGAGAGGGTAGACGGCGACGCCGAGGAGCTGGGCAGCTTCTTCTCCACCTTCGTCGTACACATACTGGGCAGCATCCTGCTGCTGGCAGGCATCCTGGTACTGCTCTTCCGAGAGGAGTGGCAGGCGGGCCTCACCCTCACAGTCTTCACCCTCGTCATGCTGTTGGTGCTATTCCGGCTGCGCAACCTCACCGTCGACAGGTTTCGAGCCGTCAGGGAGGCGAGCGCCCAGACATTCGGGTTCGTGGAGGAGCGGCTCGCCGGCAGGGAGGACATCCGCACCAGCGCCGCCCGCCCGTACGTGATGCTGGGGTTCCACAGCAGGATTCGGACCTGGTTCCGTAGGAATCTGGTCGCCTCCCTGATGATGAGCATCATCCTCAACACGACATGGCTGTCGTTCACCGTTGGGAACGCGGTGGCCCTTGCCATCGGGTCGTGGCTCTTCCTGAACGGCCACGTCACCATAGGCACCGTGTACCTGATCGTCCATTACACACGGATGCTCCTGGAACCCATCGAGCGGTTCACTCAGCAGATCAACAACCTGCAGCGGGCAACGGCAAGCGTGATCCGCATACTGGACCTGATGCAGACCCGGCGCCGGGTGCTGGACGGACCGGGTGTCCGCTTCCCCCAGGGCGCGCTGCCCGTGCGGTTCGACGACGTCTCCTTCTCGTACAGTCCGGACAGGCCGGTGCTGCGCGACATCTCCTTCGACCTTGCGCCGGGCCGGGCCCTGGGGCTCATAGGGCGCACCGGCAGCGGCAAGACGACGATAACGAGGCTCCTGTTCCGGCTCTACGACCCGGACCGGGGCCGTGTGCTCCTGGGCGGGCGGGACGTCCGGGACGCGCGGATCGCGGAGCTGCGCCAACAGATCGGCGTCGTCACGCAGGACGTGAGGCTGTTCCAGGGGACGGTCCGGGACAACCTGACCCTGATGGACCCCGCCATCCCCGACGACCGCTTGATCAGCGTGGTCCAGGAGCTGGGCTTGGGCGATTGGTACGGCGCCCTGCCGGACGGGCTGGACAGCGCCCTGCGCTCTGAGGGAGCGGACATGTCCGCGGGAGAGGCCCAGCTGCTGGCCTTCGCTCGCGTCTTCCTCCGAGACCCGCGCGTCGTCATCCTGGACGAGGCGTCCTCCCGGATCGACCCCGACACCGAGCGCCTGATCGAGCGCGCCGTGGACAGGCTGGTGGAGGGCCGCACCGTGATCGTCATAGCTCACCGGCTGACGACCCTCGACCGCTGTGACGAGATCATGGTGCTGGAGCGGGGGCGCGTAGTCGAGCACGGGGAGCGCGGTCGGCTGGCCAGAGACCCGGGCTCCAGGTTCCGGCGGATGTTGACGACCGACACCGGTGAGGTGCTGGCATGAGCGCCTGGCGCTACCTGCTGCGCATATTCTGGGCCCTCAAGTGGCCGCTGCTCAGCGAGCTCCTCATGATCGTCTTCTGGATGGTGGTCCTGGAGAACGCCATCGGCCTCATCCAGCGCGAGATATTCGACCAGCTCACCGGGGAGGCCAGCGTATCCCTCGGCATATGGGAGCTGTGCGCCGTACTGGTCGCCATAGGGGTGCTGAGCTTCACCATATTCATAGGCGGCGTGGTGCTTCACGATTACAGCCACTTCAACGTCGCCGCGATGCTGCAGCGTAACGCATTCTCCCACCTGATAGCCCTGCCGGGGCACCGCTCGCTGCCGGGCTCCACGGGCGAGGCGGTCAGCCGCTTCAGGGACGACGCCGAAGTCGTTGCCGAGTACGTGTCGCAGTTCAAGTTCTTCTTGGGACACATGATGTTCCTATCGACGGCCCTCATCATCATGGCGCGGATCGACGTGCTGATGACCTTTGGCGTCTTCGTTCCCCTGGCCTTCGTCGTCGTCATCGTCAACCTGGCGAGAGGACGGGTCCAGCGGTACCGGAGGGAGAGCCGGGAGGCTACCGGTGACGTGACCGGCTTCATCGGCGAGATGTTCGGCGCCGCCGAGGCCATCAAGGTGGCGAACGCCGAGGAGCGAGTGCTGGGCCGCTTCGACGTATTCAACGCCGAGCGCAAGCGCACGACCCTCAGGGACACCCTGCTGGGCGAGACCCTGGGGGCCCTCTTCTCCAACGTCCAGAACATCGGCACCGGGTTCGTGCTCATGGCGGCGGCGCGGTCGCTGGGGTCAGAGAGCTTCTCGGTCGGCGACCTGTCTCTCTTCGTCTTCTACCTGGGGTATACGCAGTGGATGGCCCACGAGACGGGCAGGACGTTGATGCAGTACCGGCAGATCGGCGTGTCGCTGGACCGGCTGCGGGAGCTGCTGCCTGGGGCACAGCCGGTGGAGCTAGTGCGCCGTCGTCCGAGCTACCTGTTCGGGCGGATGCCGGAGGTGCCCTTCGCGGCCAAGACCGACGCGGACCGCTTAGAGCTGCTGGAGGTCGAGGGGCTGACCTACGTGCATCCCAAGTCGGGCCGGGGCGTCCACGACGTGGACCTGCGCCTGCGGCGGGGCAGCTTTACCTTGGTGACTGGGCGAGTCGGCTCGGGCAAGACGACGCTGCTGCGGGCACTGATGGGCTCGCTGCCTCGGCAGGCGGGTGAGGTCAAGTGGAACGCCGCCGCCATTGACGCCCCGGACGAGCTCCTGACGCCACCCCGATGCGCCTACGTGTCGCAGGTGCCGAGGCTGTTCAGCGAGGCGCTCCGCGCCAACATCCTGCTGGGGCTGCCCGAAGACGAGGTCGATCTCGACGGCGCCCTCTGGACCGCCGTAATGGAGGGCGACCTAGACGAGCTGGAGGATGGGCTGGAGACCGTCGTAGGACCTCGCGGAGTCCGGCTGTCCGGCGGCCAGGTGCAGCGGACGGCTGCGGCGCGCATGTTCGTCAGGTCCCCCGAGCTGCTGGTCTTCGACGACGTGTCCAGCGCCCTGGACGTGGAGACCGAGGGGAAGCTCTGGCAGCGCGTGTCGAAGATGGAGGGTGCGACAAGCCTGGTGGTGTCCCATCGCCGCGCGGCCTACCGCCGCGCCGACCACATCGTCGTCCTCAAGGACGGCACGGTGGAGGCAGAGGGCACGCTGCAAGAGCTGCTCCGGACCTCGGACGAGATGCGGCGGCTTTGGGCCGGCGACACCGGGGCCGCCTGACCGCTCCGACGCGGATGCCCAAGGCGCCCCGTTCACTCTTCGTCGAGCTCTTCCGGCATGAGGACGAACTCGGGGTAGGCTTCGATTCCCAGCTCTCCGCTGTCCTGGCCCAAGCGTTCGACCATGGGCGACACCCGAGCGCCCAGCGCCATGTCCAGGGCCCGCCACACCAGCCACGACGCCCCGAACGCGAATGCCCCGACCGCCGCCACGCCTATTAGCTGCACGTGCAGTTGACCGCCCGCCGCGATGCAGACCGCCAGGGTCCCCCATATACCGGCGAAGAGGTGCGCCGGCACCGCCCCGACCACATCGTCCAGCTTCATCTTCTCCAAGAGCTTCAGCCCCGCGGTGCATACGGTGCCGCCGATGGCGCCGATGATGACCGCCCAGTAGTGATCGACGATTTCGGGACCGGCGGTAATCGAGACCAATCCCGCGATGGCGCCATTCAGGCCCGCGAACAGGTGCATGCGCCCGAACAGGGAACGCGACAGGGCCAGGGCCGCCATGACGCCGGCCGCCGCCGCCAGGTTGGTATTGACGAGGACGTGGCCCATTGTCACCGCGTCGGATGGGCTTCCCAGCGCCAGCTGCGACCCTCCGTTGAAGCCGAACCAGCCGAACCACAGAATGAAGATGCCCAACGTCACCACCAAAATGTTGGAGGGAGGGGTGGGCCTGATGCTGCCGTCGCGGCGGAACTTCCCCAGCCTCGGGCCGATGACCAGTATCCCGGCAAGGGCCGCCCAGCCGCCGGTGCCATGCACGATGGTCGACCCGGCGAAGTCCTGGAAGCCCAAGGCGTCCAGCCAGCCGCCGCCCCACGTCCAGGCGCCGACGATGGGGTATATGAGCGCAGTCAGCGCCAGCGTGAAGAGAAAGAACGGCCACATTTTGACCCGCTCGGCCATGGCGCCGGACACTATGGAGGCTGCGGTCGCTACGAAGACCATCTGGAAAAACCAGCCCGACATGGTGGAGTGGCCGCTCTCGATCACGGCGGCCGCGCTCCCGGCTTCCCCGCCGATGAGGGCGATCTCATCGGCCGACGGTCCGTAGAGGAGCTTGAAAGAGCCGATCAGGCTCCCGAAGTCGACGCCCAGCAGGCTGAGGTCTCTGCCGACGCCGACGTACATGAGGTTGTAGCCAATGAAGAAGTAGGCAAGCCCGGCAATCGAGTAGAGGCCGATATTCTTCAGGCAGATCATGGAGGCGTTCTTGGTGCGCACCGAGCCGGACTCCAGCATGGTGAAGCCCGCGCACATCCACATCACCAGCGCGCCCCAAACGAGGAACGAGAAGGTGTTGAGGACGAACACCGTCTCATCGTCGATCCCCGCCGCGTGGGCGACGGCGGGCCGGCCCAGCAGGAATGCGAGGGTCGCCAGCACCATCCCCACCGGAATGGCGCGTCGGCGGCGTGAAAGAGTATCCCCGAGCGCCCTAGCGGTCATCTCTTGTCCGCTCCTTATGGCGTTACACATGGAAGTGGAGACGTAACTGTCGAGGGTCTGGTTAAGCGTACTCTAGGCCCCTCTCCCAGACTGAGCCTGTCTCACGGCGAGGTGGGCCGATGCCAGGCCCCAATCTATCTCTTCCCGCATCCAATTTCAATCCGCCGGCCGCGGCGGGGCTTTTGTTGACCGTCATGGGGTGAAATGGTACTCTTGTGTGAAAGAGTTCACTACCGGCCCGCTACCGCTGGAAGTAGTCTCCGGTGCGGTCCATGTAACAAGGGGGCGATGTGTCCAGGCTGGTTGCTCATGCGATTCTGGTTGCCGCTGTCGCGGGCAGCCTGCTGGCAGTATGCGGTGGAGGTTCGGAGGAACCCAGCCCAACCCCTCAGCCGTCCTCTCCGCCGCCGCCGGCCCCGGCGCCGATCTCGGCAACAGCCTCGGGAGGCTCCGCCATGCCGATAGAGGGATGCAAGGAGGGCGATGTCCCCTTCAGGGTCGAGAACCATGACCCGGGCAAGAGCGGGGACTACGTCTTCGCCCCCAAGGAGATGAGCTTCAACGTCGGCGACAGCGTTTGCCTCATCCTGTCGGCGGAGACCGAAGCCCACACCTTTACGGTCGACGCGCTGGGAATAGACGTAGACCTGAACCCGGGCGATATAGTCAGGCACTCGTACACCTTTGACAAGCCCGGCATATTCAGGCTGTACTGCATTCCCCACGAGACCCTGGGAATGGTGGGAACGATCACGGTCGTCCAGTAGCCTCTCTCCACCGGGAGCGGTCCCCGGCGTCCGAGATTGACGCATGGGCGAGCGTAGCTCTATACTTGGCCCTATCCCATAGTGAGGTCTAGCAATGAGGCTTTCTTGCCTGCAAGAGAATCTGGCTCGAGGCCTGTCCACGGTGGGTAGGGCGGTCGCGACGAGAACCGCGCTACCCATAACCCAGAACGTCCTATTGTCCACCGACCAATCGAGGCTGAAGCTGGCGGCGACGAACCTCGAAGTGGCCATCAGCACATGGATCGGCGCGCAGGTGGAGGAGGATGGCGCCATAACACTGCCTGCCCGTCTCCTCACCGAGTTCGTCGCCTCTCTACCTCAGGACCGGATAGACGTTACTGGGGTGGCCCAGCCGAAGGGCCTGACCCTCAGCTGCGCTCGGTTCGAGGCCAACATCAACGGGACCGAGGCCGAGGACTTCCCACCCATCCCTACGGTCGAGTCGGGTGTGATAGGGAAGATCGACTCAAAGACGTTGAGCGACGCCATAGCCCACGTGGCCTTCGCCGCGGCAACCGAGGACTCCCGGCCCGTGTTAACGGGCGTCAAGGTCGACATCAGCGGAGAGGACTTCACCTTCGCGGCCGCCGACGGCTTCCGGCTGGCCGTCTACGAGGGGAAGCTGGCGGAGCCCATCTCCGAGGACATCAGCTTCATCATCCCCGCCAAGGTGCTGCAGGAGGTGAACCGGCTCATCGGGGGCCAGGAGACGACCGTGGAGTTCACCGTCACTCCAACTACGAGCCAAGCCCTGTTCAGGCTGGAAAACATCGAGATCGTGTCCCAGCTCATCCAGGGCACATTCCCCAACTACGAGCAGCTGATACCGCAGAGCCACGATACGAGGGTGGTCGTCAGTCTCCAGGAGTTCCTGAGCGCCACCAGGACGGCATCCATATTCGCCCGCGACGGCAGCGGGATAATCCGAATCGAGACCTCGGAAGACAGCCTGACCGTCTCGTCCAAGGCCGAAGAGGTCGGCAACAACGAGGGGAAGCTAGACGCGGCCGTCGAGGGCGGCGAGTCCAAGATCGCCTTCAACAGCAAGTACCTGATCGAGGTGCTGGACGTGCTGGGCGATGGCCAGGTGGCGCTGGAGACCAGCACCCCCTCGAGTCCGGGGGTCCTCAGATCCGTGGACAAAGACGGCTACGTCCACGTCGTCATGCCGATGTTCGTACAGTGGTAGCGATGTCGTGGGTGACTCCGATTGAGCCGCGAGAGGGGACTCAGCCGCTGTCCCGGTAGAGAGCCGGACGCTCAAGCGCCCGGCTGTGTTGCGGCCCACCGGACTCCAGTGACTTGATGCCGTACACGGCGCCCAGCAGCGACATGTAGCCGTCCCAGGCGCTGGGACCCGTTGGACCGCCGCTTCTGACCGACGACGTCCAGTCAACCACTCTGAATTGCCCTTTCAGACCAGACCTTGTCCAAAGGTGACGCAAGTCATCTCGGTCAGGCTCGATGTGATCATGATTGTCGTAGCCGACCTACTACCAAAGCCCCAGACAGAACGTGCCTTTCCAGCGCACTCACTGGAGAGGTGGTGAGAGAGGTGGTGGTCGAGAAGCCGGTGATCAAAGAGGTGTTCGTAGAAAGGCCGGTCGCGTTCCATGAGCCTCAGTCCACGGAACAGCAGGTCGCCTCGGGACGGCTGCCTCCGATAACGGAGCGAATCCCCGAGAACCCGTGGGTCATCCCGGCCTAGGAGATCGGCAGGTACGGCGGCGCAAAGTTCGAGAAGCTGGACGACTGGACGGTGAGGTACACTTTCCACAAGCCCAACTTCGTCTTCATGAACCAGATCCCCCAGTCGGACTACAGCGGCAATACCTTCTTCACACCCAGCCACTACATGAAGCAGTTCCATCCCAAATACACCGATGAGGCCGCACTAGACAAGCTCCTGGAGGCTGGAGACTTCCCGGACTGGCAAAGCCTGTGGGGAGATTCTGCAACTGACCAACGTAACATCGATTTGCCCGTGTTGAAGCCCTGGATAGCGCAGAACAGGTGGGGAGATCAGAGGTTTACCGCGAATCGAAACCCCTACTTCTGGGCAGTAGACACCGCGGGGAACCAGCTCCCCTACATCGACAGGCTCGTATACGACCTGATCGAGAACGCGGAGATCATCAACCTGCGCGCCATCGAGGGCGACATCGACATGCAGGCCCGCCACATGAGGATAGGCAACTACCCTCTGATGAAAGAGAACGAGGAAAAGGGCGATTACAACGTTAGGCTGTGGCGTGAGTTCGGCGGCACGAACGTCTCCCTTTGGTTCAACCAGACCTGGGAAGGTCCGGAGGGCGAGCTGTTCAAGATGCCCAAGTTCCGGCAGGCGCTTTCGATTGGCGTAGACCGTGATGAGCTCAACGAGATCGTCTTCCTGGGCACCGCTGTGATGAGGAACTACCTGCCTCCGCCCGGACACCCTCACTACCCCGGGGCCGAGTGGGAGTTCAAGTGGATGGAGTTCGATCCTGAGCGCGGCAATGCGATGCTGGACGAGATCATCCCCAACAAGGACAGTGAGGGCTATCGAACTCTTCCGAACGGTGACCGTCTAGAGATACAGGTCATCATGTTCGACGGGTGGGCCTCTTGGGCCGACACCACGGAGATGGTGCTCCGCCACTTGGACGAGAACCTTGCGATCAGGGGCAGCATGAGGGTCGGCCAGCGGAGCGCGATCGGAACAACTTGGAGCTCCAACGAGGCAATGATGTGGACGCATCCCATGGACACCGCCGGCTTCACTTTCGCTGCCGGCTCGAAGACAAACTTCAAGTACGGGCTCATAGGAGTCAATTGGGCCAGGTGGTTCAATACCGATGGCGAAGAGGGCGTAATGCCCCCAGACAAGGTCATCGAGATCTCTGAGCAGCACAAGCTGGGGCAGACCCTGCCCATAGCAGAGGCCAATGTCCTCGCGAAAGAGATATACAAGTACCATGCTGAGCAGGCGTGGGCATTGAACACGGCAGGGCTGCTGCCCTCTCCGGCAATCATCAAGAACGCGATGCAAAACGTTCCCGCCAACGTGCCGGTGTTCTGGCCCCTTAGAACGCCGAACAACGGCTATCCTGAAGTCTGGTTCTACTCCAACTAGGTAAGACTCCGTTCAGGAGCAGGAGACCGCCGTCGTGTCTAACGGCGGCGGTCTCTGGTTTTTACTGCGTAATGGGGTCAAGAGGGTATGCGCAGCCGTTGACAACCGTCTCTTGCCACTAGCGCAGGCGTCTGGTGTCCTGACGAAGGGCAAGAGTATGAACTGACACCTGGTAGGACGACTCCCTAGGTCAACCCGGCGAGTTTAGAAAACAGAACGTGAGAGCGGCCTAGAGGCAGTAGCCGTCAGGGGTTACTCTGGGCCTGTCGCCGCGGCGCGTTGTACTCCGTCTCGCTCATGGGGGCGTTGGTCGGCCTGCCAGCGCTCCTGTTCCGTGTGCCTCCCCAGCGCCTTGGCCATCTCGCGGATGTGCGTGGCCTTGCAGCCGCAGCAGCCTCCGATGTAGTTGACGCCCATCTCCCTGGCGCGCCGCGCGAAGTCTCCCATGTCGAAGCGGGTGAGCTGCGTGGGCTCCAGGCGGACCGGGGAGGACGACAGACCGGTGAACCACGGAGTTTCGTCCGTGCAGCGGAAGGCGACCGGCTGGGCCGCCAGGTAGCCGCTCCCGTGAGCCCCGTCGTAAACGCCAATCTGGCCGTCCCACCGGTCGATGAGTTACTCTAGGGCCAGACCGCCAATTCCAAGCCCTAGACCTTAGTCCCAGGAGGTGGCCCGATGCGGGACAGAGCGAGAGTCGTCATCATCGGCGCGGGCATCGTCGGCTGCGCCGCGGCCTACTACCTGACCAGGATGGGATGGCGGGACATCGTGGTGGTGGAGCAGGGGCCGCTGTTCGAGACCGGCGGGTCGACCACCCACGCGCCAGGCCTCGTGTTCCAGACCAACCCCTCCAAGACGATGGCAGAGTTCGCCAAGCAGACGGTGGAGCTCTACTCCTCGCTGAGTGTAGGCGGGCAGCCCGCTTGGCGCCCCGTCGGCAGCCTCGAGGCGGCCTGGACCGTGGAGCGCCTGGAGGAGCTGAAGCGGAGGGCAGGGTTCGCCAGGTCCTGGGGCATCGAGGCCGAGGTGATCAGCGCCTCTGAGGCTCGAGAGAGGCTGCCCCTGCTGACGGCGAGCACCCACGGCGCTCTCTATGTTCCCAGCGACGGTGTCGTCAATGCAACCCTAGCCGCCGAGGCGGTGTCGAGGTATTCGCAGTCCAACGGCGCCAGCTTCCACGCAAACACCAGGGTCACCGGTATCGAGGTGGCCGGCGGACGGGTCTGGGCGGTGCAGACCGACAGGGGCCGCATCGATACCGACACGGTGCTGGCAGCCGCCGGCATATGGGGTCCCACCATCGGCGGGATGGCGGGCGTCGCCGTCCCGCTGTACCCGATGCAGCACCTCCTGGCCTGGACGGCCCCTCTGCCAGAGCTGAGAGGCGAGACCGAAGAGGCGACCCACCCAATCCTGCGGCACCAGGACCGGGCAGTGTACTTCCGCCAGCGCGGGGAGGCGTACGCTATCGGCTCGTACCAGCACGAGCCGCTCCTGACCGAGCCCGACGACATCCTGTCCCACGAAGCCGCCCCCGAGATGCCCTCTGTCGTGCCGTGGACGCCGCTGCACTTCGAGAGTGCCCTGGACTCCGCCGCGGAGCTGCTGCCCCCGCTGCGGGGAGTGGAGCTGGTCCACAAGCTCAACGGCATGTTCTCCTTCACCACCGACGCGATGCCGCTGCTGGGGGAGTCGCCCGAGGTCAAGGGGTTCTGGTCGGCCCAGGCGGTGTGGATCACCCACGCCGGAGGTGTCGCCAAGGCGGTGGCGGAGTGGATGGTCGAGGGGAGCACCAGCGTCGACGTGCGCGAGGCAGACGTCGCCCGCTTCCACAGCCACGCCGTGAGCCGGCCCTACGTGCGGACCAGGGCCGCCCAGCAGTACAGGGAAGTCTACGACATCAAGCACCCGCTGGAGCCGATCACCGAGCCGCGGGGCCTGCGGCTGGGCCCCTTCCACCGCAGGCAGGAGGAGCTGGGGGCCGTCTTCTTCGAGAGCGCCGGCTGGGAGAGGCCCCAGTGGTACGACGGCAACGCCAGCCTCCCGTTGCCGGACTCGCCCCGGCGGTCCGGATGGGAGGCGCGGTACTGGTCGCCGGCCGCCGCCGCCGAGCACGCGGCTGTCAGGGACGGCGCGGCCATGTTCGACCTGACGCCCTTCGCCAAGCTGGAGGTCGCCGGGCCGGGCGCCCTGGAGTACCTCCAATACGTCGCCGCCAACCAGATGGACAGGCCCGTGGGGAGGATCACATATACCTCGATGCTCAACGAGCGCGGCGGCATCAAGTGCGACCTCACGGTGACGAGGCTGGAGCCCCAGCGCTTCCTGGTCATCACCGGGGGCGCCACGGGGCCGCTGGACCTGTCATGGATGCGGATGCACCTTCCGAGAGACGGCTCAGCCGCCATCACCGACGTCACATCCAGCCTCTGCAGCATCGGGCTGTGGGGCCCCAGGGCCAGGGAGCTCCTGCGCAGGGCCACGACCAGCGACCTCTCCAACGAGGCCTTCCCCTACATGACGGCCAGACAGATCATGGTGGGGGAGGTGCCGGTGCTGGCGCTGCGCATCTCGTATGTGGGGGAGCTTGGCTGGGAGCTCTACGCCCGGACCGAGTACGGCCTGAGTCTGTGGGATACTCTATGGGAGGCAGGCCAGCCCCTCGGCGTCATCGCCGCGGGTGGAGCGGCCTTCGACTCGCTGCGCCTGGAGAAAGGCTACAGGCTGTGGGCAGCGACATACACACCGAGTACAATCCCTACGAGGCGGGCCTCGGCTTCGCCGTCCGGCTGGACAAGGGAGAGTTCATCGGCCGCTCGGCGCTGCTGCAGGTACGCGAGGAGGGGATCAGCCGAGAGCTGCGCTGTATGGTGATGGACACCCCCCGGCACGTGGTCATGGGCAAGGAGCCGATCCTGGACGGAGAGCGGCGGATCGGGTACGTGACCAGCGCCAACTTCGGCCATACGGTGGGCAAGAGCATCGCCTACGGCTATCTTCCGCCGGAGAGCTCGCGGGTTGGCGCCGGGGTGTCGATAGAGTACTTCGGGAGGCGCTACCCGGCCACGGTGGCCCGTGAGCCGCTGTTCGACCCCGGGATGGCTAGGCTCAAGGGGTAACGCGTGGTGTAGGTAGGCGGGCCCCTACTCTCCGTCCTGAGGGCGAATGCTGGAGGGCGTCCAATCCTCTGGAAATTGGAGAGCGCGCACCGGGTAGTTGATGACGATGCCCTCCTCTCGGAAGCGGCGGTGCAGGTTGCGGATCAACGCCGACTGGAGCTCGAAGCTCGCCAGGCGGTCTTTCGCTTGGAGGAACAGCCAAAAGCTGATGTTGGAGTCGCTGAAGGAATCGTACCCGAACCAGGCGCCGTACGATTTGATCGCGTTGGGATCGGTGTCGAGCAGATGCTCCATCACCTCACGGGAGACCGCCTCCACGTGGTCGAGGTCGCTATCATAGCTGACGCCGCAGATCATATACACGTTCACCGCCGGGACCGGCCCCCCGTAGTTGGTGATTACCGTCTCGGCGAAGTGGGCGTTGGGAATCACAACGAGGTTGTTGGTCCAGGTGCGGATGCGGGTGCTGCGCCAACCCACGCCCACCACGTATCCAGCGGGGCCGCTCTGGAGCTCTATGTAGTCGCCGGGGGTGATAGCGCCTTCGGTCAACACGTAGGTCCCGGCGAAGAGGTCGCTCAACGTCGGCCGGACCGCCAGCGCCACGGCCAACCCTCCGATGCCAAGACCCGCGATGAGCGGACTGATGTTTATCTGCAGGATGTCCAGTAGCAACAGGGCGCCGATGACGTAGATAGCGACCACCGCCACTCTCCTCAGTAGCGGGAAGAAGCGGGCGTCGATGACATGGGACGCGTGCTCAGAAGGCTTCTCGAGGTACCAGTCCAGGAGCCGGGACACGACGCCCGCGACCAACATGATGCCCAAAATGGTGGCAAGCATGCGTGCTGCGATCTCGACCCAGCGTTGTTGGGCTTCGTCAAGCTCCAGAGGGATAACTAGGGCGAGGTAGACTCCCAGTACCAGGAGGCCCAAGGTGACCGGCCACCTGGCGGCTCGGACCAGGCGCTGGTCCAGCTCTGTGGGGGTAAGGTCCGCTACCCGTAGGGCCAGCGGCAGCAGCAGCCTGTTGAAGGCGAGGGCCGCCAGCAGCGAGATGAGGACGATGACCGCAGCCGTGAGCGGGTCCAGCCAAGCCGAATCGCCCAGTCCCAGACGGCCCAAGATGGAATCCATGCTTCGACTCTACTCCCAGCTAGAGCTTGGAGGTCCCGTTCCGTCGCAGCCTCTACGGGTGCAAGTTACCAGGGATTCGTCGCGTCCATCTCCCACTTCGTGATGTCCCTGACGCTGATGGGCCTGTCCTTTGTGAAGAGCCTGAAGCCCTTGCTGTCGTCCCTGGCTGGGTACACTCTCTGGACGATGCAGATCCGGGAGTTGACGAAGATCTCGATGACCGAGCGGTCGACGAAGATGTCGACGTCCAGCCGACCCCCGACTTCCAGCGGGTGGGGCACGATCTGCTGGCGGACGCCCCTGTTGTGGCTCTGGGCCCTGCGGCCGTAAGTCAGCCCTCCGTCTTCGCTGGCCCTCTCGAAGTCGACCACGAACTGCTGCCGCTCGGCGTCGTAGGTCACGACCGTCTCCTCCTCGCCGCCGGGCGAGGACAGCAGCTTCATCCCGAACAGGGCGGCGTCGTTGGGCTCGATGGTCAGCTTGATCTCCATGCAGTCCGACTCGAACCCCTCGATCACCCTCTCCTCGCCCTCCGATAGAGTGACGTCGTCGTGCCGCCGCTCGTCGTAGCGCAGGGAGCGCAGCTCCTCGACGGGATCGACGAGGAGGCTGTTGTCGCTGGCGGGAGTGAAGTGCCAGGGCAGCGTCATCATGCTGTTCCAGCCGTACTCCACCCAATCGTCCCCCCGTGCGTCCCTGATCCAACCCCAGAATATCCTCCTGCCCCTGTCGTCCACCAGCGTCTCGGGGCCTGCGACCAGGCTGCCCAGGTGGCTCAGCTGCCCGTTGGTCTCGGGGTAGAACTGCTCGTTCTCGTATAGGCCGATGTAGTACTGGGTCTTTGCGTAGGGCCTGTGGGTGTGCATGAGCAGCATATGCTTGTCCCCGAAGGGGAAGAAGTTGGAGCACGCGCAGTCTTCGACCTCCTCCGTCCACTTACGGTCGGACTTGTAGAAGGGGCCGACGTACTCCCACTCTCTCAGGTTTTTGGACTTGAACAGGCTGGTGGAGTCGCCCTCGTAGCCGGGGCGGTGGTTCTTGTTGCCGATTAGGGCGTAGTAGACATCCCCTTCCTTCCAGCCGCTGGGATCGAATATCACGCACTCCGGGAGCTTGCTGGAGGACATCGACCGCCACCCCCGCTCGGGGGCCGGATCGAGGGGTATGACGGGGTTCTCGGCCAGGGGGACCCAGTTGTCCAGGTTGTCGTCGTGACACTGGTAGATGCAGATGCCCCGCCTGGGCATGTTGACGATGATCGTCGGCACATCCGCTCCTGCCATCACGTCGCCGCTGTTGAAGTAGTCGCCCCTGCTGCCTTCCAGGGGCTCCCGCAGCGATGCCTTGTGGTAACGCCAGTGCAGGAGGTCCCTGCTGGAGACGTGCTGCCAGCTGGAGAAGTCGCGCTCGCCCGGCCCGTTGGCTATCTTCTGGAGGTAGCCGATGTGGTACCTGCCCTTCCAGAAGACGGCGCCGTTGATGTCGTTCCAGCGGCCCTCCGGCGGCAGAAAATGGTACCTGGGCCTGAACTTGTCCGCGACCAGCTTTTCCCGCAGCTCATAGGATTCCATCAGGTAGTCGTCGAAGTCTCTCATTTGTGTCACTCCATGTAGCTCTTGCCGGGCGCGGCCCGGCGGGGATGTAATCTAAGGGGCGGTGGAATCGTCTATGCTGACGGCGTTGCCGGTCTCTGCCGACTCATAGGCCGCCTCGATGAGCCTGTGGGTGACCACGGCGTCCTCCCAATCGGGCTTGCACGGCCGGCCCGTAATGACGGCCTCCAGGAAGCTGCGCAGCTGAACCTCGAAGGGGTTCACAGGCTCGAGGGTCACCGGCTCCCATCCCTCGTCGTACCCGGTCTGGCGGCGCGTCGGGTCGTAGCTGAAGTTTGCGGTCCGCTCCGCGCTCTGGAGCTTGAGCTCGTTGAAGCTGCAGATGACGCTCCCTCTCTCGCCGTCGATCTCGAAGAACGGCACCTCTTCGTGCTTGCGCCTCGTCCAGCTGGCGAAGACGTCTGCGATGACGCCCGAACGGAAGCGCATCGTCACGGCGGCGGCGTCCTCCACCTCCGAGGGGAACCGGATGCCCTCCGCGTCCTCCCGCTCCGGGAACGCCGTGACCATCTCGCAGTGGAGCCGCTCCACGGGACCCAGCATGTACCTCAGGAGGTCGAAGAAGTGGGCCATCATGTCGTGGACGATGCCGCCGCCGGACTCCGCCTTCTGATAGAACCAGGCGGGGCGGTTGCTCACCTGCCGCGGCACGAAGTAGCCGAAGACGACCCGGACGTGGAATATACGCCCCAGGTCTCCCCGGTCCAGCATCTCCTTCAGCTTGGCCGGTCCGGCCTGGAATCGCATGTTCTGGATGATGCCGTGATGGGCGCCAGCCTCCCTGGCAGCTCGGAGCAGCGCCTCGGCCTCCGGCACGTCCAGGGCCAGCGGCTTGTCCGTGAAGCAGTGTGTGCCGCCGCGCAGGGCGCGCAGGAGGGGCTCGTAGTGCAGGGCGTTGGTCAGGCAGTTGTCGACGACGGCGACGTCCGGCCGGTCGATGAGCTCGTTCATGTCGGTCGTGGCGATGGACGGGCGGTACAGGCGGACGCACTCCTCCACCTTGTCCGGGTTGCGGCCGTAGATGGCTGACTCGACGGGCCACGTCTCACCGTCGACACGCAACCCCGTGCTGCGAATGCGGTCCAACGCCTCCAGGTGCAGCCGGCCCATGCGCCCCGTTCCCAGGACACCGACCGTTATGCCCCGCTCAGGACCGATCGGATCGATGCTATTCACAAGAGCTCACTGAATCATGCCTCTACAGCTCGCGGCCAGTAAGAGTATACCCGAAAGTCCAACGGGTTTGTCCCCAACCCACCCTGCCCAGATGCGCGAGGGCGAGAGAGTCCTTGTCCTAACAGCGCGTGGCCTTTACGTGAAGTGTCTCACGCGGTATGTTAGGCGCGACTTGCCAAGGCGAATCACCCAACTGACGGGGGTTGAGACATGAACGTGATCTGGATCGTTGCAGATACCTTCCGCCGAGACCATCTCGGCGCCTACGGGGCAGACTTCATCCACACGCCGGCGCTGGACTCGTTGGCGTCCCAGGCGGTCCGCTTCGACAGCCACTACTCGGGCGCCTTCCCCACCATGCCGACAAGAGCCGATCACTTCACCGGCCGGTGGACGATGTCCTTCATGGGCTGGGAGCCCTTCTCCGAGAACGTCGGCACCCTAGCCCAGCTGCTCACCGACCGGGGAGTCCACACGGCCGCCGTGGTCGACACTCCCTTCTACTGGCGCCACGGCTTCAACTACGACCGCGGCTTCCAGACCTTCTTCACGGTTCAGGGCCAGGAGGGCTCCGCCACCAGGGTCCAGAGGATCAACCATCACGAGTCGCGGGACACGGTGGCGTGGTGGCGCAAGGAGTCCGACCGGAACGTCGCGCAGACGATGACGAGGGCGGGAGACTGGCTGGAGCGGCACTACAAGGAGCAGTTCTTCCTCTACGTCGACACCTGGGACCCCCACGAGCCGTGGGACGCCCCCAGCTACTACACCGAGCTGTACATGCCCGACTACGACGGAGAGGTCGTCCAGCCCGTATACGCCCACTGGCGCGACGCTCCCGAGATGTCGGAGAGGAAGGTCAGGAAGGCCCAGGCGACCTACTCCGGCGAGATCACGATGGTCGACACCTGGATCGGCCACCTGCTCCGCAAGGTGGAGAACATGGACCTCATGGAGGATACCGCCGTCATCTTCACCACGGACCACGGCTTCTACTTCGGCGAGCACGACGGCCTCTTCGGGAAGATGACCTACGCCAAGCGGGACGACGGCAGGCTCTACCGCCACGGCGATCCGGACGCCCAATGGTCCCACTCGCCCCTGTACGAGGAGCTGGTGCACATCCCCCTGCTCGTACGTGTGCCGGGCGCGGCCTCCGGCTCCTACATGGGGCAGACCTCGGCTATCGACGTAATGCCGACGGTGCTGGAGCTATTCGAAGAACGCGCGCCCGGATGGGTCCAGGGCAGGTCGCTGCTTCCCGCTGTTCGGGACCCGGGCCTGCGGGGCCGCGAGTTCACCATCAGCACGATCCCCTTCGCCAACCCAGGAGACCGCGTACAGTCGGTCGACAACGTGAGCCGCCCGCTGACGGCGGGCCTCGTCACCACGGTGACCGCGGGAGAGTGGTCCCTGCTATACAGCGTCGAGCCGGGAATGTCGGAGCTGTACCACCTGCCCAGCGACCCCGGGCAGGAGAGGAACATCATAGCTCAGAACGTCGAGGCTGCTAGGGCGGTACACGGCTTCCTGGTCAAGTTCATGAGAGACACAGGGGTCGCCGACGCGTTGGCAAAGCCGCGGATGAGCCTTCAGATCTAGGGCGACCCTGGTCTACTCTCTCAGGGGAGATGTGAGGCAATTAGCCCAGCAGCACGAGTCCCCAGACCAAGGGTACGTTGAGCAGCCCAAGGAGCACCGCGGCGGATGCGATGTCCTTCGCCTGGCGAGACAGCTCGTTGGGCTCGGTGCCCACGCGGTCGACGGCCGTCTCGATGGCGGAGTTGACCAGCTCCAGGATCAGCACCATTCCCAGCGAGCCCAGCAGCAACGCCCGTTCCACGCCGCCGTTGCCCAGCCAGATCGCGACCGGCGTCAGCACCGCTCCCGCGATCAGCTCCTGACGGAACGACGTGTGGAGCGAGGCGGCCTCCCGCAACCCCGCCAGGGAGTACCTCGCGGCCCGGACCAGCCGCACCATGCTCAGCGCGCCGGTACGCTGTCCACTCTCATGTGCCAAGGTGTCCCTCTCTCTCGTGAGAGCGCCTATTCCGCGTAGATGCGGATACGCTCGCCGGGGCTCTCGAAGTCCAGATCGAGCTCGCCAAGGCCGTCGATGATGTCGTCCAGACCGCCGCCGGTGTCTAGCTTGTCGAGATCGACGCCCTTCTCCTTGAGTCGCTCGCCCATCTTCCCCGAGAAGAGCGTGCCCACCTTGACGCCGCCCCGGATGAGGCTCAGCGGCACCCGGATGTTGAACCGATCATCGCCGTCCTCACCGATGATGCAGAGATACTTGCCGGGCCGGTTCCTCGACCAGCGCCAAGAGCCTCTCGGCCTCGGCTACGGTTATCTTGCCCTCCGAGAGCATTTCGAGTACGCGCCTTCCGTTATCGTCCATAGTGCGCCTCCTTGCGGTGCCGTCGATGTCATTGAGCCAGGGGACGGCGGGCCTACCAGACCGCGCCTGCGGGGACACTCGCTCCGTCGGGGACGTGGTTGCCGGAGGAGACCTTCGCTCCCTCGCCGATGGCCGCCCCCATGCCTATGGTTGCGTCGGCGCCGACCTCAGCCCCTACGCCGACGATGGCTCCCATATCGATGTTGGCGTCCGTTCCAATCTTCGCTCCCTCACCGACAACCGCACCCATACCTACCTTTACATCGTCTGGAATTGTGACGTTAGCACCGATCACCCCGCCGTCGTCGACCTTCGCCCTCTTGCCAATGACTGTGCCTGCGCCGATGTTCGCGCCATCGCCGATCTTGCAATCCTGCAGGAGGCGCGCGCCTTCACCGACATATGCTCCCATACCGACTTTGATAGCGCCCTCGACCATGACTCCGGCACGAACGAGAGCGCCCATGCCGATCACGCTTCCAGGCGGGAGCTTCACGTCGGGACTGACGGACGCACCAGCGCCCACCTTTACGCCAGTACCAGGGCCGATGGGCTTGGCCTGGCCGCCCTCGCCCGGCGTCCCCTCTTCCTCATCCCGATCTCCCATCGTTGGGTCAGGCGCCGGTTCGGGGGCGCGGAGCGCCTCGAGTAGACGCTCCGCCTCGATGACGGTGATCTTCTCTTCGGATAGCATTTCGAGTATGCGTCGGGCGTCGTGTTTCATGGCGTTCCTCCCTCCCATCACTTGAAGTAGACCAGTATCGACCGCTTGGACTCCGTCATGTCGACTCTGAGGCCGCGCAGGGCGCAGTATAGTCGGAACAGGACGGGGCCGCCCAACAGAATCGCCTTCCCCCAGCCGCGTCGCCAGGTCAAGACGGCGGCGATGAGGACGAATGGGAGCAGGAGCAGGTAGAGGGCGGCGACGAGAGGCCAGACGAGGATGAGGGGGATCCACAAGCTGACGCGGCTGTCGTCATCCAGGACTCGGACTCGCAGTATGGACGGAGGAAGCATCATGACGCGGAGAGCCTCTCTACGGCGTCATCGACGGATATCTCGCCGCGGCCGAGGCGGTCGATTATCTCCGACCGCCGGTCGGCGTCGGGCCGCTGGGGTTCGCTGACCACGAACTCGAACCGGCTTGCGATGCTGTCCAGCCGCTTCTTGACCGTCGGATAGCTGACGCCGAAGGTCCGCTCCATCTGCTTGATCGAACCGTGGCATCGGACGAACGCCATGACGAAGATCTGATCCTCGGCGGAGAGCCGGACCAGTGGCGGGAGATCGAAGCTCCCCTCGATGGCGATGTCCTTCCGCATGAGGCGTACCCGCTCGACGGTGAGCTCATCATCGCCCGTGAGATCGGTAAGGTCCTGCCAGTGACTCGCCAAGGCCTTCTCCAAACAGGTCCTACATGAAATAGTTCAGTAACTATAACAAAATCCTTAATGATATCAAGATATAGATTGTCTTTCTTAATATACCGCTCTGAGCAACCAGGATCACAGGAGAAGGGAAAGACTCATCCGGTCTGCTATGCTGTTGACATAGATGGAGGCGGTAGGACCCGAAAGACCGGAGCGTTCTTTGCTTAGGGGTGCGCTATGATGTACCATTGCGGTCTGGATATTCCGTTTGGAGGTGGGCCCAACGCGGCCGCGCCTCTGGAGGTCAGATGAAGACTCGCTGGATGCGAAGCAGTTTCATCTATCTGCTGATACTGGTCGCCGTCGTGGCGATCTTCTACACCTTCTTCTCGGGGTCGATGGGCAGCAGCAACGAGATACCCATCACGGAGGTGATATCTCTGGCCGCCAGCGGCGACGTCGACCTCATCGAGGTCGACAAGGACAGGCTCACCGTCAGCCTCACCAACGGCAACGTCTACACCTCCCGCAAGGAGGACGGCGCCAGCATCGTCGAGTCCCTCGCCAGGGCCGGCGTCGACCCCGTCGCCAGCAACATCCGCGTCGTAGTCAAGGGCTCCGGAGGCCTGGGCAGCCTCCTGGGACTCCTCGTCAACTTCCTGCCCCTCATCTTCTTCGGCGCCATCCTCCTCTTCATGATGAGGCAGGCCCAGGGCAACACCAGCCAGACCTTCAGCTTCGGCAGAAACCGGGCCAAGATGTTCGTGGGCAACAGCCCTGCCGTCAGCTTCGAGGACGTTGCCGGCGTGGAGGAGGCCAAGGAGGAGCTGCAGGAGGTCGTAGAGTTCCTCAAGTTCCCCGAACGTTTCCTCGTCCTGGGGGCCAAGATACCCAAGGGCGTCCTCCTAGTCGGCCCACCGGGAACCGGAAAGACCCTGCTGGCCAGGGCCGTCGCCGGTGAGGCCGGAGTCCCCTTCTTCAACATCAGCGGCAGCGAGTTCGTCGAGATGTTCGTCGGCGTCGGAG
The DNA here is from genome assembly GCA_965224345.1 of Dehalococcoidia bacterium. GTDB lineage: Bacteria > Chloroflexota > Dehalococcoidia > Lucifugimonadales > CBDCYU01 > CBDCYU01. Next base: position 150,210 of record CBDCYU010000002.1, on the reverse strand, counting down.
CCTCCCGCGTTCGGGACCTCTTCGACCAGGCCAAGCGTAACTCCCCATGCATCGTCTTCGTCGACGAGATAGACGCCGTGGGCCGACACAGGGGCGCCGGACTCGGCGGAGGCCACGACGAGCGGGAGCAGACCCTCAACCAGATCCTCGTCGAGATGGACGGCTTCGATCCCAACACCAACGTCATCGTCCTGGCTGCCACCAACCGGCCCGACATCCTGGACCCCGCTCTCCTGCGGCCCGGACGCTTCGACCGCAAGGTCACCCTGGACAACCCCGACGTCCGCGGGCGCATCCAGATCCTCCAGGTGCACGCCAAGGGCAAGCCCCTGGCCGAGGACACCGATCTGGAGACCGTCGCCAAGCAGACCGTGGGCTTCAGCGGCGCCGACCTGGCGAACCTGGTCAACGAGTCCGCCATCCTGGCCGCGCGCCGCCAGAAGACCCTGATCACCTCCGAGGAGTTCGCCGAGTCCGTGGACCGGGTGATCTCCGGCCCGGAGCGAAGGACCAGGGTCATCAGCCAGCGGGAGAAGGAGATCACCGCCTATCACGAGGCCGGACACGCCCTCGTGGCCTACGTCCTGCCCAATGCCGACATGCCCTTCAAGGTCACCATCGTCGCCCGAGGCCAGTCCGGCGGCCACACGCGCTACCTTCCCGAGGAAGACCGCCATCTCTGGACCAAGGGCCAGTTCCAGGACATGATGGCCGCCGCCATGGGCGGTCGGGTTGCCGAGGAGATCATCTTCAACGAGATCACCACGGGGGCCAGCAACGACCTGGAGCAGGCCACCCGCATCGCCCGGACTATGGTGACCCGCTACGGCATGAGCGAGAAGCTGGGGCCGCGGACCTTTGGCAAACGGGAGGAGCTGGTGTTCCTGGGCAGGGAGATCTCCGAACAGAGGGACTACAGCGACCGCATCGCCGAGGACATCGACGAGGACGTCCACAGCCTCATCGACTTCGCCTATCAGACGGCCAACAGGGTGGTGACCGAGAACCGGTCCAAGCTCGCCAAACTCGCCAAGTACCTCATCGTCAACGAGACGGCTGAGGAGGAGGTCATCGGCGAGATGTTCAGCTCTCCCGATCTGGGTATGCCCGACGCCGCCGCGGCGACCTAGCGGGCCAATCGCCATCCGGCCATCCAGCTGGCAGTCTGGGAGGTTTAGGATGGGGGTTGGGAGAGCCCGGCGTCGCGCTTGAGTTTCTTGGTCTCCCCGGTGATGCTCTCCGCCGCCCGGATGCTGGCCTCCTGAACGAAGCGTTCCAGCTCCCCTATCCTGCCCGCCTCCTCGTCAGGACTGCCGCCCGTGCGGCTGCGCTTCTTGAGAGCCGCCAGCTCTGCCTTGGCGTGCTCGATCCTGTCGGTCAGCTGCAGCGCCTGCAGCTCCCTCAGCGCCCGCTCCTTGATGGCTTCTAGGTGGCCTCGTCTTGCCTCCACCCCATCGAGCCGCTCTTGTATCTCCCCCATGACACTGAGGGCGGCGTCCAGGGAGCTCTCGCCGTGGACGGCGTAGGACGGTGCCCGCTCCAGCTGGCGCCTGAACTGGCGGCTGAGCCCTTCCAGCTCCTCCTCCTTGCCCCTGATCCCGGCAAGCGTGAGCCTGAGCTTGGCGATCGCCTTCTGCATCTCTGGGACTGCCATAGCGCCTCGCTCAGCCAGCCCCCTCGCCGGGGGGCGCGAAGCCCACTTGGGGCAGCACGACCGCAAGGGAGTCGAGCACATCCTGGATATCCTCGGCGGTACAGAGGCCCATGTGCCCCACACGGAAGATCTTGCCGCTGAGGCTCCCCTGGCCTCCCGCGAGAACGACGCGGTGCTCCCTTCTCATAAGGTCCAACAGCTGACCGCCGTCCACTCCCTCGGGCACGTTGACGGCGGTCACGGTGTTGGAGGCGACGCTCTCGTCGCAGAACAGAGACAGCCCTAGCCCCTTGACCCCGCTGCGGGTCATCCGGCCAATGCCCGCGTGGCGCTCGAAGACATTGCCCATGCCCTCGGCGAGAATCCTCTTCAGAGCCACGTCCAGAGCGAACATAACGGAAACCGATGGCGTGTACGGAGGCTGTCCGATCTGGTAGTACCGCTTATACTCGGACAGGTCGAGATAGAACCTGGGCATCTTGGCCGAGGCTTGCGCCTCCCAGGCCCTCTCGCTGAAGCTGATGAACGAGAGGCCGGGAGGCAGCATCCATCCCTTCTGAGAGGCGGTCGCCACGACGTCGCACCCCCACGCGTCGGTGCGCAGCGGTATCGAGCATACGCTGCTGATCCCGTCGACCAGGAGCAGCGCGTCGGATTCGTTATTGACGACGCCTGCGACGGCCTCCAGGTCGATGGTAACCCCCGTCGAGGTCTCGTTATGGGTCACCAGCACCGCCCGATAGCTGTCGTCGTCGGCCAGCGCCTCCCGCAGACCGTCGACGTCGACGGCTGAGCCGTAGGGAAAGGCCAGGATCGTGACGTCCGCGCCGTAGGCGGTTGCGATCTCCCCGAACCGGTTCCCGAACTCGCCGACCGTGGCGCAGAGCACCCTGTCCCCCGGAGAGAGGGTGTTGACAATCGCCGCCTCCATCGCCGCCGTACCCGAGCCCGTGATGATGAAGACGTCGTTGTCGGTCTCGAAGATCTGCTTGATCCCCTCAGTCGTCCGGTAGAGGATCTCCTTGAACTCCGGGCCGCGGTGGTTGATCATCGGCTCCGACATGGCGTCCAGGATCTCATCGGGTACGGGGATGGGGCCGGGGATTCGAAGATTCATTCCGCTACTCCAAGGACTGATGGCGAACGATTGCCGAGGGCATGAGCCCGCACGATTCTAGCACACGCAAGCCCCGTAATCCCAAGGCCTATCCCCCGGGCAGGTACCTCCGATTCACCTTGGCCACGTAGCTGAAGGTCGGGTTCACGAACTGCGTGCAGCGCGCCTCCAGCACCTGTCCCAAGAACAGGTACGCTTCGCCTCGTTCGAAGCCGTACTCATCCTCCAGCCAGAGCACCATCTCCTCCAGCGCCGTCCTGAAGGCGTCCTCCGCCGGTCGCGCCATCGCCGTGGTCATGATGTGGGTGTCGTTGGTGATCCGAGGCCACGTCATCGACTTCGGACGATCCGCCAGCTCGCAGGTGATCCTCACCCGGCATCCCGACTCGATGCCGCCCGCGCCGCAGATCTCGCCGTCGCCCTGGCGCGCGTGCATGTCGCCGATGTGCAGCAGCGCGCCGGGCACGCTGACGGGGAGGTGGACCGACGCGCCCGTCGTGACCTCCTGGATGTCGAAGTTGCCTCCCCACTCACCGGCCCACGCGTGGGCCCAGCGGGTGTGGGCGGGCGACACCCCCACGACCCCCAGCATGGGAGCGACAGGAATCTTCAACTCGTCGCTCCATAGGATGAAGCCGTCCTCGATCTTGACCACCTTGTGGTGCTCCCCGACGCCGCTGCCTCCCAGCCACCCCGGCATGGCGTCGTTGGCGCCCCCGAACCTGGTGAAGCCGATGGGGTCCACGTCGATATCGCCCACGTGGACTATGAGCACCTGTCCCGGTTCCGCCCCATTGACGTAGATGCAGCCGCTGGACGGGTTGCCGGCGCGCAGCTTCTTCTTGAGAGCCTCACCATCGGGGTGGTCGTCGAGCCACGGCCCCCGGTTCATCTGGGTCTCGACCTCGAACTCCTCGCCCGGGTCGACGTAGAGGGTTGGCTCGTTGTCCGGCCCCGTCTCGAAGTACAGTATCTCCCTGGTCGCGCGTTTCACTGGGCGCCTCCTCTTTGTTCATTCTTAAGAAAAGGGCTTGGCAGGCCGCCCGCCAAGCGAAAGATCACAACGGCGGCCTCAGCTTGCTCCACCCGGTCGCCTGCTCGTAGGCGTAGGCCGCGCGGAGCAGTGTCTCCTCTCCCAGCGGGCGCGCCATGAGCTGCAGGCCGACCGGCAGGCCGTCGACGACGCCGGCGGGGAGCGAGATGCCCGGTATGCCCGCGATGTTGGCGGGCATAGTGAAGATGTCGTTGAGGTACATCTGCAGCGGGTCCGTCGTCTTCTCGCCCAAGCGGAAGGCGGTTGAGGGAGAGGTGGGCATGACCAGGACGTCGAACCTCTGGAAGGCGTCCCGGAACTCCTGCCGTATCAGCGAGCGGACCTTCTGCGCCTTCAGGTAGTAGGCGTCGTAGTAGCCGGCGGACAGCGCGTAGGTGCCGAGCATGATGCGCCGCTTGACCTCGGGCCCGAAGCCGTCCTCCCGGCTCCTCTCGATGACGTCCCAGATACCGTCGGCGTCCCCTGCCGAGTATCCGTACTTAATGCCGTCGTACCGCGCCAAGTTCGCCGACGCCTCGGACGGAGCGATGATGTAGTAGACCGCCAGCGCGTAGGGGGTGAGGGCCAGCGAGGTCTCATGTATATCTGCCCCCAGGTCTTGGAGGACTTCGACCGCCGTACGGACGGCCCTCTCCACCCCGGGCTCGATTCCCCCAACGAAGTACTCCTCCGGGACTCCCACGCGCAGCCCCGCCAGCTCCGTGGTCAGCGCCCTGGTGTAGTCGGGCGCCCCGGAGCTTATGGAGGTCGAGTCCCGCGGATCGTGGCCCGCGATGGCGTTCATCACCAGGGCGCAGTCGGTCACGTCCTTGGTCAACGGGCCTATCTGATCGAGGGAGCTGGCGAAGGCCACCAGCCCATACCGGCTCACCAGGCCGTAGGTCGGCTTGAGCCCGACGACCCCGCACAGGGCTGCCGGCTGCCGTACGCTGCCGCCCGTGTCGGAGCCGAGCGAGTAGACGCACTCGGACGCGGCGACGGCTGCCGCCGGGCCGCCGCTGCTGCCGCCCGGCACCCTATCCAGGTCCCACGGGTTCCGCGTGGGGAAGAAGGCCGAGTTCTCGGTGGACGACCCCATGGCGAACTCGTCCATGTTCCCCTTGCCCACCAGCACAGCATCCTGCGCCGAGAGTTTCTGCACCACGGTGGCGTCGTAGGGCGGTACGAACCCCTGGAGCATGCGCGACGAGCAGGTGGTCGGGATGCCCCGGGTGCTCATGTTGTCCTTGAGCTGCATCGGGATGCCGGTGAGCGGCCCCGCATCGCCCGACGCGATGCGCCTGTCGGCTACCCTCGCCTGCTCCAGAGCGGCGTCCCCGGTGACGGTCACGAAGGCCTTGACCCTGTCCTCGACCTGTTCGATGCGCTCCAGAAACGCCCCCGTCAGCTCCAGGGACGACACCTCTCGACGGTCCAGGAGCCCCCTGGCCTCGTGAGCGGTTATGTCTACGACGTCTTGGGGGGACAACTCTCAAGCCCGGGTGTCAGGAAAGCCGCCAATCCAGGGGTGTACGAGTCACTCCAGCACCGCCCTGACCCGGACCAGGTCATCCTCCCGGGCCGGAGCGTTAGCCAGCACGTCCTCCACGGGCGAGGACTCCGCCGCCTCGTCATCTCGCATGACGCTGGTCAGCTCGACCGAGTGTCCCGTGGGCTCGACCCCATCCGTACTCACCTGGTCGAGCACGTCGAAGTTGTCTAAGATCTGGGACATCTCCTCCCCCACCCGCTGGACCTCCTCATCGGTCATGGCGATTCTCGCCAAGGCCGCAATGTGACGCACCTCTTCAGTAGTCAGTCTCATCGCTTTCGACTCCAACGGCACCCGTGCATCAACGGTAAGGCCCGAGCCGGACAGCCAGCATGAAAACGGCGCTAGAACCCGGCGCGCTTGTCGCAGACGTAGAGGAAGGGCTCGTTGGCCAGGAAGCGCCGCAGGTTCTCCTTGAAGATCTGCCTCCGTCCCTCCCACATCTCCGGCGTGAGCGCCGACACGTGGGGCGATATGATCAGGTTCTCCTGGTCCCACAGCGGGCTCTCGGGCGGAAGCGGCTCCACGGCGGTAACGTCCAGGCCGGCCCCGGCAATGTGTCCGGAGCGAAGGCCGTCGAGAAGCGCTTCCTCGTCGATGATCTTGCCGCGGGAGACGACGATGACGTACGCTCCCTGCTTTAGCAGGCCCACCCTGCGGCGGTCGATCAACCCCTCGGTCTCCGAAGTCAGCGGCGCCGTCACCACGAACCAGTCGGACATCTCTATCAGGTCGTCCAGCCTATCCAGTCCCCAGGCCTCTCTCACCTCAGGAGCCGAGACCGGCTGCTTGTCCACGCCGTAGACCTCCATCCCGAACCCGTGAGCCCTGCGCGCCACGGCCATGCCGATGTCGCCCAGGGCCAGGATTCCCATGGTGCTTCCCGATAGCTCCACCATCCTGGACCCGTACGCGGCCGCGTACCAGCGGTGGGCCTTCTGGTCCTCGAATATCTCCCGCGTATGGTGTGCGAGGTTGACCATCATGCCGATGGCGTGATCGGCCATGGGAGCGGCGTGCGGCCCCCTGCAGTTGGTGAGGACGACGTCGCTGTCCACAAGCTCCGTGAAGCTCATGATGCTATCTATACCCGTTCCCGCATGCTGAATCCAACGCAGGTGGTCGGCCTCCAGAAACACCTCCCGCGAGGGGAAGCCTAGATACACGTCGGCGTCCTTGATCTCGACCCTCTGCTCCTCCCGCGTATCGGCCGTGACGACCTGGATCTCCGGAAAGCTGGCGGAGAGATCGCTGAGGAACTCCTCTGTAGCCAGGGATGCAATAACTACTTTCATTTGACTCTACCTCCCAGTCGAGTTTATCCTCAATCGCCGAACGAGGCAATAGGGGCGCTTCACAGCTCGAATGGTTGGTCGACCCCTCGAATCAGGGGGATCAATGGCACACCCTCGAAATCCAGCGATTTTCCCCAGCACCTCTCGTCGACGACACCTCGGCAGTAGTCCTTCAGGATACGTTCCCATTCCGCCTCGGACCGGAACAGCGGTCCCCTGTCGGCCATGTCCTGAGCGTTCAGGAAGCCGAGATAGACCAGGACGACAGGTATGCCCAGCGAGGCCAGCTTCCAAGACCAGGCAAACCGGTTGGATAGCTGATAGTGGTCGTCTCGCGATATGAACCAAGGGTTTCCGGATGCCGACTTGAGACCGGCCGCTGCTTCGGCAATCGCTAGGCGTATTCTTTCGCGGTTGGCAGGGTTCTTGCTCCCACAAGTGTCGAATTCGCCCAACTCGCTTCCGTGAGCCTTTGCCTCCACCAAGAGAAGCCCCCGCTCGCCTTCGATCGTGCAGGTGCTGGCTATGTCCCAGTTCAGCGTTGTTGCCCCTTTCCCTCTACCTGGAACTGCGAGCCACCAAGTCTTAGAGGGTGTTTTCAAAGTACATCATGACGGAGCTAAGCGTCGGAGCATGAGATGAATCGCAGCTATGTGCAGCCACGCTTCCGTTGTATCGGTCAAGGCTTCATAGTCCTTGCTCAACCGGCGACAACGTCCCAGCCACGCCAGTGTTCGCTCAACCACCCACCTGCGTGGCAGCACCTCAAACTGATGGCTGGCCCTGGGACGCTTGACGATCTCCAAGACCCAGCCCGACATGGACATCACCCAGTCCACCAACTGGCCGCTGTAGCCAGCGTCAGCCCAGATGAATCGTCCTATCAATTTATCGATGACCAGCCTCGCCCCATCTCGGTCTTGGATATTGGCAGGATGCACCACCACCGCCAACAGCAAGCCCATGGTATCTACGATGACGTGTCGCTTTCGACCGTTGATCTTCTTACCAGCATCATAGCCACGAGGCCCCCTTTTTCAGTCGTCTTCACGCTCTGGCTATCTATGATCGCTGCGCTGGGAGTAGGATTTCTACCTTCGGCCTCTCGGACGCAGGGGCGTAGCGTCTCATTGACTCGTTCCCACGTTCCATCTATGGTCCAACTGCGGAAGTATTTGTACAGGGTCTGCCAGGGAGGCAGATCGTGCGGGACCATCCGCCAGGGGCATCCGCTCCGAAGCAAATACAGGATGCCGTTCACTACCTCCCGCAGGTCCACTGTACGGGGCCGGCCTCCGGGCTTGGCTGGTGGGAGTAGGGGGCCGAGGATCTCCCACTGTTCGTCCGTCAGGTCGCTGGGGTACGATTTGCGGCTCATTCATCAAGTTTAGTACAAGTTCAAGACTTTGCAAACACCCTCTTAAGTTTCAAGCTTATCTCACGACACACGAGGTCGTTTGGCTTGTCTAGTTCAACTTCATCCGCGGGCGTCCTGTCCCAGCCGCCTTCTTCCCGCACCGGCTTGCCGTAGGGCATCCAGATGTCGTCAGGAGACACCGACACACTCGGAAAGCTCGCCAGCCGCGTTAGCCGGTCGGCGACCTCCTCGCGACTGCCGTCCACAAGCAGCACGCAGCGTGGCCGGCTTCCTCGGCGCTCTTTGGGACGTAGTTGCTTCAACCAATCCATTCTCTTCCTCCACTGGTCATGTCAGAGAGACCTCGTCGAGCCGCCCGGTGGCGCAGTCGTAGATGAAGCCCCGGACCTGGTCCTTGCGAGGGATGAAGGGGCTGGCCCGGATGCGGGAGATGGACTGGCGCACGTCCTGTTCCAGGTCTCCGAAGGCCTCCAGAGCGAAGGACGGCCGCAGGCCCGTCTCGGCCTCGATGGCATCCTTCACCGCGTCGTCGCGGAAGGTCAGCATTCCGCAGTCCGTGTGGTGAACCAACAGTATCTCCCGGGTGCCCAGAAGACGCTGGGAGACCACCAGCGAGCGGACCACGTCGTCGCTGACCACGCCGCCCGCGTTGCGTATCACGTGGGCGTCGCCCTCCGTGAGGCCCAGCAGCCTGTGGGTATCCAGGCGCGCGTCCATGCAGGCCACGACCGCCAGGCGGCACTTCGACGGCACGGGCAGCCTGCCCGTGCCGTCGAAGCTCTCTGCATACTTGGCGTTGCGCTCCAGGACTTCGTCGATCATGCTCACGGCAGACCTCCCGCCGCCTCTCTTAACTTCGACCGCATTAAAACCTTCTCGGCCATATCCAGATCCCTGCCCATTGCAGTTCTGCACATCGCCAGTAGCCTGCCATCGAATTGACGTGGGATCATGTCGTCTCCTTCGAGACTGCCGATGGTACTCACTTCCTCTGGGTCGAGCGATGACACGAAGCTGTCAACAGCTTGCTCCAAGGCTGTGACTGTATCGTCGGCGACTTCGGGCGAAACTGAGTCAGATGCCTGAGCGAGGTCATCGAACCCGGGTTTGAGAGCTAAAAGCGTACTCATTTCTACCTTGTCCCACTCGGTAGTGGTGTCAGCTTCCTGCAAGAGGGAGGAGGATTGAGAACGCCGGCTAGGCTCGATGCCGATGAGATGAACGCGAACGCCGAAGCTCTGGGCTATCTGTACTCCGATCCGCAGGTCTTCATCACCAGACAGGAGAACTGCGTCCGTTATGACGTGATTGCGCGCAAGCTCCACTAGATCAGTGACGATTAGGGAGTCGACACCTTTCTGCTGGCCGGCGGGAGTGACGACGCCCAACCTCAGCTTGACGTCTTCGGTATAGGCCAAGGATTCCTGATCCTCTGAAAGCTTCCCGCCCAGTAGACCATCGTACCAGTAGATACGCAGAAGAGGGGCATTACCGGTTCTTGTGGCAGATGCCTGCCGCAGCTTGCCTATCGTCCCGGACAGGTCCAATTCAACCTTAGCACGGGGCAGTTTGCTGCCGGCGACTGCCGTAGAGCCCTGCGCGTACAGGTACCCGGCGTCAACGAAAACTGCGGAACGTTTCAACGTAACCTCCGAGTGTCAGACAAAAAAATAGAGGATCCCCGCAGGGATCCTCAGTATAGCCCACGCTCCAACTCGGGTATTATCGGGAGACGCTGGGCAACTAGATAGTATCGCGCAGGGGACACCCTGTCAAGCTCCGTTCAGTGTTTCGTGTTTCAATCAGCCCCTCATAAGGCTACTCCACTTGGCTGTCCGCTGCCCTCTGGTAGAATGGTTGCCAGCCATGCACGTCTTGTACGTCGTCGCCACACCGATAGGCAACCTGGAGGATATCACGCTTCGAGCGCTGAGGGTCCTGGGAGAGGTGGACCTGATCGCCGCCGAGGACACCCGGGTCACCCGAAGGCTCTTGGCGCATTACGACATACACACCCCACTCACCAGCTACCACGAGCACAACAGGCGCCGGAAGCTTCCGTCGCTCCTGGCCGCCCTCCAACAGAAGGACGTGGCCCTCGTCTCCGACGCCGGAACTCCCGGCGTCAGCGACCCTGGCTACGAGCTGGTGCGGGCTGCCAGCGAAGCCGGGGTCCGCGTGCTGTCGGTGCCCGGTCCGTCGGCTGTGACCTCCGCGGTCGCGGTGTCTGGGCTGACGGCCAACCAGTTCGTCTACCTGGGGTTCCTCCCCAGGCGGCGCGGCGAGCGCCGGCGCCTGTTGACGTCGATGGCGGCGGAGGGCCGCACCATGGTGGCCTTGGAAACGCCGCACAGACTTCAAGCGTCCCTGGAAGACCTCCGCGAGACGCTGGGAGACCGCCGGGTTGCCGTAGTCCGAGAGCAGACCAAGCTCCACGAGGAGGTCTTCCGTGGACCCCTCTCCCATGCGCAGCAGCAGTTTCAGGAGCCCAGGGGCGAGTTCACCCTGGTCATAGAGGGAGGAGCCGGGGACGCCGAGACCCGCGTATCGCCCCCGGAGGCCCGGGGACTGCTGGCGGGGTTCAGGGAAGCCGGTCTCGGAGCCAAGGAGTCGGTGGCCCTCGCGACCGCCGCCAGCGGCGTCTCCAGGCGCGAAGCCTACCGCCTCTGGCTTCAGATAGACAAGCCCGGCTGAACCCCGTTGTGATACCATTTGCCGAGTCATGTTCCTCCGGCCTATGCGAAACCCGAATGACCAAGCCAGGGTTCCCCCGACCTTAGAGGGTGTTTTCAAAGTACATCATGACGGAGCTAAGCGTCGGAGCATGAGATGAATCGCAGCTATGTGCAGCCACGCTTCCGTTGTATCGGTCAAGGCTTCATAGTCCTTGCTCAACCGGCGACAACGTCCCAGCCACGCCAGTGTTCGCTCAACCACCCACCTGCGTGGCAGCACCTCAAACTGATGGCTGGCCCTGGGACGCTTGACGATCTCCAAGACCCAGCCCGACATGGACATCACCCAGTCCACCAACTGGCCGCTGTAGCCAGCGTCAGCCCAGATGAGTCGCAGGCGTGGGAATCGTCCTATCAATTTATCGATGACCAGCCTCGCCCCATCTCGGTCTTGGATATTGGCAGGATGCACCACCACCGCCAACAGCAAGCCCATGGTATCTACGATGACGTGTCGCTTTCGACCGTTGATCTTCTTACCAGCATCATAGCCACGAGGCCCCCTTTTTCAGTCGTCTTCACGCTCTGGCTATCTATGATCGCTGCGCTGGGAGTAGGATTTCTACCTTCGGCCTCTCGGACGCAGGGGCGTAGCGTCTCATTGACTCGTTCCCACGTTCCATCTATGGTCCAACTGCGGAAGTATTTGTACAGGGTCTGCCAGGGAGGCAGATCGTGCGGGACCATCCGCCAGGGGCATCCGCTCCGAAGCAAATACAGGATGCCGTTCACTACCTCCCGCAGGTCCACTGTACGGGGCCGGCCTCCGGGCTTGGCTGGTGGGAGTAGGGGGCCGAGGATCTCCCACTGTTCGTCCGTCAGGTCGCTGGGGTACGATTTGCGGCTCATTCATCAAGTTTAGTACAAGTTCAAGACTTTGCAAACACCCTCTCAGAAAAATGTCCCCCCTAACTGAGCCCAGCTCCGTCGCTCCATACAAGATACTGGTCTCGGTGGCGTGGCCCTACGCCAACGGCTCGATACACATCGGCCAGGTCGCCGGGGCATACCTGCCCGCCGACATCTTCGCCCGCTACCACCGCATGAGGGGGAACCGGGTGCTGATGGTGTCCGGCAGCGACGCCCATGGCACGCCCGTGACGCTGACGGCGGAGCAGCGCGGCGTCTCTCCCCAGCAGGTCTCCGACGAGTACCAGGCCGAGTTCCTGGACAACTGGGAGCGCCTCGGCATCACCTTCGATCTGTTCACCACCACGCACACGCAGAACCACGCCGACGTCACCCAGGACATGTTCCTCGCCCTGCTCGACAAGGGCTTCATCTACACGGATACGATGTCCCAGCCCTACTGCGAGGACGACGGTCGGTTCCTCGCCGACCGCTACCTGGAGGGCACCTGCCCCCACTGCGGCGCCGAGGGCGCCCGGGGCGACCAGTGCGACGCCTGCGGACGCACCTACGACGCCAAGGAGCTCGTCGACATGGTCTGCCGCACGTGCGGCGCCAAGCCCGTCATCCGGGACACCGAGCACTTCTTCCTGAAGCTCACCGCTTTCCAGGAGCGGCTTCTTCGGTGGATCGAGGACCAGCCGCACATGCGGCCCAACGTCCGCAACTTCACCGCCTCCTACCTCCAGGGCGGCCTCCACGACCGGGCCATCACCCGCGACATCGACTGGGGGGTGCCGGTGCCCCTGGACGGCTATGAGGACAAGCGGATCTACGTCTGGTTCGAGGCGGTTATCGGCTACCTGTCGGCCTCCAAGGAGTGGGCCGCCAGGAGCGGCGACCCCGACGCCTGGAGGGAGTTCTGGCAGCAGGAGTGCCGCGCTTACTACTTCATGGGTAAGGACAACATCCCCTTCCACACCATCGTCTGGCCCGCGATGCTGTTGGGCTACGGCGGCCTCAATCTGCCCTACGACGTTCCGGCCAATGAGTACATGAACCTGGAGGGCTTCAAGCTCTCCACCAGCCGGAACTGGGCCATTTGGCTCAACGACTACCTGGACAGGTATGAGCCCGACCCGCTGCGGTACTTCATCTCGGCAAACATGCCCGAGACCAGCGACTCCGACTTCTCCTGGAGCGAGTACGTTCGCCGGAACAACGACGAGCTCGTGGCCACCTACGGCAACCTGGCCCACCGGGTGCTCACCATGGCCTACCGGAATTTCGACGGCAGGGTCCCCGAGGCGGCCCGCCTGGACGATGACAGCAGGGCCCTGCTGAACGAGGCCCGCGCCCGCTTCGACGAGGCGGCTGCCAGCATCGAAGCCTGCCGGTTCCGGTTGGCCATCCAGTCCTCCATGACCCTGGCCCGTGCTGCCAACCGCTACCTCGACCGGAAGGAGCCGTGGCGGTCGGTGCGCACCGACCGCGGCGATGCGGCCCTCACTCTGTGGACGTGCATCGCAGTCATCAACTGCCTCAAGACGATGCTCTACCCCTTCCTGCCCTTCAGCTCCGAGAGGCTGCACGGGATGCTCGGCCTGGACGGAAGCGTCCGAGACGCCGGCTGGAGCTGGGACCCCGATGCTGTCGCCGGGGGCCAGCGGATCCAGGAGCCGGAGGTCCTGTTCTCCAAGCTGGAGGACACCGTGGCCGAGCGGGAGGCCCAGAGGGTGGGCCGCTGACGTGGCGATGCAGGTAACGTCGATCTACGAGCCCATCCAGGAGGAGATGGCGCGGGTCGAGGAGAGGCTCGCGGACCTGGCCGACCTCCCCTTCCAGTTCCTGTCCGAGCTCCTGAGCCACGTACTGGACGGCCGGGGCAAGCGGGTCCGCCCCGCTCTCACGCTGCTGGCGGCCAGCTTCCATCCCCACGACCGGCAGAAGATGGAGCTGCTGGCGGCCTCGGTGGAGCTCCTCCACCTAGCCACGCTGATCCACGACGATACGGTGGACGAGTCGGACGTCCGGCGCGGAAGGGCCACCGTCAGCAGGCTCTGGGGCCGGGACGCGGCGGTTCTCCTGGGCGATTACATATTCGCCTCCTCGGCGGCCTTCGTATGCGACACCGGCAACATCCAGGTGATCCGCCGCTGCTCGGAGACGATAGTAGAACTCTCCACCGGCGAGCTCCAGGAGATGGCCGAGAGCAACAACCCCCACCAGACGATGGAGCAGTACCTGGAGCGTATCTACAAGAAGACGGCCTCCCTGTTCACCACGGCGGGGGAGACGGGCGCCATCCTGAGCGGGGCCCCGGGGGAGACCGTGGGTTCCCTCAAGAGCTACAGCTACAACCTGGGCATGGCATTCCAGATCGTGGACGACATACTCGACTTCGACGGAACGGAGCAAGAGGTGGGCAAGCCCGTGGGAAGCGACCTCGCCCAGGGGACGATAACCCTGCCGGCCATCCTGGCCCTGGAGCGCTACCCCGAGGACAACCCCATCGCCGCCCTGGCCCAGCGCCCCGGCGACAGGGAGTGCATACAGCGCGCCGTGGAGATCATCCAGGACTCCACCATCATCCAGGACTCCTACGCCATCGCCCAGAAGTTCTCCCGGAAGGCCACCGACGCCCTGGCCGACCTTCCGGCAACCCCTTCCCGCGACTCCCTATACCAGCTGGCGGACTTCCTGGTGTCCCGCCGCCAGTAGCCTGCGAGGGGGGTCGATCCCGCCTGCTCACGCAGCGCGCGCCACACCCCGCGCCTCATCGCGCAGCGCCCTGACCTTGCCCGCCAGGCCCCCGACGCGGTCGAGCGCCTGCTCCAGGCTGCCGGAAAGGTCCAGGGCGGCGACCTCCAGCCGCTTGCCAGAGTACCTAACCTCGTGGACTACAGGCTCCTCCTCACCCTGAGCGTAGATGAGCATCCCACCGGGCAGATCGAGGGCGGTGACGTAGGCCAGCAGCTGGTACAGGTCGGCGTTGGGCGCCCTCTCGTCTTCGATGCGCTTGTACTTCGCGTCCCCGACGAATACGCAGGAGGAGCCGTACCGCCACACGAGGTCGGGTCTGAGATGTACGCGGTCGCCCTTGTCGAGGGTGTTGATGGTGCGCTCTCCGAAGGCGCCACCGGAGAGGGCCAGCCTTTCGCGCAGGGCGACGGTGACGAACTCCTGGAAGAGGACATTCATGTCCACCAGGAACCCGGAGGCGCGGACCGCGCCCCGGCCCGCCTCGAAGGCGCTGTGCCGCAGGATGAGGCGAGACAGGCTCACGACCTCCCGATAGTGCTCGTTCAGCCGGTCGAAACGGACCTCCGGCACGTTGCGCGGCGGGAACTCGACGGGCGAGACGTTGTCCAGCGTCCCCGCGACCCACCCCAGCCCCCTGCGGGCCTTCGGCGAGCGCAGCCGCATCTCGCCCAGCCGGCGCGCCGCCGCCTTCACCAGCCGGTTCGCCAGGATGTCGTCCGTGAACTCGTCGTAGCGCACCTCCACGGGCACTGGGATGCCGAACCTGCGGCGTATCTGCTCGTCGAACCGGATGCGCCCGCGCACGGTGTGCAGCGCCTCCTCCTCGGTGCGGTAGCCGTGGAGCAGTCCGCGCGAGAACGCCCGCCGCGCGTGGGAGGCCAGGGCGAGGGCCAGCGCGTCGGGCAGAGCCTTCCTCTCGAAGAAGTCAAACTCCTCCGGCAGGGGCTTGACGCCGTTGACATAGCACACCAGCGAGAGAAGCTGCGGGATGCCGATCTTCGGCTCGATGGACACCGACAGGCCGCCCACCTCGACAGCCCCGACGGTGGAGCCGGGCGTCAGGGTGTATTCGCCCTCCGTACCAGTGGCCGGCTCGATGGTGAGCGAAGGCAGATGCTCTCGCAGTGCGTCACGCTCAGCGACAGGGAGCGAGAGTGGCTCGCTCCTCTCATACTCCTGCAGGTCAACCTGACGCATCACTCACACCGTCTGTCTCTTCCGTGCCGCCCTCGTCCTGTTCCTCGCCTTCCTCCTGCGCGGCCGCCATCGCCCTCCTCCGTAGCCTATCCAGGTCGAATTCGTCGAGGCTCTCACTCTCTCCGAAGCGGCGCTCCTCGATGTACGGAAGGACACTGTGCTTCCAGATGCGGCGGACGGCCTCCTCGTTTAGGCCGTCCTTCATGAAGTAACTGGGCCCGATGGCGGCGTGGCGGTCTTCGCGCATCAGCTCGTTCGCCCGCTCGACCACGTCGGCGACCCACTCCATGTCGGGGCTTTTGTCGGCCAGCCAGTCGTGAAGGACGTCCTTCACCGGCTCCTCGTCCGGGTGAAACTCCACGAAGTAGAACCGGCGGCGCAGGGCTAGGTCCACCAGGGCGATGGAGCGGTCCGCCGTGTTCATCGTCCCGATGATGTACAGGTTGTCGGGCAGCGTGAAGTCCTCCTCATCTTCCCTCTGGTACTGTAGGCGAATCCTCTCGTCGCGGTACTCCAGCAGGAAGTAGAGCTCCCCCAGCACCTTGGCGAGGTTGCCCCGGTTGATCTCGTCTATGACGAGGAAGTGCTTGTTGTTCGAGTCGCTCCGCGCCAGCTCGGCAGCCCGCAGCAGCGGCCCGTCCCTTAGCTCGAATCCGGCCTGCTGATCTTTCAGCGTCGGACGGAAGCCCTGTACGAAGTCCTCGTAGGCGTAGGACGGATGCAGCTGCACCAGCGTAACCCGCTCCTCCGATCCCGCGAGATGCCTCGCCAACTTCTGCGCAACGTAGGTCTTCCCCGTCCCCGGCGGCCCCTGGAAGATGACCTGCTTCTTGTCATCGAGCAGGGCTTCGATCTCCTCAAGGAACTCCACAGGCAGATGCAACTCCCCGGCGAGCTCCTCCAGTGACTGCGGTTCCGGGTCGGACGGAGTCTCCTCCACCTGCTCTATGACATTGGTACTGTTGGTGGAGGTGGGGTCTGGATAGACCTCGTTCTTCCATACTACCGACTGGGCTTCGAGGCGGTTGCTCGGCTTGGGGAGTCCCAGCGCTCTTGCTTCCTGGATGAGCCTATCGAGAAACCTCATTGCATGCTCATAGATATCGGCCTCATCCGCGTCTTTGGGAGGCTCGGGGTACCCGACCTTTCCGTACGCCTTGTTGAACTCCGTCACCTTGAAAGGCGGATGAGACTTCGGATCCAACGCCATCAGAAGGACTGAGATAGGCCTCATCCTGGTTCCGGTGCCTTGGAAGAGATGTGTGCTCCTCGAGCCCTCCAGCACCCGTGGTACGAAGGCTTTGATACGGTCGCCAATCGGCGTATCGCTCTTGGCCCAGAGCGCTTGCATGGCTTGCAGCGCGTCTTCCGGATAGGACTCGAACCACTCGCTGAACGGAACCTTTGCCTGCCAGTTGACGAGATTGTTTGTGAGTCCCTTATTCACCAGCGCGGACCACTCGCTGTTGCTTGAGGATACTGCGTCGCGCGCCTTCTTTAGGCCTTCGCCTATCTCTAGCTTGTAGCCCACTTCCTCCGAATCGAGTCGTCCGTCCGTAACGAAGTCCCGGGCGCGATCTAGGGAAGGTCTGAACAACTGAGGGTATCTCGTATGTGATGGACAGTAAGTGGACTGTCCGAGGTGTTTCTTCCTCCTACCGTGTGTCGATGAGGTCTTGTGGTCCTGAAACGGCTCTGCTAAGGCGTATCTACGTTCGTTTGTCCAGCTTGGGCGCACTTCGCCCTCGTCAGGCTGCCAAGTACCGCTCCGCCCTTATCAAGTTCGTCATCCCCAGTAGCAACATCAGTCGTTGCGTGTTCTTTGCCAACCCTCGGTAACGCACCTTGGCGTATCCGAAGTGCCGCTTCACGTACAGGAACGGATGCTCCACCTTCGCCCTGGTCGACGCCTTGCGCTTCTCCATAAGCGCCTCATAGCTTCCCGGCTCCAGCTGCCGACGTCTCCCGGGTCTCATCGCTACCTGCCAGTCCACATCCAACTCGCGATTCTCCAATCGCTTGTCGACTCCCTGATACCCCGCATCGCCCCACACCCGTTTCTCTCCACCGTGCAGCAGCCGGTGAGCCTCCGTCACGTCATGAACGTTCGCAGGTGTCGTTCTTACGCTATGTACTACTCCCGTCTCAGCGTCCGCACCGACGTGTACCTTCATCCCGAAGTGCCACTCATTCCCCTTCTTCGTCTGACGCATCTCAGGGTCTCGCTTACCTGCACGATTCTTCGTTGACGATGGCGCCTCAATGATGCTCGCGTCCACGATCGTTCCCTCCCGAAGCCGCAGCCCCTGGGACTCCAGATGACGGTTGATCTCCTCGAACAGACCCTGTCCCAACTCGTGCTCTTCCAGCAGATGGCGGAAGTTCAGGACCGTCGTCTCGTCCGGGAGCGGGCCCGACAGCCTCAACCCTACGAACCGTCTCACCGACTCGACCTCGTAGAGCATGTCCTCCATACCAGGATCACTAAGAGGGTGTTTGCAAAGTCTTGAACTTGTACTAAACTTGATGAATGAGCCGCAAATCGTACCCCAGCGACCTGACGGACGAACAGTGGGAGATCCTCGGCCCCCTACTCCCACCAGCCAAGCCCGGAGGCCGGCCCCGTACAGTGGACCTGCGGGAGGTAGTGAACGGCATCCTGTATTTGCTTCGGAGCGGATGCCCCTGGCGGATGGTCCCGCACGATCTGCCTCCCTGGCAGACCCTGTACAAATACTTCCGCAGTTGGACCATAGATGGAACGTGGGAACGAGTCAATGAGACGCTACGCCCCTGCGTCCGAGAGGCCGAAGGTAGAAATCCTACTCCCAGCGCAGCGATCATAGATAGCCAGAGCGTGAAGACGACTGAAAAAGGGGGCCTCGTGGCTATGATGCTGGTAAGAAGATCAACGGTCGAAAGCGACACGTCATCGTAGATACCATGGGCTTGCTGTTGGCGGTGGTGGTGCATCCTGCCAATATCCAAGACCGAGATGGGGCGAGGCTGGTCATCGATAAATTGATAGGACGATTCCCACGCCTGCGACTCATCTGGGCTGACGCTGGCTACAGCGGCCAGTTGGTGGACTGGGTGATGTCCATGTCGGGCTGGGTCTTGGAGATCGTCAAGCGTCCCAGGGCCAGCCATCAGTTTGAGGTGCTGCCACGCAGGTGGGTGGTTGAGCGAACACTGGCGTGGCTGGGACGTTGTCGCCGGTTGAGCAAGGACTATGAAGCCTTGACCGATACAACGGAAGCGTGGCTGCACATAGCTGCGATTCATCTCATGCTCCGACGCTTAGCTCCGTCATGATGTACTTTGAAAACACCCTCTAAGGTTGTAGAACATCTGCACGCAGTGAATCCGCAGCATCACAGACAACTTATAGGGTCGCCGGCCCCGGCCTGCCCTGGGATAGAACGGGCGGATGCGTTCTACGAGCTGTTCCCAAGGGATCAGACCGTCCATGCGCTCCAGGAATATCTCCCGGCGGGTCTTGCGCTTCTTGCTCTCGTACTCCAAGTCGGCAAATGTTGGCTGGTCCATCGTGTCTTCACCCCAAACATCTCTGCTTTGTGTATGGCATAGTACTATGCCACAACACACCAGAACTTGTTCAGAGTATCCCTAGTTATTCGAGGAGAATATAGAACATCAGTACGGGCGCGTCAAGGCGTTTGAAGGTCTCCATCTGGAGCGTATCCAACCGATTCCCACTTTTTCCCTCTGACGCTGTTCCGCGTACAAGTGGGCCTGAACCGATGAGAGCCGGATGCTTACGGCGTGAGCGCCAGCTCAGAGAGCATCCGCTTGGTGGACATGATGTGCTTGTTCAGCCGCATCGCGGCGGGGTCGATGCCCAGGGCCAGGCCGATCATCTGGGGCAGGTGGAGGATGGGCAGGTCGATGGGAGCGCCTCGAAGGGCAGCGGCGTCGGGCTGGCGTCCGTCGAGGTTCAGGTGGCACAGGGGGCAGGGAGTGACCATGGCGGCGGCGCCCCGATCCCTGGCGTCGGTGGTGTGGTTGGCTACCATCTTGAAGGCGTTGGTCTCGTTGATCGTCATGATGGGAAAGCCGCAGCACAGCGTCTTGCCGGGGAAGTCGACGACCTCGGCGCCCACGGCCTCGATGACCCGCTCCAGGGAGTCCTGGCGCTCCGGGTGCTCGTCGAAGCCCAGGGCTGAAGAGGGCCGCACTATGTAGCAGCCGTAGAAGGGCGCCAGCCTGAGACCCTCCAGAGGGCGGGTGACCATCGACCTCAGGGTGTCCAGGCCCACCTCCTCCACCAGTATCCAGAGCAGGTGCTTCGGCTCCACGGTCCCGCCGTAGGTCAGCCCCTCCTCCGCGATGTCGGCATTGATGGATGTGCGGTACTCCTCGTCCTCCAGGCGCCTCTGGGCCTGGGACATCACCCCCTGGCAGGTGCTGCAGATGGTCATCAGCGGCAGCCCCGCCCGCTCCGCCAGGGCGAAGTTGCGGGCGTTCAGCGTATCGCCCAGCCGCTCGTTCTTCTCCTGCAGGACGCCCGACCCCGTGCAGGAGGCGCTGGCCATGCTCTCGGCGTCCAGCTCGATGCCAAGCCTGCGGCAGACCTCCACCGTGGCGGAGTAGAGCTCGGGGCAGGCGCCTCGAGAGACGCATCCGGGATAGAAGGCGTACTTCATCACTTCTCGCTAGACCTCTCGAAGATGCGTTTGACGTTGCCGTGCCCCGGATTGCTCTTGTGGAACAGCGGCGGGAGCTTGCCCGCCAGCAGCGCCCGGGTCCCCGTCGGGACCAGCTTCAGCATCTGCTTGATATTGAAGATTCCGAAGGTCTGGATGGGCAGTCTAAGCTCGTCGACGCGACCGGTGCGCTCCACCGAGCCGGCAAAGGCCTCGGCGTGGCGCGCGCCGTAGGTGCTCGTATACCCGGCCTGCATCGCCTTGTCTCTAAGGGCCATGATCCTGTCCATGGGGGCCACGTCCTTGGGACAGACCTCGACGCAGGCCATGCACCGAGTACAGTCCCAGATGCCGCCGTGCTCGTTCAGCTCCCCCAGGCGGGAGAGGTCGGCGTCGTCCCGGGGGTCGGCGACGAACCGGTACGCCTTGGCCAGGGCCGCCGGGCCCAGGAAGCTCTCGTCCACCTCCAGCACCGTGCAGTCCGAGACGCACGCCCCGCACATGATGCAGCTCATGACCCCCGCCAGGTGCAGCATCGACCTGTCGGGAACGACGTACTCCTCCTGCGGCTGGGGCCCCTCTGGCTGGAGCCACGGCTGGACTGCCCTCACCTTGTCCCAGAAGGGCTGGAAGTCCACCACCAGGTCCTTGACGACCTCGGCGTTGCCCGCCGGCTCGACCAGTATCGGCGCGCCGCGGGCAGGGGCCGCGTCGGCGACCTTGGTCTTGCAGGCTAGGGCGGCCTGCCCGTTGACGCGCATGGTGCAGGAGCCGCAGATGGCGCTCCTGCAGGAGCACCTCAGCGCCAGCGTGCCGTCGATCTCCTCGCGGATCTTGATGAGGCCGTCCAGCACCGTCGCCGACTCCTCCAGCTCCAGCCGGTACTCCTGGTGGTAGGGGGCCGGACTGTCCGCGTCAGGGTCGAATCGTCTTACGCTTAGGCTAACTTCCATTCAGATGGTCCTGCTCGTTCTCTAACCACTCGTGGCCCTAGTACGACCGTACCTCCGGCTGCCAGTCGGTGATGACCACCGGGGAGTGCTCGACGGCGGGGCCGTCGGGCGTCTGGCGCACCATGATGTGCTTCAGCCACTCCTCGTCGTGCCGGTCGGGGATGTCGGTGCGGTTGTGGGCGCCCCGGCTCTCCCTGCGCTCTAGGCCGCTCAGGGCGATGGTCTCAGCGCAGTCCAGCATGAAGCCCAGCTCCAGGGTGAAGATGAGGTTGGTGTTGAAGGTCTTTCCCTTGTCGGGGACGGAGACGCTTTCGAATCGCTCCCTCAGAGCCCTGACATCTGCCAGCGCCGCCTCCAT
Organism: Dehalococcoidia bacterium; assembly: GCA_965224345.1. Taxonomy (GTDB): domain Bacteria; phylum Chloroflexota; class Dehalococcoidia; order Lucifugimonadales; family CBDCYU01; genus CBDCYU01. Next base: position 128,659 of record CBDCYU010000002.1, on the reverse strand, counting down.
GCCCTGCTGGTCGCGGAAGACCGCCAGGTGCTCGTCCATCGTCCGGCCCATGTCCTGGCGGATGCTGCCGAACATCTCGCCCGCGCCGTCGTTGTCTAAGAGGCCCTGGATGAATGCGCGGTCCCCGTCGGCGGCCGTCTCCGTGACCGCTCCGTGGGGCCTGCCCTTCACAGCATCCGAGGCGTGCTCGCCGGAGCGGCGTCCGAACACCAGGGTGTCCAGCAGGGAGTTGGCTCCCAGGCGGTTGCCGCCGTGGACGCTGACGCAGGCCGCCTCCCCGGCGGCGTAGAGGCCCCGCAGCGAGGTCTCGCCGTTCACGTTGGTCTTGATACCGCCCATCTGGTAGTGCATGCCCGGCCGAATCGGGATCGGCTCGCTGAAGATGTCCACGTTGGCGAAGTCGCTGGCTATCTCCAGGATTTGGGTGAGCTTCTCCCGGATGACCTGTGGGCCCAGGTGGCGGCAGTCCAGGAGGACGCAGCCGTTGATGCCGCGCCCCTCGTTGATCTCGGTCTGCTCCGACCGGGAGACGACGTCCCTGGAGGCCAGCTCCATCATGTTGGGAGCGTAACGCTCCATGAATCGGTCTCCCTCGCCGTTGACCAGGTGCGCGCCCTCTCCCCTGGCGCCCTCTGTGATGAGAACGCCGCTGCCCGCCAGGGTCGTAGGGTGATACTGGACCATCTCCATGTCCATCAGGGGAGCGCCCGCCCTGTACGCCAGAGCCATGCCGTCGCCGGTGCATATGAGGGCGTTGGTGCTGGGCTCGAAGACCCTTCCCAGGCCCCCCGTGGCCATGATGACGGCCTTGGCGCGGACCACGTGGACGTCGCCGCTCCTGATCTCCATGACCACGGCCCCGGAGCACTCGCCGTCGTCGACGATCAGCGACAGCACGAACCACTCCTCGTAGACTCTGATCTGCGCCGCCATGACCTGCTCGTACAGGACGTGTAGGAGCGCCTGCCCGGTGAAGTCGGCCACGAAGAAGGTGCGGGCCTGCCGCTGTCCGCCGAAGGCCCGCGTCCCCAGGAGCCCCGAGTCGTCGCGGTTGAAGATGACCCCCATGTGCTCCAGGTCGATCACCTCGCGGCCCGCCTCCCGGCACATGATCTCTATGGCGTCCTGATCGCCCAAGAAGTCGCTGCCCTTGATGGTGTCGTAGGCGTGGTCCCTCCAGTCGTCCCCGCGATCGGTCAGCGCGGCGTTGATCCCGCCCTGGGCGGCGTTGGAGTGGCTTCGGACCGGATGCACCTTGCTGACGATGGCGACGTCCGCGCCATTCGCCTGGGCCGACAGCGCGGCCCGCATCCCTGCCAGCCCGGCCCCGATTACGAGCACATCGTGATCAAGCAAGCGATGTTACCTCGGCGTGAGTCGATGGTTCTAGGTGTCCAGATGGTGCTGTGAGCACTACGCCGCGCCATCGAGATGATGGGCGTGGCGACGGGTAGCAACATAGCATATACTAGGGCCGCCGGACAAGCGCGCCCAAGCCGACGTCGCCGCTGCCAGGCATCGGCTCGGCGGTCACGGGAAGGGGATATGGCTTCGATCTACTTCAACCTCCGGGAGGCCAACGAGCTCATCCCCTGGCTGGAGGAGTCCTTCCGGTCCATAGACCCGATCCGCCAGCAGGCGCAGGAGCTCCGGGAGAGGATATCCGATGCCGAGCAGAGGGTCCGCGTCAATGGAGGCGGCGGGGTGGATAGCCAGATGGAGAGCCGCCGTCGTCTGGAAGAGATCATCGAGCTCATCCGGAGCCGGATCGCAGAGGTGCAGAGCAGGGGTATCATCGTCCGCAACCTGGAGACCGGCCTCGTCGACTTCCCCACCCTGGAGGAGGGGCGGGAGGTCTACCTGTGCTGGCACAGGGGAGAGCGGGAGGTCGCCTACTGGCACGAGGTGGATACGGGATTCGCGGACCGGCAGCCCATCGATCCGCCGTGAGCCAGCCAATTGCCCCGTAAGGGTACACGCCACACCAACTCTGAACAGTTACGAGAGGAGTGACGAATGACAACAGCCACCAATGAGCTGGTAGATGGTTTCAGGGAGCTCGACTCGGCCATCGTCTTCAACGCGATAAACGAGATCCTGGGCGGATGGACTCCAACGTCCGGCTCCCAGGCCCTGGGCAACCAGCCCGACTACTACACCGGGCCGCAGATGCGGTGCATGATTCCCGAGCTGGGATGCGCGGTGGGCTACGCTCTCACCGCCGAGCTGACCACCAACGACCCCGACTCCCAGGGTATCCCGTGGGACGACTACTACCAGGCCATCGAGGACTCCGACGTGCCGGTCATGGCGGTGATCAAGGACGTCGACTCGCGGCCCGGGCGCGGCGCCTGCTTCGGCGACGGCATGGCGGCGAGGCACATCTCCCTGGGGTCCACGGGCGCCGTGGTGGAGGGCTCCGTACGCGACCTGGTTGGCATCAGGCGTCTCGATTTCCCGGTCTGGGGCACCGGGCAGGTCCCGGGTCACGGCGTCTTCACCATGCTCCGGATCAACGTCCCGGTGACGGTGGCGGACCTGAGGGTCCTGCCGGGCGAGCTGCTCATCGCCGATGAGGACGGCTGCACCAGGGTCCCCCGCGACCTCGATCCGGTAGAGGTCCTGCAGAAGGCGCGCGAGATGAAGGCCCGGGAGGAGGAGGCCAGGGCGCTGTTCACCTCCGAGGGGTTCAGCATGGCCGAGTGGAGGGCCTCCAGGGAGGAGGAGTGATGGCGCGGCGACCCAACATACTGTTCATCTTTACCGACCAGCAGCGGGCCGATACGATGGCCTGCTACGGCAACGACCTAATCCGCACGCCCAACCTCAACGCCTTGGCGTCCCGCAGCTTCGTCTTCGAGAACGGCTACGTCAGCTCACCCATCTGCACCCCCTCGCGCTCGACCATCATGACCGGGCTGTGGCCCCACGTCAGCGGCTGTCTGAAGAACAACATCCGCCTGGAAGACTCGGTCAGCACCATCGCCGACCTGCTGCCCCAAGATTACCGCACCGCATACTATGGCAAGTGGCACCTGGGCAACGAGGTGATCCTCCAGCACGGCTTCGACGAGTGGGTTAGCATCGAGGACCAGTATCGAGAGTACTACACCGAGGACAAGCACCTCTCGGTCTTCAGCGACTACCACCACTTCCTGGTGGACAAGGGGCACGTGCCGGACAAGGAGTCCGAGGGGTCGATGGTCTTCTCCCGCGACTATGCGGCGGCGCTGCCCGAAGAGCTCACCAAGGCCACCTTCCTGGGAGACCGGGCGTCGGAGTTCATCCACAAGAACAAGGACCGCCCCTTCGCCCTCTACGTCAACATCTTCGAGCCCCACCCGCCGTACAACGGCCCCTTCAACGACATGTACGATCCCCAGTCCATTCCCGTCGGCGGCGCCTTCATGCAAGACCCTCCGGCCAACGCCTCCCTCATACACCGGCTGAGGGCGGAGGAGTCCATGGCGGGCTCGGGCTTCGACGGCGACTCCGCCGAGCCCCACAGCGAGGAGTACTGGCGCGCCCTGATCGCCCGCTACTGGGGCATGGTCACCCTGGTGGACAAGGCGGTGGGAACGATGATGCAGGCGCTGGAGGATGCAGGAGTCGCCGACAACACCATCGTCGTCTACAGCAGCGAGCACGGCGACCAGCTGGGCGAGCACAACATCATCCAGAAGGCGGTCTTCTACGAGCAGTCGGTCAAGGTCCCGATGCTCATGCGCGTTCCCTGGCTGACCGGCGGCGAGTCGCGGGTACCTGGCAGGTACAGCCACATCGACACCGTGCCGACGCTGCTGGAGCTGGTGGGGGCCGACGTCCCCGGCCACCTCCAGGGCGAGAGCCGCGTGCCCGTGCTGAAGGGAGAGGCCACGCTGGAAGGCAACGACGTGATGATCGACTGGACCGGCCGCAATCTGGAGGAGTTGGAGGGCATCCAGGACGTCGATCACCGCATCCTGATCTCCCATGACGGCTGGAAGCTGAACCTGGGAGAGGGAGACCAGGGGGAGCTGTACGACCTCAACGGCGATCCCACCGAGAGCGCCAACCTCTTCGACGACCCCGCGCAGCGGGGCCGCGTCGCGGAGATGGCGTCCCGGATCCGCGACTGGCAGCGTGCCACCGGCGATGCCGCCACCCTGCCGGAGATGTAGCCCGTGTCCGGTGCGCCCGCCTCACCCTGCTGCGCGGCTGGCCGGCCGGAGCAGCAGGCCCCCGTCACGACCGCTCGGTCCGCCCCATCTAGGACCAGGGGCCGGCCCGGCAAGGGCATGGCCTTGGTGACAGGGGGCGACTTCCTCATGGGGACCGACGATAGCGGCGGCTTCCCCGCCGACGGCGAAGGGCCCGTCCGCAAGGTCCGCGTAGACCCCTTCTACATCGACGCCTGCGCGGTCACCAACGCCCAGTTCGCCAGGTTCGTCAGGGATACCCGGTACAAGACCGAGGCCGAACGGTTCAAGTGGTCCTTCGTCTTCCGCGGCTTTCTGTCTCCCAGGGCGGAGGCCGCCGTGACTCAGGTTGTCGCCGGAGCGCCCTGGTGGGCGCCGGTAGAGGCGGCCTGCTGGAGGCGCCCCGAGGGTCCTCGCTCCAGCATCAGGAAGCGCATGGACCATCCGGCGGTGCACGTCTCCTGGAACGACGCCGTCGAGTTCTGCGACTGGGCGGGCAAGAGGCTCCCGACGGAGGCCGAGTGGGAGCTTGCGGCCCGCGGAGGCCTGGAGCAAAAGAGGTACCCCTGGGGCGACGAGCTGACCCCCGGCGGTGAGCACAGGTGCAACATCTGGCAGGGGAGCTTCCCCGAAGAGGACACCGTAGACGATGGCCACGCGGGCACCGCTCCCGTCCGGGCCTTCCCGCCCAACGGCTACGGCCTCTACAACGTCTCCGGGAACGTCTGGGAGTGGCAGGCCGATTGGTTCAGCCCCACCTTTCACCGGGACGGGCCCAGGGACAACCCGTCGGGCCCTTCCTCCGGCGGCAGCAAGGTCATCCGCGGGGGCTCATACCTGTGCCACGACTCCTACTGCAACCGCTACCGGGTCGCGGCCCGCTCGGCCAACACCCCCGACAGTTCCACCGGCAACCTCGGCTTCCGCTGCGCCCAGGACGCCTGAGATCGCGTCGGGTGGCTCCTGCTTAATCCCCAGGCGCCTCCGGCGATAGGTCCGCTGCAATCTCCTCCAGCTGCTCCAAGGCGGCGCGCAGGTCTTCGACGATCTCCTCGGCGATCTGGTCCGGCGGCGGGAGATTGGCCGTGTCCTCCATGCTTTCGTCACGTAGCCAGAAGATGTCGAGATTCACTTTGTCCCGCTTCACCATGTCGTCGTAGCTGAATCGGCGGAACCGCTCGGTCTCCTGGCGCTCGTGACGAGCCTCCGGGCTGTAGCACTCTACGAAGTCGTCAAGGTCGGCACGGGTCAGCGGGTTGGTCTTGAGCGTGAAGCGACGGTTGGTCCGCAGGTCGTAGATCCACAGGTCTCGCGTCCATGGGGTATCGCTGGCGGGCTTGCGGTCGAAGAAGAGAACGTTCGCCTTGACCCCCTGGGCATAGAAGACCCCTGTAGGCAGTCGGAGCAGGGTGTGCGCGTCGCACTCGTCGAGCAGGTGTCGCCGCACCGTCTCGCCCGCGCCGCCCTCGAACAGCACGTTGTCGGGTACCACGATGGCCGCTCGCCCGTGAATCTTCAGCAGGGACCGCACGTGCTGGAGGAAGTTCAGCTGCTTGTTGTTGCTGGTCGTCGCCCAGAAGTCGAGACGCTCCACGGTAAGGCTCTCCCGCTCCGATTCTCCCTCGCTGTTGATGAAAGTGAGGCTGGACTTGCGTCCGAAAGGCGGATTGGTCAGCACCATGTCGAATGTATCTTTCGGAGGACTGCGGAGGCTGTCATCGACCACGATGTTCGTCTCATCCCCGTCGATGCCGTGGAGGTACAGGTTCATGGCGCCGAGCCGGGCGGCGCCGTCGACGATCTCCCATCCGTGGAAGGCGCTGCTCTTCAGGTGCTCCCGCTGGCCCCGGTCCATGCTCGGATGATGGCTCACGATGTAGTCGTGGGCCGCCAGCAGGAAGCCCCCTGTGCCGCAGGCGGGGTCGCAGATGGTGGCGCCCGGCTCCGGGCGCATGACGTCCACGATGGCCCGGATCAGGGGGCGCGGCGTGAAATACTGGCCGGCCCCCGTCTTGACGTCCTGTGCGTTCCGCTCCAGCAGCGACTCGTAGGCGTCGCCCTTCACGTCGGCGCTGAGTTCCAGCCAATTCTCGCTGTCGATCAGATCCTTGATGAGCCGGGTCAGCATGGCCGGCTCCTGGATCCTGTTCTGGGCCTTGCGGAAGATGACTCCAAGGGTGCCCGGCTGTTGGGCCAGTGTCTCAAGGGTATGGCGGTAGTGGGCCTCCAGCTCTTGGCCTTCCCGGGACAGCAGGCTGGACCAGTCGCAGCCTTCGGGGATGGGTGGCGGCTGATAGTCCGGCAGAAGGGTGTAGGGCGGGCGGCTCAGTTCGTCCATCATCTTGAGGAAGATGAGGTAGGTGAGCTGCTCCAGGTAGTCGCCGTAGGACAGCCCGGCGTCCCGCAGAGTGTTGCAGTAGTTCCACAGCTTCTGTCCGACGGCGGAGGAGGTGGTCATGAAGCATCCTCTTGCATAACGGGTTGCTTTTCAGGGCTCGATCTGACCCTGCGGCGCTTGCCTCTGCCTTTAGGCTTGACTGCGGCCTGTGCAGTTTCCCGCTCAGCCCGGATGCGCTCCAGCAGCACCGACGCCGGCTCGTCGCTGGGGTCTTGGGGCACGAGCTTGCCTGAGAACGCCTGCTTCAGGATGCTCTGGCGCAGCCGCCCGGCTCGCGCGAGGTTGGCCTCCACAGTGGCTTCGGCCTGCTGAATGACCGAGAGGGGTCGCTTGACCTCGGCCACGATGCGGCGCTGCTCTGCGAGTGGTGGTACAGGAATTGGCATCGCTGCGAGCTTAGTTCCATTCACATTTGCCTGTCCTACCTGTTGGCTTCTTACTTGGCTGATATATCGTCTACCATGTTCCGAGTTTATGTACGCACATGCGAATTCCGGTAGGAAGCCTTCGAAAGACACCCTTATCAAATAGGACGCAAAACAGGCGGGAGACGGTGCGCCCTTGAAGACCGCACACTTCCCCACGAGTTCAGCGCTGTTAGTCCTGTTGAACAGTAGGTCGCCGTGCTCAAGCTGGGTCTTTTGGACATCCACATCCTGGGCTGAGAGATACTTGAGATGGGACAGGTCCAGATCACCGTCCTGGATGTTGCCCATGCGCAGCACGGGAATGCCGGTTGCATCAGAACCGGCCTTGGATGAAGTTCCGTATTGAATACGATACGAAACCTGATCTACAGTCGCCCACACCCACCCTTCCGATAGCTTTGGTAGGTCGGAGGTGTCCGGCGCGACAGGCTCCTTGTACTTGCCTCGCCGCTTCTCCTGGGACTCCCAGCGGGCGCGGCGTTCGGTCAGGATGCGCTCCAGGAGCTTGTCGGCGGGCTCGTAGTCGCGGCCCCCTGATCGAGCAAGCTCCGCCTCGGTGGGGACCAGCCTGCCCTCGCAGGCGGCCTTGAGGACGCTGGCCCGGTAGCGCTTCAGGTTGGCCTGGACCTGCTTCAGCGCGGCTACGGAGGCGTCGAGGCGGGTGAACTGTTTCTCGATCTCAGCCACGATGCGATGTTGCTCGGCGAGGGGTGGAAGAATGAACTCGGCCTTTTCCAGGAACCCTGCGGGTACTCGCAATTGCCCTGCCGTCCCTGCCATATGCCCCTGAGCTTCACGTCGAAATGCATCCTGGAGCAAGAAGAACAACAGGAAGTCTCTGGAAACACCTTTGTGTGGGCGCAGAACGTGAAACTCGGTTGAGCCACACCCGGAGTTGTTGGTCAGTCCCTTGGCAACCGCTATCTTTCCGTTTTCCATGCTAGGTGTAATCTTGGCGAACAGAACGTCTCCTTCGGAGAACCTAGTGTAGCCTTTCCGAACGTCCGTAAAGAGCCTTGTTTGGCTTAGGTCAATTCGCCCCGTCCTGGCTTCGACCGCTGCCATGGGGAGAAAGGATAGCTCCCGATCATCTTCTACAGGCTCGGTGAAGAAGCGTGGATTCATGAGGCAGGCTTCTCCCAAAGTGGTCATTGCCCAAGACGCAGGAATATCCCAAGCGCGTGTCATCATCATGGTACTATCCGTGTTGACCGTCGCACGACCCAAGCAATCGCCTCTACAAAGTCAAGAGATGATTCAATGACGCCATCCAAAACCCTGATTTGGTCGTCGGACAATTCTTGGGTAGTGTGGTTTCTGTCAAGGCTGAAGAATAGCATATCTCGCGACTCATAGATGTTCAGCATGCCATCTATGACAGCTTCGGCTGCATCCCTACGTGGCAAGAGGTCACCCGAGTCCCGTAGGCAAACAAACCGCAGATGGTGGTTCAATCTAGCCTTCTGTTCATCAGAACGCTTTTCCAGCTTGGCCCAGAACCTCCCTCCAGGTGAGTACCTTGGATAGGCTTTGAGGGACAACAGTATTCTTCCCATTTCGATAAGCTTGTCTGCCCGGTTCAGTTCGTCATAGGCATAGTTGACGTAGTTGTCGGCAGCCGGATTCCTCGTCTCATCAGGTAAAGCGTCGACGCGTTTCTCGGTAATGTCGTATACGACCTGAGCTGATTCCCTTATGGTCTGATGCAGGTTCACCAATCGTTCCGCTTCGAGCTCGGTTTCGCTTCGCTGCATATTTCTCACCTCAGCCAGATCATGTGGGTCTTGTCTCACGTTGGCAAGTGTTGGCCATTCAGTTCAAAAACTCTCGGGCGTTTGCGGTGCATCTACAAGTCAATAAGCGTGCCGTTGGCCTTCGCTTCCCAAGCTTCGGAGGCCAACGCATCCAAACCTCCCGGCTTTGGCATCCGTTTCGATCTGCCGATCCCATTCCTCTTCCTCCAATTCGTGCAGCCATTCGATTATTTCAGCGTACTCAGCTTTTGGAAGGTTCAGAATGGCTTGCTTGATTTCCGCTATGGTCGTCATGGTGTCCTCCCTTTCTTCGGACACATTCCGCCAATCATCCGCCAGACTCAACGGCGAGTTCTTGGGTTGCGCCGAGGATAGGCACCTCAACCTCGACGGCGATGCTGGATGGCTCGGGGAAAGCCTCTCCATCCTCGGTCATCCCTTCCAGGTGGAATGCGGCGGCCTCCTGGATCAAGCGGTTGGTTTCTTCGAAGGTGTCTCCGGCAGCGATACAACCCGGCAGGTCCGGTAAGTATGCCGAATAGCCATTGCCAGCCTTTACGACTATTGCCACGTATTTCATCTGTATTCCTCCCTATCCAGTCCAGCCTGCTCCAGGATACTGTACCAAGTCTTGATGTCCAGATCCTTCCCGGGATGTCCTGCAATTGTCACTCGTCCCGGTTTTTCGGGATGTTTGTATTGCCGGTGGCTGCCTCGTGTCCTTACCCTGCGCCAGCCATCCCGCTCGACCATATGGATCGCTTCTCGCACTTTAGGCATAGGCTAAGTCCAACACTCCAAGCATCTAACCCCAAGTACACCCTCGTACTCGTCATGACCGCCAATCCAGAACCAGACACGCCGTCAAGGCCCCGGCAGCGGCTTGACGTGCTCCTCCAGCCATTCGCGAAGCTCCGCGAAGCGGAACGAGCTGGTCTCGAACAGCCGCATGAAGTGATCGTACGCCTCTCGGCTGTCGCAGTCGATGAACCTGCCGTTTATCCGCAGGAAGGCGTCGGTTGCGCCGAGCGCAGTGCGCTTGTTGCCGTCCACAAAGGGATGGTTCATGGCGAGGCTCTCCAGGAGAGCGGCGGCCTCCTGGATGAGGCCGTCGTAGTAGCCGATCTGGGGGCGCATGATGGCGGAGGCCAGCGCGCCCATGTCGCGGAGGCCTGTTGAGCCGCCGGTCTCCTGGATCAGGACGTCGTGTATGGCCGCGACCTCCTCTATCGTAGGGAAGTCGCGCTTCACGACTTGGCCAGCAGCTCAAAGAGGCGTCGGTTCTTCTCCAAGCTGGCGCGGAAGTGGGCCATCATCTCGGGGCGGACGTTAGCCTGTGCCTCGCCCTCGATATAGTTGCGCATGGCGTCTTCCAACACGGACTGGAAGTGGCGGCCATCCCTGCGCGCGATCTCGCGCATCTTCGACAGCAGCTCCGGGGCGGCCTGGCTGGAGAACTTTTCGCGTACAACCATCTGTCATCCCCCTTCTGAAGTTGCTTTAGCCTATAAGGGATGGGGCATCCCGTCAAGCAGCTTCTTGATGAAGATGGACACGGGCGCTGTCTGGAACGCTAAGCCGCCAGCCATCCGCTTCAATCAATCGGACCGCGTCCCGCACCTTAGGCATTGTACGCTTTCCTACACGACCAGCTCCACGTTGAGCTCTTCCAGCAGGCCCTCCAGCTCCTCGCCGAAGATGGCGTAGGCCCGGCCCAGGCCGCCCCGCTGGCTGAAGGGGGCGTACTGGAAGTCACCCATCTCCATGCCGACGCTGCCCGCGATGTGGTCCCGGATGGACTCCAGCCACCGCACCTGCTCCTGTGTGAAGGCGCGGCCGGCCGTCTCTTGCATCGCCAGCCAGCCCAGGAAGCGCTCATGAACGCCGTCGGCGAAGGGCGCCAGCTGGTCCACGCCCCCTATGGCGTAGCGCACCACGGACACGATGTCGGCCAGGGTCCGCTGGCCTGAGCCGCGCACCTTCGAGCTGTCCAGCTGCCGATAGGCCTCCCACAGCCGTTCGGTGGTCCAGGAGCGCGGCGGCGAAACCAGGGCGTCGGCCAGGGCCTTGATGTCGGCGTAGGTCAGCCGCTGCCTATAGGGGCGCTCGTACAGCGCCTGCAGGGCCGTGATCTCGTCCCGGTTCTCCTCGATGTACTCCCGGAAGGAGCGCACGATGGCGTTGGCCCGGTCGTCGGAGAAACCGGCCTCTATCAGGCTGTCGTCGCTCACCGTGTCGATGGTCTGCTCGTAGGAGCGATGAATGTCCACCAGGCGCTGGCGCAGCTCCGGGTTCGCGGCGAACGGCTGGGCGGCGTCCTCAAGCAGCTGGCGCCGGGCCTCGGCAACCGCCGATTCGGGCGGGTCGTCCTGCCCCGTGGTCTGCTGGGCGGCATGCAGGGCTGCGTCCGGGTCTGTGGCGTTGACCAGATCGGCGACAAGGGTCTGGAGTGGCAAACCATGAGAAGCGCCTTCTATAGCCTCGCGGTCCTTAGGGGTCAGGTGGCGGTCCAGCCGGGCGAGGCGGCTGGCGAGAGATGAGAGGACGTCCGGGTCTCGGTTGCCCGAACCCACGCTGTCCAACAGCTTGTCGAAGGGTACGGTCCGCTTTCTGTCCAGGGTGAATGAGTCGGAGAGCTCGGTCTCGGTCACCCCCACGGCATCGACGATGACGAAGCGGTCCTTGTTCCGGGCGTCGGGGGTAACCGAGTTGAAGTCGGTGGCGGAGATGGTGCGCACGCCGCGCCCTTTCATCTGCTCGAAGAAGCTGCGGCTGCGCACGTTGCGCATGAAGAAGACCACCTCCACCGGCTTGATGTCGGTGCCTGTGGCGATCATGTCCACCGTCACTACTATGCGGGGGTTGTAGCTGTTGCGGAAGGAGGTCAACAGGTCTTCCGGCTTCACCCCGGTGGTCCTGTAGGTGATCTTCTGACAGAAGTCGTTGCCCTTGTCGAACACCTGCCGCACTATGCGCACGATGTCGTCGGCGTGGCTGTCGTCCTTGGCGAAGATAATCGTCTTGGGCACGTACCGGCGGTCGGTAAAAATATCCGTGAACAGGCGGTCCCTGAAGGTTTGGATGACCGTGCGAATCTGGTCTTCCGCCACTACGTCACGGTCGAGCTGGTTGGGAGCGTAGGCCAGGTCCTCCTCCAACTGCTCCCAGCGGACTTTCCTGGTCAGCCGGTCCCGCCGGTCTACGTAGTATTTGGCCTCGATGGTGGACCCCTGCTCGGTGATCTCGGTGCGAATCCGGTACGTGTCGAAGTCGACGTTCACGCCGTCGGCAACGGCCTGCTCGTGGTTGTACTCCATGACCAGGTTCTGCTTGAAGAAGCCGAATGTCTGCTTGGAGGGAGTGGCGGTCAGGCCGATGAGGAAGCCGTCGAAGTACTCCAGCACCTGCCGCCACAGGTTGTAGATCGAGCGGTGACACTCGTCGGTGATGATGACGTCGAAGGTCTCGATGGGGATGTCGGGGTTGTACTCGACGGGCGCGGGCTCGCGCGGGAGGGCAGCCGCGTCGAAGCCCGAAAGCTCCTCTAGCTCGGGGGCCAGCTCTTCGCCTTTCAGGATGGAGTAGACCCGCTGGATGGTGGCGATGCAGACGCGGCTCACGGGGTCGATGCGTCCGGACTGAAGGAGCTGGACGTTGTACAGCTCGGTGAACTTGCGCCCCTCGTCCGGGGTGGTGAACCCCTGGAACTCGCGCAGAGTCTGGCGTCCCAGGTTGCTGCGGTCCACAAGGAACAGCACTCGCCGCGCCCCGGCGTGCTTTATCAGGCGGTACACCTGGTTGCAGGCCATGAAGGTCTTGCCGCTTCCGGTGGCCATCTGCACCAGTGCCCGCGGCCGTCCTCCGGCCAGGGACTCCTCCAAGTTCCTGATGGCCCTCTCCTGGACCGGCCACAGGCCCGATGCGTTCAGGGGCGGCATGACCTTCAGTCTCTGGCGCAGGTTGTGGGCCGCCAGGTAGTCACGCCTCTCTTCAGCTATCCGCCGTGTGCCAGTTACGGGAGTTTCGGGGACCCCGATCCACTCGGCAAGTGTCTTGGTAGTATGGAAGGAGAAGACCAGACGGCTTCGCGGCTCCGGGTCCAGTCTGTTGGTGAACTGCGTCTCCGCGCCAGTGCTCTCGTACAGGAACGGGAGTGGCCGCTGGTAGGCGGGAAGGTTGTCGGGCAAGCCGGTGCTGTACTTCTCGGACTGGACTTCGACGCCGGTAAGGGTGGAACCCTCGGGCTTGGCCTCGATGACGCCCACCGCTTCGTGGTCCACATAAAGCAGGTAGTCGGCGGTACCGTGGCCGGACTTCAAGGGGAACTCGCGCACCGCTACTCCGCTGCTGGCGTACAGGTTGATGGAGTCGGCGTTCTGCACCGACCATCCTGCCTGCTCAAGCAGCCGGTCTATGTTTACGCGGGCCTGCTGCTCGGGGTTCATGTTGCTCACGGCCGCGACTCCACGCTACCAGTGTCCCAGCGGCCAATGTACCATATGCGGTTGATGGTAGCATAAGGGGGCAGCCCCGACCGTAGTGGCGGCCAAGCGCACGAGGGTCGACGGCCCGACCGTGGCGGACGCGCCAAGAGCGACGACTCCCACTGTGAGGAGATCAGACCCCCAGGCTGAACGCCCTCGCCTCCCGGAGCTTCATCTTCGACAGGGCATACGTGACCCAGTTGGTCTCACCACAGGGCAATGGGCTATGTAAGCGGCTGCCAGCTCAGTACCTTCTGCAGGTTGGAGAGATATTCGGCGAAGTCGCGGCGTCCCGCCGGCGTCGCCTGTACCCACGTGCGCGGCTTGGAGTCCTGGAACTCTTTCGTCGTGACCAGGTAGTCGGCGTCTTCGAGCTTACGCAGATGGGTGGTCAGGTTTCCGCCGGTCAGGTCGAGCGTCTGTTGAATGAACCCGTAGGCCATCCTGTCCGTTTCGGGCAGGGACACCAGCAGGGTCATTATTCGCAGTCGGTTGGGCTGGTGGATGGTCTCGTTGAGGACGATGAGTTCGTCGGTCAATGGACCCCGCTCTTGCGTATCCACCACGCACCTAGGGAAGGTCTGAACAACTGAGGGTATCTCGTATGTGATGGACAGTAAGTGGACTGTCCGAGGTGTTTCTTCCTCCTACCGTGTGTCGATGAGGTCTTGTGGTCCTGAAACGGCTCTGCTAAGGCGTATCTACGTTCGTTTGTCCAGCTTGGGCGCACTTCGCCCTCGTCAGGCTGCCAAGTACTGCTCCGCCCTTATCAAGTTCGTCATCCCCAGTAGCAACATCAGTCGTTGCGTGTTCTTTGCCAACCCTCGGTAACGCACCTTGGCGTATCCGAAGTGCCGCTTCACGTACAGGAACGGATGCTCCACCTTCGCCCTGGTCGACGCCTTGCGCTTCTCCATAAGCGCCTCATAGCTTCCCGGCTCCAGCTGCCGACGTCTCCCGGGTCTCATCGCTACCTGCCAGTCCACATCCAACTCGCGATTCTCCAATCGCTTGTCGACTCCCTGATACCCCGCATCGCCCCACACCCGTTTCTCTCCACCGTGCAGCAGCCGGTGAGCCTCCGTCACGTCATGAACGTTCGCAGGTGTCGTTCTTACGCTATGTACTACTCCCGTCTCAGCGTCCGCACCGACGTGTACCTTCATCCCGAAGTGCCACTCATTCCCCTTCTTCGTCTGACGCATCTCAGGGTCTCGCTTACCTGCACGATTCTTCGTTGACGATGGCGCCTCAATGATGCTCGCGTCCACGATCGTTCCCTCCCGAAGCCGCAGCCCCTGGGACTCCAGATGACGGTTGATCTCCTCGAACAGACCCTGTCCCAACTCGTGCTCTTCCAGCAGATGGCGGAAGTTCAGGACCGTCGTCTCGTCCGGGAGCGGGCCCGACAGCCTCAACCCTACGAACCGTCTCACCGACTCGACCTCGTAGAGCATGTCCTCCATACCAGGATCACTAAGGTTGTAGAACATCTGCACGCAGTGAATCCGCAGCATCACAGACAACTCATAGGGTCGCCGGCCCCGGCCTGCCCTGGGATAGAACGGGCGGATGCGTTCTACGAGCTGTTCCCAAGGGATCAGACCGTCCATGCGCTCCAGGAATATCTCCCGCCGGGTCTTGCGCTTCTTGCTCTCGTACTCCAAGTCGGCAAATGTTGGCTGGTCCATCGTGTCTTCACCCCAAACATCTCTGCTTTGTGTATGGCATAGTACTATGCCACAACACACCAGAACTTGTTCAGAGTATCCCTAGGACCACCACTGCCAGCATCAGTGCCGCCGACACCAACATAGCCTCGTCGCCGTCCACGAGGTAGTTGGGAATGTAGAACGCTGCCGCGAACCCCGCGCCCACCGCCGCCAACACCGGGCGGTGCATGATGCCGAACAGGATGTATGCCAGGGATACTATGCCCACGGCGACGCTCGGTATCTTGTGGCCGTCTTCCGAATTCCACATTCCCGCTGCCGCCGGAATGAGGAACATCGCTACAACCACCGCGAGCCAGAAGAGGAACACTCTGATGCCGGCGCTGCGAGCGGCGTCGCCGGCTGCGATCTTCCTGCCGGCGCGGCGTCCGATGAACCCGCTTCCCACCATACCCGGCACCATCAGGATGCCCCACAGCACCCCGAAAATCCACGGGCTGCGCTCCGCGAATTCGGGTGCCAGCGTCAGGATGGCGTACTGGGAGCCGACTCCCAGCGAGGCTATCGCGGCCCAAAGTAACGTTATCGTCGCCGTTCCCGCGACGTACATGGAGCTCCGCGCCCTGTCCATCGTCTCGTGGATGTCGCGCCAGCTCTCTTCGGGTGTGAGCGCCCTCGCTTCGCCGTCCGGTTCTTGCATTGTTCACCTCCCTGTCTTCCTCCGGACCGTGGTGTGGCCCGATGCTATTCTCGCTTGACTCTCCTGCCCTGCGGGGATACTATTGTCCCGCAAAGTAGTTTGTATTGCAAACTGATAGGCGTGGTACAAGGAGGCGCATGAGCATGGGACCCTTGGATGCCCTGGCGTTGCAGGTGACGTCCCTGCGGAAAGTGTACGGCAACGTGGCGGCCGTGGACGACGTGAGCTTCGAGATCGAGCGCGGGAGTGTATTCTGCATCATCGGCCCCAACGGCGCAGGCAGACCACGGCCATTGAGTGCCTCGAAGGGCTGCGCCGGCCGGATGGCGGCTCGGTTCTCGTCGCCGGACTGGAACCCATAGCCGACCGCGCTAGGTTGGCCCACAAGATAGGCGTGCAGCTGCAGGAGGTCGGCATTCCCCCGCGCATGAAGGCGCGGGAGGCGCTGCGCCTGTTCGCCGCGCTCTACCGGACGCCCATTTCCCTGTCCGAGCTGAGGGATGAGCTGGGGCTTGACGAGAGTCTCTCCAAACAGTATGGCTCGCTTTCGGGCGGCCAGAAGCGGCGCCTCAACATCGCGCTCGCTCTTGTGGGCGACCCTGAGATCGTGTTTTTGGACGAACCCACCACCGGTCTCGACCCGGAGTACCGCTTCCGATTCTGGGAGTATCTCAGGCGGCAGAACGCCCGCGGCATGACGGTAGTGGCGACCACGCATTACCTGGAGGAGGCGCGCGAATACTGTGACACGGTCCTGCTGCTGAACGAGGGCAGGATTGTGACCTCCGGGCCGCCTGAGCGCCTCATCGCGGAGTCGGGGCTGGTGGCGCGCATCGTCCTGCCGCGAGCGGCGCTTGGGACCATCGGAGAGGACGACTTGACGGCGTTGCTAAGCGTTGTCCACGTCCGCAGAACGGAGACGAGCTTCTACGTCTATGGAGACGGTAACGTGGTGGGCGGTGTTTCGGACTTTCTGAGGGAGAGGGGGGTCTCGCCCGGCGTAATCGAGGTGCGGCCTGCCAACCTCGACGACATCTACTTTCTTGCCGTCGGGAGTGAGAACCCACAGGGAGGACAGGAATGAACTCCACGGCCCTTCGCTGGCTGATCTATACCGAGCTGCTCCTGGCGCTGCGCGAGCCTGCCGCCATGTTCATGTCGGTGATACTGCCCCTGGCGGTCTTCCTCGCCCTGGGATTCTCGGTCGGCAGCATCGAGATTCCGGTGGACAGGGACTCGGGCATCGTGGAGATGTTCCACGTAAGGGACGTCCTGCTCGCAGGCAACATCGCCTGGGTGACCGCGGTCTTCGGCATCGTCGGGTTGCCGCAGACGCTGGTGGAGTTTCGCCAGCATGGGGTATTCCGGCGCTACAAGGTTACCCCAATGCCGTCCTATATGCTTGTCATCGCGCCGTTGGCGGTGGGTGCGGCGGTCATCGTGGCCTCCCTGGCGCTGATGCTCGTCGTGGGATGGCTGGTTTTCGACATACGCTTCGCGGGCAACGCGGCTATGGTGGCGCTGGGAATACTCGTCTCGTACATGGCCTTTGCCGCTCTTGGGACGGCCGTCACCGCCCGCATCCGAAACGTTCGAACCGCTTTGGGCCTGGGGTTTGTGTTGTTCGCGCCCATGTTCGTGCTGAGCGGGGCGTTCGGTCCCAGGGAGACGTTCCCCGCCGCGCTCCGCGCGGTGGGCGATTGGCTGCCTCTGACGCACTCCTACGACCTGCTCACGTTCCTCTGGCTGGACGCGACCTGGGGGGTGGAAACGACTATCGGCGCGCCCATCTGGGTCTCCTTCGCCTACCTCGGAGCGATAGCGGCGGTCTGCGTCGCCGCCAGCGTGCGGCTGTTCCGGTGGGAGTAAGCTGACGCAGAGCAGACCTAGGGATACTCTGAACAAGTCTGGTGTGTTGTAGCATACTGAGGACACCGGGCGAGATACAGAAATGTTTGGGGTGAAGACACGATGAACCAGCCAACATTTGCCGACTTGGACTACGACGGCAAGAAGCGCAAGACTCGCCGAGAGATATTCCTGGAGCGCATGGATAGTCTGATCCCGTGGGATCAGTTAGAGGAGCGTATCCGCCCCTTCTATCCCAAGGCGGGCCGAGGCCGAAGACCCTACGAGTTATCGGCGATGCTGCGGATACACTGCGTGCAGTTGTTCTACAACCTGAGTGACCCTGGTATGGAGGACATGCTCTACGAGGTCGAGTCGGTGAGGCGGTTCGTAGGCTTAAGGGCTGTCGGGACCGCTGCCGGACGAGACGACGATCCTGAACTTCCGCCATCTGTTGGAGGAGCACGAGTTGGGGGAGGGTCTGTTCGAGGATATCAACCGTCATCTGGAATCTCAGGGACTGCGGCTTCGGGAGGGGACGATCGTGGACGCGAGCATCATAGAGGCGCCGTCGTCGACAAAGAATCAGGCTGGTGAGCGGGACCCGGAGATGCGCCAGACGAAGAAGGGGAATGCGTGGCACTTCGGGATGAAGGTACACATCGGTGCGGACGCTGAGACAGGAGTAGTTCATAGTGTTACTATGACACCGGCGAACGTGCACGATGTGACAGAGGCGCACCGGTTGCTGCACGGTGGAGAGATATGGGTGTGGGGCGATGCGGGGTATCTGGGAGTCGATAAGCGGGAGGAGAATCGGGAGTTGGGAGTGGAGTGGCAGGTGGCGATGAGGCCCAGCCGGCGGCGGCAACTGGAGCCAGGAAGCGAGGAGGCGCTGGGGGAGAAGCGCAAAGCGTCGGTCAGGGCGAAAGTGGAGCATCCGTTCCTGTATGTGAAGCGGCACTTTGGCTACGCCAAGGTCCGCTACCGGGGTCTGGCCAAGAACACGCAACGACTAGCTATCTCCGCAGCAAGGTCGGCCTTGGTCACTAGGGAGTCCAAGCGCCCCTCAATATAGCTGACCCGCTCCTCGATAGCAGCCATGTGTCACCCTCCTGGTGCGCCCTGCCGGTACCCCGCCTCACGTCAGCCGAAGTAGACAGCGAATATCGTGAGGATTTCCTCCCTGGTGATCAGGTCATCTATGTAGTCCCTGAAAGCGCGTATGACCTCGACCTTGTCAATCGCGTTGTTATTGTTGGTGTCGTACCTGTTGAGCAGAGTAGCGTCCGCGTTGTGGCCGGCGTTGCTGACGGTGATCTCGGACGAGCAGGTCCGGGGAGAGAACGTGGCGTACTGCCCATAGTAGGCTTGGCCGCAGACCTTGTAGGCGGTGTTCGCAGGGAGGGTTGTGAACAACCCCGCGCTCCGTTGGTGCGCGGTCAAGTCCACTACCGTATCAAACGTCCGAGCCGTAGTCTCGGGGAAGTAGACCATGTCCTTATGGCTGCCGGTGTTGTGCTCCCATCGGACCGTCTTGTACTCCCTCTGTGTGGTCTCGGTCGCGTCGAGCCGGTACCGGTGGTACAGCTCGTGCCTCGTCTCGCCCCAGGAGTTATCCTTCCACTGGAAGGTGCTGGGTAGCGTCGTCTCCCAGTCGGAAAGCCCTCCCTGGGAGTAGAACGCCCGGAGCTTCAGGACATCCCTGGAGGTGGGGCCATAGGCCGCGTCGCATTCCGTGCTCTTGCGGATCCCGCCTTCCACCTTCCTGGTGCCGCCGTCCATGACCGAGAAGACGGAGCTGTTGCAGATAGAACCGCTGGTCGAGCGGTAGTCGATGTAGACTTCGCCGAGGCCGTAGGCATGGCCGATCTCGTGGGCGAGCACAGCCTCCAGGAACCGGGTTGTTCGCTCTGCCGCCGGAATATCCTTTATGCAGATGTCGGCTTCCCGCCAGTAGTTCGCTCGCCGTAGCCTGTCAGCGTGCCAGCCATGGCCAATATCTACGCGGAAGTGCCCGATCGTAGTGGGGTACCTGCCACAGGCTGATGCTCTAAAGATCGTCACGTCGGCTTCCGCGTTTGCGGCTACCTCCTGCCACTCCAGCTCGGGGATGGACGTCGTCCAGGTCCCCAAGACCTTCACCACCAGGGAGCGCAGACGTGTGTCCGCCTTCCACGTGAGGGGCGTGTCCTCGTCCATCAGCACCCATCGCTCGCTGGCATGTAGCTCAGGGAACAGGTTGCCCGCAGCGTTAGGCCGCTGCCGGCGGTCGCTCTCTGCCGTGTACGTGTTGTGGTTCGCAAAGACCACTCCGGTCGCGTAGGCGATCAGGCCCACGACTACCAGGATCAGGATGAATATTCGCTTGTTCACAGTCTAGCTTCCTCCCGATGACGCAGGTGGGAATAGGAAGGGAAAGTGGGCCTTGTCGGCCTCCGACCCGGCTACCTTCCCGGATTGGTCGATCTCCACGACGCCGGTCCCTGGCTTCTGGAATGAGATGGTCGGCCAGTCGGGGCAGTAGTAGTCCGTGTCGGTGGGCAGCTTCGCCCTACACTGTCCACTGGCTGCAGCCATGCTGATGCCGTCAGGGACGGTGATGTACCGCTCGATCGTGTGGAGATAGATCCACTTCCCCGACGTGGGCATCGTGGCGCTACCCACCAGGCCATCGGAAGAGGCGCCGGAAGCGCCAGACGCGCCACTTGCACCGTCCGGAGGCGGCGTGGCCGTCCCGTATGTCACCCGGATGGAGTAGAAAGGGCGGTCCTCTTCGATCGGATCAACCACCACGTCCTCCTCGGGCGGCGGTTGCGGTGGGGGGTCGCCCTCCTGGGCGCCCGCGGGTGTCATGATCACCCCTATGGCGAAGGCGGCCGGCGCGACTATCAGCGCGGCCAACATGAGGACTATTCCTCCCCTGGGGTTCCTGATCACATCCATCTGTACCTCCTAGTGTCAGGGTGTACGAATCCTAAATGGCGCCGCAAGCATTTGTAAAGGGCATCACTGGACGTTTGACAGGAAGGCCCAATCAGTGGCAGGATGTCGCTAGGACTCGCCACAAGTCCAGACCCTACAACGTGTGTACCTATGGCAAGGAAGGGCATCATGCCTCCTTGCGGGTACACATGGGGAATGGCCCACTTGTGGCGAGTAGCCTGAATCCTTGCCGCAAGGGGGCTTCCTATGAGAGGTCTCGGCGAGTGGTTTGCGAGCCTGCGATGGATGGTCCAGCTAGCTCTGATCGGGCTGGTGGCTTTCATCATCTTGCTTGCCGCTGCCGTGGTCATCGAAGCCTTAGGCTGGGAGCCAAGGGTCGAGCTGCTCCAAGGGCTGGAGAAGACGGTCGCCTACATGAGGTGCGCCAATGCTTGACCGAACGGTAAGTTTCCCTGTTCCTCAATCTCCGAAGACTTCGGGCAATGCTGGCTTCTGCGGAGCGTGTAGGGGGCGATGGCGGCTTCGATGATGCACCCGTTGGCGGCTACCAACGTCATCGACTCTTCAGGCTAACAGTGCGGAATGACAGTGCGAGTTGGTGGCTCGTTTATGGAAGAAATCCTCCATACCCTTCAGGTACGGCTTCTCGATAGTATTCGGTGAGGGACGCCATAGCCCAAAGGAGAAAACGCATCTGAGGCAGGTATTCACGCGATGGATGTCGGGTAGACCTGGTACCGTATGAGGGTACTGAGATGGCGAAGAGATGATGGAAACTCCCGAAGACGCAGCGTGGACGCTGCGGTCTGACCGGCTGGTCCTCAGTCCTATGGTGCAGGACGATGCGGGCGACCTCTTCGGGCTTATGCGAGATCCTGCACTTCATCGGTTCACGGGGAACGCACCTCCCGCAAGCGCCGACGACCTTCGGGAGAGAATCCGTCTTCGGGAAGACCGCCGGGTCCCCTCAGGGGGACGAGCTGTGGCTGAATTGGACTCTTCGGCTCAGGTCGGGGCAAGCTGTCGGCTACGTCCAGGCGACTGTCAGAGAGAGAAGCGCCGATCTGGCTTGGGTGATCGGGACCCGATTTCAGAATCGAGGATATGCGACTGAGGCCAGTTTGCGCGTGGCGGCGTGGATACTCGAGTACCTCGAGGTCTCAGAGCTTCGGGCAGCCATACATCCCGATCACGCCGCGTCTTGTCACGTGGCGGCCCACATCGGTCTGCGACCCAGTAACGAGCTCACCGACGAAGGCGAACAACTCTGGACGATGCGTCAGGGGCAGCGCTTGGGCATGCCCGTGATCGAATCAGAGCTTAGGACAAGCCCGTCGGGCATAGTTAATCAAGCTCCAACCGGAACCTCGCGTGAAGGTTCTCGATTTGTCCAGTATTGTGGAGATGCCTGTTCAAGAACGCGTGTGCATCGCCGGCGATGTATCATATGCACCGACTGGCTGTACTAGGACAGCAGCTTCGACCCGTCAGGAGGAGAAGAATGCCCGATAGGCCCAACCTTGTGTTCATATTCAGCGACCAGCAGCGCTACGACACGATGAGCTGCTACGGCAACGACTGGATTCAGACCCCCAGCCTGAACGCCCTCGCCTCCGAGAGCTTCGTCTTCGAGCGTGCCTACGTGACCCAGCCGGTGTGTACGCCGGCGCGCGCCTCCATCCTGACCGGCCTGTACCCTCACACCGCGGGTCCGGTCCTGAACAAGATGCTCCTCCCGCCGGAGACCCCGGTTATTGCGGAGATGGTGTCCAGCGACTACCTGTGCGGCTACTTCGGCAAGTGGCACCTCGGCGACGACATTGTGCCGCAGCACGGCTTCCAGGAGTGGGTGAGCACGGAGGACGGGCACAGGCCCGAGTACACGAAAGAGGAGTATCTCGAGCGCTTCAGCACCCTCCATCACCACCTGGTGGCCAACGGCTTCGAGCCCGACTCCGAATCGGCCGGCGACGAAAGGATATTCTCCGCCGACTTCAGGTCCCACCTCCCGGAGGAGTTCCAGATGGCCTCCTTCCTGGGCGACCGCGCGGCAGACTTCATAGACCGCAACAAGGACCGCCCCTTCGTGCTCTACGTGAGCACCTTCGAGCCGCACTCGCCCTACGACGGCCCCTTCAAGGACCTCTACGATCCCGCGGAGCTTCCGGTCGGGCCGGCCTTCCTGAAGCGTCCGGAGGGGTCGTCCCTGGTCAACAGGGTCAGGGCCGAATACTTCACCCAGTTCCTCTACGAGGGACGCGACCAGGCCGAAGAGCCCTACGTGATGAGGTACGCCGCCGCCGAGGAGGACCTGACCACCGAGATCGGCTGGCGGACCCTCCGCGCCCACTACCTCGCTAACATCACCCTGGTCGACCGCATGGTGGCCAAGATCACCGGCGCCCTGGACAGCGCCGGGGTCGCCGACAATACCGTGGTGGTCTTCACCAGCGAGCACGGCGACATGATGGGCGATCACGGGATGCTGGAGAAGCGATCCTGCTACGATGAGGCGTCCCGGGTGCCGCTCCTCATGCGGGTCCCATGGCTGTCCGGGGAGCAGCGGCGGATCGACGGCAGCGTGGGCCACGTCGACCTCGTGCCGACCCTGCTGGACCTGCTGGGAGAGGCGGTCCCCGGACATCTCCAGGGCAGGAGCGTGGCGCCGGTGCTGAGGGGAGAGCGGACCCTGGAGGGCAACGACGTCTTCATCCAGTGGAACGGCCTCAGCCCGGAGATGAGCGACCGCGACCTGGGCAGCCCCGCCATCAACCGGATGCTCACACTGCCCTGGCGCGCGCTCGTATCGGATGGCTGGAAGCTCAACCTGTGCGCGGGCGACCAGTGCGAGCTCTACGACCTCGAGTCCGACCCCTACGAGATGAGCAACCTCTTCGACGACCCCTCCCAGAGAGACCGGGTCCGTGACCTGGCCGCCCGCATCAGGGCCTGGCAGATCACCACCGGCGACAACGCTCCCCTGCCCACGGTATGAAGAAAATCGTGCTGGGTGGTATCATGGAGGGTGTCCGCCGCGGACCGGACGGACACTGCGGTCATCCTCCCCGGATAGCTCCAGGACAGCAATGCCACTAGAGAACATAGTCGTTCGCGGCGCTCGCGAGCACAACCTCAAGAACGTCGACGTAACCATTCCCCGCAACAAGCTGGTCGTCATCACGGGCGTCTCGGGCTCTGGCAAGAGCTCGCTGGCCTTCGACACCATCTATGCGGAGGGCCAGCGCCGCTACGTCGAGTCGCTGTCGGCGTACGCCCGCCAGTTCCTGGGCCGCATGGACAAGCCCGACGTCGACTACATAGAGGGGCTCTCCCCGGCGATCTCCATCGACCAGAAGGGGGTGTCCCACAACCCCAGATCCAGCGTGGGCACCGTTACCGAGATATACGACTACCTGCGCCTCCTCTTCGCCCGCGCGGGACGGCCCCACTGCTACAAGTGCCGCCGACCCGTCCAGCGGCAGACCGTCCAGCAGATCGTCGACGCCGTGATGGCTCTCCCCCAGGACAGCCGCATCCAGATCATGGCGCCGATGGTGCGCCGCCGCAAGGGAGAGCACAGGGAGGTCTTCGAGGAGGCGCGTCGCTCCGGCTTCGTGCGGGTGAGAGTCAACGGAGAGGTCCACGACCTCTCGGAGACCTTCGACCTCGACAAGCAGAGGTGGCACACCATCGAGATCGTGGTCGACCGGCTCGTCGTCGGGGACAGCGCGGAGCTTGGACGCGTTACCGACTCGGTGGAGACGGCGCTCAAGATGGCCGGCGGCGTCGTGCTGGTCTCCGTCGTCGACGGGGAGGAGCTGCTCTACTCCGAGCAGTTCGCCTGCGTCCACTGCAACATCAGCGTGGGGGAGCTGGAGCCCCGCACCTTCAGCTTCAATAACCCCCACGGAGCGTGCCCCACCTGCACCGGGTTGGGCTACAAGCTGGAGGTCGACCCCGACTACGTCATTCCCAACAAGGAGCTGACCCTGGCCGAGGGCGCCATCCAGCCCTGGGTCCGGTCGGGCACCTACAACAGGTGGCTCACCAGCCTCCTGTCGTCCCTTGCCGATCAGTACGGCTTCTCCACGAAGGTGCCGGTGAAGAAGCTGAAGAAGCGCCACCTGGACCTGATCCTCTACGGCAACAAGGGCAAGTCCATCACCATGACCCACCGCACCCGCCGGGGCAAGACCTATCAGTGGGACAGCACCTTCGAGGGGGTCGTCAACAACCTCGAGCGCCGCTACCGTGAGACCGAGTCGGACTACGTTCGCTCGGAGGTCGAGAGGTACATGACCTCCAGGCCGTGCCAGTCGTGTCAGGGCAACCGCCTGAAGCCGGAGGCCCTGGCGGTGACGGTGTGCGGGCTGAACATCGTGGAGGTCAGCGACAAGTCCATCACCCAGGCCCTGGAGTGGACGGCCGCCATCGGCGGCGAGCCTATCGAGATGGACTCTTCCCCAACTGCCAACGGCCAGGAGCCGTCGAGGGACGGCGGAGCGGCCGCCAACGGAGCCTCTCCCGTACAGGCGCTGTCGACCCGGGAGAAGGCCATCGCCGACCAGATACTGAAGGAGATCGACGCCAGGCTCCGTTTCCTCCTGAACATCGGCCTCGACTATCTCACCCTGTCGCGGACGGCGTCGACCCTGAGCGGCGGCGAGGCGCAGCGGATCCGCCTGGCGACCCAGATCGGGTCGGGCCTTATGGGCGTCCTCTACGTGTGCGATGAGCCGTCCATAGGCCTGCATCCCGCCGACGACCACCGCCTGATAGAGACGCTGAAGCGGCTCCGGGACCTGGGCAACACCGTGCTCATCGTCGAGCACGACGAGGCGATCATGAGGGCCGCCGACGTCATAGTCGACCTGGGGCCGGGCGCCGGCGAGCACGGCGGGCACGTGGTCTCCGTCGGGCCTGTCGAGACGGTGATTGACACACCGGAGTCCATTACAGGCCAGTACCTCGGCCATCGCCGCCGGATACCCGTACCCGAGTCCAGGCGTCCGCTGAGCTCCCGCAGCATAACCATAAAGGGGGCCAGGGAGAACAATCTCAAGAACATCCGCGTGAAGCTCCCCCTAGGCGTCTTCGTGTGCGTAACGGGCGTGTCCGGATCCGGCAAGAGCACCCTGGTATACGAGGTCCTCTACAAGAAGCTGGCCCAGCACTTCTACAGGGCCAAGGACCGCCCCGGCGAGTCGGGCCCCATAACGGGGATAGAGCACATCGACAAGATCGTCAACATAGACCAGTCCCCCATAGGCCGCACGCCCCGGAGCAACCCTGCCACCTACACCGGGACCTTCACACCCATACGAGAGCTCTTCACCACGGTGCCCGAGGCCCGGGTGAGAGGCTACAAGCCGGGGCGCTTCTCCTTCAACGTCAAGGGTGGGCGCTGCGAGGCCTGCAAGGGCGACGGCTACATCAACATCGAGATGCAGTTCCTACCCGACGTAACGGTCCCGTGCGAGGTGTGCGAAGGCAGGCGCTACAATCGAGAGGCGCTGGAGATCGAGTTCAAGGGGAAGAGCATCGCCGACGTGCTGGAGATGACGGTCACGGAGGCCCTGGAGCACTTCGCCAACATCCCGCGGATACGCAACAGGCTCCAGACGATGTACGACGTGGGGCTGGGCTACATACGGTTGGGCCAGCCCGCGACCCACCTGAGCGGCGGAGAGGCCCAGCGGGTGAAGCTGTCCACGGAGCTATCCAAGCGGGCCACCGGCAAGACCATGTACATCTTGGACGAGCCGACCACCGGCCTCTCCTTCGAGGACTGCTCTCACCTGCTCCGAGTGCTGCACCGTCTGGTGGACGCCGGCAACAGCATCGTCCTCATCGAGCACCACCTGGACCTCATCAAGAACGCCGATTGGATCATCGACCTGGGCCCCGGCGCCGGAGAGAAGGGCGGCTACGTCGTCGCCGAGGGCACCCCCGAGCAGATGGCCCGGTTCGACCACTCCTACACCGGCCAGTACCTGAAGACCCACCTGGACATCGACGAGCCCGCCAAGACGGCGGCAGACTAGGGGTGGAGGAGCCGCATAGTAGCTGACACATGGCTAACCCAGAGCACCGACTAACGGCAGGCTGCTTGTTTAGTGGAATGGGAGGCTTTGCCACAGGCCTCGCCAGTGCAGGCTTCTGACATAAGCTGGGCAAGCGATAACGATGAGTTCGCCAGCGCAGCGTTCCGACATCGCTTCCCTGAAGTTTCATTCCTCGAGAAGGACGTCAGGGAATTGTCGGTGGAAGCGGACAGCCTAGCGAATGTCGATGTGCTGGCGGCAGGGTTCCCTTGCCAGAGCTTCTCTCAGGCAGGCAGCCGGCGGGGGTTTGAGGACCCTCGGGGCACCCTCTTCTTTGAGATTCCACGCCTGCTAATGGAGTTCGCACCAAACAGCCGTCCTTCCCTAGTAGTCTTGGAGAACGTTCCCTATCTTCTCTATGGGGCAGGAAAAACCTGGTTCGACGATGTTCGGCGCGCCTTGCGTCGCGCCGGATACTGGTTCAGAGAGCAATCCTGTTGGACAGTCAATGTCAAGGATGCCACGAACTTGCCCCAAGACCGTGAGCGCCTGTTTATGGTCGCTGCGTCACGAGAACGCTTCACATACAATCCTTTCAGGCCCCCCATCAGTCTAACGGTGCCAACGGACACCGCCGACCACTTGATCATTTCATAGACCGAACAAAGCGGGGGGCCCCGGAAGCATACTTGCCTCAGGCCAACCGTTACTACAAGATGATCAATCGAGAGATGATGAACGGCGAGTCGGAGGACAACATATATCAGCTACGGCGTTCGTACGTTCGAGAGAAGAAGCAAGGCTTGTGCCCGACTCTGACGGCAAACATGGGCATTGGGGGCCACAACGTGCCATTTGTTCGTGACGCGTGGGGGATTCGGCGATTGAGTGTTGACGAAGTTGCAGAACTGCAAGGATTCAGAGCCGGAGAATGCCTCTTCCCTAGCATCCCGACTGCGGAGCAGTACCGACTGTTGGGCAACGCGGTGTGCGCGCGCTTGGCATACCTAGTTGCAGAATTGTGTGCCAATATTTTAACCGACGAGGTGTGACTGGTCATGACTGACATCGGGTGGCATTTCCCGCCGACTAATGGAGGAACAAGCCAGGGATTCAACGATTCGGGCATAGCGCATTTCAGTGGCTTGCGTTACTCGAGCCTTGCTCGTGAGACAATACAGAACTCTCTTGACGCCAAGGCCAAGCTTGATTCCCTCGTAACAAGGGGCTTTCGGGTTGGTTCTGCGGCGTGAGGGCGGTTAGGCGTGAGGGATTTGGTTGTTGCGGTCGGGGCTTGTGTTGTGGCCGATGAGGTCGTTGTGGTGCGCCATACCCCGTCCGGGTAGGCATCAGCGGGCTCGCAACGGCTCCTGTAGCTTCATGCAGCGGTGGGAGCGGTCGCCAGGACAGCCGGTGGGACCAACATCCCGTCCAACCGTGCCCGGACCATTCGCTTGACGTTACACGCCAGTGCCTTGAGGTAGACGGCGAGCCGGACCCTCTCACCTCCACGTACCCGAAGGCGGCCAAGACCATGGCGCCGTTTCAACTCCGAGCTCGTACCCTCTATCCCCGCACGCAACCCGTACCGTTTACGCTATTGTCCATCCGACTCGGCCCGCCGCCTACGTCCGATGTTCACCCTGGCGAGGTCCGCACTCAGCACGTAGGCTCCACTCGGCGACCACTCTCCCCCGAGCTCAGGGCGACGACGCCACCTCACAGGACACCGTGGGCGCAGCGAGCAGGGCTCACACACCTCCCGGGCGAAGTGCATCTCCACTCGCTCGGGAGCGTCTTCATCCTCGTACTCGGACTCATGTCCCGCAGGACACACCGCAGACCTCCTTGCCGTAACGTCGATGTCAAAGTCAGCAGCCGTCAGTCTGACAAGCCCATCATCCTCATCGGCCTCCGCTGGCGCCCGGCCCCCGACAGGGCTCACCAACTCCGTCCCTCTACGCTCTGCCTCCCATCCGTTGTGTCCGGATCCATACGACGTGTCGCACCATAGCTCCGAAGGACCGATTCCTCGCTCCTTCAACGTGTCTATCACCCCCACCGTCACACCGGCGTCGCCACCGCTCGACGGCGTGACCTCCACGTGGGTGATCATCTGCACGGCGTTCCCCTCTTCGCACGTCTCAGACACCTGCACCTCGTACCCCTTCCCCTTGTGTCCGCTGTAGGTTACCGCCGGGTCGTGGGGCGTCTGCATAGAGTACGACCGCACCTCCTTCGCCTCCTTCAGCGCGATCGGCACCTTACCCTCTGCCGCATCGTCGTCATCGGCTCCGGGACGACCGTCCCTGTGACGGCCCACGTGGCACTGCTCCCCCAACAGCCCGTACTCCTCCATCTTTGCCACCGCCGTCCCACGGAACCTATCCACCAGCCGGTACACGTCTCGCGCACACACCGACAGCCGGCGACGCCCCTCACCTGAACGTGCGTCCTCGTACCTCGATGCTTCGCCGGTCTCCTTGAGGTACCGCTGGGCCAGACCATCCCCAATCCCTTCACCCAGACCAGGGTGCTCACGGCTCACCGCTAACAGGAACACTCGGACCGTCTCGCAGAACAGACCCAACCGCGTCAGCACCGCGATATTGCTCATGACATGCGTCGAGTCCAGGCGCTGCTTGCCTGTTCGCAGTCCCAGGGCCTCTATCATCCGGTCCGTCGTCTCACAAAACGCCAATCGCCCGCCGTCGTGCTCCATCAACCGCACACGGAAGTTGTGCAGCGTCTTCTGGGCAAGGTGCGCCTCCTCCATCTCCAGCCGCAGCGCGTGGTGCCACAGCAGATTGAACTCCAACTCTTCCATGTCCGTCAGATCGAACATCTCCTTGAGCACCAGCACTCCCAGCACCGTCTGCACGGCGCGATTGGGCCTGCCCATGTCCGGGCTGTACAGCGGAGCGAACCGCTCCTCCTCTATCAGAACCAGAGCCTCGTTCCGAAACACCTCCGCCCAGCTCCTCCGCATCAGCTTCGCCTTCCTCGGCGTGATCAGAAACTCCGACTGCCACAGGCTCTCCTGCGGTTCCCGTGCTTGAAACATCGACCACCTACTCCTGTGCCTTCACTCCTCCACTTTCCCCGCTCCTATTATCCCTCACTTCCAATACCCTCGCCCATGACTTGTTACGAGGGAATCAAGCTTAGGTACTATACCTCAGAAGCCCTGGAGGGCCTTAGGGCGAAAATTGGGGACCATCTCGACTGGTACTATGCACCATCAGGATCCCCACCTATCACTGTTCCGTGGAGTTCAGTTAGGGATTCGCGGCTGCCCTCGCCCGACCTCTCCGAGCGCCTCGTGATCGACACAAGACAACCTTCGGCTACTGACGTCGAAAATGCTCTGATTGTCTTCGACGCACTCTCTGGATTGACACCTCATCAAGCGTCAATTGAACGAATGTGGGCGTATCTGTGCCACAACGATCACCCACAGTATGTCACAGCACGTTGGCTGAATCGGCGGCCGGAGAAAGACGACATCGCAATTAGGAATGTGCGCAATCATTTCTTCGCAACCGGTAACAGAGCACTCATTCGCGACAATGCCATATCCAGACTTTGGTGGCTGGGGAAGATTGCCCACGAGGTGGACTCTGAGACCCCCCGTGAATTCTTGACCATACTTCTTCACCGTCAGGATGTGCGGTCTGCGTTGATTGAGCGCCCATCGATCTCCATGAATCGACGAATTCTACGGGCCATATACCAGGTCATGCGGGGGCATTGGGCCGACGGCGGCTCACTCTTCGTGCGAGAAACCTTCCGTAGCTGGATGATTGCCTTGAACCGTCGTGGAGGTGTTGTCTTGTTAGATGCGCTTCCCGAAGAATCGCTTGGAGAATTGTTGCGTGAGGAAGCAAGCCGAGCTTTAGAGGAGCATGCTTCGTCGATGTGATTCCGGCATGACTGACAATCTATCCCCTGAGGATCGTTCCTGGTGCATGTCCCGGATACGCTCGCACGACATGAAACCAGAGTTAGTTGTACGTTCGATGGTCCACCGGCTCGGTTACAGATTCCGGCTGCACCGACGCGATCTGCCAGGTGCACCAGACCTTGTATTGACACGCCACCAGGCGATCATATTCGTTAATGGCTGCTTTTGGCATTGGCATCCTGACTCGGATTGCCCGATCGCAGGATTACCTAAAGTCGAACATTGAATACTGGAAACCCAAGCTTGCGAGAACACGAGCGCGGGATAAAGAACACACAGAGGCACTTGAGACTCTTGGTTGGCGCGTATTGGTAGTATGGGAGTGCCACTTACGGAATCCTGTAGATACTCTTGGCCAAATCTCCAAGTTCTTATCGTCTCCTCCTTAATCACAACCGATAACCTACTCCCCTTCTCCCGCCTTCGCCTCCCGCCATAGGAGCTCCTTGTCCTCCATGGGCAGGTCGAGGAACGAGAGGCCGCGCTGGCGGCTGAGGGTCTCCATCCGGGCGAACCGCTGATAGAAGCGGGCGTTGGCCTTGCGGAGGGCGCCCTCGGCGTCCAGGTCGAGCCAGCGCGCCGCGTTGACTATCGAGAACAGCAGGTCGCCCAACTCTCTCTCCCTCTCCGGCTCCGTCTCGGTCTCCGCCAGCTCCCTCAGCTCCTCCGAGACCTTCTCCAGGACACCTCGGTAGTCGTCCCAGTCGAAGCCGGTGCGGGCCGCCCGAACCTGGATCGTTTGAGCGTAGGCCAGCGACGGCATGCCCTTGGGGACCCCCCGGAGCATGGAGGCGTCCTCGTCCTGCGTCTCTTCTCGCTCCCGCCGCTTGATCGCCTCCCAGCTGGCCTCGACCTCGCGGGCATCGCGGGCGATGGCGCCGCCGAACACGTGAGGGTGTCGGCGCACCAGCTTCTCGACCAGCTTCGCGAACACCTCCGTCGACCTGAAGTCGCCCGCCTCCTCGCCCATGCGAAGCTGGTAGGCGAGATGAAGCAGCACGTCCCCCAGCTCCTCGGCCATCAGATCGGCGTCGTCTTGGTCTATGGCCTCCAGCAGCTCGAAGACCTCCTCGACGAGCTGGCGCTTGAGGGAGTGGCGGGTCTGCTCCCGGTCCCACGGACAACCGTCCGGACCTCGTAGACGGGCCAGTATCTCGAGGAGCCCATCGAAGGAGCTCGGGTAGCTTTCGGTCTGGGACATGCGCGGCTCCAGGGTGTGGGTCTTGCGGGGCTGCCGGGACCGGCTCCGCCCGATTATATCCACGGCGGGCGCGAGTTGACAATGAGAAATGTGCGACCCTAAGATGCTGCGGCACATCCCCTGTCCACGCAACTTACCCTCCTTTCCCCTATGATGGAAGAGGATTAAGGTGAGGGTGATACGTTTATGATCGGTCCCGTCACGCAGGTGCTCGGCTGACCTACGTCTCGGAGATCCTGCAGGAGCGGATCTGACAAGTGTCCCAGTGGCTGATTCGGCAACGGCGGTTCTGGCGGGTGGCGGAGCTCATCGCCACGATGCTCTTCGTGGCTGTCGTGCCGCTCTTCCTGGTCGCCGCCAGCGTGAAGTGGGTGGTCAACTCCGAGCTCCTGTACACCTACGGCTTCGACAAGTACGGCATCGTCGACCGCACCGGAATCGAGAGGGACGAGCTGCACTCGGCCGCGCGCCAGATGAGGGAGTACTTCAACGACGATGACGAGCTCATCACCATCAGCGTCATCAAGGATGGGGTGCGCGTTCAGAACCTATACGGCGAGCGGGAGGTCCTTCACATGAAGGACGTGAAGGGCCTCATCAGGGGTGTCTACCGGGTGAAGCTGCTGGCCGGGGCCTACCTCCTGGCCTTTGCCCTCGCCGGGTTGCTCATTGGACGCCGGAGCTATCTGCCCAGGCTGGCGAAGACCATCGGGCTGGGTGGACTGGTGACCCTGACCCTCGTCGTGATCGTCGGCGTAGGCGCCCTGTTCGGTTTCGAGCGCCTCTTCCTGGAGTTCCACTACCTCAGCTTCAGCAACGACCTCTGGATCCTGGACCCCAGCAGGGACTACCTGATAATGATGTTCCCCGAGGCGTTCTTCTTCGACGCCACGATGTGGGTCGCGGGACTGATCGTGCTGAAGGCGCTTCTGCTGGCGGTGCTGACGCTGGGGGTCTTCCGGTGGCAGACGACTTCAGCCGAGATGTAGACGCAGAAAGTTGCCGGCGCTGGTATCGCCGCAGTCCGGCGGCCTACACGGTCATCGAGCAGGCGCAGCCCCCGGGGCCGCATCCGCCGCATCCACCGGCCCCCGCGATGGCGGTCGACTGGCCGTCGCGGCCCATAGTGTGGGCGGCGAAGACGGAGAGCTGCCTGGAAGACTCGCCGTCGCACAGGGGGCAGGAGGCATCGTCGTCCATACGCCTCATGGGCCGCAGTCTCTCGAAGAGATGGCCGCAAGAGGTGCAGGCATACTCGTATATGGGCATGGTTTCGTCCTCCCCCCAGTCTGGCTGCACTCATACTAGCGCCCGGCGCCCCAAAACACAACGCCCGCCACAGGAGGCTGCGAGCCAGGCTGAGCAGGGCTTCCCACGTCGGAAGTGCGAATAGGGCTATGAGTAGGTCTTCTTGCGCCGGTGCAAAGCCCTTGCTATAGTTTAGCGGTGGCGGTCCGGCATCCGCCGCTTATGAGGTGGGGCTGTAGCTCAGCTGGGAGAGCGCTTCAATGGCATTGAAGAGGTAGGGGGTTCGAGTCCCCCCAGCTCCACCATGACGTACCGATTTGCGAACTCCGCCATTGAGAGCGATCTCAGCGGAGTCCTCTCCCCCTAACGGGCTGTCATCAGGAGTAGGCATCGAGTAGATGATGGCGGCTCTTCCAGGTTTGACCTGGACCTCCTTGACGAACGAGTGGACGAAGGCTTTGGTCTCAGTCAGCTCGCTGGTCGTGAGGAACTCGCTCATCTCCTCGGCGAAGGTGGCGATGGTGTCGGCGCTGTCCAGGTACTGCCGCCGCTCCGCCAGCACCGCCCTTGCCTCGTCTGCGGCGCTCTCCAGATTCTCCTTGCGCTCCCGCAGTTCCACGATGTGATCCGAGGCCGCGGCCACGTCGATGCTGTCGCTCTTGGATATGAAGTGCCAGACTCGGCCCAGTTGCTTCTTCACCTCCTCAAGCTCCGCCTCGATGCTCTCCAGCTTCTGACGGTGCTCCCGGGCCGCTCCGTCCATCTCCTCGTCCAAGTGCTTCACCAGGTCTCTGATGTTGGACTCTGTGAGGATGTTGGCGCGAAGCTCATCGACGATGGTGTTCTCGATTTTCTTGGCGTTGAGCCTGGGGGTCTTGCACGTGCCGCGGCCCTTCTTCATCAGGGACTGACAGACGTAGTAGGTGTACTTGCCGCTCTTGGCCTCGGAGGCGGACATGGCCCTGCCACAGGTCTCGCACTTGAGGATGCCGCTGAGCAGGTAGGGGCTGGACGCCCGCCTGGGGTTCGCCTGCTTCGGGGCGCGGGAGCCGAGCAGCTTCTTCACCTTTCGGAACTCTCGCTTGGATATGATGGCGGGGTGCGCGTCCTCCACCCGCACGGGCGGCTGGCCGTCCTTTGCGGTGGTTCCCCAGACAACGGCTCCCGTGTAGGCTTCGTTGTTCAGCATGGCGTGGACGGTGGTCTTGAGCCACTTCTTGCCGTTGACCGTGGGGATGCCCTCGGCGTTGAGGGTCTTGGTGATGTCGAGGATGCTCCTGCCCTGTAGGGCCATGTCGAAGATGCGGCGGACCATTGCGTCGGCGGGCGGGTCAAGCTCCAGCCTGGGGCGCTTCTTCGGCCCGTCCTGAACGTGGACCCGCTTGTAGCCGTAGGGGGCGTAGGCCGACATCCAGTAGCCACGGGAAGCGGACTCCCGCATTCCCCTGGAGACCTCCTGGGCAAGATTTTCGCTGTAAAATTCGTCCACGCTCTCGATGATGGCCTCAAGGAGCCTGCCGGTGGCGGTGTCGTCGGCCTGCTCGGTGATGGAGACAACGCGGATTCCCCTGCGCCTCAGCATGGACTTGAAGGCGACGGCGTGCTCGCGCTTCCGGGTGAATCTGGAGAACTTCCAGACGAGGATTTCCTTGAAGGGAGCCTCCGGCTTGCCGGCCTCGTCCAGCATCCTCTGGAACTGGGGCCGGTCGGCGATGCGTCCGCTCTCCGCCTCGTCCACGTACTCGCGGGCGACGAGGTACCCGTTCTTCTCGGCGTAGTCCCTGAGCGCCCTTAGCTGGGCGGCAACGGACAGGTCAACGTCCTGGCGGTCGCTGGATACCCTGGCGTAGAGGGCCGCCGGTATCATATCGAGTTGGTCGTTCATCAGTCTCTCCTCCCTGAATCATCCTGGTCGGTAGTCGTGCGGGAGCGCAGCCGTTCCAGCCGCTCCCGTCTTCGCCACTCCCGCTCCTCCATGAACAGGCGAATCCCCTGCCGGAGCAGCTCGCTCACGGAGAGGTCGTCCTCCTTCATCACCTGCCGCACCTGCGCCTCCATCTCCGGGGGCAGGGAGAAGGTGATGGTCTTGGATCGCCTGGGAGTGGTCATGCTCTCTCTTTTGCCTCCTGATATAGTGCTATGTCTTACTATACATAGTCATAGAACAGGACTCAACCGCTACCAGGGGCCAGCCGTCACCGGCCTGCGCCTGCGCCCAGGCATGTCCGAGGCGACCATCTGGGGACCGAGGACGGCGGAGTGTTCTTCGAGCACGGCGATTACCACCACCCTCGCCAGCTTGCCATTCCTGATGACGGGCCGGGCGATGGCGGCTATGCCTCCATCGTGGGCGTACCGGGCGGTGCCGTAGCGGGCGGCCTGCTCCGCCAAGGAGCCGGGAGGTACGGGCCTGCCCCAACGGGGGACGCCGCCCCGCTCTCCACAGATGGGGAAGTCGGTCGGCGTCCCGAATCCCCGCGTCCTCCGGACGACCTTCACCCGTAGGTCGGGCGAATCGGCCCGATCTTTGGAGTCTCTCCCGTCCTCCCTCGCGTACAGGACCACCATGAGGGGCGGGTCCCGCAGCACCTCGGCCAGCCGGATGGACACGGCGGCGTAGGAGCAGCGGAAAGCCCGCTGCAACTTCAGCACGTCCAGCCCCCACTCCAGGGCCAGCGGCTTGAATGCCCTCGGCTGCATCAGGACCGCCGCCGCGAAGCGTTCGGCCTGCGTGCACACCTTCCGGTCGGGCGGAGAGCCGGACTCCATGTCGCAGAGGGTCTCGTAGATGATCTCATAGGTCTCGTGGATCACCGAGTAGTCCTGCGTTCCCTCCCACAGGTCCTCCCGGTAGTGGATGTCGTAGCCGCCCCCCGGCGCGCTGTAGTGGATGCCCTTCGCGTCCATCTGCCTACTGCCCGATACTTCGCCGAACCCGGCCCGTTTCAGCAGGGCCTTGATCTGCTCCATCGTGGGACGGGCTGGCACATCGAAGTAGCGCACGAAGCGGGCGGCGAGGGTCTCCGGGTCCAGGGCCTTTTGGGGGTGGTCGTCCAGAAGTATGCGGCAGAAGTCCTCTCTCGTCCTGTTCATGCTCACTCCAGCAGCCTCTTGTTGGCGAATCGCTCGTACATCTCGACGATGAACCGCTTGGTCTTCAGGGTGATGGGGCCGTCGGGCCGGGTGCCCACGCGGAACACGGGGTCTGCCAGGACGTACTGGTAGGCCCGCTCCACCTCCATCGCCTCGTCGCTGAAGGGGTCGATGTGGCTCTCCCGCCCGGCCCGCTTCATCAGCTCGTCTGCGTCCACGTTGTAGAGGACGGCCAGCTTGCGGACCACGTTGGAGCCGGGCATTCGGTCTCCCCGCTCTATCTGGGAGAGGTAGGAGCTTGAGACGCCGATGCGACCGGTCACGTCCCGCAGGCTGAGGTCTCCCCGCAGCCGTCTGAGGAGAGGGCCTATCGCGTCGTCGCCCTCGATCTCCCGGCGCTCGTCCAGGTCCCGGTCGACTTCAGGCTCGTCCATGTCGTCTCCCCCTTTGAGTCCGTAGCTGCGGACAGTTCCGCGCACGGTGTGTCTGCAACATCTCAGCTAAACTCCTGCTAAACAATTGTTACATCAGAGCGAGCAATTGTCAATGAACCCTTCTCAGAGGGAAGATTAACGCCTTTCGGCCATTGCCTCGCTGTACTCCATATTGCTACACTTATGCGCACAGAACGCCTTTTCTAATTCTCGGCTCAGTATACATCACCGGCGCTCCCAAAGGCCACACCGTCGTGGCAGCGCCGGAAACCAGCGAGAGAGACGCAACGAGTGAGTAGCAAGCGCAAGCGAAGGCTGACGGACAGGCAGGAGCGGCGGCGCATCGAGGGCCTGCGGATTCTGGCCCGCATCATTGCGCGCCACTACCTGGCCAACCCCCACCTGTATCGCAACGGCGCAACCCCGGCCGACGGTCAGCCGACCGACGCTGGGGAGGCCGTCCGGGAGGAGGGTGAGGCGTGAAGCGCAGACAGCCCGCATCGCGAGTCAAGCTCGATCCTCACAAGGTGTGGGCGCTGCTCAACCGGCTCAACATGACCCAGAACGAGCTGGCGCGGCTGGTCGGCACCTCGTCCAGCTACCTCTCCCAGCTCATGTCGGGGACGCGCTGCCCCTCGGCGGCCTTCCGCAAGCGGCTGATGGACGCCCTGGGCGTCACGCGCTTCGATGACCTCTTCTACCTGGAGGACGTCGAGTGAGAATCGGCCTCCTCCCGTCCCACCTCATCGTCGACGACGGCCTCATAGGGCCGGATTTCGGCACGCGCATAGAAGCCTTCAAGGAGGCCACCGGCCTCTCCTGGGACATCCTTGCCGCGTGCCTGGGCGTGGACCCTCGCCAGCTTCAGCGGTGGCGGGAAGGCACCAAGCCCAGCGGGGACGGGGTGAACGCCCTCGTGAAGCTGTCGTCCCGCATCCCCGGAGGCATGTACATCCTCT
Source organism: Dehalococcoidia bacterium (assembly GCA_965224345.1). Lineage (GTDB taxonomy): Bacteria > Chloroflexota > Dehalococcoidia > Lucifugimonadales > CBDCYU01 > CBDCYU01. Next base: position 91,307 of record CBDCYU010000002.1, on the reverse strand, counting down.
TCGGGGTGCACGTCCTCCCGCCTGTGGGGGTCTACCAGCCGCCCCTGGCCGTCGATTTCGCCCTGTTCGGGGACCACGGAGAGGAGTAAGGCATGGGAGTGCAGAAGCAGGTATATCGGCCCGTCGAGTACGACTTTCCCCCTGACTTCGCGGAGCGGCTTGAGCTGTTCAAGCAGAAGAGCGGGCTGAGCTGGAAGGAGATTGCCCGTCTGCTCGGCGTCAGCCTCCACCGGCTCAGGCAGTGGCGGAACAAGGGAGCGGCCCCCAGCCACACCCATCTCTTCATGCTGCTGACCATCGCCGGAGCGATGGGACTGCGGGACGGGATTCTGATGCAGCCCGAACGTGACCTTGCCCGAAGGCTTGGACCTGGAGGGTCTGCGGTCAATGAGACGGAACGTATAGGCGATCTTCAAGCAAAGGAGGAGGGACTATGACGACCGAGGAACGGAAGCGGACGTTGAACAACCGGCCCCCGCCCTTTCCCGAAGACTTCGGGGAGCGGCTGGAGAGCCTGAAGGATCTGTCGGGGCTGTCGTGGGGCGAGTTCGCCGAGCGTCTCAGCGTGACGCAGCGCGGCCTGGCGAAGTGGCGCAGGGGAGGGCCGCCTTCGGGGGCCTACCTCTGGGCCATCATCAAGCTGGCCCGCGAGGTTCCGGGCGGCTACGACCTGATCATGTACGGCTACGACGAAGCGCCGGAATAGAGAAAGGAGGCAGGCGTATGGCTTGCGACGACCAGCGGTTTATCAGCAGGGGCTTTCCGGCCCCGCCCCTTCCCGAGGATTTTCCCGTGCGGCTGGGGCGGCTGGAGGACCGGTCCGGGCTTCCCCTGGAGGAGTTCGCCCGCCGGTGGATAGTGCCTGAGCATCGGGCCGAAGACTGGCGGGCGGGCGAGTTGCCTACCGAGCGCGAGCTGCGCGCCATCATGGAGTGGGCCTGCTCGGTGGACGGCGGGGTGGCGGTGATGCTCATGGACCACACCCAGCCCTGGCCCTACAAGGTGGACGGCTGGCCGTGAGGAACGTGATTCTGGGGAACTCGCCCCAGGGTTCCCACGGCAAAGGAAAGCCGGGCGGCATGAACCGTCCGGCTTTCGTTCGTTCCCATTACCTGTCAGTCTTGCAGTTCCGCGCGCCTATCGTCTTGTCTAGATGACGCCCAGTGTCCAACGCCGACGCACTAGTTCAGCCACTCCCGTCCATCAGGGAGATACAGCCCGCGCCCTGACAGTGTAGGTATCACGTCGGCCGAGGGTGTTACGAGACGCTCCCCTGCCGTCAGTAGGTCATAAAGGTCCTTATCGGTCACTATGGGCATCGGCTCTTGAAATGCATACATCCACAGCCTTGGATGATTGACGACGATGACTCCCTCAACGGTGTACTCGTCCGTGGTTGAGATTCCAAACTCGCCCTTCAGCGCCTCAATCCGAGTCGTAAACCAATCGGCCTGTTTCTGCAACTTCTCAACATGTCCGCGGAAGCTGTCCATCTCTGCTCTCATCTTCTTGGGAACTATTCCAGGGTCATCAAGATCCTTGACCTCCATAAGCACAAACCTGATTCCCTCGTAAAAACCCGGTTTGAGGAAGTTCCAGCAATTTCGCACATATGCGCGCTACCGTATGTTGGGGTAGTATACGGAACAGAGACTGTATATTGTACCCTGGCGCGGGCACGGTTGTTCTAATTCGGCCTGCACAGACTTTTTACGAGAGAATCAAACCTGCGGGACTGTCTTTCGACTGCGAAGACGTCCACTGGGCCGAAGCCAGTGCCCGGCGGAATATGCTCGGTCCCGGCAGAGTCCTTCTCTCTGACATTGTCGACTCCAATCGCACTGCATTTTTGGGAGATCTCATCCCGAAAGGTGTTCCCTATTGTTCTCTGAATAGCACCGATCGCCTTCTTCACGGGACCAGTGCTGCTCATTCTTGGAAGTTGAATGCGGCCAGACAAGAACTGTCCCTCAAATCTTGGTGTCCATGCCACCACCGTCTCTATTCCGTACAGGCAGATTGACTCACCATCTCCTCGTTCAAGCACAACGACTGGTCTCCTGAACAGCCGTGAGTCCCGCCTCGCGTGTTCCGCAGGACGAATCTGGTCAAGTTGGAGTTCAGAGATAGTCTGCTTGGATAGGGAGTGATCGAGCATGAGGGATTCGAAGGTCTCTGGGCTAACCTGCCATTCACTCTGTAGAAATTCGTTCAGCTCCTCTTTTGGCATTGACTTGATGTACTCATGGTAGTCGAAAGAATCCAGCAGCCCGAGCGAATAGTTCATCCAATCCTTCCGGTTATATCCGAGTTCTGTCTCAATGGCGCGGTCCAACTGCTCATAATTCCGTGTCTCTGCCTCAGCTCTCGTGACTTCAGTGTCCTTGGAAGTAACCGAAAGCATCCACTGTCGATCTAGCTCGTTTCGCCAAGGTACAATCGCCTTTTGGTATGCCGCCCAAGCTGCCATGCCCTCTGGCTGCGGTCCAAACTCAATCGTGAAGTCCGGCTTTACGGTAAGGGTATGTGGCAGTACTCCATACGCGATGTGTTCCCATGAGCCATCCCACAAGAGAATATTCCGTGACAACGCGATAAGTAGAGCGAGTTGTTCGTCCGAAGTGCGCACATGGGAAACGCCACACCTCTTGATGGCAACCTCAATAAGCCACCGAACGGCTTCGGTAAACGGCGACAGGTGTAGCCACATCTCATGAACACTGTTCGATGAACGAGGACTTCCGGCGATTAGAAGGTCTGGAATCGACTCGTACCGTCGCTTGTTTATGTGTCCCAGTGTCCCTTCCAACCACTCGTATAGCACGAAAGTAAGGTCAAGGACGTCAAGTCCCGATATCTCTTCTAGCAGGAGATTCAGTAGCTCGTTGTAGACGACCACGACCCGATTGTAGGTCTCGCGATCTAGAGACGAGTAGACTCCCGGCTCCAGGCCAGATCGCTCAACGATAGATCGTTGCAGCGCCTCAACATCCCGGATCATGTGAGTTGACGGGGTTCGCAGGGGCGGTAGGTGCTGGAAGCTAGATGGGCTGCGAATTGCCATCATGAACTGTTCGGATGGATAACCTGGAATTGTGAGCGTCATGATGTCGGTTGCCTCTTGATCTCTGACTAGCGGGTGAAGGGCCTTCAGTGGTGGTCTGCTTCTGACCGGAGAAGTGGACGGACCTGCTTTTCTCGAACTTCGCTGAGTGCGTATTCCTTTAGCCGGCTCACGTCCGGGACACTAACCAACCCTGAGAATCTTTCACTGTTGTCGTCCCCGATGCGGATGAGTTCATCGGCGGCGAGCCTTGAAATGCCGCTCGCTACTGCCGAGCGCGACATGACTGTGAGTCGGACGATGTCTCGCTGTCGCACGGCAATCTCGCGCTCGCAACCGTGATCCTCTCCTCTCAGGGCGAGGCGGGAGATCAGAGCAGCTGCCACCCTCTGCGCCGGACTCCCGCTGATAGCGAGCGTGATCCAGTAGTAGCGCGCCAAGCGCCTCAGCAACACAAGATACATCTCGGTACTTATCTGCGGGAACCATTCAACGGTAAGCCTCATCGTGGCGACGGGGATGGCTACTACGGTCGCCGGCGTGGCGGCCGAATAGGAAGCTACCCAGCGCTTCGCACCCATCATGAACTCGTGGTCGCCTATGAGGAAGGGGGAGGACAGGTCCGAATATGGGTACTGCCACGGCACGATCATGCCGTGTTGGACGAAGTACAGGCACCTGAACGGCTCCCCCGACCGAATGAGCGCGACATCAGCGGAGGGCTCAACGAATAGCATCTCCAATGGCTCCTGGCTTCTAGAGAGCACGTCCTCTAGCTCGCCAGCATCCACAGACTCAAAGGCCTGACACCGAGCTAGCGCCTGGGCGAAACCGGCGATTTCGATTGCCATTGCAGCTAATCCCCTGTCATGGTAACGTCATATTAGCACATCAGCAGGCATATACAAAGACGTTAATACGGCGTTGACTTTGTCTTTCAGAAGACATATTCTAGTGGTATAGCGACCCGAGGCGTGATCGTCGGTGCTCTATGGAAGGACCAGATGAGTAGTGGGCCTCCAAGGAATGTGAAGAACGGCTCCAGCCGCGTATCCCCTCGTGGTCCTGTCTTCCTGTCATACCGACACAGCGATGGCGCTGACCTCGCAATGGCCTTGGCTTGGGCACTGAGGGCTTCAGGGGTTCCAGTATGGCTCGACCGGAGTGATCTACCTCCGGGCGACACGGAGCGTCGGCTTGAAGAGGCAATGCAGTCTGGACTATCGGGAGCCGTGCTGGTGGTAACCCCCGACATCGCGGCATCAAGTGTCGTAAAGGAGATCGAGCTTCCACGCCTGCTCCTCTTGGAGGCAGAGGGAGCGTTTACGCTGTCGATCGCTTCGACAATCGAGGCCGAAGCTGGGGGCCTGGACTATTCCGCACCCGACCGCCTCCTGTCTCGAACCGTGCCAGACCTGAGGGGACTACGCCAGGACCCTGCCTTGACTTCGAGTGACATCGCGAACATAGCTCGCAGTCACTGTCGTCAGAGGATGGAGGCGCTCAGGGTGGATATCGAGTCTGCCGGACAATTCATCGACATCAATCTGCAAACTCGCATCGTGCCGTCGGCCATTGGCCCGTACGGAGACCTTGTCGTGCGGTTGCGACCGCCGACGCCAGGTGATCGCCGCCCGCATCGAAAGGGCCTTGAGGACCTTCGGCTATTCCTCAGTGATCTCCCTCACCTCTTGGAGATAGCGGGCGCGAGGCACGCAAGGGTCGGTGGGGGAGCGCACCTGTCAGTTGCATTCGCTCTTGGAGCCGCGCTGCCCACGACCCTCATTGGTGATGTAGACGCAGTAGACACAGCTGGACATGCTTGGTCGAACTCCGACAACGCTCCGGCTCCAGGAGCGTCGACACGACTCTTGGAGATCATGGATCGCTCGCCTCAACAGGCGCCCAACGGCGACGCAGTCGTCTACGTGGACCTGCTGCCAACCCGGAGCGACCCGGCGTTTGTCCGCCTCGTTGAAGCCAGTCTTGGCCGGCTCGGCAGTGTATTCCACATCCGACCAGTCGCTGAAGGGAACCTGCACCCCGAGGACGCAGGCGCAATAGTCGCAGAGGCTTCCCATGCGATACGTCAGGCAGCCTCACGCTCGGATTCATCCGAAGTCCATTTGCTCCTTCGCTGCCCGTGGACAGTGGCTCTCCTCCTTGGGCGTACGCTGAATACTATCCGCGTGAGCCTGTACGAGTGGGAAGATGGTCCTGATGACTCCGACAGCCTCGTAGCGCCGCGCTATCTGCCCAGCCTGGTCGTGCGCTCCGGCGCGGGCGGGAGCCCCATTGCGGGAGTAACTTTGCCGATGCGCCAAGTAGCATCGGCCTAGAGATGTAACTGGAGGGATCTAATGCCTAACTTGCGGAACCAATTCGAGCAGGCGCTCACCAACATCGAAATCAACGGGCAGAAGCGGAAGCGCGCCATAGACGCCCACACGGAGATCAGAGAGCTGCTGCAACAGAACGAGCAGCTCAAGAAGTGGGGCGTCGAGCCGCTGCTGATAGGCTCCTACGGCCGGGATGTCGGCATCTATCCAGGCAAGGATGTGGACGTCTTCCTGCGCTTTACCAGGCTGGACACTAGGGCCGCGCCCAGGATCGTGTTTGACGCCGTCTGGCGGGTCATCGTCCGCAAGTACGGGCAATATGGCCAGAACGGCGGTCGGGCACAGCAGCAGGCGCGTAGCATTAAAGTTCTGTTTCCTGACCGGGATCGCATTTCGGGAGGAAATTTTTCTGTCGATGCAGTGCCGGCGGTACGTCGAGGCGACCTCTGGGCAATTCCGACCAAGGACCAGAACCGGTGGGTTGAGGGTGAGGGCCGTTGGGTGACCACCGGAGCGGTACGCTTCGGGGAGCTTTCGACCGACCTGAATCAATCGGCCTCAGAGGTCGGCGACCGGCCTGCCTACAAGCCCATCGTCAAGCTGGTGCGCCAGATTCGGGAGACCCATCTCGGAGACAAGCGGCCTGGAGGTCTGTACCTGGAGTTCATCACTTTCGAGGCGTGGCGATCCGGACTGGTCACAGGTAGAGAATGGGATGTGCTCTTGGCCCGGACGCTCCTGTGTATCGCGGACCGATTTCGCCGGGCGGGAGCCAATCCCCTCCTGGACCCTGTCCTAGGCACCCCGGTCGACCCACCGTTGTCGGGAGGTCAGGTCGAGCAAGCAGCGGCCATTTTCGGGAAGCTGTCGACTGCGGCAAACCGGGCGCTTTCGATGAACGACACCGACGCTGCCTCCGAGTGGCGCAAGATCCTCGGCGGCAATGACCGCGCCAATCCAGTCCTGCCCTATCCTCCGAATAGCGGAGGAGGTGCGAGTAGCACTATCACAGCAGCCGGAGTCGGTGCGGCAAGTGGGCTCGGCGCAACGGCTCGGCGTAAAGAGGCACCCCGGTTCGGGTAGATGAAATGGAACAGGAATCCTTCGACATCGCATCGCTGGAAGGGTTCCGAACCGACCTCGTTGCGTCTGGGTTTGAGCCAGTTCCCAGCACTGAACGCCGCATGTGGCGAGGCCCAATTCACCCGGCGTTCGACAGGCTCACCGATGCACGCACCATGGAGATCGTCTTTGACCCCGGGTGGCCCTACCGGCCGCCACGGGTGTTCGTGCAGGGGCTCGACACCAACCACTCGACGCTAGACGACTTCGTCTGCCTCTGGCGGGACGGCGATCAAAGCGGTGAATGGGAGACCGTTGATGGACTCTTCCGCCGTGTTGAGGACTGGTGCGGGCGCGCAAAGGGCGGCTGGCAAGACGACGACCTGCCGTTTGACGCATACCTGAATTTCAAGCTCAAGTGGCCGCTCATGGCGACGTTCGACTTCGAGGCACTGCGAACGAGCATCGGTAGCTGGGGCGACTTGAATGCAGTCCCGACAAACCCGAACGTTCTGAGTATTCGACCGGGACTGGCGAGTCGCACCGGTGTGCCCCGTGGGCTCTGGTTCCGGGTTGGTCAGCTTCAAGCGCCGCCACCGCGCAACCTATCCGAACTACCACGACATCTCAATAGGTCGCAGCGGAAGGGCTTGGAGAAAGCTCTCGCTCGACGCCGCGAGACCACAGGCCCGCAACAGATGGGCGGTGTGGACATCATACTGTTCGCTTGGCAACGGCAGGAGCGCACCGACCTGCTTGTCATGGCTTGCGAAGGAGTAGGAGACAAAGTGGAAGCAGCAGCACTAGTGGCTGAACCGAATGACGAGCGGACTCTCAGGCTCAGGGCTGGACCTGACGCAGAGGTTCTCAAAGGACGTAGTGCTGTCCTCTTTGGGGCTGGGGCGTTGGGAGGGCATGTAGCCGTGACTCTCGCGGAGAGCGGCATCGATTTCCTGAGAATCGTGGACCGCGAGCTTCTCTCACCTGGCAATGTCGTACGGCATGTTGCAGGCCATGATCAGGTTGGGGGACCCAAGGTGAATGCCGTGGAGGCCGCCATCAGAAATCACGCACCCTGGACCAAGGTGGAATCCATAACGCCCGCGACCGACCCATACGGGTCACAGGAGATTGCGCAGCTCATTGAAGACGTTGATGTGGTTATCGACGCCACCGGCAACGATGCTTTTGTGCATCCCGTCGCTCAGGTCGCGGAGGGACTGGGCAAGCCGCTGGTCTCCGGCGCGCTGTTCCGCGGTGGGTACATTGGACGGGTTCAGAGGAAGGCCCTGGAAACTGACTCTTCAATACTTGACCGGCCCGAATCTTCCGATTATCCGACTATTCCGCCAGGCGACTCCAAGGTTGATTTCGCGGAGCCGGACCTCGGTTGCTCTGCGCCTGTCAACAACGCGCCGCCCGTCTCCGTTCTTGCATGCGCGTCACTGATTGCTCAAGCCACCATCGACGTCCTTACAGAGCGGTTCGACCTCGAGGACGAGGTGACTGATGTCTACAGGACGCTCCCGGAAACACCGTTCGACCGTGTTGGGCGTTATCGACGCCCAGTCCTTAAACCAACTTAGGCAGTCAACCGCTTGTGACCGCATAGCGGCTTCCAATCGGTGGGCTACAAGCGCTGGAACCCTAGAAGAATTCGATGAAGTGCTACGACTCTGGCACTGGCCATCAATGTACCATTGTCGAGCCTCTTCCTTCACGACCATTTACCTGGTTCGATAGAAAATGTCCCCGCGCTCACCGCCTCACCACGCCCTGGGGGTCTCGCCTGGACGCCCTGCGGTTGAGGGCGCGGTCGAGGGTCCCGAATGCCCGGTCGATGCCAAGGCGCTTCACCCTGGGGGACGGCTCCTCCTCCTGCTTGAGGAGGGCGTGGGCGATGAGGTCGGCCATCTGTAGCATGTGGTCGGAGTCGGAGCTTCGGAAGGCGGGGCCTCCGATGACCCTCTCTATCGGGATGTCCCTGGTGCGCTCGCCGTCCTCCCACGCCTCGTACCTGCTGGGCACGGGGTTGCGGCTCCTGAGCCTGCGGTAGAGGCGGGCCACCATTTCCTCCCGTCCCTCGTCGAAGATGAGGAAGGCGTGGCGGTTGGCGGATGCGACGGAGGAGTTGATGCGGTTGAGCAGCCGGTCGAGGCTGGCTCGCTCGTAGCCCCTCACATCGGGCTTGCGGAGGCAGACGTTGACGATCTCCACGCCGCCGATGGTGCGGGCGGCGTCCTCGACGACGCGCAGCCCTGCGGTGAAGATTTCGGCCCCGTGACTGGGGGAGAGCCTGCGGTCCGCGCCGTCGATGCGGGCCAGCTTCCCCCGTCCGGCCAGCAGGTCGCAGGCGTGAAGCTCCCGGTCGGTCGGGACGGCGTAGCGGTCCCGCAGCTCGAGCCGCCAGTCGCGGACGCGGGCGTGCAGGTCATTCCATCGCTCGGCGTCCACGCCCAGGGCGGTTCGGACGTAGTAGCGGGGACCCTCGGACTCGTCGATGTAGTAGAGTCTCATGGCTTTTGTTCTCCGGTCTGGTTGTCGTTGAAGGGGCTCACCGGCTCAAAGCCTTCGCCGGGGGCGAGCCATGCCCGTCCCAGCGGCCCCTCACGCTCCAGCAGGCCCCGGTGGGAGACCAGCAGGGGAAGGGGAGTCCTCGTTCGCACCATCTCCTCAAGGGCGACTCGCAGGAAGTGGGTGGCGGCCAGGTCTTCGTGGAAGACCACGAGGACGGCGGGCCGTGCGCCGTGGTCGTCGGTGGGCCGGTGTGAGGAGTAGTAGCGCAGGTAGGGGGCCAGCCGCTCCGCCATCGTGACGGGTCGCACGGCGCGGCGCTCCCACTCCAGGAAGAATGGCCAGGCCGCGTCGCCCTGCCGCAGGACGCCGAAGGCGTCGGGCTGCACTGAGCGCCTGCCGCCGAAGTGCCGGAAGTAGCGGGACGCCCTGATGGGCGGGGCGAGCTGGTCGATCTCCCAGTCCAGGTCGCGGGCCTGGGTCGCGAGGGCCGCAATGAAGTCGTGGACGGCGGCGGTGTGCTCGATGTCACGGAGAAGCTGGCGGCTACGCCTGCCGGAGACGTTGCGCCAGTCACCGGCGTCTGTGGGCGTGACGCTCCACCGCTTCCTTGCCCCGCCCACGGCCACGCGGTCCCTGCGGGCCAGCATCGCCAGCCCCAGGTCGGTCAGGGCCAGCCTGCGTCCCGAGACGGGGGCGCGGACGACCAGCCCGAAGTCCTCCAGAGCGGCGGTGAGCTGGGACACTCGCGGGCGGGAGACCCCCAACAGACCGGCAAGGTCGGTGCGGGCGAGCCAGGGCCAGTCGTAGAGCAGGTCCAGTGCGCGCTTCTCGGCGGGCCTCAGCAGGGCGGGCAGCAGATAGTCGGGGACATCCCCTCCCGGAGAGTGCTCGTCGATGTCGGGGGGAAGGGAGGCCCCGCGCGTCAGGGGCCGCTCGGTGGGCAGAGCGCCCCTGCGGTCCATGCGGTCGATGGCGGCCCGCAGGCTGACGGCGGCGCTGACGGAGCGCAGCCGCCACACGGGGGCGTCGGGGGACGCTGCGGCCGCCTCCCGCTCCAGAGCGAAGAGCGCCTCGGCGGGGGTCTGGGAGAGCCGCCTGCGGGAGTGGCGCAGCCGCACCTCGTCGGGCGCGAGCAACAGGATGCAGCCGGGCTGCGGCCCCTGGGTGAGCCGCCAGAGACGCTTGGAGAAGCCCGTCCTATCGGTGGTCGGCCCCTGCCGGACAATGGCTATGGCGTCTCCTCCGGGGAGGATCACGGCGGCGTCCATCGGCATGGCTCGATACCACTGGAAGCGGATGGGATAGGCCGTGTTCGATATGGCGGCGGCGATACGGTAGATGACGGCCACGGCGTCGAGGCGTTCCAGGAGGACGCGCCGCCAGCGGGCCGAGACGGGCAGGTCTCGCAGCAGGCCCTCCAGAGCTTGACCCGTACCTGATTCGGGGGCCGCGTTCTCCGCGTGGGCCAGCCGGCGCAGCCCGGCGGCGGTGAGGTGGAACCTGCGGGTCGGGGGGATAAGCTCGGTGCCGTGGGGGACGGAGGTGATCAGCCCCGCGTCCTCCAGCCTGCCGACCGCCCGGTAGACGCCGCCCCCCGACCAGCCGGAGAGGGCGGCCATCTCCATCCGGTCGAGGAGGGGCATGTGGGAAAGGAGCCTGAGCAGATCGCCGTCCAGGGGACTCATTCCTCACGCTCCTCGTTCTCCGCCTGCGGCTCGGCGGCCCCGGGGTTCTGGTCGCGCTTGGTTCGCTGCTTGCGCCGCGCCTGCTCCTGGGACTCGCCGCCCTCAGTCGCTTGGCGGTTCCTGAGCTTCTCAATCTCCTCGCGGTACTTGTTCACCAGGGCTTGCAGCCCCGCGTCCCTCTCGGCCATGTCCTTGGCCGCCGTGAGGTAGCTCTCGGCCTCGGCGACGATGCGGTCGGCGGTGTCCGCGTCTCCCTCCTCCGGCCTGGCGACCTTCATGGAGAAGGCGTCCATCCGCTCCGTTCCCACGGTGGCGCGGACGTAGCACTGGTGAACGGGCAGCGACGTGATGTCGTCCTCGCTCACCCGCTCCTTGCCCAGCTCCCAGACCAGGTGACGGGCGTCGGACCCGGACACCTGAAAGACGGCGAGGCAGCCGACGTTGGCGAGCAGGGTGTCTCGCATGGTGCGGGCCACCAGGGGCGTCTCGTCACGCGCTCCGGGCGGGTGCCACAGGCAAGCCGCCTCGCGGACGCCCATGACGCTGCGCTTGCCGAAGAGGCCGGGGCCTGACGGGTGGAGCATGGAGGGGTCGGGCACGGCGGGCCGCACGCGGCTCGCCTTCAGGTGCGCCCCTGCGGGGTTGTCGTAGTGGCGGTAGGCGGCGGCCACCGGCTCCAGAAGCTCCTTCGTCCGGTTGGGCCTGGTGTCCTGGGGCAGGATGGCCGTCACCTGAATCTCGGCGTCGAAGGCGATGCGGGAGACCTTCTCCTTGATGAGCAGGGGATCGAAGACGCGCTTCCCGGCCCTCATTATGCGGTGCCAGAGCCAGCCGCCTGCGGCCAGGGCTGCGGCGACGCCGGCGCCCATGACCACGGCCTTCCAGGTCTCTCCCGCCTGCACCCACAGGTAGCCCTTCAGGGCGACCAACGCCGCCACCCCCAGCACGGCCATCGTCACGCCGTCCATCTGGAGGGGCCGGGTCTGGTAGGTGTAGGACGGGTCACGCCGGTCCTCCACGGGCCGCTTGTGGGCCTTCTCCAGGTGCGCCTGCGACCAATCGGGTCCCAGGGAGCGCAGCATCAGCCGCGCCACGACGCGCTCCCCCTCGTTCAGGTTGGAGAGAGCGCCCATGAGGGCGATGAGGGGGTCGGAGCCGGGGTCGAGGAGGTCGTCGTCCCGGAAGACCCTGAGCGGGACGTACTCGGGGCCGTCTGCCCTGAGCGTCATGCTCCACGCCTGCTCTCCCTCGGCCAGGCGCAGGGGGTCGTCCTCGGCGGGTATCTCCTGTATCTGCGCCTGGGGGTAGCGGGCGGCGATCTGGGAGCGCACCACCTGGTCGTCCAGGCAGCGGGCCAGGAGGGTCACGCCGTCCGCGTCCCCGGCCAGCTCCAGGGAGAAGGGTTCGGGGACGGCGATGGAGCCGAGCATGTTCTCGACTCCCAGCAACGTGCGCTCCCCGGTCCTGGGGGGCGTCACCGCCAGCAGCACCGGGGGTTTTCTATCCTTGTCGTTCAGCAGCCACTTCACGGGGTTGAGTTTCACTTGGGTTGCTCCTTTCGCTACAGGTTCGGATAGCTGGGTGAGTGGGCCGGGCCTAGTGCCTGCCCGGTGTCCACTCGATTACTGCCGTCTCCTCCGGGGTGGCCTCGATGCGGACGGGGAAGCGGTACCCCTTCGACAGGAGCAGGCCGTCTCCCCTGGGGCAGGACAGCAGCCAGCGTTGAAGGTCTTCGGGCAGGTCGAAGGCGTCGCCCACGGTGCCGATGGCGGCGGCGTCCTGCTGCAACAGCAGCTTGAAGGCGGCGTTCTGAAGAAGGGCGCGCCCGGAGTGTCCGGTGATGGTTCTCGAAGAGTCCTCGGACAGAAGGTCCTGGACGTCCTGGGTTATGAACTGGAGTCCCAGCCGGTGCTTGCGCGCCCGCTTCGCCATCGACACCATGAAGGCCGCGCCTTAGGGGTGCTGCATGATGCTCCACACCTCGTCCACCACCAGCAGCCTCGGTTTGGGGTCCTGGGCGGCGGCGGCCCACACCGTCTCGGTGCAGACCATCGCGGCGGCGGGGCGAAGCTCCGGCTCCAGGAGCCGCAGGTCGAAGACGGTGATCAGGGCCTCGTTGGAGAGCAGGTCGTCGCCCTCGTCGGAGAGCAGGTTGCGCAGGCTGCCGGTGGCGAAGGGCCGCAGCAGCCGTGAGAGGTCGTTCGCCTCCCCTTCGAGGTAGGCGTAGAAGTCCTTGAAGCCGGTGCGCTCCCTGGGCTGGGCGTAGTAGCCCGCCAGGGCGTGGTCCAGGGAGGCGCGGCGGTCGGCGGAGAGCCGCTCGCCCACCATGACTTCGATCAGACGGCGCAGGCTGCCGATGCGCTGGAGCAGCTCCTCGGAGTCCCCCTTGTCGATGACGAAGGGGTTCATGCCCTGGCCGGGAACGCCCGGCGACAGCACCCTGCCGCCCGCCGCCCTCGCCATGTCCGCGTACTCGCCTTCGGGGTCGATGACGTAGGCAGTGACGCCCCTGGTCAGGCCCCGCAGCATTCCCAGCTTCGTGGCGAAGCTCTTGCCGCTGCCCGACCTTGCGAGGACGGCGGTGTTGGCGTTCAGGTGCGTCCCGTCCCAGGGGTCGTAGACCACCGGGGCGCAGGCCCGCATGTCGATGCCGTAGAGGGTTCCCCTCCGGGTGTCCAGGTCGGGCGGCGAGAAGGGGAAGAGACGGGCTATGCTGGACGTGTCCAGCGTCCTCCACTCCGCCACGGCGTTGAGGGCCAGGGGCAGCGTGGAGAGGATGCCCTCGCGCTGGCGGAAGGCCAGGGGATCGAGCTTTCCCAGCGTGGCGGCGAAGTGGGCCTTGGCCCGCTGGGTCATCTCCTTGAGGGACGCCTCGTCCTTCGCGTGAAGGGTGATGGAGAGCGACGCGTGGAAGAGCCGCTCGCGTCCCCGCTGCACCTCGTCGCGCAGGCGGGTCACGTCCTCCAGGGCGATCTCCGCCTCGGGGGACATGGTGCGGCCCCGCTTGAAGGACAGCGACTGGGCCGACTCGAACCGGACCTTCTGCCACTCCAGCGTCCTGGCCGCCTGCTCAGCGGGAATCGACCCCAGGTGGATGGACAGGTCCATCGGCGCGCCTGCGGTCATGAGGCTCTGGAGGAAGCCGGGGGCCAGGGAGCGGGGCCACTTGCCCAGGTGGAGGGAGCGGACCAGGCGGTCTCCGACGCGCACCTCGCGGCGGCGCATCTCCACCTCCACCGGCTTCTCCTCGTCCATCTCGGCGGGGGTGCCGCCCAGGGCCGAGGCCAGCATCAGCATCCGCAGACGCCTGCCGCTGAAGGGGTGGACGGACAGCCCGGCCCTCGCCAGCAGGCCGCGCAGCTCGTCGAACCGCCCGAACTCGCACACGGCGTAGAAGCGCCGGTCGAGGATGCCGTCGCGGACCTCAAGGTCGGTCAACAGCCTGCGAAGCGACTCCGACGCGGCCTCGGTCTGCGGCGGCAGGTTGCCCGGTTGGGCCTCCGTGAGCTTGTCCCGCAGCCCGCCAAGGCGCGGCGGGTGCTGACGGATGAGGAGCTGCACGGGGAAGTCACAGGCGTTGAGCGCCCCGGCAAAGGCCCCCAGCTTCGGCTCGTCCAGCTCAAGGCCCATCACCTCGCACACGCCGAGCTTCACCCCGTCCAGGCGCACGGGGCCGTCGTCGTCCAGGTGGGAGACCATGAAGAACAGGGGCAGGGGCGGCGGCGGCTTGGGGGCCGGAGTCGAGGGTTCCTCGATTTGCGGGTTGCTATCCTGCGGAGCGGCCGCGCCGTCCGGCGGCCCCTCCGCTTCATCTTTCTTGAATCGTTCAAACAGCTTCTTCAACTCGTTCTCTCCTTTGGGCTAGGGGGTCGGGAACGGGACGAGGCCGCTTCTGAGGAGGGCGGCGACCGCCTTGGCGAGAAGCACCAGCACCAGGCCAACGACGGCCATCACCACGGCGGTCTTGGCCCTGCCGCCGCCCCGGTCGTCGGCTCCCTCGGCCATCAGGACGAAGCCCGCCCAGACGATGGCGAAGACGGCGAGACCGGCGGCGGCGTAGGACATGGCGGTCAACACCCGGTCGAATGCTTCGAGCATCGCCCGCTGCTCCGGTGGGGCCGCGCCGGTGGTAGCCAGCGCAGCCCCGGTCAGAAGGGTTGCCGTCAACAGACGCCTCACCACGGCCACTCCCATCCCAGCCGGTTGAACCAGTCGATCAGGCCGCCGTCTGCGGGCGTCTGCTCGGCGGGCGGCTCTTCCGGCTCAGACTCCGGCAGGACCAATGCCTCGAAGGGGTCGTCGGCCCCGACGCCGGACGCCAGGCTCAGCGACTCCTCGCGAGTCCGGCTGATGGGCGACCGCTCCACCACCTCGGCCTTGACGTGCTCCGGATGGACGATGGTGAGCGTCACGTCCCGGTAGACCGTCTCGCCGGGTATGGACAGGGTTGCGGTGACGACGTGCTCCGTGGTCGTGCCGTCGTCGTTCGTTACGGTGACCGTCTCGCTCACGGTCTGGCTCGTGCCCGGCCTCCACAGGCTCACCGTCTTCGTGCGGCGCTCCGTCCGCTCCGGGTGGTGGGTAAGCTGCGTCAGCGGGGGCATGGGGATGCTCAGGCTTGCCGCAAGGGTCACGTCCACTGTCGCGGCGTGAATGGCCGTGCCCGTCTGGACGGGAAGTCGGAAGCGTGTCTCGCCGTTGGGGACGAACTCGACGCTGGCCTGCGACGCGCCGGTGGCGGCGGAGACCGTTCCCGTGATGGCCGTCACCTCGGCGTCCTTGAGCGCCGTCTCGGTGACGCTCTCGTGCCCGGCCACCGTCTGAAGCTCGACCGGGTGCTCGGTGCGGGTGACGCACTCCGACTCGACCGCGCCCGTGACGGCTCCCGTCGTCCAGCCCAATGAGGTCAGGCGCAGGTCGCACAGCTCGCCCTCGACTTCGGGGAGCGGGTACGGGATGTTGTCGCTTTCGACGGTGAGCGCCCCCGCCTGTCCAAGCGTGTCCTCCCACGAGAAGGTGAAGGACGGGACCGGTCCGTGCAGGGGGAGGGAGTAGTCGATGCTCTCCCCCTCGTCCAGGGACGCCGATCCCCAGAAGCGCAGCCACGTGCCAGTCGGCCCGCCGAAGGCCCGCACCCGGATGTCCAGGGGGGTGGCGGCTCGGAGGGTGACGGCGGCGCGGTCGCCAGAGACCGTCAGCCTCTCGACGAATATCCGCCGCCCCTCCACCGGCTCGGTCACCTCGAAGTCGATCTCGTCCCGCCAGGAAGCCCTTCGGGGGCTTGCCTCGCCTGGACTTCCGGCTCCCGTCCCCGTTGCCGTTTCCGTTGATGTTGTCCTTCTCCGTTCTCCTCGGCTTGCCGAACCAGCGATGTGGACGGAAGGGCATCCGTCCTCCCTTCCGCTCCCTGCCCTTGCGTTCCCGGCGAAGACGGCGCAGGTTCTTGCCCGCCCGCCTCGCCATCAGCCGCAGGGGGCCGGGGCCGCTCTTCTCCGGCTGGACCGGCGCGGGCGGCTCGCTCCTCACCAGCTGGGACGGCGGCCCGGCGTAGAGCCTGGCCCCCAGCCGGTACTTGAGCAGGTCGGCG
Source organism: Dehalococcoidia bacterium (assembly GCA_965224345.1). Classification (GTDB taxonomy): domain Bacteria; phylum Chloroflexota; class Dehalococcoidia; order Lucifugimonadales; family CBDCYU01; genus CBDCYU01. The sequence goes on along the minus strand of CBDCYU010000002.1, from coordinate 75,053 downwards.
GCCACCAGGGGCAGCCGCCGACCGCCTATCTCCCGACGACCGCGGCGATCCCCGCAAGGCCGAACAGGACGGCAATCGCCATCCTCACCTCGGACGGCCCCACGGGGGCGTAGCGGTATGCGCCGTAGGACAGGGCGCACACCGCCGTCAACGCCACGATCTGCGGGAAGGTGAACCACAGCAGCACCCTGTCCTCGGTCTGCACGTGAGTCGGAACCTCGTGTTCTCTCATGCTCTCTCTCCTTCCTTCGTCCGACTTACTCGCTGGACTTGGGCGTTGGCGTGGACGGGTCGGGCAGGTTGGGGTCCACCGGGTTGCCCACCACGGCGTTCATCACCAGCTCCACGACGCCGTAGGCCACCATCGCCAGGACGATGCCCGCCAGGGCGGTCATCATGGCGCTCTTGCCGCGCTCCATCTGGTGGGGCGCTCCGCTGGCGGTGAGGTACATGTAGGCTCCGTAGATGAAGAAGCCCACGCCGACTGCTCCCACCACGCCCAGCAGGATGCCCACCAGGTTCGATATGGTCTGAGTCAGTTCTTCCATTCGTTTTCTCCTCTCGGTCTCCGTTTCGGAGTCTCTTGCTCGTCTCTATCGGTCTCGTTGTCACCGCTTGCCTACCTGGACATCGCTCCACCTCCTTCGTCTTGGTTGTCAGATGGGCACGGGACGCGCCCGCGCTCCGTTGGGGTCGTCGTTACTCGTCTGCGCTCCTGGGGGCCTCCCCGCCTCCGTCTCCGCCCGCCGACGGGGTCGCCATCGAAGCCGCAGAGCTGAGGCCGCTGGAGGCCGCTGACAGGCCAGCGCTGGCCGCCATAGCTCCAACGGCCATGCCCCCCGGCCCTCCCGCCGCGCCGCCCGCGACCAGCCCGATGGTCTTTGCCGACCGCACCATCGACGCGGGCAGGTTCATGCCGAAATAAAGCATCGAGAGCCAGGAGTCGAAGGTCCCGGCGTTGCCAAGCATCGACGGCACCCGGGTCGCCATGTAGACGAAAGCCAGGGACATGAGCAGCTTCCAGATCAGGTCCTGCACCGGCTCGAAGGCCGCTATCGCGGCGAACTCGCGCAGGAAGCCGAAGCCCAACGCCAGGGCGATGAGCTGGATGGCCTGCTGGAACACCGTCGTCATGAACAGGCGCAGCCACTGGCGTCCCCAGCCCGCCGTGTGGGGCAGAATCCACAGCCCCAACGCGATGGGGGCCAGGGCCAGCAGGATGTCGATGAGGGCCAGTCGCAGCACCATCTGCACGATCACGTAGAGGACGAAGAAGCCGTAGACGAGATAGAGCAGGGCCAGGAGCTGAGCCATGCCCACGCTCCCCGCCTGAACGGCGGTGAGGAACGTTTCTAGGGGAGCCCTGAGCAGGTCTCCGGGGGTGACGTTCAGGGACACCGCTATGAATCCTGACACGGCGTCGGCCACGTCGAGGACCAGGGCGCACCACCAGAGGGACGATGCGGCGGCGACGAGGCCGAGCACGAGCCGAGGGACCATCTCCCGCCATCCGGCCTGGGACCTGCCCAGGTGCTCGGAGATGACGAGCGTAAGGCCCATCCAGCCGAGGATGACCACCAGGGCGGCGGAGGTGACGGCCCAGACGACCATCCACGCCTGCTGCACGAGCCAGTGGCCGTATGTGAGGTGCTCAGGGGTTCCTGTGAGGATGTCCGTCATCAGCCGGATTGCCTCCGGCAGTTGTCGGCGTCCTCTCCGCTCGCCCTTTCAACGACGCCGCAGAGCGTTCCGTGGACGCCCTCGATGACCCACCCGGCGAAGGCTTTGGCCCATCTTGCCGGGTTGAGAGCGGACAGTATCTTGTCCCAGATGCGGCCCGGCTCATGGACGGGGACGACGGCGTAGAAGTCGCCTCGCTTGCCGTCCTCAGCTTCCGCCAGCATGACCAGCAGGTAGGCCCGATCGGGGTCGAGCTCGGGTTGCTCGTCGAGGGCCGGGTACTCGAAGGAATACTCCCAGCCGTCGCTGCGCTTCTTCTCTCCGCCCTTCACCCGGTACATGGCGCTTATCCAGTCGCCGGTGTTGGCGTCCCGGACGGCGTAGAAGAGGGACGCTACCTCACGGTCGAAGACGGGTCGGGCGACGAACTCGCCCTTCTTCTTGCGCTCCACGAAGTCCCGGTCCGCGTTGACCAGGACCATCTGGTCGGGTGGGGCCTGGGCCAGGGCGACGTTGCTTGCGGGGACCGCCACCAGCGCCGCCAGGAGCAGCGCGGCGGCCAGGGGAATCAGCCGTTTGGCTCTTCCAAGGGTCCGTCGGACCGTCGATTGCGCTCCCACGTCTTCGCCTCCTCGTCGATGGGGTCGTCTGTTCTCCCATCGAGTCTGGGGAGTCGGGGGGCGAAATATCATGGTGCGTGAGGGGGGCACGCGCCCGTGCCCCCCTCACGGGGCCTCCACTTTGAGAGGCCGGATGTGGTGTCATACCCGTGTACAAGGATTTGCTTCAGTTCCCGAAAGGGAAGTCGGGGGCGGTTTCCAACGTGAAATAGGCGGAAATCCGGGGTGGTGGAGCCGTTGTTGCGAGCACTTCGAGGTAAGGGTTGGTTCAACGTTTGGGGGCGTAAATGCCCAAAAGGGAAGTGCGGGAATCGGGGCGGTGGAGCGGAATCCTGCTAAATCGGAGCGAGCAATTCGGGGAGCGGGGCCTTATCGGGGGTTGAGATACCCCTTACAGGACTGTCCCCTACAGGACATGAGAGCGAGGAGGTTCGACCATGAACGAAGCGCATGTGAACGGGACACAGGCGGACGAGACGTTGGCTGGCGGCCCGCTGGACGACGAGACGACGGCGGACGAGGTGCAGGACGAGGGGAACGCGGCTGGTGGCCCGGACGTGGAGAAGCTGAGGCGAATCAGGCTGAGCGGGTTCCTGCGGGAGCTGGTGCGGGAGGAGGGGAAGATGGAGGCGGCCGAGCTGCTGGGGGTCAACTACAAGACCCTGGTGCGGGCCGAGGAGACGGGGAAGATCACCGGGCGCATGGGCGATGCGCTGGAGCGGCTCCTGGGGACGGGCGACGACCCCGAAGTGGCCAAGCTGCGGGAGCGTGTGGAGGCGTTGGAGGGCGGCGTGGAGGCACTGGCGAAGGAGCTGCGGGACGGCCTCGGCGAGATTCGGGATGCGGTTGCTGGCAGCGCCGCGTCTCAGGGACAGGACCACGCGCAGGACGGGGACCACGACGACGGGGCCGCCCCTCCGGTGGCGGGGTTGCGTCCTCGCCAGCCCTTCACCGAGCGGCGTCTGGATCCCGAGATCGTGACCGAAGAACCCGCAGAGGATGACCAGGAGGTCTACGGCGATGCGTGGCCCCTGGTCGAGGAGTGGCGCAGGCTGCGGGCCGACCACCCCCATCGAGGGAAGAGCCTGTCGTGGCTCACGACGGAGGAGCGGCTGCTGGTGCTGGAGCTGGCGATGCTGGAGGAGCACGGGTTGACGCTGCCGCCTGAGAAGCAGCCGCTCAGGGGCTTCGGGCGCAAGGGTCAGACCACCCACCGCTGGAAGGCGCTGGCCGACACACGGGTGGCGTTGCGAAAGCGAAAGCTGCTGCGCTGGGTGCGCAAGGTCCTCACCCTGTGGCTGTGGCGGAAGTAGGCCCCGGAGACGGCTCCGGGGCCGGTTTTCGGCGGGTGCTAAGTCCCAGCGAAAAGGGCGCTAAATCGGCGCGAGCAATCTACGTTGGGTTGGCCCGAAACCCCCTCCGAAGCCTTCCATTCGCTCGTGCGTTCGGGCGATAATTGACGCAGTTTCTGGCTTTTCCAGCGTTTCGTGCCTAGAAACCTGGAGGATTCCCGTCCCCCGAATCCGGGACCGGCTGCATAGGATCGAGCCTTGCTCTCCGAACAGCCGCCCAGGGGTCAGACCGGAAGGATTGAGCCTCGCTCTCCCGATGGTCGCCTCGGAGGACACAATTCGCAGCGGTTGGAGCGTCTCTCGCTTCGGCCCCTCGGACACCCTGGTCGGAGTGCGCCCCGCACCCCGGCCATTCCTCATGCCTGCGGCGCAATCGTCACGCGGTTGTGTCGCAGCTTTCACGCACGCTGGCCTGCGATGACGTCGTAGGGTCTGCGTCGCTCTCACCGCGCCGTTCTGTGGTTGATCTGCAGGCCGGTCGCATACCCCATTTCGCAGCAGTTCCCCCAGGTCGATTCTCCGTGAGTTGACCCTGGGCCGAGCTGCGTCTTCTTCACCCCGGCGTCTCTCCCGTTCGACTCACGGTTGGACTGCGGGCGTCGTCGGAACGGCAACACGGGTTCACGGAGTCAACGGCAACACACTCAGCAAGGAGGTAACGACGCTATGGACGAATCACGGACACAGACAGGAGAAGGAGGACGGGACATGACGGAACGGTACACGGGACCCAGCGCGAGGCGGATCGCAGACCTGCTTCCGCACCGGGTGAGCTGCGACAAAGGCTGGTTCTGGACGACGACGGCCATCTGTCACGGCGGCAGATCGGACGGGCTGGCGTTTCGGCAGAGGCCGGACGGTGAGGGCATCGACGTGCGCTGCCACACCGGGGGCTGCTCCAAGGGCGTGGTGATAACAGAGCTTGAGGTTCTCATCGGGATGCCCATCTGGACGGCCTACGAGCCGGTGAGCGACGCGGCGGTCAAGGCCCCTGAGAAGCGGCCCTGGTGGAAGCGCAAGCGGGTCGTCGTGACTGCGGTGGTCGTCCTGGTCGTTGCGGCGCCGCTCATCACCGGCGACGGCGAGCTGGTCTTCCTGAACCTGGTCGGCCTGGGCATCGGCGCGCTGCTGCTCAGGCGGTTCATGCGGCGCACGGTGCGGAGGCCCAGACGCTGACGGCTTCGAGCCGCGCATAACCCATCCCAACACGCAAGGGTCGTCTCCATCCGGGGGCGGCTCTTCTTCTGTGCCCGCAAGGGCGCGATCCAAGGGCAACAAAGGCAACACAACACGAAGGAGGTCGTGATGACGACGGCAACATTGGCAGCAGGCAATCGGACGATGGACAACGTAGTGCGGCCCAGGCGCAGCCTGGAGGAGCTGGTCGACCGGCTCATGGCGGCGATGTTCCCGGAGCAGCCGCAGACGGCACCGGCGACGGAGACACCGAGCGTGGCCAAGAGCGTCCACGAGGCGCGGCGGATGCGGCAGACGGGGGACATCGACACGGCGCTGGCGGTCCTCACCGGCATGGACACGGCGAAGGCGGAGAAGCACGAGGCTCGGTGGGCCTACGCCGAGTGGACGGACCTGGTTCGGCGGCGGTTCGGAGACAGGGACGTGATGGTCTACAGCCAGGGCACGTGCAGGGCCGCCGCCCTGGTGCCAACGGACGACGGCGGCACGCTTGAGGTCGTTGCGGTCCTGGGGATGCGCTGGAAGCCGGGCAAGCTGGTCTCGGGGCGCAGCCTTCGGGGACTGCGGTCCCTGAACGGGGGTGCGTGATGGTCGTCGCCAACGCATCCGTTGACATCCCGGCGCTGAAGGCGCGTCACCCCCTGGGCGACACGGTGGAGGCGTCGGGCGTCAGGCTGAGGGGACGGGGCCGCGTCCGCCAGGGCGTCTGCCCCTTCCACGACGAGGTGGAGGGCAGCTTCACGGTATACGCCGACTCTGAACGCTGGTACTGCTTCGGCTGCGGCTTGGGGGGCGACGTGCTGGACTTCATCCGGCGCGCCGAGAGCCTGAGCCTGCCCGAGGCGATCCGTCGTCTTGACGGGGGCGCTTACCCCGTCGTCTCCCGCCCGGCTCCGGCCAGGCGTCCGAAGACGGCCCCGTTGCCTCCCAGGGACCCGTCGCTGCTGACGGCGGCGGCGCGGTTCTACGCCGGGCAGCTCCGGCGCAGCCCCGCCGGGCTTGGCTACCTTGCCTCGCGGGGCGTCGGACTTGACGCCGCCCTGGGGCTGGGCCTTGGCTTCGCGCCGGGGCACGGCTTGTGGGAGGCCCTTGCGTCTGACGGCTTCGATGCCGGTCGTCTCGGGGACTGCGGGCTGTTCACCGAGCGGGGTTCGGAGCGGTTCGCCGGGATGGTGGTCGTTCCAGACCTCTCCGGCGGGCTTGTCCGCTGGCTCGTTGGCCGGGCATTGGACCCCGACGTGAAGCCCAGGTTCCAGGCGTTGCCCGGCCCCAAGCCGGTGCTTGGACTTGGGCGTCTCGGCCCCGCTCCCCCCTGGGCGGTCGTTGCCGAGGGGGTCTTCGACTGGCTTGCCCTTGCTTCCTGGGGCGTCCCCGCCTGCGCCGCTCTTGGGACGCAGGGCGTGGAGCGGGTTGCGACTGCCCTGCGGGGCTGCCCCCGCGTCTTCCTCGCCTTCGACAACGACGACGCGGGGCTTGAGGCCACGGAGCGGCTTGCGGGCTTGCTTGGCGGGCGCTCCGCCGCCGTCACCCTTCCCCGGGGCGTCGGCGACGTGGCCGAGCTTGCAGCCCTTCCCCAGGGCCGGGCCGCCTTCCTCCGCCTGCTGGCTCGGGCGGCACGCTCCGCCCGGTAGCTCCCGCCACTCCCCCCCGCCGCCTTTCCCCTAACGGAGCTTCCCCGCTCCGCTTGCTTGCGGGACTCGCTCCCGCTTCATCCCCACACCACTCTCACCACCCAGGAGGACCTATGCCCGATTTTCGACGGGCCACGCCCGCTCACGGCTTCCCGTAGGGGACGCCGCCCATCGGCCATTCGCTACAGGAACAACCATCAGAGAAGGAGACACGAAATGTTCAACAAGAACGGAAGCAACAACGGGAACGGCGTCCACAAGGACACCGCGCTAGCCACCCGGAACGGCAACGGGCACAGGCCCGACGCCGCGATCGTCGCCGAGCACGACCCCGCATCGAGTGCGGGGCAGACTCTGCTGTGGGACGGGCTGCCGCCCGCCGTCACCAACGCCCTGGCGCAGCCCCTCGACCCCACGCTGGTCTCCCAGCGCAAGGGGCGCGGCGGCAGGGTCTTCGACTACCTCGAAGGCCACGCCGTGATCGACCAGGCGAACAGGATTTTCGGCTACGGCGGGTGGGGCTACGAACTGGTCGCGGACGTGACGCTGCGCCAGATCGAGACGGTCGATCCCCAGACGGGCGAGATCAAGACCGTCTCCGTCTACAGCGCCCCGGTGCGGGTCACCGTGGCGGGCGCTCTGCCCCGCACCGACACCGGCTTCCACGCCGTGACGGACGAGACCGCGGACGGCCACGACACGGCGATGAAAGGGGCGGTCACGGACGGCATGAAGCGGGCGTTCCGCAGCTTCGGCGTCCAGTTCGGCAACGGCTTCTACGGCGACCAGGCCCCGGCCAACGGCTCGGCTCAGCCGCAGCGTGTTCCAGTGCAAGCCAACGTCAACGGCGGGTCCGGCAAGTCCCAGGCGCAGCCCAGGGGCCGCAGCGACTCCCAGGCCGAGAGGCTGCGCGGTCGGCTCATCGAGCTGGCCGTCAAGCAGGGCTTCGACGAGGCGAAGGTGCGGGCCGCCGTCCAGAGGCAGACGGACAAGGAACTGGACGACCTGACGGCGGACGAGCTCGGGAAGCTGGTGGAGTCCGCCGCCAACAAGCTCAACCAGATGCGGCAGGCGCAGGCCGCCTAGCCCGCCGGTCGATTCGGGTTCGGAATGGAGCGGGGTCCGTCTCCTTCGGGGGCTGCCCCACTCCTTCATCTACAGGACAACCAAGGAGGTCTGAAATGACGACGAACGTTACCTACACACCCTGGGGCTGGACCAAGGACGTTGAGGAGCTGGCTGAGGGCGTCTGGCGGGTCTCGACGCCGAGCCACGGCGGGCTGAAGCTCAGCCGGGAGCGGTGGTCCGAGCTGCCCGCCGCCCTACGGGACGCCATGTACACCCAGACCTTCGCCGAGGAGGACTGCGAGGAGCCCATCGTCAGAACGCTCCTGGGCCTCGGCGACGAATGCGAGAGAGAGATGGCCCTGAAGGTAGCGGGCTACTTCGACCGCTACGCTCCGGCGCTCCCCTACCTCCGCGACTGCCCGCCGGGCATCCACCACCACGCCGTCTCCTACTGGGGCGGCTACGGGACGGACCCCTTCGAGCGGTTCGACACCTGCATCGAGGCCGAGTCGTTCGCCAACGACCCGGAGATGGTGCGGAAGTACGGGCGGATGGAGGCCGTCGAGTGCACCCGCACCCACCCGCTCTGCCGGGCGGAAGGGGGACGGCCATGACAGCGGAGACACGGCCCAGGCCCCGCAGCCTGCCCAGCACCACGACGAAGCTCCAGACCGAGTTCGGAAGCCTGTTCGTCACGGTCTCCGTGGACGAGGACGGCGAGCCCTTCGAGGTCTTCGGCTTCCTCGGAAAGGGCGGGAGCTTCCAGCACGGGGTGACGGAGCTGGCCTGCCGCTTGATCTCCCTTCACCTGCGAAGGGGGACGCCGCTTGAGGAGGTGATTGAGCAAATGCAGGGCATCCAGGAGATGCAGCCCTTCTGGAACCAGATAGGCGACGGCAGGAGCGTGCCCGTCCACGGCCTCGGCGACGGCATCGCCCACATCCTCAAGGCCCACGTAAAGGCGAAGGAGGAGAGGGCGGCGGCACAGGAGACGGAAGTGAAGGCCGCCGCATGAGAGGCGCACACAACGGAATCGACACGGGGCTGTCTCCCTCGGGGGATGGCCCCGCTCTCATCTACAGGACACAAGGAGGCAGAGACATGACTACTGAGACGATTGACAGGGCTGAGGTCTTCTCACGCCCTGCTGCACAGATCAACGAGGAAGGCGAGCTTGTGGTGCGGGCCTCGTCGGCCCTGGGCTGCCGCCGTTCCCTCTGGTACTCGGCTACCGGGTATCAGCCCACGAATCCCCCCACGGAGGAATCGCTGACGGCGATGGAGGCGGGCAACGCCCTGGAGCCGGTGGTGGTGCGGGCGATGGAGCGGGCTGGCTGGCAGGTGGACGCCGCCGACCCCCAGGACCCGGAAGCGGTGACCATGAGGCTCGGCCCGAACCTGCTGGTCACCGGACACCCCGACGGCACGGTGCGGATGCCCCTGGACGAGGACGAGGCGGCTGCCCAGGTCCAGATGCTGCTGTTCGGGGACGCGGCCCCGGCCTACGGCGACGAGATGGTCGTCGAGATCAAGACGCGGGGGCCGGATGCCTTCAAGCGTTGGCGGACGCTTGGGGCCGAGCGCAGCCATCCACAAGCGGTGGCCCAGGCCGCCTTCTACTCCTACGGGAAGTTCGGAGGATGGCCCCGCGACGCGGTGGTCGCCACGATGGACACCGGCAACCGCACCTGGGACTACGAGGTCATTCCAGCCGACCGAATCGAGCGGGCCTTGGATAACGCCTGCGCCTGGCTCGGCGAGCTGGCGGCGCACCATGTCCAGAACGGGCCTGACCCCGACGCGCTGCCCGAACGGGATTTTTCGTCCGGTAGCTGGCAGTGCCGGTCGTGTTCCTTTCTGGACATCTGCCTGCCGGGTGCGGCGGAAGCGAGCGAAGAACCGGAAACAGAGGAGAAGGAGGTGAGCGACCAGGAGGCAAGGGACGCGGTGGCGGCCTACGCGGAGGCTCAGGACTCAATGAGAGAGCCGGAGAAGGCCAAGCGCTCCGCGCTGGACACCCTGAAGGCGTGGATGCGCCGGAAGGGGGACGCGAAGGCGACCGTGGACGGAAGGACGGTCAGCCTCGTGCAGTCCACAAGGTACTCCGTCAACTACCGCAAGCTCAACGCCGTCCTCGACCCTGAGACCAGGGCCGGGATAGTCACCGAGAGCGAGTCGGAGTACGTGCGGGTCAGCTAGACGCTCCCAAGCCGGAGCGCACAACGGGGCCTGTTCCCCTCTACAGGGACGGCCCCGCCGATTCCAAATCAACCCGGCATGAAAGGAGACACCATGACCAACGCAACAGGAACCCCCACGGCCACGACCACGTGGCAGGACAAGCACAGCGGACTGCGCAGGCACAAGCTGATGACGAAGGAGCTGGGAAACACCATCCCGGCCCTCTACGCAAACGAGAACGTCGAGAACTACGACGACGTGCTCGCTCCCGCCAAGCTCTTCTCCCCCTACGGCAACTGGACCTGGTACGTGACCGAGTGGAACCCGGAGACCGGCGAGTGCTTCGGCCTCGTCCAGGGGTTCGAGACGGAGCTTGGCTACTTCTCCCTCGACGAGCTGGCGGAAGCGACGGTGTTCGGCGGCGTCCCCGCCGTCGAGCGCGACCTGTACTGGGGCCGAAGACCCTCGGCGAGATACGGAGGGCGGGATGAGCAGGTTCGCGCCGAAGACCCTGCGGAGGATGCCGCCCGCCACCAGGGAGATCGCACGGCTGGCCAACGAGTTGGCCTCGGTGCAGACCCGCATCTCCAACCGCATCGACGGGCTGGTGAGCATGGAGATGATGGCGAACGCCTCCAAGCGGGTGTTCTGCAACAACGCCGCCCACGCCGGACTGGTGGACGCCGCGCTGCGCTACCTGAAGGCGATTGACGATCCGGCCCTGGGGCCGGGCGCAAGGACCGACGCGCTGATGGCTCTCCAGGCTGCTGCGGCGCACTTCGACCCCGACAAGCTCTTCGACGAGCCGGGGCCTGGGCCGCAGCACATCGAGTTCAGCTAGACGCTCCTTCTTCGGGATCGCAGGACGGGGCCGCCTCCCTCTACAGGGACGGCCCCGCTCTCATTCAAACGGGCGCGGCATGGCCGCGCCACACCAATTCAGGAGGAATCGAAATGGCACGCACAGTCAACAAGGTAGAGCTTTTGGGACGGGTGGGGACTGACCCCGAAATGCAGTACACGCCAACCGGCACAGCCGTCACCAAGCTGCGGCTGGCGACGGACCGCCGCAGCCAGGACGGGGAGACGACCGCCGACTGGCACAACGTCGTCGTCTGGAGCAAGACGGCGGAGGCGGTGAACGAGTATGTCGGGAAGGGCGACCGCATCTACGTCGCCGGACGCCTGGTGAACAACACCTGGGAGGGCGACGACGGGCAGCGGCGCTACCGCACCGAGATTCACACCCAGGAGGTCGTCTTCCTCGACTCCCGCAACGGCAACGGCGGCAACGGGGACGACGACGGGCAGGCCGACGCCTCACCCTTCTAGCAGCCGCTTCACAACCGCATAGCGACGCCTCACCGAAGGCGCACCACGGGGCCGCTCCCAATCCACAGGGGGCGGCCTCGCTTTCGTTTCCAACCGACAACGAAGGAGGCCGACATGCCGAGGAAGAAACAGACCAAGCTAACCGAGACCGTCGCCGTCGTCAACCCGGAGGGGCAGGCGGTGCTGGATGCCCTGCGCAGCAACCTGAACCTGTTGGGAGAGCTGGCAGTGCGCTACGAGGTCTCCACCAGGCCGGAAGGCCCGGAGGACCCGCCCTCCATCGGCTCCCCCCGCGACGTTTACGACCTGCTGGGGCCGGAGATGTCCAAGCTCGCCCAGGAGCAGCTTCGGGTGCTCCTGATGGACACGCAGAACAACGTGCTCGGCCAGAGAGTCGTCTACCAGGGGAATGTGAACAGCTCGGTTATCCGGGCTGCGGAGGTGCTCAGGCACGCCGTCCTCGAAGCGGTCCCCAGCATCATCATCAGCCACAACCACCCCAGCCGAAACCCGGACCCCAGCCCCGAAGACGTGCTCATCACGCGGAAGCTGAAGAAGGCGGCGGAGCTGCTCGACATCGAGCTTCTCGACCACATCGTCATCGGCGGCAAGCGGTTCGTCAGCCTCAAGGAGCGGGGCCTCATGGCCGCCTGACCGCTCCAAGACCGGCGCAGCCCGGCCTCTCACGCGGGGGATTCCCCCGCGCATCGACTCAACCCCTCACGACGAAAGGAGACTCGACATGCTCGCAACTCACACCATCGACCCCGAGAACCTCTACACGATCTCGGCCGGGGGCTTTTCCGCCACCGCCGACGCCTTCGCCCGCGACGACAAGACCGAAAGCCTCTGGTTCGTCTCGATGGTCGGCTCCCAGACGGCGCTCAAGGCGATCTGGGCGTCCCTCCTCAAGCAGCCCCCGGACGTAGCCCACATCATCAAAGGCGCGGACGGCATGGCGCTGAGCGGAGGCTACCAGCGGTGCCAGGTGCCATACGAGACCATAGGGACGTGGACGACCAAGATAGCCCGGCTTCGCGGCACGGGCGGCTGGCACGCCCTCGTATATACGAAGACCGCAGAGTTCAGCTATGAAAAGGACTCCTTCCTCCTGCTGGCCCAGTCCGAGGAGGAGGCCCCGGCGCTGCACCACCGCTTCCTCGACAAGCGCAGCCCGCTCCCCCTGCACCGCTCCTGGTCCGAGTGGCTCTGGCACAGGGGCCTGGAGGAGGGCGAGATAGTCCCGCTCCAGAGCGTCGGCGTCTCCGCCTACAGGTGCGCTCCCAAGGCCAAGAAGCTCCACGACGACCTCTCCCAGGCGGTTGCGTCGGGCTGGCTCACCCTGCCGGAGGAGGGGAGCGATGGATAGGACCCTCAAGCGGGCCAAGCGCAACAGCAAGCGGCGGGGCCAGCGCAACGGCGGGGCCTGGCGGCGCTTCTCCCCTGACGGGAAGACCTGCCGCTACTGCGAGCACGACGGTGCGCCGCGTAACGCGGCATAGGATACCCGACTCAATCGGGAAGGACTCGGAGGAAGTTCTTGGGCCAACCGACCCACCTCGAAGCGAAAGCCTAGGGGGAAAACAGCATGTCGGTAAAGCGGCTACGGCCTGAAAGCGTTGTAAGGCCGGTTCCGCAAGGCCCGCGCGATACGGTGAAAGCTTGATTGCCTGAACCCCAGTTCCCAGATGGTGTTATTGCCGCCCGCCGGTAGAACGCTTGTAACCCGGCGCCACTCATTGCACTGGCCGGTCGTCGTGACCGGTGCACCTCCGGTGAGTGGGCGATGACCGATGCGGTCATTCAAGGGAATGAACGGGGCACCTACAGTCGTGCTCGGACGTCCTATGTCAAACGGAACGCGGGATGGCCTACGGGGGGAGACCCCTATGGTCACGGAGCCCTCGTAGTAGTCCGAACCGGGGAAAGCCCGGCACATGGCGAAGGAGGGCAGGTGGTTTAGACGGAATACGACAGGGAGGTACTCAGGATGAGACCAGCCGAAACTGTACTGAACGTCATACGCGAACGCGGAGAACGAGGATTGCCGCTGGAGAACATCTATCGGCTGCTGTACAACCGGGAACTCTACCTGCGGGCCTACGGTCGTCTCTACTCAAACCAGGGAGCGATGACCAAGGGAACCACCGCAGAGACCGTGGACGGTATGTCACTGGCGAAAATCGACCGCATCATCGACGAGCTTCGTTACGAGCGGTTCCGATGGACGCCGGTGCGACGGGTGAACATTCCCAAGCCTAACGGCAAGACCCGCGCCTTGGGCATACCGACGTGGACGGACAAGCTGCTGCAAGAGGTCATCCGGATGATTCTGGAAGCCTACTACGAGCCGCAGTTCTCCGACCGCTCCCACGGCTTCCGGCCCGACCGGGGGTGCCACACCGCTTTGGGCGAGGTGGTCACTCACTGGACCGGTGTCCGCTGGTTCGTCGAGGGAGACATCAAGGGGTGCTTCGACAACATCGACCATGAGGTCATGCTGTCGGTGCTCGGAGAAAAGCTTCACGACAACCGTTTCTTGCGCCTGCTCAAGTACCTACTGAAGGCAGGCTACCTGGAGGATTGGCACTATGGCCGCACCCTGAGCGGTACACCGCAAGGCGGCGTGGTCAGCCCAATCCTCGCCAACGTCTACCTAGACCGGTTGGACAGATTCGTCGAGACGGTGCTGATTCCAGCACATACCCGTGGCACAGCCCGAAGAGTCAACCGTCCGTGGAATGCGTTGAAGGGCCGAATGGCGTACCAGAAGGAAAAGGGGAACTACACGCTGGCGGCGCAACTGCGCAAGCAGATGCAACAACTCCCGTCAGTCGATCCTCACGACCCTGGATTCCGCAGGCTCCGATACGGTCGCTACGCAGACGACTTCGTGTTGGGCTTCAGCGGGCCAAAAGCCGACGCCGAGCAGATAAAGGAGTCCCTGAAGACGTTCCTGCGCGACACACTCAAGCTGGAGCTATCCAGGGAAAAGACACTCATAACCCATGCCACCAGCCAGGCGGCCAAGTTCCTCGGCTATGAACTCGTGAACCAGCAGGTCAACGACAAGCTCGACCATACTGGTCGGCGCAGCGTCAATGGTCGTATCGGCTTACGAGTTCCCGCAAAAGTCATCGAGCAACACTGCCAAGCCTACATGAGCAACGGCAAACCGGCACACCGCAGCGTGCTGATACACGATGAGGACTATTCCATCGTGAGCAGGTATCAATCGGAGTTCCGGGGCGTCGTTCAGTACTACCTGCTGGCCCAAAACGTCTCCCACTTCGGGAAATTGCAATGGGTCATGGGACAGTCGCTGACCAAAACCCTTGCGAGCAAGCACAAAACCACGACCCGGAAGGTGTTCCGGCGCTACCGGAGCACCGCACTAACCGAGCACGGGGAACGGGCCTGCCTCAAGGTCGAAGTCCAGCGGGGCAATGGGAAACGCCCACTGGTGGCACAGTTCGGTGGCATACCCCTGAAGCGGAAGAGGCAGGCCGTCCTCGTAGACCAACAGCCTCAACGGTACGGGTTCCAACGCAACGAGCTGATTCAACGGCTCCTAGCGGACGAATGCGAGTTGTGCGGGTCAACGGTGAACGTCGAAGTTCACCACATCCGTGCGCTCCGCGACCTGAACGTGAAAGGCCAAGGCGAAAAGCCCAAGTGGGTACAAATCATGGCGGCGCGGCGGCGCAAGACCCTCGTGGTCTGCCGTCCCTGCCACCTGAACGCCCACGGCGGCAATTGGAATCCGCAAAAGCAGACATAGACCACTGGAGAGCCGGATGCGGTGAAAGCCGCACGTCCGGTTCGGAGGGGGGCCGACGGAAAAGTGCTCCGGAAACTCGGAGTAACTCGCCGGCGGCCTACCCTACGCTCGCAGCACCTCTGCCGGTCGGGGCAGCCGCATTTCTTCCGGCCCGCGACGGAGGCGGAGCGGCGCGACCCCTCGGTCCAGCTCTACCACCATACCCCCGTATCGAGTACGGGGCAGGCTCTGCCGGACGGCGGCTCGATGCTGGTGCGGCGGATGACCGTCGCCAACCACGCCGAGCTCATCACCGCCTTCTGCACCGCCTGTGCCGAAGCCATGCAGACGCACCAGGTGCTCTGCTACCAGCGCAACGTGGGCGTCGGAGAGGTGGTCGGCATCGACACTCGCCACAAGGACATGGCAATCGCCGCCTGACGCGGCGCACGACACCAGACACGAAAGGAGAGACGACATGAGACTCGCCGCACAAGCCAAAGGGGGCTACTACCCGACTCCCGACCGGGTGGTGGACCTGATCGCCGAGCTGATTCACACCCCCTCCGGCTCCTACCACCGGGGCCGGGACACACTACGTATCCTCGACCCCTGCTGCGGGGCCGGGGACGCGCTCCAGAGGCTGGCCGAGAACCTCGACCGGCCCAACTCGATTTCCATCGAGACCTACGGCGTCGAGCTGCACCGGGACCGGGCGGAGGAGGCCGAGAAGCGGCTCCACCGCACCCTGGCCTCGGACCTGTTCGCAACGTCGATTGCGAACGGCGCCTTCGGCCTGCTGCTCTTGAATCCGCCGTATGACTTTGATTCCGAAGACAAGCGGACGGAGCACGCCTTCCTGACGCAAACCACGCGCTACCTGGCCGAGAGCGGCCTGCTGGTCTTCATCGTGCCCCGCCAGCGCCTCGCGGTCTCGGCCCGCTACCTCTCCACCCACTACGGGCGGATGCGGTGCTGGGCCTTCCCCGACCCTGAGCGCGAGGTCTTCGACCAGGTGGCGCTCATGGGCTACCGCAAGGCCGACCCCGTTCCCGACGCCACAGCCGAGAGCATGGTGCTGGAGTGGGCGGTGGGGGAGCCGGAGCCCCTGCGCTCCCAGCGCAACTCCTACACGGAGTACAGCCCGGCCACCACGCCGAGCGGCGACATCCTGTTCACCACCCGCACCGTCGATCCCGTCGCCGCTGCGGCTGAGGCCAGGCGGTCGGGGCTGTGGACCAGCACGGAGATCACCGACACCCTCTGGCCCGCGAACGACAACCGGACCCGCCCGCTGATGCCCCTCAGACGGGGGCACATGGCGATGCTGGTGGCGGCGGGCTTCCTGAACAACCTGGTCCTTGAAGCCGACGACAGGCGCATCCTGGTCAAGGGCCGCACGTCGAAGGATATGGTGATGGTCGAGGACGCCCCGGAGAAGGAGGTCCACCGCGAGAAGCTGACGACGACCGTGGTGGCCCTCGATCTCGACGACGGGCAGATCGAGGACATCGCCGCCTAGACGGCTCACCCTTCGCCCTATCGGAACGACCAGAGAAGACCCTCATAACAAGGAAGGAGAGACAAGAACGATGCAGACGACCATGACCCTCGAAGCCTGCTGCCGGTGCGGGCAGCCCATCGCCCCCGGCGAGCCCGCCATGCAGACCGCCTCGGTGGACATCGACGACTACGGGAGGGCCGTGTCCTCCCCGGTGAAGGCGTACCACCTGACGGGACGCTGCTACGACGAGTACAGGGCCGCCGAAGCTGCCCGCAGGGAGGCCCTGAAAGCGGCATAGACGGCTCACACCGAGCCGCACATAAACGAGGCCCAGAGCCTCGCACGTTCAAGCAACCGCCTGGGGACGTTTCCAGGGACCCGCGACACAGAAGCGTCCCCCACATGGGGGCGTGGTGCGTCCAGGGTCCTGGCGTCGTCCTCCGGCCCACCACGGAAAAGGAGGACGACTGAAATGAACCTCGGAGGTTTCATAGACACGTTCAAGGACGCCATCGCCAGGAGGGTGGTGGAGTCCTACCCGCCGCTCTACCGGCCCTCGGAGAACGGCGGGACGCTCCCCAGGCTGCTCCGCAAGCCCCTGGGAGCGCAGGCCGACGCCATCAGGGGCGCGGCCCTATCGCTGAAGGCCCACCGGGGCACGACGGTAGTGGGCGAGATGGGCACCGGCAAGACCTTCATCGGCGCGGCGGCGGCGCACATGGCGGGATTCGAGCGCATCCTCATCATCTGCCCGCCCCACCTGGTTCCCAAGTGGAAGCGGGAGGTGGAGATGACGGTGCCCGGCGTCCGCGCCGCCATCGTCGAGTCCATCACCGACCTGGAGCGGCTGCGCCTCTCCGTCGGCTCAGGCCCCCTCTTCGCGGTGATGAGCCGTGAGAAGGCCAAGCTGTCCTACCGCTGGATGCCCGCCGTCATCGAGCGGTGGGCCGTCTCGAAGGGAAGGCTCCTGCGGGAGGAGGAGACGGGGGAGCCCTTCCGGGTCCCCTGCTGCCCCGACTGCACGGCGCAGATCGTCGACAAGGACGGCGTGCCGCTGACGTTCGCGGACCTGAACCGGCGCAAGCACACCTGCGCTGCCTGCGACGCCCCCCTCTGGCAGGCCGACAGGTCCGGCCCGGCCCGCTACCCGCTGGCCGACTACATCAAGCACAGGATGAAGGGCTTCTTCGACCTGCTGATCGGCGACGAAGTTCACGAGTTCAAGGGGCGAGGGAGCGCCCAGGGCATCGCCGCGGGCATCCTCGCCGACGTGTGCGGCAAGTCCCTGTCCCTTACGGGCACGCTGCTCGGCGGGTACTCCTCGACCATCTTCCACCTGCTCTACCGGTTCTCGCCGGAGATCAGGACGGAGTTCGGGCGCTCCGACGAGCACCGCTGGATACAGCGGTACGGCTTCGAGGAGGTCACCGTAGGCAAGCCCGACGACGACGCGGTGGAGGACGGGCGCAACAGCCGCCGCCGCAGCTACCGCAAGGTCACCAGGGAGAGGCCGGGCCTCGTGCCCAGCGCCCTGTTCCACATCATCGGGAACACGGTCTTCCTGCGCCTCGCGGACGTTGCCTCCGGGCTGCCCGACTACGAGGAGAAGATCCTCGTGTCCTCGATGGACTCGGAGGAGGACTCCACCGGCTACTCCCAGCGCAGCGCCTACACCCACGTGTTCGAGGAGCTGCGGAAGGAGCTGGCAGCCGCCCTCAAGAGCGGCTCCAAGAGGCTGCTGGCGACCTACCTCCAGACGCTATTGGCGTACCCCGACGGCTGCACCAGGGGGGAGACGGTCTTCGACCCCAGGAGCGGCGACATCATCGTCCAAGTGCCTCCCCTGTCCGAAGACAAGCTCTACCCGAAGGAGAAGGCGCTCATCGACCTGGTGGCCGCCGAGCGGCTGGAGGGAAGGCGGGTGCTGGTCTACGTCACCCATACGGGGACGCGGGACATCACCGGGCGGATGGACGACATCCTCACCCGGCACGGGTTCAGGGTGGCGGTGATGAAGGCCGACGCGGTGGCCCCGAACCGCAGGGAGAAGTGGGTCGCCGACAAGGTGAACGAGGGCATAGATGTCCTCATCTGCCACCCCAGGCTGGTGCAGACCGGCCTCGACCTCATCGACTTCCCGACAATTTGCTGGGACGAAACGGATTACTCGGTCTACGTCGTCCGGCAGGCGTCGCGGCGGTCGTGGCGCATCGGGCAGACGCGCCCGGTGAAGGTGGTGTTCATGAGCTACCGGAACACCCTGCAGGCCGACGCGCTGAAGCTGGTGGCGAAGAAGATGCAGAGCTCCCTGGCCGTCGAGGGAGAGCTGCCGGAGGACGGCCTCGCGGCATACGGGGACGACGGCGACGACATGATGATGGCCCTGGCCCGCAGGATCGTCAGCGGCGAGGAGGAGGACACCGAGACGATGGAGGAGGTGTTCGCCCAGGCCAGGAACGCCGAGAGCGAGGCCGAGGAGCTGCTGGTGGACGACGGCTGGGAGGTCGTCGAGATCGAGCCGGAGACCATCTCGGTCAACGGCAACGGACACCACGCCAACGGGAATGGCAACGGCCACCACGACCCCTTCGACATCGGGCCGACGGTCGAGCTTGTCCCGGCCAACGGCCGCCTCGCCAACGGGAACGGGCACACGCCTGCCCCGGTCAACGGGAACGGGACCAACGGCCACCACAAGGACGAGTCCCCGGAGGCGCAGCAGTCGCTGTTCTCCTGGGCGGAGTTCATGGCCGAGGAGCCGGTGAAGCCGAAGCGAAACCGCAAGCCGCAGCCCGCGACCCTCTCGATGTTCGAGTGGGCGATGACGCAGGAAGAACAGCACGAGGAAGAGCCGGTCGGCGCAGGACGCTAGACCGCAGATGCACGGGAGAGGTCGCCGCAAACGGAGCGGCGGCCTCCCCCGCATAGGCAACGCAGGAAGACAAGCAACTCTCACAAAGGAGATTAGTCATGGCAAGGATTTTCGTATACGACGACCGCGAGTTCCCGGACCCCGACCCCGAGATGAGCGTCGACCAGGTGAAGGCAACGCTCAGTGACTTCTACGGCGAGATCGCCAACGCCTCGGTCAAGGAGACCAAGCGGGGCGACGACACCATCTACGAGTTCCAGCGGCGGGTGGGCACCAAGGGCGCCTTCACCCGGTAAGGAGGGCATCCGATGGACAACCGGACCTTCGCGGGCCTGCTGGCGGCGACGCCGCCGGTGGGCCTCAGCATCATCGAGCTCACGGCGGAGCTCACACGGCCCGACGGCTCCTTCGACCTGGACGCCGCGGCCGCCCGGCAGGGAGAGGTAGAGATGGCCTGCACCCAGGCGCAGGACTACGCCTCATCCACGGGACGCCTTCTGGAGGCCATGAGATGCAAGCTGCTGCGCCGCCGACGCTGAGCGGCCTTGCAACACTGCTCCTGCGGCGTCCGCCGTCGCTGCGGGAGCTGGTCACGCTTGTCGGCTACGCCGACGACTACGCCTGGTTCGCGGGGCTGGTGCGCCGCCTCTTCCCCAACGAGGCGGAGGCGGCGCTCTCGGCCCCCGATGTACGCAGTAGGGTGGAGCGCTTCGCCAACCTCTTCGGAGAACGGCACTTCCCCCTCTACGCGCCAATGATCGAGTTCTGGACGGACTCCGATGACGAACCGCCCTGGTCCTGGCTGAGGAGGGGAATCCCCTTCGAGCTGATGGGCTTCGGCTACGATGGCCTCCACGAGATGTGGAACGGCTACCGCGAGGGGCTCTCGGCAATGGCACTGCTGGTCAGGCCCCCGGACGCCTACTACGACGGACCCGACGGGCTGCGGGTGGCCTGGCTGGAGTCGGCCGCCGAACGCATCCCGCAAGAGACGCTGCAAAGAGTCCCCGAAGGCGGCATACCCCTGGAGGACCTCACGGAGGCGCTGAAGGACACGAGGTTCGAGGGTGCGGCGCAAGCCGCCTCCTGGGTCCTCGCCGAGACCGGCAACTGGTTTCTCGACCACAACTACGAGGACGGCTCCTACGACGGGTTTTGCGACCCCTGGGATGACGACATCATCGCCGAGGGCACGGAGGAGTGGCGCAAGGCCAATGCCCTCATGGACGCGGTGTGCAAGCTGGGCGACTGGCTGGAGGATGACCTCCCCGCCCGCTTCGCCGAGATGCTGGACTTCACCCTCGCGCGGATACCGGAACAAGAAAACGGAAAGGAGGACAACGACGATGAGCAATGAACCCGACACGACCCAGTGGTCCCTGCCGGGTCCGGCGGACGCGCCCCGTGACGACCTCAAACTACAGCTCGAGGTGTACGGGGAGACGATCCTGCTGCGGGGCTTCTACGGCGACTCCACCTGGGTCAGGACCGTCTCGGCGGACGAGATCGCCAACGTGTTCACCCAGCACCTGGGGTTCTCCTCGGGGCTCTTGCCCCAGGAGGCCGTCTGGTGGAACCAGGGCGAGACGGGACAGGTGGTGGCCCTGTGGCGGCCGCCGCAGGTCTGGTCCGTGGCCCTTCAACGGGAGGCGTTCAAGCCCCCCGCCCGGCTCCGGCTTCCTATGCCGGGGCTGGTATTCGTCTGCTCGCCGGGCCGCGCGCCCTGGGTCTACGCCGCAGCGGAGCGGCCGGCCGACGCCGAGCAGCATCTCTTCCGGGCCCCCGCCTTCAACGTCTTCGGCGACGGGCGGGTCTGTCCCGGAAGCCACCGGTTCCCGGAGGAGGTGGGACTGATACCGGAGTCCTTCTTCCAGTCCTTCTTCTCCCTTACCGGAGACACCCGGGACCGCTCGAAGAAGCACCCCGAAAACCTGGTTGAACTTTGGGAGGAGATAGATGGAAAGACCGAGTACCCGATGGAGGACCTGGTTCCCCAGTGTTCGGTGGGCCACGCGATGG
This sequence comes from Dehalococcoidia bacterium, assembly GCA_965224345.1. Taxonomy (GTDB): domain Bacteria; phylum Chloroflexota; class Dehalococcoidia; order Lucifugimonadales; family CBDCYU01; genus CBDCYU01. Next base: position 53,837 of record CBDCYU010000002.1, on the reverse strand, counting down.
CGGTCTCCGAGGGAAGACGTGGCTACCGCTACGGCTAGCCCCAAGCCGGGGCCGGTGGGCTACCTGGTCAACCGCCCCACAGGGCTCGCAGGAGCCCACGGCATCGGCTACGACTACGTTCTGGGATCGGGCGGCCTCTACGTCCAGTCCGAGAGCGCCCACCTGACGGCGCGGGTGCCGGTCGCATCCTGCGAGGTGCGGGGCCTGGCTCCCGTGACCGAGAAGGTGCAGCTCACCCACGGCCCCATCCCGTCGCAACTCTTCGAGCTGGGGCTTCGCTGGTTCCAGGACGACCCGGACACCGAGCGGCTGTTTGCCGTGCGCTGGGACGGGGACGCCTACCGGCTGGTGGTCCCACCGCAGGCCGGGACGGCAACGAGACTCGCCTACGTGCCACCTGCCGGCGTGGTGGCCGAGTTCCACTCCCACGGAGGCTCCCGCTCCTTCTTCTCGACAACCGACGACCGGGACGAGCAGGGCTTCCGAATATACGGGGTGGTGGGAAGGCTCGACGCCCCGCTGCCGGAGCTGAGCCTCCGGGTGGGGGTCTACGGCCACTTCGCCCCGCTCGACTGGCCCCAGGTGTTCGACGGCGCTAACCCAGGCCTCCGGCTCATGGGGCAGGAGGCGGAAACGGCAGACATCAACTGTAAAGGAGGTGAATGAAAGATGCCCTACTACCTGGACAACGCGTTCCTGCTGGACGACCCCTGGATCACCGTGGTGGGCTGCGGCGGGACCGGGGGCTTCGTGGCCGAGGGTCTCTGCCGCCTCTTCCAGGGGCGCAAGGCCACCATCGTCCTGGTCGACTAAGGTGGACCCCATTATTAAGACAGCACGAGGGCTAAATTAAGAGAGTCTCCCACCCCTGCGCTAGGTTTCACCAAGCCCGATGGCAGCCCTGCTTCTTCAGCTGCTGCTCCCCTTTCTTCCTGGCCATGTTGGTACACCTCTGCTGGGGTCCGGTAGCCCAAAGCCTGGTGAGGCCTCTGCCGGTTGTAGAACTCCAGGTAGGCATTGATCCCAGTTCGGGCCTCGGCGACGGTCTGGTAAGCTTTCAGATACACCTCCTCGTACTTGATGCTCCGCCACAGCCGCTCCACGAAGATGTTGTCCAGGTACCTACCCTTACCATCCATGCTGACCTGGACCCTCTGCTCCTGCAACGTCTGGGTAAAGGCCTCACTGGTGAACTGACTCCCCTGGTCGGTGTTGAATATCTCCGGTCGTCCCTTACCCAGGGCTTCCTCCAACGCCGCCACGCAGAAGCTGGTGTCCATGGTGTTGGAGAGCTTCCAGGCCAGCACGTGCCGGCTGTGCCAGTCCATGATGGCCACCAGGTACAGGAAGCCCTTCGCCATGGGGATGTAGGTGATGTCCGCGGCCCAGACCTGGTCGACCCGATTAACCTCCACTCCCTTCAGCAGATAGGCAAAGATCCGGTGTCCCGGCGCTGGTTTGCTGGTGTTGGGACGCCGGTAGATGGCTTCCAGACCCATCAACCGCATCAGCCTTCGAACCCTTTTTCGGCTCACCAGATAGCCCTGTTGCAGCAGCCAGGCCTTCATCTTCCTGGAGCCGTAGAAGGGGGTCTTCAAATACTGACGGTCCATCAGGGCCATCAACTCCAGGTCTTCTGCCCTGGTCGGTACCGACCGGTAGTACACCGAGGCCCGGCTGACGTCCAGCAGGATACATTGACGCACCAAAGACAGCTGTTGGTGGTCGCGGTCTATCATGGCTCGCCGTATGCTGCGACTCATAGACCGGACCTTTCCGACAAAAAATCGCGTTCCACCTTCAGCTGGCCGATGTGCCGGTAGAGGTGGTTAATCTGAGCTTCCTTGGCTTTCTCCTGGGATTTCTGATTGGTGGCAAATAGCTCCGGGGCTCCTTCCACCAGGGCCCTTTTCCAGGCGTGAATCTGACTGGGATGGACCTCAAATCGGCTGGCCAGCTGGGCGATGGTCTCTTCCCCCGCAAGGGCGGCCAGGGCCACCTTGGCCTTGAACGCCGGACTGTGCTTATTCCTCGTCTGCTTCATGTCCTGCTCCTTCACGTCGGTTAGTTGCCGGTTATTTTAGGAGCTGGACTCTCTCTTAGCCAGTTGTCTAGTTTTTGGGTACCACCTCAGCACGGCCTCGTCTCCCACCACCTCGATGCCCTCCACGAAGTTGCGGATGAGCGCCTTGCGCTCGGGAATCGTCCCCTCCTTCAGGAAGTCCCTGAAGTCCGCTACGTACTCCACTATCTCCTCGGTGTCGGGAAGGGCAACCCTGCGCTGCTCAAGCCGGGTCTCGGCGTCCTCCCGCGCAGCCTCCAGCTGCTCCTCACGGTGCCTCAGAGACATGATCCGGGGCGACAGGATCTCCAGGGTCAACTCGCTCGTCTCTATGGCCTCGTAGAGCTTCTCAAGCCGCTTCCTCACGTCCCCTAGCTCGGCCTCGACGACCTCCAGCCTGCCGGACAGCTCCCCGGCCATCGCGTCTATCTCCTCGGCCACCAGCTGCACCAGCGCCACGATGGTCTCCTCGTTCAGGATGCGCTCCCGTATCTTCTCAACGATGAAGTCCTCAACCCTGGGAGCGTTCAGGTAGCGGGCGCTGCACGTCCCCGCGCCCTCCCTGAACAGGGTGCCGCAGATGTAGTAGGCGAACTGGCCGCTCTTGGCTCCCTGGGCTGAGTAGGGTCTGCCGCACACCCCGCACCTGAGCAGCCCGCTCAGCAGGAACCTGCTCCCCACTCTACCTGGCCTCTGCACCTTCGGGGCGCGCTCACTCATCGCCTGCTGCACGTCCTCGAACAGCTCCCTCGACATCAGCGCAGGCCACGCTCCCTCCACCCTCACCGGGTCCTGGGTCTTCTCTCCCTTGCTGGCTTTGCCCCATACTGCCGTTCCGGTGTACGCCTCGTTTCGCAGCACGTAGTGGAGCGTTCCCTTGTACCAGCGCTTCCCCCTGTTGGTGATGCCCTGGTTGTTCAGCTCCCTGCATAGCTCCTTAAGGCCGCTGCCCCGCAGGGACTTCTCGAATAGCTCCCTCACCACCGGTGCAGTGGCCGGGTCAACCTCCAGGGTGGGGCGCTCCTTCGCCCCGTCGCTGACCTTGACTCTCCTGTAGCCGAAGGGGGCCTTGGAGCCGAGGAAGAAGCCCCGGGACGCGGCCTCCCTCATTCCTCGTACGACCTCCTGCGCCAAATTTTCGCTGTAATATTCGTCCACGGATTCGATGATTCCCTCAAGCAGCCTGCCGGTGGCATTGTCCTCGGCCTGCTCGGTAATGGACACCACGCGTATGCCCTTGCGCCGCAGCTGGGACTTGAAGGCCACGGCGTGCTCGCGCTTGCGGGTGAAGCGGCTGAATTTCCAGACGAGAATCACGTCGAAGGAGGCCTTGGGCTTGCTGCCCTCCTCGATCATCTCCCTGAACTGGGGCCTGTCTGCGACTCGGCCGCTCTCGGCCTCGTCCACGTACTCGCGGGCCACGGAGTAGCCGTTGGCCCTGGCGTACTCCTTGAGCGCCCGCAGTTGTGCGGACACGGACAGGTCCACGTCCTGCCTGTCGCTGGACACCCTGGCGTAGAGGGCTGCGGGCGTGAGCGGCTGTAGGTGCTTCTTCTTCATGCTGTCCTCCATTGTCTGTACTTACCGCGTCTTACTCATCATCATGACTCACCCAAGGGGCTATTGTCAAGGAACGGCTGTCGGCCGCTGCCCTCTATCACTCCACCGAAACCGCAAGATACCGGAAGCTGCCATACGACTTTCCAGGGAAGCTGGAATACTCCTGCCAGCTAAGACGATAGGAGCCTCGTATATTTATCGGCGATTCCCGGTCCCTGACCGTTCCCGAACTCGCCCGGGCCGCCCACGCCAATGCTCCCGAGATTTCTCGCCCTTCGTGTACACGAAAGTCAGCGTCCACCGTGTCTCTGTGCGTGGGAACCTTCCAGTATGAGGAGTCGTTGGTCAGCAACACCGCGTATCCAGCCTTGCACTGCTCCATCTTAGAGCGCATGAGCTCGAGTCTCTGAATATCCCGGAGAAAATCATACCGCCCTTGGTCTTGTGCGCTTTGGTCGCGGAGGACAAAGGACTCGTCGTCTTGCTCCAGTTCCAATCCCCGAGTCTTGTACTTCAATTCGATGGCGGTCCCTTCCAACGGAAGCCAGATGTCTAGGAACCTCCTCTGGCGCTCTACCTGCATGACGTCGACCTCTAATCTGACCTGGCTTTCCGGCATGGCCTGGTGAATATGCCATGCCAGGGCGTGCTGGAAGTCTGCTTCCGAATGAAACACCTTCCGCGTGTCCGCCAGGCTCCCCATAAGACCGTCCATGTCAATCATGTCAACTCGGCCCTCGACGTTGGTCGAACCACTCCTGAAGCTCTGCCCATTGGCGCTTCTCTTGTTCGTGCTGCTCTTGCCATTCCCGTTGCTGTTGTTCGCGACGTTCCTTGTCTATCCGTTGCTGCTGTTCCGCCTGCTCTATTTGCTCCCGTCTCTGTTTTTCCCGGTTCAGGAAGTAGCACCCGCCCTCTTCGCACCTGTGAGGGTAGAAGCATTCTCTGTCCGGGTTGTTCGGGCACATGGCTCTTTCCGCTTCTTCCAGGCAGGACGGGCATTGGCTGCTGCCTCTATAGTCCATGTACTCCCCATGAGACATACAGTAGCGAGTGGCGCACCGGTCACAGGGTCCGTATTCCTGTCGCTCCGCCTTGTGTAGATTGAACCTGTCGTGATACGGGTCCATGTACAGGAACCAGTTCCCTTGGATTTGATCGCACCCGGTGCACACGTTGGCCAGGTACTTTCCTCCAACCGTGGAGCTGAATCTGCGCTCCAGAGTTACCCCGTTCTCCCGAGCGAATTCGATTTCCTCGGTGGTGAAATGGTCTTGCTCAAGGCTCTCACCGTCTTTGTCTCCCGTAGCAACGTTCACGTTCTGGTCGCATTTCCAGCAGTCCTTCGTGCTGACTGTTACCGTTCTCAGCGGTAGCGGTGCGCCACACGCCCTGCACTTGGGTCTACGGCAAAGAAGGTTGTGGGCGTCCAGAACGATCCGTCCAGCGGCGAGTTCCTGTAGTCTTGCCTTGACCGTCAGGGATGCGTCCAAGGCTTTGTTCATTCTTCGCCCCGTGAACTCCTTCGCGGCCCTTAGATGGATTTCCACTACCTCAGTGCCTTCTTGCAGGGCCTGCTCATGGACCGTCCCCTCGGGAGCATGGCTGTCCACCACTTCTATGAACCTGATAGGCTCGCCATTCTCATCGAGAAGGCTGATGTCGGGGCGCACCGTTCCCACGAGCTTCTCTCGACTGACGCTGGAAGCCCCCGCTACGAGGTTTATCGTGAGCTCTTCGCTGCACTGGTTGCATGCTGCCGTGGCTTCCAGGTTTCCTCCCAGATTCTTGGTCACGAGTTGCTCTATGATTGCTACTGCTTCGTCATGCGGGGTGTGATTTGATGACTTTCGCGACATCAAACTACCTCCTTGCCAAATTCATCAGCGAACGAAGCCGGCCAGATACAGTCTGGTGTCATCCTTCTCCCAGGAACGACAGGAAGCGGGGAGCGTTGAGGATTCTTGCACCCTGATGCTCCTCAAGGGGCAACAAGTGCCGCCGGTCGCCAGTCACCAGATAGTCGGCGGAAACCTTCACAGCGCACTCCAAGATACGGTTGTCCACGTGGCCACCCTCGATAACCTCCGGGAGCCGACGGGGTTCAACGACGGTGGCGGCATCCCCCAGCGCCCTGAGAGCCTGGGACGTGCGTTCCTCGGTCCAATCGAACTTTCGTCCAAGCACCCCGGCAACCTCCTCCAGGATGAAGGGAGACAGGCACAACTCGAACCGTCCCCGGAGAGCCAGTTCGAGAACGAGGCGCTCGTTGCCTGGGAAGTTCAGACCGGAGACTATGACGTTGGTGTCGAGGACGACTCTCATGTACGGGAAGGACTGACCTCGGCCCGGTACTCTTCCACCAGACCGGCCACGTCCTCGGGGCCGATGCCCTTCTCCCTGGCCCGCTCCTCTCCGTACTGGAGCAGCTGTCTCCACTCGCACTCCTCGATGTAGCGGAGCACCGCCTCGCGAAGAAACTCGCTCCTGGACCGTCCCTGCTGCTTCATCACCTCGTCCACCCGGTCCGCCATCTCCGGCGGCAAGGAGAAGGTGATGGTCTTCGTCGTTCGCGGCATGTTTACCCTCTTGTTATTGAGTCTTACCAAGATAATGGGGCATTGGCGAAACTCCTGTCAACTGTCTCCTACCACCCACGGGCATCCCCACCACAGGCGCGATGGCGGTCCCGCCACATTCCAGCATGTACGCCCCCTACGCCAGCAGACGCCATGCAACCAGAACGCTGACGACCAGCAGCCCGGCGGCTACCAAGCCAAGGATGAAAGCCACTCGCCTCATCCTGTCGCGCTCGACACTCTCCTTCCGACAGACCTCCTCCAAAGCGACGTTCCGCTCCTGCTCCTGCTCAAGTTGGCCTTGGAGGAGCGCCACCTGCTCGTCCAACCCCCCGAATCCGCTCCTGGGCCACGTCCAGCAGCGTACCCTGCGATCTGGCACTTGCGCCGTTCTCCGGCAGGTCGTCGTCAAGCATCACGTATATCCGGTGCCGACTTCCGCGCGGCTCCCGTCTGACCTGGATATCCCCCGAGGCGATCCGACGGTCCAGTGTGGACAGGGACACCGCCATCTCCCGGCAAGCCTCAGCCTTCGTCAGTTGTCTCATACTCTTCCTCCTTTCCTCCGGTTGTTGCGGCGCATAATCACGTCAACTCGTGTCAACCCTGACACGTCAAACACCTCACGGGACTGGCGGCGGTGAGTCCGTGGCCTGCGTTTTCGGGGTGGCGGAGTCGTGGTCTCTGCAACAAGTTGCACTCGTTTTCGTCTTTTTGGGCCTGACAGCGTTAGTAGCCGTTGCCCCAGCTTTGTGGACAGGCCCCCTACAGGAAGTCCCGGAGACGGAGATGTGTCATTTTGCAACTAGGGCCAGGGGAGCCAGCGGCCTCCGTCCGGCAGGATGAGGCGGCGGCAGTTGCCATGCGTCGCCCAATACCCCACGCTCGTCGAGGGTCTGGAGGTTGGACGTGAACAAGATGGGGCGGTGGGAACCGGAGACACCGTGCAGGAAGCCCTCCTCGGCATCGGGGTTGGGGAACACGAACAGCACCAAGGGAGGCAGCCCGCCGTGGTCCCGGTTGGGCCAGCCGCTTCTGAAGTACCGCCGGTAGTTCTCCAGGCGGGTGCGCACCCGCCTGGGAGTGGTGGCCCGTCGCTCGAACTCCAGCAGGTAGAAGCGCCACTGACCACGGTGCCACAGCTGGAATGAGGCGTCGGGATGCACGACGTAGTTGGTCCAGTCCCAGCGATAGCCGACAGCGGAGCGGGACGTGGGCATCAGGTCCAGCACCTCGTAGTCAGGTGAACGGGCGGTCTCGGCGCTCAGGGCGGCGGCGAAGCCGGTGATGGCGTCGTGGTGTTCCATCTGGGAGGCGATGGCTCGCAGGGCGGTGCCGGCGTAGACTGGGGTTTTGGCGTTGCGACGTCGCCGTTTCCTGGCGCTCCAGCGGCCCACCACCGGCCCCACGGCGGCCCGGTCCCGTTGGGCCAGGCATCTCAGCCCATCGTCGGTGAGGACGTGACGCTGCCCGTCTGCCCGCACCAGGGCGTGGCCGACCAGGGAGCTGAGGACCTGGTTGGCCCGGCGACCGGTGACGCCGCCCATCAGCCCGGCCAGGTGGTCGGTGGTGCACAGGGGCCATGCGGCAAGCAGGTCCAGGGCGTCCTTCTCGGCGCGGGTAAGCCGGACGGCTAAGGAGGACCTAAGCAACTCCGATGGCTCCGGCATGGCGGCCCGCAGGTGGTCGGGGTAGAGGGTCTCCGGGTTCGGCTCTGGCTTACTCTCTTTGCCCGGGTTGTGCTGCTTGCGGACATTGGCGTAACCCTCCGCCACTCGGTCGGTCCAGGCGATGATGGCGTTCAGGGACACGCCGGGGGCCACCTTCACCGGAAGATCGTGCTCCGTGCCCTTCCCGCACTGCTGCCAGACCACCCCTCTGTGGTCTCCGGCCAGCAGTTCCCCCTCGGTGGCCACGAACGTCCTGCGGTGGTGCGTGGGGTCGCCCAGGGTGCGGACGGCCCTGCGGTTGGCCTGGTCGGAGTGGGCCAGCACCAGCGTCGCCATGGGGCGTTGGTTGTGTGGCAGGTTCTCCAGGGTTCTCAGCCGGTAGCGCAGGTTTGCCGAGGGCAGCGTCGGCCCCTGGCGCAGCAGGCCCACGGAGCGGCCCCCGGGAAGGGTGATCAGCATGTCGTAGGGACCCTGGCGGTAGTGGTCCACCCTCACCGGCTTTCCCTGGGAGTCGGCGTCGGCGACCAGAGCGGCGGCGCGATAGAGCGCGGCCACGGCGTCCAGCCGCTCGGCCAGGAGCCGGAACCACTGCTTGGACACAGGGTACTCCCGCAGGAAGGTTTTCGTTCCCCATTCCACCATTGCCCCAGCGTCTATGCCCTTCTCCGTCGGGAAGTACCGCAGATGGGGGTGAGGCCCCAGAATGGTCAGGCTGTGGGACACCGAGTCCGCCATGCCCATCTTCACCAGATTCTTCAGCCGGTCGCGGAGGGTGGAGGCGGGGATTCTGCCGAAGCGGGACAACTCGTCCACGGTGGCCAGGGGCGTGGCGCACAGCAAGAGCAGCGTATCCTCCAGTGCCTGGGACATGGGGTAGGGTGCCAGGACGGGCTTGGCGGCCGGCCTGCCGGCGAGCACACGGTCGACGGCCGGGATGGCCCATGTCGCGGCTTCCAGCACCTCAACGCTGTCGCCCACGATGCCCATGACGGCGCGGGGCAGAGCGCGGCTCGTGTGGCTCCGTCTCAGGTACCTCCAGAGGGTGTGGCGGGAAACGCCGAAGGTCGCCGTCGCTTGCTGGATGCCCCGCCACATAACGTAGGTCCGCAGATATTCGCGAATGGCGTCCTCAAGGTCAGGGTCGAGCAATGCCCTCTTGCCCGGCGTCCGCGTCCCTGGCTCTGCAATGGTCAATCGACTGCTCCGTTCCGCAATGGTCCAATTTCTCATTGTGAAGGATAAATTCGTCGAAGGTGAGGCCTTGTAAGCCCTTGTCTTGGAGCAGATTTTGTGGTAGCGGCGGGGCTTTTCATGCGCCGCAGAAGCCAGTCGCCAGAGGGGGAATCAGTCTCAACGCGAACCGGAGCACACAAATCCGGGCAGGTCAGCCGCTCAGTCCCAGCCCTCGTCCTTCGCAGGCGGCCTGGGAGCAGCCGCGGACCCGGAGGCCTGACGCCGAAGGTGGGCGCGGGCGATCATCCGGGCGAGGATGCGCAGACCGCGCCGCAGCGTCTCCTGCTGCTCGGCGGAGTACGCTGTCGCCCCTTGGTCTCTCGATGGGTTCTGTCCGTTGGCCCTTCTCATTCCGCTTCCCGCCGTGGCTCCCGACGCCAACCGTGCGGTCGTCGGAGCCGCCGTGTTTCGGCATCCTCCCTCCAGTGTGAACGGCGAGATGGCCGTTCGGAACCTCCCATGAGGGGGTGCATGTATGTCCCCTGCCAATGCAGCGTCTCCTGTTGCTCGGTGGAGTAGGACGGCGATCCCCGCTTTGCCGTCGCCCGGCGATCTGTCGCTGGTCTCCGCGCTAACTTGTTCACCTCTCTACGGTCCGCCGCTGTTCATCGGATCGCGGCCTTCGCAAAAGAGTGTGAACAAATCAAACGAGAAATAAGACCCCTCATAGCTCTGCGCACGAATGCGGGTTGTTTCAGGTCGTTCCCCCGTGGCTCTGCGCAGGGATGCGGGGGGCTGTAGACCCTCTGTTTTTCGGCCCCTTCCGCGCAGTACTGGGGGTGTACAGGAGTTTGAGTTTCGTCGGGAAGCCGCAAGTCGGGTCGTGGGCAAGCTGAAACAGGGGTAAGTCGCCCCCCCTACAGGACGTGAACAGGAAACACTTTGTCGAATCACGGCGTTCCGGACGGCAATGACATCGCCAAACGTAGGGAATGACATCGGCGGGCCGGTTGGAGCGGCGGCTCAATGACATTAGGCCCAGAAAAATGCGGTTGAAGCGGGGGTGCATGACGTGCGTCGGAAGGGGCGGTTAGAGGCATCTCCGGCCCCCTGAAGGGCGTGACGCATTGTTCGTTCAGGCCGCGCAGTGGCCGTCAGCGCGGCACATGTCCCGGGACCGGGCCTCGGGGGGCCGGGGACATGGTGCAGTTGGGGCGGTCCCGGGACAGGGGACCGGGGGTAGCGTCGGCTATGTCCTTCAGGTGGTCGTAGAGAGACCGGCGCCGCAGGGCCAGACCCTGGCGCACCACGCCGAAGCTGCGGCCGTCGTGGAGGGTGATGATGGCGTCGAAACGGCCTCGGCGGTGGAACTCCACGCGGGACTGGAGGCCGTCGATGCCGGAGGACATTGTGGCGGCGAGGCGGTAGACGGAGGCCACGGCGTCCATTCGACGGATGAGCAGGGCGAGCCATTCTCTTGCCACTGGATAGGCTCGCACGAAGTCCGAGGGCGTCGCAAAGCCAAGCAACCCGGCGGTCTCCCTGATGCCGTTGGCCGTTAGGTAGTACCTCTGGCTGGAAGGCAGGTGGGCGGCGCTGTGGCTCGCCCTCCCGATGATACCGTCGGCCATCAGGGCGGCCAGGGCTCGGTGAACGGTCGCGTGCGGCTCGCCCAAGATGCCCGCCAGTTCCGCCGAATCGACGAATGGCATCCGGCTGAGGAAGTCAAGCATCTGTCGGTCGGACGCAGCCATATTAGAGGTCCTTGTTCCCATCTGTGCCATAGTCGCGCATTGCTTTAGTAAGCAGTTACCCAACATCCCATTGTGAACGGAAAAACCCGGGTATGTAATGCCTTGCAAGCCATTGTGTCGAGTCCAATCTTGTGGTGAGGGCAAAAGGGTTGCTGGTTAGAGAGGCTGCGATGGGCTGGAATATAGGTTGTAGCGCCCCTGAGCACGGCCATCAGGAGGGACGTGGGGCATCAAACTCCCCATTCCGCATTGACTCGGAAGCACCTAGGAACGTATCCTTGGACAGTGTCCAAGAGCATTCCAATAGTCTCATTTCGGGAGATATGAGAATGGCTTCAACCAAACGCCTGCTCCCAACCGGCGAATGCTGGTGCGGCTGCGGCGCGGAGACGGCAATCGGCTCGTTCTTTCTGCCCGGCCACGACAAGACCGCCGAGTCCGCGGTGATCTCCGTCGAGTACGGCGGCGTCCCCGGCTTCCTGGTCCATCACGGCTACGGCCCGGAGGGCAAGAACCCACGGCGTGAGGTGAACAGGTGGCGCGCCGAGGGTAAACGCAGGAGCGCAGCCAGATGACGACGGCACGACGGAGACAGAGAAGCGCCAGCGCGGGGACCGGATCAAGCGGCGACGGCCGCGTTACGAACTTTCGGTCTGAGCTGTGGCGCATGGCCGACGCGCTGCGGGGCAGCATGGACGCCGCCGAGTACAAGCACGTCGTCCTCGGTTTGATCTTCCTCAAGTACATCTCCGACGCCTTCGAGGAGGCCCACGCCCAACTGGAGACCGAGCGCGCCGTCGGCGCGAACCCGGAGGACCCCGACGAGTACCGCGCTCAGAGCATCTTCTGGGTGCCTCCTGAGGCCCGCTGGCCCAATCTGCAGTCCCAGGCGCGCCAGCCCACCATCGGCCAGACAGTGGACGACGCCATGACCGCCATCGAGCGGGACAACCCGGCGCTGAAGGACGTGCTGCCCAAGGACTACGCCCGCCCCGCTTTGGACAAGACCCGCCTGGGGCAGGTGGTTGACATGGTGAGCAACATCAAGGTGGGCGGAGCACAGGCCCGCGCCACGGACGTGCTGGGCAGCGTCTACGAGTACTTCCTGGAGCAGTTCGCGCTGGCTGAGGGCAGGAAGGGCGGCGAGTTCTACACCCCGCGCAGCGTCGTCCGGCTCTTGGTGGAGATGCTGGAACCCTACCAGGGCCGGGTGTACGACCCCTGCTGCGGCTCATCCGGCATGTTCGTCCAGTCGATGGAGTTCATTCGCGCTCATGCCAGCGGCAACGGCAATGGGGGCAAGGCTAGGGGGGACATCTCCATTTACGGCCAGGAGTCCAACTACACCACTTGGCGCATGGCGAGGATGAACCTGGCGATCCGTGGCATCGAAGGCCGCATCGAGCACGGCGACAGCTTCCACAACGACCGGCATCCCGATCTGCGGGCCGACTACATCCTGGCCAATCCGCCTTTCAACGTCTCCGACTGGGGCGGCGAGCGGCTGCGTGACGACAAGCGGTGGGAGTACGGCGCGCCGCCGGCGGGCAACGCCAACTTCGCCTGGGCGCAGCACTTCCTCCACCACCTGGCGCCGCGCGGTACAGCCGGGTTCGTGCTGGCCAACGGCTCCATGTCTTCAAACCAGTCGGGCGAAGGGGAGATACGCAAGAACATCATCGAAGCGGGCTTGGTGGACTGCCTCGTCGCCCTGCCGGGGCAGCTCTTCCGCTCGACGCAGATACCGGCCTGCCTCTGGTTCCTGCGGCGGGGGCGCAGCGCGAGCGACGAGGCTCGCCGTGATGAGACGCTGTTCATCGACGCGCGCAGGCTCGGCCGCATGACCGACCGCACCCACCGGGACCTGTCACCGGAGGACATCGCCCGCGTCGCCAACGCCTACCACGCCTGGCGCGGCAAGGAAGGCTCCGGTGAGTACGACGATGTGCCCGGCTTCTGCAAGAGTGCGTCGCTGGAGGAGGTGCGCAAGCACGGCCATGTGCTCACTCCCGGCCGCTACGTCGGCGCGGCGCCGCAGGCGGGCGACGGCGAGCCATTCGCCGATAAGATGACTCGACTCTCCGCTCAATGGAGAGAGCAGCAGACCGAGGCCCATCGGCTGGACGCGGAGATAGAGGCGAACCTGACGCGCCTGGGCTTTGGGAGGTAGAGGACACCCGATGAAGCTGGACCTAACACCACTGGAAGACGCTGTTGCCCAGCTTGAGGACGGGTTGGTACAGTATGATTCCGACATCGTGCGCGAGTTCCCGCAGATTCGGAACCAGATGAGGGCGGGAGCGATCCAAGCATTCGAGTTCACATACGAGCTCAGCGTCGGGATGATAAAGCGGTACTTGGAGCAAGTCTCAGCCAATCCTGCGGAGATTGACGAGCTTTCTTTCCAGGACTTGATCAGAAGGGCGGGGCAACAGGGACTGTTGCGCTCAGAGCTCGAGGCTTGGATGCGGTACAGGGCCAGCCGAGGGACTACCAGTCACACTTACAACGAGGAGAGAGCCGAAAGAGTCTTTCGAGGTATCCCGGAGTTCCTCGAAGAAGCCCGCCATCTTCTGAAGGAGTTGCAGGAAAAGAATGAACTCCTCGACTAGCCCGGTTGACATCAGGCCCGACCATCTCGAAATCGTGTGGGGCATCTTGTGCGAGCATCTGCCTGTGGATGTCAAGGTGTGGGTGTTCGGCAGCCGCGCCAACTGGACCACGAAGGATTCATCAGATCTGGACATAGCCCTGGAGGGCAAAGGCAAGCTCAGCCACAAGCTGTTGGGGGCGCTGAAGGACGCTTTTGAGGACTCGACCCTCCCCTACACGGTTGACGTGGCGGACCTCAACGCCGTCAGCCATGCTTTCAAGCAGATCGTGAAGGAGCAAAGGGTAGCTCTGCCGTCAGTACGCGCCTCGGAGAGAGTGGGGGGGGGATGGCGTGAGGTGACTCTTGGGGAAGTCGCAGATATTGTCATGGGCCAGTCACCGCCAGGTGACACAGTGTCGGTGGACCGTGGGCTTGCTCTTCTGAACGGTCCGACTGAATTCGGTTCCTCCCATCCGGTTCCTACCCAATTCACTACTGACGCGCGCAAGTACGCTCAACTGGGAGATATTCTGTTCTGCGTTCGGGGTTCAACTACGGGGCGAATGAACTGGGCGGACCAAGAATATGCCATTGGTCGAGGTGTTGCGGCAATCCGTCATCGCGAAGAACCGGCCATCCAACCTTTTGTTCGTGGGGTAATCGAACTTGAGTTGCCCGCGTTGCTAGCTCAAGCAACGGGGTCGACTTTTCCTAACGTGTCTGCCCCTCAGCTTGCGGGGATTCCCTATCCCCGCCTGAGTAAGGACGAGCAGCGTGCCATCGCCCACGTCCTCGGCACGCTGGACGACAAGATCGAGTTGAACCGCCGCATGAACGAGACGCTGGAGTCGATGGCCCGCGCCATCTTCCAGGACTGGTTCGTCGACTTCGGCCCGACGCGCGCCAAGATGGAGGGCCGGGCGCCGTACCTGCCAGCCGAGGTGTGGTCGCTGTTCCCCGACCGGCTGGCGGACTCGGAGCTGGGGCCGATCCCGGCGGGCTGGGGGGTGCGGGCACTGGGGGAGGTTGTCGAACTGGCCTACGGCAAAGCCTTGAAAGCAGACGACAGACAAGGCGGTGATATCCCGGTGTACGGTTCAAACGGCCAAATCGGTTGGCACGACGATAAGCTTGTAGAAGGGCCGGGAATTGTCGTCGGCAGGAAGGGCAACCCCGGCATCGTCAGTTGGGTCCACATTGACTTCTTCCCCATAGACACAGCTTTCTACGTTGTCCCCAAAAATGTTCATTGGAAGCTGCACTTCCTCTTCTTCGTCTTGGATGCCCAGGACCTCCCATCAATTGCGGCTGATTCAGCCGTCCCCGGACTGAATCGAAACCTGGCCTATATGAACCGGCAGATACTACCTGATAATATAATAACGGGAGCCTTCAACGATTCCATCCAAGCACTCTTTGCGCGACGCTACCGCATGGAAGAAGAATCCCGTGCCTTGAGTGCCCTGCGGGATGCGCTGTTGCCGGGGCTGGTGTCGGGGGAGGTGTTGGTGGGGGACATGATAAGATGACAGAGAGGTATATAGAGAGGGCCAATCTAAAACAACGCGAGTATCAAGTAGCAGCATGAAAACAATTGCTGGAATGGAAAAGAGTATTCTCCGGGTTTCGACGGCAATAAAAATCATCGATGAGAATTCAGTCCCGAAACATCAGGCACAAGCAAAGCGAATGGCACAGTATCTCATTCGCTATCAAGGATTGGCACGTGCTGCCATTGGTCCAACTATGAATCAGGCGTTGCTGCTCAGTAGACAATTCCAGCGGATGCACGAATTGGCACTGATAGCAGAGCAGCGATTCCATTTGCCGGCAATCAACGATGCGATAGAACTGTTGCGTGTGTACAGCGACGGGGCAAATGTAATGAAGCGTTACCAGATGCAGATGCCCGCACTTCAGCACTCCATCGAAGCCATGAGCACACCTTGGCTTGACACCGAGAATAAACTACGGTCTATCAGCGGATTTGTAGCATTGCAGGGAATCGGGCGCGCCCTCAACGCGATGCCACCTTTTGACAAGCGTCTGACCGATGCACTTCGGATCGACCTAGGAGATTGGCGCAAGAAAGTTGCGTGGCACTCGAACACTTTTCTCGATCCCCTTGCTCGCACCTCTTTTTACTTGGAGCGCGGTCTCAATCCTTCCTTGACTGCATTCCCACCGAACACGTTTGAACAGAGCATTACTGCTGCTGGTATTAAGAGGACATCGACACCCTCAACCCGCACCGATAGTTCTCATTTGGAAGAAGAAAACGAAGCTGCCTTCAAACGCACAAATGACGCCCACGACTTGTTACAGCGGTTCGAGGACCAGCTAAGGAGATTCATAGACGAACGAATGGAAGAGGCGTTCGGAGCAAACTGGATTAAACATCGGATTCCCAGCGATATGAGAGGCCAATGGCTTAACAAACAGCGTCAAGATACCCATGCCCAGCAATGGACAATTATATCGTATGCGGATTTCACGGATTACGTCACTATAATTACTCGAAACGATAACTGGCAGGATTTATTCCAAGTGGTATTTGCCAACAAAAACTCTGTGCAAGAATCGTTTCGGCGACTTTACCCAATACGTATAGCCACGATGCACGCTCGCCCTATCACACAAGATGATGAATTATATCTCTACGTGGAAACGAAACGCATTCTGACCGCCATCGGGATCGATACATGAACCTTGGAGTGGTGGTTAAGTATTCACTGAGAGACCCCCATGACCACCCTCACGGAAGCCCTCCAGCCTGGCTGGCGGGTCTCGGTTGGCGTTGGGGGTGGTGAGGACGGTATCGCAGAAATCCAATGTGGGATGTGATAATTGCGGTGGAGCAAGACGGAGATTACCCATTAAGGAGGCAGCCGATATGGAAGTGAAAGAGGCGGTGCGACAGGCGAAAAGGTATGTTTCCGACCTCTTCGCCGACGAAAAGATAACGGGCATTGCCCTAGAAGAGGTTGACTTCGACCACGATTCCAATGCATGGAGGATAACCATCGGTTTCATGCACCCATCGCATGGGGAAACTGTCATTAACGCCCGCATCATAAGCCCTTGGCTCAGGCCTCTAGAACGCTCCTATAAAGTTGTCCACATCAACGACGAGACCGGTCAGGTCGAATCCATGAGCGACCGCTTTTTTGCTCCTGCCGAGTGAGACGATGCCTCCAAACGGGTACTTCATAGACACTAACCTTTTGGTCCTATATGTGGTGGGCAGCGAAGGCCGATACTTAATTCCCAAGCATAAGCGACTGAAAGGATACTCGGCGGAAGACTACGACCGTCTGCTGGATCTACTTCAACCTGTTGGTCGAGTGCTGGTAACTCCCAACACCCTCACGGAGACCTCTAACTTGCTGCAACAGCACCGGGAGCCGGAACGTTCCCTTCTTATGGACAGGCTACGGTTCATCATTCAGGAAACCCACGAAGTTGTTGTTGCCAGTGCAAAGGCATCATCGAACAGCTACTTCGCACTACTTGGACTAGCGGACGCGGTGCTCTTGGAGGCGATTACCCCAGAAACCCCGCTGATTACCGCAGACGTTGGCTTGTACGTGGCTGCTGTAGCGAACGGCGAGCAGTTATCGATAAACTTCACGCATGAACGACCCCTGTAGAACTCAAGTGACCACCCTCACCGAAGCCGACGTTGAGCAGGCGGCCCTGGCCTGGCTGGAGGGCCTCGGGTGGCGCGTGGCCCACGGACCGGACATCGCGCCCGGCGCGCCGGAAGCCGAGCGCGCCGACTACGGGCAGGTTGTGCTGGAGCGTCGTTTGCGTGACGCGCTCGCCGCGCTCAACCCCACGCTGCCTCCCCATGCGCTGGATGACGCCTACCGCAGGCTCACCCACCCGGAAGGCGCAACCCTTGAAGCCCGCAACCGCGAGTTCCACCGCATGCTCGTGAACGGGGTGACGGTGGAGTACCGTGCCGGTGACAGCCGCATCGTCGGGGCGCAGATACGGGCCGTCGACTTCGACATCCCCACCAGCAACGACTGGCTGGCGGTCAACCAGTTCACCGTCACCGAGAACCGCAACACCCGCAGGCCGGATGTCGTGCTGTTCGTCAACGGCCTGCCCCTGGGCGTGATCGAGCTCAAGAACCCGGCTGACGAGGACGCCACCATCTGGACAGCCTGGCAGCAGCTCCAGACCTACAAGGCGGAGTTGCCAACACTCTTCTCCATGAACGAGATACTGATGGTTTCCGACGGGACGCAGGCGCGCATCGGTACGCTCACCGCCGGGCGGGAGTGGTTCAAGCCGTGGCGCACGGTTTCGGGCGAGGGCCTGGCCGACCCGGCTATGCCCGAGTTGCAGGTCATGCTGGAGGGCGTTTGCGATCCGGCGCGCTTCCTGTCCCTCCTACGCGACTTCCTCGTGTTCGAGGACGACGGCGGCGGAGCGCTAGACAAGAAGATGGCCGGCTATCATCAGCTTCACGCTGTCCAGGTGGCCGTCACCGAGACACTGCGCGCGGCAGAGTTCCAGGCGGCGGACCGGCGCGTTGCCGAGGAGGGCGGCCGCTACGAGTCGGGCCGTAAACCCGGCGGCGGTCCCGGCGATAGGCGCATCGGCGTGGTCTGGCACACCCAGGGCTCCGGCAAGAGCCTGACCATGGCCTTCTACGCCGGGGCCATCGTCCGCGAACTGGCCATGGCCAATCCCACCATCGTCGTCCTCACCGACCGCAACGACCTCGACGACCAGTTCTTCGGCGCCTTCTCGCGCTGCCGGGATATCCTGCGCCAGCCGCCAACCCAGGCCGCGAACCGCGCTGATCTGCGCAACAAGCTCTCTGTCGAGTCCGGCGGCGTGGTCTTCACCACCATCCAGAAGTTCTTCCCGGAGGAGAAGGGCGACACCCACCCGACACTATCGGAGAGGCGCAACATCGTGGTCATAGCCGACGAGGCGCACCGCAGCCAGTACGACTTCATCGACGGCTATGCCCGCCACATGCGGGACGCCCTGCCCAACGCCTCCTTCGTCGGCTTCACCGGAACGCCCATCGAGCTGCAGGACGCCAACACGCGCGCCGTGTTCGGCGACTACATCAGCATCTATGACATCCAACGCGCCGTCGAGGACGGGGCCACGGTGCCCATCTACTACGAGAGCCGCCTCGCCAAGCTGTCCTTGGACCCGGATGAGATGCCGTCCGTAGACCCGGACTTCGAGGAGGCCACTGAGGGTGAGGAAGTTGAACGTAAGGAGAAGCTCAAGACGAAGTGGGCGCAGCTGGAGGCGGTCGTCGGGTCGGAGAAGCGGCTGAAGCTGATCGCCGAGGACATCGTAGAGCACTTGGAGCAGAGGCTGGAGGCGATAGAGGGCAAGGCGATGGTCGTCTGCATGAGCCGCCGCATCTGCATCGATCTCTACCGGGAGTTGGTGCGCTTGCGCCCCGATTGGCGCGACGACGATGACGCTAAGGGCCCGATCAAGGTCATCATGACCGGCTCCGCCTCCGACCCGCTCGATTGGCAGCCCCACGTCCGCAACAAGCCCCGGCGGGAGGCGCTGGCCCAGCGGTTCCGGGACCCTGACGATCCCTTTCGCATCGTGCTGGTGCGGGATATGTGGCTGACCGGCTTCGACGCTCCCAGCCTGCACACTATGTACGTGGACAAGCCGATGCGCGGCCACGGGCTGATGCAGGCCATCGCCAGGGTCAACCGCGTGTTTAGGGACAAGCCCGGCGGCCTGGTGGTGGACTATTTAGGTCTAGCCCAGGACCTCAGGGAAGCCACAGTGAACTACACGGAGAGCGGCGGCAGGGGGCAAGCAGCGCCCGACAAGGAAGAGGCGGTTGCGGTGATGCTGGAAAAGCACGAGGTCTGCTGCGCCCTGCTCCATGGGTTTGATTGGTTGAAGTGGGGGAGCGGTACGCCGCAAGAACGCTTGGGACTGCTGCCCGCTGCGCAGGAGCACGTCCTGGCACAGGAAAACGGCAAGGACCGCTGCCTGAACGCGGTGCGGGAGCTCACGCAAGCCTTCGCCCTGGCCGTGCCTCACGAGGAGACCCTGCACATCCGCGACGACGTGGGCTTCTTCCAGGCAGTACGGGCGCAGCTGATGAAGCGCGCCCCTGGCGAGGCGCGGGCCGAGGAGGAGGTCGACCACGCCGTGCGGCAGATCATCTCGCGGGCGGTGGCCTCCGAAGGTGTGCTGGACATCTTCGCCGCCGCGGGGCTGGACAAGCCGAACATCTCGGTGCTGTCCGACGAGTTCCTCGCAGAAGTGCAGGGGATGCCTCACCGCAACCTCGCCGTAGAGTTGCTCCAAAAGCTGCTCAAGGGGGAGTTGCAGGTCCGCCGCCGCAAGAACGTGGTGCAGGCGCGCTCCTTCGCCGAGATGCTGGAGCAGACCCTGCGGCGCTACCAGAACCGGGCGGTAGAGGCGGCGCAGGTCATTGAGGAGCTGGTCCAGCTTGCCAGAGACATGCGCCGGGCCAACGCCCGCGGCGAGCGTCTGGGGCTGTCCGAGGACGAATTGGCCTTCTACGACGCGCTGGAGACCAACGACAGCGCCGTCCATGTGCTGGGCGACGAGACGCTGCGCGACATCGCCCGTGAGCTGGTCGAGACCGTCCGCAATAACGTCACCATCGATTGGACGCTGCGGGAGAACGTGCGCGCCAACCTGCGCCGGCTGGTGAGGCGCGCCCTGAGCCGCCACGGCTACCCGCCGGACAAGCAGGAGAAGGCGACAGTGACCATCCTTGAGCAGGCGGAAGTCTTATCGGAGGGCTGGGTGGCGTGAGCCGTGCCGGGTCAATGCAGGACCTGTGAGGACGTTGCGTTCACTGAGGAGGAGTGACCATGCGATACTTCCACAGAAACGAGTTGCTGGCCTACGGACTCCTGGCCATCGCTGTGCTGGTCGCTTCCCTGCCGCTGTACCCGTATCAGTGGCACTTGCTCCTGCACATAGTCGGCGTGGTGGTCTTTCTGGGCAACATCAGCGTGACCGCCGCATGGATGCTCATGGCGGGACGCACGAAGAACCGCGATGTTCTGCACTTCGCCGCCAAATCCGCTACCCGCGCCGACCTGCTGTTCACGCTGCCCGGCTTGCTCCTGGTGCTGATGAACGGCCTTGCGATGGCCGCTGCGCGCTGGGGCGGATGGACAGGGTTTCATGAGGTATCCTGGATAACGACCTCCTTGATACTGTTCACAGTCTCCGGGCTGGTATGGGTGGGCATTCTCCTCCGCCTGCAACGCCGCATGCTGACGCTCTCTGGACCGTCGGGCCGGGCCGATTCGCCGCTGCCCGCAGAATTCTTCTCGGCGCTCCACCAGTGGTACGCCTGGGGAACGCTGGCAACCGTGTTGCCGATCATCGCCCTCTATCTGATGGTCAATAAGCCGGCGCTATGGTAGTGGAACGCCCCAGTGCAATTCCTGGAGGTTTGGCGGCCCACAGACGCGACTGCGGAATCGCAGCAAGATGACAGTCAGGTGCGAATGGATGCGTCTCACTAAGTCCGTCTGGCTGCTTCTGGTGTCCGTAGCACTGCTCCTATCACTGGCGAGTTGTGATGGGACGTCCGCCGAGCCTTCAGTCACGCCTCAATCAATGGCGTCCATTGGGAACGCAACGGCAACCGCGTCGTCCGACATATCGTCGAGGGCGAACACAGACCTCCAGGAGCTCCCCGCCCATTGGCAGTTCCTCTCCGGCGTATTCCCGAAATATGCCAATGTGTTTGGCGTCAACATATTTGCCACCGTCCGCACCCCTGACGCTAAAGTAATCCATGCGTCAAACGTGATGGCGCAGTACCTAGACAATAACGGAGACGGAGAGCCGGACAAACCCGATGTCGTCCGGGCAATGACTCGCGCAAACGCCTCGCTCCTCATGACTGAGACGGAAGCCGAAGTGGAGTCTCTGTTGGAGCAGGCGCCCAGCAGTTTCCTGGAGATGGTGGAGAAAGGTCAGGTCCGTGTGCAGGGTCTGTACGGGTCGGAAACCAAGCCCGAACACGGATTCGACGCCAGCCTGGAGGAGATCCTGCACCTGATAAGTTCGGTTGGCTACGCGCAGACCTACCCGGACGTGTTTGGCGAGGAAGCGGCTTCGACTATAGCCGCATACATGGACACCGCCAGGGGCGGGCACTTTGAGGAGAGTCAAGCCGCCGATTGCGAGGACGACGGGAATGGTCCATGCGCCCTCCCTCCGGATGGGGAGTATCCATCGGGCGCGTGGTACACCTACCTTGATCCAACCTGCGACTACGCTTGTATGACAAGCGAATACTTCTACTGGGCGCTCACGACGATCATGGGCGCCCAAAGCGACGCTCAGCGGTGTGGAGACATTTCAGGGGAGTGGGCGGCCTGCACTGCCGAGCAACTCAAAGCGAAGGACCCGGATGTCTACGACCTGCTGACCAACCCTCAATACGCATTGCCGCGTATACTGCCGGACGGCAGCTACGACCCGGTTACGCCGTAGGCCATACCATCGTCCCCGCCTGCTGCCTACAAACGGCAGACTCACTCACATGTCCGGCGGCCGCGGGACGGATTGCAACTCTCGCGGGGTCCAGGCTGTGAGTGAGCCGAAAGTTCGCCGCAGGCCGCAAGGCTATTGAGGAGGCTCCTGTTCCTACACCGCCAGCTTGAAGCTCAAGGTGAAGGTTCTTGATTTTATCAAGTCTGGTGGGCCTGAGTTGACGGTAGGCAGAACCATCTTCGAATTGTGGCTCGGCGACCTGTAGGGCCTCGTAAGTTGTCGCGGCACAATTGCGACAAACTTGTGCGTCCGGCTGGCACAAGTCAGCCACTCCTGCCCCATCGCCACCGCCGGATTCGTGGGCTAGCCGAGCCGACGACGGTGCCATTGGCCAACCCTTGAATTCGGGGACGGGTCCATCCCAAGCGGATTGACATGCATAACCGTAAGGGTTATATTCGTGCACATGTACCCAGTTGCCTTCCATCAGCGGCCCAACGGCGCCATTCCCTATGAGGAGTACGTACGGAGCGTTTATCACGCGGGGCAGAAGACCGAGGCGGCGAGAATCAGGGCATTCGTTGAACGCCTCGGGCAGGAAGGCTCGCAGCGTCTCGTTGCGAGGCGATGGGCAGAAAAGATGAACGACATATGGCAGCTTCGCGCCGGCCAGCACCGGATATTCTACTTCTGGCATTCGGAGGCCGAGCGGTACGTCATTCTAAATGGCTTTCGAAAGAGGTCGCGTCGGACTCCACGTTCGGAATTGGCGAGAGCCGAGAGCCTACGGGCTGAGTATCTTGGAGGATGAGGAGAAGATCATGAGACGGTATGAGGTTGAGGACAGCCACGCCGAGTGGCTAGAAGACATTGAGTATCGGCAGGAGTTTGGTTCGGAGACCGCCAAGCTTGAGGTCGCGGCAGCGCTTGCAGACGCACGGGAGGCCGCCGGGATGACTCAATCAGCACTGGCGGAGCGAGCAAGAGTGTCCCAGGCGTACATCGCAAAGCTGGAGAGGGGCGACGCAAATCCCACTATTGGCCACATCGGCCGACTGTTGGCCTGCATGGGGTTGAAGCCCTCCGTCAGCGTCGCCCCCATGGAACCGGCCGCTTCCTCCGAATCGGTTCACGTAGAGAGCCAGACAGCTTCCAGGTTCGAGGCGGTCTACTCCGACGGCCCCCTGGCTGACGTGGCCGGTTCCTCCGCCGGGCAACCGTCACCAGCGGTGTGGACGCCCGACGGGGTATTAGGGGATGGCATGGATGTGGAATGACCGATTCTGCCAGATGCCGTGCAAGTGAGCTCGTACAACCTCTATCACCTGGGAGCAGGATGGGATCGACTGGCTCTTGTAGAACCCCTCCTCGCGACTCACCAGATCGCAGTGGCGGTAGCCTTTATAGCTTCGTGAAACAAGACAACGAAGAGCACGTCGCTAGGATCGAATTGATAGACCCTATGGGGATGGGGTTGCCACGTTGGGCGGCCGGTCTGAAGTCGATAGACCTACAGGATGTTGAGTAGATGACAGCGGAACGACCTCCACACATCACTGCGGACGATCCTCGCGGCACTCAGGCGGCTGCCGAAATACTGCGGCGGCACACGGATGGTGAACCTGAGGCGAACATCACGAGTGCGGTGCGCAACTTCCTCACCGTCACCGGATTGGTACAGGATGATGAAGTAGTCGAGGAAGCCCCGCCAGCAGAGGGCTCGCGCCAAGCCGTGGACCTGACGGCGCTTGACACCTTCATCGAGTTCAAACGGCGCATCGGAACTACTTCCAGCGGCGCGCCCAACCCGCAGTACGTCGAGCAACTGGACGACTATCTGGCGCAGTCGGCCAAGCAGGGCAAGGTGCGCATGGGAATCCTCACGGACGGCAAGTACTGGCTGCTGCGCTGGCCCGGAGCGGGCGAGGTTCGCTTGACCCGCCCGTATGCCTTCACGTTGGAGGAGCCGGACAACTGGATCACCCTGTACGAATGGCTGCGGGATTCGGCGCTGGTGTCCCTTGATGGAATCCATCCCGATAGGGAGGGAATCGAAGGGCATTTCGGGCCGGGCAGTCCCTCCTATCAGCGCGACATCGCCGCCCTTAAGAACCTCTACCGAGAGCACGCGGAACTGGAGACCATCAGGGTAAAGCGTCGGCTGCGGTATGACCTGCTGCGCACCGCCCTGGGTGAGATCGCCTACTCCACGGAGGGGATGGACAGCCCGCTCCACCACGACACCGAGGAAATGGATGACCTGTTCGTCCGCCACACCTACCTGAGCGCTGTCATAGGCATGGTGGTGCAGGCGTCCTTCGGCATCGACATCGGCCGCCTGGCCGAGACCGACTCCGCCGACCTGCTTCAAGGCCGAGAGTTGTACAGCGCCACGGGATTGCAGTGTGTCTTGGAGTCGGACTTCTTTGCCTGGCCCAACGAGGTCGGCGGGGAGCCGCTGCTCCAAACGCTGGCCCGAAGGGTGGCCAGGTTCGATTGGGCGGAGGCCCCGGCTGACACTGCGGCGACGCTCTACGAGTCGGTCATCCCGCCGGAGGAGCGGCGGCAGTTGGGGGAGTACTACACCCCTGCATGGCTGGCCCGCACCATGATTCGGGAGCTGGTGGACGACCCGCTGAACCAGCGCGTGCTGGACCCGGCCTGCGGTTCAGGGAGGTTCGTTGCCGAGGCAGTGAGCCACTTCATCGCCGCCGCCAGAGCGGCAACGTGGGAACCCGGGGAAGTCCTCAACAGGCTGCGGGAGGGCGTTACGGGCATCGACGTACATCCCGTTGCGGTGCACCTGGCCCGCGCAGCATGGACGTTGGCGGCGCGGCCTGCCATCAGCGACGCCAGCGCAGCCGGACACGATGCATCCCTGTCCATCCCCGTCTACCTGGGCGATGCCCTGCAATTGCGCTTCCGCATCGGCGACATGTTTGCCGAGCACAACGTCACGGTCCAGGTAGAGGATGAGGAGAACACCGAGTTGGTGTTTCCCGTGAGCCTGGTGGAACGGGCGGAAACCTTCGACGCCCTCATGGGTGACGTTTCGGCCTCCATCGAGCGGGGAGACGAACCGTCCCTGGCCCTGGAGGACAACGGGATCGACGACCCAGCCGAGCGACAAGTCATCGGCAACACCATAGCCGCCATGCAGCGGCTCCACGACAAAGGACGCAACCACATCTGGGCCTACTACGCTAGGAACATGGTGCGTCCCGTGGTGCTGTCGCGCTCCAAGGTGGATGTGGTGGCTGGCAACCCGCCCTGGATCAACTACAACCAGACGGCCGATATTCTGCGAGACGAGCTGAAGAACCTGAGCCGGAACACCTACGGCATCTGGGCAGGGGGACACTACGCCACCCAGCAGGATGTGGCGGGGTTATTCTTCTCACGCTGCGTTGACCTGTACCTGAAGGACGGGGGCGTCATCGGCTTCGTGCTCCCCCACAGCGCGCTTCAGGCCGGGCAATACTCCAAGTGGCGCAGCGGTCAGTGGCGGTCGCACAAGGCGGGGCCGAGCGTCCAGGTGGACTTCACCCTCAAACCGGCATGGGACCTGGAGCAGCTCAAGCCCAACAGCTTCTTCCCCATTCCTGCCTCGGTCGCCTTCGCCCGCAAGCTCTCCCAGGACACATCCGGCAAGCCCTTGGGCGGTAGGGTTGAGCCGGCATTCGGCATCAGCCCGTCGGAGAAGCGGACGCTGGACCTCGTCACCGACCACCCGATGATCCCCCGCGAGCACCTTGCCCTCTGGCTCGGCGTCTCGAAGGGGCGGGTCAGTCAGATGGTGCGCAGTCTGGTGGACACCTGGGGCCTCATCGAGCGTCACGGCCAACGCGGAGGCACCCGCTACACCCTGTCCGCCGAGGGAATCCGCTACGTCACCCACCGGGACCGCGCCGAGCTGCCGACCACGCGGGGTATCTGGAGCACGGAGCTCACGACAGATCGCCAGGGACGGCGAAGACACGTGGGCCACCGCATCGAGACGTGGGCGCGGCAGACGAAACACGCCGACGGCATCACGTGGTTCCTCTCGAAGTTGGAGGCCGAAGCCAGGGACGACCCCGACAGCGATCTCGTGTGGTCTGTCCCCACCGCCAGGTCCGACCGTGCCTACAACTGGGGCCGGTCCGCCATTGCCCCAGACGCCGTGGGACAGATGACCGCCGGGGGACTTCGGATGCCGTTCTACCTTGAGCACGAGCTTCGCGCCCGCCACCCCGAGGGGGTCATCGCCCGCTTGAGACCTTACATGAGCTACTACTGGTCGAACGAACCGGGCGACGACCAGCCGCCGTACCCCGTCACGCTGTTCGTCGTGGACGATGAGGACGTGGAGGACACGTACGTGCGCGCCGCTGGCCGGATGACCCGGATGTCGCTGCCCATCCTGGTGTCCTGTATCCCCGTGCTGGACAGCACGGGGATACTTGGGAGGTCATGGCGTCCGCTGTGGGATGAGGATTCTGCGAGACTGGCGCTGTCCGACTTGAGCGCCTACACCTACGACTTGCTGTACCACCGGATGCATCCCCGTCCTGTAGGGGGTGTGATACGCAGATAGCGCTGATGCAACGCTATCTGCCCTCCAGGTTGTCTGGGGCTGCAAAGGTGCGCATTTTCGAGGTCCGGCGCTGTCGCCGAAATGCCGCTTTGCCCCTGTTTCAGCTATGAAACGGGGTTGACGTATCGTCTTGACGTGTCTCAACGTGTCAGGCTACAAAATGCGAACCTGTGCTAAACTGAGTGGCGTCTCTGGAAACAACTTGTTTGCACTCTTGCAACCCTGACGTGTCAGCCGATAGGGAGGGAACAGAGATGGATGAGCCTGTCCGCTGGGTAACGAAAGCGGAGGCTGCGGAGGAGTTGGAGATATCTCTCTCGACCCTCGACCGGAAGATCAGGACGGGAGAGGTCGAGGTCCGCCGGGAGGGCCGCCGGGTGTACGTGCGGATGAAGGGGGAGTACATCACCGCCGAGGAGTTGCTGCGCCGGGCCATGGTCAGGGAGGACGAGCTTGAGCGGACCGTGCGGGAGTTGGAGCGAAACCTGTCCGCGTCGGAGCGCAGATCGTCCGAGTTGGAGCGGGAGCGGGACGAGGCCAAGGAGGCCGCATCCGCTGGCAGGCTGGCCCATCATGAGCTTGAGAGGGCCCACGGGAAAGAGGTCGCAGAGCATAAGGAAACGGCGGTGGTGCTCAATATAGTACGCGTGATCGCCCTTGTGCTGCTCGTGGTCGTCGGTCTGCTCACGTGGCGGCTGTTCGCATAGGAGTTGGCAGGCACTGTGCCGCGGCTGAAAATCGACGTACCCGACCTTTGTGTCCCACATTTCCCATATCAACCCTGCAAGGTGTGTCGTAAACAGTAACAGCGATACCCGATGTAGCCGAATAGCAGAGCACAGTGGTTAACATGAGTGCTAGACTGGTCGTGAGCGATTACTCTAGCTCTTGATAACGGACCCGCCCTGGAGGCACCCAATGGGTGAAAGCACCAACCCCCGCGGCAAGCTCCGTTTCGACCGCCGTATACGATTGGAGTTCCACGGTGCCACTATTACCTCAGATGCCGGGCTGCTGGCCTGTCGCGAGCTGGATGATGCCTTGGGACTGACGGAGACGGCGAGTGAGTGTCTGCAGGAGAGTCGGGGCGGTCGTAACGTGCAACACCGATTGGTGGGCCTTCTCAGGCAGTCGGTGTACAGTCGTCTGGCAGGCTACGAAGATACCAACGATGCTGAACGGTTGGCCGACGATCCGACGATGCGTGTGATCGTTGGAGACCGAGGCATAGACAGACCAGCGGCCAGCACCAACACCATGAGCCGGTTCGAGACCGAGGTACTTACGCAAGACGGCAACGTGGAAGGGTTGGGCCGACTGAACACTAAGTGGGTGGACGGAGCTATGTCCCGCACGCCGCACCGGCGGGTGATCTTGGACATGGACAGTTCGGAGAGTCCGGTACATGGAGAACAGGAGGGAGCGTCGTACAACGGTCACTTTGGGAGCACGTGCTATCACCCTTTGTTCGTGTTCAACCAGTTCGGTGACTGCGAGGGGGCGATGCTCCGTGCGGGGAACGTACATAGCGCGCACAGGTGGCGTGATGTATTGGATCCGAGCCTGTCCCGCTACGGGGCGACAGGAGTGCGGCGGTACTTTCGTGCCGATGCCGCATTCGCTAAGCCGGACATCTATGAGCACCTCGAGGAGCGGCACGTCCTTTACGCTATAAGACTCCCCGGCAACGAGGTGCTGCAACGGGAGATCGCCCCTCTGCTCAGGAGGCCGGTGGGCAGGCCGCCGAAGCGTCCAGTGATCCTATACGACGACTTTTGGTATCGTGCCGGGAGTTGGGACCGGGCACGGCGGGTGGTGGCCAAGGTGGAATGGCACCAGGGAGAGCTGTTCCCTCGGGTGGGCTTCATCGTCACGAACATGACGGCTGGCCCCGAAGGAGTGGTGCGATTCTACAATGGTCGCGGGACAGCCGAGCAGTGGATCAAGGAGGGTAAGTACGCGCTGAACTGGACCCGGCTGTCGTGCCATCGGTTCGTGGCCAACCGGGTGCGTCTGTCTCTGTTCGTCCTGGCGTACAACCTTGGGAACTTCCTTCGCCGGCTGTGTCTGCCCAAGGCGGTCAAGCACTGGTCGCTGCGGAGCGTGCAGGTCAAGCTGATCAAGATGGGAGGCCGTCTGGTGCGGCACTCCCGGCGATTGATCTTTCAGCTGGCTGAGGTGTCGGTTCCTCGACGGTTGTTCCAGGGAGTGTTGGATCGTATCGGCCGGTTATCGCCGGCGCCAAGCTGAGGGAGGGTACAACCACGATCTTGCCAAGAGGGGGAGAGCGCTCCAGGGAGTTGGCTTGTCTTCAATGCGGTTTCACCCCACTGGCAGGGGACACGAGGACGATGAAGACGGACAAGAAGGGTGCTCTACGACTGCAAACGCATCTCTTATTGGATAGACCGGAGATTGAGTGGCCTTGCAGGACCTTACTATGATGCTACCATCTCGTTTGGGCTGCCCTTTGAGCCTGAAGACTCCCAATATGGGAAATCCCGGTTGTGTATAGCGCATGGATGTAGTAGACATCGAGCCCCATAACCACATTGTCGCCGAGAATGCCCGGCTCTATCGCCTATTCGCTGTTGGGCCGACGCGAGTATCCCTTACCGGCGAGACGCTCAACGTCGAGGGACGCCTGGGCGGAGCGCCCAACAGGATGCCGGTCGGAACCATCGACTCGATCACGGTTCGCCCATCGTGGTTCTGGCATCGGTTGACCATCCGCCTGGGAGACGGGACAGAGCGCTCAGTCGGGGGACTTGACGAGAGGGAAGCCGCGCGGGTCCGGGATGCGGCGATTGAGAGAGCGGCCCAGGAAGCCAAAACGCTCAGCCCTCATTTGAAACGGCTTGATCAGCAGATTCGACAACATTTCGCCGGTGACCGATACGCTCGGTACAGCGTCTCCCGAAAACTCCATGAGGCTCTCGCTCCGGTCCTGCGGGAGTGCAAGGGGCTCGTCCGAAAGCGCCTCGACCAAGAAGCGTCTGCGGCGTTAGGTCGCCTTGCACCCCTGGAATCCGTGGATGTTCTTGAGGCGGCGAGACAGTGCGCGAACAGCCGCTTCACTTCGAGAGCCATCCCAGACGCGCAAGCCGCCGCAGTGGAGATGCTGCGAAGTCCCCTCACGGATGAGCAGGCTGAAGCAGTCGCCACCGACGAGGACGCGACCTTCGTGCTCGCGGGTGCGGGAACGGGCAAGACCTCGGTCATCGTCGGCAAGGTTGCCCATCTCGTTCGCAACCTGGGGATTTTCCCGAACGAGGTGCTGGTCCTGGCGTTCAACCGCAAGGCGGCCGAAGAGATAAGAGGACGGTTCAAAGGCGACCTCTCGGCGGTGCACGCCCACACCTTCCACAGTTTCGGTCGCCGCGTCATAGTCGAGTCCGAGGTCGCTCCCAGCATCTCGAAGCTCGCGGAGGACGAAATGGTGTCCAGGCGCGCCTTCGACACTATCATCGGCGAGCTGCTCAACGACCCTGAGCAGTCGAAGGCCGTGATCGACTTCATTGCCTACCACTATGCTCCGTATCGATCGGTCTTCGACTTCACTACGCCTGACCAGTACAAGGAGTACGTCCGGAACGTCGAGCTGCGGACGCTGAGCGGAGACCTCGTGAAGAGCTTCGAGGAGTTGGTTATTGCCAACTATCTCACTGAGTACGGCATCGAATTTGAGTACGAGAGGCGATACGAGCACGAAACCGCGACGCGGGATCGCCGCCAGTACCAGCCGGACTTCTTCCTTCCCGACCACGGCATCTACATTGAGCACTTTGCGCTGAATGACGAGGGACAGCCTCCAGCCGGTTGGGAGGAATATCTCGAAGGCGTCGAGTGGAAGAGGGACATCCATAAGCAATATGGGACGAGGCTGATAGAGACTTACAGCTGGCAATACCCACAGGGGCGTCTCTTCCAGGAGTTGCGCGCTCGGCTTGAGGATGAAGGTGTCGCATTCGAGCGCGTGCCCGTTCAGACGCTGATCGAACGACTAGGCAGTGAGCGCGTGTCACGGCTGGCTGGGCTGGTGGCGACATTTCTGGACAGCGTCAAGGGAGGCGGCCTATCGTCCGAGACGCTGCGTGCCCGCGCCGGACAGACGGGAGACCGTCGGCGCAACCAAGGCTTTCTTGACGTCTTTGAGCAGGTTCACGCCTGCTACCAGAAGCTGCTTGCGGACCAAGAGGCGCTGGACTTCCATGACCTTATCACCATGGCTGCAGAGCACATCCGCGAGGGTCGATGGAAGCCTCAGTACCGGTATGTGCTGGTGGACGAGTTCCAGGACATATCCACCGGGAGGATGGCTCTGCTCCAAGCCCTGAAGGGCCAGGACGTAGCTTACTTCCTGGTGGGTGACGACTGGCAGTCGATCTACAGGTTCGCGGGAAGCGACGTCGGTCTCCTGCGCAATTGCGGCGACCTGCTTGGCCATGTGGAGGAGCGGACGCTGAGCCGGACCTTCCGATTTGCCGACGGCATTCTCGGCCCTTCGACGGCGTTCGTGAAACGGAATCCGGAACAGACCCAGAGACCGTTACTGCCCGCGAGCGGAGCGGGCGACGAAGGCGTCACCATCGTCGCCGACGCCAGTCCCGCAGGTGGCGTGGCCCGCGCGTTGCAGGACATTGAGGCGAAGGCGCGGGGTCAGCCGCGCAGCGTCTTGGCGCTGGGACGCTACGGTAACAGCCGGGAGGCACTCCAGGGCGTTCGGACGAGCAGATCGCTGAGAGTGGAGTTCAGCACCGTTCACAGGGCGAAGGGCCGCGAGGCCGACTACGTGATCGTGCTCGACCTCAACGATGGCCGTTGGGGGTTCCCCTCCAAAGTCGAGGACGATCCGCTTCTGGATATCGTGCTGCCCCCGGTTTCAGGGGGAGCGTACCCCTTTGCGGAGGAGCGGCGTCTCCTCCATGTGGCAATGACTCGAGCGCGAATCGGAGCCTACTTGGTGACCGACCCCGTGCAGCCATCGACGTTTGTGACGGAACTGTTGAGGGAATCCGACGAGCTGCGGCAGATCGGCGAAATCGCGACGAAGTGTCCGTGTTGCCGCAGGGGTGTGCTCCAGGTGATAGATGGCAGGCGCGGCCGCTTCTGGGGCTGCACAGAGTACCGATCCACTCCATCATGCCGATACACCAAGGACATTGAGGAAGCCCCCGCCTATAGGACGCGGGCATGACGGGCGAAGATAAGCCGCAGTTTTCTCTATTCCGCGACACTTCGGCTTTCGCTGCGTCGTCCTGACCGCTCGATTTACAGGCCCCCCAACCGCTGCCAGAGTGCCGGGAGGCCGTTGCATCCAAGGTATCCTATGGCCTACAATAGAGGATAGTCGTCGAGAGCCACAAAGGCTGAGAGACAGCAATGGCGAGAGAGCGGACAATGCCGTGGGACCCTGCGGCGCATCTGGAGACAGCGGACGACATGGCCGCCTACCTGAACGCCGCTCTGGAAGAGGGCGACATGAGCCTTATCCTGGCCGCCTTGGGTGACATTGCCCGCACCCGGAGGATGGCGGTGGTAGCGCAGAGGACGGGGCTGGGCAGGGAGAGCCTCTACAAGGCGCTGTCCGCCGAGGGGAACCCGGAGTTCTCCACGGTGCTCAAGGTGGTGCGCGCCCTGAGACTCCGGCTACAGGTCAGCGTCGAGGCCAAAGCAGCCAGCGAAACAAGCACAACCGATTGACGAGGAGGAGGGCAAGTATGAATCACCAAACGATCCCCACGCCCGCGGCCCTGTACGCCAGGGTGTCCAGCGACCGCCAGGACGTGGACCTGTCCGTGGCAGCCCAGCTGCGGGCGCTCAGGGACTACGCCGACAAGAACGGCTACCGTGTCGCCCGCGAGTACGTGGACGAGGCCGAGAGCGGACGCATCGCCGACCGGCCCCAGTTCAGAAGGATGCTGGACGAGGCGGCCAAGCCGGAGTCCCCTTTCAGGGAGATTCTTGTTTGGAAATTCTCAAGATTCACCCGAAAGCGGGAGCACGCTGTCGCCTTCAAGTCCATGCTACGGCGCAAGGGCGTCCGGGTCGTCTCCATCACCGAGCACGCCGACGACTCCCCTACGGGCAAGCTCATGGAGGCCATCATCGAGTCGGTGGACGAGTTCTACTCGGAAAATCTTGCCGAGGAGGTCCGGCGGGGGATGCGAGAGGCGGCGTCCCGCGGCTTCTGGGTCGCCAGCCGGGTGCCCTACGGCTACCGCAAGCTCATGGTGCAGGACGGGGTCAAGAAGCGCCCAACCCTGGAATTCGATCCCGCAACCGCTCCCGTGGTGCAGCGCATCTTCAACATGGCCGAGTCCGGCAGGGGCATTCTGGACATCACGCAGACCCTCAACGCCGAGGGCATCGCCAACCCCACCGGCAGGCTCTGGTCCAAGAACGGCGTCCACATCATCCTCAGAAACGAAACCTACACTGGCACGCTTCTCTGGGGCGTCGGCGGGAAGGACAAGGCCGAGCCGGTTAGGGTGGACAAGGCGTTCCCCGGCATCATCTCCAAGGCCCAGTTCAAGAGGGTCAACAGCCGAATGCGTTCCCGCGCTCCCAAGAGGAGTCACCCACGCAGGGTCGGAAGCACCTATCTGCTCAGCGGACTGGTCAGGTGCCGGACGTGCGATGGGGCACTCTCCGGCCAGGACGCCAAGAGCGGCCGGTACGCCTACTACGTCTGCCAGTCCATCATGAAGCGGGGCAAGGACGCCTGCACCACCCCCAGGCTCAACGCACGGCGCTTCGAGGAGATGGTGGTAGGGAAGATTAGAGAGAACGTCCTCACCGAGTCCAACATCCGGGAGCTGGTGAAGCTGGTGGACGAGGAGATGGACGGCATCGCTAGGGAGCAGCGGCAGAGGCTGGAGACCGTCGAGGCGGAGCTTGTCGACGTGAAGCGCAGGCTGGAGCGGCTCTACGACCTGGCGGAGACCACGGACCTGGACATCGAGGACTTCAAGCCCCGCATCCGAGACCACCGGGAGCGACAGGAGAAGCTGGAGGCGTCGGCGCAGGAGGCACGTGCGATGCTCTCCCAACGCAGGGAGGTGCTGGACGACGTGGATACTATCACGGCCTACGCCCAGGACATGAACGTGTTCCTAAACGAGAGTGAGTTGACGGAGCGGCGAGCCTTCATCGAGAGCTTCGTGAAGGAGATCGTCGTCATGCCCGGCAACGCGCTGCTACGCTACTCCATCCCTATGCCGGAGGATGCTCCCATAGGGGGAAGGGACGCCGAGGAGGTGGCTCTCCACGCCCCGGTTCTGTCTACCGTCAAGTCTGGTGGGCCAGAGTGTACCGTACTGCGAACTTTTCGGTGGGAGGTGGCGTTGTAAAGCCCTGGCAACGCGAGGCGGGCTTCCTGGAATAACCCTGGTTAGACTGCCGCAGCGCAGAAACCCCTCGACAGGGAGAGAGGCTCTCCACCGCGATCCTCCTCAGCGGCTTGCAACTTCCGCCAACCCCGCCCGGCCGACGCGTCCATGACGACCGCGGGGTGTGCCAGGGCCTTTGCCCTGAACCATTCTCCGGGCTTGCACTCGTTGCACCGTCGGAGGTCGCGCATCCTGCACCCTTCACTCCAACGGGCGCACAGCCTCCGGGGCGCGGCTCAGGGAGCCGGAGAGCCGATGGCAGGATGCTGCACCCGTCTCCCGGCTACGCCCCCGTCGTCGCCGTCATCACCGCCAGCACGTTGTCCTCGCCGTCGTAGGCGGTGATCCGGTATTCGTACCGGGTGTTCTCCTCCACGTCGCCGTCGAAGAAAGCCGTTGCGATGAACCACCCAGGAAGCAACTGACCGTTCTTCTGCACCGTATAGCGCTTCGCCCCGTCAACGTCGTCCCACTCTAACCAGACCCGGCCCTGGACGAAGTAGGCTGTAGCCTGGTAGGAACCAGCCGCATCTGCCGACTCCTCCTGCCCGCTGTCATCGGCTTCCGCTTCATCCCCGTTGGCCGGGGCGGTGTCGGGCGGCGGGTCGGGGCTGGCGGTGACCACGATGGCCGGGTCCGACCACTCGCCCCACCCCTCGGCGTTCCTTGCCCGCACCCGCACGTCATACGACGTTCCGGCGGTGATGCTCTGTCCGTTCCGGTCCACCAGGTTGTAGCCGGTTACGGTCCCCCTCTTCGTCGGTTTCGCGTCGGCGTAGGCGGAATCAGCCTCCGAGGTCAGCTTGTACTGGATGCCGTAGCCCGTAATGGCGGAAGAACCCGCCGCCGGCGCCGTCCAGGTGACGCGGAAGGAGGTCTGCTTGATGTTGCTAATCTCCGGCGCGTCCGGCTGGCCCGGTGTCGTGTCCGCCACGTCGGTTACCTTGACAGTCACGGCGATGCTGGCGGACAGCCCGCCGCCGTCGGTGGCGGTTACCGTCACCGCGTAGGTATTTTTGCCCTCGTAGTCTAGCGCCCCTCTGGTCTGCAACTGGCCGCTGTTGGAATCTATCGTAAAGTGGGCGTCATCTGTCGTCGTACCCAGGGTGTAGGTCAGCGTGTCCCCGGCGTCCGGGTCCGTGGCTTCTATGGCGTCTCCTATGTTGGCCCCCGCCGCCGTGTTCTCGGCCACGCTGACCTCCAGCGTGCTGCTGGCGAAGGACGGGGGGTTGTTGGGCGGCGGAGCAGGGCTGGCGGTGACGGCAGTGGCTGGGTCTGACCAGGGGCCCCAGCCCTCGGCGTTCTTCGCCCGCACCCGCACGTCATAGGACGCTCCGGCGGTGATGGCTTGGCTGTTCCGGTCCACCACGTTGTAGCCGGTTACGGTCCCCCTCTTCGTCGGCTTAGCGTCGGCGTAGGCGGAATCTGCCTCCGAACTCAACTTGTACTGGATGCCGTAGCCGGTAATGGCGGAGGAACCCGCCGCCGGCGCCGTCCAGGTGATGCGGAAGGAGGTCTCCTTCACGTTGATGATCTCCGGCGCGTCCGGCTGGCCCGGCGTTGTGTCCGGCGGGTCGGGGCTGGCGGTGACGGCAGTTGCCGCCTCCGACCAGGCCCCCCACCCCTCGGCGTTCCTGGCCCGCACGCGCACGTCATACGACGTTCCGGCGGTGATGCTCTGCCCGCTCCGGTCCACCAGGTTGTAGCCGGTTACGGTCCCCCTCTTCGTCGGCTTAGCGTCGGCGTAGGCCGAATCTGCCTCCGAGCTCAGCTTGTATTGGATGCCGTAGCCGGTAATGGCGGAGGAACCCGCCGCCGGCGCCGTCCAGGTGACGCGGAAGGAGGTCTCCTTCACGTTGATGATCTCCGGCGCGTCCGGCTGGCCCGGGGCCTCCTTCACGTCGGTTACCGTGATGGTTACGTCCAAGCCGGCCCACAGCCCCGCGCCGTCGGCGGCGATTACCGTCACCGCGTAGGAGTCCTGGGACTCGTAGTCCAGCGCGCCTTTTGTCTTGAGCTGGCCGCTGTCGGCGTCAATGGCGAAGTGGTCGGCATCGGCGCCGCCCAGCAGGTAGATCAGCGTGTCCCCGTCGTCCGGGTCCGTGGCCGTCACCGGGTCGCCGATGTCCGTACCGGCCGCCGTGTTCTCCGCCACCTGGAAGGCTGCCGCGCTGTCTCCGGCGAAGGCCGGGGGACGGTTGTCCCGCACCCCCTGGGTCCACTGGCCCAGGGGTTTCCCGTCTCCGTCGAAGGCCCGCGCCGAGTAGAGGTAGCGTTGCCCGGCTTCCCGGCCGCTACCCTCGTCCCGGTACGCCACCACGCCGTCACTGTCGGCAGCCTCCACCCGCCGGGCGATGACCTGGTAGTTGCTGTCGGCGGCGTCCACCCGGCGCCGCACCCGGTAGAAGGCATCGTCCCCGGCCTCGGTCGGCGCGTCCCAGGTCACCAGCGCCGAGCCGTCCGCCTGGGGCGTCGCCCGGAGGTTGGCCGGCTGTCCCGGAGGCGCCGCCGACCGCCGGAACAGTCGCGTCCCCGGTTCCGCTCCGGTCGCCGCCGCCGATGGCGCAAACCAATAGGGGGTCCCGAGGACCACCGCGCTGTCCGGCCCCCAGCCGTCGACGTTGCGCGCCCGCACCTGCACCGCGTAGGTGATCAGGGGCGTCAGATGGGTCATGGTGTAGGTTGTAGTACCCGCCCCGGTGATCTTCGCCTTATCGCCATCGTGATAGTACGTTACCTCGTAGATGCGCAACGGTGGCTTGCCCGTCATGTCGGGAGCGGTCCAGGAGACCTCCAGGCTTCCCTTGTGGGGGACAATGGTCACGCTAGTGGGCGGCCCCGGCGGCTCCGCAACGTCGGTTACCCGGATGATTATCCCGGTCGATGGCCAGGTGTCACTGGGGACGCCGGGGCGAACGGCTGTTATGCGGAGCCGGTAGGTATCCTTGCTCTCGTAGTCCAGCGCGCCCTTGGTAGAAAGTTGGCCGGTAAAGGTGTCGATGTCGAAGTGATCCCCATCGGGCCACTCAGGGTCTCTAAACACAGAGTATGCAAAGTCGTCCGCGGGCGCCAGGGGCAACGTGACGCCGAATATGGGCGCGCCGGACGGGGTGTTCTCCGGCACCGTGACCTCGAACTCACCCCCGCCCACAGCTACAGAGGGGACGTGATCGTTCAGCGCCCGGCCCTGGCCCCCGAACTCGTAGGCCGTGGGCGTGCCGTCGCCGTCCCAGTCCACCTTCAGCGTCGGGTAATGGCCGCTGGACCCGAAGTCCCACGGGTCGTCGCCGAATCCGTCCCCGTCCAGGTCCACGTCCCAGTTGGCGTAGATGCCCGTATAGTCGGTGACCCATTGCAACTCCTCGGTGGTCTTGCCCTCGCCGTAGACCCACTTGTCGTCCCCGGGCCGATGCCGGGACGTGACGATATCCCAGTAGCTGTCGTATTCCTGGCGGCCGTAGCTCTTGCCGATCAGTCCGCCAACTTTCCAGTGGACCTCCATCATGTAGGCGAGGTCCCGCCGGGAGCGGTCCTTGCGCTCCCCGGGCTGGAATCCGGCCAGGCTGATCGGGTGACCGCCGGTGGAGTAGCTGGCCACCACCGGGCCGCTGCTGTCGCCCACCAGGCCGCCCACCCAGGTCGGCGTGTAGGGGAGATAGTATCGGGAACTGAAGCCGTCTACCCACCGCCCCGGGATCGAACCCGTGTCTTCCAGCCCGCCGAAGCCCAGGTTGCCGGTGGCGTAGCTGGCGATGATGCCCCCGTCGTCCGAGCTGGAGTTATGGCCCACCAGCCCGCCGACCCAGTTCATACCCGACACGCGGCCGGTGGCGTAGCTGGCCTTGACCGTCCCCAGTCGCAGGTATCCCACCAGCCCTCCGACGTTGCTGCTCTCCCAACCGTCGCCGGACACGTCGGCCTTGGAGTAGGTCTCGCTAATCAGGCTGCGGGCTTCTCCCACCAGCCCGCCCACGTAATGTTTTCCGTTCACCTCGCCGGTGGTGTAGACACGGCGCGCCGAGCCGTAGGCCCGGCCCGCCAGGCCCCCCGCGTACTCCCGGCCGGTTACGTCCACGTTTTCCAGCCCCAGGTTGCGGACTTCGCCGTACTCGACCCCGCCCTCGCGGATGCCGGCGGTGGAAAACAGCCCGACGTAGTCCTGGTTTGGCCGGTCGACGTACAGGTTGGAGATGGTGTGCCGGTTCCCCTCGAAAATCCCGTAGTACCAGAAGGGCGCCCAGCCCATGCCGCCGTTCCAGTAGTCATCGCCGGAGTCGGCGCCGCTGCCGCCGTTGGTGTCGAAGTTCAGGTCCGCCTCCAGCTCGTAGCCCGTGCAGCCGCTGGGGCAGCCCATGCCGGGGGCCGCGTCGGGGAAGGCGGCGTCATAGTCGGAGCCGCCACCGGCGCCGTCGCCGTCCGCGTCCCAGCGCATGGCGTTCAGCTGGTCCAGGTAGTTAATCTCGATCAGCCCGTCGTCGTCGGTGTCGTAGTCCACCCTCTGCCACGCCGCCGCCGGCACGCCGTTGGCGGACGTCCAGCCGCTTGGGTTCTCGTGGCTGAGGGCGCGCACCCGCACGTTGTAGGTGGCGCCGGCGGTCAGGCCGGTTATCTGGGTGTCGGTCCTGGTGTCGGAGTGGGAGTGCGAGGTCCATGCTGTGGCCGTGCTCAGCTTGTACTCCACGCCGTAGCCGGTTACGGGCGGCTGGTCCGTCCTGACCGGCGCGATCCAGGTGACCCGCAGCCCCTCGGCAATCGGATTCGCCGTCAGCCCCGCCGGCGCTCCCGGCGACTCGGACGTGTCGTCGTCGACGCCGACGATGAGATCTATGGAGTCGTCCCAGGCCGCATCGGGGTGGCCGTCGGCGTCCTTGCTGTCCCGCACGCGCAGCGTGACCCTGTAGCTGGACTTCCTCTCGTCGTCCGCCGCGCTATCGAGGCTCAGCGCCCCTGCGCCGGAGATGTCGAAGGCGGTTGCGTCCGCGCCGCTCTTCCCGTAGGTCAGCGCGTCGCCGTCCGGGTCGGAGGCGGGGTAGCTCCCCACCAGCCTCGCGCCCTCCGCCACGGTGGGCGTTGTGTCGGCGGCGTCGAAGGTCGGCGCGGCGTTGGCCGCCGAGCGGGGCTGCCGTCCGAACTCCTGCCAACTCGCCGCCCCGTCGCCATCGGTGTCGTACTTCAGCGCCGGGTACTGGATGGCCGTCCCGAAGTCCCAGGTGGCGGTTGGCCAGGACGAGTAGATGCCGGTGGCGCCGGTGGGCGTCTTCAGGTTGCTGGTGGTCTGGCCCGTACCGCCGTTGCTGGTGGCCTGGCCGGTGGTCTGCGTGTCCCAGTAGGTCTGCTGTCCGTTGATTCCGTATTGGTCAGCGGAGGGGTAAAGCAGTCCGCCCGAATTCCGGCCGGTAACAACGCCGCGGGCATAGCTGTAATAGACAGTGGCATTGCTGCTGGGCACATAGCCAAGCAGCCCACCCACGTAGCTGCTCCCCGTCACCCTGGCGGCGCTGTAGCTGTTGCGCAGCGAGGCGTTTGGATGATGTTCCCCGATCAGCCCGCCGAGCAAATCCCGCCCCGAGACCGCGCCGGTGACATAGACGGCCTCAACGCCGCTGAAGGCGGACGTCTCCCCGGCCACCGCCCCGATAAAGTCTCGGCCCGTTATCTTCACCCGCTCCAGCCCCAGGTTGCGAATTCGGCCTCCGTCGCCAACAACACGGAACAGCCCGATGTAGTCGGTGGACCCCCGGTTGATGAACAGGTTGGAGATGGCGTGGCCGGCGCCGTCGAAGGTGGCGGCGAATGGGGCGCCCGAGGAACCAATGGGGGCCCAGCCGGCGCCGCCGTTCCAGTAGGCGGCGTCGGCGGCGGTCACGGTATCGTCGTTGCCGTGGGTGTCGAAGTCCAGGTCCGCCGTCAGCTCATAGCCCGTGCAGTCGTTGTCGTCGGCGTCGGTAGTGGTGACGGGGCAGCCCATGCCCGTTTCGGGATTGGGGAAGGCCAGCGCGTACCCCGCATTCGTTGACGCCCCGTTGCCGTCCAGGTCCCAGCGGACGGCGTGCAACTTCGCCAGGCTATCCACGTCGATCAGCCCGTCGTCGTCCCGGTCGTAGTCCACCAGCTGCGCCGGCGCCGACCGCGCCTGCCGCCCGAACTCCTGCCAGGTCGCCAACCCGTTCTCGTTAGTGTCGTACTTCAGCGCCGGGTACTCGCTGGCCGTGCCGAAGTCCCAGATAGCCGCTGCCCAAGCCCCGTAGATGCCCGCGGCGCCGGTGGGTG
Source organism: Dehalococcoidia bacterium (assembly GCA_965224345.1). GTDB lineage: Bacteria > Chloroflexota > Dehalococcoidia > Lucifugimonadales > CBDCYU01 > CBDCYU01. The sequence continues at coordinate 13,707 of CBDCYU010000002.1, read as the reverse complement.
ATTGCAGCCCGCTGGTGGTCTGGCCCGTACCGCCGGCGCTGGCGGCCTGGCTGCTGGTCTGCGTGTCCCAGTAGCTGGCGGTGACCGTGGCGTCCGAAGTAGTCTCGCCCACCAGCCCGCCCTTGGTCCTGGCCGCGTTCCAGGCGGGGCCCGCCTGCATATTCACCGCGGATACGGCCCCTCTGGCGTAGCTGTTGGTGATGCTGGCCGAGCTGCTCCGGTTGAACCCCGCCAGTCCGCCCACCGCCTTGTTGCCGGTGACTGTCACGCTGGAATAGCTGTTGGTTACAGCGCCTCTGTTGTCGCCCACCAGCCCGCCCACGTTCTCGTGTCCCGTAACTGCGCCGGTGGAGTAGGAGAGCGCCACCGCGCCCCGGTTGCTCCCCACCAACCCCGCGATGGAGCTGAAGACGGGGTCTCCTGTTGAGCGGTCGATGTCCACGTTTTCCAGCCCCACGTTGCGGATGACCGCGGCCGTGCCGGCGCTGCCGAACAGGCCAACGTTTGACCCGCTTCTTCTGATGTACAGGTGGGAGATGGCGTGGCCCCCGCCGTCGAAGGTGGCGTTGAAGGGGGACCCCCAAGTGCCTATGGGCGCCCAGCCGGCGCCGCCGTTCCACCAGGCGGCGTCGGCGCTGGTGATAGCGTTGTCGTTGCTCTGGTCGAAGTCCAGGTCCGCCGTCAACTCGTAGCCCGTGCAGGTGTTGCTGGCGCAGCCCATGCTGGCCGCCGGGTTGGGGAAAGCCGTCGCGTAGCCCGCATTCGTAGACGCCCCGTCGCCGTTCAGGTCCCAGCGGATGGCGTTCAGCTTATCCAGGCTGTCCACCTCGATGAGGCCGTCGTTGTCCGTGTCATAGTCCACAGTGACCACCGGCGCCGAGCGGGGCTGACGGCCGAAGTCGCCGTCCACGGCTGATTTGACGCCGTCGTCGTTGAAGTCCGCCTTCAGCGCCGGGTACTGGCTGGCCGTCCCAAAGTCCCACGGGTCGTCGCCGCCGGCCGTGCTGTCCAGGTTGAGATTCCAGTTGGCGTAGATGCCCGCGTAGCCGTCGGACTGCTCGGGCGTCGCCAGGTCGTTGGTGGTCTTGCCTACGCCGCCGGAGCTGGTCGTCTGACTGCTGGTATCGGTGTTCCAGTAGCTGTTGGTGATCGTCCCCCCACTGCTGTTGCCCACCAGCCCGCCCACATTGCTGCCGGTCCCGGTTACCGCGCCGGTGGAGTAGCTGGCGGTGATGTCACCGTCGGAACTGCCAACCAGCCCGCCAACTCCGATCCGACCGCTTACTGCCCCGGTGGCGTAGCCGGCTTTGATTACCACAGTATTGGTGGCGTTGCCCACCAGCCCGCCCACATAGTCACTGCCATTAACGCCGGCGGTGGAGTAGCTCCTCTGGATTTCACCCTCGAAGTAACCCACCAGCCCGCCCACATAGTCACTGCCATTAACGCTGCCAGTGGAGTAGGCGAAATCCACCGCGCCGAAAGCGCTGCCGATCAGCGCGCCGGTGTAGTTTTGGCCGGTTACGTTGGCGCTCTCCAGCCCTACGTTGCGGATGGCGCTGGTGGCGGAGGAGGAGCCGAACAGCCCCATGTCACCCGTGGAGCTCCGGCTGATGAACAGGTTGGAGATGGTGTGGCCGTCGCCGTCAAAGACGGCGTCGTACCGGGTGGATACGCTGGAGTCGGAGCCGATGGGCGCCCAGCCGTCGCCGCCGTTCCAGTAAGTATCACCGAGGTTGGCCGTGCCGCTGCCGTTGGTGTCGAAGTCCAGGTCCGCCGTCAGCTCGTAGCCGAGGCAGGTGGCTGCGCAGCCCATGTCCGCAGCGGCGTTGAGGAAGGCACCGGTGTAGTCGGCGTGGGTGGAGTCCCCGTTGCCGTCCAGGTCGTGCCGGATGGCGTTCAGCTGGGCCAGTGTGGAAACCTCGATGAGGTTGTTGTCGTCCAGGTCATAGTCCACCGCCACTACCGGCGCGGAGCGGGGCTGACGGCCGAAGTCGCCGTCCGCGGCTGATTTGACGCTGTCGCGGTTGAAGTCCGCCTTCAGCGCCGGGTACTGGCTGGCCGTGCCAAAGTCCCACGGGTCGTCGCCGCCGGCCGTGCTGTCCAGGTTCAGATTCCAGTTGGCATAGATGCCCGCATAGCCGTCGGACTGCTCGGGCGTCGCCAGGTCGTTGGTGGTCCTGCCTACGCCGGTGGCGGCGTCATTGTCATCGGCGATGCCGCTGGTGGTGACGTCCCAGTAGCTGTCGGTGACCGTGCCGGTGTCGTCGGGTTGGCCAGGTAGACCAAATAGGATGGGATTGGAGGCGACCAACCCCCTCGCCACGCTGGAGCCGGTCACCGCCCCCCGGGCGTAGCTGGCGGTGATGGCTCCGTAGTAGTAGTTTCGGCCCACCAGCCCGCCGGCCCGGACGCCGCCCACAGCGCCGGTGGCATAGCTGGCCTTGACCGCGCCGTTGCTTTGGCCAATCAGTCCGCCGGAATAGTTGCCCGTGCCGGTTACAGAGGCCGTGGAATAGCTGGTCTCGATGCTGCCGGTTCTGCCGGAGTTCCCCACCAGCCCGCCGACCCGGACCCTGCCGACAACGCTGCCGGTGGTATAGGTGAACTCCACCTCGCCGTTGGTCTCGCCAAGCAATATGCCGACGTTGTCCTGGCCGGTGACGGCGGCGTCCTCCAGTCCCACGTTGCGCGCCCGGATCCACGCCCCGGCGGCCCCGAACAGCCCCACGTAGTCGGTGGCCCCCCGGCTGATGAACAGGTTGGAGATGGTGTAGCCCCGGCCGTCGAACACGGTGTTGAAGCGGCTGGCGCTGGTTCCAATCGGTTCCCAGCCCGAGCCGCCGTTCCAGTAAGTATCACCGAGGTTGGCCGTGCCGCTGCCGTTGGTGTCGAAGTCCAGGTTCGCCGTCAGCTCATAGCCGAGGCAGTCGTTGTCGTCGGCGTCGGCGGCGGTGATGGGGCAGCCCATGCCGGTTTCCGGGTTGGGGAAAGCCGTCGCGTACCCCGCATCCGTAGACGCGCCGTCGCCGTTCAGGTCCCACCGCATCGCGTTCAACTGGGCCAGGTCAGACACCTCGATCAGGCCGTTGTCGTCGCTGTCGTAGTCGACGGCCACCGCCGGCGCCGCGCGGCCCTGGCGCCCGAACTCGTAGGCTGTGGCCGCGCCGTCGCCATCCCACTCCACCTTCAGCGCCGGGTACTCGCTCGCCGTCCCGAAGTCCCACGGGTCGTCGCCGCCGGCCGTGCTGTCCAGGTTCAGATTCCAGTTGGCGTAAATGCCCGCGTAGCCGTTGGTCTGCGTGGGCGACTGCAACTGGCTGGTGGTCTTGCCCACGCCGGTGGCGGCGTTGTTGTCGTCGGCGATGCCGGAGGTGGTGACGTTCCAGTAGCTGTCCGTTATCGTCCCCACCCCAAAGGAGTTTAAGCCCATCAGCCCGCCCACATTGCCGCCGGTCCCGGTTGCCGAGCCAGTGAAGTAGCTGGCGGTGATGCCCCCGCTGAAGCTGCCAACCAGCCCGCCAACGTAGTCGGCCCCGGTTACCGCCCCGGTGGCGTAGCTGGCCTTGATTGCGCCACCGAATGAGCCCGCCAGCCCGCCTATGAGCTGACCCGAGCCGGTGACGCCGGCAGTGGAATAGGACCTCTGGATTATACCAGTGGCGCCACTGGCGCCACTGGAGTGGCCCACCAGTCCGCCCACATTATCGTTGCCAGCAACGCTGCCGGTGGAGTAGGAGGCATCCAACAACGTGCCATAAACGCTGCCGATCAGCGCGCCGGTGTAGTTTTGGCCGGTTACGCTGGCGCTCTCCAGCCCTACGTTGCGGACGGCGCTGGTGGCAGAGGTGGTGCCGAACAGCCCCACGTGATTCGTGGAGTTCCGGCTGATGAACAGGTTGGAGATGGTGTGGCCGTCGCCATCGAAGGTCGCACTGTACTGGGTGGATGCGCTGGAGTCGGAGCCGATGGGCACCCAGCCTGCGCCGCCGTTCCAGTAGGCGTCACTACTGTCGACCACTGCGGCGGAGCTCCCGGTCTTGTCCGTGTTGAAGTCCAGGTCCGCCGTCAGCTCGTAGCCCGTGCACGTCGGCTGGTCGGGCGTGTTCGCGTCGCTGTCGTGGTCCGCGACGGGACAGCCCATGCCCGCAGCCGGAGTGGTGAAGGCGTTGCTGAAGTAGGCGGCGTTGGTCGACACCCCGTCCCCGTCCAGGTCGTGGCGCATCGCGTCCAGCTGGTCCAGGCTGTCCACTTCGATCAGCCCGTCGCTGTCGATGTCGTAGTCCACCGAGTCAGTCGCCCCCTCACTCTCGTCGCTAACGTAGACGGTTACCTCCATGGTTGCTTCGCCGCCGCTGGGATCAACGGCCTTAACCTGGAAGACGTAGCTGCTCTTGCTTTCGTAGTCCAGCACGAACTTGCTCTTGATCTGGGCGGTGCTTGGGTCAATGGCGAAGTAAACGCCATCGGCGCCGGTTAGCGAATAAACGAGGGTGTCGCCATCACGGTCGTTGGCGGTCATCAGGTTGCCGACGTTGCGGCCGGCATGGACGTTCTCGTCTATGGAGGCCGACAGGGCGGCGTCGCTGAAAGTCGGCGAGTTGTTGACCACCGGCGCGGAGCGGGGCTGGCGGCCGAAGTCGCCGTCCACGGCTGATTTGACGCCGTCGTCGTTGAAGTCCGCCTTCAGCGCCGGGTACTGGCTGGCCGTGCCAAAGTCCCACGGGTCGTCGCCGCCGGCCGTGCTGTCCAGGTCCAGATTCCAGTTGGCGTAGATGCCCGCATAGCCGTTGGTCTGCGTGGGCGACTGCAACTCAATGGTGGTCTTGCCCTCGCCGGTGGCGGCGACGCCGTCGTCGGCGAGGCCGCTGGTGGTGACGTCCCAGTAGCTGTTGGTGATGGTCCCCGCCCCCGACCGGCTTCCCACCAGGCCGCCCACGTTGGTTCCCGCGGGGCTGGAACTGGAGGAGGGGGCGCCCCGGGAGTAGCTGGAGAGGATGTTGCCGACCGCCTGACCGGCCAGGCCGCCCACGTGGTCGGCGCCGCTGGCCGCGCCCGTGGCGTAGCTCGCCTTGATAATGCCGGAGCCGTCGTTCTTGCCCACGAGACCGCCGGCGTAGCTGCCGGTGGCCGTGGCCGCGCCGGTGGCGTAGGAGGCCCGGATTTCGCCCTTGCTTTCCCCGACCAGCCCGCCGGCGTAGTCATCCCCCGCGGTCACCGTGGCCGTCGAGTAGCTGTACTCGATCACCACCGAGGCAGATCCGGCGCTCCCCACCAGGCCGCCGGCCTTCTGCCCGTCGCCCCCGCTGCTGCCCACGGCGGAGACCTCACCGGCCGCGGAAACATGGCTCACCGTGCCCTGGGTGATGTGGCCCACCACCGCGCCCACGTTGCCGCGCCCCGTCACCGAGACGCCGGTCAGACGCAGGTGGCGAATCTCCCCCGGCGACATCAGGCTGGCGAACAGCCCCACATAGTTCGACTTGTTGGCATCACGGAAGTTCACCATGTTCGACGTGGGGCGGTTGATAAACAGGTTGGCGATGGTGTGCCGGCCCCCGTCGAAGACGGCCATGTACGCCGTGCTCTCGCTGGCGATAGGGCTCCAGCCCAACCCGCCGTCCCAGTAGTCGTCACTGCTGTCAATCACCGCAGCGGAGCTCCCGGTGGTGTCCGTGTTGAAGTCCAGGTCCGCCGTCAACTCGTAGCCCAGGCAGTCGTTGTCATCGGCATCGGTGGCGGTGACGGGGCAGCCCATGCCCACTGCGGGAGTGGGGAAGGCCAGCGCGTAGTCGTCGGCGTTGGCCACATCTGGGGCGCCGTCGCCGTCCAGGTCCCAGCGTATCGCGTTCAGCTGGTCCAGGTCTACGACCTCGATCAGCCCGTCGTTGTCATAGTCATAGTCCACCAACGGCGCGGAGCGGCTCTGGCGTCCGAACTCGTAGGCCGTAGCCCTGCCGTCGCCGTCCGAGTCCGCTTTCAGCGCCGGGTACTGGCTGGACGTGCCGAAGTCCCATATGGCCGCGCTCCAAGCCACGTAGATGCCGGTGGCGCCGGTGGGCGATTGCAGCTGGGCGGTGGTCTTCTTGAGGTTATCGGGAAATATGCCGGCATAACTCCAGGGTGAGCTTGAGGTCTGAGAATTCCAGTAGCTGGCGCTGATTGTAGCGCCACTGCCACTCGAGCAATCCCCCTGCGTGGCCTGAGGCCGGTATTCCCGCCCACTATCCCGCCTTCGCTCCCGACTATGCCTGAATCGAAGCCACCGCGGCCCGTGGAATACATCATTGACTTCGCACTTTGCGATCCTATGCTGTAGCTGTTGGTGATGCTGGCCGCAGAACCATGGTTGCGACCCGCCAAGCCGCCAACATACCGGCTGCCGCCAGCGGTTACGTTGGCGTAGGAATTGGCGATCGTTCCCTGGTTGTCGCCCGCCAGTCCACCCACCCGCTCGACCCCCTGCACGGAGCCCGTGGCGTAGCTGCGCTCGATCCGGCCTCGGTTGAACCCGACGATCGCTCCGATCGCATCGGTCCGGGGCCGTCCGGAAGCTCGGTCGATGTCAACCGCCAACAGCGCGAGGTTGCGAATGATCGCGGCAGTACTGGTACTGCCAAACAGGCCAACGTTGCTCGCGCTGGCTCTGATCGTCATCTTCAAGATCGTGTGCCCGCCGCCGTCGAAGGTGGCCACGAAGGGGCTGGCAGACGTGCCAATAGGGCTCCATGAGGCGTAGGTATCGCTGCTGTCCACCGCCCCGCTGCTGTCGGTGTCGAAATCCAGGTCCGTCGTCAGCTCGTAGCCGGTGCAGGTGGCGGCGCAGCCCATGTCCGAGGCGGCGTTGGAGAAGGCGCCGGTGTAGTCGGCGTGGGTGGAGTCCCCGTTGCCGTCCAAGTCGTGCCGGATGGCGTTCAACTGGGCCAGGGTGGAAACTTCGATGAGGTTGTCGCCGTCCGTGTCGTAGTCCACGGCCTGCGCCCAGACGGGACTAGCCGAGAAGAGGAGCAGCGCTCCCAGCGCCAAGGCCAGCAGCCCGATGAGTCCGAACCGAACCCAACTGCCCGCCGCCACGCTCATGAGCCCGCCTGCCCCACTTCCTGACCGCAAAAATCCGGGGGGGGGGGGGGGGGGTAGAAAAACGCCGCCGGCGCAGCGTCGCGCCAACGGCAGATTTGGCTAGGGTCGGGGCGTTGGACATTGTTCTACTCTCCCGTTCATCTGTAATAATGGCGGACTTCGCTCTACGCCCAAGCGGTGGTGGCCGGGACCAGCCTGCCATGGGCCGGGTCCACCGCCAAGCGAAGCCCTTCCAGCGTGTAGGCCCCCAACAGGGCGCGGGCGTGGTCATTTCCGAAGACCACTAGGGTGGCCTCAGTGCGTCCGTCGATGGTGGCCATAGCGCGCCCGATGTCGTACTCCACAGGACGCCCGTCGGCCAGCACGAGGCTGATCTTGTCGATGGGCGACACCCCCAGGTCCCGCAGCAGGTTGGCGGGCACGATGGTGTAGCTGGCCCCGGTGTCCACCATCGCCTCTATCTCCAGCGACCGTTGGCCGTCCATGCTCTCCAGCCGGATGGGCCAGTTGAAAACGCCCAAATCCCTCGCTCCCTTTGCGCCGTGTTTCCAATGCGCTATTCTACGCGTGGCATTCTACCACTTTGCGTCGGTGTCCGGCAACAAGAAAGGATCACATACTCACCTATAGCGACGCGCAGAGGGGTGTCCCTGCGCCGCCGGAGTTGAAACGCAAAAAGGGCGGCATACATGACTGTGCAGGGGGAGGGCATCGCTCGATCAGCGATGCCCTCCCCCCCTTTCCTTTGTGTTGCGACCTAGCGTCCCGCGCCGACCGTCTCCTTCTCCCGCTCCTGTTCCAGAGTCAGCGCCCACTCGAACATTGAGAGCGACGCGGGCTTTGGCTTCCCGTTGCGGCCCTTCGGCTTGACCGGCTCTTCGGCCATGAACTCCGCCCAGGAGAACAGCGACCGCTGCGGCTCCAGGGACTCGTCGTGGTGACCGTTGCCGTTCCCATTGACCGGAACTGCGGCGTGCCCATTCCCGTTGCCGTTGGCGGTATGGCCGTTGCCCAGGACGAGTTCGACCGTCGGCCCGATGCCGTCGTCGTGGTGGCCGTTGCCATTCCCGTTGACTTCGACGGCCTCCGGCTCGACCGCCTTCCAGTCGTCGTCCACCAGGTACTCCTCGGCGCTGGCCTCGGCGTCCCTGGCCTGGGCGAAGACCGCCTCCACCGTCTCGGCGTCCTCCTCGTCGCCGCTGACGATCTTGCGGGCTAAAGCCATCATCAGGTCGTCGCCGTCGTCGCCATAGGCGGCCAGCCCGTCCTCCGGCAGCTCGCCCTCGACGGCGAGGGAGCTTTGCAGCTTCTTGGCCACCAACTTCAGGGCGTCGGCCTGGAGGGTGTTCCGGTAGGACATGAACACCACCTTCACCGGCCTGGTCTGGCCGATGCGCCACGAGCGGCGGGAAGCCTGCCGCATCACGTACACGCTGTAATCCGTCTCGTACCAGCAGAGGGTCGGGAAGTCGATGAGGTCGAGGCCGGTCTGCACCAGCCTGGGGTGGCAGATGAGCACATCGACGCCCTGCTTCACCCTGTCCGTCACCCACGCCTCTCTCTTGTCCGGGGCCACCGCGTCGGCCTTCATCACCGCCACCCGGAACCCGTGCCGGGTCAGGATGTCGTCCATCCGCTCGGTGATGTCCCGCGTCCCGGTGTGGGTCACGTAGACCAGCACCCTTCGGCCCTCCATACGCTCAGCCGCCACGAGGTCGATGAGGGCCTTCTCCTTGGGGTAGAGCTTGTCCTCATGCAAAGGAGGCACCTGGACTATGACGTTGCCGCTCCGGGGGTCGAAGACCGTCTCCCCCCTGGTGCATCCGTCGGGGTAGGCCAGCAGGGTCTGGAGGTAGGTGGCCAGCAGCCGCTTCGAGCCAGCCTTGAGGGCCTCAGCCAGCTTCAGCCGCAGCTCCTCGTACACCGTGTTGTAGGCCGTGCGCTGGGAGTAGCCCGTCGAGTCCGTCTCCGAGTCCATCGAGGACAGCATCACCTGCTCCTCGTAGGGAGGCAGCCCGGAGGCCACGTCGGAGAGGCGCAGGAAGACGGTGTTGCCGATGATGTGAAAGAGGGCGGATGGCACGAGGCCGGGCCGCTCCCTGACCACCTTGCGGTACTGGCGGCGGCGGCTGAAGCGGCCGTCCTCCACGGCGTCGTCGTCGGGCTTGCCGACGGTGTGCTCCTCGAAGCCGTACCGCTGTATCCAGCGGTGCTCGTCGGAGCGCCCGAACTCCGTCCTGATCTCCGGGCTGAACCTGTAGAGGAGGTGGAAGATGGTCGAGGAGTGTCGGGTAGGCCGCCGGCGAGTTATTCCGTGTTACCGGAGCACTTTTCCGTCGGCCCCCCTCCGAACCGGACGTGACACTTTCGCGTCATCCGGCTCTCCAGTGTCGTATGGTTCGCAATGGGACTGGTATACTTGACTGGCCGAAGCCATTGATTCCACCGGGTGTAAGGAGGACGTCACCATGAAGCTCATTTGCACCGTTGGCCTTGCCATCGTGGTGTTGCTATTTGCTGCTGCGTGTGCTGAACCACAGGGGCCAGCCGGACCACAAGGGCCGGTAGGATCGCCGGGGTTAGCCGGAGTCGCCTATAGCCCGGAGTTGTACGACGATTGCCGTGACGCCTTTGGCTCGTTCAGCGTAGCCTCCTTGCGCCGGATGATGGCGACATCTGGAGATGTGGCTGAATTGGGAGAGCTAGGGGTGCTAACGGACGACGACGTGCGCAGCTTGCTGAAGATGGCATGCCTAGTAATGGCCTCGGGTGCTGACACATTCTTGGGCAGCCTGGTTGAAGAAGCCATGACCCAAGGGCAGTGACGTTAGTTTTACGACCGCGAGGTGTGTCAAGTGCAAATTTCCCTACCTGATGTGAGGCACTCAGGCTGCCTGCACGCTCTGAGCCAGCGGGCGTCCAGCGTGGATGTCCGCGTGGCATGACGTACAGGCCACTAGCGTCTTGCGACGCCGTGTTGCCATCATCTCCACCCAAACGGGCGGTTTTGCCCGTCCTTTCTTTTGCAGGTCTTTCATCGCTCGCACATGATGCACCTGAACCTTCACCGTTGAGCCGCAAAGCTCGCAGGTGTCGGCCAGCAGACGTTGTACGAGTTCCGTCCGACCGTTGAGGATTGGAACCGGGGTGTCGATCAGGGTTGCCGTGTTGTCCCGCGCAAGCGAAACGCCGCCCCAGTACGTTACCTGCGGCTTCTTCCCCGGCTCGTCCACTTTCACCATCAGGACCTTGCGAGGCCCGTTGTCCGTCTGAATCGTGGTCTTGTACCGTTTGAACACCTGCGCGACGCTGATTTTCAGCTTGCCCGCGAGCGTCTTGGCGAGTGACATTTCCATGACCCAGCGTAGATGGTTCAGTGCGCCCAGGTTAGTTGCACGCCGGTAGTAGTTGACGACGCCCCGGAACTCCGCCTGGTACTGCTCCATGATGCTGTAAGGCGAGTCGTGAAGCCGTGCTCCGAGATGGATTGGTTTGCCGTCACGCATGTATGCGGCGCTCTTGACGCGTACTACGTCTTGGGGAACGCGTAGCCCGATGATGCCGTTGACCGTTCGGCGGCCTCTGGCGTCGAGCCTGGTGTCGCTCCCCTGAACGACGACCTCGTAGCCGAGGAACCGTGCTGCCTTGGTGCGGCCGTGGGTGACCAGGGTTTTGGCGTCGGAAAGCTCCAGCTTGAGGTTATCTCGCAGGTACCTGCCTATCCTAGCCTTGATCTCATCGGCCTCGTCCTGTGGCCCCGTGAAGCCGAGCAGGAAGTCGTCGGCGTACCGTATGTACCGCAGGCGGCGGTAGTCCGGGTCGTGTGTGTCGTTGTATGGCAACGACCGCATGAGGGGGCGGAGACCCGCCGCCTCTTTGCCACGTCCAGTCCTCCGAAGGTACTTAGCCCTCTGTTCCAGCCTGTTGTATTCCGGGTTCTTCCGTCGTTGCCTGCCACGGTTGTAGTCGGGCAAGAGCACTCCCTCCACGAACCTGTCCAACCGGTCTAGGTAGACGTTGGCGAGTATTGGACTCACCACACTTCCCTGCGGGGTGCCACTGTACGTGGCGTTGAGCTTCCAGTCCTCAAGGTAGCCAGCCCGGAGGAGACTGGAAACGAGCCGCAGGAAACGGTTGTCCTGGATGTTCTCACCAAGCATTTCCAACAACACCTTATGGTCGATGTTGTCGAAGCAACCGGCGATATCTCCTTCAATGAACCATGTTGTGCCTGTCCAGGTGCGGGTTATCTCCGTAAAGGCCGTGTGGCATCCACGTTTGGGCCGGAATCCGTGCGATCGGTCGCTGAACTGCGGTTCGTAGTACGCTTCCAATAGGAGTCGCATCACTTCTTGCAGTACCTTGTCCGACCACGTTGGGAGTCCGAGTGGCCGCCGCTGCCCGTTGGCTTTCGGGATGTATACGCGGCGGGCCGGAGTCCATCGGTAGCGCTCGAAGCGAAGGGCCTCGATGATCGCGTGGATGTCGTCCATCTTCATCCCGTCTGCGGTCTCCGGTGTTGCGCCTGGGGTGAGCGCGCCGTCGTTCGTGGCGATGCGCCCATAGGCCATCAGGTACAGGTTCGGGTTCCAAAGTTGGCGGTAAAGGTCGTTCACGGGCAATCCCCGTGTACCTCTGTTGCGAATGATTCCCAGTATGGTTTCGGCGTTGCGCATCTCGCGCACCTCCTTTTCTGAGTTTCTGTTGACACCTGCCTCCCTTCGCCATGTGGACGGCTTTCCCGTCCTCGGACTACTACGGAGGCTCCGTCACCATAGGGCTCGCGCCCCTTAGGCGATCCGATGTTCCTTGACAGTTGACGTTCTAGCGCGACTTAGGCGCCTCGTTCGTTTCCTTGAGTGGGATCACTTCCCACTGCCCACCAGTCGAGAGTTCCCGGTTGCGGTTACAAGGCCGGTCACCTGGTGGCCCCGCGGTATAGGCGTTGTAAGCGGGGGACATCCCTTGCATCGCAGGAAACTGAGATTCAGGCAATCAAGCTTTCGCCGTATCGCACGGGTCTTGCGGAGCGCTTCACTAAACGCCTTCGATATGGCCTCCGCTTCTCCCACATGCTATTGTCCCCTTTGGCTTTCGCCGCCAGGTAGGTGGGATAACCCAGGGTGTCATCTCGAACCCCTCCCGTCTGAGACGGGGATCAAACTGCCAAGTACCACCGCGCACAGCCGCCGAGGAGGGTTCCGGTCAGGCTGAGGGACTTGCCGCACACGTCGGCGAGGATGCCGGCGGCGATGCCCTGGGCGCTCCCTCGCCCCTTGAACTCATGCACCTCGTCGCCGATCAGCAGGTCGAAGAACCCCCGCATCCGGTGCTTGATGTAGTCCGCCAACGGGTAGCGGCGGGGCCGGACTTGTCGGCCTGCCAGAGGGGGGCGTCGCAGGCAGCGCAGGTGTGCTTGCGGCGGTTCAGGTCCGCGAACGTCAGCGGCACGCCGTCCTTGTCGACTATCTGCGCCGTGCAGTCGGGGCAGCAGGGGACCTTGAACGGCTCCCCCGTCTCCTCCTCCCGTAAGAGCCTTCCCTTGGATACCGCCCACCGCTGTATCACGGCGGGCATCCAGCGGTACGACAGCTTGGCCTTCTCCCGGCTCATCACCGCGAAGAGGGGGCGGAGCCGACGGAGAGGCGGAGCCGCTCCAGGTCGGTGATGGACTCGACAATGGCGGCGCGGACGCCGGGCACCGTCATCTCCACCTCCCGCTTCCACTTGGGCGCCAGGTGGGGCGGGCAGATGATGAGCACCCGCTCGAATCCCGCCATGTGCGCCGCCGCTGCGCCGATGAAGGTCTTGCCCGTGCCATCTCGGCCGACGACCGTGGTGCCCCGGTGGGCCTTGAGGGAGAGGGCCGCGCCCTGATGGCGTCGGCCTGCGCCCCCAGTGGCTTGCGGAGCAGCCTGGGGAGCGTCCCGCCGTTCTCCGAGGGCCGGTAGAGCGGCGGGTAGGACTCCACCACCCTTCGCGCTATTGCGTCCTTGAACGTGTCGATGAAACCTCCGAGGTTCATTTGAGTCGTCCTCCTTTCGTGGTAGTTAGAGGACGACGCCGGAACCCGGACGCGCGTCTCCATCAGTCGCCGCCGCAAGGCGGAGAGCGACGGGAGACGGACTGCGCCGCCCCAGCGGGGGCGGTCGGGTTCCGGCAACGCCCCCAGGCGAATGCTTGAACGTGCGAAGGCTCGCCCACGGCGGGACTCGCGTATGCGGCCCGGTGCGGGCCGTCCCAGGCTGCTCCGAGGCAGCCGCCCATCATGCGGTGCGTCATGGAGCCCTACGCAGCTGCCGTCTCCGGCTGCTTCAGCATGGCGGAGTAGCCCCGCTCGACGACATGCGTCACCGAGACCCGTCCCATGCCGTCGTACCCGGCGCGGTAGGCGAACTCCGCCTTCGCGCCCCAGGGCACCCGGCCGCCGACCCTGACGGTCCCGCCGCCGGACTTGGTGCCGCGCCCGGGGCCACCGGCGCCGCGAACCACCATCCCGCTCCGCTCGCCCTTCCGCCAGCCCAGCACCTTCACCTCGGCGGGCATGACCCGCTCCGCCTTCGTCGGCTGGAACAGGACGCCGTGCAGCCCCTTCAGCACGCCCGCCGACGGGGAGGACTTGCCGTT
>CBDCYU010000001.1:0-445872 GCA_965224345.1 Dehalococcoidia bacterium | reverse complement strand
CCCTCTGCGCCGGACTCCCGCTGATAGCGAGCGTGATCCAGTAGTAGCGCGCCAAGCGCCTCAGCAACACAAGATACATCTCGGTACTTATCTGCGGGAACCATTCAACGGTAAGCCTCATCGTGGCGACGGGGATGGCTACTACGGTCGCCGGCGTGGCGGCCGAATAGGAAGCTACCCAGCGCTTCGCACCCATCATGAACTCGTGGTCGCCTATGAGGAAGGGGGAGGACAGGTCCGAATATGGGTACTGCCACGGCACGATCATGCCGTGTTGGACGAAGTACAGGCACCTGAACGGCTCCCCCGACCGAATGAGCGCGACATCAGCGGAGGGCTCAACGAATAGCATCTCCAATGGCTCCTGGCTTCTAGAGAGCACGTCCTCTAGCTCGCCAGCATCCACAGACTCAAAGGCCTGACACCGAGCTAGCGCCTGGGCGAAACCGGCGATTTCGATTGCCATTGCAGCTAATCCCCTGTCATGGTAACGTCATATTAGCACATCAGCAGGCATATACAAAGACGTTAATACGGCGTTGACTTTGTCTTTCAGAAGACATATTCTAGTGGTATAGCGACCCGAGGCGTGATCGTCGGTGCTCTATGGAAGGACCAGATGAGTAGTGGGCCTCCAAGGAATGTGAAGAACGGCTCCAGCCGCGTATCCCCTCGTGGTCCTGTCTTCCTGTCATACCGACACAGCGATGGCGCTGACCTCGCAATGGCCTTGGCTTGGGCACTGAGGGCTTCAGGGGTTCCAGTATGGCTCGACCGGAGTGATCTACCTCCGGGCGACACGGAGCGTCGGCTTGAAGAGGCAATGCAGTCTGGACTATCGGGAGCCGTGCTGGTGGTAACCCCCGACATCGCGGCATCAAGTGTCGTAAAGGAGATCGAGCTTCCACGCCTGCTCCTCTTGGAGGCAGAGGGAGCGTTTACGCTGTCGATCGCTTCGACAATCGAGGCCGAAGCTGGGGGCCTGGACTATTCCGCACCCGACCGCCTTCTGTCTCGAACCGTGCCAGACCTGAGGGGACTACGCCAGGACCCTGCCTTGACTTCGAGTGACATCGCGAACATAGCTCGCAGTCACTGTCGTCAGAGGATGGAGGCGCTCAGGGTGGATATCGAGTCTGCCGGACAATTCATCGACATCAATCTGCAAACTCGCATCGTGCCGTCGGCCATTGGCCCGTACGGAGACCTTGTCGTGCGGTTGCGACCGCCGACGCCAGGTGATCGCCGCCCGCATCGAAAGGGCCTTGAGGACCTTCGGCTATTCCTCAGTGATCTCCCTCACCTCTTGGAGATAGCGGGCGCGAGGCACGCAAGGGTCGGTGGGGGAGCGCACCTGTCAGTTGCATTCGCTCTTGGAGCCGCGCTGCCCACGACCCTCATTGGTGATGTAGACGCAGTAGACACAGCTGGACATGCTTGGTCGAACTCCGACAACGCTCCGGCTCCAGGAGCGTCGACACGACTCTTGGAGATCATGGATCGCTCGCCTCAACAGGCGCCCAACGGCGACGCAGTCGTCTACGTGGACCTGCTGCCAACCCGGAGCGACCCGGCGTTTGTCCGCCTCGTTGAAGCCAGTCTTGGCCGGCTCGGCAGTGTATTCCACATCCGACCAGTCGCTGAAGGGAACCTGCACCCCGAGGACGCAGGCGCAATAGTCGCAGAGGCTTCCCATGCGATACGTCAGGCAGCCTCACGCTCGGATTCATCCGAAGTCCATTTGCTCCTTCGCTGCCCGTGGACAGTGGCTCTCCTCCTTGGGCGTACGCTGAATACCATCCGCGTGAGCCTGTACGAGTGGGAAGATGGTCCTGATGACTCCGACAGCCTCGTAGCGCCGCGCTATCTGCCCAGCCTGGTCGTGCGCTCCGGCGCGGGCGGGAGCCCCATTGCGGGAGTAACTTTGCCGATGCGCCAAGTAGCATCGGCCTAGAGATGTAACTGGAGGGATCTAATGCCTAACTTGCGGAACCAATTCGAGCAGGCGCTCACCAACATCGAAATCAACGGGCAGAAGCGGAAGCGCGCCATAGACGCCCACACGGAGATCAGAGAGCTGCTGCAACAGAACGAGCAGCTCAAGAAGTGGGGCGTCGAGCCGCTGCTGATAGGCTCCTACGGCCGGGATGTCGGCATCTATCCAGGCAAGGATGTGGACGTCTTCCTGCGCTTTACCAGGCTGGACACTAGGGCCGCGCCCAGGATCGTGTTTGACGCCGTCTGGCGGGTCATCGTCCGCAAGTACGGGCAATATGGCCAGAACGGCGGTCGGGCACAGCAGCAGGCGCGTAGCGTTAAAGTTCTGTTTCCTGACCGGGATCGCATTTCGGGAGGAAATTTTTCTGTCGATGCAGTGCCGGCGGTACGTCGAGGCGACCTCTGGGCAATTCCGACCAAGGACCAGAACCGGTGGGTTGAGGGTGAGGGCCGTTGGGTGACCACCGGAGCGGTACGCTTCGGGGAGCTTTCCACCGACCTGAATCAATCGGCCTCGGAGGTCGGCGACCGGCCTGCCTACAAGCCCATCGTCAAGCTGGTGCGCCAGATTCGGGAGACCCATCTCGGAGACAAGCGGCCTGGAGGTCTGTACCTGGAGTTCATCACTTTCGAGGCGTGGCGATCCGGACTGGTCACAGGTAGAGAATGGGATGTGCTCTTGGCCCGGACGCTCCTGTGTATCGCGGACCGATTTCGCCGGGCGGGAGCCAATCCCCTCCTGGACCCTGTCCTAGGCACCCCGGTCGACCCACCGTTGTCGGGAGGTCAGGTCGAGCAAGCAGCGGCCATTTTCGGGAAGCTGTCGACTGCGGCAAACCGGGCGCTTTCGATGAACGACACCGACGCTGCCTCCGAGTGGCGCAAGATCCTCGGCGGCAATGACCGCGCCAATCCAGTCCTGCCCTATCCTCCGAATAGCGGAGGAGGTGCGAGTAGCACTATCACAGCAGCCGGAGTCGGTGCGGCAAGTGGGCTCGGCGCAACGGCTCGGCGTAAAGAGGCACCCCGGTTCGGGTAGATGAAATGGAACAGGAATCCTTCGACATCGCATCGCTGGAAGGGTTCCGAACCGACCTCGTTGCGTCTGGGTTTGAGCCAGTTCCCAGCACTGAACGCCGCATGTGGCGAGGCCCAATTCACCCGGCGTTCGACAGGCTCACCGATGCACGCACCATGGAGATCGTCTTTGACCCCGGGTGGCCCTACCGGCCGCCACGGGTCTTCGTGCAGGGGCTCGACACCAACCACTCGACGCTAGACGACTTCGTCTGCCTCTGGCGGGACGGCGATCAAAGCGGTGAATGGGAGACCGTTGATGGACTCTTCCGCCGTGTTGAGGACTGGTGCGGGCGCGCAAAGGTCGGCTGGCAAGACGACGACCTGCCGTTTGACGCATACCTGAATTTCAAGCTCAAGTGGCCGCTCATGGCGACGTTCGACTTCGAGGCACTGCGAACGAGCATCGGTAGCTGGGGCGACTTGAATGCAGTCCCGACAAACCCGAACGTTCTGAGTATTCGACCGGGACTGGCGAGTCGCACCGGTGTGCCCCGTGGGCTCTGGTTCCGGGTTGGTCAGCTTCAAGCGCCGCCACCGCGCAACCTATCCGAACTACCACGACATCTCAATAGGTCGCAGCGGAAGGGCTTGGAGAAAGCTCTCGCTCGACGCCGCGAGACCACAGGCCCGCAACAGATGGGCGGTGTGGACATCATACTGTTCGCTTGGCAACGGCAGGAGCGCACCGACCTGCTTGTCATGGCTTGCGAAGGAGTAGGAGACAAAGTGGAAGCAGCAGCACTAGTGGCTGAACCGAATGACGAGCGGACTCTCAGGCTCAGGGCTGGACCTGACGCAGAGGTTCTCAAGGGACGTAGTGCTGTCCTCTTTGGGGCTGGGGCGTTGGGAGGGCATGTAGCCGTGACTCTCGCGGAGAGCGGCATCGATTTCCTGAGAATCGTGGACCGCGAGCTTCTCTCACCTGGCAACGTCGTACGGCATGTTGCAGGCCATGATCAGGTTGGGGGACCCAAGGTGAATGCCGTGGAGGCCGCCATCAGAAATCACGCACCCTGGACCAAGGTGGAATCCATAACGCCCGCGACCGACCCATACGGGTCACAGGAGATTGCGCAGCTCATTGAAGACGTTGATGTGGTTATCGACGCCACCGGCAACGATGCTTTTGTGCATCCCGTCGCTCAGGTCGCGGAGGGACTGGGCAAGCCGCTGGTCTCCGGCGCGCTGTTCCGCGGTGGGTACATTGGACGGGTTCAGAGGAAGGCCCTGGAAACTGACTCTTCAATACTTGACCGGCCCGAATCTTCCGATTATCCGACTATTCCGCCAGGCGACTCCAAGGTTGATTTCGCGGAGCCGGACCTCGGTTGCTCTGCGCCTGTCAACAACGCGCCGCCCGTCTCCGTTCTTGCATGCGCGTCACTGATTGCTCAAGCCACCATCGACGTCCTTACAGAGCGGTTCGACCTCGAGGACGAGGTGACTGATGTCTACAGGACGCTCCCGGAAACACCGTTCGACCGTGTTGGGCGTTATCGACGCCCAGTCCTTAAACCAACTTAGGCAGTCAACCGCTTGTGACCGCATAGCGGCTTCCAATCGGTGGGCTACAAGCGCTGGAACCCTAGAAGAATTCGATGAAGTGCTACGACTCTGGCACTGGCCATCAATGTACCATTGTCGAGCCTCTTCCTTCACGACCATTTACCTGGTTCGATAGAAAATGTCCCCGCGCTCACCGCCTCACCACGCCCTGGGGGTCTCGCCTGGACGCCCTGCGGTTGAGGGCGCGGTCGAGGGTCCCGAATGCCCGGTCGATGCCAAGGCGCTTCACCCTGGGCGACGGCTCCTCTTCTTGCTTGAGGAGGGCGTGGGCGATGAGGTCGGCCATCTGTAGCAGGTGGTCGGAGTGGGAGCTTCGGAAGGCGGGGCCTCCGATGACCCTCTCTATCGGGATGTCCCTGGTGCGCTCGCCGTCCTCCCACGCCTCGTACCTGCTGGGCACGGGGTTGCGGCTCCTGAGCCTGCGGTAGAGGCGGGCCACCATTTCCTCCCGTCCCTCGTCGAAGATGAGGAAGGCGTGGCGGTTGGCGGATGCGACGGAGGAGTTGATGCGGTTGAGCAGCCGGTCGAGGCTGGCTCGCTCGTAGCCCCTCACGTCGGGCTTGCGGAGGCAGACGTTGACGATCTCCACGCCGCCGATGGTGCGGGCGGCGTCCTCGACGACGCGCAGCCCTGCGGTGAAGATTTCGGCCCCGTGACTGGGGGAGAGCCTGCGGTCCGCGCCGTCGATGCGGGCCAGCTTCCCCCGTCCGGCCAGCAGGTCGCAGGCGTGAAGCTCCCGGTCGGTCGGGACGGCGTAGCGGTCCCGCAGCTCGAGCCGCCAGTCGCGGACGCGGGCGTGCAGGTCATTCCATCGCTCGGCGTCCACGCCCAGGGCGGTTCGGACGTAGTAGCGGGGACCCTCGGACTCGTCGATGTAGTAGAGTCTCATGGCTTTTGTTCTCCGGTCTGGTTGTCGTTGATGGGGCGCACCGGCTCAAAGCCTTCGCCGGGGGCGAGCCATGCCCGTCCCAGCGGCCCCTCCCGCTCCAGCAGGCTCCGGTGGGAGACCAGCAGGGGAAGGGGAGTCCTCGTTCGCACCATCTCCTCAAGGGCGACTCGCAGGAAGTGGGTGGCGGCCAGGTCTTCGTGGAAGACCACGAGGACGGCGGGCCGTGCGCCGTGGTCGTCGGTGGGCCGGTGTGAGGAGTAGTAGCGCAGGTAGGGGGCCAGCCGCTCCGCCATCGTGACGGGTCGCACGGCGCGGCGCTCCCACTCCAGGAAGAATGGCCAGGCCGCGTCGCCCTGCCGCAGGACGCCGAAGGCGTCGGGCTGCACCGAGCGCCTGCCGCCGAAGTGCGGGAAGTAGCGGGACGCCCTGATGGGCGGGTCGAGCTGGTCGATCTCCCAGTCCAGGTCGCGGGCCTGGGTCGCCAGGGCCGCAATGAAGTGGTGGACGGCGGCCGTGTGCTCGATGTCGCGGAGAAGCTGGCGGCTACGCCTGCCGGAGACGTTGCGCCAGTCACCGGCGTCTGTGGGCGTGACGCTCCACCGCTTCCTTGCCCCGCCCACGGCCACGCGGTCCCTGCGGGCCAGCATCGCCAGCCCCAGGTCGGTCAGGGCCAGCCTGCGTCCCGAGACGGGGGCGCGGACGACCAGCCCGAAGCCCTCCAGGGCGGCGGTGAGCTGGGACACTCGCGGGCGGGAGACCCCCAACAGACCGGCAAGGTCGGTGCGGGCGAGCCAGGGCCAGTCGTAGAGCAGGTCCAGTGCGCGCTTCTCGGCGGGCCTCAGCAGGGCGGGAAGCAGATAGTCGGGGACATCCCCTCCCGGAGAGTGCTCGTCGATGTCGGGGGGAAGGGAGGCCCCGCGCGTCAGGGGCCGCTCGGTGGGCAGAGCGCCCCTGCGGTCCATGCGGTCGATGGCGGCCCGCAGGCTGACGGCTGCGCTGACGGAGCGCAGCCGCCACACGGGGGCGTCGGGGGACGCTGCGGCCGCCTCCCGCTCCAGGGCGAAGAGCGCCTCGGCGGGGGTCTGGGAGAGCCGCCTGTGGGAGTGGCGCAGCCGCACCTCGTCGGGCGCGAGCAACAGGATGCAGCCGGGCTGCGGCCCCTGGGTGAGCCGCCAGAGACGCTTGGAGAAGCCCGTCCTATCGGTGGTCGGCCCCTGCCGGACGATGGCTATGGCGTCTCCTCCGGGGAGGATCACGGCGGCGTCCATCGGCATGGCTCGATACCACTGGAAGCGGATGGGATAGGCCGTGTTCGATATGGCGGCGGCGATACGGTAGATGACGGCCACGGCGTCGAGGCGTTCCAGGAGGACGCGCCGCCAGCGGGCCGAGACGGGCAGGTCTCGTAGCAGGCCCTCCAGAGCTTGACCCGTACCTGATTCGGGGGCGGCGTTCTCCGCGTGGGCCAGTCGGCGCAGCCCGGCGGCGGTGAGGTGGAACCTGCGGGTCGGGGGGATAAGCTCGGTGCCGTGGGGGACGGAGGCGATCAGCCCCGCGTACTCCAGCCTGCCGACCGCCCGGTAGACGCCTCCCCCCGACCAGCCGGAGAGGGCGGCCATCTCCATACGGTCGAGGAGGGGCATGTGGGAAAGGAGCCTGAGCAGGTCACCGTCCAGGGGACTCATTCCTCACGCTCCTCGTCCCCCGCCTGCGGCTCGGCGGCCCCGGGGTTCTGGTCACGCTTGGTGCGCTGCTTGCGCCGCGCCTGCTCCTGGGACTCGCCGCCCTCAGTCGCCTGGCGGTTCCTGAGCTTCTCGATCTCCTCGCGGTACTTGTTCACCAGGGCTTGCAGCCCCGCGTCCCTCTCGGCCATGTCCTTGGCCGCCGTGAGGTAGCTCTCGGCCTCGGCGACGATGCGCTCGGCGGTGTCCGCGTCTCCCTCCTCCGGCCTGGCGACCTTCATGGAGAAGGCGTCCATCCGCTCCGTTCCCACGGTGGCGCGAACGTAGCACTGGTGGACGGGCAGCGACGTGATGTCGTCCTCGGTCACCCGCTCCTTGCCCAGCTCCCAGACCAGGTGACGGGCGTCGGACCCGGAGACCTGGAAGACAGCGAGACAGCCCACGTTGGCGAGCAGGGTGTCTCGCATGGTGCGGGAGAGGTCGTCCAGCTTGGCGAGGCTCTGGGTGGCCAGGACGAAGGACGCCCCGAACTTCCCAAGCTCGCTGAGCATCGACTCGTAGTCCACGCCGGGCATGGACTGCATCTCGTCCACCACGACCAGCGCGCCGCGCCTCTGCTCGAAGGGCAGGCTGCCCTGCTCCCGTATCACGGCGTCCACCAGGTTCAGGAGGGACGCGCCCACCAGGGCGGCCACGTCCTTGCCAGCCGTGCCCTGGGCGGTGGATACCAGCAGGATGCCGCCATCGTGGATGACCCTGCGCATGTCGATGGTGGAGCGGGACTGTCCCAGGATGGCCCTTGCCCGCTTCGACGATGCGTAGTAGGAGAGGCGGGTCTGGACCGGGGCCAGGGCGTCGGCGCGGGTCTCCCGCCGCCAGCCGAAGAAGTCCCTGCCCCACCACTCCACCAGGTAGGGGTCTTTGACCTGCGCCAGCACGTCGGCTCGGAAGTCGTCGTCGGCCAGGATGCGCAGCGCGTCGAGGATGGTGTACTGCTCCCCTGCGTCCCTGCTCTCGTTGGCCTCGTGGAGGGTCTTCACGGTCTGTTCGAGGATGGACTGCATCCTCGGCCCCCACTGGTCCCACAGGCCCTTGGCGATGCGTACGACGGAATCGGCGGTGCGGTCGCGGTCAGAGAAGATACGGGTGTCCAGGAGGTTGACGCCGGGCGCTCCCCGCTCGTCGGCCAGGTCGATGAGGCGCACCTGGTCTATCAGGGACTCCGGCACGTGCTTCAGCAGGCCGCCCACCAGGTCGGCGTGGGGGTCGACGACGACGATGGCGTCTCCGTCCCTGCCCGCAGCCTTCTCCTTGAGCTTGTGGCGGACGATGTGCTGCATGAGTGTGGACTTGCCCATGCGGGTGCGGGCGACGTAGAGGTGGTGTCGTCTCAGCAGGTCGGCGGGGAAGTGAATCTTCCTGGGCGCTCCGGTGGTGGTGTCGCCGACGTGGGCGCCGCCGCTGACGCTGCGAGCGGTGGGCAGCAGCATCTTCGCCCCGGCGCGGGCCACCAGGGGCGTCTCGTCCCGCGCTCCGGGCGGGTGCCAGAGGCAGGCCGCCTCGCGGACGCCCATGACGCTGCGCTTGCCGAAGAGTCCGGGGCCGGACGGGTGGAGCATGGAGGGGTCGGGCACGGCGGGCCGAACGCGGCTCGCCTTCAGGTGCGCCCCTGCGGGGTTGTCGTAGTGGCGGTAGGCCACCGCCACCGGCTCAAGCAGCTCCTTCGCCCGGTTGGGCCTGGTGTCCTGGGGCAGAATCGCCGTCACCTGAATCTCGGCGTCGAAGGCGATGCGGGAGACCTTCTCCTTGATGAGCAGGGGGTCGAAGACGCGCTTTCCGGCCCTCTTGACGCGGTGCCAGAGCCAGCCTCCAGCGGCCAGGGCTGTGGCGACGCCGATGCCCATGACCACGGCCTTCCAGGTCTCTCCCGCCTGCACCCACAGGTAGCCACGCAGGGCGACCAACGCCGCCACCCCCAGGACGGCCATCGTCACGCCGTCCATCTGGAGGGGCCGGGTCTGGTAGGTGTAGGAGGGGTCACGCCGTTCCTCCACGGGCCGCTTGTGAGCCTTCTCCAGGTGCGCCTGCGACCAGTCGGGTCCCAGGGAACGCAGCATCAGCCGCGCCACGACGCGCTCCCCCTCGTTGAGGTTGGAGAGAGCGCCCATGAGGGCGATGAGGGGGTCTGAGCCGGGGTCGAGGAGGTCGTCGTCCCGGAAGACGCGGAGCGGGACGTACTCGGGGCCGTCTGCCCTGAGCGTCATGCTCCACGCCTGCTCTCCCTCGTCCAGGCGCAGGGGGTCGTCCTCGACGGGAATCTCCTGTATCCGCGCCTGGGGGTAGCGGGCGGCTATCTGGCCGCGCACCACCTGGTCTTGCAGGCAGCGGGCCAGGAGCGTCACGCCGTCCGCGTCACCGGCCAGCTCCAGGGAGAAGGGTTCGGGGACGGCGATGGAGCCGAGCATGTTCTCGACTCCCAGCAACGTGCGCTCCCCGGTCCTGGGGGGCGTCACCGCCAGCAGCACCGGGGGTTTTCTATCCCTGTCGTTCAGCAGCCACTTTACGGGGTTGAGTTTCACTTGGGTTGCTCCTTTCGCTACAGGTTCGGATAGTCGGGTGAGTGGGCCGGGCCTAGTGCCTGCCCGGTCTCCACTCGATTACTGCCGTCTCCTCCGGCGTCGCCTCGATGCGGACGGGGAAGCGGTGCCCCTTCGACAACAGCAGGCCGTCTCCACGGGGGCAGGAGAGAAGCCAGCGTTGGAGGTCTTCGGGCAGGTTGAAGGCGTCGCCGACGGTGCTTATGGCGGCGGCGTCCTGCTGCAAGAGCAGCTTGAAGGCGGCGTTCTGGAGGAGCGCCCGACCGGAGTGGCCGGTGATGGTCCGTGAGGAGTCCTCGGAGAGGAGGTCCTGGACGTCCTGGGTTATGAACTGGAGTCCCAGCCGGTGCTTGCGCGCCCGCTTCGCCATGCTGACCATGAAGGCCGCTCCTTCGGGGTGCTGCATGATGCTCCACACCTCGTCCACCACCAGCAGGCGGGGCTTCGGGTCCTGGGCGGCGGCGGCCCACACCGTCTCGGTGCAGACCATCGCTGCGGCGGGGCGAAGCTCCGGTTCGAGGAGGCGGAGGTCGAAGACGGTGACCAGGGCCTCGTTGCCGAGCAGGTCGTCTCCCTCGTCGGAGAGGAGGTTACGGAGGCTCCCGGTGGCGAAGGGGCGGAGCAGGCGCGATAGGTCCTGCGCCTCCCCTTCGAGGTAGGCGTAGAAGTCGCGGAAGCCGGTGCGCTCGCGGGTCTGGGCGTAGTAGCCCGCCAGGGCGTGGTCGAGGGAGGCCCTGCGCTCTGCGCCGAGACTCTCGCCCACCATCACCTCGATGAGCCGTCTCAGGCTGCCGATGCGCTGGAGCAGCTCCTCGGAATCCCCCCTGTCGATGACAAAGGGGTTCATGCCCTGTCCAGGCACGCCGGGGGAGAGCACCCTGCCGCCCGCGGCACGGGCCATGTCCGCGTACTCGCCCTCCGGGTCGATGACGTAGGCCGTCACGCCTCTGGTCAGACCGCGCAGCACGCCGAGCTTGGTGGCGAAGCTCTTGCCGCTGCCCGACCGTGCGAGGACGGCGGTGTTGGCGTTGAGATGCGTTCCGTCCCAGGGGTCGTAGACCACCGGCGAGCAGGCGCGCATGTCGATGCCGTAGAGGGTTCCCCTGCGGGTGTCCAGGTCGGGGGGCGAGAAGGGGAAGAGACGGGCAAGCGAAGACGTGTCCAGCGTCCTCCACACGGCCACGGCGTTCAGGCCGAGGGGCAAGGTGGACAGGATGCCCTCGCGCTGGCGGAAGGCCAGGGGGTCGAGCTTGCCCAGGGTGGCGGCGAAGTGTCCCCTGGCCCGCTGGGTCATCTCCTTGAGGGCGTTCTCGTCCCTTGCGTGGAGGGTGACCGACAGCGATGCGTGAAAGAGCCGCTCCCGGCCCCGCTGCACCTCGTCCCTGAGCCGGGTCACGTCCTCCAGGGCGATCTCCGCCTCCGGGGACATCGTTCTGCCCCGCTTGAGCGACAGGCTCTGCGCCGACTCGAACCTGACCTTCTGCCACTCAAGGGTCCTGGCCGCCTGCTCGGAGGGAATCGACCCCAGGTGAATGGACAGGTCCATCGGCGCTCCCGCCGCCATGAAGCTCTGGAGGAAGCCGGGGGCCAGGGACCGGGGCCACTTGCCCAGGTGCAGGGAGCGGACCAGGCGGTCTCCAACCCGCACCTCGCGTCGGGCCATCTCCACCTGCACCGGCGTCTCCTCGTCAAAGTCTCCAGGCGTGCCGCCGAGGGCAGCGGATACAAAAAACATCCGCAGGCGGCGGCCGCTCAGGGGGTGGACGGACAGCCCGGCCCGCGCCAGCAGGCCCCGCAGCTCGTCGAACCGGGCGAACTCGGTGACGGCGTAGAAGCGCCGGTCGAGGATGCCGTCGCGGGCCTCCAGCTCGTTGAGCAGCCTGCGAAGGGACTCCGACGCGGCCTCGGTCTGCGGGGGCAGGTTGCCCGGCTGCGCCTCTGCGAGCTTCTCCCGCAGCCCGCCGAGGCGCGGCGGGTGCTGCCTGATGAGGAGTTGCACGGGGAAGTCGCAGGCGTTGAGCGCGCCCGCGAAGGCCCCCAGCTTCGGCTCGTCCAACTCCAGGCCCATCACCTCGCACACGCCCAGCTTCACACCGTCCAGCCGGACGGGGCCGTCCTCGTCCAGGTGGGAGACCATGAAGAACAGGGGCAGCTCGGGCGGGAGCTTGCGCTCGGCATTCTTGGAAGAGAGTGGGGTGGTGAGGGACTCGCGCCCGCCGTCCGGCTTCTTCTGCGGAGCGGCGGGTTCCACCGCTCCACGCTTCTTGATCTTTGCGAAAAACTTCTTCAACTTGGTGTTCTCCTTTGCTCTAGAGATCTGGCCGAAAAGTGTGAGCGAGGGACTATACTTGCAGCTATCAGTGATAGCGGAGGACGGTCATGTTGGGAAAGCAGTCCGGCCAGAGAGGGCTCTGGGAAGCCGACAGTCTGTACATAGGTCATGTGGGACGTGGGAGTTTCTACGGCCTGCTGGCCTCTATGCGTGGGCAGCTGTTTCGGGATGAGGAGTTCGCCGAGTTGTACTGCGCTGACAACGGGAGGGACAGTGTACCGCCGAGTCTGTTGGCGACCGCGCTGCTTCTTCAGACCTATGACAGGGCGAGCGACGCCGAGGCCAAGCAGAGGGCGGACTTCGACATACGCTGGAAGGTGGCGCTGGGTATCGAAGTGGAAGACAGGCCGTTCGCCAAGAGTACGCTCCAGCTGTTTCGGGCGCGCCTGATACTGCACGAGAAGGCGAGGGAGGTGTTCGAGCGCAGCCTGCGGTTTGCCAGGGAGACGGGATACCTGAAGAGTCGTCGGATGAAGGTGGCTCTAGACACGACCTACATCCTGGGACGCGGGGCGGTGAAGGACACCTACAACCTTCTTTCGGATGGGGTAGTGGAGTTGATGCGTGCGCTGTCGGAATTTGAGAGGAGCGATCTGGTCGAATGGGCGGCGGCGAACGGATACCGGAGGTATGTCGGCTCCAGTGTGAAGGGCGAAGCGTGCATAGACTGGGACGACAAGACCGCTCGCGCAGCTCTTCTGCACAGGATAGTGGGCGACGCCGATAGGCTGCTGGAGTTGAGCCGACGGGCCCAGGGACTATTGGATGAGGACAGCGCTGGGCGTCAGCGGATAGTGCAAGCGTCCGAGCTGCTGGGGCAGTTGCTGCTTCAGGACGTTGAGCGCACCGAAGACGGGGTGTGTCTGAGGGAGGGAGTGAGCCGGGACCGTATAGTATCGGTACACGACCCCGAGATGCGTCATGGGCACAAGAGCAGCAGCAAGCGGTTCGACGGACACAAGGCGTCGGTGGCAGTGGACACCGACTCACAGGTGATCACGGCTGTGGACGTGCTCCCCGGCAACGCTTCCGATAACGTCGGCGCGCTGGAGTTGGTGGAGCGAAGCGAGGAGGGTACGATCTCAGCGGTTGAGGAGACCATTGGGGACGCGGCCTACGGCGATGGTGGTACACGTCAGGCATTTGCCGACGCCGGTCGCACACTGATAGCCAAGCTGCCCCGGCGCCCGGACAGCAAGCGCTTTCCCAAGGAGGACTTCGAGATAGACCTGGAGTCGGGCACCTGCATATGCCCCGCGGGGCATACGACCTCGAAGTTGTACAGGATGGGTACCCGGACCGACAGGACGGGACGCACTCACCAACTGAGAGCTTTCCGGTTCGACGCTGCGGTCTGTGGAGCGTGCCCGTTACGAGAGCGGTGCGTGGGATCAGCAAGGGGCAGCGGTCGGACGGTGAGACTTCATCCGCAGGAGGCGCTGCTTCAGCAGGCTCGTGCGTTGCAGAAGAGCGAAGGGTATTCGGAGTATCGTCAGCGGCGGGTGGTGGTGGAGCACAGGTTGGCGCGCCTGGTACAGCTTGGAATGAGACAGGCGCGGTACTTCGGGCGCGTCAAGACGCTGTTTCAGTTGTTGATGGCGGCGACTGTGGCCAACCTGACGCTGGTGGCTGGCAGAGTCGGGATGATGGGCGAAGCAGCAATCGGCTCTCGGTTCTCCAACTTCTCTCTCACCCTTATATCCACGACCTGGCGGGACGACATTTGTGTCGGCCGGAGACGATTGCTGATACTGACAACCTCAGTTTTGCCGTCACAATCGCTCTTCCCAGCACGGGGTTTTCGTCCGCACTTCTAGGGGGTTGGGAAGGGGACGAGGCCGCTGCGCAGCAGCGCGGCGACAGCCTTGGCCAGGAGCACCAGCACCAGGCCGACGACGGCCATCACCACAGCGGCCCTGGCCTTGCCGCCGCCCCGGTCGTCTGCGCCTTCGGCCATCAGGACGAAACCCGCCCAGACGATGGCGAAGAGGCAGAGTCCCGCGGCGGCGTAGGCCATCGCGGTCAACACCTCGTCGAAGGCGGCGACCATGTCCTCCTTGGGGGTTGCGCCGCCCGTCGCCAGCACAGCCCCGGTCAGAAGCGTTGCGGTCAATAGACGCCTCACCACGGCCACTCCCAGCCCAGCTGCTCGAACCAGTCGCTCAAGCCTCCGCCCGCGGGCTCCTGCCCGGCGGGCGGCTCCTCCGGCTCGGTCTCTGGCACGACCAGGACCTCGAAGGGGTCGTCGGCCCCGACCGCGGACGCTAGGTCCAGGGCCTCCTCGCGGGTGCGAGTGAGCGGCTCTCGCTCCACGGTCTCGGCCTCGACGCGCTCCTTGTGCAGGACGTCCACCGTCACCTCCTTGGCGATGGTGGCGCTGGGGACGTAGGCGTACGCCGTCGCGGTGGCGGACGACGTTGTGGGGGCGGATGATTCTGTGCCGTCGTCGCAGGTGACCGTCACCGTCTCGCTGTCGTAGTCGCTGTCCCCCGGGCGGTGAAGGTGCACGGTCCTGGTGACTTGCTCCACCCGCTCCGGGTGGTCGGTGAGCACGGTCAGTGGGGGTATGGGAATGCGGAGGGATGCCTCAAGGTTCACCTCCACGCTCACGGCGTGAATCGCCTCGCCGGTCGGTACGCTGAGCCGGAAGCTCGTCTCTCCGTTGGGGACGAACGGCACGCTCACGCTCGACGCTCCGGTGGCCGCAACGACGGTCCCGGCGATGGCCGTAACCTCGGCCTCCATGAGCGCCGTCTCGGTGACGCTCTCGTGTCCCGCCACCGCCTGGAGCTCCACCGGCTCCTCGACGCTGGACTCGCAGTCCGACTCCACGACGCCGCTGACCGATCCGGGCGTCCAGCCCAGGGAGGTCATGCGAAGATCGCAGAGCTCGCCCTCGACCTCCGGCAGCGGGTGCGGTATCAACTCGTGTTCGACGGTGAACGCCCCGGCCTGACCCAGTCCGTCCTCCCATGAGAAGGTGAAGGACGGCACCGGGCCGTGCAGGGGGAGCGAGTAGCTGACCCGCTCCCCCTCGTCGAGGGTCGCCGAGCCCCAGAAGCGGAGCCGGTTCCCCTCCGGGCCGCCGTACGCCCTCGCTCGCAGGTCTATGTTGGTGGCTGCTCTCAGAGTTACGGCGGCCCGGTCTCCGGAGACGGTGAGCCCCTCGACGAATATCCGGCGGCCCTCCACCGGCTCGGTGATTTCGAAGTCGATCTCGTCCCGCCACGGCTCGTGGCCGTCGGCCAGGGCCGACTGGGTGACGGTGGCGACCGCCGCCGCCATGACGACGGCGGCCACCACTGCCAGGAAGCTCTTCGGGGGCCTGTTTCGCCGGGACTTCCTGGCCCCGTTGCCGCTTCCGTTGATGTTGTCCTTGTCCGTTCGCTTGGGCTTGCCGAACCAGCGGTGCGGACGGAAGGGCATCCGTCCGCCCTTCCGCTCCCGGCCCTTGCGCTCCCGGCGAAGGCGACGCAGGGTCTTTCCCGCCCGCCTCGCCATCATCCGCAGGGGGCCGGGGCCGCTCTTCACCGGCTGGGCCGGCGCGGGCGGCTCGCTCCGCACCAGCTCGGACGGCGGCCCCGCGTAGAGCCGCGCCCCCAGCCGGTACTTCAACAGGTCGGCGGCCACCAACGGCAGCCGCCGACCCCCTATCTTCCCCACGACCATCGCCACGCCGACGAGTCCGAAGAGGACGGCAATCGCCATCCGCACCTCGGACGGCCCCACGGGGGCGTAGCGGTATGCGCCGTAGGACAGGGCGCACACCGCCGTCAACGCCACGATCTGTGGGAAGGTGAACCACAGCAGCACCCTGTCCTCGGCCTGCACGTGGGTCGGTACCTCGTGTTCTCTCATGTTCTTTTTCTCCCTTCTTACGTCGGCCTATCCGCCGTCCGGCGTTGGCGTTGGCGTGGCCGGGTCGGGCAGATCGACCTCGACGGCCGGGTCCACGACCGCGTTCATCACCAGCTCGACGACACCGTAGGCCACCATCGCCAGGACGATGCCCGCCAGGGCGGTCATCATGGCCGACTTGCCGCGCTCCATCTGGTGGGGCGCTCCGCTGGCGGTGAGGTACATGTAGGCCCCGTAGATGAAGAAGCCCACGCCGACTGCTCCCACGACGCCCAGCAGGATGCCCACCAGGTTCGATATGGTCTGAGTCAGTTCTTCCATTCGTTCTTTCTCCTCTCAGTCTCCGTTTCGGAGTCCGTTGCTCGTCTCTATCGGTCTCGTTGTCACCGCTTGCCTACTTGGACATCGCTCCACCTCCTTCGTCTTGGTTGTCAGATGGGCGCGGGCCGCGCCCGCGCTCCCCGTTGGGGTCGTCGTTACTCGTCTGCGCTCCTGGGGGCCTCCCCGCCTCCGTCTCCGCCCGCCGACGGGGTCGCCATCGAAGCCGCAGAGCTGAGGCCGCTGGAGGCCGCCGACAGGCCAGCGCTGGCCGCCATAGCTCCAACGGCCATGCCCCCCGGCCCTCCCGCCGCGCCGCCCGCGAGCAGCCCGATGGTCTTGGCCGACCGCACCATCGAGGCGGGCAGGTTCATGCCGAAGTAGAGCATCGAGAGCCAGGAGTCGAAGGTCCCGCCGTTGCCAAGCATCGACGGCACCCGGGTCGCCATGTAGACGAAAGCCAGGGACATGAGCAGCTTCCAGATCAGGTCCTGCACCGGCTCGAAGGCCGCTATCGCGGCGAACTCGCGCAGGAAGCCGAATCCCAACGCCAGGGCGATGAGTTGGATGGCCTGCTGGAACACCGTCGTCATGAACAGGCGCAGCCATTGGCGTCCCCAGCCCGCCGTGTGGGGCAGAATCCACAGCCCCAATGCGATGGGGGCCAGGGCCAGCAGGATGTCGATGAGGGCCAGTCGCAGGATCATCTGCACGATCACGTAGAGGACGAAGAAGCCATAGACCAGGTAGAGCGCCGCCAGCAACAGCGCCATGCCCACGCTCCCGGCGTTGACGGCGGTGAGGAAGGTGTCGAGGGGAGCCCGCAGCAGGTCTCCGGGGGTGACGTTCAGGGATACCGCTATGAAGCCGGACACGGCGTCGGCAACGTCCAGGACCAGGGCGCACCACCACAGGGACGAGGCGGCGACGACGAGGCCGAGCACGAGCCGGGGGACCATCTCCCGCCATCCGGCCTGGGACCTGCCCAGGTGCTCGGAGATGATGAGAGTCAACCCCATCCAGCCGAGGATGACCACGAGGGCGGCGGAGGTGACGGCCCAGACGACCATCCAGGCGTCGCGGACCAGCCAGTGGCCGTAGGTGAGGTGCTCAGGGGTTCCTGTGAGTATGTCCGCCATCAGCCGGATTGCCTCCGGCAGTTGTCGGCGTCCTCTCCGCTCGCCCTTTCAACGACGCCGCAGAGCGTTCCGTGGACTCCCTCGATCACCCAGCCGGCGAAGGCCCTCGCCCATCTTGCGGGGTTGAGAGCGGACAGTATCTTGTCCCAGATGCGGCCCGGCTCATGGACGGGGACGACGGCGTAGAAGTCGCCCCTCCTGCCGTCCTCAGCTTCCGCCAGCATCACCAGCAAATAGGCCCGGTCGGGGTCGAGCTCGGTTTGCTCGTCGAGGGCCGGGTACTCGAAGGAATACTCCCAGCCGTCTGAGCGCTTCTTCTCCCCGCCCCTGACCCGGTACATGGCGCTTATCCAGTCGCCGGTGTCGGCGTCGCGGACGGCGTAGAAGAGGGACGCTATCTCACGGTCGAAGACGGGTCGGGCGACGAACTCGCCCTTCTTCTTGCGCTCCACGAAGTCCCGGTCCGCGTTGACCAGGACGATCTGGTCGGGTGGGGCCTGGGCCAGGGCGACGTTGCTTGCGGGGATCGCCACCAGCGCCGCCAGGAGCAGCGCGGCGGCCAGGGGAATCAGCCTCCTGGCTCTTCCAAGGGTCCGTCGGACGGTCGATTGCGCTCCCACGTCTTCGCCTCCTCGTCGATGGGGTCATCTGTTCTTCCATCGAGTCTGAGGAGTCGGGGGGCGAAATATCATGGTGCGTGAGGGGGGCACGTCTGCGTGCCCCCCTCACGGGGCCTCCACTTTGAGAGGCCGGATATGGTGTCATACCCGTGTACAAGGATTTGCTTCAGTTCCCGAAAGGGAAGTCGGGGGCGGTTTCCAACGTGAAATAGGCGGAAATCGGGGGTGGTGGAGCCGTTGTTGCGAGCACTTCGAGGTAAGGGTTGGTTCAACGTTTGGGGGCGTAAATGCCCAAAAGGGAAGTGCGGGAATCGGGGCGGGGGAGCGGAATCCGGCTAAATCGGAGCGAGCAATTGAGGGAGCGGGGCCTTATCGGGGGTGAGATACCCCCTACAGGACTACCCCCTACAGGACAGGAGAGCGAGGAGGTTCGACCATGAACGAGGCGCAGGTGAACGGGACACAGGCGGACGAGACGTTGGCTGGCGGCCCGCTGGACGACGAGACGGCGGCGGACGAGGTGCAGGGCGACGGGAACGCGGCTGGTGTCCCGGACGTGGAGAAGCTGAGGCGAATCAGGCTGAGTGGGTTCCTGCGGGAGCTGGTGCGGGAGGAGGGCAAGATGGAGGCTGCGGAGCTGCTGGGCGTCAACTACAAGACGCTGGCGCGGGCCGAGGAGACGGGGAAGATCACCGGACGCATGGGCGATGCGCTGGAGCGGCTCCTGGGGACGGGCGACGACCCCGAAGTGGCCAAGCTGCGGGAGCGTGTGGATGCGCTGGAGGGCGGCGTGGAGGCGTTGGCGAAGGAGCTGCGGGACGGCCTCGGCGAGATTCGGGCTGCGGTTGCCGGCAGCGCCGAGGCTCAGGGACAGGACCACGCGCAGGACGGGGACCACGACGACGGGGCGGGCCGGTCGGAGACCGGGGCCGCCCCTCCGGTGGTGGGGTTGCGTCCTCGCCAGCCCTTCACCGAGCGGCGTCTGGACCCCGAGATCGTGACCGAAGAACCCGCAGAGGATGATCAGGAGGTCTACGGCGATGCGTGGCCCCTGGTCGAGGAGTGGCGCAGGCTGCGGGCCGACCACCCCCATCGAGGGAAGAGCCTGTCGTGGCTCACGACGGAGGAGCGTCTGCTCGTGTTGGAGCTGGCGATGCTGGAGGAGCACGGGTTGACGCTGCCGCCTGAGAAGCAGCCGCTCAGGGGCTTCGGGCGCAAGGGCCAGACCACCCACCGCTGGAAGGCGCTGGCCGACACGCGGGTGGCGTTGCGGAAGCGAAAGCTGCTGCGCTGGGTGCGCCGGGTCCTCACGCTGAGGCTGTGGTGGAATTAGGCCCCGGAGCGGTCTCCGGGGCCGGTTTTCGGCGGGTGCTAAGTCCCAGCGAAAAGGGCGCTAAATCGGCGCGAGCAATCTACGTTGGGTTGGCCCGAAACCCCCTCCGAAGCCTTCCATTCGCTCGTTCGTTCGGGCGATAATTGACGCAGTTTCTGGCTTTTCCAGCGTTTCGTGCCTAGAAACCTGGAGGATTCCCGTCCCCCGAATCCGGGACCGGCTGCATAGGATCGAGCCTTGCTCTCCGAACAGCCGCCCAGGGGTCAGACCGGAAGGATTGAGCCTCGCTCTCCCGATGGTCGCCTCGGAGGACACATTCGCAGCGGTTGGAGCGTCTCTCGCTTCGGCCCCTCGGACACCCTGGTCGGAGTGCGCCCCGCACACCGGCCATTCCTCATGCCTGCGGCACAACCGTCACGCGGTTGGGTCGCAGCTTTCACGCACGTTTGTCTGCGATGACCTCGTAGGGCTGCGTCGCTCTCACCGCGCCGTTCTGTGGTCGATCTGCAGGCCGGTCGCACACCCCATTTCACAGCAGTTCCCCCAGGTCGATTCATCGTGATGTGACCCTGGGCCGAGCTGCGTCTTTCTCACCCGGCGTCTCTCCCGTTCGGCTCGTGGTCGGACTGTGGGCGTCGTCGGCACGGCAACACGGATTCACGGAGTCAACGGCAAGCAAAGGAGGTAACGACGGCATGGACGAATCACGGACACACACAGGAGAAGGAGGAACGGACATGAAGGGCGAAGTGAAAACCAGAGAGGAGATGCGATGAGTAACGAACTGTACCTAGCCACAACAGCTGAAGGAGTCGAGATCGAGATTGAAGTGTACGAGGGGCAACAGACGGTCGTCGTGCCAGGTCGAGGCAGCTTCACTCTGCCGAGCCGAAGCCGTGCCGGCCTGTGGGTCAACGACAAACTGAACGTCTACACAGTACTGCCCATCGTCCGGCGTCTGCTCGGCTTCGAGCCTGATACGAAGTTCTACTGGGAGATAGGCATTCACGGATGGCGCGCCCAGACAGCGCATCGTCTGGGACACCACATCACAGTTCGCCGAGCACGGGCATGACTTCGGAACGGACACGCACCATCGGAGAGGGAGGAGCGAACATGACGGAACGGTACACGGGACCGAGCGCGCTCAGGATCGCCAACCTGCTCCCGCATCGGGTCAGCTTCGAGCGGGGCTGGTTCTGGACGACGACGGCCATCTGCCACGGCGGGAAGTCTGACGGGCTGGCGTTTCGGCAGAGGCCGGACGGTGAGGGCATCGACGTGCGCTGCCACACCGGGGGCTGCTCGCCAGGCGTGGTGATAACGGAGCTTGAGGTTCTCATCGGGCTGCCCATCTGGACGGCGTACGAGCCGGTGAGCGACGCGGCGGTCAAGGCCCCGGAGAAGCGGCCCTGGTGGAAGCGCAAGCGGGTCGTCGTGACTGCGGTGGTCGCCCTGGTCGTTGCGGCGCCGCTCATCACGGGCGACGGCGAGCTGGTCTTCCTGAACCTCGTCGGCCTGGGCATCGGCGCGCTGCTGCTCAGGCGGTTCATGCGGCGCACGGTGCGAAGGCCCAGACGCTGACGGCTTCGAGCCGCGCACAACCCATCCCAACACGCAAGGGTCGTCTCCATCCGGGGACGGCCCTACTTCTTTGCCCGCAAGTGGGCGCAATCGACAAGGCAACAAAGGCAACACACCACAGAAGGAGGTCGTGATGACGACGGCAACATTGGTAGCAGGCAATCGGACGATGGACAACGTAGTGTGGCCCAAGCGCAGCCTGGAGGAGCTGGTCGACCGGCTCATGGCGGCGATGTTCCCGGAGCAGCCGCAGACGGCACCGGCGACGGAGACACCGAGCGTGGCCAAGTGCGTCCACGAGGCTCGGCGGATGCGGCAGGCGGGGGACATCGACACGGCCCTGGCGGTCCTCGTCGGCATGGACGTGTCGAAGGCGGAGAAGCACGAGGCTCGGTGGGCCTACGCCGAGTGGACGGACCTGGTTCGGCGGCGGTTCGGAGACCGGGACGTGATGGTCTACAGCCAGGGCACGGGCAGGGCCGCCGCCGTGGTGCCCACGGACGACGGCGGAACGCTGGAGGTCGTTGCGGTCCTGGGGATGCGCTGGAAGCCGGGCAAGCTGGTCTCGGGGCGCAGCCTGCGGGGGCTGCGGCCTCTGAACGGGGGTGCGTGATGGTCACGGCCAACGCATCCGTTGACATCCCGGTGCTGAAGGCGCGTCACCCCCTGGGCGACACGGTTGAGGCGTCGGGCGTCAGGCTCAGGGGACGGGGCAGGGTCCGGCAGGGCGTCTGCCCCTTCCACGACGAGGTGGAGGGCAGCTTCACGGTGTACGCCGACTCTGAACGCTGGTACTGCTTCGGCTGCGGCTTGGGGGGCGACGTGCTGGACTTCATCCAGCGCACGGAGAACCTGAGCCTGCCCGAGGCGATTGCTCGACTTGACGGCAGCCCTGGGCTTGCTTCCAGGCTTGCCACTCGCCCTGTTCCCGCTCGGCGTTCCAGGGCGGCTCCGCCGCCTCCCAGGGACCCGGCGCTCCTGACGGCTGCGGCACGGTTCTACGCCGGGCAGCTTCGCCGTCATTCGGCGGGGCTTGAGTACCTGGCCTTGCGGGGCGTCGGCCCTGACGCCGCCATCCGGCTCGGCCTCGGCTTCGCTCCAGGCGACGGCCTGCGGCAGGCGCTTGGGTCGGTTGGCTTCACCGCCGACAGGCTCAGGGACTGCGGCCTGTTCACCGAGCGGGGTTCGGAGCGGTTCGCCGGGATGGTGGTCGCTCCCGACACCTCCGGCGGGCTTGTCCGCTGGCTCGTGGGCCGGGCCGTCGATCCCGACCGAACTCCCCGCTTCCAGGCTCTCCCCGGCCCCAAGCCGGTGCTTGGGCTTGGACGCCTCGGCCCCGCTCCGCCGTGGGTCGTGATGGCCGAGGGGGTCTTTGACTGGCTTGCCCTTACCTCCTGGGGTGTTCCCGCCGTCGCTGCCCTGGGCACCCAGGGAGTCGAGCGGGTTGCCTCGGCTCTTCGGGGCTGCCCCAGGGTCTTCCTCGCATTCGACAACGACGAGGCGGGCCTTGAGGCCACCGAGCGGCTTGCGGGCTTGCTTGGTCGGAGGGCCGCCGCCGTCACCCTTCCCCAGGGCCGAGCGGCCTTTCTCCGGCTGCTCTCGCAGGCTGCCCGCTCCGCTCGCTAGCTCCCCGCTACCCCCTCACCTTCCCTCTATCGGGCCTTCCCTGGCCCGATTCATCCCAATCCCCACTCTGACTACCCAGGAGGAACTATGCCCAATTTGCGACAGGCCTCGCCCGCGCACGGATTCCCCTTGGGGAACCGCTTCACTTCACTCGCTACAGGACACACAACACCACACAAGGAGAACAGCAATGTCTAGCGGCAACAGCAACGGACACAACCGCAACGGCGTCCACCAGGACACCGCCATCGTCGTCAGGAACGGCAACGGGGCGCACAACGACCCCGCCATCATCGAGGGCAGCGAGCTGCTCTGGGACGGGCTGTCGCCCGCCGTCACCCAGGCCCTCTCCCAGCCCATCGACTCCGCGCTGGTCTCCCAGCGCAGGGGCCGGGCCGGGCGCACC
This sequence comes from Dehalococcoidia bacterium, assembly GCA_965224345.1. Lineage (GTDB taxonomy): Bacteria > Chloroflexota > Dehalococcoidia > Lucifugimonadales > CBDCYU01 > CBDCYU01. The sequence goes on along the minus strand of CBDCYU010000001.1, from coordinate 422,844 downwards.
TTCTCCTACATCGAGGGCCACACCGCCATCTCCGAGGCCAACAAGGTCTTCGGCTTCGGCGGCTGGGGTTTTGAGCTGGTCGAGAACGTCAGCCTGCGCCGCATCGAGACGGTGGACACGCAGACCGGCGAGGTCAAGGTGACGAACGCCTACACCGCCCCGGTGCGGGTCACCGTCCGCGGCGCTCCCCCGCGCACCGACATCGGTTTCCACGCCGTGACGGAGGAGACCGCCGACGGCCACGAGACCGCGATAAAGGGCGCGGTCACCGACGGCATGAAGCGGGCGCTCCGCAGCTTCGGGGACCGCTTCGGCAACGGCCTCTACGGAGACCAGCAGCCGGTCGTCAACCCGCCCAGGCCGGAGCGCGAACACGCCAGGGCGCAGTCCAGGGGCGGCGGCAACGGGTCCCAGGTGAAGACCCTGCGCAAGCGGCTCATGGAGCTGGCCGGGCAGCAGGGCTTTGACGAGGCGAAGGTGCGGGCCGCCGTCCAGCGGCAGACGGGCAGGGACCTGGACGACCTGACGGCGGACGAGCTCGGGCCGCTGGTCGAGGCCGCCGCCGACAAGCTCCGGGAGAAGCAGCAGGCGCAGGCCGCCTAGTCCCCCGGCAATCGACGCACGGAATAGAGCGGGGTTCGCCTCCTTCGGGGCGGCCCCGTTCACCATTTACAGGAAGGAGGTCACGAAATGGTGACGACGACCTTGACACACACGCCCTGGGGCTGGACGCACGACGTTGAGGAACTGGCCGATGGAGTCCAGAGAGTCTCCACTCCCAGCCACGGCGGGCTGAAGCTCAGCCGGGAGCGGTGGAACGAGCTTCCGGCCGATGTGCGGGACGCCATGCACACACCCACCTTCGCAGAGGAAGACTGCGAGGAGGTCATCGTGCGGACGCTCCTGGGACTGGGAGGCGAACGGGAGAGGGAGCTTGCCTTCAAGGTGGCGGGCTACTTCGACCGCTACGCCCCTGCGCTGCCCTACCTGCGGACGGTCGCCCCCGGGCCGCATTTCCACGTCATCGCCTACTGGGGCGGTTACGGCACGGACCCCTTCGGGCGCTTCGACACCAGGGAGGAGGCGGAAGCCTTCGCCGATAACGGCGGGAAGGTGCGGGACTACGGGCGGATGGAGGCCGTCGAGTGCGAGAGGAACCACAACGGGAATGGGGGAAGGCCATGACAGCGACGACCACACGGGCTAGGCCCCGCAGCCTGCCCAGCACCACCACGAAGCTGCAAACCGAGTTCGGAAGCCTGTTCGTCACCGTCTCGGTGGACGAGGACGGCGAGCCCTTCGAGGTCTTCGGATTCCTCGGCAAAGGGGGGAGCTTCCAGCACGGGGTGACGGAGCTTGCCTGCCGCTTGATCTCCCTGCACCTGCGCAGGGGAACGCCGCTGGAAGAGGTGATTGACCAGATCCAAGGCATACAGGAAATGCAGCCCTTCTGGAACCAGCTTGGCGACGGCAGGAGCGTGCCCGTCCACGGCCTCGGCGACGGCATCGCCCACATCCTCAAGGTCCACCTGAAGGCCAGGCGGGACAGGGAGGCGGCGGACGTGGAAGCGGCGGAGGCGAAGGCGGCCGCGTGAGCGGTTTGCACAACGGGGCTGTCTTCCCACATGGGCGGCCCCGCTCTCATCTACAGGACACAAGGAGGCAGAGACATGACTACTGAGACGATTGACAGGGCTGAGGTCTTCTCACGCCCTGCTGCACAGATCAACGAGGAAGGCGAGCTTGTGGTGCGGGCCTCGTCGGCCCTGGGCTGCCGCCGTTCCCTCTGGTACTCGGCTACCGGGTATCAGCCCACGAATCCCCCCACGGAGGAATCGCTGACGGCGATGGAGGCGGGCAACGCCCTGGAACCGGTGGTGGTGCGGGCGATGGAGCGGGCTGGCTGGAAGGTGGACGCCGCCGACCCCCAGGACCCGGAAGCGGTGACCATGAGGCTCGGCCCGAACCTTCTGGTCACCGGACACCCCGACGGCACGGTGCGGATGCCCCTGGACGAGGACGAGGCGGCTGCCCAGGTCCAGATGCTGCTGTTCGGGGACGCGGCCCCGGCCTACGGCGACGAGATGGTCGTCGAGATCAAGACGCGGGGGCCGGATGCCTTCAAGCGTTGGCGGACGCTGGGGGCCGAGCGCAGCCACCCGGCGTCGGTGGTCCAGGCCGCCTTCTACTCGCTGGGAACCTACGACGACCTGCGGGACGCGGTGATAGCCACGATGGACACCGGCAGCCGCACCTGGGACTACGAGGTCATCCCCGCCGAGCGGCTGGAGAAGGCCCTCCAGGACGCCTGCGCATGGCTCGGCGAGCTGGGCGCGCACCACGTCCAGAACGGGCCTGACCCAGACGCGCTGCCGGAGCGAGACTTCTCCGCCACAAGCTGGCAGTGCCGGTCCTGCCCCTTCCTGGACATCTGCCTGCCGGGTGCGGCTGAGGTCGATGCGGAGGAAGAGACCGAAAAAGAGGAGGTGAGCGACGAGGAGGCAAGGGACTCGGTGGCGGCCTACGCAGAGGCCCAGGAGTCCATCCGGGAGCCGGAGAAGGCCAAGCGCAACGCGCTGGACACCCTGAAGGCGTGGATGCGCCGGAAGGGGGACGCGAAGGCGACCGTGGACGGAAGGACGGTCAGCCTGGTGCAGTCCACAAGGTACTCCGTCAACTACCGCAAGCTCAACGCCGTCCTCGACCCTGAGACCAGGGCCGGGATAGTCACCGAGAGCGAGTCGGAGTACGTGCGGGTCAGCTAGACGCTCCCAAGCTGGAGCGCACACACGGGGCCTATCTCTCATCTACCGGGACGGCCCCGCCCAGTCCCATCAAACCGAGCATGAAAGGAGACACCATGACCAACGCAACCGGAACCGCCACGGCCACGACCACGTGGCAGGACAAGCACAGCGGACTGCGCAGGCACAAGCTGATGACGAAGGAGCTGGGAGACACCATCCCGGCTCTCTACGCGAACGAGAACGTCGAGAACTGCGACTCGGTGCTCGCCCCTGCCAAGCTCTTCTCTCCCTACAGCAACTGGACCTGGTACGTGACCGAGTGGAACCCGGAGACCGGCGAGTGCTTCGGCCTCGTCCAGGGGTTCGAGACGGAGCTTGGCTACTTCTCCCTCGACGAGCTGGCGGAGGCGACGGTGTTCGGCGGCGTCCCCGCCGTCGAGCGCGACCTGTACTGGCGGCCCAAGAGCCTCGGCGAGATACGGAGGGCGGGATGAGCAGGTTCGCGCCGAAGACCCTGTGGAGGATGCCGCCCGCCACCAGGGAGATCGCACGGCTGGCCAACGAGCTGGCCTCGGTGCAGACCCGCATCTCCAACCGCATCGACGGGCTGGTGAGCATGGAGATGATGGCGAACGCCTCCCAGCGGGTGTTCTGCAACAACGCCGCCCACGCCGGACTGGTGGACGCCGCGCTGCGCTACCTGAAGGCGATTGACGATCCGGCCCTGGGGCCGGGCGCACGGGCCGACGCGCTGATGGCTCTCCAGACTGCGGCGGCGCACTTCGACCCCGACAAGCTGTTCGAGGGCGACGACGACGGGCCGGAGCCTCCGGTCTTCGAGTTCAGCTAGACGCTCCTTGGCGGGGGCGCAGGACGGGGCCGATTCCCCTCTACAGGGGACGGCCCCGCTCTCACTTCAACAGGGCGCGGCAAGGACGCGCCACACCATCCACAAGGAGGAAATCGAAATGGCACGGACGATTAACAAGGTCGAGCTCTTGGGACGGGTCGGGACGGACCCGGAGATGAAGTACACGCCCAACGGCACCGCCGTCACGAACCTGCGGCTGGCGACGGACCGCTACCGCAGGGACGCCGAGGACGCCACCGACTGGCACACGGTAATCGTGTGGGGCAAGACGGCGGAAGCGGTGAACCAGTACGTGACCAAGGGCCAGAGGGTCTATGTCGCGGGACGCCTGGTGCAAAACACCTGGGAGAACGAGGACGGCCAGCGCCGCCACCGCACCGAGGTCCACACGCAGGAGGTCGTCTTCCTCGACTCCAACGGCAACGGGAACGGGGCGGGCGACGACGGCGGAGAGGACTCGCCCTTCTAGCCCGCAACTGCATAGCGACGCCCGGCTCCTGAGCCGGGAGCAACGACACGGGGCCGCTTCCAATCCACGGAGGCGGCCCCGCTTCTGTTCTATCCGATAGGCAAGGAGGCCGACATGCCCAGGAAGAAGAAGGCCGACCTAAACGAAACCCTCCCGCTCATCCCCGACGACGCTTTCGCGCCCAGCCCGGAGGGGCAGGCGCTCATAGATGCGCTGCGGAGCAACCTGAGCCTGCTGGGAGAGCTGGCGATGCGCTACGAGGTCTCCACCAGGCCGGAAGGCCCGGAGGACCCGCCCTCCATCGGCTCCCCCCGCGACGTTTACGACCTGCTGGGGCCGGAGATGTCCAAGCTCGCCCAGGAGCAGCTTCGGGTGCTCCTGCTGGACACCAGGAACAACGTGCTGGGCCAGAGGGTGGTCTACCAGGGGAATGTGAACAGCTCGGTTATCCGGGCTGCGGAGGTGCTCAGGCACGCCGTCCTCGAAGCGGTCCCCAGCATCATCATCAGCCACAACCACCCCAGCCGAAACCCGGACCCCAGCCCCGAAGACGTGCTCATCACGCGGAAGCTGAAGAAGGCGGCGGAGCTGCTCGACATCGAACTCCTCGACCACATCGTCATCGGCGGCAAGCGGTTCGTCAGCCTCAAGGAGCGGGGCCTCATGGCCGCCTGACCGCTCCAAGACCGGCGCAGCCCGGCCTCTCACGCGGGGGATTCCCCCGCGCATCGACTCAACCCCTCACGACGAAAGGAGACTCACCATGCTCGCACCTCACACCATCGACCCCGAGAACCTCTACACCATCACGGCGGGCGGCTTCTCGGCCACCGCCGACGCCTTCGCCCGCGACGACAAGACCGAAAGCCTCTGGTTCGTCTCGATGGTCGGCTCCCAGACGGCGCTCAAGGCGATCTGGGCGTCCCTCCTCAAGCAGCCCCCGGACGTAGCCCACATCATCAAAGGCGCGGACGGGATGGCGCTGAGCGGGGGCTACCAGCGGTGCCAGATTCCATACGAGACCATCGGAACGTGGACGACCAAGATCGCCCGGCTTCGCGGCACGGGCGGCTGGCACGCCCTCGTATATACGAAGACCGCGGAGTTCAGCTATGAGAAGGACTCCTTCCTGCTGCTGGCGCAGAGCGAGGAGGAGGCCCCGGCGCTGCACCACCGCTTCCTGGACAAGCGCAGCCCGCTGCCCCTGCACCGCTCCTGGGCCGACTGGCTCTGGCACAGGGGCCTCGAAGAGGAGGAGATCGTACCCCTCCAGAGCGTCGGCGTCTCCGCCTACAGGTGCGCTCCCAAAGCCAAGAAGCTCCACGACGACCTCTCCCAGGCGGTCGCTTCGGGCTGGCTGACCCTGCCGGAGGAGGGGAGCGATGGATAGGACCCTCAAACGGGCCAAGCGCAACAGCAAGCGTCGGGGCCAGCGCAACGGCGGGGCCTGGCGGCGCTTCTCCCCTGACGGGAAGACCTGCCGCTACTGCCCCCACGACGGCTCGCAGCACCTTGTCAGCTCGGGCCAGCCCCACTTCTTCCGTCCGGTGACGGAGGCGGAGCGGCGAGACCCCTCGGTCATGCTCTACCGGCACAAACTGCCGGAGGGCGGCTGGGTGCTGGTTCGGCGGATGACCGTCGCCAACCGCGCCGAGCTGATAACGGCCTACTGCGTCCCCTGTGCGGAGAGCATGGGGACTCCTCAGGTGCTCTGCTACCAGCGCAACCTGGCGATAGGCGAAGTGGTGGGCCTGTCGAGGGACGGACACGGAGACATGGCAATCGCCGCCTGAAGGCGGCGGGAAGGGAATAGACCAATGGCAAGGGAACAGACGCTGTTCTTCACCTGCCCGCACTGCGACGAGCGGTTCGCGCAGGTGAAGGAGCCGGACAAGGACCTCCACGCCGGGGAGATCTACCACTGCGGCTCCTGCGGCATCCAGGTGATATTCCAGGCGGTCGCCGCCGAGGACTACGTGCCGCCCCCCAGGGCGAGAAGGGACTGCCACTTCTGCCAGCCCGAACCCTGCCGGTTCGGGCCGGACGCGACGGACAACACGGAGAAAGGAGAGAAGACATGAGACTCGCAGCTCAGAGCAAGGGGGGCTACTACCCCACGCCGGAGCGGGTGGTGGACATGATCGCGGGGCTGATAGACACCCCCTACGGCCACCACAACTACAACCGGGAGACGCTGCGCATCCTCGACCCCTGCTGCGGGGGCGGGGACGCCGTGGCGCAGCTTGCGGAGGAGCTTCGCTACCGGGGGAACATCCCCGTCGAGACCTACGGCGTGGAGCTTCACCGGGACAGGGCGCAGCAGGCCGAGGAGCGGCTCGACCGCGCCCTCGCCGCCGACCTGTTCCAGACCTCCATCGCAAACGGGGCCTTCGGCCTCGCCTACGTCAACCCGCCTTACGACTGGGACCAGGAGGACAAGCGCGTCGAGCACGCCTTCCTCACCCACTGCACGTGGTACCTGGCCGAGGGCGGGCTGCTGGTCTTCATCGTGCCTCGCCAGAGGCTGGCGGTGTCGGCCCGCTACCTGTCCACCCACTACCGGAACCTGCGCTGCTGGGCCTTCCCGGACCCGGAGCGGGAGGTGTTCGACCAGGTGGCGCTCCTGGGCTACCGCAAGGCCGACCCCATCCCCGACGCCTCCGCCGAGGAGACGGTGAACAGGTGGTCGGAGGGAGACCCCGAACGGCTGGGAGGGGTGCGCTACCCCTTCTTCAAGGCAAAGGCGACCCCGGCTGGCGACATCCTGTTCACCACCCGGACCGTCGATCCCGTCGCTGCGGCTACGGAGGCCAGGCGGACGGGGCTGTGGGCCAGCGCGGAGATAACCGACTCCCTCTGGCCCGCAAAGGACAGCCGCACCCGCCCACTGATGCCCCTCAGAAGGGGACACATGGCGATGCTGGTGGCGGCGGGCTTCCTCGACAACCTCGTCGTCCTCGAATCCGGGGACAGGCGCATCCTGGTCAAGGGCAGGACCTCGAAGGAGATGGTGCAGGTCGAGGACACCCCGGAGAAGGAGGTCTACCGCGAGCGCCTGAAGACCACCGTCGTCTCCCTCGACCTGGGCGACGGCGAGATCGTCGAGATAGCGGCGTAGACGGCTCGCCCCATCCCCAACAACGAGGCCCCGCTTCGTCCTCGGAAGGGACGGCGGGGCCTCGTCTCGTTTCGGACGCCACACCTCATATAAGGAAAGGAAGGTGAAGACATGCAGACGATGATGACGCTGGAAGCCTGCTCGCGGTGCGGGCAGCCCATCCTCCCCGGAGAACCCGCCATGCAGACCGCCTCGGTGGACATCGACGATTGCGGGATGGCGGTGTCGTCCCCGGTGAAGGCATACCACCTGAGCGGACGCTGCTACGAGGACGCCAGGGCCGCCGAAGCTGCCCGCAGGAAGGCGTTGCTCGCCGCTTAGACGGCTCGCCATCGAGCCGCACCCCACGAGGCCCGTGCCTCGCCAAGCCTGCCCCGTACTTGATGCGGGGTCATCGGACGCAACACATCCCATGAAGGAAGGAGAAAGACATGAACCTCGGAGAGTTCATCGACACCTACAAGGAGGCCATCGCCCAGCGGGTGGTGGAGTCCTACCCGCCGCTCTACCGGCCCTCGGAGAACGGCGGCACGCTCCCCCGCCTGCTCCGCACCCCCCTGGGTGCGCAGGAAGACGCCATAAGGGGAGCGGCCCTCTCCCTCGAAGCCCACCGGGGAACGACGGTGGTGGGCGAGATGGGAACGGGCAAGACGTTCATCGGCGCGGCGGCGGCGCACATGGCGGGCTTCCAGAGGATTCTGGTACTCTGCCCACCCCACCTGGTTCCCAAGTGGAAGCGTGAGGTCGAGCAGACGGTGCCCCTGGCCCGCGCCGCCATCGTCGAGTCCATCACCGACCTGGAGCGGCTGCGCCTCTCCATCGGCTCCGGCCCCCTGTTCGCGGTGATGAGCCGGGAGCGGGCCAAGCTGTCCTACCGCTGGCAGGCCGCCGTCATACAGCGGTGGGCAACGTCCAAGGGCAGGCTGGTGCGGGACGAGGAGACGGGCGAGCCCTTCCGGGTCCCCTGCTGCCCCGACTGCACGGCGCAGATCACGGACAAGGACGGGGTTCCCCTGACCGACGCCGACCTGAACCGCAGGCGGCACGTCTGCTCCCATTGCGGCTCCCCTCTCTGGCAGGCCGATAAGTCCGGCCCGAAGAGGTATCCGCTCGCGGACTACGTGAAGCACCACATGGGGGGCTTCTTCGACCTGCTCATCACAGACGAAGTGCACGAATACAAGGGGCGCGGCTCGGCCCAGGGCATCGCCGCCGGTGTCCTCGCAGACGCCTGCGGGAAGTCCCTCTCCCTTAGTGGCACCCTGATGGGCGGGTACAGCTCGACATTGTTCCATCTCCTCTACAGGTTCTCCCCTGAAATAAGGACGGAGTTCGGGCGCTCCGAGGAGGGGCGCTGGATCGAGCGGTACGGCTTCGTCGAACACTCCATCGGCAAGCCCGACGACGAGTCGATGGAGGACGGGCGCAACAGCAGGCGCAAGAAGTTCCGCAAGGTGGTAAGGGAGAGGCCGGGGCTTGCCCCGTCAGCCCTGTTCCACCTGATTGGCAACACCGTCTTCCTGCGCCTTTCCGACGTGGCCTCGGGACTGCCGGACTACACCGAGCAGATTCTCCTGTCCTCGATGGACTCGGAGAAGGACCACACGGGCTACTCCCAGCGCAGCGCCTACGACACCGTGTTCGAGGAGCTGCGAAAGGAGCTTGCCGAGACCCTCAAGAGCGGCTCCAAGAGGCTGCTGGCCACATACCTGCAAACGCTTCTGGCCTACCCGGACGGGTGCACCAAGGGGGAGACGGTCTTCGACCCCAGGAGCGGCGACGTCATCGTGCAGGTGCCGCCCCTCTCCGAGAGCAAGCTGTACCCGAAGGAGCAGGCGCTCATCGACCTGGTGGCCGCAGAGCGGATGGAGGGCCGCAGGGTGCTGGTCTACGTCACCCACACGGGGACCCGGGACATCACCGGGCGCATGGACGACATCCTCACCCGGCACGGCTTCCGGGTGGCGGTGATGAAGGCCGACGCCGTGGCTCCCAACAAGAGGGAGAAGTGGGTGGCCGACAGAGTGAAGCAGGGCATCGACGTAATGATCTGCCATCCCAGGCTGGTGCAGACCGGCCTCGACCTCATCGACTTTCAGACCCTTTGCTGGTACGAGACCGACTATTCGGTTTACGTTATGCGTCAGGCTTCCCGACGGTCCTGGCGCATCGGGCAGACGCGCCCGGTGAAAGTGGTGTTCATGTCCTACCGCAACACCCTACAGGCCGACGCCCTCAAGCTGGTGGCGAAGAAGCTGCAAAGCTCCCTTGCCGTCGAGGGCGAGCTGCCGGAGGACGGGCTTGCCGCCTTCGGGGACGACGGAGACGACATGATGATGGCCCTGGCCCGCAAAATCGTCAGCGGCGAGGAGGACGACGAAGCCGAGACGGTGGAGGAGGTCTTCGCCCAGGCGCGGAACGCCGAGTCCACCGCCGAGGAGTTGCTGGTGGACGACGGCTGGAAGCTGGTCGAAGTCGAAGCGGAGACCGTCGGGGTCAACGGCAACGGGACCAACGGGCACCACGCCAACGGGAACGGTCACCACGACGCCATCGGCATCGGGCCGACGGTGGAGCTGGTTCCGGTCAACGGGCACACGCCCGCCAACGGGGCCAACGGGAACGACCACCACGAGGAGGCCGAGGAGCAGCAGCAGACGCTGTTCTCCTGGGCTGAGTTCATGGCCGAGCCGGTGAAGCCAAAGGGCCGCAAGAGCAAGGCCCAGCCCGCTTCCATGTCCATGTTCGAGTGGGCGATGGAGCGGGAGGCCGAGCCGGTCGGCGCGGGACGCTAAGGCCGACACAAAAGGGGGGAGGACGTCGCTCCATTGGCGATGTCCTCCCCCTGGCTGTCCATTGTATGCGGCCCTTTTTGCGTTTTCGGTGTTACGGACTTTCGTGTGTGCGGCCCTTTTTTGTTGCCCGAAACCTACGCTCCTCTCTCAGGGTTTCCGAATCGCTGTAGATTGACGGCAGGTACCCGCAAACCTATACTTTCATTGTAGGTCGTAGGCTTTCATTGTAAGGAGATAGCAGGACATGGCGTCTGAAGAAAGGTTGGGTCGGTATTGCAGACGTAGCTACCCACCTGAGCGTAGGGAAAGACTCCATATACCGTTGGGTTGACTCAAAAAACTTCCCAGCGCACAAAGTGGGGCGGCTCTTACGCTTTCGGCTTTCGGAGGTAGACGAGTGGGTGAGGGCCGGGGGTGGCAATAGGCAGAAGACTCATCAAGGTCGCAGGACGACACTGGCTCAAAGTCCGGATAACGGGTAAACGTTCATGCCGCGCATCTTTGACAACCTTGCGTCTGACACCAGTCTCCTGCCCGCGTTGCGGGAGACCTTGGACCTGTCGTCACGGGCGGACTTCTGCGTCGGCTACTTCAACCTGCGGGGCTGGGGCGGACTCGCACCACACGTGGACAGTTGGCAGCCGGGTGACGGACCTTGCCGCGTACTCATCGGGATGCAGCGCCTTCCTCACGATGACCTCAGGGATGCCTTGAGTCTCGTCGATAGGCCCTCTAGCATCGATAACCAGACGGCGCACCGCCTGAGAGTCCAGTTGGCCGAACAGCTTCGGCAGCAGCTCACTGTCGGCGCTCCTACCAACGCCGACGAGAGGACCTTGCGGCAGTTGGCCGCGCAGCTTCGCGCCAAGAAGGTCGTCGTCAAGCTCTTTCTCCGTCACCCACTGCACGCGAAGCTCTACCTCCTGTTTCGCAACGATCCCATCAACCCCATCGTAGGCTATCTGGGAAGCAGCAACCTGACCTTCGCCGGTCTGTCGGCACAGGGCGAGTTGAACGTGGACGTGCTCGACCAGGACGCCACGGTAAAGCTCAGGCAGTGGTTCGAGGACAGGTGGAACGACCGATTCTGCGTCGACATCACGGACGAACTGCTCCAGATCATCGAAGAGAGCTGGGCGCGGGAGGCGCTGATACCTCCCTACCACGTCTACCTGAAGATGGCCTACCATCTCTCCCACGAAGCCCGCGCCGGGCTTGCCGAGTTCAGGATTCCCAAGGTGTTCGGCGACCGGCTCTTCGACTTCCAGGCCGCTGCGGTCAAGATTGCTGCCCATCACCTGAACAAGCGCAACGGCGTGCTCATTGGGGACGTGGTAGGTCTTGGCAAGACGCTCATGGCCACCGCCGTCGCTCGCATCTTCGAGGACGACTACGGGCTGGAGACGTTGATCATCTGCCCAAAGAACCTCGTTCCGATGTGGGAAGACTACGTGTACGAATACCAGCTTCGGGCTAGAGTGCTGTCCCTGAGCAGGGTTCTCGGCGAGTTGCCCACGCTGCGCCGTTACCGGCTTGTCGTCATCGACGAGAGCCACAACCTTCGCAATCGGGAGGGTCGCCGGTACCGGGCCATCCAGGAGTACGTGCGGGCCAACGAGAGCAAGTGCATCCTCCTATCGGCCACGCCCTACAACAAGACGTACTTGGACCTGTCCAGCCAACTGCGCATCTTCGTTGAGGAAGACCAGGATCTGGGCATCCGCCCCGAACGACTCTTGCGGCAGTTGGGCGAGATCGAGTTCAGCAGGCGTCACCAAGCCGCGCCGCGCACCCTGGCGGCCTTTGATTTCAGCGAGTATGCCGACGACTGGCGCGACCTGATGCGCCTCTATCTCGTACGCCGCACCCGCAGCTTCATCCAGGACAACTACGCCGAGACGGAACAGGAGACTGGCCGGAAGTTCCTCACCTACGAGGACGGAACCAGGTCTTTCTTCCCTACCCGCGTGCCAAAGACGGTCAAGTTCGCTATCGACGACTCTAACCCCAACGACCAGTACGCCAAGCTGTACTCGCCGAAGGTTGTCGACATAGTGAAGGACTTGCACCTGCCCAGATACGGCCTCGGCAACTATCTGCTGGATAACCCGCAGACGCCACCCACTAAGGTAGAGGAGGGACAGATAGACGACCTGTCCCGGGCTGGGAAGCGTCTCATCGGGTTCTGCCGCACGAACCTGTTCAAACGCCTGGAGAGCAGTGGTGCGGCCTTCCTGCAATCCGTCGAGCGGCACGTGCTCCGCAACTACGTCTTCCTCCACGCCATCAGGAACGGCCTACCTTTGCCTCTTGGCACGCAGGACGCCGAGATGCTGGATTCCCGATTCACTGACGAGGACGCAGACCAGGCGAAGGGCGCTCTCTTCGACCCTGATGACGATGATCAGGATGAACCTGTCGAGAAGACCGGCGGCGCTTGGGCTGCCTCCGACTTCGAGGCGCGGGCAGCCCAAATATACGGGGAGTACGAGGGCCGTTACAGCCGCCGGTTCAAGTGGCTCCGCCCCGACCTATTCAAGAGTTCCCTTGAGAGCGAGCTTCTTTCGGACTCCAATGCCCTTCTGGACATACTCCAGACCTACGGGCACTGGGACCCTTCCAAAGACGCCAAGCTCTACGCGCTCAACTCTCTGTTGACGGAGACCTTCCCAGACCAGAAGGTGCTGGTGTTCTCTCAATTCGCCGACACGGTTGACTACCTGGAAGCGCAACTCAAGAAGAGGGGAATGGAGGACATGACCGGCGTTACCGGCAGTTCCGCCGACCCCACGGATTCGGCATGGCGTTTCAGCCCGGACAGCAACCAGAGGCCGGGCCAGGGCAAACCGGAGCGGGAGCTTCGCGTCCTTGTCGCCACTGATGTGCTCAGCGAGGGTCAGAATCTTCAGGACTCCCACGTGGTCGTGAACTACGACCTACCCTGGGCCATCATCCGCCTCATCCAACGTGCGGGTCGCGTCGACCGCATCGGGCAGAAGGCAGAGGAGATACTCTGCCACTCCTTCCTTCCTGCCGAGGGCGTTGAGCGCATCATCGACCTGCGGGGGCGAGTCCGGACCCGGCTCCGCCAGAACGCAGAGGTCGTTGGCGCTGACGAGGCGTTCTTCGAGGACGAAGACGACGATCAGGCTATCGTTAACCTGTACCACGAACGCGCTGGCATCCTAGACGGCGACCCGGAGGGCGACGTAGACCTGGCGTCCCATGCCTACCAGATATGGAAGAACGCCATTGGTGCGGACCCGTCGTTGGAGAAGGCCGTGTCCAACTTGCCTGATGTCGTGTTCTCCTCCCGGAGCCACGCGCCCATCGCTCAGAGGCCCGAAGGCGTGCTCGTGTTCATGCGCACCGCCGATGGCAACGACGCCCTAGCATACGTGGACCGCGAGGGCCACAGTATCACCGAGTCGCAGCTTGAAATCCTCTCCGCCGCCGAGTGCAGGCCCGACACCCCGGCACAGCCTCACCACGAGAGCCAGCACGAGCTTGTTGCCGAGGGCGTCAGGCACATCGTCAGAGAGGAGAAGCGGGTCGGCGGCCAGCTTGGACGGCCCTCCGGCGCCCGCTTCCGCACCTACACCCGCTTGAAGGCCTACGCCGACTCCATCAAGGGCCAGCTGTTCGACGTGGACGCTCTCCACAAGGCCATCGACGACATCTACCGCTACCCTCTGCGCCCGTCGGCAGTGGACACCCTAAACCGGCAGCTCCGCAGCGGCGTCTCGGACGACCAGTTGGCCGAAATCGTCATGTCGTTGCGTGAGGAGGACAGGCTCTGCCTGACGGGGGACGCCGCCGCCGAGGCCCAGGAACCGCAGATCATCTGCTCCCTGGGCTTGTTCGATACGGAGGATGACTCCTGATGCCAGTCTCCGCTGAAGAGCTACGGTCCCACCTACAGGCTTTCGACTTTCCACGTCTCTTCGTGGAGGGCCTAGGTTGGGACCACTTCCAAGTCGAGTCGCTAGTCCTGCCGGTTGACGGCCACGAGTACGCGCTCAAGCCCGTTGCGGAAAAGGCACAGTTCGCAGTCTTCGAGTGTGCTCCAGGACCCGATGGTGCTATACCGGAGTACCCGGTGCGGCGCAAGATCGAAACACAGGTCACAAAGCGGGCCTTCGAGCACCTCATCATCTTTGTAGATGCCACGCGCACTCAGCAGGTTTGGCAATGGGTCAAGCGGCAGGCTGGCAAACCCACAGCCTGCCGGGAGCACCAGTTCCACACGGGACAGACTGGGCAACCGCTGCTGCAACGTCTGGATGGTTTCATCGTCACTCTGGAGGACGAAGCGAGAGGCATCGGGATTACCGACGTTGTCTCTCTCGTTGGCAAGGCTTTCGATGTTGAGAAGGTCACCAAGCGGTTCTACGAACGGTTCCAGAAAGAGCTGGAGGACTTCGGGAAGTTCATCGAGGGTATCACGGCCCAGGGCGACCGAGACTGGTACGCCTCCCTCATGCTCAACCGCATGATGTTCGTCTACTTCGTTCAGAAGCAGGGCTTCCTCGACGAGAATATCGACTACCTGCGCAACCGCCTGAAGATGGTGCAGGAACAGGGCAGCGGCGAGCGTTTCCAGCAGTTCTACCGCCTCTTCCTTCTGCGACTGTTCCACGAGGGTCTCGGCCAGCCCGAGGCCCAGCGCGCGCCCGAACTGGCGGCCCTCCTCGGCAGGGTGCCCTTCCTCAACGGCGGCCTCTTCGATGTACACGACCTGGAGCGTGACAACCCTGGTATCTCCATCCCGGACGCCGCCTTCGAGCGAGTCTTCGACTTCTTCGACGGCTACCGCTGGCACCTGGACGAGCGGCCCTACCGGGAGGACAACGAGATCAACCCTGACGTGCTCGGCTACATCTTCGAGAAGTACGTCAACCAGAAGCAGATGGGGGCCTATTACACCAAGGAAGACATCACCGGCTATATCTCCCGCAACACGGTAGTTCCATACCTGTTCGACGCCGCCAAAAGGGAGTGCCCCGTGGCTTTCGGGCCGGACGGCGGCGTCTGGCGCTTGCTTCGCGACGATCCCGACCGCTACATCTACCCCGCCGTCGGCCATGGCATCGCATGGAACGCCCGGCAGCCGGAAGACCCCAAGCGCCTTGAAGTGCCCTTAGACCTACCCGAAGAGATCGCCGCGGCCATCGACGACGTATCCCAGCGCGGCGGCTGGAACACCCCTGCGCCGGACGACTACGCGCTGCCCACCGAGACCTGGCGTGAGGTCGTGGCCCGCCGCCAGCGTTACGAGGAGGTTAGGGAAAAGCTCGCAGCAGGCGAGGTACAGGAGATCAACGACCTCATCACCCTGAACCTGGACATTGAGCAATTTGCGGGGGATGTCATCGCCCAGAGCGAGGGGCCCGAGCTGCTGCGGGCCTTCTGGCACGCGCTCTACGGCAACCGCGAACGTAGCGAAACAGGAATCTCTGTCCTGGATCCCACCTGCGGTTCCGGCGCGTTCCTCTTCGCCGCCCTCAACGTCCTGGAACCTCTCTACACCGCCTGCCTGGAGGGAATGCGCGGCTTCCTGGACGACGCCGAAAGGTCCGAGCGCCAGCGCAGCCCTGAACACCTGCGGGACTTTCGCCGCATCCTGGAGCAAGTGGACAAGCACCCCAGCGAGCGCTACTTCGTCCTCAAGTCCATCGTTCTCAACAATCTGTACGGCGTGGACATCATGGAAGAGGCCGTGGAGATCTGCAAGCTGCGCCTCTTCCTGAAGCTGGTCGCCCAGCTTGAGAGCTACGACCAGATAGAGCCGCTGCCAGACATCGATTTCAACGTCCGCGCCGGGAACACCCTGGTGGGGTTCACCACACTAGCCGCTGTGCGCCAGGCCATGACCGTCACACCTAGCGGCCAGTACCGCGCGCCATCGGACGAGGATCAGGCCGATCTCGCACGCATAGAAGAGGAGGCCGAGATTGCCAGCGTGGCCTTCAACCAGTTCCGCTGGCAACAAACCATGCTGGGCGGAGAGGTGACCTCCGCCGACAAGCAGGCCCTCCGCGAGCGACTCCACAGCCTATCCGACGAGATGGATCGCCACCTCGCCAGAGAGTACGACGTCGACTTCAAAAAGGCCGCCGCTTACGACGCTTGGCGCACCAGCCACCAGCCCTTCCACTGGTTCGTCGAGTTCCACGGCATCATGTCGAAGGGCGGCTTTGACGCAGTGATCGGGAATCCGCCGTACGTAGAATACAGCAAGGTTCGTAAAGAGTACCAAGCTAAGGGCTTCGTTACGGAGCGGTGTGGCAATCTTTATGCGCTTTGTTCAGAAAGAGCATTACATCTCACCACAAGCACAGGACGCTTCTGCTTCATCGTACCATTGAGTGTGCAAACTACCAAGAGGATGTCGCGTTTGCAGGAGTTTCTTCTCAAAACAGATCGTGAACTATGGATGAGCAGCTTTGATGTCTATCCCTGCAAGCTGTTCGAGGGTGCCAAGCAACGTCTCACCATTCTATTGGCCTCGAGAAAGAGAAAGCGTTCGGACAGAGTATGGGCCACCCGCTATCTCCGTTGGCGACCCGAAGAGCGTCCGGCCTTGTTTGCGAAACTTGCCTATGCTCCGTCGTACAGGCAGATTGAGCTATATGTGTTTCCAAAGTCCGACGATCGTAAGGCCACTTCAATCATTGCAAAGCTAGCAAGTTTTCGCCCTGAAGCGTTCGTCCGGTCTCAGGGAGAACAGATATATGTTCACCGTATTCCCTACAACTACGTGAAGGCTGTCAACTTTGTACCTTACTTTAGTAACGCGGTAGGTAAGAAGAAATCGGACGACTACAAGCCATACTGCTTAGCGTCGTTGACATTAAACTTGGCAGCGCTCTCTATGGTTAACTCCAACCTTTTCTTCTTTCGCTGGTACTCGTTCTTTGAGGGCTACCACTGCGGCAAGCATGAGATCACGTCCTTCCCTTTCGGATTGTCTCGAATGAATGATGGGGTAAGGAGCCGGCTCGAAGTGCTGGCAACTCGCCTCATGGCCGATATGCAGCGCAACTCGAGCCGCAAGTCGGCCCAATACAAAGCAACGGGCAGGACAACCTATCAAGAATTCTACCCGGCTCGCTCGAAGCCTATCATAGACGAAATCGACCGAGTGCTGGCGGAGCACTACGGCTTCACCGCTGAGGAACTCGACTTCATCATCAACTACGACATCAAGTACCGGATGCGACGATCGGGGGATTGAATGAGTTCTACAGAGTCAAATGCTCGGAGCTTCCTCATAGGGGGGCGCTACAGGAATCGAAGGGGCGAGTACGAAGTGATAGATGTCGCGGGGAACCAACTGCACGTCGTTTACAACGATGGCGCCGAGGACGTCCTAGACGCGATAGTGCAAGAGCGCATAATGCGGAACATAGCGCTTGAAACCACGGCAGTCGCACCGTATCGAAATGCTGGGGCCTTGGACCGAAACAGACGTTACTTCCGCAGTTTAGGATTCCTAGCGTCTCGCGTCACCATGATGGAAGCTATCGTTCATCCCAAGGCCCAGGCCGGTTTTGTCGATACTTACCGAACAATTGTTGGTAGGCCACCGCAAGTCGGAGCCATTGGGTATTATGTGCACCAACAGGAAGTTGACAAGTGGGGGAACGAGTTGCGAATCACGTTCGATGCCTCCGCCACAGAGTTACAAGTGCTCGACTTTGGGCCAGGAGTCGCGGCAGTGGAGAACCCGAGTGGTGCAGAGATATCGTGGCGCATCAACAGAAACTCCTTTTGGTGGGACCTGCTGAGAGTTGGATTCAGAATGGGAAACCAACAGATCCGGGATGAAATAAGAGATAGCATTCCTCAAGAATACATAGGAGAGTTCGACGATGGAACCAAGGCGGCCCTTTAGCATTTCGGAAGATGGCCTTGCTGATGAGGAACTGGACTTCATCACCAACTACGACATCAAGTATCGCATGGGTTGGAATGTTTAATAGCGGAGACTATGCAATATGGACCAACTGACTGACTACAGTGATAGTAGAAACAAGGGCTTCTGCATCCATTGCGGGGGCGGGCTGGGACCTGATGAATCCAATCGGGACCACGTTCCGACTCGTGGGCTCTTGAACTCTCCTTACCCCGAGAACTTGCCCGTGGTGGAAGTGTGCCGACAATGTAACTCCGGCTTCTCGTCGGACGAGGAGTACCTCATCGCCTTTCTCGGCTCGGTGCTCAGTGGCTCAACGAGACCAGACCCGGTTCGATTTCCCACGGCCTCCGGCATATTGGCCCATAGCCCCCGATTGGGCAACCGGATTGACCAGTCCCAGACCGTCCAGAGGAACTTGTGGGGTGATGTCGAAGTCTTGTGGGACCCCGAACTCGACCGCATAGAGCGTGTCATCGCTGAAGAACGCACGCGGGCACGTTCTCTACGAAATCGGCGAACCGATGCTTGAGCGGCCATCTCACGTGTCAGTTTGTCCGATTCAGGCGTTGACAGCTCGACAACTTGAACAGTTTGAGAACGTCCCACATGGCACAGGTTGGCCGGAAGTGGGCAGCAGAATGATGCAAAGGGCTTTCATCATCCACAGCCCTGGAGTTGCCCAAGAAGCCTACTTTGATGGCTGGCAGGATGTTCAAGACGGCGTTTATCGCTATGCCGTCGCTCAAGTATCAGACGGAATCCTGGTAAGGATGGTACTACGTGAGTATCTGGCCGCTGAAGTTCTATGGGATGATGCCAGCATCACATGAATCAATTGGCTGTTGGCAGAGCCCTTGAGAGCCTTCCGACGCATTGCAGGGGTCGTAGGGCAATCATCCTGTGAAGGGAGACTAGAAAAATGGAAAAGGCGTTGCACGTTAGGACGACTGTTCAACCAGGCGGCAGGGTGGAGGTTGCCAGCCCGGAGCTAGAGGCGGGCCAGACGGTCGACGTGGTGGTGACGCGCTCCTCGTCTACCGAACGGCGGTCCGTAGTCGACATCCTGGCTGAGGCGCCGGGGCATCGCCTCTTCAAGACTGCGAAGGAAGTCGACGACTACATCAAGGAAGAGAGATCATCGTGGGACCGCTGACCCTACCTACGCACGGTCCTGTTTACGTCGACGCCAATGGCTTTATCTACAGCGTGGAGCGTGTCGAGCCGTACCGCACGTTGCTTGAACCCATGTGGCGGCAGGCCCGGGCCGGTGAGTTCGATGTTGCGAGCAGCGACATCACGGTATTGGAAACGCTCGTCAAGCCGTTGCGGGAGGGCGACGAGGTTGTCGAGATGCTGCTTCTGTCGATGTTCGATGCGCATGAGGTTAGTCTAATCCCAGCCACGCGCGAACTGTGGGAGGACGCGGCACGCATCCGCGCCGATACGGGGTTGAAGACTCCGGACGCGCTTCACGCGGCAACGGCTCTCAGTGCCGGCTGCGCGCTCTTCGTCACCAACGACACCGATTTTCGCCGCGTCGAGAGCTTGCCCATCGTCGTCCTCGACGACCTGATCGAGGCGGAAGCGGAGGCATGACCCATGCCAGACGACAGGTTCAATGCGCACTGCGAGGCATTTCTCGCACAGTACACCCGCAGGAACACTCAGACTGTCACCCAGCGCCTTGAAAGTCTGTGCGGGTTCCTCAGACAGAAAGGCAACGTGGTGCAGACCATGTTCGGCGGCTCCGTGCGGAAGGGCACTTACGTGACCGGCCTCAGCGACGTTGACGCCCTTCTCATTGTGAACCAGTCTTCGCTTGTGAACCAAACTCCGGCGATGGTCATCGAATACGTGCGGGACACCATCCAGAATCGGCTTCGCCAGAATACCGTAAGCGCGGGCAACCTGGCGGTGACGGTCAGCTACTCTGACGGGACCGAGATACAGATACTGCCCGCCATACGAGCGAACAGCGGTGGTGTTCGGATTGCCGATCCGGGAAGCACTCAGTGGAGCAACGTAGCTCGACCTGATGACTTTGCCGAGAAGCTAGCCAAGGTCAACACGGCCAGGAACGGCAGAGTCGTACCGATAATCAAGCTTGCCAAGGCCATGGCGGACTGCTTCATTACCCGTACCAGCAGGAAGATGAGCGGATACCACATTGAGTCCCTGGCGATAGATGCGTTCAAGGACTACCAAGGCCCCTTCGACCCGAAGACCATGCTCGTTCACCTATTGGGACACTCGATGGAGGCAGTGAAGAATCCCATCGTTGACTCCACAGGGCAGTCGAGAAATGTAGATGAGTACCTAGGGCAGGCAGGTTCCAACCTACGCAAGGGGGCTTCGACTCAGTTCGGACAGATGCGCGCCGAGGTCAGACGTTGCAAGACTAAGGCAGAGTTCAACGACCTCTTCTGCGAAGGGAACTGAGACACAGCAATGGAGCACACAGCAAGGTTGACGCCAGCGAAGGAAGCCCGGGGCGTCCGCGTAAACGGCCGGGCCACGGTCGCGCTGCCACCGGAGACGGCCCACTTGGGCAACCTTCGGCTGCTCGACGAGCCGCTAACGGCCCTGTTCTGCTCTAATCGCTGTCCTGGCGACCTCATCTTGAATGCCTATGACATTGCCAGGGCCATGCGCGATGCTGGTGTCCCAGTCATCGGCGGCTTTCAAACACCGATGGAGAGGGAGTGTCTGCGCCTCCTGCTGCGGGGCGAGCAACCCGTGGTCGTCTGCCCAGCCCGCGGCATTAACAACATGCGCATCCCAGGCGACTGGCACCCCGCCCTGGACGACGGCCACCTGCTGGTTCTGTCGTCCTTCCCGGCCACGGCCCGACGACCAACAGCGGAGCTCGCGGCCCAGCGCAACAACCTGGTAGCAGACCTCGCCCAGCGAGTCTTCATCGCCCATGCCGCGCCAGGCAGCAAGACTGAGGCCTTCGCCCGCAAGTTCGCAGCCTCCGATAAGCCGCTGCTAACGCTGGACAACCAGGCGAATCTGAACCTAACGGAAATGGGAGCTCTTGTGGTTTCGCACGAGGAATTTGCAGCCAGTGGCCGGACTACGAGGGGCGTGTCTCTTCATGTCTCTACCTGACCAGAAGTACATGAATCACGTCCGAGACGCGCTGTGGTCGCGCGCAGAGCGTGCTTCTGTCATGATTGGCAGCGGTTTCAGCAAGAATGCTGAGCCGGCTCGACCCGATGCAGGGGAACTCCCACTGTGGCATGAGTTGGCGAGGGCGATGTTTGACAAGCTCCACCCACAAAGTGTTGGCGGTAGTCAGCATAGCGCACCTCCCAGCGCCTCGGACCCTAACGTCCCTTTGGGATTAGCCCAAGGGTACAAGGACACCTTTGGACGAAGCAGCTTGCATCTGTTCTTGCAGCAACATGTGCGACATGAAGACTTCAATCCTGGAGAGTTCCATAGGCGATTGCTTAAGCTTCCATGGCGGGACGTCTTCACCACGAACTGGGACACATTGCTGGAGCGTACCCGCCGATCTGTACCGGAGCGGCCCTACAGTGTTGTGCACAATAGGGATGAGATCCCCCTCTCGGCCCAGCCTCGAATTGTCAAGCTGCACGGTTCCCTCGACGGCCACTATCCCCTGGTGGTTGCTGAAGAAGACTATCTCGCGTACAGGGATCATCATGCTCCGTTCGTCAATACGGTACAGCAGGCGATGATGGAAACAGTCTTCCTTTTGGTCGGATTCTCTGGGAGTGACCCGAACTTCGTGAAGTGGTCCACATGGGTGCAGGACAATCTCGGTGAGTCAGCCCCGAGAATCTACATCGCTGGATGGCTGGAACTATCTGACGAACAGCGAGATTGCCTCCAGGCTCGTAACGTGTTTGCCATTGACCTTGCCCAGCATCCGAAGGCTGCTCACTGGCCCGAGCATTTGCATCACAGGTATGCCACGGACTGGATTCTACGGAGTTTAGAAGGCGGACGTCCCTATGACGTTGCGAATTGGCCGACTCCTCCCACCCAAACCCTTACTGAGCCTCCGGCCCATCTCAGACCGGTGGACGTAGTAACCTCAGACAATCCAATTGAAGAGCCATGGTCTCCCAAAACTCCTGGTGCCCCACTGAGTATCGAGGACTCGACCCGCGAGTTATTGACCATTTGGACAAAGAACCGTGGCTTCTACCCGGGTTGGCTCGTGGCACCGCTTGAAGTGAGAGATCCGCTGATTAGCAGGACTCGCGCATGGCAGCCCACCATCCTCCAAGTCCAGAATAGTCTGCCAACGATCGAGCGACTTGACGCTATCCGCGACTTGGTGTGGCGGCATGAGACCACCCTAGAGCCGATTACCTCCGAGCTAGAATCGGCCGCGCAGGATGTTTTGTCTTCAATTAGCAATGGTCAGCCGAACAATGGAATAGTTGAATCGCATAACGTTTCGCAGATCAGAGAGGCTTGGCGAGAAGTCGCGCTGTCTCTTGTAACCCTCGCCCGACACCGGCTTGACGAAGGCATGTTCACTCGGCAGATAGAGATAGCGACGCAGTTTCTCGATGACAACTCCGATGTAGGTCACCGCCTTCACCACGAGCGCTGCTTGTGGTCAGCATGGTCCCTGGACTTCGAGGCTCTGGATAGCCTACTCACAGACTGGAAAACCGAGGATTGCGATCCTATCTGGATGCTGCGAAAGGCGGCCTTGCTCAGCGAAGCTGGTCGTGATGAAGATGCCATAAAGTTGACCGAGCAGGCGATTGCAGACATTCGCCGATTTCCAGTCGATGACCGCAGCGTCGCAGGGCCATCACGAGAAGGATGGGCGCTGTGGTCCACGATTGACCATGAGAGCAGATCGGAGGTATTCAATAGATGGAACGAACTGGCGTCACGCAAATGTGATGCCTATGCTGAGATGGCTGGCATTACCAGAACACTGTCGAGCAAAGAGGCTTCGAGTAATCCACCACCATTCGACCTAGAAGTGCGGACGAAAACCCCGTGCTGGGAAGAGCGATTGTGACGGCAAAACTGAGGTTGTCAGTATCAGCAATCGTCTCCGGCCGACACAAATGTCGTCCCGCCAGGTCGTGGATATAAGGGTGAGAGAGAAGTTGGAGAACCGAGAGCCGATTGCTGCTTCGCCCATCATCCCGACTCTGCCAGCCACCAGCGTCAGGTTGGCCACAGTCGCCGCCATCAACAACTGAAACAGCGTCTTGACGCGCCCGAAGTACCGCGCCTGTCTCATTCCAAGCTGTACCAGGCGCGCCAACCTGTGCTCCACCACCACCCGCCGCTGACGATACTCCGAATACCCTTCGCTCTTCTGCAACGCACGAGCCTGCTGAAGCAGCGCCTCCTGCGGATGAAGTCTCACCGTCCGACCGCTGCCCCTTGCTGATCCCACGCACCGCTCTCGTAACGGGCACGCTCCACAGACCGCAGCGTCGAACCGGAAAGCTCTCAGTTGGTGAGTGCGTCCCGTCCTGTCGGTCCGGGTACCCATCCTGTACAACTTCGAGGTCGTATGCCCCGCGGGGCATATGCAGGTGCCCGACTCCAGGTCTATCTCGAAGTCCTCCTTGGGAAAGCGCTTGCTGTCCGGGCGCCGGGGCAGCTTGGCTATCAGTGTGCGACCGGCGTCGGCAAATGCCTGACGTGTACCACCATCGCCGTAGGCCGCGTCCCCAATGGTCTCCTCAACCGCTGAGATCGTACCCTCCTCGCTTCGCTCCACCAACTCCAGCGCGCCGACGTTATCGGAAGCGTTGCCGGGGAGCACGTCCACAGCCGTGATCACCTGTGAGTCGGTGTCCACTGCCACCGACGCCTTGTGTCCGTCGAACCGCTTGCTGCTGCTCTTGTGCCCATGACGCATCTCGGGGTCGTGTACCGATACTATACGGTCCCGGCTCACTCCCTCCCTCAGACACACCCCGTCTTCGGTGCGCTCAACGTCCTGAAGCAGCAACTGCCCCAGCAGCTCGGACGCTTGCACTATCCGCTGACGCCCAGCGCTGTCCTCATCCAATAGTCCCTGGGCCCGTCGGCTCAACTCCAGCAGCCTATCGGCGTCGCCCACTATCCTGTGCAGAAGAGCTGCGCGAGCGGTCTTGTCGTCCCAGTCTATGCACGCTTCGCCCTTCACACTGGAGCCGACATACCTCCGGTATCCGTTCGCCGCCGCCCATTCGACCAGATCGCTCCTCTCAAATTCCGACAGCGCACGCATCAACTCCACTACCCCATCCGAAAGAAGGTTGTAGGTGTCCTTCACCGCCCCGCGTCCCAGGATGTAGGTCGTGTCTAGAGCCACCTTCATCCGACGACTCTTCAGGTATCCCGTCTCCCTGGCAAACCGCAGGCTGCGCTCGAACACCTCCCTCGCCTTCTCGTGCAGTATCAGGCGCGCCCGAAACAGCTGGAGCGTACTCTTGGCGAACGGCCTGTCTTCCACTTCGATACCCAGCGCCACCTTCCAGCGTATGTCGAAGTCCGCCCTCTGCTTGGCCTCGGCGTCGCTCGCCCTGTCATAGGTCTGAAGAAGCAGCGCGGTCGCCAACAGACTCGGCGGTACACTGTCCCTCCCGTTGTCAGCGCAGTACAACTCGGCGAACTCCTCATCCCGAAACAGCTGCCCACGCATAGAGGCCAGCAGGCCGTAGAAACTCCCACGTCCCACATGACCTATGTACAGACTGTCGGCTTCCCAGAGCCCTCTCTGGCCGGACTGCTTTCCCAACATGACCGTCCTCCGCTATCACTGATAGCTGCAAGTATAGTCCCTCGCTCACACTTTTCGGCCAGATCTCTAGGCACTGTTCAGGATGGATGGAGCATTCGCTTCGAATCCGGCAATAGATTGGCTCCAGCCTTCAGAGCAATCCGGCTTTCCGAAATTGCCGGTCTACCAGCCGCTACTCCCCAGGCGTTCCCACCTCGCGCCACTGGCGCTAACATCCTGCAACTGGCCGCAGAACACGTTGTGAAGTTCAAGCCAGAACTCGCCATTCGTCTTGTTCTGAGGTCCTGCACATACGACAAAGACAAGTCACTCATGCGCGTCTTGTCACGTAACCACTTAGCTCTATTGCCAGACGATGCTGTGCAAAGGCTGGTGAGAGACTGTACGAGAGTGATCGACTACGGTCTATCAAGAGGATGGGTAGAGCGAAGTCGGGTTGGCATGGAGGTAATGTCCCGTCTCGTCCCTAGGTTAGAGTCTGATTCCGCACTTGAAACGTTTGACTACGCATTCGAGGTATATCGCAATAGACAGCATCAGGTTATGTCTCATGCGTGGATCGGTCCTCCGCTACAGAACCTGCTCAGGAGGACTTGGAAATCTCTTCCGCAGAACCATCAAGCGAATAGGGCGCTGGACCTATTGGGTGCGCCCATTGTTGGCTTGGACAGCTTCACGGCGCAACTCGCGGAACATTATCCAGATCCCGGCGAACTCGTGAGCGGGGACTCAGGAATGCGACTTCCGGACCGTACCGACGACAACGAGGCGGAATGGCGGGAAGTTGTCGATCTATTGCTACGCGCCCTGCGTGTCGGCGGAGAAGCTCGCAGACGGGCGGCCAACAGGCTTGCCCCGATAGCGGTCAAGGGCTTTCTGACTGAAACTGAAAGGACTGAAGTGGCTGACGCACTCTGGGCTGCCGAGTACGTTTCTGCCGACAGTCTACCTTCGGGCACCTCACTCCTCGACTTCGAGTTTCTGAATTTGCCCGAGCCTGAACTCGGAATTGCAGATCGCCGATTCCGTCGTAAGTGGCTTACGTGTGATGCCGTCAAGTCCCGGCACGACATACGAAGCTCTGGCGGAACCGTTAGTGTGAGCATTGGCGCTCGTCCACAGGACCCAAACCAACTGGAAGATACGCTCTGGCATGTGGGAGGTGCCATCGTTGAATGTCGAGATAGCGGAAGTCCTTTCAGACTTACGGATACAGAACGCGAGTACGTTGTCGGCCTGGTCTCACAGTGGACGAAGGCTCCAATCAATACTACCGACATTTCGATGCAGTTTGAGTTGCGGAGATACTCGCTCTGGGCAGTAGAGGGGCTGGTGCCGATTCTGTCCGATGTCGAGATTCCAGAGCCACTCGGCGAAACACTCTTCGAAAAGCTTAAGGACCTCACCGAATCCGGCACTCCAGCGTTTGGGCCTATTGGTGATCTGGTTCAAGTATTGCCTTATCGCACTGACGAATTGGCAACTTGGCTTAGGACGGGGCTGGCGTCAGGCAATCGTGACATGGCGACTGGAGCACTGTGGGGTCTAGCCTCTTGGATGCATGTGTCAATCAATGCAGATTCTGGGGTCCATAGGTTGCCCAATGATACGCTCCGCGAGTTGGGCTTGATCATTGCCGCGAGGAGAAAGGAGGCGCTCTCGGAGGCCTTGCAGGTCGCCAAGCAGGTGTTCGACTATGGAAGTAACGAACTTTGGGATGTCATTCTTGATTCCACAGTGGAGGGACTCGATTACCTAGCGGAAGAACTGCGATACGACGGGGAGCACGACTACAACGATGTCCCAAATCTGCGCTGGCGCTGTGCACAGCTGGCGTCGTCTATGTCACAGGCTGGCTATGGCCGCAGACCTGCTGTCACCCGTTGGATGGAAATCGCATCCATCGACCCGTTCCGCGAGGTCCGGAATGCCCCGATGGATGATCTGGTGGAGCATTAGTTGAAGGCGTGCCCAACATCGGCCTTCCGATTGAGGAGAATACTCGAGTGTCTAACCATCGCCATGGAGCCCATGGTGCAACTGCCACTGATAGAGCTGAAGGGCCACAGCGGAAAACCACAGCCCGACAGCTCACAGCGGGGTTCTGATAAGGGACCCGTGTGACCACTGAGCCCCTGACCGTTGGTTGGGAAAAGGGCAGTTGAAGCCACGCACACTCTTATATTGAGACCTCCCAGCGAAAAGTTCGCAAATGAGCCTGTCTCAGAAGAACATCTGTGAACAGGTTCACTCTGACGCGAAGGTCTGATGTAAGACGACGGTGTGGAGACTGGTCGCTGTCATCGCCTCAGTTCACGAGACAGGACAAGGCTTCGGACCGTGGAAAGGGATGGCTGAAGGGGCGGGAGGAGCTCCACACCCGATAGAGAGTGCGCAGGTTGAAGGCTGTTGCCAACATGGTCCACTCGGCCGCCACGTTAACGAGGCCGCGCAGCAGGAACCTACGTGCCCTCTGTTGCTCCTTGATGATTCCGAAGACCGGCTCGACGAGTTGCTTTCTCAGCCCGTAAGCTTCTTTGGCTGCTGAGGTGGACATCCAGGCGCGATGGCCACGTAGGACTGCGTCGTGCGGCCCTATGGCCAGGCTTCGCCCAATCTCTTTGGCTCTGGTACAGGCTCTGAAGGCCGGACATGCCTGACAGACAGCACCTGCAGCCCGGTACAGACGCAACGGGACTCCGTTCGCATGCTGTATGCGGACGAACGCGAGCGTCTGTCCCTGGGGACACCTGAAGCTGTCGCTGTGCTCGTCATAGGTGAATCTGTCCTTGTGGTAGGGGTCTTCGAGGAACCGTTGTCGTGCCTCTGACACCACCACCTGCTGACCTCGACGGTCGCACTCCGCCAGGTGACTGGCAGCGAAGTATCCGGCGTCGGCCAATGTCATCTGCGACTTCGTCCCCGTAGTCTCCTCGGCCTGCTCCATCATCGGCACCAGCAGGGCATTGTCATTGGCCGCATCAACCACGTCCACGGCGGTGACCACCATGCCGGTCCCTCCCCCATCCACCTCTACGGGTGAGACCATAGCCTGGGCGTTGTAGCCAGCCACGATGCCCTGCCTTCCCTTCATCAGCCGGGCTTCCGGGTCGGTCAGGTTGATGCGCTTGTGGCGCTTCTGACTCGCAAGATCGGCCATCGCATGCTTCACCTGCTCTCTCAAGACCTCCTTGTCCGCCAACTTCTGAGGCAGACGGGCGACGGCGGCCTCTTCTCCCGCCTCGTTCTGTGCCTCAAGGTCGGTTATCGCCCGCTCCAACCGATCCAACAGCCCTCTCAGCCCCTTGGCATCGTAGCTCCTGTTCACTGAGGCGTTGGCGACCACCTTCGTACCATCCACCGCCTGGACCGCCAGATCCACCAACTTCATGGCCACCGCCGTACGCACGGTACGCTCGAACAGCTTCCTCATAGCCTGCCTATGCCCTTTGTAGAACCGCCACAGGGTGTTGTGGTCAGGATGCTGCCACCCGGTCAGCCATAGGTACGGTATCTGGTCCCGGCAGGCCACCTCCAGCTTTCGGCTCGAGCGCACCCCGGTCATGAAGCCATATAGCCACACGCTCAACAGCGCACGAGGATGGTAGGCTGGCGCCCCCATCGAGTCACCTTCTATGTCCACGCCAAGCTCCGTCCAGCTATCCCTGTCCAAGGCGTCAACGAACTCGGCCACGAATCGCGCCGGATGATCCAACGGCAACAGCTCGTCAAGCGTCGGCGGCAACATCCACATCTGCTCTCGGCCCATCGGTCGAAGTGGCATCTCAATATCTCCCATCTTGATGTCCCTTCAAACGTACACCTGACCCATACCCAACGCCACCCCAGACTTCTGAGACAGGCTCAAATCGGTACGCCTTGGCCCACCATTATCGCCCATTCTCTACGATTCTCAGGTTGCCTCTGTGGATCTCGGTAAAGCTCCTGAGCGTAGCTGATATAGTATCAATAACACCCAGAAAAGGCGGTCCACTAGCCCAAGCTAGGAAGCGTGCCGCCGACAACCGCGAGGCGATTGCCAGTGGTAGGGACCCGGTGGCGGACAAGCACAAGGCGGCTATGCCGACTTTCAGCGAGGCTGCCTACACTGTCCACGAAGTCAACAAGCCTCGTTGGCGCAACGGAAGCCACACATCAGCGTGGATTCAGACCCTGGAACGACACGCTTTCCCCAAGATCGGGAGAAGGCGCATTGACAGCACGACCGGCGCGGGCTGGTCCGGCTCCGGCGGCGGCGTTTCAGCAGGTTGACCGAACGCGTCGACGCCCTCATCTGGTGGGCGCGGGCTTGGGCTTGGTCGTGGTGGTGGGCGGCACTGCCGCAACCTTGCAAACGACGGCGGCGGGACGTATCGAAGAGTCACCCCTGCCAGGAGCGCGACGTATGTCGCCGCGTCTGATGTAGCCCCGGTCACCTTCCAGTGTCCTGGGACGCAAGCCTCGCTGTCGGCCATCGTCCACAGCGTCGCGCTCCGCCGTACCCGTCGCGCCGCTCACCACGAAGTCCATCAGCAGTCCGAGATGTACTCCCCGCGCCGGTATTTTCCGCAACGCAACCTTGCGGGACACCACCTGCTCACGTTCTATCTCCGCGAGCTGAGCATCGTCGCCCACAAACTGGGGCCGGCTGAGCTCGCTTTGAGCATCCGGCCCGGTAGGGGCCACCGCCTTGCGCGGAGAGTCGCCGAGAGAGTCGCCCGGGCCGATTGTGGTCTCGCCTTGGTCTGGCGTGGTGTCGCTGTCCGCCACGGAAGGCTGAGGCTTGGGCGAAGGCACAAGTAGCACGGGCGCGGGCTACTCCGGCCCGGACGGTCGTGACGGGCGCGGGACCGCGCCAGACGCCGCCCAGACCGCGCCGTAAGGGGATGGTCGAAAGCGCCCGCGCCCCCCGCCTCGTTCTGTGCCTCAAGATCGGCTATCGCCCGCTCCAACCGATCCAACAGCCCTCTCAGCCCCTTGGCATCGTAGCTCCTGTTCACTGAGGCGTTGGCGACCACCTTCGTACCATCCACCGCCTGGACCTCCTTGTCCACCAACTTCATGGCCACCGCCGTACGCACGGTACGCTCGAACAGCTTCCTCATAGCCTGCCTATGCCCTTTGTAGAACCGCCACAGGGTGTTGTGGTCAGGATGCTGCCACCCGGTCAGCTAGAGGTGCGGTATCTGGTCCCGGCAGGCCACCTCCAGCTTTCGGCTCGATCGCACCCCGGTCATGAAGCCATATAGCCACACGCTCAACAGCGCACGAGGATGGTAGGCTGGCGCCCCCATCGAGTCACCTTCTATGTCCACGCCAAGCTCCGTCCAGCTATCCCTGTCCAAGGCGTCAACGAACTCGGCCACGAATCGCGCCGGATGATCCAACGGCAACAGCTCGTCGAGCGTCGGCGGCAACATCCACATCTGGTCTCGGCCCATCGGTCGAAGCGGCATCTCAATATCTCCCATCTTGATGTCCCTTCAAACGTACACCTGACCCATACCCAACGCCACCCCAGACTTCTGAGACAGGCTCAATTGCGAACTTTTCGGGGGGATGTCTTGCTGTGACCTTGAGCGACCTTCCCACCCACGCCCGAATATCCTCTGCCCCGTACCGGCTACTGCGGCTCTATGGACAGGGTGAAGCTCCCGCCGCCGGAAGTGGACGCCGCCTCCACCGTGTACGTCTCTCCAGCGGCCAGGGTCAGGGTGACGCTGTTCGACCCGGTATGCGCGCCGTCGTGCATCAGCTTGCCGTTGTTGCGGCGGATCTCCCTGCGAACCTCATAGGTGCTGTTGGGCGGCGTTCCCCACCCATTCTGCGGCGTGCCCTTCGACACGAACAGCGCCCCGCCCGACTCCGACGTGAGGGTGACGGAGACCTCGGTCTCCTCCGATACGGTGAAGTGGATGAACCGGGCCGGGCTGTCCGCCCGGTGGTGGGCGCGGCACCCGAGTCGTCCCAGGCGCCGGTAAACTTCGCCGCAGAGGTGAGTTCGTTCAGGTCCGTGAAGCAGGTCGTAACCGGCGTTGCCTCGTCCACGTCGGTCAGACTGACCGTCACGTCGATGCTTGCGGTTCCGCCGTTGCCGTCGCTGGCCTCCGCCCTTACGGAGTAGCTGGACTTGGTTTCGTCGTCGTAGGTCACGCCTTCCTTCGTAAGGAGTTGGTCCGTGTCGGCGTCGATGTCAAAAGAATCCGCGTCGTCGCCGGACAGGGTGTAGGTCAGGGATTCGCCGTCCGGGTCGGTGGCCGTCAGGGGCGCACCCACGTTCTCGCCTGCCTCGCTGTTCTCCGCTAGGCTGCGTTCTGCCCTATCCCCCTCGTCAAAGGTGGGCGGCGTGTTGGCCGGTTCCGGCGACGGGCTGATCGTGACGGTTGTCTCGGCGCTGGCCGACAGCCCGTCCTCGTCGGTCACCGTGAGGCGGAAGGTCAGCTCCGTCTCCCCCGTCACGTCCGGGGCGGTGAAGGAAGACGTGGCCGTGCTTGCACCGGCGATGGAGACCGCGGGGGTTCCTCCCACCTGGCTCCAAGCGAAGGTCAAGAACTCCGCCGCCGTCTCAGCGTCGCCGCCGACGCCTTGCAGCGCCACCGCCTCCCCGGCCTCTGCCGTAGTGACTTGGGTCGCGTCTATGGACACCGTTGGCGGCGTGTTGGCCGGTTCCGGCGGCGGGCTGATCGTGATGGTTGTCTCGGTGCTGGCCGACAGCCCGTCCTCGTCGGTCACCGTGACCTGATGATAAATGAAGTCCAATCTAACAGCAATCTGATTTTCGCTGGTGTATAATGCAGCCCGATTATCCTGATCGCCGGGAGGGCTCGCGTGACACTCGGCTATGGATGCCGAAGACCGGTGCGCCAAGCAGCAGCGTTGGCCGCACCGACACCGCTTGCGGGCATGGCTCTGCTCGCCAGCCACAGCCTGTACGTGGAGATCGAGGGCCGCGGGCGCGTAATTATAGAACGAAGGGGTAACAGCAGCGTCATGTTCAACCCCGTGACCGCCAGGGCCGCTTCGGCTTCCCGCTTCGCTGCGGGCTACCGCGCGCCGTATTACCCCCCCCCCCCCCGAATAATTGTTCAAACATGACGACGCATCATCGGCTGGTCGGCCTGTTCCTGGCACTGGATCCGGCTCCCCGGCGCGACCAACGCTGCCCTCTGCGAACCCTCACCGCGACGCGCACGATGTGGAGCGTGTGAATGATGACTCATCAGACTTCGGCAACGCCCGACTACACGATGGGCTTCAGCGGGGAGATGCTGGAGTCCCTCCGGCGATACACCGCGGAGGCCAACGCCGCCTATCTGCTCCCTTACCTGAGGCCCGGCCTTCGCGTTCTCGACTTCGGCTGCGGGCCGGGCACCATTTCGGTTGGGCTGGCCAGGGCCGTGGCCCCCGGCGAGCTGCACGGCGTGGACATGGAAGAGTCGCAGATCGACCTGGCGAGGTCCGTCGCCAAGGCGAATGGACAGGACAACGCGATATTCCACGTGGGCGACGTGACGGACCTTCCCTTCGAAGACGGCTTCTTCGACGTCGTCCACTGCCACAACGTCCTCATGCACATTCCGGATACCCGCGCGGTGCTGGCTGAGATGAAGCGCGTCCTGAAGCCCGGGGGCCTCATTGGCTGTCGGGAGATGATAATCGGGTCGTGCTTCACGCACCCGGACTTCGGCGTCATCAGGAATGCGTGGGAGATGTTCGAGGACCTTCTGGCGGCCGACGACGGCCATCCCCAGATGGGGAAGGACCTGAAGGCCCATATCGTCGAGGCCGGGTTTACGAACGTCAGGGTGACCGCGTCGTTCGACATCTACAGCACGCCTGCGGACGTTGCGTTCATCTACGAGTTCGCCAACAAGTGGTTTCTGGCGCCGGAGATCATGGATGCGGCCATAAAGTACGGGGCCGCCACCGAGGAGCTGTGCAACGCCATACGCGACGCCTACGATAGGTGGAAGGATCATCCGGGGGCCTTTTGCGGCCTGGCGTTCGGCGAGAACGTAGCCGGAAGGCCGTAAGCCCGCAACCTCAACCGGTCCGTCGAGCCCGGTGACGCCGCTACCTTGACTGGCCTCCCAACCCTCTCGCGCAACCTGGGTGTCGTCGCCCGAACGGGTTGCGCTCTCAGGCGCCGCAGCGCTGGGAACGGCCACCGGCCCGAGGCGCACCGGTATGCCCCCTGGGCTACTCGGAACTCTGCGCGGCGGCGTGATTGGCGATGATCTTGGAGATGAAGTCCTCGAAGACGCGTATCTCCTCCTCGCCAATGCCCTCCGTGAGTATGACGTAGTAGCGCTGCATTTCTTGGGAGATATGGGAAGCTAGCTCCCTCCCCTCTTCAGTCAACCTGAGCATGACGATGCGCCGGTCGCTGCGCAGGCGCCGCCTGCTCAGCAGGCCCTTGTCGACCAGCTCGGTAACTATGCGGCTTATGCGCGCGGCGTCTACCGGCAGAACCTGCGCCAGCCGGGTAGCTGTCCATTCCCCCTCCAAGCAATACCAGAGAAGGCTGTACTCTATGCCGGTGATGCCGTGGGGCGCCACCTTTTGCGCCATTGACTTGTCAAGCACGTTGAACAGATTGGCTATATCTGCTCCCAGGTTGATCAATGGGTATCCGTCCCGGCAGTCAGGATCGTCTCGTGATTCTCGGTCAGTCATCCTTCAATTGACTCCGATACAGGACTGCGTCCCGTCAATGTAGTGCGCTCCCCCTGTCGGGTGAGCCGGGAGGACTGCTTCCGCTCCGAGACCGTTTCCTTTAGGCAGATGCCCGAAGCGTGGGTCGAACCCTCAAACTTGTTCTTGATATGCGCCATGCAGTTATTGTATCTAAAATTAGTTAGACTTAACAAGTATTACGCATACATGTATTGTACTGAACAGCCTATGTGCCTTGCAATCACTGACGAAGACCGTGCATTGAGCCTGGCGAATAACAGGGGAGAGGCGAACACCGTGACTGAACTGGCCCGCGCCTTCCCGGTGGACGCCTCGGTGATGAGCCGCGAGGTGAGCAAGCTGGTGGATAGGGGTCTGATTAGCCGGAAGCGCCGGTCGCTCGACCGGCGCACCGGCCGATTGAGCTTGACCATGGACGGCAGGTCGCTGGTACAGCAACTTGCCGAGGAGCTGAGCGAGAGGCAAGGCCTGCTGATGAAGGGAGTCAGCGATGACGAGCGCGCCGCCTTCACAGCCACCGCTCACATGATATTGGCGAACCTGGAGGACACGGCATCTACCCCCCCCCCCCCCCGATTTTGGGGACGAGAAATCGGCCCGGCCATTCGCTTTACAGACTGCGGAGTCATGGATGAAAGGATAGGAAATGGATAAGGACTCGAACTGTGGGGGACCGGCTCCCGGCAGGAGCCGGCCCTCCTACGGAAACCGCTCCGGTGCGCCCGACTCTCACATCGAAAGCGCATCAGGAACTACCGCCTCCATATTCTACTCCGCACCCGTCCGGCCTCACAAGCCGGACGACGCGGCCGTTTCCTCTCTATTGGCGAGACTGCGGAAGCGTCCTGCCCGTCGCTACATGGGTCCCGCTCCGCCCTAATCCCATCAGGCTCGGTCGTGTTCCGCCCTCCCGTCGCTGCTGCTTTTCGCTCGGACCGGTGACGGGCATCGACTCCTCGAAACTCCACTTAAGAAGAAAAGGAAAAGAAGATGAATGTGCTCGCAGGCAACCATCGTTCGAAGATCAAGCTGGTACGTTCGACTGCAGCTCTGACTTTCCTCATAGTCGCGTCGGCTGTGGCCATCCTGCTCTCCTCGCACACAGCTTCCGCGCAGGAGACGGGAACGGAAGCGGACACGGCGCCCACGGTGTCGGGCACGTCGGCGCTGCGGACCCACACCGTGGAGGTCGGCGAGTGGTTCAGCGTCACGCTGCCGGCGGCCAACGAGGGCAGCGGCAACGGCGGCCCCTACGACTACAACGTCTGGCACCAGGGGCAGGCGGCCAGCTTCACCAACGGGATCGACGGCATCACGTTCGACCAGCACACGCTGGTCCTGTCCGGCACGCCGCAGAAGGCGGGCCTGTACAAGATGAGCTACGTCATCCACGACGGCGACGCCAACCGGGACCGCTCGGACAACTTCCGCAATCGCTCCGATCTGCGCGTAGAGGTGACCGAGCCGACGCCGACGCCGGAACCCACGTCGACGCCGACGCCGGAACCCACGTCGACGCCGACGCCGGAACCCACGTCGACGCCCACGCCGGAACCCACGCCGACGCCGACGCCGGAGCCCACGTCGACGCCCACGCCGGAACCCACGCCGACGCCGACGCCGGAGCCCACGTCGACGCCCACGCCGACGCCCACGCCGGAGCCCACGTCGACGCCCACGCCGGAACCCACGCCGACGCCGACGCCGGAGCCCACGTCGACGCCCACGCCGACGCCCACGCCGGAGCCCACGTCGACGCCCACGCCGGAACCCACGCCGACGCCCACGCCGGAACCCACGCCGACGCCCACGCCGGAACCCACGCCGACGCCCACGCCGACGCCTGAGGTCCCGCCTCACTTCCCGGCGGCCGCAACCAGTTACGACTTCACCCAGGGGCAGGACATCGGTACGGTGACGCTGCCCGAGGCCGCGGGCGGCGCGGGCGGATTCACCTACGCCCTGTCTCCCGCCCTGCCTGCGGGCCTGGCCTTCGATGCCGCCGGCCGCGCCCTCACGGGGACGCCGGAGCCCGGCGCGCTCGGCGAACACTCAATGACCTACAGCGCCACCGACGCCGAGGGCGCGCAGGCCAGCCTGTCGTTCACGATAACGATTACGGCGACGGCGACGGCGACGGCGACGGGCGAGAGCTCCGATGTGCCCGGCACGCCCGGAAACATGCGGCTGGCCCGCACACGGTACGTGGGGGAGTCGGCCCCGGGCCTGGACGTCACCTGGACCACCCCCGAGGCCAACGGCTCGACCATCATCGGCTACCGGATTCAATGGCACGACGGGACCACCGGGAGCAATCAGTATTCTGACCACAGATCCTTCGATGTTGGGCAGGGAGACGCCACCAAGGCCACAATCCCCAACCTGAAGCCCAACACGCGATACTGGGTAAGGGTGCGGGCCCTCACCCAG
The DNA here is from genome assembly GCA_965224345.1 of Dehalococcoidia bacterium. Taxonomy (GTDB): domain Bacteria; phylum Chloroflexota; class Dehalococcoidia; order Lucifugimonadales; family CBDCYU01; genus CBDCYU01. Next base: position 387,054 of record CBDCYU010000001.1, on the reverse strand, counting down.
GAGCCGGGCGACGGCCTATGGATGGAAGCCCCGGATTGGTTGCGTACCAACAGGCCGCCCTTCAGGCGCTCCGTTTGGCCTCGGAAGCTCCACCTCGACTTCGACGCTCCTCAGGGTGCAAGACATAGTCTGGCGGGAAGTTGGACAGGCTTTTTCAGTGACCACGATGAGGACACGCTGGTTCCTTTTGCTGAATCCAGCGACCCCGCCCGGGTGGCAGTCCTGGAGATTAACGGCCTCAATAACCCGCTCCTGTTCCTATTCAAGAGCCTCAACCAGGGACAGGCGACGCTCACCTACGCCGTCACCGACGGGTACGGCGGTAAAGTGCCCGAGAGCAGTTTAACCATTACCGTAATCCACGATGAAACCCGGGAAATCCTCGAGGCCTCCCCGGGCGGGACCCCCGTGGGCGAGCCGGTAACGGGAACTCCCTACCTGGGCGAAACGCTGGTCTACCTGCTGCAAGGGGCCGCCGCCGCATACTTCGATATTAACTCGACCACCGGCCAGATTTCCCTGGACCCCGACGTAACCACCCTGGAGTACGGCGGCCAGGTATGTGAAACGATTACCTTGGGCGTTATCCACCCGATCACAGGTGAATTGTGCGAGGCCATGCCCGAGAGCAATTCCTTTGCCGGCCAGGCGCTCTACGACGTGGGCGGCAAACGCTCGGTTATCGACGTCACCATCCAGGTGGTCCAGGGCACACCGCCGGACGCGCCAGCCGCGCCGTTGGTCACCCGCACGCGCTTCCAGGGAGAGTCGGCGCCCGCGCTGGACGTGACCTGGAACCGCCCCAATCCGAACGAGTTGACCATCACCGGCTATGAGATTGAGTACCACGACCCCGGCCAACCCTGGCAGTCCATCCACACCGTCGGGGCGGACACTACCGAGGCCACAATCCCCAACCTGAAACCCGGCACACTCTACTTTGTGCGGGTGCGGGCAACCATCGGCGGGCCGGCCAACGGCGACTGGTCGACGCAGGCGCAAGCCACGACCAACCGGCCGCCCACCACGCCGTACGGCTTCACTCTCAGCGACAGGCAAATAGGCGGCCCGTTCGTCCGGCTTTCAGGGAATTGGGATGCGTTTTTCACCGACCCGGATAGCGACACGCTGACCCCCTTCACTTTCGCTGACCCCCCTGGCCGGCTCCACGTAGAGGTCATCTCTGATACTTCAACTGACCTGATAGGCTATCGCGGCCTCAATCAGGGCCCGGTGGCGATCACCTTCGGCGTCACCGACGGGTACGGCGGTAGAGCCGCGCTGACCAACACCATTACCATAAGCCACGAGGAAACCCGGGAAATCCTCGAGAGATCCCCGGCCAGGGCTCCCGCGGGCGATCCGGTGACCGGGATTCCCTACCAGGGCGAAACGCTGGTCTACACCCTGACCGGCGACGCGGCCGCGCCCCATGGCGCCTTCGTCATAGATTCGGACAGCGGTCAAATCAGCGTTGCGCCCGGCGTCACCCTGCGCTACGAGGGTGATTGGTGCCGGCCCGGGAGGGACGGTCCGGCGGACACCAACGTTTGCGAACCCCTGCCCGAGAACAAGTCCTTTACCGGCCAGGTGAGCTACACCGTGGGCGGCGACTCTTCGGTCATCGACGTCACCATCGAAGTGACCCAGATCCAGCCGCCCGCCGCGCCCTCTGTCGTCCGCAAGCGCTTTGAGGGAGAGTCGGCGCCCGCGCTATTCGTGATGTGGTTCGGCCGCTCCCTCTACGACCCGGTCATCACCGGCTACGAGGCGCAGTACCGCAAGCAGGGCGCCGCCGGGTGGACCGACTACGGCAGCCCCCTGGCGCCGGAGGCCGTCAGCTTCACCATCCCGGACATGGAGCCCGGCGCGATGTATGAAGTGCAGGTGCGGGTAAAATTCGCCAACGACCCCGGCCCCTGGTCGGAGACCGGCGAGGGCCGGGCCAACCGGCCGCCACTACTTGGTTCGCAAGAGTTCTCTAACCTCAGCGGACATCCAGTGGGAACCATAATCCGCCCGCGGGGAAACTGGTACGAACATTTCAATGACGCGGACGGAGACACCTTTACCCCCCAAGCCGTCGCGGACAAACAGGGGCGCTTGAGAATCCAGGATGTCACCATCTCCCCAACCCCTGATCTGGAAATGTTCTCAGTGCACTACCTCAACCAGGGACACGTGGAGGTCACATACGGTGTGCTCGACGGTTACGGCGGCAAAGTCACCAGATCCCTTACCGTTGACATAACCCATTCGGCGACCCGGTCAATCGCCGATGGGTCCCCGGCCCGGACTTCTGCGGGCGCGCCGGTGACCGGAACTCCCTATCAAGGCGAAACGCTGACCTACACCCTGACCGGAGAGGCGGCCTCAACCTTCGACATCGATCCCGCCACCGGCCAGATTACCCTGAAACAGGGCCAAACCCTGAACCGCGCGACCAAGGCGTCCTATGCCGGCCAGGTGAGCTACACCGTGGCCGGCCACCCCTCCGCCATCGACGTCACCATCGAAGTGACCGAAGCCGTGACCCCGGACGCGACCGATGCCCCGACGGTCACCCGCACGCGCTTCAACGTCGAGACGCCTCCGGCCCTGGACGTGACCTGGACCGCCCCGGCGGACAACGGTGTTGCGGTAACCGGCTACGAGGCGCAGTACCGCAAGCAGGGCGCCGCCGCGTGGACCGACTACACCGGCTCGCTGGCGGCAGGCGCGGTCACCCTCAACCTCCCGGACCTGGAACCCGGCGCTATCTATGAGGTGCAGGTGCGGGCAACAAGCGCCAGCGGCCCCAGCCTCTGGTCGGAGACCGGCGAGGGCCGGGCCAACCGCCCGCCGCAGCACGATTTGTGGTATTACCTGGACCAATCACCAAGAGTAGGACAGTTGTACAGAAACAACCCACTGGACAGAGCGCAGAAACACTTCGCCGACCCCGACGGCGACTACCTGCGAATCTTCGTCAGCTCCACCAATCGGGCCATAGCTCAGGCATGGACCACCCGGAACCTCAGACAGTTCTATACGGTGGGCTTCAACCCGGGGCGGGCACAGATCACCTACGGGGTAAAGGACGTATACGGCGGACAAGCATTGAGGACCTACTTTTTTTCGCCGTATTGGAACATGGTGCGGCGAGTGCCGGAGTCGCCCCGGGGCTATCACGTGGGCTACCCGGTGAGGGGCAACTCGACGTCGTATCACTACCTCCTCTCGCCCCACACCCTGACCGGCGAGGCGGCCGCAACCTTCAAAATCAACCCCTCCACCGGCCAGATTACCCTGAAGCCGGGCCAGACCCTGGACTACGAGACCAAGACCACCTACACCGGGCAGGTGGAATACACCATAAACGGCGAGACCGCCGTCATCGGTCTGACCATCCAGGTTACCGACCTGCCGGCCCCGGACAAGCCCCTGCCGCCCACGGTGACGGCGGCTGAGGGTTCCGATAGCTCGCTGAACCTAGGCTGGACGGCGCCCCGGAGCTACTACGCGCCCATCACCGATTACGACCTGCGCTACCGCCTGCGGGGCGGCAATGCCGACTGGACTGAACACCCCTTCGAGGGCGCGGGCGTCTCGACCGTGCTCACCGGCCTCCCCAACGCGGCCAACTACGAGGCCCAGGTGCGGGCCACCAGCGCCGAAGGGACCAGCCCGTGGTCGGACAGCGGCTACATAGGGGCGGAGCCGCCGACAGTCCCGCCGGACCCGATCGACGACCCTGAGGACGACCCCGACCCGGACGGCGACGACGACCCGCAAGATCAGCCTACCGGAGGCCCCGGTGGGGCAAACACCGCCCCCTATTTCGGCGGGCCGGAATACCGGTACGTGGACGAGACGTCGGCGGCCGGGACCGCCTTGGACGACCCCGTAACCGCCACAGACGACGAGAACGACGCGCTGACCTACTCCATCAGCGGGGGCGGCGTGTTCACCATTAACTCCGGCGACGGCCAGATCCGGGTGGCCGAGGGCGCGAGGCTTGCCCGTGCGGTCACTCCGTCCTACGTCGTGATAGTCAGCGTCAGCGACGGCAAGGACTCGACCGGCGCCGCGGACCAGGCGGTGGACAGCTCGGTGGAAGTGACCATCCGGGTGACCGACGCCAATCATCCCGGTAACGTATTGACGCTCACGCTGGCCGGGCCGGAGGGGCCGCGCCTGACCGCCGACCCGTTCGACGTTACCGCCACCTTCTCCGAGGAGCCCGGGCCGTATGACCTGGCTTCCGGCAACCTCTTGACTCCGCTCAACGACCAGGAGAACGGGGCTGTGGTGACCTTTTCCGACGTACAGCCCAGCTACGACGGTTCCCGCTGGGGCACCTCGCCCTACACTTCGCGTATCAGCGTCGATTGGCGCGGCCTCAGCGAGGTGTACGAGGTGAGCGTGGACCCGGACCCGCCGCGGGTGCACCGTCTCTCCGGCCCGTCGGAAACCCAGAAAGGCGTCTTCACCGTGGATATCCAACTGACCGAAGCCGTGGAGGGCTTCACGGCGGATGACCTGGACGTGAACATCGGCGAGGTCACGGCCCTGCGGAACACCGGCCAGTGGCTCTGGGAGGCGGACATCCGCCCCAACGCCAACGGCGCGCTGACGGTGGACATCGCGGCGAACAAGTTCCTGGACGTGAGCGGCCACGGCAACACGGCGGCCCAGCAGTACACGGTGCAGGTTAACCTCTTGCCGTCCACGCCGGGCGCGCCAAAGCTGATCCGGTCCGCCGCGGACCCAGCCTCAATTCTGAATGTCCTATGGGCCGCCCCCCAGATTCTGGACGGCCCGCCCATCACCGGGTACGACGTGCAATACCAGGAAGCCGGCGCCGCGGAATGGACCAACCACCCGTTCCAGGGCGCAAACCCTGTAACCACCCTCCGGGACCTAGCGGACGGCACGACCTACCAGTCCCAGGTGCGGGCCCGGAACGCCCACGGCGTCAGCGAGTGGTCCGATCCGGGTCAAGGGTCCACGTGGCGGCCGCCCACCGACTGGGAGATCGAGTTCGGGCGGAAAGACCTCGACATTATCTGCGACCCGAAGAGTAACCTTTATCCTAGTGCCTATCCTGGGAAGGGAGGCTACCAAGACCAAAATGTCATCGCAGGGGGGACAAGGTTGTCTCCACAGCAGCTTGCCGACCCCACGCCCGCAGAGTACTTCGTCGTGCTGGACGCCTCTTGCGTGAACGGCGACAACATGTCCATAAGAGGATCGGATAGAGAATCGGATTTCGAATGGACCTGGCAACAGACCGGCAGCGCCAACTTCCTTCCGTACTACAGCCTTGGCGAGGGGGGAGGCAGAGCCGGCACTAAACGCGCCAGGGTAAGGGGAAGCGCCATAAGCTTCGATTGCGGCAATGATGGCTGGAGACCGCCGCACGGGGAGTATAAGTTCGTGGTGACCGTTACCAAGAACGGGGAATTCTACCAGAAACAGTTCGTTTCGTTCACGATCGGGAATCCCGAGCCGCCCGCCGGCGCGGGCGGTTCCGGCGACCCCGCCCCAGAGACCACAGCCGGCGCGGGCCCCGACCTGGCCGGCGCCGCCGGGCAGAGCGTGACCCTCCAGGGCACGGGCAGCACGAACCCCTACGGCGAATGGTGGGAGATGGAGCACCAGTGGACCCAACTCTCCGGGCCGACGGTCACCCTCAGCGACGCCACCGCAGGCGACCCCAGCTTCACCCTGCCGGAGGACGCGGAGGAGGGGACGACGCTGGAGTTCGAGTTGACGGTCACGGATAAGGAAGGCCAGTCCGACTCCGACACGGTGACCGTCACCGTCGTGGCGCCCTCACCGCCTACGGCCAACGCCGGCCCTGACCTGACGTCGCTAGCCGGTGCTCCGGTGATCCTCCAGGGGAAGGGCAGCCACAACCCCCACGGCAAATGGTACAAGATGGAACACCTCTGGAATCAGACGGCAGGCCCAGCGGTGACGCTGAGCGACGTGACCAAGGGCGACCCCTCCTTCACCATCCCGGAGTACACCCCCGTGGGTACGACCTACGCCTTCACCCTGACGGTGACCGACCGGGACGGCGAGACCGACTCCGACAGTATGACGGTGACTGTTACGGCGCCCTCACCGCCGACGCCGCCCACGGCCAACGCCGGCCCTGACCTGACATCGCCGGCCGGTGCGCCGGTGACCCTCCAGGGGAAGGGCAGCCACAACCCCCACGGCAAGTGGTACAAAATGGTCCACCTCTGGACTCAGACCGCAGGCCCCGCAGTGGAGCTGAGCGACGTGACCAGAGGCGACCCCTTCTTCACCATCCCCGCCGACGCGGCGGACGGGACGACGTTGGAGTTCCAACTGACCGTCACCGACAAGGAGGGAGAAACAGACTCCGACACCGTAACCGTGACGGTGCGGAGCGGCGACGGCGGTTAGCGGAAGAAATCCGGGGGCGCAGGTTCATCTTGCGCCCCCCTCACCGCCTGAGCGCGATCACTGAACCCCTATCCAGCGCACGTTCTCAGCGGCGCATGGAACGCTGTCGGGCTGTCGCTCCCACCGCCGGGCCGACAGCCCGACTCGGTACTTCCACTTCGCCCTACCGGAGGCGACCACGATCTATGTCAGCCTGAGCGGGAACGGTACGCTGTTCGTGTCGAAGACACGCCGCAGAAGGGCTGGGCGCCCCGCCCGGAGGGTCCCATGAAGACTGCATCCCGTGTGCGGTTGAACAACGGCGGCGGTTTCAGTCTCCGCCGAGGACATCAAGACAGCACTCAAGGAAGCCGCCGCGGGCTATGCGCCTTCGACTGTCTCCCGGGCCATAGCCATGTTGGCTGACTCAGAAGAACTCGGGGAATGTCTCAAGACCCAGTTCGCTTGGCAAAAGGACTTGGAGAGACCCTACCCGGAAGCCGTGCAGGTCCTATCTGCCCTCAGTAGGCGGTATAGCTTAGGTATCATTGCGAATCAGTCTGGCGGAACGGAGGCAGCGGCGAGATGTCGCGCGAAAAGAAGTGGACGCGCTTGCAGTGCCGCTCGTAGGTGCGGAACGTGCGGACGTAGAACTGCGAGTAGTCCTGGTCGATGTAGGGGTCTTCGAGGACGTAGGATTTGGCGTTGAGTACGCGAAGATGCCGGATCGTGTTGCGTACTACATCAAGAGCCTCTCCACCGAGTAGACCTGCCAGACGCGACCAGGACTCTGGACTGTCGAGCGGCGCGACGGTATGGGTTATTTTCATTGTTGGGCCGAAAGACGTCGGTGAGGCTTGGGGAGTGGTAGGCGGGCGCGAAGCTCATCGCCATGAGAATTTCTGATCCTTCTCAGCAGCCCTGATCGTGGCGTGGCTGTACCCCTCCGCGTAGTCGTTGTCCACCGACCCCATCCGCTCCAGCAGGGCTTCCTGCATCAGCCCCCGCCGACCGCCTCCGGAAGAAAAGGACTCGCGATAGGACCTCATCAGCAGGCCCACCTGGGCCGCTCTGGCCCGCTGCACATCACGGTCGCCCATAAATCAGTATGCACATTCCAGCTTTGGAGTGTCAAAAAGGCCCGATGCACAGACTTGCGGGCGCGCACAAGCTACTGTGGTCGCGGCGTGAGCATTTCGATGGCGGGATCACCGAGTACCGCCACGAGACCGCAGATGGTGGGTCCTACGCCGACAGGCCATGACTGTCTGCCACCAGCAGGGTGGAGAGGGTTCTTGTTTGGGACTGGGTAGATATATGGATGACGAGAAGACATCGGAGTCGCCGTCGTACTCCGCAGAGCATCGGAGGACAATCCGGCGGGGTCTGAGGCTCTGGGCTAGGATCGCTATCCGCGCCCACCTGCAGCGACTGGAGCGCCGGTCCGAGGCTGCACAAGCGCCGAGACCGAGGGAAGAGGAATCGGCAGCGGATGCGAGCGACACTTCGGCGCGTTAGGAAGGAGTCGAGCTGAAGAGGTGCCGATATCGTCAGGGAGGTTCGACGCGGAGCGCGGAGAAGTCCGGGAGGAGTCGCATAAGGGAAAAGGCGCTGGCCCTAGTCATGATCGGAGTTGTGGGAACCAGCCGCTGTTCCGTGGGATCCACCGCGAGGGCCAGACCGTCAAGAGTGTAGGGTCCCCAGCAGGGCTTGGGAATCGTCCTCTCCGAATACCACCAGTGTGATTTCGCTCCCGCCGTCCATCGAAACCCACGCCTGCTCATAGTCCAGATCGACCCGCCGTCCATCGACCAAGGGGACCCTGCGCTTGCCCCTCGGCTCGATCCCCAAGCCGCGCAGCAGGCTGGCAGGCAACGTGGTGTAGAAAGCCCCGGTGCCCACTGTCGCCTCTACGTCCCGGGCCTGTTGGCCGTCCATGGTGGAAATCCGCAGCGGCCACTGTCGTTGTCCAGTGAAAATGTCAGGGTAACTGTTCAATGATTATGTCAGTAGTCGTCTCTTCCATGGGTGGTCGGGAGCCGGTCTCCTTGGGGCGGCGGTCTTGGTCTTGGGAGGGGGGAGGGGTCTCACACCCTGTGGGCTCTTGGCTCCGTTCCGTCGCTCATCGCCCACAGGGTGTGAGAGGGCGCCATTGGAGCTGCGGTCTGAGCCGTCTGGTAGGGGATGTCCGTTGGGGCGACGACCGCTGCGGGCTCTGATCTCGACAGGCCCATGGGGAGCGGGCTCTGTCGCCAGGGTCCTACCCTGGTGAACGACGACGATGGTGCCGTCGAGGCGCCCTTGGACCTCCACTGTGGCGCGGGCGTAGCTAGCTCTGTGCTCATCGGACATCAGCTGCAGTGTGTGGCGGTTGAACCGCACGGTGTTGTCGTTGGCCACGGTGCGGAGGTACTTGAAGCACAGGACGGCATCGAGGCAGAGGCCGTCTGGGAGTTGGCGGTATGCCGAGCCCGGCTCTGCCGCGGGTACTCCGAACTGTCTGTTGAAGCGCGGCAGGTAGTCCCATAGCACGTTGTTGGCTTGGTCGATGGTGGTGGCGTCAGCGAGCCGGAGCTCGGAGACTAGACGGTCCTGGAAGGTGCCCCAGACGCGCTCTATGCGGCCCTTGGCCTGGGGGATATGGGCCATGATGAGCCGAATGTCCAGCTCCTCAAGCGCCCTGCCGAACTGTGTGGGATCGCGCCTGCCCCGGAGCTGCTCGGCAAGGCTCTCGGGCTCTTTGGGCGAGCGTTGGAAGATGCCATGCCTGTCACTGTACAGGGCCAGTGGGACACCATGGTGCTCGATGGTCTCCTTGAGCATCAACATGTAGCCCTGGGCATCTTCCTGCCGCCTGAACAGGGCGAAGGGGACCGTACCGGTGGCGTCGTCTGCGGCGCCCACGAGGGTCAGATACGCTCCCCGACCCTCAAGCCAGTCGTGGCGGCTCCCATCGATCTGCAGCAGCAGCCCCTCCTTCGGATAGCGCTCCCGTCGTCTGTGGCGCTTGGGGGCTCTGCGGCGATGGGGGCTCGGCATCCTTCCGGCCAGCAGTATCCGCCTCACGGTGGAGCGTGACAGATGGACATCCTCTCGCTCTGCTAATATCTCGGTCAGATGGGTGTGGTTGAGTCCTGCATAGGGACCCTTGGCCAGCTCCATCACCTTCTGTTGTGTCCTCAGGCACGTGGTGGCTGCAGGCTTCCTCCCCCTGTTCCCGTGAGCCACGGCAGCTGCTCCCTCCTTCCTGTATGCTGCCAACAGTCGCCACGTATGGCGCTCGCTCACTCCCATCAGCTTCGCCGACTGGACCACCGTCACCTTGCCCTCGATCACTCCGTTCAACAACTGTATCCTTGATTGCTCTCTGGTCGTCAACGTCAGTCCTCTCATAGACTGACATTTTCATTGAACAGTTAGGCACTGACATAATCATTGAACATCTACAATGCCGCACGCTGGGGGTTGACACACACACCTTAGGTTGTTAGGGTAACTCCCGTCCCCGTGTTTAGCCATCCTTCTCCCTTTTGTGGAGCCTAGGGTGGCGAGCGGAGTTCAAGGCAGAAGAGCCCCGGGGCAGCGGTGCCATCGTTGCTATTCATACCCGGGTCCACTCTAATCTGGTAGGTCAAAGCCTTCCTCAAGTAGCTGGATACGGTCAATCTACGAATGTCGTGGGTGACCGACATGGGAGGCGAGCGCCCGGGATGCTACTGCTAGGAGCTTGGGCAAGAGACCAGCGGGCATGTAGCAGTCGCGTGGGAACGGTAACCAATAACGGGATGGCCGAGTCTATGAGTGTAACGATAGGAGGGGAGACGATGAGAGCTATACGATCCAATACGAAGAAGTACCTGTTCCTGCTGATGGTGGGACTGGCCGCTATGATGCTGGGAATCGCGGCTTGCGGTGGAGACGACGAGAAGAGTCCTGCTGGGCAATACGGCGGTACCCTGACGGTAACGACGTTCGGGACCCACACCACGCTGGACCCCCCTTTCCAGGTGACCCAGTCGGACATCATCGTCACCCAGCACACCTACGACAACCTGGTTATGATCCAGCCAGACCTCTCGCTGAAGCCTATGCTGGCGACGTCCTGGGAGCCTAATGATGACCTCACCTCATACACATTCCGCTTGCGCAAGGGCGTGAAGTTCCATCATGGGAAGGACTTCAAAGCGGAGGATGTGGTTTCCACCTTCCAACGGCTGCTGGATCCCGAGCTGGACTCCCCAGCGCGGTCCTCGCTGAGTGTCATCAAAGATATGGTCATCCTCGATGACTACACAGTCCGCTTCGACCTTGATGCTCCGAACGCTTTCTTCGTGGAGGCACTGTCACTGTATCAAGGGCGGATCGTCCCCTCGGACATCGATCCTGCGCGGCTGGCCCTGGAGGAGTTCGGCACCGGGGCCTTCATGATTAGCGAACACCTGCCGGGAGAACGCACGGTGATGGTGCGAAACCCTGACTACTGGGACAATGGGCTGCCCTACCTGGATGGGATAACCGTCGTCACAATTCCCGAAGGTGCGACCCGCGCTGAGGCGCTCAAGACCGGCGATGTGGACCTTGTATTCGGGATGGAAGAGCAGAGCGTCAGTGACCTTGAAGCCCATGCCGACACAACAGTGTTGGAGACGGCCAGCCCGACCTACCTTGGCCTGTACATGGACATGACGGTGGCACCTTTCGACAACGTGCTGGTCCGTAAGGCCATTCAAGCCGCGACGGACCGGGAAGCCATCCGCCAATCGGCGCTGTTGGGGAAGGGCAGCCTCGCCAACGATCACCCTATCGCGCCCAACGACCCACATTTCGCGTCGCAGTATGCACCTCCGGCCTACGACACCGACCGGGCCAGGTCGCTGCTGGAGCAGGCCGGTCACCCGAACGGCATAGACCTTACCTTGGTCACGAGCGCAGCAGGTGCGCCGATGGTGGAGCTGGCGGTGGCGATGAAAGAGAGGGCTGCACCTGCCGGCATCCGAATAAACATTAAGGAAGTGCCTGAGGAAGACTTCTGGTCCAAAGTGTGGCTGCAGGAGCCGTTCGCCACTATGTGGTGGAACGGCCGGCCGCCAGACGCGGCACTAAGCGTTGTGTACTTGAGCGACGCTAGCTGGAATGAGTCGCATTACCAGAACCCGACTATCGACCAGCTGATCGTCAAGGCGCGTGGGCAGAAGGACCTGGAGGAGCGCCGGGAGACCTACGCGGAGATTCAGCGCATCCTCATAGACGACGTGCCTCGTGTTGTCGCAGTGTTCAAGCCGAACCTAATCGGTGTGCGCACCGATGTGCGAGGCATCGAGGTCCATCCGTTGAACTGGCCGATTTTCCACCGCGGCTGGCTGGCTAACTAACGGTCGGCCCAACGGGTCGAGACCGGCGTCATTTTAAAGAGCGGGGCGAAGAAGCTACACCCTTCACTGAGGTTCTTCTTCGCCCCGCTCAAATTTGCTCACGCCATTTCCCATGGGCACCACGTTATGAGGAGAGGGCCACACGCTGGCCCCTCTTCGGCGCTTCAGCATCCCTGAGAACAGGCAAGATCAGAGTGAGCTATTCGTTTTGGCAGCAATGATACTGGCAATGAGTTCATAGGCCCGAGATGTCATGATGCGCTTCCTGATAGTGCGGCTCAGCTTGATCATCGTCACCCTGCTGGTGGTCTCCCTGGCCATCTTCACCATCACCGAGATACTGCCAGGGGACGTGGCGACGATGATGCTCAGGCAGGGCGCAACGGAACAAAACCTGAAAAGGGTGCGGGAAGACCTGCGCCTGGACCGTCCTGCCCACGTGCGGTATCTGAGCTGGATGGGTGGTGTGGTGCGAGGCGACTTGGGCGACTCCTACTTCCAGAAACGGCCCAATATAGATATTGTGAAGCGCAAACTGGGGAACTCAGCTATTCTTGCTGTGTTCGCCTTCCTGGCGGCGGTCCCCATGGCAGTTACAGCCGGCATATGGGCTGGGGTGCGTCCGGACACGCTGGGAGACCGGATAGTGAGCGTAACCAGCCTGGTGGGGATCTCGCTGCCGGAGTTTGTGACCGGAGTGCTCCTTCTAGTCATCTTCTCCTCGACGCTTGACCTCTTACCGTCGACCAGCCTCGTTCTCCCGGGCACCAATCCACTGACAAGGCCCCAGATTCTGGTGTTACCAACGCTCACTCTCACCGGGGTCTTCTTCGCATACGTCATGCGGATGACGCGGGCGAACGTGATCGAGGTGATGCAGACCCACTACGTGCGCACGGCGGTCCTGAAGGGTCTGCCCATGAGGCGGGTCATCTTTCGCCACGTGGTCCCCAACGCGATGCTGCCGACCATCACCATCATCGCCCAGAACATCGGCTGGATGCTGGGTGGTCTCATCATAGTGGAGACAGTGTTCGCCTATCCGGGGCTGGGAAGTCAGCTGCTGACCTCGATCCAGACTCGCGACGTTCCCTTGTTACAGTCCCTGACGCTCCTCATCGCCGCGACCTATGCCATAAGCAACCTGGTGGCGGACCTGAGCTATGCCGCTCTGGATCCGCGGATTAGGCTAGCGTGATGGCAGTTCAAATGTCCACAGGCAGGAATCGGATGGGTGTGACTCGCGCCGTCGGTGCGGGACTTGTGCCCGTTGGGCGAAACCTAAGGAATCTTCTCAGGCTGGCGCTGGCCACGACAGCAGGGCGGATTGGGCTAACCATAGTGGCTATTCATCTCACGCTGGCTCTCATTGGCCCATGGTTGGCGCCCTACTCTCCGACGGAATTTCATTTGCTCCCGGATTATCCGGAGGAGCACCGACTTTCGTCTCCGACATCGCTTTACTGGCTGGGTACGGACCAGTTCGGACGCGACCTTCTGAGCCGGATGATGTCTGGGGCACGTTCCCTTATCACGATGGCGGTAGCGGCGGCGGCACTGGGCATAGCTCTGGGCACGGTGGTGGGGATGAGCAGCGGCTACAAGGGGGGTAGAGTAGACGAGGTGGTGATGCGGGGGATGGATGGGCTGATGTCCCTTCCCTCCTTGCTACTAGCGTTGCTGGTGTTGACCACCTTGGGCTCCAGAGATGCGCCGGTGGAGTGGCTGGAACAGCTTTGGCAGGAGTTGCTGATCGTGGTCACCATCGGCATTGTCTTTATGCCGGGGGTGTCGCGGGTGATGCGGAGTGTCACGCTGTCTCTGAAAGAGATGGAGTTCGTTCAGAGCGCTCGTTTACGGGGTGAACAGACAGGTTACATAATCTTCCGCGAGATCCTACCTAACGCTTTGCCAGTCCTGGGGGTGGAAGCCTCGGTGCGACTGAGCTACTCAATTCTTCTGGTCTCCTCCCTTGGGTTCCTTGGGCTGGGGGTTCAGCCGCCATCGCCCGACTGGGGCCTGATGATAAGCGATAGCCGCAATTTTCTGGTAGCCGCACCCTGGATGGTCCTGGTTCCTGCGGCGGCCATCGCTTCCTTGGTGGTGGGGGTCAATCTTCTGGGGGATGGCCTTCGCCAGGCCCGGGGACTTCCTCAAAAAGGAGAGGGGCTTTGAGCAGGCAGCTCCAGGAAGACACCCCATTAATGCAGGTGGAGCGTTTGGAAGTCACCTTCTACACGCCCCGGGGCGTGGTGCGGGCGGTGCGGGAGGCCTCGTTGGAAGTCCGGCGCGGCGAGCTGGTGGGCCTCGCGGGCGAGACTGGGTGTGGCAAGTCCACAACCGCGTTCGCCATCGTAGGCTATCTTCCGGGAACCGCGCAAGTGGACGGCTCCATTCGCTTTGAGGATAGGGACATCACCGACATGTCGGCGTCCGAACTCCGTCACCTGCGTGGCAACCGCATCTCCATGGTATACCAGGACCCCGCCACATCGCTGAATCCCACCATGCGAGTGGGACCTCAGATAGAAGAGGTGCTGCGGGAGCATCTCGGTATGGACTCAGGCCAGGCCCGTCAACGGACGGCGAAGCTCTTCGAGAGCGTCGGTCTGGCCGAGCCGGAACTCATCGGCCGACGCTATCCCCATCAGCTCAGTGGGGGGATGCAGCAACGGGTGGTCATTGCCATGGCGCTGGCATGCGAGCCAGATCTGCTCATTATGGACGAGCCCACCACCGGCCTGGACGTCACCACCGAGGCAACCATCCTGGACCTGGTGGTGGACCTCAAACAGCGAGTCAACGCCGGCATCCTCTACGTGAGTCACAACCTGGGTGTCGTTGCCCGGGTCGCCGACCGGGTGGTGGTGATGTACGCGGGCCAGACCGTTGAGCAGGCGCCGGTTGGCCAGCTGTTCAAAAGCCCCAAACACCCGTACACTACCGGACTCTTGGACTGCGTCCCGCGGCCGCCAACGGATAGCGGGACGGTCACCAAGCTCCGTAGCATACCTGGTGCCGTCTACGCCGCGGAAGAGGCGAGTACAGAAGGCTGTCTCTTCGCTCCGCGGTGCCCGATGGTGCAAGACTCGTGTCGAGTGGAATCGCCGCAGATGCTGGACGCGGGAGATGACCACCAGTCGCGCTGCTTCTTCTGGAGCGATGTTCGTCCAGAAATCTGGGGCGAGGCGGAGCCAAGAGAGAAGGACACCATTCAGACCGCTGAGCCGTTGCTTAGCGCAACGGGCTTGCGGCACTTCTACGGTCATTGGCAGCGCAAGTATCTGCTCTTCGGGCCGCGGGTGCGGCCGCCGGTGCGGGCGGTCACGGACGTGGATTTCAATGTTCCGACCGGTCGAACCTTGGGCATCGTAGGCGAAAGCGGCTCGGGCAAGACCACTGTCGCTCGGGTGGTTGTGGGTCTGGCCCCACGAGATCGGGGCGACCTTCGGCTACGGGACGAAGAGCTGGCTCCCCCAGTCGGAGAACGGACTCGAGAGCAGCAGGCGGCAGTTCGGATGGTGTTCCAGAATCCTACATCCTCCCTCAACCCAAGACTCCCAATTAGCCATGCCATCCACAGATCGCTGAGGAAGTTCGCGCGGCTGAATAAGAGGGAGAGTCGGGAACGCGCCGAAGAGTTGCTGGAGGCCGTCGGACTGGACCCTGCGTATCTGGACCGTCACCCTGGCGAGCTGAGCGGCGGCCAGCAGCAGCGGGTCGCACTGGCGGGAGCCTTCGCAGGCAATGCCGACATTATAGTCGCCGACGAGGCGGTCTCATCGCTGGATGTTTCCGTTCAGGCCCAGGTGCTCAACCTGCTACAACGGCATCAACAAGAGGCAGGCACGTCCTACGTCTTCATATCCCATGACTTGGGAGTCGTGCGCTATATCTCAGACGACATCATGGTGCTTTATGCCGGGCATGTTGCCGAATCAGGACCTACAGAATGCGTGCTGACCGCGCCGTCACATCCGTACACCGAGGCGCTGCTCTCCGCGGTCCCTGTGCCTGATCCGGACGCCACACCCACGCGCATACGGCTCCCCGGCGCAGTCCCATCTCTCAGACAGCGTTTTCAGGGTTGCTTCTTCGCAGGACGTTGCCCCAGAAAGGTGGGCGATATCTGCGACACTACCCCGCCGCCAGGGCGCACGGGGCCAGACTCTCCTGACCATGTTATCTACTGCCATATACCTATAGACCA
The DNA here is from genome assembly GCA_965224345.1 of Dehalococcoidia bacterium. Taxonomy (GTDB): domain Bacteria; phylum Chloroflexota; class Dehalococcoidia; order Lucifugimonadales; family CBDCYU01; genus CBDCYU01. The sequence continues at coordinate 371,073 of CBDCYU010000001.1, read as the reverse complement.
ATTGATGGCGATGCAGCGGGAGCGGGTGAGTGAGGCGACTTAGAGTACGGGCGTGCGCGCCTGGACTTTCCAATCGGCCAGAACTAGAAAGTTGGGCCTAGGCTATCGAATTTACGCCGCCAGCAGCACCGCCAGGTCGTGTTCACGGTGGAGTTCGACCCTCTCACCCCGGTGCTGATGGGTTATTCAGAGTATCCTTAGTGGTGCCAGCAAAAACCGGCATGTGGGGTTTTCGCTGACGGTTTACAGGCTAGGTTGCCGCCAGAACCCGGCGAGGACTTACTGAAATGTGATCACCGTGCGGGCGATGACGCCCTTGTTCATGTCATCGAAGGCCTCGTTGATCTCGTCCAGTGGACGGTAGCGCGAGATCATCTCGTCGAGCTTGATCTTGCCCTGGTTGTAGAGGTCGAGGATCCAGAGAAAGTCGACCCGAGCGCGGGCAGCACCGTGCCAGGCGCCTATCAGCGTCCGATCCTGCAAAAGGTGCCAGCCCTCGACCGAAACGTCCTGGCCCGTTGGCTGCACCCCGACCATCACCGCCGTTCCGGTTGGTCGGACCGAGTCCATAGCCTGCCGTACCAGAGCGCCCGACGCCCAGCGCCGCGACCACGCCGAAGTCCCCGATCCCCGAGATCGGCGAGTCCATCGGGCGTGAGCACTTCACCACGGAAGACGAGCGTTACCACGACGACGCCGGAGTCCCCGAAGAGGGTCTCGATCTCCTCCAACGCCTTGGCGACGCCGCTATCCCGAGGGCGGGCTCCATGCGTGTGTGTCGTAGATTACCTCGTCTTCTGTGGCCGACGGACGCTTGGCGGCAACCCAGTGAACGGTTGCCAGTAATTCGAGGCCGAAGGACGACTCGAATCCCTCGACGAGATCGGACACTCGCCCCAAGCGCTCCTTAGTCCGCGGATACTTCTCGAGAAATGCCTTCGCGTTCCCTACGGCGCCAGGCACAAGCTCGATCTGCTTGTCGGGCGCGTCGCCGCCGTCCTCGTAGCCCGATATGAGATGACCCTCCAACTGGCGAAGCACATGTCTGAGCCTCTCGGCGTATGGGCCATAGTGCCCCTTCTCGAACCTCAGCCTCAGAGGCTCGCCCGCCTCCTGAATGAAGTATATGAGCTTGTGAATCTCCAAGAGTGTGACGAAGGGATCGAGCAGGCCGCGAAGATAGCGGTCCATCAATCCGATGAGCGCTGCCCGCCCTTTGGTCATGTTGGGGGCCTTCGCGGAGCGATTGGGCCGATCATCGGCCGGCCCGCCCCCGGCTCGAACAGTACGATGGCCAGATCGTCCAGCTTCGCTAGCGCCGCCTCGATGCGCGGACGCACGTCGGCCCAGCGCAGCCCGCCTAGGCTGGAGCCGAGCGGCGGCATGGCCATCGACCGGATGTCGCGCTCCCTGAGCTCGCTGACGAGGGCATCGAGTCCGGATTCGATGTCTTCCATGCGGCTCTTGCCGCGCCAGTGGCGCTTGGTCGGGAAGTTGATGATGTAACGGGGATTCACCATACGGCCGAAGTCGTAGACGAACATCTGGCCCGGCCTGACTTCGCCCCGCTTACAGGCGGCGGCATACGCCTTGAAGTTCTCCGGGAACAGGTTCTTGAACTGGAGCGCTATGCCGCGCCCCATCACACCGACACAGTTGACGCTGTTGACCAGCGCCTCGACATCCTCGTCGAATATATTTCCGGTCTTATGCTCGATCATGCCGCCTCCCTCGGTCAGTAGTACCAACCCGGCTTGATCTCTACAGGCGGGCGATGGCTGGACCCTTGCATCGCCTGTAGTACTCGATTGCCGATTCTACGTGAGTGGACGCCGACGCGGGATGCCAACTCCCACGGGAACGAGTCCTCCACCAGGAATTCGGCCTGCTTGCCCTCCTGACGCCCCCTCCAGTCGGAAGCCTGTATCGCTTCCCAGTCGAGTCTCTTCAACTGATCGAGATCGTCGTAGTCCTCGAAGTAGTTGGCGCCGGCGTTGGCATCCGCCCAGGCAGCGGTTCGACGCAAGTCCCGTTCCCTGAACCCTGGATCGGTCCTGGACAGCATGCCGAGAGCGTCCTCGGTGTGGGCGATGGGGTCTTCCAGCGCCCCCTCGATCCAGCCGATGAAGCGCTGGTCGATGGGGGACGGCTCGAAGGCGCGGCGTCCGGCAAGCAGATCGGCGAACCGTTCCAGGAACGCTTCCCAGAATCGCCGAATGGCGTCCCGCGCCCACTCCCGGCCCACGTCGTCGCTGACGGCTGCATCGACCACGTCGGCGGGCCCCTCGATGTTGCGCTCCGCGTAGGGGACGCCCTGGATGTGGGAGTCGAACAGGACGAGCTGGCGAACGTTCCAGGTGAAGCAGTACCTGATCCCGTCCTGGGATGCCTTGCTCAGCGCGTCGTCGACCAGATCGGCGTTGAGGGGATGATTGCCCTGGGCGGAGTCGGGCATCTTTGATCTCGCCGGTGAGAACGGGAAGGCCGGTGTGACGCCTGTACAGCCGGAAGTCGTGCCGCCGCGCGGTGCCCTGGACGTGCTCCTCGACAGACGCGCGGCTGAAGGGCAGGTCCGGCCTGCGATTGAGGATCTCCGTGACCCAACCGGCAACCTCTGCGGCGAGTGTGCGTTCGTCAACTGGCATATGTCAGGGCCGGAGTGTGTGAGGTGAGATGGGCGGCTCTGGGGAGGTCGGGCGACTCCTGACAGTCTACCAGAGCCCCGGTGTCCGGCGCAGAAGACCAGGGCCCTTCCAAACTTGCCTTTCCCCCTCGCGGGGGGAGATTGAGAGGGGGTCCCCAGCGGAGCCGAAGGGACCAAGGTGGTAGAATGGGGGCGTAGTATCTTGGATTCTTCGCTGCGCTCGGAATGACGGGGGCGGCCCCCGGCGTGACGTGGGCGCAGAGAGACGTCGGAGTGGACGGGCTCGCTTCATGCTCTTGGCCCTGGACATCGGCAACACCAGCATCTCCATCGGGGTCTTCCGGGGCGACCGGCTGGAGGCGACGTGGCGCATCGCCACCGACACCGCCCGCATGCCCGACGAGTACGGCCTCATGCTGAACCACCTGCTGCCCCTGCGTGGCGTCTCGGCGGCGGAGGTGTCGACCGTTGCGCTGTGCAGCGTGGTGCCGCCCCTCACCCCCGTATTCGTGGAGGTGGCCGAGGCGTACTTCGCCTCGACGCCCCTGGTCGTGGGCTCCGGGACCAAGACGGGCATCAGGATCATGTACGACAACCCGCGGGACGTCGGCTCGGACCGCATAGTGGACGCCGTAGCCGCCCTGAGCCTCTACGGCGGCCCTGCCATCGTCGTCGACTTCGGCACGGCCACCGTCTTCGACGCCGTCTCCGAGAGCGGCGAGTACCTGGGGGGCGCGCTCGCTCCGGGGGTCTCCGTGGCGGCCGACGCCCTGTTCCACAGCACCTCCCAGCTGCGCCGCGTGGAGCTGGTGGGACCTCCAACGGCCATCGGCAAGAACACCGTCCACGCCATGCAGTCGGGGCTCGTGTTCGGATACGCCGAGATGGTCAAGGGGATGGTCGCCAGGTTCGACGACGAGCTGGGCGGCGGATCCAAGACCATCGCCACGGGCGGATTCGCCAGGGTGATGGAGAGGGAGGTGGAGGTATTCGACGAGGTCGACCCCAACCTGACCCTCACAGGCCTCCGGCTGATCCACGAGATGAACACCTGATAGGCAACCCTGCGACGCGGCGGAGGGAGGGAGACCGGTATGGTCAGCGCTCTGGAAGGTAAGCTCATAGCCCTCGGCGTCTCCGGCAGCATAGCCTGCTACAAGGCGGTGGACTTGGCCAGCAAGATGCGCCAGCAGGGCGCCCTGGTCGACGTCATCATGACCCGCAGCGCGACCAGGTTCGTCGCGCCGCTGGCCTTTGCCGCCATCACCCACCGTCCGGTGGTCGTCGACCCCTTCGATCCCCGGACGGAGCTGGGTATCGACCACGTCGCCATCGCCGAGCGCGCGGACGCCGTCATCATCGCCCCGGCCACCGCCAACACCTTGGCGAAGCTGGCGTGGGGCATGGCCGACGACGCGCTGTCGGCCACCGTGCTGGCCACCAGGGCGCCGGTGATCGCGGCCCCGGCCATGGACGCCAACATGTATCTGAACGCCGCGACCAGGGAGAACGTCGAGAGGCTCGCGGCCAGGGGGGTCGTCATCGCCGGGCCCGCCCACGGCCGCCTGGCGTCCGGCCTCGTGGGACCGGGCCGGCTGCTGGAGACCCCCCAGCTGCTGGGCTACCTGGCGATGGTGCTGGGCCGTACCGGCGACCTGGCGGGCCGCAAGATCGTGGTCAGCGCCGGGGGAACGCGGGAGCCGGTGGACCCCGTGCGCGTAATCACCAACCGGTCGTCCGGGAAGATGGGCTACGCCATCGCCGAGGCCGCCCGGGACCGAGGAGCGAAGGCGGTGTTGGTGTCGGCGCCCACGTCCCTGGCCGAGCCGGTGGGCGTCCGGGTGACCCACACGGAGACGGCCCTGGAGATGCGGGAGGCGGTGCTGGACGCCTCGGCTGACGCGGACGCCCTGATCATGGCCGCCGCCGTGGCCGACTGGAGGCCCTCGGAGGCGTCCTCCAGGAAGCTCAAGAAGGGCGAAGCATCGACCTGGTCCATCGAGCTGACCAGGAGCCCCGATATCCTGTCGGAGGTCCCGGCGGACGGCACCATCAAGGTCGGGTTCGCGGCGGAGAGCGAGGACCTGCTTCACAATGCCCAGGCCAAGCTGGTGGGCAAGGGGCTGCACCTGATCGCGGCCAACGACATCACGTCCCAGGAGGGCGGCTTCGGCTCCGACGACAACAGGGTCCTCCTGCTGGACCGGGAGGGCGCCGTCGAAGAGCTTCCGCTCATGACGAAGTACGAGGTCGGCCACCGGATCCTGGATCGCGTGGCTGCACTTTTCGAATAGTACGCAACCCGCCATAGCCCCTCTCCCAAGTCTGAGAGAGAGGACTACCAAGAAGAACAGGAGGAGCACCATGCCTATAGTAAAGGTCGAGATGTGGCCGGGACGGACACACGAACAGAAGCAGAGGCTCGCCAAGGCGATCACCGATGCCGTCGTGAATATCGGGAAGGCCCCGGCCGAGGGCACCTTCGTGATATTCGAGGACGTACCGAAGGAGAACTGGGCCGTCGGCGGCATCCTGGCCTCCGACGCTGACTAGGGCCGTGACCCCGGCAAGGACATCGAGATGCTCAAAAAGGTGATCCGACGGAAAGGAGCCATATGGATGGCGCTTCAACCCGCGATTCTGGAGATTGGGACAGGAATTGACCTCCACGGGCAAGACTACACCGAGGCCGCCCGGAGGGCCGTCTGGGATGCTGTTCACCACAGCAGCCTGATGTTCCTGAGCCTCCTGGGCCCGGACACGTCGAAGGAGATGATAGTCGACGTTACCGTAGCCGTCCCCGCCCCTGACGAGGTGGACCCGGAGCCGGTGCTGGCGGTCCTGCCCCACGGCAAGGGCCGCCTGACGACCGTTCAAGGCGGTATGGAGATCGAGCCACGCGAGGGGTCCGGGGACAAGACGGTCGTCGCCACGGCGGCGGTCGTAGTCCGCGTCGACGTCTGAGCCCAGGTCCGTCTGAAGCCGGACCGTCAGCGTCCTGCCGCCGTCCTCCCACGTATCAGACCTGGCCCTGGACGGCGTCAGCGCGGCGGGAGCCGTCCCTACATGTCGAGTCTCTTCTCGCCGGACAGGTACGACTCCGGCTCTTTGCGGAAAGCCCTATTGCAGCCGGGACCGCAGAAGTAGTAGGTCTCCCCGCCAAACTCCCAGGTCCCGCCCGCGGGGCTCCGAACGTCCACGTCCATGTGGCACACAGGGTCCGTTGCGGTCTCGGGCTTCCTGCCAAACAGGGGTATTCTCACGTTGCCCTCCGGGTTGGCTGCGTCTATGGCCTGAATCTTCTGAGCCGTAGTGAGTTGGCGACCACCGTGATCGAGCTGACAGCCATGGCGCCCGCGGCGAGGATCGGGTTCAAGAAGCCGAACTCGCCCAGGGCCGGTCGGAGCACCTCGGGGACGCCGGCGTCGTGGAACACGGGGTAGAGCGCTCCCGCCGCAATTGGGATCAGGACGATGTTGTAGGCGAAGGCCCAGAAGAGGTTCTGCCTGATGGTCCGCATGGTGGCCCTGCTGAGGGCGACGGCGGCGGCAACACCGCGCAGGTCGTCGCTCATCAGGGTGATGTCCGACGCCTCCACGGCGATGTCGGCGCCGCTGCCTATGGCGACTCCGACGTCGGCCAGGGCCAGCGCCGGGGCGTCGTTGATCCCGTCGCCAACCATGGCGACGGTCTTGCCCTTCGCCTGTATGGCCCTCAGCGCCTCCGCCTTGTCTCCGGGCAGCGTCTCCGCTTGGATGCGATGGATGCCGACTGCCGCGCCCACCGCCTCGGCGGTCATGCGGTTGTCGCCTGTGAGCATGACCACCTCTAGCCCCTGGCCGCGAAGCAGCTCCACGGCCTGCGCGGACTCGGGCTTGAGCGGGTCGGCGATCGCGATCAGCCCCACTACCTCGCCATCGACGGCAACGAACACGGGCGTCTTGCCGCGGCGGGAGAGCTCGACGGCCCCGGACTCGAAGCCGTTGACGGCCTGTCCCTTCCGCTCCATCAGCGCCAGGTTACCCAGGAGCAGCCTCTTTCCGCCGACGCTGGCCTCCACGCCGAGGCCAGGGATGGCCTCAAAGCCCTGGGCGTCCGTGACGGTCGCACCCCTGTCCTGGGCCGCCTCCACTATCGCCGCTGCCAACGGGTGCTCCGAGAGCCGCTCCACCGAGGCCGACAGCGCCAGCAGCCGGCCCTCGTCGAAGCCTCGGGTAACTATGTCGGTAACCGCGGGCTTGCCCAGCGTAAGGGTCCCCGTCTTGTCGATGGCGACGACCTGAATCCTATGGACCAGCTCCAGGACCGCCGCGCTGCGTATCAAGATGCCGTGCTCGGCGCCCCTGGCTGTCCCGACGACGATGGCCGTCGGCGTGGCCAGCCCCATGGCGCAGGGGCAGGCGATGATCAGCACGGCTACCGTGGCAAGGCTGGCGTACCGGACCGAGGGGTCCGGCCCCATCAGGAGCCAGGTGACGAAGACGATAGCCGCAATGGCGATGACGGACGGCACGAAGTAGCTGGAGACCAGGTCCGCCACCCGCTGAATGGGCGCCTTGGAGCCCTGGGCGTCCTCGACGAGCCGGACGATCCGGGCCAGCACCGTATCGCGCCCGACGCCGGTGGCCCTGAAGGTGAAGCTGCCGTTCCCGTTGACGGTCCCGCCGTATACTAGCTGGCCGGGCGTCTTGCCGACGGGTACGCTCTCGCCCGTCAGCATCGACTCGTCGACCGTGGAGGAGCCGTCCGTGACCTCGCCGTCGACGGGTATGCCCTCGCCGGGCCGCACGGCTACCATGTCCCCGGCCGCCAGGTCCTCTACGGGGACGTCGACGTCCTGTCCGTCACGCAGCGTCCTGGCCGTCTTCGGCTGGAGGGCCGTCAGGGCGCTGATTGCGTCGGAGGCGCGGCGCTTGGCTCTCCCTTCGAGGAACCTGCCCAGCAGTACCAGTCCGATGATTGCGGTCGAGGTATCGAAGTAGGTAACCGCTTGTTGGCTGCCGAAGAGCGGCGTGTGGCCCAGGAAGGTCACGGCCACGCTGTAGAGGTACGCCACGGAGGTGCTCATGGCTATGAGCGTCTCCATGTTGCTGGTGCGTTGCTTGAGGGCGCCCCAGGCGCCCTTGTAGAACCGCTGGCCCGCCCAGAGCTGGACTGGCGTGGCCACGACGAGGAAGAGCAGGTGGCGCCAGAAGGGCGGCCAGTCGGGTACGTCGGCCAGCATCATCACCATGATGGCCGACGCGGCTGCCAGGCTGAAGAGGAGCTTGACCCTCAGAGCCGAAAGCTCCCTGGAAGTGGAGGCGCCGTCGGTGTCGTCTGCTCGGATGCCTGCGGCCGAGTAGCCGGCGTCCTCCACCGCGTGCCGCAGGTCGGTGGGGCTCGCGACGCCCGGGGTGTACTCGACGACGGCGCGCTCGGTGTCCAGGTTGACCGCGCTGCCGGAGACGCCCTCGACGGCGGCCAGCGCGCGCTCCACGTGGCCCACGCATGCCGCGCAGGTCATGCCGCCAATGGCGAGGGTGAGCCTCTCTGTGGCGACGCCGTACCCGGCGTCCTCGATGGCGCGCACGAGCTCGTCCACCGGCACCTCGCCGGCCTTCAGCTTGACCGACGCCCTTTCGGTCGCCAGGTTGACGGTCGCCTCATCCACGCCGGGCACCTCCGACAGCGCCCGGATCACATGGGAGACGCAGGAGGCGCAGGTCATGCCGGTGATCGGCAGTGTGATCCTCTCGCCTGCGGTCGTGGTCACTGCCGGCTACCTCCTGTCCGATAGGGCGTAGAGCTCCAACAGCTCGCCCAGCACCTCATCCTCGCGGCCGTCCTTCACCCCGTCGATGACGCAGGAGTGCAGGTGGCCTTCCAGCAGGGTGCTCTCCAGCTTCTGAATGGCGCGGCGCACGGCGAAGGTCTGCTTGAGGATGTCGACGCAATACTTGTCCTCCTCGATCATGCGGCCGATGCCCGACAGATGGCCCTCTATGTAGCGCAGCCGTCTGAGGGCGTCCTGCTTGGCTTCGGGCAGGTGGTGGTGCTGCTCACGTATCGTCATGCCGTTCAATCTTTCCCTGAGCCGCGGTAGAGACCCATACCCCCCCGGAGGGGGTATCGAGTATGTTATCAGGCAGTCCTGTGGTGTTTCAAGCTGAGACCGCCCGCTAGGGGAGAAGGGACGAGGGCGCGCCGGACGGCTCTAGTAGCTTCTGACGACTCCGACGACCTTTCCTCGGACGGCGACGTTCCCCGCCGGGACCATGATGGGCTCCATGGTCTCGTTGGCGGGCTGCAGCCTAACCGTGTCGCCCTCCAGGTAGAACCGCTTGAGGGTGGCCTCTTCGACGTCCTCCAGCCACGCGGCGACCATGTCGCCGTTCTCCGCGTGGACAGTGGGCTCCAGCAGCACGAGGTCGCCGTCGGCCACGAGGGCGTCGATCATGGAGCTGCCCTTGACACGGAGGCCGAAGACCTCCGGGCCGCCTCCGGTGACGGAGGAGGGCAGGTCGACGCTCTCGATCTCCTCGGAGTATCTCGAGTCGGCCGATGGAATCGGCAGAGGCGCGCCCGCCGCTATGGTGCCCAGGACGGGCACCCGGAAGATGTCTCGCCGGGAGCCCCTTGCGATGCCGTCCAGAAGCTCGATGCCCCGAGAGACCCCGGACTCCTCGCGTTTCAGGTGGTGCTCCCGCTCGAGGATGCGGAGATTGTAGTCGACCACCGACGTGGAGCTGATCTTGCACCCTTTCTGGATGTCCCGGATGGTGGGAGGATACTGGTGCTCGTCGAGATAGTCGCCGATGAAGTCGAGGATCGCCTGCTGGCGGGCGGAGAGCTGCTTGGCCATTCTTGTACCCCTCTTCTTGGAATGTTCTTGTGCCCTTGGCCGCACCAGGGTGTATGGAGATGGCCCGGCAAGCCGACCGGAGGCCCGTCTCGCTGCTACGGTAGACACTAATGTTCTGTCAATTTAACAAATGTTCGGATACGTGTCAACCCCTGTGAGCGCTTTCCGGGGGCGCTGCGAAGGCCGGTATCCTCCCTGTATGCTGGCAGCTCCTACCTTCGGATGGAGTCCGGGAGAGGGTATGACGGGCTGCTGCCGGGGACGCGGGAGGACGCCGGTCAGATGGTCCGGATGCTGCCGCGGACGTAGCTGGCGTCGTCGGACGCCAGGAAGGCTATCACCGCGGCCACCCCGTCGGGCGATGAGAGGCTCGCCATCGTGGCTTCGTACACCTTCCGATCGCCGGTGTTCCGCAGGAGCTCCTCGGCGGCGCCCACCTTCAGGGGCGTATTGAGCCCTCCCGGGAGCATGTCGTTGACCCTGATGCCGAACTTCGACAGATGGGCTTGCAGCGTCATTGCAAGTCCGTGGGTCCCTCCCTTGCTGGCGCCGTAGGGGAACGAGGAGCTTGGGCCCAGCACGCCCGCCCCCGAGGAGGTCAGGACTATGACGCCGCCGCGTTGCGCCTTCATGTGCCGCGCGACGTGCTTGACTACGATGAAGGACCCCTTGAGGTTGATGTCGACGACGGCGTCCCAGATCGCGTCGTCGACGTCGGTGATGTCGAGCCCGGACCCAATCTGCACCCCAGCCAGGTGCGTCAGCACGTCGATCCCTCCGCCGAGCCAGTCAGCCGCATCGTCCACGGCCCCGCTGACCTGGTCCTCGGCGGTGACGTCGACGTGCCAGTAGCGCGCGTCGCTCCCGCTATCCGTGATGGTGGCAAGGGTCTCGTCGGCGTCGGAGTCCTTTATGTCGAACATGGCTACGCGGGCGCCCTCCGACGCAACGCGTACAGCCGTGGCGCGTCCTATGCCCGTTGCGGCTCCGGTCACGAGCACGCGTTTCCGCTCAAGTCTGCCCATTGTCGCCTCCTGGTTTGTTGTCCCACGCTACGCCGACGCTGGACGCGAGTCCCCTGTAGGCTGCCGCCGCGTCGGCGTAGCGGTCCGGCGGCAGGTGCTCGATGAGCACGTGGGCCGTCGGGCGCACGCGCTGCATCTCCCTCAAGAATATCTCGTGGTCCAGCAGCCCCGAGCCTATCTCAGCCTCTTCGAACCGCACCATCAGCTGGTCCACCACCTTGAAGTCCTTGGCGTGGGCCCCGACCGTGCGGCTGCCCAGGAGCTCGAAGAGCTCACCGAGGAACCGCGGCATGTCGTAGGCGTCCTCCAAGCTTCCGACGAAGTTGACGGGGTCCTGGTTGAAGCCCAAGGCCGGCGATCCCACCGCGTCGATGAAGTCCCGTACGCGGCGCGCCGAGTATAGGGGCGAGACGGCTCCGCCCTCGACGGCCACGGTCACGCCCTCGTCCTCAGCCCTTCGGCAGATCCGCCGGGCGCTGTCAACCAGCCTGTCGAACACCTCCGGGCTGCGGTTGTCCGGGTGCGGCAGCCACGGTCCGGCGGGGTTGAGGCTGCCCGGCCTCAGGTAGGTGTCGGGTGCGCCCAGCCGCCGCGTGAGCCCGCACATGCGCCAAACGAACTCTATGGCGGCCTCCCGCTGGATTTCGTCGGGAGAGACCAGCGCGCCGCCGTAGGCGCCGTTGGTCTGCCCGACGAGGAGCCCGGCATCCTCGAACATGCCCTTCAGCCGGTCGGTGTCGTCCTCTCCCATGGCCGCTGGGTCCGGCACCACTACGTTCAGGGCCGCGAACCCCTCGTCCGCAGCCTGAGCCAGCCCCTCCGCGGTGATCTCGCGCCAGCTGCCCGGAATCCGTCCCGCCGCGCCTAGCAGCATGGAGTCACTCCTTCATCCACGTGCGGTCGGAGCCTCCCTCCGTTGGAGTGGCCCTATTGTAACGCTTGGGGGCAATCATACGCTTCCGATAGGCGCCATGTTTTCCCCGCAGCGGCGCCACGTGGTACAGTGTGCGTCGACGGACCCTTGGGCGCCATCCTGGATGTTGAGGTCTATGACTGCTTTCTCCAGGGACGAGTTGAGCGAGAGTTGGCTGCTCGAAGAGGAGCAGCCCTTTGTCGGTTGGGACTTCTCGCACATCGAAGGTCGGATGAGCGAGGGACGGGAGCACTGGTCGTACCTTGACCGGGCCGCTGACTTGATGCGGTGCTCGTCGTCGGTGGTCGACATGGACACGGGCGGGGGCGAGAAGCTGTTGAGCTTGCGGGAGCACTGGCCCGCCAGGGTCGTCGCTACCGAGGACTATCCGCCCAATTTCGAGTTGGCTGCGGAGCGCCTGTCGCTCTTTGGCGTCACGGTCGTCAGAGCGGCGGTCTCCGACATCGCCCCTATGCCCTTTGGCGACGGCGAGTTCGACCTCGTGCTGAACCGGCACGCCGCGTTCAATGCGAGTGAGGTGGCCCGCGTCCTCTCGGAGGGAGGCGCCTTTCTGACTCAGCAGGTGCACGGAATGTGGGCCTGGGACCTGCTGGCCGCCTTCGGCGCGGCTCCCCAATGGCCGGACTCGACCCCGGCGAAGTACGTGCCCAGGCTGGCGGCGGGTCTGACGATACAGACGGTCGACAGCTGGGAGGGCCGCCTGGTGTTCGCCGACGTGGGCGCAATCGTCTACTACCTGAAGGCGGTCCCTTGGGAAGTACCCGGATTCGGCGTCAAGACCCACCTTCCAAATCTGCTCGCCCTTCAAGAGAGGCTGGAGGCCGGCGAGGATCTGTCGTTCTACGCGGCGAAGTACCTCATCGAGGCCAGCAAGCCCTAAGGGCCGCCGGGAACGGCGTAAGCTCCACCTACCTCGTCGCCATACGGTTGAGCCGTCGGGGTCCAGGACCTGTACCCTCTCGTTGCTCCAATCGGCCACGTAGATGTGGCCGTCTCCGGTCAAGTCGGCAGATCGATTAGAACTCCCCTCCCCGTCGCCGCCGGAGGTGGATCGGCTTACCTCTGGACGGAGTAGGTTCCCCGGCCTATGGAGGTCCAGTCGTCGAAAAAGAGTATAGTTGACATGCTCGTTACCCCCGTCTGCACATGTATTGCGGGCGGTCCGGGGCGTCGATTGGAGCGTTGCGTCGCGCCTCATGGCGGAGTCACATGGTACCAGGACAAGGAGGCACCATCATGTTCTATCGGACGAGAAAAGCCAACGTCATGTGGGACACGTGGCTCTACTATCACGACGGTGTCCACTATCTGTACCACTTGCACCGGCAGAACCAGCAATTGCCGGCGACCACAGGCCAGAGAGACGGCATAACTGTGGCCACGTCCACGGACGGGGTACACTTTGACGAGATCGGACCCATCGTTCTCAAGAAAGACGATGCACAACGACTGGGTACTGGGTCCGTGTGGCCCGTGGGCGACAGATTCATCATGAACTTCTGCGAGCGGCGGGAGGGCGTGCAGGCCATTTTCTTCGCCCAATCGGGCGATCTGATCCACTGGGAGGAGCTGGGCGACGAGTATCGGAGCGACCCTGACCCACAGTGGTACGACGACACGCCGACCGGCCGCTGGGACTGTATCTCGGTGCGACGAAGGCCGGAAGGAGGATTCGTGGGCTACTTTACGGCTAGGCCATGGAGTCGTACGGTGGGTCTGACGTATGAGTCCATCGGCAAGGTCGAGTCCGAGGACGGACTTCACTGGCGAGCCGTGGCCCCTCCGATCTTCGACTGGGGAGAGTGGCCGGCGATGAACCTGCACGAGCCTGCGGGGATCGAGAAGATCGGAGACCTATACTACCTCCTGATGGGATTCGGCTCCACGGACGAGCTTGGCCAGAGACATCACCTGGACAGGCAGGGAAGCGCATCGGGTATGTACACCTTTGTGGCAGACAGCGTAGACGGCCCCTTCAGGCCCGATACCGAGGCATTTCCGCTGCTCATATCCAACACACCGCCAGGCGTCCAGAGGATGACCTACTTCGCCCGATTCTACAGGACGCCTGAAGAGCTGTTGGTGCACCACCACTCAGCTGAGCAGAATGACGTGGTATGGCTAGCCCCACTGAAGAGGGCGGTCGTGGACGAGGACGGGCATCTGAAGCTTGGCTACTGGAAGGGCAACGACGCAGCCAAGGGTGCTCCGATCGAGGTCGACCTTTCGGCCTGCGACAGGGTTCTCCCCGCGCCCAATGTCGAAGGCAGGCTTCCGCCAAGAGAGTTCTCCTCCGATCTGAGGATGAGCAAGAGCAGGCTGGAGATCGACGAAGCCCACGGAGGTGGTCTGTTCTTGCTGGGCAACCACTTCGACCTGGAGCAAGGGGTCATCTTGGAGGGAACGCTGGAGGTCCACGAGCCAGCGAAACGATGGAGCGGGATCGGCGTGTTCGTTGAGGAGGGCTTTGGGCAGAATCAGGGCACCGCGGTCTTCGCGCAGACGCGTGGGCGCACCGAGATTGGCCGCATGAACCAGGGCGCGAAGTTCCTCGCGGACGACGTCACGGAGAAGGGCATCGCGCCGGGCAAACTGACGACGTTTCGCCTGCTGCTGCGCCGCTCGCTGCTGGAGTTCTACCTGGACGACATGCTCATACAGGCATACAGTAGGCCGATGCGCCAGACGGGCAGGGTTGGCCTTGTCTTCGAGTCGGGACGCGCCGCCTTCGAGGACCTCAAGGCGTGGGTGATGATGTAGGCAATGAGGGAGATGCTAGTGTTGTCTCCAACTATCGCCGGACGGAGTATGGATCGGCGGCGTCCCGGAGGCCGTCGCCCAGGAAGTTGAGGCTGAGCACCGCCACCAGGATGAAGGCCCCCGGCATCAGGAGCCACGGAGCAGCGGCCACCGCCTGGAGCTTCTGCGCCTCGAACAGCAGCACGCCCCAGCTGATGGCGGGCTGCCGCAGTCCCAGGCCCAGGAAGCTCAGCGATGTCTCGGCGATGATGATGGCCGGCACGGCCAGAGACGTAGTCGCGATGATGTGGCTCATGAACGACGGCAGCATGTGTCGAAAGATGATCCTCATCTGCCCCGACCCGTAGAGTCGCGCCGCCACCACGAAGTCCTCCTCCCGCATCGCTAGGAACCGTCCCCGCACCTCCCTGGCAAGGGTCGTCCAGCCTATTAGGGAGATGATGAGCGTGATGGCGAAGTAGACTCGTATCAGAGACCAGTCCTGCGGCACCGCCGCCGCCAGCGCCAGCCACAGCGGGATCGTTGGTATCGAGCGTAGGAACTCTATGAGCCGCTGAATGGCCGCGTCGACGAGGCCGCCCCGATACCCCGAGATACCTCCGAACAGCACGCCCAGAAGGAGGCTTATTACCACTCCGACCAGTCCAATCGACATGGATATCCTGGTGGCGTACATCAGCCTAGAGAACATGTCCCTACCCATGCGGTCGGTCCCCAGGGGGTAGAGGGGCATGGGCTTCCCATCGTCCGGCTTGTCGACCCCCATCAGGTGCATGTCGGTCTTGAAGAGCTTCCACAGCTTGTACTCGTGGCCCCGGACGAAGAAGCGGATCGGGATTCTGCTGGACTCGTCGGTGGTGTACCTGGGAGCAAGGGTCACGGGGTCACGGTACTGCTCGATGCCGTAGACGTAGGGCCTGACGGGCCGCCACCCATCGAGGAGGTGAATGCGTTGAGGCGGTATGTAGGACCGGACGGAAGACTCGGCCCGGGGATGGTGGATCGCCAGGAACTCCGGGAATATGGCTATCACGTAGAAGGCGATGACGACAACCGCGCTAACCAGCGCCAGGCGGTGTCGTCGGAACCTCCACCACACCAGCTTCCACTGAGAGGCTATGTAGGCGCGTTCCTCGTCCGTTGTTGCAGGAGCGGGCAGTGCTTCGGGTCGAGTGGCCATAGCCTATGCTCTGATGCGGATTCGCGGGTCCATCCAAGCCAGTAGGATGTCCGACAACAGCGTGCCTATGACTGTCAGACCGGTGAGGATGAGGATTATGGAGCCCGCCGTGTACATGTCCTGGGCGAGCAGCGCCTCCAGCAGCAGGGGCCCTACAGTGGGCAGACTCATCACGGTGGCGACGATCAGGCTGCCTGAGAAGAGCTCCGGCAGCGACCATCCGGCGGTGCTGACGAAGGGGTTGAGGGCGATGCGGGCGGGGTATTTCAGGACCACCTTCCACTCGGGCAGCCCCTTGGCGCGGGCCGTCTCCACATAGGGCTTGCTCATCTCATCCAGCAGGTTGGCCCGCACGACCCGGGTGAAGCGGGCCGTCCCGGCGGTCCCCAGGATGACCATGGGCAACCAGATGTGCTTGAGCATGTCCACGAACCGACCAAAGCTCCAGGGCGCATCCACATATTCATAGGAGAAAAGGCCGAGGACACTCCAATTAAACAGCGCCAGCGCCCCGTACATCAGCAACAATGCCAGCATGAAGTTGGGCGTGCCTACGCCCAGGTAGGACAGGAACGTGAAGAAGTAGTCTATGACCGAGTACTGCTTGACCGCGGAGATTATGCCGATGGGGATGGCCATCGTCCAGGTGAATACGATCGTGAAGAGCCCCAGGACCACCGTCATCAGAAGGCGGTCGTTCACCAGCTCGGTTACGGGCCTCTGGAAGGCCAGGGAGAAGCCCAGGTCCCAGTAGACCACCCCCCTGATCCACTTCCAGTACTGTACGTAGATCGGTTGGTCCAGGCCATACTCGATTCTGATGGCGTCCCTCTCCTGCAGGCTTAGGGGCGATCCATCTGTCTCAAGCCGAGCGACGTAATCCGATACGAAGTCCCCTGGAGGCGCCACTATGATGCCGAAGGCCACCACGGACATCAGGAACATCATGGGAACGAAAAACAGGAGGCGCCTAAAGATGAACTGGGACAAGCCTCTACCTTTGTCAATTGCCCTGGAGCCGCTTGCTGGCGCTCGTGTAAGGTCACGCCTGTCTGACGATGAGTTGCACCCCTGTCAATCTCCCCCTGCGAGGGAGAGGACCAATCCCTTCCCCCGCGGGGGGAAGGTTAGGAAGGGAGGCCTTGGTCTTCAATCAACTGACGCGTAACTGAGCACTACGTCGCGGCGCCTTAGATTCTTCGCTTCACTCAGAATGACAGGTCCCATTCTAACGTGAGGGGGCAGGTCTGGGAACCTGCCCCCTCATGGTACCTGCTATTCGGCTTTAGCCTCGCTCCCTGCTAGTCCGCGTACCAGAACTGCTCCGGGTAGGCGGGTGACGGGGTCCGGAAGGGCCAGCCATTGGCGGCCTGCGGCGGGACGTTGCGCAGCCTCTTGCTTACGATGTATGTCCCGTGTTCCGCTGGACTTCCTCCGATGAGGCCGGCGCAATACGCTTCAGTGGGAATCGTTTTGTATATCTCCTTGCCGATCTCAATCCGTTCCGCCTCAGGGGAGACCTTCCCCTTGTCCCAGAGAGCGAGCAGCTTCTTTGCGTCATCCGAAGGCTCGATTCCCACATCCCCCTGGGAGTGGTACCACTGCGCCCAAGACCACGCACCGACACAAAACTCCAGGTAGTCGGACGGGAAGGTGAACAGGAACCCAACCCCACCGGTGTCCTCGATTTTTGTCATCATCTGGTTATTGCGGACGCGCTGAGAGTAGAGGGCGCTTGCTACCTGGTCCACCTCGGCGCTGACTCCCACGGCGTCCCAGTCGTTCGCCGCCATCTCGGATATGTCGACCTGCGGTCCGAAGGCGTTGGCGTTGGCCATGATTGTGAGGTGGAGACGGTCGCCGTTGGCCATCAACCGGAAGCCCTCGGCATCCTTGTTAGGCAGGATCTCGTCCAGCATTTGGCTGGCCCGCTCCGGGTCGTAATCGATCCACATACTGGCGGCTTCATCCCCGGGATAAAAGGGATGTCCCTTGCGCGGCGTCGAGCCCACCATGAGCCCGGTCCCATGGTACAAGATGTTGTTCATCTCCTGCCGGTTTGTGGCCAAGGAGAGGGCCTGACGGAGCTTCGCCATGCGAATGTAATCCCCCCCCGGGCCCTCGTAGGCCTGGTTGAACATAATGGCCATATCGCTCTCTTGCGCGCTGCGCCACAGGATGACGTTGTAGCCCCCCTGTTCCTCCCCTCCCTTGAGCGTCGGGAAGTTCTCGAAAGCGATCTGACGCCCCTGGAAGTCTATCTCCGCGGCGAGCACCTTGAGCTGAAGCACCGCCTTGTCAGTGTGGTCCCACACCCACTTGTCAATGTAGGGGAGCTGGTTCCCCGCCGGGTCGATCGCGTAGAAGTATGGGTTGCGGACCGCTTCTATCCGCTTCCCGGTGACGCCGCTCGTGACTGTCCAAGGCCTGGTGCTGGGCCTGTCGGGGTTCCCGATCGGGAAGTCCATCCGATTGTACAACTGGCCCCAGTTCTCGAACCCGCCGTCCTTGGCCAGCTTCGGTGCGTCTGCATTGAAATCCAGATGGAACTGCTTCAGGTAGTGGGCGGGCGAGAAGGGGATCTGCATATGTCTCCTGTCTCTACCGCAGTCGCCGTCCTGGAACGTCAACATCTCCCCGAAGACGTAGTTGGTGCCCTCGAACCTGAACTCGACGGTGTAGTCGTCCACCTTCACCGTTTCGCCTCTGGTATTACCCAGCAGTATCCACGGGGGTGGGATTGCTGTGACGCGCTCGTCCTCTATCATGTTGTAGTGCCAGATGAAGTCGTCGGCGGTGAAGGGCATCCCGTCGGACCACTTCATCCCCTCGCGGAGCTTGGCCGTCCAGACCGTGCCGTTGTCATTGCGCTCCACGGACTCGGCTACCGCCGGCACTACGGAGAAACCGTCGGTGGAGAAGCGCAGCAGGCCGGTGCGTATGGGCCTGCCGTAGTTGCAGCTAAGATGGGACCCAACGTAGCCGCGCCTGATTTCCCCACCGTACTTGCCGATCTCTCCGAACACCGGTATCAGCATCGGGTTGCTCGGCAGCCGCTCCGCCACCGGCGGAAGCTTGCCCGCAGCCACCAGCTGAGCCAGCTGAGGCGCCTCGTTGTATTCTACGACGGTCGGCTTCTCCACCTCCACGATTCTGATCACCTCCCGCACCACCTCCTTCGGCACCTCCACTATCTTCTCCACCTCCTTCACCACCTCCTGGGTCACCACCACCTCCACAGGTACCTCCTTCACAACCTCTTTCGTCACAACGACCGTCTGCCCAGGCACCATGACCTCTCTGATCACCTCCTGGGTGACCACCTTCTCTACCGGCACCTCTATCGTCTTGACGATCTCCTGGGTAACCACCTTCTCCACCGGTACCTCTCTGATCACCTCCTGCGTTACGATCACTTCCTTCTCGATCACCTGCGGTGCGGCAGTCTCTCCTGCGCACGCCGCCAGGACGACCGCCAGGACCGCCGAAAGTGCCACTAACAGTACCATCCGATTCATAGCGCCCTCCTTCTGACTCACTACCTATCGACTATCTTCTGGGGAGTTTCGATTCTGAGCTTCCCTACACAACACACGAGAGGACAATAGGACGCTGATACATCTCACGCCCCGTTGACGATGTGCGCATTTAACTCCGAAATATCACTGATGTCAAGGCTCCATCCTCTCCCCACGCCGCGCATATACCCGCTAAGAGAGCCGTATTCAGGTTTATAGGCCGTGCTGTATTGCGAAACACGTCGGAGTCGTATTGGGCATCCAGTGTTTCCGGCCCTGAGCCCTCGAAGTCTGGGAGAGGGTCGGGGTATGGCGCAGGGGCTGGCTTTGACGCGGCCTGCTATCTCTGGGTGGAGTAGGGGTCGGCGGCGTCCCGCAGCCCGTCGCCCAGGAAGTTGAGGCTGAGCACCGCCACCAGGATGAAGACTCCCGGGACCAGCAGCCAGGGCGCAGCAGCCACCGCCTGGAGCTTCTGCGCCTCGTTCAGCAGCACACCCCAGCTGATGGCCGGCTGCCGCAGCCCCAGGCCCAGGAAGCTCAGCGACGTCTCCGCGATGATGATCGCCGGCACGGCCAGCGACGTAGTCGCGATAATGTGGCTCATGAACGACGGCAGCATGTGACGGAAGATGATCCTCATCTGCCCCGACCCGTAGAGGCGCGCCGCCACCACGAAGTCCTCCTCCCGCATGGCCAGGAACCGCCCACGGACCTCCCTGGCAAGGGTCGTCCAGCCTATTAGGGAGATGATGACGGTGATGGCGAAGTAGACTCGTATCAGAGACCAGTCCTGGGGCACCGCCGCAGCCAGCGCCAGCCACAGCGGGATCGTTGGGATCGAGCGCAGGAACTCGATCAGCCGCTGAATGGCTGCGTCAACCATGCCGCCCCGATAGCCCGAAATGCCTCCGAATAGGACCCCTAGCACTAGGCTTATTACCACACCCACCAGCCCTATGGACATCGATATCCTGGTGGCGTACATCAGCCTGGAGAACATGTCCCTCCCCAACCGATCGGTGCCCAGCGGGTGGAGGGAAACGGGCTTCCCGTCGTCCGGCTTGTCGACCCCCATCAGGTGGACGTTGGTCTTGAAGAGCTTCCACAGCTTGTACTCGTGGCCCCGGACGAAGAAGCGAATCGGGGACCGCTTCGACTCGTCGGTCCTGTACCTGGGAGCAAGAGTCACGGGGTCGCGGTGCTGCTCGATGCCGTAGACGTAGGGCCTGGCGGGCCTCCACCCATCGAGAAAGTGTATGCGTTGAGGTGGAAGGTAGTACCGAGTGGCCGACTCCTCCAGGGGATGGTGGATCGCCAGGAACTCGGGGAATACGGCGATTACGTAGAAGGCGATGACGACAGCCGCGCCGACCAGGGCCATGCGATGCCGTCGAAACCTCCACCACACCAGCTTCCACTGGGAGGCTATGTAGGCGCGCTCATCTTCCGTAGTTGCGGGTGCGGGCAGTGCTCCGGGTTGGCTGGCCATGGCCTATGCTCCGATGCGGATCCGTGGGTCGATCCAGGCCAGCAGGATGTCCGATATCAGTGTGCCGATGACTGTCAGGCCGGTGAGGATGAGGATTATAGACCCCGCCATGTGCATGTCCTGGCCGAGCAGAGCCTCCAGCAGCAGCGGTCCTATCGTGGGCAGGCTCATCACGGTGGCGACGATCAGGCTGCCGGAGAAGAGCTCCGGCAGCGCCCAGCCGGCGGTGCTGACGAAGGGGTTGAGGGCGATGCGGGCGGGATACTTCAGCACCACCTTCCACTCGGGCAGCCCCTTGGCGCGGGCCGTCTCCACGTAGGGCTTGCTCAGCTCGTCCAGCAGGTTGGCCCGTACAACCCGGGTGAAGCGCGCCGTCCCGGCGGTCCCCAGGATCAGCATGGGGACCCAGATGTGCTTCAGCATGTCCACCACTTTCCCTATGCTCCACGGCGCATCGACGTACTCAAATGAGAAGAGGCCGAGGACGCTCCAGTTGAACACCGACAGGGCCATGTACATCATCACCAGCGCCAGCATGAAGTTGGGCGTTCCTACACCCAGGTAGGAGAGGAACGTGAAGATGTAGTCTATGACCGAGTACTGCTTGACGGCGGAGATGATGCCGATGGGAATGGCCATCGTCCAGGTGAAGACGATGGTCAACAGCCCCAAGATCACCGTCATCATCAGGCGGTCATTTATCAGATCGGTTACGGGCCTCTGAAACGACAGCGAATCGCCCATGTCCCAGCGGATTACCCCGGAGATCCACTTTAAGTACTGGACGTGGACGGGATCTGTCAGACCAAAGTGGCGTCTCAGGGCCTCAGCCTCCGCCACGCTTGTCAAGTCTCCCTCTTCCTCGAGCTGCGCGACGTAGTCTGAAACGAAGTCCCCGGGAGGCGCCAGAATGATGCCGAAGATCACCACGGACATCAGCGCCATCATGGGGATGAAAATAAGGAGGCGCCTCAAGATGAACTGGGACAAAGCCTCTACCTCTGGCGCTTGTCCGGGAGCTGTGGGACGGGCCCCGGGTGCAGAGTCATGTCCCCTCTCTAACCTTCCCTCTGGGGGGAAGATGACCCATTCCCCCCAGAGGGAAGGTTAGGAAGGGGGGCTTCTTCCGCGCTGCGATACCGTGAGGGGGGGACAGGTCTAGGAACCTGTCCCCCCCTTAGGGTGCCTGATCGATTGGCTGTGGCCACGGTCCCCTGCTAGTCCGACCACCAGAACTGCTCTGGGAAGGCGGGCGAGGGTGTGCGGAAGGGCCAGGCATTGGCCGCCTTCGGCGGGACGTTGCGCAGCTTCTTGTTTACTATGTATGTGCCGTGCTCCATCGGACTCTCTCCGATGAGGCCGATGATGCGCGACTCGGTCGGAATCTTCGTGTAGATCTGCTTGCCGATCTCAACCCGTTCCGCCTCGGGGGAGACCTTTCCCTTATCCCAGAGGGCGTAGAAGGCCTTGATGTCATCCGGGGGCTCGATTCCGTCCTTCCCCTGGGAGGTGTACCAGTCCGCCCAGTAACGTGAACCAGCTCCGGCAGGCATGTAGCCGGCCGGGAAGGTGAACACGTACCCGGCTCCACCGGTATCCCCGAGGCCCCCCATATACTCGCCTGCCGAGATGCGCTGGCGTCCTGTGGCACTCGCCACCAGCTCGATCTCGAAGCTGATTCCTACGTCCTTCAAGTCGTTGGCCAGCATCTCCCCTGTGTCGCCCTGGGCCGTGAAGGAGGTGGGACTGGTCATGAAGGTGATGTGGAGCCGGTCACCGTTGGACATCAGCCGGAATCCCTCGGCATCCTTATTGGGCAGGATCTCGTCCAGCATCTGGTTGGCCATCGCCGGGTCGTAGTCCACCCATATGTTGGCGACATCGTCACCGGGGTAGAAGGGGTGTCCCCTCTGCGGCACCGCGCTCTTGATCAGTCCGACGCCGTGGAACAGGATGGTGTTCATCTCCTCCCGGTTGGCGGCCAAGGAGACTGCCCGGCGGAACTTCTCCATCGCGAAGTACTCGCCCTCCGGGCCCTGATAGGCTTGGTTGAACCTTATACCCAGATCCGTCTCCTGCGCGCTGGGCCACGGGAAAATCGAGTAACCTCCCTTGTCCTCGCCGGCCTTCAGCGTCGGGAAGTTCTCGAAAGCGATCTGCCGCCCCTGGAAGTCTATCTCCCCTGCGAGTACCTTGAGCTGAAGCACCGTCTTGTCAGTCTTGTCCCACACCCACTTGTCGATATAGGGGAGCTGGTTCCCTACCGGGTCGACCGCGTAGAAGTAGGCGTTGCGGTCGGCCTCTATCCGCTTCCCTGTGATGCCGCTGGTGGGAACCCACGGCCTGGTGCTGGGCCTGTCGGGGTTCCCGATCGGGTAGTCCAACCTCTGGTACATCTTCTCCCAGGTCTCGAACCCCATGTCCTTCGCCAGCTGTGGGGCGTTGGCATTGAAGTCGACGTGGAACTGCTCCAGGTAGTGGGATGGCGCGAAGACGATCCTATGCCTTCTTACCCTGCCGCAGTCGCCGTCCTGGAACACCAGGTTCTCTCCGAAGACGTAGTTGGTGCCTTCGAACCTGAACTCGACCGTGTAGTCATCCACCTTCACAACATTGCCGATCTCACTCTCGCCCAGCCGTACCCACGCGGGCAGTATGGGTGTGATCCGATCGTCCAGCACCATCTTGTGGTGGAACACGAAGTCGTCGGCAGTGAAGGGAGCCCCGTCGGACCACCTCATCCCCTCGCGGAGCTTGGCCGTCCAGACAGTGCCGTTGTCATTGCCCTCTACGGACGCGGCTACCGCCGGCACCAGGGAGAAGCCGTCGGTGGAGAAGCGCAGCAGCCCGGTGCGTATCGGTCTCCCGTAGTTGCAGCTAAGGTCGGCCCCGATGTAGCCGCGCCTGATTAGCCCGCCGTACTTGCCGATCTCTCCGAACACCGGTATCACCATCGGGTTGCTCGGCAGCCGCTCCGCCACCGGCGGAAGCTTACCCGCAGCCACCAGCTGAGCCAGCTGAGGCGCCTCGCCGTACCGGACGATGCTCGGCTTCTCCACCTCCACGATTCTGACCACCTCCCGCACCACCTCCTTCGGCACCTCCACTATCTTCTCCACCTCCTTCACCACCTCCTGGGTCACCACCACCTCCACAGGCACCTCCTTCACAACCTCTTTCGTCACAACGACCGTCTCCCCAGGCACCATGACCTCTCTGATCACCTCCTGGGTGATCACCTTCTCCACCGGCACCTCAATCGTCTTGACGATCTCCTGGGTGACCACCTTCTCCACCGGTACCTCTCTCACCACCTCCTGCGTTACGATCACTTCCTTCTCGATCACCTGTGGTGCGGCAGTCTCCCCTGCGCACGCCGCCAGGACGATCGCCAAGACCGCCGAAAATGCCGCTAACAGTACCATCCGATTCATGAGTGCCTCCTTCTGCCTCACTACCTATCGACTATCTTCGGGGGGAGTTTCGATTCTGAGCTTCCCTACACAACACACAAGAGGACAATAGGACGCTGATACATCTCAGCCCCATTGACGATGTGCGCATTTAACTCCGAAATATCACTGATGTCAAGGCTCCATCCCCGCCCCACGCCGCGCATATACGAGTGAGAGAGCCGTATTCAGGCTTATGGGCCGTGCTGTATTGCGAAACACGTCGGAGTCGTATTGGGCATCCAGGGTCTCTGGCCCTGAGCCCTCGAAGTCTGGGAGAGGGTCGGGGTATGGGCGCAGGGGCTGGCGAGCCGCGGCCTGCTATCTCCGGGTGGAGTAGGGGTCGGCGGCGTCCCTGAGGCCGTCTCCCATGAAGTTGAAGCCGAGTATCGCTACTATCACGAAAGCGCCCGGGATCATGAGCCAGAAGGCCTTGGCCACCGCGTTGAGGTTCTGGGCCTCCGAAAGCAGCACACCCCAGCTGATCGCCGGGGCCCTGAGACCCAGTCCGAGGAAGCTCAGCGCCGTCTCCGCGATGATGATCGCCGGTACCGACAGGGAGGTGGCGGCGATGATGTGGCTCATGAACGAGGGCAGCATGTGCCGGAAGATGATCCTAAGGGAGCCGGTGCCGTAGAGACGGGCGGCCACCACGAAGTCCTCCTCCCGCATCGACAGGAACCGGCCCCGGACCTCCCTCGCCAGGGTCGTCCATCCTATGAAGGATATGATGACAGTGATGGCGAAGTAGACCCTGAGAACGGACCAGTCCTGGGGCACCGCGGCCGCCAGCGCCAGCCACAGCGGGATGGTCGGTATAGCCCGCAGGAACTCGATGACTCGCTGAATCGCCACGTCGACGAAGCCCCCGCGATAGCCGGATATGCCGCCGAGCAGCACCCCCAGGAAGAGGCTTATCGATACTCCCAGCAGCCCTATGGACATCGATACCCTGGTGCCGTACACGAGCCGAGAGAAGAGGTCCCGCCCCATGCGGTCGGTCCCAAGGGGGTAGAAGGGCATGGGCTTCTGGAGGTCGGTCCTCTCCACACCCATGAGGTGTCGGTTGGCGGGGAACAGCGCGAAGAGCTTGTACTCCAGCCCCGTCACGAAGAATCGGATGGTGAACCTCTCCGACTTATCGGCCACCCAGTCCATCGCCCGGGTCTCCGGGTGGCGTTCGCCATGAAGGCCGTAGACGTAGGGACGAGCAGGCCTCCACCCGTCGAAGACGTGGACCCTCTGGGGAGGCACGAAGGTCCTCGTCGCGAACTCCTCCCGAGGGTCGTGGATGGCGAGGAACTCTGGAAAGGCGGCGACGAGATAGAACGCCAAGATGACTGCCGTAGCTACCAAGGCAACCCGGTGACGGCGGAAACGCCACCAGACCAGCTTCCACTGGGACGCGATGTAAGCGCGCTCCTCCTCCGAGGTCCTGGGAACGGGCAGTGCTTCGGGTGTCGTTGCCATGTGCTTACCCCGCCATGCGGACACGAGGGTCCATCATGGCCAGAAGGATGTCCGATATCAGCGTGCCTATCAGCGTCAGGAAGGTAAGGATGAGGACTATGGAGCCGGCCATGTACATGTCCTGGGAGAGCAGCGCCCTGAGGAGCACCGGGCCTATGGTGGGCAGGCTCATCACCGAGGCAACGATCAGGCTGCCGGAGAAGAGCTGGGGCAGCTGCCAGCCGACGGTACTGACGAAGGGGTTCAGCGCCAACCGGACGGGGTACTTCAGTATCAGCCTCCACTCCGGCAGGCCCTTGGCCCTGGCCGTCTCCACGTAGGGCTTGCCCATCTCATCCAGCAGGTTGGCACGCACGATGCGGGTGAACCGGGCCGTCCCGTCCGTGCCAAGGATGAGCATCGGCACCCAGATGTGCTTGAGCATGTCGAGGACCCTGCCGATGGTCCACGGCGCCTCGATGTACTCTTCCGAGAAGAGCCCGGTGATACTGAGGCCGAACCAGTCGAAGACGAACCACATGATCACGAGCGCCAGTAGGAAGTTGGGCGTCCCCACGCCGAGGTAGGACAGGAAGGTGAAGATGTAGTCGATGATCGAGTACTGCTTTATGGCAGAGAGGATGCCAATGGGAATCGCCAAGGTCCACGTGAAGACGATGGTCATGAGGCCAAGTATCATCGTCAGCGCCAGCCGCTCGTTGACAAGGTCGTTGACGGGCCTCCGGAACTCGATGGACTGCCCCAGGTCCCACCGCAGTATGCCTGATATCCACTTCCAGTACTGGACGTAGATCGGCTTGTCGAGGCCGTACCGGCGCTCCAGCTGTATGATCTCGCTCTCGTCGTCCACCTCGCCCCTGAGCTGGAGCTGCAGGATGTAGTCCGTGAGGAAGTCGCCGGGGGGCGCCTGGATGATGCCAAACCCCACGATCGACATGATGAAGAGCATGGGGAAGAAGACGAGTAGCCGCTTGGTGATCAGCTGCAGCATAGAGTCGACCCCTTAGGGATTGGGGATACGTGCGGCCGCCCCCGGGAGCGCATCGCTCCCACGGGGCGGCCGCACTATGCGATATAGGCTACTTGTCGAAGAACCACTGCTCGGGGAAGCCGGTGTTGGGAGTCCTGAGAGGCCAGTCGTTGCCGGCCTTCTCAGGGAAGTTCTTGAGCTCGTTCTTGACGACTATCACGCCCTGGAGCATGGGGCTCGCCCCCACGGTGCCTATCGAGTACATATTCTCGACGTGCTCGGCCCAGAGCCGCTGGGCCAGCGCCCTGCGCTCCGCCTCCGGCAGCGTTGCGCCGGTCGAGTGCAGCTCGTACAGCGCCATGAGATCGGGAGGCGGCTCTATCCCCTCCTCGCCCTCCGTATTTATCCATAGTGTGTAGTTGGGACTGAAGAGACCGTAGTTGGCGAAGCCGCTGAAGAGGAAGCCCGCGCGGTCTTCAACCCATATCTGGATCGGGAGCTCGTTGTTGGCGAAGCGCGTGCCCAAGAGGCTCCTGGTCATTATGTCGGCCTCGCTCTTGACCCCAACGTCCTCGAAGAAGCCTGCCAGCTGCTCCGCCGCGTCCGGCCAGGGGCCGAAGGCCGGAGTTGCCCCGATGACCACGTTGATGCGCTCACCGTTGGGCGCCAGCCTGAAGCCCTCGGCGTCCTTATTGGGATAGACCGAGTCGAGCATCTGGATAGCCAGGTCCGGGTCGTAGGGCACGAACTTCTGCTCCCACTCCACGCCGGGGAAGTCGGGGTGTCCGTTCTTGGGCACGTCCATCCTGGGAGTGCCGAGACCCAGGAAGTCGATCTCGTTGATGAAGTCCCGGTCTATTGCGACGGAGAGGGCTTGTCGGAAGGTCTTGTTCCTGAGGGCGTCGCCGGTCGGCCCCTCTATCCCTAGGTTGAGGCGCAGCGACACCTCGGTGCCGCCGAATGAGGGCCACGTGACGACGTGGTAGCCGCCCTTATCCTCGCCCTCTTTCAGCACGACGAAGTCGGGCAGCTGGATATGCCTGCCCTGCGCGTCTATTTCACCGGCCACCGCCTTCAGAGTCCCAACTGAGGGGTTGTCTACGATAACCATGGTTATCGCGTCGACGTAGGGCAGCTGGTTCCCCTCGGGGTCGACAGCCCAGAAGTAGGGGTTGCGCTCGGAGGTTACAAGCTGGCCGCCCAGAGGGGTTGTGAGCCTCCAGGGGGAGACTCCGGGCTTCTCCGGGTTGTTGTTGTGGGCGTTTTTGTCGTCGTAGAGCTGGATCCAGTCTTCGAGCCCCGCCTCCTTGGCCAGTTCGTTGGCCTTGGCATTGAAGTCTATGTGGAACTGCTGCATGTAGTGGGCGGGCGCCCACGGTATGTTGCGGCTCGCCCCCCAACAGGCCTCATCGGCCTGGGCCGCAGTCTCCAACACCAGGAAGTTCGACAATGGGTAAGTGTACTTGATCGTGTAGTCGTCGATCTTCTCCACCGTGCCGACCTCATCCGCGATCTTCATAATCGCCGGCGGCCTGGGCGTCAGGTCCTCGCTGAGGAGGATGCTGTCATACTGGAACATGATGTCGTCCGCGGTGAAGGGCATGCCGTCGGACCACCTCATCCCCTCACGCAGGTGGAAGATCCACTCCTTGCCGTCCTCCGAGGGCTCCCACCCTCTGGCCACGGCCGGGACCAGGGAGAAGCCGTCCTGCGAGAAGCGCACCAGGCTGGCCTTGGAGATACGGAAGAAGTTGCAGCCGTCGGCGGGGCCCAGATAGAACCGGCGCATCGTCCCACCGTACTTGCCGATCTCTCCGAATACGGGGATGATCATCGGCTGGGTCGGCAGACGCTCGTCAACCGGGTCCAGCTTGCCCGCCTGCACCTGCTGAGTCAGCTGCGGCGCCTCGCCGAACTGGGAGGGCGGCTTCTCGACCTCGATGAACTTGACGACCTCTTTCTCGACGATCCTCTCGACCGGTACCTCTACGGTCTTGATCACCTCCTTCTCCACAATCACCGTCTCGCCGGGCACCTCCACCTCCTTGATCACCTCCTTCTCCACCACCACCTCTTTGATCACCGTCTCCGGGGTACACGCTGCCGCCATAAGGGCCAAGGCTGCCGTCAGCAATGTGAATAGTAGGGTCTTCCTCATATCACTCTCCTGTTCCTTATGTTCCTCTTAGAGGGTGTTTGCAAAGTCTTGAACTTGTACTAAACTTGATGAATGAGCCGCAAATCGTACCCCAGCGACCTGACGGACGAACAGTGGGAGATCCTCGGCCCCCTACTCCCACCAGCCAAGCCCGGAGGCCGGCCCCGTACAGTGGACCTGCGGGAGGTAGTGAACGGCATCCTGTATTTGCTTCGGAGCGGATGCCCCTGGCGGATGGTCCCGCACGATCTGCCTCCCTGGCAGACCCTGTACAAATACTTCCGCAGTTGGACCATAGATGGAACGTGGGAACGAGTCAATGAGACGCTACGCCCCTGCGTCCGAGAGGCCGAAGGTAGAAATCCTACTCCCAGCGCAGCGATCATAGATAGCCAGAGCGTGAAGACGACTGAAAAAGGGGGCCTCGTGGCTATGATGCTGGTAAGAAGATCAACGGTCGAAAGCGACACGTCATCGTAGATACCATGGGCTTGCTGTTGGCGGTGGTGGTGCATCCTGCCAATATCCAAGACCGAGATGGGGCGAGGCTGGTCATCGATAAATTGATAGGACGATTCCCACGCCTGCGACTCATCTGGGCTGACGCTGGCTACAGCGGCCAGTTGGTGGACTGGGTGATGTCCATGTCGGGCTGGGTCTTGGAGATCGTCAAGCGTCCCAGGGCCAGCCATCAGTTTGAGGTGCTGCCACGCAGGTGGGTGGTTGAGCGAACACTGGCGTGGCTGGGACGTTGTCGCCGGTTGAGCAAGGACTATGAAGCCTTGACCGATACAACGGAAGCGTGGCTGCACATAGCTGCGATTCATCTCATGCTCCGACGCTTAGCTCCGTCATGATGTACTTTGAAAACACCCTCTTAGGAACCTGCCTCTCATCTACACCGTGAGTGGGATGCCCCATTAACGTTGTGTATCTTAATTTCAAAGTGTCACTAAAGTCAAGCCACGCTTCCCAGACCTCTTGTCTACCCGTTTTGTGAGACGTGTTCAGGCGGGGCGGCCGTGATACATTACGAAAACAGTCATGCTGGGCATCCAGTGTCTGATGGCGAGAGGTGTCTGCGCCAGGCGGATAGGCCGATCCGAGGCCTCAACGACCCCAGCTCAGGACCATCGGTATGTCATCCACGGCGTCCACGTCCACAGCGGGTGCGGCGACGGTCCTCCAGCTCCCCGCCTCCAGGTCCAGCACCTGCAGGGTCGTAGAGTCTGCCTCATCGACTACGAGGGCAGCCAGGCTCCCGCCGTCGGGGGACCAGTCGATGGCGACGATCCGGCCTGAGGCCTCGAAGCTCCGGGAGGGCATATCGGGGGCAGCGACCTTGCCCTCCGGTAGATCGAAGGCCATTAGCCTGCTGGCGCCCTCCGCCGAAGGGGCCGTAGCCACCGCCAGCGTCGAGCCCTCGGGCGAGAGGGCCAGAAGGCCGGGGACCTGACTGGGAGCTTGGGCCAGCCCCAGGTCCACAAGCCTCTGCCCATCGGCCAAGGCAGTAGCGGGATCGGAACCCAGAGTCTTGATGTTGAAGGCAGTCAGCACCCTTCCTCCCCTGGGGCCGCTGGGCTTGGCGGTCTCGAAGTAGTAGACGGCGTCGCTCCCAGGCGCCCACTCCGCGATGACCCGGCTATCGGAGACGCGCTCGATCTTCCCGGTGGCCAGATCGAGCACGCTGGCGTTGTCCCATGAGACCAGGAGCTTGCGACCATCGGGCGACCATCGGAGCGCCTCGGGCATCGAAAAGGCAGTCGGCCCGTTCTCGGTACCGTAGGCGCGCCAGAAGTCATAAGGCCCGTAGCGGGAAACCACCTTCCCTGTAGCGGCCTCCACAACGATTATGTCGACTATCCTGTTGCCCGGCTCGCACCAACCCACCTCGATGAGGGCGATCTTGTCTCCGTCGGGAGACCACGCGGGCCACGCGTAGTAGGGGCGCCAGATGCTGGAGGAGTTGATGACGGTGCGGTCCTCTCCCTGGAGGTTGGCCACCCTGAGAGAGTATCCGGCGGGGTCCACGAACGCGATCTGGGTCCCCTCAGGCGACCACGTCGCTCCGACGCTGCGGACGACGGGCCCTAACTGTCGCCCGTCAGGATAGACGGCTTCGGTAACGACAATGACCACCGCTCCGCTCTTCTCCACACTCGTGTGGAGAATGGGCCTCTCGTCCTCTCCCTTCCCGATGGGCGTGGCGGTCAGCGGCAGAGGAGATGCCGACGGTGAAGGAGTAGGAGGCTCCCGGGCAACCGTGGGTGAGGGAGAGAGTGGTGGCGTGGGAGCGGGGGCCTCCCGAGCGCACGCTACGGGCAGCCCGGCTGCCAGGAGCCCGCACGCTAGGGCCAGCAGTCGGGTCGCCCAGGAGACCACTAGGAGTACGCTGCGAGGCGGTCTCCGTGGGCATCCCATAGGGCGTCGAACATCTCGTCGATCCGGTCCAGGGGGATGGAGGCGGTGGTCAGCGGGTCCAGGAGGATAGCGTGGCGCGCCGCCTCCCGGCTGCCCTCCAGAACGGCCTTCACTCCCAGCTCCTGGACGGCTATGTTGGAGCGGTTCAGCGCCGCCAGCTGCGGCGGGA
This sequence comes from Dehalococcoidia bacterium, assembly GCA_965224345.1. Classification (GTDB taxonomy): domain Bacteria; phylum Chloroflexota; class Dehalococcoidia; order Lucifugimonadales; family CBDCYU01; genus CBDCYU01. Next base: position 340,039 of record CBDCYU010000001.1, on the reverse strand, counting down.
TGTCGCCCACGGTCATGGGGTGGATGCCCAGATCGTCCACCAGGCACGGGACCTCGACGCAGCAACCCTCCGGGAGGTTCGATATGAGACCCTCGTTGAGGACGTTGCCGTTTATCACGGTCGACTCGCCGGACTCCATGGCGCTCATGATACGAGAGGCGTACTCGTCGGAGCGGACGGCCTCGATGGGCGCCGAGCCGTCGACCTCCGCCTGCATCGTATCGAAGTGCTCTTGGGCGCGGCCCGCCAGGCGCGACAGGGCGGAGGTTATGGCGTCCAGGTTGTACCTGGCCTTGCGCTCCGGGGTGGTTCGGAAGTAGGGTGCGTACTCGGACATGTGGCGAGTGGACTCGGTCACGAAGAATCCGAAACGGCGCATCAGCTCGAACCGCACCGGATCGCGGTAGTAGGTATCGTCGTCGTCCAGGGCTCTCCGCAGGTCGGGATATGCGTCCTGGCCGTCCCGTTCGAGCCTCAGGAACCAGGCCATGTGATTGATGCCGGCCACCCACGCCGAGACGCTCTCCCGCGGCGCTGCGATGTAGTCGGCCAGGTCCGCCGTGGTGCGTTGAACGCTGTGGCACAGCCCGACCGTCTTGACGGCCGTCGCCTCGCCGATGGCCCAGCAGGCCATGGCCATGGGGTTGGTGTACTGCAGCAGCCAGGCGTCGGGGCAGATGGCCTCCATGTCCCGGCAGACGTCCAGGAGCACCGGGATGGTGCGCAGCGCCTTGAAGACGCCGCCGGGGCCCACGGTATCCGCCACCGACTGGTCGACGCCGTAGCTCAGGGGGATGGCATGGTCGACGGCTGGCTCGTCGCCGACCCGGATCGTCGTGATGACGTAGTCGGCGTCGTCGAGGGCCTCCGCCCTGTCTGTGGTGGCGTCCACGGTGTTGGCGCCGCCGTTGTCGGCGGCGAGCCGCTCGGCGTATCTTTCCACAAGGTCGAGCCGCTCCTGGTTGATGTCCATCAAGGAGACGTGGGCTCCGGCCAGCGCCGGCGACTTCACCACGTCCTGCAAGAGCCTCCTGGTGAAGACGACGCTGCCGGCGCCGATGAGGGCGATCTTGGTCAAAGCTGTACCTCCGCCGAGAGCCTATTTTTGCTCGAAGCAGTCCAAGTCTATGGCGAACGCCGCGCCGAGGACCAGCTGGGAGAAGTCCTGCCGGAGACCCACGATGTTCTGCTGGACGCGGAAGGTGTCGGCGTCCGTGAATGCCTCCTTTAGGATGCCGACCCACTGCTTGGTGACGCGGGCCACCTCCTCGCCGTTCCTGTACATCATGAAGGTGCTGGGCCGCCAAATCGGCCCGTCGATCCGCGCTATGGGGCTGCCGCCGGAGTCCGACAGGGTGAAGCGGCGCTTCAGGATCGAGAATCGGCGCTGGAGCGAGCCCAGCAGCCTGTCCTCTGCGTCGTACACGTGCAGATGCGAAAAGAAGAAGAAGAAGCTGCGTCTCGCGGTCATCACCGGCCGGCTGTCTCCATCCAGTATGCGTAGCGTCAGGGGCCGGTGGCTCTTCAGGAAGATGCGTCCCAGCAGCCCCGACTCTTCGAAGGCGTACAGCAGAGTATCGCCTTCGGTAGTGGCAACCCTGTAGCGATTCTCCGTCTCGAAGCCCGTAAACGCCTCCAGGTACTCCACCTTCTGCTCGATCACCAGCTCTTCGAACTGCGTCAGATCAATCATAAGGACACCTCATCTCCCTCACTGGCTCTTGGCAGAGCCTTCGGTCAGCTACGATGCCAGCTTCCCAAACCGCGCCGCCTGTACGTTGGACAAGGTTAGCACGGCTTGCAAGGGTAGGTCATAGGCGGCGCGCCACCGATATTTGCCCTATTGCGCAACATTCGTAGCTGGGTTCCCGGTCCCGAGTCACTGCAACCCCCAAAGGTAACTATACCCCCCTCTCAATCTACCCCTGCCAGGCTGACAGGGGTAGATTGAGTATGAAGCCATGTCATTCCGAGCGCAGAGAGGAATCTAAGAACCCATGCCCTTGGGCCACCATCTTAGATTCTTCAACTCCGCTGCGCTCCGTTTCAGAATGACATGATGTGAGAGCGGCCCTACTGTTCTGTACTTGAAAAACCACAACCTACCCCTGTCAGCCCAGACCTGGGGGAGAGTACTGACGCCCCACGTGGACCACTCGTTCCCCTCGACTCTGAACAGTTGCGGGAGAGGTTGGGTCAATGCTCGAGTCTGAACAGTTGCCCTTCAAAGAGAGAGGGGGGGGCTGCCCAGAGATTGTGATACAATTCAGCCCCGGCAGGCCGACAAGAATCCGGTGTGGAGACCGCAGCCCGTTGGACCCCCGCGAGTACGATGTCTGTGTTATTGGAGGCGGTATCATCGGCCTCGCCACAGTCATGCAGCTGACGTGGAGGTTCCCGGGGAAGCGGGTGGTCCTCCTGGAAAAGGAGCCCCGTATCGCACTCCACCAGACCGGCCACAACAGCGGGGTGATCCACGCGGGGATATACTATGCCCCCGGCTCCCAGAAGGCCAACTTCTGTGCTGCGGGAGGGAGGCTGCTGCGGGAGTTCTGCGACCGGCGGCAGATAGAGTACAGGATGTGCGGCAAGGTCATCGTCGCCACCGACGACTCCCAGCTGCTGATTCTGGATGAGCTGTACCGTCGGGGGACGGCCAACGGGGCCGAAGGCCTCCAGATGATCGGCAGAGAGCGGCTGCGGGAGTTGGAGCCGCACGCCGCCGGGGAGAGGGCGATCTTCTCGCCCAACACCGGCGTCATCGACTACGCGGATGTGTCCCGCGCCTACGCCGCCGAGGCCGTCGAGAACGGCGCCGAGTTGGTCACGGGCGCCCGGGTGGACGCCATAGTCCGCCGTGGCGGCAGGCTCCACGTCGAGACGACGGAGGGCGATGTTTCGGCGAAGCGCATCGTGAACTGTGCGGGGCTCCACGCCGACCGCATCGCGCGGATGATGGGCGTGAAGCTCGACCTGAGCATCATCCCCTTCAGGGGAGAGTACTTCTCGATCCGGCCCGAGCGGAGTCACCTGGTCAGGCGCCTGATATACCCCGTGCCCAACCCCAACCTGCCCTTCCTGGGGGTCCACTTCACCAGGAGGATCGACGGCAGCGTGGAGGCGGGGCCCAACGCGGTGATGGCCTTTGCCCGGGAGGGCTATCGCAAGAGGGACGTGAATCTGTCCGAGACCCTGGGCGCGCTGACCTTCCCTGGGTTCTGGCGGATGGCGAAGGACCACTGGAGGACCGCCCTCCGGGAGAACGTGAGGTCGATCTTCAAGGCATCCTTCGTGCGGTCGCTGCAGGCGCTGGTGCCCGAGGTGCGCGGCGAAGATCTTCACAGGCCGGGCGGAGGCGTCCGCGCACAGGCGGTGGACCGCAGAGGACGCCTGCTTCAGGATTTCCGTATAGTCCAGACGCGGGACTCGGTCCACGTTCTCAACGCGCCGTCTCCGGGCGCCACCTCATCGCTGACGGTGGGCAGGTACATCGCGGACATGGCCCAAGAGGCCCTGACCCTAGCGTGAGTCTACGGTCTCATACAACAAGAGGAGGAGCTTGCCTCTCTTATACAGAAGATGGCCTCAAGCTCCCATACAATAATAAGAGGAAGAGCTTGCCCCTTATAGAAGAGGTCGGTCCAAGCTCCTATACAAAAGAAGGAGGGGGAAATGAGGATAGCATACGCGTTTAGACGAGGGACCTTCTACCCGGATGGTGCGGAGCGCTACGGCGCCATCGTACCCAAGGGACCCAGCAGAGACAGGTATCTGAGAAAGGTGAGAGAGATAGGCTTCGACGGCATCGAGCTGGGCGTCGACATGCTGGGCGCGATGGGGGCCGCCAACGGAGAAGTCTCCGAGCTGAGAAGGGAGCTGGACGACGCGGGCACGCCCTGCGTGGCGCTTCGCGCCGGGGGGGCGCTGCACCAGCCCAGGACCGCGGAGCAGAATAGGGACAGGCTCGAACGGGCGGTGGCGGCGGCCAAGGGGCTGGGGGCCGAGGTCGTCAACACGGCCATCGCCGCGCCGCTGCGAAACCCGACCCTGGGGACGGCCGGCACCGGGGGCGCCTTCCACGACGGTTCGAGCCAGCTGGCCAGCGAAGAGGAGTTCGCCCGCGCCGCCGGGGTGCTTCGGGAGGTCGGCGAGATGGCGGGAGCCGAGGGGCTCGACATTACGGTTGAGGTCCACCAGCACTCCATCGCCGACAACAGCTGGTCGACGCTGCACCTGCTGGACCTGGCGGACAGCCCCCACGTCCACGCCAACCCCGACCTGGGCAACATCCTCTGGAACTACAACGAGCCGGAGGAGAGCCCGGAGGAGGCCATCCTGGCGCTGGCGCCGCGCTCGAAGTACTGGCACTGCAAGAACCTCCACCGGGTGCACATCGAGGAGCTGGAGCGGGCGTACTTCATCCGCGTGCCGCTTCCCGACGGCGACATCGACTACCGGTTCGCCATATCCGCGATGCAGGACGCCAGCTACGACGGGTACCTGGCGATAGAGGGCGCCAACCTGGGAGACCAGCTGTACCAGGACCAGCGCAGCGTCGAGTACGTGAAGAGCATCCTGGACGAGCCCCGGTAGCGGAGCTCATGGAAGACCGGGACCGCAGGGATCGAGAGCAAGAGGAGGGCAGCGATGCGGAACGGAGGCAGGATCAGGGACCGGTACGACCTCCCGCTGACCACTGAGTCGCCGAAAGCCGCCGACAGCTACGTCGAGGGGATAGACCGCTTCCTGGCGCAGATCTACGGTCCGGAGGAGGCGCTGTCGGAGGCTCTCGAGGTCGACGACGGCCTCGCCGTCGCTCACGCCGCGGCGGCGCTGCTGCAGATGTACCGGATGGAGATGGAGCAGGCGAAGAGGACAGCGGCCCACGCCGAGAGGCTCGCCGCAGGCGCCACCAAGCGCGAGCGCCAGCAGGTGAAGGCGATAGGCCTGATGATAGACGGGGAGAGCCGAAGGGCGTTGGCGCTGATCCGGGAGCACCTGGAGGAGTTCCCCCGGGACATGCTGATGGTCCGCCTGGCGAATCGCCTGCTGGTCCTGGGATGCAGCGGCGCGGGGATCCCCAACTTCCCGGACGAGCTCCTGGGAATGCTCCACACGCTGAAGCCGGACTACGGCGAAGACTGGGCCTTCCTGAGCCAGTACGCCTTCGCCCACCACGAGACGGGCCGGTACGCGGAGGCCCTGGGCTACGCGGAGCGCTCCCTGGACATCCGGCCGGACAACGCCAACGCCGCCCACTCGGTGTCCCACGTCTTCTTCGAGACCGGCGACCCGGACGGCGGCTCGGACTTCCTGGGAGGGTGGCTGGAGGGGTACGACAGGCGCGGCCCCTTCTACGTGCACCTCTCCTGGCACCAGGCGCTGTTTCAGCTTGCCGCCGGCCGCGCCGAGAGGGCCGTTTCGCTGTACGAGGAGCAGATCAGGCCGTCGGTGGTAAAGAGGAATCTCGGCTCTCTGGCCGACAGCGCCTCGCTGATGTGGCGGACGAAGATCTATGGGGACGCGCAGCCGGGGCCGTGGGAGGAGGTCCGCGAGATCGCCCTGCCCGCGGCGGCGAGCCCCGGTCCGGCGTTCAGGGACGGCCACGCCGCGCTGGTGTTCGCCGGAGGCGGATTCGGCGCCGAGATGGCCCGTATGATCGACGGGCTGCGAAAGGCCGCTGACGGCGGCGACGCGCTGGCGTCGGAGATGAAGCTGCCCCTGGCGCAGGGCATAGACGCCTTCGCGCACGGGGAGTACGACGAGGCCGCGGACCTGCTGGACCCTGTGATCGCGCAGCTGGCGCGCATCGGCGGAAGCCACGCCCAGCGCGAGGTGTTCGAGGACACGCTGCTGGAGGCGTTCATACGGGCCGAGCGGTTCGAGGAGGCGCAGCAGATGCTCCACACGCGCCTGAAGCGCCGGACATCGGTCCGAGACGAGCTCTGGCTGCGCCGAACGCGGCCAGACTGAATGATATATTATGGCGCGGTGCGTTCAGAGCCAGCCTTCCGAAGGGGGGTAGAGGTGTGTCCGACAGCAGTATGACCGGCATGGTCCAGACGGTCCTGGGGCCAGTATCACCGGAGTCCCTGGGGCCCACCATGACCCACGAGCACCTGCTCATCGACTTCACGTGCATGTTCGCCCCACCGGAGGGGGCCGGACAGCGGGCCCGCGCATTCGAGCCCATCACGATGGAGAACCTGGGCTGGATCAACTACGACTGGACCCGGCACTACGACAACCTGCTGCTGACGGACGTGGAGACGACCATCGAGGAGGCCCGGCGCTACCGTAACCTGGGCGGAGGGACCATCGTAGACGCCACCACCATCGGGATCGGCCGCGACCCCACGAGCCTAGCCCAAGTCTCGCGGAGCACGGGCCTCAACGTGGTGATGGGTGCCGGGTACTACGTCGAGGCGGTCCACCCCGACGGGATGGCCGATCTGAGCGAGGCCGACATCGCTCAGCAGATCGTCGACGAGATTCGCGTCGGCGTGGGCGACTCCGGCGTCAAGGCTGGGATCATCGGCGAGATCGGCTGCTCGTGGCCGCTGGCCGACGGCGAGCGCAAGGTGCTCGCGGCTGCCGCGGCGGCGCAGCGAGAGACCGGCGCGGCGGTCCTGATCCACCCAGGGCGGAGTCCCAGCGCCCCGCGCGAGATACTCGACGTCCTAGCGGAGGCGGGAGGCGACGTCGGCCGAGTCATCATGGGCCACTTGGACAGGACCATCTCGGACGTCGACACGCTGCTGGAGCTGGCCGCCAGCGGGTGCTACCTGGAGTACGACCTCTTCGGCTGGGAGATCTCCTACTACCCGCTGTCAGACCTGGAGATGCCCAACGACGGCGGCCGCATGGCCTTCATCGAGCGGCTGGTCGCCGAGGGGTACGGCGAAAGGGTGGTGGTCGCCCACGACATCTGCACCAAGCACCGCCTGGTGAAGTACGGCGGCCACGGCGTAGGCCACATTCTGGAGAATATCGTCCCGAGGCTTCGCAAGCGGGGGATGACGGCCCAGGAGATCGACAATATCCTGGAGGCCAACCCCGCACGGATCCTAGCGTTCGCGTGAAGAGCGCTGCTCTCCCTCTTGCAGTTGCCGCACCTATCGCAAAAAGATCACACCAGCACCGGGAAGCCGGACTTGGTGCATATCTCGATGCGGTTGCCGTCGGGGTCGTTGATGTAAAATGCCCGCTGGCCGTCGTTTCGCGTCGAAATTGGAGTGGCCTCCAGGCCCTTGGCTTGCAGCGCCCGGCGGGTCGCCTCGATGTCGTCCACCTCGAAGGCGCCGTGGTGGGACGGGTGGGAGGGAGCGTCGTCGTTCTGTATGATGTGAACCATCGTGCCGCTGGGAAGCTGGAGCCACACTAGGGTGTCGGAGTTCACCTGCTTGGGTATCTCCTTGACACCGAGAACGTCCTCCCAGAACCTGAGCCCGCGCTGCAGGTCTGTCACGTTGTAGGTGACGTGGTTTACAGCCTTGAACCTGATGGAGTCGTCTGCGTCCGCCATCGTCGTAGTCCTCCTTGGGTGTGTTGAGCACGAGACATGATAGCAGGTTAACGTTCAGGCAAGGAGTGTGTGATGTCCAAAATCGAAGAGAAGCTGAGCCAGATGGGCTATGAGCTGCCGGGCGAGTCGCCCCCCGGCGGCAACTACGTGCCGGTGGTGTCGACGGCGGGCGGCTTGGTGTACACGGCGGGACACGTGGCGCGGCGTCCGGACGGGAGCCTGGCGGCGGGGAAGCTGGGGGCCGACATGTCCGTCGAGGAGGGGTACGAGGCGGCCAAGATTACCGCCCTCAACCTCCTGGGCTCGCTGAAAGCGGAGCTGGGCGACCTGGACCGGATCAAGCGGGTGGTCAAGCTGCTGTGCATGGTCAACTCGGCGCCCGACTTCGGCCAGCAGCCGGCGGTGGCCAACGGCGCGTCGGACCTGCTGGTGGAGCTCTTCGGGGACAGCGGCAGGCACGCCCGGTCAGCCGTGGGCATGGCGAGCCTGCCCAACGGGGTCTCCGTGGAGATCGAGATGATCGTAGAGGTGTAGGCTAAGGGGCCGTCAGGCCAGTACCTGCATCCCGTAGCTGGAGCGGAGGGTCCTCCCCTGCCGGAAGCGGTCCAGCCCCAGCATCGACACGTCGATGGTCGTCCCGCGGCCCTCGGTAATGAGCTCGGCCATGGCGACGCCGATCATCGGCGAGAGCTTGAAGCCGTGGCCGCTGAAGCCGACGGCGCAGTACAGCCCCTCGATGCCGGGGACGCGGTCGAGGACCGGGTGCCAGTCGGGGGTCGTCGTGAACAGCCCGGCCCAGCCGCCCCTGAAGAGGGCCTGGGACATACCGGGTATACGCTGGGCCAGCCTGCCGAAGTAGGTCTCCACCATGGTCATGTCGACGCCCTGGTCGTACTCGTCGGGGCCCCCGGACTCGTCCTCGCCAGCGCCTATCAGCGTCAGGCTGTTGGCGTCGGGCCTCGCCGAGAGGTCGTTCACCAGGTCCGCGATGGCCGGATGCTCCGGCACCTCCGCCTCGGGACGGCGAAGCATCAGCACCTGGTGGCGGACGGTGCTCAGGGGAAGGTCGACCCCCACGCCGGCCAGGAAGCCCTTGGACCACGGCCCCGCGGCCACCACCGCCAGGGGGGTCTCTATCCTGCCGCCGTCCGTGACCACGGCGGAGACCCTGCCGCCCGCGACCTCGACGCCGGTGACGGTGACGCCAGTGCGCACCTGGGCGCCAAGCTCCCCGGCGCGGCGGGCGTAGCCGGTGGTGATCAGGTAGGAGTCGGCGTAGCCGGACTCCGGCTCGTAGGCGAAGGCCTCGCCGTCGGCTACCGACACCACCGGAGCGATCTCGCGAACGTCGTCCGCCGAAACCAACCGAGTGTCGACGCCGAGCCCCCTCCCTAGAGCCACATTCTTCTCTAGAGCGGCCTGGTCCTCCTGGCCGGCGATCAGCAGGTAGCCGGTCCGCGTATACCCTGAAGGCCCTCCCGTGAGCTCCTGGAACTCCCTGAACAGGCGCAGGCTCTCCCACGCCATGCGGGTGGTCACCTCGTTGGAGTAGTGCATCCTGAGGATGCCCTGGGTCTTGCCCGTGGAGCCTGAGGCGAGGACGTTCTGCTCCAGCAGCAGGGTGTCCGTCATACCCCGCGCAGCCAGGTTGTAGAGGATGCTGCACCCCATAACGCCGCCGCCGACTATGACCGCTTCCGCTGTCGACATATCGATCTCTCCAACTCTTCTGTTTCCCAAGTCTGAATAGTTACGGGACTGGGGCCTGGGGCATCCCAGAGTGTACCAGCAACATCTGCTAGAATGAACCCAGCCTTGGGAAAGCCGGAGGTCCCTGTCTTGGACGGTCGTATTGCGCTGGTCGGGGGAGACGAGTTCAGGCCGGGATGCGAGGAGATGGACCGAGCCATCCTTCGCGCCGCCGGAGTCGAACGACCCTCTCTGCTGGTCCTGCCGACCGCCGCCGCGGACCAGAACCCGTCCAAGGCCGCCTCCAACGGCGTCTCCTATTTCGCGAGCCTGGGGGCCGATGCCTCCCCACTGATGGTGCTGGACGGAGCGCACGCCAATGACGATGAGCTGCTTGCGCCGGTGGATGAGGCCGACGTGGTCTACCTGACCGGGGGCAGCCCCCAGCGTCTGCTGGACGTCCTGAGGGGGTCGCTGCTGCTGGAGAAGCTGGAGCGGGCCCTCCATCGAGGGGCAATCGTGGCGGGCTCCAGCGCCGGCGCCATGGTGATGGGAGAGTGGATGCGCCTCAGGGGCTGGCGGCGGGCCCTTGGCGTCGCGCGGGGCGTGGCGACGCTGTCGCACCACGAGGGGAGCGATCCGGACCGGGTGGCCCATGAGATGGCGGCCTCCGCACCGCCCGGCGCGACGGTCCTGGGCATCGACGGCAGGACGGGATGCCTGGGAGGGCCGTCGGCATGGGAGGTGCTGGGCGCCAGCGGCGTAACGGTGTACCAGGGCGACAGCTGGCGCCGCTACTCCGCCGGAGACACGCTGAGAGTCGAGGTGTGAGTCAGATATGCGGCTGGAAGGCAAGGCGGCCCTGGTCACCGGAGGCGGCTCCGGCATCGGGCGGGCCACGGCCCTGCTCTTCGCCCGGGAGGGCGCGCGGGTCGTCGTCTCCGACCTGAGGGAGGCCGACGCGCTGGAGACAGCCGATGCGGTCAGGTCGGCTGGCGGCCAGGCCGCAACCGCCGCCGGAGACGTCTCCAGGAGCGCCGACGCCGCGGGGATGGTGCGGACCGCGGTGCAGTCCTACGGCCGCCTCGACGTCCTGGTCAACAGCGCGGGCATCTCTTCACGCAACGCTCTCGCCGAGGGCGCGGATCCGGAGGAGGTCTGGGACCGGGTGATGGACGTCAACCTGAAGGGGAGCTACCTGGTGTCCTGGCACGCGGTCCCGGAGATGGAGCGCTCGGGCGGGGGCTCCATCATAAACCTGGCTTCGATCATCGGGCTGGTGGGCTACCCGGTTGGAATAGGCGGCGGCTTCAACCCATACGCGCCCTCCAAGGGCGGCGTCGTCCAACTCACCCGCAACCTGGCCGTCGACCTCGCCTCGAAGGGTGTCCGGGTCAACTGTATCTGCCCCGGCTACGTGACCACCAACCTCACGCGCGGTCTGACCAAGGACCCCGAGACGCTGTCAAGGCTGGAGGGGCTGCATCCGATGGGACGCCTGGGGCGCCCGGAAGAGATCGCCCAGGCCGCCCTGTTCCTGGCCTCCGACGAGTCCTCCTACGTGACCGGCGCCCCCCTGGTAGTGGACGGCGGCTACACGGCACAGTAGAGGGCATCTGCCTCCCCAAGCACCACGCCGCTGGCGCTTCGCCGCCCCGTCAACCCTCGCCCTAAACGCTCAATGGGCACAGCCCCGGAAGGCTCAGGATGGGGGCTCCTTCCAGAGCCGCACCGTGAAGCGGCTCTCCTCCTCGACCAGGTCTGGCTCGGTGCCGTTGTGCTTGCGCATGCCCGGGATGATCTTGCTCCGCACGCCCATGCCGCGGGCGTCGACGTAGCTGTAGTCTCGCATGACGTTGACCAACGTCTGGTTGCGCGCGTAGCGCATGCCGGACTTCATTCCGTCCACGGTCACGGTGTTGGGCAGCCTGCCGGGGCTCTGGACCTCCAGCCGGTCTGAGAAGATGGACAGCATGACGTCGGTACCGGCGATGCTGTAGTCGCGGTGGACCAAGGCGTTGACCACGGCTTCCCGCACGACGTCTTCGGGATACTCCCAGCGGTCGATCCGCCGGGCCCCCTCCAGGTAGGCCGAAGGGGTGGTGTTGCGCCGCACAAAGTCCCGGGCGCTGTCGACGATTCCCGACTCCACCATCGAGCCGTCAGCCGCGCCCAGGGGGACCAACGGACCCTTCAGGACCTCGTCCGCGCGCACCGCATAGTCCGGCATCTTACCCGGGTAGCAGACGGCACGGATGCCGGACTGGGGGAGGCGGCGTTTCACGTCCCGGCCAAATAGAAGCATCCCGTCGACCGTTGCGAGGGTGTGTCCGGCTGAAGTCGCCGCCAGCTCGAGATTGCACAGCAAGGTCTGCCACTGCTCGTCATCCACCTCTCCGGGGACGTCCGCTTGCAGGACGCGGGAGAAGTAGTCTCGAAGCCGTCGCACGTCGAGGTCGGCGACGGTCGTCCCGGGGACGGGCTTCTGGCCGTACCTCAGGTGACCGGAAGCCTGGAACATGCGCTCCAACTCCTCCCTGCTGGCTTCGCGGCACGTACTTCCCACGCGGATGAAGTAGGTGCTTCTCCGGTTGTGTACGAGGGCGTACGGCTTGTCGGGGCCGATAGGCACCTGTACGGAGAGGACCCGCCTGTCCGCGCCGGCTTCCGAGTGCCATACCAGGAACGGGACGACGGGCGGGGCGATCCTGGTCCGGCACAGCTCCGCTACCCACTCCTCGAGATTGTCTCGCGTCGTGCCGGAGACAGACCCGTCATCTTCGACTCCCAGCAGGAGCGTTCCCCCGTCCAGATTCAGAAACGCGACCAGCTCCCTGGCAACCTCGGCGCCATCTACCGCGTCGCGCTTGAACTCCACGCCGGAGTTCTCACCGTGTCGTATCACCTCCATCAGCTCTGACCGGTTCATGTCCAAGCCCTCGCCGCGCTGGCTTTCCCTAACATTATGATGCCCATGTCTGTGGCGTATTATAACGCGAGAGGCGATGTAGCCACATGGCTACTGCGTGGTATGTCCTCCAACGCTACTCGCAGTTAGGACCCCCTTTCAATCTCCCTTTGCGAGGGAGAGAGGTTGGTTATGGCGATTGACATACCCTACATATAGTGGTATTGTACGCTGACTGGTACGACATATACGATTCCGAGCCCCAACCTGTAGACACCCAATGCTCTGCCCCTACTGCACCAACCAGGACTCGAAGGTCATCGACTCCCGCGACGCCGGAGACGGCATCCGACGGAGGAGAGAGTGCCTACGGTGCGGCCTCCGCTTCACCACCTACGAGTACGTCCAGAGCAGGGCGCTGCAGGTGCTCAAGAGCGACGAGCGCCGCGAGGAGTTCAGCCGCGACAAGCTCTGGGCGAGCCTGACCAAGGCCTGCGCAAAGAGGCCACTGGCCGTGGGCACTATCGAAAAGGTGGTGGCCGACATAGAGTCGAACCTGGCGAGTTCAGGGAGGGCGGAGATCTCCTCCAGGATCATCGGGGAGATGGTCATGGAGAGATTGAAGGAGCTGGACCGGGTGGCGTACATCCGCTTCGCCAGCGTCTACAGGGACTTCAGAGACATCGAAAGCTTCAAGGAGGAGATAGAGGCTCTGCTGGAGCCGCGGGAGAGTGAGGGTACGCCCAGCAACCAGCTTTCCTTCTTGAAAGATGAGGCGGTCCCGTCCGCCCCACGGCGCCGCCGGGCCCGCAGGCCAAGACGGGCCCGGCCAGAGCAGGCCTAGCAAGCCCTTCGCCCCGACGCCCCGCTAGAACCTTTGTGCGTTTAATGGTATGATGCCACCCGCTGCCCGCAGTGCCCACTGGAGTGACGGGAGAGGTCGACACAAGAATAGTCCAGGAGTCAGAGAATGGGAGAGCAGTACGTCGCAAGTAGGCCGGTGAGCCTTGTCTCACCGGCGGCAGAGAGCAGCCGCGAGACCAACGGCTCGGCCGCACCGCGCCGGGTGAACGGGCACGCCCCGCTCCCGGAGAATGCCCGCGTCATCATGGAGCAGAGGTACCTGCGGAAGGACGCCCAGGGCCAGCCCATCGAGACCCCCGAGGGGCTGTTCCACAGGGTCGCCGGCGCCGTGTCCAGGGGGGAGCTGGAGGACGAGCAGCCCCTCTGGGAGAAGCGCTACTACGACCTCATGGCCTCCCTGAGGTTTCTTCCCAACTCGCCCACCCTGGTCAACGCGGGCACCGGCAGGGGCTGCCTGTCGGCGTGCTTCGTCGTCTCCCCGGAGGACACGATGGAGTCGATCATGGAGGTGGCCCACGACGCGGCGATGATAGAGAAGTGGGGGGGCGGCATCGGATTCGGCTTCTCCAGGCTCAGGCCGAAGAGCGATAGGATTTCGACGACTCACGGCGAGGCCTGCGGCCCCATCGCAGTGATGAAGCTCTACTCGTCCGTGGGGGCGACCCTCACGCAGGGGGCGTTCCGCCTCGGGGCCCACATGGGGCAGCTGCGGGACAGCCACCCGGACGTCCGCGAGTTCATCCACTGCAAAGACGGGGACGACACGCTGCAGAACTTCAACATCTCGGTCCAGGTGACCGACGCGTTCATGCAGGCCGTGGCCGCCGGCGCCGAGTGGAAGCTGGTCAGCCCCCGGGACACGGGGGAAGGGCCCGCCAACGAGGTGGTGGAGACGATCTCCGCCAGAGAGCTCTGGGACGAGATAGCCCAGTCGGCCTGGGCGACCGGCGACCCCGGCGTCGTGTTCATGGACAGGGTATGGGAGACGGCGCCCAATCCGCAGATGGGCCGGATCGAGACGTCGAACCCCTGCGGCGAGGAGTTCCTGGAAGACCACGGCAACTGCTGCCTCGGCTCCATCAATCTGGACCGGCACGTCAGGGACGGCGCCTTCGACTGGAGCGCTCTCGAGGAGACGGTACGCACCTCGGTCCGCTTCCTCGACGACGTCATCAACGTGAACGAGTTCCCGCTGCCGTCCCTCAGAGAGGTGAACCTGGCGACGCGGCGGATAGGCCTGGGCGTCATGGGTTGGGCCGACGCCCTGGTGAGGCTGAAGACGCCCTACGACTCCCCGGAGGCGCTGGAGATGGCGGAGGAGCTCGGCGGCTTCCTGAATCGGGTGGCCTGGGACGAGTCGCGCCGGCTGGCGGAGGAGCGCGGCCCCTTCCCCGAGTACGAGAGGTCGGCGCTGAAGGAGCGCGGGGCGCCTCCGGTGCGCCACTCCAGCGTGCTGACCATCGCCCCGACGGGCACCATCAGCAGAATCGCCGGATGCTCCAGCGGCATCGAGCCCCACTTCGCCCTGGCGTGGTGGTCCAACGTCCTGTGGAAGGACCATGAGGGCACGAGCTCCCGCCTGCTGGATGCGCCCGCGTCGGTCTGGGAGACCCTCCGAGAGCACCTGGGGGGCGAGGACGAGGTGAGGGGCCTGCTGGAGCAGGTGGCCGACCATCCCGCCGAGGCCGAGGAGGCGCTGGCGCGTCACCAGATGGACGCCTCTATCTTCCGGACCGCCATGGCCATAAGCCCCGAGTCCCACGTCCGGGTCCAGGCCAAGTGGCAGGAGCACGTGACCAACTCCGTCTCCAAGACGATCAACCTGCCCGGCAGCGCGACGGTGCAGGAAGTCCAGGACGCCTTCACGCTGGCCTGGGAGACTGGGTGCAAGGCGGTGACCGTATACCGGGACGGCTCCAAGTCGATGCAGGTGCTGGAGACGGGGTCCGAGGAGGAGGAGGCCGGCTCCGAGAGACAGGGCCTCCTGGTGCCCCGGCAGCGGCCCGCCTCGGTCACCGGTGTCACCGACAGGGTGCGAACGGGTCACGGCAACACGTACGTCACGGTAAACCACGACGAATCGGGCCGCCCCTTCGAGCTGTTTACGACCCTTGGGAAGGCCGGGGGGTGCGACTCGGCCAACCTGGAGGCCATCTCCAGGCTGGTGTCGCTGGCGCTGCGGTCCGGCATCGATCCGAGCCAGATAGTGGAGGACCTGCGGGGCATCACGTGCTGCCCGGTCTGGGACTCCGGCACGCTGGTGAGGTCCGCGCCGGACGCCGTGGGCCTGGTTCTGGAGCAGCACCTGCAGTCCGGGGGCCCGTCGGGCGTCCCCGCGGACGGCCAGGCGAAGGCCGGCCAGACGGCCCAGCTCGGCCTGTTCCCCTCGACGAGAACCTCCGGCAGCGTCGGGTACCATCTTCCCAGCGCCGCCAGATGCCCGCAGTGCTCCGGCAACCTCATCCACCAGGAGGGCTGCCTGCGCTGCCTGGACTGCGGCCACACCAAGTGCGAGTAGGCGGCGGCCGCGCAACTCGGCTATAATTGGCCTGCGATGAACGAGAGACCATTCGTAGCCATCACCATGGGCGACCCTGCGGGCATAGGGGCCGAGGTCACCGCCAAGGCGCTCCTGGACGGGCGCGTCTACCGGCAGTGCCGGCCCTTCGTGGTGGGCAGCGTCGCCGCCATGGACGCGGCTCTGGAGTTGATCGGCTCCCCGGTCCCCACCAACCTGGCCCACTCTCTGGCAGATGTGGCCGGCGAGGAGGGAGCGGTCGACGTGCTGGACGTGGAGAACCTCGACTACGGCTCCATCGCCACCGGACAGGTATCGGCCTCGGCGGGCAAGGCGTCGGTGGAGTGGATCCTCAAGGCTGGCGAGCTGGCCGCCTCGGGACAGGTGCAGGCCATAGCCACCGCGCCCATAAACAAGGAGTCGTGCAGCCTTGCCGGGCACGAGGACATCGGCCACATGGAGATATTCCAGAGCCAGACCGGCGCCGACCAGGTGGCCACGATGCTGATGGCCGACGGCCTGAGGGTGGTCCACCTGACGACCCACCGCTCCCTCCGCGTAGCCTGCGACTATGTGACCCTGGAGAACGTGCTCGCCAAGATCGAGCTCACGTCGGAGTGCTTCAGGCGATGGGGGTTCCCCGCTCCCAGGATAGGCGTGGCCGCCCTGAATCCCCACGGCAGCGATGGCGGTCTCCTGGGAGACGAGGAGGAGAAGCAAATCGCCCCCGCGGTGGAGCGGGCCAAGGCGATGGGGATCGACGCGGCGGGGCCGGTGCCGGCCGACACCGTGTTCAACCAGGCCATCGATGGAAAGTACGACGCCGTGCTGGCCATGTACCATGACCAGGGGCACATCCCCATCAAGGTGCACAACTGGGCCAAGAGCGTCAGCGTGAACCTGGGTCTGCCCTTTATCAGGACGTCTGTCGACCACGGGACAGCCTTCGACATCGCCGGCAAAGGGATCGCGGACCACGAGAGCATGCTGGAGGCCATAAGGGTCGCTGTCAGCCTCGCCAGCGACAGCCGTCTCCCATAAGGGCGGACCAGCTGAGTGTCCCAAGCGGCCCATCTTCCTAATCTCCCTCGATACAAGAGGGTTCGAACGCCTGAACTCGGGAGCGCAAGTTGAAGATATCGTTCGTAGGCGGCGGGGTGATGGCGGAGGCCATCATCGGGGGCATCCTCGAAGCCCATCTGGTCGAGGCCCAGGACGTCAAGGTGGGCGAGCCGATGGGAGACCGGCGCGAGTACCTTCAGGGCAAGTACGGCCTTCGGGCCTACTCGGAGAACGTCGAGGCCCTGGAAGGGGCGGATATAGTGGTGATCGCCGTCAAGCCTCAAAGCCTCGCGGAGGCGATGTCCGCTCTCAGAGGCGGCTTGGGGAAGAGCACCGCGGTGGCGTCGATAGTCGCGGGCGCGAGGATGGCCACGCTGACGGAGGGGCTTCAGCATCCGCCGGTCATACGCGTCATGCCGAACACGCCGGCCCAGATCGGCGCCGGCATGAGCGTCTGGACCGCGGCGCCGGAGGTATCGGAGGAGAGGACGGCGGCGACGCGGGATATCCTCCGCACCCTGGGCGACGAGATCTACGTCCCCGACGAGAAACTGATAGATATGGCGACGGCCCTGAGCGCCAGCGGCCCCGCATACGTCTTCCTGTTCATCGAGGCGCTGATAGACGCGGGCGTGTACCTGGGCATGGCCCGCGACGTGGCGCGAAGGCTGGTGCTCCAGACCGTCCTCGGCAGCACGAAGCTGGTCCAGGACTCCGGGCGCCACCCGGCGGAGCTCAAGGATATGGTGACCTCGCCGGGCGGCACGACGGTCGAGGCGCTCCTGGCGCTGGAAGAGGGAGGGCTCCGGGCCTCCCTGATCAACGCCGTCGTCGCAGCCTACGAGAAGTCGCAGTCGCTGGGGTAGCTTGAGTTGGGCGCTGAATACATCAGGAGCTTCGTGCTCATACTGACCCAGATCCTGTGGATCGCCCTCTTGGTGCGAGTCGTACTCTCCTGGTTCAACATCGGCCCGTCCAGTCCGATCTACCCCATCGCCAACATCGCGCACCAGGTGACCGAGCCGCTCCTGGCCCCGATACGGCGAGTCCTCCCCGAGTTCGGCATGTT
Organism: Dehalococcoidia bacterium; assembly: GCA_965224345.1. GTDB lineage: Bacteria > Chloroflexota > Dehalococcoidia > Lucifugimonadales > CBDCYU01 > CBDCYU01. Next base: position 322,404 of record CBDCYU010000001.1, on the reverse strand, counting down.
CGACTTCTCGCCGATAGTCGCGTTCCTGTTGATCACCCTCGTCCAACGCATATTCAGCAGGGTGCTCAACTGAGGGCTCTACCCCCTCTCGATCTCCCCATGCGAGAGGGAGAGGTAGATATTGTTGCTCCCGCGAGGGTGTACAGGCCGGAGAGAGGTAGGGTTGCTCCTCAAGTCGGAACGGTTGCCATCGTCAGTTGAGCCTTGACGGTAGCTCGGACGCCATAGTAGGATTTATAAGTCCTGACGCACAACTGAATAGTCGCAGCTCTTATCCAGAGTGGCTGAGGGAACGGCCCCAAGAAGCCCGGCAACCGGTTGACCGAGCACACATCCTCTGTCAGTACGGTGCCAATTCCGGCGAGGCGGTATACGGCTCGCAAGATGAGAGTAAGTTTGCTTCCAGCAAGACTTCTCATCATGAGAAGTCTTTTTGATTAGGGGCCAAGACACCCTCCGGAGCTATCCAACGTTGATGGACGTACGACAACCGAGCCCAGGCACCGCAACCGCCTTCAGGCCAATCTACTGGTCCGACGGCGTCGTCAGGCTGCTGGACCAGACCCGTCTTCCGGCCGAGGAGGTGTGGCTGGAGCTCCGGGAGTACCTCGGCGTCGTCTCCGCGATCAAGGAGATGCGCATACGGGGAGCGCCGGCCATCGGCGTCGCGGGCGCCTACGCGGTGGCCCTTGCCGCCGCGGAGCACGGGGGCCGCGACTATGGCGAGCTCAAGTCCGCCCTGGAGGCGGCAGCCGCACAGATCAGGGCGGCGCGGCCCACCGGAGCCAACCTGGAGTGGGCGGTACGGCGCATGATGCGCTCCATAGAGGCCGAGAGCTCCGTCCAGGATGCGGCGGCGCGGCTGGTCTGCGAGGCGCAGCGGATCCAGGAGGAGGACGTCAGCGCCAATCACGAGATGGGCAGGATAGGCGCGGCGCTGCTGGGCGACGACAGCTCGGTGTTGACCCACTGCAACGCGGGGGCCCTGGCGACGGGAGGGTTCGGCACGGCCCTGGGCATCATCCACACCGCATGGACCGAGGGCAAGATACGCAGGGTCTTCGCCACCGAAACGAGGCCCTTCATGCAGGGAGCGCGGCTGACGGCCTGGGAGCTGGTCCAGGCCAATATCGACGCCACGCTGATTCCCGACTCGTCCGCCGGGCAGCTCATGCGCCGGGGCGAGGTCGACGCCGTCGTCGTCGGCGCCGACCGAATCGCGGCCAACGGCGACGTCGCCAACAAGATCGGCACCTACAGCCTGGCGGTGCTGGCCGAGGCCAACGGCGTCCCCATGTACGTGGCCGCTCCGACGAGCACCATCGACCTCAGCATCGCCACCGGCGACTACATCCCAATAGAGGAACGGCCGCCGGAGGAGGTGACCCACCTGAAGGGGATGCGGATCCCGCCCGAGGGGATCGCCGTATCGAACACGGCTTTCGACGTAACGCCCCACAGGTACGTCACCGCCATAGTGACCGAGGCGGGGGTCGTCAGAGAGCCCTACGAGAGTGGGCTGGAGGGGGTCATGGGTGAGCAGCGTGGCTGAGGCCGTCATCGGATTCATCGGCGGCTCGGGCCTCTATGACCTGGACGGCCTCGAAGAGAGGCGGGAGGTTTCCGTCGAGACGCCCTTCGGCGACCCCAGCGACGCCATAACCACCGGGGTACTGTCCGGCGTCGGCCTGGCGTTCCTGCCGAGGCACGGCCGAGGCCACCGGATCTCGCCCACGGAGCTGCCGGCAAGGGCCAACGTATACGCCCTCAAGTCCCTGGGCGTAGAGCGCGTTGTCTCCATCAGCGCGGTGGGAAGCCTCGCAGAGGAGGTCGCCCCGATGGACCTGGTGGTGCCCGACCAGCTGATAGACCGGACCAGGGGCCGGGAGAGCACCTTCTTCGGGGGCGGCATGGTGGCCCACGTCGCCTTCGCCGACCCGTTCTGCTCCGACCTGAGCGGCCTCGTCGCGCAGGCTGCGCGAGCCCGCGGGGTCACCACCCACGCCGGAGGCGCATACGTCGTCATCGAGGGGCCGGCGTTCTCCACCAGGGCGGAGTCGATGCTGTACCGCTCCTGGGGCGCCAGCGTGATCGGCATGACGGCCCTGCCGGAGGCGAAGCTCGCCCGGGAGGCCGAGATTTGCTACACCACCATGGCCCTGGTCACCGACTACGACTGCTGGCACGAGTCCGAAGAGACGGTGTCGGTGGATCTGATCGTGTCGAACCTGCTCAAGAACGTGGCCTCCTCCCAAGAGATCATTCGCGGCCTGGTGCCCACGATTCCACGGGAGAGGCAGTGCGCCTGCGCGTCCGCCCTCCGGGACGCCATAATCACCAGTCCCGAACGGATACCTAGAGAGACTCGAGATAGGCTATCCTTGATTGCGGGCAAGTACCTGGACTAGAAGACGGAGGTGAGGCGAGTGGCAAGGCAACAACCGGGCGAACCCTATTTTCGGATTAGCTCCGACGAGGCCGCCGAGATGTACGGCGGCGACGACGTAGTCTTCGTCGACGTCAGGCGGCCGGACGAGTATGTGGAGGCCCACATAAAGGAGGCACTGTTCATACCCGTGGACGACGTGCTCCAGAGGATAGACGAGCTTCCCGAGGACAAGAAGCTGCTGTTCATCTGCGCCCAGGGCGTCAGGAGCGGCCTCGCGTGCGAGATGGCGGCGGCGATGGGCGTGGCCCCTGAGCGTCTATACAACATCGAGGATGGAACCCCCGCATGGGTCGCCAAAGGGCACCCTACCAGCTTCGGAACGGAGCCGTAAGAGCGGGGAGGGAGTGAGCTATGAACAAACGAAAGCGCGAGGGGCTGCGAAAGCGGCGAAAGCGGCAGGCCAAGATCAAGGAAAAGCGCCGGGCCGAGCGGGAATCGGCCCGGTAGGTGAAACTGCCCCAGGGCCGTCTGGGGCATGAGGACCGACCGCGGCGGAGGGCGAGCGTGTCATTACTGGTCGTGGGGACCGTGGCGTACGACAGCGTGAAGACGCCTGCCGGCAGCCGGAGCGACGCCTTCGGCGGCTCGGCGGCCTACTTCTCCATCGCAGCCAGCTACTTCGCACGAGTCAGTATCGTCGCCGTAGTGGGAGACGACTTCCGCGAGTCGGACCAGCGCCTGCTCCGGTCCCGCGGCGTGGATACGTCCGGGCTGGCGGCGGCGGCGGGCAAGACCTTCCGATGGTCGGGAGTGTACGGCGCCGAGGGCGTAGGCTCGCGGGAGACGCTGGACACCCAGCTCAACGTCTTCGCGCGGTTCTCGCCCAAGCTCGACCCCCAAGGACGGAGGCAACCCTACCTGTTCCTGGCCAACGCCGACCCCTGCATACAGATGGACGTCCTGGCCCAGATGGAGAGGAGGCCCAGGCTGGTGGCTCTCGACAGCATGAACTTCTGGATCGAGGGAAAGAAGGAGCATCTTACCGAGGCCATCCGCGCGGTGGACATGGTGTTCGTGGACGAAGGGGAGGCGCGGACCTTCGCCGGAGAGGCGAACTTGGTGCGGGCGGCAAAGCGCATCCTGGCCCTCGGCCCGTCCACGGTGGTCGTAAAGCGGGGCGAGCACGGCGCGCTGCTCATCCGACGCAGCCTGCTGTTTGCGGCGCCCGCCTTCCCGTTGAAGACAGTCGTCGACCCCACGGGGGCGGGGGACTCCTTCGCCGGAGGCTTCATGGGATATCTCGCAGCCACCGGCGACCTATCCGACGACGGCTACAGAAGGGCGGCGGCGGTGGGCTCCGTCATGGGCTCCTACGCCGTGGAGAGCTTCAGCGCGGACCGCCTGAGCGGTCTGCGCCACGACGAGATCGATGAACGGTTCAGGGCCTTTACCCGGCTGACCCGGATGAAGGCCCTCCGAGACGGCGAGTCTCTACCAGCCCCGGCGGCTCGAAGCGCAAGGGCGATCCCCTGAAGGAGGAGGTTTTGGCGACGAAGACGATTCAAGGAGACGTAAGAGACACCTCACTGGCGGCCGAGGGCTCGCGAAGAATCGAGTGGGCCGCCCGGGAGATGCCGGTGGTCGAAAGTATCAGGGAGCGCTTCGCCAGGGAGAAGCCCCTGAGGGGGCTCAGGATCGCCGCCTGCCTCCACGTAACCTCCGAGACGGCCAATCTGGCCTACGCCCTGCGCGACGGCGGCGCTGAGGTAGCGCTGTGCGCCAGCAATCCGCTGAGCACGCAGGACGACGTGGCGGCGGCCCTGGCCACAACGGGCATCGCAACCTACGCCATCAAGGGCGAGGACAACGACACCTACTACCAGCACATCGGCTCGGTGCTGGACATGGGGCCCAACGTCACGCTGGACGACGGGGCGGACCTGGTCGCCACGCTGCACACCGACAGGCCCGAGCTGCTGGACGGCGTGGCTGCCGGTTGCGAGGAGACGACCACCGGCGTGATCCGCCTGAGAAGCCTGGCCGAAGCGGGGAAGCTCAGATACCCGATCATCGCCGTCAACGACGCCGATACGAAGCAATTCTTCGACAACCGCTACGGCACCGGCCAGAGCACCCTGGACGGCATCACCAGGGCGACCAACGTGCTCTGGGCCGGGAAGAACGTCGTCATCTCAGGCTACGGCTGGTGCGGCAAGGGCGTGGCGCTGAGGGCCAAGGGCATGGGCGCCCACACCATCGTCACCGAGGTGGACCCCGTGAGGGCGCTGGAGGCGGCCATGGACGGGCACCGGGTCTTGAAGATGGACGAAGCATCGAAGATCGGCGACATATTCATCACGCTCACCGGCGGCCTGAAGGCCATCGGCCGCTCCCACATAGAGAGCATGAAGAGCGGCGCCATCGTCGCCAACAGCGGCCACTTCAACGTGGAGATAGACATAGACGCCCTGGAAGAGATGGCGGACGGCAAGAGCTCTGTCCGCGCCTCCGTCGAGGAGTACAGGATGCTGGACGGCAGGTCGATATTCCTCCTGGGCGAGGGACGCCTCGTGAACCTTGCGGCCGCGGAGGGCCATCCGTCCTCGGTGATGGACATGAGCTTTGCCAACCAGGCCCTCTCGGTCGAGTACCTGGCCCAAACGGCGCACACACTGAGCCCCCAGGTATACCCGGTGCCCGCCGACATAGACGCCGAGGTCGGCAGGCTGAAGCTCCAATCCATGGGCATCGCCATAGACTCCCTCACCCAGGACCAAGAGGAGTACCTGGCAAGCTGGGACGTTGGGACATGACGCCTCGTGCTCCCCGTGCGAGGGGAGAGGTAGACCGCGGACCAAGAGACGCCTCGATAACGGAAAGAAAGGGAAGGAGCGAATATCGGAATGGCCTTCAGCTTCTCTGAATCGCCATCGTATCTGTTCACCTCGGAGTCGGTGACGGACGGACACCCGGACAAGCTGTGCGACCAGATCTCCGACGCGCTGCTGGACGAGTTCCTGAGGATCGACCCCATGGCGCGGGTCGCCTGCGAAGTGTGCATCACGACCGGCCTCGTAGTCGTGATGGGCGAGATAACCCTCTCCCAGGGCTACGTCGACATTCCCGCGGTGGTGCGCCAGACCCTCAAGGAAGCCGGATACGTCGACGCCTCCTACGGCTTCGACTACCAGTCCTGCGGCATCGTGGTCTCGATACACGACCAGTCCCGCGACATCTCCTCCGGCGTATCGAAGTCGCTGGAGGTGAGGGGCGGCGCCGTCACCGACTATGAGGTGGAGTCCCTGGGCGCCGGCGATCAGGGCATGATGGTAGGGTACGCCTGCGACGAGACCGCGGAGCTGATGCCGCTGCCCATAGCGCTGGCGCACCGCCTCTGCCAACGCATGGCGGAGGCCAGGAAACAGGGGCACATCCCCTACCTGCGCCCCGACGGCAAGTCTCAGGTGACGGTCGAGTACAAGCACGGGGCGCCGAAACGGGTCCACACGGTGGTCCTGAGCTCCCAGCACAGCCCGGAGGCGAGCCAGCCGGACATCGAGAGGGACCTGGTCGAGCACGTTGCCAAGGAGGTGATCCCGGAAGAGCTGCTGGACGGCGACACGCGCTACGTCGTCAACCCGTCGGGGCGGTTCGTCATCGGCGGTCCGGTGGGCGACACGGGCCTCACGGGCCGGAAGATCCTGGTGGACACCTACGGCGGGTTCGCCCGCCACGGCGGGGGCGCCTTCTCAGGCAAGGACCCGACCAAGGTGGATAGATCGGCGGCCTACGCCGCCAGGTACGTCGCCAAGAACCTCGTGGCCGCGGGGCTGGCGTCCCGCCTGGAGCTCCAGGTCTCCTACGCCATAGGCATGGCGAGCCCCATCTCGATCTCGGTGGAGACCTTCGGGACCAACAAGGTCCCGGACGACCTCATCGTGCGGCTGACGGACAAGCACTTCGACCTGAGGCCGGGAGCCATCATCCGCGACCTGAGTCTTCGCGCTCCCATCTACAGGCAGACCGCCGCCTACGGCCACTTCGGACGCGGCGACCTCGACCTGCCGTGGGAGCGGACCGACAAGGCCGACGCACTGCGCCGGGAGGCGTCCACCGACAGCGCAGCCAAGGTCGACGCGAGCTAGTTCTCTGGCAACGACCGACGTGACCATCAGATTCGGCACAGACGGCTGGCGCGGCATCATCGCCGAGGACTACACCTTCGAGAACGTCCGCCTGTGCGCCCAGGGAACGTCCGACTACATCAAAGACCAGGGACAGGCATCGAGGGGCCTGGTGGTCGGATACGATACGCGTTTCGCCTCCTCGGCCTTCGCCTCGGCGGTGGCCGAGGTGTCCGCCGCCAACTGGGTCACCACCTTCCTGTGCAACAGGGCCGCGCCGACGCCCGCGATAGCCTACAACGTCGTCTCGCGGGACGCCGCCGGCGGCGTGGTCATCACCGCCAGCCACAACCCCCCGGAGTGGAACGGCTTCAAGTACAAGCCCGAGTACGGGGGCAGCGCCTCGACGGAGGTGGTGGAGCAGCTCGAACGAAAGATCGCCGACGCAGAGGCGTCCGGCAACGTCAGCCGGCTGTCCCTGCCCATGGCCGAGAGCCAGGGCCTCTTGGAGCGCATCGACCCCGAGCCATCCTATCTCGGACACCTAGCCACGCTGGTCGACCTAGAGGGGATACGGCGAGCCGGGCTCAGGGTGGTCGTGGACCCGATGTTCGGCGCCGGAGCCGGGTACATACCCAAGCTCCTTTCGGGCGGCTCGACGGAGGTGACCGAGATCCGGGGCGGGCGAAACCCGGCCTTCCCCGGGATGGCCCAGCCCGAGCCCATCGCCCACAACCTCAAGGAGCTGATGTCGTCCGTTCCAGGCAGGGGCGCCGACGTCGGCTTGGCAACCGATGGCGACGGGGACCGGGTCGGGATCGTCGACGAGCAAGGCCGCTTCATCACCACCCTGCAGGCCTTCGCCCTGATGTGCCTTCACCTGCTGGAGGTGCTGGGCGAGCGCGGCCCCATCGTCCGCTCCATCACCATGACCAGCATGGTGGACCGGCTGGGGGACGAGTACAACGTGCCGGTCTTCGACTCCCCCGTGGGGTTCAAGTTCCTGGGGCAGATCATGATGCGGGAGAACGCCCTGCTGGCAGGCGAGGAGAGCGGGGGGTACGCCTTTCGCGGTCACCTGCCCGAGAGGGACGGCATCCTGAGCGGGCTGATGATGCTGGACATGATGGTCAAAACCAAGAAGACGCCGTCCGAGCTGCTGAGGATGCTGGAGGAGAAGCTGGGGCCCCACCACTACGAACGCTGGGACGTGACCTTCGATCCGAATCAGCGGGACAGTATCCAGGCCAGGTTCAGGGGCGCCAGCCCCTCGTCGCTGGCCGGCAGACGGGTCGAGAGCATCGACACCCGGGACGGCGTTCGATTCGCGCTCCAAGGCGGGTACTGGGCGCTGGTCCGATTCTCCGGCACCGAGCCCCTGCTCCGCATCTATGCCGAGGCTGAGTCGCTGGGCGAAGCGGCCGCCCTCCTGGGAGAGGTGCGGGCGATGGCCGGCGTGTAGCCGGAGAGGTCGTGAGCTCGCGGAGGGGGCGCCGGCGGGGGGCGCCACGCAGGCTCAGTGAAGTGCCATGGGAGAGGGCGCGCAACGAGATGGCTCGAAGGCGGCGTCGACGGAGCGCACGGCGTAGGCCCGGGAGAGGCCCCTCCCGGGGCGTGCCTTGGGCATTCGTCGTGGTGCTCGCGGCGCTGATCCTACTGACGGTCCTGGTCAGGACGCTTCGATGAGACGGGCGCGGTATAATGTACCCTCTCTCAATCCCCCCCTGCGAGGAGGAGAGGCAGGTTTGCCCCAACCCCCTGACAGGAGGGCCTCATGACCAGCGGCGAGACCCTAGCGATGCTACCGGAGAGCCCCCTGCTCTTCCTGATAGACGGACACGCGCTAGTGCACCGCGCCTGGCACGCCATCCAGGAGCCCCTCACCGTCAGGGGCACGGGGGAGGACGTCCGCGCCGTCTACGGGTTCCTGAACACCTTCCTGCGGGAGGTCTCTGACCGGAATCCGACCCACTGCGCCATAGCCTTCGACCTGCCGACGCCGACCTTCAGGCACGAGCGGTTCAAGGAGTACAAGGCGCAGCGCCCCCCCACGCCACCGGAGCTGCGCTCCCAATTCACCCGCGTGCGCGAGCTGGTGGAGGTGCTGGGCATACCGGTCTACGAGATGCCGGGCTATGAGGCCGACGATGTCCTGGGCACTCTGGCCAAGCAGGCGGAGGCCCAGGAGATAGACGCGCTCATACTGACCGGCGACACCGATACCCTCCAGCTCGTCTCGCCCCGGGTGCGTGTGCTGCTGAACTACGGCGTCCAGAGGAAGAGCCTCTACGACGTGGCCGCAGTGAGGGAGCGCTACGGCGGCCTCGGTCCTTTGTCGCTGCCCGAGGTGAAGGCCCTGCAGGGAGACTCGTCGGACAACATTCCGGGACTGCCCGGCATAGGCGCCAAGACCGCCGTCAGACTGATAAGCGAGCACGGCAGCCTCGAGGGGATATACCAGCACCTGGACCAGATCACGCAGCCGAGGCTGCACCGGTCGCTTCAGGAAAACAGGGAGACCGCCTTCGAGGGCCGGGAGCTGACCACCATAGTAAGGGACGTGCCCATCGAGCTCGACCTGGAGGCGGCCCGGTACGGAGCCTACGACCGCTCGAAGGTGGTGGAGCTCCTCAGGGAGCTGGAGTTTCACAGCATCGTCCCAAGGGTCCCAGGCAGCTCGGCGGAAGCGGATACGCCGGAGGAGGACGAGCCCCAGCGCCCTCAGACTCGATATAGGGTGATAGCTACCGAGGACGCCCTGGAAGAGATGGCAGGAACGCTCACCTCCGCGGGCTCCTTCTCCTTCAACGTCCTGGGCACGTCGGAGCACGCCCTGCGCGCCGAGCTCGTGGGGATGGCCTTCTCCACCGAGCCCGGCCTGGCCTGGTACCTCCCCCTGGGCCACTCGAAGGGCCGGCAGTTGCCTGTGGAGACGGCCCTGGCGCAGCTCGGGCCGCTGCTGGCCGACGAGAGCATCGCGAAGACGACCCACAACGCCAACTATGCCCTTACCGTGCTGGGCAACCACGGGATCCAGGAGTGCCCCATCGCCTTCGACACGACGCTGGCGGCCCACTTCAACGGGAAGTCCCCGGAGCTGAAGCCGCTGGCCCTGGAGCTCCTCAATGAGGAGCTGCCGCCGTTGACCGACCTTACCGGCACGGGCCGCAAGCGTATCGCCATGTCCGAGGTGTCCATCGAGGCAGCCGCGGGGTATGCGTCCGCGGCGGCGGACTACACCGACAGGCTCCGAGTCAGGCTCGAACAGGAGCTGGAGGAGAACGAAAACAGGGCAGAGTTCGACGAGGTCGAGATGCGGCTGGCGCCGGTGCTGGTGCGGATGCAGCACAACGGCGTTGCGCTGGACAGCCGGCAGCTGGAGCAGATGGCAGCGGAGCTGGGAGAGCAGCTGTCCGCCATCGAGTTGGGAATGTACGAACTCGTGGGTCACGAGCTCAATATCGGCTCGTCGAAGCAGCTTGGCGAGGTGCTGTTCGAGGAGCTGCGCCTCCCCAAGACGCGGCGCACCAAGACCGGATACTCCACCGACGCGTCATCGCTGGAGGGCCTGAAAGAGCGGCTGGACACCGGCGAGGTGGAGGGGGTCGACCCCAAGGCCTACGAGGTGCTCGATGGAATCCTGGAATTCCGCCAGGTGTCCAAGATCAAGTCGACCTACGTGGACGCGCTGCCCGCCCTGGTCAACCCGGACACGGGCAGGATCCACACCAGCTACAACCAGACCGGATCGGCCACCGGCAGGGTGTCCAGCAACGACCCCAACGTGCAGAACATACCCGTCAGGACCGAGCTGGGCCGGCGTGTCCGGGAGGCCTTCGTCGCCGAGGGCGCGCCGGAGTGGACCCTGCTGGCCGCCGACTACTCACAGATCGAGCTCCGGGTCTTGGCCCACGTGTGCCGGGACCCGGGACTGGTGGAGGCGTTTCGCAAGGGCGAGGACATCCACGACGCCACCGCGTCCTCCGTCTACGACGTCGCCATAAGTGAGGTGACGGCGGAGATGCGGCGCATCGCCAAGATCATGAACTTCGGGGTCCTCTACGGCCTCAGCCCCTTCGGCATCCGCCAGCAGACGGGCCTCTCCGCGGAGGAGGGCAGAAAGTTCATAGACTCCTACTTCAGCAACTACCCGGGCATTCGGGAGTACGTCGAATCGGTGAAGAAGGATGTCGCGGCCCAGGGATACGTCGAGACGCTTATGAAGCGCCGCCGGTACATCCGGGAGATCAGGTCCAGGAACCGGATGGTGAGGGCTGCTGGAGAGCGGATGGCTATCAACATGCCCATCCAGGGTACCGCGGCCGACATAATCAAGATAGCCATGGTGCGCATCCAGGAGCGCTTGGACGAGCTGAAGATGCGCTCGATGATGATCCTACAGGTGCACGACGAGCTCATTTTCGAGACGCCCGTGCGGGAGCTGGAGCAGCTTAAGGAGATCGTGACGGAGCTGATGCCCAGGGCCATGCCGCTGAACGTCCCCCTCAGCGTCGAGCTGAAGACCGGCGACGCCTGGGGCGACATGGGGTGAGGCGCCGTCCCTCACCCCCGGCCGGACGCGCCCCCCGATGATCTGGCTTCGCCGGATGACCGCCGTTCTTCTAGGCGTCGCGCTGATACCGACGCTGTTTGCCTCCCTGGTATTTCTGCGACTCAACTCCACCTTCCTGAGTCCAAGCTACTACCCTGACCGGCTGGTGAGGTCCGACGTGTACCGGTTCGTCATGGTCGACGTTCTCACGTCCGCCATCGACGAGGCCCGCCAGCCCAACCCAGGGGATTTCGGCGGCGGCTTCGACGCCAACCCCATCGCCGCCTATGCTCCGTCCACGCTCCAAATCGTGGGCGCCGTAAACAGCGCCCTGCCCCCTGAAGACCTGGAAGAGCTTGTCGCCCCGGCCGCCTTGCGAATCGGAGAGTACGTCGCGGCGGAGCGGGCCGACCTCGCTATCACGGTACAGCCTGGGGAGAGCGTCAAGGCGGTGGCGCGGGAGCTCGGGAAGCTTGTGGGACAGGCCAGCGAGTACGACCTGTTTCTCGACCAGGAGCTGGAACCGCGGATCAGGGAAGGCGTGGGTGAAGCGCTGGCCGCCGACGGCAGCGTGTCCCGCCGCGTCCGCCACCTGTTCGGGTCCCCCGAGGACGCCGCGGACAGGCTGGTCCAGGGAAGCAGGCGCATCGTGACGCCCGAGTGGTTGCAGGCACAGGTGGAGCAAGCCCTCGACGAGGTGACGCCGTACCTGGTGGGCGAGTCGGACAGCTTCGAGATCAGGGTACGGCTGACCGACGAGCAGGTACGGGCCGCGACCGAGGAGATCAGGGCCATCCTCCGTGAGGTCGACGCCTACGACCTCGTGTACGCGGAGCTGATCGAGCCCGCCGTGCGGGACAGCGTGGGGGCAGGGGTCTCCCTTCCCTATGGCGTCGAGATCACCGAGGACGAGCTGGTGGGCCTGCTCCGGCAGGCCGCTCCGCCCGAGTGGGTCGACATGCAGGCCGAAACGCTCATCTACGACATCGTCGCCTACGCAACCGGCGAGACGGACGGCTTCTCGACAGAGGTTTCCCTGACCGGCAACAAGGCGGACGCAGAGGAGGCCGTGGCCGACCTCGTGGCCGCCAAGCTCAGCGACCTCGTGCGCGGCCTGCCCGCCTGCCGCACGAGGTCGGAGACCCTCGCCGCCGTGGACAGCATGAGACGCGGCCTTCCCGCCTGTATCCCCGAGGGACGCTTGGCAGCCGGCATCATCGAGGAGGTCGTTCCCAGGGCCACCGGCTCGGTCTTGGCGCCGACGCTGGCGCTGGTCCCAGGCAGGATCAACTTTACGGAATCGAGTCTCCGGTCGGGCCTGAGGCTGGCCGGGCGCGGCGGAGGCGCCCTCGAAGCCTTTGACGAGATTCGATCCCTCATCGCAGACGGCTACGTCTATACCCACGAGGACCTCCGCGCCGACTTGGCCGGGCGCGGAGGCGCCCTCGAAACCCTGGACGAGGCTCGCTCCCTCATCGCAGACGGCTACGTCTACACTCACGAGTACGGCGACCGGCCCGCGAGCCGTACGGTCAGGGCGCTGGACACGATACACGGCACGGCTGCGGTAGTCCGCAGATACGGATGGACTCTCTACGTGCTGACGTCGGTCTTGCTCATCGCGGCCGGGCTGCTCGGCGGGAGGTCCTGGCCCGCCAGGGCCGCGTGGGCGTCCATGGTCCTGCTCATCTCCGCGGGAGCGGCCTTTGCCGCAGTCGGACCACTCTACGACGCCTCCTTCGCGCCGGGGTTCGACCGCGCCCACGCCAACATGGCGGCCCAGCCCGGCGGCGACTTCAGGGACACGCTCTTGCTGATATCCGACAAGGTGCTGGAGGTTTTCGAGTCCATCGGGAGCGACTTCGTCGGAGGCGTCCGACAGACGAGCCTCCTCCTGGCCCTCGCCGCGTCCGCCGTCCTCCTGGCGGCCCTGTTCCTGGCGCGGAAGGAAGGGGTGAAGAGTTGACGGCTCAGGGGCGCCGCCCTATGCTGAGGAATGAGCGGGAGTAACTCAGCGGTAGAGTGCCTGCCTTCCAAGCAGGGTGTCGCCGGTTCGAATCCGGTCTCCCGCTCCATCAGAGCCAAGGGATGAGAGGGCCTCTTTGCGTTTTCGGCCCGAGAGCCGCACGGGGTCATGACGGAGCAGTTCGGTAAGGGCTCGAAGCTGGGATTCGTGGGCGCGGGCAAGGTCGGCGGCGCATTGGCGGTCGCCCTTGCCCGGTCGGGCTATCCGGTGGCCGCCATCGCCAGCAGGAGCAGACGGTCGGCCGAGGGACTCGCCGAGATGGTGGCCGGGTCGCTGGCCTGCGGTACGGCGCAGGAGGCTGCCGACAGGTCCGACGTGGTCTTCGTCACGACGCCGGACGACGCCATAGCAGCCGTTGCGTCGGGCATCGACTGGAGACAGGGCCAGGGCGTCGTCCACTGCTCGGGCGCGGCGTCCCTGGACGTCTTCGACGCCGCGTCTGCCCAGGGCGCGGTGCCCGGCGCACTCCATCCGCTGCAGGCCGTATCGTCGGCCCAGGAGGGAGCGGAGAGCTTTCGGGGTACGACCTTCGGCATCGAGGGCGCCGAGGAGATGAGGGAGTACCTTGCCGGGGTCGCGAAGGACATCGGAGGCAGCTCGGTATTCCTGAGGCCCGAAGACAAGGCGATGTACCACCTGACCGGCGTACTGATGGGAAACCTGCTGACCTCCCTGGGCGCCGCGGCCGCCGAGCTCTGGGAGACGTTCGGGTTCACGAGAGCCGACGGGGTCAGGGCGCTGGCCCCGATGATGAGGCAGGTCTCGGTGAACCTGAGCAGATCGGGCCTGCCGGACGCCCTTGCCGGCCCGTACGTCCGGGGGGACATAGGCACCGTCCGAAAGCACCTGGAGGTGCTTAGGGCCAGGGCGCCCCAGTACCTGCCCCTCTACCGCGAGCTGGCCCTGGCCGGCCTCCCCTTCGCACGGGAGAGGGGACCCATCGACGAAGAGAGAGCGAGGGAGATCCGCGAGCTGCTGGAGAGCTATCGTTAGCGGTTACGAGAACCAGGCCGGAACCGAGGTCTTTGCGGCTATCTCGCTGGCCAGGTCGACGACCCTGAGGGCCTCGACGTCCTGGGCGACGCGGTAACGCTCCCCGCCGGGGTAGACGACGAAACTTGCTTCCGGCTCCACGTCCTCGCAGGCGCTGTGGAACCCCCTGGACGGTCGTGGATTCAGGCTGCGCCTGATCTCGACGGCCCAAGGCTGCCGGCCAGGCAGCGTCAGGACCAGGTCGATCTCGGCCCCGCCCGAGGCGCGGTAGAAGCTCGCCTCGGTGCGGTCGGGCGCGACCGACAGCAGGCTCTCGATCACAGACCCCTCCCAGCTCAGACCGGCGATGGGATGGCCGAGGATCTCCTCCTTGGAGCCGAGACCCAGCAGAGCGTGTACGATGCCGCTGTCGCGGACGTAGACCTTCGGCGACTTGATCAGGCGCTTGCCTACGTTCCTGCGCCACGGGGTGAGGCGGCGCACGAGCAAGAGGTCGACCATCAAGTCCAGGTACCTGGAGACCGTCCTACCGTCGACACCAAGGCCGCGGGCCAGCGTGGCCGCGTTGAGCACCCCTCCTTGCGTGTGAGCCAGCATCACCCAGAATCGCCGAAGCGTCTCCGCCGGTATGCGGGGACCCAGCTGCGGAACATCCCGCTCGAGGTAAGTCCGAATGAAGTTCTCCCGCCATGCCAGGCTCCTGCCGTCGTCGCCGGCCAGGAAGCTATCCGGGAATCCGCCCCGCACCCAGAGCCTATCGTGCTCGGCCGCATCGAGCTCCAACGCATCGAAGGGATTGAGCTCGACGTAGGCGACGCGACCGGCCAGCGTCTCCCCCGACTGCCGCAAGAGGTCCATCGAGGCCGATCCCAGCAGCATAAACCGCCCTGCCCGCCTGCCCCTCCGGCGTCCGCGGTCTATCAGGCCGCGCAGGCTCTGGAACAGGTCCGGTACACGGTGGACCTCATCGAGGATGACCAGCCTGTCTTCATGGTCCGCCAAGTAGAGATCGGGATCGGCGATCCTGGCGCGATCCGCCGGTGACTCCAGGTCGAGGTAGACCGACTCCAGCGCGTCGGCTACCTCCAGGGCGAGGGTCGTCTTACCGACCTGACGCGGACCGAGCAGAGCCACTGCCGGATACTCTCCAAGCAGATTCTGCAGCTGTGCCTTCAAGCGACGTGCAATCATCCTTGCAATTATGGACTATCGCGCCGGAATTGCAAGGATAGTGCCGCTTCCCCTTACGGCGGGGCGGGGGAAGGATGGGAACCGGCGCCAGCGCTTCGGAGGCGGGTTACTCGCCGGAGGCTGTCTCGTCTTCGTCTAGGCGCTCGCTCATCTCGGTGAGGAAGCGCTCTACGTCGGAGGAGAATTGGACGCCCTCTTCGGGCTCCTCGGCGGACAGGACGCGGTCGTAGTAGCTCTCGAGCTGGCTTATCATGCTCTTGACCTCGTTGTTGCTCTCCACCGCTTTGTTGATGTCGAGGTACTGGCGCCGTCCGCGGGAGGGGTCGGCCAGGGACTCGGGGAAGCCGTAGACGGCGCACAGGACCTCCAGCAGGCGCGAGGCGCCCATGTGGTCCTCGTCCAGCTGCACGTACTGGGGCAGGTGGGCCATCAGGCTGGAGTTGGCTATCCCCATTTCGTTGAAGACCTCGGTTACCAGGTTGATGATGCTGGTGGGGCCCTGGTAGGCGCTCCGGCTCGGTGAGACGATGCCCTTGGCCGCCTGGGCGTGGTCCTCGCTCAGGGTACCCGTCACCAGGATCGGGCGGGTATGGGGCACCGAGTCGTACATGCCGCCTATGCGGCAGTACTCGGTGACGCCGAAGTGCCGCAGGAAGGTCACGATGGCGTCGGTGTAGTCTTCGCCCATGGCATGAGGCTCTCGGAGGTGCAGGAAGATGAAGTCCCTGTCCGTCTCGTCGTGGTGGGCGTAGTGTGCGACGCTGTTGGGCGTGGTGAAGACGCGGCGGCCCCCCACGTTGCGAGTGCGGGGCCTGTACCTGGTGAAGTCGAAGAAGGTGCCGGGACGGGCGAGTCTGCCCAGCTCCTTGGCTCCCGTATGCTTCTCCAGGCCGTTCAGGGCCAGAGTGCCGACGCGCCCCACGTCAACCCAGGGCCTGAGCATGACGATGGCGCAGGAGTCGCTCATCTCCGGGACAGGGTCGCTTACCTCAAATGCGCCTATTCTCATCTATAGATATCCTGTCAAACGGCGGGAGAATGTGCAAGTCGTTGACCCCCTCTCAATCTCCCCCTGCGAGGGGGAGAGGTGGGCTGGCCTCAGTTCATGCGGCGGCCGCCGTCGACGTTGATGGCTTGGCCGGTTATGTTGCGGGCGTCGTCGGACACCAGGAAGGCGACGATCTTGCCTATGTCCTCGGGGGTCTGCTCTCGCTTCATGGGTATCCAGGCGTCCACCAGCTTGTCGAAGAAGTCGCGTCCCTCCAGCCCCTCGAAGGCCGGGTCGGCGTTGAAGCTGGCCCTCTTCTCCGCGAGACGGTGGAACATGGGGGTCCAGAGGATACCCGGGCACGGCGTTGACGTTGACGCCGAAGGGGGCCAGCTGCAGCGCGTTGGACTGGGTCCAGCTGACGACGGCGGACTTGGAGGCGTTGTAGTTGGGGATGTCGGCGTTGCCGTAGCGTGCCGCTATGGAGGCGATATTGACGATCTTGCCGTAGCGTCGGTCCTTCATGTGGCCCATCACGGCTTCGGAGACGTTGACGACTCCGCGCAGGTTGACCGACAGGGTCAGGTCCCAGTCCTCGTCGCTGGGGAACTCCCGCTCCCACCAGCCGGGGGCGCCGATGACCCCCGCGTCGTTCACCAGGACGTCGACCTTCCCGAACTCATCCAGGACGGCGGCGACCATGCCGGCCACCGACCGCCGGTCTGTGACGTCGGCGGTGACGGCCATGGCGCGCCCTCCTCGCTCCGCCAGCTCCGACGATACGGCCTCGGCGCCCGGGCCGTTCAGATCGGCCAACGCCACGGCAGCGCCCTGCTCCGAGAGCACCAGGCTTATGCCGCGCCCTATGCCGCTGGCGGCCCCGGTCACGATGGCCGCCTTGCCTGTCAGGTCTATTATCACTTCCAGCGACTCCCCTGGGGAGGCGAATACGGGCTCTCGATACCCTACGCCAATGCCTGCTCCAGCTGGCGCATTGCGGCCTTGCCGGAGCCGGCGACCAGCTCTTCTCCCACGACGACGAGGGGCCTGCGAATGAGCCGGGGCTCCCCCAGCATCATCTCAATGAGCCGGTCATCGCTCAGGTCCTCTCGTTTCAGGCCCAGCTTCTTGAAGGATGGGCTGTTCCAGGAGAACAGGTCTCGCACCGCGCGTCCGCCTATCACACCTCGGAGCTCGCCCTCGGAGAAGGGCTCCTGGAAGAAGTCCCGCTCCCTCAGCTCCACGCCTTCCTGCAAGAGCGACGCTCTCACTTTACGGCAGCTGCTTCAGCGTTTCCACCAGTAGAGTCTTATGTCAACCATCTCATCTCGCTCCTCTCGCTAGGTTGCGCCGCTAACCGTCCCACTCCTCCACGCGGACCATGTTTCCTACGGCTGCCACGACCTCCAGGTCCTCCAGCATCCGCAGCGCCTGCTGCATCGACGCCTCCCTGGCCCGGTGGGTCATCAGCACGATCTCCGCGGTCTGGGCCACCTCGTCGGCCTCCTTCTGTATCACCGACGCGATGCTGATGTCCATTGCCCCCAGGACGCCGGCTATCTGAGCCAGGACGCCGGAGCGGTCGGCTACGCTGAGGCGCAGATAGTACTTGGTCTCCAGCTCGGACATCGGCCGGATGCGAACGTCCTCGGATAGGTTGAGGGCCAATGGCGGGGCCGTCTCCCCGGCCAGGGAGCGTGCAGCGTCTATTATATCCGCCACGACCGCACTGGCGGTGGGCATCGACCCCGCGCCTCTGCCATGGAACAGGACCCTCCCGGCCAGGTCGGTCTCTATCTCGACGGCGTTGAGGACGCCGTCGACCTTGGCGATCATCACATTCTGGGGCACGAAGGCGGGATGGACCCGGGCCTGGACGGCGCCTCCCTCCTTGCCGGCGATGGCCAACAGCTTGATGGCGTAGCCAAGCTCACCGGCGTACAGGAAGTCGCGGGCGGTCAGGCGGCTGATGCCCTCCTGGTGGACGTCGGTATCCCTGACCCTGGCCCGGAAGGAGAGGGTGGAGAGGACGGCGAGCTTGTAGGCCGCATCGCGCCCCTCGATGTCGCTGGTGGGATCCGCTTCGGCGTAGCCGAGCTCCTGGGCCTCTGCCAGTGCTGCGTCGAAGTCGACGCCCTGCTGCGCCATTCGGGTCAGGATGTAGTTGGTGGTGCCGTTGATGATGGCGCGAATGGCCGCCACCTCGTTGGCCGCCAGGTCTCGTGTCAGCGGGGCGATGATGGGCGTGCCCCCGGCGACGCTGGCCTCGAAGAGGACCCGGACACCGCGGTCCAGGGCCCTGGCGAGCAGGTCGGGGCCGTGCCGGGCCATCACCTCCTTGTTGGCGGTCACGACGTGCTTGCCCGCGGAGATGCTCCTGAGCAGGTAGTCCAGGGCGGGCTGCTGTCCACCCATCACCTCGACGACGACGTCGACCCTGGGGTTGTCCAGGATGTCGCCGGCTTCTGTCGTCAGCAGGTCGGCCGGCGGGCCGTTGGGGCGCCTCTTGGCGGCGTCACGCACCAGCACGCCCTCCAGGGACAGGGGACGGCCCACCAGCTCGCCGAGGGTCTCACCTTTGTCGATGAGGACCCTGGCGACCCCGCTGCCGACCACCCCGCCTCCCAGCAGACCGATACCAATGGACGGTTCCGACATGGGACTATGTCTCCCTGTGTACTCCCAACCTCACCACTGAGAAGCTATCTCACGACTACCGCGATTCTCATACTCACACGCCGCAGCGACATTGCCCAACAGGCCCTAGCCCCCATCCCAATCTCCCCTGAGGCGGAAGGGACTCTTTGGAGTCTGTCTCAAAACTGGCGTGCGCTCTCATGCAATAGAGGCAATCACCGTGGCGGGCTGGCCGCCAGGCTCAGCTGCTGGACCATCCAGCCGTAGACTTCCGAGTCGAGAGCAGTATACACCTCGAACCTCTCGCGCTGCCGGTCGAGCCACTCTTGGAGCGCCCCCGTTTTCAGGGCGTCCCTCTGGACGTCATCCAGCTCCCGGGCGGCGGCCCGCTCCGAGACTACGTAGAAGTAGACGCTGCCCGGCATATCCCTGGCCTGAACCGCTTGGCTCAGCTCGCCCGGCTTCAGGTCGAAGAAGGCGTCCTCGTAGTCCGGATAGACGCCCCTGGGCGCCCAACCCAGGTCGCCGCCCCTGCGGACCATGGCGGGAGTGTCGCGGGAGAACTCCTCCACGATCCGCGACACCGCCAGGGATACCGCCTCGGGGCCGGGGCTGCCGCCCAGCAGGTCTCCCAGCTTGATCCGCATCACGTCGATCTCGTCGTCCTGGCGCATCAGTATGCGGTGGACGCGGACCTGCTCGACCACCCGCGGGACGGACTCACCGATGGACTGCCTGAACTTCTCCCTCAGGATGGCTTTCCTCACCTGCTCGAAGTGCTCGGCTTCGCTGAGCCGGACGCGGTTCAACAGCGCCCTGTACCGCTCTCTGGAGCCGCGGGAGACCTGCTCCTCATGGCTTCCGGCATTGAGGAAGGTGCTTAGAATCTCGGCCTCCACCTCCCTGTCGGAGGCGGAGATACCGAAGTTGCGGGCCGACTGGGATATGATCTCGTTCTCCACCAGGGTGAGCACAGCCGCGATGACGTCCGACCGCCGGTCCATCCGACCGCCCAGGAGCTCGACGGTGGCCTGCCTTGCCCTCAGGAGCTTCAGCACGTCGCCCCGCGTGTACTCGACCTCTCCGATTCGCACGACCAGCTGCCTGTGCGGCAGGACGAGCTCGATGGCGTAGCCGTATGCGAGGATACTCAGCAGGGCCGAGGAGAGGAGGACGATCAGCCCGACGGCTGCGATTCGGCGCCTGCGGTCGGAGGGGCGCCGCGAGGCGAGACGGCGTCTATCGAGAACGGATCGACTGGCCACCGCTCCTACGCACTACCGTGAGGACGCAGGAGCGCAGGCGGACCGCCGTCGAGGAAGCGGAGCCGGGAAGGCTCCTGTACTCCCAGGCGGCCAGCTATCGGGACGGCACAAAGGCGCCGGCCCGCTTGTCGGGGCTGAAGGGGACCATTGCGAGATGCCTGGCCCGCTTGATGGCGGTGGAGAGGCCCCTCTGGTGCTTGGCGCAGACACCGGTCCTGCGCCTCGCCTCGATCCTGAAGCGGTCCGACAGGTATCTCCTGAAGCCGTCGACCTTCTTGTAGTCGACGTACTTGACCTTGTCGACACAGAAGCCGCACACCTTGCGCCGCGAGTAGTACCGGTTTCGTCCCCTTCGTCTGAATGGAGGTCTCGATGTCATCGCCTATTAGTCTCCTTAGGGCAGGCCTACCATGGCAGGTTATCCGCGTCCCGCGACGGACGCTCGGCGGCAAAGTCGCCATCGTCCCCGGGCCCCATGGGCCCGCTGTCCAGGAACTGGACTTCAAACGCGTTGATCTCGTTGGTGAAGCGCGTCTGCCCGTCCTGGCCCGTCCAGGTGTCGCTCTTGAGCCGCCCCTCCACGTAGACGCGCCTGCCCTTGGTCAGGTACTGGTTGCACGTCTCGGCCAGCTGGTTCCAGGTTACGACGCGGAACCACTCCGTCTCCTCGTGCTGCTCGCCGTCTCGGGTCTTGTACCTACGGTTCGTGGCTACGCTGAAGGTCGTAACGGGGCTGCCGTTGGCCGTGTATCGCATCTCGGGGTCCCCGCCCAGGTTCCCGATGAGCAGCATCTTGTTCAGGCTCATTGCCCACCTCCGCAGGCGTCGGGCGCTAGGACTTGCGCTCGGCCAGCTCGGTCTTGTCCGGCAGGGTGATCAGATGCCTCAGGACATCCTCGGACGCCTTCAGAATCCGGTCCAGCTCCCCCACGTCGCCGGGCCCCAGCTGGAACCTCGTCAGCACGTAGGAGCCTTCCTGGAAGTGCTTGATGGGGTACGCCAGCCTTCTCACGCCCCAGCTCTCCTGCTCCGACACGGCCCCGCCGACGCCGGCGATGAAGTCGGCCACGCGCTGCACGGCGACCTCGACGGCCTGCTCGTCGCCCTCTGGGCTGAGCACCATGACCAACTCGTACTCTCGCATCCGCTGTGCTACCAAGAATCGCTCCTCGTGTCTCTAGTGCAGGCCCGGCACGGGGCCTGATCCACCCGTCGGATTATAGCATGGGAGAGCAGCTTCCCACAAACGCGCCGGGGACGGGTAACTGTTCACGTTTGATGGGACGTATGCCTTTCCTCCTGCTCCCATCTCGTTTGGGCTGCCCTTTGAGCCTGAAGACTGCCAATATGGGAAATCCCGGTTACTATACCTAGTAGCCGGGATTTCCCGCCTTTCCAGGCCGTCCCACTGAGCCAGTGATGGCGGCGCACACTAAGGCGAGCCCCGACGGGAGATAAAATAAGCCTATCGAGAAGATCCCCACGGCGCAGAACGCCAGGAAGGTCAACGCGGGCGTCCACAGGAGGACTTTGCGCCTTAGCTGGCCAGCATCGGTCAAGCGGATGGCTAACAGTACCAGACCTGTTATCAGAACGGGCAGTATCAGCAGCCAGATAACCCCCAGACCGTTCTGTTCCACCAGCGTGGCGGTGTGTCGCGTGGCGTTGCTTTCAACCCCGCCGGGCACTGCCGGAGTTCCAGAGACACCTTGGTAAACGGGGCCGAATGCGAGCCAAAGTCCGACGCACCAGGTCAAGAGGTGGGCTGCACACGCCGATACGACCGTGATGTCCATGCGCTTAAGCATCTATCGCCCTCTACATTGCCGCCCGCGTCATCGTCGTGAACGGTTGTCGTTACGGGCGAGAGACACGGCTTACTCACTCGCTGCCGCCCTGGAACTTTTCCGGTGCGTTAATGGTGTCGCTGATCAGGTACGTTGACGCGTCGAGGGTCGTGGGCAGCGCTTCCAGGTCCGGGTGGCTAAGTATCGCCTCGATGCACTCCCGGTTGCCGCCGACGAAGGTGTCGCACAGGTCGATGTCCGTTGCCACGCACCAAGCCCGGTCCTCTGGCCACCAGATGCTCGGCGAGTTGCTCCAGGCGTTCCTGAGAGGTCAACCTGTTGTGAGAAAAGCCATGATGGCGTCGATGGGACCGCGGAACAGCAGGTGGTCCCGGTGCGGCGCTCTCACACGAGAGCCGGCCTTGTAGAGGCGGGTGTCGATGTTTCCCCAGCCTTCCCATAGGCAGAAGTAACAGCTGTCGAGGGTTGTGGTGAAGCCCCTGAGCGGTTCGACCAAGGTACGGCACTCCGCTTCCGGGATCGACCCGACCTCCGGATGCGAACCCCACGGCGGGTCTGGTTCATTGATGTGAGGGCCTTGGGGCAGACCTGCGACACGTTGGAACTGCATCAGGGGATGGACGGTCCGTCCCGTCCACGAAGCCACCGTGGACCATCGGACCGGCTGTTCCTCGTCGCCGTTCAGGTAGGCGGGATGAAACACGCGGGCGTACGCCGCAAATCCGCTCGGCAGCAAGGAACGCACCGTCGAGAAGTCCGAGAGCGTCAGGCGCTCCTCCACCCACCTGGCCGCCGACACGTCCTCAGAGAACTCAAGACCATCGGGTGCTAGCTTCGCCTGTCGCACGGGAACGCCCCTCCGGCGGAGAGCATCAGGCCTACTCCAGCTTCCTTATTCTCAAACTCCTCCCGTAGCGATTCCAACTCCTGATCTCTGGTGGTCATGTCACTCCCTCCTTCGTGAGAAAGTATCATACCAAGTCTAGCTCTTGCTCACCACGGCAACAGGCTCCGGGCGACTCCATCAGAGTCTGAGATACCAGAGCAGCTGGACCTCGTGGGGGAGCTCATCATAGATGTCCCATCGCCTCAGCCACCGGACTGGCCGCTCGTCGTCCGTATCGTCGTAGTCCTTGACGTATGGGGGCTCCACACGCTCCTCGGTCAGCCTCCAGCCGCCCAGTCCGTCGTCGACGGCGTCGACCCGGTAGCGGGAGTCGACGGTGAAGGAGATGGGCACTACACTGTAGCCGCGCAGCGCACCGGTGGGCTGCTGGACGATCTCGATGGGCATCACGTCAGAACCTCTCCAGGAATCCCTCGCCCCGCCTGCAGCGAAGGCTGTCACTTTTTTGATCTTGTAAAGGATGGAATCCCAATGAGCGACGACATTCTCCTATCCGCGCAGGACGGAGTCGCGACCGTGACCTTCAACCGTCCGGACCAGCGCAACGCCATCGGTTACCGGGGTTGGCAGAGGCTGCGCCGCACGGTGATGGACCTGGAGCGCGATCCCGGCGTCAGGGTCGTCGTCTTCACCGGGGCAGGAGACGCGGCGTTCTCCGCGGGCGCAGACATCAAGGACTTCGACACGCATCGTAGCAGCTCCGCCAAGGCGAAGGTCTACGCCGAGGCGTTCGATGGAGCCCTGGACGCGATAGAGGCGCTGTCCAAGCCCACCATCAGTCTGATTAGGGGGTTCTGCGTGGGCGGCGGCTGCGAGCTATCCATGACGACCGACATTCGTGTCGCCGCGGACAACAGCCGGTTCGGGGTCCCAGTGGCCAAGCTGTCGGTACTGGTCGGCTACAAGGAGATGCGGCGGCTGGTGCAGCTGGTGGGGCCGGGCAACGCCTCCTATCTGCTCCTCTCGGCCCGGCTGGTGGACGCCTGGGAAGCCCACAGGATCGGCCTGGTGACGCAGGTCGCGCCGCCGGAGGAGGCCGCGGAGGCCGCCTACGGCCTCGCGCGGGAGATGGCCTCCCTGGCCCCGCTGTCCCACCAGCGCCACAAGCGGATAATGCGGACGGTGCTCCGGAACCCGGACCTGGACGCCCTGACCGAGGAGGAGGAGCACCTGCCCTTCGCCAACTTCGACAGCGAGGACTTCCTAGAGGGGCGCAGGGCCTTCGTCCAGCGGCGCAAGCCCCAGTTCAGGGGACGCTGAGCCGGCGGCGATCCGTCCGGGCAACCGTGGCAATGGCGGCCCCGGTCACTGGCCACGGAGGCGCTTCGGGCTTACCCTGATGGCTGTCGAGTAGGCTGCTCCCAGGCTCTCCGGGGTCATACCCGATCGGCCGATCTCCTCTCGGTACTTCTCCAGGTAGCGGGGGAGGCGGTCCGAACGCGGGGCGTCCGGGTCTATGAACGCATCGCCCGTCAGGACTGCGTACTGGTCGGCGTCCCTGTCCGTGTTGAAATTGAGGGACACCTTCGAACTCCGCCTGACGTGCCGAACCTTGTAGGCGTCGGGCTTGCTGTAGATGAGGACAGTCGAGCCGTTCCAGAGGAACCAGACGGGCCGAGGCTGCGGCGCGCCCTTCGAGTCTACGGTGGTGAGCCAGACGATCACCGCCAGGCTCACCAGTCCCATCGGGCTCTCCTACTCAGGAGCATCGCGCTTCGTCTACGCTTTCAAGCACAGCTCGAGCCGCGTCAACGGCCTCCCGTACCGCGGCAAGCAAGGTCTGCGCATGGTCTATGAGGTCCCGCAATGGTGCGGTCAGCACGTTAACGGTTCCAGCGACCGCGCCTTCCGCAACCTCGGTCGCTCGACCGATCAATCCGCCCAACCCGGTCCTAGCCTCAGTCGTCGTCTCCGGGGCCTCCATCGTCAGCAGGTCGTTGGCTTGTGCAAGCCAAGCCTCCAGGTCAGTCAGGAGCGCAGACCCAATGCCGGCCATCTCCCTAGCCGGACCAACCACTGCGCAAATCTCTTCCCACGGAATCATCGCGTTGATCGCGATGAACCCGACCACACCCACCACCAATGACGTAGCGACCAGAGTGACTAGAAAGCCGCTGATGAACCGGCGACGGGTCTCGTTCATAGGTGGCCTCACTTCTTGGTCACGATCTTGATTTTCGGAGGCAGGCACGGCGTCTTCAGCTTCGCCTGGCTCCTCGAGCGGCGGCGCCGCGGGGCCGGAGCTGCCGCTCGAAACACTTCCTTGATCCGCCTGTACTTGTCCGACAGCTCGCTCGCGCGGGGGCTCGGCTTCCGTCGAGGCCGCGGCTTTGGCTTGGGTTTCGGCTTGCCGCCGGAATACTCCTCCCGCGCGATGTCATATGCGGTCCTCAGCTGCCCTGCCCTTTGCGCCAGCTGCAGCTTGTCGCGTATCGCGGCGTCAACTCAGACTCGAGGCACTGGAGGACGCGGCCGCCGAGCTCAGTTGAGAAGCCGAGCACGGCTACGTATCGGCGTTGACGGCCTGCAGCATCGCGTGGATGTAACCGTAGCAGTAGGCGAAGCCGACGCGCTTGGACTCGGCTCCCGACAGCTCGGGTACGTGGTCGGGCATGAGCATGTACTTGTAGTCCACCTCTTTGTACGTGCGTATAGCCCTCAGCATGTCCACGTCGCCCTCGTCGGGGAACACCTCGACAAAGTCGAGCACGCCGCCCTTGATGTTGCGGAAGTGGACGTTGAATATCTTGTCCCGCTGGCCAAAGTAGCGGATTATGTCGTAGATCTCCTCGCCGGGCTTCTCCAGCATCTCGGATACGGTCCCTTGGCAGAAGTTGAGGCCGTGGTACGGGCTCTCGTGCATGCTCACGAACTTCTTGACGCCCTCGACCGTCCCCAGCACGCGGGCGACGCCGCGGTACGTGCGGTCGCCGATCCCCGGGTCCTGCGGATGGTTCGCCAAGCGCACCTTGTACTCCTCGGCGACCGGGACTATCCGCTCCAGCAGGTAGTCGATCCGCTCCCACACCTCATCGGCGTCCGCGGGGCCTCCTTCGACGACCGGCAGAGACTGGTCCAGATCGGAGTAGCTGAAGGAGGAGAGCTTGGCGCCGCCCCTCCCAACCTGCTGGGCTGTGCGGAGGTGTCCGATGATGGTGATGCAGTACTTGACCGCGGGTATCCCTGCCCGGGAGGCGTTGCGTATCAGCTGGCAGATCTGCTCGATCTCCCGGTCGCGCTCGACGGACGGCCCCTGCAGCACGTTGGGACTCGAGCTTCCGCTGGCCCCCGTGGACGAGATGGGCAGGTTGATGATGTCCAGGGATATCCCGTAGGACTCCACCTTCTCCCTGAAGCGCGAGATGGTGTCGACGCCCCACTCCTGCCAGGGTCCCGGCGGGTCGGCGCAGAGGTGGTCGACGCCCAGTTGGGCCAGCACCTCGAAGTCCGTGTCGGTGCGCGGCGAGTCCTGAGTTCCTACGTGCATGTCCTGTTCCTCCCTTACTCTGGTGGACTACCGGGGGCTGTATATCTCGTAGAACTCGACGCGAGACTCCTCGTAGAGCTCCCGGAGCTGCTGGCTCGTTTCGCGTATGTCCGGCAGCTGGTGGCCCGGGCGGAAGGGCGACTCGATCTTGTCCTGCACCCAGTCCATGTAGACTGTGTCCGCCGGGCCCGGCATGGTGGAGCCGCTCCAGTAGACCCGAATGGGGGAGCGCTGCCCCGCGTCCTCGTACAGCTTGCCGAGCTTGTGGGCGAGCTCGGCGGCGCTACGGGTGGCGCCGGGCTTTACCTTGTAGATGCGCCTGATCAGGTACACATTCGCCTCCTATTCTCACTGTTCGATCTTCTTGGATCTCAGCTGGGGGTCATGGGGATTGAGGCCGAGCTCGGCTTCGCTGACGTCGACGCGGCCTCCCACCTGCTCAGTGACGGGCCTCCCGACGGACTCCCTCCACTCCCGTATCTTGGCGGTGACAGTCCTGGCGTCGAGGAAGCGGCGGGGATCGTCGGGGCCGAGGCCGAGACCTCCTTCCTCCGTCTGGTGGCCTATGACCAGCTGGTCGTTGAAGAAGAGGTCCAGCTGCCCGTGACCGCCTGGGACCAGGCTGAAGGAGCTGATGTCGTTGGGGAACCTCTCCAGTATCTCGCCCGCTATCCAAGCGGTCCTGAGCGCGTGTCCTCAGGGTACGCAGTACTCGATTCTGATATTGAGCTTTTCGATGCCGCCGTCGTCCATCATGGCGCTCCTCCCGCTTCGCAAATTGGTACATGGTCCAAGCGTGAGGCGCCGGACCGCGCGGACGCCATCATACCACAGGCCATCGGCCCCTTGGCCGCGGGGCGCCGCGACTATTCTCCAAACGATGGGTATGATACTAATAGCTGTGTCCGACGCCTGCCCGCCGCGGGCGGGCCGCCGACGCCGCGCAGGAAGAGAGTGGCCGGGCGGGCTCGCGTTTTCGTCGCGGCGCCAGAGGGTTTCGGACCCGGGAGGCAAGGCTTGAGTCAAGCTTCGGTACTTGTGGTTGAAGATGAGGACAACCTCCTCGAAGCGCTTCGATACAACCTATCCCGGGAGGGATACGACGTGCTCACCGCGACGGACGGAGAGTACGGCCTGGCGAGGGCCAGGAGCAGGGCGCCGGATCTCATCATCCTGGACATCATGCTCCCGAGTCTCAACGGCCTCGAGGTCTGCCGGATCATCAGAAGAGAGAGCGACGTGCCGGTCCTGATGCTGACGGCGAAGGGAGAGGAGGCGGACCGGGTCGTGGGGCTGGAGCTGGGGGCCGACGACTACGTCGTAAAGCCCTTCAGCATGAGGGAGCTCCTCGCCCGCGTGCGGGCTTTGCTGAGGCGTCCGCGCGCCGCCCACGCTCAACAGAAGGAGTCCATCAACGCGGGCGGCCTGGAGATCGACCTGGTGGGACACAGCGTGACCGTCCTTGGGAAGCCGGTGGATCTGGCGCCCCGGGAGTTCGAGCTGCTGGCGCTGTTCGCCAAGAACGAAGGCAGGGCCCTCACCCGGGACCAGATCCTCGATGGAATATGGGGGCACGACTACGTGGGCGACAGCAGGACCGTCGACGT
Source organism: Dehalococcoidia bacterium (assembly GCA_965224345.1). GTDB lineage: Bacteria > Chloroflexota > Dehalococcoidia > Lucifugimonadales > CBDCYU01 > CBDCYU01. The sequence continues at coordinate 294,430 of CBDCYU010000001.1, read as the reverse complement.
CCACGTTCGCGGTCTACGGAAGAAGATCGAGGCCGATCCCAACAGCCCCAGGCTTATCGTCACCCTGCGGGGGGTCGGATACCGCTTCGGAGCATGAGATTGCCGCGCTCCCTCACCTGGCGCCTGGCCATTCCCGTGGCGGTCCTTGTCATCGTCTCCTTTGCCGTGCTTGGCGCACTGCTGGTGGGGGCAGTGGGCGACGCCTATCAGGGCCAGATCATCGCGGCGACGGCTCTGGGCGCCGTGATCGCCGCGGCGCTGTCGGCGGGCCTCGTACATCTGCTGGCGGGCCCGGCCTCCCGGTCTGTCAGGGCGGTCACCCAGGGTTTGAACAGACTGTCGGAAGGGGACACCGACCACCACGTCGGCGCCGCTGCCAGCGACGAGACGGAGAAGCTGGTGGAGGCCTTCAACAAGGCGGCATCCGCCTCCCGCGAGCTGATGGAGGCCTCCTCCGGCGAGAGGGAGACGCTCTCGCCGATCCTGGAGACGATGACCGACGGCGTGATCGTCGTCGACTCCTACGGCCGAACGGTCACGATGAACCGTTCCGCGAAGGCGCTGCTGGGGGTCCGCAACGAGGAGTACCTGGGAGGCCAGCTCGCCGAAACGGTCCGCGACCATGAGTTGTCGGATCTGGTCTCGCGGACGCTGGAGTCGGGGACGATGCAGCAGTTCGAGGTCGATCTCCATCGCCAGCGCCGGCTGGTCAACGCCATCGCCACTCCCCTGAGCGGCGCCGGCGGAGAGGCCGTGCTGCTGACACTGCGCGACCTGACCGCGATGCGCCAGCTCGACGTCACCCGCCGGGAGTTCGTCAGCAACGTCTCCCACGAGCTGCGGAGCCCACTGGCCTCGATCAAGGCGCTGGCTGACACCCTCTTGGACGGCGCCCTGGAGGAGCCTGAGATTGCGCGCGGGTTCGTGGAGCGGATCAACGGGGACGTCGACCGGATGACCACCCTGGTAAACGACCTGCTGGAGCTCTCTCGCCTGGAGAGCGGCCACGCCCACGTACACCTGAGCCCCGTGGAGCTGCGGCCCCTGGTCGAGGAGGCCAGGGCCAACATCCGGAGAGTGGCCGACGGGCAGGAGATCAGCGTGGAGACCTCCTTGCCGGAGGACCTACCCCTGGTGGTGGCCGAGGCGGACAAGGTACGCCAGGTGCTGTCGAACCTCTTGGAGAACGCCGTCAGGGCCAGCCTGGACGGCGGGACCGTCTCCATCGGAGCCAGGGCTAAGGGCAGGACCGTCGAGGTTGCCGTCCGCGATACCGGCATCGGCATCTCCGCCGAGCACCTGCCCCACGTCTTCGAGAGGTTCTACAAGGTCGATAGGGCTCGAAGAGACGGCGGCACCGGCCTCGGCTTGGCCATAGTCAAGCACATCATCCAGACCCACGGGGGCGAAGTCAGCGCCGCCAGCGAAGAGGCCGGCGGCAGCACCTTCACTTTCACCCTGCCCAGGGCTTCATAGGCCTATTCCGTGTGAAGGGTCTGGCGTCAAGGCGCCGCGCGGCGGAGCGGCGCCTTGCTCCTGTCTCCGGCGCAGGAGCATCCCCCCTGCCCTGCATTCAAGAGAGCCAGCTCTCGCCGGCTCGTTAACATTCCGTTAAAGATACCCTAACGGCGCGTTAATCCTCTTGAGGGGCCGAGGGATTACGCTTTGAGGCGACTTCGTAGGGTATGTCCAAGAGAAGAGAGGAAAGGTCAGCCTCGAAAGTGAAGACTCTATTCAGACAGCACAGCTGGAGATGGATAGTCTACCCCCTGGCCCTCAGCCTGGTCTTGGTACTAGGCCTCGCAGCCTGTAGCAGCGGCGAAGAGGAGGAGCCTGCTGAGGAGTCCGATTCCATGGTGACGCTGAGCGGGACCATCGAGATCGACGGCTCCAGCACGGTCTTCCCCGTCTCCGAGGCCGTCGCCGAGGAGTTCGGAAAGCTACACGGGGATGTCCGCGTCAACGTCGGCGTCTCCGGCACCGGAGGCGGATTCAAGAGGTTCACCGTGGGCGAGACGGACATCTCCGACGCCTCACGCCCCATCAAGGACAGGGAGGCCGCAGCCGCCAAGGAGAACGGCGTCGAGTACATCGAGCTCAAGGTCGGCACCGACGGCCTCTCCGTCATGGTCAGCCCCGATAACGACTTCGTCGACTGTCTCACCGTCGCCGAGCTCAAGAGAATCTGGGAGCCCGGCTCAAAGATCACAAAGTGGAACCAGGTCAGGCCGGAGTTCCCCGACAGGCCCATGAGGCTCTACGGCGCGGACACCGACTCCGGCACCTTCGACTACTTCACTGAGGAGATCGTGGGTGAGGCCCAGGCCAGCCGCGCCGACTACACAGCCAGCGCCGACGACAACGTCTTGGTGCAGGGCATCTCCGGCGACCGCAACGCCCTGGGCTACTTCGGCTACGCCTACTACGCGGAGAACCCCGACAAGCTGAAGGTGGTGGCCGTCGACAACGGCAGCGGGTGCGTGACCCCCACCGCAGAGACGATCGAGAGCGGCGACTACGCCCCTCTGTCGAGGCCGCTGTCCATCTACGTGAGCACCAAGAGCCTGCAGCGGCCAGAGGTGAAGGCCTTCGTCGAGTTCTACATGGAGCAGGGCCCAGAGCTCGTGAGGGAGGTCGGATACGTGCCGCTTCCCGATGACGCCTATACGACCGGACTCAACATGGTGCGCAGCCAGAATTAAAGGAAATTCCCCCCCTGAGGCAGTGCGGGAAGTTACGAAGGCGGCCGTTCACTCTCCTCGGCCGCCCTCTCCGCACCGACCTCCATCTTCTCCCCAAATCTAGGAACGGCAGCCTGCCCCCGTGGAAAAGGTGCGCCGCCCCTAGTAGTATCATACGGAGCTAGACCCGACGGATGGAGCATAGGCTGTCCGACAGTCCGCGAACAGGGATCATGTCCGGTTCGCCGCGAAGGCGGCGGGCCATACAGGCCAACGTGGCGCGGGGCATCTTCTTCGCCTGCGCGATGGTATCCATCGTCACCACCATCGGAATCGTGGTGAGCCTCGTCACCCAGGCGTGGGGATTCTTCATAGATGTGTCGCCTTGGGAGTTCCTGACGGGGACCCGTTGGACGCCGATCCTGAGACCTCGGTCGTACGGAGTGCTTCCCCTCGTGTCGGGAACCCTGCTGGTGGCCGGCATCGCCGGCGCCGTCGCCATCCCCGTGGGCCTGGGGACGGCAATCTTCCTGTCCGAGTACGCACCGGACATGGTCCGGCGCATCATAAAGCCTATACTGGAGGTGCTGGCCGGGATACCAACCGTCGTCTACGGCTACTTCGCCCTGACCTTCGTCACCCCGCAGCTGCAGTTCATCTTCCCAGACATGATCGTCTTCAATGCTCTAAGCGCGGGGCTTGTCATGGGGATCATGATAATTCCAATGGTCTCCTCCCTGAGCGAGGACGCGATGGTGGCCGTTCCGCGCTCGCTGCGCCAGGGGGCCTACGCCCTGGGAGCTACCCGGCTCGACGTGAGCCTGCGGGTCGTGGTGCCCGCGGCGCTGTCCGGCATCGTGGCCTCCTTCATACTGGCCATCTCCAGGGCCGTTGGCGAGACGATGCTGGTGACCATCGCGGCCGGCGCAACTCCGAATCTGACACTCGATCCCAGGGAGAGCATCCAGGCGATGACCGCCTACATAGCCCAGGTGAGCCTCGGCGAGGCCGCCCACGGGTCGCTGGAGTTCAACACGATCTTCGCGGTGGGACTCCTGCTTTTCGTGATGACCTTCCTCATGAGCCTCTTGGGCCAGTGGGTCGTCCGCCGCTGGCGGGAGCAGTACTGATGGAGACACAGCACCCGGGCTTCAAAAGGAAGGCTGCGTTCAGGAAGACGCAGGGCGCCGTCATCTATGTGGTCTTCCTGGGATGCGTGCTGGTGGGCATCGCGGGGCTCGTTACCCTGCTGGTCCAGGTCCTGGTGGAGGGTGTCCCGTGGTTGAGCGTGCATCTTCTGACAGACTACCCCTCTCGACATCCGGAGCAAGCCGGGCTGAGGGCCGCGATATTCGGGACGGTCTGGATCATGGGGCTGACGGCGGCTTTCACAGTGCCCATAGGGGTGGGCGCCGCCGTGTACCTGGAGGAGTACGCCCCCAAGAACTGGCTCACCGGGATACTGGAGGTCAACATCTCCAACCTGGCGGGGGTGCCCTCCATCGTCTACGGCCTCCTGGGACTGGGGCTCTTCGTGCAGCTCATGTCCCTGGGGAAGACCGTGATCGCCGGGGCCATGACGCTCACGCTGCTGGTGCTGCCGATTGTCATACTGGCATCGCGCGAGGCCATCAGGGCGGTCCCCAACACCTACAGGGAGGCGGCCTACGGCCTGGGGGCTGACAAGTGGCAGGTGGTGAAGGGGGTTGTGCTGCCATCGGCATTCCCCGGGATCCTGACCGGCACCATACTCGCCATGTCCAGAGCCATCGGAGAGGCCGCCCCCATCGTCGTGATCAGCGGGCTTGTCTACCTGACGTTCGTTCCGGCAAGCCCGTTGGACCGCTTCACCGCGCTTCCGCTCCAGATATTCAACTGGGCATCCCGCCCCCAGGACGACTTCCGGAGCCTGGCGGCCGCGGGCATCATCGTACTGCTCGCCGTCCTGCTCTCTATGAACGCGGTCTCCATCGTACTGCGCAACCGGTACCAGACCAGGTCGGAGGAGTAGCCTTGAAACAGAAGGGCTTCGTGTTGAGGACCCAGGACGTTGGAGTATGGTACGGAGAGTTCCAAGCGCTGAGAGACGTGAATATGAACGTCCGTCCCCGGAGTGTCACGGCCCTGATCGGTCCGTCCGGCTGCGGCAAGAGCACACTGCTGCGTTGCTTCAACCGGATGAACGATCTGATCCAAGGCACGAGGGTGGATGGGCGCGTCCTCTTCAACGAGTCGGACATCAACTCCTCGGCGGTGGACCCGACGGAGATCAGGTCCCGCATCGGCATGGTATTCCAGAAGCCGAATCCGTTCCCCAAGTCCATATACGACAACGTGGCGTTCGGCTTGAGGGTCAACGGCTACCAGGGAGAGTACAGCGAGGCCGTGGAGCGCTCGCTGAAGCGCGCCGCACTGTGGGACGAGGTCAAGGATAGACTGAACATGGGCGCCCTCACCCTGTCGGGCGGCCAACAGCAGCGGCTGTGCATCGCCCGGGCGCTGGCAGTCGAGCCGGACGTCCTCCTGATGGACGAGCCGGCGTCGGCCCTGGATCCGATCGCCACCCTGGCCATCGAGCAGCTCATCCAAGAGCTTGCCAGGGAGATCGCCATCGTGATCGTCACCCACAACATGCAGCAGGCGGCCCGGGTCTCGAACGAAACGGCGTTCCTGATGGTCTCAGAAGACAGAACGGGCTACCTGGTAGAGCACGGTCCCACCAACCAGATCTTCACAGATCCCCAGAACGAACGAACCGAAGCCTACATCACCGGACGATTCAGCTAGGAGGGGACGATGCAAGATGGGACGGACCCAAGGGAAAAGTTTCACCGGGACCTGGGGCAGTTGAAGAACGACCTCCTCACGATGGGCAGCATGGTGGAGAAGGCCATCGCCCGCTCCATCGAAGCACTCAGGCAGCGGGACCTGGAGCTGTCGCGCGACGTGGTCCGGGAGGACGACTACATCGACGATAGACGGCTGCACATCGAGGAGGCGGCCATCAACCTGATCGCAACCCAGCAGCCGATGGCAGTCGACCTGCGGACGATCATCGCCATCATGCACATCGCCGTGGAGCTGGAGCGTATGGGAGACTACGCGGAGGGGATAGGGAAGATCAGTCTCGCCATCGGCGACGACCCTCTGTTGAAGCCCCTGATAGACATACCCCGAATGACCGAGAAGGCCAGCGACATGCTGAGACGCAGCCTCGACTCCCTGGTCAACCGAGACGTGGTGGCGGCGATGCGGGTGTGCAGCGATGACGACGAGGTGGACGCCCTCTACGACAAGATATACCAGGACCTGCTGGGGCTCATGATCGAGGACCGGGAGACGATCCAACGCGCCACTTACCTCCTCTGGGTCGCCCACGACCTGGAGAGGCTGGCGGACAGGGCCACCAACATCAGCGAGCAGGTGATCTACCTGGTGACGGGCAAGCTGAAGGGCATCGACGTCTCGACCTATTAGAAGCAAGGGGCCGGCGCGTTCCCGAAGGGTAGTTTGTGGCATAATGGCACCACAATAAGACCATTTGGAGGCCTGCACTATGGACGTACAGCCCTATCGGATACACGTCGCCGACGACATCCTCGACGACATGCGGGAGCGGCTGGACAGGACCCGCTGGCCGGACGAGATACCCGGCTCATCGTGGGACTACGGCTCCAACCTGGACTACGTCAAGGATCTGGCCAGCTACTGGCGCAACGAGTTCGACTGGCGGGCCCAAGAGGAGGCCATCAACTCGCTGACGCACTATCGCGCCGATGTCGACGGCTTCGGCATCCACTTCATCCAGGAGCGCGGCAAGGGGCCCGACCCCATGCCCATCCTGTTGTCCCACGGCTGGCCCAGCACCTTCACCGAGATGCTGAAGATCATCCCGATGCTGGCCGATCCGGCATCTCACGGGGGAGACGCGAGGGACTCCTTCCACGTCATAGTGCCCTCCCTCCCGGGCTACGGCTTCTCGGACCAGACGAGGGAGCGCGGGGTAAGCGTGATCAGGATCGCGGACCTCTGGGCCACCCTGATGGAGGGACTGGGATATGGCCGCTTCGCCGCCCACGGCGGCGACTGGGGCGCCGGCATCACCGCGCGGCTGGGATACGCCTACCCCGAGAATCTCATCGGGATCCACGTGACCGCTGTGTCGGCCACGCCCTACATGGGCCCCGGCTCCCGCGAGCTGTCGGAGGCCGAGCGCGCGCTGGCCAGGGACCGGGAGCGGTGGCGCCAGGACGAGGGCGGGTACAGCCACATCCAGGGAACCAAGCCGCAGACCCTCTCCTACGGCCTCAACGACTCGCCCGCGGCCCTAGCCGCATGGATCGTCGAGAAGTTCAGGACCTGGAGCGATTGCGGCGGCGACGTCGAGAGCGTTTACACGAAGGACGAGCTCCTCACCAACATCACCATCTACTGGGCCACCCAGACCATCAACTCATCGACGCGCATCTACTATGAGTCCCAGCGCGCAACCTGGGCTCTGGACAAGGACGACCATATAGAGACGCCCTCCGCGGTGGCCCTCTTCCCCAAGGACCTGAGCTACCCGCCCAGAGAGTGGGCTGAGCGCTCCTTCAACCTCCAGCGCTGGACGGAGATGCCCAGGGGAGGCCACTTCGCCGCCTTGGAGGAGCCGGAGATGCTGGTTGACGACCTCCGCGCCTTCTTCCGAGACCTTCGATAGCCTCCCAAGCCCAGCGGTGAGTAGTGAGGACCCCCTCTCAATCTCCCCCCGCGAGAGCCCTGCGAGGGGGAGAGGTAGGCGGCCCCTGCAAAGGCGGGAGGTGGGTCTGCTCCTCAAGCCGGAACAGGTACGCTCCTGTTCGCCCTTTGGCATTCGGGGCGGCCGATGGTAGTATTAGAGAGAGTAGGCTAGCCGATCGCGTGGTTCCGACCGGGGCACCCGAGGGCTGGCCTAAGACTGTGTCACACTCAGCTCCTGCCCGCAGGGCCGGCAGCGCTGTCGAACGAGGCGTATGAGTCTGAGAGCCTTGGGCGGCCTGCTGGAGGCAGCGCCCCAATACCGGCGTCTGAAAGAGTCCTTGGAGCGATCGAGGGTCCTCACCAGGACCCAGGTGCTGCCGGACGCCGCGCCATACGTGCTGTCCACGCTGTGGCAGGATCTGGGCGCTCCGATGCTGATCGTCACTCCCCGTCCGGAGGACGCGCGGCGCCTCCATGAGCAGCTCACGCTGTGGAGCGGCGACGAGGCGCTCGTCCTCCACTTCCCGGAGACGGAGGCGCTTCCCTTCGAGCGGCTGGTGACCGATACGGACACTATCCACCAGCGTTTGGCCACCCTCTCGAAGCTGGCCGCCTGCGACGGCAGCGCGCCGCTGGTGGTCGCCTCCGCCAATGCGGTCTCCCAGAGAACTATCGACAACCCTACCTTCCTCTCCTCGCGCCACACCCTGCGGAGGGCCGAAAAGATTGGGTTGGAGGAGCTCCTGGACCGCTGGCGCCGCATGGGCTACCAGTTCGAGGCGGGGGTACACGCGCCGGGCTGCGTCAGCAGACGCGGCGGCATCATCGACATCTTCCCCGTCGACTCGGCGCAACCGGTGCGAATCGAGCTCTGGGGAAACGAGATAGAGAGCATCCGCCTCTTTGACCCCGAGAGCCAGCGCTCGACCGGCGAGACAGACTCCGTCTCCATCATCCCGGCCCGGGAGGTCCTGCCGGGACTGAGGGGGCGCGAGGAGGTCCAGGGCCGCTTCGCCGCGATGGACTTCTCCAACTGTACTCCGGCCGCCCAGGAGCGGATCAGGGAGGAGCTCGGCCTGCTCCTGGACGGCCACGAGGTTGAGGACCTGGACTTCTACGCCGGATTCTACAACAGGGGCTCGCTGCTGGAGTACTTCCCCGCCGGGGGGCTGCTGGCTCACCACCGGCCCTCCGAGACCGCCGCGGCCGCCTGGGCCGCCGAGGAGCGGGCGCACGAGCTGCGGGACGTCAAGGAGCGGCGCGGGGAGCTGCCCCTGCACTTCCAGTCGTCCCACATGTCCTGGAGAGAGGTCGAGGCGAGCTTCGCCGAGATCCGGCGCCGTATCGAGGTCTTGCCCTGGGGGGCCGAAGACCTCGTCCATCGAGACGTATACGCGCTGCCCTTCTCACCGGCGCCGACATTCCTGGGCAACCTGACCGACTTCGCCCAAGAGGCGGACGAGCTGGCGCGGGAGGGCCACCGGGTGCTGGCGGTGACCTCTCACTCGACCCGGCTCGGCGAGATACTGGCGGAGAGTGGAGTGAGCTCGCAGCTGCCCAAGGGGCTGGAGGAGCCGCCGCCGAGGGGCTCGATTACCGTCCTCCAGTCCGCGGGGGCCGGACTCCGGGAGGGCTTCGCTCTATCTCCGGACGGTGCCGGGCTGGTCGTCTTTAGCGACACCGAGATATTCGGCGTCGCCAAGCAGCGCCGCACCGGCAGGCGCTCGGCCCGGCGCGGCAAGGAGTTTCTATCGGAGCTGAGCCTCGGGGACTACGTGGTCCACGTGGAGCACGGCATCGGCAGGTTCGTCGGCGCGGGTGCGCTGGGCGGCTCCTCCGGCGCCGCCGAGTACCTCACGGTCGAGTACGCGCAGGGAGACAAGCTGCACGTCCCCATGGAGCACCTGGACAGGGTGGCTCCGTACATCGCTCCCCTGGATCATCCGCCCCGGCTGACCCGCCTGGGGACCCAGGAGTGGAAGCGCGCCAAGGGCCGCGCCGAGCGCTCCACCCGGGAGATGGCAGCCGAGCTGCTGGCGCTCTACGCCTCCAGGGAGCTGGCGGAAGGGCACGGCGTGGCGCCCGACACCCCCTGGCAGGCGGAGCTGGAGCAGTCGTTCCCCTTCGAGGAGACCCCTGACCAGACCGCCACCATCGAGGAGGTGAAGCAGGACCAGGAGTCCAGGAAGCCGATGGACCGCCTCGTTTGCGGCGACGTGGGCTACGGTAAGACGGAGATCGCCCTTCGGGCAGCCTTCAAGTGCGTCATGGACGGGAAGCAGGTGGCGGTGCTCGTCCCGACCACAGTGCTGGCGCAGCAGCACTACGCGACCTTCTCGCAGCGTCTGAGCGCCTACCCTGTTCGCGTGGAGGTGCTCAGCCGGTTCAGGAGCAGCGCAGAGCAGAGATCCATAGTCGCCGGGCTCGGCGACAGCAGCATCGACATATGCATAGGCACCCACCGCCTCGTGCAGAACGACGTCGTCTTCAAGGACCTGGGGCTCGTGATCGTGGACGAGGAGCAGCGGTTCGGCGTGGCTCAGAAGGAGCGGCTGAGGAGTATGCGCAGCCGGGTCGACGTCCTCACGATGACGGCGACCCCGATCCCCAGGACCCTGCACATGTCGCTGGCGGGCGTCCGGGACATGAGCACCATCGAGACGGCGCCGGAGGAGCGGCTGCCGGTCAAGACCTACGTATCGGAGTTCAGCGACGAGCTGATCCAGCAGGCAATCCTGAGAGAGCTCGACCGCCAAGGGCAGGTGTACTTCCTCCATAACAGGGTGCACAACATCGACTACATGGCCGGGTACATCCAGCAGCTGGTCCCCGACGCCAGGGTCGGGGTGGGCCACGGCCAGATGCCCGAGGGCGAGCTGGAACAGACCATGATCGACTTCGCCGACGGGAAGATGGACGTGCTGGTATGCACCACCATCATCGAGTCCGGGCTCGACATCCCCAACGTCAACACGCTGATCATCAATAGGGCCGACACCTTCGGGCTGGCCCAGCTGTACCAGCTTCGAGGCCGCGTGGGACGCAGCTCCCGCCGGGCATACGCCTACCAGCTGATCCCAAAGGCCCAAAGCCTGACGGAGGCCGCCGAGAAGCGCCTGAGGGCGATGCTGGCGGCCACGGAGCTGGGGGCCGGCTTCAGGATCGCCATGAAGGACCTGGAGATTCGCGGCGCGGGCAATATCCTGGGCGCCGAGCAGAGCGGTCACATCCACGCCGTCGGCTTCGACCTCTACACGAAGCTGCTGTCGGCGGCCGTGGAGGACCTCCGGGCGCAGCAGGCGGGCGGCCTGGACGGCTCCGGCGTCAACGGGCAGGCCCTGCTGAACGGGCTGTCGGAGGAGAACGGAGCGGTGGGCAAGCTCTTGGGGCCGGTGACGTCGGCCACCGTGGACCTGGGCATCCCCGCCTCCATCCCCCAGGACTACATCGCAGACCTTCCGACCAGGATGGGCATCTACCACAGGCTCGTGGAGATCGAGGACGACGCGGGCATGGCCGACATGGAGGAGGAGCTGATGGACCGCTTCGGGCCCCTGCCGCTTCAGGTGCGAAACCTGTTCTACGTCCTGGGCCTAAAGCTGGAGTCTCCCAGGGCCGGGATCGAGTCGATCACCAAGGACGACAGGCGAGTCGTGCTGCGCTTCCAAGACGACCTTGGCGGGGCGCGGCCTGCCCTGAGACGCAGGCTCGGCCCGGGAGTAGAGGTGGGACACAGGCAGATTCGGCTCAATCTCGACTCGGCCGGCGGCGCGTGGGAGCGGCACCTTGCGGACGCCGTGAAGACGCTGGCAGACTTCAGGGAGCGCATGGCCTCCTACGCGGCAACCGCCCATTGAGCCTTAACGGAGAAGAGAGCAATGGACGCGAATCCGATGCACGAGGCGAACCGCAGGGGCTGGGACGCAGTCTCTCCCGGCTGGCAGGCCATGATCGACGAGCGATACGATTGGCGCGGATGCTCGAAGGACCCGACTATCGCCCTGGACAGCAGGGAGCTGGAGCTCCTGGGCGAGTTGGAGGGCCGCGATGTCTGCGTCCTGGGCAGCGGCGACAACCTGGCGGTCTTCGCCCTGGCGGGCATGGGAGCCGGGGTCACCTCCGTGGACATATCCCAACCCCAGCTGGACACTGCCGCCGCCAGGGCGAAGGAGCTGGGCCTGGATATCTCCTTCGTCCGCGCCGACGTGGTCGACCTGAGTCCCCTGGGGGACGAGAGCTTCGACCTCGTGTACACCGGCGGCCACGTCGCCGTGTGGGTGTCCGCCCTGGAGGGCTACTACTCGGAGGCCTGCCGGATCCTCAGACGCGGCGGGACCTTCATGGTGAACGAGTACCACCCCTTCCGCAGGGTGTGGCGGGATTCCCTGGACGAGCTGGCGGTCGCCCATAGCTACTTTGAACGAGGACCCCACCAGTACTACCGCTCGGAGAGCGTGCCGGGTATGCCGGCAGGCTCGCTGCCCAGCTATGAGTTCAACTGGACCGTGGCAGACTACGTCTCCGCCGTCATGGAGGCTGGCTGCGATCTGCTGGCAATCGACGAGATCGGCGACGGGGTCGAGCGCTGGGAGGGCGCCCCGATGTCCGGACTGCCCAACTACCTACTGCTGGTAGGTCGAAAGCGGTAGCTATCCCCGGGCCAGCAGGGCGGGGAGCTCAGACAGGGACTCTATGCGGGGGCAGCCGGCGTACCCTCTATGGTTGCAGTCGCGGTCCAGGAGCACGGGGCCGATGCCAACGCCGCGGGCGCCCTCGACGTCGGACGACAGCTGGTCGCCTACGTGGACCGCCTCGCCGGGCTCCGACCCCGCCCTCTCCAGGGCGGCCAGGAATATGGGCGGGTGGGGCTTCTCGGCGCCGACCTCCACGGAGGTTACGGCGAAGTCCAGATGCTTCGACAGCCCCAGCTCCGTGGTCATCTCGGCGGAGGGCCGGTTGATGTTGGAGATCATGCCCAGGGTCAAGCCGCGGGACCTCAGCGTCTCCAGCGTCGGCAGGACGTCGCCGAAGCGGGTCAGCTCGTAGCGCGCGCGCCGGACCCGGCGCCATACCGCGAGGGCGCGGTCCCGGGAGACGTCGACGCCGGCCCCCCGGAGCACGCGCCTCTCGTACTCCGCAAAGAACTCCTCCGTCTCCGCCGCGTTCCGCAGCCGGAGGGGCCTGTGGGTGTTCTGCTCGGACATGTAGGCGTCGGCGAGGGCGTATCCTCTCAGGATGCCGTCCGGAGTCACCTCGATGCCGAAGGCGGAGCACGCCGCCGACTGTATCTCAAAGCGCGAGGGAGAGAAGCCCGCCAGGGTGCCGTAGAGGTCGAAGAAGACAGCCTTGATCATGGTGGCAGGCATGATAGCATCCCGCCCCTGGAATGTCGCCGGCTACTCGTTCCCTCGTGTCTGAACCGTTGCTTCGGCGGCAGGCTTAGTCGACGTGCCTATGCATCAGGTGTGCGATGCTTGAGCATGTCTTAGGGAGACTATATATACTTGAGGGAGAGTGGGCAGGCTGATATCGAGGAAGGGTTGAATGAGATGAATGCTGCGACCCCGGTCCGATGGATGGTGAGCTTTTGGCATCCTGACGGAAGCAATCGAGATGAGTCAGGATTCCCAAGCGTGGAGTTCTGGCATCCCGACAGGAAGAGTGCAAGGAAGGAGGCCGCCCGCGTGCTGATCGTACTGAGGGAGGAGCGCGGTGACGAACGCGATTGGGTTGCGGCCGGGCATCCTGACCCATTCGAGGTAGGCGCCGGTCGCCATCCCGGCGGGCAGTGGACTCTGCGGTACAGAGACTTGCGTTGCGATGGCAAGGGACTGGAGCGGTCGACAGACAAGACTTTCAAGCCAACGAAGTCGGCGGCAGGGTCGTGGAGAGGGAACGTGGACGGGGAGGCTCTGAAGCAGATGCTCTACGAAGCTCGCCGCACCGTCTCCAGCACTGAGATCGAGCAGTAGACGATGCGGTACCTTGTGGACACCGACTGGGCCATCGACTACATGCACGGCAATCAGCAGGTGATACAGCGTTTCGACGACTTATCGCAGGAAGGCACTGGATTGAGCATCATATCGCTAGCCGAGCTCTATGAGGGAGTGGTTAGGGCTAGGGATCGGGAGGATGCCGAACAAGGCCTCCAGAGTTTCCTCGATGATGTCGAGGTTCTGCAGCTAGACGATGGCGTTTGCCGGAAATTCGCCGACGAGCGCGCCAGACTTAGGGCCGCAGGGAATCTCATTCAAGACCTCGATTTTCTGATCGGCTCCACGGCGATGTGCTACGGGCTTACGCTTCTCACCAACAACAGGAGACACTTCCAGCGGATGCAGGGGTTGGAGATCATCTCGGTGTGAGCGAGCGCGTGCAGGCTGGGAAGCTGCCTCCGGAGCTGCTGGCGCAGCTGCTGAGTGGGGTGAAGGCGAGGGACCCGCGGGTCGTCCTGGGCCCCAAGCCCGGCGAAGACGCCGCGCTGATCGACTTCGGCGACAGGTACCTGGTCGCCAAGACCGATCCCATCACCTTCGCCACCGACCTCATCGGGTGGTACCTCGTCCAGGTCAACGCCAACGACATCGCGGTGATGGGTGCAACGCCAAAGTGGCTGCTGGCGACTCTCCTGCTCCCGGAGGATACGGACGAGGAGCAGGCCCGCGAGATATTTCACCAGCTGGGGGAGGCCTGCGGCGAAATCGGCGTCGATCTCGTAGGAGGCCATACCGAGATCACCCTGGGCCTCTCCCGGCCCCTTGCCGTGGGGGCCATGCTCGGAGAGGCGCCCAAGGACCGGGTCGTTCTCACGTCGGGCGCCAGGCCCGGCGACGCCATCGTGGTCACCAAGGGGATCGCGATAGAGGGTACGGCCATCCTGGCGCGGGAGTGCGAGAGCGACCTGCGCCGGGCGGCCGTGCCGGGCGACGTTATCGAGAGGGCCAAGGAGTACCTGTTCTCTCCGGGGATCAGCGTGCTCAGGGACGCCTCGATAGCCTGCGGCGCTGTCGAGGTGCACTCGATGCACGATCCGACAGAAGGCGGGCTCGCCACAGGGCTCATGGAGGTGGCGACGGCCGCTGGCGTTGGCCTGACCGTCGACGAGGCGGCCCTGCCGATAACGCCTGAGTGCAGGGAGATATGCGGCGCCCTGGGCCTCGACCCGCTGGGCCTGATCGCCTCGGGGGCATTGTTGGCTACCACCGCGCCCCAGGAGGCTCCAAGGCTGATCGACGCCCTGGCCCAGGAAGGTATCCCAGCCTACGAGATCGGAAGGGTCACGCCCAGCCAGGGAGAGCTGACGCTCAGGAGCGCGTCCGGAGAGCGCGAGCTGCCGGTGTTCCAACGGGACGAGCTCGCCCGGTTCCTGGAAGGCTAGCGCGCGGGGCTCTAGCTTCCCCGGGGCTCCGGCAGGAAGCCGGAGTTCAGGAAGCCGCCGTCGATGGGTATGGCGGCGCCGCTGACGTAGCCGGACTGCTCGCTACAGAGAAACAGGGCGAGGTCGGCGATCTCCTCGGGCAGGACCTCGCGGCCCAGGGGCATCCTCTTCAGCCGCTGCGCCCGCAGCTCCGGCTCCCGCTCGTAGACCATCTTGGTCATGGGCGTGAGCGCCACGCCGGGACAGATTGCGTTGACGTTGATCCCGTGGGCGGCCCACTCCAACGAGAGCATCGCCGCTAGGTTGACCAGGCCGGCCTTGGCGGGGCCGTAAGCGCCGCGCTCGGGAACGGGCGCCATGGCGGCGACCGACGACATCAGCACGACTCTGCCCCCGCCGCCCTGCCGGACCATCTGTCTGCCCACCTCCCGGCAGAACAGAAAGGCGCCGGTAAGGTGCGTCGCCAGGGTGCTCTCCCACTGCTCCAGGGATAGGTCCAGGGTCGGCGCCTTGATGTTGTTCCCGGCGCAGCAGACTAGGTAATCGACGCGCCCATAGGCCTCGACCGCCCCTCCGACCGCCGATATGACGGAGCTCTCGTCGGTGACGTCCACCCGCACCGCCAGCGCCGAGCCTCCCCCCGCCTCGATGGCCGCGGCCACAGACTCGGAGGCCGCCGCGTCCACGTCGGCCACGACGACCCTGGCTCTCCGGGCCGCGAAGCGCTGGCAGATCGCCCCGCCTATGCCGCCGGCGCCCCCCGTAACGATGGCAACCTTGTCCTTCATCTCAGCTCACCTCCAGCCGCTAGGATACACAATCGGGAGCCCATCTCGCCTGCTCCCGGTGCAGCCGTCCAGGGTTGGCGCCAGGGGTCTGGACAGTTACCTGTCGGTTGACAGCATTTCCAACCCCTTGCTAGACTGGCCTCGCTGGGACACAGTCTCGCTGGATCCACCACTGCCCCTACCCATCGGGCGTTAGCCGGCCGCGAGCGACGAAGCATGTATTGACGTTGGGCCTGTCCTGTAACTACCATTGCGTAGTATAGTGAAGGGCGACTGCGCTTGCGTTGGACTTGGGATTAGGCCAAGAATCTGGCAAACCTTCGAGCCCACGGCCTCAGCTTCGAGGCTGCGGTCAAACCCCAATGGCGCGTCCGGCAGACGGAAGCTTATCACCCGTATCTGCGTGGCACAGAACGCAGGAAACGCAAGAGATGACCGCCGTCCTGGTCTGTAAACCTACACAGAGTGGTAGTGGGAGTTCATGATGCCTTCTGCGACTGAATTAGTTCAGGCTTTGACCGATCCTACCCTATCAGTCAACGACAAGAGGCGGAATGCTGCCACGTTTTCCCGACAGTTTGGTTGGCGCCCTAACGATGTTTTTGACATGCCGAATGCGCTCCCCACGGTGAATTTAGTCGTCGAACATGGTTTGGAAAATGCAGCCATGCTGTCATTTCTTCCCGCGAATCGTAAATTGGATGACATACGGCCCGAAGAACGGCGGAGTATTCTCGGCCTCTCCTACAACAGTTTAGTAGATTGGCACGTTTGTATTGATCGTGACAGCGTCCAATGCTTCTACAATCGCATCACAGATCCGGTGCCAACTTATGCCGAGGCTTTCGATCACTACAACCATACGGCTCTCACCCGACGCATCTTCGATGAGGCTGTTGGTAGTGTCCCTAGGCCTGATTTCCTCACATTAGATGGAGCTTTGTTCGATACCATCACAACATGGAGAGAGATCTTGCATCGCGACTTGGATGTGACAACTGAGACCATTTCTGCCCTGTTCAATGCAATAATCCTTGCACGGGCAGTAGAGGATTTCCATCGCAGGATTGAGACACACGCCGCACATACATCCTTAAGGGATAGGTTGGCGACGAAAGACAAGACCATCAGCCAAGCAGTCCAGCAACTATTAATGGATATAACTGGAAAACCTGTCTCACACACGCTGTTCAATCGCCCCGCCCTTGAGAGATTTGACTCCTTATCCTTCGACAGTCGCATGGACTTAGTGGATGCCTTCTATAGGCATAGGGCCGTACCATACGACTATGACTTCTCAGTAGTGTCGAAATATGCTTTAAGCAAGGTCTACGAACGCTACGTAGCAGTAATGCGAAAAGAAGCCCCTTTCCAAATTGCAATGCTTCCATCGACGCGGGATGAAGGGTGGAATAAAGAACTTGGCGGAATCTATACGCCTCAATTCATTGCTAGCTTCTTTGCAAAATATCTCTCCAACCAAACGTCAGGTGAACAATTCATAAACTTGTCCGTGGCTGATCCTGCTTGTGGCTCGGGAATTTTCCTGCGCGCTGCGTTGGAACAGAAAATACTGTCTAGCAATCAGGATCCTGACTTGGCAGTTGGACCAGCGTTTCAATCGCTCTTTGGTATTGATATTGATGAAAATGCTGTAGCGGCGTCGAGATTGTCGTTGGCGCTTCTACACCTCGCAGCGAAAGGAGAACTCCCTGAAGAAGTTCCGGTCATTCAAGGGGATTCCATGGAGTGCTTCGCAGTGCCAGGGGAATCTTACGACCGATATGACGCGGTTATGGTGAACCCTCCATTCGTTCGAACGGAATTGCAATCGAAGACGGTGCGTGAAGCGATACAGAAGCATGCCGATTTCGGAGTCAAAGGCAAACTCGATACGTACTTGGCCTTTCTGGTCTTCTCAATTCGGGCGTTGAAACCTGGTGGGTTTGGATGCTTTGTGATTCCACAATCTTTATTGACCTCAGATAATCTCAAGCGTGTTCGCGATTGGATCTTAGAACAGGCGTGGGTCCATGTAATCGCCGACCTCTCAGCTATTCGCGTCTTCAAGGCGGGTGTCTACGTGGTGCTAATTATCGTGGAAAAAAAGAGCAAGCACCGACTTATTGCACCTCCAGTTTCAGTTGTTCGCTGCCAGAGAGACGTGGGAGCGGCTCTTGATGATTTTCTAGATGGCAATTATGTGCGGACATTCTCACACGCGATATTCAGATCCGGCCAGGAGTCTCTTGTTCGTCCCACTTGGTCCGTTCCGTTCCCCGAAGAATCGCAATTGCTCGAGAAACTCGAGGGAATGCGCCGTTTAAACGAATTCGCTGTGGTGCAACAGGGAGTGATTACTGGTGCTGACGAGGTCTTTATAGTGAATGCAAATGATGTTCCTTCCGGGGAAGAGGAGATTTACCTACCTCACATGCCTGAGACCTTTATAGGCCATTTCGCTCTTCCAGATGAAACAGGCAAGCGCATGTTATATCCCTATATAGATGGCGTCCCGGTAGGGATTGAGCAAATGAAGAGTGATTTCCCTGTGACCTGGGACTGGCTGAACAGGCATCGAGCGAAACTTTCCAAGAGAGCGTCGGCGCCTCGAGACCAGGCTGAATGGTGGCGGCCTGCGTGGCCAAGGGTTCCAGGTGATATGCTCTCGCCCAAGGTGATACTACCCAGAATTGTTCTGTTGCCGCGCTTCGGCGTAGATGTCTCAGGGAAGTGGATAGTGAAACAGGCTCCAGTTGTCAGACCTCGATATGGAGAGCCAGACCATACACAATTGTTCCTGCTTGCGGCTATACTGAACTCCAGTGTGGCAGCTTGGTATTTGGACCTCAACGGACGCAAATTAAGTCGTGGATACAACGAAATAGGGGTCTCTCTTTTGCGTCGGTTCCCAATCCCGGATTTGGGTCAGATATCGAGCCTTGTGATACGTCGCGTAGCCGATAGCGTTAACGCTTTGATGGATTCGTACATGGACTTCGACTATGAGAGTGCATTCAGGCTCGATGAGATCGTTCTTCGCGATATCTATCGCTTGGACTTGGAAGACATGGATATACTAAAGCCCAGAACATAGTTGTAGGGGGATACTGGTGGTTGCTCGATGTCTATTATCGTATCCGACATAGGCGACTTAACTCACAATCACTTGGATAGGGCAAGAAGGCGTTTGCGATGTGTATCCAATGAACCCCTGCAAATCTCGAGAAGGCCTGGGGGTGGGGTATTGGATCTCACGGCAAGTCATGGTGTGCAAACCTCTGCCGTTCGGAGGGAATGGACATTTCCATCGATCTTGGATTCGATTTCGTGTCAGTACCGTGAGTTGTGGATTCAAATAGGGCGAGGAGGGCAATCGTTCCAATTTGAAAATGTTCAATTTCAACTCTTGAAGCATGTGGATGAGGATGAACCTCCGATAGAGATCATAGCATTCCATTGGCATTTAAGAGACGCGAGCAAGGCTAGCCACCATGGGTATGGTCACCGGCCTCATTTGCACCTTAGAACGGATGCGGTGCCACTTAGAGAGGCCCATTTTGGCGTAACGCTCGGTGTTATGCCTGAGAATCAAGCGTCTGTGGATTATCTAGACAGTCTGCTTGATGACGCTGCGAGAATGTTGGCGAGCGAGGTCTTGAGCCGGCTCTCCGATAAGACAGATAGGTGGCGATGAAGTCATGCAGACGGAGCCACCAGAGGAATTGCCAGACCCATACACCCCAAGCAAACGGAACACTCTCGGTTTCTCGGTTGACAGCCTTTCCAACCGCTTGCTAGACTGGCCCCGCTCGGACAGCGGTCTCGGCCAAGGAGATGCCCTGGGCCCAGGTATCATGACTCTACTGACATCCCGACCCGACATAATGGCCGTCTTGGAAGACCTGGGCTACCGGTCCACGGCGCCCAGGCGCGCCATCATCCGCATCCTGGAGCGTAAGCACGAGGGCTTCACGGCAGAGGAGATCGGCAGGGAGCTGCCCGGCGTGGGCCGGGCGACTATCTTCCGGACGATCAAGCTCCTGCTGGAGGCCGGCGTCGTGTGCAGGCTGAACCTGCTGGACGGCGCTCCCAGGTACAGCCTCTCCCGCATCGAGCACCACCACCACACCGTCTGCGTCAGGTGCGGCAACGTCGGCGAGTTTCGCGCCGCCACGGTAGAGCGCCTGATGAGGGCCATAGGCGACGACATCCCGGGCGACATCGTCGGCCACAGCATCGAGCTCTACATCATCTGCAGCCCGTGCCTAGAGAGCGAAGGCTAGATGGACCCGGCTCGATACGCCGAGGAGATGATGGCCGTGCGCCGGGAGATGGCCGGAGACCCTCACCGGCCCCAGTACCACTTCCAGTCCCCGTCGAACTGGGTGAACGACGCCCATCCCATCTACTGGGAGGGGCGGTACCACATGTTCTACCTGTACAACCCGTACGGGGTCACCCACGGCATCGTTCACTGGGCCCACGCCGTCAGCGACGACCTGGTCCACTGGGCGGACTGGCCCATCGCAATGTACCCGGATACGCCCTACGACAAGGAGGGCGTCCGGTCGGGCAACGTCTTCATCAACGACGACGGGGTCCCGACGGCGATCTACACCGGCAGCAACGGAGTGACGCCGAACCCTGTCAGGGAGCAGTTCGGAATGCTCGCCACGAGCACGGACGGAATGCTCACGTGGCAGAAGCACCCTGTCCCCGTCATCCCGGAGCCGCCCTATCCGGGCACGCCCGCACACCACGACGCCCAGATATGGAAGGACGGCGACACATGGTACCAGCTGGTGGGCGGCGCCTACGAGGGCAACGGAGCCGCGGTGCTGCACAGCTCCAAGGACCTGCTGGAGTGGAGCTACGCGGGCCGCATATTCACGGGGCGGGACGGCAAGCACGGCGTCTTCTGGGAGCTTCCGTACCTGCTGCCCTACGGCCGCAAGGATGTGATGATCATCGGCATCCACCCCGTGCCCTACTTCGTCGGCAGCTACGACAAGGAGAGGCGCGAGTTCACCCCGGAGAGGGAGGGGGTCCTGGACTACGGCACCAAGATCTACTACGCGCCCAACCCCCACATGGTGGACGATAAGGGAGAGGGCGGCACCGAGCGGCGCATCATGATCGGCTGGGTCAGGGAGGTCGAGGGCTCTCCGGCGCCGGGCAGCGGCTGGAACGGCATGTTCTCCATCCCCCGCATCGTTACCCTCCTGCCCGACGAC
This sequence comes from Dehalococcoidia bacterium, assembly GCA_965224345.1. Classification (GTDB taxonomy): domain Bacteria; phylum Chloroflexota; class Dehalococcoidia; order Lucifugimonadales; family CBDCYU01; genus CBDCYU01. The sequence continues at coordinate 273,621 of CBDCYU010000001.1, read as the reverse complement.
AACCTGGCCTTCGATCCCGCCCCCGAGCTGGAGGTCCTCAGAAGAGACCACCGCCGCTTCGAGGAGGTGCCCCTCGACGGCGCGTCGACCGGCACCCTGGAGAGCGTCCGAGGGGACAGCCTGGAGATCCGGGCGGAGTTCCAGGTGGACGGCGGCGCCATCGCTCCCTTGGGGCTGAAGCTCCGCCGCTCGCCGGGAGGCGAGGAGGAGACGCGCCTGATCTACGACCCGGTCAGCGAGAGGCTGGTGCTGGACCCCCTGAGGTCGAGCCGACTTCCGGGCCCGGACCGGCCGCTGCACGAGGGGCCGTTGGCCCTGGGCCCGGACGGGACCCTGACTCTCAGGGTCTTCCTGGACCACTCGGTGATAGAGGTGTACGCCAACAGGACGGCCTGCATCACCGGGCGGATATATCCGTCCCGATCCGACAGCCTGGGAGTGGACGTCTTCGCGGGCAGCGACGGCGTCAGGCTGAGGTCCCTGGACACCTGGCAGATGGCCTCGATCTGGTAGTGTTCTGAGGAGATGTAGCTACTTCCACGAGTCCACGTAGATGCGCATGACCGCCTGAGCGTCCGCTGCCGTCGCCTCCCGGACCGTTGGCCCAGACGTACTGGCCCTCACTCTATGTGTTCCCAAGGCTCGACCCCAGTACCAGCGCGACCAGCTTTTGCGGGACCTATCGGGAACGATAGATGTATGTTTGAAGACCTTCGGAGCAAGCTGCTTCTCGTAAGCGAACCTCACCGCCGCCTGTTCCGCAACCGCTCCTTCGTTCTGTTGTGGAGTGGCCCCACGAAGTACTGGCTGTCGCACTGGGCGGGGTCGACCCATTCGATAACTATAAAGCCATAGGTGGAGATGCCGTGCTGCAACGGGCTGAGGGTCACGGTCACACTTGCAACGGGCTATCTGATGCGCACCATCAACTGGTCGCCCGCGCTCCAAGGGCTGGACGCTACTGTCCAGCTCAGCACACCGTCGGTCGTGGTGGCGTCGGTCACGTCCAGCGACAGCAGTACCGAGCCGTCCAGTGATATGAAGTCCAGGACGTGATTCGTGACGGTCGGCGTCAGCATCGCCTTGACCTTGCCGGACTCCCACTTGATCGTGCCGACGGTGGTCGTCGCAGTGATGGCATCGCCGTCCTGCATGGGGTCGAAGAACGCCTCCGCCAAGATGCCCTCGGGCGCCGTCACGGTGATGATGTGTTCGAACTTGTTCCGGCGTGACTCTGGATAGCCATCGCAAATGATCAGCCCCTCCGAGCGCCAGAAGAGGAACGCCCTGTATTCCCCGGCCGGCAGGGGTCGTTTGATGAAGAGATACCCCGGATACCTGTTATCCAGCAGGTGGGCGTCCCGCCCTTCATACCAGGACTCGCCTGAGTTATCTGGCTCGGTGCTGCCATATTGCGCCAGGTTCAAAGTTGCGGCGTCCTCGTAGACGTAGACCGTTGTTTCCGCAGCCAGACCGGACGTCACCGATGAAAGCATGGCCCTGTAGCTGTTGTGCTGTCCTCGTCGGTTCTGTTCCAAGGTTTCAGCGACGCAATCGCGGTATGGCTGAGAACCTCCGGCGTCTTTCTCCTGCTTAAGCACCTTGGCCTTCAATGCCGTTAGGCTGATGGAAGGAGAGCTCCCTGCTGAATTGGCAAACCTAGCAGCACTACCGCTCCCAGACGTGCTGGCGGGTTCGTCCAGCAGAAAGCGCTGCTCCCCTGGGGCCCCGGGGGCCCCAGGGGCCCGGGTTTGGTCAGACCCGGACGAGGCGCCCGGCAACCATGCCTTCGCTTCGGCAGAAGCCACCGTAATGTCGAAGAAAGTCCCTGGATGGCTACTCACCTCGCCCAAATAGTAGTAGTCCAACTCGCTTTGCAGTTGAGGATAGAATTCCTTGCCTTGGGCCTCTCTAAAAAAGACGATGGCCTCCCGGTTGTCCCATCGGGCATCCCGCCCGTCCAATAGCGGACGGGCCAGCCTCGCCGCCTCAGCCCTGGTGCCTGCCAACACTTCGTATAGATTTGTCCCGTAGGCTATGCCCTTTACCTGAGAGCCGCCCGACCCCTTCAGATATTCCAGCACGTTGAAGGTGAACTCCAGCGAACCGTGGAAGCCATCAAATTGCAGATTGCTCAGGTCGCTGGTCGTCGCTGCAACAGACCGCACTCCCACCGGTGTCACGGAAGCAAGAGTGCCCCGAATGATGATCGGTGACTTAGCGATCATCTCATCAAGAGAGGCAGGCCCGTCCATCCCGTACAGACTTATCCCCCCCCTTAGTATCTCCTCCGGCTCTTCCTCCCGCTGTACTTCCGCTTCCCTTGCCACCTCTGTTGGTGTTGCGACTCCCGGGCCCTCGCCGGTTACCTCGAAACCCTCTACTTCCTCTTCCCTTGCCACCTCTGTCGGTGTTGCGACTGGCCCAGGGGGCGACTCGGCTGGAACGGGGGCGTCGCAGGCGGCAAGCAACAGCACGATGAACAGAATCAGTATTGTCCTCATCTTTCTCTCCTAGTGAGGTACGCCGCCGTGGGCACGGTACACCTGCTTGATGTAGTTTACGTCGGTGGATGGCACCGAAGTACGGTCTTCGCCAGCCAGTCCGCCCATGATATAGCCAGGGTAGTTGAGGCCCGGACCGTATAGATCGTCAAGCCCGAAGTCGTGGCCGAACTCATGCATCATCGCCGAGGGCATGTACCAGTAGCGCGTCGGCGGCTGCGTGTTCGTAAGCGAGACTTCTTCCCAATGCAGGTCCTGTCTGTGAGCCCAGACGAAATTCTGCCGCGTGGTTTTCTTTATGGGGTCCTTCTCTATGTAGATGTTCGTATCACCAAGGTGTGGGCCTCTGCCCCCGTGACAAGCGACGCTGGTGTCGCACTTGTCTTCATCAACGACATTGACCGTCAGGATACTATTGCCGCTGTTCCGGTCGCATGGAAGCGCGCATACGAGAATGTTGGGCCAGCCGGTCGAGCCGACAGCGTTCCAAGCGCCCACCGCTACGGCGACGGATGCTGGCACAAGCTCGCTCAGGTGGTTGGGCGGGGCTGTCTGGCTTTGTGGCGGCGCCGGCGGAGTAAACGTAGGCAGGGCGCCTATGCGGTAGGCCGACGTATGGTCTGCCTGATGCCAGCCAGTATGAAAGACCTGCTCTGTGCTATCTATGACCAGAGTCAGCGTGTGCCCGCTCCACGCGAGAGACGGGTTTGCGAGCTTTGCTTCGACAGCGTAACTCCCGGGGCCGAGGTTTCTCCCGAACCGAGAGTTGAGCGTGACGCTGCCCTCTGGGTTATCGTCGTTGTACCCAAGGTCGTCCGTGAGGCTGTTGTTGGCACCAACTTTCCAGAGCCTAAGCGTGGGATCCAGTGGGCCGGTTGCTTTCAAGTCGATAATGACGTGAGCCTTTGTCGTCCCTGCCCCAATGTTGAAGTTGAACCGCTGGCAGGGATTGGCCCACGTGCCAGAATGACTGATCGTGACGCCGTGACGCAGCGTTAACGGGGCTAGGTCTTGGCGGCTGCATCCCTGGGGCGCCGGCGCAGGGGTGTAGGTCGGCGTTGGGGTGGGTGTGGGTGTGTCCGTCGGCCTGGGGGTCGGCGTATCCGTGGCGGTGGGTCTCGGGGTCGGCGTATCCGTGGCGGTGGGTCTCGGTGTCGGCGTATCCGTGGCGGTGGGTCTCGGTGTCGGCGTATCCGTGGCGGTGGGTCGCGGTGTCGGTGTATCCGTGGCGGTGGGTCGCGGTGTCGGTGTATCCGTGGCGGTGGGTCGCGGTGTAGAAGTCGGCGGGACGTAGCACCCCGTAGCAAAAGGGTCCTCGTCGCATGGATCGGGCGTGGGCGGTGGGACTGGCGTAGCAGTAGGGTGGCAGGGCCAGCCTCCAAGCGGGTCGTACTCGTCGCAGTGGTCCCTTGCCGTCCCGTCGCCGTCGCCTTCCCCCTCCCCTCAACCAGCTCTCACATCATCATTCGGCGGCGGGCTCTAGGCAATCACTTCCCCGAGAACAGACACGGTTATCATGATGGCCACCATCGAGATGGCTACGATGAGCACGCTACGCATTGTTGCTTCTCCCCCATCTTGTCGGCACGCGAGGCCTGTTCGGGAGACCTGCTGGGTGGTCCCAGGCGATTGAGGTCGTGGCCTGGGAAGTGGGCCTAGCCCACCCGGCCGGGGCCGCCGGTGGCGTTATCGCCCACGAGGAAGCCCCGGATGTCGTCGGCGTACTTGACCTCGGAGTCGTCCTGGGGCTCGTAGCCGAGGACCTCTCGTGCGTTGGACAGCGACCAGAAGGCGCGGGTGTTGTTGCTGATGCCGTAGACCACTTGCCAGGGCACGCCGTCCTCGTTCTCGATGTTGGGCGCCTCGATGGCCCGGGTGAAGAGCTGCGTAATGTCCCTGGGGCTGATGTAGGCCCCTAGGTCCCTCTTGTACCACTCCGGGTCGCCATCGTATAGGTCGACGTCCAGGTCCCTTGGCGCGCCGATCCGCACGTAGACGACGCCCATCTTCGGGCTGGTGTCCAGAAGGCCTCCCGTGTGCTGCTCCCTGCCGCTGGCGTCCCTGAAGCCCATGGAGCCGCAGGCGAACAGGAACCCCATGTGCTCGTAGCTGGCCTTCGCCCAGCCGTAGAAGTTGTCCGACAGGGGTAGCCTACAGGGGTCCAGCATCTCCATCTTCCGGCGGTGGATCAGCGCGTGCTCGTACCAGTCCGCGGCGTGGTTGGAGCTGGCAATCGCCACGCGGGGAACCCCCGCGTCGTAGGAGGTGCGCAGGATATTGTAGACCATCTCGACGTTGTTCTTCTCCGTGAAGAAGTGGTCCAGCGGGTCCCCGCCCCGGCCTCGATGGCCCAGGTGGATCACCGCGTCCACACCCTCGAAGTGGTGCGCGTACCTGGTGCGGTCGGGGTCGATGAGATCGACGGTCTGGACGCCCTCGACCCTATCGCCGTTGCGGTCAGTGTCCCTTACGTCTAGGAGCACCATCTCGTACTCCTCGCGCAGCGTCGGCAGCATCTGGCTGGCAACGTAGCCGGACGCGCCGGTCAGCAGTACCCTGTCTGGCATGTCGGACCTCCCTACTGGTTCTTCGCTCCCTGTACCGCTTGGTCCACGATGTCGACCCCCACCATCTCGCTCCACGCGGCCAGGAACTGTTGAGTGACGGGGCCGGGCTTCCCGTCGCCGATCTCGCGCTTATCGGCCATGGTCATGGGCAGCATGCAGAAGCTGGTGCTGGAGAAGAAGGCCTCATCGGCAGTGTACAGATCGTAAGGCTGGAGCTCCTCCTCCGTGGACGGGATACCGAGCTGCCGGGCGATGTCGAAGACGGCGCCCCGAGAGATGCCCTGCAGCAGGGTCTCGTCTCCGGGGGTGCGGAGCACTCCGTCGGTAACCAGGAAGAAGTTGTACCCCGTGCCCTCCGTCAGGTTGCCCGCGGTGTCCATGAGGATGGGCCACGCCACTTCGTCGACGTCGGTGGCCTCCAGGTCCGCCATGTTGAAGTTCATCCTGCTGTAGTGCTTGACCTTGGGGTCCAGGGCGTCGGAGGCGTAGCTCCGCGTCCGGGCGACTACGGCGTGGGCCCCGCTCTCGTACATGCCGGCGTAGCGGGCGAAGTATATGGGGCTGACCGTCACGCCGACGGTGGCCGGCCCGGCGTCCTTGGTGCTGCGCCCCGGGCCGCGGGTCACGAACTGGCGGATGTTGAAGTCGCCGCCGGGCGCCCGGAGGTGCTCGTTGCGGCTGATCGCCTCTTCGCTGATCTCCAGCATCTCGTCGTCCGAGAGGCCCGGATCGATGCGAACAAACTTGAGGGAGCGGTACAGCCGGTCGACGTGCTCCTTCATGCGGAAGCTCTTGCCGTTGAAGGTACGCTCCACGTCGAAGACGACGTCCCCGGTGACGAACCCCCGGTCCGTATGGCGGATTACGACCTGGTCCTCGGGCACCCACTCCCCGTTGAAGTATGCCGTGAAGTCACTCATCCTAGCCCTCCTCTGAAGTGCTGTCTGCTGCGGCGCCGCTCGGCGGGATTATACCACGTTGCCAGGGCCGGAATCCGGCCAAGCCCAGCGTCCGTCACACCAGTGTCTTGGTCATCCGGACGTGCTCGATGTCCACTTCGAAGAAGGGCTCGCCCACCGCCGTATAGCCGTGGCGCTCGTAGAAGGAGCTCACGTAGGTCTGCGCGTTGAGGGTGACCTCGGTGGCGCCGCCGAGCCGGCCCTGCCTTTCGAGGAAGGTGAGGATCAGGCCTCCGACGCCGCGCCGGCGGTGGCCGGCCTCCACCGCCATCCTGCCGACGTGGGCCGTTCCCGTCGACGCTCCGTACATACGCCCCGTACCGACGACCTCGCCGTCCACCAGGACGATGGCGTGGGCGGCCGACGCGTCGAGCTCGTCGGTCTCCTCCTCCAGCGGAACTCCCTGCTCGCCAACGAAGATCCTTATGCGGAGCGCCTTGGCCGCCTCGATCTCCTCAACGGTCTCGGCGAGCCTCACGTGCGTCTCTCCAACCATGCCCCCAGTCTATCACCTTGGGTTCCACGGCTCCGCTTCAGGGTGACATGCCGTGACAGGCTGAAGCCCCCGGTTCACTCCGCTGTGGGGATGATGGTAGTCTAAATGTATAGGCCGATGATCTCACCGATTCAGGAGGATGAAAGATGGAGGTAAAGCAGCATCTGCCCGGGATGTTCAGCTGGGCGGACTTGGTGACTACGGACCACGAGGGGTCCAAGAGCTTCTACACCGAGCTTCTGGGGCTTGACGCCACCGACATGCCCATGGGCGGAGAAGGCGTCCACACCACGCTGAGCAAGGCTGAGAGGAAGTCCTGCGCCATCTACGAGATGCCCAGGGAGATGAAGCCGATGACCGGCGGCCTCGCGGGCTGGCAGAGCTATTTCACCGTCAGCAGCGCCGACGAGACCGCCGAGCGGATCAGCGACCTGGGCGGCTCGCTTACCATCGAGCCCAGCGACGCCTCCACCTCGGGCCGGATGGCGTTGGCACAGGACCCGGACGGGGCCCACTTCTTCATCTGGGAGCCCAGGGACCACAAGGGCGCCGAGGTCTTCGGCGAGCCGGGGCCCCTGGCCTGGAACGAGCTGTACACCCACGACACGGAGGCGGCTGCAAGGTTCTACGGCGGCCTCTTCGGTTGGTCTGCCAACGTGGGCCCCAGTCCTGACGGGGGAGAGTACGTCGAGTTCCGGCTTGGCGACCAGTCCGCCGCCGGTATGATGGCTATCAAGGAGGAGTGGGGCGAGATGCCCGCCAGCTGGTCCATCTACTTTGCCGTCTCCGAACTGGAGGCCTCGCTGGAGAAGGCCAAGGGGCTTGGCGCAAAGCAGATTACGCCGTCCATGGCGGTAGAAGGCGTGGGCAGGTTCGCGTTCATACGGGACCCGCAAGGCGCCTACTTATCGATCATGCAGATGGCGCGGGAGGCGTAGGCGCCGGAGCAGCGGAGGCGGGCTCAGCCGCTGGATTCGTGGAAGGCGACGAAGGGCTCGCCCCCCTCCGGCACCAGGGCGACGCGGGTGCCCGGGGCCACGCTGGAGTAGGAGCCCTGGCGGCACTTCAAGGTCCCGCCGGAGGGCATCCGCACGTCCAGGATCGTCTCGTCTCCGCGAAACTCCCTGGCGCTCACCGTGGATAGCCCCTCCTCCTGGGGGACCACCCGGAGGTCGTCGAGGCGGACCAGCAGCTTCACCTGGGACCCGTCGCGCAGGGAGCCGTTGCCGTTCCTGAAGGGAAACTTCCCGATCTCGGTAACGGCAAGGCCGCCCTGGACCTCGCCCAGGATGAAGCCGGTGACGCCGGCCATCTCGGCGACGAAGGGCGTGGCCGGAGCGTGGTACACGACGTCCGGGGCATCCAGCTGCTCCAGGCGTCCATCTCTCATCACGCCCACCCGGTCAGCCGTGGCGAAGGCCTCCTCCCGGTCGTGGGTGACGAACACCGCGGCCGTGCCGCTCTCGCGCAGGATGGTCTGCACCTCTCGCCGCATCTCCTGCCTCATGGTGGCGTCCAGGTTGCTGAAGGGCTCGTCGAGCAGGACGATCACCGGCCGGGGCGCGATGGCCCTGGCCAGCGCTACCCTCTGCTGCTGTCCGCCGGACAGTTCATGGGGGTAGCGTCCTTCCAGCCCGCCGAGCCTGGCTATCGCCATCACCTCGGCGGTCCTGCGGTCTCGCTCGCCCGGGTCCAGCCGGTTCAGTCCGAAGGAGACGTTTCCAACGACGCTCTTGTGGGGGAAGAGGGCGTACTCCTGGAAGACCATGCCGACGTTCCTCCGGTCCGGGGGCACGTGCAGGCGGCGGCTGGAGACCGTCTCGCCCTGCAGGCTCACCTCTCCATCGTCGGGGACCTCGAAGCCCGCGATCAGCCGCAGCATGGTGGTCTTGCCGCATCCGCTGGGCCCCAGGATGGAGACGACCTCTCCCGGCCGCAGGGCGAAGCTGACCCCATCTACGGCCCGCACGTCTCCGTACCGCTTGGTCAACCCCCTGCACTCGACGACGGGGCCCCTCACCCTGCTCATCCTCCCACCCGCAGAGGGGTGGGGCGCCTCTCGCGCACGATGAGGTAGACCATGGGCAGCGACGATATCAGGATCAGCGTCAGGGCGGGCGCGGCGGCCCGGGCAAAGAAGGCCTCCGAGGACGCCGACCAGATGGAGGTCGCCAGGGTGTCGAAGCCCAGGGGACTCAGTATCAGCGTGGCCGGCAGCTCCTTCATCGACACCAGGAATACCAGGGCCGCGCCCATCAGCACGCCGGGACGCACCAGCGGGACGGTGACGCTCCGCATCACCTGGCCCGGCGTCCGCCCGAGCCCCCGCGCCGCCTCCTCCAGCCGCGGGCTCACCTGGTGGAGCGACGCGCGGGTGGCCCCCAGCGCGGCGGGGAGCAGGAGCACCACGTAGGCGAACACCAGCAGCCAGACCGTCTGGTAGAGAGGACGGAGGTAGTTGGCGCCGAAGAAGGCCAGGGCCAGCGCGACCACGACCCCCGGAAGGGCGAACCCGATGAAGCTGACGCGCTCCATCAGGCGGCTCAGGGTGCCGGGATATCGGACCAGCAGCGCCGCCAGCGGCACCGAGAAGAGGGCGGCGGATACGCCGGCCATCCCGGAGACAACCACGGAGTTTACCGCGGCCCCCCACAGGAACAGCATCGGCTCGCCGGAGAGTACCCCCCTGACCAGCCACAGTGCGAGGATCGCCGTTGGCAGCGCCAGGGAGAGACCGACGACCAGGGAGCAGGACAGCAGGGCCGGCCACTTCCATCCACCCAGCTCCACGGTCCGAGAGGGACGGCCGGAGCCCGGCCCCGAGCGATAGTATCGGCGCCGGCCCCGTGTCCACCCCTCCAGCACCAGGACGGCGGCCGCGAGCCCCACCAGCACCAGGGAGAGCACTGCGGCGATGGAACGGTCGAAGGACGACTCGTACTGCTGAAAGATCACCCACGTGAAGGTCGGGTACCTCATCAGGGAGACGGCGCCGAAGTCGCTGAGCGTGTACAGCGACACCAGCAGCGAGCCGGCCGCAATGGCGGGCCAGAGCTGAGGGAGGGTCACGCGGAGCATGGCGCTCCACGGGCCGTGCCCGAGGCTTCGCGCCGACTCCTCCGCGCTGGGATCGAGACTGCTCCACGCTCCGCGGAGCGTCAGCAGCAGATAGGGGTAGCTGAGGAGACTCAAGGTCAGGGTGGCGCCGAACAGCCCGTAGACCTCCGGGAGCCGCTCAATCCCCAGGGGGCCTTCCAGAAGCTGCTGCAGCATACCCCTGGGCCCGAGGGCCGAGACGAATAGGAAGGCGCCGATGAAGCTCGGCACCACCAGCGGCAGCACGGTCACCACCGACCATACGCGGCGCAGGGGCAGATCCGTCCTGACGGTCAGCCACGCCAAGGGAAGCGCGATGGCCGCGGAGCCGACGGTCACGGTGACCATCAGGAGCACCGTGCGTCCCATGGTCTGAGCCGTGCGGGAGCTGAGCAACAGGTCCCAGGCTTCGCCCGTTGCGCCGGTGCTCCGCACCACCAGATAGACCAAGGGCAGCATCATGGCCAAGCCCACCAGGACGGCCGGCGCGCTCACGACCATGGGCGCGGAGCGAGACCGGCGCGCCTCGGCGCCCCGGTCCAGGTACGGTCTGCCTACGGCTTCCATCGACTATCGCCTGGATGGGTCTTGGTAGATGAACACGTTGACTATCCGCCTACAGCCGGTACGAGGTCGTACGCAAAAATCAACTGTGTAAGTATGTATGTGGCATCGGAGGAAGTCAAGTCTTATCAATTCGCTTTCCAGGGGCTTTCGATGGGTGCGGAAGAGCCGTACCAGGGCTCATCCCCACTGCCCCGCCGGGGCCCCTGCAGGTTGAACACCTAGCGCGGGTCTGGTAACTTCAAGTCAGACGCCCGGTCACGTGGATGGTGGCAGATGGCACGTCGTAGACCCAACACCAAAAAGGCCGTTTCCGAGACCCCCCGCCTGTCGATGTCGACGGAGAACTATCTCCTGTCGATCTTCAGGCTGCAGGAGAGCCAGCCTCGGTTGAGCCTGACCCAGCTGGCCGACCACCTTCGCACCCTCCCCGAGGCCGAAGGGCTGGGCACGTCGCTGCCCTCCGTGAGCGCGATGATCCGCCGGATGTCCCGCGAGGGCCTCGTGGAGAACGACCAGACCCGGGGGATCGTCTTCACGAGCAAGGGCCGGCGCTCCGCGGAGAGCATAGTGCGGCGGCACAGGCTCGCCGAGCGCATGGTCGTCGATCTGCTGGGGGTCGACCTGGACAATGCCCACGCCGAGGCGCACCGCCTGGAGCACGCCATCTCTCCTCTGCTGGAGGAGAAGATCGTCGTCAAGCTGGGCAACCCGGAGACGTGCCCCTTCGGGCATCCGGTGCCGGGCAGCGCCTACCGCTCCCCCAAGGACGCCGTCCCCCTCGACCAGACCGAGCCGGGCACGGAGTGGATTGTCGATAGGATCCCCGAAGACGATCAGGGGCTGCTGGACTACCTGGTCGCCAACAGGGTCCTACCGGGAGAGGTGGTCTCCATCGAAGAGGTGGCCCCGAGCCGAGGGGTCATCACCCTGGTCTGCAACGACAACCACGTGGCGTTCAGCCACGCGGTCGGCTCCAAGATCTGGGCCTCCCCGCGTCTCAAGGAGGGCTAGGCTCGTAACAGGAACCCACCGGCCGCAGTCCTCTCTCCCGGCTGCGCTAATCAAACGCTAACAGTCCGCTGAGGGAACGCTAACCCGTCCCCACGCTCCAAGGGGCTACAATACCTCTTGGTGTGTCAGAGCCGCGTCAATATCCCTCCCCACGGACCCGATGCCTAGCTGAAACCGGCGGCACCTTCGCCATGGTCCTCGCCGCCGCCGGTTCGGTGATGGTCGACGAGCTAACGGACGGGCTCCTCACCCCGCTGGGGATAGCCGTGAGCACCGGCCTGTCTGGTACAATCGGCGCCGGAGTCGCGGCGTTTTTCCGGCCCCAGCCCCGGACGTGGGAGACGTGACCAATCTCGATGAGGAGTGTACCGGATGGTTGAGACTCTGGAGCTTGTCGGTTACCCCGACCTCGAGAGCAGGATAGAGGCGCTGGAGCGCGACGGTGTCGTCTACTTCCCCGGGATTCTCGACGCCGAAGAGGTCGCCGAGCTGAGGCAGCACATGGAGGCCCTCGGCCCGTCGGAGGACGGCTACGACCGCGACAGCGAGAGGGAGGGCGACAGCTTCTTCCAGAAGCACATCAGCAACTGCTTCAACAGCGACCCCTTCTTCCTCAGGTACCTGGACAAGCCCGACATCATCGAGGTGTGGGAGGCGGTGCACGGCCCCGACTGCCACGCCATCGCCATGACCTCCTGGATCACCGGACCTGGACGGCCCGACCAGGCGCTGCACGCCGACTGGCAGCCCATCGATCTACCGGAGGACGTGATTGCCGACGAGCGAGTGCGCCTGCCGGTCTTCATCACGACGGCCCACTTCTACCTCGACGACCTGTACGAGGAGCTGGGCCCCACCAAGGTCATCCCCGGCAGCCACCGGGCCGGCAGAACCCCCAAGGGCGCCACCGAGTGGAGGGGCATCTCCGAGCAGAGCATGATGGTCAAGTCCGGCGACGCCACCATCCACCGCTCCGAGGTGTGGCACCGGGGCACCGCCAACCACAGCAGCCAGAACCGCTACCTACTCCAGGTCGCATGCGCCGACCGCATGATCGCCCAACACTTTCCGCCCTACCTCAACCGGTTCCAGTTCGACGAGGCGGTCCTGGCCCAGGCAACCCCCCGCCAGCGCCGGATGCTGGGCGACCACCGACGCATGGCGTTCGACTAGCGGGCACCGAAGGCTCTAAGAGGCCCGCCTGGTGTAGCTTGTGCCACGGCCACGAGGCTCCCGTCCGTCCGCCGTTGGGCCCGGCCGCCGCCGTAGACCACGGCGACGTCGCAAGGGCGGGATGCCCCCGCCAGATGACTCCCAACAATTAGCCGAGTTTTCCGCTAGGGAAACCACTTCTTGTGCGAACCCTCCGGTCTGTTACCATTGCCGCGAGGGGGAACGCAGTATGGCCGAGGGGATATGCACCCACGCAGCCAAGTAGAGGAGCGTAAGACCAACCACCCCTAGAGATCTGGCCGAAAAGTGTGAGCGAGGGACTATACTTGCAGCTATCAGTGATAGCGGAGGACGGTCATGTTGGGAAAGCAGTCCGGCCAGAGAGGGCTCTGGGAAGCCGACAGTCTGTACATAGGTCATGTGGGACGTGGGAGTTTCTACGGCCTGCTGGCCTCTATGCGTGGGCAGCTGTTTCGGGATGAGGAGTTCGCCGAGTTGTACTGCGCTGACAACGGGAGGGACAGTGTACCGCCGAGTCTGTTGGCGACCGCGCTGCTTCTTCAGACCTATGACAGGGCGAGCGACGCCGAGGCCAAGCAGAGGGCGGACTTCGACATACGCTGGAAGGTGGCGCTGGGTATCGAAGTGGAAGACAGGCCGTTCGCCAAGAGTACGCTCCAGCTGTTTCGGGCGCGCCTGATACTGCACGAGAAGGCGAGGGAGGTGTTCGAGCGCAGCCTGCGGTTTGCCAGGGAGACGGGATACCTGAAGAGTCGTCGGATGAAGGTGGCTCTAGACACGACCTACATCCTGGGACGCGGGGCGGTGAAGGACACCTACAACCTTCTTTCGGATGGGGTAGTGGAGTTGATGCGTGCGCTGTCGGAATTTGAGAGGAGCGATCTGGTCGAATGGGCGGCGGCGAACGGATACCGGAGGTATGTCGGCTCCAGTGTGAAGGGCGAAGCGTGCATAGACTGGGACGACAAGACCGCTCGCGCAGCTCTTCTGCACAGGATAGTGGGCGACGCCGATAGGCTGCTGGAGTTGAGCCGACGGGCCCAGGGACTATTGGATGAGGACAGCGCTGGGCGTCAGCGGATAGTGCAAGCGTCCGAGCTGCTGGGGCAGTTGCTGCTTCAGGACGTTGAGCGCACCGAAGACGGGGTGTGTCTGAGGGAGGGAGTGAGCCGGGACCGTATAGTATCGGTACACGACCCCGAGATGCGTCATGGGCACAAGAGCAGCAGCAAGCGGTTCGACGGACACAAGGCGTCGGTGGCAGTGGACACCGACTCACAGGTGATCACGGCTGTGGACGTGCTCCCCGGCAACGCTTCCGATAACGTCGGCGCGCTGGAGTTGGTGGAGCGAAGCGAGGAGGGTACGATCTCAGCGGTTGAGGAGACCATTGGGGACGCGGCCTACGGCGATGGTGGTACACGTCAGGCATTTGCCGACGCCGGTCGCACACTGATAGCCAAGCTGCCCCGGCGCCCGGACAGCAAGCGCTTTCCCAAGGAGGACTTCGAGATAGACCTGGAGTCGGGCACCTGCATATGCCCCGCGGGGCATACGACCTCGAAGTTGTACAGGATGGGTACCCGGACCGACAGGACGGGACGCACTCACCAACTGAGAGCTTTCCGGTTCGACGCTGCGGTCTGTGGAGCGTGCCCGTTACGAGAGCGGTGCGTGGGATCAGCAAGGGGCAGCGGTCGGACGGTGAGACTTCATCCGCAGGAGGCGCTGCTTCAGCAGGCTCGTGCGTTGCAGAAGAGCGAAGGGTATTCGGAGTATCGTCAGCGGCGGGTGGTGGTGGAGCACAGGTTGGCGCGCCTGGTACAGCTTGGAATGAGACAGGCGCGGTACTTCGGGCGCGTCAAGACGCTGTTTCAGTTGTTGATGGCGGCGACTGTGGCCAACCTGACGCTGGTGGCTGGCAGAGTCGGGATGATGGGCGAAGCAGCAATCGGCTCTCGGTTCTCCAACTTCTCTCTCACCCTTATATCCACGACCTGGCGGGACGACATTTGTGTCGGCCGGAGACGATTGCTGATACTGACAACCTCAGTTTTGCCGTCACAATCGCTCTTCCCAGCACGGGGTTTTCGTCCGCACTTCTAGGAGCGCGCACCATGAAGATCACCGCGGTTACGCCTGTACCCGTTTCCAGCGATACCCCGTCCGGGGTCCGGAACTACATGTTCGTGAAGGTCGAGACCGACGAGGGGATCACCGGTTGGGGCGAGGCCACCTCCGGGCCGATGGCCGTGGCGACGATGGTCGAGGAGTTCGGCGAGCAGCTGGTGGGCAAGGACCCGGGCCGGATCGAGCAGCACTGGCAGACGCTGTACCACCACTTCCACGTGCGGGGCGGCGTCGTGCAGATGTCGGCCATCAGCGGCATCGAGATCGCGCTGTGGGACATCAAGGGCAAGGCCCTGGGCGCCCCGGTGTACGAGCTTCTGGGCGGGCCGATGCGGGACCGCATCTGGTGCTACGGACGCTGGGACGGCGCAACGCCGGAGCTGGCCGTCGAGCGCGCCCTCAGCTTCACGGAGCAGGGCCTCACCGCGCTGAAGGGCGACCCCTTCGACCACCGCGGGCTGTTCATCCCCATCGAGGCGGAGCGGCTGGCCATCAGGAAGCTGGAGGCTGTCCGCGGGGCCGTCGGCGACGATGTCGAGCTGTTGGTGGAGGTCCACGGCCGTCTGGCGCCGTCGGACGCCATCAGGATCGGCAACGCGATGGAGCCGTACCGGCCCTTCGTCTACGAGGAGCCCGTCCCTCCCCAGAACATCGACGCGCTGCAGCGCGTCGCCGAGGCGGTCTCCATCCCCATCGCCACCGGCGAGCGGCTGTACACTAAGTGGGACTACGCCGACCTCCTCAGCAGGCAGATCGTCGCCATGATCCAGCCGGACATCGTGCAGGGCGGCGGCATCCTGGAGCTCAAGAAGATCGCCGCCATGGCCGAGGCCCACTACGTCGGCTTCCAGCCGCACAACCCCTATGGCCCCCTCTGCACCATCGCGTCGCTGCACCTGGACGCCTGCGTGCCCAACTTCATGATCCAGGAGGGCGGCATCCACCCCTGGTTCCAGGACGTCTGCTTCGACGGCTTCCCCAGGCAGAAGGACGGCTTCCTGCCACTGCCCCAGGGTCCGGGCCTCGGGATCGAGATCGACGAGGCGTGGATCGAGTCCCACCCCTGGCGCAGCGACGCCTCGGTGTGGCGGGCCGGAGACGGCAGCATCGCCTCCAGGCAGGACACCAACTGGTCCTGAATGACTCAAAGGGCTCCCATGTCGTACATACCCCATGTGTTCGCCGATAACCCCCTGGACCGGGGCGACCAGCAGCGCCGGGACGGCGGCTGGCTGGCAGAGCGGGCCAAGGACCCGAGCAGCAGGTTCCTGGTGATGCCGGAGCTCGACGTCCCCTTGTCTGAGGACGACGGCGCCTCCCTCAGCTGGCTGGACGCGGATGACGTCCGGTGGTTCGGGATCGAGGGCGAGCCGGTGCTCCTGGGGCTCCTGGACGGGGCGGCCCACTTCGCGCTGCACGTACCGGCGACAAGCGGGGCGGCGGCGCGGCTCAGGAACTACCCGTCCATCAGGTTCGTCGACGCCCGCTCGGCGGCGCCCGTGGTCAGCGGAAGCGAGTCGGGAATCATCGCCCAGGCCCGCGCGCAGCTCGACTGGCACAACCGTCACGGCTACTGTTCGGTCTGCGGCGAGAGGACGGAGATGGGACGCGGAGGGCTCGTCCGCCAGTGCGTGAGCTGCCGCGCCGAGCACTTCCCGCGGACAGACCCCGTCGCCATAATGCTCGTCCACGACGGCGACCGCTGCCTCCTGGGACAGTCCCGCGGCCGCCTCTCGCGGCTGAGGATGTACTCGGCCCTGGCCGGATTCATGGATCAAGGGGAGTCGATAGAGGAGGCGGTTGCCAGGGAGGTCCGCGAGGAGGCCGGCATCGAGGTCAAGAACGTCCGGTATCACTCGTCCCAGCCGTGGCCCTTCTCGTCGTCTCTGATGATTGGCTGTCACGCCGAGGCGGCCACCACCGATATCCGGATAGACGACGAGGAGATGATCGACGTCCGCTGGTTCCACCGTCAACAGGTCATCGACGCCCTGGAAGGCCGCAGCCGCGACCTGGCCCTCCCCCAGCCGATGGCCATCGCCCACCACCTGACCAAGACCTGGGCCTACGGCGAGATCTGACCGGCCCTGGCTAGATACACTACAGCTTGCGGCGTCCTTCCCGGACGGCCTCCGCCGCCGACGCCCTCGGGCCAAGAGCCTATCCAATTGGCACATACCCTCTCAAATGACTGAACTCAGGAACTGTTCTGAGACTTGCATGATTCTGCCGTAACCTACGAAATTCCATCTCAAAGTAGTAATCCGAACCAGATGACGCATGCCACAACCGTAGGGTGCGTAGCAACTCCTCCTCATCTCCCAGGCCTTCGTAGGCCAAGGTCAGTCCTCTGTAAATGGCTCCCTTTGGGTATACTTCTACATCAGCCACCGGAGCATCTAGAGCTCGTCTGAACCAATCCACAGACCGAGTGTAGGCCCCTTGGGCATAGGAGAAGTTGTTGGCCCGGTTTCTGGCCTTGGCTTCCCTGGAGGCACCATATCCGGCCAAGTAGCACAGCGGTTGAGATGGACCACAACGCTCAACACCCATTTCAGCTATACTCTCGCAATTCTTCCACTGATCGGCGATGGTATCGTCAGATATTCCCTCTTCGAGTCGTTCTTCTATCATCGTTTCAGCAAGCCTTCGCTCTAGGCTTGCCCAGTGATAGTAAGTGTCAATTCTGTTTGCTCCTAACTGGTGCGACCTCTTAAAGGCTTCCTGGGCCAATGTCGCACACCTGTCCGAGTGCTGTCTGGAGTACAACCAACCCAAGACACCATAGAGGTCTGGCGAATCGGCCAATTCCCCCGTCATACTCTCGGTGAGGTGCCCTATAGCGGCTTCAAAGTCGCTTCTAGCGAGTTCCTTGGTACGACCTACTATCTTTGCGATAGCGATCTTCTTTACCTCAGGCACTCGCTCTCCGGTCAAAGCCTTGAAGGCAACGGAGAAAGTCTTCACACGGCCATCGCCCCTAAACGTCTGTTGGACAAGTCGGCTAGTGTTGTTGTTCATTCTGAAGACAGGCGACTCGCTGTCATCCTCCTTTACCTGGTTAACCATCCTCCACCGCAGCAGCTCACGTATCCCCGCTTCTGCGTCATCGTCGGTCAGCCCAGCAATTCCTGAGATCTCTACGATCCTCAGAGCCCTGTTGGCCACGGACAGAGCAATTAAGACCTCGCCACTGCTCTGGCTCAAGAACTCGATCTGCCTTTGCAGAGCATACTGCCGAGCTGCATCGCCCTTTCTTTGGCTCCAGTGTCTTAGGGCCTCGTCGATTCCAAAAAAAGCGGCATGATGTATAAGATCGTCCACGAACAGTGGATATCCTCCGGTAACGCTCATGATACCTTCGAGCCGCTTGACACATGCAGTCAGATCCGCCGAGTAGTCGACTGATCTGTGCGACACAAACTCCCTTAAGAGCCTGTCTCAGAAGAACATCTGTGAACAGGTTCACTCTGACGCGAAGGTCTGATGTAAGACGACGGTGTGGAGACTGGTCGCTGTCATCGCCTCAGTTCACGAGACAGGACAAGGCTTCGGACCGTGGAAAGGGATGGCTGAAGGGGCGGGAGGAGCTCCACACCCGATAGAGAGTGCGCAGGTTGAAGGCTGTTGCCAACATGGTCCACTCGGCCGCCACGTTAACGAGGCCGCGCAGCAGGAACCTACGTGCCCTCTGTTGCTCCTTGATGATTCCGAAGACCGGCTCGACGAGTTGCTTTCTCAGCCCGTAAGCTTCTTTGGCTGCTGAGGTGGACATCCAGGCGCGATGGCCACGTAGGACTGCGTCGTGCGGCCCTATGGCCAGGCTTCGCCCAATCTCTTTGGCTCTGGTACAGGCTCTGAAGGCCGGACATGCCTGACAGACAGCACCTGCAGCCCGGTACAGACGCAACGGGACTCCGTTCGCATGCTGTATGCGGACGAACGCGAGCGTCTGTCCCTGGGGACACCTGAAGCTGTCGCTGTGCTCGTCATAGGTGAATCTGTCCTTGTGGTAGGGGTCTTCGAGGAACCGTTGTCGTGCCTCTGACACCACCACCTGCTGACCTCGACGGTCGCACTCCGCCAGGTGACTGGCAGCGAAGTATCCGGCGTCGGCCAATGTCATCTGCGACTTCGTCCCCGTAGTCT
The DNA here is from genome assembly GCA_965224345.1 of Dehalococcoidia bacterium. Taxonomy (GTDB): domain Bacteria; phylum Chloroflexota; class Dehalococcoidia; order Lucifugimonadales; family CBDCYU01; genus CBDCYU01. Next base: position 254,948 of record CBDCYU010000001.1, on the reverse strand, counting down.
CCTCGGCCTGCTCCATCATCGGCACCAGCAGGGCATTGTCATTGGCCGCATCAACCACGTCCACGGCGGTGACCACCATGCCGGTCCCTCCCCCATCCACCTCTACGGGTGAGACCATAGCCTGGGCGTTGTAGCCAGCCACGATGCCCTGATTCCCTCGTAACAAGGGGCTTTCGGGTTGGTTCTGCGGCGTGAGGGCGGTTAGGCGTGAGGGATTTGGTTGTTCCGATCGGGGCTTGTGTTGTGGCCGATGAGGTCGTTGTGGTGCGCCATACCCCGTCCGGGTAGGCATCAGCGGGCTCGCAACGGCTCCTGTAGCTTCATGCAGCGGTGGGAGCGGTCGCCAGGACAGCCGGTGGGACCAACATCTCGTCCAACCGTGCCCGGACCATTCGCTTGACGTTACACGCCAGGGCCTTGAGGTAGACGGCGAGCCGGACCCTCTCACCTCCACGTACCCGTAGGCGGCCAAGACCATGGCGCCGTTTCAACTCCGAGTTCGTACCCTCTATCCCCGCACGCAACCCGTACCGTTTACGCCATTGTCCATCCGACTCGGCCCTCCGCCTACGTCCGATGTTCACCCTGGCGAGGTCCGCACTCAGCACGTAGGCTCCGCTCGGCGACCACTCTCCCCCGAGCTCAGGACGACGACGCCACCTCACGGGACACCGTGGGCGCAGCGAGCAGGGTTCACACACCTCCCGGGCGAAGTGCATCTCCACTCGCTCGGGAGCGTCTTCATCCTCGTACTCGGACACCGCCTCATGTCCCGCAGGACACACCGCAGCCCTCCTTGCCGTAACGTCGATGTCAAAGTCAGCAGCCGTCAGCCTGACCAGCCCATCACCCCTGTCGGCCTCCGCTGGCGCCCGGCCCCCGACAGGGCTCACCAACTCCGTCCCCCTACGCTCTGCCTCCCATCCGTTGTGTCCGGATCCATACGACGTGTCGCACCATAGCTCCGAAGGACCGATCCCTCGCTCCTTCAACGTGTCTATCACCCCCACCGTCACACCGGCGTCGCCACCGCTCGACGGCGTGACCTCCACGTGGGTGATCACCTGCATTGCGTTCCCCTCTTCGCACGTCTCAGACACCTGCACCTCGTACCCCTTCCCCTTGTGTCCGCTGTAGGTCACCTCCGGATCGTGGGGCGTCTGCATAGAGTACGACCGCACCTCCTTCGCCTCCTTCAGCGCGATCGGCACCTTACCCTCTGCCGCATCGTCGTCATCGGCTCCGGGACGACCGTCCCTGTGCCGGCCCACGTGGCACTGCTCCCCCAATAGCCTCTCCAACAGCCCGTACTCCTCCATCTTTGCCACCGCCGTCCCACGGAACCTATCCACCAGCCGGTACACGTCTCGCGCACACACCGACAGCCGGCGACGCCCCTCACCTGAACGTGCGTCCTCGTACCTCGATGCTTCGCCGGTCTCCTTGAGGTACCGCTGGGCCAGTCCATCCCCAATCCCTTCACCCAGACCAGGGTGCTCACGGCTCACCGCTAACAGGAACACCCGGACCGTCTCGCAGAACAGACCCAACCGCGTCAACACCGCGATATTGCTCATGACGTGCGTCGAGTCCAGGCGCTGCTTGCCTGTTCGCAGTCCCAGGGCCTCTATCATCCGGTCCGTCGTCTCGCAGAAGGCCAACCGCCCGCCGTCGTGCTCCATCAACCGCACACGGAAGTTATGCAGTGTCTTCTGGGCAAGATGCGCCTCCTCCATCTCCAGCCGCAGCGCGTGGTGCCACAGCAGATTGAACTCCAACTCTTCCAACGCCTCCATGTCCGTCAGATCGAACATCTCCTTGAGCACCAGCACTCCCAGCACCGTCTGCACGGCGCGATTGGGCCTGCCCATGTCCGGGCTGTACAGCGGAGCGAACCGCTCCTCCTCTATCAGAACCAGAGCCTCGTTCCGGAACACCTCCGCCCAGCTCCTCCGCATCAGCTTCGCCTTCCTCGGCGTGATCAGAAACTCCGACTGCCACAGGCTCTCCTGCGGTTCCCGTGCTTGAAACATCGACCACCTACTCCTGTGCCTTCACTCCTCCACTTTCCCCGCTCCTATTATCCCTCACTTCCAATACCCTCGCCCATGACTTGTTACGAGGGAATCATGCCCTGCCTTCCCTTCATCAGCCGGGCTTCCGGGTCGGTCAGGTTGATGCGCTTGTGGCGCTTCTGACTCGCAAGATCGGCCATCGCATGCTTCACCTGCTCTCTCAAGACCTCCTTGTCCGCCAACTTCTGAGGCAGACGGGCGACGGCGGCCTCTTCTCCCGCCTCGTTCTGTGCCTCAAGGTCGGTTATCGCCCGCTCCAACCGATCCAACAGCCCTCTCAGCCCCTTGGCATCGTAGCTCCTGTTCACTGAGGCGTTGGCGACCACCTTCGTACCATCCACCGCCTGGACCGCCAGATCCACCAACTTCATGGCCACCGCCGTACGCACGGTACGCTCGAACAGCTTCCTCATAGCCTGCCTATGCCCTTTGTAGAACCGCCACAGGGTGTTGTGGTCAGGATGCTGCCACCCGGTCAGCCATAGGTACGGTATCTGGTCCCGGCAGGCCACCTCCAGCTTTCGGCTCGAGCGCACCCCGGTCATGAAGCCATATAGCCACACGCTCAACAGCGCACGAGGATGGTAGGCTGGCGCCCCCATCGAGTCACCTTCTATGTCCACGCCAAGCTCCGTCCAGCTATCCCTGTCCAAGGCGTCAACGAACTCGGCCACGAATCGCGCCGGATGATCCAACGGCAACAGCTCGTCAAGCGTCGGCGGCAACATCCACATCTGCTCTCGGCCCATCGGTCGAAGTGGCATCTCAATATCTCCCATCTTGATGTCCCTTCAAACGTACACCTGACCCATACCCAACGCCACCCCAGACTTCTGAGACAGGCTCTTAACTCTTGACTCGAGAATGGTGGAACCTCCAGATTCGTTAGTGTCGGTACACGGTGGCGGGATGTATAGATGACTCTAGTGAGAGTACCCCTCAATTTGTAAAGAAGGAACTCGGTAAGTTCTACGTCTTCTGAGACGGTATCGAAGTCATCAACCACCAGAAGGATTGGCATTTCCCGAAGTTCCTTGAGCAGACCGTCCGGTGTCAGATGGTTTGAAATCTCATCAGAACCATACACCGCAGCCCAGAGAGCGTCTATGAAGCTGTTCAGGTTATTGAAGTCCGCCAGTCGTTCCCTCGCTGAACCCTCGGAGTATTCGGACCTCTTGGCACTAACCCAGCAAACTGCGATCAGACTTTCGTTAGAGCTATCTCGAACGTCTCGAGCGAACTTGTACGCCAACGCACTCTTGCCAACACCACCGTATCCCCAAACGAGAATCTGAGGACTGTCAGAAGCTAGCCAATCTGACAATCCATTCAATTCGCTCGGCCTGCCAACGAATTCAGCATACATCTCGTCGCTTGGCGGAAGTTTGCCCTCTAATTTTGCACCCCAAGGAATACCACCTGAACTCAAAGAATCAACGATGTCGGCAAAGGATTCAGCCCGAGGCGATCCAAGAGCCGACAGCACAATCTGACAGCTACTCATGATTCTGATCAAATTGCCCCTTAGTAACACATGTCGCTTTCTGCGGTGGGCCAAATTGTTGCGGAGTTCACTGATTTCGCTGAGATAAACCTGTGTGCGGCTCCTGTCCACAAATGATACCCTAAACAACGGCCAATTTCCGTCTATTATGTTCCAAAGATGTTCTACCCCAAATATCTCATCATCATCCCTCTCCATGTCAACTGTCCGCATGGGTGAGCGAAGCATATCTGCCGTTCGATCGAAATAGTCTGGCTTGAAGTGTTTCTTTACACCGATCTCCATCCAATCATCGCCAAATTGGCCTAAGAGAATCTCGCGCAACTCGACATGGGCTGCGTCGTAGAAGTCCAGAAGAAGATCGTTAGCGTAATTGTTGACGTCCGACATACCGTGACTCCTCTCAAGTCCATGTGGCTCTACAGCCACATGCGTTGACACTATTATAGTTACTCCACGGCTCCGACGCTACAAGGGTAACAGACCACCGTACTCTGATTGCACTAAACTCCACCCCCGCCGTCACTCCGTCGACAGCGGGGGGCCCTTTCCGGCTACAATACGTTCGGCGTTGCATTCGTACCGGAAGGGGTGTCTGCTTCTCGGATGAGACTGCATCCAGGCCTGCGGAGGGCCGCCTTTGTCTCCAGGCTCAACCGGTTCGCGGCACTCATGCGGCTCGACGGACAGGAGGTGCTCGTCCACGTCGCCAACTCCGGGCGGATGAGGGAGCTGCTGCGCCCCGAGAACCCCATGTTCCTGACTCCCGCGCCGCCGCGCGCCTTGGCCCGCCGCAAGACCGCCTACGACCTAGCGCTGGTGCAGGTGGGCGGCGTCCTCGTGTCGGCGGACGCCCGCCTCCCCAACGCACTCCTTAGAGAGTCGATAGAGGCTGGCCTCGTGCCCGCCTTCGAAGGCTACAACCACGTCAGGGCCGAGGTGAAGCTCGACGACAGCCGCGTAGACCTCCGGCTCTGCGGCCCCTCCGGGCTGTGCTACGTGGAGGTGAAGTCGGTGACGCTCGTAGAAGGCGGGGTGGGCCTCTTTCCCGACGCGCCTACGGTGCGGGGCCGAAGACACGTCCTGGCCCTGCGGGAGGCGGTGAGACGGGGCAGCCGCTCGGCGGTGGTCTTCGTCATCCAGAGGCCGGATGCGCGGGCCCTATCGCCCAACCGGCCGGCGGACCCGGAGTTCTGCGACGCTCTCCTGGACGCCGTCGGCCAGGGCGTCGAGGTCTACGCCTTCGGGTGCCTCGTCTCCCGGTCCGAGATAACGCTGGCGGACCAGGTGCCGGTCCGGCTGCCCTATCCCCCATCGGAGAGCAACCGTTGAGACAGCAGCTGCGGGACGTCTACCACAGGCTGCTCCGGCGCTACGGGCCGCAGCACTGGTGGCCCGGGGACTCATGGTTCGAGGTGATGGTGGGGGCCGTGCTCACCCAGGCTGCCGCGTGGACCAACGTCGAGATGGCCATCGCCAGCCTCAAGGCGGAGGGGGCGCTGTCGCCGGAAGCCATCCGGGCCATCGACGAGAAGGAGCTTGCCAGGCTGGTCTACTCCAGCGGCTACTACAACGCCAAGGCGCGCAAGCTGAAGGCGCTGGCCCAGTTCATTGGCAGCAGGTACGATGACGACGTGGAGGCGATGAGAGACAGGGATACGGAGACCCTGAGAGAGGAGCTGCTCGGCGTACACGGAATCGGCGAGGAGACCGCCGACGACATCCTGCTCTTTGCCCTTGGCAGGCCCGTCTTCATCATCGACGGCTACACGAGGCGCCTCTTCTACAGGCTTCGGCTGGCGCCCGAGCGCGCTCCGTATTCCAGCTACCAGTCGATCTTCACGGACTGCCTGCCTGCCGACCCCGACCTGTTCAACGAGTACCACGCCCTCATCGTGCACCACGCCGCGAGGGTCTGCCGGAAACGGCCCCAATGCGAGGGCTGCTGCCTGTTGGAGGTGTGCCCCACCGGATCGGAAGCCAAGGGTCGATAGTTTCCTTTCCCAAAGAGTGGGAGAGAAGGCAGCTACCTAGAGGGCAGCTCGTTACTCTGTGTCCGTCCGGGGCGGGTCGAGGACCAGGATGCTGTTGGCCTTGATGATCAGGTAGACCGCCTGCCCCTCCCTGAGGGAGAGCTGCTCCATGGCGTCCAGAGTGATCTCCACGGCCAGGACCGCTCCCAAGTCGACGTAGACCAGCACCCGGGGGCCGAGAGGATGGATCTCGCTGATGACCGCGGGCACGACGTTCCGCGCGCTGATGCCGTAAGGAACGTCCAGGGAGAGGATGATGTCGCCGGCCCGTATGGTCACCATCACCGCCTCGCCCGGGCCCCTGTGTACACCCGACGCCAGCAGCTGCACCTCGCCCAGCCTGAGGGCGGATAGGCCGCCGTCGCCGAGGCTCGACAGTATCTCCGCCTCCACCAGGTTCTCAAGGCCGGCGTAGTCGGCTATCTTGGAGACCTCCGGGTGTACCAGCACCTGTGCCGAGGGACCAAAGGCGACGGGCCTGCCCTGGTGGAGGACCAGGACATCCTCCGCCAGCGCCATCATCTCGGAGATGGAATGGGAGACGTACAGCGTGGGCGTCCCCAGCTCCCTCCAGACCTGCTTGAGGTACCCCAAGACGACCCCTCGGAGGACGGCGTCCAGGGAGGCCACCGGCTCATCCAGCAGCAGCAGGACCGGAGAGGTCGCCAACGCCCTGGCGAGGGCGACCCGCTGGCGCTCTCCACCCGACAGGTTTCCGACGCGCCTGTCGATCAGGCCCTCGAGCCGGAAGAGCTCGACCAGCCTCTCCGGGTCGAGGCGGCGGCTCTCGGGCGCCGTCAGCTTCCATCCGTAGTGGATATTCTGGCGGACGGTCAGGTGCGGGAACAGCGCCGCGTCCTGGAACACGTACCCGAACCGGCGGCGCTCTGGAGGCTCCCTCTTCCGATCCGTCGAAGAGTAGACCGTCCTTCCCATCACCTGGATCTCCCCTTCGTCGGGACTCTCCAGTCCGGCGATGCAGTTGAGGAAGGTGGTCTTGCCGCTCCCCGATGGGCCGAATATCCCCGTGACCCCCGACTCGAAGGCGCCTTCGCACTCCAGGTGGAACCCCGGAAACCGCTTGACGAAGCTGAAGCTGAGCACCGGACTACCCACGACTTCTCGTTCCAATTCGTCCAGCCTCCGCTAGGTCCGCCGTGCGGCGGACCGCTTCAGGAGCCAGTTGTGCACTATCAGGGCCGCAACGGCGACTGCCACTGACACGGCGACGAGGCGAAGCGCGGCGCCGCTGTTGCCGAGCTGTATCTCGGTAAACATGGCCGAAGGCAGCGTCTGGGTGCGTCCCGGTATGTTGCCGGCCACGACGATAGTCGCACCGAACTCGCTGACGGCGCGCACGAATCCCAGGAGCACGCCGGCGAGGATTCCACGGTACGCCAGGGGGATGGTGACGGTGAACAGCACCCTCCAGGGGCCCGCTCCCAGGCTGCGAGCCGACATCTCCAGCCGCTCGTCCACCCCTCCCATGGCCGCCATGACCGCCCTGGCCATCAGCGGGAAGGATACCAGGGCCGACGCCAGGGCGGCCGCCACCCAGGTGAAGAGCACCTCGACGCCCATCAGCCGGTACAGCGTGGAGCCCATAGGGCCCTCACGCCCCAGCAGCCAGAGGAGGAAGAACCCAACAGCCACCGGGGGCAGGGCCAGCGGCAGCGAGACCAGAACGTCGACGATGAACCTGCCGGGAATGCGCCGCTTCACCAGCAGCCAGCTCACCCACAGCGCCACCGGCACGTTGACCGCCGTACCGACGAAGGCCACCTGCAAGCTGAGGGTCAATACCGAGAGGTCCAAGAGCGGCTACCTGTGGTTTCGCGCTATTCCCCCGCCTCCGATGGAGGCGGAAGGAACCCGTACCGCGCGAACACCTCTCTCACAGAGGGGGTCTGCAGATGGTCCAAGAAGAGCTCGGCCCGCTCCCTCCCGCCGGAGCCTCGTATCAATACGGCGGGATAGACGACGGTGGAGTAGGTATCGGCAGGCACGATGTCCAGCACCCTGAGGCCGTTGGACGCCATGGCGTCCGTCCGGTAGACGAGGGCGGCGTCGGCGTTTCCGGCCTCCACGTAGGCGAGGGCCACCCGCACGTTGGGAGAGAGCACCAGCTTGTCCGCCAGACTCTCCCACAGTCCCAGATTGACGAGGGACTCCCTGGCGTACGCGCCGGCCGGCGCGAGGTCCGGATCCGCGATGGCGATCCGCCCGACGAGACCGGAGGCCAGATCCTCGATGGACTCCAGCGGAGTCCCCGCCATCCGGCTGACGACCACCAGGTCGTTGGACACCAGCGAGCGGGCGCCTCCGTCGGTCAAGTCCCGCCCGGCGAGAAGCCCCACCGGCCCCTCTCCCGCGGATATGAAGAGGTCCGCGGGGGCGCCCTGGACGATCTGCTGGGCAAGCATCTGGGAGCCTCCGTAGCTCACCGCCAGCTCGATACCCTCTTTCTCTTGGAAGGCAGGACGGATCTCCTCGATGGCATTGATCAGGCTCGTCGCCGCGAAGACCAGAAGCCGCTCCGGCTCAGAGCCCGGGGAGCACCCGACGATGGCCGCCGCAGCCGCTAACGCGCACAGTGGAGGCCAAAGGAGTCTCACCACCCCCGGCCCACGCTTCCACGGGGCCTGCAGCCAAGTCTCGACCAAGACTCTGAGATAACGGACCACCCCAACGAGATGCACCCATTATGCATCAGGACAGCATTGCCATTCCAGTCTGCCCACGCGGACACGCAGAGCAGATCGAGGGGCAACGGAGGCGTCCATACATATCATCCCGAAACGCAGCTATCCCCATAGCGCCATCCCTGAGCGCAGCGAAAAGCCCAGGATGGCAGATCGAGAGCATAGGAACGGAACGCTGCACGCAACGCTTGTCCCAAGCACTCGCGGATGTTATACTTCCACCTACTCATACCGGGGTGATCTTTATGAAAGTGGGGAGGCCCACTTTCATTGTTAAAGCGGGAAAGCCTGGTATGGCAGGAGTTGGCTAGATTAAGATGAAGAGCGATTTCATAGTCGCCCTGACACAGTTGGCGGCCGAGCGTCATCTGCCCAGAGAGATCGTGCTCTCGGCGATTGAAGCCGCCCTGGTCTCCGCCTACAGGAAGGACAGCGTCACGGCTGGCCAGAACCTCTCCGTCAAGCTGGACCCAGGTACCGGCGAGGTCAACGTATACGTCATCAAGACAGTGGTCGAAGAGGTCGAGGACGACCGCGTGGAGATCGACCTGCAGGACGCCCGCAGCATCAAGTCCGACGCCGAGCTCGAGGAGTCCATCGCCACCGAGACGCTGCCCCACAGCGCCGGCAGGATAGCCGCCCAGACCGCCAAGCAGGTCGTGATGCAGCGGCTTCGAGAGGCCGAGCGCGAGCTCATCTTCGAGGAGTTCGCGGACAAGGCCGGCGAGGTGTTCGCGGTCAACATCCAGAGGGTGGAGCCCCAGCAGGTCATCGTGGACTTGGGACGCGCCGAGGCGGTGCTGCCGTTTTCGGAGCAGGCCCCAACCGAGAGGTACCGCGCCGGCCTGAAGATGAAGGTGCTTCTCCAGTCCATAGAGCGGTCTACGAAGGGGCCGGAGCTGATCGTGTCCAGGGCCGACAAGCTGTTGCTGAAGCGGCTGTTCGAGATGGAAGTGCCTGAGATCTTCAACGGCGCGGTGGAAATCGTGGCCATCGCCAGGGAGCCGGGCTCTCGCAGCAAGGTCTCCGTGAGGGCGAGGCAGGACGGGGTCGACCCCGTGGGGTCCTGCGTCGGTCTGCGGGGCGTTCGAATCCAGAACATCGTCAACGAGCTCCAGGGGGAGAAGATCGACGTCGTTGCTTGGAGCAAGGATACGAACCGATATATCGCCAACGCCTTGAGCCCATCCCAGGTGCTCCACGTCGAGCTCGACGAAGAGGCCAAGACCGCCGCGGCCATCGTGCCGGACCGGCAGCTCTCGCTGGCCATAGGCAGAGAGGGACAGAACGCCAGGCTCGCCGCTAGACTCACCGGATGGAGCGTCGATATCAGGAGCAGCATCAGGCAGGCCGAGGAGAAGCAGAAGGCCGACGAGGCGGCTGCCGAAGCGGCCGCCCCCGATCTGATCGACGACCTGGAGCTGACAACCCGCACGCTGAACACCCTCAAGAACGTGGGCGTCACCACGATCTCCGAGGTTGTCGCGATGCCCAAGCCGGACCTGATGCGCATAAACGGCTTCGGAGAGAAGTCTTACACGGAGCTCCGGGAGCGGCTCGTAGCCCTGGGCCTCGTGGAAGCGCCAGAGCAGCCCGCAGCGGTCGATGAGCCGATGGAGGCAGAGGTCCAGGAGCCCGTGGGGCCAGAGGCGGCGACGGAAGAGGAGGTTGCGGAGGAGGAAGTCGCCGTACCGGTTGAGGTTGCAGCCAAGACGGCAGCCATTGAGGCCGAACCGGCGGCGGATGGCGTTGAACCCGTGGAGGTAGAGGTCCCCGTCGAAGCGGGGCTTGTGCCCGAAGCGGTGTTCGCCGCCGAGGTGGTGCCGGTCGGTGGACCGAGAGAAGAAGAGGTCGATCGCTCGTCGTCGATCCACGACCTACCCGAAGACATCTGGTCGATCCGAAGGTCATCGAGGCCGGGCCAGCCGGGCCAGATACGCTTCGCAGAGGACATCGAAGGCCTCAGGGGCGGTGTGACCTCGCGGCGTGAACGCCGAGGCGAGGCCCGGGGCGGTCGCCGCAGGTCGAGGGCGGGCAGAAGACGCGTCCGGCGGTGACGGCCCGCAGGAAGCATCTCCCTCTACGCAGCTGCGTCATCTGCAATAGCAAGAGGGCAAAGCGAGAGTTGACTCGCATCGTCGCAGCGCCTGAGGGCGGAGTCAGCATCGATCCGACCTCGAAGGCGCCGGGGCGCGGGACCTACGTCTGCGGAGACGGTAGATGCGTCAGCAGGGGTCTGCAGCGTGGGCGGCTCGAGTACACGCTGCGCGTAAAGCTCGAGGACGAACAGTGGATCAAGCTCCTGTCGACTGTCGAGGCTTTAGGTGTCTCAACCCGATTGAAGACCGACTAAGTTAGGGGATCGAGAGTGACTAGCAGAACCCAGCAGAGAAACAACGCCGTGCGAGAGGAGGACGGGGAGTTAGCGTTGCGGCCGCTCCCGATGCCCGCCGCACTGTCCCTCTCGGACCTCGCCTCGCTCATGGACGTCGGGCCGATAGAGGTCATCAAAGAGTTCATGCGAAGCGGGTATATGTTCACCATCAACGACGTGGTCGAGCGCGAAGTCGCCGCCGCGATCACCCCGATGTTCGGATACGAGGCATTGCCCCTAGAGGAGCCGGAGACGAAGGGGTCCCTTGTGCTGTCCGAGGAGGATGCGGACTCGAGCCTCCTGGAGACGAGGCCTCCCGTCGTGACCATCCTGGGACACGTCGACCATGGCAAGACGACGCTGCTGGACACCATACGGAACAGCAAGATCGTGGCCGGTGAGGCCGGCGGCATCACCCAGCACATCGGGGCCTATCAGGTCAAGTACGACGAAAACCTCGTCACCTTCCTGGACACTCCGGGCCATGAGGCGTTCACGGCAATGCGCACCCGGGGCGCCCAGGTAACAGACATAGCGATCCTCGTGGTGGCCGCGGACGATGGGATAATGCCTCAAACCGAGGAGGCCATCGACCACGCACGGGCGGCAGACGTACCGATTATCGTAGCGATCAACAAGATCGATCTTCCCGACTCGGACCCCGAACGCGTCAAGCGGCAGCTGGCGGAGCACAACCTGCTGATCGAAGAGTGGGGCGGCGATGTCCCTTCGGTGCCGATCTCGGCGCTATCCGGCGAGGGGGTCTCCAACCTCCTCGAGAACATCCTCGTGGTGGCAGAGGTCGGCGAGCTGAAGGCGAATCCTCAGAAGGAGGCCCAGGGGATCGTGGTCGAGGCTCGCACCGACAAGAGCCGCGGCACGGTTGCCACCGTCCTGATCCAGACGGGAACGCTCCGAGTCGGCGACAACGTCGTGACCGGCGTGGTGCGAGGGCGCGTCAAGGCGATCACCAGCGACACCGGACGGAGGATCAGGGAAGCTGGGCCCTCCTTCCCCGTGGAGGTGCTGGGTATCAACGGGCTCCCAGAGCCCGGAGACATCCTGGAGGTGGCTCCGGACGAGAAGGCCGCTCGACAGATAGTCGAGGAGCGCCTGCACGAACAGGAGCTCCAGAGGGCCGCCGGACCCACGCTGGAGGAGGTTCACTCCAGGCTCGAGTCGGGAGAGTTCAAAGCCCTCAACCTGATAGTCAAGACAGACGTTCAGGGCGGCATCGACGCGGTCAAGGGTACGCTGGAGGGCCTCGGCTCCGACGGCTCCCGGGTGAACCTCGTCCACACCGCCAGCGGCAGCGTGACGGAGAGCGACGTGCTATTGGCCGTGGCCTCCAAGGCCATCATCATCGGCTTCAACAGCCACGTCGAGCCCGGCGCCAGGGCCTTGGCCAACAAAGAGGGCATCGAGATACGGTTCTACGACGTGATCTACAGCCTGATCGACGACGTTGAGCTGGCCTTGGAGGGCCTATTGGAGCCGGTCTACCGCGACGTTGTAGAGGGCCGCGCCACCCTGAGGCAGATATTCAACGTCGGAAGAAGGGCCAAGGCCGCCGGCATATTCGTAAATGACGGCCGGATCGCCCGGGACTCCATGGTCCACGTGATGCGGAACGGCCGCCAAGTATTCGTCGGGGAGATCAGCAGCCTGAAGCACTTCCGGGACGACGTCCGCGAGCTCGCCACCGGCTTCGAGGGCGGCCTCGTGCTGGAGCGGTTCAATGAGTACGAGGAGGGCGACATCCTGGAGGCCCATCGTACCGAGCGCGTCTGATCCGGCTTCAGAAGCTCCCGCAAGCAGCCCCGCCCTACTACCAGGCGGCGCCATGCGCAGCCCTCCCAAGCTCGGGCGCCCCTTTCGGCAGAGGGGTTGGAGGCTGCCCGATCTTGATCCGGGAGTGAGGGCGGACGCCGCCATCTCCGGAGGAGCCTGCACATCATGAGTCGAAGACTAGACAGGGTCAACGGCGTGCTGCGCCAGGAGATCAGCCGGGTGCTCGCGACCGAGCTCCGAGACCCCAGAATCCCGGTTGTGGTGAGCGTCACCCAAGTCGATGCCTCCGCGGACCTGCGCCACGCCAAGGTCTACGTCAGCGTCTTGGGCGACGACGCCGAGAAGCGCCTCACTATCCGGGCCCTCAAGTCGGCTGCGGGCTTCGTCCATCGGAACCTGCGCCGGAGCCTGTCCCTCAAGTCGGTGCCCACGCTGAGGTTCGTCCTGGACGAGTCTATCGAGACGGGCAACCATATCCTGGGGCTCATAGACGAGGCAATGGCGGAGGCGGGCCCTCCTCCGAGCGAAGCCTAGGCCTCGTTGTACCCCGGTCAGCCATGGAACCCTTGGACGGCATTCTCAACGTAGACAAGCCCTACGGCATTACCTCCATGGAGCTGGTCCGCCGGATCAAGCGCGCCAGCGGCGTCAAGCGCGTCGGCCACGGGGGAACCCTCGACCCTATCGCGACGGGGGTCGTCACCATCTCCCTTGGCCAGGCCACGCGGGTGATGGAGTACCTCTTGGACGGCAGCAAGGAGTACTCGGCGGTCATCGAGCTGGGCGCCACGACCGATACGTACGACGCCCTGGGACAGGCGAGCGGCCAGCGAGACTACTCGTCGGTGGAGAGAGCCGACGTCGAAGGCGCTCTGGACAGGTTCCGAGGGGCCATCGACCAGGTCCCTCCCATGTACAGCGCCCTGAAGAGGCGCGGAAAGCGGCTGTACGAGCTGGCCCGGGCCGGCATCGAGGTGCCGCGGGAGCCCAGGCGGGTCCAGGTCCATGGGATCGAACTCCTGGAGTGGGCGCCGCCTCTGGTCACCGTACACGTAACTTGCGGCCGAGGCTTCTACATGCGCTCCCTTGCCCACGACCTAGGCGAATCGCTGGGGTGCGGCGCACACCTGAAGAGCCTGGTGCGGCTCCGCAGCGGGGCCTTCAAGCTCTCGGACGCGGCAACCCTGGACGACGTCGAGTCTATGTTCGAGGAAGAGACCTGGCGCGACGCGCTGCACGCTCCCGACGCGGCGCTCCACGGTATGGATGCCGTTATCGTCAGCACGCGGCTCCAGGAGATGATCAGGCACGGCCGCCCCCTACCCGTCGACCCGCGGCTGCCCGCGGGTTCTGCGCGGGGGCGGTGCCGCGCCTACGGCGTCGACGGCAGCTTCATCGCCATCCTGGCCTTCGACGAGGCGATCGGGCAGTGGCGACCGGAAAAGGTCTTCTCCCTCAGCTATCCCGAAGACGATGGACAAGATAGCTTGACATGACGTAAAGGGCCTTTACAATACCCGTATCTCCAACGGAGGTGGTTGAAGGCCATGCAGAACGTCAAGAGACAGTACTATAAGGGGATGGGCCTGGCGCTGCTGGCCTACTCCGTCCTTCTCCTGGCTTCCATCCAGCTGACCTCGGCTTACCCAGACGCCCTCTGGCGCTTTCCGGTGGCCCTTGCGCCGGTGGCGCCCTTCGTGTATGGGATATTCGCATGCGTCCGATATGTACAGAGCATCGATGAGCTTCAGCGGATAGTAGCGCTGGAGGCCCTCGCCATCGCCTTCGGCGGAACGGCGGCGATCACCTTCGGCTACGGCTTTCTGGAGCTCGCGGGGCTCCCTCACGTCAACTGGACCTTTGTATGGGTGGTCATGGGAGTCTGCTGGCTGCTGGGTATAGTGATCGCCGAGCGGCGATATCGATGAGGAGCAAGCTGAAGGTCCTGCGCGCAGAGCGCAGCTGGTCCCAGGCGGAGATGGCCAGCCGCCTGGGAGTCTCGCGCCAGACGGTGAACGCCTTGGAGACGGGTAAGTACGACCCCAGCCTCCCGCTCGCCTTTAAGATCGCCAGGCTCTTCGACCAGGCCATCGACGAGATATTCACACCGGACCCCGAGAAGTGACGGGACGGCGCATGGACACGTGGACCACCGTGGGACACGCAGAGGTCGTCGCGTCCCTGCAGCGGAGCTTCCAGCAGGGGCGGATAGCCCACACCTACCTGCTGGTCGGTCCCAGCCAGGTGGGCAAGATGACCCTGGCCCTGGACCTTGCGAGGCTGGTGAGCTGCCGCCATGAGGCGCCTCCCTGCGCCGAGTGCGACCAGTGTCGGCGCATCACCCAGCGGCTTCACGCCGACGTCCAGGTCGTGGACGTAGAGAGGGTTGACCAGCGCAGCCGCGTCAACATCGGAATCGACCAAGTACGGGAGCTGCAGAAGGCGGCCAACCTGAAGCCCTTCGAGGGCCGGTACAGGGTGTTCATCATAGACGGGGCCGAGCGTCTGAGCGAAGAGGCCGCCAACGCGCTGCTGAAGATCCTGGAGGAGCCTCCCGACCAGGTGATAATGGTGCTGCTGGCCGTCGACTCTGAGCTACTGCTCCCGACCATTGTATCCAGGTGCCGCCGGCTGGACCTCCGGCCGCTGGACCTGAAGCTGGTCGCCGGCGAGCTGGCTGCCCGCTTCGGCTGCGATGCCGAGAAGACCCAGGAGGTGGCCCGCCTGTCCGGCGGCAGAATCGGCTGGGCCTTCGACGCCATGGACGACCCGGAGCTCTTGGAGGCGCGCTCGACCACGCTGGCGACGGTGGAGAAGCTGATGCGCGATGGCCTGGAGGCACGCTTCCAATACGCCAACGAGCTGGCCAGGGGATTCGCCTCCAACCGCGACTCCACGCGAAAGACCCTGACGCTGTGGCTGGAGTGGTGGCGCGACGTGATGATGGTCAAGGAGGGCGCGCCGGAGCTGGCGGCGAACCTGTCCAGGTCCGACGAGCTCCACGCAGCCAGCAGCTCCCTATCGCGGGGCCAAGTGCTGGGCGCCATCAGGAGCATCCAAGAGGCTTCCCAGGACCTGGAGCGCAACGTCAATCCACGTCTCGCCTTGGAGGGGTTGATGCTCTCGCTGCCGCGCCTTGTGGAGACCGCCGGAGGAGCCGAATGAGGACCGATGGCGTATAGAGATGGAGGCCCATCGCACCTGGTCGGGGTCAGGCTGGAGCCGTCGGGACGGGTCCACTACTTCGACGCCAAAGGCTTCGAGCTGGAGCCTGGAGACAGGGTCACCGTGGAGACCGACGACGGCCCTCGGGAGGGTCGGGTCGTCCTGTCCCCCGGCCAGGTGCTCTACTCGGACCTCCGGGGCCCCCTGCTCCCCGTGCTGTCGTCCTCGCCCTGAGCGGCATTACGCCTCGTGGCGCTCGGATGTGCTACAATCGCCGTGATGGGATCAACCGAGACTTGTGAGTCACTACGAGGAGCCATTGGACAGCAGTACACGTGACCGCCGTGGCTTCGCCGTGCTCGGCGGTCACTGCCATCAGAGATTGCGAGGCGATAGACCCAGCCGGGACGAGGACGGAGAACCGCAGTGATCTTGGCGATTCTGGAGGGGGTATAGACAGCCAATGACAGTAACTCGAACGGACATGTCCACAGTCAGCCAAAGCGAGATGTTCTCTTTGAACGACGCGGCCTCCCTTAAGGACGAAAGGGCCAAAGGCTGCGCTAAATCGGACGTCGCGCAGGCGATTCCGGTGCTATCCGACAGGGCGGTTAACGTTGCGTCGGTCCCGCAGCGTAGCCCCCTGCGCTACCCAGGCGGCAAGACGTGGCTCGTGCCCGAAATACGGAAGTATCTGGCGGGGCTCGACTTCCGTCCAGAGGTATTCGTCGAGCCGTTTGCCGGTGGCGGGATCGCATCCCTAACGGCGGTCATGGACTGCTATGTGGATCGTGCAGTGCTTTGCGAGAGGGACCCGGACATATCTAATCTCTGGCAGTGCATGCTCGACGACGCCGAGGAACTGGCTCGGCGCGTCGAGGGTTTCGTAGCAACTCCAGAGAACGTGAGCACGGTGTTCGCGGGTGCAGGGGTGTCCCGTATGGATGCCGCCTTTCGGACCCTGTTGCGGAATAGGGTCAGTCGGGGTGGCATCATGGCCAAGGGCGCCTCGGTGATGAAGCAGGGAGAGAACGGCCATGGGATTTCCTCCCGCTGGTACGCCGACACCCTAGCAGCACGCATCCGCGCCATAGGGAACTATGCCGAGCGGCTCGACTTCTTCCAGGGAGATGGTGTGAGCCTCGTAGAATTGTGCAAGGACAACGGGGCAGCCGCGTTCTTCATCGACCCTCCCTACACCGCCGCCGGCAAGCGGGCGGGAAGGCGTCTGTATACGTACAACGAGATCGACCACGAGGACCTGTTCGAGCGGATGTCACGGGTACGAGGCGTTTTCATGATGACCTACGACGAGAGTCCCGACGTCATTGAGATGGCATTCAGGCGAGGATTCCACCTGGCCAAGGTTTCAATGAAGAATACGCACCACGCGGTGATGTACGAATTACTCATCACATCGCACGAGCTAACACCATGACTCGGCCTCGTCGCTTCGGAATAGGGGAATGGTACGGACATTCATTCGTCGGTCTGACGCGGGACGAACGACGCGCATACGCCGCCGGAACCGGTTCCCACCCATGCCCCTTTCGTATGGGTGGAGGACGATGTACGAAGAGGGGCGGTGTCTGTTCATTCAGATCGTACGAAGATGCCGACGGTGTAGCGATTCCTGTATCGGGTGCTGAGGCCGGATTGAGGGTGCTCTGTCCACGGCGATTTGAAGAGGACATGACGATCTTACAATGGGTGGGCGAAACCGTCCTGGGCACTTCCGCACCCGACATAGCCACCGAGATTGGCTTCCTGAGGGCAGAGGATGGAAACACCGACGTGGGGCGGATAGACATGGTTCTGGCAAATCAGGAAACCTGTACGGCAGCGCTCAGTTGGTGCGCCTTGGAAATTCAAGCTGTCTACTTTTCCGGTAGGAGCATGAATGAAGAGTTCCGAAGCATCAGGAATTACGATGGAGAGCAGCCGCCCTTTCCGAGACAGACACGGCGGCCTGACTATCGGAGCAGCGGCCCAAAGCGATTAATGCCCCAATTGCAGATCAAAGTGCCTACGCTCCGTCGATGGGGCAAGAAGATGGCAGTAGTGGTTGACAAGCACTTCTTCGAAGCCCTTGGGGATATGGAGGAGGTTGGAGACCTGTCCAACGGGGACATAGCGTGGTTTACCGTAGACTTCGAAGAAGACCATGCCAGCGGGCATTTCAGGCTCGTTAGGGACAGTGTCCACGTCACCACGCTTGAAAGGGCCACCGAGGGCCTGACGGGTGGATCTCCTGTTACGTTGACCGAATTCGAGGAAAGTATACGGTCCAAGCTGGCCGGGTGAGGAATGCGTCCGACCCTACAAATCGAAGAACCACACAACGAACTCGACCCTTGGGTTGAGTGGTGAAGGTAGATTATGTCGGCACAGTTCACTGAGTTTGAATCCCTAGTAACGAACGGGCGTCGGGAAGCTCCGTTGCAGGAATTCTTGGAAGCAAACCATACTCAACATGTCGAGATCGTACCGTGGGATCGGCTGTTGGCGGGCCGACGCCATTCTACTGGACCCAGGGGATGAATGGGCGCCACTCGTCGAGGATGGCGTGGTTGTGGAAGAGGTAGTAGGGGTTGGGGCGGGGCGCGGAGGGCTGCTTGCGGAGCCTCATCTTGGCCTCGGCGGGGGTCAACCCCGCTTTGCGGTGATTGCAGCGGATGCACGCGCTGACCACGTTCCCCCACTCGTGGGCCCCTCCTCGAGACCGGGGCACGATGTGGTCCAGGGTCAGCTCCTTGGTGGGTTTGTCACAGTACTGGCAGACGTGGCCGTCCCTGTAGAAGACCGCCCTGCGCGACAGCCGCCGCCGCATCAGCGGGCGCTTTACCATGTAGACCAGCCGGATTACCGACGGTACCGGGAAGGCCTGGGTAATGCTGCGGACGTAGCCTCCGCCATTCTCCAGAAGCTCGGCCTTGCCGTGGCCCATCAGTATGAACGCCCGACGCGCGTTGCAGATGTTCAGGGGCTGGTAGTTCTGGTTCAGCACCAGGACCGGCGAATTGATCAGTGAGACCCCGTTCATCACCAAGCGAATGAAGGCTCTAGTTGAGCCGCTCCTCCAAGATGTTCAGCGCGGCCTCGAAGTCCGACGGGATGAACCCCAGCGTGCTCCCGGGGACCGCGTCGGCGACGTCCACGAACGTGGACACGATGGTTGAGTCGACCAGGACGCCCTCCAGCCACTCCCTGGAGCCCTGGACCGGGACGCGCTCCGTAACGCTGCCGGCGATCCCGCCGTCAGGCAACTCGAAGTCGTAGGTGAGCCTGGCCGAGACTACGATCAGCGCGAAGGAGACCGTCGCGCCTATGACGATCCCGAGCGCCAGCCCCCCCAGCTTGTTGACCATGCTCGACATTCCCATCGTAGCGGCCATCAGGAACGGACGCGCCAGCCGCCAAGCGTACGCGGCTACGACCACCGATAGCCCCACGATGACTACGTAGGACAGGGACGTGACCCAGGTGTCGCCGGAGACGGAGCTCAGAAGGCCGCCCACGTCGTCGCTGAGGCGGCCCGCCAGCTGCCAGCCGACGAGGCCGCCGACGGCCATGAACGCGGCCCCGATCACGCCGAGGCGCATACCCGCGACGGCGCCCGCGGCTATGATCGCCAAGAGGAGGTAGTCGAACCAGTTCATAGATGTCTCCGTACCGCCAGCACCGTCAAGAGGCCCGGCCCGGTGACCCCGGATTCCTATGCCGTTGAGACCCCCGCATCAGTTTAGCACAGCCCTTCCGGCTACTGCCGAGGCGGTTGGGGCGGCACGGGATTGACCAGCCCTGCCCCCAGGGAGATGGGTATCAGGTCGTCCAGCTCGTCCAGGGTCCAGCGGCCCTCTTTGTGGATGCTCTTGATGACGTGCCTGGGAGAGTACAGCGTCATAGGCCAGCCGCTGGTGCCTATGACCTGCCCGGTGACGGAGCCTGCGGCCTCGGTGCACAGGTAGACGGCCTTGGGGGCGTTGTTGTCGGGGTCTCTGGCCTCATCGGGCCCCTGTATCGGCGCGCCCTGCGCCGTCATGGTAGGCGCCGCGGCGGCGACGGTGGCCGCGGCCTGAGTCCGCTGCTGCTCCCTGAGCTGTCTCGTGCTGTCGGGAACGGTAGCGGTCATCCTGGTGGCGCCTCCGGGATAGACGGCGTTGGCCGTGATGCCGTAGGGCGCCAGCTCTCGGGCGAGGGAGCGCACAAAGCCGACCATACCCTCCTTGGCGGAGGCGTAGTTCACCTGCCCTGAGGCGCCGAGCCCCGAGCCGGAGGAGAAGAGCACTATCCGGCCGTACCGCTGGTCTATCATGTGAGGGACGACATGCCGGACCATGTTGAAAGCCCCGTAGAGGTGCACCTGCAGTACACCGTCCCACTCCTCCTCGGTCATGTTGAAGACCATCCGGTCTCGCAGGATACCCGCGACGTGTACCAGGATGTCCACCTTCCCGTAGCTGTTGATGGCGGTGCGGATGACCCTTGCCGCCGAATCGTGCTCCGCCACCGAGTCCAGGGCGGCCACCGCCGTGCCCCCGGCCTCGTGTATCTCCTGGACCACCTCCGCGGCCGGCCCCTCCGAGACGCCCTCGCCCGACACCGAGCCCCCTATGTCGTTCACCACGACGGATGCCCCCTCCTGGGCCAACAGGTGCGCCACGCCCCTGCCGATTCCGCGTCCGGCGCCGGTTACGATCGCCACTCTGCCCTCTAGTCTCTCGCCCATGGCATTTCCTCTCGTCCGCTTACTGGTGGATCTGGATTGTCGCTAGAACCCGACGCCGATCATCTTGGGTACCAAGACGTCCATCTCGTCCATGGAGAAGCGCCCCCACTTGTAGATGGCCCGCTCGATAGCCGGGTTGGAGTACAGGAATATGCTTCCCCTGCGCACCCCGAAGACGTTGCAGTTGATGTTGGGCGAAGCGTAGGTGCACAGGTACACCGCCAGGGGCGCCACGTTGTCCGGGTCGTCGGCGTATCCCAGGCCGCTCCACTCGTCGAGCGCCGGCGACGGGCCTATCCCGGCCCTCTGGTCCGGCGTAGGCTCGATCCCCCTGGCGACGCGGTACTCGTCGACGGCGCCGGGGAACATGCGGGTCTCCACCAACGGCGATATGGCGTTGCACGTGACGCCGTAGCGTCCCAGGTCCCTGCCCACGGTGCGGGTGAGACCGATGATGGCCTCCGACGCCGCGGCGTAGCCGGAGCGGCCTATCTCTCCCAGCCCGGCGTCGGACGTCATGTTCACGATCCGTCCGCTGCGCTGCTGCCGGAAGAGGATCGCCGCGAACTTGGTCGGGGCGAAGGTCCCCTTCACGTTGTTCCTGACCACCAGGTCGAAGTCGCGGTCGGTCATCTGGGATATCATCCGGTCCCGCAGGATGCCGACGCTGTTGACCAGTATGTCCAGGTGCTCGAAGTTGTCCAGGGCGGCCCTGACGACCGCCTCGCCGCCGTCCATGGTGGAGACGTCATCGTAGCTGGCAACCGCCTTGCCGCCGCGGGACTCGATCTCCTGGACCACCGAGTCTGCGGGACCGTGGGACGAGCCGGAGCCATCGACGTCGCATCCCAGGTCGTTGACGACCACCGACGCCCCCTCCTCAGCCAGTAGGAGGGCGACGCCTCGCCCCACGCCCCTCCCGGACCCGGTGACGACCGCGACCTTGCCGTCTAAACGGTCTCCCATATCCTCACCTCCGAGTTTCGCTTCTTGCTTCTGTTCAAGTAACGGCTGCACGGCCCCGCACGCGGGGCGCAGCTCTGCCCAGGGCGAAGTTATCCCAGGTACGTCGAAAGCCAGCCGAGGCCGGCCTCGGTCGTATCCAGGGGCACGTATTCGCAGCCGATCCAGCCGTCGTACCCGCTCCCGTCGATGGCGTCAAAGACGAAGGGGTAGTTGATCTCCCCCGTGCCGGGCTCGTGGCGCCCCGGGTTGTCCGCCAGCTGCACGTGTCGGATGACGTCCAGGTTCTCCTGGAAGGTGCGCGCCAGGTCGCCCTCCATGATCTGCGTATGGTAGAGGTCGTACTGGAGCCTGAGGTTGTCGGAGCCGACCTCCTCGATGATGGACCGCGCCTGCGCGGTGTAGTTCAGGTAGAAGCCCGGGATGTCCCGCGTATTGATGGGCTCTATGAGCAGGCATACCCCGGCCTCTCCCAGCAGCGGAGCGGCGAACCGGAGGTTGGAGACCAGCGTCTCCCGCAGCGCCTCGTCCGGTACGCCATCGGGCGCGATGCCCGCCAGGCAGTTGACCTGGCCGCAGCCGAGGGCGTTGGCGTACTCTATGGCTCTCCCGACGCCCTCCCTGAACTCGGAGACGCGGTCGGGATGACAGGCGATTCCCCGTTCGCCGCCGTCCCAGTCCCCGGCCGGCAGGTTGTGGAGCACCTGCCGCAGGCCGTGGCTCTCCAGCATCTCGGTCAGCTGCTCCTTGTCGTAGTCGTAGGGGAACAGGTACTCGACTCCCTTGAATCCGGCCTCGGCCGCGGCCGCGAACCGGTCCAGGAAGTCGACCTCGTTGAACATCATGGAGAGGTTGGCGGCAAACCTCGGCATATCGTACCTCGCGCGTTCGGCCCGGCATCCGCCGGCAGGAGTAGGTGAGGCTGCCGCGTTCCGGCAACCCATCGGCAGTCCAGTGTCCATTATAGATATACCCTCTCTGGCGTCAAGCCGCGCGTTCCTTCGGTAACCTTCGTCGATTAGCCAGCTTGGGTACCGGACGCCACCGAACGCCATCTTGGTGTATTGACACGGCCGACTATTTCCTTTACCGTTGCCGCCTAAGCCTGCCGTCAGCAGGCTAGGTGTGGATGTTTTCGGACGCAGGACATGGAATCATAAGGAGGATGTGACGATGAAGCTCGGTCTAGCGCTCGTCCTTGGTCTGGTATTCGCAATGGCAATGGTTGCCTGCGGGGAGGCCACGCCGGAGACAGTCATCGTAGAGAAAGAGGTCATCAAAGAGGTGCCCGTAGAGATCGTGGTGAAGGAGGAGGTCATCAGGGAGGTGGAGGTGCCGGGCGAGACAGTGGTGGTGGAGAAGGAGATCATCAAAGAGGTGCAGGTGCCCGGTGAGACGGTCGTCGTAACCAAAGAGGTGGCCGTGGAGGTGGAGAAGGAGGTAGTGGTCGTCAAGACCCTCGAGATCGTCAAGGAGATCCCGGCCCCCGACAAGTTCGGCGAGTCGCCTAAGCTGGCGGCCCTGGTCAGGCAGGGCAGGCTTCCTCCGGTTGAGGAGCGCCTTCCCGTCGACCCGATGGTCATCGCCGTAGTCGAGAGGATCGGTGAATACGGGGGCGAGATCAAGCGCTCCTATCTGGGCGCCCACCTGAGCTGCAACTTCGGCAGGCCCATACGCGACGGACTGGTCCGGCCAAGCATGGACGCTTCGGCCATCGTGATGGCGGTCGCCAAGAGTATCGAGCCGTCCCCGGACCAGAAGACCTGGACGGTTACACTGCGCACCGGGATGAAGTGGTCCGACGGCCATCCCTTTACGGCCGACGACTTCACGTTCCAGCACGAGGAGCGCATGAGCGACGACGAGCTCACTCCTGTCAAGGCCGCCTACTTCCTCACGGGTGGTACTCGCGTAAGCGTCAGGAAGATCGACGACATAACGGTCGAGTTCGCCTACGAGATACCGAACTCGACCTTCAACGAGTCCAATCTCGTGATGGACGCCGACTGCGGCAGGCCCGGACGAGAGTACAGGATCCACTACGCTCCGGCCCACTATATGAAGCAGTTCCACCCCAAGTACGCCGATGGGGGCCAGGCCGCCCTCGAGAAGATGGCCAAGGACGCCGGCTTACCCGATTGGAAGGCCTTCTACAGGGACAGGGACACGACCCTATCGAATCCGGACAGGCCGACCACCAGGATGCTGGTCCTCGATTCGGGCATCACCAACAAGCGGGTCATCGGCAACCGGAACCCCTACTTCTACGCGGTGGACCCGGTGGGGAACCAGCTGCCCTATATAGACCGGTGGATCTGGGACCCCGTGGCGGACAGGGAGGCGGTCAACCTCAATGCGGTGAGCGGCCTAATCGACTTCCAGTCCCGACACATCAATCTGCCCGATCTCCCGCTCTTCAGGGAGCATGAGGACAAGGGCGGCTTCAGGGTAGTCCTGTGGGACAGCTTGGAAGAGAACGACGTCGCCTTGAGCCTGAACCACTCCGACGCGACTTTGAAGGGAGAGTACTTCAGGAACGACGACTTCAGGCACGCGCTGTCCTACGCCATCGATAGGGACAAGATCAACGAGGTCGCCTTCCTCGGTCTTGGAGAGGCCCGCAACATCATGCCGGTCACCGGGACCCCCTACTATCCGGGCCCCGAGCTCGAGTACAAGTACATGGAGTTCGACCGGGCGAAGGCCAACATGATGTTGGACGAGATCATGCCCAACAAGAACGACGAGGGCTTCCGCCTGATGTCGAACGGCGAGGTCTTGAACATCAACATATACGGAGGCCAGTTCGCGGATACGATGGAGCTGCTCAAGAGCGACCTTGATAAGGTCGGGGTCATGACAACGCTCCACATCAGGTCTGGCGCGGCAAGGAGCAAAGCCTACGAATCGAACAACCTGGATGCCTCGGCGGATCACTACGTCGCGTCCGGGTTGATCTTCAGCTACCCGGACAAGCTGATCCCGGTCCTCGACCACAACTGCAGTTGGTGCGCCGCGTATGGTATGTACACACAGAGCGGCGGCGAGGAGGGAATCATGCCGCCTCCCGAGATCCAGCAGCTGATCGACTGGTACAAGTCGGGGTCCACGCTGGGCGACCAAGACCGGTTCAAGGTGGGGCAGCAGATCTACGCCCAGCACGCCGATAAGCAGTACGTGATCAACGTCATCGCCCACAGCCCCTTTACACAGGGGACGATCATAGTGAACGCGAACCTGCGGAACGTTCCGGAACAGGCGGCCAACTCGTGGCCCCACAGGGCCGAGTCGACCGGCTACCCGGAGCAGTTCTTCTACGAGTAGCCAGAATCCCGGGGTCCAAGGACCCTGACGATCAGAGTTGAACAGAGCGAGGGCAGGCCTTAGGAGACCTGCCCTCGCTCTGTATCACGGCCTAGCCGATAATCACATGGCGGCGGACCGCCATCGTAGGCTAGGATAGGTTGCGCGCCTGCCACTCCCTCCGTATCATGTGCAGCGTCGGCGACTTGAAGACCACCCGATCCGCACTAAGTTAGGAACATCTAGTCAGAACCGTCGGAGAATAGGCTAGCTTGTCCAAGTTCATATTCAGGCGCTTCTTGATCTTCCCTCCGATGTTGTTCGTGATGTCGGTGATAATCTTCGGCATCATACAGGCGCCCCCCGGCAACTTCGTGGACGACTGGGTCCGGTCGATGCAGGAGCTGGGCGAGGACGTGAGGTCGGACGAGGCAAACGCCCTCATCGAGCAGTACGGCCTGGACCGGCCCATGTACGT
This sequence comes from Dehalococcoidia bacterium, assembly GCA_965224345.1. GTDB lineage: Bacteria > Chloroflexota > Dehalococcoidia > Lucifugimonadales > CBDCYU01 > CBDCYU01. The sequence goes on along the minus strand of CBDCYU010000001.1, from coordinate 229,831 downwards.
GCAGTACTGGAAGTGGATCAGCGGGTTGGTCAGGTGGGACTTCGGCAACTCCCTCTTCTTCCGGCAGTCCGTGAACGAGCTGATCAACGAACGTCTCCCGCTGACGATATCCTTAACTCTCCTTACGATGCTCTTCACCTGGACGCTTGCCATTCCCATTGGGATCATATCCGCGATCAAGCAGTACTCCTTTATCGACTACTTCTTCACGTTCCTGTCGTACATAGGCATCGGCACGCCGAACTTCATGCTGGCGCTGATCATAATGTGGGCCGCCCTCGTCACCTTGAACATGAACACCCAGGGCCTCTTCTCCTTCGAATACGTGGACGCGCCCTGGAGCGTGGGGCGCGTCATCGACATGCTCAAGCACATCTGGGTGCCGATGCTCATCCTGGGGAGCTCCGGCACCGCGGGCCTCACGCGCGTCATGCGGGCCAACCTGCTGGATGAGATGAGCAAGCCCTATGTCGAGACGGCGCGGGCCAAGGGGCTGCCGGGGTGGAAGCTGGTGCTCAAGTACCCGGTGCGGATGGCCATCAACCCGTTCGTCTCGACGGTCGGTTGGGAGCTGCCCGATCTCTTCTCCGGAAGCCTGATCGTCGCCACCGTCCTGAATCTGCCGACCATAGGCCCCCTGCTGCTGGAAGCCCTGCGGTTCCAGGACATGTTCATGGCAGGCTCGATGCTGATGATACTGACCACCTTGACCGTCTTCGGCACCCTAATCTCGGACATACTGTTGGGGTGGTTGGACCCGCGGATCAGAGTGGAGGCGTAGCGTGGCGACCAGACCACAGGCGGTCCCGGGCACCGTGGTAACGGAGACGGAGCGGGAGTACATCGCCTCCCAGTGGAGGCTGATGTGGTGGCGGTTCCGCCGCCACAAGGTGGCCTTGGTCGCCACCATCCTCCTCGCCGCCTTCTATATGGTCGCTCTCTTCCCCGAGTTCCTGGCCACCCACAACCCGTACGCGGAGAATACTCTGAGAGTCAACACTCCGCCCCAGCGCATCCACTTCTTCGATGGCTGGAAGCCGGTGCGGCCCTACGTGTTCGGCATCAGAGGCGCTCGAGACCCCTACACGATGGGGATGCATCACGAGGTGGACAGGACCGAGGTCCACACCATCCGATTCTTCGTCCGGACCTGGGAGTACAAGCACTGGACGCTCTTCAAGACCGACCTGCACCTGATGGGGCTGGACGCCTCGGCCGGCGACTCGCCTCCCCTCTATCCGCTGGGGACCGACCGCCTGGGGCGGGACATGTTCTCCCGGATCGCCTTCGGCACCAGGGTGTCGATGTCGATAGGGCTGGTGGGGGTAGCCATCAGCGTCTTCCTGGGCGTCCTGTTCGGCGGCATCTCGGGCTACCGCGGCGGCCTCACGGACGTGTTCATCCAGCGCCTCATCGAGGTGCTCATATCGATCCCGACGCTGCCGCTGTGGATCGCCCTGTCCGCCGCCCTCCCGCGGGACTGGAGCATCCTTAGGGTCTACTTCGCCATCGTCATGATCATCTCCCTCATCGGCTGGACCGGCCTGGCGCGGGTGGTCCGCGGTCGGTTCCTTGCCATGCGGGAGGAGGACTTCGTCGTCGCTGCCCGGCTCTACGGCTCCAGCCAGCTGCGGCTGATATTCCGCCACATGATCCCCTCTTTCGCCAGCCACCTCATCGCCACGACGACCCTGAAGGTGCCGGGCATCATCATCGCCGAGACCGCCCTCAGCTTCCTGGGCCTCGGCATGAAGCAGCCCGCCATCAGCTGGGGGGTGCTGCTGAGGGAGGCGCAGGCCCTGCGAGTGGTGGCGCTGTCCCCGTGGCTCCTCATCCCAGGCGTGCTGGTCATCGTCGTGGTGCTATGCTTCAACTTCATGGGCGACGGCCTCCGCGACGCCGCCGACCCCTACTCCACCCAGGAGTCTTAGCTGAGACTGGATAGTCCTGCTCGGCGGTGGAACCAAGGCGCGCCAGCAGAGGGACAGAGAGGAACGATGACGACGATACTGTTTTTCGACGACCAGCCCTTGGACCGGATGGACAACGTGGCCCGGAGGGTCGGCAGGCCGGAGCTCATCCCAGAGTCGGTCTACATAGACCCGGATGTGAACACCCACTTCGGCTTCCCGACCGTCTTCCAGGATGAGGCCAGCGGCAAGTGGCGCGTGATCCACGATGGGCGCAACACCGGGGAGCCGAACCCCTGGCTGATGGCGGAGAGCGACGACGGCATCCACTGGAGCCCTCGGGACACGACGGGGGAGCTGGACCTTCCCGACCGCAAGCACCGCCACCAGATCCTGCCGATCCTGCGGGATGGGCGGCCCAACAGCTTCGTCGACCACCGCGCAGAGCCGGCCGAGCGGATCAAGAGCCTGGTGGGTAGGGCGGACCCGTACATGCTGGTCTCCCCAGACGGCCTGCACTGGACGCGCAGAGAGTCCGCGTGGCACAACATCGCGCCGCCGGACCCTCCAACGTGTGTCTTCTGGAACGACGTTCGCCAGAGCTACGTGCTGACGACACGGCCCGAGGGCGGCGACCGCCGCATCTCCGTCTCCGAGACCAGGGACTGGGAGAGCTTCACCACCCCTGAGCTGGCCCTCCAGTGCGACCCGCTGGACGCGCCTCTGACGCAGATCTACGGGATGCCCGTCATCCCCTACGAGGGAACCTACATCGGACTGGTGTGGCTGTTCCACTGCATCCCGGAGCCGCCCAACAAGTACCTGGGCGGCCACGTGGACGTCCAGCTGGCCTATAGCCTCAACGGCTGGCACTTCCAGCGCGGCCCCCGGGAGCCGTTCATTCCCAACGGCGAGCCCGGCCAGCCCGACTCGGGCTGCGTCTACCCCTTCTCCTGGGTCACCGAGGACGACGGGTCGCTACGGATCTACGCCTCCGCCTGCACCCTGGAGCATGGCAACACCCCGGCGGGCGACACCGGCTCCATCATCGCCTACTCGCTGCGCCGCGACGGCTTCGTGTACATGGAGAGCACCGGCGGCAACGGCGTCGTCGGCACCAGGGCGCTCTACCTGCGGGGTGGCGAGATCGAGCTCAACGTCCAGGCCCAGGGCGGGGACGTGAGGGTACAGGTGTGCGACGCGGGCCAGAGGACCGGCGAAAACCCCACCCGGTCCGCCACCTCTCCCCTGCCCGGCTACACCTTCGCGGAGTGCGAGCCATTCTCTGGGGACGATACGGCCTGGACCCCGCGCTGGCGGGACGGCAAGAGCCTATCGGACCTCGCGGGCACGTCGGTCAGGCTGGAGGTGCAGCTGAACAGCGCCAGGCTCTACGCCATACGGGGCGACTTCGTCCAGATGTCGACCCGCCAGAACCGCGCCTTCACCAGCGACGGCGCCATCCCCGAACCGCGACGAGGTCTGTAGGTTACAGACGAGCTATTGGCAAACGTCAGCAATCAATCCATCTCGAACTAGGCGTGGAACTTCTAATGCTCTGGACGATGTTACGTCGCAGTTGTACAGCATGACTGTACCGTTGGTGTCCATCATCTCCGCACTTCTAATCGCATTGCTCGCTGCCCTCACCGCTTGCTCCACGCCAACACTGTCGATCCAAGAGGAACTCGAAGAACTGGAGTTCGTCTTTGATAGCGAACATCCGCCGAACTGGGGGCGCACCCCTGCCGGAGCTGACTGGGACGCGCTCGTGTTACACTCAGATACAGGCGTGACTCTGTGGCTCAGGACCACGCCAGAGGAGTACAAAGAGAAAGAACTGAGGGACATAGCGAAGCGTTGGCACACCTACACTTATGTACTCGCAAGGCGTTTCGTTCCAGATCACGAGCAGGCCGCCGTTGACTGGCTGTGGGAGACCTGGAGGCGCATGAATCAGGAGCAATCGGACAGTGCCTCCCTCGCTAACCTCATCAACCCACGCTCGGACTCCCGGCATTTCAACGGTGCGCTCGTCGAGGCTTGGAGCTACTCCGGAGACCTCTTCGACATGGATGGGGGACTCGCGATCCTCGAAGGTTTAACAGCCCCATCCGCGTCCTCGTCCACAATCAGCACATCTGACGGTTTCTGGGTAGTCGCTTTCGGGGAGAGTCTATCTCAACAGTTCCGCGCTCTTTCCGCCAACCCCGAGTTGATCCGCCCCCAAACGCGGGTGGCTATGTGGCGGGATGCAATGCTTTATGAGGTTGTGTGGGTCGACAATGAGATCGCGGAAGGTGTAGGCAACCTGCCCACCTCGCTACCTTATGGCTCTATCATTGAGACTGAAGGCCCGATCTCGATCCTCGGTTGTCGCATTATCTTTATTGTAGGCGAGCCGCCCTATGGAGACTTTCATGGCATCAATGAAGAGATATGGTCCAAGATGGCGATTCGGATTCCAAACCACATAGACGGAGAGCACGTCTGGAAGTTTAGGACTATAGGCTGTCAGTCGTGGAAGATCGTCGAGTCGCCACAGCCTTAGGCGAGCAATTGACCACTCCAAACAAAGCGCTTGTGAAGATTCTACGGTCAGCCTACCGGTGCCCTGCGTTTGACGGCGCATGTAGGGGAACCGCCACTTGGAGGCCTACGTGTGGCTACGTGCCGCGCGGGTTTGTTGGAGCGCTCGGGCGATTGAAAGATGTAAAGGTCGTAATTCTCTTGTCCGAACCCGGTTGTCCTCATCCGACCGAAACGTACAGAGGCCCGAACAAGCTGGAGCAGACGTGCGAGTACACATTCGAAGCTATTCAGCGTGGTACGGATCGGTTCCACAGGAGACTCAAGGACTTACTTGATCGCCTGTTCCCTGACTTTCAGGATGACCTGCGAACCCAACTAAGGAAGGCATGGGTGACTCAGACCTACTTGTGTTCGGCTCCTACGGAATCCGGTCGAGTGCCCACAGCAGTTGAGAAAGAATGCGCCAGGCGGTATCTGTCCAAACAGCTGAAATTGCTACGGGGTAGACCCGTGGTAGCTCTGGGAAAAGGCAAGGCTTTTAGACGGGCTCAGCACGCAATGCCCGATATGCGGTATCTGAAAGATGCACTGCACCCATCGGCTCGTAAGTCTAACGCGGACTTCGAGCAAAGCTACGAAGAGGCCGCGAAATGGGCGCGGGCGATGTTCTAGCAGATGCGGGAGAGCTATTCTCAACGCAGACCCTCTCCCCTGACATCGTCCGACGGTTCGCGAAACCGCCCCTCCTACAGCACCGCGATGGGGTTGACGGGTGAGCCAGTGCCGCCGATCACCTTCAGCGGGTTGACCGTCAGCATGAACTCGCAGCGCCCCTCCTGGGCGCACGCCTCGGCCAGCGGCTGAAGCAGGGAGTTGTCCAGAAGGGCCACTCCGTAGGCGAAGATGACCCCGTGCATGCTCCATGGCAGGTCGTACTCGTTGGGCGCCGCGTCCATCATGTCCCACACCAGCAGCGAGATATCGTTGTCCCGCACGAAGGGCAGGCACGACGCGTGCAGGCCGGGCCGCTCCTCGCCGCCGCCCCAAGCGCCCCCGTGGTCCTCCGCGTAGGCCTCGCGGCCACTGTACACCACCACGGCGTCGCCGGGTGCCAGGGCAATGCCCTCCGCCTCGACGATCTCCTCCAGCTCCCAGCCGTGGACCGGCTCCTCGATGGTGACGTAGGGCTTGCTCCGGTGCTTGGGCACATCCAGCAGCACCCGCGGGTGAGGATCCCGTCGCTCCACTGGTCCACCGTGCCGTAGAGGCCGCCCTGGTAGCTCAACGCCTCGGAGGGTGCGCGCCCGTCCCACATCCCGTTTTTGTCCCACACATGGCACAGGGCGTCGATGTGGGTGGTGGCCGTGCCGTGGTACGACACCCCGTAGAAGTCGGTTGCCGCGCCTCCTCCCGGCGGGCGGTCGGCCACGTTCATGAAGTGCTGGGCCGGCCGCGGGTTCTCTATCGAGGGCGTTACGGCCCACGGCCTGCTCAGAGATACGGTACGACCCGATTGGGGTATCGCCAGGGCCAAGAGCCGCTTCTCCTGGGTGATGAGGTTCATCGCGCCCGCGGAGCCCCTGTCGCCCCACCTGCCCCAGTTGCGCCGGTCCCTCAGATAGGAGTCCACCTCCGCCTTGGTCGGCGGCTGCCGCTCGCTCATAGTCTCACCTCCAGATATCAACTGCGTATCCGACGAAGCCGGACTCGTCACCGACTTCGTCTTGGAGAGAAAAAAAGGTCAGAGGGGCAGGGGCTGCCCGAGCCCTCGCTCTAGGGCCATCGCGTAGACCCGTATGCCGACGGCGATGTCTTCGATGGCGACCCCCTGGGACTCGAACAGCGTGATCTCCTCATCGCCGGAGCGTCCCGCGATCCTGCCGGCAACGACGTCCGAGAGGGTGCGCACACGGTCCCAGGAGGTTATGCCCCGGTCGACGGGGTAGACCAGGTCTCCGCACTCGATCTTCGCGCCCTCAACGTCGTCGGTCACGATGGTGCCGGAACGTCTGACGACGTCGTAGTCGACCTCCTGCTTCATCCAGTGGTTGTTCCCAGCAGCGTTGACGTGGGCGCCCGGGCTCAGCCACTCGCCCAAGAGCACCGGCTTGGACGCGCTGGTGATGACGTTGACGATATCCGCGCCCTCCACGCACTCCCTGGCGCTCTCCACGGGGCGCACCTCGATGCCGAGGCGCCGCTCCATCTCCGACGCGAGGCGCTCCCGGTTCTCGCGGGTCCGCGAGAAGACCCTGGCGCCGGTGACGCCCCTCACCTTGCAAACGGCCTCCAGCTGGGTGCTCGCCTGGTAGCCGGAGCCGATCATACCGACGGTGCTGGCGTCTTCGCGGGCCATGTACTTTGTGGCGACGCCGCTGGCGGCCCCTGTGCGCACCTTGCCCATGCCGTTGGCCTCGATCAGGGCGATGAGCTCGCCCGTGTCGGTGTCGTGGAGGTAGACCAAGAAGCGGGGGCGTCCGGCTCCGATGCCGTAGACCTTGAGGCCCATGACCCCAAGCCCCGGCGCGGTCGCCGCCATGAAGTTGAAGGCGCCCCTGCCATTGGGAAGCCGATGGCGCGGGAAGTTGAAGGCTGTGCCCTCGGACAGGTGAAGAAAGCCCTCTTCGACCGCCTCCAGGGCGGTATCCATAGTCAGCAGCTCGTCAACGTCGTCTTCCGTGAGGTACAGGGCCATACTCCACCCTCCCAGCCTGCGGCATGTGCTCCATCCGTCCCAGCGGATGCACCGGCGCCATTGTCTACGACCCGCCGCCAGAGCACAAGGCCAGGCTACTCCCATCACCGCAGGGCCCTTCCTGTACCTATCGTGTGTTGATACTCTATTAGCCTACCGAATGTTGAGAAGGGGGTTGATCTAATGGCAACGAAGACTGAACGGCAAACCCTCGAGCTCGGAATGCACGACGCGAGCCGATCGCTTGCCCAGATAGTCAAGGAGCTCAATGAGACGCCTGGTGTGGTGTCGGTGCAGCGCTACGGCAAGCCGTCCTCGCCATCATGACCTGGGACGACTATGAAGGCCTGATGGAGACGCTGGAGATCGTCAGGGATCCGGAGACCGTGGAGTCCTTTCGCAAGGCGGTCGAGCAGTTCGAGGCTGGCGAGGTCATGCCCTTCGAGGACTTTGCAGCCGAGCTCGGCGTCTAACAGGCTATCTCAAGACTGGCGGGCACTCTCATGCAATGAAGCCGATCTCCCAACGGGGATGGCCCCCCTCCTAACCTTTCCCCGGAGAGGAAGGCACTCGGTGTTGCCGTGAGGTCTTGATAGACAGCAACAGAAAGAGGGCTGCCGCGCCCAGCAGCAGCCCCCTTTTGCGGACAAGGCCTCTCGCCACGGTCACGGTATGATACCGACCTCCCGCAGCAGCGACAGCGTGCCCTGGAGGTCTGCCAAGTCCCCCAGGTCGATGTCTGGCGAGTCCAGCGACGAGAGGGAGGGCAGATCGCCCGCCGGCTCCACGCCGTCGATCAACGGGTACTCCTTGGTCGTTTCGGAGAAGTACTGCTGGCCCGCCTCGGAGAGCAGGAACTCCACGAAGCGCTCGGCCCCCTGGCGGTTGTCAGCGCTCTCGGTGATGCCGACACCGGCCACGAGGACCAGGGCTCCCGGATCGCCGCCGCCCAGGAAGTGGTTGCGGGCGCCGAACCCGGGACCCTCCTCCTCCAGGAAGCGCTGAAGGTAGTAGTGGTTCGCGAATCCCACGTCCACCTCGCCTCGGGCCACGGCTGCAACCGTAGTCACGTTGTTGGGGTAGGATCGGGCGCCGTTGGCGTCGATGCCCTCGAGCCAAGCCCGGGCCGCCTCCTCACCCCACTTTACCCGGAACGCGGTGACGAAGGCCTGGAAGGAGCCGTTGAGGGGCGCCCAGCCGATGCGGTCCCGCCACTCAGGGGCGGTGAATCCCAGAATCGAGTCGGGCAGGTCCCTCTCCGGGTCTACGGCCGCGGTGTTGTACACCACGGTCCGGGCGCGGCCTGAGGTGCCCACCCAGTGGCCCAAGGGCGACCGGAACCCCGGCGCCACCTTGGAGAGCACCTCCTGGGGAAGCTCCGACAGAAGCCCGGCGTCCGACAGACTGCCCAGGGAGCCCGGGTCCTGCAGGAAGACCACGTCCGCCGGAGTGTTCTCCCCTTCCTCCAGGATCGTCGACGCTATGGTAGCGCTGCCCGCGTACTTGACGCGAACGTCCAGCCCGCTCTCTTCGATGAACGTCTCCAGCAGCGGATGCACCAGGGTCTGGGAACGTCCAGAGTAGACGGTGAGGCTTTCGCCTCCCCCGCCGCAGGCGATGGGGACGGCCAATCCAGCCGCCAGCAAGACGGCGGCGAGAGCTAATCCGGGAGCCAGGCTCCTCCAACGCGACACTGTCATGTTGATACCCCTTCCACTATCAAAGCTGAGACGGTGACGTCACCGGGAATCTCCAGGGCTTGGATCACGGCTGCCTCGTTCAGCGCGGCATACAGGCGGTCCACGTCCTCGGCGGGCACGGAGCCGGAGACGTCCCTGGTGAGGGCGCAGGGGCTCCGGCAGCCAGCCGCTCCCGGGGTTTCCATACCCAATGAAGATGGTACTGCCCCATTATGTGTATGCGCTAATTCCATTTGGCAACGTGTCCTAGTTGTCAGATGATAATGCTACCATAATTCATATGCTTAGTCTATCCTAAGCTCTCAGGTCATGGTAGTGTATACCAGTCATGTGTTGATATGTCAATACCCTTTACGTGTCCACGAACAGTTACGTGATGCATGAGCGTAGGAGGCGGCATCCAGCGGGAGCCGCCGAAGAGCCAGGAGGAAGCCGCGCCGGGATAGCGGCGGCCGAGCCGTCAGCCGCGCGGGACGACCTCGACCGTGTGTTGGGCCTGATTACCGCGACGGGAGACAGAAGCGGGCTATTGCCGTGACGGAGATTATGAGCTCCGAATCGGGCGCGGGGCCGGCCTCGGCAGAGAGAGGCGACACGGGCGGCCATGCAGAGACGGAGACCCGTCGGGAACAGCCCGATGGCAGGGGATAGAGACCCACCAAGCGCATAGATCGCCCCGCCCCCTCAATCTCCCCTCGCGAGGGGAAGAGGCAAGTCTGCTCCTCAAGTTTAGACAAGCTGCCTACGGCGAAGAGAGGGGCAGCTTTCCTCTCATGGTGGTACACTACCAACCACCAGCGACAGGCAACGACCTCTTCCATCAATGACTTGGAAGACCACCGTAGAGACGCCGAGGTCCACAATTGACGAAGGTTCCCAATGACCCTCTATCCGAGGTGGAGCAGAACAAGCTAAGCAGAGTGCTGAAGGGCATTGAGGGGCACATCCAGGGCAGGACGCTGGGCGGGTTCATGCAGATGGTGCCGCTGCTGGTCACCATCGCCGTCATACTATTCATCGTCAACCACGTCGACAGTGTCATAAGACCGTTGGCCTTCGTCCGAGACAGGCCCTGGGACTTTACGGGCATCGGACTGCTGGTGCTGGTTGCAGTCTTCTACGTTGTTGGACTTGTGACCTCCCTGCCCCTGGGCCAGCGAGCGCTGGACCTCTTGGACAAGCTGATGAAAAGCATCCCTGTGGTTAAGGTCATATTTGGAGTTACCCACCAAGCGACGACCGCCCTCACCTCGCAATACAACTTCAGCCGTGTCGTCTTCCTCGAGTGGCCGCGAGAGGGCATGGCGGCGTTGGGTTTCGTGACGGGGCGCGTATACTCGACCGAGAGAGACGAGTCGCTGGTGCTCGTCTACATCCCGACCATTCCCAATCCAACCTCTGGGAATTTGGCGCTCGTTCCCGAAGATGACGTTCTGGAGACTGACCTCACGGTCGATGTCGCCATGAAGCTGGTGTTCTCGGGCGGCATAGTGCTGCCGGATTCGATCTCCCTAGCCAGAGTTCCCAGCATCGAGGTGGACAACCCCTTGCTCGTCGGCCGGTTCGAGTCCAAGCCGGACTAGACGCCCTCCTCTTCCATCGCCGTCGGAGAGGGCGGTGTCAGGGGGAGCTCGACAACCATCTCCGTGTACTCGCCGGGCTCCGACTCGACTCGAATGGCGCCGCCATGCTTACGCACGATGTCGCTTGAGATGGCGAGGCCGAGCCCCGTGCCTCGGTCGGTGGGCTTGGTCGTGAAGAAGGGGTTGAATATCTTCTCTGCAACGTCGGGTGGTATCCCGCCCCCGTTGTCCTTGATGCGGACCTCGACCTGCTCCTCTCCCCGCCGCGTGGAGAGCCACACAGTCGGCACGTAGTCCGCGCCGTTCCCAGCCTCGACGGCCGCGCGCCGCCTCTCGTCGGTGGCGTCACAGGCGTTGCCCACGATGTTCAGAAAGACGCGGCCCAGATCCTGCGGAACTACCTCCAGCTCACCGGTATTGGGGTCGAGCTCCTGCTTCAGATCGAGCTGGAAGTCCGGATCGGTCGCCCGGGCGCTGTGGTAGGCTAGGCGGGCGTGCTCATCGAGCAGATTGTTTATGCTCGTGAGCTGGATCTCGGAGGAGTCCCTGCCCATCATGAGCATGTCGTGAACAATCCGGTTGGCCCGGTCGCCGTGGGAGAGGATACGTTCGAGGTTGTCGGAGAGGTCCTGAGATATCTCCGCGATGAGATCCTTCTGGTCGTCGCTCTCCTCCTCGTCGAGCGCCTCGCGCATCTCCGTTATGAGCTCTTGCGAGACCTCGGAGAAGTTCTTGACGAAGTTCAGAGGATTCCGTATCTCGTGGGCCACTCCGGCGGTGAGCTCTCCCAGGGCTGCCAGCTTCTCGCGCATGACGATCTGGTCCTGCGCCCGCTGCAGCTCCTCCAGGACGCTCTCCAGCTGAGCGTTCTTCTCCTGAAGCTCCTCCGCCAGCCTCTCCACGAGGTTCAGGCGCTGGACCTCCAGGGCGTGCCGGCGGAAGACCTCCAGGGCGGCGGCCATGTCGGCGACCTCGTCCCGTCCGACGATATCGACCTGGCCCTCGATGTCGCCCTCAGCCATCCGCCGCATCCGGTCCGACAGCCGCTGGAGACGGGCCAGCAGCACCCTGCCGACGTAGAGCCACGCAATGAGCAGGGCGCCGCCTATGCTGAACGCGCTGATGCCCAGCAGCAGGGTGCGCCCCGTCAGGATCGCATCAGCTGAAGCCTGGGTCGCGCCCCGCACGCTGGCATTGGCGTTTTTAACCAGGCTATCGACCTCCTCGACGAGCAAGATAGCGACGTCTCGATTGAGCCCCAGCAGGTCCTGTTGCCGCTCGGTGAGCCTGAGCTCCTGCACCAGCAGATCGAAGCCGCGCCCCTCCCCAAGCCCCAGCTCGGACAGCTGGGTGAAGATGGAGGTGAGCTCGTCGTGGGCATGGCGGCCTTCCAGAGCCGCCAGGTTGCGCCCAATGCGGGCGACGGCGGTCTCGAAGCGCTCCCGTAGCGGTTCGACCTCGGCGCTTTCGGAGAGGCTGAAGCCGGTCGCCATCAGCTGGGTCGCGATGTTCGCGTCCGTCTGCAGCTCCGCCATGTGGCGATAGCGCGAGAACTCGTCCTCCGTAAAGTGAGTGGAGCGGGACACGGGAGGAGCGCCAAGGTCGCGATATCCCATCCTGATGTAGAGGACCTGGTCGTCGATGGCCGGGACCAAGACGCGGTCCAAGCTGCTCCGAACGGCAGTGAGCTCCGTCTGCAGGGTCTGGTTGCGCTCGGACAGGGCGAAGAGCTCGTATCGATCGCTTTTGATCGCCTCGATGTTGGAGATGAGGGTGTCGGAGTGACCGCGTATGCGCTTGAAGCCCTCGTTGTTGGCGCCCCCGAGCTCCAGGGCCTCCAGCTTCTCTTCGAAGGCCCTCTGGCCGGCATCGATGCTGGATGCGACCAGATCGAACTCCCGGGGGGTCGCCGCGGTCGCCAGGTTCGGCGCCGCAGCCACCAGGGTGCTGCTGTATTTCGCGACGCTGAAGGCAGCCTCCATTTGGGGGACGCTGACGTCATTCACACGGGTCTGGGCTTCGCCCACGCGGGTGAATGAGAACAGACCTGCCAGACTCGCGGCCACGGTCAGAACCACGCCGCCTCCAAGTCCCAGATAGAGCCGGGTGGAGATGCGGAAGCGGCTTGCCAGCAGGCGCTTCCGCCAGTCGGTCATGGCTCCGCGCTCCGCAGAGTGTCGACGGGATGGTATCTGCCGTCGCCGCCGATAACCGTCACGAAGACCGCGTCCGAGCCCTGGTTGTCCCTGTCTCCGTAACGGAGCTCGAACCCATCGATCTCGACGACGTCCACGCGGCGCAGGCTTTCCAGGAAGCAGCTCCGGTCGACGTCTCTGCCGCAGCCATCGAGACCGGCTATGGCAAGGCGACCAGCAAGGTAGCCCTCTAAGGAGACGAAGCCGGGAACGGCGTCGGGAGAGTAGGCCGACAGGGCGTCGAGATAGGCCGCGACGACGGGAAGCTCATCGTCCGTTGGGAAGGGCACCACCTGGGTGACGTAGACGCCTTCGCCAGAGGGGCCGAGCTCATCAGCCAAGGCGTTGCTGCCCACGAAGGAGACGGTCATGAAGATAGGGTCCAGACCTATCTTCCGTGACCAGGATATCAGCGCCGCGACCGGCTGGTAGGCGCCTATGATGATGACGGCCTCGGGGGCTCCTTCCCGCAGATCGAGCAGGCCCGTCTTCACGGCCAGCGTGTTGCGCGGATAGACGCCGATGGCCACCGGCTCCATCTTGCGCCGGTCCAGGGCAAGCAGCACCCCGCGGTATCCGGCGCGGCCAAAGGAGTCGTCCTGGTACATCACGGCGATGCGCTCTATGCTCAGGTCCTGGGTGAGCCGGGCGACCATCTCCTCAGTTTCTTGGTAGTAGGAGGCCCGCAGGTTGAGAACGTTGCTCAGTTCGGGGCTTCTCAGGAACTCGGCGCCGGTGAAGGGGGCAACGTAGGGGACGCCGGCGGCCGCCGCCACGGGAGTGGCGGAGCGCGACGTGGGGGTCCCCACGGCGCCGATCAGCGCGAACACCTCCTCCTCGATCAGGCGGTTGGTGTTGGCGATGGCGGCCTCCGGCTCATATGCGTCATCGAGAGACGACAGCTCGAGCCGCCGGCCGTGGACGCCGCCGCGCTGGTTCACCTCATGAAAGGCCGACTGGATCCCCAGCTGCATGTTCCTGCCAAGCTCCTGGGCGGGACCACTGAAGGCGGCCGACTGGCCAAACATGACCCGTTGGTCCGAAACGCCGGGAGCCTGTCTAGGGGCTGGCGTACCCCGCGGGGTCTGTGTCGACTCGGAGGTAATGCCTCCATCGATCCGTCCCTGCTCGACGCCCGCGTTATTGCATGCGACTGAGCCGACCAAGCTCGCGGCTATCGCGAGGGCGAGGACACCCCTGACGGCTGACGGCGACGGGAGACCCACCTCATTCAGTCCTCCGCGAGACCAGGGTTAGATGATTTCTGCCCCGCACTCGCTGATAGCGCAGCTCGTCCATTATCGTACGCACGAGGTGGACTCCAAGCCCGCCGATGGGCCGGTCTCCCATCGGGGCCGTAACGTCGGGGACGACAGCGTCGCTCAGCGGGTCGAACGGCCGCCCGTCATCCAAGATCTCTATGGTGACGGCGTCCGGCTCCGAGATCACAGTGAACTCTATCTCGTGAACGCCACCGTCATGACCGTAGTTGATGATGTTAAGTCCCATCTCCTCCAGCACCAGCTTCACGCGGAAGACGAGGTCCGGGGGCCAGCTCTCCTGCCCGCCGATGTCCTCTACGGCAGCAAAGATGCGCTCCAGCTCGTCGAGCTTGGTCTCAACCTTGAAGAAATGCTTCACGCTGAAGTACTGGTCTCGTTGCGCCGGAGCGTTACGCACGTGATGTCATCGGACGCGTCGATGTCACCCGCGAAGGAGGATACGGCATCGAAGACCGCCTGGTTGGCCTCCCTGGAGTTCTCGGGCGCACTCGCAGCAAAGATCTCCTGTAGGCGGTTGATCCCGAACTGCTCGCCGCTGCCATTCATGGCCTCGGTGACGCCGTCGGTATAGAGGACTACGGTGTTACCGGGTGCGATGGTCACGGTGTTCTGACCAAACGGGAAGTCGGGCACCACACCGAGTATAACGCCGCCTGTCAGGGGAAGTAGTGCTGAGCTCCCATCAGCCTGGACCACGAGGGGAGCGTCATGCCCGCCACTGGCATAGGTGAACTCTCCGGTCGCCGGATCGTATACGGCGTACAAGAGGGTGACGAACATCGAGGCCTCGTTGTCCTCGTGCAACAGGTTGTTGACCTCCTGCAACACTTCACCGGGACCATTGCTGCCGATGGCCGCACCCTTGAGAAGCGTTCGGCAGGACATCATGAAGAGAGCGGCAGGTACGCCCTTGTCCGAAACATCTGCGACGCCAATGCCGATCTTACCGCCATCCAGGGGCAGAACGTCGAAGAAATCGCCTCCCACGTTCCGCGCCGGAGCCATGCTCCCGGATATCTGAAACTCAGGCCCCTCGGGGAACCCAGTGGGAAGAATGGACTGTTGTATTCTGCTGGCAACGTCGAGCTCGTTCTGCAGCGCGACAAGCTTGTCGCGGGACGAGAGCGCCTCGCGCCACTCCACGAGGTGGCGCAGCGTACGGTCGATGGTTACCCGCAGGTCCTCGAAGTCCAGGGGCTTCGTCACGAAGTCGAACGCTCCCCGGTTCATCGCCGTGCGGATATTTTTCATATCGCCGTAAGCAGAGATGATCACGGACCGAATGTTGGGATTGACGTCCGGTATCTGTGAGAGGAGCGTCAGGCCGTCCATTTGGGGCATGTTGATGTCCGAGACCACCATATCGATGCTCTGGTCCTCGTTCAGCCGCTGGAGCGCCTCCACGCCGTTCTGGGCGAAGACGAACTCGTAGCGGCCGGCCCGAATGGCGCGGCGCATGCGCTGCAATATGAGTGGCTTGACGTCCGGCTCGTCGTCTACCACCAGGATCTTGAAGGTTTGTTGTGTCAACGTCTCAAGGTGTTGTGGAACTCCGCCAAACTCCTCGGTCTAAGGGCCGCCGGTGTCGGCTCCCGCGGGCCGGCGACACCATCAGCCTTTCAGCGCAGCGACGGCCTCTTCCTGAGAGTCGTGGGTCGGGATGATCTTGTCGAAGCCACTGATGCTGAAGACCTCTCGGACCGGTTCCGAGAGTGAGCAGACAGCGAAATTCCCGTTCTGCCTCTGTAGCATCCTGCCCATCAACAGAATCACACGAAGGCCCGCGCTGCTGATGTAGGTTAGCTGCTCCAGATCGAGGACCACGGCGCGATCGCTGTCGTCGATCACAGCCTGCAGAGCTTCTTGAAACTCTCGGGCGTTGGTGCCGTCAATGCGGTCCTGGGCTCCTGCGACTAGCACATCTCCCTTTCGCTCGGTACTGATTTCCATTTGCCCTGTCTCCTTGACTCCGGCACACGGTCGTCGGTCGATCTCAACGATAACCCTAGCGTGAATAGTCCGCCGCGACCGAGGCATCCGCGCCGTCAATATCTTCTTTGCGGGAAACAATTCCGCCGTACAGTCTACACCAAAAATAGAGTTTATCATCTTACCCGCAACGAAGGAAAACACAGGCGGGCGCTTGGCCTCTGATCACCACAGGGGCAGTGTCCGGCCTTCCTCCCTGAGGCGCCGCCGTCGGAGCTGCGCATCCGGCATCTTCTCCGACACCAAGGCCCAGAAGTCCTTGGAGTGGTTCCTGACCTCCAAGTGGGCAAGCTCGTGTACGACGATGTAGTCGATCAGCAAAGGACGCAGCATCACGGTCCTCCAATTGAAGCGCAGGGTCCCGTCGACTCCGCAGCTCCCCCAGCGCGTTCGCTGGTCCCCTATCAGCACCCGGGGCCTGGCTCCGTGACCGAACCGCGGCAGCCAGCGGTCCACCCTAACCGGCAGCCGGTCGGCCGCGCGATCAGAGAACCAGCCGACGATGGCTTCGCGTATCAGCTCGAAGCGTTCGCCTCCGGGGAGGTCGTGCGGGACCGCCACGTGGAAGCGCCCCCGGTGGAGGCGGAAGGTAGGCGAGGGCACGTCGGCGGGCTCCACGACCATATGGACATCGCGGCCGAAGTACGGCAGCGTCTCGCCACTGACAAAGCGCCTCGGTACGTCCACGGATGCCGGCGCCGCTATGTGCTTGAGGATCCAGGCCCCTCGTTTGCGAACGATCGCCCGCAGCTCATCAGCGGATGTCGCCGACGGAGCGGCGACCCGAACGACGCCGGCGTCCGCCGTTATCTGGACAGTCTTCTTGCGACGCGGGCTGCGTCGGACCTCGTACTCGATGGTGCTGTCGCCAAAGCGGACGGAGTCCCGTTCGGTCGCGGCCTTGACCTCTGGCGAGCCGCCTCTACGTCTTGGAGGTATGCCTTTCCTCCCATGCACCAATCCAGTCCATATCCAAGACTCCGGGAGCTCCCTCTTCAGACTCCCCGCTACCCTCGGAGTCACGTATACATGGCAACGACGAGAGTTGTTACGATATACTGGCCTTAGCCATGAGGACAGACCAGCTTACCGTTGACGGCGAAGACGAGCTTAGGCTGCGTCCTCTATTCGCATTGTATCAGGAGGGCATCGAGGCCGTCCTGATCTCGGAGGAGGAGAGCCTGGAGTCTCTCTCTTCCGACTCGCTGCCCCAGGTGGTCCTTCTGGACACGACGCAGATGAGTGACTCAGAGATCAAACGCTGCGTGCGGAAGTGCGCGACCCTCAAGCTTCTTACCATAGCGCTAGCCGCACCCGGCCAGGTGGCAGGTCTGGACGTGACCCTGGGATTCGACGACTTCGTGGTGGCGCCTCCCAGCCTCGCCGAGCTCGTCGCCCGCGCCAAGCACGTCATCTGGCGCACGAAGTCGTCTTCGGATGACGAGGTGATCCGGGTGGGAGACCTGATGGTCAACCTCACAGGGTACGAGGTGACGCTGAAGGGGAGAAGGATAGATCTCAGGTTCAAGGAGTACGAGCTGCTGCGGCTGCTTGCCACCAACCCGGGCAGGGTCTACAGCCGCGAGGAGCTATTGAGCCAGATATGGGGCTACGACTACTTCGGGGGAACGCGAACGGTCGACGTGCATATCCGGCGCCTCAGAAGCAAGATCGAGGACGCTGATCACTCGTTCGTCGAAACCATATGGAATGTCGGCTACCGCTTCGTAAACTTGGAGTCGTCGGGCTGACGTCTCCCCTCTCAAAGAGGAATCTGCAGGGCAAAGGGCCGCGGCCCCGAGCTAACGACGGAGGTGTGACAGATGGACCGTGAAAGGATCGTCTACCTCAACGGCGCGATCGTGCCGGAGTCCGAGGCGAAGGTATCGATACGCGATAGGGGGTTCATCTACGGCGACGCGGTCTTCGACACCACCAGGACCTTCGGAGGGAAGATATTCAAGCTCAAGGAGCACCTGGACAGATTGTACGACTCTCTAAAGTACATGCGGATAGACCCCGGCATGTCACCCCGCCAGGTCGCCGAGCTCACGATGCAGGTGCTCAACGCCAACCTTCCCCTGCTGAACGAGGACGACGACTACTGGGTGACCCAGCGCTTCACCAGGGGCGTGCCGGCCGGCCCGGGACTGCCGCGGCCGACTGTCATCATAGAGTGCACCCCCCTACCCTTCGAGGCCCGAGCGCAGTATTACCGGGACGGACTTCCCGTCATCACACCCTCTGTCAAGCGGACGCCGCCCGAGGCGATGAGTCCCAGGGCGAAGATGCACAACTACATCAACACCGTGCTGGCAGACCTAGAGGTGAAGGGCCAGAACCCGGAGGCCTGGCCGATGATGCTTGACGTCAACGGAAACATAGCCGAGGGCCCCGGAAGCAACTTCTTCTTCGTCAAGGACGGCGCAGTCATCACCCCTAAGGAGCAGTACGTTCTCCCGGGAATCAGCCGCCAGACGGCCCTCGATCTGGCCCAAGAGCTGTTCATCGAGACCAGGGAGGCGGACATCGACCTGTTCGACGCCTATACCGCCGACGAGGCATTCGTGACCTCCACCAGCTTCTGCATCTGCCCTATATCGACGATAAACGGCGCGGTGCTCGGCGCCGGAGACGTTCCGGGTCCAGTCACGGACCGGCTGCAGAGGGCCTACAGCGGCCTTGTTGGAATCGACGTCGTCCAACAGTACCTCGCTCGACTGACCGAGCCCTCCACTCAATAGACCGATAGGGTTGAGACTGCCCTGAGAGGACTCTCCATGGAGGAACCCGACACA
The DNA here is from genome assembly GCA_965224345.1 of Dehalococcoidia bacterium. GTDB lineage: Bacteria > Chloroflexota > Dehalococcoidia > Lucifugimonadales > CBDCYU01 > CBDCYU01. The sequence continues at coordinate 211,146 of CBDCYU010000001.1, read as the reverse complement.
CAAACGGCGACTCTCGGCGATACTGGAAGCAGTACTTCCCTGGACGGCCAGAAGCTTGTGGGCATGTATCGCCAGATGGTCTTGTGCCGCGTCCTCGACGAGCGCATCTGGATGTTGAACCGCCAGGGCAAAGCGGCGATCATGGCCTCCGCCCAGGGACACGAGGCCGCCCAGATCGCCAGCGTCTGGGCTCTCCGGAAAGGGCAAGACCTCTTCTACATCTACTACCGCGACCTAGCGGTGCTCCTGACCCTTGGGATGACGCCGCAGGAGATCATGTCGGGATTCCTTGCCAAGGCGGATGAGCCGTTGAGCGGGGCCCGCCAATTCCCCACCCACGGCGCATACCCGAAGTACGGCATCGTCAACCTATCGAACGTGGTGTCCACCCAGATCCCTCAGGCCGTTGGAGCCGCCTTGGCCGCCAAGATGAGGGGAGAGGACACCGTGGTCATCACCTACTTCGGCGACGGTGGAGCCAGCGTCGGCGACTGTCACGAAGGCTTGAACTTCGCCGCTGTCCACAAGCTCCCGGTCATCTTCTTCTGCGAGAACAACGGATACGCTATCTCCGTACCCCTTGCCAAGCAGATGGCCGTCGACAGCATAGCCAGCCGCGCAGAGGGGTATGGGATGCCGGGGGTGGTGATCGACGGCTGCGACGTCACATCTGCGTACGAGGCTACGGTGGAGGCCGCCGAGCGGGCCCGTGCGGGAGACGGTCCGACGCTCATAGAGGCCAAGGTGGAGCGCTACCTGCCCCACACAAGCGACGACGACGACAGCCGCTACAGAATGCCAGAGGAGATCGAGCAGGCCAGGAGGCGGGACCCCCTCAATACACTGAACGGTCAGCTACGGGCCCTTGGGCTGCTCAAGGCCAGCGACGTGGAGGAGATCAGGCGGGCTGCGGTCCGGCAGGTCAACGAGGCCACCGAGATCGCCGAGGCCGCACCGTATCCGGACGTCGAGGGCTATTTCGACCACGTATACGCCCCCGATGGAGGTGACTCGTCGCAGTAAAGACGGTCTTGGAGGCAGTCCGTGACGCGATGCGCGAGGAGATGGCCCGCGACGACCGAGTCTTCGTGATGGGCGAGGACATCGGCGCCCGTGGAGGCGTCTTCCTCGCTACCGACGGCTTCGTCGAGGAGTTCGGCGAGGAGCGTGTGATCGATACCCCCCTGGCCGAGTCCTCCATAGCCGGAATCGCCCTGGGAGCGGCCATGAACGGCATGCGGCCGATCGCCGAGATCGAGTTCGCCGACTTCATCTGGCCCACGGTCAACCAGCTAGTGGGCGAGGCGTCCAAGGCGCGTTACGGCTCCAACGGCCAGCTCAGCGTGCCGATGGTGGTGCGGGCTCCATACGGGGGAGGCGTTCGGGGCGCCCTCTACCACTCTCAGAGCGTCGAGGTCGTCTTCGCCCACACGCCGGGACTGGTGGTCGCCGCGCCGGCGACGCCCTACGACTCCAAGGGGCTGCTGAAGAGCGCTATCAGGAGCGACGATCCCGTCATCTTCCTCGAGCACAAGCGGACCTACAGACTGGTGCGGGGCGAGGTCCCGGAGGAAGAGTACACGCTACCCCTCGGCAAGGCCGACGTCAAGGTGGAGGGCGACGACGTCACCATAGTCACCTACGGACTGATGGTGCACCACTGCATAGAGGCCGTTCAGCTCCTGAACGATCAGGACGTGCACGCAGAAGTCGTAGACCTCCGTACCCTCAGGCCATTGGACACCGACACCGTTCTGGAGTCCGTCAGAAAGACCGGCAAGGCGCTGATAGTACACGAGGATACGAAGGCCGGCGGGATTGGCGGCGAGGTGGCTGCGACCATCTCCGAGGAGGCTTTCGACTATCTGGACGGCCCGGTGACTCGCCTTGCCGGACCTGAGGTCCCGGCGATGCCCTTCGCTCCGCCGCTGGAGAAGGTCTTCATGATCGACTCCGGCGAGATCGCCGACGCCGCCCTCGCGCTGGCCCGGTACTAGCCGCCGGTGAAGTCGGCCGCGTTTTCGGGAAGGGCGAGGTGGTCTCCTCTTCTCAAGTGTGCGAGAGGGTTAGAGTGAGTTTTGGGAAAAGCTGCCATCAGAGGATAACGCTCTCTTCCTGGCCGGCAGAGAGGCAGGAGTGCGGAGGGGGCCGCCCCTTCGCCGGGAGTCTGAGCATATGAAGATCGAGCTGCCCCAGGTGGGCGAGTCGGTCACCGAAGGTATCATCGGTAGGTGGTTGAAGCAGGTAGGAGACCAGGTCGAGAAGTACGACCCGCTGGTGGAGGTCGTCACCGACAAGGTGAACATGGAGATGCCCTCTCCGGTTTCGGGCGTCCTGACCAGCATCGTTGCGGCAGAGGGTCAGACGGTGCCGATGGGAGAGGTCATCGCCGAGATCGCAGTGGAGGGCGAGAAGGACTCCCACGGCGGCGAAGAGACGGAGGCAGCGCCCGGTCCCATGGATGAGGCCATCGACCGCATCGGCGTGTTGTCCAGGGACATCGCCCCTGTCGGGCCCACCGGCTCGGGGAGCCTCCAGCCTGTCGCAGAGTCCGGCGGCGTCCAGCAGCTTCGAGCTGAGCACAAGCGCGACGCAGAGCCGGCTGCCGCGAAGGCAGAGGAAAGAGGTCCACGTGAACGCAAGCGCTACTCGCCTGCCGTCTCCCGTCTGGCCCGGGAAAACCGGGTAGACCTCTCTCTCGTCACCGGCACCGGCATCGACGACAGGGTTACCCGAAAAGACGTTGAGGCCTTCATAGCCTCCCACGCCCAAGCCCCTGAGCAGGCAAGCACCGACCTATCGTCCTCCGTGTCCAGCCCCGAAGAGGAGCGGGTGCCGCTGACTCCCGTGCGCCGCATTGTGGCCGACAACATGGCGCGCAGCGCTACGGAGATCCCTCAAGCCTGGAGCCTCGTGGAGGTCGACGTCTCCGGACTGGTCCGGAGGCGCGAGGCGCTCAGAGAGGAGTTCCGGCGTCGCGAGGGCATCAACCTCACCTATCTTCCCTTCGCGGTGAAGGCGGTCGCCGAGGCGCTCAGGGAGAACCCTCTACTCAACTCCTCGTGGGGAGGCGACTGCATCATCCTCAAGAGGCGTATCAATATCGGAGTGGCCGTTGCGGCGCCGGACGGACTGGTGGTCCCAGTGGTCCGAGACGCCGATACGCTGAGCGTCGCCGATCTGGCGAAGGCTATGGACAGCCTCACCGAACGGGCACGTGGAGGCAACCTCGCCATCGAAGACGTCCAGAACGGCACCCTCACGGTCAACAACACGGGCGCACTGGGCTCCGTACTCTCCCGGCCGCTGGTGAACCACCCGCAAGCCGCCATCGTGACCACCGAGCTCATCGTCAGACGCGCGGTTGTCGTGGGCGATGCCATCGCCATACGCTCGATGATGAACGTCTGCCTGTCCTTCGACCACCGCATCCTCGACGGCTCCGAGGCCAGCGCCTTCATCAACGACGTGAAGCGGCGCCTCGAAGCCATCGGGCCTGAGACGGGTATCTACTGGGGGGCACACCCTCTTTGAGAGAGACACAGTGGAAGTCCTAGTCGTCATCTTGGCAGCCATTTTGGCGGTTCTTGCTCTCTTTGTAGTGGTTCTAGCGCTGGTGTTAGTCAGAGCCAAAGGAGGGGCGGCGTCCGACCGGTCCTCGGGTGGCCAGAGCTTGGAGGATCTCCTGGCCGCGCCGACGCTCCGTGGTCGCATTGGGGAGTTGATCCTTGAGAACCTGCTAGCTCAGACCCTACCTAGGGACTCCTACGAGACCCAACACGTCCTGAGGAACGGCCGCAAGGTCGACGCAGTCATTCGGCTGGCCGACGGGCTAGTGCCGGTCGACTCCAAATTTCCGTTGGAGAACTTCCGCAGGCTCATGGAGGCTAGCGAGTCGGAGCACAAGAGGCGATTCCCTCGATTCCGAAGGGACGTAAGGCGCCACATCGACGACATCGCAGATAGGTACATCTGCCCGGGAGAAACCCTCGACTTCGCCCTGATGTACATACCGGCCGAGAACGTCTACTACGAGATCGTGCTAAAGGCCGATGGAGGGGATGACATCCTCAAATACGCGTGGAGCAAACGCGTCTTCCCGACATCGCCCAACAGCTTCTTTGCCTTTCTGCGCATCATTGAGCGGGGGCTGAGAGGGACACAGATGGCTAAGGATACCAGGGACATGATTGACTCGGTGACCCGGCTGGGCGATGAGTTCGAGAGTTTCGCAGCGGGCTACGAGACTACGGCGAAGCATTTGCGAAATGCTCAAAATAAGCATAGCGAAGGTCTACGAAGGCTGGACGCTATTCGAAGCACTCTGCGGAACGGGTTGACACAAGCGTCCTCGACGGGAAGGGAGGAACGGGATGGCTGAATGCTCACCGAGTTGGCAATCGAGATGAGGGGGTGACCGGCGAAGGCGCCTGCCTGACCGTCTTTTTGGGCCGCATCGACTACCTTCGCGCCCTGGAGCTTCAGAGGAGTGTCCACGAACGCGTGGTCAGCGGACGGCTGCCCAACGTCCTGTTGCTCTTGGAGCATCCCCACGTCTATACCCTCGGGCGCAGGGGCAAGCTCTCCGACATCCTGGCGTCTGCTGCGGAGCTCCAGGGGTTGGGCGTCGAGGTCCATCACATCGACAGGGGCGGCGAGGTCACCTACCACGGACCCGGCCAGTTGGTCGGCTACCCCATCGTCAGCATACGTCAATGGGGCGGGCCGCTCCATTACGTGCGGATGTTGGAGGAGGTACTGGTAGCCACCGCGGCCGACTTCGGGCTCCGGGCGGAGCGGGGAGAGAGGCCGACGGGCGTCTGGGTCGGTGACGCCAAGCTGGCCGCCATCGGCGTCAAGATCAGCCGAGGAGTCACAACCCACGGCTTCGCCCTGAACGTCGACCCGGATCTCTCCTACTTCGATCGCATCGTGCCCTGCGGCATGCCGGGCCTCCGGGTCACCTCCATGTCCCGCCTGGCGTCCCGACCCCTAAGCGTCGAACGAGTAGCGCCGGTACTAGCAACCCGCTTCAGCGAGATCTTCGGCTGCCCAACCGAGTGGGTCGACCCCAAGCAGATACAGCTATATGCGGCGACCAGCCAGAAAGACAGCCAGGACAGAGCTACTCCCGCCGCCGCATCGGGTGCGCAAGTCATATAGCAGAAGCGGCGCCGCCGGTATTGCAATTCACGGCGTGAATGATTATCATTACACCTGTGATGGATATCGTTCTCCCCCGCCTCGCGGCGCCAACTCTCGGCGACCGTCTCGACGTGATGCCCGCGGTGGTTGTAACGGGCGCCCGCCAGACGGGGAAGAGCACCCTTGCACAGCAGCTTGCGCCCGGGAACCGGCGCTTCCTCTCCCTCGACGACCTCGACGTGGTCGACGCGATCCCGAGACGCTGCTGGGTGGCAGCCAACCGGTAACCCTAGACGAGGTGCAGCGAGAGCCGAACCTCCTGCTCGCGGTCAAACGCTCCATCGACCGACAGCGTCAGCCAGGGAAGTTCCTCCTCACCGGTTCGGCGAACCTGTTCCTGATGCGCCGGGTATCCGAGTCCCTTGCCGGCCGGGCTAGCTACCTCACGCTCTGGCCAATGACCCGGCGGGAGCAACGGGGCCTCGGACGGGGTGGTATCTGGGAGCACCTGCTGAATGCTCCAGCTCACGAGTGGCTTGACCTGGTAGACGCGCAGCCGGATGAGCCGGAGGACTGGCGCACCCTGGCGCGCCGAGGCGGCTTCCCCTCATCGGCCGTCCATCTCGAGACCGCCCAGGAGCGGGCCGTCTGGTTTGACGGCTACGTGCGCACCTACTTGGAACGCGACCTGCAGGACCTCTCATCCATATCGGCATTGCCGGACTTCCGCCGGCTGATGCGGGCGGCCTGCCTCCGCATGGGCCAGCTCGTCAACCAAGCCGAGCTTGGCCGTGACGTCGCGCTGCCACAGCCGACCGTGCGCCGCTACCTCAACCTGCTGGAAACCTCGTACCTCCTGGTGCGTCTTCCTCCCTACGCGGTGAACCGCACCAAGCGGCTCATCAAGTCGCCGAAGCTCTACTGGGGAGACACCGGAGTGGCGATGCATCTGACCCAGGAAGAGGAGCCGCGAGGCGCGCATCTCGAGAACCTCGTGCTCCACGATCTGTTGACCTGGCGCGACGCACGGCTGGAACGGGCCGAGGTTCTCTACTGGCGCACGGCCATCGGCGAGGAGGTCGACTTCGTGATCGAAGCGGGTGATCGCCTGCTGCCCATCGAAGTCAAGGCGACACGGCGCCCGCGTCTGCGAGACGTAGCCAACCTGCGCACTTTTCGCGCTGAGTATGGGTGCAGGGCCAAGACAGGACTCCTGCTGCACGGCGGGACTACAGTCGAGTGGCTTGCGCCAGACGTCCTCGCCGCTCCGTGGTGGAAGATTTTCTAAGGAGGTTATGCATCCGATGGACGACTTGAAGAGCAGGGCCGGCAGAGTCGGCGATCAGCTTGTCCACAAGCTCGATGGGGAGACCATGGTGATCGAGCCGTGGGGCAGAGACGGACTGCGGGTAAGGGTCACTACGGGGCCTGAAATCCTCGATACCCCATGGGCGTTGAGCGAGCCCGTTGTTAAAGTGGATGGCGCCGTCATCGAGATATCCGAGACGGAGGCGTCCATCCGCAACGGCGGAATATCCGCGCGGCTTCACGACATCCGTACCCAGAGGGCCCACCTACAGTTCTTCCGGCATCCCCACGCAGGGCAGGCCGGCTCCGATCCGGAGGGAGAGGCCTCGCTCATACTCAGTGAGGAGGACTACGTGGTCGGGGCCCACAATCCCGGCACCCGTATCTTCGAGCCCGTCGCCGACGGGCTCAGCCGCACCGAGCTGCACTTTGCCGCCCGCAAAGGGGAACGCTTCTACGGCATGGGGCTGAACGACACCGGCACGGTCAACCTCAAGGGCTGCGTGATCGACCTGTACCAACGCCACGTCAAACACTGCGTGCCCTTCGTGGTATCCAGCGAAGGCTACGGGCTGCTGTGGAACAACCCCTCGCTGGGCCGCGTGGAGTTCGGTCAGAACCGGACGCGCTGGGTCTCTGACGGCTGCAGGCAGGCAGACTACTACGTCACAACCGCAGACTCCTACTCCGGGATCATGGAGAGGTACGCCGACGCCACGGGTCACGCGCCGACGTTTCCCTATTGGGCCTCCGGCTTCTGGCAGTGCAAGAACCGCTACAAGACTCAGGACGAGTTCCTCGGCGTCGCCAGGGAGTTCAGGCGGCGCGGCCTGCCCCTAGCCGTTCACGTCATCGACTTCTTGCACTGGAAACGCACCGGAGACTGGAAGCTCGACCCCGAGCTCTGGCCAGACCCGGAAGGGATGGTGCGTGAGATGGACGAGATGGGCGTGCGGATCATGATCTCGCCCTGGACAGTGGTGTCCGAGAATAGCGAGAATTTCGCGTATATGCACGAGCGCGGCATGTTCACCGGCTCAGTAGACGGACGAAAGGACACCGTAGGCGGCCCAAGCCAACCCCACGAGGAGCGATGGAAGTACCAGTACGATCCGACCAATCCCGAGGCTGCCAAGTATCTGTGGAGCAGATGGAAGGAGAGCTACTTCGACCTGGGTATCCGTACCTTCTGGCTGGACCCCAGCGATGACCTGCACCAGATCCAGGACTACGGCCAGACGCAGTACCACATCGGCCCTGGGGTTGAGGTACACAACTACTTCCCCGCCGCCCACCAGAAGAACATCTACGAGGGACTGCTGGCGGCGGGCGAGACGGAGGTGGTCACTATCTGTCGCAGCTCTTGGGCGGGCTCCCAGCGGTACGGCGTCTCACCCGCCGCTCACGACATCGAGTCCTCGTTCAGACACCTAGAAGCCTATATGAAGGCAGGGCTCAACCTGTCGATGAGCGGTATCCCGTGGGGCGCCGCCGAGATCGGAGGCTTCGTCACCCCGGATAGTACGAGCCCCCGATTCCACGAGCTGATGGTGCGTTGGTACCAGTACGGCGTATTCACACCGATCTTCCGCACCCACGGCAACCGGCCGAACAACGAACCCTGGAACATCGGCGGCGATAGCTATCGCCACATACGGGCGGCAATGATGCTGCGGGAGCGTCTCCGCCCATACGTGATGACACAGATGAGGCTGGCAACCGACAGAGGCATCCCGCCGATGCGCCCCCTCTTCTTCGACTTTGCCGATGACCCGACCGCTGCTGAGATCGAGGACCAGCTCATGTTCGGACCGGACCTGCTGGTTGCGCCCATCTTGCAGTACCGGCTGCGCAGCCGGGGGGTCTATCTGCCGGCCGGAGCCGACTGGACGAATCCCTGGACCGGAGAACGCCTGGCGGGCGGACAGACCGTCCAAGTCGACGCGCCCCTGGAAAGGATTCCCGTCTTTGTGCGAGGCGAGAACGCGGAGCTGGTCCGGCTCTTCGGCAACCTGTACGACGACGCATAGGGCAAGACCCGCCCCGCGGAGATGCGCGTCTCCTACTAGATCATCGACCCTCCCTGGCCGCCGTCGACGACGATGCAGGAGCCGGCAATGAGATTGGCCCTCTCCGACGAGAGAAAGGCGACGAGGTCGCCCACCGGCTCGGGCCAGCCGAACCTACCCATCGGCAGGTTCCGGTCGATGAACTCGTTCACGACCTCCGGCGGGTTCTCCTTCTGGAAGCGCTCCCAGCTTCCGCCTTCGTGGGAGATGGAGCCCGGCGCGACGCTGTTCACCAGGACGCCGTGAGGCGCCAGGGTGAGCCCGGCGTGCTTGGTGGCGCCAATCAGCGCCGCCTTGGCCGACATGTAACCCAGGGCGCCGCCGTGCTCGCGTCCATAGATCGAAGCGATGTTGACGATGCGGCCCCAGCCCTGGGCCTTCATGTGGGGGATGACCAGCTTCATAAGCTGGAAGCCGCCGAACAGGTTGAGGTCGAAGGTACCCTTGAGCTCCTCCAGCGACAGACCCAAGATGTCGGAGCGGCTGCGGCTTCCTCCGACGTTGTTGACCAGGATATCCACCGGCCCCAGCCCCTCGACGACCTGCCGGTACAGTGACTCTAATCCGGAGACCTCCGAGACGTCGGCGGCCACTCCCACCGAGCTCACGCCCAAAGAGCGCAGTTCAGACACCGTGCCATCCAGCGTCGCCTGTGTCCGCCCGCAGATGGCGACGTTGACGCCCTCCCTGGCCAGCGCCAGCGCGCAATGCTTGCCCAAGCCCCGGCTGCCTCCGGTGACCAGCGCCACTCTGCCTTCTATCCCAAGATCCATGTGAGTATCCCTCCCTGATTGACTGCTTCGCCTACCATTGCTGACTCGACTGCGTCGGATGGCCCCATTCTACACTCCGCCAGCCGTCCGTCACCCAAGTGCCCGGTCTGTACCCCCTCTCAATCTCCCCTTGAGAGGGGAAGAGGTAGGCTTACTCCTAAAGCCTGAAGAGTTACCTCGGCTCCTACGGCCTTGACGCACCAGAAGGGTCTCCCATACCATTTGACTCGATGTTCCTAGACCTTCACACGCACTCCGTGTCGTCCGACGACTCCCGCGCAACGGTCGAGCAGTACGTCAAGTGGGCTGGAGTGCTCAGGCGCCGCGGCTACACCATCGACGGCTTCGTGCTCACAGAGCACCGGAAGTTCGATTTCGACGCCGACTACTCTGCCCTGGCCCGGGAGAACGACGTGATCATACTGAAGGGGTCGGAGCTGGACACCAACGCCGGACACTTTCTGGTCTACGGGGTAACCGAGGCGCTCTACGCGCAGATCGACTTCTCGAACGTGGCCATGGATGCCGTAGAGCTGATACAGGCTGCCGAGGAGTGCGGCGCCGTAGCGGTGCCGGCCCATCCCGGGCGGTCCGGTATTGGGCTGCACGCCTTCATCCAGGACTCCGCCGCCTTCCAGTCGCTGCGGGTCGTCGAGGAGCTCAATGGCAGCAACCGTCCGGGCGAGGGCGAGCGTACCGAAGACCTTGTCTCGCGGTATGGCTATCTGGGCACAGGGGGCAGCGACGCCCACCTGGCCAGCGCCCTGGGCTCCTGTATGACGGCCTTCGACAGGCCCGTTGGAAGCGAGCAGGAGCTGGCGCGGGAGCTTGGGTCCGGCGGCTTTCGCGCGGTGCGCCTGGAAGAGACGAGGCCAAGCTGACACATACGCCCATGCAAAGCGACCGAGAGATCAACTACGACCGCAGCCTGCTGGGTGTCGAGCATCCGGTGGGCGAGTTCCCCATCACCCGCGAGGCGGTCCTCAGGTTCGCGAGGGCTACGGGTGAACCTGGCTTCGGCAAGGACGAAGCCGCAAGCTCGACGGCCGCAGCCCCCCCAACCTTCTGCAACGTCTTCCTGGCGGACGTTACACGCCCGGATATCAAGCTCGACTTCGGCGACACCGGCTTCTTCGCAGGACAGGCCATCGAATGCTTGGGGGCGGTCAGACCGGGAGACACCCTCACCGCTACCACGAAGCTCTTGGACGTCTACTCCAAGACGGGGCGTTCCGGCAAGATGGTCTTCATCGCCTGGGAGACCAGCTTCAGCAACCAGCGCAACGAGGTGGTGGCGCTGGTCCGAGACACCCACGTTCGAAGAAACAGGCGCGCCTAGTGGGGTCCCGGGACGTGTACTTCGAGGACGTGGAGATCGGGGACGAGATCGGCCCGCTGCACCGGGTTGTGACCGACGCGCAGGTGGAGGATTTCGTCCGCGTCTGGGCCACTCAACGGGACCCCAGCCGCTTCACCGACGGCGACGTCGCCCGGCGAGAGGGGTTGGCGGGCCCCATGGTGCCCGGCGCCATGAGCGTCGCCATGTTAGGGCAGCTGGTCACGGGCTGGTCCAAGACCGTCACTCTCCGGAAGATCGACGCGATCTTCCGACAGATCGTGCTCCACAACGTGGAGCTGCGCCTGGCGGCCGTAGTCACCGATAAGGCGGTGGTGGAAGGAGACCACCAAGTCGAGTGCGACGTGACTATCGAGAACGCCGAGGGAGGGATCCTAGTCATGGGCAGGGCCACCGCATCGCTGCCCTCGAGAGGTGCACCGGCTGAAGCTGCGAACCCTAAGAGGGTGTTTTCAAAGTACATCATGACGGAGCTAAGCGTCGGAGCATGAGATGAATCGCAGCTATGTGCAGCCACGCTTCCGTTGTATCGGTCAAGGCTTCATAGTCCTTGCTCAACCGGCGACAACGTCCCAGCCACGCCAGTGTTCGCTCAACCACCCACCTGCGTGGCAGCACCTCAAACTGATGGCTGGCCCTGGGACGCTTGACGATCTCCAAGACCCAGCCCGACATGGACATCACCCAGTCCACCAACTGGCCGCTGTAGCCAGCGTCAGCCCAGATGAATCGTCCTATCAATTTATCGATGACCAGCCTCGCCCCATCTCGGTCTTGGATATTGGCAGGATGCACCACCACCGCCAACAGCAAGCCCATGGTATCTACGATGACGTGTCGCTTTCGACCGTTGATCTTCTTACCAGCATCATAGCCACGAGGCCCCCTTTTTCAGTCGTCTTCACGCTCTGGCTATCTATGATCGCTGCGCTGGGAGTAGGATTTCTACCTTCGGCCTCTCGGACGCAGGGGCGTAGCGTCTCATTGACTCGTTCCCACGTTCCATCTATGGTCCAACTGCGGAAGTATTTGTACAGGGTCTGCCAGGGAGGCAGATCGTGCGGGACCATCCGCCAGGGGCATCCGCTCCGAAGCAAATACAGGATGCCGTTCACTACCTCCCGCAGGTCCACTGTACGGGGCCGGCCTCCGGGCTTGGCTGGTGGGAGTAGGGGGCCGAGGATCTCCCACTGTTCGTCCGTCAGGTCGCTGGGGTACGATTTGCGGCTCATTCATCAAGTTTAGTACAAGTTCAAGACTTTGCAAACACCCTCTAAGGCAAAGCTCTCCCTGAGCGCCGTCTCAATCCCCTTCTCGCCGGATGCCCTGGGACGGCCCGTCCGGGTTGTCGCCGTCTCGGCCACGCCACACCATAAACGCCGAGGGCAACGCTGCGGCAATGCAGATCCCCATGGCTACCAGGAAGAAGCCGCTGAACAGGCTCAGTCCCGCCTCGCTAGTCTGCGTCCGAAACGTCTGCTGAGCTTGGGTGAAGGTCTCACCCTCCTGGGGCCATGCCTCCCACAACCATGCGAATAGAAGACACAAGAGGCCCCGTCACTCTGGGCGACGGGGCCTCTCCGGTATCGGATGTATCTCTCGATCAGGAGGTTGACCGGGAGCGGCGTCTGACCATCAGCGCAGCGCCAACGCTCAAGAACAGAAGCGAGCCGAGCAACGCCATCGGGGCCAGCATCGGAACGCTTGTATCACCAACCCCCGGCAGTCCCAGGCCCGGCCTCACGAGGGGCTCCTCGGGCAGAGGCCCTGGCACGATGGTAAAGGTGGCCAACATCTGCGCGTTGGCATACGTCTGCTCGGCGCCGTCGACGTTCCGGAAGCCGTTCCTCGCGGCTTCCAGCTGACTGACGACCGTCATGGCGCCGGGGCCAATGAACACCCCCGCCAGGTTCGCGGTGGCCGCATTCATCACGTTGTTCAGCGCCACATCCCTCGCCTGGGTGGTCCAAGACTCGACGTTTGCGCCGCTCTTGGCGACAAGCGCGGCGGCGGCGGCGATTGCCTCGTCCCCAGGTGCGGCCGCCGACGCATACGAGGCGTGCACCAGGTTCGAGGCGTGTCCTAGTACGCCAACGCCGTCGCCGGGATTCGAGGTCTGGCCGTCGCCGTCGATATCGCCGAAGTTCGCGCCGTCCTCGCCCTCGATGATGTTGATCACTTGCTCCGTGAGATTCTTGGCGCCGCTCAGATTGCCCTTGTCGGCCTCGGCCCGAGCCGCTTGGGCATGAACGAGCGCCTCGTCAAGCTGCATCTGAAGGCTGGCAACTATGCCCTGCGGCTCTCCCTCGGGGAAGCTTACGATCAGGTGCCTGACATGCCCCATCGCGCCCTGAGGGATAACGGAGCTGTATGCGGCCTCCGAGGAGGGGTCGGAATCAGTGTCCGGGACCGGCTCGACGGTTATGACGAGCTTATCGTAGAGGGCCAACAGGTTCTCCCCGTTGGGAGAGCTGAAGCTGTGGGACACGGAGCCGTCCTCCTCCACGTCCATGACTCCGGTGCTCAACACCGTCTTGCCGTTATTGGAGACAAGCCAGCCTTCGTAGGCGGTGCCGTCAGCGGGAGCAGGTACGTCCATCAGCATGTAACTGATCGAGTCGCTGAGAGCCTGATCGTCTGAAAAGGTAGCAGTGCCTATCGACAGCATGGCCTCTTCCTCGGCCTCCTGGGCATAAACGAGGCCGCCTCCGAGAACCGCTACCACAGCGAGGCTAAAGATTATAGCCAGCTTAATTCGGGACATCACAGTTGTCCTTTCTCTGTATTTACAAGCGTGGGCACACGCTTCCTAGCTTGGGATACGTTACCACAAGCCGCATCGCTCGCATAGGCTTTGAGGGTCGTAGATTGTGGTGTTTCTGAAAATCCCCCTCGCGGGCGTCTTCCTCAGGGTTGTGTTCCTCCCCGGTCTCGACGGCGGTCCCGCATCTCGTCGGCCGCCACCGGAGAGGACACAGACCCATGATACCAGCCTTGCCGAGTCCAGTCTAATCTCCCACGAACACTCCGCCGGGAGTGGGTCTTTTCCCTGCCCTAAGCCCGCCGTGGCGTGGCGCCTGTCCTTCAGCGGGGGAGAGCTCCGTCAACGCCAGGTGTACCTCCTCCAGGACCTCCGGGTCTTCCTCTCGCGCCGCCGCCGCGGTCAGGGCGCGTAGGGCGTCGGGGCCGCCGATGCGGCCCAGCGCCCAGGCGGCGTGCATCCGCACCAGCGCTTCGGGCGCGCTGAGGGCGCGGGACAGCGCGGGTACCGACGAGGGGGCGCCGATGTTGCCCAGCGCCACGCAGACGTTCCGCTGGAGCCCAACCCGCTTGGCGCGCTTCACGGGGCTGCCCCGGAACCGCTCCCTGAACCCCTCGTCGTCGAGCTCCAGCAGGGGAATGAGCTGGGGAGCGTCGAAGTCGTGGCGCTGCCGGTAGGCGGGCTCCAGGCTCCCCTGGGCCTTGCGGTTCACAGGGCATACGTCCTGGCAGATGTCGCAGCCGAATATCCAGTCGCCGACCAGCGGCCGGAGCTCTCTGGGGATCGCGCCCCGAAGCTCGATCGTCAGGAACGAGATACAGCGAGTGTTGTCGATGACGTAGGGAGCGACGATGGCCCCCGTGGGGCAGTCGTCGATACAGCGGACGCAGCTGCCGCAAGTCTTGAGCAGGGGCCTATCGGTCTCAAGCTCCAGGTCGGTGACCACCTGTCCCAGGAATACCCACGAGCCATGGCTCGGAGTCAGGATGTTGGTGTTCTTTCCAAACCAGCCCAGACCCGCCCGCTCGGCAGCCGCCCTATCGTTCATGGGGCCGTCATCCACGAAGATTCGGGTGCTCACGGGGCCGCCGCTGATCTCCTCCAGGCCGTCCGCCAGCTCTCTCAGCTTGCCCTTCATGACCTGGTGATAGTCGGAGCCCCGCGCGTAGCGGGCGATCTTGCCGGATGGCCCCGCCGCGCCGGCGTCGTCCGGCCCGCTTGGGCCGGTCAGATAGCTCATCGCCACGGAGATGATGGACTTTGCCTGGGAAAGCAGCAATCGGGGGCGGTTGATGCGGCGGACCCGCTCCTCGGTGTACCAGGGGAGCCCGTCCATCAGCCCGTCTCGGACCCTCTCGACCGTCGCCTTCTCGTCGCGCAGGAACGGCTCCGCCGTGGTGAATCCCACGAGGTCGAAGCCAAGACTGCCAGCGTACTCCCTTATGGACTCTTCCAGCTTCCCCATCACACTCCGGCACGGTCGGTCTCGTATCGGCGGATCAACTCTTGTGGAGAACATTATGGCACAGAGCTTTGGGCCATGCTCCCAACCCTCACCCTCTCCCAGAACTTGGGAGAGCGGATTGACAGGGCCATTTCGATGTTGACGGAGGCGCCGCGCCGTCATATGATGGCAAGAGGAGGTGTGGCGCGTGGCTGACGACAAGCTCAACATCGAGATCGAGTACTGCCATCACTGAGGACACGCCTCCCGAGCCGCCTGGATGGCGGGTGAGGCCCTCAATCGCACCGGCGATCACATTGAGTCGTTCAAGCTGATCCCCAGCGTCCACGGGAAGTTCCACATCAGCATAGACGGCGAGCTGGTGGCATCGCACCGCCACGAGCCCGACGCCCACGTCTTCCCAGACCTTCAGGATATGATGAAGGCTATCGAGGAGAGGACGGGCGGCTGACTCCGCAGGCCGCCGTCCAGTCCTCTGTATCGTCTGCCACCCACCTTGAAGGTCGCGAAACCGTCTGCTATAGTCGTGCGAATTCCACACAGTGGGGGTAACAGATGGTGACATCTCAGTACAAGGAGATACGCCGAGCGTACGGGTTCGATGAGGTGTCAATCGTGCCCGGCAGCGTCACGATCAACCCGGCTCTGACGGATACCCGGTTTTCCATCGACGGCATCACCCTGTCGATTCCTGTCCTCGCCTCTGCCATGGATGCCGTCGTATCCCCCCAGTTCGCAACGGAGATGTACGAGCTCGGTGGGCTGGCCGTCATGAACCTGGAGGGCGTCCAGACCAAGTACGACTCGCCGGAAGAGGTGCTGGACCGAGTCGCCGCTTCTTCGGAGGAGGAGGCTACCACGCTGCTCCAGGACGTCTACGCGGCCCCTGTGAAAGAGAACCTGATAGGGGTCCGAATCGAGGAGATGAGGAGAGGCGGCGCCAAGTGCGCCGTTTCGGTTACTCCGGTCAACACGAAACGCCTGGCTCCCGTTGCCGTAGAGGCGGGCGCCGACATCATCGTAGTCCAGTCCACCGTTACCACGGCCCGGCACAAGTCCAACAGCGTCCGCGGACTGGTCTTCTCGGACCTATTGGAGACAGTAGACGTACCCGTCCTGGTCGGAAACTGCGTCTCTTACGAGGTAGCGTTGGAGCTCATGGAGACGGGGATCGACGGCGTACTGGTGGGGGTCGGTCCGGGAGCGGCCTGCACCACGCGCGAGGTTACGGGCGTGGGCGTGCCCCAAGTTACCGCGACCCTCAACTGCGCGGCCGCGCGACAGGAGCACCTGAAGCGCACCGGAAAGTACGTGCCCATCATAACGGACGGCGGCATACGCACGGGCGGCGACCTGTGCAAGGCCTTCGTCTCCGGGGCCGACGCCGTCATGCTGGGGAGCCCGCTGGCCCAATCGGAAGAGGCCCCCGGACACGGCTATAACTGGGGTATGGCGACCCCCCACCCGGCACTGCCCCGGGGCACGCGCGTCAGCGTTGGGACCCGGGGGTCGCTGAAGCGGATCCTGCGAGGCCCCTCGTCCCTTACGGACGGCACTCAGAACCTCATCGGCGCCCTGGAGGTGTGCATGGGCATGGTCGGCGCCTTCACGATCCGAGACATGCACGACGCCGAGTTGGTCGTCGCCCCGGCGGTCAAGACCGAGGGCAAGCACTACCAGCTGGGCCTCTAGCCTCAGCGATGGCGGCGGCCCTCAGGGCAGCCTGACGACCACCGCCCGCGGCATGCCCAGCAGGTCGCAACGGTACTCGACCTGCCCACTCGGAAACTGAGACTGGGCATACCCCGAGACCGGCTCCAGCTGCTCCGGATCGATCTCGACGATGAGGACGCCCCCGGGATTCAGCAGTGGCGGCGCCGTTCGGATCAGCCGAATGGTCGGCCCCAGCCCGTCGCTCCCCCCGTCCAGCGCCATTGCGGGCTCTCGTCTCACCGCGTCCGGCAGCCCGTCCAGGTCTCCGCTTCGAATGTATGGGGGGTTCGAGACTATGACGTCGACCGGGGAGGGCAGAGGGTCCAGCAGGTCTCCCAGGAGCAGGTGGACCCGACCGGAGACCCGGTGGCGCCGGCGATTTGCGTCGGCAACCCTCAGCGCGTCCGGGCTCGCGTCGGTGGCGAAGACCCGCGCCAGCGGCAGATTGGCCGCGACGGCGACGGCGATGGCGCCGCTGCCGGTCCCCACATCCGCGACTTGCAGCTCCTCTCGCCGGCTGCGGCTCGAGGCCTCCAGCACCAGGTCGACCAGCGTCTCGGTCTCCTGCCGAGGCACCAGGACGTGGGCGTTGACCATGAAATCGAGGCCGTAGAACTCCCGGAAGCCCCTGATATACGCTAGGGGCTCACCCCCTGACCGGCGCTCCACCACCCGATCGATCTCGCGCCGGTGCTCGACGGTCACCCCATCGTTCAGGGTCGAGAAGAGCTGCGCCCGGCTCAGCCCTAGGACGTGCCGCACCAGCACCTCGGCCTCCAGGGTCGGGTCGTCGACGCCCCGACGCGAGAGCTCGGCGCCGGCGCACGCCCACGACTCACTCACCCTCACAGCTCGGCCGCCTCCAGGTTTCTGACCTGCTCCAGCTCCACGAGGGCGTCGATGAACGAGTCTATATCGCCGTCCAGCACCTCTTCGAGGGCATGGGAGGTCACTCCGATCCGGTGATCGGTGACCCGGTTCTGCGGGAAGTTGTAGGTCCGGACCCTCTCCGACCGGTCGCCGGTCCCGATCTGGGACCGGCGCTCCTCGCTGACGGCGTCATGCCGCCGCTGCAGCTCCCGGGCCAGCAGCCGGGACCGCAGGACCGACATCGCCTTCTCCTTGTTCTTGAACTGGGACCGCTCGTCCTGGCACACCGCCATGACACCGGTGGGAAGATGAGTGATCCGGACAGCCGTCGCCACCTTCTGGACGTTCTGGCCGCCGTGGCCGCTGGAGTGGAAGATGTCGATCTGCAGGTCATCGGGACTGACCTCCACGTCCACCTCCTCGGCCTCCGGAAGGACGGCCACTGTGGCGGCTGAGGTGTGGATCCGTCCACTGGACTCGGTCACGGGGACGCGCTGGACTCGGTGGACCCCGCTCTCGTGCTTCAGCAGGCTGTAAGCGCCCTCCCCCTTGAGCTGGAACACGATCTCCTTGATGGCGCCAAGGCCGGTGCTGTTGGCGTCCACGACCTCGGTCTTCCACCCCTTGCGCTGCGCGTACCTGGAGTAGAGGCGGAATAGATCGCCGGCAAACAGGCCGGCCTCGTCGCCGCCCGTGCCGGCCCGGATCTCTATGACCACGTTCTTGTCGTCGTTGGGGTCCCTGGGCAGCAGCGCCACTCGCAGATCGGCCTCGACCCCCTCCAGGCTCTCCTCCAGCTGCGCAAGCTCCTCCCTCGCCATCGCCGCGAGCTCATGGTCGGACTCCTCGCTGAGCATCGAGCGGACGTCCTCCAGCTCCCGGGTGAGCCTGCGGTACTCGCGCGCCAGCGAGACCAGCTCCCTCAAAGAGGCGTGCTCCTTGATGACGCCCTGGATTCGGGAGTAGTCCGACGACACCTCCGGGTCTGCCAGGAGGCGCTCGATCTCCTCGTACCGCCTCTCTACCGCGGCAAGTCTGTCAATCATGGCTGTCTACAGAGTCTGGGAGAGCTGGACATGGAAGGGTCAATCCCCTCCGGCGATGCGCCGTACCAGCAGCTCCGGGTCGTGCTCGACCTCCTCCTGCTCCCCCAGAGCCAGGTTGCGCAGCACCACCGTCTTCTTCTCCAGCTCCTGCTCGCCCAGGATGATGGCGTGGCTGGCGGCGACGTGGGAGGCGTAGCGGAGCTGGCTTCGCAGCCCCCTGCCCACGGGGCCCGGTATGGTCGAGACGCCGCCCATCCGCAGCCTTGACGCCAGGTCCAGGGCCGCGTGCCTGGCCCCCTCTCCGATATGGGCCACCAGCACCCTGGGCTCCGAGGAGTCGTCGACCGGCGTCTCCTGGCTTCTGAGGTTGGAGATCACCCGCTCGGCGCCCATGCCAAACCCCACGCCGGGGGTCGACCGCCCTCCCAGCTCCTCGATGAGCCCGTCGTAGCGGCCGCCGCCGAACAGAACGTTCTGCTGGCCGTCGGTGGGAGGAGTCACCTCGAAGACGGTGCGGGTGTAGTAGTCGAAGCCCCTGGCCAACCGGTGGTTCACCTCGTAGGGCAGCCCCAGAAGCTCTAGAAACGTGGTCAGGCTGGACCAGTGGCTCTCGCACTCGCCGCAGAGGTAGTCGATGCTCCGAGGGGCATCGACTACGACCGGTTGACACGAGTCGCGCTTGCAGTCCAGCAGCCGCAGCGGATTGTCCTCCAGCCGCCGCCGGCAGTCGGTGCAGAGCGTATCGACGTGGGGCCTGTAGTAGGCCTTCAGCTCCTCCACATAGCGGGGCCTGCACTGGGCGTCTCCAATGCTGTTGACCCCCAGCGACAGCTCCCTGAGCCCGATGGACTCCAGGAAGCGCCAGCCGACTTCGATCACCTCCGCGTCGGCCGAGGCGTCGGCGTCACCCAGCAGCTCGACGCCGAACTGGTGGTGCTGGCGGTACCTTCCCGACTGCGGACGCTCGTAGCGGAAGCCGGGGAACATGTAGTACAGGCGCACCGGTTGGGGCAGGTTGTGCATGCCGTGCTCCAGGTAGGCTCGACACACCGGGGCCGTGCCCTCCGGGCGCAGGGTCAGAAGGTCCCCGCCCCGGTCCTCGAAGGTGTACGTCTCCTTCTCGACGATATCGGTGACCTCTCCGACGCCCCGCACGAACAGACGGGCGTCCTCGAAGACCGGGGTATCGATCCGCTCATAGCCAAACCTAGCGGCCATCTCCTCGGCCCTGTGGCGAAAGAACCGCCAGTGGCCTTGGTCCCCCGGTAGTATGTCTGCCGTGCCCCTGGGCGCCTGGAACACCAAGGTCTCCACTCCTCCATCACGCGGTATGCCGCGACCAATTATCTCAGATCGGCGAGTGCTCTGCCTTCCATTATAGGGGCGAGGGTAATATAGCAGGGCTGACGTTGGTTTATACTAGAGTGCGCAGCGGCGGCGCTCTGGCACGCCGGGAGGGCATCTTGGTAGACGCACTGATCGCGAAGGCCCGCGGATACATTCCGGAAGAGAAGCTCGACATAGTGGTCGAGGCCTACGACTTCGCGGCGGCCGCCCACGCCGATCAGGTACGCATGTCCGGCGAGCCGTTCATAGAGCATCCCATGGAGACGGCGATGTTCTTGGCGGACCTGCGTATGGACCCCAACGCCCTGGCCGCGGCGCTGCTGCACGACGTAATCGAAGACTGCGACGTCGACTACCAGGAGCTGGAGTCGAAGTTCGGCACCGAGGTGGCGGAGCTGGTCGATGGCGTGACCAAGCTGACGAAGACCGAGACGATGGCGGAGGAGCGCAGCCCGGACTCCCGATCGGGCTCGGAGGACGACCTCGCCAACGCGGCCAGCCTTCGCAAGATGCTCATGACGATGGCTGAGGACATTCGAGTCGTCCTCATCAAGCTGGCCGACCGCCTCCACAACATGAGGACAATAAGGGGGCTTCCCCCTCAACGACGCCTCGCCTTTGCCCAAGAGACGCTGGACATATACGCTCCCCTCGCCCACCGCCTCGGCATCTGGGAGATCAAGTGGCGGCTGGAGGACATGGCCTTCCAGGTCCTCAACCCCGACGCCTACAAAGAGGCATCGAAGCTGGTGAACACGAAGAGGGGGGAGCGAGAGACGTACACCCAGCGCGTGCAGGGTATCCTCAAGGCCGAGCTGGACCGCGCGGGCATCGACGCCGACGTTACGGGCAGGCCCAAGCACCTGTACAGCATCCACAGGAAGATCGGAAGCTACGCCGCCGTCAACAAGAAGGTGGAGGACATACACGACCTGTTCGCCCTCCGTGTGCTGGTCAACGAAATTCCCGACTGCTACGCCGCCCTCGGCGCCATCCACACCAAGTGGCACCCCCTGCCCGGCCAGTTTGACGACTACATCGCCAATCCCAAGGATAACCTCTACCAGTCGCTCCATACGACTGTCCTCTGCGAGGACGCCAACCCCGTGGAGGTACAGATCAGGACCCAGGAGATGCACCGGGTCTCCGAATACGGCGTGGCCGCCCACTGGCTGTACAAGGAGGGCCAGCCGGACGATGAGCGGTTCGAGGAGAAGATGACCTGGCTGCGGCAGCTCCTAGAGTGGCAGCGGGACGTCAGCGGCGCCCTGGAGTTCGTGGAGTCGTTCAAGACCGACGTCTTCAACAACCAGGTTTTCGTATACACCCCCAAGGGTGACCTGAAGGAGCTCCCCGCCGGGGCGACTCCGCTGGACTTCGCCTTCAGGATACACACCGACGTCGGCTACCGCTGTATCGGCGCCAAGGTCAACGGCAAGCTGGTACCCCTCCAGTACCAGCTCCAGAACGGCGACACGGTCCAGATTGTGACCAGCAAGAACGTACGCGGGCCGAGCCTCGACTGGCTCAACCCCAACCTGGGCTACGTGAAGACCACGTCAGGTCGGGTGAAGGTGCGCCAGTGGTTCAACCGCCAGGAGCGCAAGACCAACATCGAACGCGGCCAGGACATCTTCCAGAAGCAGCTGAGGCGCCTCACCATGTCCCTCGACGACGTGGAAGTCGCCAAGCTCATGAAGTTCGACACCGCCGACGAGCTCTTCGCCGCCCTGGGCGGCAGCACCGTGACGGTCTCCCAGGTGGTCAAGCGCCTCTCCTCCCAGGAGGTGACCCCGGAGGTTGAGCAGCCCGCCGTGTCCCGCCCCCCCCAGGGGCCCGCGTCGGGAATCAAGGTGCTCGGGGTCGGGGACCTGCTGACCAAGATGGCGCGCTGCTGCAACCCCATCCAGGGCGACGACATCATCGGATACATCACCCGCAGCAGCGGGGTTACGGTCCATCGCAAGGCCTGCAAGAACATCCTCCTGGAGACCGAAACCGAGCGCCTGGTGCCGGTGGAGTGGAGCAAGACGCAGACCCTCTACCCCGTGAGAATACGGGTCAGGGCCTGGGACCGCGTCGGCCTTCTGAGGGACGTCACCTCCCTTGTTTCCGAGGAACGTGTTAATATAACCTCCTGTGTTTCAGAGGAGTACGACGACATAAGCGTAATAACTCTCACCGTGTACAGTGACGGGATTGACCAGCTGAACCGCCTCTTCTCCAAGCTGGAGGGGGTGAACGGCGTTATGAACGTCTCCAGGTCCGGTCGAGAGGCCTGAGGAGGCCCACCAGTTGCCCAGCGCGAAATCTGCCCGCGTCTCCGAGAGAAAACGAGCGATCAACCAGCCCCAGCGGAGCGCCTGCAAGACGCACATAACCAAGGCCCGGCGGCTTATAGCCTCGGACGACCTGGAAGGCGCGGAGCAGGCCGTGAAGGCCGCGGTCATCTCCCTGGACAGGGCGGCCAAGAGCGGCGCCATTCACCACAACAACGCCGCCAGGCGCAAGTCGCGGATCATGCGGCAGCTCAACAAGGCCAGGAGCGCGTGAGGGCCCGGCCTGTCGTGAGGAGAGAGATTCCCGGATGCTCAAGATAAGACTCAGACGTGTGGGCGCCAAGAAGCAGCCCAGCTACAGGATAGTCGTCGCCGACTCCAGGGCCGCGCGAGACGGCGCCTTCGTGGAGCAGCTTGGCCACTACAACCCCCGAAGCGACCCCCCCACGATAGTGGTCGACCGAGAGAGGGCCCAAGAGTGGATAGGCAAGGGGGCACAGCCCTCGGACGCCGTCCGCCGCCTGTTGGACAGCCCTCCCCCTGAAGAGGATGACGAAGAGTGAGAGAGCTGGTCGAGTACATCGCCAAGTCCATCGCCTCCCAACCCGAGGACGTCAGGGTGACGGAGGAAGAGGCGGGCGGGCACATCATCATCAGGCTCGAGGTCGCCGAGGAGGACAAGGGCAGGATGATAGGCCGCCAGGGCCGCGTCGCCCAGGCCATCAGGGCCCTGCTCCGGGTGGCCGCCGTCAAACAGGACACCCGGGCCACCCTGGAGATAGAGTAGGCGGCCCTCCACCACCGCCGGCCCGCCCACCGCAACAGATGTCCTCCAGCTCAGGCGGCCCGGACTCGGCGCTCCAAGGGACCGAAAGGGTCGTCGTCGGGCGGGTCAGGGGCGTGCGGGGCCTCAAAGGCGAACTCCACGTGGAGCCACTCACCGACTCGCCCACGAGGTTCTCTCCCGGCAGCGTCCTCCTCGTCGACGACGCGCCGTTCCGCGTCGAACGCTCCCGCCCGGGAAAGGCCGGACTCGTCGTCAAGCTTGACTCCGTCAACGACCGCAACGCCGCCGAGGCGATGCGCGGCAGCCTCTTCACCGTCTCCGCCGACGCGGTCGCTCCTCTCTCCGGCCCCTCCTACTACCACTTCCAGATCATCGACATGGAGGTACGGACCGATGACGGCGAGCCCCTGGGCCGCGTTCAGGAGATACTGCTCACCGGCAGCAACGACGTCTACCTCATAAGGGACGACAAAGGCTCGGAGACACTCATACCCTCCCTGTCGGACGTGGTCCTCGACGTCGACCTCGAGCGAAACAGGATGACCGTCCGGATGCCCTCGGACGCACCCTAACGGCTCCTCTGCCGGTGACGACATGGCGCCATTACGGCGTCTGCCTTGACTCCTCTTGACATGCGCCTTCCCAAAGTCTCGCACAGGTGTCCAGCGGCGGCGGGGTTCACCCTCCGGTAGACGGATAGCACTGTTAAGGGCACCTCCTCTTCCGATGGGTACCAGTCCCGCGCCCGAGATGCTGCGCATCATCTGCACCTCACCGACTGCCCCGGTATGGGCAGCCGGTCCTCGGCGCGTCACGCCAATTCCCTTACCATATTGTGCGGCAGCATGGCCGATGTTCCGGCGTCCACCGGGAGGACCGCGCCGGAAATCCAGCGGGCCTCATCACTCGCCAAGAATACCACCGCCCAGGCAACGTCCCACGCAGTGCCCTCGGTACCCAGGGCCCCGGCTCGTCGGCGTGTGTCACGATCTTCCTCGGTCACGGGTTTGTTCCACATACTGTTGTCTATTGACGAAACCATGGGGGTGTAAATGTGTCCCGGAACTATGCAGTTTACCCGGATATTCTGCCGGCCGTGTTGCATCGCCATGGACTTGGTCAAGGAGATAACGGCGCCCTTGGCCGCCGAGTAGGATACTTCAGGGCCTGCCCGGATGCCCGCGGTGGACGAAACGTTGATGATCGAGCCGCCTCCGCCTTTGACCATGGCCGGAACAGTATGCCCGCTGGTCAGCATCATGCCCTTCAAGTTGGTGTCAATTACGCGGGCCCATTCTTCCTCCTCCAAATCAGCCACGCTAGCGCCTTTTCTGGCATTCACCCCTACATTGTTGAACAGAATACTTGGGGCGCCATAGCGCTCGAGGGTGGCGTCTACCATGGCTCGGCACTCATCAGATCGGGAAACATCGGCCTCGAACACCGATGCTTCGCCACCTTCTTCCTCGATGGTAGCCAATGTTTCTTCTGCGCGGCTGGCTACCACGTCAACCAGCAGCACTCTGGCGCCTTCGCGGGCAAATAGTATCGAGGTGGCTTTCCCGGTGCCGATGCCCGGGCCACTAGAACCGGCGCCTGTGACGATGGCAACCTTTCCACTCAGCCTCAACCTGTTCCGGTTCATTCTGTATCTCCATTCTAAACCGTGTCGGATGTGCGGACCTCGATCAAGTCCATGGCACACTTGAAACCCCGCATGCTCCGGCTTAACGCAGATGCCCTGAGTAGAGGCTCCATGCCCGAAGGCTGGAGGGTGCCAGGCTATCTCTGGACGGAATATGGATCGGCCGCGTCGCGCAGGCCGTCGCCCAGGAAATTGAAGGCCAGGATGGCGATGACCACTAAAGCGCCGGGCAGGAGCACCCAGGGGGCCAAGGCCACCGATTGGACGTTCTGCCCCTCCTTCAAGAGGACTCCCCAGCTTATGGCCGGTTGTCGCATGCCCAGGCCGAGGAAGCTGAGGGCGGTCTCGGCGATTATGATGCCAGGTATGGCCAGCGTGGTAGTTGCGATGATGTGGCTGATGAACGAGGGCACCATGTGCCGGAAGATGATCCTCAGCGGCCCCGTCCCGTAGAGGCGGGCTGCGACTACGAAGTCCTCTTCCCTCAGCGCCAGGAATCGACCCCGGACCTCTCTCGCCAGCGTCGTCCAGCCTATGAAGGAGATGATGATGGTTATGGCGAAGTAGACCCGGAGGATGGACCAGTCCTGAGGCACTGCGGCCGCCAGGGCGAGCCACAGGGGTATGGTGGGTATGGAGATGATGAACTCGATTAGCCTCTGGATCAGAATGTCGGTTAAGCCCCCAACGTATCCCGACAGCCCCCCTAACAAGATGCCTAGGATGAGGCTTATGGCGACCCCGACCAGCCCGATGGACATGGATATCCTGGTGCCGTACATCAACCGGGACCACATGTCTCTACCCAAGCGGTCGGTACCGATGGGATGAAAGTTCCGCATCCCCTCCTCAGTGTCCACTCCCATCAGGTGGATGTCGGTCCTGAACAGCCTCCACAGCTTGTACTCGTATCCCCGGACGAAAAAGCGGATGCGGTGCTTTTGGGTCTTGTCTGTGCTGTATTCCAGCCGGAGGCTTTTTGGATTCCGCGTGACGCTGAGACCGCTTACGTAGGGACGTGAGGGCCTGAAGCCGTCCATGATATGTATCCGCTGAGGCCCGACGAAGAGCCTCTGTTCGTCAACTTTAAGCGGGTCGTGGATTGCCAGGAACTCGGGGAACAGGACCACAAAGTAGAACACCGCTATGATCGCCACGCTGACCAGGGCAAGACGATGCCGCCGGAATCGCATCCAGACAAGCTTCCACTGGGAGGCGACAAGGAGTCGCTCCTCTTCCGTAAGCGAGGGGGCTGGTAGTACTTCGGGCGTAGTAGCCATAGGTTATCCGGACATCCGGATGCGCGGGTCCGCCCACGCCAGGAGTAAGTCCGATATCAGAGTGCCTACCAGGGTCAGGGCCGTAAGTATGAGAATTATGGAGCCGGCCATGAACATGTCCTGGGCCAGCAGGGACCGCAGCAGCAACGGTCCTATCGTGGGCAGGCTCATCACGGTTGCCACGATCAGGCTGTCCGAGAAGAGCCCGGGCAGCGACCAGCCCGCAGTGCTGATGAAGGGGTTCATCGCTATCCGCGTTGGATACTTCAGGATTAGCTTCCACTCCGGCAGTCCCTTGGCACGGGCCGTCTCCACGTAGGGCTTGCTCATCTCGTCCAGCAAATTGGCGCGTACGATTCGCGTAAACCGGGCCGTACCGTCCGTACCCAGGATGAGCATTGGCACCCAGATGTGCTTGAGCATGTCTATCACTCGCCCGACGCTCCAGTCGGCAACCTTGTACTCCGGCGAGAACAGTCCGGTGATCCTCAGGTCGAAATAGGCAAACGCCGACCACATGATCATCAGGGCCAGCAGGAAATTGGGCGTACCGACCCCCAGGTAGGACAAGAACGTGAAGAGGTAGTCGATAAAGGAGTACTGTTTGACGGCGGAGATGATGCCGATCGGCATGGCCATGGTCCAGGTGAAGACGATGGTGAAAAGTCCCAGGAGCACTGTCATGAAGAGACGTTGATTTACCATCTCGGCCACCGGCTTACGCCAGTCCAGTGACCAGCCGAGGTCCCAGTGCAATATCCCCCACACCCACTTCCTGTACTGCACGTAGATCGGTTCGCCAAGGCCGAACTGTTTCCTTAGCGCCTCCATTTCTCCCGGGTCTATGGACTCACCCTGCTCAGCGAGCGCTGCCGCGTAATCGGACAAAAAGTCTCCGGGTGGCGCCTGGATAATGGCGAACGCCACGACGGACATGAGGGCGAGCATAGGGAGGAAGATTAGGGTGCGGCGAATAATGAAGGTGAGCAAGCAGGTCCCTTTAGCTCATCGTCGTGAGACGCACTGAATGCATAATATCATTTGAGGGTTCGATGATCAAAATGGGCAGCCAGGAGCTCCTGGCTGCCCATTCAATCGGCTTGCGCCATAGTTGGGTCTTAATCGCGGAAAAAGAACACTTCGGGGAAGAGGTTGGCAGGGGTCCTGAGCAACCACGCCGAGCGCGCCACCTCTGCAACGTTGCCCAGCCTGTTGCTCACAATGAAGGGGACTGGCACCTCTGCAACCGGCGAGATGACCCACTGGTTCTCTGCGTGCATGCGGCCGATCTCCTTGCCCAGCCTGTCGCGGTCTTCGGCGGTCCCCGCTCGCCCATCCGTCACCAGCTTCATCAGCGCCTTGATTTCAGCCGTGGGCTCCCGGCCCTCCTTGCCTCCGGTTATCCGCCAGATCGCGTACTCGTTGCCCCCGAAGGCGTGACAATCGCCGGCATGCCAGGGTGATATGTACCCCGGATTTGCGAACTGGGACAGCGTCGGGGCGTTCTCGGCGCTTATCATGTTCTTGTTGGCGTTCTTTTGCGTGCCGCACAGACTTCTCGCAACCAGGTCCACCCCGGTGTGAACACCCACGGCGTTCCAGTAGTTGGCGATCAGCTCGTTGTTGTCCGCGGACTTATAGGTGGTAATCTCAAGGTTGATTCCCTCGTAACAAGGGGCTTTCGGGTTGGTTCTGCGGCGTGAGGGCGGTTAGGCGTGAGGGATTTGGTTGTTCCGATCGGGGCTTGTGTTGTGGCCGATGAGGTCGTTGTGGTGCGCCATACCCCGTCCGGGCAGGCATCAGCGGGCTCGCAACGGCTCCTGTAGCTTCATGCAGCGGTGGGAGCGGTCGCCAGGACAGCCGGTGGGACCAACATCTCGTCCAACCGTGCCCGGACCATTCGCTTGACGTTACACGCCAGGGCCTTGAGGTAGACGGCGAGCCGGACCCTCTCACCTCCACGTACCCGTAGGCGGCCAAGACCATGGCGCCGTTTCAACTCCGAGTTCGTACCCTCTATCCCCGCACGCAACCCGTACCGTTTACGCCATTGTCCATCCGACTCGGCCCTCCGCCTACGTCCGATGTTCACCCTGGCGAGGTCCGCACTCAGCACGTAGGCTCCGCTCGGCGACCACTCTCCCCCGAGCTCAGGACGACGACGCCACCTCACGGGACACCGTGGGCGCAGCGAGCAGGGTTCACACACCTCCCGGGCGAAGTGCATCTCCACTCGCTCGGGAGCGTCTTCATCCTCGTACTCGGACACCGCCTCATGTCCCGCAGGACACACCGCAGCCCTCCTTGCCGTAACGTCGATGTCAAAGTCAGCAGCCGTCAGCCTGACCAGCCCATCACCCCTGTCGGCCTCCGCTGGCGCCCGGCCCCCGACAGGGCTCACCAACTCCGTCCCCCTACGCTCTGCCTCCCATCCGTTGTGTCCGGATCCATACGACGTGTCGCACCATAGCTCCGAAGGACCGATCCCTCGCTCCTTCAACGTGTCTATCACCCCCACCGTCACACCGGCGTCGCCACCGCTCGACGGCGTGACCTCCACGTGGGTGATCACCTGCATTGCGTTCCCCTCTTCGCACGTCTCAGACACCTGCACCTCGTACCCCTTCCCCTTGTGTCCGCTGTAGGTCACCTCCGGATCGTGGGGCGTCTGCATAGAGTACGACCGCACCTCCTTCGCCTCCTTCAGCGCGATCGGCACCTTACCCTCTGCCGCATCGTCGTCATCGGCTCCGGGACGACCGTCCCTGTGCCGGCCCACGTGGCACTGCTCCCCCAATAGCCTCTCCAACAGCCCGTACTCCTCCATCTTTGCCACCGCCGTCCCACGGAACCTATCCACCAGCCGGTACACGTCTCGCGCACACACCGACAGCCGGCGACGCCCCTCACCTGAACGTGCGTCCTCGTACCTCGATGCTTCGCCGGTCTCCTTGAGGTACCGCTGGGCCAGTCCATCCCCAATCCCTTCACCCAGACCAGGGTGCTCACGGCTCACCGCTAACAGGAACACCCGGACCGTCTCGCAGAACAGACCCAACCGCGTCAACACCGCGATATTGCTCATGACGTGCGTCGAGTCCAGGCGCTGCTTGCCTGTTCGCAGTCCCAGGGCCTCTATCATCCGGTCCGTCGTCTCGCAGAAGGCCAACCGCCCGCCGTCGTGCTCCATCAACCGCACACGGAAGTTATGCAGTGTCTTCTGGGCAAGATGCGCCTCCTCCATCTCCAGCCGCAGCGCGTGGTGCCACAGCAGATTGAACTCCAACTCTTCCATGTCCGTCAGATCGAACATCTCCTTGAGCACCAGCACTCCCAGCACCGTCTGCACGGCGCGATTGGGCCTGCCCATGTCCGGGCTGTACAGCGGAGCGAACCGCTCCTCCTCTATCAGAACCAGAGCCTCGTTCCGGAACACCTCCGCCCAGCTCCTCCGCATCAGCTTCGCCTTCCTCGGCGTGATCAGAAACTCCGACTGCCACAGGCTCTCCTGCGGTTCCCGTGCTTGAAACATCGACCACCTACTCCTGTGCCTTCACTCCTCCACTTTCCCCGCTCCTATTATCCCTCACTTCCAATACCCTCGCCCATGACTTGTTACGAGGGAATCAAGGTTGAGGCGGTCTCCGTTGGCCATCAGCCTGAACCCATCGGAGTCCCTCTTGTCGAGGCCGAGGGCGTCCAGCATGGCGTTGGCCTTGTCCGGGTCGTACTCGGTGTACAGCTGGGCTAGCTTGTCGCCGGGATACGTGGAATGATCCCGCGGCGCGACGAAGTTGCGTTTCTCTCCCAGTCCGAAGAAGATGATCTCGCTTATCTGGTCCCGATTGATGGCATGGGAAAGGGCGATACGAAAGTCTTTGTTCGTTAAGTATTCCGATTCCGGACCGTCCCAGGTCAGGTTGAACTTCAACGAGGCCTCGATCGAGCCCAATGTGCCATACTTGCGGACCGTATAGTTGCC
Source organism: Dehalococcoidia bacterium (assembly GCA_965224345.1). Classification (GTDB taxonomy): domain Bacteria; phylum Chloroflexota; class Dehalococcoidia; order Lucifugimonadales; family CBDCYU01; genus CBDCYU01. The sequence goes on along the minus strand of CBDCYU010000001.1, from coordinate 181,319 downwards.
CTTTTCCTCACCCTCTTGCAGCACCGGGAAGTTGTTGAACCGGATGTGCCTGCCCTGCATGTCTATCTCGCCGGCGACGCCCTTCAGCACGATCAGCTCCCTGTCGAGCGCCAGCTCGAATACCAGCCGATCGATGTAGGGGAGCTGGTTTCCTGCGCGGTCGATGCCGTAGAAGAAGGGGTTACGCTCGCCTATCATTTGTGGCTGAGTGATGACGACCGTGACAAGCCAGGGCCTCGTGGTGGGCCTGTTGGTGTTCGTCATGGAGTCGAACCTGTCCTCGTAGTGTTGCACCCACGTCTCGAAACCCGCATCCTTGGCCATCTTGTCGACCACGTTTTGGCCGGCGAACTCTGCGTGGAACTGCTTCATGTAGTGCGCGGGCGCATACAGTGTGCCGGCTCCGCCGCGGATCGAGTCCAGGTTGGTCACATTTATCCCGAAGAGGGGGTTGGCCGCAGGGAAGGCGTACTGCACCGTAAAGTCGTCTATCTTGGTCATTTGAGACGTCTCGCCCTGGACAAGCAGACTTGAGGGCTTCCGGGGCACCAGCGTGTCGTTGCCTATGACGTCCTCGATCTGGTACACGAAGTCGTCGGCGGTGAATGGCATGCCATCGGACCACTTCATCCCCTTGCGAAGCTTGAAGGTCCACACCGAAGAGTCGCTGTTGTGCTCCCAGGACTTGGCGACGCCCGGAACGAGCGACTGGCCGTCCTGGGTCCACCGGAGCAGGCCGGTACGGGACATCCTTCCAAAGTTCCACGCGTCACCCGCGCTGGTGAAGACCCGGCGCAGTGAGCCGCCGTAGCGGCCGATCTCCTGACCGGTTATGATCAGCGGCTCCTCCGACACGCGATCCGCCACCGGAGGCAGCTTGCCGGCAGCCACCAACTGGGCCAGTTGCGGCGCCTCACCGAACTCGGGCAAGAGGGCCTTCTCTATCTCCACCACCTTGACAACTTCCTTGATGACCTCCTTCGGCACCTCAACGATCACGGTCTCGCCCGGTATGATGACCTCCTTGGTCACCACCACCTCGACCGGTACCTCTTTAACGACTTCCTTCGTCACGACGACCGTCTCGCCGGGTACCTTGACTTCCTTGATAACCTCTTTCTCCACCACCACCGTCTCGCCGGGTACCGTAACCTCCTTCACCACCTCCTGCATCACGATCCTGTCCACAGGTACCTCTTTCACCACTTCCTTCTCCACCACCACCTCGACGGGTACCTCCTTGACCACTGTCTCCTCGCCGCAGGCTGCTGCCACCATCGACAGGGCAAACAGGGCCAGCAGGGCCAAAACCAGTTTCCTCATGACACCTCTCCTTAAGCTATATACCGCCTACTTACCAGTTGAGTTTCCTGCGAGCTGTGGTCCGCAAGTCTCCCCACATGCCCGCTCCGATGCCCCCAATGGGCACGGCCACCGGGCACGGCCACCACGATACACCCAACGCCCCCCAAGTCAACGCCAGAGTTCGACCTCCTACCGATGGACACAGCCTTCGCGACCCTGGAGCAGGCACAGATCACCAAGGAGTACCTGGGCTACATAGATAAGCTGGAGCCCGGACAGATGGGGAGGCTGACGCCGGCCGACGGTGAGACGCTGCACGCCGTGCGAAGGCGGCTCGGCATAGCCGCGAGACTGTCCCCCAAGGCCCTGGAGATCAAGCAAACGAAGGACGAGGTCTACTTCTGGCTCCGGTCAGGCCCAGAGAAGAGACGGCGAAAGGGCCGGAAAACCGAGGGCAATGTAGACCAATAGGTCCAGAACAACGTTGAGGGCGCCCTTGCGAATAGTTGAGCATAATAGTCGCCTGTTGCCGTCCGCGCGGGCAAAAGCCTCCGCCGACCCCGTGACTGGGCTGGACCTCGACGAGGCTGCCTTGACTCCTCTTGACATGAGTCTTCCCAAAGCCTCGCACAGGTGTCCGGCGACGGCGGGGTTCACCCTCCGGCAGCGGTGTCATCTGCAATGTTGCGATAGTCGTCTAACACTCCTCAACACGCGATGTAAAGCGCTGTGTGATGATTGTCACAATCCGATCTTTTGACACCGTGGGAGGGGATGTGTTAGAGATAGGGTTCTCGGAGTGAAGAGTTGGCCTGAAAAGGGTAGGCAGTCGTTGGATTTGAGGAGGCAACCATGAGACGGATAGCACTGTTAGTGGCACTTTCGGCGGTTCTCGCGCTCGCCCTAGCGGCCTGCGGCGACGAAGCCGTGGTCGAACCGCAGATTGTCGAGGTAGAGAAAGAGATAATCGTCGAAAAGGAGGTCGTGAAAGAGGTGGAGGTGGAGGTGGTTGTGGAGAAGGAGGTGATCAAGGAGGTAAAGGTACCCGGCGAGACGATTGTCGTGACCAAAGAGGTCCAGATACAGAAGTTCCGAGAGGCGCCCATGCTGGCGCAGCTCGTGGCGGCCGGGAAGCTGCCGCCCAGTGGAGGAGCGGTTGCCGGTCAAGTCGGACGTCATGGTGATACCGGCAATAGATGAGGTTGGCAAGTACGGCGGCAGCCTGCGACGGGTGTTGATCGGTCCCGGAGATGTTAGCTGCAACGTTGGAAGGGTCAACGGAATGGCCCCGTTCCGGTACACCATGGACGGGACCGAGCTTGTTGCCCACACCGCCAAGGGCATGGAGCCCAACTCGGACGGCTCCGAGTGGACGGTGAATCTGCGAGAGGGGTTGAAGTGGTCCGACGGGGCGCCCTTCACCGCCGACGACTGGATCTTCCGCCGCGGTAACAGTCGCCGTTCACGGTGCTCCATCGGTCCGTCGTCGCCTCGCCAGGTGCGCCCAGACCGCACTCCGAGACGCGATCTCGGCCGCACGTGCGGGCACCCCACTGAACGCGATCGGCAGAGCCGTGCAGACTGAGGTCGAACGTCGAGAATTCAGTGTGATGCCCCGACTGGGAGGACACGGCGTCGGGCGATCGATCCACGAGGACCCGTTCGTTCGCAACAACTACCTACCGTGGGACAATCAGCCCCTCCACGATGGGCTGGTAATAGCCATAGAGCCAGTGATCTCCGCAGGATCCCGCAGGTCTGTGGACACCTCCGATGGCTGGACGGTCGAGACTGCGGACGGCGCCCCGTCCGCGCACTTCGAGCACACGATAGTCGTCACTCGCGGACGCCCTCTCGTGTTAACCGAGTGAGTCGCGTTTCTCCAGGAGGCAGGCATGGTAGCCGACCCGTTCAGAGTTATCGCCCATCGAGGGGCCAGCGCGTACGCGCCCGAAAACACGATGGCCGCCTTCAAGAAGGCGGTAGAGATCGGCGCGCCGGAGGTGGAGACGGACGTCGGGTTCACTAAGGACGGGCAACTGCTGCTCTTTCACGACCGGACGCTAGACCGCACCACAGACGGCACCGGGCTCCCATCGGACTACACGCTCGACGAGCTGAAGCGTCTGGATGCAGGTTCATGGATGGACCCCGACGACTATCCCGGCTTCAGGTGGGAGCAGGACTTCTCTGGCGAACGACTCGTAACCCTCGATGAGCTCCTCCGGGAGTTCGGCGACAGTCTTACCTACCATATCGAGGTAAAGGACCGCACCGCCGGGATAGTCCCGGCGATCATCGAGTGCGTCAGGCGCTTCGATCTCGTCGACAACGCCTTCATCGCGATCATCAACGACGAGGAGTTCCTGCTCGAAGCCAAGCGCGTGGAGCCGAGGATTCGGACTTCATTGTCTCCCCACCGACAGATAAAGGAGATGGGGCGCTCGGAGGCGGTCGAGCATGTCGCACGATCTCACGACATGCTCACGCTGTCGTCATCGAATCACGCGAAGGAGCTGGTCGACGTGGCGCACCGCTGCGGAATAGAGGCGCGGAGCTCGGGCATTGCAGACCGAGATCAGATGATCGAAGCGGTCGAGATGGGCTGCAACGGCATGACCATCAATTGGCCGGACTGGCTTTTGGACTACGTTCGAGACGCCAGGTAGAACCTTCATCGGTTCTACTTGGTCAGGTCGTAAATTGAAACGCGAGAACGACTTCTGATGTCCGTTGATAGTGAACCCTTCCTCGGTCGGCCCGATGCCCGGATCATGCTTCTCGGGATGTTTCATTTCCAGGACCGAGGGCTCGACTGCTACAAACCTCAAATCGACTTCGACGTCTTCTCGGAAGAGCGCCAAGGCGAGATTGCAGATGTTGTCGAGCTCCTCGCCGCGTTTCAAGCCACCAAGATTGCGGTTGAGCGGACCCAGGACCAGCAACACGAGATCGACCTAGACTACCTTGAACATCTTCGTGGTGAGTATCGATTGCCTGCAGATGAGGTCTACCAGCTCGGTTTCCGCCTGGCGAAGCGTCTAGGACATGACAGAGTATGGTATGTTAACGCATGGGACCGTCACTACGAGCCCCAAGTGGACCTGGAGACCTATGCGCGGGAGCACGGCCAAGAAACCTCTTGTCTCAATGGTCACCGCGATTCAAGCAGCTCTATGATTGCCGGGAAAAATCGGCGGCGAACCTGACTTTGCGGGAGAGACTTCTTGAGGCCAACTCAGAAGACAGAATTGTTGAGAAACATGGGCACTACCTAGGCATCTAGCTATTCCCGTCGCTCAGGCCAGTCTCCACGGTGTGTTGCCATCTTCTGGCCTAATGGGTTTGCGGGGAAGCTGGGTACTCTCGGGTACTGACTACGGTATTCGTCACAAGTGCAGCTTCGGGGGGACGCCGTGGCTAGACTACAGCGACAATCGGTGTCCGGCGAGCACAGTTGAGAAGGAGAGCGTCATGAAGAGACTTGGTCTAGGGATACTCTGAACAAGTTCTGGTGTGTTGTGGCATAGTACTATGCCATACACAAAGCAGAGATGTTTGGGGTGAAGACACGATGGACCAGCCAACATTTGCCGACTTGGAGTACGAGAGCAAGAAGCGCAAGACCCGGCGGGAGATATTCCTGGAGCGCATGGACGGTCTGATCCCTTGGGAACAGCTCGTAGAACGCATCCGCCCGTTCTATCCCAGGGCAGGCCGGGGCCGGCGACCCTATGAGTTGTCTGTGATGCTGCGGATTCACTGCGTGCAGATGTTCTACAACCTTAGTGATCCTGGTATGGAGGACATGCTCTACGAGGTCGAGTCGGTGAGACGGTTCGTAGGGTTGAGGCTGTCGGGCCCGCTCCCGGACGAGACGACGGTCCTGAACTTCCGCCATCTGCTGGAAGAGCACGAGTTGGGACAGGGTCTGTTCGAGGAGATCAACCGTCATCTGGAGTCCCAGGGGCTGCGGCTTCGGGAGGGAACGATCGTGGACGCGAGCATCATTGAGGCGCCATCGTCAACGAAGAATCGTGCAGGTAAGCGAGACCCTGAGATGCGTCAGACGAAGAAGGGGAATGAGTGGCACTTCGGGATGAAGGTACACGTCGGTGCGGACGCTGAGACGGGAGTAGTACATAGCGTAAGAACGACACCTGCGAACGTTCATGACGTGACGGAGGCTCACCGGCTGCTGCACGGTGGAGAGAAACGGGTGTGGGGCGATGCGGGGTATCAGGGAGTCGACAAGCGATTGGAGAATCGCGAGTTGGATGTGGACTGGCAGGTAGCGATGAGACCCGGGAGACGTCGGCAGCTGGAGCCGGGAAGCTATGAGGCGCTTATGGAGAAGCGCAAGGCGTCGACCAGGGCGAAGGTGGAGCATCCGTTCCTGTACGTGAAGCGGCACTTCGGATACGCCAAGGTGCGTTACCGAGGGTTGGCAAAGAACACGCAACGACTGATGTTGCTACTGGGGATGACGAACTTGATAAGGGCGGAGCAGTACTTGGCAGCCTGACGAGGGCGAAGTGCGCCCAAGCTGGACAAACGAACGTAGATACGCCTTAGCAGAGCCGTTTCAGGACCACAAGACCTCATCGACACACGGTAGGAGGAAGAAACACCTCGGACAGTCCACTTACTGTCCATCACATACGAGATACCCTCAGTTGTTCAGACCTTCCCTAGCATTCGTCTTAGGACTCGTCCTCTCGGTGGCCCTGGCCGCCTGCGGAGATGAGGCGGCTCCCCAGGTAATCGAGAAAGAGGTGGTGGTTGAGAAGGAAGTCATCAAAGAGGTACCTGTGGAGAAGATCGTGACGCAGGAGGTGGTGAAGGAGGTGCAGGTACCTGGCGAGCAGGTGGTGGTGGTGAAAGAGGTAATCAAAGAGGTTCAAGTACCCGGCGAGACTGTCGTCGTGACCAAAGAGGTGGTGAAAGAGGTACCCGTCGAGGTGGTGGTCGAGAGAGAGGTCACCAAGGTCGTCGAGGTACCCGTAGAGGTGGTCGTAGAGAAAGAGGTCATCAAGATCGTCGAGGTAGAGAAGGCCTTCGCCAAGTTCGGCGAGGCGCCACAGCTAACTCAGGCGGTACAGGGCGGAAACCTTCCCCCGGTCGAGCAACGCCTCCCGTCGCAGCCAATGGTCATCCCGACCTTCGGGGAGATAGGCAGGTACGGTGGGACGCTTCGTCGCTTCTATCTCGGCCCGGCGGACGGCTGTAACTTCTTCCGCGTATCCAGGGCTTCCATGGTCCGCTTCTCCCAGGACGGATTCTCGTTCATCCCGGCAGTGGCAAAAGGCTGGGAGGTCTCCGACGACGGCAAGCAGTGGACCTTCTTCCTCCGTGAAGGCATGAAGTGGTCGGACGGCGACGACTTCAACGCCGACGACATAATATTCCAGTACGAGGAAGTGATCCTCAACGACGAGCTGACTTCCAGCGTGCCGAGATTCTTGAGGTCCCTGGACCAGGCGGCCACGGTGGAGAAGATTGACGACGTCACCGTCAGGTACAATTTCCCCAACCCAAACTTCATCTTTCTGGAGATCATCGCCCAGACGGATGAGGCATGCTACGGCACCACACGAAACATACCGTGGACGCCTTCCCACTACATGAAGCAGTTCCACATCAAGTTCAACCCCAACGCCGACGCGGATGCCAAGGCGGCCGGCTTTGAGGACTGGATTCAGCTTTACGACGACAAGACAGCCTTCAACACCAACCCCGAAAAGCCTACCCTAGCTCCGTGGCACTACACCACGCCGTTGGGCGGTCAGCTTCTAAGGGCCGAGCGCAATAAATACTTCTGGGCCGTCGACCCCGCGGGGAACCAGCTCCCCTACATCGACAACATAACCCTGGCCCTGGTGGACAACCCCGAGATCGGGACCCTCAAGGCGATACAGGGTGAGATCGACATGCAGGGCCGACACATCAAGCTCCCCGACTTCACGGTGTTGAAGGAGGGTGAGGAGAAGGGCGGATACCACCTGCTGACTTGGCCCACCTTCGGAGGCGCTGACGCCGCATTCTTCTTCAACCAGAGCTACGAGGGTCCCACGGGCGATGCGATCAGGGACGTGACCTTCCGACAGGCGCTGTCCCTCGCCATCGACCGCGACTCCATCAACGAGGTCGGTTTCCTGGGCTTGGGCACGCCTCGACAGAGCGTGCCCGCCCCGGGGGGCCCCCATTTCCCAGGCTTCGAGGTAACCAACACGCGCACCCAGTTTGACCCCGACCTGGCTAACCAGATGCTGGACACTGTATTCCCCGATAAGGACAGCTCGGGCTTCAGGCTCTCCGGTGGCGAGCGTATCAACATCAATATCGGCGCAACCGCCGCCTTCGGACCGTTTCCCGACGTGGCTGAGCAGGTCGCCCGGAACTTCGAGGCCGTGGGTGTCAAGTCCGAGCCGCAGATCATGACCCGGAGCCTGCTGGCCACGCGCCGGAACAACAACGAGATCGCGGGCATCATCTGGACCGGGGACAGCACGGGCTTCACCTTCAGCAGCATCGCCATCATTTCGATCTCGGCAGCGGGGGCTTTCACTGGGCCCGCTTATGGCCTATGGGTGAGCACTGATGGCGCCGAGGGCATAGAGCCGCCGCAAGAGCTGCTGGACTTCCTCGGCCTGCTAAAGCTAGGGCCCACCCTGCCGACGGCCGAGCGCGATGCGCTTGGCAAGGAAGTCTACAAGCAACTTGTCGACAGGCAGTACAACATCGGCATCGTGGGGCTCAGCCCCATGACGCAGGGCGTGGTCGTGGTCAGCAACCGGGTCCAGAACGTGCCCGAGAAGGCCGCTAACGACTGGCCTCTGAGGAGCCCTAACACGGCCTTCCCCGAGCAGTGGTGGTTCTCCTCTAAATAGCGGCTTAAGTGCGTAAGTGCGTTAGAACCAACGGGCCACCCTCGCATCCCCGCGGGGGTGGCCCTTAATATAAGCGTGAGGGGGACATATGCTCCGGTTCGTGGTTAGACGGCTTATGCTCTTTTATATCTGATTGCGATATTCGCGGAGTTCGTTGCGGTGCACGACCCTCTAGAGCAGTCCGTGTCGAGGGACCTCGTCCCCCCACAGCGCATCCACTTCTTCGATGGGATAAGGCCCACTCGACCCTACGTATACGGCCTCAACCGGGTCCGGAATCCTGAGACCTTTCAGGTGGAGTACAAGGCCGACGAGTCCAAGAAGTACCCGATTCGGCTCTTCACGCGGGGACACGAGTACAAGCTCTTTGGACTCTTCCCGACTAGCAGACACTTGATCGGCCCGGACGGAAACGCGGATGTGCTCTTCATCCTGGGGACCGACCGGCTGGGGAGAGACATGTTCTCCAGGCTGATGCATGGTACCCGGCTATCCATGTCCATCGGCCTGGTAGGGGTGACGATAAGCCTCATCCTGGGCGTGTTGCTGGGAGGTATCTCCGGCTATCGTGGAGGCGTAGCCGACGTGGCCATTCAGCGGCTCATCGAGTTTCTGCGCTCGATACCCACGATTCCCCTGTGGCTGGCCCTGTCGGCGGCAGTCCCGAAGGAGTGGTCCATAGTACAGATATATTTCGCCATTACCATCATCATCTCGCTCATCGGGTGGACGACCCTGGCCCGGGAGGTCCGCGGCCGCTTCCTGTCCATGCGGGAGGAAGACTTCGTGGTGGCCGCCCGGCTCTACGGGACCGGCCAGCTCAGGATCATCTTCCGTCACATGCTGCCGTCGTTCATGAGCCACATTATCGCGACTACGACGCTGGCGGTGCCGGCGATCATCATCGCCGAGACCTCGCTGAGCTTCCTGGGGCTGGGCCTGAGGGCGCCCGCCATAAGCTGGGGCACGCTGCTGTCCGAGGCGCAGAACCTGCAGTCCGTGGCCCTTGCCCCGTGGCTGTTGTTACCGGGGCCATTCGTGCTCGTAGCCATCCTGGGCTTCAACTTCATGGGCGACGGCCTGCGGGACGCCGCCGATCCATATTCCGTCCAGAGGTAACAGGCCGCAGCCCGCCATCCCCTGCGCCCATACCTCGACCTCAACCCTCTCCCAGAGCTTCGAGGGCTCAGGGCCGAGACCCTGGATGCCCAATACGACTGCGACGTGTTTAGCAATACAGCACGGCCTATGAGCCTGAATACGGCTTATCGGTGTATGCGCGGCGTGGGGAGAGGATGGAGCCTTGACATCAGTGATATTTCGGAGTTAAATGCGCACATCGTCAACGGGGCGTGAGATGAATCAGCGTCCTATTGTCCTCTTGTGTGTTGTGTAGGGAAGCTCAGAATCGAAACTCCCCAGAAGATAGTCGATAGGTAGTGAGTCAGAAGGAGGGCGCTATGAATCGGATGGTACTGTTAGCGGCACTTTCGGCGGTCTTGGCGATCGTCCTGGCGGCGTGCGCAGGGGAGACGGCTGCACCGCAGGTGATCGAGAAAGAGGTGATCGTAACGCAGGAGGTGGTGAGATAGGCATCTAGCTATTCCCGTCGCTCAGGCCAGTCTCCACGGTGTGTTGCCATCTTCTGGCCTAATGGGTTTGCGGGGAAGCTGGGTACTCTCGGGTACTGACTACGGTATTCGTCACAAGTGCAGCTTCGGGGGGACGCCGTGGCTAGACTACAGCGACAATCGGTGTCCGGCGAGCACAGTTGAGAAGGAGAGCGTCATGAAGAGACTTGGTCTAGCATTCGTCTTAGGACTCGTCCTCTCGGTGGCCCTGGCCGCCTGCGGAGATGAGGCGGCTCCCCAGGTAATCGAGAAAGAGGTGGTGGTTGAGAAGGAAGTCATCAAAGAGGTACCTGTGGAGAAGATCGTGACGCAGGAGGTGGTGAAGGAGGTGCAGGTACCTGGCGAGCAGGTGGTGGTGGTGAAAGAGGTAATCAAAGAGGTTCAAGTACCCGGCGAGACTGTCGTCGTGACCAAAGAGGTGGTGAAAGAGGTACCCGTCGAGGTGGTGGTCGAGAGAGAGGTCACCAAGGTCGTCGAGGTACCCGTAGAGGTGGTCGTAGAGAAAGAGGTCATCAAGATCGTCGAGGTAGAGAAGGCCTTCGCCAAGTTCGGCGAGGCGCCACAGCTAACTCAGGCGGTACAGGGCGGAAACCTTCCCCCGGTCGAGCAACGCCTCCCGTCGCAGCCAATGGTCATCCCGACCTTCGGGGAGATAGGCAGGTACGGTGGGACGCTTCGTCGCTTCTATCTCGGCCCGGCGGACGGCTGTAACTTCTTCCGCGTATCCAGGGCTTCCATGGTCCGCTTCTCCCAGGACGGATTCTCGTTCATCCCGGCAGTGGCAAAAGGCTGGGAGGTCTCCGACGACGGCAAGCAGTGGACCTTCTTCCTCCGTGAAGGCATGAAGTGGTCGGACGGCGACGACTTCAACGCCGACGACATAATATTCCAGTACGAGGAAGTGATCCTCAACGACGAGCTGACTTCCAGCGTGCCGAGATTCTTGAGGTCCCTGGACCAGGCGGCCACGGTGGAGAAGATTGACGACGTCACCGTCAGGTACAATTTCCCCAACCCAAACTTCATCTTTCTGGAGATCATCGCCCAGACGGATGAGGCATGCTACGGCACCACACGAAACATACCGTGGACGCCTTCCCACTACATGAAGCAGTTCCACATCAAGTTCAACCCCAACGCCGACGCGGATGCCAAGGCGGCCGGCTTTGAGGACTGGATTCAGCTTTACGACGACAAGACAGCCTTCAACACCAACCCCGAAAAGCCTACCCTAGCTCCGTGGCACTACACCACGCCGTTGGGCGGTCAGCTTCTAAGGGCCGAGCGCAATAAATACTTCTGGGCCGTCGACCCCGCGGGGAACCAGCTCCCCTACATCGACAACATAACCCTGGCCCTGGTGGACAACCCCGAGATCGGGACCCTCAAGGCGATACAGGGTGAGATCGACATGCAGGGCCGACACATCAAGCTCCCCGACTTCACGGTGTTGAAGGAGGGTGAGGAGAAGGGCGGATACCACCTGCTGACTTGGCCCACCTTCGGAGGCGCTGACGCCGCATTCTTCTTCAACCAGAGCTACGAGGGTCCCACGGGCGATGCGATCAGGGACGTGACCTTCCGACAGGCGCTGTCCCTCGCCATCGACCGCGACTCCATCAACGAGGTCGGTTTCCTGGGCTTGGGCACGCCTCGACAGAGCGTGCCCGCCCCGGGGGGCCCCCATTTCCCAGGCTTCGAGGTAACCAACACGCGCACCCAGTTTGACCCCGACCTGGCTAACCAGATGCTGGACACTGTATTCCCCGATAAGGACAGCTCGGGCTTCAGGCTCTCCGGTGGCGAGCGTATCAACATCAATATCGGCGCAACCGCCGCCTTCGGACCGTTTCCCGACGTGGCTGAGCAGGTCGCCCGGAACTTCGAGGCCGTGGGTGTCAAGTCCGAGCCGCAGATCATGACCCGGAGCCTGCTGGCCACGCGCCGGAACAACAACGAGATCGCGGGCATCATCTGGACCGGGGACAGCACGGGCTTCACCTTCAGCAGCATCGCCATCATTTCGATCTCGGCAGCGGGGGCTTTCACTGGGCCCGCTTATGGCCTATGGGTGAGCACTGATGGCGCCGAGGGCATAGAGCCGCCGCAAGAGCTGCTGGACTTCCTCGGCCTGCTAAAGCTAGGGCCCACCCTGCCGACGGCCGAGCGCGATGCGCTTGGCAAGGAAGTCTACAAGCAACTTGTCGACAGGCAGTACAACATCGGCATCGTGGGGCTCAGCCCCATGACGCAGGGCGTGGTCGTGGTCAGCAACCGGGTCCAGAACGTGCCCGAGAAGGCCGCTAACGACTGGCCTCTGAGGAGCCCTAACACGGCCTTCCCCGAGCAGTGGTGGTTCTCCTCTAAATAGCGGCTTAAGTGCGTAAGTGCGTTAGAACCAACGGGCCACCCTCGCATCCCCGCGGGGGTGGCCCTTAATATAAGCGTGAGGGGGACATATGCTCCGGTTCGTGGTTAGACGGCTTATGCTCTTTTATATCTGATTGCGATATTCGCGGAGTTCGTTGCGGTGCACGACCCTCTAGAGCAGTCCGTGTCGAGGGACCTCGTCCCCCCACAGCGCATCCACTTCTTCGATGGGATAAGGCCCACTCGACCCTACGTATACGGCCTCAACCGGGTCCGGAATCCTGAGACCTTTCAGGTGGAGTACAAGGCCGACGAGTCCAAGAAGTACCCGATTCGGCTCTTCACGCGGGGACACGAGTACAAGCTCTTTGGACTCTTCCCGACTAGCAGACACTTGATCGGCCCGGACGGAAACGCGGATGTGCTCTTCATCCTGGGGACCGACCGGCTGGGGAGAGACATGTTCTCCAGGCTGATGCATGGTACCCGGCTATCCATGTCCATCGGCCTGGTAGGGGTGACGATAAGCCTCATCCTGGGCGTGTTGCTGGGAGGTATCTCCGGCTATCGTGGAGGCGTAGCCGACGTGGCCATTCAGCGGCTCATCGAGTTTCTGCGCTCGATACCCACGATTCCCCTGTGGCTGGCCCTGTCGGCGGCAGTCCCGAAGGAGTGGTCCATAGTACAGATATATTTCGCCATTACCATCATCATCTCGCTCATCGGGTGGACGACCCTGGCCCGGGAGGTCCGCGGCCGCTTCCTGTCCATGCGGGAGGAAGACTTCGTGGTGGCCGCCCGGCTCTACGGGACCGGCCAGCTCAGGATCATCTTCCGTCACATGCTGCCGTCGTTCATGAGCCACATTATCGCGACTACGACGCTGGCGGTGCCGGCGATCATCATCGCCGAGACCTCGCTGAGCTTCCTGGGGCTGGGCCTGAGGGCGCCCGCCATAAGCTGGGGCACGCTGCTGTCCGAGGCGCAGAACCTGCAGTCCGTGGCCCTTGCCCCGTGGCTGTTGTTACCGGGGCCATTCGTGCTCGTAGCCATCCTGGGCTTCAACTTCATGGGCGACGGCCTGCGGGACGCCGCCGATCCATATTCCGTCCAGAGGTAACAGGCCGCAGCCCGCCATCCCCTGCGCCCATACCTCGACCTCAACCCTCTCCCAGAGCTTCGAGGGCTCAGGGCCGAGACCCTGGATGCCCAATACGACTGCGACGTGTTTAGCAATACAGCACGGCCTATGAGCCTGAATACGGCTTATCGGTGTATGCGCGGCGTGGGGAGAGGATGGAGCCTTGACATCAGTGATATTTCGGAGTTAAATGCGCACATCGTCAACGGGGCGTGAGATGAATCAGCGTCCTATTGTCCTCTTGTGTGTTGTGTAGGGAAGCTCAGAATCGAAACTCCCCAGAAGATAGTCGATAGGTAGTGAGTCAGAAGGAGGGCGCTATGAATCGGATGGTACTGTTAGCGGCACTTTCGGCGGTCTTGGCGATCGTCCTGGCGGCGTGCGCAGGGGAGACGGCTGCACCGCAGGTGATCGAGAAAGAGGTGATCGTAACGCAGGAGGTGGTGAGAGAGGTACCGGTGGAGAAGGTGGTCACGCAAGAGATCGTCAAGACGATAGAGGTGCCGGTAGAGAAGGTGGTCACCCAGGAGGTGATCAAGGAGATCATGGTGCCTGGGGAGACGGTCGTTGTGACGAAAGAGGTTGTGAAGGAGGTACCTGTGGAGGTGGTGGTGACCAAAGAGGTGGTGAAGGAGGTGGAGAAGATAGTGGAAGTGCCAAAGGAGGTGGTGCGGGAGGTGATCAGAATCGTGGAGGTGGAGAGGCCGAGCATCGCCCAGTACGGTGAGGCGCCTCAGCTGGCGCAGCTGGTGGCTGCGGGTAAGCTTCCGCCGGTGGCGGAGCGGCTGCCGCTAAATCCGATGGTGATACCGGTGTTCGGAGAGATCGGCAAGTACGGCGGGCTAATCAGGCGCGGCTACATCGGTTCGAACCTTAGCTGCAACTACGGGAGACCGATACGCACCGGGCTGCTGCGCTTCTCCACCGACGGCTTCTCCATTGTGCCGGCGGTAGCCGAGTCCGTGGAGCGCAACGACGACGGTACAGTCTGGACGGCCAAGCTCCGCGAGGGGATGAGGTGGTCCGACGGGGCACCCTTCACCGCCGACGACTTCACGTTCCACCTCAATATGGTGCTGGACGACAGGATCACACCGATAGTGCCCACGTGGATACGGCTGGGCGAGAAGAATGGCGAAGTGGTGAAGGTGGACGACAACACGGTCGAGTTCAGATTCCCTGCCTCGAACTACCCCTTTGTGGAGAGTTTGGCGTTCTCGGACGGCGACTGCGGTAGAACCAGAAGGCATAGAATCCCCTTCGCGCCCGCCCACTACCTGAAGCAGTTCCACCTGGACTTCAATCCCAATGCACCGAAGCTGGCCAAGGACCTGGGGTTCGAGAGCTGGACCAAGATGTACGCGCAGGAGGACTACCCGATCGGGAATCCCGACAGGCCCAGCACCAGGCCCTGGACAGTCACGAGCGGCGTCACCGGGAAGCGCATAGAAGGCGTCCGCAACCCCTACTTCTACGCGGTGGATCCCGTAGGGAACCAACTCCCCTACATCGACAAGTTCGTGTGGGACAAGATTGACAAGACGGTGCTTCAGCTCAAGGCTATCGCCGGCGAGATAGACTTCCAGGGGCGGCACATCGCGCTGGAGGAATTCCCGACCCTCAAGGCCAACGAGGACAAGGGGGGCTACAGGGTCCTCCTTTGGCCCAGCATGCAAGAATCTGATGCACTCGTCCGTATTAACCAGACCCACGAGGGCCCGGAAGGGGAGTACTTCAGGATGCCGGAGTTCCGCCAGGCCCTCTCCCTGGCTGTCGACCGGGAGGAGATCAACAACGTCATCTTCCACGGCACCGGAGATGGCAAGCAAGCGGTGCCACTTAAAGGACACCCCCTCTACCCCGGGGACGAAGTCGCCTATATGTGGACCGGGTACGACCCTGAGCGGGCCAACCAGATGCTGGACGAGATCATGCCCAACAGAGACTCCGAGGGCTTCCGATTGATGTCCAACGGTGACCGGCTCCACATTGTCATTCTTTCTTCCGTCGAGTTCGGCGCATATCCGGATATGACGGAGATGGTGGCGAGGAACTGGGGGGCCGTGGGGGTCAGCGCCGTGTTGCTCAACACGAAGCGTGTCCTCGTTGGCGAGCGCCGCACCGCGAACACGATAGGGGTAGACATCACGGGGGGTATCGGTTCGGCTGGGTTCATCTTCACCTTCCCAGGTGCCTTGCTCCCTAATGATGCTGGTTCGTGGGGTTGGGGGCGCTGGTATAACAGCCGAGGGGAGAAGGGAACCGAACCTCCGGATGACGTAAAGGCCCTGTACGCCCTCTGGGACAAGGGAAAGGTCTCTCCTGAGGCGGAACGGATTGAAATTGGTAAGGAGCTCTACAGAAGGCTTGCGACTGAAGTGACTACTATCGGCCTCATCGGATCAAGTCCGATGGACATGGGGACATTCATCGTAAACAAGAAGCTGCGCAACGTGCCGGACCAGGCGGCCAATGCCTGGGCCGTCCGGACCCCGTCGCCTGCCTACCCGGAGCAGTTCTGGTACGCGGACTAGTAGAGACCGAGGTTGGAGCCAAATAGTCAAGTGTCGGGGACGGGGCACGTCTCCGGCACCGCCCGAGGGGGACAGGTTCCCAAACCTGTCCCCCTCGCGTTAGAATGGGCCAGTGGGCCGGCTAGAGTACGGTTACTGTCATTGCTATGAAAGCATGAACGGCTGTTTCTGTGTCATTTTGAGCGATGCGCAGCGAAGTCGAAGAATCTAAGGCGGTCCGTTGGCTGCGAGGTCCATGTTGCCCCTATTAGCGTACGCCTTAGATTCTTCGTCGTGCCTCCTCAGAATGACATGATCGGCGATGTGTTCAGATCTTACTCGCCGATAAGCGAGCTAGGCCCGCGGTCCCAGGGCAAGCGACAGGGGTAGAGACTTTGTCCCAGTTCATCCTTAGACGCCTCCTGTTCTTCATCCCCATGATGTTCCTGATGTCTGTGGTGGCCTTTGCCATCATACTGGCGCCGCCCGGGGACTTCATGTCGGGGTACCTCATTCAGCTTCAGGAAGTGGGATCTGAGATGAACCTGGAGGAACTGGAGGCCCTCAGACACCAGTTTGGCCTGGACAAGCCCGTCTACGTGCAGTACTGGAAGTGGATCTCCGGGGTGGTCCGATGGGACCTGGGCCACTCCCTGTCATTTCAGAGGCCCGTAACCGAGCTGGTGAACGACCGGCTCCTGATGACGGTCGTCCTGGGGCTCTTCACGATCGTCTTCACCTGGACGCTGGCCATCCCCATCGGCATAATCTCCGCCGTCAAGCAGTACTCAGTCATAGACTACTTCTTCACGTTCCTCTCCTACCTGGGCGTCGGTACACCCAACTTCATGTTGGCACTGGTGATGATGTACACGGCCTTTGCGGTGTTTGACTGGAGTGTCCTTGGCCTCTTCTCATTTGAGTACGTCGATGCGCCGTGGAGCTTCGGGAAGTTCGTGAATATGCTCGAGCACATCTGGGTGCCCATGGTGATCCTGGGGACCGCCGGGACGGCGCGGTTCACCCGGGTCGTCCGGGCCAACCTGCTGGACGAGCTGAGCAAGCCCTACGTGGAGACGGCCCGCGCCAAGGGGCTGCCGGAGTGGAAGGTGATTCTGAAATACCCCGCCCGCATCGCCCTCAATCCCTTCATTAGCACCGCCGGCTGGTCGCTGCCGGAGCTCTTCTCGGGCAGCCTGATCGTTGCCACCGTGATGAGCCTCCCCACCATAGGGCCTTTGCTGCTGGAGGCGTTGCTTGTCCAGGACATGTACATCGCGGGCGCCATAATCCTCATTCTAACCGGCCTGACGGTCATCGGCACGCTGATATCGGACATAATCCTGGCCTGGATGGACCCCCGGATTCGCATCAGAGCATAGGCTATGGCCACTCGACCCGAAGCACTGCCCGCTCCTGCAACAACGGACGAAGAGCGCGCCTACATAGCCTCCCAGTGGAAGTTGGTGTGGTGGAGGTTCCGACGGCACCGCATGGCCCTGGTCGGCGCCGCGTTCGTTATCGCGTTCTACATCATCGCGATTCTTCCCGAGTTCCTGGCGATCCACGACCCCCGGGCTGGTTCTTCCGCGCGGTCCTACATTCCGCCTCAACGCATTCACTTCCTCGATGGCTGGAGGCCCGACAGGCCCTACGTCTACGGCATCGAGCAGTACCGTGACCCCGTGACCCTTGCTCCCAGGTACACCACCGACGAGTCCAGCAGAATCCCGATCCGCTTCTTCGTCCGGGGGCACGAGTACAAGCTGTGGAAGCTCTTCAAGACCGACATGCACCTGATGGGGGTCGACAAGCCGGACGATGGGAAGCCCATGCCCTTCTACCCCCTGGGGACCGACCGCATGGGTCGGGACATGTTCTCCAGGCTGATGTACGCCACCAGGATATCCATGTCGATAGGGCTGGTGGGCGTGGTGATAAGCCTCCTCCTGGGCGTGCTGTTCGGAGGCATCTCGGGGTATCGGGGCGGCCTCGTCGACGCGGCCATTCAGCGGCTCATCGAGTTCCTGCGCTCGATCCCAACGATCCCGCTGTGGCTGGCGCTGGCGGCGGCGGTGCCGCAGGACTGGTCGATGATACGGGTCTACTTCGCCATCACCGTCATCATCTCGCTCATAGGCTGGACGACCCTTGCCAGGGAGGTGCGGGGACGGTTCCTAGCGATGCGGGAGGAGGACTTCGTGGTGGCGGCGCGACTCTACGGGTCGGGGCAGATGAGGATCATCTTTCGGCACATGCTGCCGTCCTTCATGAGCCACATCATCGCGACTACGTCGCTGGCCGTGCCGGCCATCATCATCGCGGAGACTTCGTTGAGCTTCCTGGGCCTGGGACTGCGGCAGCCCGCCATCAGCTGGGGTGTGCTGCTGTTCGAGGCGCAGAAGCTCCAGGCGGTGGCTGCTGCGCCCTGGCTGCTGGTCCCGGGAGTCTTCATCCTGGTGGCGGTGCTCAGCCTCAACTTCCTGGGCGACGGTCTCCGGGACGCCGCCGACCCCTACTCCACCCAGAGATAGCAGGCCGCGGCTCGCCGGCCCTGCGCCCGTACCCCCACCCTCTCCCAGGCCTGGAGAGGGGATCTTGGTTGACTTGGGAGTGATTGTAATGGGCGGCTGTGGGCATTACACTTGACGGGCCCAGAGAACACGAAACCATCCCACCTGGAGGAAGACGCATGGCCGAGACCCAGCCCTTCAGCTTCGATGACCACTTCGCCGAGTCGGCGCCCCAAGGAGGCGCGCGCGGAGCCGGTCGACGCGGCAAGTACGACTTCGCCACCGCCTATCCGGACCCTGGCTCCCTGCCCCTGAACGAGCTCGTCGAGTCCCTCAGCGGCGCCCTCGCGGAGGAGGGCCGAGACCTGGCCGTCTATCCCCACCAGCAGGGATACCCGCCCCTGAGAGAGTTCGTCGCCGGCAAGTTGGCCAGGGACAGGGGCATCGACGTCTCCCCCGACGACGTCGTCCTAGCCGACGGCTCCGGCCAGCCGATCCACATGGTCTGCGAGGCCCTCGTCGATCCCAGGGACGTCGTCCTCACCGAGGACTTCGTCTACAGTGGGACGCTGAACACCCTTCGTAGGTTCAGGGCCGACATCCGCGGCGTCGCCTGCGACTCCGACGGGATGGACCCCGAAGCCCTGGAGAGCGCCATCCAGGGCGCGGTCTCAGAAGGCAGGCGAGTCAAGCTCGTCTACACCATCCCGACGTTCCAAAACCCCCAGGGTTGGACGATGACCCTGGAGCGCAGGAAGGCCATGGTGGCCGTCTGCCAGAGGTACAGCGTGCCGATACTGGAGGACGACTGCTACGTCGATCTGCGGTACGACGGCGAGGACGTCACCTCGATACACTCCCTGGACGACTCGGGACTGGTCCTGTACGTGGCGTCCTTCTCCAAGATCGTCGCTCCCGGGATGCGGCTGGGGTACCTCACGGCACCCCCGGCCTTCCTGGACAGGGTAATGCGCGTCAAGAGCGGCGGCGGCGTGAACCAGTTCGCGGCACTGGCCGTACACAGGTACGCCTCCAACAACCTGGAGGAGCATATAGGCGACGTGAAGCCTATACTGAGGTCCAAGCGAGACGCCATGCTGGCCGCCATGGGCGAGAACTTCGGCTCCGAGGCCGGTTGGAGCAGCCCCGACGGGGGGCTCTACCTGTGGCTGGAGATGCCGGAGGAGGCGGACATGGCCGGGCTGAGGGAGAAAGCGCTGGACGCCGACGTCGGCTACAACCCGGGTCCCCTGTTCGCGCCGGACGGAGTCTCCGGCAAGAACCGCGCGCGCCTATGCTTCGGCTACAACACGCCCGAAGAGATCCACGAGGGCATCTCCAGGCTGGCTGACGTCTGCGCCCGCGAGGGCTACCTCAGGGGATAGCGCTACTCCTCCTCGATCCTGATGGTCTTCATGGCGTCCCCAGGCGTCGTTGCCTCGCCGGGACGCCTGAGAGTGATCCCCTCGACCACCTCCATGCCGCTGGTCACCCGGCCGAACACCGAATGCACGAAGTCCAGTTGGGGCGTCGCGGTGAAGGTGATGAAGAACTGGCTGCCGTTGGTGTTCTCCCCCGCGTTGGCCATCGAGAGCACCCCGGGGCCGTCGTGGCGCCTGTCGGGGTGGAACTCGTCCTCGAACCTGTAGCCCGGCCCTCCCGACCCGGTGCCCGTCGGGTCGCCCGTCTGCGCCATGAATCCGGGAAGCACCCGGTGGAAGGTGACGCCGTCATAGTAGCCGTCCCGCGCTAGGAAGACGAAGTTGTTCACGGTCATGGGAGTTTCCTTGGCGAACAGCTCGATGACGATCTCCCCGCCCTTCTCCAACACGATGGTCGCCGTGTACTGCTTGTTGGGGTCGATGGTCATCGGCGGCGGAGAGTCGTAGCTCTTGGGCTTGGGCGCGGCGGTAGGCACGGCCGTCTCCGCCTGGGGGGTCTGCTGTTCCATGGAAGTGGTCTCCCCATCGTCGCCGCATGCGACCGCCAGCAGCGCGAGTAAGGCGCCCACCGCCACCACGGCCTTGGCCAACAAGATGGGTTTCAGAACGTCAACTGCTCTCCTCAAGGTTTCCTCCCGCCCGTGTGAATAGCATACGGCCGGCACTTAAGAATAGGGGGCCCCGCAAGAAGAGGTCTGGGGAAGCTCCGGCTAGACTCCCACCAGTTGCAGGCTGTAGTCGAGCTTGTTCGCCGCAGCTGGACTTTCCGTATGCTGCACTCGCTCCACCAATACTTCACTCACGTACTGAATGTCGATGCCCACTACGGTATTGTCCTCGGTCACGTCGATGATGATGTCGGGACTCAGCTCGACACTATAGCTGACCGGCTCGTCGCTAAGCTGAACGTACATGGAATCGGACGAGGTACCCTTCTCGATGTTCGGCATCTGTCTCCCATCCTCTCTACAGAAACACGAAGGCGTTGACTACAAGGTGCGGGAAATCGGTACGTACAGCAACCTTGAGATTTCGTCCATCTTCAAGTTGCCCGCGATACACGGTATCTCTGCGGTGGGTGTATGAGTCACTGTTGTGGGTCAAGCAATATTGAATGTCCGTGAGCGTGATGCCTCGTCTCGCGACGCGCCTTGCCGTTTCCGGATCGACAAACTCTGCCACTTAACACATCCAATCACATTCGTCGAATCCGCTCAGCCACTCTGGAGAATCGGAGAATCCGAGTGACTACAGTATAGCACCTGCCCGCGTTTTTCAAGTTGCGGAACGGTTACAGCGTTTGCGGAGATTCGACGCCCTCGACGCTAGAACCAGCTGGCCTTGTCCACGACGTTCCGTAGGGGCCGTCCCTCGTTGAAGCGTTGGCAGTTGTCGATGAATAGCTCCGTTCGGCGGTCGTCCAAGTGCGGCCCGGCCCCCGCCACGTGGGGCGTGATGATCACGTTCTCCATGCCCCATAGCGGGTGGCCTTCGGGCAGCGGCTCTGTCTGGAACACGTCCAGCCCCGCTCCCCGGATCTCGCCGGACTCCAGCGCCTGCGCCAGGTCGTCCAGGACCACGTTGGCCCCGCGGCCTATGTTGATGAAGAAGGCGCCGTCCTTCATCAACCGAAACTTGCCAAGGTCGAACAGGCCCTGGGTCTGGGGCGTCTCGGGCACGGTGACGATCACGAAGTCCCCCCTGGGCAGCACCTCGTCCAGGGCATCGGGCCGGTGCAGCTCCGCCACCCCCTCGGGGGCCGCCGGGACGCGGGGATCGACCCCCAGCACCGTCATGCCCAGCTCGGCGCAGACCCTGGCCGTCTCGCCGCCGATGCCGCCAATGCCCACGATCACCGCCGTGGCGTCGGGGAGGTGCACCACCTCGTAGCCGGGCTCCCACCGGCCATCGATCTGGCGGCGAATGTAGGTGTGCAGCCCCTTGGCTAAGGCCAGCACCATCGTCATGATGTGGATGCTGATGTGCTCGTTGTATATCTCGCGGGTGTTCGTGACCACCACGTCGCTGGCGATCAGCGCCTCGTGGTAGTACCCGGCCCGCGGCCCGGCCTGGGGAGACGCGATCCACCTCAGGTTGCCGCCGCGCTCGAACAGCTCGGGGACGATGTTCCCGAAGGCGGCGTCGCACTCCTCGATCACCTCCATCGCCTCTCCGACGCTGCCGCAGAGGTTGACCTCTATGCCCGGTATCCTCTCCTTCAGCATCTCCGGCCATGTGTCGACCATGCTCTGGACGCCGGCGGTGCGCTCGTGAAGTATCAGAAGCTTGAAACTCATGCGGACCCTCCTCAACGTT
The DNA here is from genome assembly GCA_965224345.1 of Dehalococcoidia bacterium. Taxonomy (GTDB): domain Bacteria; phylum Chloroflexota; class Dehalococcoidia; order Lucifugimonadales; family CBDCYU01; genus CBDCYU01. The sequence goes on along the minus strand of CBDCYU010000001.1, from coordinate 159,198 downwards.
ACTCTCCGTCCATGATAACATCGTACCCGCGGTTACTCCCCACGTCAGGAGGCAGGATTTCAGATGGCTAAGCGACGCAACCTCGTATTCATATGCTCCGACCAGCAGCGCACCGACAGCCTGCCGTGCTACGGCAACGACTGGATTGACACGCTCCACCTCGATGGGCTGTCGGGCAGCGGCTTCGTCTTTGAGAACGCCTACGTGACCCAGCCGGTCTGCTCGCCCGCGAGGTCAACGATGCTGACGGGCCTCTACCCCCACTCCGCCGGGGTGATCAAGAACAGCAGCCCCGACCGGCCCCGCAGCGGCTTGGGCCCGGACGTCGCGACTATCGCCGAGATGCTCCCGGACGAGTACCTGTGCGCCTACTTCGGCAAGTGGCATCTGGGCGACGACCTCTCGGCCCAGCACGGCTTCGAGCGCTGGATCAGCGTGGAGGACGCCCATGAGATGCATCCCACCCACGTCCGGAAGGAGCACCGCTTCAGGAAGTCGGACTACTTCCGGTTCCTGGTGGAGCGGGGCCGCGAGCCGGAGGGACTCTTCGAGGGCCACACGTCGTTCACGCCGGGCCAGCGCAGCCGCCTGCCCGAGGAGGAGGCCATCTGCGCCTTCCTGGGAGACAGCGCGGCCCGGTTCATCCGGGAGCAGGCCGACGGCGACAGGCCCTTCGTCCTATTCGTCATGATCTTCGAGCCGCACCCACCCTACAACGGCCCCCTCGACCACCTCTACCCCGGAGAAGCCATTCCGGACGGCCCGCTGTTCCTGAAAGAGCCTGCCGACAACTGCTCCCTGTTCAGCCGCCTCCGCGCCCGGGAGTACATGCGGGGCGGGGCGGACGGCCGGGGACTCAACTCCCCGGACGACTGGCGCGCCTTGCGCGGCCGGTACTACGGCAACGTCACCCTGATGGACCGCGGCGTCGGGAAGGTGCTGGACGCCCTGGACGAGACCGGACAGCGCGACGACACGGTGGTAGTCTTCACCAGCGACCACGGCGACAGCCTGGGTGACAGGGGGATGCTAGGCAAGCGCTCCTTCTACGACGAGGTAGCCAAGGTGCCCCTCCTGATGAGGGTCCCGTGGCTGGCGGACCGGGAGACCCGCGTACCCGGCAGCATCGGCCACGTCGACCTGGTGCCGACGATGCTGGATCTGCTGGGCCAGCCGGTGCCCGACCACCTGCAGGGGGAGAGCAGGGTCGGAGTGCTGTCGGGGGAGACGACGCTGGCCGACAACGACGTCTTCATGCAGTGGCACGGCGAGCCGCCGACGGTGCCTCTGGGCATGCCGGATATCGAGCTCATGGCGGGCGTACCCTGGCGCAGCGTCGTCACCGGCGACCGGTGGAAGCTGAACCTCAGCCCCGGCGACCAGTGCGAGCTCTTTGACCTGGGCTCGGACCCCTGGGAGGAGGTGAACCTCTTCGACGACCCCTCGCACCGGGACCGTGTCAGGGAGATGGCTGCCCGCATCAGGCGTTGGCAGTTCCACACGGGAGACAGCCTCCCCCTGCCGTCCGTATAGGCCAGCTGCCCCATCTCCCCAAGGGGCCGACAGGGTAACTGTTCAGACTCTAGGGGAAACGAGTAGTCCGCGCATGACGTTAAATCCCCTCTCCCAAGGTTGGGAGAGGGGAGGGTGAGGGTCGGGGGGCAATTGAAAGCCTGCCCCAGCTCGATTCGGATCGAGGGTGGGGTAGGGTACAGATGTAGGACGTAGGAGGCAGCCGATGAAGTACGTAAACTTCGGTAGCGCGGGCGTCAAGGTGAGCCCCCTGGCCATTGGCCTCGGCCTTAGAGGCCAGCGAGACGAGAACGAGGCCGCCAGGATGATCGACAGAGCCCTCGACCTCGGCATCAACCTGATCGACTGCGCCAACATGTACGGCCTTCTCGACAACCGCGAGAACGCCGGGACCTCCGAGGTGATCCTGGGCAAGGCTCTCAAAGGACGGCGCGACGACGTGGTCATCACCTCCAAGGTCTTCAGCAAGGTCGGCCCCGGCCCCAACGACCACGGCACCTCCCGCTACCACGTCATGCGTGAGGTGGAGCGCTCCCTCCGGCGGCTCGACACGGACCGGATCGACGTCTACATCCTCCACAGCTTCGACGAGACGACGCCGCTGGAGGAGACGGTCCGCGCCCTAGACGACCTGGTCCGCCAGGGCAAGGTCCGGTACGTGGGATGCAGCAACTTCGCGGCCTGGCAGGTGTGCAAGGGGCTGTGGACCGCCGACAAGCTCAACGCCACTCCCTTCATATGCGTCCAGAACCCCTACAGCCTGGTCGACCGCCGCCTGGAGCAGGAGATGTTCGGCCTCGTCAGAGACCAAGGGCTGGGCGTCATGGCCTACAGCCCCCTGGGCATAGGCCTCCTGAGCGGGCTGTACGCCCGTGATGAGACCCCTTCGCCCGACACCCTCTGGGGGAGCGTGCGGAGTGACCTCTTCACGGAGTCCACCTCCGCTCAGGTTTGGTCCGTGATCGAGGCTGTGCGGGACATAGGGTCGGAGCTGGGCAAGAGCCCCGCCCAGGTCGCGTTGGCGTGGGTCCTGTCCCACCCGGAGGTCACCGTGGCCATCACCGGCGGCGACACCGTCGAGCACGTCGAGGACAACGTCGGCGCCGTCGGCTGGGAGCTCCCCCAAGAGGCAAGGGACCGCCTCGACTCCGTCTCAGCCTCCATGATGGAAGGCCTCGGCGAGAACTGACTCTTGCGAACTGTTCAGAGCCCCATGGGAGGTGCTGATGTTCTATGAGACCGGGAAGGAGGGCGCTGGGCCCTACAGCATGTTGAACGCCATCGTGGTACCGAGGCCAATCGGCTGGATATCGACTCTCAGCGCGGAGGGCGTTCCGAACCTCGCGCCCTACTCGTTCTTCAACGCGGTAGCCTACAACCCCCCGCAGGTCATGTTCACCGCCACGGGAAGCCACCGGCTTGGCGGACCCAAGGACGCGGTTGCCGACGCTCAGACGACGGGAGAGTTCGTCGTTAACGTCGCCACGTGGGAGCTGAGGGAGCAGATGAACGCGTCTGCCGTCCCAGCCCCCAGGGAGGTCGACGAGTTCGAGTACGCCGGCTTGACGAAGGCCGACGGCAGACTGGTGAGATGCCCGCGCGTGGCCGAGAGCCCCGTGCATCTGGAGTGCCGATACACACGGTCCATCGAGATGCTGTCCAACGACGCAGACAACCCGAACACCATCGTCTTTGGGGAGGTGGTCGGTGTCCACGTCGACGAACGGGTGCTGGTGGATGGCCGGATAGACTTCTTCAAGCTGCGCCCCATAGGTAGGCTGGGATACCTCGATTTTGTCGAGGTCGACAGCGTGTTCTCCATGGAGCGGCCCCAGTGGGGCTGAACAGCGGCTACGGGACCATCGGACTGTGACGGCTCCGGCGGCTAGGCGCGCTCGAGAGGCTCTACATTACGCGGTCCAGGCGCGGGTTTGGCGTAACGCCTGGGATGCGGCCTCTCTTCGCGATTGGCTTGCCGTTGATCTCGTGGATGTCCGCGGTGAAGTCGTTGGGGGGAGCATCGGAGATGCAGCTTCCGATGCCGAAGCCGTTCACCGGCGTACCCAACGCGACGAACTGACGAATCCGCTCTGCCGTGAAGCCGCCGCTTACGAATATCTCTACGTGTCGGAATCCCTCGAGGTCCAGCCGATCTCGTACCTCTCTCACCAGCTCGGGAGTTACTCCTCCCCTCTCCGGGGGGGTGTCCAGCAGCACGCCTCTCAGCCTCTCGCGGAAGACGTTTGCGACCGCAAGTGACTCCTCCGCCTCGTCCCTGTAGGTGTCGACTACCGCCACCCGTGGCACCTCTTGAGGCATGTGCCGATCGAAGCACTCGACTGCCTTGACGGTATCCCCCAGCAGCAGGGCCAGGGCGTGGGGCATGTTCCCGGACGGCGTAACACGCGAGAGCCGCGCCCCTAGAATCGTGGAGCAAGAGACGCAGCCGCCGACTACCGACGCGTAGTCTATATTCGCGGCGACGTTGGGATGAACGTGCCGCGAGGCCAGCCCGATGACCGGGATGCCCTCGGCGGCTCTCACGCATTCGTTGGCGGCTGACGCCCACCCACAGCACGAGGAGAGTATGCCGGAGATGGCGGTCTCGTACAGGCCGAACGAGCCGTAAGGAGCCTTGATGCGGAGGGCAACCTCCTTTGTGGCTATCGCCTCGCCCTCCTCCAGCGACCAGACCTCCGTGCCCGTCTCGGGCAGCACCTTGGACAGCAGGGCCAGCACCTCCCTGATGCCGCAGAATACCCCGTCCCTCTGCGCGAAGAACTCGATGGCGACCACCGGGTTGAGGCCTTCGTTTCTGAGGATGGCTAGAGTACGCTGGGAGTAGATGTCCGCAGTGTCTCCCACCAGGATCGGCGGGCGTATCTCGAAATCAGAGCTCAACATCGTACAGACTAGCTTACAGGAGTCGAGAGCTCAGCAGGAAGGTCGACCGTCGGAGAATCGGGCCCAATTGCTAGCTTGCCTCAAGGGAGGACGGCTGGACCAGTCTCACGCCCAGGATCTTCTCCATGTGGTCCAGGGCGTTGGCGTGGGCGCTGGGATCGAAGGTCGCAACGCAGTCTACGGGCACCTCCACCGCATAGTCGCGGTTGCGCGCGGAGGCCGCGGTGTGCATGACGCAGATGTCGGTGCAGACCCCGCAGATGATCACCTTCTCAGGCTGCAGGTCCGCCAGGCGCCGCTCTAGGTCGGTGTCGAAGAAGCCGCTGTATCTCCGCTTGGGAATGAGCTCGCCCTCGTGCCACGCCAGCTCGGGGATGACCTTGCACTCCTCGGTGCCCTCTATGCAGTGCTCGGGGAACATCTGGAACTCCAGGTCGTCGGGCGCGTGGGTGTCGCAGAGAAAGAGGACCTGCGTCCCCTTTGCCCGCTCATCCTCTATCAGGCGCCGGACCCTGGGAATGATCTTCCGGGCCTCGTCGCCGCAGTACAGGTTGTGGCCGTCCTCCAGGAAGCCGACCAGCATGTCCGTAACCAGCAGTGCGTTGGCCATTGCAACGACTCTCCCGTCTGTCGCAGAGCTCCCGAATCGTCCGCGAATCCATGTTATCGCGGGTACGGAGGTTCCGCAAGGCTGTAGTACGGAGGTAGGCTGTTGGGTCAAGAGCCCCGGCGGCCGGCGGCGAGCGCTTTGGACGCCGTCCTGAGCCCTCCGAAGCGAAGCCTCAACAGCCCTTTCATGTCCTCGTAGGCCGTGCTGACGATCTTCACGCGGCTGTCAGGGTCGTCGGTCCACTTCACGGGAAGCTCCTTGATGGAGTAGCCGTTCTTCTCGGCGACGATCAGGAGCTCCGTGTCGAAGAACCACCCCGTGTCGCGGACCAGGGGTACGACCTCCTGGACGGCGCGGCGGCTCAGGAGCTTGAAGCCGCACTGGGCGTCTTGGAAACCCGTTAGGAAGAGGCTCCTGAACGTGAGACTGTAGCACCTGGAGATGACCTCCCGCTTCAGGGATCGCCCGGCGACTTGGGCTCCGGCGATGAGGCGGGACCCGATGGCGATGTCGTAGCCCTGCGTGTGGACCGCGTCGACCAGGGAGGGGAAATCGTCTAGGTCGCTGGACAGGTCCAGGTCCATGTAGCTCAGCATATCTGCGTCGCTCTCCAGCCAGGCTCGCTTCAGGGCGCGTCCGCGGCCCCTCTCCTCCAGCCGCGTGTAGGCCACGCGTCCCAAGTCGGTGGAGAGCCGCGCTGCCACCTGGGGAGTCGAGTCGGTGGAGCCGTTGTCGGCGATGACGACCCTCCACCGGTACCCTCCCAGGCGGCTGGAGAGGAAGCCATGCAGCTTGGTGACGCTCGAGCGGAGGCCGTCCTCTTCGTTCAGGACGGGTATGACGACGTCTAGGGAGGCAGCCATGGTCTCGATGGGTCGGGTCCGCGAAGCGTCCGGCGACGGGCGAGCTAGTGTTTGAAGTGCCTGGTGCCGGTGAAGACCATGGCTAGGTCGGCCTCGTTGGCGGCGGCAATGACCTCTTCGTCGCGGATCGACCCTCCAGGCTGTGCGATGGAGCTGACGCCGCCGGACGCGGCCATCTCGATGTTGTCGGCGAAGGGGAAGTAGGCGTCGGAGGCCAGCGAGCTTCCCTTGGACTTCTCCCCGGCGATGCGCAGGGCTAGGTGGACGCTGGTCACCCGGTTGGGCTGCCCGGCGCCCATGCCGACCAGCGTGTTGTCCTTGGCGAGCACGATAGTGTTGGACTTGACGTGCTTTGCCGCCCTCCAGGCGAAGGCCAGGTCCCTCAGCTCCGCCTCGCTGGGGCTGCGCGCCGTCACGACCCTCCACGACGCCGGGTCCTCGTCTATGGAGTCGATGGTCTGGATCAAGGCCCCTCCGGTAACCAGCCGCAGGTCCACGTCCTCGCCCGGACCGGCCGCGGGCGCCACCTTGAGTATCCTAAGCTGCCTGCGCCTGCGCAGTATCTCCAGTGCGCCGGGCTCATAGTCGGGAGCCACCGCGATATGGTACAGCACCCCCCTCATCGCCTCGGCCGTGGCCGCGGTCACCGGGCGGTTGAAGCCGACGATACCGCCGTAGGCGGAGACGGAGTCGCCCTCGAAGGCCCTCCGGTAAGCGGTCGGCTGATGGTCGTGCACGGCGAGTCCGCAGGGGTTCGTGTGCTTCACCACGGTGACTGCCGGACCGGCGAAGTCCGTGACCGTCCTCCAGGCCGCGTCCGCATCGAGGAAGTTGGTGAAGGACAGCTCGATGCCGTGCAGCTGCTGGGCCCGGACTATCCCGCCGCTGGCCATAGGGTTGGAGTAGACCGACGCCTGCTGGTGAGGATTCTCGCCGTACCGCAGGCCGGCGTTCCTGGCGAAGCCCAGGGTCACCTCGGCGCCGGACAGCACGTCGCCGTCCGCGAGGTACTGGGACACCGCCGTGTCGTAGAGCGCCACGTGCTGGAAGGCCTTGCGCGCTAGGGCGCGCCTCTCCTCCAGGGTGACCGCCGCCAGCGGACCGCCGGTAGCCGCGCCCGCCAGCCTTTCGCCGATCCAGCCGTAGTCCGATGGGTCGACGACCACGATGACCCCGGGGTAGTTCTTGGCGGCCGCCCGGACCATGGTCGGACCGCCCACGTCGATCTTCTCCAGGGCGTCGGCCAGGGAGACCTCGTCCTGAGCCACGGTCTCCACGAAGGGGTACAGGTTGCACGCGACCAGGTCGATGGTGTCAATGCCGTGATCGGCCAGCTCGGCGAGATCCGACTCCAGGTCGCGTCTGGCGAGGATTCCGCCGTGGATGACCGGATGCAGCGTCTTCACCCTGCCGTCCATCATCTCCGGCGATCCGGTGAGGTCCGACACCTGCGTAACCGCGAGGCCGGCGTCTGCCAATGCCCCCCCGGTGCCGCCGGTGCTCACCAGCTCGAAGCCCGCCTCCACTAGGGCTCTGCCCAGCTCGACCAGTCCCGCCTTGTCGCTAACGCTGAGAAGCGCCTTCACACTACGAACTCTGATGGGGTATCCGTGTCGGGGGAGTGTCTCGTCTTCACGGTCGGAACGACCTGTTGCGGAATGGGCGCTTGGAGACTCATAAGCCTTGGCTCAGAACCTTTAGCTCATCCAACACTTCGGGAAAGGTAGGGAACTGATAGCGCTGGAGCACTTCGTGGAGTATCTCCTCGCCACCGTCCGGGTCGTATACCCTGTGATGGTACTCGTCCGGGTCCCGGTGAAGGTTGTGGTACTTCAACAACAGGTGTTCACCGGGACGCCAGCCAATGTACGTGTACGTGTGACAGCGTACCCGCATCGTACTTCCGAAATAGCGGGTTTGAAACCACTTTTCGACTTCCAGCATAACGTTGTTGGAGCAGTGGACGAAGCCGCTTTGCAAAATCGTGCCCTCTCCCTCGTGGGTGAACGTGAGAGAGTCGCTGGCTACGAAAGGATGCTCGCTTAGCCGGCGCTCGTGGATCTGCTGGTAGTGGTCCCAAGAGTTCCAGTCGTGGGGGTCCGCTCGCGGAGCAATTTGGCGCCTTGATAGGCGGAGTACCAACGGAGTACCTCGGCAGTTGGACGTATGGCGTGCCGCTCGAGAAGCTCGGCCATATTCTCGCTGGACATCTCATAGCGGACTTCGTACTCACGCATCTTGCGCTCGGCCTCCGCCAACATCGTCCCCGGAGGAACCTGATGGACGGGCATCCCTGTGATAGCGGTGTTGACCATATCGTGGTTCCTCCTCCCCTGTACAGGTCTATATTCTACACCACCAAACTGGCCTCTGTTCGTACTGCTATCGCTAGTCTCATATCTGCTCGAGTCGGAAGACTTGGGCGCTCCTGTCAATCAAGCCAATACCACTCTTCCCTTTCCCCTGTCAATTGTTACGCGGCCCACGATGTTACTGCCCTGCACGACTGTAGCAACCCTGTTCGCCTGCGCCGCGTCGCAGACCAGCACCATGCCCAGGCCCATGTTGAAGACGCGGTACATCTCGTCCGGCGTCACGTCGCTCTGCTCCTGGAGGACGGAGAAGATGGGCGGCGGCTGCCAGGAGCCGGCGGTGAAGCTGGCAGCCAGGCCGTCGGGGAGCATCCTCGGCACGTTGTCCATCAGGCCTCCGCCGGTGATGTGGGCCATGCCCTTTACCAGCGGGAAGACCGGCGACAGCGCCCGGTAGTAGGAAGCGTGGGGGGTGAGGAGCGCTTCGCCCAGGGTCTGGCCCAGCTCTGAGTAGTGCTCATACAGAGGCGACGGGTCGTCGTCCAGGCCCAGTACGTGCCGCACCAGCGAGTAGCCGTTGGTGTGCAGGCCGTTGGACGGGACGCCCACCAGTATGTCGCCCTCGACCACGGACGAGCCGTTCAGTATCTCGCTCTTCTCCACCGCGCCGACCGCGAAGCCCGCCATGTCGAAGTCGCCGCCGGAGTACAGGCCGGGGAGCTCGGCGGTCTCGCCGCCGATCAGCGCGCACCCGACCTCCTGGCACGCCCGTGTCATGCCCTCCACCACCTGCGCGGCGACGTCGTGGGACAGTCTGCCCATGGCCAGGTAGTCCAGAAAGAAGAGCGGCTTGGCGCCGCAGACGATCACGTCGTTCACGCAGGCGTTGACCAGGTCCTCGCCCAGGCCGACGTAGCTTTTCATGGCGGACGCGATCTTGAGCTTGGTGCCGACGCCGTCGGTGCTGGCCACGAGGACGGGTTCCCTGTATCCCGAGAGCTCATACAGCGCGCCAAAGCCCCCGATGCCGCCAAGCACCTGGGGCCCGTGGGTCCTCGAGGCCGCGGACGTGATGCGGCGCTTCACCTCTTCCGCGGAGTCGCGGTCGACGCCCGCGGCCTTGTAGGTCTGCGATGTCATGTCAGGACGTATAGCCTTGCAGACGCTAGACCTCCAGCACCAGCTTGTCCATCTCCAGCTGTACCGGGATCGGGTAGCTGCCTGTGAAGCAACCCATGCAGAAGTTGTCTCTGGGCAGCCCCACGGCCCGCAGGAGGCCCTCATGGCTGAGGAAGCCCAGGGAGTCTGCCCCGACGAACTCCTTTATCTCCCCGACGCTCATGTTTGCCGCCAGCAGCTCCCGTCGGGTCGCCAAGTCCACGCCGAAGTGGCACGGCCACATGATGGGGGGAGCGCAGATGCGCAGGTGGATCTCGCTGGCGCCGCCCTTCCTGAGCATGCTCACCACGTGAGGAGTCGTCGTCCCCCTGACGATGCTGTCGTCCACGACCACGATGCGCCTGCCCTCGATCAGCTCGGGAAGGGGGTTGAGCTTCCTCTGTACGCCCAGGTCGCGCAGGCGCTGGTCCGGAAGGATGAAGGTGCGCCCGACGTACCGGTTCTTCACCAACCCCTCGCTGAAGGGGATCTGGGACTCCTGGGAGTAGCCGACGGCGGCCGCTGTCGCCGAGTCGGGTACGCCGATCACGATGTCTGCGTCGACCGGATGCTCCCGCGCCAGCTCCTCGCCCATCGCCATGCGGCTGGAGTAGACCCTGTTCCCGTCCAGGAGGCTGTCGGGACGCGCAAAGTAGATATGCTCGAAGATGCACGAGGCACGCGCGGTCTCCCCGTCGCGTTGGTGGATGGTCCGCAGTCCCCCATCGTCGATCATGACCGCTTCGCCGGGACGAACGTCCCGCACGTACTCCGCGCCGATGTGGTCCAGGGCGCACGACTCCGAGGCGATAACCCAGCCGCGGTTGAGCTTGCCAAGGCAGAGCGGACGAACCCCCAGGGGGTCTCGGACGCCGATCAGCGCGTCCTTGGTCATAATGGTGAGAGAGTAGGCCCCCTCCAGGCGACGCATCGAGTAGGCGATGCGCTCCTCCCACGAGGCGGCCGGAGCGTGGGCCATCAGCTGGGCGATGATCTCGGAGTCGCTGGTGGAGGTGAAGCTGCAACCCCACTCGGCCAGCTCCTCCCTCAGCTTCGCCGCGTTGATCACATTGCCGTTGTGGGCCAGGGCCAGCTCCACCTCCGGGCCCCTGACCAGGATGGGCTGGGCGTTGGAGTGGGTGCTGGAGCCGGTGGTCGAGTAGCGGTTGTGGCCAATGCCCACGTGGCCAATCAACCCCGCCAGAGTCTCCTCCTGAAACGCCTGGCTCACGAGACCCATCGAAACGTGGGACCTGATGCGCTCGCCGTCCCCCGTACATATCCCGGCGCTCTCTTGGCCGCGGTGCTGGAGGGCGAACTGGCCGAAGAAGACCGCCCTGGCTACGTCCTCGCCGGGCAGGTAGACACCAACTACCCCGCAGGCTTCCCGTGGCTGATCGTCAGGCACCGTCATCACTCCGCCTTGGAGTCTACTCGCCGTCTTACGTCGGTTGAGCCGGTGTGCGCGATGGAGGCGCGTTCGCCCGAATTATAAGTCCGCGGAATCGCGCAGGTCAATCGTAACCGTTCAGACTTGCGGAGCAAACCTGCTCCCCTCGCGGGGCCGCAGACCCACGCTTCTCCCCCTCGCAGTGGGAAAAACCCCCCTCTCAATCTCGCAGTGGGAGATTGAGAGGGGGTACAGAGGGTAGGGTAGGGTTGGAGGACACGCCACATTAGCCCTGAACAGTTACGACTGAATTGCGCCTGTGCCTAGACGCCTATCCCCAGCACGTCGGCGACCGTCTCCATGTCCTTGTCGCCCCGTCCGCTGAGTCCCACCAGGACGATCTGCTCCTGGGAGAGGCTGGGGGCGAGCCTGGACAGGTGGAATATGGCATGGGCAGGCTCCAGGGCGGGGATGATCCCCTCCGTGCCGCACAGGAGCTGGAACCCCTCCATCGCCTCTGCGTCCGTGACGCTCACGTAGGTTGCCCGGCCGGAGTCCCGCAGCTGGCTGTGCTCGGGGCCGACGCCCGGATAGTCCAGGCCCGCCGAGATGCTGTGAGCCTCCCTGACCTGGCCGTCCTCGTCCTGCAGCAGGTAGGAGAGGCTCCCGTGCAGGACGCCCGGCTCTCCGGCCACCAGGGTCGATGCGTGCCTCCCCGTCTCGATGCCCAGCCCTCCGGCCTCTACGCCGATCAGCTCGACGGCCTCGTCCGCGACGAACTCATGGAAGAGGCCGATAGCGTTGCTGCCTCCGCCCACGCAGGCGACGGCGTAGTCGGGCAGCCGCCCCGTGGCCCTCAGCAGCTGCTCCTTGGCCTCCCTCCCGATGATCGACTGGAAGTCTCTGACGATCATCGGGTAGGGGTGGGGGCCTACGACGCTGCCGATCAGGTAGTGGGTCGTCTCGACGTTGGTAACCCAGTCCCTGATGGCCTCGTTGATGGCGTCCTTCAGCGTGCGGCTTCCGGACTCTACGCTGCGCACCTCGGCGCCCAGGAGCTTCATCCGGAACACGTTGAGGGCCTGTCGGCGGATGTCCTCGGCCCCCATGTAGACGACGCACTCCTGGCCCAGCATGGCGCACACGGTGGCCGTGGCGACGCCGTGCTGTCCCGCCCCGGTCTCGGCGATTATGCGGTTCTTGCCCATGCGCCGGGCAAGTATCGACTGTCCCAGGGCGTTGTTGATCTTGTGGGCGCCGGTGTGGGCAAGGTCCTCCCGTTTTAGGTATATCTGGGCCCCGCCCAGCTCTCGCGTCAGGTTCTCCGCGTGGTAGAGGGGTGTTGGCCGTCCCACGTAGTCGGCGGAGAGGCCCGCCAGCTCGGCCCCGAAGGAGCTGTCCGCCAGGGCGTCGCGGTAGGCGTCCTCCAGCTCCGTTATGGCGCTCATCAGGGTCTCGGGGACGAAGCGGCCGCCGTAGCGGCCGAAGTGCCCCGTCTCGTCCGGCATATCGTGGCGACTCTGCATCGTCCCTGGACGGTACGTCCCCTACCGCAAGTTGTCAACTTTACAGGAGAGTAAAAGCCCATCTCTCCGGTCTGTACACAGAGGGAGCGTGAGAGTGGGTCCCCTACCGCGGCTGGCCCACCGAAGCCACCAGGGTGACCCACTGGCCGTCGACGATGGGCTCCCCCACGGCGGCGCCGGCCTCGGCAAGCTCTCGCGCCACCCAGTCCTTGTGTTCCAGCACGATGCCCGACGCTATCACCTCGCCGCCGGGGCGCACCGCCGTCACCAGCTCCCCGGCCAGCTCCGACACCACCTTGGCCGAGATGTTGGCGATGGCGATATCGTAGCTCCGCGCCCTCACCTCCGGATGGGGCAGCGTTCCCTGGGCGACCCTGATGTTCAGCATCTCCCCGTTGTCGCGAACGTTCTGCTTGGCAACCCCCACGGACACGGAGTCGATCTCCAGGGCGAAGACGCTCCTGGCGCCCAGCTTGGCCGCGGCTATGGACAGGATGCCCGAGCCGCACCCGACGTCCAGGATGTCCATGCCCCCTCGGCATACCTGGTCCAGGCGCTCGATGCACATCCTGGTGGTGGGGTGGTGGCCGGTCCCGAAGGCCAGTCCCGGGTCCAAGCTGACGACGACGTCGCCGTCGGCGGGCTCGTAGCTCCTCCACGTGGGTTTGATGACGATCCTGTCGCTGGCCCGGAGCACGTGGAAGTGCTCCTTCCAGCTGTTCTGCCACTCCTCCTCTTCCAGCAGCCTCTCCTGGAGAGGCTGTATCGGGCACACGTGGGCCACCAGCCGGACGGCGAGGTCTATACGGTTGCGGCGCTCCTGCGTGGTGGCGTTCAGCGGGAGATAGGTCCTCAGGGTGACCTGCTCAGGGACGGGAGCCGATTCGCCCTCGTCGGGGTTGAAGCCTCCCTCTTCCTCCAGGGCCACGCCGCCGTGCCCATAGCGGTAGAATATCTGGGAAAGGGGCTCGACGAACTCCGGAGGCGCCTTGACGCTGAGCTCGAGCCACTTCACGTGCGCGTCTCCCGGGAAGCCTTCGCCTGTTCCAAAGCCCTCTGAAGGCGTCCGGGCTAGGCGTCGCTGCCGAAGGTGTCTTTGATCTTGCCGAACAAACCCTTGCCGTCTTTATCCGGCCGGCCCTCCGCGTCTCCGAAGGTCTCCTCCAAGGCCTGGAGAAGCCGCCGCTGCTCTTCGCTCATCTTCCTGGGCGTCTCGACGGCCACGTAGACTCTCTGGTCGCCTCTGCGGCTGCTTCGAAGGTGGGGTACGCCCTTCGCCTTGAGGAGGAAGACCTCTCCGGATTGGACTCCGGGAGGGATGGTCAGGTCGCTCTCGCCGTCCAGGGTCGGCACCCGTACCGTGGCGCCCAAGGCGGCTTGGGCGATGTTGATGGGCATGTCGTAGACGATGTCGTAGCCGTCTCGCTGGAAGATGCTGTGCTCTCCGACGCGGACGGATACGTAGAGGTCGCCCGCGGGGCCGCCGTTGAGTCCCGGCTCCCCCTCGCCTGTCAGCCTGATCTGGGTCCCGTCCTCGATGCCGGCTGGGACCGAGACCACGAGCTTGCGCTCACGCCTCTCGCGCCCCTGCCCCTTGCACGCTGAGCAGAGCTGCGTGAGGATCCTTCCCTCCCCGCGGCAGCTTCCACAGGTCGCCATCTGGACGAACTGTCCGAAGATGCTCCTCTGCGCCCGGCGTACCTGGCCTGCGCCCCTGCACTGCGGGCACTCTATGGGAGAGGTCCCGGGCTCGCTTCTGGCGCCCTGGCAGCGGCTGCAGTGCTCCATTCGCTGTACCTGGAACTCCTTCTCGGTCCCGAAGACCGCCTCCTCGAACTCTATCGTGCCGGCGTACTCCAGGTCCGCACCCCGCTGCCTCGTCGAGCCGCGAGTCTGGGCGCCGAAGCCGCCTCCGAAGAAGGCGTCGAAGATATCCCCGAAGCCGCCGAAGTTCTCGAAGCCCTCGAATCCCCTGGCGCCGTTGCCGCCCACCCCGCTGTGGCCAAAGCGATCATAGGCGCTCCTCTTCTGGGGGTCGGAGAGGACCTGGTACGCCTCGTTGATCTCCTTGAACTTCTCCTCCGATCCGGCCCTCTGGTTCCGGTCGGGATGGTGCTCGAAGGCCAGCTTGCGGAAGGCCTTCTTGACCTCCTCCGCCGGGGCATCCCGGGTTACGCCCAGAACGTCGTAGTAGTCGCGCTTGTTGGTTGTCATAGTAGAGTTGCTTCGAGCCTCAACTGCCCATTATAGTGAACCGCCTATGCTTCCACAACCTGCAGACGTCCGCGTTAATCCCCTCTCCCAAGTCTGGGGGAGGGTTAGGGAGAGAGGGTTGGGAGTAGGATCAACGAGCAGCCCCATAGGGCATCAGTCCCCTCTAAGAGGGTGTTTTCGAAGTACATCATGACGGAGCTAAGCGTCGGAGCATGAGATGAATCGCAGCTATGTGCAGCCACGCTTCCGTTGTACCGGTCAGGGCTTCATAGTCCTTGCTCAACCGGCGACAACGTCCCAGCCACGCCAGTGTTCGCTCAACCACCCACCTGCGTGGCAGCACCTCAAACTGATGGCTGGCCCTGGGACGCTTGACGATCTCCAAGACCCAGCCCGACATGGACATCACCCAGTCCACCAACTGGCCGCTGTAGCCAGCGTCAGCCCAGATGAGTCGCAGGCGTGGGAATCGTCCTATCAATTTATCGATGACCAGCCTCGCCCCATCTCGGTCTTGGATATTGGCAGGATGCACCACCACCGCCAACAGCAAGCCCATGGTATCTACGATGACGTGTCGCTTTCGACCGTTGATCTTCTTACCAGCATCATAGCCACGAGGCCCCCTTTTTCAGTCGTCTTCACGCTCTGGCTATCTATGATCGCTGCGCTGGGAGTAGGATTTCTACCTTCGGCCTCTCGGACGCAGGGGCGTAGCGTCTCATTGACTCGTTCCCACGTTCCATCTATGGTCCAACTGCGGAAGTATTTGTACAGGGTCTGCCAGGGAGGCAGATCGTGCGGGACCATCCGCCAGGGGCATCCGCTCCGAAGCAAATACAGGATGCCGTTCACTACCTCCCGCAGGTCCACTGTACGGGGCCGGCCTCCGGGCTTGGCTGGTGGGAGTAGGGGGCCGAGGATCTCCCACTGTTCGTCCGTCAGGTCGCTGGGGTACGATTTGCGGCTCATTCATCAAGTTTAGTACAAGTTCAAGACTTTGCAAACACCCTCTAAGATAGAGAGAGGGCACTGCCGCCTTGCAGCTGATCGACCCGATGATGGATAATCCAGGGAGAGAATGGGGACGGCCAACAGTGCACTCTTCTACCTCGGCAGACTAACCCAGCCCGGCGGTGACGCCTCACCGCCGGGCTGGGCTCGAAGGGAGCGTTCGCGTGTACAGGACGCGGCTGGCGAGAGTGGCCAAGTTTGCGGTGCTGGGACTGGCGGCGTCCTTGGCCGTCGGCTATGTGGGCATCTCCTACCTCGCCGCCTCTGGCGTGACCAGCCCCGAGCGGGAGCAGCAGCGGGACCACCCGTCGGACTACGGCCTCGAGTACGAGGACGTGAGGTTCCCCTCGCGCAAGGGAGACGTCACCCTGGAGGGATGGTACCTCCCATCTCCCCACTGCGGCCCCACCGTGATTTTCGTGCACGGTATCGGCTCCACGCGCTCCAGCGGCCAGGCGACGGTGATGGCGGGGCCGCTTCGTGGACCAAGGCTTCAACGTCCTGCTCTTCGACCTGAGGGCCCACGGAAGCTCCGGGGGCGATAGGATAACCGGAGGGATCGACGAGGCGCAAGACGTCCTGGGGGCCTACGACTACCTGCTGTCCCGCGGCGTGCCGGACACCATCGGCGTGCTGGGCCGGTCCATGGGAGCGGGGACCGCGGTGCTGGCCGCCGCGGAGGAGCCGGGTATCAGGGGGCTGGTGCTCGATAGCACCTACGCCAGCGTGTCGGAGCTGGCGGCCTTCGAGATCGGTCGCAAGACTCTGGTTCCCCAGTGGGTGGCGCCGGTATTCGTGCCCGCAGTGGAGCTGACGGCCAACGCCCTCTACGGCGTCGACATGGAGAAGCTGGTCCCGGAACGGGCGGTCGGGGAGGTCGAGTTTCCGATTCTTCTGATGCACGGCGAGGACGACACCCGCATCCCGGCCGATCACGGGGTTCGCGTCTACGAGGCGTCTCACCCCGGCAGCGAGATATGGCTGGAGCCGGGCGTCGGCCACGTCGGTCTGTTCGACAGTTATCCCGACGACTACCTGGACCGCGCCGTGTCCTACTTCCGGGAGCGTCTGACCGAGTAGCGGTCCGTCACGGAGTCGCCAACGATCGGACCAGCAGAACGGCCAAGGCGGCCGAGCCGCCCATGAGCTTGGCCTCTACGAACTCTATCCTGTCCTGAGGCGTGTGTATCCTGGAGAAGTCGTTGGCCAGGAAGAAAGCGACTGGAATGCCCGCGCGCTGAAAGCTTGCGTGATCGCTGCTGGCGCCTGCCATGGGCGGCTCCATCTCGGCGGCTATCCCCGCCGCCTGGGCGATGTCGAGGGCTCTGGTAACCAGCTCGACAGTGCCCTCTATGCCGACCATAGGCCCTGTACCCAGGGCGTCGAAGTTCAGCATCATCTCGATCTCCAGCCGCTCCTCGACGCCCAGCTGGTCGACGTAGAACCGGCTTCCGTTGAGCCCCGTCTCCTCCGATCCGAAGGCGATGAAGCGGAGGGTCATCGGGTGGTCCGTCTCCGCCAGCTCGGCGGCGACGGTCATCAGCGTCGCAATGCCGGACCCGTTGTCGTTGGCGCCCGATACGTTGGGCACCGTGTCGTAGTGGCCCCCCAGCACAATGGTCTTGGGTTCGGCGGCTGTTCCCAGCCTCTCCGCGATGACGTTCTGGGTATCCCGCGTCTCGAAGAGAACGGAGACCGACGCCTCCACCTCTCCTGCGTCCAACGCTCCCAGGATGGCCTCGCCCTCTTGGCGTGATATGGAGACCGCCGGTATAGACGCCTGTTCCGCCATCGTCCCTGCGAAGAGGCCCTCTGCGTTGTTGTAGACGATGGCCCCAACGGCGCCGGCGTCGGCGACCTGGGCCACCTTCTCGTTGAAGGTGATCTCGCCTCGCTGTATCAACGCCACCTTCCCCGTGAGCGGCTCCGGCGGCAGGTCGCCGTCACGGGCCTTGCCCACGTACACCAGCGAGCCGGAGGCCTCGCCCTCCCCGGAGAGGGTCATGGGCAATGAACGGACGTCCCTGTCCTCGGGGCCGGTCCTGACCGTCGCTTCTCTGGCGTCTACGGTGAGTGGCTGTACCTGGACGGTGTAGCCCAGGGCTTCGAGCTCGGCTGCCAGGAACTCAGCCGCGCGGCGCTCCTCCTCGGTGGCGCTGGCCCTGGGGCTGTACTCTCGCGTGAAGAGATCCAGGAACGCCATGGCCTGATCGGCCAGCGGCCCCACCTGCACGTCGGGGGTGGTAACGCGCGTCGGAGGCTCCGGAGCAGGGGTGGTGACGACAGGGCTGGCTGCTGCCGCTGGCGAGGCGGAGGGCGTTGACGGAGGCGTGATGGTCGGCGCGGCGCCGGTGCTGGGAGTGGGTTGCGGAGCAGTGGCGGTGACGACAGGCGTGGCTGCCGCCGCTGGCGAGGGAATAGGCGTTGACGAAGGCATGACGGTCGGCGCCGTGCCGCACGAGGCTAGTGCCAGTGTCAGGACGGCCAAGGCCGCGTAGCCGAAGTAGCTGCGGAGGAGAGTCGATGAGCTCCGGCGCAGTAACGACGTGACTGCCGCAGCCTGCTCAGCCGGAGAGCGCGAACCTACCTCTCCCCCTCGCATCCCCACATCAGCTCCGAATGTACCCTGCCAGACAGGAAGGCCTACTTGAGGTCGTTCAGCTTCATCTGTCCGTCCCTCTTACCGTTGACCTTGCCGTTGGTGCGGGGCTTTGGCGCCGGGGCCGCGTCTTCCACCTTCTCCAAGTCCTTGACGCAGGCGATGGAGGACACCGCGTCTCCCGGCTGGGGTTTGAAGATGGAGACCCCCTGGGTTATCCTGCCGATGCTTCGGATCTCGGAGAGATTGGTGCGCAGCACCTGGGCCTGCTCCGACACCACGTACACCTCTTTGCTGTCGTCGACGATCTCGGCGGCGGCCACCGGCCCGGTCCTCCTGGTTATGCTGAAGGTCTTGAGACCAACGCCGGCGCGGTTCTGTCGGTTGTACTTGCTCAGGGGCGTGACCTTCCCGTAGCCGAGCTTGCTGATGACCAGGAGCCTGCTGTCGGGCCCTCCAACGTCCATGGAGACCACCTCGTCCTCGGGGCGAAGGCTC
This sequence comes from Dehalococcoidia bacterium, assembly GCA_965224345.1. Lineage (GTDB taxonomy): Bacteria > Chloroflexota > Dehalococcoidia > Lucifugimonadales > CBDCYU01 > CBDCYU01. The sequence goes on along the minus strand of CBDCYU010000001.1, from coordinate 140,577 downwards.
ATCCCTCTGACGCCCATGGCGCCCCTGTTGCGCTCCGGTATCTGGTCTATGCCAAACCTCACGGACATGCCCTGCTTCGACACGATGACGACGTCCTCCTCGTCGGAGGCCACGCGGACGGACACAAGCTCGTCGTCGTCCCTGAGGTTCATCATGATCAGGCCCGAGGAGCGGATGTTCGAGATGGCGCTGAGACGCACCTTGTTGATCTGGCCTCTGCGCGTCGCCAGCACAAGGTAGGTATCCTCCTGCCGCTCGATGCTGGACACCTCGAACAGGGCCTTGATCGTCTCCGTGTCGGTGATGGGGATGACGTTCACCACCGGGACACCCCTGGTGTTCCGCGAGGTGTCGGCCCTCAGCTCGTAGGAGGTCTTGGAGAGGACCCTGCCGGTGTTGGTGAAGAACAGTATCCTGTCGTGGGTGTCCGCGACTAGGATGTGCTTGACGGGATCGTCATCCTTGGTGTTCATGCTGACGACGCCCTTGCCTCCGCGGTGCTGGTTGCGGTACGTAGCCGCGGCGATCCGCTTGATATATCCACCCTGGCTCAGGGTAACGGCCACCTGCTCGTGGACCTCCAGCTCCGATCTTGAGAAGTCGTACGCGTCGTCGGTAATATCCGTCTTGCGGGGCTCCCCGTACTTCTTATTGAGATCCTGGGTCTCCTTCTTGACCTCGGCGAGGACCTTGGCCGGGTCTCCTAGGAGCTCCTCGAGCCCGTTTATCGTCTTCTGGAGCTCTTCGTACTCCTTCTCTATGCGCTCCCTCTCCAAGGCGGACAGGCGGCGCAGCTGCATGTCCAGGATGGCCTGTGCCTGGGGCTCGTCCAGGCCGAACCGCTCCATGAGGCCGTTCCTGGCTTCCTCTACGTCGGCGGACGCTCGAATCAGGGCTATGACCGCGTCCAGCTGGCTGATGGCGATCCTCATGCCTGCCAGGATGTGCGCCCTCTGCCTTGCCTTCCTGAGCTCGAACTCCGAGCGCCGGGTGACCACCTGCTGTCGGAACTCTATGAAGTACTGGAGGGCGCTCTTGAGCGTGATGATCTTCGGAGTACCGTCGACCAGCGCCAGCATGTTGGCTGAGAAGGAGCTCTGCATGGGCGTCAGCTTGTAGAGGTTGTTCAGCACGATCTGTGGCTGGCTGCCCCCTCGCAGCTCGACGACGACCCGCATGCCCTTTCGGTCCGACTCGTCCCTGACCTCCGAGATGCCGTCGACGCGGCGGTCCTTGACCAAGGTCGCTATCCTTTGCACCAGGGTCGCCTTATTCACCTGGTAGGGAAGCTCCGATATGATGATGTGCATCCGGCTGGAGCGCCTCATGGGCTCTATCTCGGCCCTGGCTCGGACTACGATCTGGCCGCGTCCGGTCATGTAGGCGGACACTATTCCCTCCCGGCCCATGATGGTCGATCCGGTTGGGAAGTCCGGCCCCTTCACCTTGCGCATGAGGTCCTCGACGGTCGAGTCCGGACGGTCGATGAGCTGGACGACAGCGTCGCAGATCTCCGACAGGTTGTGGGGCGGGATGTTGGTGGCCATGCCCACGGCGATGCCTGAGGCGCCGTTGAGGAGCATATTGGGCAGCCTGGCAGGCAGCACGGTAGGCTCTTGGAGCGTGCTGTCGAAATTCTCTGTGAAGTCCACCGTCTCCTGGTCCAGGTTGACCAGCATCTCCTCGGCTATCCGGCTGAGGCGCGCCTCCGTATAGCGCATGGCGGCCGGAGGGTCGTCGTCGACGCTTCCGAAGTTGCCCTGTCCATCGACCAGGGGAGCCCGCATGGTCCATGACTGCGCCATCCGCACCATGGCGTCGTAGACCGCGCTATCGCCGTGCGGGTGCCACTTGCCCAACACCTCCCCGACCAGGCGAGCGCTCTTCTTGTACGACGAGTTGGGTCTCATGCCCAGGTCCTGCATCGCGTAGAGGATGCGCCTCTGCACGGGCTTCAGGCCGTCTCTTGCGTCCGGGAGAGCCCTCGCCACGATCACGCTCATCGCATAGTCGAGGTACGAGCTGCGCATCTCATCCTCGATCTGGGTCGGCCTCACGAAGCCATAGTCCATCTTGGCTGTGACCATATGCGTCTCCTAAACTCTGGCTCGGCGCCCCGGGCTTGGCGGCCCAAGGCGAGACCGCTGAATCGAGGTTGGACTTCCTGAAGCCCTGGGCCCCATGGTGGATGCTGGAAAGGGTGTCCATATACAGATATGGGCACCCTCATTATACCACGATTTACAGGGGTCCCCTTTGGCCGGTTACCGCTATCTGGTGGTTTGTCCGGCCTCCGTCGCCCTCTGTACAAGGCACTGGAACAGCCTATCGAAATGGGGAGGAATCTCGGCGCGGCGCTGGGGTTGAAACTGGACGCCGACGGTCCATCGGTGGAAGGGGCTCTCCAGCGCCTCGATGACCCCGTCCTCCAACCCGTAGGCCGAGGCCATCAGGGACGGCGACCGCTGTGCCTCCCTGAGGCCCTTCGAGTGGCGGCTGTTTACGCGGACGAACCCTCCCGAGCCGACCGCTGCCGCCAGCTTGCTGCCCGGCGCGATGAAGATTCGATGGTACGACGGTCCGTCCCCCTCGTCGGGGACGTGCCCCGGAACGGTCTCGGCGGGGGCTCCTCCCAGCGCTAGGTTGAGGGCGTGCATACCGTCGCCTGTGCAGAGCACGGGGAGGTCCATTGCCAATGCGGCCGCGATCAGCGGCGATGCGTCTGCCCGGGTCGCCAGGAGGCCGTCGACGCCGGTCATGGCTTCCTGGGGAGCCTGCCCGGGGAGGCCGACCTTCCGGGGCCGTCCACCGGCGCGCTCAATCAGCCCCTCGACTGCTTCGGGATCTACGGCGGCGACGCCGATCGTTCGCTTCTCAGACCTCACGGTAGCCTATTCTACCCCGTCCCAGGCAACCAGTCCCCCTCCGTAACTCTTCACACTCGAGGAGCAGACCTACCTCTCCCCCTCGCAGGAAGCAAACCCACCTCTCCCCCTCGCAGGGGAGATTGAGAGGGGGCGCACACGGGTGACAGCCTCACTGGGAGCAGGGGGCAATTGGCTAGGTCATGGTCTCTGATGCATAATGAGTCCACCTTGATGGTGGACCAGGATGCAGCACCAAGCCGTTTCAGGCGCCTTGCTTCGATGATCGGTACTCTCGTCAACATGGGTCCCGCGTCGGACACCCTGGAGCCGGCCGCGGACTCTCGGAAGACAATGCACCGTTGCTCCAGGAGGGCCCCTTGGGGTAGGAGAGCGATCATCAGAGGGGCCCTATGGCTCCTGTTGCTGGTGTTCCTGGCGGCCACCGGCGACTCGCTCCACCTCAATGCTGCCGAGAAGGCGGCCGCCCCTCATCGCTACAACCTCGTTCTCTGGCACGCCGCCAACGCCCTCGACAAGTGGTGCCACCTCCTGATCAGGGCGATGCCCTGGTACAACCTGTCCTTCGAGGAGCGCCGGCAGATCGTATTGGAGTACTTCCGCCTGTCCGAGAGGCTGTCCGTATTGGAAGAGGAGCTCGCCAGGCTGACGGCTCTTGGGGATGGCTCCCCGGACGAGATGGCCAGGCTGACAGCAGAGTCCGGCGAGATCGAAGAGGTGCTCGGCCGCACCAGGAACGACGTTGAGGAGGCACTTGAAGCCACCATCAGCTCCATCGTGGCGGAAGAGGGCCTCGGCTTCCGGGGGCTGTTGCTCCCGCCCGTTGACTTCCGGCTGACCCCTCCGCCAAAGCTCCTGGTGACCTCGCCCCGAGAGCGCATCCAGCGGCTGCACGACGTGCTGCTGGACTCCGGCGTGGAGATAGACGACCGGGAGGACGTGGAGAGACAGATGCTGGAGGGCTCCAGCCTCTCGGCCCTGGTCACGAACATCGGCGGCGTGGCGACCTATCCGGCGTCGATACCTCCGGGCAGGGGTCTTGAGAGTACCCTGAGAATCGCCGCCCACGAGTGGCTGCACCACTACTTTTTCTTCAAGCCCCTCGGCCAGAACATGTTTACCAGCGATGAGATGCGGGTGCTCAACGAGACCGCGGCGGACATTATCTCCCGCGAGATAGGCCATCGGGCCCGCGCCGCCCTGAACATCGGCCCCGACGACCCGCACGTCGGTACGGAGACCGGCCATGATACGGGTCCCCAGGTTGCCGACGGGTTCGACTTCGGCGCCGAGATGCGGCGGACGAGGCTGGAAGTCGACCGGCTCCTAGCCGCCGGAGACATAGACGGGGCCGATCGGTACATGGAAGAGCGAAGGGAGGCGTTTCAGGAGCACGGCTTCTACATACGGAAGCTCAACCAAGCCTACTTCGCCTTTCACGGTACCTACGCGGACAGCCCCACCTCCGTGAGTCCCATCGGAGACCAGCTTCGCGGGATGCATGACCTGGTGCCGGACCTGGGAGAGCTGATCGGCATCTTGTCGGGGGTGTCCAGCTACCGGGAGTTCCTGGAGCGGCTCGATGAGATCAGGTCCAGTACAGTACCGGAGGCCTCGGAGCGGGGCCTTCGTCACCCTATAAGCACGCGCCTGGCCGTCGCGGCCCGTTCGTAAGTGTGATAACATCTATCGACATCGTCCAACAGGCTTAGAGGGCAACAGGCTTAGAGGGCCCATGTACCGACAAGACGAACCGGAAGTCAACTTAGAGCGGCTCCTCGAGAAGCTGCGCTCCTTTGGAAGCAGGCTGAAGATCGGCGGCGGTGGCGGCGTATTCGTGTACGTAGCCCTCGGCGTCTTGGCAGTGGCGCTGGTCGTCTGGCTTTCCACCGGCTTCTACCAGGTCCAGCCGGGCGAGCAGGCCGCGCTTCGGCTGTTCGGCAAGTTCGACAACCTCCAGGACGAGGGTCTCCACTGGTTCTGGCCGGGGCCCATAGGCGCCCGCGACATCGTACGAATCGACGAGGTGAGGAGCTTGGAGCTGGGAGTCAGGGGAGACACGAAGATACTGTCGGAGTCCCTGATGATCACCGGGGATGAGGACGAAGAGGGCGCCCCCGGCGAAGCCCCCAATATCGTGGACGTGCAACTGCTTGTGCAGTACGACTTAAAGGACATAGGGCAGTTCCTCTTCAAGGTGGTGGACCCCGACGGAGCTACCATAAAGGACGTAGCGGAGACTTCGCTGAGGCAGGTCATCGGAAGCCGTCCCATCGATGACGTGCTAACCGACAAGAAAGAGGATATTCAGGCTGAGACGAAGCTGCTGCTTCAGAAGCTCTTGGACGACTACGAGGCCGGTATCAACGTCAGAGAGGTCAAGCTGCTGAACGTCTTTGCCCCCGTGCAAGTCCAGGCAGCCTTCGACGACGTGGTCAAGGCCAAAGAGGACAAGGCTAGGATTATCAACCTAGCCGACGCGTACAAGGAGGACATCCTGCCCAGGGCGCGGGGCGCCGCCGCCAGGCTCCTGGAGGACGCAGAGGCGTTCAGGCAGGAGCGGATAGCGCTGGCGACAGGCCAGGCTGAGCGCTTTACGGTCATCCTCAACGAGTACCGGGAGTCCGAGGACGTGACCCGTCAGAGGCTGTACTTCGAGGCCATGGAGGAGATCCTCCCTGGAATCAACAAGCTGATCGTGCAAGATGAGAACGTTGTCGTCCTGCTGCCGGGAGAGGGATCCCGCACCCCGGTGCTGCCTCTCCCCGATGTCGGGACCACACCCTGAGACGCTACATGAAAGCACTCTTGATCTTCCTAATACTGCTGGTGCTGGGCACGGCTATCGTGGGGCCCCAACTCCTCTATACCGTCGACGAGACGCAGATGGCGGTTGTAACGAGGTTTGGAGCCCCGGTCGCTACCAACAGGATGCCTGGCCTGAAGCTCAAGGCGCCCTTCATCGACACCGTCAACTACTTCGACAAGCGGCTTCTGCTCTTTGACGCCCCGCCCGATTCGCTGCTGACCGGGGACAAGAAGAGACTGATCATCGACGTGTACGCAAGGGGCCGAATAGTCGACCCTCTTCTATTCTTCGAGAGGCTCAGGACCGAGTCGCAGGCCTCTACGCGGGCGGTGGGCATCATCTCCTCCGAGTTGAGGACAGAGGTGGCGGGAGACAATCAGGCCGAGATCATCACCACGAAGCGGCAGGACATAATGTCCCAGGTGAAGGACAACGTTTCGCCCAAGCTGTTGGAGTTCGGAATCGAGGTGGTCGATCTCAGAATCAAGCGCGCCGATTTCCCCAACGAGATCGCTGACAGCGTCTACGCCAGGATGCAGGCAGAGCGCAAGCGTATCGCGGACCGAGAGCGGGCGGAAGGGGCCGAGGTAGACGCCAGGGTCAGGGCGGACGTCGACAAGCAGGCGACCATCATACGGGCACAGGCGGAGCGCGACGGAGACATAACCCGGGGCTGCGGCGAGGCTGAGGCAGTCAAGATCTTCGCCGAAGCCTTGGAGCAGGACCCCGAGTTCTACACCTTCCAACGCTCGTTGGAGGCCTACAGGGCCTTCCTCACACGGAACACGACTGTGGTAATGAAGGTGGACGATTTCGGACAGCTGTTCGAGGGTATCCGCCAGGGCGTCGTCGCCGGAGCCGAGGCCCCCAAAGGGACCCCCAAAGGGACGGATGGGACAGGAGGTCCCGACTTGGTCCAACGCGGCTCCAACTGTGCCGAGGTCGCGGCAACCAGGTCCCTGGCGCGGGGGCTCGATGTGGACCTGATCGACATCGAGATAGTGGGGGCAGAGCCTATCGTGTGGCCGGATAGGAGTCTAGGCTGTCCGGAGGAGGGCCGGATCTACGCTCCGGTCGAAGTTCCGGGGTTCAGCGTCTCGCTGAGCGACAACGAGGAGTTGTACAGTGTCCACACGAACCAGCACGGCTCCCAGGTAGTCATCTGCTCGCAGTAGCGCGGTTGTCTGCTCTTTGGCCAACCTTGGCTCGATAGGCGCCTCCCGGGTCGACGTCCACATATTCGAGGAGTTCCAGGGGGCCATCTCCCCCGGTTGGCTCAGGGTCGTAGCGGCGAGGGCGTTGGCTGTCGGAGTTGGGTGTCAGGGCGGCGGCCACGGCAGCTCGTTGGGAGTGGTGGTGGCGGACGATCAGGCCGTTCGAGAGCTGAACCGCGAGCACAGGCGCATAGACGAGACCACCGACGTCCTCTCCTTTGCTTTTGATCGTCCAGGAGAATATCATGAGCGGGTGGGATGCGCTTCGGACCCCGCAGGTGATGCGAAGTTTGTCCTGCCGCGGGGGCAGACGTCTACCCTCGGAGAGGTGGTGATCTCGTATCACCAGGCGGTCCGGCAGGCCGGGGAGGCGGGCATCGCCGTCGAGTCCGAGCTGGCTCACCTGCTCGTTCACGGCGTCCTGCACGTATTGGGATACGATCACCAGACCCTGCGGGAGCACGCTGCCATGAAGACTCTCGAGAACAGCGTCCTGGCGGACATCCCCGAAATGGGAGCTTGCACAACCTGAGTTGAGTCCCGGTAGGTGAACGTGTGCTGCCGGCTTCTCGGTAGCTGGACCCTATATCCGGCTCGACTGGGACTGTTTTCGTAGCAATGGCAGAAGTCTACTATCGCAAATGGCGGCCCCGCCGTCTCGACCAAGTCGTGGGCCAGGAGCCGGTGACGCAGACCCTGCGTCAGGCGGTCTCCCTGGGGCGGGTGGCCCATGCCTACCTCTTCTGCGGGCCTCGCGGGACGGGAAAGACCAGCACGGCCAGGATACTGGCCAAGGCCGTCAACTGCCTCCATCCGGAGAACGGCGAGCCGGACAACTCGTGCCGGCTGTGCCTCGCTGTGGACCAGAGCCGGGCTCTGGATCTCATAGAGATCGATGCCGCCAGCAACAGGGGAATCGACGACATCCGCAACCTCAGCGATAAGATCCACTTTATGCCCAACGAGGGCCGCTACAAGGTCTACATCATCGACGAAGTCCACATGCTTACCGAGCCGGCCTTCAACGCCCTCTTGAAGACCCTGGAGGAGCCGCCCGGACACGCGATCCTAGTCCTCGCCACGACGGAGGCCCACAAGGTCCCCCTGACGGTAATCTCCAGGTGTCAGCGGTTCGACTTCCGGCGCATCTCCGGCGACAGGACCATCGGCAAGCTCCGGGAGCTGTGCGGTAACGAGGGGATCGAGGTCGATGACGATGCGCTGGCCCTCATCGCCCGCAACGCCGGAGGGAGCCTCCGCGACGCGGAGAATCTGCTGGAGCAGTCTGTAGTCTCCTACGGCTCGCCTGTGTCCGAGAAGCAGGTGCGGGGCCTCCTCGGCTTGGGAGGGGATGAGATGGCCCTCGACCTTGCGGACCACGTGATACGCAAAGAGCCCACCGAGGGACTGCGGCTCATCGGCCAGGTGGCTGAGCAGGGAAGCGACCTCCGCCAGCTGCACAGGGGAGTGATGGACTACCTCCGGGGGGCGCTCCTGATAAAGACGGGGGCGGACGGCTCTCTCGGCTATCCGGCCGAGACGCACGCCCGGCTGGCCTCCCTTGTCGACGCGGCCGACCCGGGGCATCTGGTCCGGTCCCTGAGGGCCTTTGCTGCGGCGGACATGCGGCGGGGGGACGCATCCTCACCGCTGCCCCTTGAGCTGGCGCTGGTGGAGGTGTGCTCCGACCCGGAGGAGCCGGTCTACAAAAACGCCCCCGCGGCAGCCGCTCCCGCGGCGGCCGATAGGGTCGCCAGCCCTCCCTCCGGCTACGCCGCGCCGCGCTCGGAGGCGCGTCCGGCGGCATCGCCGCCGCCTCGTCCGAGGCAGCCGCCCAGGACGGAGCCGCGTCAGCAGCACGACAGTCGATGGGAGGACCAGGGGCCGCCGCCTGCCGAGCCCGCGGCGCGTCTGGAGCACCAGTGGAGCCGCATCGTCGGGGAGCTGCGGCACACAGGGTCGAGATTCAAGCTCGGGGCCCTGCTTCGCGGTTGCCGGAACCGTACCGTTTCCGACGAGGCGATTACCCTGGCGTTCCCGTTCGCTTCTCACGTTGAGAGAATGCAGAGCGAGCTCGACGATCCGCAGACTCGTAAGAGGCTGGAAGAGGTCTTGGAGAAGTTCATGGACCGGTCGTACCAGGTCCAGGTGATGCTGACCGCCGATCCCGGAGGCTCCCCCAGCGGCAGCGCAGCCAGAAGGAGTAATCTGGTCCGTGCCGCGCAGGCGATGGGGGCCCGCGTAGTCGGCGAGAAGGAGGACGATACACATGGTGAGCAGAAAGATGATCCGCCAAGCCCAGCAGCTGCAACAGCGTATGGCAAAGATACAGGCGGAGCTTGAGAGCGCTACCGTGGAGGCCAGCGCGGGGGGAGGGGTCGTCAAGGTCGTGGTGAACGGCAAGATGGCGGTCGAGTCCATCTCCATCGACCCGGAGGTCGTCACGCCCGAAGACGTCGATATGCTCCAGGACCTGGTGCTGGCGTCGGTCAACGAGGGGCTGGAGAAGGCCCAGAAGATGGTCTCGGACAAGATGAGCGCCGTCACCGGCGGCATGAACATACCGGGGCTTACCTAGCCTCACTGGGCGAGGATTGACGAAAGGCTGCCCATGACCACTGACAGGCGGACGACCGCGGCGCCGGTTGCCAGGCTCGTAGACGAGTTCCACCGGCTCCCCGGCATCGGCCCAAAGACCGCCCAGCGCTTGGCCTACTACCTGATACGCATGCCCGAGGAGCAGGCGCGCTCCTTGGCGGAGGCGGTCCTGGCGGTCAAGGAGCAGGTAGTCCTCTGCTCCCGGTGCTACAACATAACCGAGGTTGACCCCTGCGCTATCTGCGGCGACCCCGCGCGTGATCGAGCCACCCTTTGCGTCGTTGAGGAGCCGTTAGACGCCGTGGCATTGGAGCGTACCGACTCCTACCAGGGGCTCTACCACGTGCTGCACGGCGTCATCTCCCCCATGAACGGGATCGGCCCGGACCAGCTGAAGATTCAGCCCCTCATGGAGCGCCTTCGGGCCGGGCAGGTCCGCGAGGTCATACTGGCCACCAATCCCAATCTGGAGGGGGAGGCGACCGCCATGTACATCAACCGCCTGGTTGCGCCGCTGGGCCTCTCCGTCACCCGGCCGGCGCGGGGACTGCCCGTGGGAGGAGACCTCGAATACGCCGACGAAGTGACCCTTGGCCGAGCCATAGAGGGCCGCCAACGGTTCTAGGGTCGCATCTGCACAGGCGGTCGATGGCATCCGACGAAGCTCCAGATCATGTCTAGCCCCAGGTCGCGCTCCTACAGGACCGAGGCGGTCGTTCTCAGGTACATGCCCCTGGGAGAGGCGGACCGCATCCTTACCCTCCACACGCAGGACATGGGCAAGCTGCGCGCCGTCGCCAAGGGCGTGCGCCGTCCCAAGAGCAGGCTGGGCGGACACCTGGAGCTGCTCAACCGCGTGTCGGTGTCCCTCTCCCGTGGCAGAGACCTGGACATAGTCACCGAGGCCCAGATCGTTGAGAGCTTCACCGGACTCAAGGGCGACCTCCGGAGCCTGTCCCAGGCCATATACCTGGCGGAGCTGGTCGACAGGTTTACCGTCGAGGGCTCTCAGAGCTACGACGTGTACCGGATGCTGCTGAAGGCCTACCGTCGCCTTGCCCGGACCGGAGGGTCGCGCCTGCTGCTCCGCCACTTCGAGATGTGGCTCCTCGACTACTCGGGATATCGTCCCGAAATCCGCCGCTGCGTCAGCTGCAGGGCGAGCCTGGCCCCTCGGGACCACCTGTTCAGCTGCGCCAACGGGGGAGTCTTCTGTCCTGAGTGCCGCAGCGTCGCCGCCGACACCCTGATTCTCGTATCCCTGGGGGCGATGAAGGTGCTGCGCCTCGCGCAAAGGGAAGAGGAGTACGCCAGGCTGGCCGACGTGAATGTGTCCGATGAGATCGAGGCGGAGGTGGAACGCGTACTCAAGGCATACGTCAGATACCTGATAGAGAGGGAGCTGAAGAGCGCCGAGTTTCTGGAGCTCGTGTCCAGCTAGCAAACACGCCACCAGCTCTGAACAGGCGCGCCTGCGCTAGGAGCCTTACATGGCAGCCCCTCTCGCTGTATAATCCTGGGAGCAGGAAATCTGTCTGACCCCGAAACCTGGAGTTGCTCGGATGAGAGTAAGACTCGTCCTCTTGTTGATAGGCTTGGCAGTTGCACTGGCCGCGTGCGGAAAGCCTCCGCCCGGCCCCGCGCCAACCCCCACGGCGATAGCCGGCTCGCCCGCGGTAGTGTCCATCGCCCCCGTCGAGCTGGTGCAGAAGATATCCCTGACCCTTCACACCCCGACGCCCGAAGCGGCGACCCAGTGCGTCCACGCGGGCTGTGAGATCGCCGATCGAAACGGCTGCCTGGGCTGCCACACCACCGACGGCTCCGACCTCGTTGGACCGAGCTGGCAGGGGCTGTTCGGCAAGGAGGAGCAGCTGGAGAGCGGCACCGTGCTGGTGAACGAAGCCTACATAACGGAGTCGATCATGGACCCTGGAGCCGAGATCGTGAAGGGCTTCGACAACGTCATGATCGTCGTCCCGCTGACCCAGGAGGAGATAGACGAGATCATCTCCTATATGAAGACCCTGTCGTCCGGATAGACCCGCCGCAAGGGACCCATCGAGCCCCCAACGCTGGACCCAGCGTGACGGGGGCCGGAGCGCCTCACTGACACGCGGTCAACAGGACCAAGACCACCCGCATCCACGCGACGGATGCCCCGATGGCACAGTGTGCCCCTGTAGCTCAGGCGGATAGAGCAACGGTTTCCTAAACCGTGTGCCCCGGTTCGAGTCCGGGCAGGGGTACCATCTACGGCCTACGTGTACTGTATTCATAGCTAGTCGGCAGCAGTAGTCCTATGCCACGGTCTGGGTGCAATGGGCACCCGGACCGTGGCAAAACAAGAACCTCCGTAGTGAGGTTCAGATTGGCACTTTGACTGGCTACGGCCAAGCTGCGGACAGTGGATCGTTCCCGCCTGGCCTCACGTTGACGATGTTTCGTACTTCGGTAACAAGGTTGATGATGTGGTCCGGGGGTTGGAGACCTCCAGGGAGCCATACGGTCGGCCGTTCTGGAGGAGGATGTCGAGACGCTGGAGCGAGGGCTGGACACGCTTGTCGGCCCCAGGGGCGTCAAGCTATCGGGCGGGCAGGTGCAGCGAACGGCCGCCGCCAGGATGTTCGTCCGTGAACCGGAGCTCCTGGTGTTCGACGACCTCTCCAGCGCATTGGACGTGGAGACTGAACAGAGCTCGTGGGAGACTCTACGAGCAACGGGACGCCACGTGCCTGGTGGTCTCCCACCGCCGCGCAGTATTCCGGCGCGCGGACAACATCATCGTCCTCAAGGGCGGCAGGGTCGAAGCCGAAGGCAAGCTGGAGGACCTGTTGCAGACCAGCGAAGAGATGCGGCGGCTCTGGCGTGGCAACGTCGGCGAAGAAGCGAAGTGACTCTTCCAGAGAAGACCCGTATCGATTGGATCAGCACGGTCCACGGGGTACCGGATCGGAGGTAGACATTGGGCACGACCGCCGTCGACGGCTTGGTATTCGACCTGGACAACACCCTGTTCGACAGGGAGGCTGCTTTCATCAGAGTTGCCGAGGAGTTCTACGACGAGCAACCCGCGCTACAGCGTCCATGACACGGGACGATGCGGTCGCGATGATGGTCCGGTGGGATGGTGACGGCTACGCCAGCCGCGAAGCGATGTTTGCGCCGTGGCTAGACGAGTGGCCCGAGGCTGGCCTCGACATGGGGTCACTGACCAGTTGGTACCGCTCCGCGATGGAGCGACAAGCGCAGCCGGACATGGAGGTTAATGCACCCGAAAGGCCCTTGTTACCAGGGAATCATGCTTTGCCCGTGGCGAGTAGGAGCGATGGCCTCAACTGGTGGTCATGGCTGACTTAACCCTGCTGGATCTGGTCCGCAACGGCACCATGGACGCTGGGGTGGCGGCTACGCTCTCGGCTATTGCAGAAGAGAATCGGTCATTCATGGTGGTGGCAGTGCCCCGGTTCGCTGGCAAGAGTACAGTCGCGAGCGCCATACTCGGCTTCGTTCCCCGGAGTGTGCCGCTCCACTACCTGAGCGGTAGCGAGTCGGAGATGGAGGAGCTTGGGAAACACCCTGACGGGGGCTATCTGGTAGTGGGCGAATTCAGCCAGGCGCCGGTGCCCACGTATATCTGGGGCTCGCCGGTTCGCAAGGTGTTCCAAACGCTGCGCGCTGGCTTTTCGCTATCGGTCTGCCTCCACGCACCCACGGTGGAAGAGGCCTACGCCGCCGTCTGCCGCGGCAACGGCGTGACTGACGAAGACGCCTCGCGGATAAGCTACATGGTCTACATCGAGCGCATGGGCGACAACCTCGATGACTTCTGGCGTCGCGTCGCCGCAGTTTACGAGATCGACCGCGTGACCGCTGGCGTTCCTCATGCTCGACTGCTGCACCGATGGCGCCGAGAGGACGACCAGTTCGAGCAGCTGGATCAGCCCCGGCTCCTCTCTATGGGTGGGCCAGTGCTCAAGCAACGGGCGCAGTGCATTGAGGAGTTGGTCGACGCAGGCCGCACGAGCCAGGCCGAGGTAGAGGCACTACGCATCGCTTAGTGGCCTGGCGCACGGGGGCATAGCCCTTCCCACGCCACGCCAGAGTGGTGCGGCTGTCGGTGCTTTCACCCATTGGGTGCCTCCGGCGAGAGTGCGAAATCCAGAACTAACATTCGCTATCTCGGCCAGGCTAGCACACTTACCAGCCAGGATGCTCACGTATGCGGCTCAAATACGTGGCCTTCTTGCCGATTACGACACGCCCACGGGGCTCATCTGGGAAATGTGGGATGGATTCCTTGCCTATCTCAACGACCGACAGGTGCCGTGGGGCATCGTCACAGACGGGTCGAGGAACCAGCACCGCAAATGCCGGGCGGCGGGCCTGGACCAGCTCGCGCCTTAGATCATCGTCTCCGAGGAGGCTGGCTATGCCAAACCAGACCCGAGGGTATTTCGCGATGCCATGAAGGCGACCGAACTCACGAGTCCCGAGCAGATCATGTTCATCGGGGACAATCCTATAGCCGACATAGATGCGTTTGGACCATAGGGACGGATGGCCCTTCTGCAAGCCTCAGGGTCTGATGCCATCGGTTGTGGTAGAAGGCGACTGCGAGTGATACATTGGGCTGGTCTCCGCGTTCCCGGCCGCGGTCGGATGCGGAAGCCCTGACCATCCTATCGGACAGTTGTGTGTTGAAAGGGTCGCTAGGAGAGGTTGCCCAGTGAAACGTGTGATCATCGACACCGACCCGGGCATAGACGATGCTGCTGCGATACTGTTCGCGTTGGCAAGTCCGGAGCTGCGGGTTGAGGCACTGACCACGGTCTTCGGGAATGTCTCTGTCGAGCAGTGCACGACGAATGCGCTGAAGGTCCTCGGGGCTGCGAGTCGGACCGACGTGCCGGTCTACCGCGGCGCCGGGAGACCCTTCGGCCTTGGCGAGCCCCTGTACTCCCAGCACATCCACGGGAGCGACGGACTCGGGGACGCTGGACTTCCCGAGCCGGATGTGGCTGCGCAGTCGCGTCCGGCAGCGCTTGAGATCATAGAGCGCGTGCTCGCGTCGTCTGGAGAGATCACCGTGGTAGCGCTTGGACGGCTCACAAACCTGGCGCTGGCGATCAACGTCGAGCCCCGCGTCGTGGACGCACTGGCCGGTGTGGTCGTGATGGGTGGCGCTGTAGCAGTCCCAGGGAATGTAACGCCCGTTGCCAGCGCGAACCTCTGGGGCGATCCGCAGGCCGCCGACGTCGTCTACCGGTCGGGGGCGAAGATCTCACAGATTGGGCTGGACGTTTGCGAAGAGGTGGAGTTCACTGCGGCGCAGCTCAGCTCGGTCTGGGCCGCAGATACCCCCGCCAGCAGATTCCTGAGGTCCGCGGTCCCGTTCATCCAGGGGGCATACCGGAAGCGCGGCCGGCTTCGGGACCCAGGCGGCGCTCAGTTCAACGACGTACCCGCGATGGCATACGCCATCGATCCGACCCTGTTCTCGGTCACGGAGGCGTATGTCCGGATCGAGCATCAGAGCGAGCTGACCAGGGGACAGACCGTCGCGGACCTCACCGGCCTCACGGGTGAGCCTGCCAACGTCGGTATCGCTCTCCGGGTAGACGCTGATCGCCTCACAAGCCTCTGGATCCAGCGTTTGGCGCGTAACCTCTCGTAGCTGGTAGACATTGAGGTCGGCTGTCCCCGGCGTCGGCCGCGGCGCCCAAACCAAACGCTATTAGACCAGACTGGGTGCGCAGGATATGACTATGGTCGTGACCATGCTATAATAGTGGTCACATTACAGGACTGGGAGGAGCTGGGAATGGCAAACGACAGTACCACGACGCGGACCATCAAGGCGTCGGAGTTCAAGGCCAAGTGCCTCAAGCTCATGGACGAGGTGGCGGAGACCGGCGAGGAGATCATCATCACCAAGCACGGCCACCCGGTATCTAGGCTTACGCCCTACCGGGAGAAGCCGAAGCTGCCATTCGGTCGGAACCGGGACAACATTCGAATCCTCGGCGACATCGTCTCCCCCATGCCCGCCGGGTGGTATGACGACGATGACGATAGGGAGAACCTGTTTTGATACTCATCGACACTCACGTCCTCGTGTGGCAGGAGCAGGGTGAGCAGAGGATGGGACCGCAGACGCGCGATACGTTCGAGCGCGCGTTACGGGAAGACGACCTTGCGCTTTCAGCCATATCCTTCTGGGAGGTAGGCATGAGAGTCCAGAGGGGCCAGCTCGATTTTCGCCTCGACCTGGGGCTCTGGCGCAGAGACCTGCTGCGACAGGGGTTGGTCGAGATTCCCGTCGATGGAGAGATCGCCGCCCGCGCCAGCCTTCTTCCCCACATGCACGGCGACCCCGCAGACCGCATCATCGTCGCCACCGCCCTGGAAGGCCACACACTCATGACGGGAGACGTGCCGATACTCGACTGGCCCGGGAATCTAAGCAGGTGGGACGCCAGAAGGTAATCGAGAAATCGAAGGCTTGCCAGAACGGTGCTCATGAGCACATTCGACACTGTGATGTACGGCCCGGAGCCTTCGTGGCCTGGACTCACTCGGATGGTTACCGTCGCTGGGTCGCGTCAATGTTCCGTGCTGGCGCTCAGCCCAACATCAATGCAATGGAGTACTCGCCTATGCGTATCCCTCTCCCACCTACACGAACAACGCACTATTGCTGTCGTGCTGGACAGCGTCAAAGAGTCAGTAGAGCACGTCAGAGCGGAAACGGATGTGCTGCGATTGCTAAAGGCATCTGCCGCGGACGCGCTGCTGACGGGATGCGTGCGGGTGGGAGAAATAGAAATCCCGAGCCTTATAGCGATTTCCGTCGTCAAATGAAAGACCGAGAGAGAATCTTAATCCACAGCTATGACTGGTTAATGAATATTGCTTGCACCAACCGATCCGGGCAGCTATCACTGGCTCTACGTGCTTAGCTAGGCGCAGCATGAGGGGCTGGCGAGTTGTGAAGGGAGGAGGTAGCAGTGACCACGAACAAGTTGAATGTCACATTCGAGGGACTGGGGCTCGAGGCGGGCGTGCCACTGGACCCCTTCATGAAAACGCTGAAAGGCGTACAGGAAGCCCTGCGCCTCATGGTCGAGCACCTGGGAGGGCGCCCGCCTCAGCGAGGGAGACGGCCGAAGTGGGTCATGGACCAGAGTGCCTTGCGGCTTGTCGCCATCAACCCAGGCTCAATCGTCGCCGAACTGGAGTTGATGCCGCCTGAAAAACAAACACACTTGGGCGGCTACGGCCGCCAAGCAATAGGAGCCCTGCTCGAATGGAATGGGAGTGAAAACCCATCCTTGCCGGAGGCAGTCACGGACAGGCTGTACGAGACGGCGTTCGCGCTCCCAAGGGACATCCGGCTTTGGCTGGGAGACGGCAGCAATCACCGAAGAGTCGAGGTTAAACGACGGGGCCGGGTCGTGATTCCATCGCCAAAGACGGAACAGGCGCTACTGCACGGTTGGCTGCGAGAGGTGAACTGGCACAGCAAGAGAGCGCAGTTGTACAGGCACCGAGACAGGCATGTCCGGCTGCGCTTCGATGAATCGCTGGCTGATGACATGCTCCGATTTGCAACACAGTACGTCGAGGTTCGCGGCTGCGGCCACATTGACGATAACGACCGGTGGGGAACTGTCTTGGTGGAAGAGATAAACGGTACACGTTCCTGGCGGGAGCCGTTCGACGTTGACGCGTTCCTAAACGACCCCAACTCGAAGATCTTCGACCCGGAGAAGGTCGTCACAGCGAGCGAACCATTTGACGTTGACGAGTTCAATCGCATCATTCGCGAGGGCCGTGATGCGCGGCGAGAGGGCTACTCGTAGTGGTAGTGCTGGACACTAATGTAGTTTCGTACATCTTCAATCGGGACCCCAAGGCTCTGTACTATCAAAATCACATTCGAGGCCAACGCGCTCTCATTTCATTCCAAACTTTGGAAGAGCAATGGTACGGAGCGTACTCAAAGGGTTGGGGCGAGAGACGAAAGAGCGAACTCGCTGCCCATCTCAAGCAGTATGAGGTAATCTGGCCAAGCGCGGAGTTGGTGGAGAGGTGTGCCCGGCTACGAGCGGGGCGCAGATCGATAGGGCGGAAACTTGAAGTTGCAGACGCATGGATAGTCGCAACCGCTCTAATGCTGCAATGTCCGCTAGCTTCACACGACGGAGATTTCGTGGGCATTCCCAACCTGGACCTGATTCGCGCGCCGAGCCAATGACCAAGAACGAAGTCCTCCGTCTGCTACGAACGCACAAGCCCACGCTTGCGACCCGCTTTGGCGTGACTGCCCTAGCCCTGTTCGGCTCCTTCGCCCGAGACCAGGCCACCGACCGGAGCGACATGGATATCCTGGTCCGGTTCGACGGCCCGGCCACGTCGAGGTCCTACTTCGGCTTGCAGTTCTACATCGAAGACCTGCAAGCCGTCATCGTGGCTGGATGTCCACGACAGCAGCCAAGGAGGCGTGCAAGCTGAGGAAGTAGCTGGTCGATCCTCAACCTGAACCCTCTCTGGCGGGTGTGGTGCTCTCGCCGCTGCATCGGTCTATCCGAGCGCCCCAGCCCGCCCGGAGAGTGACCCATGGCTCGGATCCCCGCAAGAGGCCCCAGCACATCCCGAAGGCTCAGGGAAGAGGGCTCCAGCGGAGGCTGAGGGCAAGGGCAGAGAGGGCGAGGAGGCCGCTGGCCGCCGTCAGGATGACGGACACCTCCATGCGGACCTTCTTCTTCACTATGTGCACAGGGATGGTCGTGAAGACCTGCAGCAGCTCGTCTGCGCTCTCGGCCAGGTAGTACTCGGCGCCTGTGATCTCCGCCACGCGCTGCAGCGTGTACTCGTCCAGGCTTAGGGGGTTTCCTCGGCCGAACCCGCGCCCGAAGCTTCGGCGAGAGTTCCAGAAGCTACCGCGCCCTATACGATTGGCCAGCTCGTCCCCTCCCAGCTGGTCCTGGGTGCACCTGAGCACCGAAGCATGCGTGGTGCCGAAGCCTATCGTGTAGACTCGGACGCCTCGGTCCTCGGCGGCCTGGGCGGCGGCCAACGGGCGGACGCCTCTGTTGCTGGCGCCGTCCGTGAGCAGGACGATGACATCCGGCTGGTAGCTCTCTTCCGGACTCGACCCAGGCCCGCTGGCGCGCGGGGCCACGAATGCGCCCACCGGCGGGATGTCAGGATTGACCTCGGCAAGGGCGTCCAGAGAGCGGGATATGGCGCTGCCGACTGCGGTCGCGCGGGCCGTTGTCAGGTTGGAGACCGCCTCCAAGAGGGCCTCCCTATCGGTGGTTGGCGGTACTATCACCTGGGCGATCCCGGCGAAGGCTACAATCCCGACCTGCGTGTCGCGCTCTTGGCTCTCGATGAACCTCTGGGCCGCCTCCTGGGCTACGGTAAGCCTGTTGGGGAATACGTCGTCTGCACACATGCTCAACGACACGTCCAGTGCCAGCATAACGGTCGTCCTACTCGACGCCACGCTGACGTAGGCGAAAGGGCGGGACAGGGCAACCACTAGCATCACCAGGGCGACCAGCAACAGGGCGAAGGGCAGGTGCCGTCTCCACCGAAAGCGGCTGGGCATCGCTTGCTGAATCAGCGACAGGCTCGAGTAGTGGACGGCAAATCGCCTTCGCCTCCGCAGCACCAGGACGTATAGGAGGACGACCAGGGGTACGGCGATCAGGAACAGCAGGTAGAGCGGCCAAAGCAGTCCCATAGATTACCCCCTACGGCATCCGGCCGAACCAGAACAGCGACAGAAGACCACCCGTCAACAGAAGCAGGGCGCTAACACCCCCCATAAGGGACGTCACCTCGATCTCCCTGGGTTCTACGACGAACTGCGTCTCCAGCTCCTCATAGATCGACCGGATGTCCTCGAGATCGTCGACGCTGAAGTAGACTCCCTCGGTGAGAAAGGCAATCTCCTGTAGTACGACCTCGTTAAGCTGGGTGAAGACGTTGAAGCCATCTATCTCTACGGTGGCGCCCTCGACGGTCCCCACGCCGACGGTGTAGACTCTCACCCCCCGATCGATGGCCATCTGGGCGACCTCCAACGGGTCGGGGGAATCGGTGTTCTCTCCGTCTGTCAGCAAGACGATTATCGCGGGGGCGAAGGCGCCTCTTGGCTCAGTCGCGCCAGCGTTCTGGAGGCCCGGTCTCATCCCTGGGTCTTCGCTGGCCCCGGTTACGGAGGAGACAAGATGTAGTGCGGTCAGAATCCCTCTGCCCAGGGATGTGCCGCTCTGGGGCGCCAGCCGGTCGATGGTGGCGGCCATAGTCTGCATGTCGTCGGAGGGCGGCTGCACCACCAGCCCGCCCTCTCCGAAGGCGACCACTCCTATTGCGGCGCTGCTGGGTCGCCGTTCGACCAGTGCCTTCCCGACCGCCTTGGCGGCCTCCATCCTCGTCGGCTCGGCGTCGTCGGCAGCCATGCTGGCCGACACGTCGAAGGTCAGCACGACGGTGCCCTCCATGCGGGGCAGCGGCACCGTCAGCTGAGGCCGCGCCGAGGCCAAGGCAAGCAGCGCCACACCCAGCAGAATGAGGGCAGGTGGGATATGCTTTCTCGTCCCCAGTCTCTTGGTTGCCCCCTCTCGCACAGCGCCCAGGGTGCCCAGACTGGCGGCGTCTCTGCCGCGCCTCCGCTGGAGCCGCACGTATACGAAAAGGCACAGGGGCAGCGCCAGTAGAGAGAGCAGCACCCATGGCCAGATGAAAGACACCGACAAACCCCCTGCTACCTCTGCCCAGTTCGGGCCCTGCTCCTCAGCGAGGCGAATCTCAGGATCGCCAGCACCAGGTCATCCTCCGTCGACAGCGTCAGCTCGTCGACGCCCGCACGCTTGAACGTCTGCGCCAGCTCAGACTCCCGTAGCTGGGCCGCCTCCTTGAAGCGCCTCCGAAAGCCCCTGTCGCTGGTGTCGACGCTCATCTGCTCGCCCGTCTCTGAGTCCTCCACCAGCACAACTCCCACGTCGGGCAGGTCGAGCTCCCGCGGGTCCCAGACCCGGACCGCCAGCAGCTCGTGCTTCCTGTTGAGGCGGTCCATCGCCCGCTCCCACCCAGGCTGGCAGATGAAGTCGGATACGAGGAGGATGAGGGAGCGCCTCTTGATGCTGTTGAAGGAGGACTCCAGGAGCTTCGCGAGATCGGTCATCGACCCGCCGGCAGACGACTGCTGGCGCTGGATGTCGTTGATCAGTCGAAGCACCTGAGGACGCCCGCCGCGAGGTGGGACCACGAGCTCGATGTTGTTGTCGTAGAGGATGGCGCCAATCCGGTTCCCATTACGCGTCAGGAGGCGCGCCAAGACACCCACCAAGTCGACTATCACCGACTCCTTGGGACGATCGAGGGCGCCGAAGGCCATTGACGGGCTCAGGTCGAGGAGGAACCACGCGGTGATCTCACGGTCCTCTATATACTGACGCACGTAAGGGGCGTCCATGCGCGCGGTGACGTTCCAGTCGATGTGGCGGACGTCGTCGGGAGGCTGGTACTCCCGCAGATCGGCGAAGTCGAGGCCTCCTCCCATGAAGAGGCTCCGATAGTCGCCCTGAAGGATGCCGTCCAGCCGCCTCAGGACCTGCCATTCGAGGCGGTGGAGCACCTGCTCCGGGTACCTCTGTTCTCTAGATTGCGCGGGAGCCTGCGTACTCACGTAAAGGGGCCTCGGGCAACGGTATCGCCTCCATCAGCTTCTCGAGGATGCCGTCGCTCTGAACATTGTCGGAGAGTGCCTCATAGGAGAGCACCAGCCGGTGGCGGATCACGTCCAACGCTACGTCGCGAATGTCCTGGGGCAATGCGTAGTCACGTCCACGAACGAAAGCCAAGGCGCGCCCCGCGACGATCATGTTGATTGAGGCGCGTGGGCTGGCGCCGAAGAGGATGTACCTCTCCAGGCCGTCCAGTCCACACAGTCCAGGCTGGCGCGTCGCCGTGACCAGGTTGACCGAGTACTCGATGAGGGCGGGGTCGACGTATACGCGGTCGGTCTTCTGCTGGAGAGCCATCAGCTCCTCTGTACTCAACACCCGCTGCACACTCTGCAGCAGTCCCGTCATTCGCTCGACGATGACGAACTCCTCAGTGGAGGAGGGGTAGCCGACCAGAACCTTCAGCATAAAGCGGTCCACCTGGGCTTCCGGCAGGGGGTACGTGCCTTCGGCCTCAATCGGGTTCTGCGTCGCCATCACCAGGAAGGGCTGGGGGACTCTATGGCTCTCCAGCCCAATGGTGACCTGCCTCTCCTGCATCACCTCCAGAAGGGCGCTCTGCACCTTGGCGGGAGCGCGGTTGATCTCGTCGGCTAGGAGAAGGTTGGTGAACACCGGCCCCAGGGAGGTGTTGAACTCGCCGGTCTTCTGGTTGTATATCCGGGTGCCGACCAGGTCCGCGGGCATCAGGTCTGGTGTGAACTGAATGCGATGGAACTGTCCCCCGATGGTCTGGGCTAACGTCTTGACCGCCATCGTCTTCGCCAACCCAGGGACGCCCTCTACCAGGATGTGACCACGGGCCAGCAGCGCCACCACCATGCGCTCCAGTAGGTGGTCCTGGCCGACGATGACCTTCTTGACTTCGTACAAGACCCTCTCCAGCGGTCCGCTTTGCCCACTAATCGTCATGTTGCTCATGCCCCTTCCATCGAACTACTGCGCCGGCCCACCGGCGGCGCTGGCCGCATCGCTTATGGGCACGGCGAAGCCGATGCCTACGAAAGACTCCTGCTCAGTCGGGTTGATCAACCCGGTGACGATGCCGACAATCTGTCCCCGCCGGTTCAGCAGCGGCCCGCCAGAGCTGCCCTGGTTCACTGCGGCGTCGAACTGGATCAGCCCCTCTATCGGCTCATCTCTGCCCACCGGATTGAAGTCGCGCCCCAGGCCGGAAACCACGCCCGCGCTCAAGGAAGCGACGAGGCCCAGGGGGTTGCCTATGGCGAAGACCTCGTCTCCGACCCGCATGGCCGATGCGTTGCCGATGGTGCCTGGGAGGACCATCTCCGGCGGCACCAGCGGCGTTAGGACGGCGATGTCGGTGTCGGGCTCGGCGTTCGCGATGATCGCCGGCGACCGAGTACCATCGGCAAAGAGAATCTCTATCTCGGTGGCCGTTTCGACGATGTGGAGGGCGGTGAGCACCTCGGCGTCGCTGTTGATCACGACGCCGCTCCCGATGCCGAACCCCTCCTCGTCCTCGGGGTCGTCGTGCTTGGTCTGGATGACTACGAAGGAGGGTATCGCTGCCTGATAGACTTGGGCCGAGATTGCCGGCGCCGGCGTGGCGGCCTCCATGATCTCGGTCAGAGCCGCCTCCACGTCGAGCGTAGGAGCGGCCTCCGGCTCAGCCCGGAAGCTGCTCCAGAGCAGCGCTCCCAGCAGCAGCGCCACGACACCGAAGGCGAGAGGTGTGAGGAGCCGGAAGCGTCTACGCTGCCAGCTGAACGCCTCATTCGTACGGGACGCCTTCGGGACAGGGCGATCAAGGTCGCCTTCATCCTGTTGTGGCTCGGGGGCCACCCTGTCGGATGGACCTATCCGGGGAAGCAGGGTCTACCTCCTAGCTCCAAAGTCAGAGCCGAATCCATAGGGGCCTCTCTATACCAGTGTATCCGATGCTGCGCCCTCGCATCCTACTGTAGCGCCCCTCTGCGTCCTTATCCTACTCGCAACAGCAAGTGATAGTTGACAGGAGCTCCGCCAATGACGCACTATCTTGGTAAGACTCGATAATAAGAGGTGAATATGCCAAGAACAACCAAGACCATCACCTTCTCGTTGCCGCCCGAGATGGCGGACCGGGTTGACGAGGTGATGAAACAGCAGGGACGGTCGAGGAGCGAGTTCCTGCGGGAGGCGGTGCTTCGCTACATCGAGGAGTGTGAGTGGAGACAGCTGCTCCGGTACGGAGAGGAGAGGGCCAGGGAGAAGGGCATCGGCCCTGGCGACGTGGCCCGTCTAGTGGAAGAGTACCGGGCCGAGGTCAGCTCGTCCCGTACATGAGAGTCGTCCTCGACACCAACGTCATCGTCTCCGGTCTGAACTTTCCAGGAAACGAGCGCCTCGTTCTCGACCTGGCTCTCAGAGGGCGGTTCGAGCTGTACCTGTCCCCCTTCATCCTGGAGGAGGTTGCCGGGGTGCTTGTGCGCAAGTTCGGTTGGGCCGAGGAACGCTCGGCTCAGGCGCTCAGGGCGCTGAGGGATGCCGCCACCGCCATTGAACCCCCTCGGCTTCCGGAAGTGATCGCAGGCGACCATGCCGACAACCGCATCCTGGAGTGCGCTGTCGAAGCTTCCGCCGACTACCTCGTGACCGGCGACCGGCGGCATCTATTACCCCTTGAGGAACATCGAGGTGCGAGAATCCTCAACGCCCCCCTGTTCCTATTGGCGCTGAGGGCATAGTCCCGGCCGCGACGAGACACATGGTCAACAAAGCGAGACAGGGATGGACTCTTTCGACCAGTGGATGAATCGACACCAGAGAACCGACTAGGGCGCCGCCGGGCCGGCGGTCACGAGAGGCCGTGTTCTTCGAGCCTTCTCCGCACGGCGTCCTGGGCCTCGAGGAACGGGCGTCGCAGGTACGCCATGTGGTCGGCCTCGCCGTGGTGGTGCGTCACCGACCCCGGCTCGCGCCTGGCTGACGTTTCGTCTATGTAGACCAGGCCGCCCTCGATCATCGTCAGCATGTACCGGGCGACCTGGGGGTCGAACATCCGCCAAGCGCCGCCGCAGGCGACGTACACAGGCGAGGTGTGTGCGAAGATCCCCCGCGACCAGGCGTCGTGGTGCAGGACGCTGTCGTAGTAGGACGGACCGCCGCACCGGGCCGCCAGCCACGAGTCGCCGTCGACGGCGATCCTCTCTCGCAGCTCCAACCGTCTGGAGGCGCTGCCGGAGCCTGTCGCGGCGACGACCCGCCCGTTCTTCACGATCTCCAGCCGGTGCATCGGCAGCACGCTCTCAGCCCAGGCCTCGACCTCCACCGTCCCCGCGCCATGAAGCTGGACCGTGTCGCCGACCTCGTGGCCGTCGACCGCGAAGTGCATGATGGGCCCGCCGGACAGGAACGTTCGGCCCCTGGCCACGTTGGCGCACCATGTCTCGTAGTTGAACTCCTCGCCCTCTCGGAGCTTCGCGTACGTCCGGTACAGGCCGACCGGCACGTCGGAGCTCATCTTGTCGGTGCCGCCCACTAGGGGCAGGCGGTAGCCGCAGTTCAGGTACCGGTAGTACTCCTCGTGGTTGAATCGCTCGTACCGAATCATCTCCACCCCGTCGACGCGTCCGGTCGCGATTAGCACCGGCGGCTCCCCGTTGGGACTGGGAAAGTGCGGGATGATCACGTGGCCCCCCTGCGCATGGGAGCGGTCGGCCCAGTGGCTCATGGTCGTCTCCATGTGCCCGCCGAGCTCGCCCTCCGTCGAGCCGTCGCTGCACCAGGGCATCACCGGCTCCTTGAGCCCCCACAGGATCATATGCCCGAGGAAGTGCTGCCGATTCTCCTGCAGCGCGTAGACGATGTTGTTGCCGTCCTGGGACACACTTGGCCGGCCGGTGAACTCCTCGGTGTTGGTGAACAGGTCCCCCCACTGGGACTGGAGGAGGTTCACGACGTTCAGGTCCTCTCCCTGGGACTCCAGGTGGCTGCCCTGCGTGGACAGGAAGTGGACGTGAGAGTCGCCGCTGTACCACCCCTGGGCGTTCATGTTGGTCCAGCGCTTGAGGCGTAGCGTCAGCTTGCGCTGGCCCCGTTCGATGTGGACCCTGGTCCTGAGGGGCTCGTACTCGAATCCGCGCGCCGCGTCCACCAGCACCTCGCCTCTGGGCAGCCATCCCTGGCACGTGCCGTCGATGTACGCGTAGGTGGTCTGGCCCAGCCGCAGGTCGCCGCCGACGTCGATGTGCCATGTGTCGAGATTAGAGTTGACCCGGTTGTGGTGGCCGTGGGGCTGGTACGGGACGCCCTCGGGCGAGCGGAAGTGGACCCGGCAGGGGACAGGCTTCCCGGTCTCGTCGTCCAGAACGGTCACGTGGACCCAGTTCCTCCCCCGGTCCAGAAGCTCGACACGGGCCTTCGCGGTCTCGGCGACGCCCTTGTCCTCCACGTCCCCCCAACGCACGCTGCCCAACCTTTCGCCGCCCTGCTTGATGGTCACGGTCGCCGACGGCGTTGCGGCGATCTCGACGACGGCCGAGCCGGAGGCCGAGCTTTGCGCCTCCCCCCAGCCGCCCATCGCGTCGGCCAGGAACTCCTCGCTCGGAGCAGTGGGCAGAGGATGGGCGTACGTCGCCATCCCGCGGTCGACCTCCACCTCCAGATCGAACTCCCCCTCGGCCTCGGCGCGGTCGGTGAGCGTTATCCGCGCCTCCCTGCGGCCTTGGCGGACGAAGGGATACTCGTCCACGTGGCCCAACGTGACGGCGGAGACGATGAAGCGCGGGCCGCTCGGGACGATCTCGATCGCCTCGACCTCGAGGTCGGGGTGCGGATTCCGCCAGGCCCAGAGCGAGTAGCTCAAGGCGTCCCCGCGCATCACCTCCATCTGCCTGCGCCCGGTCTCCCCCCACGGACCCTCGTGTCGCGGCGGAAGCCTGTCCAGGTAACGCGTGACGGCACGGTACGCCGGCGGCTGGCCGAGCCTCTCCGACGGCCCCGAGATGTCGAACCGCTCCCTGACGGCCACCCGGTCCTCATGGCCCCCGGCGAGCCGGAACACATACTCCGCGACCGTCTTTCCCACCACGCCGCCCTCTTGCAGATCGGACTCTAGGAGCCGGTGCGCGACGATCACCGAGTGGGCGCTCCCGCCGACGTCCAGTTTCAGGGTGCCTGAAGAGCCGTCCAGCACGACGAAACAGCGGTCGCCGCCGTCCTTGGGCCCTATCTGGAACGGGAGGCCGTTGATGGTCACCGACCCCGTCGGCGTCGCTTCTTCACCGCTCAGGGCATCCATACCGGCGTTGCACAGCGCAGAGAAATCGAGTGGCTCATAGTCGTTCACGGCGGCGCCTCCTGATGACGGGTGTGGTGGGACCTCGGCGGTTCGCCGCGATTCTACCGCATGGAGGTTTCCCGGTCGAGTGGGCGTACAGGATGGCCCTGGGCCTATCCTGCGCTCCAATAGCCGCGCGAACACCGTCGGGTCGAAGCTGCCCCCCCATCAGGTCAATGTCCAGCAACCAGCGAAGCAGGAGGTTTGCCCGCCTAGCTCGGCGTGGCCCTATGCCTGGGTCTGCAAGCAGGGCTCATGCTAAGGCACCAACACGCCCATACAGCACGGGCCTACTACTGTTCCGCCGACTGAAACGAATACACCTGAGCCCACTCAGCCGCCTGATACCCCGACGAACACGCCGACGACCATACCGACCAAGACGAATACGCCTACTTCGTCGACAGGCGGTGGGTCACCACCCACGGCGACACACACGCCTACTCCGACTCCAGTGCCGGTGTGTGTCGAGCAACGTCTGTTCCCCCTGATTCTGGCTCCCGGCGACACGCTTTCCCACGACGGCAACTTTGCGCACGTATGTCAGCAGTTCAACTTCATCATCAGTCGTCCAGAAGATTCCCTTGTCATCATCGACTTGACGCAGAGGTCTGGACTGAACACCAGGCTCAGGCTGCTTAAGCGGGATAGCTCAGGCGTAACCGAGGTCGCCACCACCAGCGGGACCCGCCTGGGTCGCCAACTTGAGGACGGCTCGTACTTAGTGGAAGTAAATCTGACGCGGGCGGCGGACGCTTCCGTGAACAAGCGGCTCCAGTTCAATGTGGAACTTATCCCGCATGACGGGCTGCATCAAAAAGACCACACCATCGCCTATACCGTGGAGCGATTGAACACCCTCGTTGCGCCGCCCGGCGAAGTGACCCTCAACGACCATGTCAGCGATTCCGCTGACCGCAGCGCCACGGAGTGGAGCCGGTCGCTCGGCGGAATAGCACAGACCTGGCCCTACATCCAGGTCTGCAAGAAGGACTCATGCACCACCAACGGCGACGGGTACGTGGTGACAGTGGTGATAAACACGTCGAACCACTGCAAAACGTCGACTGCCTGTACGGGCGTCCAGCCGTCCGTCAGCGCCAACGACTATCACGTCGGTCCCGTGACCATTTACATCGAAAATCCGGGCTACGCCAAGGGCAAGAAGTACCACTGGACCATGGACAGCGACTTGCACAATAAGAAGGTTCCAGGGAACCCTCGACCGCCTGAGACTTATCAGTATCTGCCCACGGCCATGTTGCATGAGTTCGGTCACGCCGTAGGGCTGATAGACCTGTATGATATTAAGAACGGGATCGACTTCTCCGGTTTCCTGATGGGTGGGCTGGGAAGCACTACGAGAGCGACCGTGCCGGCTGTTGACCGAAGGTACGTAGGGCGCATCTATCAGATACACGGCCACAGATGAGGAGAGGGAACGCCATGCGCACGCTGCTGTTGTTATTGGTCAGCCTGATTCTAGCCGGATGCGCTCAGGACCTAGTCGAGCCGCAGTCTGTCGTGCCAACCCCGACGAAGACCCTCGGGGGAAATGAGATGCCAGGCCCGTCACCGACCCCGGCTGAGGTCCTTGGGGAAGTGAAAATGTTCTATGGGATGCCTCCAGGTCCCGCGGACACCCTGGGAGAAGAAGAGCTGAGCAGCGGGATAAGCCGGTACGGGGCCGATGGGGTGATCCCATTGGAAGAGATGATCGCCTGGTCGCATATCATAGTGCGGGGCAGGTTCGCGTCGGCGACCCCCGTGGGGGTCAGGTCTGCCAACTCGCGGGCTCCTGGAAAGCCACCTAATCAGCAGTTCGACGGCTACCTGGGTTCGCTGGAGGTCACGTTCGACGTGATTGAGTACCTGAAGGGGTCTGGCGGGACACAGGTGTCGGGTATCGCCTATGGTAACCCCGTATCGGAAATGACAGCTGCCACGTTAGCGGAAGCCGCCGTAAAGGCTCAACGATTACTCGCCGGTCGTGACAACCGCTGGGACGACCGAGAGGCCATCGTGTTTCTGAGACAGGCGCCGGTGAACTTCAATCCGCCCCTTCGTCCGCAACTCGATCACTATTGGCTGGGTGAGGTGTCCACCGACCGACGGTCCCATTATCAGTTCACGGTGGCTTCCGCCGAGGACAGGGCATGGTTGCCGGACGCATCGTCCACGCCTGTCTCAACTACCACGTCCAAGAGCACGTCCGCCAGAAGCGCAACTGAACAGCGGTTTCTGTTGGCAGACCCGGGTCCCGGCAGCAGCGGAGGCCAGCGCAGCAGTGCTGCGGCCCCGTCCATCACGTCCATCACGTCCATCACGCTGTCGGCATTGAAGCAGCAGATAGATGATAACAAGGCGGAGATCGCCCTTGGTGACGGCTCGACGGCGTATCAAGACTGCATAGCCGCTACCCTCACGGACAATCTTATCCCGCGCGAGTATCATCTCTGGAGGGATGCTGCTGGATCAGGATTGCCAGTCGGAAGCATCGTTCATACATACCATCCCGGCTGGATGATCACCCTGGAAACGCACGGGTGGACCAAGCCTGCCACCGGATCGGGGGAACGCTGGCTAGAGGGCAGGGACGCGGATGTGCTGGCCGAAAAGTGGCCGGGCTACATCATTACCAAGCGGCCTTTGGTGGCGGGGGAGTATCGGGTGTTTGCGATGAGTCGCTCGGATGAAATGGTCATTTGCGACGGAGATGCTTCGGGCATGAGGGGCAAGTACGAGTACGCCATCACCGTGACTGCCCCGGAGGGGACCTTGGCCGAGGCGTTCTACGACCCCGTTGCCGACGGCGCCGCCACCACCGCCACGACCACCGTCGGGACGATCAGGTGGGAGTCCGGCACGGTCAAGGCGACGCTAAACCTGACCGTCACGGGGCACATCCTGGACTTCATAGCGCTGGACGGCTCGGTGACACTATCGTTGGAGGTGTCCGACGCCACGGAGACCGACGGCGTGCTGAGCTGGACAGTAGCGTCCAGCCCTTGGAGCGCGGGCGACAAGCTGATGCTGCGCATCAGATAGCCCGTCGCAAGCGTCACCGTGACCCTGATGAAGGCTGCCGAGTATTCGCCCAAGAGCGGGGCCTTTCAATCCCGCCCAACGAATAACGGAGCCAAGATGACTACACTGGTCATCGCACCGATAGCGGAAGAGATCGAAGTCCTTACAAGGGCCTTTGATGAACTCTGGGGAAATCATGAAGGACGTGATGCAGGGAGGGTTCACGTGCGTGAGTACCAAGCCAGTGATGTCATCCTCGCCCAGGGTGGCTTGGGCAAGGTACAGTTTGCGATAACGACCCAACACCTGCTGGACAATCTGGCCGATCCCAGCCTGGTTGTCTGTGCGGGTGTAGCCGGCTCGTTAACCAAGTCCGCGCGTGTGGGAGACGTAGTAGTTGGTACGGCCACCGTCGAGCACGACTTCAACGACAATTCGCCTGGGAGACTGCTTCCCAGGTTCGATGGTTCGGCTCGACACGTTGCCGCACTCTGTCAGGCGAGTGAAGTAGGGCAGTCGTCCTTCCAGGTACACTTTGGCCAGATCGCCAGTGGCGACGAGAGTATCGTGGACCCTGTTCGAGCCAGTGAGCTTCATGACCGGACCGACGCGCTGGCAGTTGCATGGGAGGGCGCTGGCGGAGCAAGGGCCGCAGGCTTTTCCCAGGTCCCCTATGTCGAGGTGAGGGGAATCTCCGACATGGCCGATCACGACGCCCCGGATACATGGGAGGCCAATCTACCAGACGCGATGCAGAACGTCTCGTCCATAGTCGCTTGGCTTGCCGAACACGCCATTCCGGCGCAAGCTGCAGAGCACCGGGGAGCAGAGGCGCTTTGTTGAGATATGCAGACCGTAAATGGTGATTTTCTGAGATACTCTTCAAGTGCGGCCAACAGCTACGATCGTCCCTCCGAAGGACCTTGTGATCGAGATGGAAGTCCTGGGACATGCCATCACTGCTTTGACAACCTGGGTTCCCAAGTTACAATTGCCCAGACCGCCGGTGCTGCGGTCAAGAAGGAGAATCTGCGATGCCGTTTTATACCAAAGGCGATGTCCGCATCCACTACGAGGAGGCTGGGTCCGGTTTCCCGCTCCTGGTGACCCCAGGCGGGGGCTTAAACTCCGTGGTCAGCAATTGGCCTGGACAGGTCTTCAACGCGATGGAGGAGTTCAAGAACGACTTCCGCTGCATCACGATGGACCAGCGCAACGCGGATGGCGGAGAGTCCAGCGGCCCGGTCCAGATCAACGACCCATGGGGAGCCTTCGCCGACGACCAACTGGGTTTGATGGACCATCTCGGGATACGGGAGTTCTTCTTCATGGGCTACTGCATCGGCGGCCCTTTTGCGCTGAAGCTCATGGAACGGGCGCCTGAACGCGTCGTGGCCGGGGTGCTCTGCCAGCCGGTTGGGCACGCACAGGCAACACCGGACGCCATGTATGACTCCGGCCGCGATAGCTGGGGCCCCGAGCTATGCGCCCGGCGGGCTGACGTGACGATGGAGATCGTCGAAGAGTATCTGCACAACCTCTACCGCGTCCAGCCGGACTTCATGTACAGCGTCTCGCGGGACTTCGCGCGCTCGTGCCAGACGCCGATGCTGGTCATGCCCGACGATACGCCATCGCATTCGTACGAGGCTGCTATGGATCTAGCGGAGTTGGCGCCTAGAGCCCAGGTGACGGTATATCCTTGGAAGGAGTCCGAGGATGTGTTCGCCAAGACGGTAGACCAGGTGCGCGACTTCCTTCTGGCGCATCAACCCACGAAAACCGCCCGCTGAAAGGGAGTACCGCTACTCAGAGTCGAGGGGATCGAGTAGTCCACGTAGGACGTCAGCCCCCTCTCCGAAGTCCGGGTGAGGGTTGGGAGCATCCGTCTCATCAAGTCTGAGCAGTTACCCCACGTCAAGCTGCGTGGAACTAGGCCATTGCGGCGCCCGCCTGTTCAGGGCGTGATTTGGAAGCGGGCTTCCGCCGCCTGCACGCCGTTCTCCATCAGCACGAAGGGCACGTACTCCGCATCGCCGCTGCCGGGCCTGATGTTCAGCCTGACGACGTAGTACTGCGGACCGCGCTCCACCACGAACGGCTTGCGCGGACCGCCGAAGTCGGTCCGGTGCGTCGCCTCGCCCGGCTCGCTGCCGTCGGCCTGGACCTGGAACGTCACGCTGCCCGGCTCGAAGGGGCAGTTGGCCTTGGTGAGGAGGGAGGAGCCGTTGCATTCCACCGTCACGCGCACGTCCACAGAGGTCTGGCCGTCCGCGGGACGGACTCCCGACGCCGGGTCCAAGTGGATGCTCCACTCATTCGATGACGGTTCGGCATCCGCCGCCGCGCGGGTGACCGTCACGGTGTACCAGCGGCCGACCGCGCCGGCGCTGGACCTGGCGATGCTGATGACGTTCCCGCCCACCTCCAGGGGAATGACCTCTCCCACCTCGACGGGCGCGCCGTTCGCCGCTATCTGCAATGCGGCGCCGTCCGTGGTCCGCACCGCCGTCTGCGCAACCTCGTGCGCCACCCGGACGAAGTACTCCGTGCGGTCCGGCGCGAACTCCAGCGGGATGCCGTCCAGCGATATGCCGGTCAGGGGCGCGCCGCCGTCGTTGTCGGTGACGGTGAGCTCGGCCGAGGCGGGCGGACCGACCGTGTACCCGGCGCCCTCCACCACCGTGACCGTCAGCAGGCCGTTGGCCTCGCCCACGTCGTCGTCATCCGTCTCGAACGCGAGGTCGATCTCGGTTTCGCCGGCCTCCAGCAGAAGAGTCCGGCGTCCGGGACTCACCCCGAAGTCGCCCTCGACCGCGATCTCCAGGGTCAGCGTCAGGTCCACCGACGTCGCCTCGCTCGCCACTATCTCGAACTCCGCGGCCCGCCCCTCACGCACTACCAGGGAGACGCCCGTCCGCTCGATGCTGATCTCAGGCTGGATGGGCGGCGGGCTTATGGCTACGGTTATCGCCGCATCCGCCGACAGCCCGCCCTCGTCGGTCACCGTCAGGCGGAAGGTCAGCGCCGTCTCCTCCGTCACGTCCGGGGCGGTGAAGGAGGCCGTGGCCGCGGCCGCGTTGGCGATGGAGACCGTGGGCGTTCCACCCACCTGGCTCCAGGCGAAGGTCAGGGACCCCGCAACCGTCTCCGCGTCGTTGCCGACGCCTCGCAACTCCACCCTCTCTCCGGCCTCTGCTGTCGTGACCTGGGCCGTGTCGATGGACGCCGTGGGCGGGGTGTTCTCAGGCTCAGGCGGTGGGATTATGGCGATGGTTGTCTCGGCGGTGGTCGACAGCCCGCCCTCGTCGGTCACCGTCAGGCGGAAGGTCAGCGATGTCTCCTCCGTCACGTCCGGGGCGGTGAAGGTGGCCGCGGCCGTGCTTGCGCCTGCGATGGAGACCGTGGGCGTTCCTCCCACCTGGGTCCAGGCGAAGGTCAGGGACCCGGCAGCCGTCTCAGCGTCATTGCCGACGCCTCGCAACTCCACCCTCTCTCCGGCCTCTGCTGTCGTGACCTGGGCCGTGTCGATGGACGCCGTGGGCGGGGTGTTCTCAGGCTCAGGCGGTGGGATTATGGCGATGGTTGTCTCGGCGGTGGTCGAGAGTCCGCCCTGGTCGGTCACCGTGAGGCGGAAAGTCAGATCCGTCTCCTCCGTCACGTCCGGGGCGGTGAATGAAGCCGTGGCTGCGCCTGCGTTGGCGATGGAGACCGTGGGCGTTCCTCCCACCTGGCTCCAGACGAAGGTCAGGGACCCGGCAGCCGTCTCAGCGTCATTGCCGACGCCCTGCAGTCGCACCGTCTCCCCGGCCTCTGCTGTAGCGACCTGGGCCGCGTTTATCGCAGCCGTTGGCGGTGTGTTCGCCGGCTCCGGCGGCGGGCTGACGGCGATAGTCGTCTCGGCGGTGGCGGAGAGGCCGCCCTCGTCGGTCACCGTGAGGCGGAAGGTTAGCTCCGTCTGCGCCGTCACGTGCGGGGCGGTGAATGAGGCCGTAGCCGTGGTTGCGCTTGCGATGGAGACCGTGGGCGTTCCTCCCGTTTGGTTCCAGGCGAAGGTCAGCGACCCCGCAGCCGTCTCAGCGTCATTGCCGACGCCTTGCAGTTCCACCGTCTCCCCGGCCTCTGCCGTCGTGACCTGCGCCGCGTTTATCGCAGCCGTTGGCGGTGTGTTCTCCGGCTCGGGCTCCGCGCCGGTCACAGTGACCGTCATCGTGTCCGAGTCGGACTGGCCCTCTTTATCGGTGACGGTCAGTTGGAACTCCAGCGTCGTCCCGCCCGCCGCGTCGGCGGGGATGGTGAAGGTGGGGTCGCCGTGGGTGGGCTTATCCAGCGTCACGGACGGGCCGGAGAGCTGGGTCCAGGCGTGGGCCATCTGATACCACTTGCCGTAGGGGTTCGTGCTGCCTTTGCCTTGCAGGGTGACGCTTTCGCCCGGCGCGCCCGACAGGTCGGGGCCGGCGGTGGCCGTGGGCCGGACGACTTCCGGCGTGGCGACGGTGACGATCATCGTGTCGGAGTCCGACTGGCCCTCCTGATCGGTGACGGTCAGTTCGAACGCCAGCGTCGTGCCGCCCGCCGCGTCGGCGGGGACGGTGAAGCTGGGGTCGGCGAATTTGCTGGCCGGCTGGGTCGTCCGCGGATGCGTCAGCGTGACGGCGGGGCCGGACAGCTGCGTCCACTGATAGGTCATCTGGTGCCACCTGCCATAGGGGTTGACGCTGCACTTGCCTTGCAGGGTTACCTCGTCCCCCGGCGCTCCCGCCAGGTCCGGGCCGGCGCAGGCCGTGGGAAGGACAGGATCGGGCACGACGACGGTGACGGTCACCGTGTCGGAATCGGACTCGCCCTCTTGGTCGGTTACGGTCAGTTGGAACTCCAGCGTGGTTCCGTCCGCGGCGTCGGCGGAGATGGTGAACGTCGGGTCGCCGTGGGTGGGCTGGTCCAGCGTCACCGACGGCCCGGACAGTTGGGTCCACTGGTGTTCCATCTGCCACCACTCGCCGTAGGGGTTGGTGCTGTCCGTGCCCTGGATGGTCACGCTCTCGCCGGGCGCGCCAGATAAGTCGGGACCGGCGTTGGCCGTGGGCAGAGTGACAGGCTCCGGGTCGGGGTCGCCGGAACCGCTTGCGCCGGTGGCCGGCGTGACTTGTATCCGCACCGTGCCCGTGCCCGTGCCTGTGTCCATGTCCGTGGATCCCTCCGGACTGACTTTCACCGTCAGAGTGAAGTCCAAGAGTTCGCCATGAGAAATCCCTTCGGGGATGGTCACGGAAAGATTGCGGTGAGTCGTCCGGCCGAGTTCAACCTGGGGGCCCTTCGTCTGCTCCCACTCATAGTAGGTGAGTTCACCCGTTCCGGATTCATAAGGCGGATCGATGCTATGCCATCCTCGCAGGACGATAGTACCGCCGGAAGGAACCTTAGGAGTGGGGCTGCCACCGTCGGCGGAGACGGTGACAACGGGGCGGATGACCTCCTCCACGACCTTCACAGTGGCGCTGTTGAGCCACGAAACGACATGCACAATGTAGCCGTCCTGCGGTACCAGGGCCACGGTGACGGCGTCGACGTCCGCGGTGGGGACGGCGTATTCCACCGAGGCGCCCTCGGTCACGGTAACCGGTATTCTCACCGTGTCGCGGCGCGTCCTCACGCCGTTGTCGCCGGCGGCGATCTCCAGGGTCACCGTCGGGACGTTGTACGCGTATGTGCCCCTCACGACAAACACGGCATCTTCACCCTCGGCGACCCAGGGGTATTGGGGATCGATGAAGATGTGCGGCCACTCCTCCGACGCCGTGAGGGTCAATGGGATCACGGCGCTGTCCTCAGGTGAGCAGTTCCCGTCGCCGTCGTGAATGACGTACTCCAGCTGGTGGATTGCCGGGGACATCCCTTGGTGCGTGGTCAGCCACCCGCGCAGGACGTGCCCGTAGGGGTCGAAGGAAACGCCGGGCAGGACGGTTGAGTTGTTGCTGAGGCTATCCCCGGTGCCCGCCCGCCGGAGATCGTAGTAATAAGGCCCTCCGTTGCCGCCGACGGCGGCCGGGAACTCCAGCCTGAACTCCAGATTTCCCCTGACCCGGAGATTGGGAAATTCCCGCATCTCGGGGGAGGTGTTAGGAAATTGCTTAATCGTGGGAACGGTGTCGTTGGCCGGGATGTTGTCGGAGGGGGTGCAGTCGTTCACGTCGGTCAGGTGAATCGCCACC
Organism: Dehalococcoidia bacterium; assembly: GCA_965224345.1. Classification (GTDB taxonomy): domain Bacteria; phylum Chloroflexota; class Dehalococcoidia; order Lucifugimonadales; family CBDCYU01; genus CBDCYU01. The sequence goes on along the minus strand of CBDCYU010000001.1, from coordinate 104,786 downwards.
GCGATGGAGTCGGCGGCGGTTCCGTCGCTGACTCCCACTGTCACCGAGTACGATGCCCTGGTTTCCACGTCGTAGGTTACGCCGAACCTGGTCAGCAGTTGTCCTGTTCCCGCGTCTATCTGGAATGAAGCGGCGTCCCTGCCCGACAGCGTGTAGGTGATGGTGTCGCCGTCCTGGTCCGTTGCGGTTACGGGTGCGCCGATGTTCCGGGCCGCCGCTGTGTTCTCCGGAATGCTTCTTGTGGCTCTATCGCCTTCGCTGAACACTGGCGGGTCGTTGGCGTCGGTCAGGTTGACCGTCACAGTAATGGAGTCGCGATTGTCTTCTGGGTCGGCTGCCATTACGTTGACAGTGTAAGAGACTTTGGTCTCGTAGTCGTAGCTCACGCCAGACTTGGTGGTCAGTTGGCCTGTATTTGCGTTGATGTCGAAGAAACTAGCGTCCATGCCGATCATCGAGTATGTGATTCTGTCGTCGTTTTGGTCGGTCGCCGTGACGGGAGCGCCTACGTTCTCCCCAGCCGCGGTGTTCTCCGCGATGGCGCGGGTTGTACTGTCCCCCTCGGTGAACACGGGCGCTTCGTTTACGTCGGTCAGGTTCACCGTCACGCCGATGGTGTCGGCGGCGTTGTCGGGGTCGGTAGCCGTCACCGTCACCGAGTAGGACGCCTTGGCCTCGTAGTCATAGGAGGCCCCCTGCTTCGTGGTCAGCTGTCCCGTTCCCCCGTCTATCTCGAAGGAGGCCGCGTCCGTACCGCCCAGCGTGTAGGTCAGCGTGTCGTTGTCCTGGTCCGTCGCCGACAGGGGCAGACCCACGTCCTGTCCCGCCGCCGTGTTCTCCGGCAGGCTGCGGGTGGCGCTATCCCCCTCGCTGAACACGGGCGCGTCGTTGGCGTCGGTCAGGTTCACCGTCACGGCGATGGTGTCGGCGGCGGTTCCGTCGCTGACCCCCACCGTCACCGTGTAGGATGCCTTGGTCTCCAGGTCGTAGCTCACCCCGGACCTGGTGGTCAGCTGGCCCGTTCCCCCGTCTATCTCGAAGGAGCCGGCGTCCGTGCCGCCCAGCGTGTAGGTCAGCGTGTCCCCGTCCTGGTCCGTCGCCGACACCGCCGCGCCCACATTCTGGCCCGCCGCCGTGTTCTCCGCCACGCTGCGGGTTGTGGAGTCGCCATCGCTGAACGTCGGCGCGTCATTTACATCCGTTAGGTTCACCGTCACCGCGATGGTGTCGGCGGCGCTGTCGGGGTCGGTCGCCGTTACGGTCACCGAGTAGCTGGCCTTGGTCTCCAGGTCGTAGCTCACCCCGGACTTGGTTTGAAGCTGGCCCGTCCCGTCGTCGATGTCGAAGGAACCGGCGTCCGTGCCGGAGAGGGAGTAGGTCAGCGTGTCGTTGTCCTGGTCCGTGGCTGAGACCGCTGCGCCCACGTTGACGGAGGCCCCGCTGTTCTCAGGGACGCTGCGGACGGCGCTCTCCCCCTCCGTGAACACGGGCGCATCGTTGGCGTCTGTAAGGTTGATGGTCACGTTGATAGTATCGGCAGCGTTGTCGGGGTCGCTCACCCCCACGGTGACCGAGTAGGACGCCTTGGCTTCCAGGTCGTAGCTCACGCCCTGCTTGGTGGTCAGTTGTCCCGTCCCCCCGTCGATCTCGAAGGAGCCGGCGTCGGTACCGGAGAGGGAGTAGGTCAGCGTGTCCCCGTCCTGGTCCGTCGCCGACACCGCAGCGCCCACGTTGACGTTGGCCCCGCTGTTCTCAGGGACGCTGCGGACGGCGCTATCCCCCTCCGTGAACACGGGCGCGTCGTTGGCGTCGGTCAGGTTTATGGTGACGTCGATGGTGTCTGCGGCGTTGTCGGGGTCGGTCGCCGTGACGGTCACCGAGTAGGACGCCTTGGCTTCCAGGTCGTAGCTCACGCCCTGCTTGGTGGTCAGTTGTCCCGTCCCCCCGTCGATCTCGAAGGAGCCGGCGTCGGTACCGGAGAGGGAGTAGGTCAGCGTGTCCCCGTCCTGGTCCGTCGCCGACACCGCAGCGCCCACGTTGACGTTGGCCCCGCTGTTCTCAGGAAGGCTGCGGGTTGTGGAGTCCCCGTCGCTGAACACGGGCGCGTCGTTGGCGTCGGTCAGGTTGACAGTTACCGTGATGGAGTCGGCGGCGCTGTCGGGGTCGGTCGCCGTTACGGTGACCGTGTAGGACGCCTTGGTCTCCAGGTCGTAGCTCACGCCGGACTTGGTGGTCAACTGGCCGCTGCTCTCCACTATCTCGAAGGACCCGGCGTCCGTGCCGCCCAGCGTGTAGGTCAGCGTGTCTGCCGGGTTCCTGTCTTGGTCCGTCGCCGCCAGTGGAGCGCCTACGTTCACGTCGGCCCCGCTGTTCTCAGGGACGCTGCGCGTCGCTGAGTCGCCCTCGGTAAAGGTCGGCGCGTCGTTTACGTCGGTGAGATTGATGGTCACCGCTATTGAGTCGGCGGCCGTTCCGTCGCTGACTCCCACCGTCACCGTGTAGGACGCCTTGGTCTCGTAGTCGTAGGAGGCCCCTTGCTTCGTGGTCAGCTGTCCCGTCCCCTCGTCTATCTCGAAGGATGTCGCGTCCGTGCCCGTCAGCGTGTAGGTCAGCGTGTCCCCGTCCTGGTCCGTAGCCGACACCGCCGCGCCCACGTTCTCTCCCGCCGCCGTGTTCTCCGGCAGGCTGCGGGTTGTGGAGTCGCCCTCCGTGAACACGGGCGCGTCGTTGGCGTCGGTCAGGTTCACCGTCACCGCGATGGTGTCAGCGGCGCTGTCGGGGTCGGTCGCCGTTACGGTCACCGAGTAGGACGCCTTGGTTTCCAGGTCGTAGCTCACCCCGGACTTGGTGGTCAGTTGGCCGCTGCTCGCCACTATCTCGAATGATGCCGCGTCCGTGCCCGACAGCGTGTAGGTCAGCGTGTCGGTGTCCTGATCTGTCGCCGATAGGGGCAGGCCCACGTTCACGTTGGCCCCGCTGTTCTCCGGCAGGCTGCGGGTGGCGCTATCCCCCTCGCTGAACACGGGCGCGTCGTTTACGTCGGTCAGGTTCACCGTCACCGATATTGAGTCGGCGGCCGTTCCGTCGCTCACTCCCACCGTCACCGTGTAGGACGCCTTGGTTTCCAGGTCGTAGCTCACGCCGGACTTGGTGGTCAACTGGCCGCTGCTTGCCACTATCTCGAAGGAGACGGCGTCCGTGCCCGACAGCGTGTAGGTCAGCGTGTCGGTGTCCTGGTCCGTCGCCGCCAGGGGAGCGCCTACGTTGACGTTGGCCCCGCTGTTTTCAGGGACGCTGCGGGTGGCGGTGTCGCCATCGCTGAACACGGGCGCGTCATTGGCGTCCGTCAGGTTCACCGTCACCGCGATGGTGTCGGCGGCGCTGTCGGGGTCGGCCGCCGTCACCGTCACTGAGTAGCTGGCCTTGGCCTCCAGGTCATAGGACACGCCCTGCTTGGTGGTCAACTGGCCGGTTCCCCCGGCGATCTCGAAGGAGGCCGCGTCCGTGCCGCCCAGCGTGTAGGTCAGCGTGTCGTTGTCCTGGTCCGTCGCCGACACCGCCGCGCCCACGTTCTCTCCCGCCGCCGTGTTCTCCGCCAGGCTGCGGGTTGTGGAGTCCCCCTCGCTGAAGGTGGGCGCGTCGTTGGCGTCGGTCAGGTTCACCGTCACCGCGATGGTGTCAGCGGCGCTGTCGGGGTCGGTCGCCGTTACGGTCACCGAGTAGGACGCCTTGGTCTCGTAGTCGTAGGAGGCCCCTTGCTTCGTGGTCAGCTGTCCCGTCCCTTCGTCTATCTCGAAGGACCCGGCGTCCGTACCCGACAGCGTGTAGGTCAGAGTGTTCCCGTCCTGGTCCGTCGCCGCTACCGCTGCGCCCACGTTGACGTTGGCCCCGCTGTTCTCGGGCAGGGTGCGCGTCGCGGAGTCGCCCTCGGTAAAGGTCGGCGCGTCGTTTACGTCGGTGAGATTGATGGTCACCGCGATGGTGTCGGCGGCGTTGTCGGGGTCGGTCGCCGTCACAGTGACCGTGTAGGACGCCTTGGTCTCCAGGTCGTAGCTCACGCCGGACTTGGTGGTCAACTGGCCGCTGCTCTCCACTATCTCGAAGGAGGCCGCGTCCGTGCCGGAGAGCGTGTAGGTCAGCGCGTCCGGGTTCCCGTCCTCGTCCCGGTCTTGGTCCGTGGCCGATAGGGGCAGGCCCACGTTCTCCCCGGCCGCCGTGTTCTCCGCCAAGCTGCGGACGGCGCTCTCCCCCTCCGTGAACACCGGGGCGTCGTTGGCGTCGGTCAGGTTCACCGTCACCGCGATGGTGTCGGCGGCCGTTCCGTCGCTCACCCCCACCGTCACCGAGTACGACGCCTTGGCCTCCAGGTCGTAGCTCACCCCGGACTTGGTGGTCAGTTGGCCGGTGGAGGCATTGATCTCGAAGGACCCGGCGTCATCGCCGCCCAGCGTGTAGGTCAGCGTGTCGTTGTCCTGGTCCGTCGCCGACAGGGGCAGGCCCACGTTGACATTGGCCCCGCTGTTCTCCGGTACGCTGCGGGTGGCGCTCTCCCCCTCCGTGAACGTCGGCGCGTCGTTGGCGTCGGTCAGGTTCACCGTCACCGCGATGGTGTCGGCGGCCGTTCCGTCGCTCACCCCCACCGTCACCGAGTACGACGCCTTGGCCTCCAGGTCGTAGCTCACCCCCTGCTTGGTGGTCAGTTGGCCGGTGGAGGCATTGATCTCGAAGGACCCGGCGTCCGTGCCGTCCAGCGTGTAGGTCAGCGTGTCGTTGTCCTGGTCTGTGGCTGAGACCGCCGCGCCCACGTTGACGCTGGCCCCGCTGTTCTCCGCCAGGCTGCGGGTGGCACTCTCCCCCTCCGTGAACGTCGGCGCGTCGTTTACGTCGGTCAGGTTTATGGTGACGTCGATGGAGTCGGCGGCGGTTCCGTCGCTCACCCCCACCGTCACCGTGTAGCTGGCCTTGGTTTCCAAGTCGTAGCTCACCCCGGACTTGGTTTGGAGCTGCCCGCTGGTCTCCACTATCTCGAAGGATGCCGCGTCCGTGCCGCCCAGCGTGTAGGTCAGCGTGTCTGCCGGGTTCCTGTCTTGGTCCGTCGCCGCCAGGGGAGCGCCTACGTTGACGCCGGCCCCGCTGTTCTCCGGCAGGCTGCGCGTCGCGGTGTCCCCCTCCGTGAACACCGGAGCGTCGTTGGCGTCAGTCAGGTTGATGGTCACCGCTATTGAGTCCGAGGCCGTTCCGTCGCTGACCCCCACGGTAACCGAGTAGCTGGCCTTGGCCTCCAGGTCGTAGCTCACACCCTGTTTGGTGGTCAGCTGCCCTGTCCCCCCGTCGATCTCGAAGGACTCTGCGTCCGTCCCGCCCAGCGTGTAGGTCAGGGTGTCGCCATCCTGGTCCGTCGCCGTCACGGGGTCGCCCACGTTGACGCTGGCCCCGCTGTTCTCGGCCAGGCTGCGGGTGGCGCTCTCCCCCTCCGTGAACACCGGAGCGTCGTTGGCGTCGGTCAGGTCGATGGTCACGTCGATAGTGGCGGAGGCCGTTCCATCGCTCACTCCCACCGTAACTGAGTAGGATGGCTTGGTTTCCCGGTCATAGCTCACCCCGGACTTGGTTCGAAGCTGGCCGGTGCCTCCGTCAATGTCGAACGATTCGGCGTCGGTTCCGGTCAGGGAATAGACCAGTGTGTTGACTGGTCGGTCCTGGTCCATGGCCAATACCGCCGCGCCCACGTTGACGTTGGCCCCGCTGTTCTCCGGCAGGCTGCGGGTGGCGGAGTCGCCCTCTGTGAACACCGGCGCGTCATTTACGTCGGTCAGGTTGATGGTCACCGCGATGGAGTCGGTGTTGCCGTGTGTGTCGCTGGCCGTGACAGTAATGGCATACTGCGGTTTGGTCTCGAAGTCGTAGCTTGTTTCCTGCGTGGTGATCTGGCCGGTACCCTCGTGTATTCCGAAAAACACGCTGTCCGTGCCAGTCAGCGTGTACGTCAGGGTATCGCTGTCTCCGTCAGTAGCTTCTACTGCTGCGCCTACGTTCACACCGGGTACGCTGTTCTCGGGGACTTCGCGGGCGGTGCTTTCTCCGTCGCCGAATACGGGCGCGTGGTCGTCCTCCACTATGTCGAAGCTCACGTCATCCACTGCTACCGTGCCGTATTCCGGGCTGGACTCGGCGTCCACTATCTGGTGGGATACCACCGCGGTCCGGGGTTCTGATACCACGCCGTCGTCGTGGGCCGTTACCCTGATGGACTGGGGTACGTTCCAGTTCTCCCGGGTGAAGGTCAGGCTGCTTGGATCTGTGTCGGCAGGTCCGGCGACAGTGATGTTTATCTTCACGACGTGACCGGTTCTGGGCTTGGAGTCCAGTACGACGGTGTACGACACAGGGTTGTCGCCGCTCTGCTGTCCCTCGGTGACCGACGTGTGTTTCTGGTCCAGCGTGACACCGGCCGTGTCGCTGTCCGTTATGGTCACTTCCACGCCTGTGATGGTGACTCCCGCATAGTCTCCGCCTGCGGAGTGGCTGATAGTGGCGGTCCGGTCAGCCTCGTTGTCCACATGGTCGCGCTGGCCGGTTACGGTCACGGTTTGGGCGTTGTTCCAGTTCTCCGTGGTGAAGGTCAGATCCGGTGGCGTTATTGCGATTGCGTCCGGGTGATCCCCGCCCGCCGCTGGCGTCACGGTCACAGTCCCCGTAGGCTGTGAGTTCAGTACGATGGTGTAGGAGCCATCGCCGGTTTCCCCAACCGTCAGTTCCGTCCGGCTGACGGTAACTCCTTCTTCGTCGTTGTCGGTTACGGTCACCTCGATGGATCCTGCGACCACGTTGTGGCGTCCGTAGTCGGCCCCCGCCACCTCGTGGGTGATGGTGGCGGTCCGGTCGGCCTCGTTGTCTATCAGGTCGTCGACTGCGGTGATGGTCACTGGCTGGGCGGTGTTCCAGTTCTGGGGGGTGAATATCAGCGCTGCGCTCACCGTGGCGTTGCCGGGGGCGCTGCTGACCGGGGTGACGGTGACGTTCCCGTCGCTGGGCTGGCTGGTCAGGACTACGGTGTAGCTGGCGGTGTTTCCAGGGGCCACCTCGCTGACCCGCAGGGTAGGCGGGTCTGTGGTGGATGTGGTCGTTATTTCCACGCTTCGGGTGTCGTCGTCAGTGTTGGTCAGTTCTACGCTTGCTTGTTGCCCCTCGTATAGGGGATCGGGGCTGGCGGCGGTGAACGTTATGGCGTAGCCTGTATCGCCGTCGTCCACGCTGTCGTCCTGACCAGTTACGGTCACGTCCTGGGCGGTGTTCCAGTTGCCGGTGGTGAAGGTCAGCCCCACCGGGCTCACCGTTCCCTCGTCCGTGTTGCTGCTTTGCGCACTTATGGTCACGGCCGCCGTTGGCTGGGAATTCAGTTTCACCCCGACCGTCACGGTCCCGCCGGCCTCGGTGGTTACGTTGCTGTCTGGAGTGGCGGTTATGCCTCTGGTGTCGTCGTCCTGGATGGTGATGGCAGCGCCGTTAATAGTCAGGTTTGCCGTTTCGCTGGTTGCGCCGACGTTCACGGTCCGGTCGTCGTTGTCGACTTGGTTGTCCTGGGCTGTGACCGTGACGGTTCCGCTGCTGTCCGTTTGGCCGGCGGCGATGGTCAGGGTCACGTTCTCGCTCAGCGTGAAGTCGCTGGCTTCCGCCGGAGCCTCCGGTGTGGCGGAGACTGTCAGGGTGAGATCCTGGGTTAGCTGTCCTTCCAGTCTTGCGGTGATGGCGCTCCGGTTTGTGGCGCCGCTCTCGTTGATGGTCGTGGGCGTCGCAATGATGGTTGCGGTTGCCGTTCCGGTGCGCTGGGTTGCGGACTCGCTCCAGTCTCCGGTGCCTTCGTCGTTTCTTGCTCTCACCTGCACCTCGTACTCGGTGTTGAGCAGCAGTTGTTCCAGGGTGCCTTGTCCACCTATGTTGCTTTCCAGAGTGAAAGTCTCGCCTGAGTCTTTGGGCCGGTACTGCAGGTCGTATTCGTCGATGTCCGGGCGTCCGGTATTGTCCGGCGCGTTGGGAGTTACCCGCAGGGAGTCGCTGTTGCCTGTCGTTTCTATCGTGGGGGCAGGCGGTCGGTTGGGTGGTTCGTTCTCGTCCGTAATGTTGATCGTTACGGTGATGTCGTCGTCGATGCTCGCGTCCGGCCGTCCGTCGGCGGCCTTGCCGTCGTGTACCGACACGGTGACCGTGTATCCGGGCTTGTCCTCGTGGTCGTAGGTCACGCCGGCTTTGGTCTTGAGCTGCCCTGTCGCAGTGTCGATCTCGAAGAAGTCGATGTCTGTTCCGGAGAGGGAGTAGGTCAGCGTGGCATCGTCCGCGTCCACGGCGGTTACGGGGTCGCCGATGGGCGTCCCGCCCGTGTCCGTGGCTGCTCCGATGCTCTCGGGCAGGTCGCGCGTGGTTGTGGTTCCATCAAACGAGGGCGCGGCGTTCGGGCCGTCGTCGTCGGTTACGATGACGGTTAGGGTCGCGCTGACGCTTCCGTAGTCGCCGCCGTCCGCGGTGTGGGTGATGGTGGCGGTGCGACGGTCGTCGGGAGTGTTGTCGAAGCTGTCGTCCGTTATCGTCAGTTCGACGGTTTGGGGCATGTCCCAGGTGGTGTTCGTGAAGGCCAGCGTTCCAGCCGTCGCGAGTGTTACCGCGTCCGTGCCTTCAACCTCGGCAATCGCCAGCGTGATGGTCACGTCGGCGGTTGGCTCGCTGTCCAGAACGACGGTGTATGACGTCGTGCCGATGGCTTCGCCGACGGTCACCGCGGTTGGTTCAAACGTGATTCCCTTGGTGTCGTCGTCCGTTACCGTTACGGTTACGTCTTCAGCCGTTAGGCTGCCGTAGTCGCCGCCGGCGACGGTATGGGTGATGGTGGTGGTCCGGCTGTCGCCGTCGTTGTCGATGTCGTCATTGACTCCGGTGACCGTGACGTACTGCTCCGTGTTCCAATTCTCTGGTTCAAAGGTCAGTGTGCCTGAGACCGTGGCGATGCTCTGGTCGTTGCTCGACGGCGTGACGGTCACGTTGTCTGTCGGTTCGCTGGTCAATATGACGCTGTAGGTTGCAGTTCCTCCGTTCTCAGGTATTGTGCCTGATATGGCTCCTACCTCTATTTTGCGTTCGTCGTTATCCTCAATCGCAATTGTCAAGGATTTGGGTTCGCCCACGTCGTAGGCCTCTGCGGCGATGATGGTGTAGGTGACGGAGCCGTTTTCCTCGTCAATCTCGTCGTTGTCGGTGCTGATCGTGCCGGAATCGTGTGGAAGCGGCGCTGGTTGGTTCAGCCCGGTCTCGGGAATTGTTATTGTCAATGGGTCGTCCTGGTTCCTACCGGTTATCCCGTATTCTCCGGTGGTCTCGACCTTTATCTTCACTACGAGTGGCACGTTGTTGTACGGGTCGGCAGTGATTCGGAAACCTATTTCATCGCCCTCGGTTATTGAGCTGTCGTTTCCGGGTTTATTCGTTATGGTTACGACTGGTTTCCTGGGGTATCCGGAAGCAGTTGATTCGGCCCACTCGCTTACACCCTCGTGGTTGACGGTCCTGACTCGGAAGTCATACTTCTGGCCGGTCTTCAGATTGGTGATGGTCAGGGTTGATGGCGGAGGATTGCCTGTTGTAAAGGCTTTCTGGTCGGACCAGTCGGCTACTCCCTCTAGCCTGTTCCATACTTCGTATTTAGTGATTGGCGGCCGGCCGGTGTTATCTGCTGGAGGAGTCCATTCGAGTAATACTTCTCCTGCGTTGGCAGTGGGTCGTGCCCTCAAGTTGGTTGGCGGATCCGGTCGTTCGTTTACGTCGGTCAGGTTCACCGTCACCGCGATGGTGTCGGCGGCGTTGTCGGGGTCGGTGGCCGTTACGGTGACCGAGTAGCTGGCCTTGGTCTCCAGGTCGTAGCTCACCCCGGACTTGGTCTTAAGCTGGCCTGTGGAGCCGTCTATCTCGAACGACCCGGCGTCCGTGCCGCCCAGCGTGTAGGTCAGCGTGTCCGGGTTCCCGTCCGCGTCCCGGTCCTGGTCCGTCGCCGTCAGGGGCAGGCCCACGTTGACGTTGGCCCCGCTGTTCTCCGGCAGGCTGCGGGTTGTGGAGTCGCCGTCGGTAAAGGTCGGCGCGTCGTTTACGTCGGTCAGGTTCACCGTCACCGCGATGGTGTCGGCGGCGTTGTCAGGGTCGGTCGCCGTTACGGTGACCATGTAGGACGCCTTGGCCTCCAGGTCGTAGTTCACCCCGGACTTGGTGGTCAGTTGTCCCGTCTCATCGTCGATCTCGAAGGAACCGGCGTCCGTGCCGCCCAGCGTGTAGGCCAGCGTGTCGTTGTCCTGGTCTGTCGCCGCCAGGGGAGCGCCCACGTTGACGTTGGCCCCGCTGTTCTCCGGGATGCTGCGGGTTGTGGAGTCGCCTTCCGTGAACGTCGGCGCGTCGTTTACGTCGGTGAGATTGATGGTCACCGCTATTGAGTCGGCAGCGCTGTCGGGGTCGGTCGCCGTTACGGTGACCGCGTAACTGGCCTTGGCCTCCAGGTCGTAGCTCACCCCGGACTTGGTGGTCAACTGGCCGCTGCTCTCCACTATCTCGAAGGACCCGGCGTCGGTGCCCGACAGTGTGTAGGTCAGCGTGTCCCCGTCCTGGTCCGTCGCCGCCAGGGGAGCGCCCACGTTTTCGCCCGCCGGCGTGTTCTCGGCAAGGCTGCGCGTGGCGCTCTCGCCCTCGGTAAAGGTCGGCGCGTCGTTTACATCCGTCAGGTTCACCGTCACCGCGATGGTGTCCGTGCCGCCCCTGCCGTCGCTTACTTCAACTGTTATCGAATAGGAAGGCTTGGCCTCGTAGTCGTAGGTCACGCCAGACTTGGTGGTCAGCTGCCCGCTGCTCGCCACTATCTCGAATGAACCTTTGTCGGCGTTATCTTCGCCTTCGGCCTCGGAGATGGAGTAGGTCAAGGTATCTTTGGGCATATCCTGATCGTCCCGGTCCTGGTCCGTCGCCGACACCGCCGCGCCTACGTTCTGGCCCGCCGCCGTGTTCTCGACCAGGCTGCGGGTGGCACTCTCCCCCTCCGTGAACGTCGGCGCGTCGTTTACGTCGGTCAGGCTCACCGTCACCGCGATGGTGTCGGCGGCGTTGTCGGGGTCGCTCGCCGTTACGGTCACCGTGTAGGACGCCTTGGTTTCCAGGTCGTAGGACACGCCGGACTTGGTGGTCAACTGGCCGCTGCTCTCCACTATCTCGAAGGAGCTGGCGTCTGTGCCCGTCAGAGTGTAGGTCAGGGTGTCGTTGTCCTGGTCCGTCGCCGCCACGGGGTCGCCCACGTTGACGTTGGCCCCGCTGTTCTCGGCCAGGGTGCGGGTGGTGGAGTCGCCCTCGCTGAACGTAGGCGCGTCGTTTACATCCGTCAGGTTCACCGTCACCGCGATGGTGTCGGTCGCGCTGTCGGGGTCGGTCGCCGTTACGATGACTGAGTAGGACGCCTTGGCCTCCAGGTCGTAGCTCACGCCCTGCTTGGTGGTAAGTTGGCCCGTGGAAGCATTGATCACGAATGACTCGGTGTCCGTGCCCGACAGTGTGTAGGTCAGCGTGTCGTCGGTGTCCTGGTCCGTCGCCAACACGGGGTTGCCCACGTTGACGTTGGCCCCGCTGTTCTCGGGGACGCTCCGCGTGGCGCTCTCGCCCTCCGTGAACGTCGGCGCGTCGTTTACGTCGGTCAGGTTCACCGTCACCGTGATGGTGTCGGCAGCGCTGTCGGGGTCGGTGGCCGTTACGGTCACCGCGTAGCTGGACTTGGCCTCGTAGTCGTAGCTCACGCCGGACTTGGTGGTCAACTGCCCGCTGCTCGCCACGATCTCGAAGGACCCGGCGTCCGTGCCGCCCAGCGTGTAGGTCAGCGTGTCCCCGTCCTGATCGGTTGCCGTCAGTGGAGCGCCTACGTTCACGTCGGCACCGCTGTTCTCCGGGACGCTGCGCGTCGCGGAGTCGCCCTCGGTAAAGGTCGGCGCGTCGTTTACGTCGGTGAGATTGATGGTCACCGCTATTGAGTCGGCGGCCGTTCCGTCGCTGACTCCCACCGTCACCGTGTAGGACGCCTTGGTCTCCAGGTCGTAGCTCACCCCGGACTTGGTGGTCAGCTGGCCGCTGCTCGCCACTATTTCGAAGGAGCCGGCGTCCGTGCCCGACAGCGTGTAGGTCAGCGTGTCCCGATCCTGGTCCGTCGCCGACACCGCCGCGCCCACGTTGACGTTGGCCCCGCTGTTCTCCGGCAGGCTGCGGGTGGTGGAGTCACCCTCCGTGAACGTCGGCGCGTCGTTTACGTCGGTCAGGTTCACCGTCACCGCGATGGTGTCGGCGGCCGTTCCGTCGCTCACCCCCACCGTCACCGTGTAGGACGCCTTGACCTCCAGGTCGTAGCTCACGCCGGACTTGGTGGTCAACTGGCCGCTGCTCTCCACTATCTCGAAGGATGCCGCGTCCGTACCCGTCAGCGTGTAGGTCAGCGTGTCTGCCGGGTTCCTGTCCTGGTCCGTCGCCGCCACCGCCGCGCCGACGTTCTCTCCCGCCGCCGTGTTCTCCGCCAGGCTCCGCGTCGCGCTCTCCCCCTCCGTGAACGTCGGCGCGTCGTTTACGTCGGTCAGGTTGACGGTCACCGCAATGGTGTCGGCGGCGTTGTCGGGGTCCGTCGCCGTTACAGTGACCGAGTAGGACGCCTTGGTCTCCAGGTCGTAGCTCACCCCGGACTTGGTTTGGAGCTGCCCGCTGCTCGCCACTATCTCGAAGGACCCGGCGTCCGTGCCGCCCAGCGTGTAGGTCAACGTGTCTGCCGGATTCCTGTCCTGGTCCGTCGCCGCTACCGCTGCGCCCACGTTGACGTTGGCCCCGCTGTTCTCAGGGACGCTGCGGGTGGCGGTGTCGCCCTCGCTGAACGTCGGCGCGTCGTTTACATCCGTCAGGTTCACCGTCACGGCGATGGAGTCGGCGGCGTTGTCCGGGTCGGCGGCCGTCACCGTCACTGAGTAGCTGGCCTTGGTCTCCAGGTCGTAGGACACGCCCTGTTTGGTGGTCAGTTGCCCAGTTCCCCCGTCGATCTCGAAGGAGCCGGCGTCCGTGCCGCCCAGCGTGTAGGTCAGGGTGTCGTTGTCCTGGTCCGTCGCCGCCAGGGGCAGGCCCACATTGACGTCGGCCCCGCTGTTCTCCGGGACGCTGCGGGTGGCGGTGTCGCCCTCGCTGAACACGGGCGCGTCATTGGCGTCGGTCAGGTTCACCGTCACCGCGATGGTGTCGCTGAAATTATCGGTAATGTCCTCTATCACCTCCACCGTCACCGCGTAGCTGGCCTTGGCCTCGTAGTCGTAGCTCACCCCGGACTTGGTGGTCAGTTGTCCCGTCTCATCGTCGATCTCGAAGGAACCGGCGTCCGTGCCGGTTAGCGTGTAGATCAGCGTGTTGCCGTCCTGGTCCGTGGCCGACACCGCTGCGCCCACGTTCTGGCCCGCCGGCGTGTTCTCGGCAAGGCTGCGCGTGGTGGTGTCTCCCTCGTCGAACGTGGGCGCTTCGTTTACGTCGGACAGGTTCACCGTCACCGCGATGGCGGCGGTGGCGGCACCGTCGCTGACCTCAACTACTATCAAGTAGGACGCCTTGGTCTCGTGGTCGTAGCTCACGCCTTCTTTGGTGGTCAGTTGGCCGGTGTTGGGTTCTATCTTGAAGGAGTCGCGGTCGGCGTTGTCCTCTGTTGCCGCTTCGGAGATGGAATAGACCAGGGTGTCTTCGGAGCGGTCCTGGTCCGTGGCCGACACCGGATCGCCCACGTTGACGTTGGCCCCGCTGTTCTCCGGCAGGCTGCGGGTTGTGGGGTCGCCCTCGGTGAACACGGGCGCGTCGTTTACGTCGGTGAGTCTGATGATGACGTTGATGGAGTCGACGCCGCCTCTGCCATCATTTACCAACATGCCAATCCGGAAGACGGGTTCGGTCTCGTAGTCGTAAATCTCGCCTGCTTTGGTGAGCAGCTGGCCGTTTTGGTTATTTATGGTGAAACGTTCTCTATCCAGGTCGCCTGTTTGCGAATACGTGTACAGAAGTTCATCGGGTTCCCCGTCATTGTCGTTGTCCGTTGCGCTGACCGGGAGGCCGATGAGCGTTCCCGCCGCGGGGTTCTCAGCTATCGTTCGGCGGGCTACTCCATCTGGTGTTTCACCCTCTATGAAGATAGGTTGTTCATTGTCCAATATCTCCACAGGCATGTCGCTGATCGTTACTTCACCGTAGCCGCTGATGGTGTGGGTGATAGCCGTACGCTCATTGACTTTGTTGTCATCGTACTGGATTGTGACGTTGACATCTTGTAGTACGGACCAGTCTGCCGATGTGAAGGTAAGTTCTGGCGTCTCCAGCGTAGCCACAGTTGGATCCAGGCTCACCAGCGTGATCGTCACCGTGCCGCCAGGGTCGGTGTCCAGCGCCACTGTGTATTTGTCGCTGCCTTGGGTTACCGGATTGCCATCGGAACCCGTGATGCCCTGGAGTTCCTGAATTTTGATTCCCTCGTAACAAGGGGCTTTCGGGTTGGTTCTGCGGCGTGAGGGCGGTTAGGCGTGAGGGATTTGGTTGTTCCGATCGGGGCTTGTGTTGTGGCCGATGAGGTCGTTGTGGTGCGCCATACCCCGTCCGGGTAGGCATCAGCGGGCTCGCAACGGCTCCTGTAGCTTCATGCAGCGGTGGGAGCGGTCGCCAGGACAGCCGGTGGGACCAACATCTCGTCCAACCGTGCCCGGACCATTCGCTTGACGTTACACGCCAGGGCCTTGAGGTAGACGGCGAGCCGGACCCTCTCACCTCCACGTACCCGTAGGCGGCCAAGACCATGGCGCCGTTTCAACTCCGAGTTCGTACCCTCTATCCCCGCACGCAACCCGTACCGTTTACGCCATTGTCCATCCGACTCGGCCCGCCGCCTACGTCCGATGTTCACCCTGGCGAGGTCCGCACTCAGCACGTAGGCTCCGCTCGGCGACCACTCTCCCCCGAGCTCAGGACGACGACGCCACCTCACAGGACACCGTGGGCGCAGCGAGCAGGGTTCACACACCTCCCGGGCGAAGTGCATCTCCACTCGCTCGGGAGCGTCTTCATCCTCGTACTCGGACTCATGTCCCGCAGGACACACCGCAGCCCTCCTTGCCGTAACGTCGATGTCAAAGTCAGCAGCCGTCAGACTGACCAGCCCATCATCCTCATCGGCCTCCCCCGGCGCCCGGCCCCCGACAGGGCTCACCAACTCCGTCCCTCTACGCTCTGCCTCCCATCCGTTGTGTCCGGAACCATACGACGTGTCGCACCATAGCTCCGAAGGACCGATTCCTCGCTCCCTCAACGTGTCTATCACCCCCACCGTCACACCGGCGTCGCCACCGCTCGACGGCGTGACCTCCACGTGGGTGATCACCTGCATTGCGTTCCCCTCTTCGCACGTCTCAGACACCTGCACCTCGTACCCCTTCCCCTTGTGTCCGCTGTAGGTTACCGCCGGGTCGTGGGGCGTCTGCATCGAGTACGGCCGCACCTCCTTCGCCTCCTTCAGCGCGATCGGCACCTTACCCTCTGCCGCATCGTCGTCATCGGCTCCGGGACGACCGTCCCTGTGACGGCCCACGTGGCACTGCTCCCCCAATAGCCTCTCCAACAGCCCGTACTCCTCCATCTTTGCCACCGCCGTCCCACGGAACCTATCCACCAGCCGGTACACGTCTCGCGCACACACCGACAGCCGGCGACGCCCCTCACCTGAACGTGCGTCCTCGTACCCCGATGCTTCGCCGGTCTCCTTGAGGTACCGCTGGGCCAGACCATCCCCAATCCCTTCACCCAGACCAGGGTGCTCACGGCTCACCGCTAACAGGAACACTCGGACCGTCTCGCAGAACAGACCCAACCGCGTCAGCACCGCGATATTGCTCATGACGTGCGTCGAGTCCAGGCGCTGCTTGCCTGTTCGCAGTCCCAGGGCCTCTATCATCCGGTCCGTTGTCTCGCAGAAGGCCAATCGCCCCCCGTCGTGCTCCATCAACCGCACACGGAAGTTGTGCAGCGTCTTCTGGGCAAGATGCGCCTCCTCCATCTCCAGCCGCAGCGCGTGGTGCCACAGCAGATTGAACTCCAACTCTTCCAACGCCTCCATGTCCGTCAGATCGAACATCTCCTTGAGCACCAGCACTCCCAGCACCGTCTGCACGGCGCGATTGGGCCTGCCCATGTCCGGGCTGTACAGCGGAGCGAACCGCTCCTCCTCTATCAGAACCAGAGCCTCGTTCCGGAACACCTCCGCCCAGCTCCTCCGCATCAGCTTCGCCTTCCTCGGCGTGATCAGAAACTCCGACTGCCACAGGCTCTCCTGCGGTTCCCGTGCTTGAAACATCGACCACCTACTCCTGTGCCTTCACTCCTCCACTTTCCCCGCTCCTATTATCCCTCACTTCCAATACCCTCGCCCATGACTTGTTACGAGGGAATCAATTTTGAGTTCTCTCTTGTCCAGGAAAACCCCTGGGTCCACTTCCATCTCCAGGGTTGACGGGGTGCTAATCGTGTAGCCACTGTGGAAAATTTCCTCCGATGTTCCCGAGACCGTTGCACCGATGATGAGGGGTCCAGTCTGACCGGGGTTGCGCTGTATGGTGAATAGGCCGCTTTCTACTGCGCCCTTGGGAATTGTAGGCGTCCCAAAGGTCACCTCCCCGTTTCGAACTCCGATGTCCATCGGAATGTTGCGCGGCGCTCCGGTAGGCGCCAGGAACTTGAACTCCTTGGACTCGGTTCTGAAGATGGAAATTGCCACCGGCAGAGGATCGACGCTGTTGCCTGACAGGTTCAGGTGTGTCAGCGCCCTGGCGCCGGAGAACGCTCCGTCCGCCAGGGCGCTGATCTGGTTGCCGCTCAGGTTGAGCTGTTGCAGATCTGGCAATGTGGTGAACAGGTCTGGGACCGCGGTGAACTGGTTGCCGCTCAGGTTGAGTTGGTCCAGTATCGGGATCTCGGTAAACAGCCCGGCAGGGAGGCTGCTGATCTGGTTGCTGCTGAGGTCGAGCCGTTTCAGCTCCGGTTCGCTGGCGAACAGGCCGGCCGGGAACGCGGTGAGTTGGTTGCCGCTTAGATTGAGTTCTTCCAGGTCCGGGGTCCCGGTAAACAGCCCGGTAGGGAGACTGCTCAGCTGGTTGCTGCTCAGGTCGATGCTGGTGACCCCGCTCAAACCGGCGAAGTCGCCGGCTTGCAACGACGCTATGTTCTTTGAAGCGAGGTTCAGCGACACAACCGCACTCAGCTGAACCGAAGTGACCTCCCCACAGCTGCTCGCGCCGGGGATGGCGGCAAGCAGGGCAGTCTGCACCGCCGTGGTCCGGCCGCAGAAGCCGTCTACCTGCTGTGCTACCGCGCCTCGATGATCGGCGGCGAATAGCGCCGAGGCCAGCAATACCGCCGCGAGCGCCAGGAGTATGCGCGGCGGTTTCACCCTACTACACTACCCATTCCGGATTTCGCTCATAAAACTCGAACTCCAATCCGTACCAGTGTCAGGGTTGTTCTGCGTTAGTCTGCTCCCGGGAGCTTTTTATCGTCTCAATCGAAAATTGTGCCTGCTTTGATTGTTCTGACGAAGATATTGGCCCCACATCCTCAGGCCGAGAGGGGCCACGGGAGCAAGGGGCCAATGGCCCTGGTGGGTGAGGGCTGGGTGGGGACGTGCGGACGGGGGGGGGCTGACAGGGGGTATGTAAAGCGAGATTATAGCTACGAACCCGCCCCACCGCCTCTGGATTCCGGAGTAGGCCGGAATGGGCTTGGCAGTAGATATTGGAGAGTGATTTTGTATCTGACAAAGCCTATCCCCTATATGGGCCACATCTTACAACCTGGAAAGTCCTAAATGCAATACCTACCCTTGTCAGGGCATCTGCGAAGTATGGATACGTCCCTGTGTTCTTACACGCTCACATCCAGATTGACAGCCCACGAGTAGTGCAGTTTTCCGTTGCTATTGTGTCTTTCGTATGAAGGTCCTTGATTTTGTCCAGTTTGGTGGGCCTAAGGAGACTGTACTGAGCCTGTCTCAGAAGAACATCTGTGAACAGGTTCACTCTGACGCGAAGGTCTGATGTAAGACGACGGTGTGGAGACTGGTCGCTGTCATCGCCTCAGTTCACGAGACAGGACAAGGCTTCGGACCGTGGAAAGGGATGGCTGAAGGGGCGGGAGGAGCTCCACACCCGATAGAGAGTGCGCAGGTTGAAGGCTGTTGCCAACATGGTCCACTCGGCCGCCACGTTAACGAGGCCGCGCAGCAGGAACCTACGTGCCCTCTGTTGCTCCTTGATGATTCCGAAGACCGGCTCGACGAGTTGCTTTCTCAGCCCGTAAGCTTCTTTGGCTGCTGAGGTGGACATCCAGGCGCGATGGCCACGTAGGACTGCGTCGTGCGGCCCTATGGCCAGGCTTCGCCCAATCTCTTTGGCTCTGGTACAGGCTCTGAAGGCCGGACATGCCTGACAGACAGCACCTGCAGCCCGGTACAGACGCAACGGGACTCCGTTCGCATGCTGTATGCGGACGAACGCGAGCGTCTGTCCCTGGGGACACCTGAAGCTGTCGCTGTGCTCGTCATAGGTGAATCTGTCCTTGTGGTAGGGGTCTTCGAGGAACCGTTGTCGTGCCTCTGACACCACCACCTGCTGACCTCGACGGTCGCACTCCGCCAGGTGACTGGCAGCGAAGTATCCGGCGTCGGCCAATGTCATCTGCGACTTCGTCCCCGTAGTCTCCTCGGCCTGCTCCATCATCGGCACCAGCAGGGCATTGTCATTGGCCGCATCAACCACGTCCACGGCGGTGACCACCATGCCGGTCCCTCCCCCATCCACCTCTACGGGTGAGACCATAGCCTGGGCGTTGTAGCCAGCCACGATGCCCTGCCTTCCCTTCATCAGCCGGGCCTCCGGGTCGGTCAGGTTGATGCGCTTGTGGCGCTTCTGACTCGCAAGATCGGCCATCGCATGCTTCACCTGCTCTCTCAAGACCTCCTTGTCCGCCAACTTCTGAGGCAGACGGGCGACGGCGGCCTCTTCTCCCGCCTCGTTCTGTGCCTCAAGGTCGGTTATCGCCCGCTCCAACCGATCCAACAGCCCTCTCAGCCCCTTGGCATCGTAGCTCCTGTTCACTGAGGCGTTGGCGACCACCTTCGTACCATCCACCGCCTGGACCGCCAGATCCACCAACTTCATGGCCACCGCCGTACGCACGGTACGCTCGAACAGCTTCCTCATAGCCTGCCTATGCCCTTTGTAGAACCGCCACAGGGTGTTGTGGTCAGGATGCTGCCACCCGGTCAGCCATAGGTACGGTATCTGGTCCCGGCAGGCCACCTCCAGCTTTCGGCTCGAGCGCACCCCGGTCATGAAGCCATATAGCCACACGCTCAACAGCGCACGAGGATGGTAGGCTGGCGCCCCCATCGAGTCACCTTCTATGTCCACGCCAAGCTCCGTCCAGCTATCCCTGTCCAAGGCGTCAACGAACTCGGCCACGAATCGCGCCGGATGATCCAACGGCAACAGCTCGTCAAGCGTCGGCGGCAACATCCACATCTGCTCTCGGCCCATCGGTCGAAGTGGCATCTCAATATCTCCCATCTTGATGTCCCTTCAAACGTACACCTGACCCATACCCAACGCCACCCCAGACTTCTGAGACAGGCTCTACTACGAACTTTTCGGTGGGATGTGGCGCTGTAGGCCCCCGGCCACCTGGGAGAAGAGAGGCGGCATCCTACACGGCAGCGCACTCCGGCGCTGCGCCCCGCTATGCTTGCCCCTACTGCGGCCCGATAGTCAGGGTGATGGTCCCGCCGCCGGAGGTGGACGCCGCCTCTACGGTGTGCGTCTCTCCGGGGGACAGCATGAGGGTGACGCTGTTGAAGCCGTCGTGAAGCAGGACGTGACCGGCGTGTTCTCCGGCTCGGGCGGCGGGCGGAAGCTCAGCGCTGTCACGCTCCGCCCGCCGCCCCGTCCTGTTACGGTGTGATGAGGAAGCGGGCTTCCGCCATTGCCACGCCGTTCTCCATCAGCACGAAGGGCACGTACTCCGCGTCCCCGCTGCCGGGGCGTATGTTGATCCTGATGACGTACTCGTAGGCGTCGCGCTCGTATACGAACGCCTTGCGCGGGCCCCCGAAGTCCGTCCGGTGGGTGGCCTCGCCCGGCTCGCTGCCGTCCGCCTGGACCTGGAACGTCACGCTGCCGCGCGCGAACGGGCATATCCTCTCGTTGGGGCGCGCGCTGCCGTTGCACTCGATATTCACCTGCACGTCCACGGCCGTCTGACCCTCCGCGGGACGGGTGCCCGACGCCGGGCTTAACGTGATGGTCCACCTGTTCGACGACGGTCCGGCGTCCGGCGCACCCGGTTCCGACGGCGCCGCCGCGCGGGTGACCGTTATGGTGTAGATGGCGCCGGCCACTCCGCCGCTGGTCACGGCGACGATGATCACGTTGCCGCCGACCGCCAGCGGGATGGCCGCTCCCGGCTGGACTGGCGCGCCGTTCACCACAATCTGTACGCTGGCGCCCTCCGTCGTCCGCACCGCCGTTTGCTCAATCTCGTGCGCCACCTGCGCCAGGTACTCGGTGCGGCCCGGCGTGAACTCCAACGGGATGCCGTCCAGCGACACGCCGGTCAGTGGCGGCCCCCCGTCGTCGTCGCTGACGGTGACGGACGCGGAGGAGGGCGAACCCACCCGGTAGCCGTCGCCGCTCACTACCCTGACGGTCAGCGTTCCGTTCGCCTCGCCCACGTCGTCGTCATGCGTGGCGAACGCAATGTCTAACTCGCCTTCGCGGGCCTTCAGCGTCACGGTCTGCCGGCCGGCGCTCACGCCGAAATCGCCTTCGACCGTGATTTCGAGCGTCACCGTTATGTCCTCTACCACCTCGCCGGGGATGATCTCGAACTCCGCAGTCCCGCCCTCGCGTACGATGCTGGAGATGCCCATCCGCTCGATGGTAATGCGGGGCCCTGCTGGTAACTGTTGCGACTGCCCGGTGGCCCCCGGCGGCGCGTCCACCGTGACCGTCATGGTGTCGGAATCGGATACGCCCTCCTGGTCCGTCACGGTCAGCCGGAACTCCAGCGTCGCGCCGTCCGCCGCGTCTGCGGGGATAACGAACCTGGGGTCGCCGAAGTTGGCCGCCGGCTGGGTCGTGAGGGGATGGGTCAGCGTGACGGTTGGGCCGGATAGCTGCGTCCACTGGTGGTCCATCTCCCACCATTCGCCGTAGGGGTTGTAGCTGTTCGTACCCTGCAGGGTCACGCTGTCGCCGGGCTGGCCTGCCAGGTCGGGGCCGGCGTCGGCAGTAGTGACTGTCAATACCTGCTCCACCGGCGGCAACACGGGCGGTTCTCCCGGCGATGTGCAGCCGTCCGGGTTCGCGTTCACTCTCAGGGTGCGCTTGGCGGTGCCCGGCTTGGTGGTGACGCCGTCAGACACGCTGAGCGTGAAGGTGTGCAAGGTTTCGGCGGCCAGGCAGGGCAGCATGAAGTTGGTGGTCACCCGCGCGCTGGGGCCGCTCGCCGTGCCCGTAGTTTCGGACCACGCAACATTTTCCATAGACGCCGGCATGGAGGTCCAGGTGTAGGTCAGCGTTTCGCCGTCGAGTCCGCCGATGGTTCCCCGCAGCCCGATCACGTCGCCCGCGCTCCAGGTCACGCCTTGAGCGTTGGATCTGATGAAGTCCACCGCCACCGTGGGACGCGCCCGGACCCCGATTTTCACCACGGCGAAATCCTGCGAGCCGACGGTGTCCGTAACCGTCAGCCGGAACGCATAGGCCATGTCGCGGGTCTGGCCGGTCGGCGTGGTGAACGTCGCCCGGCTGCTGGTGTCGCTGGACAACTCCACCGTAGGCCCGCTGGTCTGCGTCCACCGGTAGCTGGCAATCCTGCCCTCCCTGGCGCGGCTGCCGGAGCTGCTCAGGGTCACCACGGTGTTTTCCAGCGCCGGCTTGAGGGTGCGGCTGCCCGTGTACGTTGCCGTTGCCTTGGCGATGGGCGAGGTGTCCCGGACTACGTCCTGCGCCGGAGCTACACTCACGCTCACGAGGTCGTAGTCCTGGCCGCCTTGGCTGTCGGTTACGGTCATCATGTAGAACAGACTGACCGTGTCCTCTTCCGTAGTGGTTTCAACCCTCTCGTTGCTGAGGCTGTAGCCGTATTCGTGGCAGTCATAGCTGCGGAAGCACTCGTGTCCCAGGGGAGGCGGGTTGATCGGCTCCATGCTGGCTCTCTTGACCATGGCCGGCAAAGAGGGCGTGGTCAAGGACACGGTCCGGCCGCTGTCGCTGCTCAAGGCAGTGTCAACGCCGCAGTACCCTATTCCTTTCACCAGATCATGGTAGGCGACCACCTTGTGATACCCGTAGGCATCGGGGTTCAAGCAGATCTGCCGCCAGGAGTAGCTTCGGATGGAACGCCCGGTCGAGGCGGTGCTGTCGCCGCCACTCAGGGTCACCCTTCTTCCCGGAGTCTGGAGCCTGGTGTCCGGTTGGACCAGCGTTGTGTTGTCGTCAGCGGTGCCGGCCCTTCCGTCCGGGCCCAGATTCAGTCCGTCGTCGTCGGTGCCGGGCAGTCCGTCCACGCCGCAGGCCAGCGTGTCGTCGTCCGTGCAGGGCTGGCCGTCGGGGCCAACGATCAGAACGACGTCGTCGTCCGTGCCGATGATTTCGTCGGGGCCCGGGTCTCCGGCCTCACCGGTGTCGTCAGTCGTGCGGTACACGCCGTCGGGGCCCCTCCCGATGTCGGTCACGGTGTAGGGCTCTTGAGGGTGCGGCGATGTCGTCGTCACCTTTGCGATTGCCGTTGGCGCGCTGGCCCCTTTGGTTTCGTCCGCCACGTTGACGGTAACCCTCTGCGGCGGGTCGCCCGGTGCGGGGTACAGCACAACATTCCCGTTGTGGCGCTCGGTGATGGTGAACTCGAAGACGTACTCTCCGGGCGGCGTGGGCGGGTTGGGAGGGGTTGGGTCGTCTCGCGGTATAATTTTATTCGGAATACCGTTGTAGTAGGACCCGTACGCCTGCCACTCCGTCGGCCTGGTCACTCCGTCCCACACGTCGAATGACATCGCCTCGTCCGGAGAGTTCAGCGGGTAGGTGCAGTAGCCGTCGGCGCCGTCGTTGGTGCAGTGGCCGTTCCCGTGCAGCTTCAGATACCTCGTTACCATGGTTCCATCGGCTTTTGTGATCATCTTCATCACCGGCTTAGGTCCCGACACCTGCTTCCACTTGTATCGCAGCGAAGCGTGGTAGTCCTTGTACGCCTGGGACTCTCCCCACTTTTCCCTGTCCCTCACCGTTTGCCGGTCGGGGATGACGTACAGATCGAACCGTCCGGGGCGGGACACGGCCCGCGTGGTCCGCGTGGTGTCGCCGTCAAGCGAGACGGTGGGTTGCGGCAGCCGGGGCTTGTAGGCGGGCGGCGGGGGGACGTAGGGGTTGGCCAGGTACATCCTGACTTCCGCCCTGGTGACATGGCCATAGCCGTCGTATCTGATTACGGTTTCGCCCTTGATGACGATCCGCTCGGTGTCCTCCGTGTCGTCCCCGTCGTCCACCGGCGTGAGGGTGAAGGTCACGCTGGCGCTGTGCTGGCCCGCCGGGATGTTGATGTCCGGAATATCCGTGGCGGTGAAGTCGTCGGCCCCGGCGAAGACGGAGGTGAAAGTTTGGTCCTTTCGATGTATCCACACCGAAAGGTTTATGCCACTCACGGGCGCCGGCGCGCCCACCGAGGTGGCGGTGACGGTGACCGTCGTGCGGCCCGCGTCCTCCGCCAGCGTGCTGGGGCTGACGGACAGGTTGACCGTGTCAACGGTGGCGTCCTGCGCGAAGACGAGCCCGCCGGAGAGCAGCGCCGCCAAGGCAAGAACCGTCAGGGCCAAGAACGCGGGGGATAGCCAACGCCTTACCATTCCAGAGCGCCTGTTCGGGGGGGGGGTAGAGTGTAGAGGGGTACGGAGAATGCAGGGGGGACATGGCTAACACCTCTCCTTCGCGTCCACATATGGCGAGATATGGCAAATCCTACAGAGGCTACGGTCAACTGTCAAGCGCGCGGTTTGGGGCGCTCTCGGGCGCCTTCTCCCGCTGGGGAGGGGGTTGCGGGATGGTGGGCCGGGGTGTACTGTACTGAGCCTGTCTCAGAAGAACATCTGTGAACAGGTTCACTCTGACGCGAAGGTCTGATGTAAGACGACGGTGTGGAGACTGGTCGCTGTCATCGCCTCAGTTCACGAGACAGGACAAGGCTTCGGACCGTGGAAAGGGATGGCTGAAGGGGCGGGAGGAGCTCCACACCCGATAGAGAGTGCGCAGGTTGAAGGCTGTTGCCAACATGGTCCACTCGGCCGCCACGTTAACGAGGCCGCGCAGCAGGAACCTACGTGCCCTCTGTTGCTCCTTGATGATTCCGAAGACCGGCTCGACGAGTTGCTTTCTCAGCCCGTAAGCTTCTTTGGCTGCTGAGGTGGACATCCAGGCGCGATGGCCACGTAGGACTGCGTCGTGCGGCCCTATGGCCAGGCTTCGCCCAATCTCTTTGGCTCTGGTACAGGCTCTGAAGGCCGGACATGCCTGACAGACAGCACCTGCAGCCCGGTACAGACGCAACGGGACTCCGTTCGCATGCTGTATGCGGACGAACGCGAGCGTCTGTCCCTGGGGACACCTGAAGCTGTCGCTGTGCTCGTCATAGGTGAATCTGTCCTTGTGGTAGGGGTCTTCGAGGAACCGTTGTCGTGCCTCTGACACCACCACCTGCTGACCTCGACGGTCGCACTCCGCCAGGTGACTGGCAGCGAAGTATCCGGCGTCGGCCAATGTCATCTGCGACTTCGTCCCCGTAGTCTCCTCGGCCTGCTCCATCATCGGCACCAGCAGGGCATTGTCATTGGCCGCATCAACCACGTCCACGGCGGTGACCACCATGCCGGTCCCTCCCCCATCCACCTCTACGGGTGAGACCATAGCCTGGGCGTTGTAGCCAGCCACGATGCCCTGCCTTCCCTTCATCAGCCGGGCCTCCGGGTCGGTCAGGTTGATGCGCTTGTGGCGCTTCTGACTCGCAAGATCGGCCATCGCATGCTTCACCTGCTCTCTCAAGACCTCCTTGTCCGCCAACTTCTGAGGCAGACGGGCGACGGCGGCCTCTTCTCCCGCCTCGTTCTGTGCCTCAAGGTCGGTTATCGCCCGCTCCAACCGATCCAACAGCCCTCTCAGCCCCTTGGCATCGTAGCTCCTGTTCACTGAGGCGTTGGCGACCACCTTCGTACCATCCACCGCCTGGACCGCCAGATCCACCAACTTCATGGCCACCGCCGTACGCACGGTACGCTCGAACAGCTTCCTCATAGCCTGCCTATGCCCTTTGTAGAACCGCCACAGGGTGTTGTGGTCAGGATGCTGCCACCCGGTCAGCCATAGGTACGGTATCTGGTCCCGGCAGGCCACCTCCAGCTTTCGGCTCGAGCGCACCCCGGTCATGAAGCCATATAGCCACACGCTCAACAGCGCACGAGGATGGTAGGCTGGCGCCCCCATCGAGTCACCTTCTATGTCCACGCCAAGCTCCGTCCAGCTATCCCTGTCCAAGGCGTCAACGAACTCGGCCACGAATCGCGCCGGATGATCCAACGGCAACAGCTCGTCAAGCGTCGGCGGCAACATCCACATCTGCTCTCGGCCCATCGGTCGAAGTGGCATCTCAATATCTCCCATCTTGATGTCCCTTCAAACGTACACCTGACCCATACCCAACGCCACCCCAGACTTCTGAGACAGGCTCTACTGCGAACTTTTCGGTGGGAGGTGACGCTGTAATCCATGGCAAAGCGAGACGGGCTTCCTGGCGGTGGACCCTGGGGTTTGGACTGCCGCAGCGTACAGTGATGCGTATGCGGCGACAGAACGCTGCCAGGATGCTATCGCAGCTAGGCGCTGGGTTGCTCTTGCCGTAAAGGGTTCTCTACAGCTTCGATCCGCAGCCGCGCCCCAGCGCGCCCACGACCCTGATGACCGTGGCAAAGGACGGGTTGCCATCTTCGGATAGCGCCTTGTAGAGGCCTCCGCGGTTGAGCCCAACCTCACGGGCCAGACCACTCATGTTCTGGGCACGGGCAATCGTGCCCAGTGCGGCGCGGATGGCGCTGCCATCGCCAGGGTCCGCCTCTGCGCATAGCTCAAGATGCCGTCGAGCATCCTCCTCGGTCTGAATATAGTCCGCCGCGTCAAACTCCGTCAGTTTCTCAAGCATTCAATCCTTCCATTTTGGCCGCCATCTGCTTGGCTCGCTCGATGTCCCGCCGTTGGCCGTCCTTTTGACCGCACACACAGCAACACGATCACCTCGGCGCCCCGTCGAATGAAGTAGAGCCGATAGCCAGATTCGTAGTGTATCCGCAACTCCGGCAACGTCCAACCGGGCGACGATCTGGCGGAGCGCCTCTTTGCCCCGTAGCCTACGCAGCCACCGCCTGAACGTTTCCGCCTGGAGTACGGTGATTATGCCAAAGCTGTACACCACAGTAGGCATATCGTCAAGGAGAGAGCGATCTATTATCTGCGGTGGATAGGCAGTTGGCCTTCTCGAATGAACCCTGCCGTTGGGGCCCATCGCCATGACAGGCCCCCAACGTTCCACCAAGCGCCCCGCTGGGCCCCTGCCCTCGTCGAACTCCAGTCTTTTCGCGGCCGCCGCTACTTGGTCGTGCCGCTCGACGACACCCAGTCGCTACTCCCAGCCGAGTTGACGGCCCGCACCCGCACGTCATAGGAGAGGCCTCCGCCAAGGAAGTCAATCGTGACCCTCCTGACCGTGCTGTCGTGGGGGAAATCAAGCCAGTATTTGTCGATGCTCAACTTGTACTGCACCTCAAAGTGGGTGATGGGCGGCTTGCCCGTCATGTCCGGCATGTTCCAGGTGAGCCACAGTTTGGAGTACCCCGGGGTCACCTCGAGGTTCGTGGTTGCGCCCGGCGGCACTGGCGTAACCGGCGCCGCCGTGGGCGTGCCCTGTGCGCTTGCCCAGACGCTGTTCCCCTCGGCATTCTTGGCCCGCACCCGCACCTTGTATGTGGAACCGGCGGTGAGGCCCTGGATCGTTGTGCCCGCGCCGCTGTGGGCGTGATCGTTCCAGGTAGTGGCCGTGATCAACTTGTACTGTACATCGTAGCCGGTGACGGGCGGCTTGCCCCTCATGTCCGGCGCGGACCAGGAGAGCCGTAGCCCGTTGACCTCTTCAAACACCCCAAGGCCCGGGAGCGCGCCCGGCGGCTCGTCCACGTTGGTGACGGTGATGGTCACGTCGATTGTGTCCGTCCCGCCGCGGGCGTCGCTCACGGTCACGGTCACCGCGTAGGAGTTCTGGCCCTCGTAGTCCAGGGCTCCGCTGGTCTGGAGCCGGTTGCCGGAGAGCGCGAAGTGACCGGAGTCAGCGCCGCCCAGCGCGTAGGTCAGCGGGTCCCCTTCGGGGTCGGTGGCCGCCAGGGGCAGGCCGATGTTCCTGCCCGCCGCCGTGTTCTCCGCCACGCTGCGGCCCGCGCTGGCGCCCTCGTCGAAGGACGGCGCGCGGTTGGCCTGCGGCGTCGGCTCCACCGGCGCCTCGTCCACGTTGATGACGGTGACGGTCACGTCGATGCTGTCCGTCCCGCCGCGGCCGTCGGAGACGTACACGGTGACCGAGTAGGAGCTCTTGACCCCCGCATAGTCCCCGCTGGTCCGCAGTTGGTTGCCGGAGAGAGCGAAGTGGCCGGAGTCCGTTCCGCCCAGCGCGTAGGTCAGCGAGTCGCCGTCGGCGTCCGTGGCCGTCAGGGGCAGGCCGATGTCTTGGCCGGAAGCCGTGTTCTCCGCCACGCTCCGGCCCGCGCTGGCGCCCTCGTCGAAGGACGGCGCACGGTTGGCCGGCGTCGGGGCCACCACCGCCGCCTCGTTCACGTTGGTGACAGTGATGGTCACGTCGATGGTGTCCGTCCCGCCGCGGCCGTCGCTCACGGTCACGGTCACCGCGTAGGAGTTCTTGACCCCCTCGTAGTCCAGGGCCCCGCTGGTGCGCAGCCGGTTGCCGGAGAGAACGAAGTGGCCGGAGTCCGTTCCGCCCAGCGCGTAGGTCAGCGAGTCGCTGTCGGGGTCGGTGGCCGCCAGGGGCAGGCCGATGTTCCTGCCCGCCGCCGTGTTCTCCGCCACGCTGCGGCCCGCGCTGGCGCCCTCGTCGAAGGACGGGGCGCGGTTTGGCGTCGGTGTGGGCGTCGTCGCCACCGGCGGCGCGTCCACGGCGGTGACGGTGATGGTGATGTCGAGGACGTCCACTCCGCCCTTGAGGTCGCCCACGACCACCTCGAACGAATACGAGCTCTTGGTCAGGGGCCTGCCGACTTTGATCTGGCCACTCCCGCTGCCGATGCTGAAGTGGCTGGAGTCCGTTCCACTGACCATGTAGAAGAGGGCGTCGCCATCCGGGTCGGTAGCCGTGACGGGCCTGCCCACGCGGACGCCCTGCGAGGACCCCGCCACCACGCTGCGGGTCGCCGACGCGCCTTCCCGGAAGACCGGGTCCCTGTTGGCGCGGCCTCCGGTTACCGTGATGATGACCCCGATAACGTCGAGCCTGCCCTTTCCGTCCGTAGCGAGCAGTTGGATGGTGTACTCGTCCGCGGGCCCCAGCTTCCTGGCAGTCCTCAGTTGACCGGTCAGCCGGTCCACGATGAAAGGCGACGATCTGGTGTAGACGCTATAGAAGGGACCTGCCATGCCGGCGGAGACGGTCGCCGTGATCGGGGCGCCCACGGCCGTGCCAACGGGAGCGTAGGCGTCAACCGTGCGTCTGGCGACGCCCACCTTGTCGAAGGCCAGGGTCCCGGTGGGCGCCACCGGCGTCGGCGTGACCGTCGGCGTATCGTCCACGTTGGTGACGCGGATGGTCACGGGGATGCTGTCCGTCCCGCCGTTGCCGTCCCACACGATCACGGTGACGGCGTAGGAGCTCTTGCTCTCGTAGTCCAGGGCGCCCTTGGTCTTCAGCTGGCCGGAGGAACTGTCAATGGCGAAGTGGCCGTGGTCGCCGGTGGCCTCCAGCTCGTATCTCAGGACGTCGTTGTCATGATCGGTGGCGCCCACTGACGACCCGATGTTCCTGCCCGCCGGCGTGTTCTCCGCCACGTTGCGCGAAGCGCTCGCGCCCTCGTCGAAGGACGGAGCCACGTTGGCCTGCGGCGGGACCACCACCGGCGCCTCGTTCACGACGTCATCGACGTCGATGGTCACGGTGATGCTGTCCGTCCCCCCGTTCCCGTCGGAGACGGTGACGACGACGGTGTAGCGGTTATTGCTCTCATAGTCCAGCGCGCTCTTGACCTTCAGCTGACCGTTGGTCGAGTCGATGGCGAAGTGGGCGTGGTCGCCGGTGGTGGCGTCGATGGCGTACACCAGCGTGTCCGAGGCGTCCGTGTCCGTGGCCGCGATGGGATTGCCGATGGCGGTCCCGGCTGCGGTGTTCTCCGGCACGCTGCGCGACGTGTCCGCGCCCTCGCCGAAGGTCGGGTCCGCGTTGACGAGGGGCGGCATGGTGGGCACGCCGGTGTCGTACGACGACCAGCCGCTGATGCCCTCGGCGTTCTTCGCCCGCACCCGCACCCGGTAGGTCGAGTCCGGGGTGAGGCCGGTTATGTCGTGGGTCAGCACGAGCCCGGCATCGGTTATGACCGCGGCGCCCCAGGTTGCCGTGGTCGCGCCGACGGCGACGGCGGTGCGCAGGCTGTACTCCACGTCGTAGCCGTCGAGGGTCGGCTTGTTCGTCATGACCGGCGCCGTCCATGTGACGCGCAGCCCGTTGGCTATCCCACCGGCCGCGACGCCCGTTGGGGCGGTCGGCGGCTCGTCCACGTCGGTGACACTGATGTTCACCAGGATCGTGTCCGTCGCGCTGCTGGTGTCGGTGGCCGTGACGGTGATCGCGTAGGAGACCGCCGTTTCGTAGTCCAGCGAGGCTTTAGCCTTGATCTGTCCGTTGGAGTCGATGCTGAAGAGGTTCGCGCCCGTGCCGCTCAGCGATAAGGTGACCGAGTCTCCGTCGTCCACGTCCGTGGCCGGGACGGGAAGGCCCACGTTGGCGTTGGCGCCCGCGTTCTCTGCCACGCTGCGGTTGAGCGGGCCCGCCCCGGCGGTGAACACCGGCGCCTCGTTCACGGAGGTGACGGTGATGGTCACGGTGATGCTGTCCGTCCCCCCGTTCCCGTCGGAGACGGTCACCTTGATCGAGTAGCTGATGGTTCCGCTCTCGTAGTCCAGTGCGCCCTTGGCCTTCAGCTGGCCCGTGCCCGTGTCGATGGCGAAGTGGGCGTGGTCGCCGGTGGTGGCGTCGATGGCGTACACCAGCGTGTCCGAGGCGTCCGTATCCGTGGCCGCGATGGGATTGCCGATGGCGGTCCCGGCTGCGGTGTTCTCCGGCACGCTGCGCGACGTGTCCGCGCCCTCGCCGAAGGTCGGGTCCGCGTTGACGAGGGGCGGCACGGTGGGCACGCCGGTGTCGTACGACGACCAGCCGCTGATGCCCTCGGCGTTCTTCGCCCGCACCCGCACCCGGTAGGTCGAGTCCGGGGTGAGGCCGGTTATGTCGTGGGTCAGCACGAGCCCGGCATCGGTTATGACCGCGGCGCCCCAGGTTGCCGTGGTCGCGCCGACGGCGACGGCGGTGCGCAGGCTGTACTCCACGTCGTAGCCGTCGAGGGTCGGCTTGTTCGTCATGACCGGCGCCGTCCATGTGACGCGCAGCCCGTTGGCTATCCCAACGACCCCGACGCCCGTGGGGGCGGTCGGCGGCTCGAGCGCGTCCGTGACGGTGACGGTGATAGGGAGGGTGGTGTCCCAGGCCGTGTCCGCCGTGCCCGCAGCGTTCCTGCTGTCCCGCACGCGCACGTTGACGCTGTAGCTGGGCTTCGTCTCGTGGTTCGCCGCGGTATCGAGGGTCAGCGCTCCTGCGCCGGAGATGGCGAAATCGGATGCGTCCGTGCCGCTCAGCCCGTAGGTCAGCGTGTCGCCCTCCTGGTCGGTGGCGGCATAGGTCCCCACCGCCGTTGCGCCCTCCGCCACGTTGGGCGTCGTGTCGGCGTTGGTGGCGAAGGCCGGCGCCTCGTTCACGTCGCCGACCGAGATGTTGACCACGATCGTGTCGTCCCAAACCGTGTCCGCCACGCCCGCAGCGCTCAGGCTGTCCCGCACCTGCACGGTGACGGTGTAGCTGGATTTCGTCTCGTAGTCCAGGGCGTCCTTGACCTTCAGCTGGCCCGTGCCCGTATCGATCTCGAAGTTAGCGTGGTCGCCGGTGGTGGTGTCCAGCGCGTAGGTCAGCGTGTCCAGGGGGTCGGCCTTGGTGTCCGGGTCTGTCGCCTCGACCGGGTCGCCGATGGCGTCCCCGGCCGCCGCGCCTTCGCTCACGCTCCGGGTTGTGGGGCCGGCCCCGTCGTCGAACGCCGGCGGCTCGTTTACGTCGGTGACCGTGATCGTCACCATGATTCCGTCTATGCCGTTGTTTCCGTCGTTCACCTTCACATAGACATCGTAGGAGCCCGCCGTCTCGTGGTCCAGCGGGTCCTTGGTCTTCAGCTGGCCGGTGGCGGTGTCTATCGTGAACTTCGCGCTGTGTGTCCCTTGGGTCATCGAGTAGACCAGGGTGTCCCCTGCGTCGGAGTCCGCGGCCGCGATGGGATTGCCGATGTTGGTATTGGCGGGGGTGTTCTCCGCCACGCTGCGCGACGCCTTTGTGCCTTCCGTGAAGGCCGGCAGGGCGTTGCCGTTCCAGCTGCCGCACTGTTCCGCCTTCGGCGAGTCCGTGCTCTTCGCCCCGTCCGTGTTCAGGGAGCACACCCGCACCTCATTGATGCGCCCGCCGCCCGTGGCAACGGTATACGTTGTGGTCGTGCCATCGGCAGCAGTAACAGTGTACGTGGTGATATCGTTCATCACGCCGAGGCCCGTGCGCGGGAAGTCGACCCAGTCCGGCGCCCAGGCGGCGGAGGCGGTGCGCTTCTGCCGCCACTCCACTTTGTAGCCGGTGAGGGCCGGTTTGCCCGTGTTATCCGCCGCCGCGGGCGCCGTCCAGGTGACCCTGATCCTGTTGGCCAGCGTTACCACGTCGATGTTCAGACCGGTGGGCGGGGTCCACCGCTCGAGCGCGTCCGTGACGTTGATGGTAACGGTGATGGTGTCGTCCACGGTGGCGTCCACGGCGGCGGCGGCGTTCTTGCCGTCATGCACGGTCACCGTGACCGTGTAGGTGTCCTTCGCCTCGTAGTCGTAGGTTACTCCCGCCTTGGTCTTCAGCTGCCCGGTGGCGGTGTCGATGGCGAAGGACGCATGGTCCCCGGAGGCGGCCAAGGCGTAGGTCAGCGTGTCCAGGGGGTCGACTTCGGTGTCGGGGTCCGTGGCCGCGACGGGGGCGCCGATGGCCGCGTCCGCCGCCGCATCCTCGCGGAAGCTCCGCGTGTCCGTGGCGATGGGCGCCGGCGGCACCAGAGTTCCGGTCGAGTCGGTGTAGGCGGTCGACATGAACTCTGGCTCCTCGTTCACGTCCTGCAGGTTGATCGTCACCACGACCGTGTCGTCCCAGGCCGTGTCCCCAACGCCGGCGGCGTTCAAGCTGTCCCGCACCTGAATGCTGACCGTGTAGCTGTCTTTCGCCTCGAAGTTCGGGGCATTCTTGAAGGTGAGCGCCCTCGTGCCCGGGACGAAGGTGAACAGGGCGTGGTCGCCGGTAGTGGTGAGCATCTGGTAGGTCAGCGTGGCGCCTGCGTCCGGGTCCGTCGCCACCGGAATCGTCCCCACCGCAGTCTGGTTCTCATCAGGCGTGTACGGCCCGACAACCCCGAACGCCGGCGCTTCGTTCACGTTCTGCAGGTTGATCGTCACCGTGACGGTGTCGTCCCACCCAGTGTCCGCCGTGCCCCCGGCGTTCAAGCTGTCCCGCACCCGGATCTTGACCGTGTAGGTCGTCTTCGACAACGGAGGATTCTCGAAGTTCGGGGCATTCTTGAAGGTGAGAACCCTCGTGCCCGGGACGAAGGTGAACAGGGCGTGGTCGCCGTCGCCTGCGCCCTCCATCATCTGGTAGGTCAGCGTGGCGCCTGCGTCCGGGTCCGTCGCCACCGGAATCGTCCCCACCGCAGTCTGGTTCTCATCAGGCGTGTACGGCCCGACAACCCCGAACGTCGGCGCTTCGTTCACGTTCTGCAGGTTGATCGTCACCGTGACGGTGTCGTCCCACCCAGTGTCCGCCGTGCCCCCGGCGTTCAAGCTGTCCCGCACCCGGATCTTGACCGTGTAGGTCGTCTTCGTCGGAGTCGCCTCGAAGTTCGGGGCAGCCTTGAAGGTGAGAACCCTCGTGCCCGGGACGAAGGTGAAGAGGGCGTGGTCGCCGTCGCCTGCGCCCTCCATCATCTGGTAGGTCAGCGTGGCGCCTGCGTCCGGGTCCGTCGCCACCGGAATCGTCCCCACCGCAGTCTGGTTCTCATCAGGCGTGTACGGCCCGACAACCCCGAACGTCGGCGCTTCGTTCACGTTCTGCAGGTTGATCGTCACCGTGACGGTGTCGTCCCACCCAGTGTCCGCCGTGCCCCCGGCGTTCAAGCTGTCCCGCACCCGGATCTTGACCGTGTAGGTCGTCTTCGTCGGAGTCGCCTCGAAGTTCGGGGCAGCCTTGAAGGTGAGAACCCTCGTGCCCGGGACGAAGGTGAAGAGGGCGTGGTCGCCGTCGCCTGCGCCCATCATCATCTCGTAGGTCAGCGTGGCGCCTGCGTCCGGGTCCGTCGCCACCGGAATCGTCCCCACCGCAGTCTGGTTCTCATCAGGCGTGTACGGCCCGACAACCCCGAACGCCGGCGCTTCGTTCACGTTCTGCAGGTTGATCGTCACCGTGACGGTGTCGTCCCACCCAGTGTCCGCCGTGCCCCCGGCGTTCAAGCTGTCCCGCACCCGGATCTTGACCGTGTAGGTCGTCTTCGACAACGGAGGATTCTCGAAGTTCGGGGCATTCTTGAAGGTGAGAACCCTCGTGCCCGGGACGAAGGTGAACAGGGCGTGGTCGCCGTCGCCTGCGCCCTCCATCATCTGGTAGGTCAGCGTGGCGCCTGCGTCCGGGTCCGTCGCCACCGGAATCGTCCCCACCGCAGTCTGGTTCTCATCAGGCGTGTACGGCCCGACAACCCCGAACGTCGGCGCTTCGTTCACGTTCTGCAGGTTGATCGTCACCGTGACGGTGTCGTCCCACCCAGTGTCCGCCGTGCCCCCGGCGTTCAAGCTGTCCCGCACCCGGATCTTGACCGTGTAGGTCGTCTTCGTCGGAGTCGCCTCGAAGTTCGGGGCAGCCTTGAAGGTGAGAACCCTCGTGCCCGGGACGAAGGTGAAGAGGGCGTGGTCGCCGTCGCCTGCGCCCTCCATCATCTGGTAGGTCAGCGTGGCGCCTGCGTCCGGGTCCGTCGCCACCGGAATCGTCCCCACCGCAGTCTGGTTCTCATCAGGCGTGTACGGCCCGACAACCCCGAACGTCGGCGCTTCGTTCACGTTCTGCAGGTTGATCGTCACCGTGACGGTGTCGTCCCACCCAGTGTCCGCCGTGCCCCCGGCGTTCAAGCTGTCCCGCACCCGGATCTTGACCGTGTAGGTCGTCTTCGTCGGAGTCGCCTCGAAGTTCGGGGCAGCCTTGAAGGTGAGAACCCTCGTGCCCGGGACGAAGGTGAAGAGGGCGTGGTCGCCGTCGCCTGCGCCCATCATCATCTCGTAGGTCAGCGTGGCGCCTGCGTCCGGGTCCGTCGCCACCGGAATCGTCCCCACCGCAGTCTGGTTCTCATCAGGCGTGTACGGCCCGACAACCCCGAACGTCGGCGCTTCGTTCACGTTCTGCAGGTTGATCGTCACCGTGACGGTGTCGTCCCACCCAGTGTCCGCCGTGCCCCCGGCGTTCAAGCTGTCCCGCACCCGGATCTTGACCGTGTAGGTCGTCTTCGTCGGAGTCGCCTCGAAGTTCGGGGCAGCCTTGAAGGTGAGAACCCTCGTGCCCGGGACGAAGGTGAAGAGGGCGTGGTCGCCGTCGCCTGCGCCCATCATCATCTCGTAGGTCAGCGTGGCGCCTGCGTCCGGGTCCGTCGCCACCGGAATCGTCCCCACCGCAGTCTGGTTCTCATCAGGCGTGTACGGCCCGACAACCCCGAACGTCGGAGCCCCATTGGCCGCCGGCGCGGAGCGGCCCTGGCGTCCGAACTCGTAGGCGCTGGGCGTGTTGTCGCCGTCCCACTCCACCTTCAGGGCAGGGTACTCGCTGCCCGTGCCGAAGTCCCAAGGGTCGTCATCGGTGTTGGAATCGCCGTCCAGGTCGAGGTTCCAGTTGGCGTAGATGCCCGCGTAGCCGTCGGTCTGCGCGGGCGTTCGCAGCTCGGACGTGGTCTTGCCCACGCCGCGGACGCTCGACCCCTGCCCGCTGGTCTCCGTGTCCCAGTAGCTGTCGGTGACTGTCACGCTGCCGCGCCGCCGCCCGACCAGCCCGCCTACGAGATTGGCGCCTTGCACTTCGCCCCGGGCGTAGCTGGCCGTCACCGTTCCTCTATTGACTTCGCCCACCAGCCCGCCGACGCTAGTGCCGGAGCCGGAGATGTTGCCGGCAGCGTAGCTGGCTTTAATTGTTCCTCCGAGGAAGCCCGCCAGTCCGCCGACGCTAGTGCCAGAGCTGGAGACGCTGGCCGTTGTGTAGCTGCGGAGGACCCGGCCGCCGGCGGGTACGCTGCCCACCAGCCCGCCGACGTTATTGCCGCTGCCGGTGACGCTGCCTGTGGCGTAGCTGCTTTCCACCGTGCCGGCGACCAAGCCCGCCAGCGGCCCCACAACCGACTTCGCGGTAACGGTGGCATTGACCAGGCCCAGGTTGCGGATGACGCCATCCGTGTCAAGCGCCCCGAACAGGCCCACGCCCTGGCGGTTCGGCAGGTTGATCAACATGTTGGATATGGTGAACCCGTTGCCCTCAAAGATGGCTTCGTACTTGGGGTTGGCGGCCCCGCGCACGACGGCGCCGCCCAGGGGATGCCAGCCGTCGCCGTCGTTCCACCACGTGTCGGCGTCGGTAACGGCATCGTCGTCGCCGTGGGTGTCGAAGTCCAGGTTCCTCATGAGCTCATAGCCCAGGCAGTTGGACGTGTCGGCGTCCAAGTCGGTGTCGGGGCAGCCCATGCCCACCGCCATGTCCAGGAAGGCGCGGGCATAGCTGGCGTAGGTGGAGCCGCCGTCCCCGTCCAGATCCCGGCGGATGGCGTCAAGCTGGTCCAGGCTGGAAACCTCAATGAGGCCGTCGCTGTCGGTGTCGTAGTCGACGGCCACGTTGATGGTCACCGTGATACTGTCCGACGCTCCGCTGCCGTAGGTGGCGGTTACCACTACCGAATAGGAAGTTTTGACCGCGCGCTCCAGGGCGCCCCTGGTCTTCAGTTGACCGCTGCCCGCGTCGATGTCGAAGTGGCCGGCGTCGGTCCCGCTCAAGGCGTAGGTCAGCGTGTCCCCGGCAGCCGGGCCCCTCGCGGCCGGCGAGCCGGGGATGTCCTGGTTAGCCGGAGCGCTCTCCACCACGGCGACCGTCGTACTGGTCCCGTCGGCAAAGATCGGCGCCGTGCGCGCCTGGGAGCCGAACTCGGCGGCAGTGGCGGCGGTGGCGGAGTTGCCGTCCCAATCCGCCTTCAGCGCCGGGTACTCGCTCGCCGTGCCGAAGTCCCACGGATCGTCGTCGCTGTTGGTGTCGCCGTCCAGGTCCAGGTTCCAGTTGGCGTAGATGTCCGAGCCCGAGCCGTAGGCGGTGGGCGTCATGAGCTCGATGGTGGTCTTGCCCGTGCCGCCGGCGCTGCTGGTCTGGCCGCTGGTGCGGGTGTCCCAGTAGCTATTGGTTACCGTGCCAGCTGACCTGCCGGGGATTGCGTTTCCAACCAGCCCGCCCTGGCGGTCGTTGCCTTGCACCCGCCCGGTGGAGTAGCTGGCCTCCACTGCTCCAGTTACGAACCAGCCCACCAGCCCGCCCACGCCCTGCTGGCCGGAGACGCTGCCGGTAGCGTAGCTGACTTCCACCCTTCCCTGCAATTGACCAACCAGCCCGCCAACGTAAGTCCCGACAGTCTGCACCTGCGCCTTGACCTCATCCAAA
This sequence comes from Dehalococcoidia bacterium, assembly GCA_965224345.1. Taxonomy (GTDB): domain Bacteria; phylum Chloroflexota; class Dehalococcoidia; order Lucifugimonadales; family CBDCYU01; genus CBDCYU01. Next base: position 67,526 of record CBDCYU010000001.1, on the reverse strand, counting down.
GTGGCGGAGGCGTCGACGGCGGCGTAACTCTGGCTGACCAGGCTGGTCGGTTTCGTCACCCCGACCAATCCCCCCGCTGCCGATATCGCGGCATGGACGCTGCCGGTAGCGTAGCTGAGCTTCACCGTTCCCCACACATAGCCGGCCAGCGTCCCCACCATTCGCTTGCCAGTGACATCTGCGTCCACCAAGGCCAGGTTGCGGAGGACCCCCGTCTCGCCCACGGTCCCGAACAGGCCCATCCTATCGACTGCCGGCTGGTTGATGAACAGGTTGGCGACGGTGTGGCCGTTGCCCTCGAAGACCGCGGTGTACCCATCGGCGCCGGTGCCGTTCGGATGGTCCCCGATGGGGGTCCAGCCGGCGCCGGTGTTCCAGTAGGTATCGCCGGAGTTGGCCGTGCCGCTGCCGTTGGTGTCGAAGTCCAGGTCCGCCGTCAGCTCGTAGCCGAGGCAGTTGGCGGCGCAGCCCATGCCCGAGGCGGCGTTGAGGAAGGCGCTGGTGTAGTCGGCGTGGGTGGAGTCCCCGTTGCCATCCAAGTCGTGCCGGATGGCGTTCAGCTGGGCCAGGGTGGAAACCTCGATCAGGTTGTCGCCGTCCGTGTCGTAGTCCACGGCCGGCGAGCGGCCCTGGCGCCCGAACTCGTAGGCGCTGGGCGTCCCGTCGCCGTCCCACTCCACCTTCAGCGCCGGGTAGTCGTCGTCCGCCCCGAAGTCCCATGGGTCGTCGTCGGTGTTGGCGTCGCCGTCCAGGTTGAGGTTCCAGTTGGCGTAGATGTCCGAGCCGGAGCCGTAGTCCTCCGGCGTCTGCAGATCGGAGGTGGTCTTGCCCACGCCGGTGGTGGGGTCGCTGTCGTCGGCGATGCCGGTGGTGGTGACGTCCCAGTAGCTGTTGGAGACCGTGAGCTGTCCGGTGCTGTTCTTGGCGCCTATCAGTCCGCCCAGCTCGCTGCCGCTGCCGGACACGGCCCCGGCGGCGTAGCTGGCTACGATGCGGTTGGCGCCCGATCTGCCGTATATCACCCTGCCGATCAGCCCGCCGACCATTTTGCCGCCCGATACGTTCCCCGTGGCGTAGCTGGCGCGGACCACGTTGGGCAGGTTGCTCAAGTCGTTAGCCATCCCAATCAACCCGCCCACCATTTCGCCCGTGCCGGTTACGGCGGCGGTGGAGTAGCTCCTCTCCAGGGTGGAGTCTGCAACGAAGCCGAACAGCCCGCCAACCGCGTTGAAGCCGGTGACACTGCCCGTGGCGTAGACGGCCTTCACCGAAGTGTCCCGGACGGCGCCGGCCAACGCGCCAACGGTGCTATGGCCGGTGACGTCCACGTTCTCCAGGCCCACGTTCTCGATCGCGCTGTTCCCTTCAACGGCGCCAAACAGCCCGACACGGTGGGTAGCGCTCCGGGCGATGAAGAGGTGGGAGATGGTGTGGCCGTTGCCGTCAAAGGCGGCGGTGTACCGCTCGCCGTTCGTGTCCGTGCCGATGGGCGCCCAGCCCGCGCCGGAGTCCCACCAGTCGCCGGAGTGGTCGCTCGCGTCCACGGTCCCGTCGGCGTTGCTGTCGAAGGTCAGGTCCGTATCGAGCTCGTAGCCGCTGCAAACGGCGTTGGGGCAGCCCAGCCCTTCCGCCGGCGTGGTGAAGACGGCGAGGTAGCCCGCATCGGCGGACACCCCGTCCCCGTCCAGGTCCCAGCGCATCGCGTCCAGCTTCTCCAGGCTGTCCACTTCGATCAACCCGTCGTCGTCCGTGTCGTAGTCCACCGAGTCAGTCGCCCCCTCGACGACGTTGGTGACGTCTATGTTCACGTCTATGCCGGCCGTCCGGCCCGTGCCGTCCGTAGCGACGACTCTCACCTGCTTCTGGTTGTTCGACTCGTAGTCCAGCACGGTCTTGGTCGAGATCTGGCCCGTGGCGCGATGGATGGTGAAATGCGCGGCGTCCGCGCCCTCCAGCGCGTAGGTGAGCCAGTCCCCCGCGTCGGCGTCCGTGGCCGTGGGCGAGCCGCTGATGGCGACGCCCGCGCGGGTGTTCTCCGGCACGGTCAGCGTCTTGCCGGCGCCGTCCGCGAAGACCGGAGCGGTGGTCAACGCCGCCCGCGATTGGCTCCCAAACTCGGTCGACGTCGCGCTGCCGCTCTCGTCGGTGTCGAACTTCAGCGCCGGGTACTGGCTGTTCGTGCCGAAGTCCCACTTGGCGGCGTCCCAGTTGGCGTAGATGTTCTGAACGCCGACGGTTGCGCCGTCCATATCGGAGGTCGTGTCCACCGGCGCCTGCAACTCCGCGGTGGTCTTGCCCGTCGAGAAGGCCGTGACGCTCGAGTGCTCGTCCGCGACGGCATGGCCCGACGCCTCAGTGTCCCAGTAGTTGTCCGCAGTGGTTCCTGAGAAAAACCAGAATGCTCGGGCTATGATGCCGCCGGTTAGGCCCGCGCTCGAAACACGGCCCCGGGCGTAGCTGCGCGAGATCTCCCAATTGCCGACACCGGAGCCGACCAAGCCGCCCGCTTGTGCGACGTCGGCGGTCACCGCGACGTTGGCGTAGCTGTCCAGAATGGCGGCAGCGCTGGTGGCCATGTAGCCTGCCAAACCGCCGGCGAAGTTCCCACGCGGCGGGTCGGTGGCGGAGCGCGCGGCCCTCACGGACCCGGTGGCGTAAACCATCTCCAGCGTGCCGTCGAGGCTGCCCGTGAACGCCCCTACATACTCTCCGCCCGTCACGGACACCCGCTCCAAGCCCAGATTGCGAACGACGGCGGCGCCGTCGCCCAAGGTTGCCCACAGCCCTACGTCTTCTTCCGCCGGGCGGTTGATATACAGGTTGGAGATCCGGTGGCCCTTGCCGTCGAACGTGGCAGTGAACCGTTCGCCTCTGGCGTCGACGCCGAGCGGGTCCCAGCCCAGCCCATCGTTCCAGTAGGCGGCGTCGGCGGAGGTGATGACGCCGTTGCCGTCCTCGTCGAAGTCCAGGTCCGCCGTCAGCTCGTAGCCGAGGCAGTTGGACGTCGCGGCGTCGCTGTCGGTATCGGGGCAGCCCATGCCCGTTACGGGAGTGGGGAAGGCCAGCGCGTAGTCGTCGGCATTGGCCGCGATCGGGGCGCCGTCGCCGTCCGGGTCCCAGCGGGTGGCGTGCAGCTGCTTCAGGCTGCCGACCTCGATCAGGCCGTCGTCGTTGCTGTCGTAGTCCACGTCGGTCGACTGCGCCAACGTCGCTCCGTTGACGGCCGCCGTCCAGGGGCTGCTGCCCTCGGCGTTCTTGGCCAGCGCCTGCACCTGGTAGGTCGACCCGGCGGTGAGGCCGGTTATCGTGGCGGTGGTCCCGGTCCCGACGTGGTCGAAAGCCAACCAGGCGCCCCACACAACGGGGTCGCCGGCGGCGCTGGTGCGCAGGCTGTGCTGCACGTCGTAGTCCGAGAGGGGCGGCTTGGCGGCCGGCATCACCGGCGCCGTCCAGGTCACCCGCAGTCCTTCGACCACCGGGAAGACCTGGAGGTTGGTGGGGGCCGTTGGCGGCTCGAGCGTGTCGTCAACGGTGACCGTGAGCGCCAGGGTGATGTCCACCGTGGCGTCGTTGGCGCCGGCGGCGTTCTTGCCGTCATGCACGGTAACGCTGACGCTGTAGCGCGGCTTCGTCTCGTGGTTCGCCGCGTCATTCAGGGTCAGTACTCCTGCGCCGGAGATGGCGAAGGCGGCTGCATCCGTGCCGGTCACCGCGTAGGTCAGCGTGTCGCTGTCCGGGTCGGTGGCGGCATAGGTTCCCACCGCCGTTGCGCCCTCCGCCACGTTGGGCGTCGCGTCGGCCCCGGCGTCGAAGACCGGCGGGGCGTTGGCCGGCGGCTGCACCGGCGCCCCCGGCGCGGAGCGGCCCTGCCTGCCGAACTCGTAGGCGGTGGCCGTGCTGTCCTTGTCGGTGTCATACTTCAGCGCCGGGTACTGGCTGGACGTGCCGAAGTCCCAGGTGGCCGCTGCCCAGGTCGAGTAGATGCCCGTGGCGCTGGTGGGCGATTGCAGCCCCGCCGTGTTCTGGCTGACGGCCCCGGCGCCCCCGGCGCTGGCGGCCTGAGCGCTGGTTGTGGCGTCCCAGTAGCCGGCGGTCACCGTGGCGTCCGCAGTAGCCTCCCCCACCAGTCCGCCCTTGGTCCTGGCGGCCGAGTTTCCGCCGCTGACCAGCATAGCCACCGCGGATACGGCCCCCACGGCGTAGCTGTTGGTGATCCTGGCCGTGCTGTTCCGGTTGAACCCCACCAGTCCGCCCACCGCTCTGTTGCCGTTGACCGTCACGCTGGAGTAGCTGTTGGTTACAACGCCTCTGTTGTCTCCCACCAGCCCGCCCACGTTCTCGAATCCCGTAACTGCGCCGGTGGAGTAGGAGCCCTCCACCGCGCCGCGGTTGCTCCCCAACAATCCCCCTATGGAGTTGAACGTGGGCGACCCTGTGCGGTCGATGTCCACGTCCAACACGGCCACGTTGCGAAGGACCCCGGGACTATTGATGCTGCCGAACAGCCCCTGGTCGCCAATAGCGGCCCGTATCCTCATATTGGAGATGGTGTGGCCGCCGCCGTCGAAGGTGGCGGTGAACGGGGTGGCCCAGGCGCCGATGGCCGTCCACGAGGGGTAGTCGTCGCTGCTGTCCACGTCGCCGTCGTCGTCGGTGTCGAAGTCTAGGTCGTCCGTCAGCTCGTAGCCGGTGCAGGCGTTGCCGGCGCAGCCCATGCTGGCCGCCGCGTTGGGGAAGGCGTGGTCAAAGGAGGCCTGGTTGGCAGCGGTCACCGCGCCGTTGCCGTCCAGGTCGTAGCGAATGGCGTTCAGCTGCGCCAGGCTGTCCACCTCGATAAGCCCGTCGTCGTCCGTGTCGTAGTCCGTCGGCGGCGGCGGGGCCGCGCGCGCCTGGCTGCCGAACTCCTGCCAGGTCGCCCCGCCGATGCCATTGGTGTCGTACTTCAGGGCCGGGTACTGGCTGGCCGTGCCGAAGTCCCAGGTGGCCGCTGCCCAGGTCAAGTAGATGCCCGTGGCGCCGGTGGGCGATTGCAGTCCCGCCGTGGTCTGGCCCACGGCGCCGGCGCCCCCGGCGCTGGCGGACTGCCTGCTGGCCTCGGTGTCCCAGTAGCCGGCCGTGACCGTGGCGCCCCCGTCGTTCTTGCCCACCAGACCGCCAACATCCGCGATGGGATTTTGACGTGAACCGCCTCCTGGGGGCGTTCCGGTTAGTCCATGGGTGGCTACCTTGCCCATGGCGTAGCTGTTGGTGATGGTCCCCGATGCGTTCTCGTTCCATCCCACCAGGCCGCCGACCTGGGTGTTGCCGGTGACCGCCATGCGGGAGTAGCTGTCGCTGATCGCCCCCCGGTTGTGGCCCACCAAGCCTCCTGTCTTCGAGAAGGCCCAGATGCTGCCCCCGCTGACGAAGACGCGCTGGATAGCGCCCCGGTTGCTCCCCGCCACCGCAGCGGCGGAGTCGAGCGTCAATGCCCCGGTGCGGTCGATGCTGGGGTTCACCATGCCCAGGTTGCGGATGACCGAGGACGTGTCCGTGCTGCCGAACAGGCCCACGTCTCCCCCGCCGATTCTGATGTACAGATTGGAGATGGTGTGGCCTCTGCCGTCAAAGGTGGCGTTGAAGGGGTTGGCCCAATCGCCGATGGGCGCCCAGCCGGCGCCGCTGTTCCACCAGGCGGCGTCATCGGAGGTGATAGCGTTGTCGTTGTTCTGGTCGAAGTTCAGGTCGTCCGTCAGCTCGTAGCCGGCGCAGGCGGCGTTGAGGCAGCCCATGCTGCCCTGCGCGTTGGGAAAGGCGGTATCGTAACTGGCCTTGTCGGCGGGGGTCACCCCGCCGTCGCCGTTCAGGTCGTAGCGGATGGCGTTCAGCTTCGCCAGGCTGTCCACCTCGATCAGGCCGTCGTCGTCCGTGTCGTAGTCCACCGGCGCTATGCGCACCTGGCCGCCGAACTCCTGCCAGGTCGCCCCGCCGACGCCGTCGGTGTCGTACTTCAGCGCCGGGTACTCGCTGGTCGTCCCGAAGTCCCACTTGACGGTACCCCATGCCGAGTAGATGCCCGTCGCGCCGGTGGGCGATTGCAGTCCCGCCGTGGTCTGAGCGGCGCCGGCGGCGCTGGCGGCCTGCCCGCTGGCCTCGGTGTCCCAGTAGCTGGCCGTCACCGCGGCGCCGCTGGAATTCTGGCCCACCAGACCGCCAAAGTCCGCGGCGGCATTTGTCCCTGAAACGCCGCCGCGCGTTCCGGCCTCTCCGTGGGTGGCCACTCCCCCGGCGGCGTAGCTGTTGGTGATGATTCCCGAAGCGGTCTCGTTCCACCCCACCAGGCCGCCGACCTGGGTGTTGCCGGTGACCGTCATGCGGGAGTAGCTATTGCTGACCGTTCCCCGGTTGTGGCCCGCCACACCGCCTATCTTCGCGTAGGCCCAGATGCTGCCGCCCGTGACGAAGACGCGGTCGATCGTCCCACGGTTGCTCCCCGCCACCGCAGCGGCGGAGTCGAGCGCCAATGACCCTGTGCGGTCGATGCTCGGGCTCACCATGCCCAGGTTGCGGATGACCGAGGCCGTGTCGGTGCTGCCGAACAGGCCGACGTCTCCCCCGCCTACTCTGATGTACATGTGGGAGACGGTGTGGCCGCCGCCGTCAAAGGTGGCGTTGAAGGGGGCGCCCCAGTTGCCGATGGCTGCCCAGCCCGCGCCGCTGTTCCACCAGGCGGCGTCCGCGCTGGTGATCCGCTTGTCGTTGTTCTGGTCGAAGTCCAGGTCCGCCGTCAGCTCGTAGCCGGTGCAGTCGTTGTCATCGCCGTCGGCGTTGGTGATGGGACAGCCCATGCCCGCCTCCGGGTAGGGGAAGACGGCGGCGTAGCTGCCGGCGCTGGCCGAAGCCGGGGCGCCGTCGCCGTCCAGGTCCCAGCGGATGGCGTTCAGCTTCGTCAGGCTGTCCACCTCGATCAGGCCGTCGTCGTCGAGGTCGTAGTCGACCGGCGCCGCAGGTACGCCGTTGACGGCCGCCGTCCATGCGCTTTCGCCCTCGTTGTTCTTGGCCATCACCTGCACCTGGTAGGTCGACCCGGCGACGAGGCCGGTTATCGTGGCGGTGGTCCCGGTCCCAACGTGGTTGAAAGCCACCCAGGCGGCCCACGCAGCGGGGTCGCCGTCGCCGCTGGTGCGCAGGGCGTGCTGCACGTCGTAGTCATCGAGGGCCGGCTTGGTGGATGGCATCACCGGCGCCGTCCAGGTGACCGTCAGCCCGTTGGCCGCAGGAACGACCCCCAAGCTGGTGGGGACCGTTGGCGGCTCGAGGGTGTCGTCAACGGTGACCGTGATCGCCAACGTGAGGTCCACCGTGGTGTCGGCGCCGCCGGCGGCGTTCTTGCCGTCGTGCACGGTAACGTTGACGCTGTAGCTCTCCTTCGTCTCGTGGTTCGACGCGCTAGCGAGGGTCAGCGCCCCGGCGCCGGAGATGGCGAAATCGGATGCGTCCGTGCCGGTCACCGCGTAGGTCAGCTGGTCGCCCTCCGGGTCGGTGGCGGCATAGGTCCCCACCGCCGTTACGCCCTCCGCAATGTTGGGCGTGTCGTCGTACCCGGGGGTGAAGACCGGCGGGCCGTTGGCCGGCGGCCCCACCCCCGGCGCCGAGCGGCCCTGCCGCCCGAACTCGTAGGCCGTGGGTGTACCGTCGCCGTCCCACTCCACCTTCAGGGCCGGGTACTCGCTGGCCGTCCCGAAGTCCCATGGGTCGTCGGTCTCGGTCGTGGTGTCGTCATCGACATCGGCGTTGTCCACGTCGATGTCCCAGTCGGCGTAGATGCCCGCATAGCCGTCGGTCTGCGCGGGCGACTGCAACTGGAGGGTGGTCTTGCCGACGCCGGTGGTGGCGTCGCTGTCGTCGGCAATGCCGCTGCTGGTGACGTCCCAGTAGCTGTTGGTGATTGTGCCCTTGTTGAGTTCGCCTATCAGCCCGCCTTTATCGCTACCGGCCCCGGTTACCGAGCCGGTGGCGTAGCTGGCGGTGATGTCACCCCCGGACTCGCCCACCAGCCCGCCAATGCGGTTGCTATGGATGGAGCTGCCGGCTACCGCGCCGGTGGCGTAGCTAGCCCGAATTGGTCCCCGGTTGGTGCCCACCAGCCCGCCTAAACGAGTGCCAAATCCGGTGACGCTGGCGGTGGAGTAGCTCCTCTGGATTGAACCATTCTCACTCAAGTGACCTACCAGCCCGCCCACGTGAGTAAGCTTGTTGCTGACAACTATGCCGGTGGAGTAGGCGGCATCTACAGTGCCGTAGGCATGGCCAATCAGCGCGCCGGTGTAGCCCCAGCCGGTTACGTTCACGTCCACCAGTCCCACGTTGCGGAAGAAGCCGGCCTCGGAGGAGATGCCGAAAAGCCCCACCCACCGGTGAGCCCGGCTGATGAAGAGGTTGGAGATGGTGTGGCCATTGCCCTCGAAGATGGCGTTGTACCAGGTGTTCCTCCCCGAAGAATCATCCCCGATGGGCTCCCAGCCCGAGCCGCTGTTGTAATAATCGTCGGCGGCGTCGATCACCGCAGCGCCGCCGGAGTCGCTGCCCGTGTCCGTGTTGAAGTCCAGGTTCGCGTCCAGCTCGTAGCCCGTGCAGTCGTTGTCGTCGGCGTCGGTGGCGGTGATGGGACAGCCCATGCCCGTTGCGGGATTGGGGAAGGCCAGCGCGTAGTCGTTGGCGTTGGCCACATCTGGGGCGCCGTCGCCGTCCAGGTCCCAGCGCATCGCGTTCAGCTGGTCCAGGTCGGCGACCTCAATCAGCCCGTCGTCGTCCAGGTCGTAGTCCACCACCGGCGCGGAGCGGCCCTGCCGTCCGAACTCGTAGGCCGTGGCCCTGCCGTCGCCGTCCTCGTCCGCTTTCAGCGCCGGGTACTGGCTGGCCGTGCCGAAGTCCCACGGGTCGTCGTCGGTGCTGGCGTCCCCGTCCAGGTTGAGGTTCCAGTTGGCGTAGATGCCCGCGTAGCCGTCGGTCTGCGTGGGCATTTGCAAATCTCTGGTGGTCTTGCCGACGCCGGTATCCGCATTATTGTCGTCGGCGATGCCGGTGGTAGTGACGTCCCAGTAGCTGTGGCCCACCGTGGCGCCACTGCCACTCGGATTTAGCAATCCCCCTGCGTGGCCTGAGGCGGAGGTGACGGCGCCGGTGGAATAGCTGGCGTAGATACCGCCTTCCGACGCGCCAACCAAGCCGCCAGCCTGAGCATTGCTGGAGCCTGTGGCAGTGACGGCGCCCGTGGCATAGACGGCATATAAAGAGGTTGGAGAATAGCCCGCCAGCCCACCGACGTCATCAAGGCCAGTGACAGCGCCAGTGGCGTAACTGACCCGCACAGTGCCCCCGCTGTACCCAACCAAGCCACCCACATTTTTGCCAGTGGCCGTAACGACGGCGCTGGAGCGGCTGTACTCGACCACCCCGCTGCTGCTGTTGATAGCCCCAACCAGGCCGCCAACCTTGCCCACGCCGGAGACGGTCCCGCTGGAGGAGCTGTGGCTCACCGTGCCCAGCGTGATGTGCCCCACCAGCGCGCCAACGTCGTTGTTGCCTGTCACCTTCGCGTCGACCAGGTGAACGCGCGTGACCGTCGCGCCGCCCAGCTGGCCGAACAGCCCGATGTAGTTGTCGCTGTTGCCCGCAACGTTGATGAACAGGTTGCTGATCGTGTGGTTGTTGCCCTCGAAGGTGGTCCGGAAGGGGTTCGGCCCGCTGTCGCCCAGCGGCTCCCAGCCGTCGCCGCCGTTCCAGTAGGTATCGGCGACGGTAACGGCATCGTCGTCGCCGTGGGTGTCAAAGTCCAGGTCCGCCTCCAACTCGTAGCCCGTGCAGGTGGCGGCGCAGCCCATGCTCGCGAGCGCGTTGGGGAAGGCGCCGGTGTAGTCGGCGTGGGTGGAGTCCCCGTTGCCGTCCAAGTCGTGCCGGATGGCATTCAACTGCGCTAAGTTGGACACCTCGATGAGGTTGTCGCCGTCCGTGTCGTAGTCCACGGCCTGCGCCCAGACGGGACTAGCCGAGAAGAGGAGCAGCGCTCCCAGCGCCAAGGCCAGCAGCCCGATGAGTCCGAACCGGGCGAGGCTGCCCGCCATCACGCTCACCTGCCCGCCTGTCCGCAAAAATCGGGGGGGGGGGGGGTAGAAAAACGCCGCCGGCGCAGCGTCGCGCTAACGGCAGATTTGGCTAGGGTCGGGGCGTTGGACATTGTTCTACTCTCCCGTTCATTTGTGATAATGGCGGACTTCGCTCTACGCCCAAGCGGTGGTGGCTGGGACCAGCCTGCCATGGGCCGGGTCCACCGCCAAGCGCAGCCCTTCCAGCGTGTAGGCCCCGAGCAGGGCGCGGGCGTCGTCATTTCCGAAGACCACCAGGGTGGGGATGCTCCTGCCGTCGATGGTGGCCCGAGCTTCCCCTATGTCGTACTCCACGGGACGCCCGTCGGCCAGCACGAGGCTGATCTTGTCGATGGGCGACACCCCAATGTCCCGCAGCAGGTTGGCGGGCACGATGGTGTAGCTGGCCCCGGTATCCACCATCGCCTCTATCTCCAACGACCGTTGGCCGTCCATGTTGTCCAGCCGGATGGGCCAGTTGAAAACGCCCAAATCCCTTACTCCCTTTGCGCTGTGTTCTAATGCACTATTCTACGATTGGCATTCTACCATTTTGCGTCGGTTTGCGGCAACAAGAAAGGATCACATACTCACCTATAGCGACGCGCAGAGGGGTGTCCCTGCGCCGCCGGAGTTGAAACGCAAAAGGGCGGCATACATGACTGTGCAGGGGGAGGGCATCGCTCGATCAGCGATGCCCTCCCCCCCTTTCCTTTGTGTTGCGACCTAGCGTCCCGCGCCGACCGTCTCCTTCTCCCGCTCCTGTTCCAGAGTCAGCGCCCACTCGAACATGGAAATGCTCGCGGGCTGAGCCTTGCGCTTGCGGCGCTTCGGCTTCACCGGCTCCTCGGCCATGAACTCCGCCCAGGAGAAGAGCGACTGCTGCGGCTCGTCGGCCTCGACGTAATGGCCGTTCCCGTTGGCACGGTGGCCATTGGACGGAACAAGCTCGACCGTCGGACCGATGCCGAATAGGTCGTCATGGCCGTTGCCATTGACCCCCAAGGTCTCCGGCTCCGCCTCGACGACCTTCCAGCCGTCGTCCACCAGCAGTTCCTCGGCGATGGCCTCGGAGTCCCTGGTCTGGGCGAAGACCTGCTCCACCGTCTCGGCGTCTTCCTCGTCTCCGCTGACGATTCCCCGATCGTGGTCGAGGACAAGCTTGCGGGCTAGAGCCATCATCAGGTCATCCCCGTCGTCCCCGAAGGCGGCCAGACCGTCCTCCGGCAGCTCGCCCTCGACGGCGAGGGAGCTTTGCAGCTTCTTCGCCACCAGCTTCAGTGCGTCCGCCTGTAGCGTGTTGCGGTAGCTCATGTACACTACTTTCACCGGCCTGGTCTGGCCGATGCGCCACGAGCGGCGGGAAGCCTGCCTCATGACGTACACACTGTAATCAACCTCCCCCCAGCAAATAGTTGGGAAGTCGATCAGGTCGAGACCCGTCTGCACCAACCTGGGGTGGCATATCAACACGTCGATGCCCTGCTTGACCTTGTCGGCGACCCACGCCTCCCGTTTGTCCGGGGCCACGGCGTCGGCCTTCATCACCGCCACCCGGAACCCGTGCCGGATGAGTATGTCGTCCATCCGCCCGGTGATGTCCCTGGTCCCCGTGTGGGTGACGTAGACCAGCACCCGCCTACCCTCCAGCCGCTCGGCGGCCACCAGGTCGATGAGCGCCTTCTCCTTCGGGTAGAGTTTGTCTTCGGACAGGGGCGGCACCTGCACGATGACGTCGCCGCTTCGGGGATCGAAGACCGTCTCCCCCCTGGTGCAACCGTCCGGGTAGGCCAAGAGGGTCTGAAGGTATGTGGCGAGCAGCCTCTTGGAACCAGCCTTCAGAGCCTCCGCCAGCTTCAGCCTCAGCTCCTCGAACACGGTGTTGTAGGCCGTGCGCTGGGAGTACCCCGTCGCGTCCTCCTCCGAGTCCATCGAGGACACGAGGATCTTCTCCTCGTAGTCCGGCAGGCCGGAGGCAACGTCCGCCAGTCTGAGGAAGACCGTGTTGCCGATGATGTGGAACAGCGCGGAGGGAACGAGGCCGGGCCGCTCCCTGACCACCTTGCGGTACTGGCGGCGGCGGCTGAAGCGGCCGTCCTCCACGGCGTCGTCGTCGGGTTTGCCGACGGTGACCTCCTCGAAGCCGTACCGCTGTATCCAGCGGTGCTCGTCGGAGCGCCCGAACTCCGTCCTGATCTCCGGGCTGAACCTGTAGAGGAGGTGGAAGATGGTCGAGGAGTAGCCGCCGAGGAGGGTTCCGGTCAGGCTGAGGGACTTGCCGCACACGTCGGCGAGGATGCCGGCGGCGATGCCCTGGGCGCTCCCTCGCCCCTTGAACTCATGCACCTCGTCGCCGATCAGCAGGTCGAAGAACCCCCGCATCCGGTGCTTGATGTAGTCCGCCAACGGGTAGCGGGCGGGGCCGGACTTGTCGGCCTGCCAGAGGGGGGCGTCGCAGGCAGCGCAGGTGTGCTTGCGGCGGTTCAGGTCCGCGAACGTCAGCGGCACGCCGTCCTTGTCGACTATCTGCGCCGTGCAGTCGGGGCAGCAGGGGACCTTGAACGGCTCCCCCGTCTCCTCCTCCCGTAAGAGCCTTCCCTTGGATACCGCCCACCGCTGTATCACGGCGGGCATCCAGCGGTACGACAGCTTGGCCTTCTCCCGGCTCATCACCGCGAAGAGGGGGCCGGAGCCGACGGAGAGGCGGAGCCGCTCCAGGTCGGTGATGGACTCGACAATGGCGGCGCGGACGCCGGGCACCGTCATCTCCACCTCCCGCTTCCACTTGGGCGCCAGGTGGGGCGGGCAGATGATGAGCACCCGCTCGAATCCCGCCATGTGCGCCGCCGCTGCGCCGATGAAGGTCTTGCCCGTGCCCATCTCGCCGACGACCGTGGTGCCCCGGTGGGCCTTGAGGGAGAGGGCCGCGCCCCTGATGGCGTCGGCCTGCGCCCCCAGGGGCTTGCGGAGCAGCCTGGGGAGCGTCCCGCCGTTCTCCGAGGGCCGGTAGAGCGGCGGGTAGGACTCCACCACCCTTCGCGCTATTGCGTCCTTGAACGTGTCGATGAAACCTCCGAGGTTCATTTGAGTCGTCCTCCTTTTCGTGGTAGTTAGAGGACGACGCCGGAACCCGGACGCGCGTCTCCATCAGTCGCCGCCGCAAGGCGGAGAGCGACGGGAGACGGACTGCACCGCCCCCGCGGGGGCGGTCGGGTTCCGGCAACGCCCCCAGGCGAATGCTTGAACGTGCGAAGGCCCGCCCACGGCGGGACTCGCGTTTGCGGCCCGGTGCGGGCCGTCCCAGGCTGCTCCGAGGCAGACGCCCATCGTGCGGTGCGTCACGGAGCCCTAAGCAGCTGCCGTCTCCGGCTGCTTCAGCATGGCGGAGTAGCCCCGCTCGACGACGTGCGTGACCGAGACCCTGCCCATGCCGTCGTACCCGGCGCGGTACGCGAACTCCGCCTTCGCGCCCCAGGGCACCCGGCCGCCGACCCGGACGGTGCCGCCGCCGGACTTGGCGCCGCGCCCAGGCCCACCGGCGCCGCGAACGACCATCCCGCTCCGCTCTCCCTTCCGCCAGCCCAGCACCTTCACCTCGGCGGGCATGACCCGCTCCGCACTCGTCGGCTGGAACAGGACGCCGTGCAGCCCCTTCAGCACGCCCGCCGACGGGGAGGACTTGCCGTTCATGATCTGGGAGAGATGGGCCGAGCTGATGCCCGCTCGCCGGGCGACCTCGTTCTGGCTGAAGCCGTGAGCGTTCATCCGGTCCCACACGGCCTCGCGGTCGATGCAGGCGGGCTGCGCGGGCGCGACCTTCACCGGGGCCTCCAGCGCCGACGCGACCCGCGCCTGGACCTTCACGCCCATGTTGCTATGACCCCGCGCCACCATTGACATGTAGCCGTAGGAGACGCCCACGCGGTTAGCCAGGTCCCGCAGGCTCATGCCCAGCTCCCTGGCCCGCTCCCGGATGTAGCTGCTCTCCCCGGCCACGACGACGCCCTGGCGGTTGGCGCACGTGGCGGGCGCGATCTTCGCCGGGGCCTTGAGCGTCGACTCGACCCTTGCCTGGACCTTGACGCCCATGTTCTGGCGGCCACGGGCAACCTGCGTCATGTAGCTGTAGGACACGCCAACGCGGTCGGCCAGGTCATGCATGGTCATGCCCAGGGTGCGGGCGCGCTCCCTGATGAAGCTGCTCTCGCCGGTCACGACGCCGCCCTGGCGGTAGACGGTCCCCTGCCCAGGGACCTCTCCCAAGACCGCCACAGCCTTCTCCCGCATCTTCGGAGTCCACGGCGTACGCCCCGTCGAAAGCCCCGACAGGTAGCCCGCGCTCACGCCCATCAGGGCCGCAAGCTCTTTCATCGTGAGCCCCCGCCGCCTCGCCGCAGCCCTGAGCTCGCTCTCGGTTCTGTCAATGCTCGTAGTCGTCATGTCGCTTCCTCCTGTAATGAAGAAGCGGGACCGCCCCCTTGTGGGAGACAGTCCCGCTCGAATCCGTGTCCCGATGGTCGGGACTGTCTCCTTGGGTGGCGTTGTTGCCGTGGCGAATGGCCGGTGCGGCATCCCGGAATCAAGTCCGGGGCGGCCTCTGTGCAAGCCCGTGTGCGGGGCAAGCCCCCGGAATCAAGTCCGGGGCAGGCTCCGTCGTGCATAGGGCACAGGTCCCACCCCCAACCGGAGTCGAGGAGAAGACCTGTGCGACGCGTGTGGGGTTGGGGGAAGAGGGATGGAAGCCCGCAGGGGAGCGGGCGGAGGAGGCAACGCCCCCCGTGCGGGGCGCTGCCTGATGGAACGGAGCGCGGGTGCAAGCAGTCGCAAGAAGGCGACGACCCGGGGTCCAGGCAGGGCACTGAAGCGCCCCGTTTGCCTCACGAGTCGTCAACCGTTGCTTGCGCTACGCCAGCGCCGGGCCACTCTCCGGTCAGGGCCGAGGGCAAGCCTTCGCCAAGGGCCGGAGCCCCCGGAGGCTGCGCTCCGAGACGACCTTGCCGGGCCGCCACCGCATTCCCAGGACCGCCGCGACCTCCAGCGTCCCGCCGTTTCCGGTGGGCACCAGGGCGGCGGCCTGTCCCGCGCCCTGGCTGTAGACCAGCGCGTCCCGGTCCCCGAACCGCCGCTTCACCAGGTCCGTCCACTCGGCGTAGGCCCACCGAGCCTGATGCGGCTCAGCCTTCGTCGTGTCCACGCCGGCGAGGACCGCCAGCGCCCTATCCACGTCCCCCGCCTGCCTGAGCCGCCGCGCCTCGTGAAGGCTCTTGGCCACGCTCGGAGTCTCCGTCGCCTGTTCCGCCTCCGGCTCCTCCTCCTTGAACAGCGCCGCAATGAGCCGGTCGACCAGCTCTTCGAGGCTGCGCCTAGGCCGAACATCCGTCATCGTCCGATTGCCAGTTGCCAATGTTGCCGTTGTCATCACGACCTCCTTCTGTGTTGTGTTGCCTTTGGATTGCGCCCGCTTGCGGGCAAAGAAGAAGGGCCGTCCCCGGATGGAGACGACCCTTGCGTGTTGGGATGGGTATGAGGGAGCCGGAGGACCTGTCGTCAGCGGCGACGGACCCTCCCTACCGGACGCCGAGGCATGAACCGCCGGAGCAGCAGCGCCCCGGTGCCCAGCCCGACGAGGTTCAGGACGAAGAGCTCCACGTCGCCGGTGATAAGCGGCGCCGCCACGACCAGGGGGCGACCACCGTCGGCGCCCAGACCCGCTGTCGCTTCCACCAAGGCCGCTTCTCGGGGGCCTTGGCTGCCGCGTCGTGCACCGGTTCGTAGGCCGTCCAGATGGGCAGCCCGATGAGCGCCTCAAGTTCGGTTATCACCACGCCGGCCGAGCAGCCCCCGGTGTGGCAGTGCACGTCGATGCCGTTGCCGTCCGGTCGCTGCCGGAACGCCAGCCCGTCCGACTTGCCGCCGTGACAGATGGCCGTCGTCGTCCAGAACCAGCCCCGCTCGAAGCTCACCCGGTGCCGAAGCAGGTCTGCGATCCGCTTCGCGCTCGGTTCCGTGTACCGTTCCGTCATGTGCGCTCCTCCTTCGCCGTTGCCGTCCGTCCGTTCAGTAGCCATATCGTCGTTACCTCCTTGTTGCTGTTGAATCTGTGAGTCCGTGTTGCCGTTCCGCCGCCATACGCAGTCCGACCACGAGACGAACGCAGGGAGACGCCGTGGTGAGAAAGACGCAGCTCGGCCAGGGTCACATCACGGGAATCGACTCAGGAGAACTGCTGCTACTGGGGGGGTGAAGAAGACGCAGCCCGTCCCAGAGTCAACTCAGAGGAACGGACTCAGGGGGAGCTGCTATGAAGTGGGGGAGAACCGACCGGCCTGCAGATCAACCACAGGACGGCCCGGTGAGAGACGCAGCGAGACCCGGGAGCTACGTCGGTAACGTCCTGGGATGCTGCGCGAGGGAAGCGGCCAGCCAGCTTGCAATGGCAGACCGGCGCGTGGTGAAGCTGCGGCCAGTTCCACAGGAACCATGACGCAGACGTGAGGAACCGGCCAGTGTGCAGGGCGCACTCCGACCAGGGTGTCCGAGGGGCCGAAGCGAGAGACGCTCCAACCGCTGCGAATGTGTCCTCCGGGGCGACCGTTGGGAGAGCAAGGCTCAATCCTTCCGGTCTACTCCCCTGGGCGGCTGTTCGGAGAGCAAGGCTCGATCCTATGCAACCGGTCCCGGATTCGGGGGGCGGGAATCCTCCAGGTTTCTAGGGCGGGAAACACTGGAAAAAGCCAGAAACTGCGTCAATTATCGCCCGAACAACCGAGCGAATGGAAGGCCCAAAACCCTGTTTCGGCCCAACGCAACCTAAATTGCTCGCACCGATTTAGCGCCCACTTCGCTCCGATGTAGCAACCGCCGAAAACCGGCCCCGGAGACGGCTCCGGGGCCTACTTCCGCCACACCCACAGGGTGAGGACCGTCCGCACCCAGCGCAGCAGCTTCCGCTTCCGCAGCGCCACCCGAGTGTCGGCCAGCGCCTTCCAGCGATGGTTGATCTGACCCTTGCGTCCGAAGCCCCGCAGGGCCTGGGTCTCCGGGGGCAGGGTCAGCCCGTGCTCCTCCAGCATAGCCAGCTCCAGCACGAGCAGACGCTCCTCCGTCGTGAGCCACGACAGGCTCTTCCCCTGGTGGGGATGCCCGGCCCGCAGCCGTCGCCACTCCTCCACCAGCGGCCACGCATCGCTGTAGACCTCATCATCGTCGTCGGCGGGCTCCTCGGTGACCACCTCCGGGTCCAGCCTGCGCAGCGTCGCCCGCTTCTTCGAGCGCACACCCGCCATCGGAGGGGCGGCCCTGGTCTCCGACCGGCCCGCCCCCTCCTCGTGCTTCCCGCCCTGCGCCTGGGCCTGGGTACCGTCCTCGTCACCGCCCTCCACCTGGCGGGACTCACCCCCGCCTTCCACATCTGCCGCAGGAGGCGTCTCCATGCCGCCCTCCAGCGCCGCCACCCGCTCCTCCAGCGCACCGACCGCCTCCCGCAGCCGCGCGACCTCGGCGTCGTCCGCCCTCCTCAGCAGCAGCTCCAGCGCATCGCCCATGCGCCCCGTGATCTCACCCGACTCCTCGGCCCGCGTCAGGGTCTTGTGGTTGACCCCCAGCAGTTCCGCAGCCTCCATCTTGCCCTCCTGCCGAACCAGGTCCCGCAGGAACTCGCTCAGCCTGAGCCGCCGAAGCCTCTCCGCGTCCACGCTCCCGTTGCCGTTCCCATCCCGCTCATTCATGCGTCCAACCTCCTCACTGCCATGTCCTGTAGGGGGATTGTCCTGTAGGGGGTTTCGACCCCCGATTCCAGCCTCCCCGTCCAATTGCTCGCTCCGATGTAGCGCCACCCCCGACTTCCCTTTTGGGCCGCTGTCGGAACCACCCCTTTCACCAAAGTGCTCGCAGGCTCGGCCTCATTTCCCTTCCTTCACGCCCGTTTCACGTTGCCCACAGCCCAAAACTTCCCTTCTGGGCACCGAAGCAAATCCCTGTACACGGGTATGACACCACATCCGGCCCATTCCTTCCCATGCCCTAAAAGGGAGGACGCGCGAGTCCTCCCATATAAGGCATGGTGTCCGGCCCCGCGACTTCCCAGACTCGATGGCAGAACAGACGGCCCCATCAGCGAAGAGGAGGCGAATCGTGGGAGCGCAATCGACGGTCCGAAGGTCCCTTGGCAGAGCCAGGAGGCTGATGCCCCTGGCCGCCGCGCTGCTGCTGGCAGCGCTTCTGGCAATCCCCGCAAGCAACATCGCCCAAGCCCAAGCCCCGCCCGGTAACGAGCTAACCCTCGTCAACGCCGACCGGGAGTTCGTGGAGCGCAAGGGCGGCGGCGAGTTCGTCGCCCGCCCCGTCTTCGACCGGGAGATCGCAAACCTCTTCTACGCCGTTCGCGACGCCGACACCGGCGACTGGATAAGCGCCATGTACCGGGTGAAGGGCGGCGAGAAGAAGCGCAGCGACGGCTGGGAGTATTCCTGGGAGTACCCCGACCTTGACGACCACCCCGAGCTGGACCGGGACCGGGCCTACCTGCTGGTCATGCTGGCCGAGGCCGAGGACGGGTTGAGGGGCGACTTCTACGCCGTCATACCCATCCACCAGCCGGGCCGCATCTGGGACAAGATTCTGTCCGCCCTCAGCCCGGCGCGCTGGGCCAAAGCCTTCGCCGGGTGGGTCATCGAGGGCGTCCACGGGACCCTCTGCGGAGTTGTCGAGCGGGCGTCCGAAGAGGACGCCGACAACTGCCGGGGAGGGTAGCGCATGGGCGACATCCTCACCGGCACCCCTGAGCATCTCACCTACGGCCACTGGCTGGTGCAGCAGGCGTGGATGGTCGTCTGGGCCATCACCTCCGCCGCCCTGGTGGTCATCCTCGGCTGGATGGGCCTGAGCTTCATCATCTCCGAGCACCTGGGCCGCTCCCATGCGGGATGGCGGGAGATGGTGCCCCGCCTTGTTTTGGGCCTGGTGGCCGCCGCGTCGTCCCTGTGGTGGTGCGCCCTGGTCATCGACGTGGCCGACGCCGTGTCCGGCTTCATCGCCTTCTCCCTCGGCGTCACCCCCGGAGACATGCTGCGCTCGACGCTAAGCACGCTGATGACGGCGGTGCAGGCCGGGAGCGTGGGCATGGCGCTGCTGCTGGCGGCGCTCTACCTGGTATACGGCTTCTTCGTCCTCTACGTCATCGTGCAGATGATCTTGCGCCTTGCCCTCATCGACATCCTGCTCGCACTGGCCCCCATCGCTTTGGGGCTCTGGATTCTGCCCCACACGGCGGGCTGGGGCCGCCAGTGGCTGCGCCTGTTCATGACGACGGTGTTCCAGCAGGCCATCCAGCTCATCGCCCTGGCGTTGGGATTCGGGTTTCTGCGCGAGTTCGCCGCGATAGCGGCCTTCGAGCCGGTGCAGGACCTGATCTGGAAGCTCCTGATGTCCCTGTCCTTCGTCTACATGGCGACCCGGGTGCCGTCGATGCTTGGCAACGCCGGGACCTTCGACTCCTGGCTCTCGATGCTCTATTTCGGCATGAACCTGCCCTCCTCGATGGTCAGGTCGGCCAAGACCATCGGGCTGATAGCGGGCGGGGCCGCAGGGGGTCCGGGAGGCATGGCGGTGGGGGCGATGGCGGCCAGCGCGGGCCTGTCGGCGGCTGGCAGCGGCCTCAGCTCGGCGGCTTCTATGGCCACCCCATCGGCAGGCGGAGACGGCGGGGGAGATGCCCCCCGGAGCAGCGACGAGTAACCCCGACAACGACGACCCCAACGGAGTGCGGGCGCGGCCTGCGCCCATCGACAACAGGACGAAGGAGGTGAGAGCGATGTGCATTTAGGAGAGCAGCGACAACGGAACAGATAGAGAGGGACGAACGGACGAAGACCGGGTGGGAGAACGCCCGGCAGTCACGACAGAGAGGAGACGGAACTTATGGATGAACTGACACAGACCATATCGAACCTGGTGGGCATCCTGCTGGGCGTCGTGGGGGTCGTGGGCGTGGGCTTCTTCATCTACGGGGCCTACCTGTACCTCACCGCGTCGGGAGCGCCCCATCAGATGGAGCGGGGCAAGAGCGCCATGATGACCGCCCTGGCCGGGATCGTGCTGGCGATGGTGGCCTACGGCGTCGTCGAACTGGTGATGAACGCCGTCGTGGGTTCCCCGGTGGACCCCAACTTGCCCGACCCCGGCGAATAGGCCGATGAAAGGGAGGAAAGCCATGAGAGAGCATGAGGTGCCGACCCACGTGCAGGCCGAGGACAAGGTGCTGCTGGGGTTCACCTTCCCGCAGGTCGTGGCGATGATGGCGGTGTGCGCCCTGTCCTACGGCGCATACCGCTACGCCCCCGTGGGGCCGTCGGAGGTGAGGATGGCGATTGCCGTTCTCCTGGGCCTGGCGGGGCTGGTCGCCGTCGCCGGGAAGATAGGCGGTCGGCGGCTGCCCCTGGTGGCCGCCGACCTGTTGAAGCACCGGCTGGGGGCTCGGCTCTACGCCGGGGCGCCGTCCGAGCTGGTGCGCAGCGAGCCGCCCGCGCCGGCGCAGCCGGTGACAAGCGGCCCCGGTCCCCTGCGGCTGATGGCGAGGCGGGCTGGCAAGACCCTGCGCCGCCTTCGTCCCAAGCGCAAGGCTAGGGATAAGAAGGGCGGGAGGATGCCCTTCCGCCCTCACCGCTGGTTCGGCAAGCCCAGGTGGACGGATAAGGACAACATCAACGGAAACGACAACGGGGACGGGAGCCGTAAGTCCCGGCAAAGCAAGCCCCCGAAGAGCTTCCTGGCAATCGCGGCCGTCGTCGCTCTGGCGGCGGCGGTCGCCGTCCCCCAGGCGGCCCTTGCCGACGACCACTGGCGGGATGAGATCGACTTCGAGGTCGAGGAGCCGGTCGAAGGGCGGCGGCTCTTCGTCGAGGGACTCACCGTCTCCGGCGACCGGGCCGCCGTCACCCTGCGGGCCGCCACCCCCCTGGACATCCGGGTGCGGGCCTTCGGCGGGCCGCAGGGCAGCTGGCTGAGGTTCTGGGGTTCGGCCTCCCTGGACGAGGGGGAGCGCATCGACTACTCCCTCCCCCTGGACGGCCCGAACCCGTCCTTCACCTTCTCGTGGGAGGACACGCTGGGGCAGGCCGGGGCCGTCACCGTCGAAGGCGGACAGATCCCGTACCCCCTTCCGGCCATCGACGGGGAGCTCTGCGACCTGCGGGTCGTCTCCCTGGGCTGGAGTCCGGGGGCCGTCGAGGGAGCCGTCGCCTCCGAGTGCGTCTCCCACACCCTGGAGCCGGTCGAGCTTCAGACGGTGGCCGGACACGCCAGCGTCACCGAGACGGCGTTGATGGACGCCGAGGTGACGGGCATCGCCGGGACCCTCACGGTCGCGGGCGGCGGCTCCCAGGCGAGCGTCGCGTTCGTCCCCAACGGCGAGACTCGCTTCCGTGTGGTCGTCGGCGAGGGCGCCGCCGTTTACGAGGTGAACGTCGAGGCGGACCTGGAGGCGGCCCTTCGTATTCCGCTGCCGCCCCTGGTGCAGTTGACCCACCACCCGGAGCGGACGGAGCAAGTCACCAGGACCGTGCACCTCCATCGCCCGGGGGACAGCGACTCCGACAGTGAGACGGCAACGGCCACCTGCGAGGACGGCTCCACGTCGTCCGCCACCGCGACGGCGTACGCCTACGTCCCCAGCGCCACCATCGCCAAGCAGGTGACGGTGGACGTGCTGCACAAGGAGCACGTCAAGGCCGAGACGGTGGAGCGGTCTCCCATCGCCGGGAGCCGCGACGAGGCCCTGGCCCTGGCGTCGAGTGTCGGGGCCGACGACCCCTTCGAGGTCCTGGTTCTGCCGGAGCCTGAGCCGGTCGAACCGCCCGCCGAGCAGGAGCCCGCAGACGGCGGCCTCAGCGACTGGTTCGACCTTCTGGGATGGGAGTGGCCGTGGTGAGGCGTCTACTGACGGCAACCCTTCTGATTGGGACCGCGCTGGCGACCACCGGCGCGGTCCCGCCCGAGGAGCAGGCCATGCTGGACGCCTTCGACCGGGTGCTCACCGCGATGGCCTACGCCGCCTCCGGGCTCTGCCTCTTCGCCATCGTCTGGGCGGGCTTCGTCCTGATGGCCGAGGGAGCCGAGGAGCGGGGCGGCGGCAAGGCCAAGAGCGCCGTCGTGATGGCCGTCGTCGGCTTGGTGCTGGTCCTTCTGGCCAAGGCGGTCGCCGCGCTGCTGCGCAGCGGCCTCGTGGACTTCCCGACCCCCTAGCGCAAAGGAGAAGACCGAGTTGAAGAAGCCGAACGACCGAAACAAGACACCCGGAGCGGAGGGGCCGCCGGATGGCGCAGCCGCTCCGCAGACCCAGGAACCCACGGAGCCGCAGGCGCCGGCCCCCAAGCCGCCGCCACCCCTGCCCCTGTTCTTCATGCTCTCCCACCTGGAGGAGGACGGCCCCGTGCGCCTGGACGGGGTGAAGCTCGGCGTGTGCGAGGTGATGGGCCTCGAAATAGACGAGCCGAAGCTGGGGGCCTTCGCCGGGGCGCTCAACGCCTGCGACTTCCCCGTGCAGCTGCTCATCAGGCAGCACCCGCCGCGCCTGGGCGGGCTGCGGGAGGAGCTCAGTGAGGCCCAGCCGGGCAACCTGCCGCCGCAGACCGAGGCCGCGGCCGAGTCGCTTCGCAGGCTCTTGACCGACCTGGAAGCCCGCGACGGCATCCTCGACCGGCGCTTCTACGCCGTGTGCGAGTTCGGGCGGTTCGACGAGCTGCGCGGCCTGCTGGCGCGGGCCGGGCTGTCCGTCCACCCCTTCAGCGGCAGGCGTCTAAGGATGCTGATGCTGGCCTCGGCCCTGGGCGGCGCCCCCGCCGAGATGGACGAGGAGACGCCGGTGGAGGTGGAGATGCGCCGCCGCGAGGCGCGCGTCGGAGACCGCCTGGTCCGCTCCCTCCACCTGGGCAAGTGGCCCCGGTCCCTGGCCCCCGGCTTCCTCCAGAGCCTCATGGCCGCAGGCGCGCCGATGGACCTGTCCATCCACCTGGGGTCGATTCCCGCCGAGCAGGCGGCCCGCACCCTGGAGTGGCAGAAGGTGCGCTTCGAGTCGGCCCAGAGCCTGTCATTCAAGCGGGGCAGAACGATGTCGCCGGAGGCGGAGATCGCCCTGGAGGACGTGACCCGGCTCAGGGACGAGGTGCAGCGGGGGAAGGAGCGGCTCTTCCACGCGTCGCTCTCCATCACCCTGCACGCGAAGGACGAGGCGTCCCTCAAGGAGATGACCCAGCGGGCCAAGGCCCACTTCGCCGCCACGCTGGGCAAGCTCGATCCCCTGGCCTTCCGCCAGCGCGAGGGGCTGCTTTCCACGCTGCCCCTGGGACTCAACGCCGTGGCGGTGTGGAGGACGCTGGACACGTCGTCCCTGGCCCGGCTCTTCCCCTTCTCGCCGCCCGACCTGGACACCCGGAGGGGAACGCTGTACGGCATCGACATGCGGGCCTGCGCCCCGGTGGTCTACGACCCCTGGGACGGCACCCACCTGAACGCCAACACCGCCGTCCTCGCCCGCTCCGGCAGCGGCAAGAGCTTCGCCACCAAGCTGGGGATGCTCAGGGGCCTGTGCCGCGGCGTCACCGCCTACGTCATCGACCCCGAGGGCGAGTACGCGGACATGGCGAGGGCGGCGGGCGGCAGGGTGCTGTCGCCGGGCGTCCCCGGCCAGGGCATGAACCCCTTCGTCATCGAGCGGGGCGACTCCGAGGAGCTGTTGCAGCGCATCGGCAGCCTGCGCCGGCTCATAGAGGTGATGGTGGGCGAGAGTCTCGGCGCGGAGCGAAGGGCCTCCCTGGACCACGCCCTGGCGGGCTACTACGCCCAGCCCCGCGAGCGCACCGGCTTCCGGGACTTCTACGAGTACCTGCAAGGAGACGAGGCGGGAGGGAAAGACATGGCGAGGCTGCTGCGGCCCTTCGCAACGGGCAGCCTGCGCAACCTCCTCTCCGACGAGGGCGACGACCTGCTGCGGGGCGAGGCCCTGATCACCGTCTTCGACCTGCGGCTCCTGGAGCCGGAGCTTCGCCCCGCCGCCGCGATGGTCTGCACCGAGACGGTGTGGGCCGCCGCCGCCCAGGACCCCAAGCCCCGCCTGCTGGTGGTGGACGAGGTGTGGTCGATCATGCAGCACCCGGAGGGAGCGGCCTTCATGGTGAGCATGGCGAAGCGGGCCAGGAAGCACCGGCTGGGGTTGCAGTTCATCACCCAGGACGTCCAGGACCTGCTGTCCGAGGACACCTCCCGCGCCATCACC
Source organism: Dehalococcoidia bacterium (assembly GCA_965224345.1). Lineage (GTDB taxonomy): Bacteria > Chloroflexota > Dehalococcoidia > Lucifugimonadales > CBDCYU01 > CBDCYU01. Next base: position 43,133 of record CBDCYU010000001.1, on the reverse strand, counting down.
GGACACTCCGGGCGGGCGCTTCTACAGAACGCCGCCTTCAAGCTCCTGCTTCAGCAGGACGCGGCGGCCATCAGCACCGTGGGCGACGCCTTCGACCTCCCCGAAGACCTGCAACGCTGGCTGCTCTCCTGCCCCAGGGGAGACGGGCTGCTGCTGACGAAGGGGCACCGCTTCCCCGTGCGCATCGAGGCCACGCCGGAGGAGACGGCGGTAATTGAGTGGACACCGGGCAGGCACTAGGCAGAGCGACCGAACGACCGCAAGGCGAGAGAACCGATAGAGAAAGGAGCAAGCGAATGAAAGTGAACCCCATCAAGTGGCTGCTGAACAACGAGGCCAAGAAACCCCCGGCGCTGCTGGCGGTGACGCCGCCCAGGACGGGGGAGAGAACGCTCCTGGGAGTCGAGAACATGCTCGGCTCCATCGCCGTCCCCGAACCCTTCTCCCTGGAGCTTGCCGGGGACACAGACGGCGTAACGCTGCTGGCCCGCTGCCTGGACGACCAGGTGGTGCGCTCCCAGATCGCCGCCCGCTACCCCCAGGCCCAGATACAGGAGATTTCCGCCGAGGACGACCCCCTGCGCCTGGCCGAAGACGAGCAGGCGTGGAGCATGACGCTCCGGGCCGACGGCCCCGAGTACGTGCCTCTCCGGGTCTTCCGGGACGACGACCTGCTCGACCCCGGCTCCGACCCCCTCATCGCCCTCATGGGCGCGCTCTCCAACCTCAACGAGGGGGAGCGCGTGGTGGCGCGGCTGATGCTGCGCTCGATGGGACCCGACTGGTCGGAGTCCCACCTGGAGAAGGCCCACAAGCGGCCTGTGGAGGACCGGCGAGACCCCGCCTACACCTATCAGACCAAGCCCCTCCAGACCGACGGCGTGACGATGGCCGTCCTGGGCGTGGCGGCCCTGGCCGCCCTCCGGGGCTACCTGTGGGTGCAGGCGGGGGAGACCTGGAAGGCCGTGCTCATGGGAGCGGGCGTCGCCTTCGCCCTCGCCGTGGGCGGCTGGGCCTGGCACCGCTTCAAGAAGGCCCGCAAGCGGGTCTTCGACCCCATCCTCATCAAGGAGAAGGTCTCCCGCATCGCTTTCGACGCCGAGATTCAGGTGACGGCGATCCTGCCCCGGAGCACCCGGCCCCACCGGGCGAATGAGCTGCTGGAGCCGGTGGCCGCCGCCTACCGCGACTATGACAACCCCGCGGGCGCGTGCCTCGACGTGAGCCGGGTGCGGCCCGCCGTGCCCGACCCCTCGATGCTCCACCCGTCAGGCCCCGGCCTGTTCGGGAAGCGCAGCGTCATGGGCGTCCGCGAGGTGGCCTGCCTCTGGCACCCGCCGGGAGCGCGTGACGAGACGCCCCTGGTGGCCCGCGCCGGGGCCAAGGTGCTGCTGCCCACGGCCCGCAGCGTAAGGGGCGGCGCCCACGTCGGCGACACCGCCACCGGAACGCCCAGGAAGATTCACTTCCCCGACGACCTGCTGAGACGCCACCACCTCTACGTCGCCCGCACCCGCATGGGCAAGTCCACCCTGATGCACCACATCGTCGCCCACAAGATGCGGGAGAAGGCCGAGGGCAGGGACGGAGACGCCATCGTCGTCGTGGACCCCCACGCCGACCTGGTGGGCGGGCTGCTCCAACACGTCCCCGACTCCCTCGTCGAGCAGGTGCGGCTCATCGACCTGGCCGACGAGCGGGGCGCTCCCGGCGTCAACCTTCTGGACACCCGCATCTTCTCCGACCGCGACCGCACCGCCGATTCCGTCGTGCGCATCGCCAAGGGCCTGTGGGACCAGTGGGGGCCGAGGATGCAGTCGATCCTCGAACAGACGGTGAAGACCCTTCACGAGGCCAATGAGAGCAGGGACGCGGGCGAGCAGTACACCATCCTCGACGGACTGCGCATCCTGGCCGACGACGGATTCCGCGCCGAGGTGCTGGCGAAGGTCAACGACCCCTACCTGATGCAGTGGTGGGCCAGGGACTTCTTCGGCTGGCGGCGCGAGACCCGCGCCGACGCCCTGGCCCCGGTCCAGACCCGCCTCTCCTACTACGCATCCTCCAAGCGGGCGCGGGCCATCCTGGGCCAGCCCCGATCCACCATCGACATGCGCCGCACCATCCACGACGGCGGCATCCTGCTGGTCTCCACCGCCCAGGGCAAGGCGGGAAGGGACGTGGCCGCCCTGGTGGGCGCGTCCCTCCTCAACCTCGTGGACGCCGTGATCCGCGAGCAGGGCAGCCTGCCCTTCGAGCAGCGCCGGGGCGCGCTGGTGGTGGTGGACGAGATGCAGTCCATGCCCGGCGTGGATTACGAGTCGATGCTCTCCGAGCTGGGCAAGTTCGGGGCGTCCTTCATCCTGGCCACCCAGAGCCTGGCCAAGCTGGACGACCTCTCCCGCACCATGCGCGACACCATCCTGGCCAACGTGGGCTGCCTGGCCGTCTTCCAGGTGGCGGGCAACGACGCCCGCCAGCTTGTGTGGGAGCTGGGCAAGGAGCGGGTGACCGAGGACGACATCACGTCCCTGCCGGTCCACCAATGCTACGTCCGCGCCACCGTGGGAACGGAGCGGATGGACGCCTTCTCCATGAAGGTCGCAAAGCCGGTGACGGGAGACGCCGGCACAGCTGAGCGCATCCGCGACCTGGCCGAGAGCTACCTAACACCGGCCAGCGACATCGAACGGCGGGACGCGGAGATGCAAGACCTGGTGGACAGGTACCGCGAGGAGCTGGAGAAGCTCAGGAAGGGCCAGGACACCGAGACGGCGGAGAGCGGCGGCCAGTCCCAGGAGCAGGCCCGGCGCAAGCAGCGCAGCAAGCGCGACCAGAACCCTGGGGACGACGCCCTGGAGACGCCGGACGGGGCAGCCGACGAGGAGCTTGAGGAATGAGGCCGCTCACCGGGGGAAAGCGGGAGCTGCTTCGCCGCCTCGCCGCCATGCCCTTTCTCGACCGGATTGAGATGGCCGCCCTCTCCGGCTGGTCCCAGAGCGCGGTCTACGAGGCCGCCCGCCAGCTGGAGGACGCGGGGCTGATCGCCTCCGTACCCCACGGGACGGAGCTCGTTGCCCCCACCCGCAGGTTCCACCTCACCGCCGACGGCCTGCGCCGCCTGGCCCAGGAGGAAGACCTCACCCCGGATCGGCTGCTCCGCAGCTACCCGTTGGCTGCCCGGTGGCGGCGCGTCCTCCTGGAGAGGCTCGACGCCGTGGCGGTCATCTACCGCCTGGCCTCCGCCGTCGCCAACATCCACCACCCCATCCGCTTCAGGTGGTTCAGAGCCATGCCGATGGACGCCGCCATCATCCTTCCCGACGGGAGGACCATCGGCATCGTCCGGCAGGGCCACGCCACCGACCGCACCGGCTTCTCCAAGCGGATCGGGCGGCTCAGGAACGGCCCGCAGCCCGGCGGAATCCTGCTCGTCCTCCCCGACGAGACCCGGCTGCGCTACGCCCGAGGGATTCTGCGCCGGGCGTCCACGCCAACGGTCCTAGCCCTGGAGCGGGAGGCGGCGGCAGCGGCCACCGACGACCCGGTGTGGCGGCTGTCCTCGGTCAACGCCGCCGTCAGCCTCAGAGACGCCATCGACCGGATCGAACGCAGGGGCTCGCTCCCCGCCGAGCGGCCCCTGGCACGGGTCTCCATGCCCCAGGACATCGACGAGCGGGGGAGCGAGCGGGGCGTCCCCGAGCACATGCTGCCCGCCCTCCTGAAACCCACCGAGAAGCGCGTCCTCGACCTGCTCTCCGACTGGCCCTGGCTCGCCCTGGGCGACCTGGCCGGTCTGCTGGGAGTCACCAACCAGCGCGCCTCCCAGCTCACGACGGCCCTTGAGGGTTTCGGGCTGGCCGCCCGCGTACCCTCCGCAGAGCGGCGGCTGGTGCTCACCGACGCGGGGCTGACCCTGCTGGCCCGCAGGGACCGGGCAGCCGTTGGCGGAGCGAAGAAGCGGTGGAGCGCCGCTCCCCCCGACGCCGGGGCCGCAGCAGGCTGGCGCGGCGTCTCCGGCAGGCGCAGCCGGCAGCTCCTCCGCGACATGCAGCACACCGCCTCCGTCCACGGCTTCGTAGCGGCCCTCTCCCGCCAGGCCCGCGTCCTGGGCTGGGAGATCAACCAGCTCGACCCGCCCCGCAGGGCGTCCCGCTACTTCCGCTACTTCGGCGGGAGGCGCTCGGTGCACCCCGACGCCTTCGGGATGCTCAGGCGCGGGAAGACCGCATGGCCCTTCTTCCTGGAGTGGGAGCGGAGGGCGGTGCGGCCGGTCACCATGGCGGCGCGGCTCGCCCCATACCTGCGCTACTACTCGTCCCACCGGCCCATCGACGACCACGGCGCGCCGCCCGTCGTCCTGGTCGTCTTCGACGACGATATCGCCCAGACCCACTTCCTGAGAGTGGCGCAGGACGAGATGGACCGTCTCAGGACCGCCGTCCCCCTGCTGGCCTCCCACCGCGAGCTGGTCGAGCGGGAGGGGCCGCTGGGACGGGCATGGTTCGCCCCGGGCGGAGGCTTCGAGCCGGTGCGCCCCCTGACCGACATGCAAGGAGAACCAAGGCCATGAGAATCTATTACATCGACGAGTCCGAGGGTCCCCGCTACTACGTCCGCTCCGCCCTGGGCGTGAACGCCGAGCGATGGAACGGCCTGCATGGCCGCATTCAGGACTGGCGCACGGCGTTGGCGGGCGACTACAGCGTCCCGACCAGCCGGGAGCTGCACGCCTGCGACCTGCTGGCCGGACGGGGCAAGCTGGCCCGCATCGACAACACCGGCCGCAGGCTCACCCCGGAGCAGGGAGCCGAGATCTTCATGGACGGCCTGCGCATCATAGAGAACGCCGCCCATTCCCTGGGCGGCATCGAGGTCGTCAACGTCTGCCTTCGCAAGGCCGACGTGAAGGGCTACGAACAGGTCAGCCTGAACCGGCTGCTCAACCGCATCAACACCTCCGTCGCGGCGGACGGGCGCTACGCCCACCTCATCTTCGACGAGGGAGGGGAGCGCATGGTCAGGCGGCTCTACGGCAGGCTCAGGAGCCGCAACCCCGTGCCCAGCAGGTACGAGGTCTGGGAGGACGGCGCGCCGACGAAGGACATCCCCATAGAGCGGATCATCGGCGGCCCCTCTTTCCGAAGCTCCCAGGACGACGACCTGCTACAGATGGCCGACCTCATCGCCCACGCCCTCCTCAAGCAGGAGGAGGAGCCCTCCCAAAGGGTGACGGAGCTGGGCATCCGCCTGGCCTTCGGGATCCTCGACCGCGCCCTCAACCGCAGGGCGTCGAGGACGGGTCCCCAGGGCGTCGTCAGGAGATGAGGAAAGAGGAGGAGGAGGGCGCTTGGACGTGGCCCGGCTTCTCGCTCCTATTTCGCCGGTTCGCCCTCCGATTCCGGGTCGCCGTAGAGCATTAGATTGAAGCCCCCGGGAACGCCCCGCGCCAGCTGCATGATGCCCATGTAGTTGAACCCCTTGGGCACCCCTCCCCTGAGCCACCTCCGCACGGTGGGCTCCGTCACGCCGAGAAGCTCGGCCAACTCCTGCGGCGACAGCTCGGCCATCTTCAACAGGCGTTCCAGCCGCTCCCCGAAGTCCTCGGGGAAAGGGGTTCGTCGTTGCTTCCCGGTGCTCCCTTCACGTCCTTCGACAGCCATGGCGCAACCTCCTCGGTCTCTGTCTGTGATTGCCTCCTCGTCCAAACCCGTTTTGCAGAAGCCTCCCCGGAACGAGAACAGAGCGTCTCAAACCGAGACGGCCCCCAGACGCCGAGAGTGCAGACGCCCGCGTCCGGGATCATGCAGCCTTGATCTCCACACCCCTTGTGCGCCCTGTGCCAGGCTGCCGCAAGGCAGCGTTAGCGTCTTCCGGGGTGGTGCAGACCCAACGATACACCAAAGGGGCCTCCCATCCAAGACGAAGCGGAGGCCCCCGGTGCGGCAGGCGGTGAGCGGCGAGGAGGGGGAAGGGCCGGAAAAGACAGGAGGGCCGGGCGGATTTGAACCGCCCGGCCCTCTTTGCGTCGATGGACAGCCGTTGCCTGTGGCGTTGGCCGTCAGTCCAGACCCACGGCGGCCTCCTCCGGACCGTTCCCGCCGCCGACGGGTTCCAGGCCCCTTACTCCCACGCCGTACCGCCTGCCGTCCACCTCGACGGTGGCGCTGGTATACCTGAGCAGCGTGCCCACCTTGCCATTGAGCTGTCGCTGAACCGTACCGCCGACGATCCGTACCTTCCCGCCCTCGTGCAGCCCCCTGGCGGCGGCGCACGGCTCCGTGCGGGGTTCCCAGCCCAGGTCCGTCAGCACTTCCAGGCCCGCAACCCTGCCCGCAGCCGTCTCGACGGCCCGGACCATCGCCCGCACCCGCCGGACCTGGCCGGGAAACAGCAGCCTGGCGGTCTCCGCGTCGTTGACCACCACCTCCGCCAACGCCGGGGCCTCGTCGCCGTTCAGCCAGGCCCAGCAGCGGCCCCGCCAATCGACGCCGATGCTACCGTCCTCCCCGAACCGCGTCTGCGCAACCAGGGGGCGCTCGGCCACCAGGTCGAGATTGAATCCGATGATCTCCCCGCTCTCAGTCACTGTCTCTCTCCCTTCCAGAGTGTCTTGGTGACAAACGAGAGGGCCGGACGGTTCATCCCGCCCGGCCCTCGCCGCGCCCGCCGGTTGCCCGTTGGCGGCCTCTCCCAGGCTTCGCCGGTAGGTCCGCTTGTAGCACCTGCCGCCGCACCACCCCTCCCGGCCCGAATTGCGCCGGAACTGCCGGTAGTAGACCCGACCGCAGCCCCGGCATACCTTCTCCATGTGTCCCTGCCTGTATCCGGTCATTGGCCCGCCCCCTGGAACGCGCTCGGCTCTTCCACTCCGCGCAGCAGGTGGTGGAGCAGCCCCATCCCCGCGGCCAACTCCAACAGGTTGACCAGGTGGCCGGGGCCGGGCTTGGCTCCCGCCTTCCATCGGCGCACGATGCGGGCGTTGACCTTCAGGCGGCGGGCCAGCTCCCGCCAGGACAGCCCTGCGGCCTGCCGGAAGCGGTCGAGGCGCTCAGGAAAGTCCTGGGGGAACTCTTCAGGCTCTACGTGGTAGACCCGCTCCTGCCGGCGTCCCATGGCCCCTCTACTCCTCCGTACCGTCGTCGCCGTACATCATCAGGTCGTAGCCGCCGGGAAGCTCGCGGGCCAGCTCGATGATGGCCCACAAGTAGGCCCCCGAAGGCGGCCCTCCCCTGCGCCACTTCGCCAGGCCGCGCTGCGTCACGCCGAGGCGCTCGGCGAACTCGCCCCACGACAGCCCGGACAAGTCCTTCAGGCCCTCCAGCCGCTCCCCGAAGTCCTCGGGAAAGGGCGGGGGCCGGTTGTTCAACGTCCGCTTCCGTTCTCTAGTGGTCATGGTCCCTCCTCCTCGGTTTGAAGATCACGATTACGTCCTCGCCCAGCAGCTTCGCCAGACCCTCCGGCGACCGTATCGCCAGCCGCACCAGGGCCAGCATCGCTCCGCCGTTGGGAGCGCCGCCCTTGATGCGCCAGCGCATCAGCTGGCGCGGGTCCACGCCCAGCGCCACCGCCATCTCCTCACAGTTGAGATCGAACAGCTCTCTCACGGCCTCCAGTCGTTCGGGGAAATCGTCGGGCATCAGGGCGACGCCGGGCGGAATGAGCAGGGGAGCGGACGAGGCGGAGCCGTCGCTACACATGGACCTGCTCCAGGATGAACAGGTCCTCGAAGCGGGTGACGCCCAGGGCCTCCATCAGCCGTTTGCGGAAAGCCGCCGAGGGGCGGCGCGTCCCGGACATGAGCTGGGACAGGTAGCTCGACGAGGTGCCGATCAGCCGCGCCAGCTCGTTCTGAGTCATGTTGAGCCGGTTCAGAAGCTCCCACACCTTGTGTGCGTCGAGCTTTACCCTGGAGGAGGGCTGCCTGCGCTTCACGCCGCACCCTCCTCTTTGGCCGACTGCGACCCGTCCCCGGCTGCGCCGTTGGGATACAGGTGGGGGTTGGCGAGGTAGTGGCGCGCGATGATGCGGGCCAGTATCCGCAGGCCCTCGATGCGCCTCCGCTCCTGCCTGTCCGTCAGCTTCCGCTTCGACTTCTTACTCACGCGGTCCGTCTCTCTCGTGGGGTCCGGCGCGCCCTGAAGGGGTGGCCCTTCGGGGCGTCGGGGATGTATAGTGGGCCAGGTGTTAGCTTATGTGTTCTGTTGGCGTAAGTGTAGCAATAGAGAGTACGTGGAGACAATGGTCGAGAGGCATATTTCGGGCATATAGAATGATATATTGACAATTGCTTACTCTGATGTAACAATTAGTTAGCAACAATGTAGCTGTAATGTAGCAGGCACGTCGCGCGCGATGCTGTTCGCAACTACGGATGCCAGAGGGAGACATCATGGATGAGCTTGACGACGACCGGGAGATGGACGACCGAGAGGCCATCGAGGGCGATGACGAAATCGGGCCGCTGCTCAGACGGCTGCGGGGAGACCTCAGCCTGCGGGACGTGACCCGGCGCACCGGCATCTCCAGCTCCTACCTCTCCCAGATCGAGCGGGGTGGCCGGAAGCCCGGCTCCAACATGATTGGCAAGCTGGCCGCCCTCTACAACGTGGACGCAGACGAGCTGATCAAGCGGGCCGGGCGCGTGGACCAGCCCGACCCCTACGGCGGCGAGGCGATGGAGATTGAGCGGGCCTACCAGTACGTGCTGGCCGATCCCGTCTTCCGCGTGGGCACCCGGCCCGACGGCCCCATCACCCTGAAGACCAAGCGGTTCATCGTCGAGATGTACGAGCGATTCGCCAACAAGAGGCTGCTGGAATGAACAGGACGAGAGAGGACTTCTGCCGCCTGCTCCTGGACGACTCCCCCCGCGAGGCCCTGGACCCGGAGCGGCTCGCCGCACGCTTCGTGCGCTACTTCGACGTCCCCGCCCGCCCCACGATGGAGCAGATCAAGGCCCTGCTGAAACGAGCCGGGTTCGGCGAGGTGTCGGGCAGGAGGCACCTGGACGTGAAGGGCATCCACTACAGCGCGCCGGGAGGCGGCTACGACATCCACTACCGCGAGGACATGTGGGCCGGGACCCAGGACTACTCGGTGGTCCACGAGACCTACGAGATCATCTATGAGACCCTATGCGACATGGAGTCCGGCTCTCCGCCCGACCGAAAGGTGTGCACGCAGGCCGAACGATTCGCGGCGGCGGCGCTGATGCAGCCTAGGGCCTTCGAGCCGCTGGCCCTGGAGTGGGGGCTGGACGTGCTGAAGTTGCAGCGTGCCTTCCTATGCTCATACGCCGCCGTGACCATCCGGCTGGCTGAGGTGCTGAGGCAGCCGCCCTTCATGGCCGTCCTGTACGCGCGGGAGGATAAGAGCGACCCCGCAGGCTGGACCGACCCGCTCAACCTGCGGGCGAAGGTGGTGCGCCGGACGCGGGGCTTTGGCACGCCGGCCACGTTCCCCATCTGCGGTGAGCGGGGAGGCTTGCCCCGCAGGGGCAGGCCCATCCCTCCCGGCTCCCTGGCGGAGCAGGCCGCCCGCTACGGCACAGCGCGATACGCCCAGGACGGCGGCTGCGCCGCCATAGCCAGGCCCGTGATCTGGACGGGGAAGCTGGCGAAGGTCGTGGTCATCGCCGTGCCCGAAAGCTACGCCTCCGTCCTCGGACCCCAGCTGCTCGCCTCGGACATGCCCGGCCGCAGGCGCAGGCCGGTGGCGGCTGGCCCCTGGTAGGAGTTGCAGGCCAGTGTCCTGATAGTGTATGGTAAGACAACGCACTACACTAGGAGGCAAAAAGAGAGTGACTACTCCCAGGAAGTCCAAGACCCTCACCTTCTCCCTGCCCCCGGAGATGGAGGCGCAGGTGCGGCGGGTAATGAAGGAGGATGACCTCTCCGTGAGCGAGCTGCTCCGCCAGGCCATCCGCATCTTCATGGAGGAGCGGGAGTGGCGCAGACGGGAGCGGCGGGAACGGCTGCGCTCCCGCCGGACAGGACAGAGTGAAACACAAGGAGGAGAGACTGATGAATGACCGACTCGATCTGACGCCAGTGGCCCTCTACGCAAGAGTGTCCAGCGACCGCCAGGACGTGGACCTGTCCATCGCCGCCCAGCTCAGGGCGCTCCGGGACTACGCCGAGAAGCACGACTACCTGGTCGCCCGCGAGTACGTGGACGAGGCCGAGAGCGGCCGCATCGCCGACAGGCCCGAGTTCCAGAAGATGCTGAACGAGGCCAGCAAGCCCGAGGCTCCCTTCAAGGAGATTCTCGTCTGGAAATTCTCCCGTTTCACCCGCAAGCGCGAGCACGCCGTCGCCTTCAAGTCCATGCTGCGCAGGCGGGGCATCCGCGTGGTCTCCATCACCGAGCAGGCCGACGACACCCCCACCGGCAAGCTCCTTGAGGCCATCATCGAGAGCGTGGACGAATTTTACTCGGAAAATCTCGCCCAGGAGGTTGTCCGGGGGATGCGGGAGGCCGCGTCGAGAGGCTTCTGGATGACCACCTACGCCCCCTACGGCTACAAGCGGGTCCACGTCCAGGATGGGGCCGCGAAGCGCCCCAAGCTTGAGCTGAACCCGCCCGCCGACGCCGTGGTCAGACGGGTCTTCGACATGGTGCTACAGGGCAAGAGCATCCTCGACGTGACCAAGACTCTCAACGCCGAGGGCATCCCAACCACCAACGGCAAGAAGTGGCTCAAGACCACCATCCACACCATGCTCTCCCACGAAGCCTACACCGGCACCCTGGTCTGGGGAGCCAAAGCCAAGGACGGCGCGCCGCCCGTGCGCGTCGAGGACGCACACCCCGCCATCGTCTCCAAGCGGGACTTCCAGAAGGCCAGGAGGTTGCTCGGCTCCCGCGCCCCCAAGAAGGTGAACCCCCGCCGCGCCTCCAGCCCCTACCTGCTCAGCGGCATCGCCAAGTGCGAGACCTGCGGCAAGGCCATGACCGCAGCCGAGGCCAAGAGCGGCAAGTACACCTACTACATCTGCCACTCCCTCCTCAAGCGCGGCAAGGGCACCTGCGAGACCCCCAGGCTCAATGCCAAGAAATTCGAGAAGATCATCGTCGATGAGATTCGCGCCAACATCCTCACCGAGTCCAACATCCGAGACCTGGTGAAGCTGCTGGACGAGGAGATGGACGGAGTGGCCCGCGAGCAGCGTGAGCGGCTGGAGAGTATCGACGGGGAGCTTGAGGAGGTGAAGAACCAACTGGGCCGCGTCTGGCACTTCATAGCGAGGAGCGACAGCGTAGACGTGGCCGAGGCTTCGGACCTCATCGTGGAACTCCGGGAACGCAAGGAGACCCTTGAGATCGCCGCAGAGGAGGCCAGAGGGCTGCTGAAAGAGAGGCGGCAACTGCTGGACAGCGCCGACACCATCGCTACCTTCGCAGAGGAGATGAGCGAGTTTCTCAAAACCAGCGAGCTGACTGAGACCAAAGCCTTCGTCGGCTCCTTCGTGAAGGAGGTCGTGGTCAAGCCCGGCAGGGCCGCCATCGTCTACTCAATACCCACGCCGGACGATTCTCCCATAGGGGGAGCGGACGCCGCAGAGATCGCCCTGAATGGGCGAGTTATGAATTCGGTACGTCATGGTGGGCCGGCAGGGATTCGAACCCTGGACACTCGGATTAAAAGTCCGATGCTCTGACCAAGCTGAGCTACCGGCCCGTGTCGCGGGCGAGCGGTGTGGGTTGGCCCTGCGGCCGTTGCCGCGACGGCGAGAGCCCCTTCGCCAAGTTATCTTAGCATGAACCCCTGCCGGTCGAGCCCCTCTTCAGGGAGAGGTCCCCGTTAACCCGACCTACCGCACCGTCCCCACGTGCGGATAGCCCGCGATCTTGTCGTCGGAGGTCACCAGCGGGCAGCCGTGCACCCTCGCCGTGGCAACGATGATCTGGTCGGCATGCCCGCACTGCGAGGAGCGGTTTGCGCAGGTGGAGGAGCCGGACAAGGATATCCACACCGGGGAGATCTACCACTGCGGCAGCTGCGGGATCCAGTTGATCTTCCAGGCGGTGACGGTCGAGGACTACGTGCCGCCGCCCAGGGCGAGGAGGGACTGCCAATTCTGCCAGCCCGAACCCTGCCGCTTCGGGCCAGGCTCCGGCACCGCAAACGACACGAAGAAAGGAGATACGACATGAGGCTAGCTGCACAGGCCAAAGTCGGCTACTATCCCACGCCCGACCGGGTCGTGGACCTGATCCCAGACCTGATTCACACCCCCACCGGGTACTACTACCGGGAGCGGGAGACGCTCCGCATCCATGGAGACCTTCGGCATAGAGCTGGCCCTTGGCCATGTCTTTTGCCGCCTGCCCAGTCTTGATTCCCTCGTAACAAGGGGCTTTCGGGTTGGTTCTGCGGCGTGAGGGCGGTTAGGCGTGAGGGATTTGGTTGTTCCGATCGGGGCTTGTGTTGTGGCCGATGAGGTCGTTGTGGTGCGCCATACCCCGTCCGGGTAGGCATCAGCGGGCTCGCAACGGCTCCTGTAGCTTCATGCAGCGGTGGGAGCGGTCGCCAGGACAGCCGGTGGGACCAACATCTCGTCCAACCGTGCCCGGACCATTCGCTTGACGTTACACGCCAGTGCCTTGAGGTAGACGGCGAGCCGGACCCTCTCTCCTCCACGTACCCGTAGGCGGCCAAGACCATGGCGCCGTTTCAACTCCGAGCTCGTACCCTCTATCCCCGCACGCAACCCGTACCGTCTACGCCATTGTCCATCCGACTCGGCCCTCCGCCTACGTCCGATGTTCACCCTGGCGAGGTCCGCACTCAGCACGTAGGCTCCACTCGGCGACCACTCTCCCCCGAGCTCAGGACGACGACGCCACCTCACGGGACACCGTGGGCGCAGCGAGCAGGGTTCACACACCTCCCGGGCGAAGTGCATCTCCACTCGCTCGGGAGCGTCTTCATCCTCGTACTCGGACACGGCCTCATGTCCCGCAGGACACACCGCAGCCCTCCTTGCCGTAACGTCGATGTCAAAGTCAGCAGCCGTCAGTCTGACAAGCCCATCATCCTCATCGGCCTCCCCCGGCGCCCGGCCCCCGACAGGGCTCACCAACTCCGTCCCTCTACGCTCTGCCTCCCATCCGTTGTGTCCGGAACCATACGACGTGTCGCACCATAGCTCCGAAGGACCGATTCCTCGCTCCCTCAACGTGTCTATCACCCCCACCGTCACACCGGCGTCGCCACCGCTCGACGGCGTGACCTCCACGTGGGTGATCACCTGCATTGCGTTCCCCTCTTCGCACGTCTCAGACACCTGCACCTCGTACCCCTTCCCCTTGTGTCCGCTGTAGGTTACCGCCGGGTCGTGGGGCGTCTGCATCGAGTACGACCGCACCTCCTTCGGCTCCTTCAGCGCGATCGGCACCTTACCCTCTGCCGCATCGTCGTCATCGGCTCCGGGACGACCGTCCCTGTGACGGCCCACGTGGCACTGCTCCCCCAATAGCCTCTCCAACAGCCCGTACTCCTCCATCTTTGCCACCGCCGTCCCACGGAACCTATCCACCAGCCGGTACACGTCTCGCGCACACACCGACAGCCGGCGACGCCCCTCACCTGAACGTGCGTCCTCGTACCCCGATGCTTCGCCGGTCTCCTTGAGGTACCGCTGGGCCAGACCATCCCCAATCCCTTCACCCAGACCAGGGTGCTCACGGCTCACCGCTAACAGGAACACTCGGACCGTCTCGCAGAACAGACCCAACCGCGTCAGCACCGCGATATTGCTCATGACGTGCGTCGAGTCCAGGCGCTGCTTGCCTGTTCGCAGTCCCAGGGCCTCTATCATCCGGTCCGTCGTCTCACAGAACGCCAATCGCCCGCCGTCGTGCTCCATCAACCGCACACGGAAGTTATGCAGCGTCTTCTGGGCAAGATGCGCCTCCTCCATCTCCAGCCGCAGCGCGTGGTGCCACAGCAGATTGAACTCCAACTCTTCCAACGCCTCCATGTCCGTCAGATCGAACATCTCCTTGAGCACCAGCACTCCCAGCACCGTCTGCACGGCGCGATTGGGCCTGCCCATGTCCGGGCTGTACAGCGGAGCGAACCGCTCCTCCTCTATCAGAACCAGAGCCTCGTTCCGAAACACCTCCGCCCAGCTCCTCCGCATCAGCTTCGCCTTCCTCGGCGTGATCAGAAACTCCGACTGCCACAGGCTCTCCTGCGGTTCCCGTGCTTGAAACATCGACCACCTACTCCTGTGCCTTCACTCCTCCACTTTCCCCGCTCCTATTATCCCTCACTTCCAATACCCTCGCCCATGACTTGTTACGAGGGAATCAGTCTTGGCTAGCTCAAGAGGACGACATCCGACACCTACCCGAGTAGCCGATAGTTCGTCCGAATACCGGATGGGTCATCTCAAAGTTGACACTGAAACTGGCTTCACTCTCTCCGTTTTCGGTGGTGCAGCCACCTCCAAAAGGCGAGACCCAGGTGGGGAACCCAATAATCAGCCCAAGAAAAGGCACCCTTAACACGTACTTCCGGATGTCATAGACCAAGCTTCCTACGTCGTCAACTCGCAAATCCGACTCTACCCCCAGACCCCATCTCGTAGTTTCGATGATTCTATGGTCGCCTGAAAATACCATGTGAGAAGAGAACGTCACGTCCCTACGAAAGCCGTCGTTGCCGAAGAAGGTCCTAAGCCAATGCATCACGCCCGAACCATCGACTCGGCTGTGCACGGTGAATTCAACATTCTCTCCGTTGTGCGGGACCGGGGCACGGAACAGCATGTATGAGAGCAATGCTAATGGCCTGATTGCCGTCTTAACATTGATACTGTTCATGACCCCACTCAAAACCACCGTTGGCTCAGAGTAATGCTTACGCACCGCCGTGTGTAGATTGATAAAGTCGTCCCCCAATGCGCGGGCTACGGGAGAGTTGTTGGCGGGGCATCCCGTCATACGTCCCGGCTTCCTCTCTTGGGATCATCAGGGCATTCCTAGCCCAAGGCCAATGTCAGACTGCTAACCTGAACCTCAAGGTGAAAGTTCTTGATTTCGTCCAGTCTGGTGGGTCGGCGGGGATTCGAACCCTGGACACTCGGATTAAAAGTCCGGTGCTCTGACCAAGCTGAGCTACCGGCCCGTGTCGCGGGCGAGCGGTGTGGGTCGGCTCTGCGGGCGTTGCCGCGACGGCGCGAGCCCCTTCACCAAGTTATCTTAGCATGAACCCCTGCCGGTCGAGCCCCTCTTCAGGGAGAGGCCCCCCGTTAGCCCGACCTACCGCACCCCCAATACTCGGCTTTGTTCAGTTCGATGGATCCTCCACCGGAGTACCACTGAGAACATCCTCTGAGATAGGCCACCCCATCTGCGTAAGGATATTTAAGACATGCTTCTCAACGCGGACTTTCCGTTTTCCATCCCACCAGATATACCGAGTGAGTTCACCATCCTTCAATCGTACTTCTCCGGTAGGGGTCGCACGGAATACTCTGTGACGTTGCATTCTACCTTTGTAGTGGAACTGCCACTCGATCAATGAGCAGTTTAGCCCCGTTTCCTCGTAGAGTTCCCGAGCTGCTGCGGCTATGGACGGCTCTCCTCTATTCACCCCGCCGCCAGGCAGAGAGAATCTATTTCGTCCCCTGTCCATGACCAAGAGTACGTTCTCGTTCCGTATCGCAACTATTGTCGCCCGGAGTCTGCTCATCTTGATCTACGCCTCCTATAGACATGCAGTATAGGACCACCTTGGCCACTAAACGACAATCTATAGCTGTATGTCTTCCCTTTGAGATAGTAGGTCTGCAATCCAAGCGACGAACCAGGCCCGTGTCGGTAGATGTGCGCTACTTGTTCCTTTACCCAGGGAGGAACCCTCGCCATGTCCCCCTTACCATAACTCCTTTCCCCAATCAGCTCCCATTTCCGGTGGAGTCTCCTCTTCCTGGGCTTAGGCTTCAGGGCTCTAAAGATCCGACCTATCATCAACTCCTACCTCTTGATCGAATGTCACGCTCGCCGCTTACGCGTGGGCTAGCGAAACGTTGTCTTTGAAAGTCGGCTGGCCGGTCATGAACTCGCGGTCGCCGGAGGCCAGACAGACTAGGAAACCGGCGACCTTCCTCACGGTGGCTCTTGCAGGAAAGGCATTCTCCTGTTGGGCTATTGGGCGGGACGGGCCATTCTCTGCACATGGTCGCGGAGCGCTCCATTGATGTCCGTCTGGTATCCACGACCGCCATGAGCCTGGGCCTTGAACCAGGCGATGATGTCCGCGTCCAGCCTTAGCGTAATCTGCTGCTTCACAGGTCGGTAGAAGACGCCGCGCCTAACGTCTGACCAGTCGAGAATCTCCGGGGCATCGGTAGTGTCGATCTGGTCGTCGGGCAGTGCCTCCAACCTCCGTATCTGCGCCTGAACGTCTGACGGCAGCTCAGTCATGTCCTTCTTCATAGGCCTCCCTCTCACGTCTCGTCGCCTTACGTGCGGAGATGATGCGTCCGATCTCCTCGCCGACCTCCGTCTCTGAGGCGGGCCAAGTGTGGACTACCATCACGACTTGGTTGCCGACCATGCCAATGGTTCGCCACGTTCCTCATCTGGATAGGGGTCTACTCGCGTCGCAGACAAAGGATCGTCGAATACGAAGGTCGCAGCCTCGAAGCTGAGGCCGTGCGCTTGAAGATTCGCCTCGTTCTTTGCCTGATCCCAAGTCCAACGCAAACGCAGTCGCCCTTCACCATCCTACGCAATTGTAGTTACAGCAAAAGCACGAAGTCAATATCCCGTTCGGCCGCTCGCGGCGGGCTAACGCCAGACGGAGTCAGAGAAGGGTCTAGTTACAGGTCCAGAACGAGCCTAATCGTGAAAGTTCTTGATTTTATCAAGTCTGGTGGGTCGGCGGGGATTCGAACCCTGGACACTCGGATTAAAAGTCCGATGCTCTGACCAAGCTGAGCTACCGGCCCGTGTCGCGGGCGAGCGGCGTGGGTCGGCCCTGCGGGCGTTGCCGCGACGGCGCGAGCCCCTTCGCCAAGTTATCTTAGCATGAACCCCTGCCGGTCGAGCCCCTCTTCAGGGAGAGGGGCCCCGTTAACCCGACCTACCGCACCGTCCCCACGTGCGGATAGACCGCGATCTTGTCGTCGGAGGTCACCAGCGGGCAGCCGTGCACCCTCGCCGTGGCAACGATGATCTGGTCGGCAGGGCGAGGCTAGCTTCATACTTCACATACCCCTGTGAGCCCTGGCAGTGGAAGAATCCCACCTCCCCCTCGCAGGGGGAGATTGAGAGGGGGTCCCTCACTGGGAGAGTGGTGGGAGAGGGTTGACCCTCTCTCCCACATCCCCTACAATAGCTCATATGTTCCCCGCAACCCACACCAACGGACACCTGCAACAGAACAACCAGGAACACCCCGAAGACCAGGGCCTTACCCTTATGCAAGAGATAGTGCGGGAGGAGACTGGTGATGGGAGGCTCATCGTCCGCTTCCTCGTCTCCGCCATGCAGGGCGGGCTGGAAGGCTCCAAGCCCTGCCACAGGCTCAACGCCGCGCGGCAGCTCCTGGACCTCGGCTTCACCGAGGCGCAGGCCTTCATCGAGGACAACACCCAACACCCAAACCGGCGCCGACGTTCTCCCAATGACAACCCCCGACGTGTCCTATACGAAATATGCAAGATAGTGCGTGAGGAGACCGACGACGGCAGAGACGCCGTCCGTTTCCTGGTGGATGTCATGCAGGGCAGCCTGGAGGGCTTCAAGCCCCACCACAGGCTCGCGGCCGCCAGAGAGCTCCTCCACCGGGGCTTCGACGACACCGAGCCTGACGACCCCGACCCTGGCTCCGAGCCGGAGCGGCCTCACGCCGACCGCCCCATGTCTGGCTACAGGCCGGAGTCCCCGACCAACCCCTATGGCCCCCTCTACCCTCGCGACACCGAAGACGTCAGCCATGACCCGGCCGATGACGACGACAACCACGGCGGCGGCAACTCGGACGATGACCCGGACACCCAGGCCGTCGAGCCTACCGAGGACAACCCCCACGAAGACGATACTCCCTCCCAAGAGCCCGCTAGCCTGGAGGCCGAAGAGCAGGACCCCGAAGACCCGGGCTCCGACAGCTGCGACCCCAACGCCGGCTACCCCCAGGGCCGCGAAGTCTACTACGACTTCGCCGACCCCCCGTACTACGGGGAGGAGCCGGAGGCTCAGCCGAAGCCCGACCCCAACGCCCTCAGCAAGTGGGAGCTCAAGGCCATGGAGAAGGGCACCCTCGTCTGGGACTCCCCCGGATACCCCTCCATAGACTCCACCACCCCCGGCAGACGCTGACCGCGCGCAAGGGATTCCGGCTGAACGCCTCGCCGCCCATCCTGCTAAGCTTGTCGCTCAAGGTCGAGACGGCTTCCAGGGAGGGTCAGATGTCCACGATGATGGCGGCGGTCTTCCAGGGCGAGGGCAAGCTGGCGCTGGAGGAGGTTCCGGTCCCCAGGGTGGCGCGGCCCGACGATGTACTCTGGAGGTCGAGGCCGTGGGCATCTGCGGCACCGATCTGCACATCCTGCACGTGCCGCCGGGGCTGCGGGCCAACCCGGGCATCGTGCTGGGCCACGAGTACACCGGCCGCATCGTCCAGGTGGGGGACGCCGTGGACGGCTGCGGGCCCGGCGACCGGGTTGTCGTCGACCCAAACGTCACCTGCGGACGCTGCGGCTACTGCCGGCGGGGGATCGCCAACATGTGCCCGGAGACCTCGACCCTGGGTATCCACGTGGACGGGGGCTTGGCCCGGTACAACGTTGCCCCCGCGCCCTCGTTGCACCGGGTCCCCGACGGCATGCCGCCTGATCGGGCGGTGCTGGCGGAGCCGCTGGCGTGCGTGACCCACGGCGTCGACCGCCTCCGGCCCCAGCCCGGAGACAGCGCCGTCGTGCTGGGGGCTGGGCCCATCGGGCTCCTCTTCACCCAGCTACTGTTGGCGGCGGGCGTTGCCCCGCTGCTGGTGGTCGAGCCCGCCACGATACGCCGCCGGCAGGCCCTCGCCAACGGCGCCCAGCTCGTCGCCGACCCCACAAGGGAGGACCTGGCGGAGGTCGTCCGCCGGGAGATGGGCATCGGGGCCGACTTGGCGGTCGACGCTGTGGGTACGCAGCTGGACCGGGCGCTGCCCCTGCTCCGGCGCGGCGGCACGGCCCTCGTCTTCGGTCAGAACGAGAACTCCAGGGTCGGCTTCCTCGGTCTGGACGTCAGCCGGTACGAGCTGACCATCGTGGGCAGCCACATCGCGCCCTTCTGCTTCCCCAGGGCCATCAGCCTGCTGGAGCAGGGCACGGTCGACTCGGAGAAGCTGGTCAGCCACCGGATGGGCCTGGACCAGGTCCACGAAGGGCTCGACCTGCTCCGGGCGGGAGAGGCGGTCAAGGTGGTCATCGACCCTAGACAGGCCTGACCCACGCGCGATGGCCTGCGCCGCAGCTCAGGCGCTGCCGGCGGACTGGCTCCGCAGGAACCTGGCGACCTCGAAGTTGAAGATATCGGGCTTCTCGAAGTAGACCGAGTGGCCGGCCCCGGGGATCCGGGTCACCCTGGAACCGGGGACGTATCCAGCCGCCGCCTCGATCACGTGCGGCGGGGCGATGCGGTCCTCTTCGCCAACGATGAACAGCGTAGGCACCTTCATGGCCCCCAGCTCCGCGGCCATGGGGCCGTCCGGCGGTCCAACCCTGGGTGCCGGACGCGGCGGGTTCGTCCGGGAGATCTGCACGTACAGGCTGGCCAGGTCCGGCTCCCGGTCGCGGAAGCTTGGCGCGTACGCCCTGAGGGCCAGCTCCCCCGAAGCTGGGTTTGCCTCCCTCCAGCTGGCCGCCAGCTCCAACAGCTCCGGCTCCGCTATCGTTCCGAAGGTGTCGGCCATCACCAGGGACCGCGCGCGCTGGGCATGGGTCAGGGCGAATCCCAGCATCGTCCTGCCGCCCATGGACTGGGCGACCAGGTGGGCCGACTCCACCTCCAGGTGGTCCAGCAGCCCCTCCAGGTCATCGACGAAGGCGTC
The DNA here is from genome assembly GCA_965224345.1 of Dehalococcoidia bacterium. GTDB lineage: Bacteria > Chloroflexota > Dehalococcoidia > Lucifugimonadales > CBDCYU01 > CBDCYU01. The sequence continues at coordinate 23,074 of CBDCYU010000001.1, read as the reverse complement.
GGCGCCCGGTCCGCCGGGCGCGTCCAGAGAATGACCGAACCCCCGGTGGGAGAAGGTCACGCACCTGTAGCTCTGGGAGAAGAAGTGTATCTGCTGCCACCAGCTCAGCAGGTTGCCGCCAGCTCCGTGGGCGAACACTATCACCTCCCCCTCGCCGTACTCCTGGTAGTCGATGTCGATGCCGTTGATCCTAGCCTTGGTCATGGGTTACCTCTCTGTCGGCGCTGAATCCATCGCGAGAAGACCTCGTCTCGTGCAGGCTCCTGCTTGCATGGCTCATCCCCTCGGTGAGAGCCTAAGGACGTTCCACCGGGCCAGGGGCCAGTAGCTCACCCAGCCCCGGCCTATCAGCAGCTCTGAGGGCACTAGGCCCCAGTCGCGCGAGTCGAGGCTCGAGCCCCGGTTGTCTCCCATTACGAAGTAGGAGTCCGGCGGCACCACGGCCGGGATGTTCACCTCCTGGGAGCTGCGGACCGGGGCGTTGTCCAGTCTCTCTCCGTTGATGTGCAGGACTCTGTCCTTCACCTCCAGGACATCACCGGGGACGGCTGCCACCCGCTTGACGAAGTCCCGGCCCGGCTCCCTAACCCTGGCCGCCCCGTGTTCGATCAGCCGCAGCCGGGACGCCAGGTCCCACGAGCCCGTGCAGCCCCGCAGGTCCGGGGCGCAGTCCTCGATCTCGACGTATCGGAAGATGACCACCTCGCCCCTGCGAGGCGGGTGAAACGCGAACAGCTCCCCCTCCTCGCTGTCGTCCCCCAGGAAGGGTAGGGTGTCTTTGTCGAGCCGGAGGTAGACTAGCTTGTTTACAAGCAGGTACTGGTTGTTCTCCAGCGTGGGCATCATACTCGGCCCCTCGACCCTGAAGTTCTGGACGCTGAGGTCCAGCAACAGGAAGATCGCCAGCGCCAGCAGTACCGTCTCTATCAGCTCTCTGACCAGGGCTCTCATGGGTGCGCGGCTCTCCTCCACCGTCGTTCGGCGCTCGACCTCCTGCCATTATAGCCCTATATTATCCACGAGAGCGGTCCGGCGTGAGGTGTAGACTGGTGGGTGTAATCGTAACGCCGGTGTGCAACCCCTTAGGTACAACGAGCGAGGTATGGAGCCCGACGACCAGGAGCTGGTAAGAAGAAGCCAGGACGGCGACGTCGGTGCGTTCAACGTGATCGTCGAGCGCTACCAGGGCTACGTGTTGAACCTGTCGGCGCGTATCCTGGGCAACCGGACCCTGGCGGAGGACGTTACCCAGGAGGCCTTCGTCTCCGCCTACAGGGCTATCGGGCGGTTCAGGGGCGGCAGTCTCAGGGCTTGGCTGCTCCGAATCGCCCAGAACGGCAGCCTCGACGTGCTGCGCTCCTCCCGCCGCCGTCCGGCGGACTCCCTGGACGAGGCCCTTCTCAACTCTGGGTTTCAGGTCGCCTCCGGCGGCGAGCCCCCGGAGCAGAGCGCCCTGAGGCACGAGCTGGGCGCCGAGATACAGAGGGCGATACTCTCGCTGCCGGAGGACCAGCGGGCCACCCTCGTGCTCATAGACGTCCAGGGGCTGAGCTACGAGGAGGCCGCGGAGGCGACGGGGGTCTCCCTGGGGACGATCAAGTCGCGCCTGAGCCGGGCCCGCGCCCGGGCACGCAGCTACCTCTCGAGGCACAGGGAACTATTACCCGATGAGTTTCGTCATCTTAGTACGTAAGAGTGGGTGAAGTGTTTGAATTCCTGAGGATTGGCAGACACGGTAGGCTCCGGGAGCTGCTGTCCGCCTACGTCGACGGCCAGGTCAGCGCCTCCGAGGCGTCGCACGTCCAGGAGCACCTGGCGGCGTGCGCTGAGTGCCGCCGGGAGCTGAAGGCGCTTCGGGCCACCGTGAGCCTGCTGCGCAGCCTGCCCCAAGTCCAGCCGTCTCGCTCCTTCGCCCTGGCGGAGGCCCCGGAGCCGGCGGACCGCCGCTGGCCCGTCGCCTGGGGTGCGCGGGCGGCCATGTCCGTGGCGGGCTTGGTCCTGGCGGCCCTGCTGGTGGGCGACGCCGTCGGCCTAGTAAGGCAGGAGACTGGACGGGAGCCGTCCCTCGCAGCCATGGAGGCAGAGGTGGTAGTGACCCAGGAGGTCCCGGTGGAGGTGGTGGTGACCCAGGAGGTTGTGAAAGAGGTGCAGGTGCCGGGTGAGACCGTGGTCGTAACCAAGGAGGTACCTGTAGAGGTGCAGGTGGAGAAGGTGGTGACGAAGGAGGTCATCAAGGAGGTCCCCGTGGAGGTGGTGGTGACCCAGGAGGTGATCAAAGAGGTCATGGTGCCTGCGGAGACGGTCGTTGTGGAGAAGGAGGTTGTCAGGGAAGTCAGCGTACCTGGCGAGACGGTGGTGGTGGAGAAGGAGGTTGTGAAGGAAGTCCCGGTGGAGGTGGTGGTTGTGAAGGAGGTTCCGGTGGAGGTGGTGGTTGTGAAGGAGGTTCCGGTGGAGGTGGTGGTTGCGAAAGAGGTTCCGGTCGAGGCGGCGATGGAGAAGGAGGTCGTCAAGGAGGAGTCGGCTCCAGAGCCAGCAGTCACCGCCACGGCGGAGGCGCAGGCAGCTGCCGCTCCGGCAGAGGAGCGAGGCACGACGACGCCCGCGGATGTGAGCGTGCCCGCCACCCCGGCGGCTCCGGAGGCTCGCGTCGCTCCTACGGCGGCCCCGCCGTCCCCAGGTGATGCCGACCGGGAGCGGGAGGAGCCGCCCGTCGCCACCGCAACGCCGCGGGGGGTTCTGGGGCCGGCGACGTTGCCAGGCCCCGTGGGCCGTCCGCAGGAGGCTCGCGGCCCGGAGGGCGGGATCGAGCTGCCCCTGTGGCAGATGGAGCTGGCCGCGGGGGGCCTGTTCCTGGTCCTCCTGCTGGGCACCCTCTGGAGAGCCCGCCGCCGGGGACGGTGGAGGTAGGCTAGCCGACTCGGTATTGGGCCAGCGCCTCCTCGTTGAGCTCTATCCCTAGTCCGGGCCTGTCCGGCGGGAAGACGTACTCGCCCTCGACCTGGAGGCCCGACTTGTAGGTCTTGCCCCACATAGGGTCCGTGGAGCCCCGGTAGTACTCCAGGATCAGCCCGTTGGGTATGGCGGAGACCAGGTGGACGTGGACATCCTGGTTGCCGTGGGGGGCTATGGGCAGGTCGTGGGCCTGCGCCAAGGCGGCCACCTTCATGAACTCGGTGATGCCGCCCATTATCAGGGCGTCCGGCTGGATGATGGCCGCGCACCGGTTCTCGATCAGGTCCCTGAAGCCGTAGCGGGTGTACTCGTTCTCGCCGGTGGCGACGGGTATCATGGTGGCCTGGCTTATCAGCTTGTGGCCCTCGTAGTCGTCGGGGTTGACGGGCTCCTCGAACCAGTAGATGTCGAACTGCTCGATCTTCCTGGCGATCTCGATAGCCTCGTAGTATCGGTAGGCGCAGTTGGCGTCGACCATCACCTTGACGTCGGGACCCGCCGCTTGGCGAACGACCCGCACGCGCTCGACGTCCTCGTTTATGGGGGCGCCGCCGATCTTCATCTTGATGGCGCGGGCGCCCAAGGACACGCTCTGGCTGGTCTCCGCCGCCAGCTCCTCCAGCCCCTTGCCCTCCTCGTAGTAGCCCCCGGCGATGTAGACGGGGACCTTGTCGGTGAAGCCGCCCAGCATCTTGTGGACGGGGCGGTTGGCCACCTTCCCCTTGATGTCCCACAGGGCGATGTCAATGCCGCTGATGACCCGCGTGGTGATGCCCCGCCTTCCCACCAGCTTGGGCTGCCACAGGTCGTCCCATACCCTCTCGGTATCGAAGGGGTCTTGGCCGATGACGACCTGCTTGAGGTGGTTGAGGATGGCCGTGCCTATCTCCTCGGCCCCCTGGACGCCGCCGCACAGGCCGATCCCGGTGATGCCCTCGTCGGTGTCCACCTTCACAACGTTGATTCCTGCCGTTGCGTAGACGTAGCGGCCGTTGCGTATGGGCGTAGGTCTGTCCCAGCGGTAGTTCTCCATCCTTACGTCGGTGACTTTCATTGGGGGCCTCCAATCTTTCGTGGGCGATGCCCGTTGTTTGCGATGGGTCGCATTCTAGCACATGCCCTCTGCTCCCAGCCCTCGCCGTCCGGATGTCACCCACACCCCGCCGCAGGGGCCTTGCATCACAATTGGCGCCTGCACCATATTTCCAAATTCTGCACCATTAATGGAGAGACCGCGCTCACTTCCGCAGGTCGCGCCTCTAGCAGGCTAGGGACTTCGTATGGGACTATCGGGACATGCACATCACGCCGCACGTGGCATAGAGCCGAAACTCTGCGATAGATGGACGGACCCACCCGTCACAGTGCATCCAGGTTGAGTCAGCGTGTGTGCGAGCGGGTTGAGGAGGTGTTCAGCTCCGCTACCGAAAACATTCTTCTTCAACAGCCTGCTAGTGCACTACCACAAACGGAGCAACGTCGAGACCATGGTGTCTATGGTTGATTCTCTCGTAAAAAGTCTGTGCAGGCCGAATTAGAACAACCGTACCCGCGCCGGGGTACAATATACAGTCTCTGTTCCGTATACTACCCCAACATACGGTAGCGCGCATATGTGCGAAATTGCTGGAACTTCCTCAAACCGGGTTTTTACGAGGGAATCATGGTTAAGGCCAAGTTCGGGGCCAGCGTGAGGTCCAAGAGCGACACGCCTCAGGTGAACGAGGTTCTGTGTCAGATCCTGCCCTACAGTATCTGCGTCCTTATCCAATCCTTCTACGAGTTGGGCATCGAAATTGACTTCACTACGCCAGCAAGCCGTGACTCGAAGATCGTCTACCTGGATAACTATCGCCGCGATCTAGGCCCCGCACGGTTATGGATGAGGCTCGCACTTGGGCTCTGTTGTGGACGTGGGTCAGTGGGCAACAATGATTCCCTCGTAAGTCATGGGCGAGGGTATTGGAAGTGAGGGATAATAGGAGCGGGGAAAGTGGAGGAGTGAAGGCACAGGAGTAGGTGGTCGATGTTTCAAGCACGGGAACCGCAGGAGAGCCTGTGGCAGTCGGAGTTTCTGATCACGCCGAGGAAGGCGAAGCTGATGCGGAGGAGCTGGGCGGAGGTGTTTCGGAACGAGGCTCTGGTTCTGATAGAGGAGGAGCGGTTCGCTCCGCTGTACAGCCCGGACATGGGCAGGCCCAATCGCGCCGTGCAGACGGTGCTGGGAGTGCTGGTGCTCAAGGAGATGTTCGATCTGACGGACATGGAGGCGTTGGAAGAGTTGGAGTTCAATCTGCTGTGGCACCACGCGCTGCGGCTGGAGATGGAGGAGGCGCATCTTGCCCAGAAGACACTGCATAACTTCCGTGTGCGGTTGATGGAGCACGACGGCGGGCGATTGGCGTTCTGTGAGACGACGGACCGGATGATAGAGGCCCTGGGACTGCGAACAGGCAAGCAGCGCCTGGACTCGACGCACGTCATGAGCAATATCGCGGTGCTGACGCGGTTGGGTCTGTTCTGCGAGACGGTCCGAGTGTTCCTGTTAGCGGTGAGCCGTGAGCACCCTGGTCTGGGTGAAGGGATTGGGGATGGTCTGGCACAGCGGTACCTCAAGGAGAGTGGTGAAGCATCGGGGTACGAGGACGCACGTTCAGGTGAGGGGCGTCGCCGGCTGTCGGTGTGTGCGCGAGACGTGTACCGGCTGGTGGATAGGTTCCGTGGGACGGCGGTGGCAAAGATGGAGGAGTACGGACTGTTGGAGAGGCTATTGGGGGAGCAGTGCCACGTGGGCCGTCACAGGGACGGTCGTCCCGGAGCCGATGACGACGATGCGGCAGAGGGTAAGGTGCCGATCGCGCTGAAGGAGGCGAAGGAGGTGCGGTCGTACTCTATGCAGACGCCCCACGACCCGGCGGTAACCTACAGCGGACACAAGGGGAAGGGGTACGAGGTGCAGGTGTCTGAGACGTGCGAAGAGGGGAACGCCGTGCAGATGATCACCCACGTGGAGGTCACGCCGTCGAGCGGTGGCGACGCCGGTGTGACGGTGGGGGTGATAGACACGTTGAGGGAGCGTGGGATCGGTCCTTCGGAGCTATGGTGCGACACGTCGTATGGATCCGGACACAACGGATGGGAGGCAGAGCGTAGGGGGACGGAGTTGGTGAGCCCTGTCGGGGGCCGGGCGCCGGGGGAGGCCGATGAGGATGATGGGCTGGTCAGACTGACGGCTGCTGACTTTGACATCGACGTTACGGCAAGGAGGTCTGCGGTGTGTCCTGCGGGACATGAGGCGGTGTCCGAGTACGAGGATGAAGACGCTCCCGAGCGAGTGGAGATGCACTTCGCCCGGGAGGTGTGTGAACCCTGCTCGCTGCGCCCACGGTGTCCTGTGAGGTGGCGTCGTCGCCCTGAGCTCGGGGGAGAGTGGTCGCCGAGTGGAGCCTACGTGCTGAGTGCGGACCTCGCCAGGGTGAACATCGGACGTAGGCGGAGGGCCGAGTCGGATGGACAATGGCGTAAACGGTACGGGTTGCGTGCGGGGATAGAGGGTACGCGCTCGGAGTTGAAACGGCGCCATGGTCTTGGCCGCCTTCGGGTACGTGGAGGTGAGAGGGTCCGGCTCGCCGTCTACCTCAAGGCCCTGGCGTGTAACGTCAAGCGAATGGTCCGGGCACGGTTGGACGGGATGTTGGTCCCACCGGCTGTCCTGGCGACCGCTCCCCCCGCTGCATGAAGCTACAGGAGCCGTTGCGAGCCCGCTGATGCCTACCCGGACGGGGTATGGCGCACCACAACGACCTCATCGGCCACAACACAAGCCCCGACCGCAACAACCAAATCCCTCACGCCTAACCGCCCTCACGCCGCAGAACCAACCCGAAAGCCCCTTGTTACGAGGGAATCAATCTTCTCAAGAGTAGCCTGACATCATTTGGCATTGAGATGGGATCGTCCGGGTCCCACCTTCCCACTACGGCCTGTTCACGGTACCCTTCAAACCCCAGTTGGCGCTCTGCCAAGAGAACTTCTTGAAATACCTTTCTCCAAATCGAGCCATGTCGTTCGAATCGCATGAAATCACAATGGACCGTCTACCACTTGGGTCGTCGTCCTGTGCGAGAATGGCCAATACTCTTGCGATTGAAGTCTTGCCTACGCCTCTATTTCCATATAGGAGGACATGCTGTGACGGAGTCACGATGTCGCGGGTGAGACGCTTCAAGAGAAGGAGCCTGCCAGACAGAAGGTCAGGCAAGTCGATTGGTCGGGTTGGTGTGAAAGCCTCGTAGACTCGGACCGAAGACAGAAACTCTTTGCTAGTTGTCAACGTCAGTGCCTTTCTCTGGTCCCCCAAGGAACCCCTCACCGCCAGAGCGCAAAGACTCTGTGCTCAACCCAATGCCGCACTCAACTTATCCTGACTTTGAAAAGGCCCTGCTTACAGATGCCCGGACCTTGACAGCGGCGGGCCGGTTCGTTCATGATAAGAGTATGACTCAGTATCACTACGGAGGCTAGGACGAAATGCCCAGGAGCACAGAGGTCATCACCTTCTCCCTGCCACCGGAGATGGCCGAGCAGGTCAGGCAGTTGATGAAGGAGGAGGACCGCACGATGAGCGGGCTTATCCGCGAGGCCCTCCGCCTCTACATGCAGGAGACGGATTGGAGACGCCTTCAGCGGTATGGAAGACGGCGCGCCCGCGAGCAGGGCATCGCCCCCGAAGACGTGGAGCGGCTGGTGGATGAGCGCCGGACCGAAGGCTCCCAGGACCGAACAACAGAAAGCAGAAGGAGGACGCACATATGAGTGAACGACACGACCACACCCCCGTGGCCCTCTACGCCAGGGTCTCCAGCGACAGGCAGGACGTGGACCTGTCCGTCTCCGCCCAACTGAGGGCGCTCAGGGACTACGCCAACAAGAACGGCTACATCGTCGCCCGCGAGTACGTGGACGAGAGTGGCCGCATCGCCGACCGCCCCGAGTTCCGCAAGATGATCGACGAGGCGGCCAAGCCCAATGCCCCGTTCAGCGAGATTTTGGTCTGGAAATTCTCCCGCTTCACGCGCAAGCGCGAGCACGCCGTCGCCTTCAAGTCCATGCTCCGGCGCAAGGGCGTTCGCGTGGTCTCCATCACCGAGCACGCCGACGACACCCCCACCGGCAAGCTCATGGAGGCCATCATCGAGTCCGTGGACGAATTTTACAGCGAGAATCTTGCCCAAGAAGTTTTGCGAGGAATGCGGGAGGCCGCCTCCCGGGGCTTCTGGGTCGCCAGCAGGACGCCCTACGGCTACAACAGGGTCATGGTGCAGGACGGACCCAAGAAGAGGCCCACACTGGAGCCCGACACGGATGCGGCCCCCGTCGTGAAGCGCATCTTCGACCTGGCCGAGGCCGGTAGGGGGATGACCGACATCACCCGCACCCTCAACGACGAGGGCATCGCCAGTCCCGCAGGAAAGCTCTGGGGCAAGACCAGCGTCCACACCATCCTCAAGAACGAGGTCTATACCGGCGCTCTGGTTTTGGGGCAAGACGGCCAAGGACAAGGCCGACCCGGTGCGGGTGGACAAGGCGTTTCCCGCCATCGTCTCCAAGGCCCAGTTCAGCCGAGTCAACAAGCGGATGCGCTCAAGGGCGCCCAAGAGGAGCCATCCCCGCCGGGTGGGAAGCTCCTACCTGCTCAGCGGGCTGGTCAAGTGCAAGACCTGCAACAGGGCGCTCTCCGGCCAGGACTCCAAGAGCGGTCAGTTTTCCTACTACGTCTGCCAGTCCCTGATGAAGCGGGGCAACGGGGCCTGCGACGCCCCCAGGCTCAACGCCCGGCGCTTCGAGGAGTTGGTCGTCGGCAAGATTCGCTCCAACATCCTCACCGAGGGCAACATCCGGGAGCTGGTGAAGGTGGTGGACGAGGAGATGGACGGCGTGGCCCGCGAGCAGCGCAAGAGGCTTCAGACCATCGACGCCGAGCTTGCGGACGTGAAGAACAGGCTGGACCGCCTCTACAACCTCGTGGAGACCACCGACATGGACATTGCCGATTTCAGACCCCGCATCCGCGACCACCGGGAGCGGCAGGAGAGGCTGGAGGCGTCGGCAGAGGAGGCTAGGGCCATTCTCTCCCCAGCGCAGAGAGGTCCTGGACGACGTGGAGACCATAGCGGCCTACGCCCAGGACATGAGCGAGTTCCTCAACGAGAGCGAACTGACCGAGCGAAGGGCCTTCATCGAGACCTTCGTCAAGGAGATCGTCGTCATGCCCGGCGACGCCCTGCTGCGCTACACTGTCCCCATGCCCGACGATAGCTTGATACCCGGAAGGGTCGCCGAAAAGGTAGCCCTCAACGGCTCGGTACTGTCTACCGTCCATAGTGGTGGAGCTGGGGGGACTCGAACCCCCGACTTCCTCCGTGCAAGGGAGGCGCTCTCCCAGCTGAGCTACAGCCCCACGTCGGTCCGCTGGTCATGCAAAGCGGAAGGGCCAGCTATGGGATTAGCTGGCCCTTCGCGCCCTTAACTGCTGGACAGTGGAAGGAAACATGATGTGTTTGCCAAAAGACGGTGGGCTTTCAATAGAGAAGCTCGTCGGCTCCAAGGAGCTCCGTCCGGCGCTGCCGGACTCCGGCTCGACTCTTTGCCTCGTGGCTTCCCGCCCACCGACCGACGTAACCCCGATCAGATCGGGGCTAACTCCCTAGAAAGGAGGTGATCCAGCCGCACCTTCCGGTACAGCTACCTTGTTACGACTTCGTCCCAGTCATCAGCCCCACCCTCGGCGCCTGCCTCCCTTGCGGGTTGGCCCAGCGACTTCAAGTGTTGCCGACTTCCATGACGTGACGGGCGGTGTGTACAAGGCCCGGGAACGTATTCACCGCAGTGTGCTGACCTGCGGTTACTAGCAACTCCGCGTTCATGCAGGCGGGTTGCAGCCTGCAATTCCAACTGGGGCCAGCTTTGTGGGATTAGCTCCGGATCGCTCCATCGCAGCCCTCTGTACTGGCCATTGTAGCGTGTGTGTAGCCCAGAGCGTAAGAGTCGTGCTGACTTGACGTCATCCCCACCTTCCTCCCCCTTGTTAGGGGCTGTCTCGCTAGAAAAGGTAACTAGCAACAAGGGTTGCGCTCGTTGCGGGACTTAACCCAACACCTCACGGCACGAGCTGACGACAGCCATGCAACATCTGTGCTTCTGTCCCGAAGGAGGCCCCGCTTTCGCGGGGTTTCAGAAAGCATGTCAAGCCCTGGTAAGGTTCTGCGCTTTTCATCGAATTAAACCACACGCTCCGCTGCTTGTGCGGGCCCCCGTCAATTCCTTTGAGTTTTAGCCTTGCGGCCGTACTCCCCAGGCGGGATACTTAACACGTTAGCTACGGCACAGGGGGCGTCGATACCTCCTATACCTAGTATCCATCGTTTAGGGCATGGACTACCCGGGTATCTAATCCGGTTTGCTCCCCATGCTCTCGCGCCTCAGCGTCAGGTGCAGTCCAGAAAGCCGCCTTCGCCTCTGGTGTTCCTCCCGGTATCTACGCATATCACCACTACTCCGGGAATTCCACTTTCCTCTACTGACCTCCAGCCTACCAGTTTCCCATGACCCCTCCCAGTTGAGCCGGGAGATTTCACATGGGACTTCATAAGCCGCCTACGCGCTCTTTACGCCCAGTAAATCCGGACAACGCTCGGTTCCTACGTCTTACCGCGGCTGCTGGCACGTAGTTAGCCGAACCTTATTCCTCGGGTACCGTCCTTCCTCTTCCCCGAGAAAAGGGGTTTACAACCCTAAAGCCTTCTTCCCCCACGCGGTGTCGCTGCGTCAGGCTTTCGCCCATTGCGCAAGATTCCCTGCTGCTGCCTCCCGTAGGAGTGGGGGCCGTATCTCAGTCCCCCTCTGACCGATCATGCTCTCACACCGGTTACCCGTCTTCGGCTTGGTGGGCCATTACCCCGCCAACTACCTGATAGGCCGCAAGCCCCTCCAGAAGCGACCCTCGACAAGTCGAGAGCCTTTCTTTCGCACCGACATGTCAGCGCGAAACGTACGCGGTATTAGGCCCGATTTCTCGGGATTATCCCCCGCTTCAGGGCAGGTTACTTACGTGTTACTCAGCAGTTCGCCACTATCCCGATAAGCTAAAGCGAACCGGGACCGTTCGACTTGCATGCATTAGGCGCACCGCCAGCGTTCGTCCTGAGCCAGGATCAAACTCTAAAAAATTGTTTCCTTCCACTATCCAGTTGTTAAGGTGCTCCCGACGGCGCCGAGGGCGCGAAACGCCCCATCCCGTCAGAGTGGATACACATCTTAGCAGACCACCCGAAGCCCCGTCAAGAGCTTTTTTTCTAGATGTAGATGTTCAATGATTATGTCAGGGTGTAAGTGTTCAATGAAAATGTCAGTCTATGAGAGGACTGACGTTGACGACCAGAGAGCAATCAAGGATACAGTTGTTGAACGGAGTGATCGAGGGCAAGGTGACGGTGGTCCAGTCGGCGAAGCTGATGGGAGTGAGCGAGCGCCATACGTGGCGACTGTTGGCAGCATACAGGAAGGAGGGAGCAGCTGCCGTGGCTCACGGGAACAGGGGGAGGAAGCCTGCAGCCACCACGTGCCTGAGGACACAACAGAAGGTGATGGAGCTGGCCAAGGGTCCCTATGCAGGACTCAACCACACCCATCTGACCGAGATATTAGCAGAGCGAGAGGATGTCCATCTGTCACGCTCCACCGTGAGGCGGATACTGCTGGCCGGAGGGATGCCGAGCCCCCATCGCCGCAGAGCCCCCGTAGGAAGGGGGGCCATGCTGCAGGGTCTTCACGGTTTCCGGCTCAGCCGCAGGGGTCGGGTCTGTCGGCGCGACTTCCTCAACCAGGTCAGGCTGAGTGACTTTCTCAGGGGTCGGGTCTGGCGGCACGACCTTCTCCTGCACGTCAGCTTGCGAACACCCCAGCACGAACACCAGCGCCAGAACCGTCAGTATTCTCATGTTCCTATCTCCCTACTTGTGCCCGACCACCCTGTAGACCCGTTTGAGCAATGCCCGGTCGCCAGACGGTACGGACGTGGCCGCGTCGTGCTTAAGACCTCTCCCCCTCGCAGGGGGAGATTGAGAGGGGGTCCTCACTGGCGGAGGGTTGGAGAACATGTGGGCTGAGAGTCACGGGCCACTCGGCCTGGGCGACCGGATTCGCAGCATGAGTTTATCCCCGGCGCTCCAGGGCGCCGGCGTGACGGTCCAGCTCAGCACGCCGTCGGTCGGGTGGCGTCGGCTACGTTCAATGACAACGCTACCGAGCCGTCCAGGGCGATGAAGTCCAGGACGTGGTTCGTGACGGTCGGGGTCAGTGTCGCCTTGACCGTGTTCGATTCGTACCGGATCGTCCCGACGGTGGTGGTGGCGGTGGTTGCGCCGCCGTCGGCCACGGGGTCGAAGAACGCCTCCGCCAGTGTTCCCGCTGGCGCCGTCAGGGTGATGACGTTCTCGAACTTCCCCCTCTGGGCCCAGGCGTCGCCCTGGCAGAGTTTCATTTCACGGCTTCGGGCTAGGGAGAACGACCGGTACTCGCCTGCTGGCAACGGGCGCTTGTTGTGCAGGTGTCCTGGGTAACGACGGCCGAACAGGTCAGCATCCCGACCCTCTAGCCAATACTCTCCATAGTTATCCGGCTCGGTCGGGCCGTAGCGCTCCAGGTAGTGTTCCGCGTAGCTGTAGGTATAGACCGTCGTGCCAGCCGGAGCACCGGACTCGACCGTCGCCTCGAACAGCATGTCCTGATAAAGCTCAGGTCTGTTATAGAAGTACGTCGCGATGATGCAGTCTCGGTACGCCTGTGAGCCGTCGCCCCTGGCGATCTCCGCCTCGATAGCGGCGAGCTTGGCTTTCAACCCCGACAGGCTGACGGACGAAGTCGAAGAGGAAAGGCCGGTAGACCGTTGCGCAGCCCCCTGGGTAGCCTGGGCTGGGTCTTCCAACAGGAATTGTTGTTTCGAGGCTGAGCGCACACCGACGGCACTAGACGAGTCTGGCAGCCATGCGCGGGCCTCTCCGCTGGCGACGGTGATCTGCCTGTCCTGTTTGCCCGTTATCCCCAGGTAGTAGTCGTGGTCGAGCTGCGACCGAAGATGCTCATGCTCTCTCAGCGGGGGCTTCCGCAGAAAGACTATGGCTTCGCGGCTGTCCCACCGCTTGTCTCGTCCGGGCAGCAGATTCCAGTCAGCAGAAGCAGCAGCATCCTCCCGTGTGTCGTCCACGGAGTAGCTCAGGTCATAGGCGACGGCCGTCACGGTGGGGCCGCCCGAACCCTTCAGGTACTCCAGTACGTCAAAGGTGAACTCCAGAGCGTCGATGTAGCCTTCGAACGTCGAGTCCGGCGGGGAGCCTCTGGTGGCCCAGGTAGCTCCTCACCCCCACGCCTCTCACCGAGGCAAGCCTGCCCCGAATGATGACCTCCGAAGAGGCAAGCATCTCCTCTAGCGTGGCTACGCCGTACTCCCCGTAGGAAGGGGGGCCATGCTGTAGGGTCTTCACGGTTTCCGGCTCAGCCGCAGGGGGCGGGTCTGACAGCGCGACTTCCTCAGGGGTCGGGTCTGGCGGCACGACCTTCTCCTGCACGTCAGCTTGCGAACACCCCAGCACGAACACCAGCGCCAGAATCGTCAGTATTCTCATGTTTCTATCTCCCTACTTGTGCCCGACCAATCTGTAGACCCGTTTGAGCAATGCCCGGTCGACAGCCGGTACGGACGTGGCCGCGTCGTGCTTAGACAGTGAGCCCATGAGGTAGCCGGTGAAGTTGCCCGCAACGTCCCCGTAGAGGTCGTCCAGTCCAAGCGCATGGCCCATTTCATGCAGTATTGCCGTGAGCATATGGAAATGCTTTCCTTCAGAGCCTGTCTCAGAAGAACATCTGTGAACAGGTTCACTCTGACGCGAAGGTCTGATGTAAGACGACGGTGTGGAGACTGGTCGCTGTCATCGCCTCAGTTCACGAGACAGGACAAGGCTTCGGACCGTGGAAAGGGATGGCTGAAGGGGCGGGAGGAGCTCCACACCCGATAGAGAGTGCGCAGGTTGAAGGCTGTTGCCAACATGGTCCACTCGGCCGCCACGTTAACGAGGCCGCGCAGCAGGAACCTACGTGCCCTCTGTTGCTCCTTGATGATTCCGAAGACCGGCTCGACGAGTTGCTTTCTCAGCCCGTAAGCTTCTTTGGCTGCTGAGGTGGACATCCAGGCGCGATGGCCACGTAGGACTGCGTCGTGCGGCCCTATGGCCAGGCTTCGCCCAATCTCTTTGGCTCTGGTACAGGCTCTGAAGGCCGGACATGCCTGACAGACAGCACCTGCAGCCCGGTACAGACGCAACGGGACTCCGTTCGCATGCTGTATGCGGACGAACGCGAGCGTCTGTCCCTGGGGACACCTGAAGCTGTCGCTGTGCTCGTCATAGGTGAATCTGTCCTTGTGGTAGGGGTCTTCGAGGAACCGTTGTCGTGCCTCTGACACCACCACCTGCTGACCTCGACGGTCGCACTCCGCCAGGTGACTGGCAGCGAAGTATCCGGCGTCGGCCAATGTCATCTGCGACTTCGTCCCCGTAGTCTCCTCGGCCTGCTCCATCATCGGCACCAGCAGGGCATTGTCATTGGCCGCATCAACCACGTCCACGGCGGTGACCACCATGCCGGTCCCTCCCCCATCCACCTCTACGGGTGAGACCATAGCCTGGGCGTTGTAGCCAGCCACGATGCCCTGCCTTCCCTTCATCAGCCGGGCCTCCGGGTCGGTCAGGTTGATGCGCTTGTGGCGCTTCTGACTCGCAAGATCGGCCATCGCATGCTTCACCTGCTCTCTCAAGACCTCCTTGTCCGCCAACTTCTGAGGCAGACGGGCGACGGCGGCCTCTTCTCCCGCCTCGTTCTGTGCCTCAAGGTCGGTTATCGCCCGCTCCAACCGATCCAACAGCCCTCTCAGCCCCTTGGCATCGTAGCTCCTGTTCACTGAGGCGTTGGCGACCACCTTCGTACCATCCACCGCCTGGACCGCCAGATCCACCAACTTCATGGCCACCGCCGTACGCACGGTACGCTCGAACAGCTTCCTCATAGCCTGCCTATGCCCTTTGTAGAACCGCCACAGGGTGTTGTGGTCAGGATGCTGCCACCCGGTCAGCCATAGGTACGGTATCTGGTCCCGGCAGGCCACCTCCAGCTTTCGGCTCGAGCGCACCCCGGTCATGAAGCCATATAGCCACACGCTCAACAGCGCACGAGGATGGTAGGCTGGCGCCCCCATCGAGTCACCTTCTATGTCCACGCCAAGCTCCGTCCAGCTATCCCTGTCCAAGGCGTCAACGAACTCGGCCACGAATCGCGCCGGATGATCCAACGGCAACAGCTCGTCAAGCGTCGGCGGCAACATCCACATCTGCTCTCGGCCCATCGGTCGAAGTGGCATCTCAATATCTCCCATCTTGATGTCCCTTCAAACGTACACCTGACCCATACCCAACGCCACCCCAGACTTCTGAGACAGGCTCAGTACGGTACACTCTGGCCCACCAACGCATACGGTAGATACCACCATCTTTGAAATGTGGCTCGGCAACCTATCGACGCACCAAGGTCTCTCAATCCCTGTAGTGTGACGCGTCGGGACGCAGGGACGCTGATGCGTCGTGACCGGGTAGTAGGCCGACACGGATGGTAGGTGGGGAAGTCTTCCAGATGTGGCCTGCGACCCTAAGTAGGCCCGAAGAATCGGTTCGATCCTTACCAAGTGGGCCAACGTGTCCTGTACTGAGCCTGTCCCAGAAGTGGGAATTGCGGATAGGGGGATCGGATAGAGGTCGGAGGGTTCGCTGAAAGGCCCTGGCCTGAGCGGGTAGTACAGGCGACGGAGCGATGGGTCAGCTGCTGTCATCACTGCAGGTCAGGAGACGGGACGAAGCTCCGGGCCATTAAATAGACCGATGAAGGGGCTGGAGCGCCACACCCGACAGAGAGTACGCAGGTTGAAGGCGGTGGCCAACATAGTCCACTCGGCCGCCACGTTGACGAGGCCGCGCAGCAGGAACCTACGTGCCCCCTGTTGCTCCTTGATGATTCCGAAGACAGGCTCGACCAGTTGCTTTCTCAGCCTGTAAGCCTCTTGAGCTACTGAGGTGGACATCCAGGAGCGATGGCGACGTAGCACTTCATCGTGCGGCCCTATGGCTAAGCTTCGCCCAATCTCCTTGGCCCTGGTACAAGCTCTGAAGGCCGGGCATGCCTGACAGACAGCACCTGCAGCCCGGTACAGACGCAACGGGACTCCGGTCGCGTGCTGTATACGAACGAACTTGAGCGTCTGTCCCTGCGGACACGTAAAGCTGTCGCTCGGCTCGTTGTAGGTGAATTGGTCCTTGTGATATGGGTCTTTGAGGAACCGTTGTCGTGCCTCTGACACCACCACCTGCTGACCTCGACGGTCGCACTCCGCCAGGTGACTTGCGGCGAAGTATCCGGCGTCGGCCAACGTCATCTGCGCTCTTGTACCGGTCGTCTCTTCGGCCTGCTCCATCATCGGAACCAGCAGGGCATTGTCATTGGCCGCATCCACCACGTCCACGGCGGTGACCAACATGCCGGTCGCTCCCCCATCCGCCTCTGTGGGTGAGACCATAGCCTGGGCGTTGTAGCCAGCCACGATGCCTTGCCTACCCTTCATCAGCCTGGCGTCTGGGTCGGTCAGGTTGATGCGCTTGTGGCGCTTCTGACTCGTGAGATCGTCCATCGCCTGCCTCACCTGCTCTCTCAAGACCTCCTTGTCGGCCAACTCCTCAGGCAGATGGGCAACAGCAGTGTCTTCTCCCGCTTCGTTCTGAGCCTCAAGGTCGGCTATCGCACTCTCCAGCCGCTCCAATAGCCCTCGAAGTCCCTCGGCGTCGTAGCTCCTGTTCAGCGACGCGTTGGCGACCACCTTAGTACCATCCACCGCCTGAACCGCCAGATCCACCAACTTCATCGTCACTGCCGTACGCACGGTACGCTCGAACAGCTTCCTCATAGCCTGACGATGCCCTCTGTAGAACCTCCACAGGGTGTTGTGGTCCGGATGCTGCCACCCTGTCAGCCACAGATACGGTATCTGGTCCCGGCAGGCAGCCTCCAGCTTCCGGCACGAGCGCACCCCGGTCATGAAGCCGTACAGCCACACGCTCAACAGCGCACGTGGATGGTAGGCTGGCGCTCCCATCGAGTCACCTTCTATCTTCACCCCAAGCTCCGCCCAGTCCTCCCGGTCCAAAGCGTCAACAAACTCGGCGACGAACCGCGCCGGATGGTCCAGCGGCAACAACTCGTCAAGCGTCGGCGGCAACATCCACATCTGCTCTCGGCCCATCGGTCGAAGCGGCATCTCAATATCTCCCACCTTGATGTCGCTTCAAACGTACACCTGACCCATACTCAACGCCAACCCAGACTTGTGAGACAGGCTCAATTGCGAACTTTTCGCTGGGAGGCCTCTTTCTAGGTACCAGATGGTATCCAAGGATCTAGCTTGCCAGGCGAACCAGCCCTGTATCGCCATATGCTATAGCGGGACTTCCTTCACGTAACTGCACAGGGTCGCCTTTGGCCTTCCCTCTTGCATTTCGTCCGCCTGCGGTAGTTGGGGAGTCGGAGAACGTACTGAGATCGGCCACTCTGTCGCCCATAATGACGCTTGGCTCATGGCAAAGGCTGTGAACTCAGCGCCGGGTGAGGAAGATAGTGGCAGCGGCGAACAGCATGCTAGTCGCCATCACCGGGAGTATGCCGGGGAACAACTCAGCTAAAGACCCGCCTAGCGCACGATAAAGTATCAGTGACCCAACGCTGGCGGCAGCGCCGACAATGCCGAGGCCCAATCCAATGAAGAGGCTGCGGGCTACGCTCGCTCCCCTAACCATCAGACCAGTCACTCCACCAGCGACAATCGTCATCGTTGGAGCGGGGCCAAGGACAAGTGCGGCTATGGCTATGATATCCCAATATCCGAGGGCCAGATCAGGCACCATTTCATCACCTTGCGTGCTCTATACAGTTGCATAGTCGAAGAAGACTCTTGTGCAATTGCTGACAAGGCATCCAGCCGGAGGACAGAAGTTAGAGTACACCCTCCTGTCTTCAGGTTATCCACTCGTGCTTGGTTGGGCTTGGAGGCTTCGGGCATCCATTCTCTCTTGGTGTGAGGGAAAGGAGGTGCAGTGAGTGTGAGCGATTCGGCGCGACTCGGACGTCTACGGCAACAACAGGACCGGCTGCGTGCACTCCCCGCCCACCCCGGCAAGGCGTACTAATCACTGATTTCAATCCGCGCCATGAAGTGCCCTGGTCGCTTACCCAGACCCGCTAATGTACCGCTCCAATCTCCAACTCGGTTTCGCTTCACTCCACTTCCTCGTCCTCTATCACGCTTGAGGTGGGACCGTCCACGGGGCTGTTCACTATGGAAATGCTGTCGCTGATGTAATTTCGAGTTGGTAGCTCCCGGTCGTAACCCTCGAGTCCGTGGTAGCTACTATGGTGTATGTACCGGCATCAAGGGCCATCGTGATTCGAGCGTTGTTGCCAACACCACCATCGTCATCAGTGGCGATAAAGCTGGCATCACCAGTGAATAGACCCTCGAACAAATATATGTAAGGGTTGGCCGTGCTCGATTTCAGGTCGATCTGAACCCCGGTCCTGCTCGGAAGGGTGAAAGTATAGTAGTCGGCATACATCCCCGGACGTCTGATCGATTCGCAGTCGCGGGCGCTCCACATGTAGGAGCCCGAGTGTGTAATCGAAGGCAGCTTCTCGGACGGACAGGGCAACCTGATGAGTCCGTGTCCCCAACTGTTGTTGGGATCAGGAGGATTATCCTGCGGCCGACCACTATCACGCAGATAGTTGGCTATGTCGGCTGGCGTGTAGGACACCCCAAGCCTCTTGAGCCACTGCACCACCAGGGCGGCCAGCCCACCAGTGTGCCCCGTTGCGGCGCTGGTGCCGCCGAAGTATAGTTTCTCATCGCAAGCACTAAGGCTTTGGCCGCAATCGTCCCACTTGGTATGCGTGGCGGCCCCGCTTCCAGCTACGATGTCAGGCTTGATTCGCTGCCAATCCCCGGGAGTCCAGGAACCTTGCTCGCTCCGCACGGGCCCCTGGCTGCTATACTCCATCAACTTAAGCCTTGCGGCGTAGCGTAGGTCCATCGCTCCGATTGCCAAGAGGCCAGGGTTGCTGCTTGAAGCGGGGTTGACGACGCTGTACCCCGATACGTCGCCGCTCTGACCAATCGATGCATCCGTGTCATTGGTGAGAATCTGGAACTGAACCCAGCCGGGGGCGACCCGCTGTCCAGAGCTGTCGGCGTTGACACGGATGCGTAGGCACATATCGACCGGGAGGAGGGAGGCGTAGCTCATCTTCGCGACCCGCCTCACTGGGTGGGCACTAGGGAACTGCTCCGTGCGATCGGACCTGGCAAACGACAGATCACGCCAACCCAATAATCTATCCCACAAGCTAGGGTTGGGGTTTGCCCATCGGTCTAATACTATGAAGTCAAGGTCCTTATCTCCACTCGGCCAAGTGTCCGCCCATCTCAGGCTGTATATGTAGATTTTGACCTCATCCTTGGGGACGGGCTGGCAGGTGCGATCCGAGTCGTTACTACCCGCACTGTTGAGAATCAGAAAGTCCGAGTACTTACTCTTCCCTCCCAGAAGTTGAGGGCTCGTCACAAACAGCGTGAGCCGCTCTGCGTTGCCGGCGGCGTTGATCCATACCGGCCCTGAAGAGTCCTTAACGAACTCGTCCACTGTGTTCAGAGGGCTGGGGTAGTAGCGATAGGGGGAATGTTCGTTGCCTCCGGTGGTGGGACTATTCTCGTAGACCGACACCGTGAATGGCGACGTCCCGTCACCCGGTCCGTCGTAGGGCCACCCGCCGGCGTGGACAATAACGTCCACGTTCTGGTCGTTCAGCCAATCCGCCGCCTCGTATAACTGCCTAGGAGAGTTGGCCTGTGCGAAGTACAGTTCAGCTCCGGGGGCCATGTCCTGGACCAGTTCCGCGACGTTGACCCCGTGATCCATATCAACTCCCCTACCAAGTGCTCCGAACAGAGGCTCACAGGGGTCGCTCACAAGCTGAATCAATGAGCCATGGGGCCAAGTGCTCATGTGGACCGGTTGGCAGAGGGCGTTCCAGTTCGGGTTCTCCTTGTCGCCGACGATGACCAGATCGGGAAGGTCGAGGTCGTCGTTGATCCCGCGGAATCCCCAGTCGATAATGCCTACCTTCACGCCCGAGCCGTCAAGGCCCTTTCTATGCCAGGCGTCTACCCCATGCGCCTTGCGCCGTGCGACCAGATCAACCTCCCATCCTCCTAGACCGCCGATAGGCCTTTCGTCTACCACCCCACTAGCTCCGCTGCTGTCTGGAGGCGGCCCGTGAAGAAGGACATCAACTATCCAGTTCTCGTAGTCGAGGGCACTCTGGGGCCAGCGTGATCGCGTCATCGGGAGTCCCTGACCCTGGTAGTTCTCTGCTGTCAACGAAACCGTCGGAAATGTTTGAGACAGTGGCTCTATCTGCTCCACCGGGAGCAGGGCCGCCACACGGAGGGGAATGCCATTCCCAGGATCAAGGGGCGGAGCGTAAGTGGTATTGGCGCTCAGCCAGCGACGGACCTCGGTCTCAGTGTCGGAGTCGGGGACGTCGATCAGGACGGTCACGCTCCCACCCCTGATGAAGAACGCATACAGGGCCGCCTGCTTGGCGGGCACACCCGCACGATACGCCGATACCACGTCGGCCAGGGTGTCGTTCATCTGAGACGAGGCGGTGCCAGAAGCGTCCGCACTTACGATCACGGCACCATGCACGTCAGGCCGCTGGATGATGGAGAGGACCTGGTCAGTTGGAATCTGCCAGACGCTCTCGCTCTTCAGCAGCCCGCCAGCGGCGGAAATGGCGGCGGATATGGCACCATCGTCGTCGATGTAGTATATGAGCCCAATGTCTAGCGGGGAGGGCAGGTTGCCCTCTCCGCTCGCCTGCCGATGTAGGAGAGCCCACAACTCTGGATCAATGTACTCGGTGCCAGGCCCAGGATCGACAGTGACATCCTGCTGACTCTGCCCGTCGGGGGGACTCTGAGCCTCGACCGTCGGCTGTGATACGGCGGTTACCGCCACCAGCAGTGCCAAGGTCAGTAGGCCGGTGGTTAGTGCTTTCCCGACACGGTTCATCTTGACCATGCGCTTCGCTCCACAGTAGTTGGCTGCTCCCGACAAGCCTCCGGCAACATTGTGCCCAGAAGCCGCCAAGGACCTACAGGATCATATACAAGTAGCTCATTGATTGGCAACACCTCGCACTTGCTGGCAGGGCCTTTCCAAAGTCTTAGATGAGTATGAGAATATAGGCAAGAAGGAGGTGAGAGATGGATGAGTCATCGTCTTTGTCTGATGAGTTTGGAGTTCTCAGGAAGCAGCTAGGGAAGATAACGGACGAGCGGATGAGCAGAGGGAAGGTCTTTCCGCTGGACGGGGTTCTGAGCCTGGTGGTGCTGGGGCTGATGTGCGGGCATCGCTCCTTGAGCGCCATAAACAGATTCGGTGAATGCCACGAGCAGGTGCTGAGCCAGTTGGGGCTGAGGCGCAGCCCGTCGGTCCAGACGCTATCGAGGCTACTGCGCATGGTGTCGGTATCGGAGGTCCGCGAGGCCCTGATGGAGTTCGTGAGGGAGGTGATGGAACTGCGCGGCGAAGGGGTCGGGGTGGTATCGATGGATGGCAAGACGGTGCGCGGCGTTAGGGAGAATGGTGAGCAATTGAGGCTGTTGCACCTGTTCAGCCGTGAGGGATCAGTGGCGCTGGACCAAGTGGAGATAGCACATCATCATGAAGAGCCGAGAGCGGCGGAGCGATGGATACGGGCGGGATCGCCGCGCTTCGAGGGTCTGGAGGTGCTGAGCGGCGATGCGCTCTACGCCAATACGAACCTTGCCGAAGCTATCGTGGCCGAGGGCAAGGACTACGTCATCAAGCTCAAAAAAAACAACCCGAGCTCCTAGAGGACGCGCAGTTCGCCTTCTCCGAGGCGCGAGAGCCTCAGGGCCTTTTCATTTTCTGGAACAAGTTTTAGACTTTGTGTCAGAGAATGGAGAGGTGATGAATATGGAGTTAAGAGAAGCATTGGATGGGGTGCCCGACCACCGGAGCAGTCAGGGCCGTCGTCATCCATTGGGAGCGATTCTGAGTCTGGCCGTTTGCGCGATGCTGTGCGGCGCCCGCAGCCTGTATGCCATAGCCCAATGGGGGCGGGACCACGGTGCTGGCACAGGGCATATCCTGGGGTTCAGGCCTGGAAAGACGCCCTGTGTAGCCACCTTCCATCGGGTGTTCAAAGAGTTGGATGTGGCTGCCTTCAAGGCGGTCTTGGGCGAGTGGCTGATCGATAGTGGAGTAGAGCCGGGGGAGGTGCTATCCCTGGACGGCAAGACCCTGCGGGGGATTCACGGGGGACAGATACCCGGGGTGCATCTGGTGTAGGCCTATGCAACTGGGAGCGGGGCGGTGCTGGCTCAGGCAGCCGCCCCTGGGAAGGGTCAGGAGCTGGCGGCGGCCAGAGCAGTTCTGGGTCAGGTTCCCCTGGAGGGCCGGGTAGTGGTGGCGGACGCCCTGTTGACGCAACGGGACGTGTGCCAGCAGATTGTGGCCGGTGGTGGGGACTACCTGTTGCCGGTAAAGGCGAATCAGCCCGCTTTGTACCAGGATCTGGTGGAAGCATTTTCCCCCACTGGAAACTAAGGGGGGCAACGGGCCGGCAGTGTCCCCTTGGCAGGCGCGGGAATGGCGGGCTAGAGGGGCAACGCTGATGGTGGGGGTGGATGCCCCGTCCAAGCGGCGTCATGGACGGCTGGAACGGCGTGAGCTGTGGGCCTTGGCTGACCAGGAGGTAAACGAGTATGCCGGTAGAGCCGGGACGATGGGAGAGGCTTGGCCTCATCTGCAACAGGTGTGCCGGCTGGAGCGGCGGCGGATAGTGAAAGGCCGAAGTCAGGTGACGGTGAGCTATGCGGTGACCAGTC